>NZ_CP170453.1:0-2886478 GCF_042492175.1 Qipengyuania algicola
GCAGCCCCGAACGGCTTGTTGAGCTGCACGATCTTCCAATTGAGGATCGCGGCAAAGCTGACCCACACCAGATAGGGCACGATCATCCAGCTGGCGATTTCCGACATGGGCCGAAGAAATACGCACAGGGCGAGCACCGAGGCCCACAGAAACGGCACCTCGATCAGCGCCCAGTCGGGCCGCTTGATTGTGAAGAACAGCGGCGACCAGAGGAAATGGAACACCCCGTTGACGATATACAGCGCAATCAGAAACGTGCGCTCGGCATCGGTTGCGGCGCCATTCCAGCTAAGCACAAATGCCCACGCGCCCAGCCCGAGAATGATCGTCCAAGCCGGCCCAAAAAGCCAGTCCGGCGGCTGCCAGCTGGGTTTCTCCAGATTGTGATACCAGTCGCCAATCTTGGTCAGCAGCCCGCCGCCAAGGCCGAGGATTAGGGCCCACGCAATGGCGAATGTGAGTTGGAAGGTCATTGGGTGGACCTAGGCGGTCTTGGCGGCTTGCACAAATGAGATACGACAAGACTGCTCGAGGCGTCCAGTGCGGAGACCTCAAGAAAGTTTTTGCGACAGATATGTCACCTATGGATATAGACCCCTTTTCTTATTTCCATCGACTGCTAACTGGCCACACATGGCAGATCAACCCTCCACCACCGAAAGCACGCGACCAGACGACGCGAACACTCTTGAGGCCAAAGATACGGTCGCTGAGAAGTGGGGTAAGGCGGTTGGCCGAGGTTCAGGCTGGGTTGCTGTCCCAATCTCATTGCTACGCCTTCAGACGAAATATGCGTTGAACCCGACTGAGATGCTGGTCTTGATTAACCTGCTCGCACATTGGTGGAGTCCCGATTCCACTGTCTTTCCGCGAAATTCAATCATCGCAAGGCGCATGGATGTGGACCCACGGACGGTTCAGCGTGCGACTAAGAAGCTCCGGGACAAGGGTCTCATGAAAGCTGTCAAGCTGCCTACCGGAAAACGAGGCTTTGCGTTCGAGCCACTCGTCGAACGACTGTCGAAGGATATGCACGACGCGTTCGCGATGAGTGTGGGCGAGAGAGTGCCGCAAAGATGAGCGTATTCTTTGGTATCGCCATCGTTATGATTGCATTCGGCATTATGGTTGCGCTCGTGCTCAGCGGGCTGGCCACTCTAAACTGGTCGAAACGCTGTGACCCAAAAAATAAGGCTTTCGGGAGGCCGAAATCTGTGCTGCAAATCGGCTTTTTGGCCAAGCTCACTGGGCAAGCCGATACACAGGAGTAATCTCACCCCAACCCAGCCGCCTCCAACAGCGCCTTCGTACTCGCATCGAACTCTGCCTCGCCGCCTTCGATGTCGGTCGCCATCTTCTTCCCCAACTCCACTCCAAACTGGTCGAAGGGATTGATCCCCAGCAGCACCGCATTCGCGAAGGTCCGGTGCTCGTGGAAGGCGATCAGTGCGCCCAGCGCCGCCGCGTCCAGATCGTCGGCCAGCATGGTGGCGCTGGGGCGGTTGCCGGGGAAGGCGCGGGCGGGGTCTTTGCCGTCTGCTGCCATATTGCCGCCGGCCATCAGCGCCGCGCCTTGGGCGAAGCAATTGGTCAGCAGGATGCGGTGATGCGCGGGGTCCAGTTCGTCGCCCGGCGCAATGCTGGCGATGAAGTCCACCGGGATCAGATGGGTGCCCTGATGGAGCAGCTGGAATACCGCGTGCTGCGCATCGGTGCCCACCCCGCCCCAAGTCACGGCGGCGGTCGGGCCATCGACGGGCTCGCCCTCTACCGTCACGCGCTTGCCGTTGCTCTCCATTTCCAGCTGCTGGAGGTAATCGGGGAACAGGCCAAAGCGCTCGTCATAGGCGAACACGGCCCGCGTCTGGCAGCCGCGCACGCGGGAATAATACTGATCGGCAAATGCCGCGCGCAGGGGCAGGTTCGCCCGCCCCTCTGCGCTCGCGAAATGCGCATCGACCGCCGCCGCGCCCGCCAGCATCGCCTCGAACTCGTCCCAGCCGGCGCCCAGCGCCACGGGAAAGCCGATGCTGGACCACAGCGAATAGCGCCCGCCGACCGTTTCCATAAAGGGCAGAACGCGCGTCTCGTCGACGCCCCACTCCACCGCCTTGTCCGGATTGGCGGTGAGCGCGACCACCCGGCCACCCGGATCGTCCACGCCATTATCGCCCAGCCATTTCAGCGCGCTGGCGGCATTGGTCATCGTCTCGATGGTGGTGAAGGTCTTGCTCGCCACGGCGACCAGCGTGGTCGCCGGGTCACACGCGGCGAAGGCCTGTTCCAGCGCGACACCGTCAATGTTGGACACAACATGCACATCGACCAGAGCGAGATCGCGGGTCAGCGCATCCACCGCCAATGCGGGGCCGAGCGCGCTGCCACCAATGCCGATATGGATGAGATGCTTGATCTCCCCCAGAGCGCCCTGATGGATTGCCTCGACCAGCAGCTTCATGCGCAGCAGCAGCGCCTGCGCTTCCTCCACGCTGGCGTCCGCGCCCGTGCCGCGTGTGGCGGTGTGCTCAGCCGCACGGCCTTCGGTGACATTGATCACCGCGCCCGACAGCAATTCGGCGCGTTTGTCGGCAAAGCCCCGCGCTTCGGCCAGCGCCTCGAAACCGTCCAGCAACGCGTCGTCCAGATGCGTTTTCGACCAGTCGAACAGGATACCGCCCGCCGTCAGCTCTTCTCCCCACTCGATCCGGCCCGAGAGTTTCCCGACGCGGTTTGCGTCGGCGGCAAACAATTCCTCCAGCGTTTTCTGTCCGTGAGACTGGATGGTGGTCCAGGCCTGATCGATCTTCGAAGTCATAATCTGCCGTTTTCCTTTTGCCGCTGGTCATGGCTCGCCTAAAGACCCCGGCGATGGATGAAAAGACGCAAAGCCCGGATACGAATGTTCCGGAATCGGGGGACCGCAGCGAGACCCCCGGCAGTTTTCTGCGCTTCATCCTGCTGGTCGCGCTGGCTGCGCTGGCCTTTCGCAGCTTTGCCTTTTCGCTGTTCAACATTCCCAGCGAGAGCATGCTGCCCCGCCTGATGAACGGTGATTACCTGGTCGCGTCGAAATGGCCCTATGGCTTCACCAGCAATTCGCTGCCGTTCGATTTGCCGATCATTCCGGGCCGCTGGTTCGCCGCCCAGCCCGAGCGCGGCGATATCGTGATTTTCAAGCACCCGATCGACGGCACCGATTACGTCAAGCGCGCGATCGGCCTGCCCGGCGACACGGTGGAGATGCGGCGCGGGCAGGTGATCCTGAACGGAGAGCCCCTGCCGCGCGTCAGGCTGGGCGATTTCCGCATTCCCGTCTCGGCCAATACGCGCTGTGCCTGGGCCGCCCGGAGCCAACGTCAGCCCGATGGCCGCATCCTGTGCAGCTACACACGGTACCGCGAGCGCCTGCCCGGCGGGCGCACCTACGAAGTGCTCGATTTCGGGCGTTTGCCGCAGGATGATTTTCCCGAAGTGACCGTGCCGGAAGGCGCGATGTTCCTGATGGGCGACAACCGCGACAATTCGCAGGACAGCCGGTTCCGGCCAGAGGCTGCCGGGGGCGTCGGTCTGGTGCCGCAAGCGCTGCTGGTGGGCCGTGCGGAGAGCATCGTGTTCTCCACCGATGGCGGCGCAGAATGGCTTCGCCCCGGTTCATGGTTTTCCGCAACCCGCTGGGAGCGTATAGGGGACGGGCTATGACAACCCCTGCCCCGGCCCCAATGCTCACCCCCGACACCCGCGATTGGCTGACCGCCAGCGGCTTCACCGTGAAGGACGAAGCGCTGTGGCTGGCCGCGCTGACTCATGGCAGCACCGGGGCGAAAAGCGATTACCAGCGATTGGAATTTCTCGGCGACCGCGTGCTGGGCCTGACGATTGCTGACTGGCTTTTTGAGCGCAACCCGGGGGCCGAGGGGCAATTGGCGCAGCGTCTGAATGCATTGGTGAGCAAGAGCAATTGCGCTGCGGTTGCCAGCGGGTTGGGCGCAAGCGAACATATCCTGCTGGGCAAACAGGCGCGCGATGATGGCGCGGCGAAAAGCACCAATGTGCTGGGTGACATCACCGAATCGCTGCTGGGCGCGAACTTCCTGGATGCAGGATTCGATGCCACGCGCGCGCTCATCCACGAGCTGTGGGCAGACCAGATGGACGGTGATACGGGACGCTCCAAACATCCCAAAAGCGCGCTGCAGGAATGGGCCGCCGGCAATCAGCGGCGTGGCCCGGTGTATGAACTGGTCGACCGGTCCGGCCCCGATCATGCTTTGCAATTCACGGTCCGCGTGACGGTGCCCAAGGTCGGGCAGGCGGAGGCGACCAGCGGCAGCAAACGCGAAGCAGAAACGGCTGCCGCCAAAGCCTTTATGGAGCGGTTTGGCTGATCCCTGCCCCACTCCCCCGTTCGCCCTGAGCCCTTCGACGGGCTCAGGAGAGCCTTGTCGAAGGGCTGTACTTTCTTTTAGCGCTGTGCCCGAAACAGAAGGACAATCCTTCGACAGGCTCAGGATGAGCGGAAAATATTTATGACTGATACTTCCCAAACCACACCATCCGGCCCCGACGGGGACGGCAAGGCCGACCGGCCGCCCGCAGCCGCGCCGCAGCGCAGCGAAGGGAAAAGCGGCGAGGAAAAGCAGAAATGCGGCATGGTCGCGGTGATTGGCGCGCCCAATGCCGGCAAGTCCACGCTGGTCAACCAGCTGGTCGGCCAGAAGGTCGCGATCACCAGTGCCAAGGCGCAGACCACCCGCGCCCGGATGCTCGGCATTGCCTTGCATGAGAGCGCGGATGCGAAGACTCAGATGATTCTGGTCGACACGCCCGGTATCTTCTCGCCCAAGCGCAAGCTGGACCGCGCGATGGTCACCGCCGCATGGGACGGCACGCAAAGCGCCGATGCCGTGCTGTTGCTGGTCGATCCGATCAAGCAGCGGCGGCACGAACTGGAGCCGCTCGTGGAGGCGCTGGCCAAACGGCCCGAGCGCAAGATCCTCGTCCTGAACAAGGTCGACAAGGCCAAGAAGGAACCGCTGCTGGCGCTGGCCGAGGACCTGAATGCCAAGGCCGAGTTCGCCGAGATCTACTTCATCAGCGCCCTCACCGGCGACGGTGTGCCCGAACTGAAAGATGCGCTCGCCGGGATGATGCCAGAGGCCGAGTGGATGTATCCCGAAGATCAGGTCAGCGATGCGTCCGAGCGCCTGCTAGCCACCGAAATCACCAGGGAGCAGCTCTATCAGCAGCTGCATGACGAGCTGCCCTATGACAGCGCCGTGCGCCCCGAAAGCTACACCCAACGCCCCGATGGCAGCGTGGAAATCCGCCAGCAAATCGTGATCGGCCGCGAGAGCCAGAAACCCATCGTGCTGGGCAAAGGCGGCAGCATGATCAAAAGCATCGGCGAGGCTGCCCGCAAGGAATTGTCAGAGATGCTGGGCGTGAAAGTCCACCTGTTCCTCCACGTGAAGGTCGATGAAAAGTGGGACGAGGATAAAGAGGTGTACGAAGAGATCGGGCTGGAATGGAAGGGGTGAGGTCCCAGACCCTCCCCAAATTGCGAAGCCATTTGGGGAGGTGGGCCGAAGCCGTCAGGCTTCGGGTCGGAGGGGTTTGCGAGCTTCGCATAAGCGCACAATGCTGTCGGCCACCCCACCTGGATCGGCCAGCACTTCGGACGCGGTGAATCGCAGCGTCTCGATGCCACTCTCCAAGAGCTTCGCATCCCGCTCCACATCACGCTGCGGCTTATCGCCCATGTCGTGCGCTATGCCGTCAATCTCGATGCATAGCTTCAGCGAAGCGCAGTAGAAGTCGAGCACGTATGGCTCGATCGAATGCTGGCGGCGGAATTTGATGTCCTGCTGCTGGCGGAGTTCGCGCCAGAGCAGGCGTTCGGGAAGCGAGGCTTCGCTCCGAAGCTTGCGAGCCTTCGCGATGTTTCTTGGTCTTCTGGGCCTCGGCACTAGTACCCCTCCGTCAGCCGCCTGCGGCGTCTGCCACCTCCCCATTTGCACTACGTGAAAATGGGGAGGAATTTTACTACCGCTTCTTCGCAATCGCGATTTTCTGCTGTTTGGCGAAGCTTTTGGTCGATTCCTCGCTGCGGTTCAGGGCCTTGGCGATCTGTTTAATGCCCTGCCCTTTGCCCGCGAGGAGCTTGAGTTTGCCTGCTTCCTCGCCGGTCCAGGGTTGTTTGTGTCGCTCGAAGCGTTCTTTGCCCACCTCAACTTCCCCCTAGTCTCGTCATTGCGAGGAGGCGGAGCCGACGCGGCAATCCAGAGTTGGCGCGGCCCGCTCTGGATTGCTTCGCTGCGCTCGCAATGACGAGGGGATGGGTCATTCCTTGGCCGCTGCCTTCGCCGGAGCCTTCTTCTTCGTAGTAGGCTTCTTCTTCGCCGCTGCCTTCTTCGCAGGCGCTTTCTTCGCTGCCGGTTTCTTCTTCGGAGCCGCCTTCTTGCGGCCCTTCTTCTTTGGCGGGCCCTTGGCGATGCGGGCGTCGATCAGTTCGATCGCCTGCGCTTCGGTCACGTCCTCGGGCTTGATGTCTTTCGGGATGGTGGCGTTGTTGGTGCCATCCGTCACATAGGGGCCATAGCGGCCCGGCAGGACCTTCATCTCGCCGCCGCTGGTCGGGTGTTCCTTGAAGGTCTGGATCGGCTCGGCCTTTTGCCTGCCACCGCCCTTGCGATTGGCGGCCTCGGCCAGCAGCGACACCGCCGCATTCATGCCGGTTTCGAACACATCGACCGTGCTGGACAGTTTCGCGTATTTGCCATCATGCCGCAGATAGGGTCCGTAGCGCCCGATGGCGGCCTCGATTTCCTTGCCCGTCTCGGGGTGCTCTCCCACGATGCGCGGCAGGTCGATCAGCTTGATCGCCCATTCCAGATCGAACCCGTCGAGATCCTTGGGAATGCTCGCGCGCTTGGCTTCCTTGCCCTCGCCCATCTGGATGTAGGGGCCAAAGCGGCCGGTCTTGCGCTCGATTGGCAGGCCGGTGACCGGGTGCTCACCCAGCACCGCGTCCTCGGCGGCATCCTCCCCGTCCGCGCCCGGTTGGGCGAAGCGGCGGGTGAATTTGCATTCGGGGTAATTGGCGCAGGCGACAAACGCGCCGTAACGGCCACCACGCAGCGCCAGACGGCCACCCTCGCGACCCTCTTTCTCGCAGAGCGGGCAGAAGCGCGCATCCTTCCCGTCCGCGCGTTCGGGGAACAGGAAATCGGAGAGATACTCGTCGAGCACCTCGGTGACTTCGGACGGCATCTTCTCCATGACCTCGTCGGCCTTGGGTTTGAAATCCTGCCAGAACTTGGCGAGCAGCACCTTGTATTCCTCGCGCCCGTCGGAGACGACATCGAGCTCGTCCTCCATTCCGGCGGTGAAATCATAAGCCACGTAATTGGGGAAGAAGCGTTCCAGAAACGCTGTCAGCAGGCGCCCCGATTCCTCTGCAAAGAAACGGTTTTTCTCCATCCGCACATAGTCGCGGTCGCGCAGGGTCTGGATCGTGCTGGCATAGGTGGACGGACGCCCGATGCCCAGTTCCTCCAACCGTTTGACCAGCGACGCTTCGGAGAAACGCGGCGGCGGCTGGGTGAAGTGCTGGTTGGCCTCGACGTCCTTCTTGGCCGGCGTATCGCCCTTGCGCATGGTGGGCAGCAGGCCGTCCTCGTCCTCTTCGCGGTCGTCAAAGCCTTCCTGATAGACCGCCAGAAAGCCAGGGAATTTGACCACCTGACCAGTGGCGCGCAGTTCGTGCTGGCCGGTCGCATCGCGCATGGTGATGGTTGTCCGCTCCAGCTGGGCGGTGGACATCTGACTGGCCATCGCGCGTTTGAAGATCAGATCATACAAGCGGCCCTCATCGCCCGAACCGGCCGATTTCTTCAGGAAGCTGGTCGGGCGGATGGCCTCGTGCGCTTCCTGAGTATTCTTCGCTTTCGTGCTGTAAAACCGCGGTTTTTCCGGGCGATACTCTTCGCTGTAGCGCTCCACGATGGCATCGCGCGCGGCCATAATCGCGCTCATATCCATCTGCACGCCGTCGGTCCGCATATAGGTGATCGCGCCTGCCTCATACAGCGATTGCGCGCACCGCATGGTGTGGCTCGCGGAAAAGCCCAGCTTGCGCGCGGCTTCCTGCTGCAGGGTAGAGGTGGTGAATGGCGGGCTGGGATTGCGCTTGAGCGGCTTGGTCTCGACCTCCTCGATGGTGAAGCGGCCCTGCTCCACTGCTGCCTTCGCGGCAGCGGCGCTGCCTTCATTGCCCAGCGTCAGCTTCTCCAGCTTCTTGCCGTCATATTTGACCAGCCGCGCATCGAAGGCGGTCCCGTCCTGCTCCATCTTCGCGACAATGGACCAGTATTCGTCCGGCCGGAAAGCCTCGATCTCGCGCTCCCGCTCGCACACCAGCCGCAGGGCGACCGACTGCACGCGGCCCGCCGATTTCGCGCCGGGCAGCTTGCGCCACAGCACAGGGCTGAGCGTAAAGCCGAACAGGTAATCGAGCGCCCGGCGCGCCAGATAGGCATCGATCAGCGGCTGATCGAGCTCGCGGGGCGCCCCCATCGCCTCGGTCACCGCCTTCTTGGTGATCGCGTTGAAGGTGACCCGGTCGACCTTGGTGGGCAGCGTCTTGCGCTTCTTCAGCAGCTCCTGAACATGCCAGCTGATCGCCTCGCCCTCGCGGTCAGGGTCAGTGGCGAGGACGAGCCTATCCGCGCCCTTCGCCGCATCGCTGATTTCCTTGAAGCGCTTCTGCTTGTCCCGGTACAGCTCCCAATCCATCGCGAAATCCTCGTCCGGACGGACGCTGCCATCCTTGGGCGGCAGATCGCGGACATGGCCATAGGATGCGAGAACCTTGAAGTCCTTGCCGAGGTAGCCTTCGATGGTCTTCGCCTTGGCAGGCGATTCGACGATAACGAGTTGCATTGTGGTGTGGGTATTCCCTTACGTGTGCGTATACGCGCGAAGGTGGGGTCGGTTTGGCGTAGGGGTCAAGTGGGCAAAAATAAAATGGCGAGCGCTACAGCCGCTGCAATCAAGATGAACAGGCGCTTCATAGCTGTGGGCGGCTTCGCATCGACCCAAGCACCTGCGGCCATGAACAATCCGAGAATGCAAAACGCTGTTTTCGCAAATACCTCCATTGCGACAAACGCCGCCCCGACAAAGCCGTCGATGTCTGGCAATAGCCAGATCGTGAAACGTATCCATGCTGCGAACCCAATAAGGACTGCCGCTAACCCCCACGAGGTATTGGTCCAAGAGGCACGCTTGTCGCTTTTCATATTTTCCTCGTCACCCCGGACTTGATCCGGGGCCCCGCTTTCCTTTTCAAGCGTTTATGTCGGGGGCCGAACGCCCGCCATTTTGTGAGACGAGCCCGAATGCGGTCACACTCGTTGCCGTAAGCCAGACCCGGCTGACAGCATCGGAGACGTTCGCTGCGATGCTGGTCACCAACTCGTAGGCGAAAGAGTAGTCCCATTCGACATAGTAGACAAAAGCGTAATGCGCCCAGATCAAGATTGCGAAGATAAACAGCAGCACCGGTCCGATCAGAGCTTTGCTCAAAAGGGCTTGATGCGCTGATGTGGCCTCCCAAGACCAATGCATCGCGTTGGATACCCCGCCAAAGGTCGTCATCGCCCAGCCATATGCAGGCAACCAGCGCATCAGCAAATATGCACCCGGAAGAATGAAGAACACTCCTGCGAGAATGATGGGAATGCCGGTTGCCAGCCCAAGCACAAAGTAAGTTCCGATGCCTGTCGTTTGCCCATCCTCCAAAAGCCCGGCTCGCTCCATAAGCCGGACGAAGAGAAGGTAATTCACGACCCAGACTACGAGACCGACGAGATAATAGAGCGAATCCAATTCGTAGAAATATAAGTCTAGAAAGCTGAAGACGGCTGTCACCAATATCACAAACAGCGATGCAAATGTGACTTCTTGTCTGACAAGTTTCCAGTCTCTTGCAACGAAACTGGCTAGCGACTCCGGTTGATCCGCGTCCATCACTTCAAACTCACCCTCCCCGCCGCGTGCCTTTCCAGCCGCCCGGCGATCTCCAGTTCCAGCAGCGCCAGTTGCACTGCGGCGGCACCCGCGCCCGATTGGCGGATGAGTTCGTCCACGGCCACGGGTGCGGTGGTCAGCAGGCTGGCGATGTCGGCGGGTTCCGCCTCTGCGAAGTCCTCCGGCGCGTAATCGTAGTTCTGCGAGGCTTCGCGGAACGTGCTGCGGGGCTGTCCGTCGAAGCCGCGCATCAGTTCGGCCACGTCTTCGGGCGCTTGCACCAGCACTGCGCCTTCGCGGATCAGGTGGTTGCAGCCGTGGCTGCGGGCCTCCAGCGGGCTGCCAGGGATGGCCATGACTTCGCGCCCCGCCTCGCCCGCCAGCCGCGCTGTGATCAGGCTGCCGGATTTGACCGCCGCCTCCACCACCAGCGTGCCGCCTGCCAGACCGGCGATGATCCGGTTGCGGCTGGGGAAGTGGCTGCCGCGCGGTTCTGTACCTGGCGGCTGCTCGGCGATCAGCAGGCCCTCGCCCGCGATGCGCTCTTGCAAGTCGGTATGCTGCGGCGGGTAGGCGATATCGATCCCGCTGGCGATCACGCCTATCGTGCGCGGAAACGACCCCTCGTGACACGCCCCGTCGATGCCGCGAGCGAGGCCGGACACCACCGTGAACCCTTCCGCCGCCAAGCCTTGCGCAAAATCCCGCGCCAGCTTCACCGCCGCCGCGCTGGCATTGCGCGCGCCCACCATGGCGACGCACGGTTTCGACGCCAGCGACAGGTCGCCGCGATAGGTGATGATGGGCGGAGCACCGCCGATTTCGGCCAGCAGCGCGGGATAGTCGGGCTGGTCGTGGAACAGGTATTTCGCGCCTGCCCTGCGGACCTCCTCGACCTCCCGCTCCACCTTGCCCAATGGTGCGGGCCGGTAGGTGCTGCCGCCTTTCTTGCCGAGGTCAGGCAGTGCCTCCAGCGCCTCCACCGCAGTGCCGAACCGGGCGAGCAATTGTGCGTAGCTGACCGGCCCGATGCGCGGGCTGCGCAGCAGGCGGATGCGGGCGAAAGCTTCGGGCTGGGAGAGGCTCACCTGCCGCTCACTTGCCCGCGCCGACCTTCGGTTCCTCACCCTTTGCCAGACGGACGATATTCTCGCGGTGGAGATAGACGATCAGCGCGGCAATCGCGGCCAGAACCGGGAAGAACTGCGGATAACCGAGCAGCGGCGCAGCAGCAGCAACCGCCACCACAGCGGCCATTCCGGCGAGCGAGGAAATGCGGAAAATCGCCAGCGTGCTTAGCCAGATACCGGCATAGACCAGACCCAGCGGCCAACCGAGACCGAAGGCGACACCGGCATGGGTCGCCACGCCCTTCCCGCCTTTGAATTTGAGCCACATCGGATAGCAATGGCCCAGCACCACGGCCCCAGCGGCAAAGGCCATGCCCTTCTCGCCCCAGATGTGCCCGGCGATCAGCACCGCGGCCAGACCCTTGCCCAGATCGAGCAGCAGGGTGGCAGCGGCCAGCCCCTTGTTCCCTGTGCGCAGGACATTGGTCGCGCCGATATTCCCGCTGCCGATAGAGCGCACATCGCCCATTCCGGCGGCTTTGGTCAGGAGCAGACCGAACGGAATCGATCCGATGAGATAACCCACAAGGGCTGGTATCCAGGCTTCCATGCCCGACCCTTAACCGCTCACCCTGAGCTTGTCGAAGGGTTGCATTGTATTCTAGCATTGTATTCTAGGCGCAGCGCCGGAAGACGAAGGACGATCCTTCGACAGGCTCAGGATGAGCGGTTTTCAGTGTCATGACAAATCCTTCGGCCCCGATCCTGCTGTTCGATTCCGGCGTTGGCGGGCTGTCGATCTTGCCCACCGTGCGCGCTGCCCTGCCGGATGCTCCGCTGATCTACGCTGCCGATTTTGCTGGGTTGCCCTATGGCACCAAGAGCGAGGCGGAGATTGCTGCGCGGGTCTGCGGGCTGCTCGGCCGAATGAGCGAGCGCCTTCAGCCGCGTCTGATATGCATCGCCTGCAACACCGCCAGCACTATCGCACTGGCCATGGTCCGCGATGTGCTGGAAGTGCCGATTGTCGGCACGGTGCCTGCGATCAAGCCCGCCGCCAAGACGAGCAAGACCGGCGTGTTCGGCATCCTCGGCACAGAGGCGACCATCCGGCAAAGCTATGTCGATGATCTGGAGCGCGAGCATGCAGTGGGTAAAACCATGTTGCGCCATGCCGCACCCGAACTGGTCACGCTGGCCGAGGCGAAATTGCGCGGGCAGACGGTGTCGGTGGACGATGTGGCGGAGGCCTGCACAGGTCTGACTCTGCAACCCGAGGGCCGCGATCTCGACACCGTGGTGCTCGCCTGCACTCACTTCCCGCTGCTGAGGGATGAATTGGCGCAGGCCTTTGGTGAAAACGTGGCGCTGATCGACGGGGCGGAGGGGATCGCCCGCAGGGTCGCGGCGCTGGTCGAGGGGCAGGAATTTGCCCGCAGCGGGCCGGACCGGATGCTGGTGACCGGCGATGACCCGCTGCCCGACGAACTGCGCGCCACCATGTCCAGCTACGGCTTCGATCAGATTGATCGATTTTAAGCACGCTTAACGCGAATCGTTCGCAAAGATCGCGCTGGAAACTGGCGGAAATCCTGCCTATCTGCGCCAGCGGAAAAGCGATGAATTACGATCATATCTTTGACCAGGCGATCCACCGCCTCCATGCCGAGGGACGTTACCGCGTCTTCATCGACATCCTGCGCAACAAGGGTGCATACCCCAATGCGCGGTGCTTTGCCGGGCATAACGGGCCGAAGCCGATCACGGTGTGGTGCTCCAACGATTACCTCGCCATGGGCCAGCATCCCAAGGTGATCGGCGCGATGGAAGACGCGCTGCACGATGTCGGCGCGGGCAGCGGCGGCACCCGCAATATCGGCGGCAACACGCATTATCATGTCGAGCTGGAGCACGAGCTGGCCGACCTGCATGGCAAGGAAAGCGCGCTGCTGTTCACCAGCGGCTATGTCTCCAACGACGCGACGCTGTCGACGCTCGCCAAATTGCTGCCCGGCTGCGTGATCTTCTCCGACGAGCTGAACCATGCCAGCATGATCGCTGGTATCCGTAATTCGGGCTGCCCGAAGCGGGTGTTCCGCCACAACGATCTGGAGCATCTGGAAGAGCTGCTCGCCGCCGAGGATATCGACGCACCCAAGGTTATTGCCTTTGAAAGCGTCTATTCGATGGACGGCGATGTCGCCCCGATTCACGCGATTTGCGATCTGGCCGAGAAGTACAACGCCCTCACCTATATCGACGAAGTGCACGCCGTGGGCATGTATGGCGCGCGCGGTGGCGGTATTTCGGAACGCGACGAAGCCGCCGACCGGATCGATATTATCGAAGGTACGCTGGGCAAGGCGTTCGGCGTGATGGGCGGCTATATCGCCGCAGACGCGAAGATCGTCGATTGCATCCGCAGCTATGCTCCGGGTTTCATCTTCACCACCTCGCTCAGCCCTGCCCTCGTCGCAGGCGTGCTGGCATCGGTGAAGCATCTCAAGTCCTCCAGCGAGGAGCGCGATGCGCAGCAGGCCAATTCGGGCATGCTCAAACAGATGATGCGCGATGCGGGCCTGCCGGTGATGGACAGCACCACGCATATCGTCCCGCTGATGGTCGGCGATCCGGTGCGCGCGAAGAAGATCAGCGATATCCTGCTGGCCGAATATGGCTGCTACGTTCAGCCGATCAATTACCCCACTGTGCCGCGCGGCACCGAGCGCCTGCGCTTCACGCCCGGCCCGGCCCATACCGAAGCGATGATGCGCGAGCTGACCGATGCCCTGGTGGAAATCTGGGACCGGATGGACATGGAATTGGCCGAGGCGGCTTAGTCTCTTTTCTCAGTTTCCGCGCACTTTATCACTCGGGAACCTATGATTTGTTTGCGCTCGGGCATGGCAGTGGCCGAGAATTTTTTTGCCAGCCGATTCTATTTCTTCGCTTTATCCTATTCGTTTGTTAATCAATCCCATCTGCGCACGAAATACTTGGAGGCCACTGGGGCAACTTTTTCAGCGCGCGTATCGAAATAGCGGACATGAATACAAGCGGGAGAAATACATTGAACAAGCGAACGAACCTCCTTTTGCTTTCTGCAGCGGCATGTAGCCTTGCGGCCTGTGGGGGCGATGACTCTTCGTCGCCAAGCCCCGCTCCGACGCCTCCTCCCGCCGCGAGCCCCGCGCCCAGCCCATCGCCATCGCCATCTCCATCGCCGACCCCCACTCCCAGTCCAACTCCCACCTACACCACTTACGCGGAGCTCGAAGGGGACCAACAATTCGATCTCGCTTGCGCTGGATCGGAACACGATGATGATGCCCGAAACCCCTATCCTACGCCTGCTTTTGGCGTGCCGCGATTGGTTTTCGCTGATCGCAATAGTTCTTACACCCTTCTTGCGGAGGGCTTTCCCGATCCGATATTAAGCGGGGGCCGTTATAGCTTTAGCAGTTTCGACCTTAGCCGCAGGGAGCCGCCGCTCTTTCAATACTGGGTTTTTGATGGTTCCACGTCTGAGTATTTTTTCAATGCCCCTCGACTTGGCGGCAAACAGTCAGACTTTGGACGATACACCGTTTTCGAACCGGCTAATATTGGCCCGACCAAGAAGTTCCTGCTTTTCTGCGCCTTGGGTGTTCGAACCCTGGCCGAAGATCCGCCTGCCGTTGGACGTTACGAAGAGGGCTTCTTTAGCGGGCGGATCCGCACAGACGAGGACACAGTCTGGAACACAAATTCGTCTACCGTGATCGCGAACCTATCCCAGAATGGTCTTTCATTCCGATTGGACTTGCGCGGCCGCGAGCGCGGACCTGCGAATGCCGGAACGGAGCCAACCGAATTTGGCTCCTATCGTGCGACTACCGTGACAGCAGATGACGGGACTTTCATCGGCACTTTCACAGACGATTCCGGTGCCGAGGTTGGTCGCATAAGCGGTGCGTTTTTCGGGCCTGGAGGCAACGAAGCTGGCTTTGCCCTTGATTTGGTCACGACGGTCAACGATGGCCCCAATGTCGGTCAGAAACTGACGGTGATCGGCTCCGGATTTGTCGGTCGCTGACCATTGCGGTCCAGCACCGTTTTGCTAGATCGCATGAACGCCGCTCTATCAATACGGTGCCCGCCGGGCCGGAGATTTATATGCAATATGATGAAGTCGTGCACGGTCGGAGGTCGATCCGTGGCTATCTCGACAAGCCGGTGCCGCAGGCGTTGATCGAGGAAGTGCTGGCGATGGCGATGCGCTCGCCTTCGTCGATGAATACGCAGCCTTATCATTTCCACGTCATCTCGGGCGAACCGCTCGACCGGATTCGTAAGGGCAACACCGAGCGTATTCTGGCAGGCGAGCCGGACAGCCGCGAGTTTCGCAAGGGTCATCCGTTCCAGGGCGTCCACCGTGACCGGCAGGTTGGCTGCGCGATCCAGCTGTTCGAAGCCATGGGCATCGGGCGCGACGACAAGGAGAAGCGGCAGGATTGGGTGCTGCGGGGCTTCCGCCAGTTCGATGCGCCGGTCTGCGTCATCGTGACCTATGACAAGGAATTGTCCGACGCGGATGACACTGTCTTCGATTGCGGCGCGGTCACCACGGCGCTGGTCAATGCCGCGTGGAGCCGGGGCCTTGGCTGCGTCATCAACTCGCAAGGCATCATGCAATCGCCTGTTGTGCGCGAGCATGCCAATATCCCCGACGATCAGGTCATCATGAAGGCCGTCGCCATGGGCTGGCCCGATCCCGATTTCCCCGCCAATCCGGTCAAGATCACGCGGCGTGAAGTGTCGGAGGCGGCAACCTTCGTAGGCTTCGAATGATGCGGCGGGTGGCGCAGCGGAGCGGCTTTGTGAAAGTGCTTCTCGGCTCGATCCTGCTGGCATTTGGCGGGGCGCAGGGCGCTGCGCAGGACAGCGTTACTTCGATCGATCTGTCCGATCCGCGCTATGTCGCAGGGGCAGCGATGCTGGATGCCGAATTCGAGCGCACGGTCGACGAAACCATCCTGCTGACCGAAATACCCGCCCCGCCCTTTGGCGAGGATCCGCGCGCAGAGGCCTATCTCGCCATGTTCCGCGATACCGGGTTTGCCGACGCGTCGCGCGACGAGGAAGGCAATGTGCTTGCCCTGCTCCCATCGGGTGCGGAGCGCGGGCCGGTGATCCTGGTCTCCGCCCATCTCGATACGGTTTTCCCGATCGAAACCGACGTCACCGTGAACCGCGAGGGCGACCGGCTGACCGCGCCCGGCGTGGGCGATGCGACGCGCAATCTGGCCGTCATTCTCGCCTATGCCCGCGCGATGAAGGAAAGCGGCCTGCGCACCGCAACCGACATCCTGTTTGTCGGCACGGTGGGTGAGGAAGGCCCGGGCGATCTGCGCGGCGTGCGCTATCTGATGACTCAGGGCGACTATGCCGGACGAGTAAAAGCCTTCCTGTCCTTTGACGGGCTGGACCCCGAAGAGATCATCGCCTCCGCCGTCGGCTCGCGCCGCTACCGCACCACCTTCCGCGGGCCGGGCGGGCACAGCTTCTCCGATTTCGGAATCGTCAATCCGATGGGCGCAATGGCGCGCACGGTGGAGGAGCTTTACGCGCTGGAAGTGCCCTCCGATCCGCCCACCTCGTACGCAGCCTCGATGGTCAGTGGCGGGCGCTCGATCAATTCGATCCCCGATGTCGTGGAATTGCAGGTCGATCTGCGCAGTTTCTCGCCCGAAGAACTGGCTCGGCTCGACCGCGAATATCTCGCCGCGACCGAGCGCGCCGTGGTGCAGGAAAACGCCCGGCGTTTGACCTCCAAAGGAGAGCTGACCGTCGAGAACACGCTGATCGGCGACCGGCCCGCAGGCGGTGGCGGCGGAGACAGCGCCATCGCGCAAACAGCGCTTGCGGCCTACTCCGCGCATGGCTTCGCGCCCGAATTCTCCGCTGCATCGACCGACTCGAATATCGCCATGAGTCTGGGGATCCCTGCCCTCACCCTCGGCTCGGGCGGGACCGAATTCGGCGCGCATTCGCTCGACGAATATATCGAGCTGCCGCGCGAGGACACCTTGCGGGGAATGCGCGCGGGCTATGCAGCGGTGCTGGCGCTTGCCGGCACGCCGCCGGAGCAGGACTGACAGCCAATTCTTGCTCTCGGCCGCCTTCGCGGGCATTCTGCGCACCGAGGGAGAGACACGATGGCAACAGCAGCGGCGACAGCAGCGGTCGAACGCAGTAGCGAGCACGGCAGGGCATCACTGGATGTCCGGCCACTGACACCGGCTCTGGGTGCGGAAATCCACGGAGTTGATCTGGGCGCAGCCGACATTGCCGATGCCGTCCCGGCGATCCGGCAGGCGCTGCTGGAACACGGGGTGATCTTCTTCCGCGACCAGAGCCTCTCTCAGGAACAGCACATCGCCTTTGCGCGCCATTTCGGCGATCTGGAAGTGCATCCGGCTACGCCCAAGGATCAGCCCAATCCCGAAGTTCTGCGGATTGCCCATGGCCCGAAGAGCAAGGGCCAGGAAAACAACTGGCATTCCGACGTCACCTGGCGCGAAAAACCCTCACTCGGTTCGATCCTGCTGGCGCGGGAAGTGCCGGAAGTTGGCGGCGATACATGCTTCGCCAATATGCATCTCGCCTATGAGCGGCTCAGCCCGCAGATGCAGCGTTTCTGCGAGGGGCTGACGGCGGTGCATGATATCGCCCGTGTGTTTGCCCGCCGCCTGAACGAAGCGCCCGCCGACCTGCACGAGCGCTTCCCGCCCAAGACCCACCCCGTGATCCGGACACACCCGGAAACGGGCAAGCGGGTCATCTATGTCAACACCGCCTTCACCAGCCATATCGAGGGAGTATCGGCCAAGGAAAGCCGCTGGCTGCTCGATCATCTTTATGCGACCGCCATGGATGTCGAAATCCAGTGCCGGTTCCGCTGGGAGCCCGGCTCGGTGGCGTTCTGGGACAACCGCGTGTGCCAGCATCTGGCCGTCAGCGACTACTTCCCGCAGCGCCGCGTGATGGAGCGTGTGACCATCGCCGGAGACGCGCCGTTTTTTGCGCCTTAAGCCGTTAATCACGCTCATTTTCGCTAAATCCTTAGCGGCTTGGTAACCACATCCTGCCTAATGGTGACTCTACTGGGTCACTAGAAAGGTAGGTCGGCACAGCGATGTCGATGCGTTCAATCCTTCAGAATTTGGGCAACCGCGCTGACGGTAACGGCGGCGCTGCGCCTGCCGAAGGCGATGGGGCGAGCGCGCGTAGCGCACCCTCCCCGCAGGACGCGAAGCTGCGTCTGGAAGTCATGCAGGATATCGAGCAGGCCGGGATCGGATGGATTTGGGCCAGCGACGCTGAAGGCAAACTGGTTTATCTGACCGAAGCCGCCGCGCAGTCCGTGGGCCGCGAACTGGACGATCTGATCGGCCAACCGGTGGTCGCCCTGTTCGAAACCGATGCCGACAATCCCGATGGCGGATCGCAGCGGCCGTTCAATTTCCAGCTCAAGGCACATAACAAACTGTCGGGCCTCACCGTCCGGTTTGCGCTGGGCAAATCGCGCCATGATGTGAAGCAGGCATGGTGGACGCTGACCGCGCATCCCAAATTCGACGCGAACAACAACTTCATCGGCTATCGCGGTCAGGCGAAAGACGTGACGGTCGCGTATGAGCGCGAGCTGATCGACAGCAAGCTGGCAGAGTATGATTCCCTCACCGGCCTCGCGAACCGGCACTATATGAACAAGCGGCTGGACGGCATTCTCGCCTCCTATCGCAAGGCGGAACGCGCCTGCGCGCTGATGATGCTGGACCTCGACAAGTTCAAGCATGTGAACGACACGATGGGCCATGCCGCCGGTGACAGCGTACTGGTGCAGGCATCTGATCGGATCAAATCCGTGGTTGGCGAGCGCGGCACAGTGGGCCGTCTGGGTGGCGACGAATTCCAGATCATCCTGCCCGATCTCGACGACCGGGGCACGCTGGGCGAGCTGGCCGAAAAAATCATCGCTATCGTCAGCCAGCCCTACCCGCTGGAGGAAGAGAAACGCGCGGTTATCGGCACCTCTGTCGGCATCGCGATTGCCCCCTATGACGGGCTGGAGCGCGAGGATCTGGCCAAGGCATCGGACCTTGCCCTGTATGCTGCCAAGAACGGCGGGCGCGGCCAGTTCCGCTTCTACGCATCCGACCTGAAAGACGAGGAACAGGAACGTCAGGCCCTGCTCGACGATCTGCGCGATGCGCTGGCGGCGGGCGAGCTGGAATTACACTATCAACCGGTCGTCAACGCGCAGGACAATACAGTCGTGTGCATGGAAGCCCTGATGCGCTGGCAGCATCACGAGCGCGGCTTTGTCAGCCCCGGCCTGTTCATTCCGGTGGCGGAAGAAACCGATCTGATTAACCAGATGGGCGCATGGGCCCTGCGTCAGGCCTGCGAAGATGCAGCCCAATGGCCCAGCACCGTCAATGTCGCCGTCAACGTCAGCGCAATGCAATTCGCCAATCGCGGCTTTCCCGACGTGGTGGCCAATGTTCTGGCGCAAAGCGGGTTCGACCCCGGACGGCTGGAGCTGGAGCTGACCGAAAGCGTGTTTCTCGGCGACACCGACGCGACGGAAGAAACGTTCAAGACCCTCAAGGGCCTGGGCGTGCGTCTGGCGCTCGATGATTTCGGCACCGGCTATTCCTCGCTCAGCTATCTGCGCTCGGCCCCGTTCGACAAGATCAAGGTGGACCGCAGCTTCGTCGATTCCTGCACCGAGGAAGAGCAGAACAGCGCCAAGATTATCGCTGCCATCGTGGGCCTGTCCAATGCTCTCAGCATGGAAACCACGGTCGAGGGCGTGGAGGCGTTCGATCAGCTGAAAGTGGTGCGCGACAAGGGCGCGAAACTGATCCAGGGCTGGCTGTTCTCCAAAGCGCTGAAACAGGAAGTCATTCTGCAGCGCATCACAAGCGGCGAGTTCAAAATCGAGCCCGAAGGCCCTGATCTGCATCGCCGTGAGCGCCGCTCCGTCTTCCGCAAAATCGGCATCATTCACGAAGACCACCATTACCGAGCGACCATGCGCGATCTTTCCACCAACGGTTCGCGGATCGAAGGCATCATGGGTGTGCCGGTGGGCACGCCGCTCGTGCTCGATCTGGGCGCAGGCCAGCTGGCCGTGTGCGAAGTCAAGCGATCGAACGACAGTTTCATCGCTGTCGAATTCGAGACTCCGCTGGTCAGCGATGGCGCCGGAGGTCTGTGCACGCGGCACCGGGTATCGCCCTATGCCCTAGCGGCAGCAGGCATGCCCCTGTCCGCCTTGCCCGACGGCAGTTATCCGCATGAAGCCATGGGCGGCCCTGCGAAAAGCAAACCGCAGTTCATGGAAGTGCAGGTCGGCGGAAACCAAGCTGGCTAGAACGTCGTTTGCCCCGTTGATTTTACGGCGAATCGGCCCAATATACGGTTCATGAACGATGGAACCTCCTCGTCCGATCCCGCAGCCGTCCCGGCTGAAAAGATCGACCCGCCGCCGCAATGGGTTCTCGACCTGATTGAAGGCAGCCCGATTGCCTCTGTGGTCTCCGATCCGCGACTGCCGGACAATCCGTTGATTGCCATCAACAAGGCGTTCGAGGATCTGACCGGATTTTCCAAAGAAGAATGCGTTGGCCGCAATTGCCGCTTCCTTGCGGGCAGCGGTACGGAGCCGTGGCTGACCGAGAAAATCCGCGAAGGCGTGCGCGAGCATAAGCCGGTTCTGGTCGAGATCCTGAATTACAAAAAAGACGGCACCCCGTTCCGCAATGCGGTACTGGTCGCCCCGATCTATGGCGACGAGGATCAGCTGCAATATTTCCTCGGCAGTCAGGTCGAAATTGCCGAAGGCGACAGCAGTGTCTCTATCGGTCGCCAGCAGCGTGCTGCAGAGGCTCTCAAGACCCTCTCGCCGCGCCAGTTCGAAGTGACGCGGATGGTCGCATCGGGCCTGCGCAACAAACAGGTTGCCGCCGAGCTGGGGCTATCGGAGAAAACCGTGAAGATGCATCGCGGTCTGGCCATGGAGAAGCTTGGCTTCACTTCCAGCGCCGATCTTGTGCGGATTGCGGTCGAAGCCGGAATTTAAAGCCCGGCTTCTAGCCAGACCTCACCACAGATTGACGACGTTGTCGCTTTCGGGCCGTGCGCGGTCGCCGCGATAGAGGCTGTCCATCGGCTCGTCCGTCACGGTCACGCTGAGGGCCGCATCAAAGCCGTTGAAGCTGGTTTTCATGACCGCGCCATAGGCACCCAGCATGCCGATTTCGATATAATCGCCCGCCTGCATGTCCTCCGGCAAGGCGAAGGGCCCGGGCATGTAATCAGCATCGTCGCAAGTCGGCCCGTAGAACGCAAAATCCATCGGCGGCTTGATCAGATCGTCTTCCAGCGCGCGGACCGGGAATTTCCAGTCCACATGCGCGGCATCGAACAGCGCGCCATAGGCGCCGTCATTGATATATAGCTCCGCCCCGCGGCGCTTCTCCACCTTCACGATCAGCGAAGAATATTCCGCCGACAGCGCCCGCCCCGGCTCGCACCACAATTCCGCATTGTAGGCGATGGGCAGCGCATAGAAGTGCTGGTGAATAATCTGGAAATAGTCCTCCAGCGGCGGAGGCTCCATGCCCGGATAGACGCTGGGAAAGCCGCCGCCGACATCAATCATGTCGATCACAACGGAGGCCTCCGCAATCGCCGCGCGGGTGCGGTCCAGCGCCTGCACGAAAGCGAACGGGCTCATCGCCTGGCTGCCGACATGGAAACACACGCCCAGCCAGTCCGCATGCTGGCGGGCATCCTGCAGCAGAGCGGGTGCTTCGGTCAGATCGCAGCCGAACTTGGCGGCCAGTGACAGCGCGGCATGCTCGCTGGAGACGCGCAGACGAACGCACAGGCGCAGATCCTGTGCCGGATTGCCTTCCTCGTCGCGGCAGGCATCGACAATCTTCGCCAGCTCTTCATGGCTGTCGAGGCTGAAAGTGCGCACGCCGTGCTTGAAGTAAGCCTCGCGGATCGCGCCGGGGGCCTTGATCGGATGCATGAAGCACAATGTCGCATCGGGCAGTGTGGCGCGCACCAGCCGCACCTCAGCGATGGAGGCGACATCATAATGCGTCAGGCCGGCATCCCACAGAGTGCGCAGAAGATCGGGCGAAGGATTGGCCTTCACCGCATAGAGCGATTTGCCCGGAAACTTCTCGATGAAGAACCGCGCGGCACGCGTGGCCGCATGCGGACGGTTGAGAATGACAGGTTCGTCCGGCTTCAGCGCCCGGACGACAGCCACCGCATCGGAATAGACGGGGTGTGCGTCAGCAGAATTGTGCAACTCAAGAGACCCCCGGTCGATACGATGGAAAAATAAGGCCCTGTGGCGGGCCTGCTGTCAGTAATACGCGTCCCCCTGGCACCGAGTTCCTGCCCTCTGGAATCAAAGGACATTGTCGGCAGGTCGCGGGCCTTTAGTCGGCGAATATCGCGTGCGCAACTGGAAACTGCGCAAGGCGTGAACGGACGGTGCGGCTATGCCCCACGCGCGATGAATAGAGGCTGAGAAACGCGCCGGATTTGTGCGGACGCAACCGCAAGTCTGCTACTTGCGGAATGAGATATCCGGCACCTGATCGACCACGCCTTCTTCGCTGTCGTCCAGACGGTGGAAATCCGCCTGTTCGAAGCCGAGAGCGCCGGCGAACAGGATGGCAGGAAAGCTCTCCCGCGCCGTGTTGAACCGCGAGACGGCCGCGTTCAGCGCACGCCGTGAAGCCGCGAGCTTGTCCTCCACATCGGACAATTCGCGCTGCAATTCCTGGAAATTGACGTTCGCCTTAAGGTCCGGATAGGCCTCGCCCAGCGCCAGCAGCTTATCGAGCGCCACTTTGAACTGCGCCTCGTCGCTCGATTTGACCTCGCCCTGCGCCGCCTTGTTGCGGGCGGCGATCACACTATCGAGCGTTTCCTTCTCGTGGCTGGCATAGCCCCGCACGGTCTCAACCAGATTGGGGACCAGATCATGCCGCAGACGCAATTGCGCATCGATATCGGCGACGCCCTGCTGGACGTTCTGCCGCAGCCCCACCAGCCGGTTGTAAATCCCGATTACCAGCAGAGCGATGAGCGCGAGCACGCCCAGAATGATGATTGCCGTCCACATGTTTTAACCCCAATCTTGTCCCGACCCGTGTATATTGGCACCACACGATTACCAAGGGGTCAAGAAATTTGGTCGAAGTGCCTGACATCGACCGGCTGATGGCCGGATCACTGGGGACGTTTCTGCAGGAGCAGCGCGGAGAGCGCGAGGCTGCCAAGGGCGAGGCCTGGGACCGTGCCTGGAAGGCGGCCATGATTGCCGGTCCGCTGGCCATTCTTGGCCTGATTCTGGTCCCGGTGGATTTCGGCCTGAAGATCTGGGCGTGTTTTGCAGTGGTGACCTTTATCGGGGTGTGGGTGTGGAAGCCGATCGCTGCGGCCAAGAAGCGCGTCAAAATCGGCATCAATGAAGGCATCGCCGAGGCGCTGGGCTTCACCTACGAACACGACGGCGAAAAGGGGCGCGAATACGAGTTGGCCGAGCAATTCGGCCTGCTGCCCGATTGCGACCGGTCCGGCGTGGAGGATTTCTGGTCCGGCACTCTGGGCGATCACGCGTTCAAGCTGCACGAGGCGCATCTGGAAGAACGGCGCGGCTCGGGCAAGAACCGACGCTGGGTCACGGTGTTTCGCGGCGCCATCCTGCGGATCGGGTCGGGCCGCACCTTCCACGGCATCACGCTGCTGCAACGCGCAGGCAAGCACAAGAAGTGGTTCGGAGGGCGCAAGGACAGCGTCAAATTCGGCGATCACCGGCTCGACATTGTCGACATGGTCCATCCCGATTTCGACGACACATTCGAAGTGTGGAGCGACGACCAGACCGAGGCGCGCTATCTGGTCGATCCGCTCTATGTCGAGCGCCTGCTGGAACTGGAGAAATCCTTCGAGGGAAAGGACATCTGCTCGCTGTTTGTCGAGGGCGATATTCTGGTCGCCGTGCGCAGCGGCAATATGTTCGAAGGCGGCACGATGAACCCTGAAAGCGACCGCTTCATGGTGGAAAAATGCGCCGGGCAATTCGCCTCGATGGGACGACTGGCCAAATCGGTGCAGAAGGATTTCGGATTTACGCGCTAGCGGGCTCTAGCTCAGCCGGTTGCGGAAATCCTCGTAGCCGAATTCCTTCACCTGCTCGAGCATGTCGGTCTCGCTGTCCCACAGCCAGATGCCGGGCAGTGGCACGCCGTTGAACGTGTTGGTCTTCACCATCGAATAATGCGCCTGGTCGAGAAACGCGATCCGCCGCCCGGCCTCTGCCCCGCCCGGCACATGATAATCGCCGATCACATCGCCTGCGAGGCAGGATGGGCCGCCCAGCCTGACGGGAGGCTGCCCCCCTCCCCCTTCCTCGCCCAGCATTGCAGGCCGATACGGAGCCTCAATCACATCCGGCATATGGCAGGTCGCGCTGACATCGGTGATGGCGAAGGGCACTTCGTTGACGCCGGTATCGAGAATGGTGCCCACCAGAATGCCCGCATCCAGCGCCACCGCTTCACCCGGCTCCAGATAGATTTCCGCGCCGGTGTCTTCCTTCGCGTCGCGCAGAAACTCGATCAGTTCCTCGCGCTGGTAGTCCGCGCGGGTGATGTGGTGCCCGCCGCCCATATTGATCCACTTGAGCTGCCCGAACCAAGGCTCGATGGCGTCGAACACCTTGCCCCACGTCTGCGCCAGCGGCTCGAAATCCTGCTCGCACAGATTGTGGAAGTGAATGCCTTCTACGCCCTCCATATGCTCTTCGGCCAGCTGATCGAGCGGGAAGCCCAGACGGCTGCCCGGACTGGAGGGGTCGTAGCGCGCCACTTCGCCGGTCGGCACTTGCGGATTGATCCTCAGGCCCACGCTGACATCGCCGCCGGTCACCGCTGCCTGATCGAGGATCAGGGCCGCGCGCGCCATCTGGGCAGGCGAATTGAAGATTACATGGTCGGACAGTCGGCAGACCTCTTCCAGATCCTCCGGCCTGTACGCCGCGCAATAGGTGCTGATTTCGCCGTCGTAATATTCCGACGCCAGCCGTGCCTCCCACAAGCCGCTGGTGCAGGTCCCGTCGAGATATTCTCCGATCATCGGCGCGACCGAGAACATGCTAAACGCCTTGAGCGCCGCAAGCATCTTGATATCCGCGTCGTCGCGGATTTCGGCGAGGATCTGCAGGTTGGCCCGCAATCTGGCCGCGTCCACCACGAAGGCGGGACTATCGACACGATTGAGGTCGAAATGCGCAAAAGCGCCCGGATCTCCGGCTTTGGTTTCCATTAGAAAGCTTTCATCGCTTTTGTAAAAGCATCGGTAGCCTGCTCATCGAAGCAAACCAGAGCGATCCGGTCAAAAGCCTCGGGATGCTGTTCGACAAATGCCGAGATGGTCGCAACTGCAGTCTGCGCCGCGCTCGCCAGCGGATAATTGAATATGCCAGTCGAGATAGCCGGGATGCCAATTGTTCGCGCGCTGATTTCAAGCGCGCGGCTGAGCGACTCGCTATAACAGCTAGCGAGTTGCTCAGCTTCACCGTTTTCGCCCCCTCGCCAAACCGGACCGACAGTGTGAATTATCCAGTTCGCCGGCAGATCATAGCCTTTTGTCACTTTGGCCTGCCCAGTCTTGCACCCCCCAAGAAGTCGGCATTCGTGGACGAGCTCTTTGCCGGCCGCCCGATGGATCGCGCCATCCACGCCGCCGCCTCCCAGCAGAGACGAGTTTGCCGCGTTCACAATCGCGTCGAACTCCATCTTGACGATGTTCCCCTCGACAGCCTCGATCGTGGTTGATCCAATTATCATGGGCTTAAAACCCGACCGGCCCGTCCATCTCCACGACGTTCCAAGGCAGGCCGTGTTCGTTCAGCATCTCCATGAAGGGATCGGGGTCGAATTCTTCCATGTTGAACACGCCGTCACCGGACCACTCGCCCGTCAGCATCATCGCGCTGCCGATCATCGCGGGAACGCCTGTGGTATAGCTGACGCCTTGGTTGCCGGTCTCTTCGTAGGCCGCCTCGTGGCTGCAGATATTATTAATGTAGAACGTCTTCTCGCCTGACCCATCCCGCGCCTCACCCGTGGCGATGCAGCCGATATTGGTGTTGCCGGTGGTTGTCTCGCCCAGCGTTTCGGGCTTCGGCAGAACAGCGGCGAGGAATTGCAGCGGGACGATTTCGCGGCCCTGATATTTGATTGGCTCGATCCCGGTCATGCCGACATTTTGTAGCACGGTCAGGTGCTTGATGTACTCATCGCCAAAGGTCATCCAGAAGCGCGCGCGCTCCAGCTCGGGGATGAACTTGCTCAGGCTCTCCAGTTCCTCGTGATACATCAGATAGGCATTGCGCTTGCCGACCTGATCGAAGTCGAACTCCGTCTTCACCTGCATTGCGGGTGTCTCTACCCATTCGCCATTTTCCCAATGCCGCGCGGGCGCGGTGACTTCGCGGATGTTGATTTCGGGATTGAAATTGGTGGCAAACGCCTGCCCGTGATCGCCGCCATTGCAGTCGAGAATGTCGAGTTGGCGGATGGTCTTCAGCTTGTGCTTCTTCAGCCACATCGTGAAGACACTGGTCACGCCGGGATCGAAGCCGGAGCCGAGCAGCGCCATCAGGCCCGCTTCCTTGAACCGGTCATGATAGGCCCACTGCCATTTGTATTCGAACTTCGCCTCGTCCTTCGGCTCGTAATTCGCTGTGTCGAGATAATGCACGCCCGCCTCCAGACAGGCATCCATGATCGGCAAATCCTGATACGGCAGAGCGAGGTTCACTACGAGGCGGGGCTGCACCTTGCGGATCAGATTGACCATGGCGGGCACTTCTTCCGCGTCGATCTCGTAAGTGCTGACCCCCTGCCCCGTGCGCTCCTTCACGCTCTCCGCAATCGCATCGCATTTCGACTTGGTGCGGCTGGCAAGATGGATGTCGCCGAAGATGCCACTATTCATGGCCATCTTGTGGACGCACACCGAGCTGACGCCGCCCGCGCCAATGACGAGAACGGGTGCGGGGACTGTGGCAGGATTGGACGACATGGATAGCTCCCGTGAAAATTGCTTGCGGCTCACATAGTCCAATGCGCTAGGAGGGCAATATGATCCGCACTCCCACACATGAAGGCGTCCTCGAAGCCGCCGGGAAGATTGCCGCAATCCTTCCACCCACCCCGCTGCTGCCGGTGGAAATCCGGGGCACACAGTGCCGCGTGAAGGCAGAGAATCTGCAACCCATCGGGGCGTTCAAAATCCGCGGGGGCTGGCACCGGCTTTCCGCGATGAGCGATGCGGAGAAGGCCAAAGGTGTGGTTGCAGTCTCCAGCGGCAACCATGCGCAGGGCGTGGCCTGGGCAGCGCGGCGGCTGGGCATTGCCGCGACCATCGTGATGCCGCGCGATGCGCCGCAGGTGAAGCTGGAGGGCACACGCGCCTTGGGGGCGGAAATAGTGCTTTATGACCGGCCCGGCGAGGACCGCGACGAGGTGGCAGCCCGGCTGCTGGAAGAGAGAGGCGGCACGCTGGTGCATGCTTTTGGCGATCCGTGGGTGATCGAAGGGCAAGGCAGCGCGGGCGTGGAGCTGACCAAGCAGATGGGGCGCGAGCCCTCGCGCATCGTCGCATGCTGCGGCGGCGGAGGACTGGCGGCCGGCCTCGCCCTCGCCTGCCCCGAAGCCGAAATCGTGCCGGTGGAGCCGGAAGGCTGGGACATGGTCGGACAAGCGCTGGAGCGTGGAGAAATCGTCCAGGTCGGCGATCCCAAGCCCAAGACCATCTGCGATGCTCTACAACCCGACGCGACCAAGCAGATCAATCTGGATGTGCTGCAAGGACGCAGCCAGCCGGGCGTCACCGTGACCGACGATGAAGTGCGTGCGGCCCAGCGTTTTGCGTGTCGCAGCCTCAACCTGGTGGTCGAACCCGGCGGTGCGGCCGCCCTTGCAGCAGCGCTGGCGGGCAAGGTGGCACTGGACGAAAACACGGTCATAATGTTGACCGGCGGCAATGCCGATCCGGCTGCTTTCGCCCGCACGATCTCCACAGGCAGCTGACTGTGAATTGACAATGCGGCGCTGCCCTTGCAGCTAGGCCCGCAATTCAGGGAGGGATTTCACACATCATGCAAGCTCAAATGCTCGCTCCGGCAGCCGTGCTGATCGTATGGTCGCTGATAATGATCTTCTGGATCGCCTTCACCCGCTTCCCCGCGGTCAAGAATCTTGCGCAGGATGGTGGCATCGATCTTGGCAAGGCAAAAGCCGGCGCGAGGGGCGGCGATCTGGATGACAAATTGCCGCCGCGCGCGGTCTGGCCCTCGCACAATTACACGCATCTGATGGAGCAGCCGACCATCTTCTATCCGGCTGTCGTCATCGTTGCGATCATGGGGGCAAGCGCAATCGACGTGACGCTGGCGTGGATTTACGTTGCGCTGCGCATCGTCCATTCAATCTGGCAGGCCACGGTCAACACGCTGAAGGTGCGCTTTCTGCTGTTCCTTCTTTCAACCATCGCCCTCATCGTGCTCGCCGTGCGAGCCGTGATCGCGACCCTCTTCTTCGATCCCGGAGCTTTGCCGCTATGAATGAAATGTCGATTCTGCAGCCCACCGTGGCTCTGCTGATCTGGACCATGATCATGTGGGCGTGGATGTATGCCACCCGCATTCCGGCGATGAGCAAGGCCAATGTCGCGCCCAACGATGCCGCAGTGCCGGGCACTTTGGACAAGACGCTGCCTGCCAGCGTTCAGGCAAAGGCGCACAATTACAATCACCTGCATGAACAGCCGACGGTGTTCTACGCCACCGCAATCATTCTGGCGATCACGGGTCAGGGCGGCGATATGAATACGCTGCTGGCGTGGATCTATGTCGGCCTGCGCGTGGCGCATTCACTGGTTCAGGCAACCGCCAATGTAGTGATGGCCCGCTTCGTGTTGTTCGCTCTGTCGAGCCTGGTGCTGATCGCGCTGATCTTCCACGCGAGCATTCAGGTGTTCGACATTCACATGTAGAGTTTGCGAAGCGGCGGGGTTCTACTCCGCCGCTTCGACCTCTGGCATCTCGTCCTTCGCGAAATCGAGCGTTGCCAGGAACCGCTCGGCATCGAGCGCGGCCATGCAGCCCACTCCCGCAGCGGTCACCGCCTGACGATAGGTGTGATCCATCACGTCACCCGCGGCAAAGACACCGGGGATCGAAGTCTTGGGCGTGCCCGGCTCGACCAGCAGGTAGCCGGTGTCGTCCATCGGCAGCTTGCCTTTGAACAGCTCGGTCGCCGGAGCGTGACCGATGGCGACGAACGCCCCGTCAACTTCCAGCGTGGAGGTTTCGCCGGTCACGGTATCCTTCAGAACCAGATGATGCAGCGCACCGTCTTCGCCCGCCTCGAAGCTATCGACCGTCTTGTTCCACAGCGTATTGATCTTGTCGGATGCAAAAACGCGCTCCTGCAAAATCTTCTCGGCGCGCAATTCATCGCGGCGGTGGATCAGCGTCACATCGTCGGAATGGTTGGTCAGATAGAGCGCTTCCTCGACCGCAGTGTTCCCGCCGCCGATCACCGCGACTTTCTTGCCGCGATAAAAGAACCCGTCGCAGGTCGCGCAGGCGCTCACGCCCTTGCCGCCCAGTTCCTGTTCGCCCGGCACGCCCAGCCATTTGGCCTGCGCGCCCGTGGCGATCACCAGCACGTCACCGATATAAATATCGCCGCTGTCGCCAACCGCGCGGAACGGGCTGCCCCCGGCAATGTCCACGTCGACAATGGTGTCCCACATCATCCGCGTACCGACATGCTCGGCCTGCGCCTTCATCTCTTCCATCAGCCACGGGCCCTGCACCACATCGCGAAAACCGGGATAGTTCTCGACATCGGTGGTGATGGTCAGCTGTCCGCCGGGCTGGAGGCCCTGCACCACGATAGGCTCCATCATCGCGCGCGCGCCATAGATCGCGGCGGAATATCCCGCCGGGCCGGAGCCGATGATGAGCATTTTGGTGCGGTGAGTCGTCGGGGTTGCCATGTCGTCTGTATCCGTATGTTCAATTCGTTGACTGCGAATATGGGTATCCGCCGCCGCAATGTCACTCCACGAAGCGGGCCTTCAGCCGCGCGCGCATCGCGTCATCCACACCTATCTCCTGCTCCAGATAGGCGTCGAAGGACCCGTGAGAGGCCGTGACCGCATCGAGATAGGTGCTCAGATATTCGCTGCGCACGCCCATCAGGTTACGCACCGATTCTTCGTCCAGCTTGCCCAGACGCGCTTCTATGCCCGGAAGAGACTGGCGTTTCAGAACTTCGACGCTGGGGGCATGGTTGGTCAGCAGAAACTCGCGCTCGATCATTTCAAACGGCACATCCAGCACATGCAGCAGCATGCTGGCGGCAATTCCGGTGCGGTCCTTGCCGGCAAAGCAATGCACCAGGCTGCCGCCATCTCGCTCGTCCAGAGCCTTGAAATAGCGCCCGAACATGGAGATCATCGCGTCGTTGACCGGCATCCGCGTATAGACGGCGATCATCCGCTGGCGGGCATATTCGCCGGTGGGCATGGTGTCGCCGACATCCTCGTGCGGCGGGCTGCTGGTGGTTTCGCCGGGATGCATGAGCACCTGTGCATCGAACCCATCGCTCCGGCGACACGGATTGCGCTCCCGCTCGCTCTGCCCCCGCAGATCGATCACCGTGCGGATGTCCAGCGCATCGAGCGCCTCCAGATCGGCGTCTTCCGCCTCCACATGCTGGCCCGAGCGGAACAGCAGGCCGGTCCGCACGCGGCCACCATCGCGCGTTTCGTAGCCGCCATAGTCGCGGAAATTGTGAATGCCCTGCATCGGCAGGAAAGGTTCTCGAATCATGCAAGCAGTCGTGGCAGGCCCGCCCCCCTGCGGCAACCGCCGCGCGAATTTCGGCGATCCGTAGCACCACCTAATCGCCGCGCCACCTTTGCTCAGCATCCGCAGATTACACGGGAAGCTATCCGAACCAGCATCGAAAGAGCACAAAGTGGCCCATATACTGATTGTCGATGACGATGAATTCATCGCCGAAATGGCGTCCGAAATCCTGATTACGAAAGGCCATGCCTGCGGCTGGGTGACAAGCGGGGAAGAAGCGCTGACAATGCTGAAATGGCGGCAGCCCGATCTGGTGCTGCTCGATCAGGATATGCCCGGAATGTCGGGCGCACAGGTCTTGCGGGAAATGCGCACTTCGCGGCAGCTATACGATTTGCCGGTCATCATGTTCACCGCAATGAGCGGCGCGAAAGACGAAGAGCAGGCGCGGTTTAACGGGGCCCAGGACTACGTCCGCAAACCGTTCAATCCGCAATTCCTGATGCTGAAGGTGCGCCAGGTTCTAGCCGCGCGTGCCGAGGGGCCAAGGCACCGCACGCTGGAGGCGTTTCTCGCAGAGCGCAACGGGGTCCAATGGGAAGAGGCAAGCGTGCCTGCGCCCCGGCGATTTGTCTGACGGCGGTTACCCGGCCAGATCGGCGGTAAAGCGCTCCGTCCACGCCTGAACATTGTCATCCCGCACCGTCGCCACGCTGGCTTCGTAACGGCGCAAACGCTCCGCCTTTGGCATGTCGAGCGCTTTTCCGATCATATAGGACAGATCGTCCGGACTGTGCGGATTGACCAGCAATGCCTCGGGCAATTGCGCCGCCGCCCCTGCAAAGCGGGACAGGATCAGGACGCCCGGGTCCTCGGGGTCCTGCGCCGCGAGATATTCCTTCGCCACCAGATTCATCCCGTCACGAAGCGGACTGACCATTCCGATCTTCGACGCGCGGAAAAACCCGAACAATTCGGCATGGCTGTAGCCGCGGTTGACGTAGCGGATGGGCACGAGATCGACTTCCGAACGCGCGCCGTTGATCTGCCCGGTCTTCTGCTCCAGCTCTCCGCGGATTTTCTGATAGCTGTCGACATCTTCGCGGCTCGGCGGGGCAATCTGGATATAGACCAGATCACGGACACGCTCGGGGTTCTGGTCGAAGAACCGGCCGATGCCGTCGATCCGTTCGGGCAGGCCTTTGGAATAGTCGAGCCGGTCCACGCCGATCATCGCGGTTCGGTGGCGGGTGGAGGAAAGCAGCCTCTGGCACGCCTGCCGCGCTTCTCCGGTGTCGCCCTGCGCCTGAAAATGGTCCCAGTCGATGCCAATGGGATAGGCGCGCGCGGTGCATTCGCGGCCATCATACGTGACCTTGCCGGTGGCCTCGTCGACCTCGGCACCCAGCTCTTTCTGGCAATAATGCAGGAAGCTTTCGAGCCATTCCTGCGTCTGGAAGCCGACCACATCATACTCCAGCATCGTCTTCACCAGCCGCTCATGCGAGGGCAGCGAGACAAATAGCCGGGTCGGCGGCCACGGCGTATGGAGGAAGAAACCGATGCGGTTCTTCAGCCCGCGCGAGCGCAAGCGCTCCCCCAGTGGCAGCAAGTGATAATCATGCACCCAGACCAGATCGTCTTCCTCGATCAGCGGGGTGACGCTTTCGGCAAAGCGCTCGTTCACCGCTTCGTAGCCCTTAGCGGTTTCGCGTTCGTAGCGGGTCAGATCCAGCCGGTAGTGAAACAGCGGCCATAGCGTCGAATTGGCATAGCCGTTGTAATAATCGTCGACCTCTTGCGGCGTCAGGTCGATGGTCGCCGTGGTTACGCCATCATGGCGCTGCATATTGATCGTGCCGGCGCGCTCCTCGTTCGCCTCTCCCGACCAGCCGAACCACACGCCCTTATGCTTTTTCAGCGCGGAATTGAGCGCTCCCGCCAGCCCGCCTTGCGCACCAGCCGCCCCGCGCGCTTTGGGCACGGCCACTCGGTTCGAGATGACGACAAGGCGGCTCAACGGGGATGACTCAACGGATTTCGCTCCATGGTTTGGACAGCAAACCGGCACAATTGATTATACCTACCAGCGAGTAGGTCTGCGGGAAGTTCCCCCAAAGCTCGCCCGTTTCCCAATCCAGGTCCTCGCTCAGCATGCCGGAGCCGGTGGTGTGGCCCAGCATCGTGCAGAACAATCCGTGCGCCTCCTCGCTGCGCCCGGCCAGATGCAGCGCCTCGATCAGCCAGAAGGTGCAGACATTGAACGCAGTCTCTGGCGCACCGAAATCGTCCTCTGCCGCGTAACGCAGCATGTGCTCCCCGCGCCGCAATTCCTTCTCGATTGCCGCAAAAGTCGACTGGAAACGCGGATCGTCGGGTTTCAAAAACCGAAGATCGATCATCTGCAGCAGGCTGGCATCGAGATAATCGCTCTGGAAACTGGCCTTGTAGTGACCGTCATGGCCGTTGCCATCGGCCTCGACCCAGGCATTGTCTTCGATGGTCTTGCGGATCGCGTCGGCGCGCTCGCGCCAGTATTTTGCGCGGTCCGGCTTATCAAGCAGGCCCGCCGTGCTGGCCAGCCTGTCGCATGCCGCCCAGCTCATGACGGCGGAATAGGTGTGGACCTCCTGCCGTGTACGAAATTCCCACAGGCCGGCATCGGGCTGATCGTGCATCTTCCACGCCATCTCGCCGACTTCCTCAAGGCTCTGGAAATCATGGTCGTCGGCAATGCGCAGCAGCCGTTTGTCGAGGAAGCCCTGCACGGTGGGCAGCACGATCTGTCCGTAACAATCATGCTGGATCTGCTTGTAGGCAGCATTGCCGCGCCGCACCGGGCCCATGCCGCGATAGCCCGCCAGATGCGCCGCCGTAGTCTCGTCCAGCTCGCTCTCGCCCATCACCGAATAGAGCGGCTGGATCTGCCCGCCCTTCGCGCTGTCGACAATGTTGCGCAGATAGCCGAGATATTTCTCCAGCACATCGAGCGCGCCCAGCCGGTTCAGCGCCTGCACCGTGTAATAGGAATCGCGGATCCAGCAGTAGCGGTAATCCCAGTTCCGTTCCGAATGCGCGGCTTCGGGAATCGAGGTGGTCAGCGCCGCGACAATCGCGCCGGTTTCCTCATGCTGGCACAATTTCAGGGTGATGGCGCAGCGGATAACCTCGTCCTGCCATTCGAACGGGGTCGCCAGCCCGCGCACCCAGCGCTGCCAATAGCTGCGCGTGGATTGCTCCATGCGGCGAATTTCCTCGCGCAAATTGCCGACAAACGGTTCGTCCGGGCCGAGGAAGAAATGCGTATCGCCCTCCAGCCGGAAGGTCCGCTGCTCCAGCACATAGCCCACCGGCGCATCGGTGCTGAGGCGCATGGCCTGCCGCCCGACCAGATAGCGGATATGGTTCGTGCCGTGGGTGGTGCCCGCAGGCTCCGCCCCGTAATTCTTCATCGGGTTCAGGATCACCCGCACGCGCGGATTGCCCGCAATTGGGCGCAGGATCCGGCCATAAGCGACCGGGCGATACATCCGCCCCTTGCCTTCGAACCGGGGGCAGAAATCGAGCACCTCGGCAATGCTGCCGTCCTCGGCCTCCAGCCGAGTGACCAGAATGGGCGTGTTGCGGATATAGCTTTGGGTGCTGGAAACCTGCCCCTCCAGCTCGAAGCGCCAGATGCCGCTGTCCCGCCGGTCACCATTGAGCAGGCTGCAAAACACCGGGTCTCCGTCCACGCGCGGCACACAGCCCCACACCAGCGCCCCGCGTGCATCAATCAGCCCGCTGACGTGGCAATTGCCAATCGGCCACAGGTCGAGAGTGGCTTCGAATGCGGACTGTTTTTCAGGAGCGTTCACAGATCCAACCATTGATACACCTCGTCCACGCCGTCCAGTCGATACTGCGCGCCTTGTGAAACCCGCTCGCCCACCGCGATGCCGAAACCGCCCGCATCGGCGCAGGCTGCAAACCCGTCCTCATCCGTCACATCATCGCCGAGGAAGACCGGCGTGCGCCCGGCAAATTCCGGCTGCTGCATCAGCAATTGCACCGCCCCGCCCTTGTCCGCGCCCGGCTGGACCAGCTCCACGACCTGCTTGCCCGCTTTGCACGCCAGACCATGGCGCTGGGCCAAATCGGCGGCGAAGTCGGCCATGGCGGCGAATTTCTCCGGTACTTTGCGCGAATGCAGGCCGGCACCGTGGGGCTTGTCTTCGAAATAAAGCCCGTGCTCGGCAGCATAGTCCTTCAGCGCGGCTTTGGTTTCCGGCGCAATCGGATCGGCAGCGCGGATGGTTTCACCGCTGGGCCCCATGACATGCGCCCCGTGAGAGCCCGCGCGGTAAAGCGGCGGTGACCCGACAAATCGGGTGAGATCATCGATTGCCCTGCCCGAAACCAGCGCCAGCGCCTGCTCCACCGTCCCGGCCAGCCGCACCAGCCGCGCAGCCAGATCATCGGGGACAGCTATCTGTCCCGGCTCTGGCGCAATCGGCACAAGAGTGCCGTCAAAATCGAGAAACAACGCGGCGCGCGGAATTTCAGCCAAAGGCGGGGGAGCTTGCAGTGTCGCTTCGGCACTCATGGTGCACTGCAATAACGATTAATATGGAAAATGGTAGCGGAGGAGGGACTTGAACCCCCGACACGCGGATTATGATTCCGCTGCTCTAACCACCTGAGCTACTCCGCCACATCGGCTGCCCTTTCTCGTGCAGGGGAAACCCCCTGCAGGGCAGGCAGGCGGCGCTCTTACGGCGGTGCTTCCCGCCGGTCAACAACAGCTTTTCCAACGGGGTCAATTACGGCCCCGGAACGCAAAATCCCGCACCGCTTCCCATGGGCCGCCGCGATAGCGGAACAGCGAAAATCCGCGAAAGGCAAAGTGGCTCGGCGCGATTGCGTCCTCCAGCTGCGCTTGCAGCGCCTTGGCCTCTTTGGAGGTGACCTTGTTCTGAATGGTGATGTGCAGGCGCGGCCTGTGCTGGTCCTGCCCGGTCAGCATACCGTGAAACCGGTCGGCAATTTCATCGCGCAGCGCCAGCATGTCCGGGCTTTCCAGTTTCAGCGCCGTGCCGCCGCCCAGCGACATGACCCCGAGCAGCTGCGCCGGAACCGGGGCAACCTCGCCCGCCAGCCGCGCCAGCACTTCGCATATCTCGTCGCCGCACTGAGCAGGCAAGGCGTGAAACAGCGTGACATGCGCTTGCAGATAATTCCGCTCGGGCGGGAAATGCGCGGTTCGCAGGCCGGTTGCCCAGCTGTGCATGTCGCGCGGCAGTTGTGCGGTCAGGATGAAAGGAGCGTCGTCCCGCTCGCTCACATTTCACCACGTTCCCTGCGGAGGTTATACCACTCCTCCACATTGGCGTTGTGCTCGGCCAGCGTGTCGGCGAATTTGTGACCGCCAGTGCCGTCCGCCACCATGAACAGGGCGCTGGTCTTCTCCGGATTAAGAACAGCAGCAATCGCCTCCCGCCCCGGATTGGTGATCGGGCCGGTTGGCAACCCCACACGGGTGTAGGTGTTGTAGCCATTGATCGCCGCGATCTCGGACTGGCGAATGCGGCGGCCGAGCGGCTTGCCCTTGGTGATCGGGTAAATGATCGTCGGATCGGCCTGCAGCAGCATTCCGGTTTTCACCCGGTTGGAATAAAGCCCCGCGACCATTCGCCGCTCCCGCGCGACGCCGGTTTCCTTCTCGACAATACTGGCGAGCGTGACCGCATCCTCGATATTGTCGACCGCGATATCGGGTTTGCGCTTGGGCCATGCCTCGGCCAGATAATTGCGCATCGCTGCCTGCATCCGGGCGAGGACCGCTGTGCGCTCTTCACCGCGTTCGAAGCTGTAGGTGTCGGGCAAGACGCTGCCCTCCACCGGCACGGGTATTTCGCCGGTCAGCAGCGGTTCGGCCATCAGTTTCTCGTACACGATGATGGACGGCGTGCCCTCCGGAATGGTCACAAACCGGTTGATCACATCGCCGTGCTGGAATGTGTCGAGCATGCTGGCAGGCGACGCCCCTTCTGGGATCAGAAACTCGCCCGCCTTCACCGGATCGCCGCTGCCGAGGATTTTTGCCCGCAGCAGGAAGCTGTCCGCCGAGGCAATCAGCTCTTCCTCCTCCAGCTTGTTTGCAACCGAAGTCAGCGTCGCGCCCGATGGCACGACGAAGGATGTCTCCTCCTCCACCATGCCGCCGCCCCACCAGCCGGAGCCGAACCAGGCAAACACCGCCAGCGCCGCGAGTGCCCCAGCGATCACCAGACCCTTCAAGCCTTTCATCGCGTCAGTCGACCTTGCGCATCAGCAGGCTGGCGTTGGTACCGCCGAACCCGAAGCTGTTATTGAGCGCGGCGCGCACTTCGCGTTCCCGTGCCTTGAGCGGCACCAGATCGACGCCCTCGGTGCCTTCGTCGGGATTGTGCAGGTTGAGCGTGGGGGGAACCACCCCGTCGCGCATCGCCAGCAGGCAGAAGATCGCCTCGACCGCGCCGGCACCGCCCAGCAAGTGGCCGATGGCGGATTTGGTGCTGCTCATGCTCGCGCCGCCCAGATCGCTGCCCAGCACACGCATAACGGCGGCCAGTTCGATCGTGTCGGCCATGGTGCTGGTGCCGTGGGCATTGACATAATCGATATCCGCCCCGGTCATCCCAGCCTTCTTCATCGCCATTTCCATGGCTAGCTGGGCGCCCAAGCCATCAGGATGCGGCGCGGTGACGTGATAGGCATCGCCCGACAGGCCATAGCCCGCCACTTCGCCGTAAATCGTCGCGCCGCGAGCTTTCGCGCGCTCATATTCTTCCAGCACCACGACGCCTGCGCCCTCGCCCATGACGAAACCGTCGCGGTCCTTGTCATACGGGCGGCTGGCTTCGGTCGGGCGGTCATTCATGCTCATATTGAGCGCGCGGGCCTGCGCAAAACCGGCAATGCCCAGCGGATTGACGGTGCTTTCGGCCCCGCCCGCCAGCATCACATCGGCATCATCGTCACGGATCATCCGCGCGGCATCGCCAATCGAGTGCGCGCCGGTGGAACAGGCCGTCACCACCGCGTGGTTCGGACCCATGAAGCCGTGCTGGATCTGGACCTGTCCGGTGACGAGATTGATCAGGCGGCCGTGAACGAAGTGAGGGGAGACCCGCCCCGGGCCGCGCTCGTGCAGAACAATCGATTCCTTCTCGATCCCCGGCAAGCCGCCAATGCCGGAGCCGATGGAACAGCCCGTGCGGCGCTTTTCAGCCTCGCTCATATCGGTGAGGCCGGCATCTTCCAGCGCCTGTCCGGCGGCATCGATGCCATAGACAATGAACGGATCGACCTGCCGCTGAACCTTGTGATCCACACGCTTATCGGGGTCGAATCCCCAGGGGTGATCTTTGCCCTTCACCTCGCACGCGATGGTGCATTTGTGCCCTTCGGTATCGAACCGCGTGATCTGCCCTGCACCGCTTTCGCCGGCGATCAGGTTCTTCCAGGTGGTTTCGACATCCCCGCCGAGCGGGGTAACAAGGCCGAGGCCAGTGACGACGACACGCCGCATCAGAATTCTCCATCAGACCCGAATGGGGCCACAAAAATACGAAAGGCCCGGCCCGGCTTGCGGGTCGGGCCTGTCGGTACCCGGGCTAAATCAGCCGGGAAAGTGCCGTTGGGGCCCTTAGCCCCAAGATCAGCCCTTGTTCTCTTCGATATACTTCGTGGCATCGCCGACGGTGGCGATTTTTTCCGCCGCATCATCGGGGATTTCCACGCCGAATTCTTCTTCGAAGGCCATGACCAGCTCGACGATGTCGAGGCTGTCTGCGCCCAGATCGTCGATAAAGCTGGCTTCCTGCGTCACCTTGTCGGCTTCGACACCCAGATGCTCGACAACAATTTTCTGCACGCGGTCAGGTGTATCGCTCATAGTATTCAGACCCTCTCAGTGGGAGTTTTCAAATCTGTCTTTCGCCCTAATGAACGCACGGGGGCTGCGCAAGTGCCCGCCTTCCGTCCTCTCATTTACGCCGATGCATCCTTCGGCGGTTCGATGGTGCGAATATGCACATCGCGCAGCGCCTGTGGCGGAACCTTGCTGGGTGCCCCCATCATCAGGTCCTGCGCCTTCTGGTTTAGCGGGAAAGCAATCACTTCGCGGATATTCGGCTCGTCCGCCAGCAGCATCACGATACGGTCAATGCCCGGCGCAGACCCGCCATGCGGCGGTGCGCCCAGTTTGAACGCTTCGATCATACCGGCAAATTCGCGGTCCACTGTCGCTTTGTCGTATCCGGCGATTTCGAACGCCTTGTACATGATCTCCGGCTTGTGGTTCCGGATCGCGCCGGAGGACAGCTCGTAGCCGTTGCAGACGATGTCGTATTGCCACGCCAGAATATCGAGCGGATCCTTGGTTTCCAGCGCTTCCATCTCGCCTTGCGGCATGGAGAACGGGTTGTGGCTGAAATCGACCTTTTTGGCTTCCTCGTCATACTCGAACATCGGAAAATCGACGATCCAGCAGAATTTGAAGCAGCCTTCCTCGATCAGACCCAGTGTCTCGCCCACACGCGTGCGGGCAGCACCGGCCAGCTTGGCCGCTTCTTTCGGTTTGCCCGCCGCGAAGAACAGGCCGTCATTTTCACCGAGGCCGAGCTCGTCATAGATGGCCTGCATGCCTTCGGTGCCGTGGTTCTTGGCAATCGGGCCGCCGAATTCGCCGCTCTTGCGGGTGACGTAGCCAAGGCCTGCAAAGCCCTCTTTGCGCGCCCACTCGTTCATTTCGTCGAAGAACTTGCGGCTCTTCTCGTTGGTGCCTGGCGCCGGAATAGCGCGGACGGTGCCGCCGCTGCCGACGATCTTCTCGAACAGGCCAAAACCCGATTTCTCGAAATGCGCGCCGACATCGCTGATTTCGATCGGGTTGCGCAGGTCAGGCTTATCGGTGCCGTATTTCAGCATCGATTCGGCGTAAGGAATGCGCGGGAATTCGCCGGACTTGGTCACGGTCTTGTCGCCGCTGAACTCGTCGAACACGCCCGCGAGCACCGGCTCCAATGCCTGAAACACGTCTTCCTGTGTGACAAAGCTCATCTCGAAATCGAGCTGGTAAAACTCCGGGCTGCGATCGGCGCGCAAGTCCTCGTCGCGGAAACACGGCGCGATCTGGAAATACCGGTCGAATCCGGCCACCATCAGCAGCTGTTTGAACATCTGCGGAGCCTGCGGCAGCGCGTAGAACTGACCGGGATGCAGACGGCTGGGCACGATGTAATCGCGCGCGCCCTCGGGGCTACTGGCGGCGAGAATGGGTGTCTGGAATTCAAAGAACCCCTGATCCTGCATCCGGCGGCGCAGCGACGAAATCACCTGACTGCGCAACATGATGTTGTTGTGCACCCGCTCGCGCCGCAGATCGACGAAGCGATATTTCAGGCGGATATCTTCCGGATAGTCTTCCGCCGAGTTGACGATCAGCGGCAATTCCTCGGCCCGGCTCTGGATGGTGACAGAGCGGGCGAAGACTTCGATTTCGCCTGATGGCAGGTTTGCGTTCACCGCCTCGGCATCGCGGGCCTTCACTTCGCCATCGATGGTGACGACCGATTCCAGCTTCAGCCTGTCGAGCACTGGCAGCGCGTCGCTGTCTTCATCGGCGACAATCTGGGTGATGCCGTAATGGTCGCGCAGATCGACGAACAGAACGCCGCCGTGATCGCGCTTCTTGTGAACCCAGCCCGACAGGCGGACCGTCTCGCCGACATTGGCTTTGGTGAGCGCAGCACAGTTGTGGGTACGATAGGCGTGCATGGTTTACCGGCTTCCATTCTCGAAGGATAAGGTTAGGGCACACGGAAGTGCGCTAGGTGACGCTCTATAGAGGATAAGCGTCAATGTTGCGCGCGCTAACAGGCTAAGCGTGGGAATTTGTCAAGCTGGGGCTTGCCACGGATCACGCGGCGCGAGGGCGGTACTCCGCTCAAGGGGAAAAGAAGACCACGATGAAAATCCATGACCTGATCACCGATACCGATACGCTTGCCGAATTTTGCGGGCGTATGGCAAAATCGGACTTCGTTACCGTCGACACCGAGTTCATGCGGGAAAACACCTTCTGGCCGGAGCTATGCCTGGTCCAGCTGGGGAACGAGGAAGAGGCTGCTGCGGTCGATCCGCTGGCCGAGGGTATCGATCTGACCCCGATGTGGGACCTGATGACCGAGAACGAGGACGTTCTCAAAATCTTCCACGCGGGCGGGCAGGATGTGGAGATTGTCTACAATTTTACCGGCAAGACGCCCCACCCCATCTTCGACACCCAGATTGCGATGATGGCGATCAGCCAGTCGGAACAGATCGGCTATGCCAATCTGGTCGAGAGCTGGCTGGGCAAGACCATCGACAAGGGCGCGCGCTTCACCGACTGGAGCCGCCGCCCGCTGACCGACCGGCAGATCGAATACGCCATCGGCGATGTTACCTATCTCAGCCAGATCTTCCCCATGATCCTGAAGAAGCTGATCAAGACCGGGCGCGGCGGCTGGCTGAATGCCGAGATGGAGAAGCTGGCTGACCCAGCCAATTACCAAAACGATGAAGGCGATGCCTGGAAGCGCATTCGCGCGCAGGGGCGCAATCCGCAGGTGCTGGGCCGTCTGAAAGCGTTGGCCGCCTGGCGCGAGGGCGAGGCGAAGCACAAGAACCTGCCGCGTGGCCGGATCATGCGCGACGAGACGCTGGCCGATATCGCCAGCCATCCGCCCAAAAAACAGGCCGATCTGGCCAAGGTGCGCGGGCTGTCCAATGCGTGGAAAGAAAACGACATCGGCAAGCGGCTGATGAAGGTTCTGGAAAACGCCGAGCCAATGGCGAAATCCGAAATGCCCGCCAAGGCCAAGCGCGGGGCACCTTTGGGCAAAGAAGGCGCGCTGGTTGCCGATCTGCTCAAGCTGCTGCTGAAAATCCGCTCACGCGAGATCGATATCGCCTCGCGCCTGCTGACCAAGGCGAACGAAATGGAAGCGCTCGCCGCCGGTGTGCGTGACCTGCCGATCCTGCAGGGGTGGCGCTACGAAGTGTTCGGCAAGGACGCGCTCGATCTGGTGGAAGGTAAGCTGGCCTTCGCGGTGCGCGACGGAAAGCTGCACATGACCCATGTTGATGACATGGCGGACGACATGGCGAGCAGCAAACAGGCCGCCAAACAAGCCAGGGCCGAGACCAAAGCCGCGCTGGCAGAGGCAGCGCAGGCGGACTAGGCCGACAGGGTGAGCACCTACCTCCCCACGATCAAGCAGCTCCAATATCTGGTTGCCCTGCACGAGCATTCGCATTTCGGGCGCGCGGCGGAGGCAAGCTTTGTCTCCCAGTCCACGCTTTCGGCCGGCATCCGCGAACTGGAATCGCTGCTGGGCACCACGCTGGTGGAACGCACGCGGCGGGTGGTGCGGTTCACGCCGCTGGGCAATCAGGTGGTCGAGAAGGCGCACCGTTTGCTGCGGGAGGCCGAAGAACTGTCAGAGCTGGTGCAGGCCGCAGGCAAGCCGCTCGCGGGCACCGTGCGGATGAGCGTCATCCCGACCATTGCGCCGTTCCTGTTGCCAAAGATTCTGCCCCGGCTGCGCCGCGAACGGCCCGAACTGAAGCTGTTCCTGCGCGAGGAAACGAGTGCGGATGCGGTCGAATCGCTCCAGCACGGGCGGGTCGATTGCGTATTGCTGGCCCTGCCCTTCCCTACCGGCGATGTGGAAAGCGCCGCCATCGGCGAAGACCGCCTGCTGATCGCCATGCCCAAGGACGACCCGCGCGATCCGCCTGAAAGTGTGCGCCCGTCGGCCATCGATGAAGGCCGCCTGCTGATGCTGGAAGACGGGCATTGTCTGCGCGATCATGCGCTGGCCGCCTGCAACCGGCCTGAACTGAAAGGCAACGCCGCGATGATCGGCACCAGCCTGCACACGCTGGTGCAGATGGTCGACAATGGCCTTGGCTGGACGATGCTGCCGCAAATGGCGCTGGATGCCGGTATTTTGACCGGTACGGATGTGGTCGCGCGCCCTCTGACGACCAGCTCCGATACGCGGCAAATCGCGCTCATCTGGCGCACGGGCAGCCCCCGCAGCGAGGAATTCCAACTGCTCGCCGAGGAACTGCGCGCGGGGTAATCCCGCATGCCGCCGGAGCCCCTGCCAGTCCAAGCTTCACGAAATATTGGTAAATTTTGAGCTAAGCATCAACCTGAGGCCGAGGGAGAATACGGCCGGGTCGGAAAAGGTATGATGTTATGCGTTCTTACAACCGCTTGTCGCTCGACAAGGAAATTGCCTGCCGCGTGGACGGCGTGCGCGAATATGTGACGCTCTACAATGTCTCCAGCGGCGGCTGCATGATCGAATGCGTCGGCGATATGGCCGAGGGCAGCCGGGTCGATCTTGACCTCAACGATGTCACCCCGATGCGGGGCTCAGTCGTGTGGCGGATCGAGAAGAACGCCGGCATCAAATTCGATGTGCCGCTGCACACCGCAGTGGTGGAATCGCTTGGCTATGCGGCGATGGACGAAGAGTTCGACCGGCACGATCCGCGTGATCGCTTCGGGATTCCGCTGGTCGGCACGCTGCACAAGGCCGCCGGCAATATGGGTTGAGGGCGCTTCAGCGCGCCTCCTCAATCCATATGTTTGAGGCCAACGCGCAGATAATCCCAGCCCGTCACCACAGTCAGAATGGCCGCCGCCCACAGCGTGGTCAGGCCGGTCAGGTGGATCCATTCATACTGGGGCAGCGCGCCCCCGCCGATCAGCGCACCCAGTGAAATGAGCTGGAACGTCGTCTTCCATTTGGCCAGCTGGGTCACCGGCACAGAGACCTGCAGCCCGGCAAGAAATTCGCGCAGGCCCGACACCGCAATTTCGCGCATCAGAATAATCAGCCCTGCGATCACGTGGAAATCGCCCACGATAGGCCCGCGCAAGAAGCCCTGTGCCGTCAACACCAGAATAACCGCCGCGACCATGATCTTGTCGGCGATGGGATCGAGAAATATTCCCAGCTTCGAAACCGTGCCCTGCGCCCGCGCCAGATAGCCATCGAGATAATCCGTCAGGCTGATCGTGCAGTAGAGAAGGAAGCCCATCGCGTAGCCCAGTGTCCAGCCCGGCCACCACAGCAGGTAAGCGAGCAGTGGAACCGCAAATATCCGCGACAAAGTGAGTATGTTGGGCAAAGTCAGCATAGGCCAGACGCGCCCCTAGCCGATCAGGCCAGCGGGAAAAAGAACAGAAGCGCCCTTGTCCGCCATCGACTTACAGCTAGAACAGCAGGCGATGGGCCGCATGGCCTGCGTTTGGGGACAATTCTTGACCACCGTCAAACTGCTCGGCCGTCGGCGTTTCCTGCCGTTATTTGTCACCCAGCTGTTCAACGCGTTCAACGACAATCTGTACAAGACCGCGATGGTCCTGTTCGTCGTGTATCAGGTCTACAATTCCGAAGAGGCGGAGGGGCTGTTCAGCGCGGTCGCTTCGGGTCTGTTCATTCTGCCTTTCTTCGCGCTTTCGGCTGTGGCCGGACAATTGGCGGATATGCGCGACAAGGCGCGGATCGTGCGTATCGTGAAGTTCTGCGAAATCGGCCTGATGATTATCGGGGCGACAGGGCTCTATCTGGCGTGGCGCGGCTTTGATCTGCCAGTGTCGATCCCGCTGGGCTTCACGACTATCGATACCAGTTTCCCGATTATTCTGATGCTGTTCGCTCTGTTCTTGACCGGCGTGCAATCGACATTTCTCGGGCCCATCAAATACGCGATCCTGCCGCAGCATTTGCGCAAAGAGGAGGTGCTGGCCGGCACCGGTCTAGTCGAAGCAGGGACCTATGTCGCGATTTTGGCCGGCACTATTCTGGCGGGCTGGATCCCGGTCGAATATGCCGCTGCCGCGATTATCGGCGTGTCGATCATGGGTTATATCTCCTCGCGCCAGATCCCCCCCGCCCCGCCGCTGGGACAGGTGGAGAAGCTCGACTGGCATATTCTGCGCGCTTCGACCCGGTTGATCCGCAAGACGATGGATGACCGGCAGGTTTATTATGCGATTCTCGCCATCAGCTTTTTCTGGACCATCGGTGCGGTGCTGTTCATCCAGTTCCCGCCGCTGGCGAAAAACGTGATCATGGCCAGCAAGGAAGTGGCGAGCGTGTTCCTCGTCGTCTTCTCGGTTGGCGTGGCCATAGGTTCGGTGGCGGTGAACAAGCTGCTGAAGGGCCAGGTGTCCGCGCGGTTTGCCCCTGTATCCGTGCTCGTGATGGCTCTGTTTGTGGTCGCCTTCTACATCGTTTGCAAAATGTGGCAGGCCGATCAGCCGACCGAGCTTCTGGATGTTGCCAGCTTCATCTCGTGGCCGATGGCGACTGTGCTGCTGCTTTGCCTGCTGGGCATTTCGGTCTCTGGCGGGATGTTCGTGGTGCCGCTCTACGCCTTTCTGACCACCCGGGTTTCGACCGATCAGGCGGCACGCACAATCGCTGCGAACAACATCGTCAATAGCGGCGCGATGGTGGGTGGATCGCTGCTCGCCATGGCGCTCACCGCAGGCGGCGTGCCGATTGCCGAGCAGGTGCTGCTCAGCGCTGCCATGTGCATCATTTCTGCGTGGCTGGGCGTACGCCTGCATTCAGCGGAGAAAGTCGAAGCCGCTGCTGCTTCGGCCTGAAACACGGCTCAGGCGATAAACACCAGAGCGGCCACCAGGCTGGCGAAGTAAGCGCTCACAAAGCCGCGAATGTCGTCCTTGCCCGGCATGAACTTTGAACGCAGACGCACCGGCGGATCTTCCCCCAGAACATGCGGAGGGATCGAGGCACGAAAGGGGTGCCGTGCGGCTTCGTCCGTCAGGACAAGGGAGCGTCTGGTGCGTTTCATCACGGACCGGTTAACGTATTGATAACCATTACGCCCCTGCGCAGTTCAGGGTGTCGCGTGGCGGGACATTAACCCTGCCGGTTCATGAGCTTCGGCCTGCTCTCCGCCTTATCGCTGCGATTGCCGCCTCGCTTCGACACGGCTAGGCAGCGCAGCATGAGAGAAACGACGACTCCTGACGCCGCCCGCCTGCTGGTCGATTGCCTGAAAGAGCAAGGCTGCGACCGCATATTCACTGTGCCGGGGGAGAGCTTTCTCCAGGTGCTCGACGGGCTGGAGCAGCAGTCGGAAATCGACGTGGTGACCTGCCGTCAGGAGGGCGGAGTCGCCTTCATGGCCTGCGCCGATGGTGCCCTGAACGCAGGCGGCAGTGGTAAGCCGGGCGTGGCCTTCGTAACGCGCGGTCCGGGCGCGACCAATGCCAGCATCGGTGTGCATGTTGCGCATCAGGACTCGCAGCCGATGATCCTGTTTGTCGGCGATGTGGCGCGCGACATGCGTGAGCGCGAGGGTTTTCAGGAAGTCGATTTTCCCGCCTTCTTCGGCCCGATCTGCAAATGGGCGGCGCGGATTGAAAGCGCGGACCGGATCCCGGAATTTGTCGCGCGGGCCTACTCGGTTGCCATGTCGGGTCGGCCCGGCCCCGTGGTCCTCGCCCTGCCAGAAGACATGCTGTCGGACGCGACCAGCGCCGCCCCGCGCCCCGAAGTGTCGCGTCCGGCGCAGGCCCCCTGCCCCGATGCCATGCAGGCTATGATGGCCATGATCGGCGATGCCGCCAGCCCGGTTGCGATTATAGGCGGCGCAGGCTGGAACGCGAAAGCGCGCGAGCATTTCCAGCTGTTCGCCGAGCGTATCGGCCTGCCGGTCGCGACTGCCTTCCGCCGTCAGGATGCGATCAGTCCGTCGAGCAGCGTCTATGCCGGCAACCTTGGCTACGGCCCCAATCCTGCACTGATCGAGCGGGTCAAGAACGCCGATCTGATTATCGCAGTCGGGGCGCGGCTGGGCGAAGCGACCACCGACGGCTACACCGTGGTCACGCCCGATCACCCCGGCCAGCAGCTGATCCATATCCATCCCGATCCGGACGAGCTGGGCCGCGTCTACCGCACCGATCTGGCCCTGTGCTCCGATATGGCCGAATTCGCCGAGAGCGCCGCCCTGTGGGATGATAGCGCGGTGATATCCTTCGATGCAGGCAGTGAAGCGCATGCCGAATGGGAGGCATGGGCCACCGCGACCCCGCAATCCTCCGATAATGCCTATCCGCTTGATCTGGCGACCTGCGTCACCTTCATGCGGGACAGTCTGCCAGCCGATACGATCATCTGTAATGGTGCCGGAAACTTCGCCGGATGGTGGCACCGCTATTGGCGCTATGCCGGTTATCCCTCGCAGCTTGCCCCGACATGCGGCGCGATGGGATACGGCGTGCCCGCAGCAGTGGCGGCGGCCCTGCGCCACCCCGAACGCACGGTGGTTGCCGTGGCGGGAGACGGTGATTTTATGATGAACGGGCAGGAACTCGCCACCGCCGCACAGCATGGGTGCAACATGATGGTGATAGTCGTGGACAACGGCGCCTATGGCACCATTCGCATGCATCAGGAGCGAGAGTTCCCCGGGCGCGTCTCGGCCACCAAGCTCAGCAATCCCGATTTCGCCGCGCTGGCTGCGTCCTATGGCGCGTGGAGTGCGCGCGCGGAGACTACCGAACAATTCCGCGATGCCTTGGGCGAAGCCAAGGGCCACACCGGCCTGCGCCTGATCCACTGCGTGATCGATGTGGAGCAATTGGCCGCCAGTGGCGCGACCATCAGCGGGCTGCGCGCGAAAGAAGCTTAGCGATCAAACTCCCGCCATCGACAGGATGATGGACCATTCGTCTTCCTTGATCTCCGCGACGGAGAGGCGCGAGAGGCGCACCAGTTCGCAATCCGCCAGTTGAGGCTCGGCCTTGATCTGCTTGAGCGTCACCGGATGGGGCAGCTTGGTTTTGGGCACCACTTTCACTGCGGCCCATTTACCCGTCTCATCGGTGGGATCGAGGATGCCCGCCACGCTGACTTCGCAGATGCCGACAATCTCCAGCCCTTCGCGCGAATGATAGAAAAACGCTTGATCGCCCACTTCCATCGCGGCCAGATTGTTCTTCGCCCGGTGGTTGCGCACCCCGTCCCACGTGCCCTCTTTTTCGGCCACCAGATCGTCCCAGCTATATTTGAACGGTTCCGATTTCATCAGCCAATAGCGGGCCATAGGTCTGGTCTTTCTGGATAAATCCAAGGTGGGTTTGCGGCCTTCTGGTGATTGGACCGGCAAAGGTCAAATGTGGATTAACCAGAATTTCAGCGGTCCGCCCTACGCACAGGCGTATGACAGGCGGGGAAAATCTCGAACCGGATGCGGCTCCTGCGTCGGCGAATGCCGATGAAGCGCGCCCGGCTCAGTCTTTGCGTGCGGAAAAGCGTGATCTGATCGCGCTGGGTATCGCAGCCGCTGCGATCATTCTGTTTGTCGGGACCGGTGGCCGCATGGTCAGCCAGTTTGTCCGCAACATCATCACCGATGGCGCAAATTCGGTCGATCCGATGGTCGCCTCGACGCTCTTGCTCAATGTGGCGCTGATCATCTTCATCATGCGCCGCCATACCGATCTGACTCGCGAAGTGGCCGAGCGGCGCAAAGCCGAGCGGCGCGCGCGCGAACTCGCCGATATCGACCCGCTGACCGGCTGCCTCAATCGGCGCAGCATTGCCCCGGCTACCGATCAGCTGGTCGGCGAAGCCAATCGCAGCCGCCGCGGGGTCGCCTTCATCATGATCGACCTCGACAATTTCAAACAGGTCAACGATCTGCACGGCCATCAGGCTGGCGACGAAATTCTCATGCAAGTTGCCTCGCGCATCCGCACCCTCATGCCGCGCGATGCCTTGCTGGCGCGGCTGGGCGGAGACGAATTTGCCATCGTCCAGAGCTATGACCGGATGCTGCCCGAACGCATCGACCAGTTTGTCACCCGCATCATCGACAGCGTCGCAGAGCCGTTCGATCTGGAATGCGGGGCGATTGAAATCACCATGTCGGTCGGCATTGCGGCAGACCGCGACGATCTTTCCGTACCGGGAGAGCGCTACGATTCCCAGGCGCTGATCCACAAAGCCGACATCGCGATGTACGAGGCAAAGAAGCAGGGCAAAAATCGCCATTACTGGTTCGAAGCTCCGATGGAAAACGAGCTGCGATTCCGCGGACAGCTGGAAAGCGCAATCCGTAGCGGCGTGAAGGACGGCGAATTCGTTCCCTATTACGAACAGCAGGTTGATCTGGAGACCGGCGAGCTGGTCGGCTTCGAAATGCTCGCGCGGTGGCTGTCGCCAGAGCACGGCATTGTCAGCCCGGACGTATTTATCCCGATTGCCGAAGAAATCGGTGTGATCGGCGAGCTGTCCGAAGGCTTGATCAAACAAGCTTTCGAAGATGCCAACGAATGGGACCCGGCCCTGACCCTGTCGGTCAATATTTCACCCGTGCAATTGCGCGACCCCTGGTTCTCCCAGAAAATTCTCAAGATGCTGGTCGAGAGCGGTTTCCCGGCCGAACGACTTGATTTGGAAGTTACCGAAAGCTGCCTGCACGAGAATATCGGCGTCGTCCGGTCGATGATCACCAGCCTGAAAAATCAGGGCGTGCGGATCAGTCTGGACGATTTCGGCACGGGCTATTCCAGCCTTGCCCAGCTCCGCTCGCTGCCGTTCGACCGCATCAAGATCGACCGCAGCTTTGTCAGCGACATTGGCGAGGACGAGAACGGCGCGAAAATTATCAATGCCATCATCTCGCTCGGCGACGGGTTGTCCATGCCCATCACGGCCGAGGGCATCGAGAATGACAGCATTCTGGCCGCGCTGCGCAAAATGGGTAGTATGAAGGGTCAGGGTTACCACTACGGCATGCCTGAAAATGCGACGGCCGTGCGCGAGAGATTGCAGGCCGCAGGACGGATCGTCGAGCGCTCAACCGGGCAAGACGCCCCCGGTGCGATTCCCGAAGAGCGCAAATCCCGCGCCTGATTGCATGCGCGCTTTGACGCCGCGTTCAACCAATTTCGCCGCGTAACCTTTACCTGCATCGCCGCGCCCCATAGATGCGCTGCACGATGCGGGTTGAATTCACCAAGATGCACGGGCTCGGCAACGACTTCGTGATGCTGGACGGGCGCGGGAATGCCCTGCCCGCGATGACGCCCGGCATCGCCAAGGCCCTGGCCGACCGGCACACCGGCATCGGGTGCGATCAGCTGATTGTGCTGGAGCCCGCTGCCGCCTCGTCCCCTGCCGATTTCCGGATGCGGATCTTCAACCACGATGGCGGCGAGGTGGAGGCGTGCGGCAATGCCTCGCGCGCCGTCGCGCTGCTGCATGGCAGCGATGCGCGCGTGGAAACCGCTGGCGGTGTCATCGCCGTCGCACCGTCGGATGGCGGAGCCAGCGTCGACATGGGCGTGCCGCGTTTCGACTGGGACGCGATCCCGCTGGCCTATGCGATGGATACCGCCGCGATGCCTGTCGGGTGGGAAGACCTGACCGAGCCCAGCGCGGTCAATGTCGGCAATCCGCACGCGGTGTTCTTCGTCGAGGATGCAGACGCTGTGGCGCTGGATCGCCTCGGCCCGCAGATCGAGAATGACGAACTGTTCCCCGAGCGCGTGAACGTCAATGTCGCCAGTGTTGTTGGCGACAATCACTTGCGCCTGAGAGTGTGGGAACGCGGCGTTGGTCTGACACGGGCATGCGGCACCGGGGCCTGCGCCACGGCAGTCGCCGCGTTCAAGCGGGGCCTTGTGGGCCGCAGCGTAACAGTGACGCTCCCCGGCGGCGATCTCACCATCGACATTGGCGAGGACGACCGGATCACCATGACCGGCCCCGCGCAAACCAGCTTCTGCGGCAGTTTCGCATGGGACGATTTCGCATGAGCGGCCCGGTCGAAACCAAAGCCAAGCCCGCCGAAGTCATCACACTCGGCTGCCGTCTGAATATCGCCGAGAGCGAGCGCATCGGCGCCATGCTGGCGGGCGAGGATGTGGTCGTCGTCAATTCCTGTGCCGTCACCAGCGAAGCTGTCCGCCAGACCCGGCAGGCCATTCGCAAGGCCCGCCGCGCCCGCCCCGATGCGCGGTTGCTGGTGACAGGTTGCGCCGCCGATATCGAGCGCGATGCCCTCGCCGCGATGCCCGAGGTGGACGGCCTCATCGCCAATACGGCCAAGCTCGACCCGCGCAGCTGGAATGCACCCATCGAGAGCGCACCTGTGGTGCCCGCCCGCACCCGCGCCTTTGTCGGCGTGCAGAATGGCTGCGATCACGCCTGCACCTTCTGTGTTATCCCGCAGGGGCGCGGCACCAGCCGGTCTTTACCGGTGGCCGAGGTTCTGCGGGTTATCGAACGTCATCTGGACGATGGCGCGCCCGAAGTGGTGCTTACCGGTGTCGATCTGACCTCTTGGGGCCATGATCTGCCCGATGCGCCTGGCCTTGGCGTTCTCGTCGAGGCGATCCTGCGCGCCTTCCCCGCCCTGCCCCGGCTTCGCCTGTCCTCGGTCGACGGGATCGAGATCGACCCCCTGCTGTTCGATCTGATCGCGCATGAGGCGCGGATCATGCCGCATCTGCATCTGTCACTGCAGCACGGCCACGATCTGATCCTCAAGCGCATGAAACGCCGCCACAGCCGCGCCGACGCGCTGGAGATTGTCGCGCGCCTGAAAGAGCACCGCGCGGGCCTCTCCATCGGGGCCGATCTTATCGCTGGCTTCCCGACCGAGACGGACGAGCATCACGCCGCCAACCTCTCGATCATCGACGAACTCGATATCGTCCATGGCCACATCTTCCCCTATTCGCCCCGCCCCGGCACGCCCGCCGCGCGGATGCCGCAGGTAGACCGCGCGGCTATCAAGGCCCGCGCTGCCGAACTGCGCAAAGCCACAACGGCTCGCCGCAATCTGTGGCTGGAAAACCTGATCGGACACCCGCAGGAAGTCCTCGCAGAGCGGGACGGGACAGGCTACGGCCCCAGCTTCGCACGGGTGGCCGTGCCGCAGGGCACGCCGGCCGGAACCATCCTGACCATCACTCCGACCACAATCGAAAAGGGCATGCTCCTTTGACCAAAACGAGCTGGACCGAACGCCTGCTGGGGGGCTTTCGCAAAACTTCCGACCGGCTGGGCGAGAACCTGCCCGACGTTGCCGCATCGAGCGAACCCAGCTCTGCCGGCAATGCCAAGCTGGACGAGGCCACGCTGGACGAGGTGGAAGACGCACTGATCGTCTCTGACCTCGGCCCTGCAGCCGCCGCGCGCATCAAGGACAAATTGCGCGAGCGCCGCTTCGGTCTGGAGATCACCGAACGCCAGTTGAAAGAGGCTGTGGCGGAGGAGATTGCCGCCATTCTGCGTCCCGTCGCCGTCCCGCTGGAAATCACCGCCTTCCCCCGCCCGCAGGTCATTCTGGTCATCGGGGTCAATGGCAGCGGCAAGACGACCACCATCGCCAAGCTGGCGCATTGGCTGCAGGAAGACGACTACGGCGTCATGCTGGCAGCGGGCGACACGTTCCGCGCCGCCGCTATCGGCCAGCTAGCGACCTGGGCCGAACGCATCGGCGTGCCCATCGTGCGCGGGCCGGAAGGCGGCGACCCGGCCAGCATCGTGTTCGACGGCGTGAAGGCCGCGACCGATCAGGGCATCGACGCGCTGGTTGTCGACACCGCCGGCCGCTTGCAAAACAAGACCGAGTTGATGGATGAGCTGGCCAAGATCAGGAAAGTCCTGGGCCGTCTCAACCCGGAGGCGCCGCACAATGTGCTGCTGGTGCTGGATGCAACCAACGGCCAGAATGCCCTGTCGCAGATCGATGTGTTCAAGGAAGTGGCGGGCGTAACCGGCCTGATCATGACCAAGCTGGACGGCACCGCGCGCGGCGGTGTCCTGGTCGCGGCGGCAGAGCAATACGGTCTGCCGATCCACGCTATCGGCGTGGGCGAGACAATCGACGATTTGCGGCCCTTCGACCCCGATCTGGTCGCGCGCGTGATTGCGGGGGTGGCGTAACCCTGACCCTCACTCCCCGCCCTGAAAACCTCCAGCCGACAACCCCGTTCGCCCTGAGCCTGTCGAAGTGCTGCCCTTTCCTCTAGACCTTTGCCCCCAAAAGAAGGACGATCCTTCGACAAGCTCAGGATGAGCGGAAAAAATGAGATTCAACGCATCGTGACCGAACCCACCGACACCGTCCCTCCAAACAAACCCAAATCAGGCTGGCTCAACATCCTCGTCGATTACGGCCCGCTGCTGGTCTTCCTCGGCGTCTACAAGTTCTATCAGCCGCCCGAAGATTCGATGTTCGGAGAGATCGCGGCGGTCATCTACGGCACCATCGCCTTCATGGTTGCGGCGGTGGTCGCGCTGGTCTTCAGCAAACTCAAATTCGGCCATGTCTCGCCGATGCTGATGCTCTCGACCGCGCTGATCGTCGGGTTTGGCGGCCTTACCATCTGGCTGCAGGACGAACGCTTCATCCAGTTCAAGCCAACCGCGATCTATCTGTTGTTCGGTGTGCTGCTGCTCGGCGGATGGCTGCGCGGCAAGTCACTGCTCAAGATCCTGCTCGAGGCTGCGTTCGAAGGCGTCGACGAACAGGGCTGGCTCAAGCTCAGCCGAAACTGGGGCGTGTTCTTCCTCGTCCTTGCCGGCCTCAACGAAGTGTTGGTCCGCACGATGGATTTCGAAGGCTGGCTATGGGCGAAGCTATGGGTCTTCATGCCGCTGAGCTTCCTCTTCACCTTCACCCAGATCCCCATGCTGCTGAAGCACGGGCTGGATGTCGGGCAGGAGGACGAGGTGATGAAGGACGAACCGCCTACGGCTTGAGATCAGATACTAAAAGCGGATCGTAACGTCGGCACCCTCAACGGCTGTCGATCCAATCGCATTTTGAGAAATTAAGCCTTTTGGTTCTCGATCTCCGCAAATCTCTGCTAGCGTCTCCTCAGAAACGATCTGCAGCAAGAGCCGGAAGAAGCGACTTGCCTTTGGTCTTGAACTTACCGCTGCATCATAAGCACTCTTAATCTGGCTGAAGTTGCAATTCCCATCACAAATGGTGAGCCACAGAAAGCAGACGTCCCCCACAAATATTTGATCTGCTTGACCCACATGCCGCGACAATTCCAAGCCTCTGCGAAACCTATCTCTTGCTCGCGAGATTTGGTCTTCTCCGATGCTTAGAACTCCGTCGAAAGCGAGAACCAAGGGATAATAATCAGACTTCTGTGTTAGTTGGAGCGCCTTTTCTAAGCGAGATCGCGCTTTGCTTAGTTGGCCCTTCTTCTTGTGTCGCCACGCGAGGTAGAGATAGAGAAGCTGTCTTAACTCTTGCATACGGGCTGGTCGCTCATCCAACTAGAGTGGATGCGAAGCTGAACTGTTGCAAGGAGTATCCAGACAATTGGTTAGATCCGCACCTGACTACCCAGCTCCACCACACGATTGGTCGGCAGGTTGAAGAACTCCATCGCCGTCGCCGCATTACGTAGCATCCACGCGAAGATCTTCTCCCGCCAGATCGGCATTGCGGGATTGTCGCTCGGCAGCAGGGTCTGGCGGCTGAGGAAGAAGCTGGTCTGCATCATGTCGAACTCGCCGCCGCATTGCTCCATGGTCTTGAGACCCGTGGGAACATCGGTGGCCTCCATGAAGCCGTAATGCAGCACGGACCGGAAAAACCCGTCGCCCAGATCGTAATACTCGCAGCGTTTGGCCGGATCGACATAGGGAATGTCGGCAATCTCGATGGTCAGGATCACCACCCGCTCATGCAGCACCTTGTTGTGCTTGATGTTGTGCAGCAGCGCGGATGGTATGCCCGCCGTGCTCGACGCCATGAAGATCGCGGTGCCCGGCACACGGGTTGCGCTGTTCTTGGCGCTTTTGGCGAAAATCTCGATTGGCAGCGCGACTTCGGTCATCCGCTCACGCATGATCTTGCGGCCCCGCGCCCATGTGGTGAGCAGGGTAAACGCGATCAGGCCGACCACCAGCGGGAACCAGCCTCCATCGGGTATCTTCACTAGGTTCGCCGCGAAATATGCCCCATCGACGATCAGGAACAGCAGCACGACCGGCGCTGCGTACCACCATTTCCACTTCCACACGCCGACGAACAGAACGCCCATCAGAAGCGTGTCGATAGTGACTGCGCCGGTCACCGCGATTCCGTAAGCACTGGCGAGATTGGAGGAGTTCTGGAAGGTCAGCACCAGAATGATCACCGCGATCATCAGCGCCCAGTTGACCACCGGAATGTAAATCTGCCCCGCCTCGGTCTCGCTGGTGTGGCGGATCGACAGGCGCGGGATGAAGCCCAGCTGCATCGCCTGGTGGGTGATGCTGAACGCGCCGCTGATCACCGCCTGGCTGGCGATAAAGGTGGCCACGGTGGCGAGGATTACGAGCGGCAGACGCCACTCCTCGCTCGCCAGCAGGAAGAACGGATTGCGCACCACCTCGGCGGCCTGCTCCGGCGGCAGACCGGCAATCATCGCGCCTTGCCCGAAATAGTTAAGCAGCAGGCACGGCATCACGAACCCGAACCACGACAGCCGCATCGGCCCGCGCCCGAAATGGCCCATATCGGAATACAGCGCCTCACTGCCCGTCACAGCCAGCACCACGGCGCCGAGTGCCAGAAACGCGACAAACCCGTCGAGGTAGAAAAACATCACCGCATAATACGGGTTGAGCGCCCACAGGATGTCGGGGTTCTGCCAGATCTGGTTGAGCCCCAACCCCGCGATGGTGATGAAATAGACGATCATCACAGGCGCAAACAACGCACCGACTTTCGCCGTGCCCCGCCGTTGCAGCATGAACAGGAACACCAGCAAGACCAGCGCGATGGGGATCACGAACGGCTCCAGCCCCTGATCGACCACGGTCAGGCCCTCCACCGCCGACAGGACCGAAATCGCAGGCGTAATCATGCTGTCGCCGTAGAACAGGCTGGTCGCAAACACGCCCAGCAGCACGACCAGCCAGCCATAGGAGCTCTTGCCCATATGGCGGCTCAGCAGCGCCACGAGGGCCAGACTGCCGCCCTGCCCCTTGTTGTCCGCCCGCATCAGGATGGTGACATACTGAATCGCCACCACCAGCAGCATCGACCAGAAAATCAGGCTGACCACGCCCAGCACGTGCAGCCGGTCGATGGCGATGTTGGCAGTGCCGGCGAATGTCTCGCGGAAGGCGTAAAGCGGGCTGGTGCCGATATCACCGAAGACGATGCCGATTGCGCCCACCGCCAGCGCGCCCTTGGTCGCGCCGTGGCCGGAGCTTTCACCGCCCGGAGGCGCGCGATCGATCGCTGTTGGTGCGCTGTCGCTCATCCGTCAAAGGACCTTAAAGAAGTGACCCGTCGATCCCTGCAGTGCGCTGCGCTTGCGGCGACGCTTCAGCAAAGCAAGGCGCGCGGGTAGCAGCGGCGGCATACCGGCGCAATAACCCGCTTGGAACGTGTTCAGGACCCGCCCTGCGCAACAATGGCAGCCATCAGATTATCGAGCGAGTCCACGCGTTCCTGCACATAACCATAGCCCGGCGCATTTTCCCGTGCGCCTTCAAGCGCTTCGGCCCACAATTCGCGCGTTTCCGGCAGGCGGCCGGCGCGCAATTCGGGCAAAGCAGCGAAATAGCCGACCGCCGGATTGCCGGGCAGCGCATCACGCGCATTCTGGTACGCCAGAAGCGCACCGGGCGTGCCGCGCCCATCGGCATATTCCACCAGAGCGACCGCCAGCGCCAGCCAGCCCTCCCCGTCATTGGGATTTTCCGCCACGGCGTTGCGATAGAACCCGCTGGCCGTCTCGTAATCCCCGCGGCGCGCATAGGTGTCGCCGGTCAGGACAAAGCGACTGGGCGGGCGCGAGGCGTCGAAAAACTCACGCCGAGCGTCGATCAGCGCCGGAGCCGCAGTGAGCGTCGTATCCGCTTTGGGCAACGGCGCGGAGGGCAAACCGGGGAAGCCTTGCGCAGCGTAGCCGGCAAGACCGAACACCAGAGCCGCCGCAAACAGCGTCCACAGATTGCGCGCATCGCGCAGCAGCACCGCCCCGCAGGCCAGCGCGCCCGCGCCTAGCAAGACTACCGCAATCCAGCTCATCAGGAACGCCTCAGGCGGCGGACAAACAGCCCGAGCGCAATCAGCACCAGAAACGCCGGGATGGCATAGAGCGGCCAGGTGATCCCGCCCGCTTCGGGCGCGTAGCTGATATAATCGCCATATCGCTCGATCAGCCATTGGCGAATGTCTTCCGGGCTTTCGCCCGCCTGCATCCGGCTGCGCACCAGATGCCGCATATCGACCGCCATTTCCGCATCGCTATCGGCAATGGATTGCGACTGGCAGGTCAGACAGCGCAGGCTTTCCATCAGCTCCTTGGCTTCCGCCTCTTGCGCGGGATCGGCCAGCTGGGTGTTGGCCATCGATGCCGAATCAGCCGTCTGCGCCGCAGTATACCCCGATGGCAGGGCAAGGAAGGCGATGGCCGCGATCATCAGCCACAGACGGCGCATCATTCGCCCGCCTCCCGAAGCTTTTCGAGGATCAGCGGCACATCCCGCTCGCGAATATCGCCGATATGCTGGTGGCGGATGATCCCCTGACCGTCGATCACGAAGGTTTCCGGAACCCCGCTGGAACCAATGGCGAGTTGCACCGAGGAGCGCTCGTCGATGGCGATGCCGGCATAGGGATCGCCATGCTGCGCCAGAAATGCAGCGATGTCTTCCTGCGTATCGCGAATGGCGATGCCGACAATCGGTGCGCCCGCTTCCTTCAGGCTCTCCAAATGCGGGGCCTCGGCAATGCACGGCAGGCACCATGTCGCCCAGATATTCAGCAGACGCGGCTGGCCATCGGTGAAGGCCGCATTCGTCAGCGGCGCACCATCGGCGCGGCCGGAAGGGAGCTCGAACATCGGCAAAGGCTTGCCCACCATCCGGCTGGGGATCTCGTCCGCCTTTGGCTGGGTCAGCTGATAACCTGCCAGCCCGACAAACAGCGCAAACAGCGCGAGGGGAATATAAAACGCCCAGCGGTTCATGCTATCGCCTCTTCTTGCTGACGAACCATAAGCTGGTCTGCCTGTCGCTCCGCAAGCCGCGCTTCCTGCGCCTTCCGCCGCCGGGAGCGCCGTATATGCCCCGCTGCGGCAAGAATACCGCCCAGCGCAATCAGCAGCGATCCATACCAGATCATCGCCACAAAAGGCTTCCACCAAAGCCGCAATTGCCAGCGCCCGTCGCCCGCCGCTTGACCCAGCACGGCATAGAGCTGCCCGTCCCACCGGTTCAGCAGAGCGCTCTCGGTCGTTGTTTGCACTGGCTGCACGAAAGTGCGTGATTGCGGGCGCAGGATGACAGCGTCGCCCCCATCGCTCGCCGAAAGGCGCGCCTCCAGCGCTGTCCAGTTCGGCCCCGCCAGTGGCTCCACGCCTTCCAGAGTTACCTCATACGGGCCGATCTGCGCGCCTTCGCCGGCGCTCACCGCAGCCAGCGTTTCTTTGGAGAAACCGCTTTCGCTGGCCATGCCGAACAACGACACCGCCACGCCGAAATGGGCCAGCACCATGCCCCATGTCGCCATCGGGGTCCGGCTCAACTTGCGTCCGTAGAGCGGCATTACAGCCGCCACCGCAATCACCGCCGCGAAGGCCAGACCAAGGACAGGCAACACGCCCGCATCGCTCAGCAACGCGCCTGCAAGGGCCGTCACCACACCGACTGCGGCAAGCACGATAACACCCTTCGAAATCCGCCGCGCGCTGTCCTGCCGCCAGCGCAGGATCGGGCCGACCGCCATCACGGCAAACATCGGCAGTGCAAACACCGCGCTCACAGGATTGAAATAGGGCGGGCCGATGGACACGCGGTCCCCCGCCGCCTCTGCCATCAGCGGATAGAGCGTGCCCAGCAGAACGACGCCCAGAATGGCGCATAGCATGATGTTGTTGAACACTAGCGCCGTCTCGCGGCTGGCAACGGCAAAGCGCTTGCCCTCTGCAATGCTGCTGGCCCGCCATGCGAACAGCGCCAGCGCCCCGCCAATATACAGGGCGAGCAGGATGAGAATGAACACACCGCGCTCCGGATCAACGGCGAAACTGTGCACGCTCGTCAGCACGCCCGACCGGACGATGAAGGTGCCCAGCATGCTCATCGAAAACGCCACCACGCCCAGCATCACGGTCCAGGTCCGCAAGGCATCGCGCGCGGCCAGCACGGTGACCGAATGCAGCAGCGCGGTCGCCGCCAGCCATGGCATCAGCGACGCGTTCTCCACCGGGTCCCAGAACCACCAGCCGCCCCAGCCCAGCTCGTAATAAGCCCACCAGCTGCCCGCGGCGATCCCCAGTGTCAGGAACACCCACGCGCCCAGCACCCAGGGCCGCATCGCGCGGGCAAAGTCGGGGTTCACCTGCCGTGTAATCAGCGCGCCGACGACAAAGCTGAAAGCGACCGACAGGCCGACATAGCCGATGTATAAAGTCGGCGGATGGAAGGCGAGGCCCCAGTCCTGCAGCAGCGGGTTCAGCCCCGCCCCCTGCGCGGCCGGAGAGGGCAAACGCTCGAACGGATTGGAGCTGCCGATCAGAAAGGCATAGAAGCCCACGCCCACAGCCCCTTGCGCGGCGAGAACCGCCTGTATCGTGCGTTCGGGCAGGCGTTTCTCCAGCGCGCCGATGGCTGCGCCCGAAAGCGCCATGACCGCGACCCACAGCAGCATGGAACCCTCGTGATTCCCCCACGCACCGGTCAGCTTGTAGATCATCGGCTTTTCGGAATGCGAATTGGTGGCGACCAGCTTCACCGACAGATCGGTGATCGCAAACAGCCACAACAGGCACGCAAACGCGGTCAGCGCCAGCAACCCCTGCACAATGGCGGCAGGCCGTGTAAGCGCGCCGATATCGTTGCCTTCGCTGCGCGTCGCCAGCGCGCCTGCGATGAATTGCAGCATGCACAGCGCAGCCGCCATCCACAACGCGGCGAGGCCGATTTCCGCTGTCACTTGGGCGAAATCCCGGTGGTCTCGGCCACCACCTGCTGCGCCTGATGCTCGGTCATGTCCTGCAATTCGCGCGGCACGTAGTTTTCGTCATGCTTGGCCAGCAGGGTCTCCGCCATGAAGGTGCCGTCGCCCATGCGTCCCTCTGCCACCACCCCGGAGTTTTCGACGAACAGATCGGGCACGATGCCGGTGAATTGCACGGGCATGGAGGCCTCGCCATCGGAAACAACGAAACGGATCGAAACGCCGTCAGCCTGCTGCGCAATGGAGCCGGTCTGCACCATGCCGCCCAGACGGACGAGGCGGGTCTTCTCTGGCGGATCGGCAACAATTTGGCTGGGCGTGTAGAAGTAATTCGCCTCGCTGCGCAGGCCCCAAGCGGCGAGCAGTCCTGCGCCGATCAGCACCACCAGCGCAATCACCACCAGCACGAGCCGCTGGTGTTTCGCTTTGAGCATAGTCATTTGCGCCGCGCCTCCTCACGCCGGGCTTCTGCCTTGCGCATGGTGATGAAGGCCCACAGCACCAGAGCGCCAATCGCCAGCAGCCCCACCGCATAGGATGCGACCACGAAATCCCACTGGGCCAACCCCTCGCGCATCAGGCGGTCTCCATCGCCTTGCGCCGCAGCCGCGCATCGGCCTGCATATCGGCGAGCAAGGCCCGCATCCGCGCCAGCACTACGCCGCCAAACAGCAGCGAATACCCCAGCACGGCTATCAGCAGCGGCCAGAGGTAAGCCGGATCAATCGCGCTCTTGCCCACGGTCAGGCTGGGCGGCTGGTGCAGCGAATTCCACCAGACGACCGAGCGGTTGATAATCGGAATGTTGATCGCGCCGACCAGCGCAAAAATTGCCGGAATGCGCTGCGAAACGCCTTCACGCGCGCTGGCCTGCGCCAAGGCGATGTATCCCGCATACAAGAACAGCAGCACCAGCATGCTGGTCAGCCGCCCGTCCCACACCCACCAGGTGCCCCATGTCGGGCGGCCCCAGATGGAACCGGTTGCCAGACAGACCGCAGTGAACACCATGCCAGGTGCAGCCGAGGCCCGCGCGGCGATGGCGGCCAGCGGATGACGCCAGACCAGCAGAGCGATGCTGGACAGCGCAATCGCGGTCCATCCGCCCATGCCGAGCCACGCGGCGGGCACATGGATAAACAGGATGCGCACCGTCTCGCCCATCAGCCGGTCGGGCGGAACCTGTGTCAGGCCCCACCACGTCGCGCCAGCCGTCAGCACCAGTCCCGAGATCAGCAGCGCAGGCGTCAGCCAGCGGGCAATCGCGAGGAACCGGCGGGGATTGGCGAAACCGTGCATGAATGGGCTCTAGCGGGGAAATGGCGCGTGTTACCGGCTCTCTTACAGGCAGATACCAGTGGTGGGAAGGCGGTCCAAAGGGTGGCCTTCCAGCCCCGCAAACCTATCGCCCGATCAGCTTTTGCGCCATGCGGTCGGCAACGACATCGGAGGACACGCCGCTGCTATCGCTTTCCGCCCAGATTTCTTCCAGACGTCCGGGGATCAACGCCAAGCGCTTGCGCACTTCATTGATATCGCATGGATCGCCGTGGCAGCGGCACAGATATTCCATCGTCACGCTGATGATGCCGCCTGCGTTGATCACATAGTCCGGCGCATACAGGATACCGCGCTCGGCAAGCTGTGCCCCGTGATGCGCGCGGGCGAGCTGGTTGTTCGCCCCGCCAGCGACAATCGGGCAATCGAGGCGTGCAATGCCCTCCTCGTCCAGAATGGCGCCCAGCGCGTTAGGGCTGAAGACGTCGCAGGACGTGCTCATGATCGCATCAGGTGCAGCGACTTCGCCGCCCAGCTCTTCCGCCAGCGCCTTGGCCCGGCCTTCGTCGATATCCGACAGGGTCAGCTTCGCGCCATCCTGCGCCAGCAGTTTCGCTACGCCGCCGCCTACGCTGCCGGTGCCCTGAATGGCGACATGCACGCCCTTCACGCTGTCCTTGCCCAGCTTGTACCGCACTGCTGCCTTGATGCCGTGATAGATGCCCATCGCGGTAAACGGACCGGGATCGCCGCCTGCCATATTGTCGCCTGCGCTGCCATCGACCGGCAGGCCGGAGACATGCGCGGTGCGCTGCGAAACGGCGACCATATCGTCTTCGCTGATGCCGACATCCTCGGCCGTAACATAGCGGCCATTCAGAGCCTCTACCGCATCACCGAAGGCGGCGAGCATTTCAGGTGTCTTGCGCTTGTCCGCACCGGCCAGGATCACAGCCTTGCCGCCGCCCATGGGCAGACCGGCCATCGCGTTCTTGTAGCTCATCCCGCGGCTCAGGCGCAGCGCATCGCGCATCGCGGCCTTTGGCTCGGCATAATGCCAGAAGCGCGTGCCCCCGGCACCGGGGCCAAGATGGGTGGAATGCAGCGCAATAATCGCGGTCAGCCCGCTTTCCGGATGGCGGACGAGCTGTACCAGCTCGTGATCGTCATAATCGGGTTCGGTCCAGAAAGCTGTCATTATCGCGTCCCTGCGCAGGTGCTGAAAGCGGCATGATCGGAAGCGAAAAATGGGGCGATCGACGGGGTTTGAACCCGCGACCTCCGGTACCACAAACCGGCGCTCTAACCAACTGAGCTACGATCGCCACATGCCCCGAAATTGCCGTGCATGGCGGGGCTGTTACGCCCGTAAACACGCCCGTCAAGGGCGCTTTCAGGCGGGGGCGAGCCTGTTGCATAAGCGGCCCCGATTGGGAAGCGAAAACTGCGCTGGCGGCGCTCAGGCGCAATATTCTTACCTTTGCTGCTTGCACGGTCTCGCCGGATATCTGATGCTGGAACACCGATGGTGCAACCAAACGAATCCTCGGGCGAGCGGCTGCTGGCCTATGGCGGCGTGCAAAAGCTGCCCTTCCCCAAGGCCGAAATGTTCCAGCGGCGCGGCTTTGTGGAGCCGGAACTGTGCGCGCAGCTGTTAGCGCTGATCGAGGCCGAACGCCGCCCCTCCACGCTCGCGGATGCCAATGGCGATCACTATTTCCGCACCAGTGAAACCTGCGATCTGAATGCAGACCATCCGGCGGTGCAGGCGATGGAGGCGAAGCTCGACGCATTGACCGGGATCGACCCGGCTTACGGCGAGCCCTTGCAGGGCCAGCGCTATGATGTCGGGCAGGAATTCAAAGCGCACACAGATTACTTCGCGCCCGATGGAGAGGATTGGGAGAAATACTGCTCGGTCGCCGGGCAGCGGACCTGGACCTGCATGGTCTATCTCAACGATGTGGAAGCAGGCGGCGCGACCCGGTTCAAGGTCCTGAAAAAGAGCTTCCAGCCCGAGGCGGGCAAGCTGCTGGCATGGAACAATCGCCGCCCCGATGGCGAGGTGAACCCGAACACGCTCCACCACGGCATGAAGGTCCGCAAGGGGCTGAAATATGTGCTGACGAAATGGTACCGCGAGAAACCGTGGGGGTGGGAGTGATGCCACAAACATCGACATTGCTTTGGGTTCTGACCGTCGGTCTCGTCATCGCGTTTCCGATAATCGCGGACAACTACTTCACAGCAATGGCGATGGCAGGAGCCTACCCGCCTGACGGAGATACAATTATCATCCCGATTATGGGATCCGTTTTCCTTGCGATTGCCTTGTCACCGTTCATCATTGGATGCGCGTGGCTGGCATTAAGGAGATACGAGGCCGCTCCTTCGCTGATGGTCTGGCGAGACGACCGTCGATTGCGAAGCGTGTTCATCACTTTGGCAGCGCTCATTGGAATCAGTGGAGCTTTATTTCTGAGCGTAGTTTACCTGCTCCAGATCAGAATTTGGCAGGAGCTGCTTTGGACGGTGTATTATCTCGGTTGGGCCTACTGGTTTGCGGCCATGAGGGCCGCATTCATCGACCAGCCGACGAAAAGAGAGTTCTTGTTCGACTGAAACAAAAAGGGCGGCCCAGCCGGACCGCCCTTTTCCGTATTTCGCAAAGCGCTGAAGAAGTTTACTTCTTGAGCGAAAGCCCGCCGAAGCGCTTGTTGAAGGCTGCGACGCGGCCGCCTTCCTGAATCTGCTGCTTGCCGCCGGTCCACGCCGGGTGGCTGGTGGGATCGATGTCGAGCGTCATCGTATCGCCTTCCTTGCCCCAAGTGCTGCGGGTCTGGAATTCGGTGCCATCGGTCATCTTGACCGTGATGGTGTGGTAATCGGGATGTCCTTCGGCCTTCATGGCGGTGTGTCCTTAAAGCTTGTGCCCGGTTCCGACCGGACGCGCTGTGAATAGAGAAGGCGCGGCTAATAGAGGTTTGCGCCCTAATTGCAAGCGTTGGTAAGCGCGCCTTGTTTGCTTTTCGCACCTGCATCCGCAGGCGCATCCTCGGTGCTGTTTCGACCTTTCAGGTCGAGCACCTGCGGGGCGGCCGCGTGGCCTTGCGGAGCCTCTAGGCCCCGGCCCATTCCAAGCACTGGTTGGCCAGCAGGCTTGGCCCCCTCCCCCAATATCCGTTCGCCCTGAGCCTGTCGAAGGGCCCCGAATTTGGCGAAGCGTCAGAAAGAAGCGCAATCCTTCGACAAGCTCAGGATGAACGGGTTTGGGGTGTTGCTTTAGGTTGGGCATGCCCCGCTCTGCTTTCGGCGGCGCTCTAGAACGCGGACCGTGCTTTGCAGCAAGCTCTTTGGCTTGGAATGGTTCGGCACCGAGAGGCGACGACAGCGCGCGACCGCGCGCCGCCGCTTATGCGGCGCAGCAAGGGGTGCGGATGCACCCCGCCCGCAGGGTCAAAACAAACTAACTCGGATCTGCAATCATCGCCGTAAATTCGGCTTCGCTATGCACCGCACCTTCGACGCTCGCCTTGCCTTTGAACTTGTAGACACGGCTGCGTTTCTGGGTGAATTCGACCTCCAGATCGAGCAGGCAGCCTGGTGTCACGGGCTTGCGGAACTTCGCGTTCTCGATGCCCATGAAGAACACCAGCTTGCCCGTTCCGGCCAGCTCCAATGTCTCGATGCCAAGGATCGCGGCGGCCTGCGCCATGGCCTCGATCTGCAAAACACCGGGCATGATCGGCTGGCCGGGGAAATGGCCCTGAAAGAAATCCTCGTTGAAGGTCACGCCCTTCACTGCGTGGATCCGCTCGCCCAGATCAAGCGACTTCACCCGGTCGACCAGCAGCAGGGGATAACGATGCGGCAATGCCTCCAGCACGCGCCGGATGTCATACGGCTTGTCAGCGTCCATCGTTTCCCCCTGCCCCGGTTCTATTTGGCTTAGCGGCCGGTCGGCTGCTGCGCGGCTGCACCCTGCTGGGCAGCCTGAGCGGCCTGCTGCTGGGCGAGACCGGCAAGAATTTGCTGGATCGACTGCTGCAGAGCCAGCGATTCGCGGCGCGGACGCCAGTTTGCCGGCGGTGCGGCCTGCACGGTCGGCAGGCGCTGGTCCAGAACGGCGAGAATGTCGCTCGTGACATCGGCAGCGTCGGACACATACTGCACGCCGTCAGCCGGCAGCATCAGCTGGATGCCCTTGGACGAGATGACCTGCTGCTGCGCGTTGTTGTAATCCAGCAGCAGCTGCTCGACCACATAGGTCTGCGCCAGCGTGATCGGCTGGCCGGTCTGCGCAATCTGCTGCAGTTTCTGCTGAACCTGTGTGGTCACGCCCTGATTGGCGGCCGCTTCGGCATCGGTCACCTGGCCATCGCCATTGGTGTCGAGGCTCTGCTGCAGCGTCTGCGCTTCCTGACGCATCGTGTTGATCTGCTGGATCTGGCCAGCATAGGTCTGGGCGATCTGGGTGTAAGCGGCCTGACGCGCAGCCGAGCGGAGGAAAACCGCTTCCGGGCTGCTTACGGCGATGCCGCTAACCTGCGCCGCGGCAGGCGCACCGGCCACAGTGGCGGCGGCAATGCTGGCGGCTGCGAGTGTTTTGGCAAGAGTTTTCATTAGAACTGTGTTCCTACGTTGAATGACAATGTTTTGGTGTCGTCGCCCGGCTGCTTCTTAAGCACGCGGGCAAAATCAATCCTGAACGGACCGAAAGGCGAGTTCCAGTTGACCCCGATGCCCACGGATACGCGCGGCGAAGAGGAATCGCCCAGGAAGACTTCCTGGAACGGGTCAATCGTCTGGTTAAGCGGCTGGTTGGGGGTGCCGTTGGTTTGTGCCGGGTCCAGCGTGGGCGAGCCATCGGGACCGATGAAGATGGGGTTTCCGTCACCATCGGTTTGCTGGAACGAGAGGCCACCGGGGAACGGGCTGTTCTGCAGCACTGGCTCGGTCACATTCCACAGCGCGCCGACATCGACGAACAGCGAAGGACGCAGGCCCAGCTCGCGCACGCCCGAACCCAGCGGAATCTCCAGTTCGGCGCGGCCAAGGTAGTAGGCGTTGCCGCCAATGGCATCGTCGGCCACCCGGTTGCGATCGGTAATGATCAGCGGGTTGCCTTCGCCATCATCGACAATCGGCTGACGCAGAACGCGCGGGCCGACACCGCGAATGTCGAAGCCGCGAATTTGCGGCTCGCCAAGGAAGAAACGGTCCGTCAGCAGGACATCGTCGACACCGGCACCCTGGCGATCCTTCAGACCTTTGATATATCCGCCCTCGCCCTGCAGCGAGAAGATAAAGCCATTGAAAACAGACCAGTATTTCGCCGCCTTGCCGCGAATACGGGCATATTCGACCGACCCGCCAAGACCGGCATATTCGCCGGTGATGCTGACGCTTTCCCCGCGTGTCGGGCGGAACCGGCTGTTGAGCGAGTTGTAATTCAGCGTCAGGCCGGCGATCGAGCTGGTCCGCGAACCCAGCGAGTCGCACAGGAAGCGGCCCGCCAGCAGCGGTTCACACGTGGCCACGCCATCACCATCGAAGTCGGCAAAGAACTGGTTTTCGTCCAGCGAGACCTTGTCGTGGTTCAGCGTGTAGCTAGCGATCAGCGACATATACTCGGTTAGCGGCACACCTGCCCGGATCGAGCCGCCGGTCGTGGTCTGCTCGAACGTCGTGTTGCGGTCGTTGTTGGTGAAGTTGAAGCTGTTGAAATCGCGGCGGTACAAATCGACGCCCATCGAGATGTTCCGGTCGAACACATAGGGTTCGCTGAAATTGATCCCGGCAGAGCGCGAGAAGCGCGACCAGTTGACCGAAGCACCCACCGTCTGACCGCGGCCACGGAAGTTGCGTTCGCGGATAGAGGCCGCCAGCAGGAAGCTCTCGATGGAGGAGAAACCGGCCGAAAGTTGCAATTCACCGGTCGGCTGGTCTTCGACATTGGCTTCCAGAACAATCCGGTCCGGCGCAGAGCCTTCCTTCTGCTCGATCTCGAAGTTTTCCTGGAAGAAGCCCAGCGAATTGATCCGGTTGGTCGAACGCGCAACTTGCAGGGAGTTGAACGCATCGCCCTCGGCCAGACGCATTTCGCGGCGGATCACCTTGTCCTGCGTCAGCGTGTTGCCGTTGATGTCGACCCGCTCGACATAGACGCGCGGTGCCTCGCGCAGGACGAAAGCGACGTCCATGGTCTTGCTGTCGCGATTGCGCGAAAACTCCGGCTGCACATCGGCGAATGCATAACCGAACGTGCCGGCGAGTTCGCTCAGCTGTTCGACTGTATCTTCGACCAGTTTGGCATTGTAGCCATCGCCGGTCTTCATCGGCAGATTAGCGCTGAGGCCTTCGCTGGAGAAGTCGCGCAGCTGGCTGTCGACGCTGACTTCGCCGAAATCGTACTTCTCGCCCTCTTCCACCACATAGGTGATGATGAAGTCGCGCTTGTCCGGCGTCAGTTCGGCCACAGCCGACACGACGCGGAAATCGACGTAACCCTCGGTCAGGTAGAACTCGCGCAGTTTCTGCTGGTCGAATGCCAGACGGTCAGGGTCATAGCTGGTGTTGGACGACAGGAAGCTGGTGAGCCGCGCCTGTTTGGTGACCATTTCACCGCGCAGAGTGCCGTCGCCGAACACCTCGTTGCCGATGATATTGATCTGGCGGACCTTGGACTTGGGCCCTTCGCTGATCTCGAACACCAGATCGACACGGTTCTGGCTGAGCTCGACAATCTTCGGCTCGACCGTGGCGGCAAAGCGTCCCTGACGCTTATACAGCTCGATGATGCGGGCCACGTCGGCGCGGGTTTTCGAGCGGGTGAAAATCTGGCGCGGGGCCAGTTTGATCTCGGGCAGGATCTTGTCGCTATCCAGCCGGTCATTCCCTTCCAGAATGATCCGGTTGATCACCGGGTTCTCGACCACCGTGATAAGCACGGCGCCGCGATCATTGCGGATCGAGAAATCGGAGAACAGCTCGGTATCCGCCAGTTCCTTCAGCGTCTGGTCGCCCAGTGCCGCAGTGTAGGTCTGGCCGGGACGAATGCGGATATAGGACAGGATCGTCTGCGGCTCGAGACGCTGCGCGCCGGAGACGGAAATGGTCTGGATGACGTCCGCTTGCGGAGCCTGAACGACGGGCGCTTGCCCGCTTTGCGCTTCCTGCGCGGTCGGCAGAGTGGCGGGATCGCCGGCGCTTTGAGCCAGCGCGCCGGATGGCAGCCCCGCCAGAATGGTGCCGGAAAGCAAGGCGAGCGCAAAAGTGCCCTTTTTGTGCGCGGCCATGGCGCTACGCATCGGTGTGCCGTTCATTTCGGAAAAATTCCCGTCCATAGGTTTTCGGTCCGGCCGTCAGATCCATCGTGATTTCGCCGGTCACAAGAAGCAATTGTCGCCAATGCCCGATGCGGTGCGCGCAATCAAGAAGCTGGTACCCGATACGACCCGCCTTTTGTCCTGCCTGAACCCCGATCCCTCACCCGAAGAGCGAGAGCGAAGCCAGATCATTGAATGTGACGAACAACATCAACATCAGCACCAGGGCCATTCCCGTCCGGTACGCCATTTCCATCCCCCGCGCACCAACCGGTTTCCGGCGAACCGCCTCCGCTGCATAAAAAGCGAGGTGCCCACCATCCAGAGCGGGGATTGGCAGCAGATTAATGAATGCCAAATTAAGCGATATCAGCGCCGCGAAGTTCACAAAGGCCAACCAGCCGAGGCTGAGCTGCTCGCCGGAATATTTCGCAATCTTGATCGGCCCGCCCAGCTCTTTCACCGACCGGTCGCCCGAAACGATCTGGATGATACCGGTCACCATCATATCGACCAGACCCATCGTCTGGTCCCAAGCAATCACCAGTGCCTGCACCGGGCCGACAGAGGTGATTTCCGGAGCGCCCGAGGCAACACCCAGCCTCCCGATGCGGGATTCGTTGCCGAACTGGTCGGTCTCGACCACGCTGGCGATCTTGACCGGGATTTCCATCTGCCGGTCATCGCGCTCGACAGTCAGGTTCACCGTCTTGTCCGGATACATCAACACCTTGCCGCCGATGTCCTGAAAGGAAGGGGTCGGATCGCCATCGATGGCGATGATCTTGTCGCCCACTTCCATTCCGGCATCGCGCGCCGCAGACGTTTCCGCGAAACCGCCAATGGCGTTGGACGATTCGACCTGCCCGTAGGCGAGATTGAACGACGCAAAGATCGCCAGCGTCACGATCAGATTGGTCGCAGGCCCGGCAAACACGATCAGCGCGCGCTTCCACAGCGCCGCATATTGAAACGCGCCTTCGCGCTCGCTCGCGCTCAGCGTGTCGTCGGTGTCTGCCCCCGGAATGCTGGCCGGGTTCATATCGCCCTTGAACTGGACATAACCGCCCAGCGGCAGGGCCGAGATTTTCCACCGCGTCCCGTGCTTGTCCGTCCGGCCCCACACTTCCTTGCCGAAACCGATGGAGAACGCCTCCGCCTTCACGCCGAACCATTTGCCGACCAGATAATGGCCAAGCTCGTGCACAGTAATCAGCGGCCCCAGCAGCAGCAGGAAACCGAGGATCCACATCCAGAAAGGGGTCGATTCGAACATTCAGGCGCTCTCTAGCATAGCCGACGCTTTTTCGCGCGCTGCGGCATCGACGGCCATCACATCGGCCAGCGATCCGGGCGCTGCGGGTGTGTAGTCGGTCAGGGTCTGCTCCACCATTACCGCGATCCGGGTGAATGCGATCTTACCGGCGAGAAACGCGGCCACCGCCACTTCATTGGCAGCATTGAGCACTGCCGGGGCCGCCCCGCCCGCCATCGCGGCATGGCGCGCCAGACGCGTGGCGGGGAAGCGGGTCTCGTCGGGCGCTTCGAATGTCAGCGAGCCTATTGCGGGCAAATCCAGCGGTTCGCAGGGCGTATCCATCCGGTCAGGCCAAGCAAGGCAGGAGGCAATCGGCACCTTCATGTCCGACGGCCCCAATTGCGCCAGCGTCGATCCGTCGCGATATTCGACCATGGAGTGAATGACGCTTTGCGGGTGCACCACGATGCGCAGCCTATCGAGGCCGACGGGGAACAGGTGATGCGCCTCGATCAGCTCCAGCCCCTTGTTAAACATACTCGCGCTATCGACGCTGATCTTTGCGCCCATATCCCAATTGGGATGCGCCACCGCCTGTGCCGGAGTGGCCGCTTCCAGCTCGGCCTGCGACCAGGTCCGCAACGGCCCGCCGCTCGCGGTCAGCGTTATCCAGCGCACATCTTCGGTCTTGCCGCCCGCAAGGCACTGGAAGATCGCGTTGTGTTCAGAATCCACCGGCAGCAATGTCGCGCCATATTTGGCAACGGCGGCGGTCATCACTTCGCCTGCGGAGACCAGCGCTTCCTTGTTCGCCAGCGCAATGGTGTTGCCCTGCTCTATCGCCGCCATCACCGGCTCCAGCCCCGCGCATCCAACAATCGCGGCAACTGTGATATCGGCGGTTGTCCGGGCGGCATCGCACAGGGCTGCCGCCCCGCCCGCGCTTTCGATCCCCGATCCCGCCAGCGCCTCGCGCAAATCCGCAAGGCAGCTTTCATCCGCCACCACCGCCAGCTCGGCATCGAATTCGCGGGCCAGTCTCGCGAGTTCGCCTGCGCTGCAATTGGCCGTCAGGACTTTGACGTCCCACGCGCTGCGATCTTGCCTGACAAGGTCCAGTGTCGATGTGCCGACCGAGCCTGTGGCCCCAAAGATGGAGAGACTGCGCATCGGATCAGGTAAACGTCGCGCCGATAAAGCCGGCGATCAGCGCCACCGGCAGCAGGCCGTCGGTCCGGTCGAAGAAACCGCCATGGCCGGGGATCAGATTGGAGCTGTCTTTCACTCCCGCTTTGCGCTTCAGCCAGCTCTGGAAGAAATCGCCGAATTGCGCGGTGATCGCGAGAATCGCGCCGACAACCGCTGCACCGGCGGCATCGGGCCAGGCCACTGCGAACAGCTCGCCCCACGTCTTGTAGCCGCTGGTGTAGTGAAACGCGCCGACCATCAGGATCAGAAAAACAGCGGCTAACAGCATACCGCCGAAAAGGCCGGCCCATGTTTTGGACGGGCTGATCGAGGGCGCGATTTTCGGCCCGCCAATGCCACGGCCCATAAAGTAAGCGCCGACATCGGTCGCAATGACCACGCCCACAGCGGCGAGCAGATAGTAGGAATCGAGCCCGACAATCACCATCCCGGCCAGCCCGATGTAAAACGCGCCTGCGACAATCCCGGCAATGCGATAGGCCGGATTGTCGGTCGCCTTCAGAACCAAGCGGACAAATTCCGCAAAAGTGACCAGCGTTACCGCAACCACGAACGCATCGAACCACAGCTCGCCAGCTGCAAACGCGCCGAACAATACCGCGAGCATGACCAGCGCAGAAACGAGGCGCACGCCCAGATCGCTCTTCTTTTTCGGCTGGACTTCAGCGTCCACCATAGCGCCGCTCCCTCTGCGCGAAATCATCGAGCGCCTGCTGCAGATGCTCCGGCGCGAAGTCGGGCCACAGGGTATCGACAAATGCCATCTCGGCATAGGCGGCCTGCCACAGCAGGAAGTTCGAAAGCCGCACTTCACCACTGGTGCGGATCAGCAGATCGAGCGGCGGTAGATCTGCAGTGTAGAGATGCGCGGCGATGCTTTCTTCGGTCACCTCGCCAGACGCCGCGGCCTTGGCAGCTGCCGAGGCAATTTCCTGCTGCGCCCCGTAATTGAGCGCGACGGCCAGCGTATGCGTCCCGCCTGCAGTCTGCTCCAGAGCATCCTCCAGCATGGCGACGATATCGGGCGCCAATCCCTGCCAGTCGCCGATGATCTTCAGGCGCACATTGTTGGCGACAAACTCCGGCAAATCCGATTTGATGAACTTGCGCATCAGGTTCATCAGATCGTCGACCTCTTCTTCGGGCCGCTTCCAGTTTTCGGAGCTGAACGCATAGAGCGTCAGGCAGTCGATGCCCATATCGCCGACGCTGCGCACCAGCTTGCGCACGGCCTCTACGCCGCGCTGGTGACCGACCGCGCGGGGCAGCCCCTTGCGCTTCGCCCAGCGGCCATTGCCATCCATGATGATGGCAACGTGGCGTGCATGGTTTTCGTCAGTCAAAAGCCCCCTCCTCTTCAGAGGAGGGGGTTTGGGGGTGGTGCAAGGCGCAATCGCTGCTGGCGCAGCGCAACCACCCCTCGATCCCCTCCTTTGAAAAGGAGGGGAGGAAAACGCCGGACGCGTTCACTGGGTCAGGATTTCCTTTTCCTTCGCCTCTGCGGCGGTGTCGGCATCGGCGACATATTTATCGGTCAGCTTCTGGACCTCGTCCTCGGACCGCTTGCGCTCGTCTTCGGAAATTTCCTTCTTCTTCTCGTCTTCCTTCAGCGCTTCCATCCCGTCGCGGCGGACATTGCGGATCGCGATTTTCGCGTTCTCGGCATAGGAGCCTGCCAGCTTGGCCAGTTCCTTGCGGCGCTCCTCGGTCAGATCGGGCATGGGCAAGCGCACGGTCTGGCCGTCAGTCATGGGGTTGAGGCCCAGATTGGCCTTGGAAATGCCCTTCTCCACCGCGCTCACATTGCTCTTGTCCCACACCTGCACGCTCAGCATGCGCGGCTCCGGGGCGGAGACGGTGGCGACCTGGCTCAGCGGCATCATCGAGCCATAGACTTCGCATACGACGGGATCGAGCAGGCTGGTGTTGGCGCGGCCCGTGCGCAGACCGCCCAGATCGCCTTTCAGGCTCTCAACAGCGCCCTGCATCCGGCGTTCGATATCGGCTTTGTCAAATTTGGCCATGTCAGGCTCTCCGGTTCCTCGTCGTTTTTTACTGGGTCGTTTTTACTGGACGATTGTCTGCGTGCCCTCGCCATTCAGGATGCGGGCCAGATTGCCCTTCTCCCGGATCGAGAACACTACAATCGGTATCTGGTTATCGCGGCACAGCGCCACGGCAGAGGCATCCATCACTTTCAGATTATCTGCCAGCACGCGGTCGTAACCCACGGTATCGAAACGCTTCGCATCAGCGTTCTTCTTGGGGTCGCTGTCATAAACCCCGTCCACGCTGGTGCCTTTCAACAAGGCATCGCAGCGCATTTCCGCCGCGCGCAGGGCTGCACCGCTGTCGGTGGTAAAGTACGGCGCGCCCACGCCCGCTGCAAAGATAACGATGCGCCCCTTTTCCAGATGGCGCTCGGCGCGCCGGCGGATCACCGGCTCGCACACCTTGTCCATCTCGATGGCGGATTGCACGCGGGTCGGCACGCCCAGCTGCTCCAGCGCATTTTGCATGGCGAGCGCGTTCATCACCGTGGCGAGCATGCCCATATAGTCGGCCTGCGCCCGGTCCATCCCCTGCGCCGCGCCGGCCATCCCGCGAAAGATATTGCCTCCGCCAATGACAAGGCAGATTTCGAGGCCGGTATCCTTGGCCGCCTTCACTTCCTGCGCCAGCTCGGCGACGAAAGCGGGATCGATGCCAAAGTCCTGATCGCCCATCAGCACCTCGCCCGAAAGTTTCAGAAGGACGCGTTTGGCAGTGGTCAGAGGCATGGGGCGCGGGTTTTCCGTGTTGCTGTAAGGCTGCGCGGTCCTTAGCCATGAAGAGTGAGACGCGCAAAGGGAAAGCCAAGTCGGATGTTGCGGAGATGGCTATTGCTCGCCTTCGCGGCATTGACCGTCACGGCCATAGGCAAAATGTCGCATGATACGATGGCTCAACCAGTCATCCGTACGATCACGCTGCCAATGCAGTTGTCTCACACACCCGACCGGCGCATCGTTCTGCTTGCCGATATTCATGTCGCGGGACCTGACATGCCCCCATCCCGCCTCACAGAGATTGTTGCGCAGGTTGGCGAGCTCGAGCCTGACATAGTGCTCTTCGCCGGAGACTTCGTGAGCGATAAGCGAACAGCCACGCGGCATTATCCGGTCGGAGAGGCACTTGCTCCTCTCGCCGGGTTGCCGGCCTCCGCAGTAAAGCTGGCCGTGCCCGGAAATCACGACCATTGGCGCGATGTGGAGGCTATCGAAGAGGCGTTGGTACAGCACCGGATTGGCATGTTACGCAACGAAGTGTCCAATGTCGGCGGGCTGCTCGTCGCAGGCCTCGACGACGACTTTACCGGACGCGCGAGGCTCGCCGATGTTCTGACCCAGTTAGAACCGTTCGGGGGACGGGCACTGTTCCTCAGCCACAGCCCTGACCCCTTCGCGCAGCTGCCGCCCGGCAGTGGCATCATGCTGGCGGGGCATACCCATTGCGGTCAGATCGGCTGGCCGTGGGGCGGAGCACCAGCGACAATGTCGCGATACGGGGACCGGTACGCTTGCGGAGTGGTTCGTGAGAACGGCAACACCCTCGTCGTAAGCTCTGGGCTTGGCACCAGCATTCTACCGGTGAGGATGTTCACCCGGCCAGAAATTTGGGTGATCGATCTGGTCCCGCCGAAATGAAAACGCCCGCCAGACCCAATGGTCCAGCGGGCGCTTTTCAAAGCAAGCAATCGCCTAAGAATTAGCCCTTCAGCGTCGCAGCAACCTCGGCTGCGAAATCTTCCTGCTTCTTCTCGATGCCTTCGCCGAGCTGGAAGCGGACATAGTCCTTCAACACGATGGTCTTGCCGGCATCCTTGCCAGCCTTGGCCACCACGTCGGCGATCGGGGTCTTGTTGTCGATCACGAACAGCTGCGAGAGGAGAGCGTTTTCCTTGGCAAACTTCTTGATCGCGCCTTCGACCATCTTTTCCTGCACGTTTTCAGGCTTGCCGCTTTCGGCTGCCTTTTCCTGTGCAATCGCGCGTTCGCGCTCGATCACGTCTGCGTCGAGGCCGTCTGCGTCCAGCGCCTGCGGGAAGGCAGCGGCAATGTGCATGGCCAGCTGCTTGCCCAGCGGCTCCAGCACGTCGGCACCGGCATCGCTTTCCAGCGCGACCAGAACACCGATCTTGCCAAGGTTAGCCGCAGCAGCGTTGTGCATATAGGGCACGACCATACCGCTGGAGACAGACACGCTCTTCATCCGGCGGATCTGCTGGTTCTCGCCAATGGTGGCCACGTTATCGGTCAGCTTGTCGGCCACGGTGCCGCCGCCGGGATATTCCATACCCTTCAGCGCTTCGACATCGTCGCTATCGGCCTTGAGGCCGGTTTCGGTGACCTTGCGGACGAAATCCTGGAACTGGTCGTTCTTCGCAACGAAGTCTGTTTCGGAATTCACTTCGACTGCGACACCATTGGTGCCTTCCACAGCGACGCCCACCAGCCCTTCGGCAGCGGTGCGGCTGGATTTCTTCTGTGCAGCGGCGAGGCCTTTTGCGCGCAGAGCGTCAACAGCGGCTTCGATGTCGCCGCCGGTTTCGGTCAGCGCCTTCTTGGCGTCCATCATGCCCGCGCCGGTCTTTTCGCGCAGGGTCTTTACATCGGCGATAGAAAAATCGGCCATGTCATCAATTCCTTGAGTTTGAATTGGGGAGGTTTGAATTGGGGGATACAGCTGACGGGGCCGCACAATGCAGCCCCGCCTCGCATAGTCTGTGAACGGGTGGCCTGTTCAGCCTCCCGAATAAAAGGTCAGGCGGCCGCTTCGGCTGGCGGATTGAGCATCTCGCCTGCTTCGTCGTTCTTGCCCTTCTTGCCCGCTGCCGCCGCTTCACCGAACGCTTCGGAGTAGAGACGCACAGCGCGGGCTGCATCGTCATTGCCCGGGACAGGGAAAGCGATGCCGTTGGGATCGACATTGGTGTCGAGAATGCCGACGACCGGAATGCCCAGAACGTTGGCTTCCTTGATCGCCAGGTCTTCCTTGTTGGCGTCGATCACGATCATGACATCGGGAATGCCGCCCATATCGCGGATGCCGCCAAGGGACAGTTCCAGCTTGTCGCGCTTGCGCGTCAGCTGCAGGACTTCCTTCTTGGTCAGGCCGCTGGTGTCGCCCGACAGCTGCTCTTCAAGCGTTTTGAGTTCCTTGATCGAACCGGAAATCGTCTTCCAGTTGGTGAGCATGCCGCCCAGCCAGCGGTGGTTGACGAAGTGCTGGCCGCTCATCCGGGCCGCTTCTGCCATCGGTTCCTGCGCCTGACGCTTGGTGCCGACAAACAGAACCTTGCCGCCTGCTGCGGCGGTGGAGGCGACGAAGTCGAGCGCGCGCGCCATCAGGGGCACTGTCTGCGACAGGTCGATAATGTGAACACCGTTGCGAGCGCCGAAAATATACGGCTTCATGCGCGGGTTCCAGCGGTGGGTCTGGTGGCCGAAATGGGCCCCGGCCTCGATCAATTGCTGCATCGTGACGGTAGGTGCCGCCATAGTAAAATTCCTTTCCGGTTGTGCCTCTGGAAAGCGAGTGACCCGTGCGGAGATCCCGCAAACGAGCACCGGTATATAGTGCTTTCCATGTGGATTTCCCGGCGGAGATTGACTGCGGAAATGCGGCCATTCCCGGCGGGATGCGGCCCTTTAGCGCTGTGTTGGTGAGAAATCCAGCCTCAATTCGTCGCATAAGGGATTCCACTCATCGGGAATTCCCCTTGACAGGGCGGAACAAATAGAGAACATGGTGTTCTTCAAGGGAACAGATTGCACACTGTAACTGTTTCTCCACAAATATCCACAGGCTTTCGACAGGCTTGTGCAGTTTGAAGAGACCGAGAAATGATGATTACGATTGCCCTGTTCGCCATTTTCGCCGCTGCCTTTGGTGCAAGCGTGCTTTCGCTGGCCGACACGCTGGTGCGTGGCCGCAACGCTTATGCTGGTTTGAAGGCTGAACAGGTCAAGACGCAGCGGCCGGTGCCCTGCCGGGTTATTCGTCCGGCGTCGTTCCGTCAGAACCCGCAAGGCGGGTCGGCCCCTTCGCTGAAGTTTGCCGCTTGATCCGCGCATATTTCAGCCACGCATAGGGCATCAGGGCCAGATAGCCGACGCTGATAACGGCGAGAGTCCACCAGGGCTCCACCAGCAATGCGGCAAACAGGATGCCGACAAACAGGATCAGCTCCAGACGCACATTGCGCCGTGGCCTGATCGACATCCAGCTGAGCGTTGCGGTGTTGGAAATCATGAAGAACGCGATCACCGTCATCCACGGGCCGGCCACCCACGGGTCGCGGAGCCACTCCCAACCCCCGGCCAGCCAGAGATAAATCGGCAGAAACGCCAGCCCCGCCCCGACAGGCGCGGGAATGCCGGTGAGGAAGCCAGCCGATTTGTGCGGCTGATGATCGACATCGATCTGGGCGTTGAACCGCGCAAGGCGCAGGGCGCACGCCACTGCGAAAGCGAGCGAGGCAAACCACCCGAGATTGGGCACCGCCTGCAGCGACCAAAGATAGAGAATAATCGCCGGAGCCATCCCGAAGGACAGCGAATCGGCCAGACTGTCCAGTTCCGCCCCAAAGCGCGATTGCGCCTTGAGCATCCGCGCGACGCGGCCATCCATCCCGTCCAGAACACCGGCCAGAACGATGGCGAGCAAGGCTTCGCGCCAATCGCCCGTTATCGCGAACCGGATGCCGGTCAGCCCGGAACACAGCGCGGCCGCAGTGATGGCATTGGGCAGAACCGCACGCAGCCTCAGCCCCCCGCCCTGAGGACCGATCGGCTTCTCGTCCTCATCGGCCTTGGGGCCCATGCGTTCGGGTTGCTGTCCGCTCAATGTCGTTCCTTCCCGCAGCCCATCACTGGGCAATGCCTTCCAGCAACTTCGTCTGGCCGAGCGTTGCCAGAACCGTCTCGCCGGCAATGGTCTTCTGCCCCATGATAACCTGCGGTTCGGTCCCTGCGGGAAGGTAGATGTCGACCCGGCTCCCGAAGCGGATCAGTCCAACCCGCTGCCCTACAGCCACGGTATCGCCCTGTTTCACAAACGGCACGATACGGCGCGCCACCAGACCGGCGATCTGGGTGAAGCCGACCGTCACGCCATCGGCGCGGCGCACCAAAATATGCTGCCGCTCGTTTTCTTCGCTCGCCTTGTCCAGATCGGCATTCACGAATTTGCCCGGCACATAGACCAGACGCGTCAACATGCCGGTGATCGGCGCGCGGTTGATGTGCACATCAAAGACCGACATGAAAATGGATATCCGGGTGACCGGCGCGGCGGGCAATCCCGGCGTGCCGTCCGCATCCGCGCCCTGCATATCGAGCGGCGGGTCGACAACGCGGATCATGGAGACGACACCGTCTGCCGGCGAAACAATCGCGCTCTCATCCTGCGGAACAATTCGCTCCGGATCGCGGAAAAACGCCAGCACCCCCAGCGTTAGAAATGCCAGCGGCCACGCGATGGTCTCCCACGCCATGAATGCCGTGAGCAATGCAAACCCGGCAACGGCGACGCCATATTTGCGGCCTTCGGGGTGGATTGCGGGCCATTCCCAGCCCCCGTCGCCCCGGCCTTTATTATCTAGCAGGTCACCTGACATGTCTTGGCATCTAGTGGCCTGCCCCTGTGCCCACAAGGGAAACCACGCGGCAAGGCTGTGGGGGAATGGCCAACCGCGTGATAATTATGGCCTATGCTTTGCGCACGAAGACGGTGCCGGCCGAGTAGCCCGCGCCGAAACTGCAGATCAGCCCGGTATCGCCGCCAGCCAGATCTTCGCTGTGTTTGTGGAAAGCGATAATCGACCCCGCGCTCGACGTATTGCCATAGGTGTCCAGAACAGTCGGGCTTTCATCGTCGTTCGCCTCGTGCCCCAGCACGCGCTGGGCAATCAGGCGGTTCATCCCGGCATTGGCCTGATGCAGCCACAAACGGCGCAGTTGCTGCGGATCGAGCGACAGGCGCTCGGCTTCCTCCAGGATCATGGTCGCGACCATCGGCACCACTTCTTTGAAGACCTTGCGGCCCTCTTGCACGAACAGCTTGTCCGGCTCGCCCGCCGTTTCCGGATGGGCCCGGTTGAGGAATCCGAAATTGTTACGGATATTGTTGGAATACAGCGTCTTGAGCCGCGTTCCGAGAATTTTCCAATGGTCGTCCGGCGCGATGGACAGGTCCTCCACCAGCACCGCCGTTGCCACATCGCCGAAGATGAAATGGCTGTCCCGGTCGCGCCAGTTCAGGTGTCCCGACGTAATCTCGGGGCTGACCACCAGCACGCTTTTCGCATTACCGGCACGAATATAATCGGCGGCGGTCTGGATACCGAAAGTGGCGGAGGAGCACGCAACATTCATATCGAAGGCAAAGCCATCGATTCCCAGCGCCTGCTGGATCTCGATCGCCATCGCCGGATAGGCCCGTTCCATATTGGAGGCAGCGCACAGCACCGCATCTATATCTTCCGCTTTGCGCCCGGCGGCGTCCATCGCCTGGCGCGCGGCCGCGACGCCGATCTCGGCCATCAGCGACATCTCGTCATTGCCGCGCTGCTCCCACCGGGGAGACATAATGTCGGGATCGAGGATCGGTTCTTTCGCCATCACATGGCGCGCCTTGATCCCGCTCGCCTTCTCGATGAACTCGACCGAGCTGGGCGCCAGAGCTTCGGCCTCGCCCGCTGCGATTTCGTCTGCAAAGCGCGCATTGTGGCGCTCTACAAATTCGTTGAAGCTTGCGACCAGCTCTTCATTGCTGATGCTTTCTTCAGGGGTGAAGAGGCCGGTGGCCGAAATTACGGGTTGGTGCTGATCTGTCATGCGGGGCTGAATAAGCCCGCGAGGCTGCGCTCACAAGTCACCAATGCGTGTCGGACGAGACCCAATGGCGAAGGCCACAAACGACAACGGCCGCCCGAGCTCTCGCCCGGGCGGCCGCTACCGTGTGGTTTGTGGAACCTTAGAACTTGGTCCGCACCGTCACGCCGTAGGAGCGCGGCTCCTGGATGAAGGCCGAACGCGAGCCCGAACGGAGCACCGTGTTGAAGGTAACAGCCCGGGTGATCTCGTTGGTCAGATTGTTGACGAACCCTTCGATTGTCCAGCGATCATCCTGCGAACCGATACCGGCGCGCATATTGATCTTCACATTGCTGTCCTGAACATCGAACGGAACCAGGATACGAGCGGCCGGATCAGCCGGATCGAATGCCTGTGTCGACGTACGACGATCCGATTCCATCCGAACCTGACCACCGATGAACCAATCGAGGTTGGTACCCAGATCACGCTCGTAAGTCGCACCGACGATGCCGACAATGTCGGGCGCGTTGGTCAGCGAGTTGCCGCACAGGTTCGTGACATTGTTGGCCGTGAGCGTACCCGCGCAATCGCTCGGATAGCGGGCGTTCATGACCGTCAGCGCGGCATTGAGTGTCAGGCTGTCGGTCGGACGAACGACACTCTCAACTTCCACACCGGTCGTCTTCGCCTTGGGCACGTTGAAGGTCTGGAACTGCGCGCCGGTGAATTCGAGAACCTGGAAGTTCGTGAATTCCTGATGGAACGCAGCAATGTTCAGCGTGACATCGCCGTTAAAGAACCGGCCCTTCATACCGATTTCATATGCGTCCACCTCTTCCGAAGCGAACCGGGGATCGGCCCCGCCCGCAGCGGCGGTGGAGTCGAGGTTGAAACCGCCCGATTTGTAGCCGTGCGTAAAGCTGGCGTAGACGTTCACCGGATCGATGAACGAGTAGCTCAGCTTACCGGTGTAGATCAGCTCCGAATCGTCGAAAGTGGAGTTGAACGTCCGGGGCAGCGGGAACACCGCCGCAGCGGGCAGATCAGCCGGTGCGGTAAAGGCGAAACAACCGGTTCCGAACACGGTGGGGATGAATGCCCCCGGAACGTTCCCTGCACCGATAGAGCCGAGCACTGCCGGACAGATCTGGTTGCTGTTGTTGCCCTGCGCGAAGGCACCGTCTTTGCTTTCATCCGAATAACGCAGGCCGATCGTCAGCGCGAGGCTGTCGGTGATGTCCAGCGTGTTGTGGGTGAACACCGACCAGCTCTTGCTGTCCTGCGAATACAGGTTGGTGTTGGTCGTTCCGGCAGGATCGACACCGCCGGTCAGAGTGGAGAGTGGGTTCGCACCCAGCCCCAGCCCTGCTGGCGGCGGGAACAGGCTGGCACCGCCGGTCGCACCGGCGAACAGTGCACCGATCAGCTCACCATAATCCTGTCCGAGCGCGAAGCTGACCGACTGGCTGATATCTTCCGTGGAGTAGTAGCCACCGATCAGCCACGAAAGGCGGCCTCCCCATGCATCGCCCTGAAGGCGCAATTCGTGGGTCATCGTCTCGATTGAAGTATTGTTCGCAGTGACGTCGAACACATCAATGCCGGAAAAGTCGGAATCATACGCTTCGAATGCGTCGAATTCACGATAGGAACCGATATAAATCAGGTCGGCAGCGGCGCCGAGCGGGATTTCCAGTTCCCCGGTGATACCCCACTGTTCGGAATTTGTGATCGGCTCGAAATTGGCCGTTGCAATACGGTCATCCACCGCGCGCTGGGCGTTCACATTGTCGAAGGGACTGGTCGCAACATTCGGTGCGGCCATACCGCCACGCGCGCCGAGACCGACGGCCCCGAACAGACCGGCGCCTTCAATCGGGGACTGCAGCACTTCGAGCGCTGCGCCAAACGGTGCCTTCGATTCAGAATAATCGCCGATGATACGGCCCGAAATGCCGCTGTCGGTTTCCCAGCCGATCTGGCCACGCACGAGATACTGATCGACCCCGTTCGATTCGCCGACTTGGTTGCCAGCGGCATTGAGGATGCTGACATATCCATCACGTTCGCGGTAGGCACCGGTCAGGCGCACGGCGACCGTGTCCTGAACCACAGGCACGTTGACCGCGCCCTGCACACTCAACAGGTCACGATTGCCGTATGTTGCGTTGGCGAAACCGCCGAACTCGGAAAGATCGGGGCGCACATTGGTGATGTTCAGAGCACCAGCAGAGGTGTTGCGTCCGAACAGGGTGCCTTGCGGGCCACGCAGGACTTCCACCCGCTCCACATCGACAAATTCGGAAAGCGCGACACCGGGACGCGACTGATAGGCACCGTCAACGAAGATACCCACGGCGCTTTCAAAACCGATATTGTTCGAGGTGGTCCCGATCCCGCGGATACGCAGCACGACCGAACCGGACGCTGTCTGGGCGTTCGAGGTCGAGAAGCTCGGCGAAACTTGCGTGATGTTGGTCACGTCGACAACGCCCTGACGATCCAGCGCCGCACCGGATACGGCGGTCACAGCGATCGGAATGTCCTGCACATCCTCGGCGCGGCGGGTTGCCGTCACGATGATTACGTTGGGATCGACCTGTGCATCGGCACCATCGGCGGCCTCTTGAGCCATCGCGGGGGTTGCTGCGAGGGCGCAGGCGACCAGGGCCGTGCCCGACAAAAGGACGTGCTTCATAGATTTCCTCTCCATCAACGCCGGGTTTGTCCGGCATCTTATGTGACGCACCCGTTTGCCGGGTGTCGTGGACCCTTGCGTATGCGCGGTGATTTCCCGGCGGACAAGCAACAGGCGGGGCAAAACCCCATCAATTTGGCCAGCGTTGCTGTTTTGCATCACCCCGCGCAAGGTTCGTGCGTGAGCCTGCGATGGCAATGTTACCATCAATCAGAGCGTAAGGACTATCACTCGAATTGGCATAGCCGCTTGTCGCACCGCCGCCTTTTTGCAACGGGCGGTGGGGCCAGCAGATGGGGAGTGGAAATATGCAGTTGGGCGTTTGCTATTATCCGGAGCATTGGCCGGAAGAACGCTGGGCCACGGATGCTGCAATGATGCGCGCGGCCGGCATCTCTCGCGTGCGGATTGGCGAATTTGCATGGAGCCGGATCGAACCGGAGCGCGGTGTCTTCGACTGGGGCTGGCTCGACCGGGCCATCGAGACGCTCCACCGCGAAGGGCTGGAGATCATTCTGGGCACGCCGACCGCGACGCCGCCCAAATGGCTGGTCGACATCATGCCCGATATGGTCGCACTGGACCGGGATGGTGCCCCCCGCCGCTTCGGATCGCGGCGGCATTACTGCTTCAGCCACGCAGGCTACCGCGTAGAAGCCGCGCGCATCACCCGCGCGGTGGCAGAGAAATATGGCCGCCACGATGCCGTCACCGCTTGGCAGACGGACAATGAATATGGCTGCCATGATACCGTGCAGAGTTTCTCGGCAGCAGCGCGCGATGCGTTTCGCGAGTGGCTGGCCAGCCGGTATGGCGACATCGGCGCGCTCAATACCGCGTGGGGCAATGTGTTCTGGAGCATGGAGTATCGCAGCTTCGGGGAAATCGACCTCCCCAACCTGACCGTGACCGAGGCCAACCCGGCGCATTGGCTGGCCTTCCGCCGGTTCTCCTCCGATCAGGTCGTGTCGTTCAACCGGGCGCAAGTCGACATTTTGCGCGAAGCCTCGCCGGGCCGCGATATCCTGCACAATGCGATGGGGTTCTACACCGGCTACGACCATTTCGATCTGGCGCAGGATCTCGATTGTCTTGGCTGGGATTCCTATCCGCTCGGCTTTCTGGAAACTTTCCGGTTCAGCGAGCATGACAAGCATCGCTACGCCCGCACCGGACACCCCGATATCGCCGCGTTTCACCATGACCTCTATCGTGGATGTGCCAAAGACGGGCGGTGGTGCGTGCTCGAACAGCAACCCGGCCCGGTGAACTGGGCCCGGCACAATCCGGCGCCCCTGCCTGGCATGGTCAATCTCTGGACGGCAGAGGCAGCGGCGCATGGCGCGGAGCTGGTCAGCTATTTCCGCTGGCGTCAGGCTCCGTTTGCGCAGGAACAGATGCACGCCGGCTTGCTGCGCCCCGATGGCGAGCCTGCACCGGCCTTAAGCGAAATATCGGGCATGTTGGGCAGCCTGCCCTCCCCTGACAAAACCGGCCCGCGCGAAAAGCATGCCGTCATACTGTTCGACTACGCTGCCGAATGGATGACGCAAATCCAGCCGCAGGGTGAAGGATTGTCTGCACTGTGGGCCGCCTTCTCCTGTTACGAAGCGCTGCGCACGCTGGGCCTGAACGTGGACTTTGCCCGTTCTGGCGCCGAACTCGAAAGTTATGCTCTTGTAGTCATACCCTGCCTGCCAATCGTGTCCGACGCGGCGGCCTCTTCGCTAAACGCATTTGCAGGACAGATCGTGGTCGGACCGCGCACCGGCAGCCGCGACACCGATTTCCGCATTCCCGACAGCCTGGCCCCCGGCCCCTTGCACGATCTGCTCGGCCTGACCGTAACCAAGAGCGAAAGCCTGCGCCCCGGCCTCACCCATGAGGGCGACGGCTGGGAAATCGCGCGCTGGCTCGATCATGTCGAAGGCAGCGCCGAGGCGGAACTGGTGGCCAAAGACGGCACGGTCGCCTGCTGGAAGCACGGACGAGCCCGCACTTGCGCCACATGGCCCGAAGGCAAAATCATCAAACAAATCATCGGCTTGGCTGCTAAAGATGCGGAATTGCCGGTGCATCCAATGCCCGAAGGCCTGCGCCGCGTGAGCTTTGGCAAAGGCAGCTACTGGTTCAACTACGGACCCGAAGCAAACATCGCAAAAGCTCGGGAAATCAGCCCTGCACGCTGGGTTTACGAGCCTGATTCGAAGGAATGAGGCGGTGGTGGACAGGATAGGATTCGAACCTATGTACGCTTGCGCGGGCAGATTTACAGTCTGCTGCCTTTAACCACTCGGCCACCTGTCCACATCGCCTGCCCGGTCACAAGACCGGCCTGAAAATTGGTGGCTTGAGAAGCCACGCTGCGTGCCGAGAGGCGCCCCAATGGCGAAGCGGTGCTTGCCTGTCAATGGGGCCGCTGGCAGGGCAGCCCAAAGGTTTCAGTAAAGGGTGATTTCACGCGATGGCCAAGGGCGAACGCAAACGGGCATATAGAGGCCGCGCAGGCCGGATGCAGGGGGGGCGTGGCAGCGGCAAGGCTTCGGGCGGCAATGTGCGTCTCTGGGGCCGCCATGCGGTGGAGGCTGCGCTGAAGAATCCCGACCGTGTCCACCGCAAATTATGGGCAACGCGCGAGGGCGTGGCCTCGCTCGACGGGGAATTGCCGCATGATTTCACGGTGGAATATGCCGATGGCCACGATCTCGCGCGGCTGGTTGCAGGTGATGCGCCGCATCAGGGGCTGGTGCTGGAATGCGCGCCGCTGGCCGATCAATTCCTGAAAGACGTGATCGACGGGTCGGGCCGCCCCATCGTGGTCCTCGATCAAGTGACCGATCCGCACAATGTCGGCGCGATCCTGCGCTCCGCCGCCGCATTCGACGCGGCGGCCATCGTGACGCAGGACCGCCACGCTCCGCCGGAATCGGGGGTGGTGGCGAAATCGGCCTCGGGCGCGCTCGAAACCGTGCCCTGGGTCCGGGTGGTCAATCTGGCCCGGGCGCTGGAAGAACTGGCCGAGCATGATTTCTGGCGTATCGGGCTGGCGGGCGAAGCCGAGACGACCCTTGGCGAGGCTCTGCCAGCAGGCCCGGTCGCTCTGGTTCTGGGGGCGGAGGGAGCCGGAATGAGGGCCAATATCGCTTCGCATTGCGACGCGCTGGCATCGCTGCCGATTTCCGATGCGATAGAAAGTCTCAATGTCTCGAACGCGGCTGCGATTTCGCTCTACGCCATTGCCACACGATAAAATCCAACGGGGATAATGATGGAACTCTTTAAAAAGCCGGCAGCCTTGCGCGCCCTGTCCGCCTGCGGTGCCCTGCTGCTTCTCACCGGCTGCTTCCTGCAACCGGGAAAGTTCGACGCCGAGCTGACCGTCGAACGCGGGGGCACGTTCGGTTACCGTTATGATGGAGAGATCTATCTGCTTGGTCTCAGCAAGCTGGCCGAGCTGGGGCAGCGCATGGAAAACTCCGACGCCGAGTTTGTCGAGCAGCCCTGCTATGATGACGGTCTGGAAGAAGATGCCTTTGAAGAGCGCCCCTGCACCGAAGACGAGATCGCGACCCAGAAACGCGATTACGAAGACGAGCTGAAGAGCAAGGCGGAAGAGCAAGAGCGCGAAACCGAGATGATGAAGGCCATGCTCGGCGGTCTGGACCCGACCGATCCCGATGCAGCGGAGGAGCTGGTCGCCCGGCTGGAACGGCAGGTGGGCTGGAACAGTGTGGAATATGCCGGCGATGGCCTGTTCAACATCAGCTTCGCGATCCGCGGACGGCTAAGCCACGACTTCGTTTTCCCCACCATGGAGCGCGTGCCGATGGCCAATCACTTCGTCCAGCTCGCCCTGCGCGAGGGGCAGAAAGTGCGGATGGATGCACCCGCTTTCGCCGCGAGCAGTTCGGACGATCCCTTCAGCAGCATGATGGGCGGCATGACCGGGATGTTCGGCGCGATCATGGCCGCCAGCGGTGATAACGGAGAGGACGAGGACATTCCCCTGTTCCCCGAGCTCGACGGTACCTTCCGTCTGGTCACCGATGCGCGCATTCTGGCGAACAACACGGATGAGGGGCCGGAAATGATCGACGGCCGCGAAGTGCTGACGTGGACGATTAACAAACGGACCAAGATCGCACCGACGGCACTGATCGACTATTCGCCAGCCAGCTAGCGCGCAGTGCCAGCTCGCCGGACGCCCCGCCCGGCTCGGCTTGGCTCGGCCCGGCAAAAACATGAACGGCAAAAAGAAGCCCCGCCGATCATCACGATGGGCGGGGCTTCTTTGTTGGCTGAAGCGTCAAACCGACACTGCGGCCTCGCGAGTGGCGCGTCCTAGTTGACGGCGTCCTTCAGGCCTTTGCCGGCCTTGAACTTGGGCTGGTTCGACGCCTTGATGGTCATCGGTTCGCCCGTGCGAGGATTGCGACCCGTGGATGCTTTGCGCTTTGCCACGGAAAAAGTGCCGAACCCTACCAGCCGGACCTCATCCCCGCTCGACAGCGTTTTGGTGATGGTGTCGAAAACACCCTCAACCGCGCTCGCTGCATCGCTTTTGGAAAGGCCGCTAGCATCGGCAACTGCGCCGATCAGTTCGTTCTTATTCATTGATAGTTCCCCCGGTGAAACAAAAGGTAGAATCGCTAACGAAGGGACGTATCACACTCTTTTTTGCCCGCCCTGTCAAAGACAAATCCGGCCAAATTGCGTGCGTTACGCAGCGTTAACCATGTTGCAATGCACAACTTGGCCTCTTCCCTGCGGAGTTGGTCGGTCAGTGCGCGACCCGCCCCGTGTCGGCTGGCGAAGCGGACGGTGGCTGCGAAGCCAGATCGTCAGCTTCGGTCCACTCGATCGGAGCAGGCATCTGGACAAGCGCGCGTTCCAGCACCTCGTCGACATGGGAAACCGGCACGATTGCAAGACCTTGCGTGATCTTGTCCGGAATTTCGGCGAGGTCTTTCACATTGTCTTCGGGGATTAGAACCGTTTTGATCCCGCCCCTCAGCGCCGCGAGCAATTTCTCCTTCAGACCGCCGATTGCCAGCACACGTCCGCGCAGCGTGACTTCGCCGGTCATGGCAACATCGGGCCGGACCGCAACGCCGGACAGGGTCGACACAATCGAGGTCACCATGCCTACACCAGCACTCGGCCCGTCCTTGGGCACGGCGCCTTCGGGCAAGTGGATATGCACATTCTTGCGCTGGAACAGGCTCGGTTTGATTCCATAAGCGGGAGCGCGGGCCTTCACGAAGCTGAATGCTGCGGCGACGCTTTCGTTCATCACTTCACCCAGTTTCCCGGTGGTCTTCACTTCGCCTTTGCCAGGGGTCGTGACGCTTTCGATGGTGAGCAATTCGCCGCCAACCTCGGTCCAGGCAAGGCCGGTGACCGCGCCGATCTGCGCTTCCTCCTCGCCCATCCCGTGCTTGAACTTGCGCACCCCGGCAAAGTCGGAGAGGTTCTCGGTCGTAACGGTGACGCTGTCGCCCTCGCCTTCCAGAATCTTGCGCAAGCTCTTGCGGCACAATTTGGCAATCTCGCGCTCCAGCGTCCGCACACCGGCCTCGCGGGTGTAAAAGCGGATCAGGTCGCGCAGCGCGTCCACTTCCAGCGCAAATTCCTCGGGCTTCAGACCATGCGCCTCGATCTGCTTTTGCAGCAGATGGCGGGTGGCAATCTCGACCTTCTCGTCTTCGGTGTAGCCTTCCAGCCGGATGATCTCCATCCGGTCCAACAAGGGCTGCGGCAGATTGAGCGTATTCGCCGTGCAGACGAACATCACGTCCGACAGATCGAGGTCCAGCTCCAGATAGTGGTCCTGGAATTTGGAGTTCTGCTCCGGGTCGAGAACTTCCAGCAGAGCAGAAGCGGGATCGCCGCGATAATCCTGTCCCAGCTTGTCGATCTCGTCGAGCAGGAACAGCGGATTGGATTTGCCCGCCTTTTTCAAATTGGTGACAATCTTGCCCGGCAGCGAGCCGATATAGGTCCGCCGGTGGCCGCGGATTTCCGCCTCGTCACGCACGCCGCCCAGGGACTGGCGCACGAATTCGCGGCCGGTCGCGCGGGCAATCGATTTGCCGAGGCTGGTCTTGCCCACACCCGGCGGGCCCACGAGACACAGGATCGGGCCCTTCAACTTGTTGGTCCGCGCCTGCACCGCCAGATATTCGACAATCCGGTCCTTGACCTTCTCCAGAGCGAAGTGATCGGCATCCAGCACCTTCTGCGCCTCGCCAATGTCCTTCTTCAGCTTTGATTTCTTGCCCCAAGGCAGGCCCAGCAGCACGTCCAGATAATTGCGGATCACCGTCGCTTCAGCGCTCATCGGCTGCATGGCTTTCAGCTTCTTGAACTCCGCCTCTGCCTTGGTGCGCGCTTCCTTGGAGAGCTTGGTTTCCTCGATGGTCTTGCCAAGGGCAGCCATCTCGTCGCCTTCTTCGCCCTCGCCGCCCAGCTCGTTCTGGATCGCCTTCATCTGCTCGTTGAGATAATATTCGCGCTGCGTCTTCTCCATCTGACGCTTCACGCGCCCGCGAATCTTCTTCTCGACCTGAAGGACCGACAATTCGCCCTCCATATGGCTCATCACCATTTCAAGACGCTTGCGCGGGTCGGGCTCGGTCAGCAGCGCCTGCTTGTCGGCAACCTTCGCACTGATCGCGGCGGCGATGGCATCGGCCAGCTCACCCGCATCTTCGATATCGCCGAGGTCCTCGTCCGCGCCGTCGCCCATCTTCTTGTTGAGCCGCGCATATTCGCCGAATTGCTTGGTCACGCTGCGCATCATCGCGGTGATTTCGGTGCCGGAGACCGAGCGATCCTCGATCATATCAACCTCGGCGACGACCATCGCGCCTTCCGCCCGCAGCGCTCGGGTCGAGGCGCGTTGCTGCCCTTCCACCATCACGCGGACGGTGCCGTCAGGCAGTTTCAGCATCTGCAAAACCTGCGCCACGACGCCGGTGTCGTAGAGATCGTCAGCACCGGGATCCTCGCAGCCGGGGTCCAGCTGTGCGAGCAGGAAAATGTCCTTGTCCCCCTCCATCGCCGCCTCCAGCGCAGCGACCGATTTGTCGCGCCCGACAAACAGGGGCACCACCATTCCGGGGAAAACGACAATGTCGCGCAGGGGCAGGAGCGGATAAAGCTGGGTCATGTGGTCTCGCTATTGCGCGCGCTGCCGGACGCGGCCTCGCGCTTTGTTACCGCAGATATGGGGAGCCTCACTCCGCCCCGCAACACTGTGCGCGGCCGAGGATAGTGGACGCCGCAACCGGGTAGAGTGGGCTTAGCCCATGCCGGGCAGGTTCATGCCGGGAGGCAGGCCCATGCCTTGCTGTGCCTTTTGCATTTCCTCGTTGGAAACCCGGTCCGCCTTGCCGCGTGCATCGTTGAACGCGGCGGTGACGAGGTCTTCCACCATCTGCTTTTCTTCCGGCTTCATCAGGCTTTCGTCGATGTTCACCGACAGGATGCGGCCTTTCGCGGTGCAGCGGATTTTGACGAGGCCGCCGCCGGACACACCCTCGACTTCGATGGAGTCGAGTTTGGCCTGCACGTCGTTCATCTGGTTCTGGATCGATTCGGCGGCCTTCTGGGCGGCGGCGATCATTTCTTCCATGGATTGCATATCATTGGCTCCAATTGGATTGTGCTTTGGGCGGAGCGTCGGGCTCCTCGAGTATCTGTGCATCGGGGAAGGCAGCAAAAGCAGCCACCACCATCGGATCGTTTTTGATACGCTCCTGCGCGGCGCGTTGTTCCGCCTCCAGCCGCTCATGCAGGCTGGGCGGCGCGTCGGCACCGGGGCGCTCTTCCACCTGCCAGCGCTTGCCTGTTGCGGCCAACAAAGCCTCGCGCAGTTCGGGCGAGATATCGTCAGTGAAATGCGGGGCGCGGGTGAACACCAGCTTCCCGTCGGTCATTTCAATCACCCGCACTTGCAGGCGCATGATGCTGGCCGCGAGTGCATAGCCCTTATGCTCGGCCCGCTCCGCCAGAGTGCCGAAATCGGGCAGTGCGGACTGCGAAGCAGCAGGAGCACCCTGCCCCGCCTCGCCAGACGGTGTCGTCGCCATCGCGGCAGAAGGCGCCGCTTTCGCAGCCTCCTCCAGCTTGCGCGCCAGCGTGCCGGGGTCAGGCATATCCGAGGCATGCAGCACTCGCAGCAGTGCCATTTGCGCGCTGACGAGCGGATCGGGCGCGGCTTTCACCTCGTCATACCCCTTCAGGAGCAATTGCCACAGCCGGTGAAGCTGGCCCGGTGAAAGGCGCTTCGACCATTCGGCCAGTGCCGCGCGTTCCTCAGCGCTCGGCGCATCGGGTTCCCCGTCGGCCAGCTGCGCCAGAGTGATGCGGTGCACCAGCCCCATAAGCGAGCGCATCAGCGCCAGCGGCTCCACGCCCAGCGCATATTGATCGTCGATTGCGGAAATCAGCCCTTTGGCATCGCCCTGCAGCATCGTGTCCAGCAGGCGCCGCTGAGCGCCTTTATCGGCCAGCCCCAGCATGTCGCGGACGCGCGCCGCCAGAACCTTCCCGCCATCGCCCATATCGGCATGGGCAATCGCCTGGTCGAGGATGGAGAGCCCGTCACGGGCGGACCCTTCGGCAGCAGCGGCGATCATCGCGATAGCCTCGTCCTCTGCCCCCACACCTTCCTGCGCGCAGACATAGGCAAAATGCTTGGCCAGCAAATCGGCTGGAATGCGCCGCAAATCGAACCGCTGGGTCCGGCTTAGCACGGTGACCGGCAGTTTCTCCGCTTCGGTGGTGGCGAACAGAAATTTCACATGCGCCGGCGGCTCTTCCAACGTCTTGAGCAGCGCGTTGAACGCATTGCGCGAAAGCATGTGGACTTCGTCGATGATGTAGATCTTGTAACGCGCGCTGACGGCGGCATAACGCACCGCCTCGATAATCTCGCGCACATCGTCCACGCCGGTGTGGCTGGCAGCATCCATCTCGATCACGTCGATATGTCGCCCCTCGGCGATGGCGACGCAGGGCTCGCACACGCCGCAAGACTCGATTGTTGGCCCGCCCTGCCCGTCCGGACCGATGCAATTCAGCGCCTTGGCGATGAGCCGTGCAGTGGAGGTCTTCCCGACCCCGCGCACACCGGTCATCAGGAAGGCGTGCGCCAGCCGGTCCCGCTCGATCGCATTGGCCAGCGTGCGGACCATCGGATCCTGCCCGATCAGCTCGCTGAAAGTTTGCGGGCGGTATTTGCGCGCGAGAACGCGATAGGGCGTGTTGCTCTTTTCGCGGGCCGCTGCTTGCGGCTCGATGGCCGCAGGTTTGGCGGTTTCGGCAGAAGTGCCAGCCACCGGCTCATCCACCGGCCCGCCAAACATCGAATCCTGCCCCGCAGCCTCCAGCTCCGCAGCCGTCGGCTTATCGTCCTCGTCAGGCTCGCCCCAAGGAGGCGTGTCGGAATTGTCCGGTGAATCACCCATGCATTCATAGGTAGGCTGCCTGCCGCCCAATGTCATGCTGGCAGAGCCAAGGATTCGCGATCTGAGGATAAAAAGGAGCCGAGCGAGGATCGCTTTACCGGCAGGGGCCCACGCCCCCTCCCAGCCACCCGATCATGCCCTGCTACCCTATCGGGTGGCTGGGAGGGGGCGCGGGCCGGTACCGAATTGTATAGAAAAAGGAGCCGAGCGACCCGCCGCAATTCACCTGGGCTGCTTCCTTCCGGACCTGACCCGGTGAGCGAACGCAAACGTCCACCCGACTCCCGTGGCCCATATGGGGCGATGACGGTTCATTGGCAAGACATGACGCGCACCCTAAGAACCACGCAACAATCGAGGGGTCGCAATGCGCAAAATTTCCGCAGCTCTTTCAATCATATGCCTCACCATCGGGACCATTCCGCTGACCGCGCAAAGCAACCGGGTAATCATCGATTTCGGTGATGATTCGGGCTTGTATGCCGATGATGGCGATTGTGACGATCCGCGTTTCGAAGGGCGCAAAATGGGCGCGGGGTTGCTGACCGACAATATCGGCCGCGATGCTAGCGATTGCCGCGCGCTGTTCATGCAGGGACGGGTAACCCTCTCCCCGCTGTTCGCCCCGCTGACCGATCCGGCTGACATCAATTACGGCGATGACGACGGCGAATACGCCAATGATGGCGAGTGCGACGACATCAGGTTCACCCGGCCAGATGCCAGTGAAGTGCTCTATATGGCCGACGATATCGGCCATGATGCGACCGATTGCCGCACCGCTGTCGAGGCCGGATTGTCGCAGTGGCAGGGCAATTCCATTAGAATGGAACAGCAGTACATGTTTCAAGAAGAAATGAGCGAATAGTCGGCGCGCAGCTCTATCGGAAATTATCGGCGTAGGCCTGCAGCTTAAGCGATTTGGGCGGCGTCGCGTGCACGCGGGCGGCAATCCCGTGCTTTTCGGCATACGCCTTCGCCGCATCCTTGCTTTCGAACGACAGAACCACCTGCGCCTGCGTATCGCCGCTGCCGGTCCAGCCCATCAGCGGATCCGCCTGGCGCGCCTCGCTCTGCTCGAATTCGAGCACCCACTCATCAATGCGCGCCTTGCCGGACTGCATCGCGGATTTCGGTCGTTGGTAAATTCTTGCGGCCATTTTTTGTCTGGTCCCTCAATCGCCGGGCGGCGGGCCTCCGCCCGCCTTGGCTTCCTCGCATCAGCTCGGGCGCGCGGTCGCGCTTGCGGCCCGCGATGCGTGCCGTCCGCCTCTAATTCAGCCCTGCCCCTTTGAAAAGGCGTTCTTCGTCTTCAGGCTCGGCTTTTCCGCCCATGGTTCGTCGGGCCAGCGATGTTTCGGGTATCGGCCTTTCATATCCTTGCGCACATCGGCCCAGCTGCCGCGCCAGAAGGCGGGCAGGTCGCGGGTCGCTTGCACCGGGCGGCCTGCTGGGCTGGTCAGCTTGAGCAATAGCGGGGTGGAGCCGATCATCGGATGGCGGTCCACCCCAAACATCGCCTGCACGCGCACTTCCACCGCAGGAGCATCATCGCCGGTGTAGTCGATCGCGTGGCTCGTGCCTGCGGCGGAGGTGAATTGCTGCGGGGCTAGCGTTTTGAGCTTGCTCTGCGTGTCCCAATCGAGCTGACCCAGCACTGCATCCGTCACCGCCCGTCCGGACAGATCGAGATTGCGTTTTCCGAGCAGCAGCGGAGCCAGCCAAAGATCAACAGTCTTTTTCAGATGCTCCACGGAAAGCTCTGGAATTCCGACATATTTTCCCCGCGCCAGAAGTTCGGCCGGGACGATTGCCGCGATGTTCTCGCGCGCTGCCTCGAGCAGACAGGCGGCAACCGCATCGGGGTCCGGTGCTTCGTCCGATCCGCTTTTCATCACGATCGCGCCAAGCCGCGCTTCGCGCCGCGCCTCGATACGCTTTTCCTTGGTATTCCAACGGACTGATCGTTTCTCTTCGATCAAATGCCCAAGATGCGCTTCCAGCTCCTGCGCATCCAGTTCGATGCCCGAGGTTATACGAGCGCCCTGTGCATGGCCCTGTGCATCGCCGATCACGATCCACTCCGCGCGGGCCAACGGCGACACCGGATCCAGCCGATAGCCACGCCCGCCCGCCGAGAGCCATTCCTCACCCGAAGCATTGCGTCGGCGCGCGATGAAATCGGGCCGGGCGGCTGCGAGGAACAAAGCCGGACTGCGATGCTCCGCCTCACGTGCCGTCGCCAGACGCTCCGCTGCTTTCGCCCATCTCTGGGCCAGTTGCCGCGTGGCCTGCGCCCGCTTTCCGCGATCGGCATTCCACGCGCTCAATCGCCGCCACAGATCCTCGCTTCGTCCGCCGAGGCCGCGTTCCTGCTGCAACAGGACCAGCTTGGCCGCCTCCACCGCCTGCCCTGCCCGCGCGCCCGCCAGCACAGCCGCAGCCGATGCCGGATCGAGCGGGAGTTTGGCAAGGTCTTTCCCGGCAGGCGTGATGCGCCCGGCATCATCCAGCGCGCCCAGTTTCGCCAAGCGATCCCGCGCGGAGGCAAGCGAAGCCAGCGGCGGCGGATCGAGCCAGGGCAGAGCAGATGGATCGCCCGCACCCCAATTGGCCAGCGTCAGCAGCAGGGGTGCCACATCGGCGGTCTCGATATCGGGCGGCGAGTAAGCTGGCCGCCCCGCATGGCCCGCCTCGTTCCACAGGCGATAGGCGATCCCCGGACCCTGCCGCGCAGCGCGCCCCGCCCGCTGGTCCGCCGATGCCTGGCTGGCACAGACAGTTTCCAGCCGCGTCGCACCGCCTACGGGATCGAAAAAAGCCTGCCGCGACAAGCCGCTATCGACCACGACCGAGACACCGTCGAGCGTCAGCGAAGTCTCGGCAATGGCGCTCGCAAGCACAATCCGGCGGCGGCCCTGCGGGTCGCGCTGGATGGCATGACGCTGCGCCGCCGGTTCCACCTGTCCGTGCAAGGGGAGGATCGGCGTATCGATGAACACCGCCTCGAGCCGTTCCTGCACCCGCGCGATCTCCCGCAAACCGGGCAGGAACGCCAGTATATCGCCCCCGGTATCCGCCCACGCCGTGCGGATGGCTGACGTCATGGCGTCTTCAATGCGCTGCGAAGGATCCGCGCCAAGCCATTCGATTTCCAGAGGAAAGCTGCGCCCCTCGCTTTCCAGTACCGGCGTCTCTTCGCCCAGAAGCCGGGCAAACCGCGCCCCGTCAATTGTCGCCGACATGACCAGAATGCGCAGATCGGGACGGAGAATTTGCTGGGTCTCGATTGCCAAAGCCAGCCCCAGATCGCTGTCGAGGTTGCGCTCATGCGCTTCATCGAACAGCACCGCGCTGACACCTTTCAGCTCCGGATCATCGGCAATCCGGTTGACGAAAATCGCCTCGGTAAGCACCGTGACGCGGGTGGCAGAGCTTCGCTTTGTGTCGAGGCGTGTCGTATAACCGACTGTTTTTCCGACACTCTCTCCGGCATTCTGCGCCATACGCTCGGCTGCCGCACGGGCTGCCACCCTGCGCGGACTAAGGAGCAATATCTCGCGCCCGCACCATTCTTCACTGAGCAGCGCAGGCGCGATTGCCGTGGTCTTGCCCGCTCCCGGCGGAGCGACGAGCACCGCGCCATTGCCGGACCGCATCGCATCGAGCAGATCGGGAAGAACAGCGTGGACAGGAAGCTGGCTCACAGCACCCTCCTCTCTCAAACCGTCGTCCGGAATCAATAGCCCCGCGAGACTGCGAACTGGGCGGCCTCGACCATAGCCGCGCGGGCCTCTCCATCGGGAAAGATCGACAGGCTGTCGGCGGCCTGCTGGGCAAAGTGGCGCGCCCGCTCGCGCGTCGCCTCGACCGCGCCATGGCGGCCAATCAGCTCGATCGCATGATCCAGATCGGCATCCGACGTCCGGTGGCCGCCAATCGCCGCTTCCCAGAACTTGCGTTCCTCCGCATCGCCCCGCGCATAAGCCAGGATCACCGGCAGGGTCATCTTGCCCTCGCGGAAATCATCCCCGCGATCCTTGCCCATCTGTGCGGCATCCGCATCGTAATCCAGCGCATCGTCGATCAGCTGAAAGGCCACGCCCAGATTGCGTCCATAATCGTCGAGCGCCTGTTCCTGCGCCTCGTCGCATTCGGCGACGACGGCCGATATCCGGCTGGCAGCGGCGAAAAGAGCGGCGGTTTTCGCGCCGATGATGTGGAGATACTTCGCCTCGCTCGTGGCAATCCGGCGCTGGGCGGATAGCTGGGCGACTTCCCCTTCCGCAATCACGGCACTGGCGGACGACAGAATCTTCAGAACCTTCAGGCTTCCGTCCTCGGTCATCAGCTCGAACGAGCGGCTGAAAAGGAAATCGCCAACCAGCACGGTGGCGGGGTTGCCGAAGATGATATTGGCCGCAGCCTTCCCGCGCCGCAGCTCGCTGCCATCGACCACATCGTCATGCAGCAAAGTCGCCGTGTGAATGAACTCGACGGCAGCGGCCAATTTGTAGTGACGCGTGCCCTGATACCCGACAAGCTCTGCCCCGGAGAGCGTGAGCATCGGGCGCAGACGCTTCCCGCCGCCCGCAATCAAATGCCCGGCAAGGCGAGGTATGAGCGGAATCTCGCTCTGCATCCGGTCCAGAATGACCGAATTCACCGCATTCATGCCCGACGCCGTGAGCGCCAGCATGGGGTCGAGAGACGGCTGCGGAGCTTCGGGCCCCTTGGGGAAAGTCAGGATGTCTGCGCTCATCGTGGCAATGTTCATGCGGCGTGCCCGCGCGCTTGGCAAGGAACGAATTGCTGCTAGCTAAGAGGGATATGAGCAATCACGATGCACCCGCCCCGCTGCCTACGGATGAGGACACAGTCCTTGTGACGTATCGCCGTTCGATCGATAATATCGACGCGGCCCTTATCCATATGCTCGCGGAACGGTTCCGAATCACACAGGCTGTGGGCGACTACAAAGCGAAAGCAGCGCTTCCGCCAGCCGATCCGGATCGCGAGAAGCGACAGGTCCAGAGATTGCGCGCGCTGGCCGAGGAAGCGCATCTCGACCCCGAATTTTCGGAGAAATTTCTGCGCTTCATTATCGACGAAGTGATTCGGCATCACGAACAGGCGCGGTCCAAATGAGGCGCCGGACTGCCCCGCTATGTGGCAAAAACGCCGCAAATCATCGCGCATCGCCGCTGAATCGCCACATTTCACCCCGCCTCGCCCCATTTTCTGTTGCAAGTGCGAAGGCCGCGCCATATCAGGATATGCAGATTTAGACATACGGAGACAAAAGAATGAAATTTGGTAAGCTCACTGCAGTCCTCGCCGCTGGCACCCTCGCGGTCGCCCCGATCGCGGCACAGGCCACGGTAGCTGATCGTTCTGCTCCGATCAGCGGCGAAAGCGAAGCTGGTGGCAAGGCTGGTGCGATCCTCGCACTGTTCGGTGTTCTGGCTCTGGCGATTGCCATTGGTGCCGGCGGCGACGACGAGCCGATCAGCAACTAATCGGCTGACGCCTTTGAATTTTTAAAAGGGGTCCCTCACGGGGCCCCTTTTTTTGTTTGAATTCCAGATTGGCCTGTTGGCTCTTGACCGGTGCTCCAGCGAAGAACTCCAGATCGACTGACGCATTTTGGAAAGGGCTGGAAGAGGTGGAACAGGCCACGCGGCTGTTACCGACCAAATCTAGTCCGGTCGAAGCTGCTCCGCCCGTGGCAGAACCAGCCGGACCAGCAGCCCGCCAAGGTCCTCGCTTTCGCCGAGAGTGACAGTGCCGCCGTAGATCTCTGCCACATCCCGCACGATCGCGAGACCGAGACCGGTGCCGGGTTTGCCCGTATCCAGCCGCGCGCCCCGGTCGAAAATGCGGATGCGCTCCTCTTCGGGAATGCCCATTCCGTCATCCTCGACCCAGATCACGCACGGATCGGTGCCGCTGCCATCGCTTTCCGCATCGAGCGTCACGAACACACTCCCGCCGCCATACTTGGCTGCGTTTTCGATCAGATTCCCAAGGATTTCATCGAGATCCTGCCGCTCGATCGCAACCAGTAGATCGGTCGGCCCATCGATATCGAAGCGGACATGAGCGTAAAGCCGCTCGACCGCGCGCTGCACCGCCGCTGCGCTGTCGTTCAATGATGTGCGGGCCAGACCCGTGGCCCGCCGCCCCACTGCCCTCGCCCGCGCAAGGTGGTGATCGACATGGCGGCGCATTGTCCGCGCCTCGCGAATGACTGTGTCCGCCAGATCGTCGGCGTGGGCCGTCGCCGCATTGTTCACTACGGTCAGCGGAGTTTTCAGCGCATGGGCGAGATTGCCCGCATGGGTGCGCGCTTCCTCTGCCTGCCGCTCGGAATGTGCGAGCAAGGCGTTCAATTCCTGCACCAGCGGCTGAACTTCGTAGGGCAGCGGATCGGTGACCCGGTTGGTGCCGGTGGTGCGGATACGCTGGATCGCCTCGCGCACGCGGCGCAAGGGGCGCAGGCCGAAATAGCTTTGCAGCGCTGCGAGAATCAGCAGGCCGATGGCCAGCACTGCGAAACTCCAGAAGAGAATAGAGCGGATGCGGGCGATCTGCGCATCCAGTTCCTCGCGCGCGGATGCGACTGCGAAGGTCCAGCTGGTATCACTGCCGGGCAGGATGACGCTGCGCTCCACCATACGCAGCGGTTCGTCGGAGAACTGGCTGCTATTGTAGAACTCGGCCTCGTCCCCGGGGCGTTGCTCGCGCACCTGCAGGGTTCGATCCCACAGCGAACGGCTCGGCCAATCATCATGGCCATCGCCGCTGATCTGCCAATAAAGCCCGCTATTGGGCTCAAGAAACCGTTGATCGCCAAGCGGACGGTAGAGCAGAACTTCCCCATCCGGTCCGATTTCGGAGGACGCGATCAGCGCTGTCTGCACGTATTCCAGCTGATCATCGAAATTGCGCTCCACCAGCGCAACCAGCGTCCGGTCCAGCGCAAAGCCGCCGCTCAGCAACAGTATGCTGATCCACACGGCGGAGATTACCATCATCCGCCGGGCCAGACTGCCCGTATGCGGTGTGGTGCGCTCTTCTATGTCATCGCCGGTCGCGCCGGGCTCATCGCCAGTGCCTGCCTCGCCCGCGCCCAATGATGCGCTTATGCGATCAGGCGCATTCATATCAGGCTCTGGGCGCGTCGGCAGGATCGTCGAGGCTGTAGCCAAGGCCGCGAATAGTGGTGATGACTTCTGCGCCCAGCTTCTTGCGGATGCGCGTCACGAACACTTCGATCGTGTTCGAATCGCGGTCGAAATCCTGATCGTAAATATGCTCGATCAGTTCGGTGCGGCTGACCACCTTGCCCTTGTGGTGGATCAGATAGCTCAGCAGCTTGTACTCCTGCGCCGTCAGCTTCACCGGCTCGCCCTTCAGCGTGACACGGCCGCTGCGAGTATCCAGCCGGACATCGCCCGCCATCAGCTCGCTGGAAGTGTTGCCCGAAGCACGGCGGATGAGCGCGCGCAGACGGGCGATCAGTTCTTCGGTCTGGAACGGCTTGGCGAGATAATCGTCCGCGCCTGCATCCAGACCGGCCACCTTGTCGGACCAGCTGTCGCGCGCTGTCAGGACCAGCACGGGAAAGTCGCGGCCTTCCTTGCGCCACATGCCCAGCACAGTCAGCCCGTCGATTTCCGGCAAGCCCAGATCGAGGATCACGGCGTCGTAATTCTCGGTCGAGCCGAGAAAATGTCCGTCCTCCCCATCGGTGGACAGATCAACAGCATACCCGTTTTGCTCCAGCGTGCTTTTCAGCTGCTGGCCCAGAGTGGGTTCGTCTTCGACAATCAGAATGCGCATGGTCGCTCAAAGCCCCCTATAATATGGCGTGCCTTGTGGCGCGTAAGCCCGCGCTGCGTCAATGCGCGACGCGGTTTCTGCGCAGTTTCGTGGTTCACCGGGATGCGGCTCAGTTGGAGCGGCGCAGCACCCGGCCGGTGCGCGCATCCACATCGACGAAAGTGACCTTACCCTTGCGGATGAATTTCAGGCGATAGGCGACCGCCGTCGAATCGTAAGCCGGGCCGAGATATTCCGCCCCGCGCATGGTCGGCAGGATGCGGCGCTCGATCTCTCGAAGCGACAGCACGTTGCCGGCCCGCATTTCCTTGCGAGCCTCGTCCTGCGGTTTGCGTTGCTGCGCCTCTGCCGGAGCAGAAAAGCCCGTTAAAGCAAGCGTGGCAGCGGCCAGAGAGAGAAGTGCTGTTTTCATTACGCTTCCAGTATTAGGACGAAACCATTGAACACGCCGTGAATATGCGCGGTGCGGATTGTTCAGCCGGGCAGGCTTGTCAGCCGACAACCGGTGCGCCGATCATTTCATACGTTACCGATACCGATACGCCTGTGCCGACCATACCCGGCTCGATGGGCGGCGGCGGAGCGGCAGCATCGGCCATGCGCGAGGCGGTCACCATGATCGCCTCACCGCGCGGCGCGCTGTTGCGAATGGTTTCGGAGATTTGCAAGATGCGAACGCCAGAATATCCCGCCATCTGTGCATAAGCCTCTGCCCGCGCCTGCGCGCTGGCCATCGCCCGGCCGCGCGCTTCGTCCTTTGCAGCCGTGTCATCTTCGACCGAGAAACTGGGGCCGTTAATGTCGGTAGCACCCGCGGATACGAGCGCGTCGAGCACTTCGCCTGCCCGCTCAATCTCGCGCAGCCGCAGGCTCACCCGGTTCGATGCCTGATAGCCGCGGAACACCTGTTTTTGGCTACTGCGGTCGTAGTCATAGCGCGCATTGAGATTGATGCCGGTCGTCTGGATATCGCGCGCATCGATGCCCAGCGCCTTGATCAGGTCCACCACGCGGCGCATCTCCGCCGAATTGCGCCGCAGGGCTTCCACCGCTGTGGGCGCTTCGGTCGATACGCCCGCACCCAGTGTGACGATATCGGGGGCCACTTCGACCTGCTCGTACACGCTCAGTTCGATCACGGGATTGGTGGCGGTAATTTCCACCGTTGCTGCTGCCAGAGGGCTGGTCATCGCGGCAAAAGGCAGGCTGGCGGCAATCAATCCAGCGCGGATCGAAGGGCGGAATGTGGGGCGAAACATGGGCGTTCTCCTGTGTGTCTATGGCAGCCAAGCTGGGCCACTGGCGCTTACACCTGGCTGAACCGGCTTGCTGTCATCCGCCGCCACCCCTACCTGCCCCCCATCATGGCGCAACCACCGATACTCTCCTGGGAAGGATTAGGCCTGCAGCAGGGCGGCCGCTGGCTGTTGGGCGGGCCGGAGCGTGAGAATATCGATCTGCATATCGGCCCGCGCGACCGACTGGCGCTAATCGGGCGCAATGGCGCAGGCAAAACTACGCTGTTCCGCCTGATCGAGGGTGTGCTGGAGGCCGATCAGGGCATTCGCAAGGTAAAGGCAAACACGCAGATCGTCGTGCTGGAGCAAGACCCCGATATGACAGGGTTTGCCACGCTGATGGATTTCGCGCTGTCCGGTGATAGCCCTCCGGAAGAATACGCGGTCGAAGCCATTGCCGGTCAGCTCGGCATCGACATGACCACGCCTGCCCCCGGTGCCAGCGGCGGCGAGCGTCGCCGCGCGGCCATTGCCCGCGCGCTGGCGCAGGACCCCGATCTGTTGCTGATGGACGAACCGACCAACCATCTGGACCTGAGCGCCATCGAATGGCTGGAAGGCTGGCTGGAGCGCTACACCGGCGCGTTTGTGGTCATCAGTCATGACCGGACGTTCCTGAAACGCCTGACCCGCGCGACGCTGTGGCTTGATCGCGGGATCGTCCGGCGCAAGGAAGTCGGCTTTGGCGGATACGAGGCATGGGAAGAGCAGGTCTATGCCGAAGAAGCCCGCATGGCCGAGCGGATGGACGTCAAGCTGAAACAGGAAGCGCGCTGGCTGGAGCGCGGTGTGACCGCCCGGCGCAAGCGTAATCAGGGCCGGTTGGAAGCGCTTTGGAAACTGCGCGCCACCCGCGCCGCAATGATCGACACATCGGGCACGGCGAAGCTGAAGCTGACGGTGGAAGAAGACTTCAAGAGCAAGTCCGTCATCGTGGCGAAGGATATCGCCAAGACCTATGACGGGCGCGCTGTCATCAAGCCGTTTTCGCTCCGCATCCAGCGGGGCGACCGGATCGGGATCGTCGGATCAAACGGCGCGGGCAAAACGACCTTGCTCAAGATGCTGACCGGAGAGCTGGAGCCCGACAGTGGTTCGGTGGAAATCTCCAAGAAACTGACCGGCGTGATGATCGACCAGCAGCGCAGCATGATGGAGCCCGATAGAACCGTCCGCGATATTCTGGCCGAGGGTGGCGACTGGATCGACGTGCAGGGCAATCGCAAGCATGTGCAGGCCCATTTGAAGGATTTCCTGTTCGACCCGAAAATCGTCGATACCAAGGTCGGTATTCTGTCAGGCGGCGAGAAATCGCGCCTGCTGCTCGCCCGTGAATTTGCCGCGAAGTCCAATCTTCTGGTGCTGGACGAGCCGACCAACGATCTCGATCTGGAAACGCTCGATTTGCTGCAGGAAGTGATCGCGGATTACGAAGGAACCGTGCTGATCGTCAGCCATGATCGCGATTTTCTGGACAAGACCGTCACCGTTACGCTCGGCCTCGATGGCAGCGGATCGGTGGATGTGGTCGCTGGCGGTTACGAGGATTGGGAGCGCAAGCGGCAGACCCGGGTGATCGGCAAATCGCGCGCGGGCAAATCGGAGCCTGTTCAGACCAGTGCGCCGCCCCCTCCCCCGCCGCCCCGCGCAGACAAGCTCTCCTTCAACGAGCAGCGCGATTACGATCTGCTGCCTGCCCGGATCGAGGAACTGGAAAGCGCCATCACTCGCGGCGAGCAGATCCTGTCCGACCCCGACCTGTTCACCAAGGATCCGCAGAAATTCGCGAATATCTCGAAGGGCTTGGAGAATGCCCGCGCTGAAAAAGACGCTGCGGAGGAACGCTGGCTGGAACTGGCAGAACGGGTGGAGAGCGCGTGAGCCTGCAGGCGGAGATTGCAGCCTGCACTGTGTGCGCCAGCGCCCTACCCCACGGTGTGCGCCCAGTGGTCTCCTTCTCCTCCACCGCGCGCCTGCTGATCATCGGTCAGGCTCCCGGATCGAAGGTCCACGCCAGCGGCATCCCGTGGGATGACGCCAGCGGGGATCGCCTGCGCGAATGGACCGGCCTGACCAAAGCGCAGATGTACGATCCGGCGCAGGTTGCTCTGGTGCCGATGGGCTTCTGCTATCCGGGCAAGGCATCGGGCGGCGACAATCCGCCACGCCCGGAATGCGCGCCATTATGGCATGAGCGCGTGCTTGCATCGCTGCCGCAAGACCGGCTGACGCTGCTCGTCGGCACATATGCGCAGGCGTATTATCTGCCCGAAACGCGCCGGTGGACGCTCACTGACCGGGTGCAGGCCTACCGTGACTTCCTGCCCGGCGTCCTCCCTCTGCCGCATCCGGCATGGCGCAGCACAATCTTCATGCGCAAAAACCCTTGGTTCGAAGGTGAGGCGCTGCCGGAGCTCCGACGGCAGGTTGCGCGCAAATTGCGCCATGTGGGCTAATCTCCCCCGTCATGAAATTGCCGCCTTCTTTGGCTAAAATCTTACGCTTGAGAGGAGAGCATTATGTCTGTTGAAACCGTCGCACAGGAATTCACCAAGGCCGTCGCCGAGGACAATGCGGAAGGCTATCAATCCCACTGGTCCGACGATATCGTCAGCATCGAGCCGGGCGATGGCCCGATGTCACGCTGTCAGGGCCGCGAAGCGCTGCTCCAGAAGCACGCCTGGTGGTTCGAGAACACCGAGGTGCACGACACCACCACCGAGGGCCCGTTTGTCACCGGCAACCAGTTCGCTGTGCATTACGGGATGGACGTCACCATGGATGGCGAGCGCAGCCAGATGAAGGAAGTCGGCATCTATACGGTCGAGAACGACAAGATCGTCGAGGAGCGGTTCTTCTATCCCGAAGGCTAAGCGCTTCCCTCAGCGGATGCGGTAGTAATCGGCCACCCGGTCAAGCGCGAGCTTGAGCACCAGCTTGCCCGACCGTGTGGGCCAATCGAGCGCCTTTTCGGCCAGCGAGAGGCTTTCGCCCGCGCATACGACGCGCCACAGAATGTCGGCCAGCCCGCTGCCCGCCTGCGCCAAAGCCTCGTCGAAGCGGCGCTTGGCCGAAATCTGGCGCTCGGTCGGGGTCAGGCCCGCCTCGCCGCCCTTCACCCGCACCGGATCCCAGCGCATGGTGACGCTCGGCCCTAATTGCGCCCGCTCGTAATCTGCCCTCAGTCGCTCGCCTGCATCGAACAGCCGGTCCTCCAGATGCCCGCGCGAATGCAGCCAGGCCAGCGGCGACTCGCTGGCATTGACCGTGACTGTCCGGCGGGCGCGGCCCGCGCGAGGCGCGGCACCGCCTCCACGCGCCGGGCCCTCGGACGTCAGTGCGCGTTCGACGAGGTTCTGCGGCAATGCTGTTCTCCTGAAGAATAACCAATATGGCGAATCGCGACTTGCCAAAGTGCGCATCGTGTAGGAAAGTGTTTTCTCACCATTGCGGTTCAGGGACGTACTATGATTAATCGTATCAGAGCCATCCGGAAGGATCGCGGGCTTACTCTCGCTCAGCTTGCCGCCGCCTGCGAACCGCCGACAACTGCCCAAACGATTGGCCGGCTGGAAACAGGGATGCGGAATGTCTCGCTGAAATGGATGGAGCGGATAGCAGCCGCGCTGGAAGTCGATCCGGAAACGCTCGTCCGCTCGGACAATGTGGATCATCCGCAGATCATCGCCAGCCTCGGCGCGAGCGGCCCGGAAGCGCTGGCCAAGCCTCTGGATGCGATACTGCCCTCCGATCTGGCCGGTGAAGGCGTGCTCACCGTGATGAATGTGGAGGTTGCGAGCGGCGCCTATTTGCCCGGTGACCAGATCTGGCTGCGTCAGGTCGATCCATCGGAAGCGGCGCGCGCCATCAATCGCGATGTGCTCGTGCCCCGCCCCGGTGGCCGTTTCGCCTTTGGCCGGTTGATCGACCGGCAGGGCAGCATGGTCGGCCTGTTGCCGCCCGGCATGGGCCAGAAACAGCAGGTGGTGGATGATCCGCCATGGATCGCAGTGTGCGAGATGCTGGTGCGCCGCCTGTGAGCGCCGGTAACATGAAGCGCGTTCTCTCGCTTTGCACGCTCTATCCCAATGCCGCTCGCCCGCGCTTCGGGACATTCGTCGCGCGGTCTCTCGAGGCTTTGGCAGCGCACGGCGATTGGGATGTGACCGTGATCAATCCCATTGGCGTGCCTCCTGTCCTGTTCGGCGAATATACCGCGCTGGCCGATGCTGCTGTCGACGGGGATGAGCACGGCGTCCATGTGCGCCGCCCCACTTTCACGCTTCTGCCCAAGATCGGCGGGAGATTGAACCCGTCCATGATCGCGCGGTCCGTCTTGCCTCTGGCAAAGCGCCTGCATGCCGAGCGGCCCTTCGATATTGTCGATGCGCAGTTCTTTTATCCGGACGGGCCTGCTGCAGCGACCATCGCCGAGGCACTCGGGCTGCCCCTGTCGATCAAGGCGCGCGGGGCGGACATCCATTTCTGGGGCGCAAAACCCTATGCCAATCGCGCGATGCGCAGCGCGAGTGCGCAGGCGGGCGGGCTGCTCGCTGTTTGCGAAGCGCTTGCGGACGACATGGCGGGCATCGGCCTCCCGCTTGAAAAGATCACCATCCACTACACGGGGCTCGACCGCGACAAGTTTCGCCCGCTCAATCACACCAAACTGCGCGACAGGCTTTCGGATGAATTGGGCCTACCCCTGTCAGGCGATGCGCCCATTCTCGCCACCGTGGGCGCGTTGATCCAGCGCAAGGGGCAAGTGTTTGTGATCGAAGCACTGGCCTCTATTCCCGATGCGCAATTGCTGCTGGTGGGCAAGGGAGAGGATGAGGCTTCCCTGCGCGCTCTGGCGAAGGAACACGGCGTCGCCGACCGCGTCCATTTCCTCGGCCTGCTCGATCACGATCTCCTGCCGCTGGTTCTCTCGGCGGCCAACATCATGGTCCTGCCCTCGGCCAGCGAGGGGCTCGCCAATGCCTGGGTCGAGGCGCTGGCCTGCGGAACGCCGCTGGTCATCACCGATGCTGGCGGCGCACGCGAGCTGGTGACGGAAAAAGCGGCGGGCAGAATTGTCGAGCGCAACGCCGGGGCGATAGCATCAGCTATCCGCGCCGTTCTGGCCGATCCGCCGGACAGAAACGCCACCGTCGCCATGGCCGAGCAGTTCGACTGGCGCGTGAACGGCGCGAAGCTGGGCGAATATTACGACGTGCTGGTCGCGGCGCATAAGGCCTGATCTAATGGGTCTAACCGACCGGGCCTGATCGCTGCCTAGGCGGTTTCGCCCCGCGCAATCTTCTCCTGCCGGTCGGCCTCGGTTTCCTGCGGCACGAAGCTGTCGCTCGACACACCCAGCCAGATCAGGATCGGCGCGGCCATATAGACCGAGCTGTAGGTCCCGACGAAGAGGCCCAGCACAATCGCCGCGACCAGTCCGAACAGGCTGGCAGGGCCGAAGAACAGCAACGGCAGCAAGGCCACCAGCAGCGTCAGCGAGGTCATCACCGTGCGCGCCAGCGTCTCATTCACCGACAGATCGAGCAGTTCGGGCATCGGCATCTTGCGGAACTTTTTCAGGTTCTCGCGGATGCGGTCATACACCACGATCGTGTCGTTCAGCGAATAACCGATGATCGCCAGAATCGCAGCGATGATCTGCAGGCTGAATTCCATCTGGAACAGCGCAAACATGCCCAGCGCCAGCGAAACGTCATGCGCCAGAGCGAACAGCGCCCCGACCCCGAATTGCCATTCGAACCGGATCCAGATGTAGAGCGCAATCGCCACCATTGCCGCGAGCAAAGCCCAGACAGCGGCCGAGCGGAACTCACCCGAAACCTTGCCCGATACCGAGTCCACCCCGTCGATCCGCACCTGCGGGTGATCCTCTTTCAGCGTATCGGTGATGTCCCGAGTCAACCGGTCGGCAAACTCCTTGTCGCCCTCGGCCTCGGGCGGCAGCTTCACGCGGATCGAGACCTCGTTCTCTGCTCCAAAGCGCTGGACCACGGGATCGCCAACATTTTTGATCGAGGTCAATGACTCGCGGATTTCGGGGATCGGCGCAGAAGCCTCGCCCACGAAGGTCGCACGGATTTCCTGACCGCCGGCAAAATCGACCCCGTAATTGAGGCCCTTGGTCAGCACGAGGCCCCAGCTCGCGGCCATCAGCAGCAGGCTGACGACGTAGAACGGTATCCGCCATTTCAGGAATTTGATGTTGGTGTCGTCAGGGACGAGTTTGAGAAGTTTCATCGCGCGCGTTCCCTTAAATATACAGCTCTGACGGACGCTTGGCCCGCAGCCATCCGGCCACCCACATCCGCGTCAGCACCACGGCGGTGAACACGCTGGTGAACAGGCCGATGATCAGAACGACAGCAAAGCCGCGAATCGGACCGGAGCCGAACAGGAACAGCAGCACGCCGGCAATGAAGTTGGTGATGTTGGCATCATAAATCGCCCGGCTGGCTTCTTTATAGCCGTTCTCGACTGCCGCCACGACCCGCCTGCCACGTCTGCGCTCCTCGCGGATACGCTCGTTGATCAGCACATTGGCATCCACCGCCGCGCCGATTGTCAGCACGAACCCGGCGATCCCCGGCAGGGTCAGCGTCGTATTCAGCACGGCCATGATTCCGAGGATCATCAATACGTTAAAGATCAAAGCTATGGTCGCGTAGACCCCGAAACGGCCATAGGTCAGCATCATTAGGCCGATCACCAGCGCCGAGCCCAGCGCCATGGCCAGCATGCCGCGCCGGATCGAGTCCGCACCCAGATCGGGGCCGACCGTCCGCTCCTCGACCACGGCCAAGTCCACCGGCAACGCGCCAGAGCGCAGCGAGATCGACAGGGCATTGGCGCTTTCGGCCGTGAAACTGCCTGAGATTTGCGCGCTACCACCCAGAATTGGTTCATTAATATTGGGCGCAGACAAGACTTCGCCATCGAGAATAATCGCGAATGGCTTGTTCACATTCTGCGTCGTGAGCTGGGCGAAGCGCTGCCCTCCCTGCTGGTCGAATGTGATGTTCACGACATTCTGCTGGTTCTGGGAATCGATGCCCGCCTGCGCATTGATCAGATTGTCGCCCTGAATCCCGCCAAGCCGCCGCACAGCAATGGACGTGCCCTGCTGCGGAGTGCCCTCGGCAAACGGGAAAATCTGACTGCCGGGAGGCGCAATGCCCTGTTCGATATCGGTCGGCAGCGCCGACTGGTCGACCAGCTTGAACTCCAGTTTTGCCGTCTGGCCCAACAAGTCCTTCAGCTGATCGGGATCCTGCAGACCGGGCACCTGCACCACGATGCGGGTATCGCCCTGCCGAATGATTGTCGGCTCGCGCGTGCCCAGCTCGTCGATACGCTTGCGAACCACCTCGGTGGCGCTGTCCATCGCCTGCGTAATCGCCGTTTCCAGCCCGGCGGCGGTTTGCGTCAGCACCATGCGGGAGGAATCGACGACCGTCAGTTCCCATTCCTGCACCAGCCCATCGCCATTCATCAGCGGGGTGAGCAATTCGCGGGCACGGTCGATATCGCTGCTGTTCTCCAGCATGAACGACAGCTGCCCCTCGCCCGTCGAGACATCGCCGATACGGATACGCGGCTCGGCATCGCGCAGCACGCCGCGCACGCCCTCTTCCATATTCTCCAGCCGCTGGGCCGCCACCTGATCGGGCTCGGCCTCAAGCAGGATGTGGCTCCCGCCGGCGAGGTCCAGGCCCAGATTGACAGTCGGGTTCGGCAGTGCCTCGGGCCACGTAACACCGGTGGACGACAGCACGGAAGGCATAGCCGCGAGGCAACACAGCGCGGTGATGCCCCACAGCCAGATCTTCTTCCAACGCGGAAATTCGAGCATTGTGTTCTAAGCCCCGATCAATCGTTCGCAGGCTTGGCACCCGCTGGCGGGATCACATCGCCAATCGTTGCCTTCACCGCTTTGACGCGGGTGCCGCCGCCGAGATCGATATCGGCGTAATCATCGTCCACTTTGACGACCTTGCCGACCAGCCCGCCTGCGGTGACGACCTGATCGCCTTTCTTGATGCCGGCGACCTTGGCCTGATGCTCCTTCTGCCGCTTCATTTGCGGGCGGATGATCAGGAACCAGAAGATCAGGCCCATGCCGATAAGCGGCAGAAACTGGACCCATGCAGGCGGCGCTTCAGCGCTGGCCGCGGCGGCGAGAATATCGAGCATGAAATTGGTATCCGGTACCGGTTGTTATGACGCGTATCTCGGGCGCGTCCTGACGACAATCGTCGCCTAGTGCACCCTTTCGCCGCGCGCCTAGCAAGATTGCCATGGCGGGGCAATGAATTGCGAAAGGGTGCCGGCAAGCCAACACCGCCGTGTTCACGCAGCGCGAAGGATACTTGCCACCGGAATGGCACAACCCTATAGGCGCGCCTTCCACTGATCGGGACGTAGCGCAGTCTGGTAGCGCACCACACTGGGGGTGTGGGGGTCGTAGGTTCGAATCCTATCGTCCCGACCAGTGGACTTTCCTCACATCGCCATTTGCCATGGAAACGCACGCTTTTGCGGGGCCGAGAGCGCGCGCCAGGCACGATTCTGCATATCCTGACATTTCGTTGACGGACGAGAAAATACCGGGTCGAAACGTACGCAATCCCCCTGACCGCGCTGTTTACAACGTTATACACTTGGCATCATGGCGGCAAAACATCGGCTCGGAGCCGCCGCAAGACGGTCGATATGAAATCCTAGAAATGTCGTTATTATAGAGCTTTATACGGCCTTTCTCGAACTAATCGAGAACGACGTCACCACGCCATTTCAGCCTTTGTGAACACAAGATAACGAGCCTTTGAAGGCCATGTTGAAACGGATGTTAACGAATTAGGCCCATCAGGCTGCGTCATGACACGTAGCAACACCAGAAGCGTATTGTTGGCAGCCTCTGCCGGCCTTACCGCCATCGCCCTGCCCTCCGCCGCAATGGCCGAGGGCGTCCCTGCAGGTACACCGATCGATAACACCGCCGAGGCGACCTATACGATTGGTGGAGCGACCGAAACGGTCCCTTCGAACAAGGTTACGGTCAAGGTCGACGAGATCCTTGATGTCGCCGTCCAGTCGCTGGACGCCGGTGAAGTCGTACTTACAGCCGCAGGCGCGGTTCTCACATTTCAAGTCAACAATACGGGCAACGGCCCCGAAGCATACAATATCGATGTCGATCCCGCTCTGACCGGAGACGACTTCGACCCCGCAATCGTGAAGTTCGCTTATGACAGCAACGGCAATGGCGTTTACGACGAGGGCGTAGACATCGTGATCCCGGCTGGCGGCAGCACGCCGGAAATCGCAGCCGACGGCTCGCTGCGCATGTTTGTTATTACCGAGTTTGATGGCGCGGCACCGGGCAATGGCGATACCGCCGATGTCCGCCTGACAGCCACGGCTGTGACCGGCAGCGGTACGCCGGGTACGGTGTTTGCCGGTCAGGGTGTCGACGGCGTCGATGCGGTCGTCGGTCTGACGACCGCGATTGACGACGATATCGGCACGCTGATTGCCCAGGTCAGCGCTGTAACGCTGACCAAGAGCGCGACCGTGCTCGATCCTTTCGGCGGCAGTCAGACCATTCCCGGCTCGATCGTCACCTACCGTCTGATCGCACGCGTATCGGGCTCCGGCTCGGTCGACGGGCTGGTCGTGAACGATCCGATCCCGGTCAACACCACCTACATCCCCAGCACCACGCGGGTCGGCGGCGTACGCCTGACCGATGCCGCAGACGGGGACGCAGTCACCGCAGACGGCACACAGGTCAATGTCGACCTCGGCACGGTGGCCGGTGGCACCAGCACCATCATCACCTTCAAAGTCAAGATTGACGAATGATCTTTCGGACGAGGAAAAACCCCATGAATATCAGAAGTATCATCGCCGCTCTTGCAATCTCGTCGATGGCCGTTCCGGCCGCCGCGCAGGACAAGCCGATCGAACTGACCAGCGCCATCCAGCTGGTGAGCCAAAGCGATGGTGGCGAGAAACTGGTCGATCCGGCCAGTATCGTGCCGGGCGACGTGCTGGAGTTTCAGACCAACTACAGCAACCGCACGGGCGCCACGATCAGCGACTTCACGGTCGTCAGCCCCGTCCCCCAGCACGTTACGTTGACGCCGGCTTCGGCTGCTTCGCTGGAAGTGTCGGTGGATGGCGGAACCGTGTGGGGCCCGCTGGCAAGCCTGACGATCACTGCTGAAGACCAGACCTCGCGTCCGGCAACGGCAGAGGATGTCACGCATCTGCGCTGGGTCGTCGCCCAGATGGCCCCCAAGGCCGAAGGCGTCGTCAGCTACCGCGCGACCGTCAAGTAAATTTCAAAGTTTCCCGGGGGCGAAGACCAGCGTCCCCGCGAAAACCGCCCTTCAGGCGTCAACCAAAACCGGCCGTTGCCCTTCGGGAACGCGGACCGTCCGAACGCATAACGGAGACCACCAATGACCAGAACTTTTGCCCATGGCAGCGCTCTGGGTGTCGTACTCGGCACCCTGGCTCTCGCCACCCCGGCCATGGCTGCCCCTGTCGGCACCCAGGTCGGCGAGACGATCCTCAACGAAGTAACCGTGAACTACAACATCGGCAGCGGCCCTGACGCCGTGGCTCAGGATCCTGTGGAAGCACAGGACGAGGTCGCAGTTGACCGCAAGATCAACCTGACCGTGGCTCGTACCGACAACACCGGCACCCAGGTTACGCCGGGCGAAACCGGCGCGGCTGTCACCTATGTCGTGACCAATGAATCGAACGACGCGGTTGATTTCCAGCTTGACGCCACAAACGTCGCAACCGGCACCGCATCCGAACTGGACGGCACCGCGAGCGACAATTTCGACGCAACGGGCGGCTTCACCTATTACCTCGACAACCCCTCTGCCGGTACGCCGGGCGTGTTCGACGCCAGCGACACGGTGATTACGCATATCGATGCGCTGCCTTCCGGCGACTCGGCCATCATCCACGTTGTTTCCAACATCGAGGGTGGTCTGAGCACCGATGACCGCGCAGCCATCACGCTGAGCGCGATTGCCCGCGTTGATGACGGCACGACCGCGCTGGGTGGCTCGTTCACTGTGGCGACCGCCAACTCGGCCGATCCGCTTACCGTGGACACCGTGTTTGCCGACACCGATGCCGACGGCCAGATCGCCAATGACGGCGCTGCCTTCGACACGGACGATTATGTCGTGCTGGCAGCAGGCCTCACCGCGACCAAGTCGAGTGCAGTCGTTGTCGGTGCCTTTGGCGGCGATAACAGCGGCACCTATCTGCCGGGCGCAACGATGGAATATTGCATTCTGGTAGCCAACGTCGCCGGAAGCGCGACGGCCACCAATGTGACCATCTCCGATACGCTGCCTGCCGAGGTGACCTATGTCCCCGCATTCGGTGTGCGCGTCGGCGGCGCTGATTGCGCCACCCCGGGCGGCACCGCCGGTACTTTCAGCGGCGGCGTGGTGTCCGGCACCATCGGCTCGCTCGCTGGCGGTGAGCAGCAGTCGCTCATCTTCCGCGCTACCATCAACTAAGCAGGAAAACGGTTGGGGGGCGCCTGACATCGGGCGCCCTCCCTCCGGCTTACAGCAAAAGAAACTGAAGCCAGAGCATACACCATGCGGTCGCACCCCTCCTTCTTCCACGCCGGATCGGCACTCCTCGCAGCTTTCACTGCGCTGGTGCTGACGCCTGAAGCGTCCCTCGCATCCGAGCGGCAGGTGACCAACACGGCCACCGCTTCGTGGAACGATGGCGGCCGCGACCAGACGGTCGGCTCCAACACGGTCACATTCGATGTGACCCAGCCCGAAGTGGAACTGACCACTTTCGTCCCCTTCCCTTCTGCTCCGCAAAGCGCAGAGCTGAACGCATCCTATTGCTCCAGCGCGACGGCCCCGTCGCGTCTGACGATCGCTGGCGCGCCGGAAGGCGCACACCAGACCGACATCCTCCCCACGCGCACTGTGCGGGTTGGCCAGAACCTCGTGCTGCGGATCAACGCGCAGTCGGCCAATTTCGACCCCGCCGCGCGCGATGAACTGCGCCTCGAACTGACTACGCCCAGCGGCGACATCGAGACGCTGACTGCCGTCGAGGACAGCAATGACAGCGGGATCTTCTTCGCATCCATCGGCACCCTGCCGCTGAACCCTGCCCCGGTGACCGGCGATTGCCGCCTGAGCCTGCGCGACGGTGAGGAAATCGGCATCGCAGCCTTCATTCGCGGTAACGAAACTCCGTTCCTGACCGGTGCGATGGACGCGCTGGCCGATCCATTCGGTGTCGTGTTCGACAGTCTCGACGGAAAGCCCGTCGATGGCGCGACTGTGACCCTGATCGATGTCGCCACCGGACAGCCAGCAGAAGTATTCTCCTTCGACGGCGTGACGCCCTACCCCAATACCGTGATCAGCGGCTCCAGCGCGACCGACGCCAATGGCGATGAATATGCCTTTGCGCCCGGCGAATATCGTTTTCCGCTTGTCGCATTCGGCAACTATCGCCTGCAGGTCACGCCGCCCGCGCCCTATACCGGCCCGTCCGTTGCGACCCCGGCAGAACTGGCGCAGCTGACCGCACCTTCCGGCGGCGCATTCCAGATTTCGGACGCCTCCTATGGCGCCACATTTGCTGTCGACTCGCTGATCCCCGTTCAGATCGACTACCCGCTGGATGCACCGGGCGGTGATGTGTCGATCGACAAGCGTGCCTCGCGCGAGATCGTTCAGCCCGGCGATGCCGTGTTCTACACCGTCACCCTGCGCAACACGAACCCGTCGCGGGCTTCGCGCGGCGTGACGCTGACCGACCGCGCTGCCCCCGGCCTGCGCTTGCAGACAGACTCCATCCGTGTCGACGGGCAGCCGGTCGCCGAAGGACTGACGCCGGACGCCGACGGAAACGGCTTCTCCCTCGCGCTCGACGCCATTGATGGCGGCATTGCGCGCCGGGTCACCTACGCCATGACGGTGCGCGACGATGCGCCAGTCGGGGATGCAGAAAACCTCGCCATGATCACTGCGCCCGACGGCAATAAGGCCGCCGCGCAGGCAGGCATCCGCATCGAGCGCGACGGATTGACGGCGCGGATGACCATCATCGGCCGTATCGTGGATGGCGGATGCCGCCCGAATGGCGAAGTCCGCGGCATTCCCGGCGTGCGCGTCATGATGGAAGACGGCAGCTTTGCCATCACCGATTATGACGGCCGCTATCATTTCGAAGGCGTCGTGCCGGGCAACCATGTGGTGCAGGCCATCCGCTATACTCTCCCCGAGGGCGGCGAGTTTGTGGATTGCACGCGCTCCACCCGCAGCGCCGGCAGCCCCATCTCCCGCTTCATCAGCGGTCAGGGCGGATCGCTGGTACGCGCAGATTTCCATGCTGTGCTGCCAGCCGGCACCGATATCGACCAGAATGCAGCCCCGGTGCGCGAACAGCGTGACAATATCGCTGCATCGGGCGCATCGACCGATTTCCTCGCACTGGGCGACGGGCCGGACGGTTTTGTCTTCCCCGAAGTGGACCACAATCCGCGCTCGCCCTCCATTCGTGTTGTCGTGCGCCACCGCGCGGGCCAGCGGGTAACCCTGCACGCAGATGGCAAGCCGGTTTCGGGCCTCGCCTTTGACGGCACCAAGACCAGCGCCGACAAGACCTTCGCGGTCAGCATCTATCGCGGCATTCCTCTGGAAGGCCCGGCCACTCAGCTGCGCGCGGAAATCCGTGATGCGGACGGCCGTACCGTCGAAACATACGAACGGCCTGTCTATTACTCGACGACGCCCCTGCGCGCTCAAATCGTGCCCGAGCTTTCGCGCTTGATCGCCGATGGTGCCTCCGCACCGGTGCTGGCCGTGCGCATGACCGACCGCAATGGCCGCCCCGTTCACGCAGGCATCGCCGGTTCGCTGACCATCGACAGCCCGTACCAGACCCGCAGCGCCATCGAGGCCGCACAAAGCCGCGAGCTGAGCGGGTTCGGCAACGCGTCCGCCAGCTGGCTGGTCGAGGGTGATGACGGCATAGCCTATATTGAACTGGCCCCGACGCTGGTAAGCGGCGCGCTGCGTGCGACCTTCACCTTTACCGACGGCGAAACCACACGCGAAGAGCGTCTGGAAGCGTGGGTCGAGCCCGGCGACCAGCCGTGGACCCTGATCGGCCTGGCCGAAGGTTCCATCGGTGCACGCAACGTCGCCGAGAACATGGAGCGAGAAGGCGATTTCGATAGCCATCTGGGCGACAATGCCCGCGTCGCATTCTATGCAAAGGGCCGTGTGCTGGGCAAATATCTTGCCACCATCGCCTATGACAGCGCCAAGCAGGAGAACGATCAGCGCCTCCTCGGCACGATCGATCCGGCGGCCTATTACACCGTATTTGGCGACAATTCGCAGCGCTTCTTCGACGCCGCCAGCCGCGACAAGATCTATGTCCGCGTGGAAAGCAGCACCTTCTACGCTCTGTATGGCGATTTCGAGACCGGCTTCGACGAGACGGATCTGGCACGCTATCAGCGCATCGCCACCGGCGTGAAGGCCGAGGGCCGCTTTGGCCAGGTCGAAGCGCAGGGCTTCGCCGCCAAGATCGGTTCGCGCCAGCGCCGCGACGAAATTCAGGGTCAGGGTATCTCCGGCCCCTATCGCCTCAGCGCACGCCGCATTGTGCCCAACAGCGAAACGGTGACCATCGAAGTGCGCGACCGCCTGCGCAGCGACGTGATCGTCAGCAGCCAGACGCTTACCCGCTTCATCGACTACGATGTCGACCTGCTGTCGGGCACCATCACCTTTGCCCAGCCCGTGCTCAGCCGCGATCCGGCTCTGAACCCGCAATTCATCGTCGTGAATTACGATGTCGATGCGCTGGGCCAGAAGGAATGGAATGCAGGCGGCCGTGTGACCTGGTCGACCGACGATGACAGCGTACGGGTCGGCTTCACCGGCCTCACCGAAAAGGGCGACGAGCAGCGCACCAATCTGGGCGCAGTCGATGTGCGGGTGCGCATCGGTGAACAGACCGAAGTGCGCGCAGAAGCCGCGATGAGCCGCCAGAACGGCGCGACGTCGAACGCCTATCTCGCCGAAGTCGAGCATGTGTCCGGCCCGTTCGATCTGCTGGCCTATGTCCGCCACACCGATGCCGATTACGGTGTCGGGCAGCAGAACGTGGCCGACCGTGGCCGCCGCCGTGTCGGCGTGGATGGCCGCGCGCGTCTGACCGAAGAATTCAGCGTCGTCGCCAGCGCATGGCACGATGAAAGCCTGATCGACACCGCCAAGCGCGACGCAGTAGAAGTGCGCGCCGTATGGCAGACCGCGAAGACCGATGCCTTTGCAGGTGTCGCTCACGTCGCCGACACGCTGGCCGACGGTCGTAAAACCAACTCCACGATCCTGCAGGCCGGCGGCACGCAGCGCCTGCTCGACAACACGCTGGAAGTCACCGGCGCAACCAGCGTTCCGCTTGGCGGCACCGGCTCCATTGCCCTGCCCACCCGTCACACGCTGGGTGTGCGCTACACCGTCTCGCGCGATGTGAAAGTCATCGGCAGCTACGAAATTGCTCGCGGCGATGCGATCGATGCGAACACCGTAAAGGTCGGCGCCGAGATCACCCCATGGGAAGGTGGCCGCGTCGTCAGCTCCATCGGTCAGGACACCATCGGCCGCGGCCCGCAAGAAGCCGATGCCAATCGCACTTTCGCCGCCTTCGCTCTGGGCCACAGCTTCCGCGTGGGCGAACGTTTGCTGATAGAGACTACGCTGGACGGTAACAAAACCCTATCGGGCGGCATCGCGCTCGCCGACACGGTGAACCCTGCGCAGCCCGAGCCAAGCGGCGGCCAGTTCGACGGCAACGGCCTGCTGGGCGAAGACTTCACCGCCTTTACCCTGGGCGCGGCGTGGAGCGCCGGTGACTGGAATGCCCGCGCTCGCGGCGAATACCGCGATGGCGAACTGGCTGATCGCACCGGTGCCGATCTCGCGATCATCCGCCGTTTGGGCGCAGGCAGCGTTGTCGGCGGCGGCGCAACCTGGACCCGCGCAGAAAACGAAACCGGCGGGACCACACAGATTGTCGACGCGGCACTTTCTGTCGCGCATCGTCCCGCAAGCTCCGCATTCTCGTTGCTCTCGAAGGTAGAATATCGCAGCGACGAAGTGACCGGCGCAGTCGACGGTTTTGTCGGAGCCGCTGGCCAGACCGCCCTGCTCACATCCGGCGATGCGAAACTGCGCCGCCTGATCGGCAGCGTCTCCACCAACTGGTCGCCCATCGACCGGGACGAGGAAGACGGCCAGTCCGCCCGCACCGAAGTGGGCGTGTTCGCCGGCCTGCGCCATAATTTCGACCGGGTTGAAGGCTTCGATCTCGGCACGACCACGCTGCTTGGCGGTCTCGACCTGCGCATCGGCCTGCCCGACCGGATCGAAATCGGCGGCAAAGCCAGCGTGCGCCATGATCTGTCGTCGGGCACCACGGCGTTCTCCGTCGGCCCCGAAATCGGCTTTGTCCCGACAGACAATGTCCTGCTCAGCGTTGGGTACAATATCGTCGGCTTCCGCGACCCCGACTTCCAGGATGCGCGCTCGACCGACAAGGGACTGTTCGCAAGCGTCCGGATCAAGCTGGATGACGACAGCTTCAACTTCCTGGGGCTCGGCCGATGAGCACGTTAGATCTTGTATCAAACGCCCAAAGGTTACTGCCTCTTAACCTTGCGCGGATTAGTCCTGCCCGCATGCAACGCGCTGTCCATTCCGGCTTTGAATTCATCACGTTCCTCGCGGTGCGTGTGGGAGTTTTCGCTCTTGTCGCGCTCGCATCCGTGCTGGTTGCGGCACCTGCCAGCGCCCAGACCCAGACGTTCAACAATACGACCACCGGCGCGCTCGACAGCACCACGCCCTGCAATGCCGCAATGACGCGGACCTTCTCGGTGGCCAGCGATTTTCTGTTGGGTGATGTCGATATCGGGATGCGCGGTTCGCACACCTATCGCGGCGACGTTCGCGCGGCATTGCGCCATCCGGACGGGACAACTGTGCTGATCCTCGACGGCAACGGCGCGGTTTCGGGGGACAATTTCAACTTCCGCCTGAACGATGGCGGGACCCAGCTGGTCAACACGGACGGTAACACCACCAACCACCTTTCGACCGCTGTGAACGGCGGATACCAGCACAATTTCATCCCGGACAACGCCCTTTCGGCGTTCAACGGCAAGTCGAGCGCTGGCACGTGGACGCTGCTGATGTGCGATAGCTTTGGTGATGAGGATGACGGCACGTTCCTGCAAGCCACACTCTATCTGACACCGCAGACCGCCCCCTTCGCCGATCTGTCCCTAACAAAGTCGGTCGACGTCGCTTCCCCGATATTCGGCCAGGAAATCCGTTACACGCTGACCGTAAGCAATGCGTCCAACTCGACCGCGACAGCTAACGCGACCATCCGCGATGTGCTCCCTGCTGGCGTCACTTACGTCGGCGATGACAGCGGCGGCGCCTACGACCCCGCTACCGGTGACTGGACCGTGACGGCACTTGCCCCGAATACTTCGCAAACACTGGTCATCAGAGTAAACGTGGCGGCAGGCGCCGGCTCGACCGTCGTGAATAACGCAGAAGTCTGGACCTCCAGCGAAGACGACATCGATTCCACACCGGGCAACGGATCATCGGTCGAGGACGATGACGGATCGGCCAGCTTTACCGTACAGGGAACCCGCACCGCCGGAGTACCACCCGCCCTTACCTGTCCGGATGGCTCGATCGCCTTCGACTGGGCCGGCCGCACCTGGACGCCGGGCACCACTAGCAACGATTACAATCTTGCGGGCTTTGGCGCGTTCGACTGGGATCTCAGCAGCCCTGCACCGTATCTCGACATCGCTGCATATGGCGGTGAACATCCCCGGCTAACGACCGCTGTGCAGAGCACGACATCGCTGTCGCTGGCGGTCGATTTCAACAACCGGTTTGAGGTTGCAACCACCACAATATCGCTGGGAGAAGTCGTTGACGGAGCTCAGTTCACCATCTTCGACGTCGATTTCGCCGCCAATGACTTCGCCGACAAGGTCACTGTCACCGGCAAGCTGAACGGCGCGGATGTCATCCCGATCCTGACCAACGGACTGTCGAACTATGTGATTGGCAATACCGCATTCGGGGATCAATCATCGAGCGACACGCAAACAAACGGCAATGTGGTGGCGACGTTCACCAGCGCGGTGGACACGATTGTCATCGATTATGGCAACCACGGCATGGCACCCGCCGACCCCGACGGGCAGGCCATCCAGATGTCCGGCAATATTCAGGTTTGCAACGCCAACACCGATCTTACCGTTTCCAAGTCCAGCACGCCGGTCAGCGACCCTGTTTCGGGCGAGACGAGCGATGCGTTTGCCATTCCCGACGCGGTTCTGCGCTACTGCATCCTCATCACGAACACAGGCACAGCGTCTGCGCGAAGCGTGACGGCGAATGATACGCTTCCGGCCAATCTGACCTACAATCCCGGCACGATAAAATCGGGCGCAACCTGCGCGGCGGCCACCGTCGAGGAGGACGACGATGCTGTCGGGACAGACGACACCGATTTTACCGGAGTGTCGTTCAATTCGGGAACGATCACCATCGCCGTACCGGAGCTTCCGGGCGGGGAGACGGTGGCGGTGACTTACGAAGGCACCATCCAGTGAGACCCGGCTAGAAGCGAGCTCGCCGAAAGCACACTTTTCGCTGTCCTACACAAACCGATATGGTTATCTGAGTCGCTTCCATTTTCCGGGAGAGACCCAATGCCCCTCGTCGAATCGCTTATCGGCCCCATCGCCTCCATCATCGACAAGATCATTCCAGACAAGAATGCGCGGGCTGCGGCCAAGCTGGAATTGCTCAAGCTGGAAGGCACGCACGAACTGAAAGCGATCGAGGCCCGCCTGTCCGCGATTGTCGCAGAGGCGCAGTCGGCCGATCCGTGGACCAGCCGCGCCCGGCCCAGCTTTCTCTACGTGATGTATGTCATCATTCTGGCCGCGCTGCCGTTGGGCGTGTTGGCTGCGATCAGCCCCCAATCGGCCCGCGACATTGCCACCGGCATGAATGCCTATCTCGGCGGCCTGCCGGAACCGCTCTATGCGCTCTTCGGCACCGGCTATCTCGGCTACACCGCCGCGCGCCAATGGGGCAAAGCCAAGGGCGTGGACCGGTAAACCCGCTTGCCGCCCGCCGCTCGCGCGCTAGACGGAGGGGATGAGCACCACAGTCTTCATCCTCAACGGCCCCAATCTCAATCTGCTTGGTCAGCGGGAGCCGGACATTTACGGGCGAACGACTCTGGCCGAAATAGAGGCGCAGTGCCGCGATAAGACGCAGGCTCTGGGTCTCACCGCGGATTTCCGCCAGACCAATCACGAAGGCACGCTGGTCGATTGGCTGCATGAGGCGGATGCGGCGGGCGCGCGGGCGGTGTTACTCAATGCGGCGGCCTACACCCATACTTCCATCGCCCTGCTCGATGCCATTAAGGCGATTGGCGTTCCCGTAATCGAGGTCCACCTGTCGGATCCGCACACGCGCGAGGAATTCCGGCATATCTCCTATGTCGGTATGGCGGCGGCCCATACGGTTCAGGGCCTTGGCCCGCAGTCCTATATTCAGGCGCTGGAGCACGCGGCCCAGTTGTGATCGCGGTGGCAAATGCGTTCACATCGGGCGGTCCCGCCTCTTGCCAGAATGCCCGTTGCTGCGCATAGGCAAGGGTTCTGGCAAATAGCGGGACCACAATGGCCGAAACCAAATCGAACACTGCGCGCAAGAACGGCATGAATGTCGACACGAAACTGGTGCGCGAACTGGCCGAATTGCTCGGGGAAACCGGGCTGAGCGAAATCGAAGTCGAGGATGGTGACCGGAAGGTGCGGGTTGCGCGGCAAATGTCTGCTGCGGCCGCGCCTGCCGCCGTTGCAGCGCCCGCCCCGCCCCCCGCTCCGGCGCCCCCGGCAGCGGCTCCGGCTATGGGCGATAGCGGCGGCGATGATGCCTCTGTCGCCGATGCGATGACGTCCCCCATGGTGGGCACCGCCTATCTCTCCTCCGAACCCGGCGCCCCGCCGTTTGTGGCAGTGGGCGACAAGGTGAAGGAAGGCGACACGCTGCTGATCGTCGAGGCGATGAAGGTGATGAACCCGATTGCCGCCGACCGGTCGGGCACCGTGAAGCAAATTCTGGTCGACAATGCGCAGCCGATCGAATTCGGTCAGCCGCTCGTCGTCATTTCCTGAAGGCCGCAGCGTGGCTATCAACCGCATCCTGATCGCCAATCGCGGCGAAATCGCCCTGCGCATCCACCGTGCAGCGCATGAAATGGGCATCGAGACCGTCGCGGTGCACTCCACCGCCGATGCCGACGCCATGCATGTGCGACTGGCGGACCATGCGGTATGTATCGGCCCGCCCTCTGCGACCGAGAGCTATCTCAACGTAGCCGCGATTATCTCCGCCGCCGAAGTGGCGCATTGCGACGCCATTCATCCTGGCTACGGCTTTCTGTCCGAAAATGCGAAATTTGCCGAGATCGTCGAGGCGCACGACATCAAGTGGATCGGCCCCAAGCCGGAACATATCCGCACGATGGGCGACAAGGTGGAGGCCAAGCGCACCGCCGGGAAGCTCGGTCTGCCGCTGGTTCCGGGCAGCGACGGGGCAGTGTCCGAGGTTTCCGAAGCGCGCAAGATTGCAGCCGAAATCGGCTACCCGGTGATTATCAAGGCGGCCAGCGGCGGCGGCGGGCGCGGCATGAAGGTCTGCGAGGCGGAAGACCAGCTCGAGACGCTGATGAAGCAGGCGGGAAGCGAAGCGAAAGCTGCGTTCGGCGATGCGACCGTCTATATCGAGAAATATCTCGGCAATCCGCGCCACATCGAATTTCAGGTTTTCGGCGACGGCGAAGGCACCGCCATCCATCTGGGCGAGCGGGATTGCTCGCTCCAGCGGCGCCACCAGAAGGTGCTGGAAGAGGCACCGTCTCCGGTACTTTCCAGCGAAGACCGCCACCGAATGGGTGAGATCTGCTCCAAAGCGATGTCCGATATGGGTTATCGCGGGGCCGGAACCATTGAGTTCCTGTGGGAAGACGGCGAGTTCTACTTCATCGAGATGAATACCCGCCTGCAGGTGGAGCATCCGGTGACCGAGATGATCACCGGCATCGATCTGGTGCGCGAACAAATCCGCATCGCGGCCGGCAAACCGCTGTCGGTCACGCAAAGCGAAGTGATTTTCGCCGGGCACGCCATCGAATGCCGGATCAATGCCGAGGATCCGTTCACCTTCGCCCCCTCCCCCGGCGAAGTGACATCCTACCACGCGGCAGGCGGCATGCATGTGCGGGTGGATAGCGGCCTGTACGCCGGATACCGCATCCCGCCCTATTACGATTCGATGATCGCCAAGCTGATCGTCTACGGCCGCACCCGCGAGAAATGCATCATGCGCCTGCGCCGCGCACTGGAAGAGATGGTCGTCGAGGGCGTCAAAACCTCGATCCCACTGCATCAGGAACTGATTAAACAGGACGACGTGCTGAGCGGCGATTATTCGATCAAATGGCTCGAGGAATGGCTGGAAACGCGCGAGGGGTAGTGGGTGCGCATTTGACCCGCTTGCAGACATTCAAATAATGAGAAGGCATCCTTTTATGCATGCGCTGAAAGCCACAGCAGCCTTCCTAATTCTTTTGACCCCTCAAAGCGTCGCTGGCACGTCGCTTGTATGCAGCAATCCCGAACGCGCTAAAGTCTTGCAAACCGCAACTATCGTGTTGCCGACCGGAAATATCAGGGTACTCGAAGGGCGATTTGCAAAGCTTGCTGGGCCTCTTGCAATGAGCACTTGGGGCATCGGCTCCGCCGAAGGCGGGATCATTCGTTCTAAAACGTTGGGGCTTCAAAGCCCGAAAGTCAGCGTTTCGATAAGCGCCGATTGGAAGCCGGGCCAACGGTTCGCAAGGGCTAGGGTAGAACGCACGTGCTACACTGATGATCTCGAACCATGGAAGCCGTATTGGACCCGATTCTTGGCGGAACTTCGTAGCGCAGGCTACAAGGTCCTTTAGCGATCAGACGTCTTACCAGTCCATCAGACGTAAATCTCTCACCCCAAGGGCACCCCTGGCTCCAGCTTGCTGGTCCGGATCGTCAGAGAAGTCTTCACGCTTGCGACATTGGGTGCAGGCGTCAGTTTGCTGGTCAGAAATTCCTGAAAGCTCTGAAGGTCCTGGCTTACGATCTTGAGGATAAAGTCGATTTCGCCGTTGAGCATATGCACTTCGCGGACTTCGGGCAGATCGCGCATGGCCTGTTCAAACTCGCGCAGATCGGCTTCCGCCTGGCTTTTCAGGCTGACCATCGCGAACACTGTCAGGGCAAAGCCCAGCCGCGAAGGCTCCAGCTCTGCGTGATAGCCGCGAATGACGCCGGCCTCTTCCAATGCGCGCACCCGGCGCAGGCAGGGCGGCGCGGTCAGACCGACGCGCTGGGCAAGCTCGACATTGGTGATTCGTCCTTCGTCCTGCAATTCCGCCAGCAGACGCATATCGATTTCATCGAGGCTTGCCATATCACCCGTTCCCCGCATTGCTGCCAGAGGCATTGCCGCCCCTTCACTCTAACAATCAGCGCCGCACGATTCGCGCGCAAAATCGCGCCCTGATTCGTGTAATGAAAAACCGGAATCTTGCGGCATTCAACAAGATTATTTTTCCTGCCAGCAATTGTCCCGCTTTGCAACGCGTCCCCCGTTCAGGCCACGCGCGGGGTATTTGCTGGTAACAGGTGCGAACAGGAAAGTGCGCAAAGTTGCGTGCTTTCAGACTTGCCCCGACGCCGCGCTTAAGGACCCGCCCGCCACCCCATGCTGTTCGACGATCGCCTTGCCACCGTGCTGCGTCACCGCGCATCGGGCGAGCGCGCGGCGCGCACGCAATTCCGGCAATTGCTGGACCTGCTGGGCCGCCGCCAGCGCGGCAGTGACGAGAGCCTGCGCGCGGCTGCCTGGCTCCGTCTGGGCGCTCTGGGCGAGGCAATTCCGGCCAGTGGCCGCGCCGAGATGATTCGCGATCCTGCGCTGCGTTTCCACTGCCCCGAACTCGCGGCGCATTTCGCCGAGGACGAGCCCGCTGTCGCCGCCGCTGCGCTGGGCGTGGCGCAATTGCGGGAGGACGACTGGGAAGCGCTGATCCCGCGCCTGCCGATCCGTGCACGCGGTTTCCTGCGGCTGCGCAACGATTTGCCGCCAGGCGCCATCCGCCTGCTGGACCGGCTGGGCATCAGCGATCGCGGATTGCCGGAGCCCATCGTTACGTTCGAGGAAACGGACCAAAACGCAGAAGTGCTAGGAGAAACCGACGAAGAAGCGCCTGTAACCGATACTCCGACACTCCCGCCCGTGCCCGCCAACGACGCTGCCGAACCGGGAGAGATTGCCGTCGAAACTGCCGACGCGGCACAGCCCACAGCCATCGGCACGCTGGTCCAGCGCATCGAGGCATTCCAGCGCGAGCGTGCCAAGCGCGTGGGGGAGAAGAGCGGCACCACAGCCGCCCCGCCGCTGCTGCCCACAGAAGAAGACGCGCAAGGCACCCCGCCCTTGCTCGGCTTTGCCTTCACCACCGATGCCGTTGGCCGGATCGACTGGGCCGAGCCGCATGTCGCGCCATCGGTGATGCATATGGCGGTGCCATCCTTGCTGCCCGATAGTTACCGCCGCGCTTTCATGCAGCGCCAGACCATCGATGGCGCGCCGATCACGGTCGAGGGTGCACCGGTCATCAGCGGCGAGTGGATCTGCGAAGCCGCGCCGCGCTTTACGAGCGATGGCGGGCGTTTCTTCGGTTATGCCGGACGCCTGCGCCGCCCGGCCAGCGCTGCGGCATCCGCCCTCGCCGCTGGGGCCGCTGCGCCCAATGCCCAGAGCGACGGCCTGCGCCAGTTGCTGCACGAGCTGCGCACTCCGGTGAACGCGATTCAGGGTTTTGCCGAGCTGATCCAGCAGCAATTGTTCGGCCCCGTGCCGCATGAATACCGCGCGCTGGCGGCCAATATCGCCGGGGACAGTGCGCGCATGCTGGCTGGCTTCGACGAGCTGGACAGGCTGGCCAAACTGGAAAGCGGCGCGCTGGAAATGGAGCCCGGCGACGCCGACCATTCCGGCGTTATCGCCGCTGTGTCGGAGCGCCTCGCCGCGATCCTCGAGCCGCGCAATGCCGGGTTCAAACTCAATCTGGTGGAGCAGATACAGGTCACGCTGGGGCAGTCCGATCTGGAAGCCATGACCTGGCGCATGCTGGCGGCTTTGGCCGCTTCCATGGCGCCGGGCGAGAAAATCGAGCTGACACTGGTAGGAGACCGCGACACCAGCTGGCTGGAGGTTGCCCTGCCTGCCGCTCTGGTGGTGTCGGACGATATCTTCGTTCTCTCGAACGGCCAATCCCGCAGCAAATCCAAAGGCGCGGCAAGTTCCGGTGCTTTCGGCCCGGCCTTTGCGCTTCGGCTGGCACGGGCAGAGGCAAGGGCGGCAGGCGGCGACCTTGCAAGAGTGGACACGCGGCTGGTTATGGACCTGCCGCGCTTGACCGATAGCGAGGCTGAACCTAGCCCAGCAACAGCGACGGGGCGCGCCGCCCGGTCCAAATGATCCTTCCATTCGGGCGCCGGACTGCAATTTTGTGACCAATATGCTCGTGCCGCCATCGGCCAACAGCATTGCGAAATTTGCCGAGGACTTCGGCCAGCGCGCCCTGTTGACTATCGACACCGAGGAAGAGTTCGACTGGGACAAGCCGTTCAGCGCCACCGAGCACGGGCTGGATCATGTGCGCCACCTCCGCTCCTTTCAGGAGTTTTGCGAAAATCTGGGTATCAGCCCGGTTTATCTGGTGGACTGGCCGATTACCCACGCGCCCATGGCGCAAGAGGTACTGGGCGATGCGGTGAAACGCGGCAAGGCCGAGATCGGTATCCAGCTGCACCCGTGGGTCAATCCGCCGCATGAGGAGGAAGTGAGCGCCCATAACAGCTATGCTGGCAACCTTCCCCCGGCGCTAGAGCGGGAGAAATTCGTCCGGCTGCGCGATGCCATTACCGAGAAATTCGGTTCCGCCCCGATGGTGTACCGCGCAGGACGCTATGGTCTGGGGCCGCAAACCGCACAATTGCTCAGCGACAATGGCATTGGGGTCGATACGTCGGTGCGGACCGGCTTTGATTATTCCGGAGACGGCGGCGCAGATTACACACGGCACCCGCTGCAGCCCTATTGGACCGGGGCAGAGCATCAATTGCTCGAATTGCCGCTGACCACGGTTTACTGGGGCATGCTGCGCCGTCAGGGACCGGCCTTGCAATCCGTGATTGACCGCGTGCCCGCCTTGCGCGGCGCTATGGCCCGTTTCGGAATCCTGGAACGTATTGCGCTGACGCCGGAAGGCGTGACCGCGGAAGAAGCGCTGCGCGGCATCGATATCGCACTGGACGATGGATTGCCCCTGCTCGTCCTGTCGTTTCACAGCCCCTCGCTCGCCCCCGGCCATACACCCTATGTGACCAGCGAAACCGGGGTCGACACGCTGTATGAGTGGTTCCGCGAGGTGTACGCCTATCTCGGCCAGCGCGGCGTGAAACCGACAAGCGTCAGCGAGATCATGGAGCATGTGGTCCTGCCCCGCGGACAGTGAGCGGACAATAAATTGCGCTGCGCGACGAAAAGAGGCGCGGATTTGGTTGCAGCAAGGCTCACACCCCGCTAGGCGCGCGGCACGAGGTGACGAGCCTCGTGTCCGGGAGGGCCTGTAGCTCAGTTGGTTAGAGCTGGCCGCTCATAACGGCTAGGTCGCGGGTTCGAGTCCTGCCGGGCCCACCAGGACACTTTCGGGTGTGCCGGTCCGGATGGTTTCGGCCAGATAATGGCGGTCTGAAAGTGTCGGACGAATAGTGTCGGGGAGTGGCGCAGCCTGGTAGCGCATCTGTTTTGGGAACAGAGGGTCGCAGGTTCGAATCCTGTCTCCCCGACCACTATTTTCGGCCCTGCCCCGCCCACAGGGGCAGAATAGGGAGCGAGGCCCGTTACCAACTTCGCAAAAACCACCGCTGCAAAATTCACTCTGGATACGCGCGCGATCTGGGCAATTGCTTTGCCCGCCATGGTCACCAACGTCGCCACAGCGCTGATCGGCATTGGCGATATGTGGATCGTCGGGAGGCTGAACGATGCCGCGACGCAAGGTGCCGTCGATGTCGGCGCGCGGACCTTCGCGATCCTGTTTACGGTGATGAATTTCCTGAAGACCGGCACCACCGGTCTGGTCGCGCAGGACGGCACGCGGGAGGGTGTTGCGGCGCAGCACGCCACCTTGCTGCGCGGTCTGGCCATCGCTCTGGGCATTGCCGCGCTGCTGCTGATTGCCAAGCCGCTGCTGCTGCCAGCCTTGCTGGGGGCGCTGGGCGCTCAGGGCGAGGTGCTTGGCGCGGCGCGGATTTATGCCGACATCCGGTACTGGACCGCGCCCGGTGTCCTGCTGAACCTGGCGCTGATCGGCTACATGGTCGGTCGGCGGCAGATGAAGGCGGTGCTGCTGTTCGAGATTGCCTACAACGCGGTCAATGTCGGGCTGGGGCTGTGGTTCGTGCTGGCGCTGGATATGGGCATCGCCGGGATCGGCTGGTCCAGCTTCATCGCCGAATATGCGAAGCTGGCGGTAGTTGGCTTGTTCGTCTGGCGCGGGGCACCCGGCCTGTTTGGCACGTTGCGAAACACGGCGGTGCTGCGTTGGGCCAGCCTCAAACCGTTTCTTGGCGTTAATCGTGACCTGTTCCTGCGCACCGTCATCCTGATGATCGCGCTGGGCGCCCTCACCCGCCTGAGCGCGGAACGCGGGCCGGAAGTGCTGGCGGCGAACGGCATCCTCTACCAGATGTTCGTCTTCACCGCCCTGCTGCTCGACGGGTTCGAGAACGCGGCGCAGGTGCTGAATGGAGAGCGGCTGGGCGCGAAGGACCGGCGGGGATTCGTCGCCTATGTCAAAGCGATCCTGCTGCGCAGTCTGGCCGCAGCGGGCTTGGTTTCGCTGGGCTTTGCATTGCTGGCCGATCCGGTTCTTGCCAGCTTTGCCGCCACGGAAGGCGTGCGCATCGCGGCGCAAGACAGCGCGCTGTGGCTGGTCATCATCCCCTTTGCCGGAGTGGCGGGATTTGTCTTCGACGGGATCTATGTGGGCGCAAGCTGGACACGCGCTTTGCTAGCCACAATGGCCGGGGCGGGTGTCGTCTTTGCCGCATCGCTATGGCTGACGTGGGGCTGGGGCAATGCCGGGCTATGGTTCAGCTTTACGCTGTTCTTGGCAATCCGCGCCGTGTTCCAGCTGGCCCTGATGCCGCGCCTGCTCAGCCGCACTTTCGGCCCGCGCTGATCAATGCCGCTCAGGCCGCGAGCGTTACCGACTCTGCGCCCTTGAAAGGCTTACGAACCCGTTTGGTATCGTCTTCGAGTTCTTCCCCGCCTTCGAAATGCACGCAGTTCCGGCCCGCTTCTTTCGCAGTGTACATGGCCGCATCGGCCTGACCGAATAGCCGGCCATATCCTTCGCAGCCGGAAAACGCGGCAACGCCGAAACTGGCGGTCAGATGGATGTCATCGGAAATGCCCTCGATCTCGGTCTCGGTCAGAGCCAGCCGGATACGGTCTGCCAGGCGCGCGGCAGCCGTGCCGGTACAATTCCACACCACAATGCAGAACTCCTCGCCGCCAATCCTCCCGGCAATATCGGTGGTCCTGATGGTCGACCCGATCAGCTTGCCGAACGCGCGAATCGCATTGTCGCCCACCTGATGGCCCCAGATATCATTGACCTGTTTAAAGAAATCGAGATCGGCCACGATCAGACTGACGGGCACGTTGCGTGATTTGGACCGCGCCAGCATCGCCAACGCCTCCTGTTCGAACGACCGGCGACTGCGCAGGCCGGTCAGCAAATCGGTCTCTGCCATCTTGCGGTCGACCTTGATCTGATCGAGCATCACCGCCGCGAGAAGAGCGAGAGCGAGCAGCAGCGAGAACAGCGCCACCACCATGATCATCACCGCGTAATAGGTGGAATCGCGATATTCACTCGCCGAAAGCGATTCTTCGAGGATGAAGGTCGCTGCCGGTCGGACGAAAAATTGCACGGCTGTAGCGGCGAACAGCCAGAAAATGATCCGGTCGATCGGCTCATGCCGCGCGGCCAGCCCCATCGCGTGGGCCCCCAGAATGAAGATCAGTCCATAAGCGGAATTGGCGATGTACAGCCGGGGGTTCTGATCGAGCCCGTAGGTGGACGCGATCATCAGCAGCGAACTAATTGCGGCGACCGCGACAAAATAGCTTGGCTGGATCGTCTGCCCTACCCTGCGAGCCGCACCATGGGCGAGCAGCGCGCAACCGGCGGTATAGAACAGATGCATCGTCAGGATGGGTCCGCGCGCGGCGGGATCGGGCACGAAGTGAAAGATCAGAAAGCCTATCGCCAGCGTGGAATAGGCGATCGAGAAGAAGACAATATGCTTGCGGGAACGGTCGCGTTGCCAGGCGAACAGGAACAGCAGGGCGAAAACCAGCGAGATCGCCGGATTCATTAGCCCCATGATCTGTTGTTGCACGACAATCCCCCCGGTTCTCCGGGGAATTGCCTACGAATTAATGGTTAACACCGGGTTTCTGCGCAATCGCGCAAATGGGCCTTACTCAGGAGTATCCGGTCCATTCTGAATCGATCCCGGTTCGTTAGCCAGAATACCGACCACCTGCGTCCACACCGCGACATTCTGGCGCAGTTGCACGGGGTCGATCTTGTCCAGCGTATCGTCCGGCGTATGGTGCAGGTCGAAATAGCGGGTGCCATCCTGTTGCAGGTCAATGATCGCGCCGCCCTGATCCCGGCTGATATTGATGTCCGCCCCACCGCGCGCGACGATGGTGCTGTCGGCCACGCCGAAGCGCGCAACCGACGCCGCCAGCTTTGCGTGGAGTTCGGGATTGGTGTCGCGGAAATTGCTTTCAAAGCGCCAGATGCGATCCGCCCCGAAATCGCTTTCCAGACCGACGCCGATCTTCTCGTCGATATGCGCCTTGGAATAGGCGACGCTGCCGAACAGACCGACTTCCTCTGCCCCGGCCATCAGCACGCGGATCGTGCGCAGGGGCTGACCGGTATGGCTGACATGGAGTGCAGCCGCCGCAACGATGCCGCAGCCCGCGCCATCATCGAACGCGCCCGGCGCGTTCCACCAGCTGTCGATATGGCAGGCGACCAGCACTGGCGGCAGCGAGGGATCGCGTCCAACGATCTCGCCCACCACATTGCCGCTCGTGGTGGTGCCCAGATCTTCCGGCGTCAGCGTCAGTTTCATGAAGATCGGGCGGCCATCGGCACGGTCGAACATCCGCTCCAGATTGGCCGCATCGGGCAGGCTCAGCGCGCCCGCCGGTGTCGGCACCGGGCGGCCGACATCGCTCGATCCGTCAGCATTGCGGAAGGTGGTGCCGCCGACATGCGGGTTGCGGTGATAATCCGTCCCGACCGATTTGATCACCGTCGCAATCGCGCCTTTGTTCTTGGCGACACCTGCCCCGATCCAGCGCGCTGGCCCGGCAAAGCCGTATTGCGAACCGTCCTGTGTCGGCGTCATCGAATGCGAGATGTAGGCGATCTTGCCGTTGAGGCTGCCTTCGGGCGCAGCGATCAGCGCGGCGATGTTCTCGAACTCGACCACTTCGGCGGTGATGCCATCGCGGCCGGTCGAGGCGCTTCCGCCGAGTGGCTGGATCACCAGAGGCTGCGGGAACGGGCTGATAATCTCGGCCTTGTGCAGATCGCCCGGCACCCATGTTTCCATTTCAAACGGCTCATCCGCGACATTGGCGAAGCCCTGCGCGCGCAGCCACGCCACCGCCCAGTCGCGCCCGCGCTTTTCCGCCTCGGTCCCCGCCTGTCGTGGGCCGACTTCGGTCGTGATCCCCTCGACGAAATCCCACGCAATGGTGTCGCCTGCCAAGGCGCCGTCGGCCATGTCTTCCAGCGAGACGGAGCCAACCTCCTGAGCAGCGGCGGGTGTGAACGCGACAAGCGCGCTGGCGAGCAGCAGAGAGACTGTTTTCATGGGGAGCGCTGCTATCGACAGCGCGTCTCCAAGTCCAGCCGGCCCAAGTCCCACCGGCCCGAACCCAGCCGTCCTAGAACTTCACGCCAGCCGTCACGCCCCAGACACGCGGCTCGTTCACCATCGCGGTCAGATTGTTGAAATCGATCCCGCTGACTGCCGACGTGTCGTTGGTGATGTTGCGCACGAACGCCGCGAATTCGTAATCGCCTGTTTCATAGCCGACCCGCAAGCCGCCTTCGAGCATCCGCTTGTCCTGAAATTCGACCGATTCATACAGGAAGAAGTTGATCTTCGAACGGTAAGCCCAATCGGTATAGATATACAGATCACCGTCGCCGACCGGGATGTTGTAGCGCGCCGTCACATTGGCAATCCAGCGCGGGCTCTGCGGCAGGCTGTTGCCATCGATGCTGACGATCGCGGCGGAGAACGGCGCAGCGGGCGTCACGATCGGGTCGAGCACGGTGCACAGCGAGACATTGGGGAACGTATCGACCCGTGTTCCGCCGCATGCCGCTGTGGTCAGGCCAGTGTCCTGAATCTCGGTGTTGTTGTAGCTCACCCCGGCGGTGAAATAGAGATCGTCGACCGGCGTGTATTCCGCATCCAGTTCAAAGCCATAGCCGCGCACATTGTCGGCATTGACCAACCGGTTGGCATTCACATTCCCGCCCACAGCGGTCAGCTGCGCATCGTTGAGATTGTAGTAGAAGCCCGACAGGTTCACGCGCGCATTGCCGCCCAGCAGGATCGACTTGATCCCCGCCTCGTAGGACGTGATCGTCTCCGAATCCGCGATCGACACGCCGTCTTCCAGTGGTGTCGCGGTGGCCGGCGGGAACAGGATCCGACCCTGAATCGACGGAGCGCGATAGCCACGCGCCACGCGGGCATAGAGGTTCACATCGTCAGTCGCTGCATAGGTGATGCTGGCATCCCACGTGATCGTATCGTCGCTCACTTCGCGGGTCACGGTGCCCAGCGGGTTCTGCAAGAAGGTCGGGAATTGCGTATCCTGACTGCGCACCACCACGAAATCGCGGCTGTCGTCATTGTAGCGAATGCCGCCGGTCACGCTCAGCTGATCGGTCAGTTCGTAAGTCAGCGACCCGAACAGGCCATAGGCCTTGCTGTTCTGCTCCTGACTGACGAGGATGTTCACCCCGCCCGGCGCATTCAGCGGGTCGCCCAGCGTCGAATAGTTCTCGCTGACGATGCTCAGGTTCTCGTTGAAATAGAAGAACCCGGCCTGATAGCTGAGCGGGCCGCCGGTGTTGCTGGCAATCCGCAATTCCTGGGTGAACTGCTCCAGCTCGGGCACGGAGTCGCGGGTTTCGGCAGTGAAGGGAATATTGCCCGGACCGAACAGACCGGCGGGCAGGAAGTTCGCCCCGAAGCCGCCATCGATATCGCCGACCGAGGTTGAATTGCCGTCCCACAGGCTGGTGACAGAAATCAGGCTGACGGGGCCTACGTCCCACGTCACCCGGGCGGACGCATTGGTGGTGCGCAGCTCGTTCTCGTTCTGGCCGTCGGTCGAAACGGCAAAGCGATCGAAATTGGCATTGAGCCCTTCTTCGCCGCGGGTGAAATTGTTGGCCCGGAAAAGACGCGCCGTGCCGTCCAGATCGCGGAACTGGCCGGTCAGCAGAACTTCCAGATTGTCAGCCAGACGGATCTCCGCCTGTGCACGCAGGGCAAAATCGTCATAGGCACCCAGTGCGTTGCTCTGCGTGCCAGAAGGCAGCACGTTATCGACGTAGTTGTTCTGGCTCTGATACAGAGCCGAGAGCCGCACACTGACATTGTCGCCCAGCGGGCCGCCCACAGCGCCTTCCAGATTGAACGCGTCGAACCGGCCATAGGTCGCAGTCAGATATCCGTCCGCGTAGTCGCGCGGCTTCACGGAATCGAACTTCACGATGCCCGCAGGTGTGTTGCGCCCGAACAGCGTGCCCTGCGGGCCGCGCAGCACTTCGACCTGTTGCATGTCGAAAATCGGGAAACCCTTGAGGATCGGGTTTTCCAGCACGACATCGTCATACACCAGACTGACCGGCTGGGCCGCATTCAGATCGAAATCCGTGTTGCCAAGCCCGCGAATATAGAAGCGCGGGAAGGTCCGCCCGAAGGAGGATTCGACCAGCAGACTGGGCACCCGGCCCGACAGAGCGCGAATATCCGCGCCGCTGGAATTGATCGCAGTGAGCGCATCCTGATTGATCGCGCTGACAGAGACGGGAACGTCCTGCAGGTTTTCCTCGCGGCGCTGCGCGGTCACGACGATGGTGCCCACCCCGCCCTGCTCGGCATCTGCGGTTTCCGCAGCAACGGTATCCACGTCCTGCGCCAGTACGGGGGTTGCGGTGAACGCAGCAGCAATCGCAGCACCGGTGGCGGCGCAGAGGAAGCGGGTGGTCTTCATTTTTCAGGGTATCCTTCGTTGGTCGCGGAGCGTGCCCGCGCGCTTGCAAGGGGTGTCATGCAGGAATCGCTGCGTGTTGGTGACAGTCATAAAATCGCAATAATGCTGCACCGCGTCAATCGGGGCGAGCGCGGCTGCGCGCGGTCATCGCGCTACCGTGGCGGAAAGGTCACGGGACTAAAGGGCAGCACGCGTCCCGGCCCTAGGCATCACGGATCGCCGGATTGCCATCTCGCCCTTGCTCCTGCCGCCGCTCCGCCCTATCTGCAGCGCAGCAATTTCCTGTCACATTCCCGCCTACCCGAAGGACCAATTCGATGGCCGCGCAATACGCCTATGTCATGAAGAACATGACCAAGACTTTTCCCGGTGCCCCCAAGCCGGTGCTGAAGGACATCAATCTGCAGTTCTATCAGGGCGCGAAGATCGGCATTGTCGGCCCCAATGGCGCGGGCAAGTCCACCCTGATCAAGATCATGGCGGGCATCGACACCGACATTACCGGCGAAGCATGGGCGGGCGAGAACATCACCGTCGGATACCTGCCGCAGGAACCGCAGCTGGACGAGAGCAAGACCGTGCTCGAAAACGTCAAGGACGGCGCGCGCGAAGTGGCCGACAAGGTGGACCGCTTCAACGAAATCACCGGCCTGATGGGCGACCCGGACCGCGACGATTTCGACGCGCTGATGGAAGAAATGGGCACGCTGCAGGAAGAGATCGACGCGGTCGACGGATGGACGCTCGACAACCAGCTCGAGATCGCGATGGAGGCCCTGCGCTGCCCGCCATCCGACGCATCGGTCGAGAACCTGTCGGGCGGCGAGAAGCGCCGCGTGGCGCTGACCCGCCTGCTGATCCAGAAGCCGGGCATCCTGCTGCTGGACGAGCCGACCAACCACCTCGATGCGGAATCCGTCACGTGGCTCGAAAACCACCTGAAGGAATATGCCGGCGCCGTCCTGATGATCACCCACGATCGCTACTTCCTCGACAATGTGGTGGGATGGATTCTGGAGCTCGATCGCGGAACTTACTACCCGTATGAGGGCAATTACTCGACCTATCTCGACAAGAAGGCCAAGCGTCTGGCGCAGGAAGAGCGCGAGGATACCGGCCGCCAGAAGGCACTGAACGAGGAGCTGGAGTGGATCCGGCAGAACCCGAAGGGCCGCCAGACCAAATCGAAGGCCCGCCTGCGCAAGTTCGAGCAGCTGCAAGACGCGCAGCAGGACCGCAAGCCGGGCAAGGCGCAGATCGTCATCCAGGTGCCCGAGCGTCTGGGTTCACAGGTGATCGAAGCGCACGGCATCTCCAAGGCGTTCGGCGACAAGCTGCTGTTCGAAGACCTCAGCTTCACCCTGCCTCCGGGCGGCATTGTCGGCATCATCGGCCCCAATGGCGCCGGTAAGTCCACGCTGTTCAAGATCATCACCGGTCAGGAAGAGCCCGACAGTGGCAGCATCAAAATCGGGGACACGGTGCATCTGGGCTATGTCGACCAGAGCCGCGACGATCTGACGGCGAGCAACAACGTCTGGGAGGAAATCTCCGACGGGCTCGATTACATGCAGGTCAACGGCCACGACATGTCCACGCGTGCCTATGTGGGCGCGTTCAACTTCAAGGGTCAGGACCAGCAGAAAAACGTCGGCAAGCTGTCGGGCGGTGAACGCAACCGCGTGCACATGGCCAAGATGCTCAAGCAAGGCGGCAATGTGCTGCTGCTGGACGAACCGACCAACGATCTCGACGTCGAAACCCTCCGCGCACTGGAAGACGCCATCGAAAACTTCGCCGGCTGCGCCGTGGTCATCTCGCATGACCGCTTCTTCCTGGACCGCCTCGCGACGCATATCCTCGCCTTCGAAGGCAACAGCCACGTGGAATGGTTCGAGGGCAACTTCGAAGCATATGAGGAAGACAAGCGGCGCCGTCTGGGCGATGCAGCGGATCGGCCTACGCGTTTGGCTTATAAGAAGCTGACTCGGTGACGACCGACATTCTCATTGCCGTTCTTGCAGGTTTGACGGCGGGGGTATTCTCCGCGCTCATAACGGCGCGAAAACTCCATGCTGAGAACGTCACGACCGAGCGGCAAAAGTGGCGCGAGAAGTTGCGCGAGACCGCTTTGTCATTGGTGGAAGACGAGATTCAGGACACACATTGGATTGACCTGCAAACTCGTCTCAATCCGTTTTCGGCTGAGGCCGCTACCATTATTGATTCGATTAAGAACAGTCGAGGCAAGAAGCTGGACAGCGAAGCGCGCGATCAATCGATCCGCTATATATCTCTTCTATTAAAGCACGACTGGGAACGATCCAAAATTGAGTCCTCGTTCTTCACTCTGTTTGCATCGAAGAGGGCGTGGCGACGTATAAAGGGGTTGAACAAAAGAGGGACAAGAAAATTCCTAGCACTCACCACAGGGTTTCGGCCTTCATCTCAAAAAGATTAGTGCGTCCCAATCGCGTGGAGGAAAAAGCCATCAATTCTGTGAACAATGTAACGAATGCACCGTCACCCCGGACTTGATCCGGGGCCCAGCTTCTTTGAGCGTGGCGCTAGAAGGATAGCGGGATCCCGGATCGGGTCCGGGATGACGAGGTGAGTGGGGTTTAGCTCTCCGCCAATTCCAAACGCTTCACGTCCGGCTCCTCGCCCTTCAGCTTCAGCTGCGCGAGATCATACGCAACCTGCATTCCCATCAGCGTGTCGGCCTTGATACCGAACGCCTTTTCGAAGCGCAGGGCCATCATCGGCGACAGGGCGGCGCGGCCATTGAGCAGTGCGCTCATGTTTTGGCGGCTCACGCCCAGATGCGCGGCGCATTGGGTGACGGTGAGATCGTGAGGCTCGACCACTTCGGCCATCAGCCACGTGCCCGGATGCGAGCGGAGCGACGGATGCAATTCGATACCCATCAGTGATAGTCCTCCAGATCGAGGTCGGCGATAGTGTGGTCGTCAACCTTGGTGAATGTCAGTCGCCAGTTCCGCGTTACCGTGATGGCGTAACTCCCGGCCCGGTCAGCCGTGAGTGGATGAAACCCGAAATTCGGCGGATCGTATAATTCGTCGAACGACCGCGCGAGATCGAGGAATTCGATAATGCGCGCGAGCCTTGCGGGCTCAATCACACCCTTCGGCTTGCCGGTCTCGACGAACCGCCGCAGAGCCTTGTTCCGGATGCTCTCGATTTCCACAGGGCGTCATGTATCGCATTACACGATAAGTGTCAAGCGTCACGTGACGGTTGCACGAGGCAAGCATCAGCCCGCCCCGACCTAAACTATCCGGCCTACAACCCCTCGGTCGCCTTGCTGACGAGGATATTCACCGCCACTCGCCGGTTTTGCGACTTGCCGTATTCGGTGGAATTGTCCGCCGCCGGGTCGGCCTCGGCCATGCCGGTGGGGGTCAGCATCCGCCAGGGCTGCCAGCCGCAGGCCTGCTGGATGTGGTTGACCACACGGCCCGCGCGGCGTTCGCTCAGAATCTGGTTGTATTCCTGACTGCCCGTCGAGTCGGTATAACCCACCACCAGCAGCAGCGCGTTGTCCATCGCATCCGCCTGATTGACCGCGCTGCACAGGCGCTGCTCGTCACCGGGCGAGAGGCTCCATTCATTGGTGCCAAAATAGACGTTGGTGGTGCCCTTGATACTGTATTTGTCGATGTCGCCCACCCGGCCGCGCAGAGCCTCTGTCGCGGCGGTCTGCTCGGCAAAGCCTTGCGCGGTACCGGCGCGGATCATCTCGGCCATTTCGAGATCGCTGTTATCGAGGCGCACACGGCTGGCGTAGAGAGCATCGCCTGCGCGCATCGTCTCGACGGATACGGGCAAGCCATTCATCAGGGATTCCGCGCCAAGCGATTTGCGGCTGAGGCCCAGAAACCCGCCCTTCGCGCGGATGTCGGTCTCTTCATTGATTTCGATCACGGTCTGCTGCCCGCCCGGCGCAGTGATCTGCACCATATTATCGCGCCGCGCAGTGATGACGCCTTCGATGTCAGGCCCCTCGACAAGCGCCTGTCCGAACACATCGATCTGCTGGTCGCTGTAATTTTGCTCGTCACTGTAATCCTGCGCCGACACCGCCGCGCCCATCGGCATGGCGGCCAGAGCAAGGGCGCAGAGCCCTTGTGAAGTGGTGGTCATGGCTTTCATCGCTCGTTCCTTTCAAGCCCCCTTCCAACTCCCCTTTCCAACCGGGAGCATCCGGTCGCTGCGGTTTGCGTAACGGCGCATGCGACCCGCCGAGCCCATGCGGCGGCAGATCGGGCCTTGCCCGGCGCCCACGCATATGCTGCCAAGAGGGGTCGCACACATCGCCATTTGCGCACACCACCGATGCGACGAAACGGGCAGAAAATGAGTCGTAAGCCATCCACACCTGACGGATCGCTGGCCGAATGGCTGGAGACAGAGGGCATTGTGCCGGCAGCCGATCCGGCAGCGCTGAAGGATTTGCCGCGCATTCGCGCGCTGCTGCTGGAGGCCGCGCGCGCCGGGCATTCGGTCAGCTATTCCGACATGCTGGGGCAGCTGGGCTTTCGCTTCACCCGCCCGAAAATGCGCACTCTGTGCCGTTCGCTCGATGCCATTGACGAGACAGGACGGGCGGCGGGCGAGCCGGAACTCGCGGTGCTGGTGGTGCGCGAAAGTGATCGGCTGCCGGGCCAAGGATGGTGGGTCGGTGTGGCCGACCGGCTGGGCTATACCGGCGCGTGGGAGGGTAAGGAAGCGCTGCGTTTCATCGAAGGCGTGCAGCAGCGGGCGTTCGACTATTGGCAGGGGTGCTAGACTGGAGAGCGTCTTGGCGCGGTCTCAGCGCCGTTGCCGCGATGACGGACAGAGCGCGGCCGAAATGACGGCCATCACCGCGCCTAGCATCAGGAATGCCACTGCGGCGCCGGTGGGGCCGAGCGCTTCTACGGTCGAGTTGATGATGTCCCCGGTCCCGCGAGCGGCCCTTCCCGCCAGCGGCGTCTCCGGCGCGTCGGTGGTGGCCGCATAGAATGCGAGAATGCCGCCAAATCCCATCGACGCGAGCACGGCGGTTTTGCGATTGCACTGCATGAGGGCGGGTCTAACTCCCGCGTGTTAAAACCCGGTTTCCAATCACATTTCCGCCCAAATCCCTTTCTCCAACAGGTTCAGGGCGAAACCCAGCGCCCTTCCCAGCTCCCGCTGCCATGACCGGTTTGGGCGCGATCAAACTGCGCGCGGCGATGGCCGGTATGGGCGAGATGAAACCAGTCGAGCGATTGCAGCTCGACCATCAGCAGGGCAAAGTTCGGCCGCGCCGGGACCAGCTCGGCATCTTCCGGTTCGGTCCCTTCGAACGCTTCGGGAATGCCGCTGGTTGGCGTATCGCTGGATGCGCCCGGTCCCTCGCCCAGATAGCAGCGGCGGGCGAAATTGGTGCTCGCCTCCCACGCCGCGTCGACCATGTCGCCGTCTCGCACAATGCGCCCCCGCCCCCGCAGTCGCAGCTGCACCTTCTGCGCCTTGTCGTAAAACAACAGGCCGATCCGCGGGTCGTCCTTAACCACGGAAACCTTTGGAGCCCGCGCATCGGTGTGGAAACGCAAAGTCCACGCCGCCGCATCGAAGGCACGCAGGACCATGACCCGCGCATCCGCATCGCCCGTTGCCACAACCGGCGTATGCATGGCGGACTTGCGATCCTTCGCTGCGCGGGCAAGACGGCTGGCGATATCGGCGCGGACATCATCGAGTGTTTCGAGCATGCCTGCTTCCCCGCCCGAATGAACCGCGCCTGTCAAGAATTCAGAAAAAAGCGCCCGAACCTGAACAAAAGCCGTAACCCTTTGTTCAGACTTCGCTCACCGACTCGTTTGTATCAGGAGTGTATCAACAACGCCGCATCATGGGTGGGCGCGGCTCAATCAAGGGGAACCGCAAGGTGACTATTCAAAAACTTCTCGAAGCGAGCGGGCTCACCGCGCTGGCTGCAGCCCTGTCTTTTGCCGCGATGCCGGCGCAGGCTGTTGCGGCCGAGGCGGATGCAGAACAGCGCGCAGATCGCCAACGTGGCGGCGGCGGCCAGCAGGCACGCCAGAACCGCGGCAATCGTAATCAGGCCCGTGCACAGCGGGCCAGCCGCCAGCAGGCGCGCGGCCAGAACAGGCAGCAAGCGCGGCAATCGCGTCAGGCTCGTCAGCCCCGTCAGGTGTCGCGTCCCGCTGCCCAGCGCACAATCGCGCAAAGCAACAGAGCGGACCAGACCCGCCGTCCGTCGGGTGATACCCGCACCGTCAGCGCCAATCAGCGCCCCACTTTCGCACAGGATCGCGCCCAACGCGCCCAGCGCGGACAGCGGGTGCAGGCACAGCCGAGGCAACAGCGCGTGGAACGCCGCACGACTCGTCAGGCCACCCGTCAGAACACCCGCCAGCGTACTGTGACACCAACCCGCCAGGCCTACCGCGAAGGTCGCCGTGACGGCCGGGTGGTGGAACGCCGGGGTGATCGCCGCGAGAACCGGCAGATCCGCCGCAACGGCTATCAGCAGGGCTACCGCGATGCGAACCGCAATGACCGCCGCGAAAATCGGCAGATCCGGCGTAATGGTTACGAGCAAGGCTACCGTCAGGCCCGCCGCGATTACCGGGGTGGTGATTACCGCCGCTGGAACACTGGCTGGCGCGGTGACCGCCGGTACAACTGGAACCATCACCGCTATTCGAACCGCAGCCTGTTCCGTCTGGGCCGGTATTATGCGCCTTATCGCAATTACCGCTACAGCCGGATCAATATCGGGTTCTTTCTCGATAGCGCGTTCTTCGGCAGCCGGTACTGGATCAACGATCCGTATTCCTACCGCCTCCCGCAGGTTTACGGCCCGTATCGCTGGATCCGCTATTACGACGACGTGATCCTGGTGAATATCTACACCGGCCAGACCGTCGACGTGATCCACGACTTCTTCTGGTAAGTCGCCAGATCGCACCACCAACAAGGGCCCCCGCCAGCCATGCTGCGCGGGGGCCTTTGTCTGTCACGCTTTGGCTTGAACTGAACCGCACCTGCGATACAGATTACCGAAATGACTCAAACGACCACCGACATTCCCGATCAGGCCGCCCTCGCCCGTCTTGGCAAACAGGTCCGGAATCGGCTCGATATCGATCCCAAGGCTTATAAAGTGCCCACCGATCTCGCGGAAATCTATGCGATCGGAGACTTTCTGACCCTCAGCGAATGCCAGCGCCTGCGCGACATGATCGACGCCGTGGCGCAGCCCAGCCAGCTGCACGAGGGCGCTTATGTCGAGGGCTTTCGCACCTCCTATTCCGGCAATTTCAAAGACGAGGACCCGTTTGTGCGCGGCATTTCCCGCCGGGTCGATGATTTGCTCGGCCTGCCGGGTGAGCTGGGCGAGCGGATGCAGGGGCAGCGTTATCTGGTCGGCCAGCAGTTCAAGCCACACCACGATTTCTTCTATCCCAGCGAAGACTACTGGAAGGCAGAGCGCAAACGCGGGGGCCAGCGCAGCTGGACGGCGATGATGTTTCTCAACGAGGTCGAAAGCGGCGGTGCGACCAATTTCACCAATGTCGGCATCGATATAGAGCCCAAGCCGGGCGTGCTGCTGGTGTGGAACAATCACTCACCCGATGGCAGCCCCAATCAGGACACACTCCACGCCGGGACCCCAGTGTCAGAGGGCGAGAAATACGTCATCACCCGCTGGTACCGCGTGCGCAAATGGGGCTAGCGCGCGCCCCGCGTAAATTAGCCCCCCTTCCCTAGCGCATCGGAGATCAACGCCCGCGAGTTCTCGATCCCGTAAAGCCGGATGAAGCTGCCCATGCGCGGGCCCTGATCGGCCCCCAGCAAGATCTGGTACAGCGCCGTGAACCAGTCCCGCAGGTTCTCGAAACCGAACTCCTCCCGCTTGCCGATCTCGTAGACCTGCGTCTGCAAATCCTCCGCCGTGATATCGCCGGGCACATCGGCCAGCACCCCGTCCAGCTCCCGCAAGGCCGCCGCCTCGGTCTCTGTCGGCGCGCGCCGCTCCAGAGTCGGGGCGATGAAATCGCGGTTATAGGCCAGCGCATTGTCGATCAGATCGTCCAGCATCGGATGCTTCGCCGGGTCCGCATCCTCGACATAATTGGCAAGGTAGGACCACACCTGATCCTTGTCCGCCTCTGCCCCCAGCACGCCGACCAGATTGAGCAGCAACGCAAAGGTCACCGGCTGATTGTCGCCCGCTCCCGGTGCCTCGGAAGGCCCCACTTCATCATTGGCAAAGCCGCCATTGGCCCGCGCCAGATGCCACACCGGATTGCCCAGCTGCTTGTCCAGCGGCTGTTCGGCCAGCCGCTCGCGGAAGGCCCAGTAATCATCCACCGCGCGCGGGATCACCCCGCCATGCAGCTGCTTGGCGCTTTTGGGATTGGGGAAGATGTAGAAGCCCAGGCTCTCCTGACTGCCGTAATCCAGCCATTGCTCGATCGTCAGGCCATTGCCCTTGGACTTGCTGATCTTTTCGCCGTTCTCGTCGAGGAACAGCTCGTAAATCAGCCCATCCGGCTTGCGCCCGCCCAGCACCTTGGCAATCTTGCCCGATTGCACGCCGGTGTCGGTCAGATCCTTGCCATACATCTCGTAATCGACGCCCAGCGCGACCCAGCGCATGGCGAAGTCGACCTTCCATTGCAGCTTGGCCATGCCGCCCAGCGCGCTCTGCTCGACCACGCTGCCATCCTCGTCGGTGAAGCGGATCATGCCCTCTGCGGCATCCACCACTTCCACCGGCACCTGCAGCACATGACCGGTCGATGGCGAGATCGGCATGATTGGCGAATAGGTCGCCGCCCGCTCGGCCCTGAGGGTCGGCAGCATGATATCCAGAATCGCCTGATTATGCGCCAGCACATTGCGCAGCGCATCATCGAACGCGCCCGACTGATAGCGGTCGGACGAGGCGATGAATTCGTACTCGAACCCGAACCGGTCGAGAAATTCGCGCAGCTTCGCATTGTTGTGCGCGGCAAAGCTTTCATGACCTGCATCAAAAGGATCCGGCACGCGGCACAGCGGCTTGTGCAGATGCTGCGCCAGCATATCCTGATTGGGCAGATTGGTCGGCACTTTGCGGAAGCCGTCCATATCGTCGGAAAACGCCACCAGCCGGGTCTTGCCGTCTTCCGGCTTGGCCCCGATCAGCGCCTCGAAGGCGCGGCGCACGAAGGTGGTGCGCAGCACTTCCTGAAACGTGCCGATATGCGGCAGGCCGCTGGGGCCGTAACCGGTTTCGAAAAGGATCGGCGAGCCGTCGGGTTTCGCGCCGTCGGGATAGCGTTTCAGCAGGCGCTGGGCCTCCTGAAAAGGCCAGGCCTTGGAGTTACGGGCGGCGTCGATCAGTTCTTGCATACTCATAGCGGGCTGCCATGCCACGCGCGCACGATGTTGCAAGTGCGAAGCGCAAACAGGCGGCTATGCGCGCCCGGAATTGCTGTTGGATTTGCTTGACGTTTTTGACACCCTGTCAAGCAGGGAAAATCACACAACCCATTGTTTTTATGATATTATTCCGGGTTGGATTTGCTTGACACATTGCCCCCGCGTTTTTCCCGGGCGGCGCGCAGGACCTCGGACGAAGCCTCGCCATATTCCTCCATTTCATCGACGACTTCCGCCTCGGGATAATACCCGTCCTTGCCTTCATGCGGATCGCGGTCGAACCAGGCCCGCAATTCTTCTTCTTTTGAGTCGAGCCACGTTTCCGGCCCCTGCGCGACGCGGCTGATCAGCTCGGCCAGATCGCTGGGCGAATAGATCGTGCCGGGCTCGTGACGCGGAGGGCTTGGCCGCAACAGATCAGCGCGCAGTTTCAGCAGGCCCAGCGTCAGCTTCTCGTCATAGCGGCGCGAGACATGGACGACTTCGCCCCTGTGCAGATGCGGCACCTCCACCCCGTTAAGCGCGCGGTCCATCGCCGCCTCCGCCAGCGCATCGAACCGGCCCGAAAACGCCCCGTCCCACGCCCGGTCAAACGGCTGACCGCGCAATCGAGCGCGCAAAGCATAGGCCGATTGCCGGCTCATCCCCACCGCCCGCGCCGCCGCCGCGACATTCTGCGTGCTGCACAGCGCATGCAGAAACGCCGCCTGCTTGCGCGGCGTCCAGCCACGGTTTTTGGTGAGGGGGAGATACGGCTGATCGGCGCTCTGAGGGGTAGCGTTGTCCGGGGCGGTATCGGGGGCGAAGCTGTTTTCCGGTTTGCTCATCGAAGAGCCTAATGCAAATTTCGCGCGTGTAGGACAGCGGTTTTGTGTTGGATTGGCCGCGGTCTTGGGTTGCTGGCGTTCTTGCCGACTGTGCCAACAGAATATTAGATCAGCGCGCATGGGCGAGCTTGAACAGATCAAAGGCACTCTCGTGGAAAGAGGCATCGTCAAACTGGAGGGGGCGGTGCCGGTTAACGAAGCGCGCGCCGCCCATCGCATGGTCCTGAAACTCGCAGAAGAGCATGGCCTTTATTCGTCTGGCACTTGGATGAGATCATCCGGCCGGTTCGGAGTGCCCAAAGCGTTTCGCAAGGCGCTGATCAAGCTGAACAAGTCGACGGATTTCCCGGATCTGGCGGCCGCGCAATTCCAGCCCCTGATCGAGCAGCTGCTGAGCGCCCCGGTCATCGCAATGGCTCCGGGTCAGCAGCTTCTCTTCTCGCTTCCCGGTAGAGAAGACTGGTCGATCCCCAGCGATGTTTGGCACACTGATTTGCCTAGATTTGCAGAGCGCAGCGCATCGGGATTACAGAGTTTCACCTTCCTCGATGATGTCGAGCCCAAAGGCGGCGCGACGCTTGTCGTTGCTGGATCGCACCGCCTGTTGCGCGGCTTTTCCACTTTGCCCTCGAAAGAGGTGAAGGCGCACCTGCAGGCCGAGGACTTTTTCAAGCATCTGTTCGATCCCGAGCGGCCGGCAATTGGCGATGCGAGCGACGCCGTTGGAGCCGCCGAGGGCGTGGATCTGGAAGTCGTCGAACTCACTGGGCGCGTGGGAGACGCTTATCTGATGGATTTGCGCGTCCTCCACACCCCCGCGCCAAACGCGTCCGACACAGCGCGTATGATGGCGACCTGCCGATTCCCCCGGACCGATATCGCAGAGAGAATTGCGAGTTAGGGCACTGACTTTCGGCAAGGCTATGCCGAATGACTCCCGCAATGATCGCGCGATTTGGCCGCCTATCCTATCGATTGATCAACCCGCAGCGAGGCATCTGTATTGCCCGCCTCTGCCCGATGCCCTCAAACCTGCTCGATACCACCCCGCCCTTCAGGGCTAAGAACTGCGGAATCGAAGATCACGTGCTCTTCAACCGCCATTCCGTCTTTCAATCGGAAGCGGTCGACGCCGCGATAGGTGCGCTTCTCACCATGAATATTGGCCGCTGCTTCCCATGCGATATACAGCATTTCGCCATTGCCCGCGCAGTCCATCGGCGTGACCACCAGCTCTTCCAGAGCGGCGAGTGTTTCCCCCATAAAAGCAGCATACTGCGTTCCTGACATGAAGCCCGCGCCGGTAAAATGAATAGAGGCGTCTGGCGCAATGATATCCAGAACGCGCTCCCCGGAAGGAGCTTTCCAGAAGGCGCAGAAGCGGTCGTAAAAATCGATGTGCTCCGGAGTGAGGCCTACGTCAGTCATGGTCAATTCCTTTGATCGGGTTGTGGCCTACCCTTCATATGTGCGGAGCGCACATAACGTCAATTGAAAAATGTGCGAGAGGCACGTATCTGGGGCTGATGTTGGACAGGACAGCAAATTTGCTCGGGGCCGTGGGACTGGCCGTGGCTGACCGGATTCAGGAAACCGCTCGGCAGGTCATGAGCCGCGCGGGCGAGACCCCCGCTGCACTGGTCGTCATAGGGTACGGCACCGAGCCCTCGAACGATCAGCTACGCGCGATCCTCGGCCTGTCGCATCCCGGAGCCGTCCGCCTGGTGGACCGGCTGGTCGCGGATGGATTGGTCGAACGGCGCAGCGGGCGCGACCGACGCACTTTGGCTTTGCATCTGACGGAGAAGGGGCACCTAGCGCGCGAAGAGCTGCTGGCCGGTCGACTGGCCGCGATCAAGACGCTCGTATCCCCGCTCACCCCATCAGAACAGGATCAGCTTGGTGCGCTCCTCTCGCGGATTCTGACCGGGTTGCCGTCCAGCGATCTTGAGCGTTGCCAGCTTTGCCGTTTGTGTGACGGCCGCATCTGCACCGACTGCCCGATCCCAGCCGAATTCAATGCGGATTAAGCGCCGGTTTCAAGCGCCCCAACAGACGTTCTAGCGGTGTAAGAGATTTGCCCCGGACCTCCTTCTTCTTGTCAGTAGGAGGCCCAAACATCGGTTCGCGCAGGATCGGCTCATTCATAGCACACCACCTCGAATTCGATGCCGTCCCAGTCGAAGAAGTAGAACCGTTCGCCCGGATCATAGGCCTCGCGATCGAAGGGCTTCAGGCCGGCGCGGCGCACTGCCTTTTCTGCGGTATCCAGATCGGCGACGGTGAAGGCGATGTGGTTGAGCGGCTGGCCCTTGGTGTAACCGCCCTTCACGTGATCGCCGGTGTAGATCGCGAGATAGTCGTCGCCGTTGGCCGGTCCGCTGCCGATATGGATCGAGCGGCCATATTTCAGCGACGGCCCTCGCCAGCGTTCCTGCCAGCCGAGCAGGTCGATCAGCAAGGCCGCCAGCCGCTCCGGGTCGGTGGAGGAAATATTGGCGTGTTCCAGATGGCCGATGGCCGTTTTCTTGGTCATGTCTGCACTCCTGTGTTGCGCTGCGAGGCCACCGGGAAGGCGGACTGTTGCAGGTGAGTGCAGACGCTTATGAAACCTCAAGCTAACTTGAGGTCAAGCTCTAATTTCGCTATTGGGTTTGGATGGACAAAAACGATCTGCTGCCCATCGGGGAATTGTCGCGCCGGACGGGCCTCTCGGTTTCGGCCATCCGCTATTACGAGGACAAGGGACTGGTCGAGGCGTTCCGGTCATCCGGCAACCAGCGGCGCTTCCTGCGCTCCGATATTCGGCGGCTCAGCTTCATCCTGATCGCCCAGCGGATGGGCCTCTCGCTGGGCGAGATCGAGGCCCAACTGGCCCGCCTGCCGCAGGGGCGCACGCCGACTGCGCATGACTGGCGCAGCATCAGCCGCGCCATCCGGGCGATTCTGGATGAGCGCATCGCGGAACTGCAACGCACGCGGGACCGGCTGGACGGCTGCATCGGGTGCGGCTGCCTCTCGTTGCGCAAATGCGCGCTGTACAACAAGGATGACCGGCTGGCTGTGAAGGGCCCCGGCCCCAATCAGGTGCTGGCCTAGGTACCAAAGCGGGGCGCGCCCCGTGCCGGATCAGACTACTTCAAATTTTCCTGTAAACATCAGGTTTCCATCAGGATTCCGCGAATCGCGTGCGCTAGCCGGGCGATGCAATGCAAACGCATTGTTGCGACCCGTGGCCACGGCATGTGCTGACCCCAGCATATGTCGTGGTTATGCGCTGACCCCCCGGTCCCTCGGGACTCGTCAGCTCTCAGGCCCCAGCTCCGCATCCAGATCGCGCGGGCGTTTGAAGTGGACGACTTCGCCTGCTTCTCCGCCCAATTCCGCCCAGCTGTCGATCGCGATATCCAGCACGGCGAAGGTGGCGGTGGGGAATTTGATGCACGCTTCCTTGAACAGCGCATTCTCCTTGTCCCGCGCGACCAGCATCAGCAGCAGATCCTGAAGGCCGGGGTTGTGACCGGAGATCAGGATTGCGCCTGGATCGCCGTCCATCGCCTCTGCCGCCTCGCGGATTTCATCAGCGATGGTTTCGGCGCTAGCGAGATAGAGCGCGCGGTTCCAGCGGGGCTCCAGATCAAGCTCCGCTGCTTCCAGAGTGCGCTGCACCCGCTCGGCCGGGCTGGCGAGCAGCAGGTCCCATTCCATCCCCTCACTCTCGGTATACTCGCGGATATGCGTGCCCATCAGCGCCGCCCCGCGCCGTCCGCGATCGTTCAGACCGCGGTCGAAATCGCGCTTGGCCATGTCGTCCCAATCGGACTTTGCGTGGCGCAGGATACCCAGTCTTTTCATTTAGTAAGGCATGTCCTTTTCATCGATCTGCATCTCCGACGCTGCCGCCGGTGCTTTGCCGGTCGGCGGCCCCGCAGCCACCCGTGCCAAAGCAGCATCCAGTGTCAGCCTTATGACAGGCGTGCCCTCCGGAAAAGCGCTGAGCAGGCGGCTGGGGAAGGCGGAGGATAGCACAACAAAATGCCCCGCGTCATCGCGGCTGCGGATCAGGCGGCCGAATGCCTGCGCCAGCCGCGCGCGGATGATGCGATCATCGTAGTTTTTCGCGCCGCCCGGCTCGTCCGCCGCCGCCAGGCGCCGCGCGCGGTGCAATATGGTGGGGCGCGGCCATGGGACCGCCTCCATCACCACGCATCGCAAGCTTTCGCCCGGCACATCCACACCGTCACGCAAGGCGTCGGTGCCCAGCAGGCTGGCTGCGCGATCATCGCGGAAAATGTCGGTCAGCGTGCCGGTGTCGATCGGATCGACATGCTGGGCGTAAAGCGGGAGGCCGGCACGCGCCAGACGGTCCGCAATTCGCGAGTGCACCGCGCGCAGGCGTTTGATGGCGGTGAACAGCCCCAGCGTGCCGCCGCCCGCCGCCTCGATCAGCCGTGCATAGGCCCCAGCCAATGCCGGCAGATCGCCGCGCTTCAGATCGTTCACGATCAGCACTTCGGCGCGGCCTGCATAGTCGAACGGGCTGGCCGCGTTGGCGGTTTTGGGCGCGAGGTCGATATGCGGTGCGCCGCTGCGCGCGATGGCGTGGGGCCAATCCTCGATCCGCCCTCCATCGCCGGTCGCCGCGCGGTCGGTCAGCGTGGCGCTGGTCAGCATCACTCCGTGGGCCTGCTCCAGCACGACCTTGGCAAAGGGTTTCATCGGGTCGAGCCAGCGGCGGTGGATGCCGATGTCGAATTCGCGCGTGTCGTTGCGATCCACCGCGAACCAGTCGACAAAGTCCGGGTCTGCCGGGCCGCCCATGCGCGCCAGCAGGCTTTCCCACGCGGCCACCAGATCGACCCGCCACCCCAGCGAATGACGCGCGCCCTCGATCCGCGCACGGCCCTGCCCGTCCAGCCAATCGGGCGCATCCTCCAGCACCGCTTCCAGCCGTGCGCCCAGCGCCATCAGCGGTTTGCGAATCGCGGCCAGGGTAACGCCCGCTTCCTGCGCGGCCTCCACCAGCGGGCCGTCCAGCTGGGCGATCTCGGTCTCTATCCCGTAGCCGGCATCCTGCGCGCCGCTCTCGTCGCGCGCATAGGTGAAGCTGCGCACCTGCCCCAGCAAAGCCTCGACAGGGCCGGAAGGCGCGCCCTCTATCAGCCGCTGGTTCCACCCGTCCGAGGGCAGAGCCGCCGCCGCCTCGATGGCCGCCTCCACCGCTTCGCCGCCTGCATCATCGTAGCTCGCGACATCGGCGAGCCGCGCGGCAAGCCCGCGCCTGCGCCCACGTGCATTGCGCTCCGGCCCGATGATCCAGCGCCTGAGCTCGATCGCCTCCTGCCCCGTCAGTGCCGCAGCAAAGGTGCTGTCGGCGGCATCGAACACATGATGCCCTTCGTCGAACACCACCCGCGTGGGCGCCTGCCCCTGATGACGACCACGGGCAGCGTTGATCATCACCAGCGCGTGGTTGGCGATCACCAGATCGGCCTGCGCAGAGGCCCGCGCGCTGCGCTCGATGAAGCATTTGCGGTAATGCGGGCAGCCTGCGTAGATGCACTCGCCCCGCTGGTCGGTCAGCGCGGTGATCCCGCGCTTGCGAAACAAAGTCCCCAGCCAGCCGGGCAGATCGCCGCCGATCATATCGCCATCCGCGCTGAACGCGGCCCAGCGCGCAACCAGCTGGGCCAGAATCGCGGGCCGGCCGGTAAAGCCGCCTTGCAGCGCGTCTTCCAGATTGAGCAGGCAGAGATAATTCTCCCGCCCCTTGCGCACCACCACGGGCCGCGACCCGTCTCTGCGCCGGTCGGGCCAGGCGCGACGCGATTCGCTGCGCAATTGGCGCTGCAGGTTCTTAGTATAGGTGCTGACCCACACCGTGCCGCCGCTTTCCTGCGCCCAATGGGCCGCGGGCGCGAGATAGCCCAGCGTCTTGCCGATGCCTGTGCCTGCCTGAGCGAGGAGTACATGGGGCCGTGCATCGCGCTCCCTCGGCGCAAACACCTGCGCGGCGGATTGCGCATAGGCGCGCTGCCCCTCGCGCCGCTCTGCCCCCTCACCCGTCAGCCGCGCCAGACTGGCGGCGACCGCCTCTTCCTCCATCGCGACTTGCTTGGGCTGCGGCCGTTCGGGCGCATCCTCCCATTCGGGCAAGCGCGAGAATAGCCACTTCTCCGCCTGCGCGGGCCGCGCGATATGCGGGGCGACAACCTGCGCCCACGGCCAGCGCAATTTGGCGAGCGATTGCAGAATGCTCCACGCGCCCTCGCGCTCTGCCCAATCGGGCTGCTCGCAGCCCTGCAACAGGCGGGTGGCGGCTCTTTGCAGAAATTCAGCGACGGCGTCGTCACCTGTGGGGGGCTCCATATCCAGCGCCTGCGCGAGCCCCTTTGCCGTGGGCACGCAAAACCGCGCCGGATGGATGAAGGCGTACAATTCCAACAGGTCCAGCCCGTTCAGATCCGGATAGCCCAGCCGCGATGCCACCAACGGAGCGTTGATCATCAGGACGGGCGTATCCGCAGCGCGGTTGATCGCCTCTCCCTTCGATACGCCGCGCGTTTCGCCATTGGCTTCACGCAGCCAGATGCCCGCATGGCTGGCGTGGAGCGCGGGAAGAGGGATGGCGGCGGTCGCAGACATTGCGCCCTTTCGATGCGATGGACGCATGGCAAAGTAAACACAGTGCGGGCGGGTTTGCCCCCCAATACCCTGTGCGCCGCAGGCTCGCCATCAGCGCTGGTATCGGCCGGACAAAGAAAAGGCGCGCTGCCCACCACCAGGGAACAGCGCGCCTCTATGTTGACCGCCCCGGGCAAAGCGCCCGGGTCGTTAGCGATCAGAGCGAAATCGGATCGTCGTCATCACCGCCATCGAGGATGAAGATACCGCCAATGATGGCAGCAAGACCCAGAAGTGCGGGGAGCAACCAGTTGGTTCCGGTCGATGCAGCAACCGGTGCGGGGGCCGGTGCAGGCGCGGGAGCCGGTGTCGCAGCAGGCGGCGTCGGAGCCGGCGGAGCGGCGTTACCAACCGGCAGGACACACCCTTGCAGGCCGCCCTGACAAACAACGGCAGCTTTCGTGCCGGCCGACGCGAAAGCGGGTGCAGAGCTGCTGCCGATCAGCGCCGCAGCGGTAAATGCTGCAACCGTGAGTTTTGAAATGGACGTCATAAGTTTTAAATCCTTTAGGCGATTAAGGCAGATGGTGTTTTTTCAAACCCGGATGCGATCCCAGGTCAGACGAGCATCTCTACCCAATGTTCTGGCCCCACCAACAACGATGATGTTAAGCACAAAAAGCGTGGAATCCTAATGATTCCGCGTGAAAAAATCGTGAAACTGCTAGTGCATTTTTCACGCTATGGCACCAACCCCGCAGTATTGCGTGGTTTTTGCGTGAAATTGTGCGATTTCAACGATGTAATACCTTGTAACGGACTGGCACTGCGGCGTTCCATGGGTTAATGCACTATCAAGCGCGAGGGTCTACTTTGCCCTCGCACGAGATGAGAGACTGATTCACACCGGAGGAATATCCATGAAGACAGCAATTTTTACCGCCGCCGCAATCGGCATCGCAGCGATGGGCGCCACGGGCGCTGCCGCACAGGGCATGCCCATGGGTGAAGAACTCTATGGCCAGACTGTTCAGGTCCGCTCGGCCGACGGCACAGTCAACACGATCCGTTTCATGTCCGATGGCAATGCCGTCATTTCGGGACCGAATGTTTCTCCGGTCAACGCCAAATGGGGCGTCTCCGGCAACCAGCTGTGCCTGCAGGCCGGCGGTGCCAGCGAGTGCTGGAACTATTCGCAGCGCTTCCAGGCCAATCGCCCCGTTTCGCTTGCCAGTTCGTGCAACACCACCGCTCAGTGGACCGCATTGGGCGTTGCGCCGACTCAGGTAGCCGAGCCGGTTCTGCGCGAGCGCGGATAAGGTAAAGACAAAGTCAGCCTAAGCTTTCAGAAAAGGGCAATCTGCGGATTGATATAACAGCATTATGTCACGCAGATTGCCCTTTCTGTCGCTTGCCGCTTCACTCGCGGCCTCTTTAGCGGTTTCGGCCTCGGCCCAGCCCGTGTCACCGCTGGGCGCGTCCGTAGTGGACATGCACTACGCAGATGCCGAGCTGGTCGTCCCGCCGACCGAAGAATTTCTCAAGATCTTTCCCAGCGCGACGCGGCTGCCGGACAATGTCCTGACAGTCGAAATGGAAGCCGCCGCGGCGCGCTTCGAATCGGAATGGGGCGGACTGCCGCAGATCGCTTTGAGCGAAGGATCACGCTTGAATGTCGGCGCATCGGGCCCCCGCGTCGCCAATCTGCGTGTCCGCTTGGGCCTGGCTCCGGGATCGCAATTCGATGCCGAACTGGGTTCGCGGATTGCAGCCTACCGCGCGGCGCATGATCTGGCGGGTGGCACCCATGCCGATAACCGGCTGATCGCCTCGCTCAATCGCGGGCACAATTATTACCGCTCGCTGATCGATCTGAACCTGAAGCGGTTCAAGCGCTTACCGAGCGATCTTGGCGAACGCTATGCGCTGGTGGATCTGACCACGCAGACCCTGAAAATGGTCGAGAACGGCCAGACCGTCGATTCGATGAAAGTCGTGATCGGCAAGCCGAGCACCCAGACGCCGGTGATGGCAGGCATACTGCGCTATTCGGTCCTCAATCCTTATTGGAATGTGCCATTCGATCTGGCGCAGAGCAGCGTTGCGCGCAAATATCTCGCGCAGGGGCGGCCCTATCTCAAACGCACCGGCTTTCAGGTGCTGGACGATTCCGGCGCGGTGATGGACCCGGCATCGGTGGACTGGCGCGGGGCGGCTGCCGGACAGACCCAGATAACCGTGCGCCAGCTGCCCGGCCCGGGCAACGGAATGGGCGCGATCAAATTCATGTTCCCTAATGCGCTGGGCATTTATCTCCACGACACGCCCTCGCGCGCGCTGTTCGACAAGCAGCAGCGGATGTTCAGCGCGGGCTGCATCCGGGTGGAAGACCACGCACGGCTTTCGACATGGCTTTATGGAGAGCGGCCAAGGGCGATAGGCAGCGCGCCCGAACAGCGGGTGGATATTCCCGATCCTGTGCCGGTCTATGTCGCCTATTTCACCGCCGTACCGACCGCCGATGGTTTTGACTTCCGCGAGGACATCTACAGCCGTGACGCTCCGCGTCTGGCGATGATGGGTAATTGAGCCCGCGCGCTTTCCTGCGCTCTTGCCTTCGCGCTAACCGGCTCCGGCGTTTCCGACCACGAAACAGGCTGCGGCCACCAGGGCTCCGGTCAACCGATTGCTGCGGAAACGCGCCAGCGGATTGCTGCCGTCTTCGGTATCCAGCGTGGTGACCTGCCAGCCCAGATGCAGCGCGGCGGGCAGCAGAGCCAGCAGCGCCAGCCAGTCCGCGCGGTAGAGCCAGAACGCTAATCCCCACAGCGCCAGCGCGCCTGCGTAAAACAGCGCCACGCCGCCCTTCACCCGCGACCCCATCCGCAAAGCGCTCGACCGGATACCGACCAGCGCGTCATCCTCCCGGTCCTGCAGCGCATAGATCGTATCGAAACCGATCACCCATAGCGCCGCGCCGCCATACATGGCGGCCAGCGCATCCCAATTGTCGGACCGCAATTGCGTCCAGCCGACCAACAGGCCCCAGGTGAACACCATGCCCAGCCACGCCTGCGGCCACCATGTGATGCGCTTCATGAAGGGATAGGCCGCCACCAGCGCAAGGCTCGCCAGCGACACCAGCTGCGCCTCCCAGCGCAATTGCAGCAGCACCACGAGACCGATGAGGCACAGCGCCAGCAGCCAGGCGCACGCGGTCTTGCGGCTGATCCGCCCGCTCGCCACCGGACGACTGGCGGTGCGCGCCACAGAGGCGTCCAGCTTCGCATCGACGATATCGTTATAAACGCAGCCCGCCCCGCGCATGGCGATGCTGCCCAGCAGCAACCAGCCGAGCAGCGCGAATTGCCAGCCCGCGCCCGCCAGCCATACGCCCCAGACGCACGGCCAGAACAGCAGCCACCAGCCGATCGGCCGGTCAAACCGCGCCAGCTGCGCCAAATCGCGCGGGAACTGCGGGAGGCGCTCGATAAGCCCGCGATGCTGCGTATCGGGGACGATGGCTTCGGCAAGGGGTGTGTCGCTCATGCCGCGCCCTCGCCCCGTGTCGCCGCCCGCCATCCGATCAGCGCGAGCACCAGCATGGTCACATTGCCTGCAAAATCGAGCAACCCGATGGAGGTTAGCACCGGCACCTCGTAATGGAAATACCAGTTGAACACGAAGAACGGCAGCAACAGCACAGCAAACACCGCAAAGGCGCGCGCGGTCCATTCGAGCACCAGCGCCATCACCCCGAACAGCACCGCCTGCGCGCCGAAACAGGCCATCGTGAAGACCGTGAGATACCCGGCATCCTGATATTCCGGCGTAACCGCAAGCTCGATCACACTGGCAGGCGCCAACAGCGCCCATCCGCCAAGGATCAGGAACACCGCCGCGATCCCGTATTGTGCCAATCTTGCGCTCATGGCTTGCTCCCTAGCGCCGCCCGCGCCTAGTGCAAAGCCATGCCTGCGACACCCTCTTGGCCCCCGCGCTCCGCACCGCGCCTGTTTGTTGAGGCGCCTGTTGCAGCCGGCGAGCTGGTCGTCATCGAAGGCAATCCCGCGCATTATCTCACCCGCGTCATGCGCGTGCGCGAAGGGGACGCAGTGATCGTGTGCGACGATGTGACGGGTGAATGGGCCTGCCGTGTTGTCTCCGCCGACAAGCGCAGCGTGACGCTGGAGCCCGTGGAGAAGCTACGCCCCCGCGAGAGCGTGCCCGATATCTGGCTGTGCCCAGCCCTGCTGAAGAAAGACCGCTTCGACATAGTGCTGGAAAAGGCCACCGAGCTGGGTGTTGCCGCCATCCACCCGGTGCTTGCCCGCCGCTGCGTGGCTGACAAGCTCAATCTCGACCGCGCACGAACCGTCACCACCGAAGCGGCCGAACAATGCGCCCGCACCGCCCTGCCGGAAATCGCCGCGCCCCGTTCGCTCTCCGCGATGCTGACCAAGTGGCCGGAGGACCGCGCGCTCTTCTTCGCCGATGAACAGGGGGGCGAGCATGCTTTGCGCGCCTTCGCCTCGCACGCCGGCCCCGCCGCCATTCTGATCGGCCCCGAAGGCGGCTGGGACGATGCCGAGCGCGACGCGATCCGCGCGCATCCCGCTGCCCGGCCCGTTACGCTCGGCCCCCGCATCCTGCGCGGCGAGACCGCTGCACTCTGCGCACTGGCCACATGGATGTCCGTCTCCGGCGACTGGCAGCAGTGAGCCCCTACCCGATCCACATCCCTGCCGGTTGCATCGCGCAACGGAATTTCCTTTGCCAACCGCGCCAACTTTTCTAACGCCGGAAATATGAGCACGCGCGACGCATCCGACAAAGCCGATCCCGTCATCGAAAACCGCGACCAGCTGGTCGCCCCCATGATCGCCGGAGAGAAGGCCAAGTCCGATTGGCGCATCGGGACCGAGCATGAAAAGCTGGTCTACCGCGTCAAGGATCACGCCGCCCCGTCTTATGACGAGGAGAACGGTATCCGCGATATCTTGCTGAATATGCAGCAGTTTGGCTGGGAACCGATTACCGAGAACGGCAAGGTCATCGCGCTCAAAGGCACCGATGGCAATATCAGCCTGGAGCCCGCGGGCCAGTTGGAACTGTCCGGCGCACCGCTCGAATCGCTGCATGAAACCTGCAACGAAACCGGCCGTCATCTGGAACAGGTGAAGAAGCTGGGCGGCGAAATGGGCGTCGGGTTTCTCGGCCTGGGCATGTGGCCGGACAAGACCCGCGAAGAGCTTCCGGTGATGCCCAAGGGACGCTACGGCATCATGATGAACCACATGCCGAAGGTCGGCAATCTGGGCCTCGACATGATGCTGCGCACCTGCACCATTCAAGTCAATCTCGACTATTCGAGCGAGGCGGACATGGTCAAAAAGTTCCGCACCGGCCTCGCGCTCCAGCCGCTCGCCACGGCATTGTTCGCCAATTCACCGTTCACCGAAGGCAAGCCGAACGGCTACCTCTCCTATCGCAGCCATATCTGGTCGGACACCGATCCGCACCGCACCGGGATGCTGCCCTTCGTGTTTGAAGACGGCTTCGGCTACGAACGCTGGGTCGATTACATGCTCGACGTGCCGATGTATTTCGTTGTTCGTGACGGCAAATATATCGACGCAGCGGGCCTCAGCTTCCGCGACTTCCTGAAGGGCGAATTGTCCGTCCTGCCCGGCGAATTGCCGACGCAGAGCGACTGGTGGGATCACCTCTCCACCGCCTTCCCCGAAGTGCGCCTGAAGAGCTTCCTCGAAATGCGCGGCGCCGATGGCGGACCATGGAGCCGCATCTGCGCTCTGCCCGCCCTGTGGGTCGGCCTGCTGTATGATCAGAGCGCGCTGGATGCCGCGTGGGATCTGGTCAAGGGCTGGACGATGGAAGAGCGCGAGGCATTGCGCAATGCCGTGCCCAAAGAGGCGCTGGGTGCGAAAATTCCCGGCGGCGGGACCTTGCAGGATCTGGCGAAGGAAGCGCTGGCAATCGCCCGCAGCGGTCTGGCCGCACGCGGACGTCTGGGCCAGAGCGGCGACAACGAAACCGGTTTCCTCTCGACGCTCGACGAGATTGTCGAAAGCGGCAAAGTCCCCGCGCAGCGCCTGCTCGATAAATATCACGGCGAATGGAACGGCGATGTCAGCCGGGTCTACAAATACAGCTTCTGACAGAAAAGACGACCACACATGATCCAGATCAACGGCACACTCACCATGGCCCCCGGCACCATCGCAAACTCGCCGGAGACGGTGGAGGCGATCAAGACGATGGTCGCGGCCTCACGCGCCGAGGACGGCTGCCTCGATTACACCTTTGCGCAGGACCTGTCAGACCCCGACAGCATCGTGATTTTCGAGCGCTGGCGCGACAAGGAAGCGCTGGCAGCGCACGGCAAGTCAGAGCACATGGCCGCGTTCCAGAAAGCCATCGCCGCTACGCCGCCGGTCGGCCGCGAGCTGCGCATTTACGAAACCGATGACGGGAAGCCGATGTAGGCTTTACTCGGCGGGCGCCTGCACAGTTGCGCCGCGCTGACGCAGCCGGTTGCGAAGGCGTGCCAGCGGAGCCGTGATCACCCCGTTCTGCTCCATCCATGCGTGGTATTCGCGGTATTTCGCGTCCTCGCCCAGCAGATGCGCTTCCTCTGTTTTCGCGCGCCAGTAATAGATCGCGCTGACGCAGCCGAGGAAGAAGGTGTTGCGGATCATGTCCACCGGGTTGCCGGTCGACACGATGAACGGGAAGGTCGCGCACCACCAGAACAGGTTCTTCGATACGTATGCCGGATGGCGGGTCCATTTGTAGGGGCCGTTGGTGATGACGCCGCGATAGGTCAGGTTGGAAAAGCGGATGCCGAACACCACCGTCGCCCACGCATAGATCGCGGTCAACAGGATCAGCCACGCGCCCCATAGCGAGAGCGCCATCACATTGCCCTCGAACACCCCGCCCCAGCCGATCGTATCGACTTCATAGGCGAGGATATTGCCGAGAATGCCCCAGGCAAAGGGTGGATAACAGATCAGCGCTGCGACCCAGCCGCCGAAGAACGGATTGCCGCTGCGAATATGGGCATCGAGCGGGCGCATGGTGACGAGGTATCCGACCGTGCCGATTTGCACGTCGATCACGAACAGCAGCTCGATCAGGAACAGCGACAGGCGGAACGGATCATTGGCGAGCTCGCCGATCTGTCCGTTCACAATCACTGCGAAACCGCCCGGCAGGATGGAGATCATGAAAGCGGCAAAGAACCCCTTGATGATCCAGCTGCGCCAGTGTTTCTTCACTTCTTCGCCGTCAAACGCCTCGCGCCCCAGCAGCATCGCGCCGAAATGCCATGCATGGTCCTTCGGATTGACCATCACACGGTCGATCCAAAGGACGTAGGGAATGCTCAGGATCACCAGCGGAATGATTGCCGCGCCCAGCACTTCCATGGCGAACAGATAGCGTCCGTCCCAATACCAGCGCGCAAGGCAATACAGCCCGGCAATAATCGCCCATGTCGCCCATAGGCCCGCGAGCTTCACGACCGAGACATCGCGGATTTCGGAAATCTTGCGCGGGTTCGACCAGTCGATTCCGGTGGAAGCGCGCAGATGCACCTTGTCGACCAGCAGCGACCAGATGACCATCGGACCGCTGGTGAACAGCAGGGCGGCCAGCGCGGCATAGGGGCCGGACAGCGGCTCGCGCGGTCCGGGGAGGTTCATGGCCTCGGCAAAACCTGCATAATTGCGGCAGAACAGCAGCCACAGGGCCAGGCCCAGCAGGCCCGCAAGGCCCACGCCTGCCGATACATCGCTGCGCGGGCGAGCCGCAGGTGCTGATTGGTCCAGTGTCATGGGTCATGGTCCGTAACCACAATGGGTTAAGGACGCGGTAATGCGGCCATGATTGGATGCGGCTCAGGGCGTGCAGGGAATCTCGCTAAAAGTCAGATCGCCCGAATACCGTGTGCTGACAATCAGCGCGCGTTCGCCCGCTGGTCCGTCGGTGAAGTTATAGAAATCCCGCGCGGAATCGCCGCTTTTTAACAGATCGAATTCCAGACTGCCGTCGCTCTGCACGATGCGCGCGAAATGTGGCCGCCCGATAATCTGCGGCTTCCCGTTCATCTTCGTGCCGCTCCAGCCCTCGTAATGGCTGGTCCCGTTATAGATCAGGCCCGCATCCGAAATATCAAACCGGCCATGGTCGGGATGGGCGTAGCAGCCGAAGAATTCCTCCTTGGCAACGCTGTTCCCGCGGAATTCCAGCATTCTGGTTGCGCCAAAGGCGAGCAGCGCGATCAGGATCACGGCAGGCAGGAAACGAAATGCTTTCTGCAACGCGTCTGCTCCCCCTGCTCAGCCTACGCGCCTACCGAAAGGCGTGGATCGTCCCGCTATCGTCGAGGATATACATCGTGTTGTTCGCCACCACCGGCGGCAGGCTGACCCCGGCATTCAGATCCTGAAACAGCGATGCAGAGCCCTCGCCCACGCTGAGCTGGTAGATCTCGCCTTCGGAGCTCGCGACCCACAGGCTGCCGCCTGCCAGCACCGGCCCGGTCCAGAAGATCGGGTTCTTCTTCTTCTCGACATTGCGGAACGGCGCGAGCTGGGTGATCCAGCGCACCTTGCCGGTGGAGCGGGCAATTGCCAGCATCCTGGCATCGTCGGTCAGCGTGAAAATCCACTCGCCCGCAATCGCAGGGGTGGAGATGCCGGCCAGATTGAGCTCCCAGATGCGCTGGCCTGTCACCAGTTCATAGGCAGCCATGCGGCCACCCTGACCCAGCGCATAGACGCGGCCCTGATCGATAATCGGATCGGCATCGATATCGGTCAGCGAGCCAACCTCGGTGCTGATCGAGGTGCGCGCCAGAGCATCCGACCACAGCACGCGGCCATTCTCGTAACGATAGGCGGAGAGTTCGCCCGAACTGTAGCCCGCGATGATCGTGCCTTGCCCTGCGGCAGGCGATGCCACGCCGAACACGCCGGCCTGTGCGATGGAGCCCGATTCCTGCCACGTAATCTCGCCCGTATCGGCATCGAGCGCGAAAATCCGGTTATCCTGCGACATCACGAAGACAAGATTGAACGCCACGGTCGGCGCATCGCGCAGCGGGCCTGCGGGCGTGGTCGTCCACAGGATCTCGCCATTCGCGGCGTTCAGCGCGAGAACCTGCCCAACGCCGTTGGTGGCAAACAGCTTGCCTCCGGAGAACGCCACGCCGCCGCCAAAGGCCGCCTGACGGATATCGCCGGGGATTTCCATCCGGGTGGTCCAGCGCTTCGCACCGGTCTGCGCATCGAAGGCATGGATTACGCCGTCGGTATCGACCGAGAACACCGCACCCGCCGCCACGATGGGCGCAGCGCCCAGACGCTTGCGATTGCTGGTCCCGGCCGTGTTGGCGCTCCAGATCTTTTGCGGAGCAGCGCCCAGCGTCAGATGGCCGTAGGATTTGGCCGGATTGCCGCCAGCCTGCGTCCATTCGGTGTTGGTCTGCGCGGGCGGTAGAACGACGGAGACACCCGCCAGTTCGGGATCGACCTGCGCGGTCTGATCGATGCGCGAGAGAACCGGCATCCGGTTGCCGATGGTCGGGGTGTCCTTATCGTCGCCGCCGCCGCCGAAAAGCCCGCCGGAACAGGCGCCGAGGCTGCCAGCAAGCAGAGCAGTGACCAGAAGCCGGCCCTTGGGAAGATTCGTCATAAAATACTGTCCGATCAATTTATTGTGCGCCTTGCGGAGGAGGCGACCCGGCGGGTTGTCCGGCATTCGGTGCTTGCCCGGAGGCTGTAGCTGGTGCTGGCCCGCTCATTTGTTCTATAACTTCGTCAATATCCACGATTGCGTCGACGCCCAGCATCCCGGCCATCTGCCGGGCACGGCCCCGCAGGCTTTCGGGCACGCTTTCATCCTTGGCGATTTGCGCGAACAGGGCTCCGGCCTTTTCCGTATCGCCCATGTCGAGATGCGCCATCGCGACCATTTCAGCCGCGCTGCCGAAGAAGGGTTCGCCGGGCTTCGCCATATCGCCCAGTCGCTCGATCACTTGCGCGCTGGGCAGATCGTCGAATTGCGTCGCGACGGCGCGGATGCGGGCCAAATCGCGGTAGGGGGACGGCACATCATCCTCCGCCGCCAATTGCTCGAACAGCTTCACCGCTTCATCGTTCTTGCCCGCCTGCGCCGCGACACCGGCCTGCAGCATCAGGGCAGATCCCTTGACCGCGCCTTCGCCATTGGAAGCCAGATCGGCCACGGTTTCGCTGGCCGTATCAAGATTGCCCGCCTGCAACTGATCGAGCGCGGCAACCATCGTTTCGCTGGTCGCTTCCATCGCGGCTTCCTGCTGGCTTTGCCAGAACAGGTATCCGCCAAAGGCGAGCAGGCCGATCACCAGCACCGCGATCAGCGGGCGGCCATAGGTTTTTCCGAAATTCTCGACCTGGTCCTTGCGCACCGCCTCGTCGACTTCGCGCATCAGCACGTCGTCTTCGGCTGCCTTTTTCTCGGCCTTGCCCTCGGGGGTGGTTTTGTTTCTGTTGGGTAAAAGGGCCACGTCGGGCTCGTATCCTTGGGCTGTTTGAACTGGGGTTGCCGCGTCTTAAACCATGGGTCACGCAATTCAATAGAAGCGCGCGTGAACCCGTTATGAAGCTGTGGAGCGCGCGCGGGCCATCGGTGCCCTCTGCGTCAGGGCAAACCGTCCCGCCCCATCGCGCTGGAATAGAGCCTGCGATAGGCGGCGATCATGGTCTTCTCGTCATAATCCGCCCGCGCACGGTCACGATTGGCCGTGCCGAGCGTGGCGCGCAGGGCATCGTCTTTCGCAAGTGTCAGAAGCGCCGTGCCCAGTGCATCAGGGGCGGCGGGGTCGGTAATGTGGGGGACGTTTTCGGGCGCGACCATCTGGGCAATATCGCCAACCGCAGGGGCCGCAACCGGCAGCCCGGCGGCCATCGCCTCGACCAGAGAAATCGGAAACTGCTCGCTGTCCGAGGAGAGCGCGAAAATATCGAACAGGCCGATATAGCGCGCAGGATCGGGCACGAAGCCGGGCAGATGGACGCGGTGGCCGATGTCGAGCCGCTCGGCCTCGGCCCTGATGGCCTGCTCTTCCGGCCCCTCCCCGACAATCACCAGCTGCCATGGCTCGGGCACCTGCGCGAAAGCGCGGACGAGCGCTGGCAGGTTCTTGACTGTGCGCAGGCCCGCGACCGTGCCGATCCAGAACTCGCCATCATGCTTCACCACTCCGCGCAGCGCGTCCTTTTTGGGCCGCTTGGCGAAGGCTTTGGTATCGATCCCGTTGGCAATACGTTTCACCCGGCCTATCGGCTGCTGCCATTCGGTCAGAGCGATCCCTTCCAGCGTTTCGGACGGCACGACCAGCCCGGTCGCCTTGCCCAGCGCGATGCGGCGGAACCATGTCCGGCGGCGCTTGCGGCGCTGCGCTTCGTCTTCGCCGAAGCCATCCTCGTGATGGATCAACGGCGGCAGGCCAAGCGCATCCTTGAACAAGGTATGCGCCATCACCGCATCCATCGCGCCCCAATTGTAGGTCAGCACCAGATTATGCGCCGCCATCCGCCGGGCAATCGTCTGCAATCGCCCGGGCGTGGGCCTGCCCTGAAGCGAGGGAAAGTCCTTCGGGTAGGAAACATTCGCCCCGCGCGCGATGGCGCTGGAGGCGCCGTAAGCGCCGTCCACCGCAGACACGATGGTGTGATGCACTTTCGGCCCAAAGGCATTGATCAGCCGCGCACAGCGCAGTTCCTTGCCCCCCGCATTGAAGGTGGAATGGAGATGCAGGATACGCGGCGGCAACACATCTTTCTTGCCGCTCATGCGATTTTCTCCAGCAAGCGATCGATCGCGGCGACGGATTCCGGCTCGTCCAGCACCGGCGCATGGCCGCAGCGCGGTACGGTGACGACCTCCATCTGCGGCTTGCGCGCCTGCATCGCAGCGGCGGTTTCGGCCGAGAGCAGGTTGGACAGCTCCCCGCGCAAAAGAAGTAGCGGCACCTCGCCCAGCGCATCGAAGGCGGGCCACAGATCGGGCGGCGCGGCGTTTTCGTCTGCCGCCTTGAACGGTTCGGCAATGGCCATGTCGTAATCGAACACCAGCCGCCCGCTTTGCCCCAGCACCAGCGTGCGCTTGGCCATTTCCAGCCAGCGCTCGATATCGAAATCGGGATGCGCCGCGCTGTGCACGTCGCGCAAGGCCCGCGCGGCGTGCATCCACGTGGCGTAGCTGCCGCCCTGCCCCAGATAGGTACGGATCTTGTCCAGCCCGCCCGTATCGATGACCGGGCCGATATCGTTGAGCACCGCTCCGGCAATCCGGCTGCGCCCCTGCATCGCGTCGCCTGCGGCCATCATCATCGTCATCAGCCCGCCCATCGAGGTGCCGATGGCGACGAACCGGTTGATATTCTGGTCGGCCAGCAGCGCCTCGACATCCTGCACATAGGTGACAGGCGTGTAGGTCGCGCTGTCGGGTGCGTAATCGCTGCGCCCGCGCCCGCGCATCTCCGGCACAATCACGCGCCAGTTCTTGCCCAGATGGTCCGCCAGAGTGGCAAAATCGCGCGCATTGCGGGTGAGGCCGTGCATGCACAGGATCGGCGGCTTGTCCGATACCCCGTCAGGCCCCGCATAGTCGCGGTAATGCAGGGTCAGCCCGTCGGCGCTTTGCCACGTGCGGTGTGCGTAGGGTTTATCCATCGGGTCTATCGTACTCACGCCGGAGAAATCGGGAGGGTGTGCAGCGCACGCTTGCCTGTGCCTGCGCGCATCCCCACTATCGCGCGATGCAGAGCGAACCGCAAGCCGCCGACTTCACACCGGAAACCGCAATTCTGGAGCTAGCCGACTGGCTTGGCGATCCGGTTCAGGCCGCCGATTTTCCTGAAACGCGGCTGCGCTTCCGCAACGACCGGGCGGCGGCAGAGGTCGGGCTGGCAGGCCTGACCGACGAGGAATGGCTCCGGCATTACGGGCGGTTCGCCCCACTGGAAGGGTCGCTGCCCGGCCCGCTGGCCCTGCGCTATCACGGGCACCAGTTCCGCACCTACAATCCGGAACTGGGCGATGGGCGCGGGTTCCTGTTTGCACAATTGCGAGACAGCGCGGGCCGCCTGTTGGATCTGGGGACAAAGGGATCGGGCACCACCCCATGGAGCCGCGCGGGCGACGGGCGATTGACGCTGAAAGGCGCGGTGCGGGAAATTCTCGCCACGGAATTCCTGGAGGCGCTGGGCGTCTATACCTCGCGCACGTTCAGCGTGGTGGAAACCGGCGAGCAACTGGAGCGCGGCGACGAGCCCTCGCCCACCCGCTCCGCCGTGATGACCCGCCTGAGCCATGGCCATATCCGCATTGGCAGCTTCCAGCGTCTGCTGGCGCTGGAGCAAAGCGATCATATCGCTGCGCTGGTCGCGTATAGTCTGGAGCATTTTCCCGGTCCGCCGCCGCCCGAGGACGCACCTGGCAGGGATGAACCGGCGGTGCAATTGATGCACCTTGTGGTGGAGCGGATGGCCGATCTGGCGGCCAGTTATATGGTGGCAGGCTTTGTGCACGGGGTGCTCAACACTGACAATATGAACATATCGGGCGAGAGCTTCGATTATGGCCCGTGGCGCTGGCTGCCGCGCTGGGACCCGGCCTTTACCGCCGCCTATTTCGACCACCAGGGGCTGTATGCCTTTGGCCGCCAGCCAGAGGCGATGCACTGGAATTGCGGGCAATTGGCTGTGGCGCTGCGGATGCTCGCCGATGCCCCGCCGCTGATTGCCGCGCTCGACCGGTTCGGGCTGCTTTATGCCGAGAATATCGCGCGCCGCTGGTGCTGGCGGCTGGGCGTAAAGCCGCGCGGTGTGGAAGCGGACACGGCACTGGTCACGGCTTGCGAGAAAGAATTGCGCGAAGGCGGCTGGCAGCCCGATGCCTTCTTCTTCGTCCATCGCGGCGGGCGCAATACGGACGGGGAATTGGCCGAGGTGCTGGAGGGCTATGACCTGTCAGGCCCAGAGCATGACTATTGGTCGGGCTCCGCCCCGCAAAAGATGGTGATCGAGGAAGTCGAGGCGCTGTGGTCGCATATCGACAGGGATGACGATTGGGGCCCGCTGGAAAGAAAAATCGAAGCGCTGCGGAAAGTCGGCGAAGCGCATGGTGCGCCGCCCACGCCTGCCGGGCATGGCTCGCGCCCGCTCTAGTTATCGCGCTGCTCGATCATCTTCAGCGGGATGATATCGATACCGTAGATTTTCCAGCGGCCTTGCTCCCACTGGTAATACAGATCGAAACCGACCGATCTTGGCCGTAGCTGGAAGATGCCTTGCACGCGAAAAACGCCGTTTTGCACGACCTGGGGCGCCTGCGTATATGTGGGGGGGACCAGCAGCGTCGTCGATAGATCGAGGCCTGTTGCGCGCAGTCCGGCAAAGACCTGAACCAGTTGCGACGGCGGGTTGCCGATCTGGAACGCTTGCGAACCCAATTGACGCAGAACGGAATAGTCTCCGGTCCGGTTGGCATTCTCTACCGTGATCATCGTCGACCAAATCAGTTGGGAAAGCTCCAGCTGCCCGGGCACAGGCCGCACCGCAGGCGGGGCATTGATCGTGGGGACGACCGGCTGCTGGGCAATCTGGAGTGCGGGCAGGCCGCTGTGTGCGGCAGCTGGTACACCCAGACAGACCAGTCCGGCAGCCATTGCCGAAAGGCGCGTGATGGAGCGGCGAAGATTCATTTCAATGGTCCCGAATGCAAAAATGCCGGGGCGCGCTGGCCCCGGCATCTTGTTGGTCATGCAAAGATTTGCATGGCCTGAATGGTGGTTGGCTTACCAGGCGACCTGGAAGCCGCCACGTGCGCCGACTTCGCCGCTGTCGAAGCCGATACCGACACCGGCGGAAACCGATGCGTTGGTGCCGACGCGGGCGGAGAAGGCCATCGTACCGGCAGCGCGGTCTTCAAAGTAACCGATACCGCCCGAAACACCGAAATTGGTGCCAGCGGGGAGGAACGGGCTTTCCATGGCCAGCGCCATGGCGACACCTTCGTTCGCACGCTCGATCGCATCGGTGTTCGCAGCCGTCTGGCCGAACAGCGTGTTGATCTGGGCCTGCTGGTTGCTGGTCAGCGTCTGAAGGGCAGCGATGTTGCCTTCGTTGGTGGTCACGCGGGCTGCCACTGCATCTACCGAAGCCGAGGTGGCGATGCCGGTCGTCAGACCCAGCGTGCCGTTCGCGTCTGCGGTGACGAAGTTGGTCATGCCGGTCTGGCTGCCGGTGCTGGTGGCCAGATTGGCGATCACGACCTGACCGTCATTGGTAGCCGTTGCGCCGTTACCGATCGCGATCGAATCGACGCCAGCAGCGCTGGACAGGTTGCCGATGGCGATCGAACCGTCGGCACCCGCATTGGCCGCTTCACCGACGGAGACCGAGCGGACGCCGTTGGCCACTGCGAGGTGACCGAGAGCCGTTGCGCGTTCTGCGTTGGCTTCCGATTTCCAGCCGTAAGCCGTTGCACCCGGACCGGTTGCAAGAGCCTGGCCGCCGACGACCGTGGTCGACGGGCCGGTTGCGACCGTTGCGCGGCCGCCAGCGCCGTCGCGGTTGCTACCGATGGCGATGGCGTCACCGCCATTGGCCTGTGCGCCGGTACCCACTGCGATGGAGTTGCTGTCGAGGGCGTCGGATGCGTTACCCAGAGCGATCGACTGGAAGCCCGATGCCACAGCATTGGGACCAACCGCGGTCGAGGCGCGGCCCGACGCTTCGCTGACATAACCGACAGCGACCGAGAACGAGTCCGATGCACTTGCATTGGCGCCTACTGCCACAGAACGATCGCCGGTTGCCGATGCCAGAACACCGGTAGCGGTCGATTCAAGGCCGGTTGCATCGGCAGCGTTACCGATGGCGGTCGAGCGGTCACCGGTTGCCACGGCGTTTGCGCCGTAAGCCGATGCCGAACGGCCAGTTGCCGAGGAGACGAAACCGGTCGCGGTGGCGAACGCATTCGAAGCGTTCGACGCGCCGCCGATGGCTACGGCATGCATGTCGGAAGCGTTGGAATCCCAACCGAGAGCAACCGCACCCAGAGCCGAAGCCTGTGCACCAAAGGTGTCACCGTTCACGTCGGAACCGATAGCAATCGAGAAATCGCCCGTTGCGTTGGCGTTGGCGGCGATTGCGGTCGAGTTCAGACCGTCAGCGCTCGAACCGTTACCGATGGCCGTCGAGCGGTCAGCAGTTGCGCCTGCCGCAGCACCCAGAGCAACAGAGCCGCGGCCCTGTGCAGCCGAGTTGAAGCCGATGCCGATGGCGAAACGGTCGGAAGCAAGAGCATTGTCGCCGATCGCAACAGCGCGCAGTGCGCTGGCGGTTGAATCGACGCCCAGAGCAACCGTGCGTGCGCCCGAGGCGGTCGAGTCAGCACCGATAGCCGTTGCGAAGTTCAGGCTGGCGGTCGAGTCGCCGCCAACAGCCACAGCGCCGATCCCGGCTGCCGAGCTGTCCGTACCGTTTGCTACCGCACCGAAACCGCCGGCGTTTGCACGCAGACCATTGGCCACCGCGCTGTTGGCTGCGAAGGCAGCCGAACCGACGGCGGTGCCACCCGTACCTGCGGTGGAGACGACACCAACGGCGACCCCGACATTACCGGCATTGGTGCCAAAACCGATTGCAGTGGCTGCGTTGCCGGCATTCGAGAAGCTACCGCATGCCAGAGCGGTCAGCCCGGCAGAGTTCGCACCGCCGTCGGTGTCACCCGCAGCAGCTGTGCCATCATCATTGGTGTCCAGCAGACACTCGCTTGCCGCTGCAGGCGTTGCCGCCAGAGCCATTGCCGCGAATGCTACGCCAGAGGCCGAAAGGGCCAGGCCGGCCCGTTTGATCATCGTGTTACGCATAATATTCCCTCGTCTTTTTGTCGAAGTTTCAATTCATTCGCCCATTCCGGAGCCGGGATGGGCCTATTTCCTGCGAACCCAGGCTTGGCCACAGTTTGTCTGTGCGCCTTTATTGTTGTGAAAAGCCGGTCTAACGCAGCCACGCTATCCGGCACAGGTGATTTCGCTCAGCATCCCCCCGCTCTGTTCATCTGTCGGACACTGTGCCAAGCGCTAAGGAAGTTCAAGGGTCTAATTCGATTTTCGACATGGTTAACGTCGCTTAGTTGCTACAAAGAACCAGTCGGATAGGACAGGGGAAGTCATAAACGTGTCGACCAACGAGATAATTTCTTACGAGCCGTCAACAGGCGAAGAGCTGTGGCGCAGTAAGGTTGGTAATGTAGATGCTGCCGTCGATCGCGCGCGCCGGGCATGGCCTGCATGGGCCGCCAAGCCACTGGCAACCAGAATAGAACTGTGTCGCCGCTTCGCCAACGAAGTGCGCAAGGAAGCGACGAAACTCGCGGAATTGATTGCCAAAGAGACCGGCAAGCCGATGTGGGAAGCCCACACCGAGGTCGAGGCGGTGATCAACAAGGTGGATATCTCCGTCACCGCCTATGCCGAGCGCACAGGCCAGAAGAAACTGGACGGGGCGCTGGGCGGAACCGCCGCCGTGCGCCACAAACCGCATGGCGTGATGGTCGTTCTGGGGCCCTATAATTTCCCTGCCCACCTGCCGAACGGTCATATCGTGCCCGCCCTGATCGCGGGCAATGTCGTCATCTTCAAACCGAGCGAGAAGACCCCTGCGGTCGGCGAATTGCTGATGCAGTGTTTCAACAAGGCGGGTATCTCCGCAGCGGTGGCGCAATTTTTCCCCGGCGGCCCTGACGAAGGCAAAGCGCTGGTCGCCCACTCTGGCGTCGACGGAGTATTGTTCACCGGCAGCGCGCAAGCGGGCATCGCGATCAACAAACGGCTGGCCACCAATCCGGGCAAAATCGTTGCGCTGGAAATGGGCGGCAACAACCCGATTGTCGTCGCCGACACGCCGCTGGTGACCGATGCCGCAATTCTGATCGTCAAATCAGCCTTCACTACCGCTGGTCAGCGCTGCACCGCCGCGCGCCGCCTGATCGTGCTCGACAGCATGTATGATGCGGTAATCGCCGAGGTTAAACGGCTGGCCGACAGGTTGATTGTGGGCGAGCCGTTTGCCGACCCTGCCCCCTTCATGGGGCCGGTGATCGACAATGGCGCAGCCGACCAGCTGGTCGAGAGCTTCCTCTATTTCCTGTCCAATGGCGGTAAAGCGATCAAGCATATGCAGCGCGCCAATGATGATCTGCCGTTCCTCAGCCCGGCGATCATCGACACGACCGGCATTCCTGATCGCCCGGATGTCGAATTATTCGGCCCGTTGCTGCAGGTCATCAAGGTCGGCAGTCTGGACGAAGCCATTGCCGAGGCGAACAATACGCGCTTCGGCCTGTCTGCATCGCTCATCGGTGGCACGCCGCAGGATTACAGCCGCTTCTGGGCCAGCGTGCGGGCCGGTATCGTCAACTGGAACCAGCCGACCAATGGCGCATCGTCCAAGGCTCCGTTTGGCGGCCTGGGCCTGTCGGGTAACCACCGTCCGGCGGCTTTCTATGCGGCGGATTATTGCGCTTATCCGGTGGCCAGCTCTGAAATCGACCAGCCGCGTGCGAGCGTCGGGGTGGGCTTCAAGGAAGGATAAGGCGCCTCAAGCGCGGGCCCATACCTGGCGACTCGAATTGGCGGGTCAGTCCCCGCCCTGCAGCACAATATCGAGGCGCGTCTGGCCATAAGCCGTGGGCGCAATATAGACCCGTGCTTCCACACCGCGCCCGGCGGCGGAAACCACATAGGCCGGACCCAGCTGCCGGATGCTGGCCCGCAGACCCTCGGTCCGCGCCTTCTCGAGGTAGAACGCCGCCACATCTTTATACGCAACCGGCGTCAGCAAAGAGGCACTTCGCAGGGCGCATCCCCCTGCGGTATTGCCCGCAGATTCGCGCAGATTGGCGCGCGGGTAAATCGGCATGATCGCGGGCCATTCGGCTGCCCAGCGTGCGGTGTAGCCCAAGCCGCCAGCGCACGGCGCAAATTCCGGCGTCAGCGCCGCCATACCCTGCAAGCCGATGCCGGCCTCGACGTTCAGCGCGTCGCCCTCTTCGATGTCATCGGGCAGAGCCGGAATGGCGCCTGTCCCCTTGATCAGCTCCAGCGCTTCCTGCTGCGCCGAGGAGATCGCCTCCCGCGTGCCGACCACGGGCGGGATCGAATGATCGGTGCTGGTGGTCAGTGCGGCATTCGCTTCATTGCGGGCCGACAGGTCCGGATCGGTCATGATCTGATCGTTGACGGCCTGTACGGCAATCGGATCGCGTTCCGGCGGCAGGAACGCCCCCTCACCGGAATCGCCGCAGCCGGCCAATAGGACCGGCAATGCCAGCATGGCCGGCACACGCGAATGGACCAGAGAAGAGAACCTGCGCATCATGGCCGGTCTGCTAGCATGAATAGGGTAAAGAGCAGGTCAACCGCGTATAGACCTTTAAGCCGTCCTGTGCGGGGTCCTGAGCGGCAGCCATCCCCAATGAAAACACCCCGAACCGTTTGACCGGTCCGAGGTGTTCCCCACGGCTTGGTGGGATGCCGTGCCCCGCCCCTGCGCAAACAGGGGGCGAAGTTGGTTGAATCGTCCGCCGGATCAGCGGCAGCGCGCGCCGCCGCTATCGATCTCGCGGCCCAGCAGGGCTCCGCCTGCCGCGCCCAGAATTGCGCCGAGCGTGCGGTCGCCGCGTCCGGCCAGTTCGCGTCCGATCAGCGCGCCCGCTGCGCCGCCAATCAGCAGACCGGTCGTGCCGTTGTCCTTCTGGCAGTAATAACGTCCGTCACGCGCCCGCCAGACGCGGGTGTTGCGGTGCACACGCTCGCCGTAATAGGCTTGGCGCGGAGCGTAATAGCGGCCCTGCGCACGGTAATCCTGGCGATAGCCACGTCCGCGATTCCAGTGTTTGTGCTTCTTGCGGCCATGTTCAAATTTCAGATCGCCCATCGGCTGCATCATCGTGATGCCGGCCGGAATGGCGGAAGTGCCCTGCGCCACGGGAGCAGCGGCGGCGGGTGTAGCGATGGCCATGCCCGATGCGGCAATGGCGAGAGCGGCGGTTTTGACCTTGTTGAACATTGCGAATTCCTCGATTGTTTTTCGCGCCTTAGCGGCCCGGCCGATGAGACCGTCCAGCTCGATCCCTTCAACACGTTCAGCAATACAGCTGCTTTCCTGAACGGACTGCAACCGGTGAGTCAGATTGCGATTTTGCGATGAACCGAGTGACTGGCATCGACGAAACGCCGGGAAAATTGCCGCTTGCCGGGCCTTTGGTCCGCGCTTAGGCGGCTGTAATGAGCGACCCCGCGGTTCCGGCCCCCACCACAGCTGCATCGTCCGGCCCCGAATCAGCTCCGGCAGAGCCATCCGGTCTGCCCGCGGCGCTGGGCGCCTATGTCATATGGGGATTGCTGCCGCTCTATCTGATCTGGGTGTCCAGCGTGCCGCCGTTCGAATTTGTCGGCTGGCGTATCCTTTGGACCTTGCCGATTTGCGCCCTGATCATCAGTGTCCGCCGGCAATGGGGAGAAATTCGCGCGGCCCTGTCGGATGGCAAGGTGATGCGCATCTTGCTGGCCAGCGCTGCACTGATTGCGGTCAATTGGTTCGTCTATGTTTGGGCGATCCAGACCGGCCATGTCTACGCCGCCAGCCTCGGCTATTACATCAATCCGCTATTGAACGTGTTGCTGGGCACGCTGCTGCTGGGCGAGCGGCTGTCGCGCCTGCAATGGCTGGCAGTCGCGCTAGCGGCCACCGGGGTCGCGGTGCTGGCGGGCGGCGCGCTGACCACGCTGTGGATCAGCCTGACTTTGGCGCTCAGCTTCGGCACCTACGGTCTTCTGCGCAAGCAGGTGACAGTGGGCGCTCTGCCCGGCCTGACCATCGAAAGCGCGCTGCTGCTGGTCCCCGCCGCCTGCGTAGCGGGCTGGTACGCCGCCTCACCGGCCGGCAGTTCGTTCGACGATTCGCTCGGGCTCAGCCTGCTGATCGTGCTGGGCGGGCTGTTCACCGCCGTGCCGCTGTGGCTGTTCGCCATCGCGGCAAAGCGCATGGCCTATTCCACGCTTGGCTTTATCCAGTTCCTCGCCCCGACGATTGTTTTCATTCTGGGGCTGACGGTCTTTCAGGAAGATCTGAAACCCGCGCAGGCGATCTGCTTCGCGCTGATCTGGGCGGCGCTGGCGCTGTTCTTGTGGGATCTATGGCCCAAATCGCGGGTTAAACCAGCCGCCAGTTGAGCGTTTCGCCCGCGTGGAAGGGCACGACCGGTCCGCCGCCCGCCTCGATAGTGGCGGGCACCGTATGCTCCACCCGCTCCAGCGTGACCGTGTCATCGTTGACAGGCAGACCGTAGAACGCTGGGCCATGCAAGCTGGCAAAGCCTTCCAGCCTGTCGAGCGCACCCTCCTCGTCAAACACGGCGGCATAGCTCTCGATCGCAAAAGGCGCGTTGAAGATACCCGCACAGCCGCAGGCGCTTTCCTTCTCCCCCTTGGCATGGGGCGCGCTGTCTGTGCCGAGGAAGAATTTGGGCGAGCCTGATGTCACCGCCTTGCGCAAGGCCAGCCGGTGCTCCTCCCGTTTGGCCACAGGCAGGCAGTAATTGTGCGGCTGTATCCCGCCGACGAGCATCGCGTTACGATTGATGTGGAGATGCTGGGGCGTGATCGTAGCGGCGACGTTGTCTGTCGCCCCATTCACAAAATCCACCGCATCTCTGGTGGTGATATGCTCGAAGGCGATCTTCAGCTGGGGCAGCGCGGCATGCAGCGGCGCAAGCGTGCGCTCGATAAACACCCTCTCCCTATCAAACACGTCCACATCGTGATCGGTCACTTCGCCGTGAATGCACAGGATCATGCCGATCTCCGCCATCCGCTCAAACACCGGGCGCAGCTTCGCGATATCGCTGACCCCGTGGGCGGAATTGGTCGTAGCGTTGGCGGGATAGAGCTTGGCCGCGGTGAACACGCCATCGGCAAAACCCTGCGCCAGATCGTCGGCGTCGGTGTCGTCGGTTAGATAGCACGTCATCAGCGGGGTGAAGCCCGTGTCAGCGGGCAGCGCGGCCATGATCCGGTCGCGGTAGGCTGCACCCAGCGCCGTTGTGGTCACCGGCGGGCTGAGATTGGGCATCACGATGGCGCGGGCAAACTGGTGCGCGGTGTGCTGCGCCACATCCTCCAGCATGGCGCCATCGCGCAAATGGACATGCCAGTCATCGGGGCGGCGGATCGTCAGGGTCTGTGTCGGAGTTTGTGTCATCGCGGGCGGTCATACGGCCAGCCGCGCGCTCTTTCCACCGGCAATCGGCAAAGCTAGGGCACGGGCCATGACCATCGGCTTTCTTACCTGCCCGGGCACGCACCCCGGCTCCCCCAACCGGCGCAAGGACGCGTTTGAGCACGATCTGCAGGTTGCGGCCTTGCGCCCCGCGATCGAGGCGGCGGGGATGGAATTGCGCGAGATCGAGTGGCGCGCTCCCGACACAGCGTTCGATGACATCCGGCTGGTGCTGATCGGAACGCCGTGGGATTATCAGGACCACGAGGCCGAGTTTCTCGGCAAGCTCGACACCCTCGCAGCGCGCGGCATCGCGGTGTGCAATCCGCCCGAGCTGGTTCGCTGGAACACTCGCAAGACTTATTTGCGCGAGCTGGAAGAGGCCGGCGCTGCCACTATCCCGACCCTGTGGCACGAGCGCCTGACCCGCGCAGACCTGTCGTCGGCTTTCGACAGGCTGGGCGCAGACCGACTGGTCGTGAAACGCCAGGTCGGGGCCAATGCGGAGGGGCAGCATCTGTTCAATCGCAGCGATGATCTGCCCCCCGACTGGTCGCTCGATATGCCGGTGATGGTCCAGCCCTTCCTGCCCGCCATTGCCGAAACCGGTGAGACATCTTTCCTGTTCATCGATGGCGAATTTTCCCACGCCGCCGTCAAACGCCCCGCACAGGGCGATTACCGCGTACAGTCGGAATATGGCGGGACGGAGGAAATGTACGACCCCACCGCCGCCGAACGCACAGCTGCAGCCGCGATCATCGCCGCCCTGCCCCACCTGCCGCTCTATGCGCGGATCGACATGGTGCGCGGCGAAACGGGTCTGCTGCTGATGGAGGCGGAACTGATCGAGCCGTTTCTATACCCCAATCAAGGCCCCGAACTCGGCCCGCGCATGGCCGCAGGCATCACCCGCCGATTGGGACAGACGGCCCGCTGAGGCTTGACCCCTCGCGCCAAATCGCCAGCTATAGCGCCATGACCGCGACCCGCCTGTTCGAACGCGCCGTGCTGCGCCTCTCCCCCACCGATCCGGCAGAAGACGTCGCCGATTTCTTGCAGGGGCTGCTGACCAATGATGTGAAGGGCGAACTGCCGGCCTATGCCGGGCTGCTGACGCCGCAGGGCAAGGCGCTGTTCGATATGATCGTGTGGCCTGCCGGCGACGGCGAGTTGCTGATCGATTGCGAGGCGGCTGTGGCCGATGATCTGGTCAAGCGGCTGTCGCTTTATCGTCTGCGCCGCAAGATCGCGATTGTCCGCGACGATACTCTGGCCGTGCACTGGCATAAGCAATCGGGCGACGGCGCCCCGCCCGATCCGCGCCTGCCCGGCCTTGGCCAGCGCTGGCTTGCGCCGGTCGATGCAAATGATGCCAGCACCGATGCCGAATGGACAGCGCATCGGCTATCGCTGGGCGTGGCTGAGGGTCAGGCAGAGCTGGGCGACATATTGTGGCTGGAAACCAATGCAGTGGAGCTCAACGGCGTCAGCTTCGAGAAGGGCTGCTATGTGGGGCAGGAAAACACCGCCCGGATGAATTGGCGGCAAAAGATCAATCGCCGCCTGCTGGTGGTGCCGCTGAAAGATGCCGAGGAAAAGCGCATCAAGGCGCGGCACGAGGATCTTGGCCTCGCCATTGTCCAGAAACGTGTGGCAGATATCGACCCAGACAGCGCGCCCGGCTGGATGCGCCTGCAATCAGACGAGCAGCGCGGCGACGCGTCTTAGTCGGAGGCCTTGCCGGCATTCATCTGCGCCTGGATTAGCGAGGCATCGATGATGTTCTCCGCCATGTCGCGCGCCGTCGTCTCTGACAGCCGCAGCGATTGCGACAAGGGCGCACCGATCAACGAATGACCTAGCGCCAGCAGCACCACCGCCAGTGTCGCCTCATGCGCCATCCGTGCCTCATCATGCCCCTCTTCTTCCGGGTGCAGATCGTCGACCATCCCGTGGATCGTCTCGACGAAAGGCTGGATCGAATCCTCGTGGCCCGTCGCCAGCATCCAGCTGACCAGCGCGCCGCCGCCTTCGTGATCGAACGCATCGAACGCAATATCGACCACCTCGCGCGGAGAGCCCTCGCCCGCACGGTTCTTGAGCACCGCCTGCGCCACGCTTTCGCACACGGTCTGCGCCATATGCGCCGCGAGCGAGCGTTGCAGGCCCGCTGCCGATCCGAAATGGTGGAGAAGGTTCGCATGCGTGCGCCCGACCCGCGCGCCGACCGCTTTCAGTGTCACCGCTTGCGGACCGGCCTCGATCAGCAATTCGCGGGCCGCGACCAGAGCGCCAGCGCGCGATTCTTCGGGAGAGAGACGTTTGCGGGTTGCCATGGGACGATCAGATAGGGCCGCGCGCGGGGAACAACAAGCGCCCACGAACACTATTGACATCAATGTCAGTAACGCTATTTACATTGGTGTAAGTAACACGAGGCTACCATGAACGCACACAGCACCATAGCTCCCGAAGCTTCTGCAGAAACGGGCACCAAGTCGACCATGTCCGGCAGCCCCGCCGACCTCGCCATCACGGTCCGCGATGAACGTTTCAATCGCGAGAGCACTCCGTCCCGCTGGTGGGCCGGCGATGCGTTCGGCACGGCGTGGCACAATGCGCTCTCGGCTACCTTCCCGCGCGGCGAGGCGTTCTTCATCGAGGCGGTCAAAGCCCACCGTGACGGTGCGGACGAAAAGCTCTCCGCCGAAATCCGCGCCTTCGTGAAGCAGGAAATCAACCACACCCGCGAACACATCGCGTTCAACCGGCTGGCCGAGGATGCCGGTTACGACATCGCCAAGATCGACAAGCGCGTGAAAGAAATGCTGGAGCTGACCAAGGGCCGCCCCGCCATCGCCAACCTCGCCGTCACCATGGCACTGGAACACTACACCGCGATGATGGCGCATGAATTCCTCGCCAACCCGCAGCATTTCGAAAACGCCGATCCGGAAGTGCGCGACATGTGGCGCTGGCACGCGGTCGAGGAAGTCGAGCACAAGGGCGTCGCCTACGACACCTGGCTGCACGCCACCCGCGACTGGTCAGGCTGGAAGGCGTGGAAAGTCCGCTCGCTGACCATGGTGCTGGTGACCGGCCGTTTCTTCAAGAACCGCTGGATCGACACGATCGACTTGCTGGAACAGGACGGCATCACGGGCTGGAAAGCGCGCTGGGGCCTGTTCAAATACCTCACCGTCAGCCCCGGCATCGTGCGCAAGATCCTGCCCGCATGGATCGCCTATTTCCGCCCCGGCTTCCACCCCTGGAACCACGACGACCGCGAACTGATCGGGAAGTATGAGGGCGAGTTTGCGGACGCGTTGATGCCGGCGGAGTGAGTGAGGAATTGGAGTTTTGGGTCTGAAAGGGGACGGTCCATTAACGACGCTACTGCGAACGCTACGCAAACTGCTCAAATTCCTCAAGAATGGTTCGGTAGCTCTGATGCCGTCTCCAACGATCCAGAAGAACATCTGCAGTTTTCAGGGATCAGCTTCCTCTGGCAACAGAGATTACTCGAGACATTTCCTCACTCAGTGCTTTCGCCGGCACGATCGTGTTGACTAGCATTTTACGAAGGGTCTCACTCCTGTCTCGCTTCAGGACTTGTGCTGCATATTTTGCAGCGAGCTTCTTCTCATCGCCACCTACCACTGGTCGGCCAATCTTCACATTCTTACCGTCTTTCTTGTAGTAAAACCAGTAATTTGACGGACGCCCCCCGTTAGGCCTTCCCCAGGTACTCCCGCCGACAACCGGCCAAGTTTGCACCTTAAGCTTGCTGAACCGCTTTTTCATGAGCTTAGGCATTTGTTTTTCGATCTCGTGTATGTGCGCAGCAAAGTCTGTTTGAACAATTGACACAGTTTGCCAATCTCCCGCGGTGTTATGAGCCTTCGCGTATTCCAAATGTGCAGCTAATCGAAGAGTACTAGCAAGCGACGTGACACCCATCGCTGCTGCCCCAATTTCCTTCCCAGACGCTTCCAGTTCATCGGCTTTCACTGCAATCAATGCTAGTTGATCCCCCCTAGTCTCAGGGCTTCTCGCATATGCTTCAAATGAAGACTTCAAGCCACGCATTTGGGCAGAGGTCTGCCTTAACCAGATGTCCTCTAGCTTGAGACCAAGAGCATCAACTACGTCGATAAAGAAAGATCTAAGCAGCTCCTTTTGATCAATCTTCCCTCCAAACATGTGATGGAGAGCAGCGCTAACTCCGGCGGAGATAAGTGCATTTAGGACCGCTTTACCGATGGCCGCCCACGTAAATGGATCAGATGCGAAAACCAGCACTTTACGAGATGAGGTGGCCCATAGCGAAGCTTTGTCTTTGCTCCGAATATTCAAGTCATCTAGTGGCATTGCCGCAACAAAAACCTCTTCCGAATACTCGCTCGTATTCAAAATTTTTGCTGATCTTAGGTCCGCCACAACCACCCCTACCTATTGAAGAAAATACTCCCAACGAAGTTACAGCTTGAAACATTTTTAGCAACAAAGAAAAGCGTTTGCCCCCCTTTTTTACGGAAAGCTCCTTGCCGTTCGTTGAATCTAGAAGAACGAAAATTTCTTTTTATCTAGCAGTGCCTTATCCGAGAAAACTCATTTAAAGGAAGCGGTATAAGTAGCATGATCCTACTTTTCATTCCACTCGGAGGTCGCTGGACAATGATCTGTACTGGCTCTCGCAACATTCTGCTTACGAAAATATTGAAGGAAGCAGCCCTCAGTTTGACAAACGTCAGCGAACATTCGTTTGATAAAGTACCGCGGTTCATTGGATACAAGATCTCGAGAAAGCATCCTATATTGGGCTACGCCATTCCGCTACACCCCCCCCCCTCAAGCCGCCCTTCGCGCCGCCTCAGCCTCGGCCTCCGCATCCTCCAAATCAAGCACAAATTCCGCTGTGGGCGCAGCCTCACCCCGTCCGCAGCTGTGGCGGTCGACTACGCGGCCGGTGCGCTGGAAACCCAGCTTATCCAGCACGCGTCCGGAGGCGGGGTTGTCGAGATAGTGGCTGGCAACGATGCGCCGATGGCCCAGCGTGCTGGCGATCTGCAACACGGCCCGCCCCGCTTCGGTGGCGTAGCCCTGCCCCCAATGCTGGCGCGCGATCCAGTAGCCCATCTCGGTATCGTCCTCATGCGGGTCTATCCCGATGCAGCCCACCAGTGCGCCGCTGTCCGCCCGCGTAATCAGGAAGCGCGGATACAGGTCCGCAATCGGCAGAGACACGAAATCGCGCGCATCATCGGCGGAATAGGGCCACGGGGCGCGGGCCAGATTTCTGACCACGCCCTCATCGGCGATCCCGCCCAGCACGTTTTCCCAATCCTCTGCCCAAGGGGGCCGGAGCAGCAGTCTTTCGCTGCGATGGAACATTGCATCTCTCCTCATCGCCACGCCCCCAATGGATGAATGCCCCGATAGGCACTCTGCGTGACATTCCCGTTTCAGCGAACCGAAATTCGCCAATGTGAGAGGGAGAAACGACAAGAGGGAGACGGGCCCCCTGGTATTCCCAGGAAAGCCCCATCTCCCTCTAGTGGTGCCGGTGGTGAACCCGGCTGGGACCGTCCTGGTGGACGGTTCCCTTATCGAACCGTCCGGTTATTCAGCTGCCTCGGCAATCGCATCGACCGATACGAATTTGCGGCCTAGGCGTCCGGTGTGGAAACGGACGACGCCGTCTTCCAGAGCGAACAGGGTGTGATCCTTGCCCATGCCGACATTGTTGGCCGGGTAGAATTTGGTGCCGCGTTGGCGAACGATAATGTTGCCCGCGACAACGCCTTCGCTGCCGAATTTCTTGACGCCAAGACGGCGGCCTGCGGAGTCGCGACCGTTGCGGGATGAACCGCCTGCTTTTTTATGTGCCATCGATCGGTCTCCTTACTTCTTGTCAGCAGCTTTGGGGGCTGCCTTCTTCGCTGCAGGCTTCTTGGCAGGAGCCTTCTTTGCCGCAGCTTCGGTTTTCGGTGCCGCTTTCTTGGCAGCAGGCTTCTTGGCCGGAGCTTTGGTTGCCGCCGCCTTCTTCTCTTCAGCCGGAGCGTCGGTCTTGGCAGCAGCCTTCTTCGGCGCGGCCTTAGCCTTCGCCTTGCCTTCGCCAACATCGGTGATGCGCAGCAGCGTCATCATCTGGCGGTGGCCGGCCTTGCGGCGATAGTTGTGGCGGCGACGCTTCTTGAAAACGATCACCTTCTCGCTCTTCGCCTGGGCGATGATTTCGGCAGACACCGTCACCTTGGCAGCGTCGGCAATCGAATCGCCTTCACCGGCCAGCAAAACGTCACCCAGCGTGACCGTGTCACCGGCTTCTCCGGCGAGCTTCTCGACGGCAATTTTATCTCCGGCGGCAACGCGGTACTGCTTGCCGCCTGTGCGCACGATAGCGAACATGGCTTATATACTTCCGTTTTAGTGCTGTGCCGCACCCTTATGAATGCGACGCGCCGGACGGTCCGCCATACAGCGGAGCCCGGAAAGACGAGTGCCGTTAAGGTAAGCGCGCCGCCAAGTCAACGCTTGAGGCTGCGGAAAGTGGTGTTTCGCCGCAGACAATTTGCGCCTGCTCGCCGGATAGGAAGCGGGTCGCACCAAGGGAATCGCCTACCGGTTGGCTGCGCTCAAAGGGTGGCATCGTCCTGCGCGCGTGATATGCACTGGTCCATGGCCGACACCACCCCTTCTCGCAAGCCGATCCGCGCGCTCGCTTCACTAGCGTTGATCTTCGCTTTGCCCGCCTGTGCGGCAGCGAGCGGCGACTACCCCTCGCTGGCCGTGCGCGATGCAGAGCGGCCGCGTGGGACGATTGGGGCGCCGGAAGCCCCTGCCCCAGCCATCCCCGTTCCCCCGCGCATCACCAGCGCGGACGTTTTGGAGCGGGCTGCTAGCTTGCGCAGCAACGCGGTGGCCGCGCATCAGCGATTCTTGGCCGCAGCCCCCGCTGCCCGCCGCGCCGTGTCTGCCGGGGCCGGCGCTGCTCCTGCCAGCGATGCCTGGGCGCGCGCGCAAGTTGCCCTCGCGGATCTGGAAACGCACCGTTCGCTTACCGCAGTTCCGCTGGCCGATCTTGACGCCTTGCTAGTCGATCAGGCAGCCAGGCTCGATCCGGTTGCGGAGGTCGCCCGTGCCCGTAACGATGTGCTTGCGCTGGTGGCAGAGGAAGACCGCACGCTGGCGCAATTGCGCAGCCGGATTCGCTGATGGGCTTGGAATGCGCCACCTGCCCGGTGCGCGATCAGGCGGCCTGTGCAGTGCTGAGCGAGCAGGAACGGGCCGATCTCGCCACCGCTGGCCGCACCCGCACGCTGTCACGCGGCGAAGTTCTGTTTGCCGCTGGCGATGATGCCGATGCCTGTGCCACATTGCTGACCGGCGCGCTCAAAGTGTCGAGCACCGATATCACAGGCGAAGAACGCATTCTCGCGCTAATTCATCCGGCAGGGTTTGTCGGCGAGATGTTTCGCCCCTTCGCCGATCACGATGTCACTGCATTGACCGATTGCCGCCTGTGCATATTTTCGCGCAGCGCGATGGAGGCGGCGCTTGACCAGCACCCCGCCCTCGCCCGCGCCTTGCTCCGGCGTTCACAGGATGAACTCCATTCGGCCCGCGCGCTGCTGGAACTGACCGGCAAGCAGGACGCCGAGACGCGCATTGCGGGCCTGCTGCTTTCCCTCGCCCAAGCCGCCAGCCACTCGCCCTGCCATCCGGCGCAGGCGTTTGATCTGCCGCTGACACGCGGCGAGATGGCCCAGATGCTGGGGCTGACCATCGAAACCGTCAGCCGCCGCCTCACCCGGTTGGAGAAAGACGGCGTGATCACCAAAAACGGCAAACGCGGGATCGAACTGGTCGACCCCGCGCGCCTCTCCTCCCTTGCGGGAAGCCTTTGATCTAGGCCATCAGGCGACCACCGCCGCGATGGTGATGCAGATCAGGCCCCAGGCAACGATCAGCACCGGAAGAATCATCATCTGGATCGCCGCGTCTTTCGGGGAGAGCAGGCCGGTGTGGGTCATGATGCCCCGGCGTTTGAACGCGCCCCAGCTCATCGGTTTGTCGGACGCCTTGGGCTTCACCCGCGTAAATAACGCGGGGATGGCGAAGAACATCCCAATAAAGACCACGAAAATCGCCATCGGAACGATCAGGCCGGGTGAACTCATTCCAGCGGCCAAAATCGCGAGGAATGCCAGGAAGCAGCCCGCGCTTGCCACATAGAGGCCGGTGGGCAGCTCGAATGTGTGGTCCGGCTGGTGCGCAATCGGCAGCACATCATGGACGATGGCATTGGCGGAAAGGACGTCGCGGGAAAGCAGATCGGACATTGGATGTTCCTCCTCAGGTGTTGAGGAGGGTTATGACCGGCCCCGGCCCTTCGCGCTTTGACGCAGATCAAACTGGCTCAGGAATTGTCTTTTTCCCACCGGGCGCGGTCCGAATAATCGGCGTCGCGCGGGGCAATCCAGTGCCACGCCCCGTCAGCATCGGTGCCCCGCCGCTCGCGCTTCCAGAACCACGCCGCGCTTTTCAGGTGGTCCATCACAAAGTCCGTCGCTTCGAAAGCCGCCCTGCGGTGGCGCGCCGCAGCGGCGACCAGCACGATGGACTGACCCGGTGTCAGCATCCCGACGCGGTGCCATGCCAGCATCCCGTCAAGGCTCCAGCGCTCCATCGCCTGCGCAGCGATCTCCTTCATCCCCGGCAGCGTGAGCGGGGCGTAATGGGTGAGTTCCAGCGCCTTCACCTCGCCATCGGGGCGCACCTTGCCGACGAAACTGGTGATACCGCCAGAGCTGGCATGCGCGGCATTGAAGGCCGCCAGCGCCTCACCAACGGAGAAGCCGCTTTCCAGCACGCGCACATCGACCGGCGCATTGACCGCGATTCTAGCCACCGCTCACCGGCGGGAGCAGCGCCACCTCGTCGCCATCCTTCGCTTGCAGCGTGGTCTTTTCGGGCAGCACCTTGCCCCCGCATGCGACATTGACCCGCGCTTCCAGCAATTGCCCGGCGACATTGTCGGAGACTTGGGAGAGCAGGCCGGGCCAGTCGAGCGGCGCATCGAACTCCCGCTCGGCAGCGCCTTCCAGATCGGCCAGCGGGCCGAGGAACAGGACCCGGACGCCCATCAGCCGCCGGTCATCGACATATGCCGTTCGACCGCAGGCGCTTCGCCCGCGCCGATGCGAAAATTGTGCCGCTCCGGTTTGATCGACATCGCCTGATCGAGGGCGGCCTCGAGCCGGGCCTCGGGCGAATCGGAACGCAGAGCGGCACGCAAATCAACCCGCTCCCCTCCGCCAAGGCAGGGGTAGAGCTGGCCGGTGGTCGTGACCCGGATCCGGTTGCATCCGGCGCAGAAATTCTCGGTCATCGGGGTGATCAGCCCCAGCAATCCGCCGGTTTCGCGAACTTTGAAATAGCGCGAGGGGCCGCCCGTGCGGTGCTCCGACGTCTCCAGCGTCCAGCGCGCTTCCAGTTCCTTGCGCACTTTGGACAGCGGCAGGAAACGGTCGGTCCGGTCCTCGTCCACCACGCCCAGCGGCATCGTCTCGATCAGGGTAATGTCGTGCCCTTCGCCATGCGCCCACTCGATCAGCGCGGGGATGGTGTGCTCGTTCACGCCCTTGAGCGCGACGGTGTTGATCTTGATCTTCAGCCCCGCCGCCTTCGCCGCAGCGATCCCGCCCAGCACCTGTGGCAGCGCATCGCGGCGGGCGAGCCCGGCAAAAACGTCGCGGTCCAGCGTATCGAGCGAGACATTGATCCGCCGCACGCCCGCATCGGCCAGCGCCACCGCGTGCTGCGCCAGCTGGGTGCCATTGGTGGTCAGCGTCAGCTCGTCCAGCTCCGACCCCACATGGCGGCCAATCGCACGCACCAGATCGACGGCATCCTTGCGCACCAGCGGCTCCCCGCCGGTCAGCCGGATCTTGCGGATGCCGCGATCCATAAATCCCCGCGCGAGGGCGTAGAGCTCTTCGAGGTCCAGCACTTCCTTCTTAGGCAGGAAAGTCATGCGTTCGGGCATGCAATAGGTGCAGCGCAGATCGCAGCGATCCGTGATCGAGAGGCGCAGATACGTAATCTGCCGCCCGAAAGTATCGACCAGACCCTTGCTGCTCACAAACCCTACTCCCCGATTGTGCAGGCCGGATCGCCTGCACCATTGTTATCAAGGGGTAGATACTGGCCCGTAATCCCATGCGCACCTGCCAAATAGGCGGTTGTCGCGGCCCTCGCCTGCGCGTCGCCTCCGCCGATCACATTCACCCGCACTGGCGCATGGGCCCGCGCCAGATCGCGCGCGGCGGTGCGCCGCCAGTCGGTGTGGTCATAGGGGGCAGCAGGCAGGGCGAGCACCACGTCGGAAGCACCGTCTTGCGCGGCCTGCGCGACCCGCGCCGCAATCGTCTCGTGGAACACAGCAGCCGCTTCCAGAGCGCCGGACGGCAGCTCGCCTGTTTCGATCACAATCTGCTGCGGGGCACCCATCAGCGGCGCTCGCGCGTCAGCGTAATCCCGATCTGCTCCTTATCGACCGCAATCGCCAGCTTCACGATATGCACACTCACCCGCAGCACATGCTCGTCCTGCGCAAACAAAGTCTCGCAGATATGGTCGGCCACCGATTCGATCAGCTTGAAATGCACGCCTTCGGGCAGTGCATCGGTAGCCGCGAATTTCAGGTCCATGTAGTTCTTGCTGGCGTCCAGCGGCGTGTCGGGATCGTAGCGGTCCGCGACTTTGTAATCCGCCTCGATCGTGATGCGCAGCGGCTGGGGCTTGCCCGTCTCTTCCGAATAGATGCCGGTCAGCACATCGGTTTGGATATCGGCGAAGCGGAGAGTGAGCGAATCGGCCATGGAGCGCTCCCTAGCGCGGATTGGACCAGCGCGCGAAGATTGCGGTAGGCAGAAGCCGCCCGCCCTCGCCGCTCTCGCGCACCGCCAGATCGCCATGCTCCACCTTGCCGGGCAGATCGGCGAAGATTTCGCCCACCAGCCCGGCCAGCGCCAAGCTGCTCATCCGCACGGCATACACAGTCAGAAACAGGAAGCGGCTGTCGTTATCGAGCAGCGCGCGGCAATCACGCACCAGCGGGGCGAGTCCTTCCTCGATACGCCATATCTCGTGCTTCGGCCCGCGCCCGAATTTGGGCGGATCGAGGATGATCCCATCATAGCGCTTGCCCCGCCGCACCTCGCGCGCGGCAAACTTCGCCGCATCATCCACCAGCCAGCGGATCGGACGATCCTCCATCCCGGCCAACGCAGCATTCTCCCGCGCCTGCGCGACGGATTTCTTCGATGCATCGACATGGGTGACAGGGCCGCATTCGCTCAAAGCCTGGCTGCCAACGCCGGTATAGCCGAATAGGTTGAGCGTAGCGGCTTCGGGCTTGCCCTCCAGTTCACCACGCATCCAGTCCCACACGGGGGCCATATCGGGGAAAAAGCCCAGATGCCGGAACGGCGTGCATTGCGAGCGGAAGCGCGCCTCGCGCCACGCCATCGGCCAGCTGTCGGGAATGTCCGGCGTCAGGTGCCAGCGCCCGCCGCCATCCTCGTCCGCACCTGGGATGAACTCGCCATCCGCCTGCCAGTCGGTGCCGTCAGGATCGTGCCGCGGGGTCCACATCGCCTGCGGTTCGGGGCGGATGAAACGGTAGGGGCCAAAGCGCTCCAGCTTACGGCCGTGCCCGCTGTCGAGCAGGGCGTAGTCGTCCCACCCCTCGCCCGCCATGACCAGCGGCTGTTCGATCACCTCTGCCATCAGGCGTCCGGCTGGGCACTCGGACGCGCCGTGTCGAGAATATAAGCGGTCAGCGCGTCATACTCGCCGGGTAAGGAAACGCAGCGCTCTTCCCGCGCAAACAAGTCGCCGATCCGGGTCGGCAGCGGCGGGCGCGTGCCGGTCGCCCGCTCCACTGCATCGCGGAACTTGGCCGGATGGGCGGTCGCGAGCGTGACCACGGGCACATCGCCGGGCAGATCAACCTGATGCGCCGCAGCCAGACCGATGGCGGTGTGCGGGTCGATGATCTCGCCGCAATTCTCGTGCGTGCGCCGCATCGCCTGCGCCATGCCATCGGGATCGACTCTGATGCTGGTGAACAGTTCGGCGGCCCCGGCGCGCTGCTGGTTCGTCAGCGTCATGGCCCGCGTGCTTTCAAAACCCGCCATCTGCGCCGCCATCGCCGCACCGTCGCGCGTTCCCCCTGAACCGGTCAGGTCGAACAGCAGCCGCTCGAAATTGGAGCTGACCTGAATGTCCATGCTGGGGGCGGCCGTGGGCGTGACCACGCCTGCGGAATAATCGCCGGTCGACAGGGCGCGATGGAGGATATCGTTGACGTTGGTGGCGACCACCAGTTTTGCTATCGGCAGGCCCATCTTCGCGGCGACATAGCCTGCGAACACATCGCCGAAATTGCCGGTCGGCACGCTGAAGGCGGTGCTGCGATCCGGCGCCCCCAATTGCAGTGCGGTGGCGAAGTAATAGACCACCTGAGCGAGCAATCGCGCCCAGTTGATCGAATTGACCGCGCCCAGACGCAGCGTGCCCTTCAGCGCTTCGTCGCCGAACATGCGCTTCACCGCTGCCTGCCCGTCATCGAAACTGCCGGAAATGGCGATGTTGAACACATTGGGTGCCAGAACGGTGGTCATCTGGCAGCGCTGGACATCGCTGATCCGGCCTTCGGGGTGGAGCATGAATATCTCCACGCCCTCACGCCCGGCTACCGCATCGATGGCGGCAGAGCCGGTATCCCCGCTCGTCGCGCCGACCAGCGTCAGTTTCTCATCACGGCGGCCAAGGAATTCCTCGAACAGCAGGCCGAGCATCTGCAGGGCCACATCCTTAAACGCCAGCGTGGGGCCGTGGAACAATTCCATCAACCAGTGCTGCTGGTCCAGCTGCACCAGCGGGACCACCGCCTTGTGCGAGAACCGGCCATAGGCCTCTGCTGTCAATTCCCGCAGGCGCTCCGGCGTCAGCGCTTCACCGACAAACGGCTCCATCACCCGCGCGGCCACTTCGGCATAGGGCAGGCCGCGCATGGCGGCGATCTCGGCATGGGAAAATTGCGGCCAGCTCTCGGGGATATACAGGCCGCCATCATTGGCGAGCCCCGCCAGCGTGACACCTTCGAAATCGAGCACGGGCGCAGAGCCGCGGGTGGAGACGTATTTCATGGGCGCGGGTTAGCGCGGAGGTGCGGGCGCGACAAGAAAGCTAGTCTTCATCGTCGTCGCGATCCAGTTCATCAGCGTCCTGATCCCGCCGCCTGCGCCGCAAAGCGAAGAAGTAGATAACCAGCGCCGTGATAGCGAAGAAGAACCACTGACCGGCATAGGCCATGTGGTTGTTCGGCAAATCCGCAGGATCGGGCGGGCTGAGCGCAATAAGGCCAGCGCGCGGCGGATCGGCGACCAGTTTCGGCCCCGGCGCGATGATCCCCGTAACCGTGCCGCCAGTCCATTGCGGGCCATCGGGCGCGCGGGTCCAGCCCAGCGCGACTTCGGTCTCTCCCCCGCCCTTCAGCGCGCAGCGGGCGATCTGGGCCCAGCCCTTCACACCGGCCTCGCTCGTGCCTGCAGTGGCCCGGCGATCCAGCACCCGCTCGCACGTGATGGAGCTGCGGCGATAGAGGTCCTGCTCCGTCTGCTCCGGCGTCAGCGGGTATGCGACCGATTCGGGCAGATCCCCGGCGGTGGCATAGCGCGCTAGCATCGCCTCTTTCTCGTCAGCCCGGCCCAATTGCCAGAAGCCCAGCGCAACCATGGTGAGCGCCGCGAGTACGACGATGATCGTAGGAATGATGGGTAGATTGCGGGTCATACTTCCGAACTTCCAGCCTCGCGGGCGTTATGATGGTATTCCGAGGCGATCAGCGCACCCTTGGCCACGCGCAATCCGCCCAGTGTCAGCCCGACAATCAGCGGCAACCACAGCAGTGCATGAACCCAAAACGGCGGGCTCACAGCGACTTCAAGCCAAGTAGCCAGCCCGACAACAATCGCGCCGACAATCAGGATCAGGAAAGCCGCCGGACCATCGCCGACATTGAAGCGGGCGAAATCCAAGCCGCAGGCGCGGCATGCAGGTGCAAACTTTACAATGCCATCAAACAGCGTGCGCCCACCGCAAGCGGGGCACAAACCGAAAAGGGCAGCCTGCCGCATGGCGGGCTGCCCCTTTTCAGTGTCCGGCGAAACGCCCGGAATCCCGGTCATCAGTGGAAGTCAGCGCCCCAGCCGCCCCAGACATAGACGACGATGAACAGGAACAACCAGACGACGTCCACGAAGTGCCAGTACCAAGCCGCCGCTTCGAAACCGAAATGCTGGCGGGGGGTGAAGTGGCCCTTATAGGTCCGCGCAAGGCAGACGATCAGGAAGATCGTGCCGACCAAAACGTGGAAGCCGTGGAAGCCGGTCGCCATGTAGAACGCCGAGCTGTAGGTGTTGCCGCCGAATGCGAACGGGGCAACGGCATACTCATACGCCTGGATGCAAGTGAACAGAGCGCCCAGCAAGATCGTGAGCCACAGGCCCTTCTTCACGCCTTCGCGGTCGCCCGACAGCATGCAGTGGTGCGCCCACGTGACCGTGGTGCCCGAGCACAGCAGGATCAGCGTGTTGATCAGCGGCAGATCAAACGGGTTCAGCACCTCGTCAATCGCAGCCGGTGGCCAGACGCCGCCGACAACTTCGGTCAGTGCATTGGGGAACAGCGCGAAATCGAACCAGCTCCAGAACCAGCCGACGAAGAACATCACTTCCGAAGCAATGAACAGGATCATGCCGTAGCGCATATGCAGCTGGACCACCGGCGTATGATCGCCGCGCTCCGCTTCCTTCACCACATTGGCCCACCACGCAAAGAACGTGGCGATCAGACCGGCAATGCCGAGGCCCAGAACCAGCCACGCATTGGCCATTTCGTGCATGAACAGAACCATGCCGCTAGTGAAGGTCAGCGCCGAAAAGGCACCGATCAGCGGCCAGATGTCGGGTTCGAGAATGTGATAGTCGTGATTGACGTTACCGGCCATGCGTCGCGCTTCCTGCTTGGATATGCATTCAAATCTGTGACACCGCCCTTAAACCGGCAGTGCGTGGTGGTCTAGGGGGCGGATGGCCCGCCACACCATATTCTGTCAGCTGTCTTCCTCGATCTTCTTGTGGAAGGTGTAGCTGAGTGTGATCTGCTCGACCCCGTCGGCCCCTTCGTCCTCCAGAATCGCGGGATCGATGTAATACAGCACCGGCATCCGCACTTCCTGACCCGGCTGCAAGGTCTGCTCGGTGAAGCAGAAGCACTGGATCTTGTGGAAATAGACGCCTGCGATTTCCGGCTCGACATTGAAGGTCGCGGTGCCGGTGATCGGCACGCTGGAATTGTTCTTCGCGGTGTAGAACGCCATGTCGCGCACGCCGATCTGGATCGTATCGGTGCTCTGCGCCGGTTCGAATGTCCACGGGACATTGCGCGCGGTGCTGGCATCGAAGCGCACGGAAATCGGCCGGGCCTCAGCCAGCGCCGCGAGACGCTCGGCATTGGCGGCCTCGCTCTCGGTGGCGATCTGCGTGGTGCCACCGAAGCCGGTCACTCGGCAGAACAATTCATACAGCGGCACGGCGGCATAGCCCATGCCCAGCATCGCCAGCGCTAGGCCGAATGCCATCATCCCGGTCTTCGCATTGCGGTTCTCGTCGGGAATTACCGTCGCCATCAGTCGCCCATCCTCACAATCGTGATCGAGTAAAACAGGAGTACGAAAAAGAGCAGCAATCCGCCCAGCGCCCAGTTGCGCGATTTGCGGCGGCGCTCCAGCTCGGTTTGTTCTTCAGGGGTCATAGAGCCTCCACAAACGGGCTGGCATAGCGGTCCAGCACCAGGACAGCGAACAGGGCAAACAGGTACAGAATGCTGAATTTGAACAGCCGCTTTTCCGGCAGCATCGCGTCGCCCGTTGCGCTGATCCGGGTCGCCACGGGCACGCTCAGCGCGATAAACCACGCTGTCAGGGCCAGAGCCGTAACGCCGTAAATCGCGCCAGTGCCGCCGATGGCCCAGGGGGCGACGGCGATGGGCAGCAGCAGGATCGAGTAGATCAGGACCTGCAGGCGCGTGCTCTTCTGGCCCTTCACATTGGGCATCATCGGCACGCCGGCATTTTCGTAATCGATCTCTACAAACAGGGCGAGCGCCCAGAAATGCGGCGGCGTCCACATGAAGATAATCGCGAACAGCAGGATCGGCATAGCGGTGATATCGCCGGTCACTGCGATCCACCCGATCAGCGGAGGGAACGCCCCTGCCCCGCCGCCAATGACAATGTTCTGCGGAGTGCGCGGCTTCAGCCACATGGTGTAGATCACCACGTAATAGAAAATCGACAGTGCCAGCACACTTGCGGCGAGCCAGTGCACGGCCAGCCCCATGGTCATCACCGACACGGCGGAGAGCAGCGTTCCGAAAATCAGCGCGTCGCTTTTGGGCAGACGACCGGCGGGAATGGGCCGGTTGCGGGTGCGCTTCATCTTCGCGTCCAGCTCGGCTTCCCACCACATGTTGAGGGCGGCGGCCCCGCCTGCAGCCAGAGCGATGCACAAGATTGCGGTGAAGCCGATAACCGGGTGCACGCTGCCCGGCGCGGCCAGCAATCCGCACAGACCGGTGAAGATCACCAGGCTCATCACGCGCGGCTTCGTCAGCGCGTAGAAATCGCGCCAGTCAGTCGGCAGCTGAATAGTCGCTTGTGGCGCCTCGGAGGTGCTGGTCGCGGTCATTGTCCTAAGGCCAGTGGCCCTTTCCTTATGAGTGGGGGCGCACCATCGCTGGCGCGCCCCCCGATCTGTTGTGTTCCGCCCTAACCCCGATCCCCCGGGGCACAGGCCGGATGCGATCAGCTGCGATCAGCCCTTGGCAGGCTTCGGCATGTGATCGTGGTAATCGTGATGGTCCTCGATCACCGGCAGCGTTTCGAACTGGTGATAGGGCGGCGGGCTGGACAGCGTCCATTCCAGTGTCGTCGCACCCGGACCCCAGCTGTTGGCTTCCGCCTTGCGTCCGGCAACCAGCGCGTAACCGATGTTCACGAAGAACACGAGCATCGAGGCCGCCATGATGACGTAGCCGTAAGACGCGATTTCGTTCCAGTAGGTATAGGCCGCGGTGTAATCGGGATAGCGGCGCGGCATACCCTGCATGCCCAGGAAGTGCATCGGGAAGAAGATCACGTTCACGCCGATGAAGAACAGCCAGAAGTGCACGTGGCTCAGGAATTCACTGTGCCAGCGGCCGCTCATCTTGGGGAACCAGTAGTAGAACCCGGCGAACAGGCTGAACACGGCGCCCATCGACAGCACGTAGTGGAAGTGCGCCACCACATAATAGGTATCGTGCAAATTGTCGTCGATGCCGCCATTGGCCAGCACCACGCCCGTCACACCGCCAACGGTGAACAGGAAGATGAAGCCCAGCGCCCAGACCATCGGCGATTTGAACTCGAGGCTGCCGCCCCACATCGTCGCGATCCAGCTGAAGATCTTCACACCCGTCGGCACGGCGATCACCATGGTCGCGGCGGTGAAGTACATCTTCGTGTTTACGTCGAGGCCGACGGTATACATGTGGTGCGCCCACACGATGAAGCCGACCACACCGATGGCAACCATGGCGTAGGCCATGCCGAGATAGCCGAACACCGGCTTGCGGCTGAAGGTCGCCACGATCTGGCTGACCATGCCGAAGCCCGGCAGGATCATGATGTACACTTCGGGGTGACCAAAGAACCAGAACAGATGCTGGTACAGAACCGGATCACCGCCGCCAGCAGCATCGAAGAAGGTGGTGCCGAAGTTACGGTCGGTAATCAGCATGGTGATCGCAGCGGCCAGAACCGGCAGCGCCAGCAGCAGCAGAAATGCCGTGACCAGCATCGACCACACGAACAGCGGCATTTTGTGCAGGGTCATCCCCGGCGCGCGCATGTTGAAGATGGTGGTGATGAAGTTGGTCGCCCCGAGAATGGAGCCCGCGCCTGCAAGGTGCAGCGAGAAGATCGCGAAATCGACTGCCGGACCGACCGAGCCACTGGTGGAAAGCGGTGCATAGACCGTCCAGCCGGTGCCTGCGCCCAGCCCCGTGCCGCCCGGCACGAACAGCGAGAACAGCAGCGAGATGAAGCCGACGACCGTCAGCCAGAACGAGATGTTGTTCATCCGCGGGAACGCCATGTCCGGCGCGCCGATCATCAGCGGCACGAACCAGTTACCGAAACCGCCGATCATCGCCGGCATGACCATGAAGAAGACCATGATCAGGCCGTGGGCGGTGATGAACACGTTCCACATATGCAGATTGGCATCGAGGCTTGCCTCGCCGCCCATGAATTCGACCCACCAGCCCAGATACTGAATATCCGGAGCCGCCAATTCGGCACGCATGACACCGGAAATCGCGCCACCAATGATCCCCGCGACAATCGCGAAGATCAGGTACATCGTTCCGATGTCCTTGTGGTTGGTCGACATGAACCAGCGGGCGAAGAAGCCCGGCTTGTGGTCCGCGTCGTGGTGCGCATGGTCCTCTGTGTGGGCCTGGAAGCCTTCAGCTGTGGTTGCCATCGTGCTTGGTCTCTTTTCTCAACAAACGTCTATAACTTATCCGGCTGCGACCGATTAGTCGCCCCGTACTTTAGGATGCAGCGGCTTCGGCCATTTCGGCTTCGGCTTCTGCTCCGGTGTCGCCGGCTTCGGCGGCATCTGCTGCCGACTCGGCATCTTCAGTTTCAGTGCCCTCTTCGTCACCGAACGTGCCGCCTTGCGAGGCGATCCACTGACGGAAACGCTCCATCGGAACCGCTTCGATCGCGATGGGCATGTAGGCATGCTTCGCGCCGCACAGTTCCATGCACTGGCCGTAATAGATGCCCGGCTCGTCAATCGTCATCATCCGCTCGTTCAGGCGGCCCGGGATCGCGTCCAGTTTGAACCACAGGCTCGGGATAGCGAAGGAATGGATCACATCGGCACCGGTCGTCTGGATGCGCAGCGGAACGCCCACAGGCACCACCATCCGGTTATCGACACCCAACTGATAGGGCTCGCCCTTGGTCAGCGCGTCTTCCTTGGTCAGCATGTTGGAAACGACTTCAAAGCCGCCCTGATCGGGATAGGTATAGCCCCAATACCACTGGTAACCGGTCGCCTTCACAGTGATCGCGTCGGCCGGCGGTGTTTCATACTGGCGTGCCAGCAGCGTGATCGACGGAATGGCGATGGCCACCAGAATGATCACCGGAACAATCGTCCAGACAACTTCGATCAGCGTGTTATGCGTGGTGCGCGAGGGCTCGACGCCTTCGCGGCGGCGGTATTTCGCGACGACCCACAGCAGCAGGCCCAAAACGAACAGACTGATAACCGTGATCACCGGCATCAGAATGTAGTCATGCATCCACAGCGCGTACTGGCCGTCGGAATTGTACTGGTCCTGGAAGGTCATGCTTTCCAGCGCACCGTCTTCGAACGCGGTGGGCTGGCCCTTGATCATCTCGGGGCCGTAATATTCGTAAGCCGGTTCTTCCGCTGCGGCGGCTTCGCCATCCACGGCTTGTGCAGCGGGCGCTGCCGAATCGTCCACTGCCGCGTCCTGGGCAAGCAGCGGTTGCGCTGCGAAGGCCAGCATCACTGCGGCGAACAGCAGCGCCATGGCGCGGGTTAGGTCGGCGAACCGGGCGGATATTGTCATTGCGAACATGCTTTCAACTATCTTGGCCAATCGTCAGGCCAGCGCTGGCCATCGGGCAATTCGTACGAGCCACTGAGGGCCCTTGGCGTCCATATAGGGAAGCCGAATAGCGCGGCCTATACGGACGCTTGCCCACCGTCTCAAGCGCTTCTGCGGACATTTTTACGCAATTTGTGTCTCCCCTCGCGCAACACAGCCCCTATATCCCCCTGCACATCCGGCGCCCGCGCGCCGCCATGCGATGATGGGACTGCAATGACCGACGAAGAAGTATTGGCCGAATTCCGTAGCTGCGACGCGCTGCTGGAGGGGCATTTTCTGCTGTCCTCCGGCCGTCACAGCGGCTTCTATCTGCAATGCGCCCGGGTGCTGATGAACCCGGAACGCGCCGCGCGGCTGGCGGCGGCGATTGCGCGGAATATCCCCCGCGAAATCCGTGGCGAGATCGATTGCGTGGTCTCGCCTGCCATGGGCGGCGTGATTATCGGCCACGAGATGGGCCGCGCGCTGGATAAAGACGCGATGTTTCTGGAGCGACCCGAGGGCACGTTCCACCTGCGTCGGGGCTTCGCGCTGGAGCCGGGTGCCAAGGTGCTGATGGTCGAGGACGTAGTCACCACCGGCCTCTCCAGCCGCGAAGCGATCGCAGCGGTGGAGGCCGAGGGCGGCAAAGTCATCGCCGAGGCGTCGCTGGTCGACCGCTCTGCCGGTTCGGTCGATCTGGGTGTGCCATTCTTCCCGCTGGTGGCGCTAAACTTCCCCACCTATGCTGATGACGAAGTGCCCGAAGAACTGGCCGCCATCCCTGTGACCAAGCCCGGGAGCCGTGCCGCTTGAGCAACCACCACGCCTCTCACAAGCTCCGCCTCGGCGTTAATATCGATCATGTCGCGACCATCCGTAACGCACGCGGCGGCGATCATCCCGATCCCGTGCGCGCGGCGGAAATCGTCGCGGCGGTCGGCGGGGACGGGATTACCGCGCATTTGCGCGAGGACCGGCGCCATATTCGCGATGGCGACTTGCAGCGCATTCAGGATGCGACCGGTCTGCCGCTCAATCTGGAAATGGCCGCGACTGACGAAATGCTCGCCATCGCGCTGGCGCACTCGCCCCACGCCGCCTGCATCGTGCCGGAGAAACGTGAGGAGCGCACCACAGAGGGCGGGCTGGACGCGGCAGGTCTGGACAACCACCTCGCGCCGATCGTCACGCAATTGCGCGATGCGGGCATCCGCGTATCGCTGTTTATCGAAGCCGAGGAACGACAGCTGGACGCCGCCATCCGGCTCGGCGCGGATATCGTGGAGTTTCACACCGGCGAATACGCCCACGCCCATCTGGACGGCGACAGCGCCAAAGTGACGAGCGAGCTGAAACGTATCGCCGACATGGCCGCATTGGCGGTGAAGAACGGGATCGAGCCGCACGCAGGCCACGGACTGACCTATGAAAACGTCCAGCCCATCGCCGCCATCCCCCAGCTCGCCGAGCTCAATATCGGGCATTACCTGATCGGCGAGGCGATCTTTATCGGGCTGGAAGAAGCGGTCCGGCGCATGCGCGATCTGATGGATGAAGTGCGGTGATTATCGGCCTCGGCTCTGACCTGTGCAATATCGAGCGCATTCAAAACTCGCTCGACCGTTTTGGCGAGCGGTTCGAAAATCGCGTTTTTACCGAGATCGAGCGCGCCAAGGCACGGCGGCGTCCCTTCACCATCGCAGGCACTTACGCCAAGCGGTTTGCCGCAAAGGAAGCCTTTTCCAAGGCTGTCGGCACAGGCTTTCGGCGCGGCGTGTTCATGAAAGACATCGGGGTCGTGAACGCAAAATCGGGCGCGCCGACGCTGGCGCTGGAAGGCGGCGCGGCGAAGCGGCTTGCGGAACTGACGCCTGACGGCCATGAGGCCATCATTCACCTCACCCTCACCGACGATCACCCATGGGCACAGGCCTTCGTGATTATCGAGGCCATCCGCACATGAACTCAGGCGCATCCAGACCCGTGAACGACAAGACAGACGAAAACGGCAAGACAGACGAGGCCGAAAAGAAGGACGAAAAGGTCAACTGGTTCGCGGAAATCCGCGGGCTGGCGCTGATGCTGCTGGCGGTGGTCGTGTTCCACAGCTTCATCGCGAAACCTTTTTACATCCCTTCCCAATCGATGATGCCCAACCTGCTGGTGGGTGACCGGCTGGTGGTGAGCAAATACCCCTATGGCTTCAGCTGGGCCTCGATCAGTTTTCACCTTGCCCCGCGCGGCGAATGGCGGGTGTTTGGATCGACCCCCGAATATGGCGATATCGTCATCCCCGTGCACCCGGAGCGGGACGAGGATTACATCAAGCGCGTGGTCGCCCTACCCGGTGACCGGATTGCTGTGACCAATGGCCAGATTGTCCTGAACGGCGAGCCTGTGCCGCAGGAAGTGGTGCCGCCTCTGGAAATCCCGGTGGATATCAATTCCCCGTGCAGCGCCTACGACTATCCTGGCCTGCAGGAGCGCGACGAGAATGGCAACGCGGTCTGCCGCATCCCGACCTACCGCGAGACCCTGCCTAACGGCGCAAGCTATCTGATCCTCGATCACAGGACCGTCTCGCTCGATAATATGGACGAGGTTCTGGTGCCCGAAGACCATGTCTTCGTGATGGGCGACAACCGCGATCATTCGGCGGACAGCCGCGCCAGTATCCTCGATCAGGGACTGGGCGGGCCGATTCCGCTGAAGAATGTCGGCGGAAGGGCCGAATTCATCACATTCTCGCTCGACGGGACAGCGGGCTGGAACCCGTTCAGCTGGTTCTCCGCCATGCGCGGCGACCGGGCATGGACGACCCTGCGGCCCGAACTCGGCCCGCCGCCTGCCTCTTCCGAAGACGACGATAGCGCGTCGTAACAACCGATCTGCAGAGCGTTCCATGGCCCGCAAGTTTCTCTATCTCGTCGCGTTCATCGCCATTCTGGTCATCGCAGGCGGCATTGCGCTCAGCATCTGGTCGCGCGAGGCGACCGAGCTTGCTTTCGTTCCGCAGGGCGATTTCGTGGAGCAGGATGCGCTGGCGCAGAATGCCTATGAGGACCCGGCCATGTGGTATTCGCGCCCCGGCATCGGCACCGACGATCCAGCCCGTTACCAGCCCTCCATCGCCGAGCCTGAAGACGGCGCGGCCGAAGCGGCACCTCCGCCCCCATCACCGGAAAACCCGGCCACGGAAGCCAGTCTGCCGCCTGCCGCGCCTTCGCTGGAAATCGGCGAAACCCGCCGCGCAGAGATCGTCCCGGCAGATGAAATCCCCGATTTCGCGGTCTTTTTCGTCCACCCGACCAGCTACATCCCGGTAAACTTTACCGACGAGGTCAACTGGAACGCGGCGCTGGGTGACGAGCAGGCCGAGCTGCGCGCACGGCTGTTCCTGCGCGGGCTGGCCAGCGCCTTCAACCGGGCGGACGAGATCTGGGCGCCAAAATACCGGCAGGCGGCGGTCGGCGCATTCCTGACCGACAAGCCCGAAGCGCAAAAGGCCATCGATGCCGCCTACCGCGATGTGGAACAGGCCTTCGCCTATTTCCTCGAAAGCGTGGACGACGACAAACCCATCGTGCTGGCGGGCCATAGTCAGGGATCGCTGCATATCCTCAACCTCCTGCGCCAGAAGGTCGCGGGCACGGCGGTCGAGGCCCGGATTGCGGCGGTCTATGCGGTCGGCTGGCCCATTTCGGTCGAAAGCGATCTGCCCGCTTTGCCCTTCCCCGCCTGCGCGGCAGCCGGTCAATCAGGATGCATTTCCACCTGGAACAGCTTTGCCGACGATAACGACGCGAGCATGGCTCTGGGCTATTACGCGGATGGTCTGGGCTTCAACGGCCAGCCGCGCGGCGACGGCCCGATCCTGTGCGTCAATCCCATCACCGGCGCGGTGAATGACGGCGCGCCTGCCAGCGCCAATCTGGGCACGCTGGTGCCGGAGGAAGACTTCTCCTCCGCCTCGCTGATCGCGGGCGCAGTGCCTGCCCGCTGCGATGATCGCGGATTGCTGCTGATCGGCTCCCCGCCCGATATGGGCGAAGCGGTGCTGCCGGGGAACAATTACCACGTCTATGACATCCCGCTGTTCTGGCGGAATGTGCAGGAGGATGTGGTCGCGCGCGTAAACGCTTGGTCGGCGCAAAGCCGATAGCGGGCATGGCCAGCGACGAATTGATTACTGAAAGCGCTGCCGATTTCGCCGGGGCTCTGCCCGAGGGCGGCGTGCTGCTGGCGCTCGATCTGGGGAGCAAAACCATCGGACTGGCGACCTGCGATGCAGGCTGGCGCTTTGCCACGGCGGGCAAAACCCTGCCGCGGGGCAAGTTCGGCCGCGACCGGGAGGCTTTGCGCGCCCTTATGGAACAGCGCGGCGTTGCGGGCCTGATCCTCGGCCTGCCGCGCAATATGGACGGCAGCGAAGGCCCGCGCGCGCAGGCCAGCCGCGCCTATGCCCGCAATCTGGCCGAAGCGTTCGGCCTGCCATTGCTGCTGTGGGACGAGCGCTGGTCCACCCAGAGCGCCGAGACGGCGATGATCGGGCAAGGCACCAGCCGGGCCAAACGCGCGGAGCGGATAGACAGCCATGCAGCGGCGATCATCCTGCAAGCGGCGATCGACCGGCTCGCAGGCGGAACAATCCTTTAGCGGCCATTGCTCATACGCTGGCGAGTGCGGCGCGCCGCTGTCTGGCTTCCCCGGCCACCAGCCTGCTGCCCGATAACTCCGCCTCGCGCCAAACGGCATCGGGGTCTTCGCCCGTACGGCTGCGCTCATCGTAAATCGCCAGACGCAGGCGTTCCGAAGGATGCGCACCGGTGAAATGGTCCGCCAGATCGCGCATTTCCTGATGTCCGGTCGCAATCCCGCAGCGCAGCAGGGCTTCGCTGGCACCGGGATTGAGGATGGCGGTGATCCGCCCTTCGTTCAGATCAAACCGGTACTGGTCGTGCCACGCCTGCGCCGGATTGGCCGCCACGACGTTCAATGAAACCGAGAGGCTGGCAGGCGGCAACTGCGCATGGATATCGCGGTGCGCGCGGTAATGCTGCACCTCGCCCGGTGACAGGATGCTTCGTCCGCGGAAGCGCAGTGCGACGCTTCCGCCCGTCACTCCGATGACGCTGTCATAGTCGTATTCGTAATAGTCGCTGCCATAGCCGGGGCCGAAATGGCCGATGGTCAGAAAGTCGAAATTGTGATCGTGCGGCAGGCCGTAAGCAAAGCTGCTCGCCCCGCCCGCCCGCATCACGCTGTCTCCCGCCGCAGGCCAGATATTCGCGCGCAGAAAATAGCCGGGACGCGCTCCGCTGAGCATGATCGCTTGCGGGCCATATCCGTTTGCGCCGGGGTCCGCGCGGTGGGAGGATTTGAGTTCCTCCACCATCAGATCGCCGAGGAATGTGCGGTTGGCATCGAGAGCGCGCAGATGGGTGGCAGCGGTCAGCAGATGCTCGTCTTGCGAGAAATCCGGATCGAGCGCGTCCAAAGCTGCGATGGTCTCTTCCAGCAAGGCGGCTTGCTGCGGCGCAGTCGCAATGGTGCGTGGCATGGTCAAGCAAGCTCCAGTTCGCCGAGCACGGGATGGCGGGCAATCAGCGCATCGCGCAGCGCCCGCGTATCGGGCATCAGCGGGTCTGCCGGATCACTGGCGATGGCCGACAGGGCAGCAAAACCGGCAGCGGTATTCATGGCCAGCGCCCCTTTCAGCGCCTGCCAGCGCGCAGGGCCATTGCCCTCTCGCGTCGCCAGCCCCGCCAGGGCATCCACAGCATCCCCCCGCCCCATCGCGGTCAGTAGCGCTGCCATCAATTCGTGCCTTGTATCGCGGGGATCACCCGCCGCTTCATGCAGCAGCGCCCCGTCTGTCAGGCTGATCTGCCGTGTGGCGGGCATAGGCTCCGGTGTCCGGGCCAGTCGCAGACAGACGAGCGAGGATGTGACCTGATGAAACAGCCGCGTATGCCAGGCCGGCAGGCGCAATATGTCGCCCGGTGCAAAGCCACGCGGTTGGCGCTCCAACCGCTCGCCATGAAGTGCCGCAATCTCGCCCCGGGCGCGGCCTGCGAGCACCGCCTCGACCCGCTCCGCTGCTGTGACTGTGGCCGACGCAGGCACCGCACGCGCGCCTCCTCCATCGCCCTCCACCACCACCAGCGACAGCGAGGCGCGGCCGCAATTGGCCAGACTGACCAGCGCAAATCCGCCTTCGCAGCTATGCCGGAAGCACGGCTGGCCCAGCGGTGTGTGCGCCATGGCACTGGCGGAATGGGTCAGGAAATCCGCCGCAAAGCGTGCAGGCTCGTTCCCGGCAAACAGGCCGGAGAGCGCGGGCAGATCGCCCAATTCCTCTCCGGCCCCGTAGCGCGTCAAATCATCCAGCACCGGCGCAGCGCACGCAGCCCCGCGCCAGTCCTGCGCAGCCCGGATCATCGCCGCCTGCGCATGGTCCTGCGCCGCGCGGTCGCCACGAAATGCCGTTAGCTGAGGCCCCGCCTGCACGCCGCCGGCCCCAGCTTACAAAACGACGGATGCGTGGTTGTAGAGATAGACCATGATGATAATGATCCGGTCATCCAGCGTCGCGCTGGCGCCATCTGCCATACTGCCGAAAACGCCGGTGACTGTGCCCAGATCGGGCAGGCTGTCGATATCGATTTTGGGAAGTTCCATTGGCTTGCACCCCTCCTGTATGCGGCCGCCATAATGGTGGCCGGAAGTGGCAAACTGGGCCGCACCGGGCCGCCAGAAAAATTAAAACATTGTCATGGCGGCCCACCCGTTTCACTGCTTTCCCGGCATGAGTGAACAGACCCCGCAATTCGATCCCAAAAGCATGGCCCGCTTCATGTTCGGGGCCAGTCACAATGGCTTTCTGGGCATGGGCTATCACGCGCATGGCGAGGACTGGATGGAACTGGAACTGCCATGGCGCGAGGATCTGGTGGGTGACAGCGAACAGCATGTGCTGGCATCGGGCCCGATCATCAGCTTGCTCGACATGGCCAGCGGAATGGCGATCTGGACCAGAATGCAGGCTTTCACACCGGTGGCGACGCTGGACCTGCGGGTTGATTATCTGCGCCCGGCAAAGGAGCGATGCGCGGTTATCGGGCGGTCGGAATGTTACCGGCTCACACGCTCCGCCGCTTTCGTGCGCGGGATTGCGCATGACGGGGATGCGGAGGATCCGGTGGCCAATATGGCGGGTGTGTTCATGACCATCGGCGGAGCATCGCAGCGTGGCGAATAGTATCGATCCATCCCCGCTCCTGACGCCCTATGCCCGCTCCATGGGCGTGGAAGTGCAGGACGACGGCGCTGAAAATGGCACCGCTCCGATCCTCAGCGTACCGTTCTCCGACACGGTTCAGGGCCGCCCGTCGCATTATCATGGCGGCGCGATCAGCGGTCTGCTGGAAACCGCCGGCTATGCAGCGATCCGAACGCAGCTGGAGCTGGATCAGCGCGGCAATGTCCGGCTCAAACCCATCAACATCACCATGCAGTTTCTGGCCGCTGCCAAATCCGAGACACTGTTTGCGCAGGCCCGGATCACCAAGCTGGGGCGCCGCAATGCCAATGTGGAGGTCGAGTGCTGGCAGGCTGACCGGTCCCGCCCGCGCGCCACGGCGGTGATGAATGTCCTGATGGTGACCGCCGGGCCTGAATAGCAGCCGCACGGATCAGCTGCCGCGCCAGGTGCCACTCTGGCTTAACTCCCCTGCTGGCCCAGCCTTTCGCGCACACGCTGCTCCGCCTCGCGCCGCGCGCGCTCTATCGCCGCGTCATCCATCCGCACGCCGTCCTGACCGACCTCCAGATCAATCGGGATACCATCGACATCGGTGCGCAGGATCAGCGTGCCGTCATCCAGCCGCAGCTGCACCCCGTCTTCACCCAGCGGAATATCTTCGGGCTCCGGCACATCCTGCGGCTCGACTGGACCGGACGGATCGGCCGAGGGGGCGCGGCGCGGTGCCGGGGCGCGTCTCTGCCCGCCATCGGCAACCAGCGCAGCCTGCATGAAATTTTTCCAGATGCGCGCGGGCAAGCCGCCGCCCGATATCTTGCCGAGCGAAGAATTGTCATCATTGCCGATCCAGACACCGACCACCAGATCACCGGCATAGCCGACAAACAGCGCATCGCGATTATCCTGCGTTGTGCCGGTCTTGCCGTAATTGGGGCCGGACAGCATCGCCGCCCGCCCGGTACCGGAATTGATCGCGCGGCGCAGCATCGCCTCGATATCTTCATGCTCGTTGCTGCCGATGCTTTCCGGCCCGTTCCAGAACCAGTCCCACCAGCTTTGCTCCGGTTTCGGGAAGGCTGTGGGCGTCACCGGAAAGGCATTGCCGGCAATGCCGGCATAGGCTGCGGTCAGTTCGATCAGGGGGATGCTGGCTGTACCCAGAGCGAGACTGGGGTCGCCTTCTTGCATATCGCTTTCCACCCCGAATGCGCGGGCCATGGCGATCACTTTCTCGCTGCCGACATCCTGGAAAAGGCGCACTGCGGCCACATTGCTGGACTGCGCAAAGGCCTCCTCCAGCGTCAGGGTATCGCTGTATTTCTCGCCAGAATTTTTCGGCCGGTAGCTGCCGGTTGCGATCGGCAGATTGCTGATCGTATCATCCGGCCGCGCGCCCGCTTCCAGCGCTGCGAGATAGACGAACAGCTTGAAGGTGGAGCCTGCCTGCCGCCGCGCCTGTGTCGCGCGGTTGAAGGGCGAGCTTGCATAATCTTTGCCCCCCACCATCGCGACGACTTCGCCATTGGTCCGCATCACCACCATCGCCGCCTGTGCCCCGCCCAGCGGAGCGCGCGCGATGGCCTGCCGGGCAATGCCTTGCAGCCGTGCATCCAGCGTGGTGGTCATCGTCTGCCGGGAATAGCCGCCTTCGGCCCGGTCCCGCGCTTCGGGCAAGGCCCAATCCGCGAAATAGGTGCCGGTGGGAACGCGCTCCGCCCGCCGCACATCGAGTTTGGGCGACGGGACCGCCTGCGCCTCGGCCTGCGTCAGATAGCCCGCATCCACCATCGCGCCCAGCACCACGCGCATGCGCTCTTCGGCGCGGGCATAATGCTTGCTCGGCGCGCGGTAGGACGGGGCCTGCACCAGCCCGGCCAGCATCGCCGACTGCGCCAGCGTCAGGTTCTCCGGCTTGCGGTAGAAATAATGCAAAGACGCCGCGTGCAGCCCGTAGCGATTATCGCCGAAATAGGCATTGGCGAGATAGCGCTCCAGAATCTCGTCCTTGGTCAGCCATCCCTCCAGCCAGAACGCGATCAGCATTTCGCGCAGCTTGCGCGTCAGGCTGCGTTCGGGCGTCAGGAAAGACAGCTTCGCCAGCTGCTGGGTGATGGTGCTGCCGCCCTGCACCGGTCCGCCCGTCGCGTTCGACCAGGCGGCCCGCGCCAGCCCGCGCGGATCGATGCCCCAATGCGAATAGAACCGGCGGTCCTCGATGCTGAGGAATGCTTCGACCACATGGGGCGGCAGTTCCGAAACGGGGACCGGCGGCTCCATCACCGCCCCGACGCGGGCAATCGGCGTGCCATCGGTAGCGAGCAGAGTGACCTCGGGCGGCACCACCGGCTCCAGCGATTTGGACAGCGGCGCGGTGATGGCGAGATAGGCGATAATCAGCACCAGCGCGACCAGCAGCGCCAGAAACCCGCGCTTCAGCCATTTGCGCCGGCGTGGCCACGGGCTGACCGCAGCGCCTTCGGACGGGGGCACATAGGTCCCGGATGTAGCCCCATAGTCCCAGTTGGCACCGCCAGCCGGGCGGCTAGCCGAGGGGCGGTAAAAACCATCATCCGGATCGTCGCCATCGTCCTGCCAGCCCCCGCCGGGGGTCTCTTCCAGCGGATAATAGCCGGAATGCCCGGTATTCTCCTCGCCGGAATCCCTGCCAAATCGAAAAAAGCGCCGCATCAAACTGTATTACCTTACCAATACGCCTTTGGCGAGCCTTAAGGATTATGCGCCTTCGCACCGGAAGGTAATCTTAACCAACCACACGTAACGGGAGGTATCGCCAAAAGTTTGAAACGGGTAACGATCTGATGTTGAATGCATGGTTGCAGAAACCGGCAGTGCGGGAGTTTCTCCTGCTCGACCTGATCAATCACGAGGTCGCCGAAGCCGACCGTGAATGGTGGGCGCGCTGTAAACTGAATCACACCGCCGCTTTCCCCTATCTGGCCTATGACTGCGTTCGCCTGATCGCTGGCCTGATTATTTACGCGATTTTCGTCCCGGCGACTCTCTTGGTCGTCATGGGCGTCATCGGTAGCGGGATAATCCTGTGCCAGATGTGGATCGAGCAGAGCATCAAGAAGGGCGACAGATCGCACCGCGCCAATTACGCCGCCTTCCGCGATCTGGTAATCGTAAGGGCCGTATTTTGGGGCGTGGTAACCGCCACGGGTCTGTCTTTCGGCCCTTCGGAGTGGATCCCTGCCCTGGTCGCCTGCGCCCTCTTTGTGTTGTTCGTCGATACGCTGTGCATGATTGCCCTGCCCCGCCGGGCGCTTCTGGCCGCGTCGATCTATGCTGCGGCGATTTCTATTCCCGTGGTGGTGTTCCATAGCGGGCCAATCTGGATCGCGGCCATCATGGCCACATCGGCTCTGATTTTCCTGCATTGGGCCATGTTCAATCTGAACTTCCTGTTCGCCACCCGCCGTCTGCGCACGCGCAAACTGACCGAGGCGAAGGACACCATCCAGCTGCTTCTTAACCAGTATGATGAGGATGGCAGCGACTGGCTGTTCGAATGCGACAAGGAAGGCCAGATTCTACGTCCCAACGAACGGTTCTGCCGCGCGGCGGATCGCAGCGCGCAGGAAATGGACGGGATGCGCCTGTCGCTATTGTTCGATGACTGCCCGGAGCGTGAGGAACTGCGGACGCTGGGCGAGAAGGAAGACAATTTCCGCGGGCTGGTGATCCCGCTCACTGTGCGGGGCGAGAATTGCTGGTGGTCGATCAGCGCGCGTCCGATCTATTCCGCGGATGGTCATCTGGAATGCTGGCGCGGCTTTATGACCGACATCTCACGCTCCCGCCGGGCAGAGGCCAAGGTCACTTACATGGCGCATTACGATGTGCTGACCAATCTGCCCAATCGCAGCCTGTTCAACACGACGCTGCGGCGCGCCTTCGACCGGCAGGATGACGGCCAGCTCATGGGCGTTCTCTATGTCGATCTCGACCATTTCAAGGCGGTCAACGATACGCACGGCCACGCAGTGGGCGATATCGTATTGAGCGAGGCTGCCCGCCGGATCGAGCGCGCTGTGGGGCACACTTCGATGGTCGCACGATTGGGCGGAGACGAGTTTGCAGTCTTGCTCGACCGGCTGACCGACCGCGAGGAAGCGCTGGGAGTCGCCCAGTCGATCGTGTCCGCCATGGACGAGCCGGTCCGGGTCGCTGGGCATAACAGCCCGCTGCCCATCGGGGCCAGCGTCGGCGTGGCTTTCGCGCCCGACAATGGCCGCACCGGAGAGGAAGTGCTGAAAGCTGCCGATATGGCGCTGTATGATGCCAAAGCGCGCGGACGCAGCGGAGCCAGCGTCTTCGACCCCGGCATGCAGCAGGAAGTGCAGAGCCGCCGCGAGCTGGAGCTCGATTTGCGCGCGGCGCTCTCGCGCGGACAGCTGGAGGTACAGTATCAGCCTTTGAAAGATGCGGTGACGACAGACACGGTCGGTTACGAGGCATTGCTGCGCTGGCACCATCCTGAACGCGGAATGGTCAGTCCGGCGACCTTCATTCCGATTGCCGAGGAAACCGGGCAAATCCTGCCCATCGGCGCCTGGGTGCTGCGCGAGGCGCTGAACGAGGCGGCGAACTGGCCCGAAGATATCAGCGTCTCGGTCAATCTCTCGCCCGCACAGATGCGCGATGAAGGGCTGGTCAACACCATTGTCGGCGCGCTCGCCACCAGCGGTGTTGCGCCGCACCGGCTCGAGCTGGAAATTACCGAATCCCTGCTGATGCAGGACAATGAGGAAAACATCGCCCTGCTGCACAAAATCCGCAGCCTCGGCGTGCAGATCTCGCTCGACGATTTCGGGACCGGCTATTCCTCGCTGAATTACCTGCGCAGCTTCCCGTTTGACCGGATCAAGATCGACCGGTGTTTTGTGCAGGACATCGCCGAGGAGGAAGACAGCGACGCCATCGTCAATGCGGTCGTCGAACTGGCCAGCAAGCTAAAGATGCGCACCACCGCCGAGGGTATCGAGAACACCGAGCAACTGGACCGCATCCGCGCCACCGGTTGCACATCCGTTCAGGGCTTTCTGTTCGACGCGGCCAAACCGCCGGCCCAGCTGGAGCATGGGGCGGAGCAGCGTATGCTCCGCGCCCCGCAGCCGACGGTCACGTCGATTGCCCCGGCGGACAAGACGGAAGAACCCGCCAAGCCGGACCGCAAATCGGCTTAGGCGTTCGCGCCTGCCACCACGCTTTCGGGCAATTCGGTGCCGAACACGCGCTGGTAATATTCCGCAACCAGCATCCGCTCCGCCTCGTCGCATTTGTTGAGGAAGCTGAGGCGGAAGGCGAAGCCGGTATCCTTGAAGATCGCGGCGTTTTGCGCCCAGGTAATCACCGTACGCGGGCTCATCACGGTGGAGATATCCCCGTTCATGAAGCCCTGCCGCGTTAGGTCGGCGACCTTGATCATGTCGGCCAACAGCTTCTTGTCGGTCTCCGGATTCTTGGAAGCGACGATCTCTTCCTCCACCTCTGCAGGCAGATAATTGAGGCCCACCACAATGTTCCAGCGGTCCATCTGGCCCTGATTGATCTGCTGCGTGCCGTGATACAGCCCGCTGGTATCGCCCAGCCCGACCGTGTTGGATGTCGCAAACATACGGAAATGCGGATCGGGGCGGATCACGCGGTTCTGGTCAAGCAGGGTCAGCTTGCCGCTTTGCTCCAGCACGCGCTGGATCACGAACATCACGTCGGGGCGGCCTGCATCATATTCGTCGAACACCAGCGCGACCGGATGCTGCAAGGCCCATGGCAACAGACCTTCGCGGAACTCGGTCACCTGCAGCCCGTCACGCAGGACAATTGCATCGCGCCCGATCAGGTCGATCCGGCTGATATGCGCATCGAGGTTGATCCGGATGCACGGCCAGTTCAGCCGCGCGGCAACTTGCTCGATATGGGTCGATTTGCCCGTCCCGTGATAGCCCTGCACCATCACCCGGCGGTCATGCGCAAAGCCGGCCAGAATCGCGAGCGTCGTGTCCGGGTCAAATACATAGCTTTCGTCGAGGTCCGGCACGCGGTCATCCGCCTTGGAGAAGGCCGGCACCTGCCAGTCGATATCGACGCCGAATGTCTCGCGAACATCCACCGTGGTGTCGGGCGCGGCCATCAGGGTCTTGTCGCGGGCTTCGAAGCTTTTTTCTGTGAGATCGTTCATCGCTGCACCGGTTAGCCGCGCGCCCGCCGCGCTGCAAGCGGGACGAAGGCCGACATTTTGTTGGGCGCGCACAAGTGCCTATATACAGCGCTATGCCGCCCGAGCCGCCATCCGAATTTCTGCGCCGCCAAGTGGTGGACCGCGTGCGTGCCGTCTTCCACGAACGACCCGACCAGACCCCGCCGGTGCCGCCCAGCGACGATGCTTTGTTCGAGAAAGACACGCCGATCCGAATGGTGCACGCCGATGTGGTGGGCATGATGGTCGGCGGGATACGCGGGCTGTTTCTGCAGATGCTGCATCCCCACGCGCTGCAAGGCGTGCTGGACCATTCCAACTTCCGCACCGACATGCACGGGCGGCTGCGGCGCACGGCCAACTTCATCGCCGTCACCACATTTGGCCATCAGGACCGTGCGAAGGAGGCGATCGAGCGGGTCAACCGTATCCACGCCCGGGTTGGCGGCACCCTGCCCGATGGCACGCGCTATGAGGCGACCGATCCGCGCACGCTGGCGTGGGTCCATGTGGCCGAGGCGACCAGCTTCCTGACCGCCTATATCCGCCATGTCCGCCCCGATATGCCGCATAGCGAGCGCGACGAATATTACCGCCAGTTCGCCATCATCGCCCGCGCGCTGGGGGCCGATCCCGTGCCGCTGGACCAGCGCGAGGCGGAGACCATTTTCCGCGAGCTGCGGGCGGATTTGCAGACCTCCGAAGCCGCGCGCGAAGTTGCGCAGTTTGTGGTCAGCATCAAACCCGAAGGCGCGCCGGTCGCCTTGCAAAAGGCGCTGGTTGCCGAGGCAATCGAAACCCTGCCCGCCTTTGCCCGATCCATGCTGGGCTTGGAGCGCCCGGGCCTGACCGGTATTCCCGCCCGTGCCGCAACATGGGGGGCTGGCAAGACCCTGCGCTGGGCTTTCCGGCAAAGCTGACGATCCGCCCTCCCGTCCGGCTTCGGCAAATTGGCCACTTTGTGCTAAGCGGAGCAGCAATCAACGGGAGAGAGAAATGTATATTGCCTGTGCTGTCCTGGCCGTGCCGGAAGACAAGCGAAGCGCTTATGAAGAAGCCGCTGCTTTCATGGCCGATTGGTCCATGAAACACGGCGCGCTGGAAGTGATGGAAGCATGGGAGCGCGACGTTCCCGAAGGCAAGAAAACCGATTACCGTCAGGCTGTGCAAGCCGGTGAAGGCGAAAAAATCGTCACCGGGTGGGTCATCTGGCCGGACAAGGAAACCTTCGAGAAAGCGCACGAAGCGATGGCCAAGGGCGAAGGATTTGAAGGCCATCCCGGCGGCGAACCGCCCTTCGACGGCAGCCGGCTGATCTTCGGCATGTTCGAACCCGTTCTGACCCGCGGACGGTAAGGAGCGCGACCCATGGCTGAATTCACATTCTACACCGTCGCGATGAGCCGGGGCCAGATTGCCCGCTGGGCGCTGCACGAGGCGGGCGCGGATTACGAACAGGTGGTGTTCGAATGGGCCACCCGGCCCGACAATTTCACCGACATCAATCCGATGAACAAAGTGCCTGCGCTGGTGCATCATCATGCCATTGAATCCGGGGGGCACCACGATCACACCATCACCGAATGCGCGGCGATCAACCACTACCTCGCCGAGACCCACCCCGATGCAGGCCTGCTGCCTGATACGCATGAAAAAGCTGCCTATTTCCGCTGGCTGTTTTTCGCCGCCGGGCCGCTGGAGCAGGCGCTGATGGCCAAGGCGCTGAACTGGGAAGTGCCCGAAGAACGCACCGCCACCGCTGGGTTCGGGACGCTGGAGCTGACGTTATCTGCAATGGATGGCTGGCTGTCTTCGCACGATTTTGTCTGCGGCGAGCGGTTTACGATGGCCGACACCTATGTCGGCAGCCAGTTCGTGTGGGGTCTGCGCTTCGGCTCGATCCCCGCAACGCCTGCTTTCAAGGCTTATGTCGAACGCGTGACCCAGCGGAAGGCCTATTCCGAGGCGAATGCGATCGATGCGGAGCTGATCGAGGCGGCGGGGTAAGGACGAAGCCTGCGGGTAGCCGCCTGCACATCCACCCGTTCGCCCTGAGCCTTTCGAAGGGCTGCTCTGCTTTCGAGCGAAGGTCCCACAGTGAAGAACAGTCCTTCGACAAGCTCAGGACGAACGGGTTTGGGGTATTGTGCCTGACAAGACTCACCCGATCGCCCGCGATTTCCGCAGCAATTGATACGCGTCCACCACCCGGGTCAGGCGCTTTTCATACTTCCGGTCCCCGCCATTGCGGTCGGGGTGATAGCGGCGGACCAGTTCGGAATACCGTCGCCGCAAGCGCCTGCGGTCCGTTTCCAGCCCTAGCCCCATCACCTCCAGCGCCTTCGCCTCGTCCGGTGAAAATCTGCCGTCCATAGCCATCTCGGCCTCGCGCCGGGCGCGGCTTTTGATGCCATTGGCCCGCGCGCCGATCGCGTCGAGCGGATCGTGGAAGTCGGCCCAGCGCGGCATTCCGTCCACACCGGCGGTCGGCTTGAACGCGCGCGTCTCGCTCGCCCAGCCCGACGCCGGCGACTGCGCGCTGAGGATTTCATCCGCGCTCATCCCTTCGAACCAGTCATACCCGGCATTGAATTCGCGCACATGGTCCAGGCAGAACCAGCGCCATTGGCCCGGCCCGTCAAAGCTGTTCCCGGCAAGACCCGGTGCGCGAAATTCGCCCGGCTCTTCGCAGGTTGGATGTTCGCAGATGCGCCCTGTATCTTCGTATCGGCCGTGGAATTTCGTGCTGCGCATCCCCATTAGGATGGGGAGTAATCCCGCATGTGAAAACCCCCGAAGGAGAATTGTCGATGGCTGGCCCGGTACAGAAAGAAATGGAACGTCTGCTGCAGGACGCCTTTTCGCCCACGCGGCTGGAAGTCATCAATGACAGCGCCAGCCATGCGGGCCATTCGGGCGACGACGGCAGCGGGGAATCGCATTTTACCGTGGTGATCGAAGCCGCCGCCTTTGCCGACATGAACCGCATCGAGCGCCAGCGCGCGGTCAATCAGGCGCTGGGCGACATTCCCGGCCAGCGCGTGCACGCCCTAGCGATTAAGGCGAGTGAACCGGCAGCATAGGCCCTTTCGCGGCGGCGGCCCCTTGGCCCCCTATGCGGGCGATTTGATTATCGAGGTGTTTGCTTCATAAAGGGTTTTGCATGGTTTTGAGTCGCACAGCCCCAATTCGAACGGTTTCCGGGTAACGCCCATGCTGCTGTCGCGCACCTTCCGCCCTGGCGAAGATCTGGCACCGTACATCCGGCGCTACTACATCTTCGAGGCGGAGCTGCCCGACGAGATGGTGATCGAGGATTTCCTCCTCTCTGAAACCGCTTTCATCCGCATCCTGCTGGACGGAGACTGGAAGGGCGAGGTGGAGCCCGGTGTGTGGGATCGCCCGTCCGACACACTGCTTTTTGGCGCAAACGAGCGGCCCTTTCCGGTTCGGGTGAAAGGCAGCTTCAAAGTGCTGGGCATCGCTATCCGCCCTTGCGGCTGGAAGGCATTGTTCCCCTGGCCGCATCACAAGTTTCGCGACAATTTGTTCCCGCTCAGCGAGTTATGGGGCGATCTTGCCACAACCATGGAAGCCGAGCTTAAGGCGGCAGACGGCGACGACGCGATCATCGCCTGCATGGAGGACACTATCCGCACACGCCTCGCCCAGGTGGGCACGCGCGAAACCGACGATGCGATGGCCCAGTTGGAAGCTATTGCGCGGACCGATTCGAAGATGCTGGTGGAGGAGGTCGCCGCCCGTGCCAATCTCTCTACCCGTCAGCTGGAACGCCGCTGCCGCGACACATTCGGCCTGACCCCCAAGGCCGTTCTGCGCCGTAGCCGGTTCCTCGACATGGCTACCGCGATGCGCGGATTCAGCTCGCCTAGCGAGACCGATCTGGCCGCGCTGCGCTATTTCGACCAGTCGCATTTAAACAAGGAATTCAAACGCTTCACCCGCATGACTCCTAAGCAGTTTGAAAAGGCGGTGACGCCGCTGCAGACCGCCGGGCTGAAACTGCGCGAGGAAAGCCTCTACGAGGATTAGATCCGGTGGCTGACAGCGCTCCCCTCCGATTGCGCCGCGCGGCGCGGCTGTTCGTCCTCGATACGCAGGGGCGTATGCTGATGTTTCGCTACGATGTGTCCGACCGCCCGCCCTTCTGGATCACACCGGGCGGCGAATGCGATCCGGGCGAAAGCTTCGAGGACGCAGCGCGCCGCGAACTGCGCGAGGAAACCGGGATCATCGCCGATCCGGGGGAGCAGGTGCTGCGGATGCAGCCGCAATTTAAGACCGTCGAGGGTGAGCCGGTCCAGGGCGACGAGCGGTTTTACATCGTCCATGTCGACGATCCGCAGATCGACACATCCGGCCATACCGAACTTGAGCAACAGGTGATGAAACAGCACCGCTGGTTCACCATGGCCGAGATGGAAGACTGGCACGAGGCGATTTACCCGGCAGACGCTGCGGCGCTCGTATCAGGCCTGCTCACCGAAGGAACCGGCGCATGATCGAACAGACCATAACCCCGGTCACCCATGATCTGGGCGCGTTCGAAGTTCGCCGCGCCCTGCCTGCACGGACACGCAGCATGGTCGGCCCGTTTATCTTCGTCGATCAGTTCGGTCCCGGCTCGATGGATATCGGCAAGGGGATGGATGTGCGCCCCCACCCGCATATCAATCTGGCGACCGTCACCTGGCTGTTTCAGGGTGCCATCGACCACCGCGATTCGCTCGGGTCTTTCAGCACCATCCGGCCCGGACAGGTCAATCTGATGACGGCGGGGCGCGGCATCGTGCATTCCGAACGCAGCCCGGCCGCGGAACGCGCGAAGGGCCCGCAGCTTTACGGCATGCAGACATGGCTCGCGCTGCCCGACGGGCGCGAGGAGATCGACCCCGCCTTTGAGGAGAAACGCGACCTGCCAGTGATCGAGGACAGCTCCAGCAAGGCCATCGTTATCATGGGCGAACTGTGGGGAAGCCGCGCGCCGACCACGACCTATGCCGATACGATCTACGCCGAGATCGTGCTTGGTCCACAAGGGGCGATTCCCATCGAAGCGGAAGCGGATGAGCGCGCGCTGATGCTGGTCGGCGGAGAGGCCGAGGTCGATGACACTCCGCTCGGTCTTTATACGCTCACCGTGCTGAAACCGGGCGCGGCGATGACTGTGCGTTCCGGCAAAGGCGCGCGCGTCATGCTGCTGGGCGGAGAGGCCTTCACGACCAAGCGCACCGCGTGGTGGAACTTCGTCTCCTCCAGCAAGGAACGGATCGAGCAGGCAAAGGAAGATTGGCGCGCGGGCCGCTTCCCGACAGTTCCCGGTGACGAGGAAGAACACATCCCCTTGCCCGAAAGGCCGAAGACGGTCACCTATCCCTGAACATCGTCAGGGAGAGAGCATGACATACGAGAACGAATGCTGGTGGATCACCGGCGCATCGAGCGGGATTGGCGCAGGCCTGGCCCGCGAACTGGGCGCGCGCGGAGCGCGGGTCATCCTGTCGGGCCGTGACGAGGAGCGGCTGGCCGGGGTCGCGGGCGATATCACCACCGAAACGCTCCTCCTGCCCTTCGACGTGCGCGACGATGCAGCGATGCTGGCGGCGACAGAAAAGGCGGTGAAATGGTCCGCCAAGAATTCAGGCGGCATTGACGGCTTCGTGGCCAATGCCGGTGTCTCCCAGCGCAGCCGCGCAACCAAGACCGATATGCAGGTCTACCGTGACATCATCGATATCGACCTGACCGCGCAGATCGCCGCGACGCAGGCGCTGCTCCCGCATATGGCCCCGCGTAAATCGGGGCGGCTCCTGTTTATCAGCAGCATTGCGGGCAAGGTCGGTGTCCCGATGCGCACCGCCTATTGCGCCGCGAAATTCGGTCTGGCGGGATATGCCGATGCGCTGCGGGGCGAGCTGTCGCAGGACGGGGTCGGGGTGCATGTGATCTATCCCGGATCGGTCGCCACCGATGTCAGCCGCAACGCGTTGAAAGGCGACGGGGCCCGCCGCGAGAAAAGCGATTCCGTGATCGATAACGGTATTCCGGCGGACGAGGCGGCCAGGACGATGCTCGATGCCGTGGCGGCGGGCCAGCGCGAGATCGTGGTCGCGCGCGGCATGGAAGAAGCCATGGGCGAAATGCGGCGCACCCCCGATCAGCTGTTCGATCAGGTCGCCGCAATGGTCGCCGATGGCTATATGGAAAAAATGGAGGCCGGCGAGTGATGGAACAATCGCGTGTGCGTTTGGCGAATGGCATCGAGCTCGATTTCGTCGACGTAGGACCGAGAGACGCCGAAGTGCTGATCTTCCTCCACGGCTTTCCCGAAAGCCACCGAACGTGGCGGCACCAGATCCGCCACTTTTCAGGCCGCTATCGCTGCATCGCGCCCGACCAGCGCGGTTATCGCGGTTCGTCAAAGCCGCAGGACGTGGCTTCCTACACACCGGACAAGATGATCGGCGACGTGTTCCTGCTGGCCGATGCGCTGGGGGTGGAGCGCTTCACCATTGTCGGCCACGATTGGGGCGGCGCGATTGCGTGGGGCGTTGCGCTGAACGGCCAAGGCAGCCACGTGGACCGCGCGATCATTGCCAACGCCCCGCATCCGCTGATCTTCCAGCGCCTGCTCTACACCCATCCAGGCCAGCGCGAGGCGAGCCAGTATATTCGCGGCTTCCGCGATGCGGCCAATGATGCGCTGATCCGCGAGAAGGGAATTACCGGCATTTTGCAGCAGGAAGTCAGCTGGGACCGGCCCGATGCGATGGAACCCGAAGAACGCGCCGCTCTGCTGGAGGATTTCAAGAACCGCGAGGCGGCGGTGGGCATGATCAACTACTATCGCGGCAGCCCGATCGACGTACCGCCGATGGATGCTCCTTTCGAAATTCCAACCGACTGGACGCCGCCCGCCCTGCCCGACCTGACCATTCCGACGCTGGTGATCTGGGCACTGGACGACGGCGCGCTGCCGCCTGAAAATCTGGAGGGGCTCGACGACGTGATCGACGATCTCACCGTGGTGAAAGTCCCCGATTGCGGCCACTTCGTCCCGTGGGAAGCGCCTGAAGCGGTCAATGCGGCGATGGAGGAGTTTCTGGGGCGGTAGATGTGGCTGGTGAGTGAATTCACGCAAGCCACTCCACCCATGCGCCATGCGGGTGGGCGCAGGCCAGCAAATGCGGCTCGCCCTGCGCATCTCTGCCATTCCAAGACCTTACGACCAGTTCATGCCGGAACGTCTCGCGGTTCGTCTCTAGCGACAGCCACGCCAGCGGCGTCTCCGCGCTTGCCTCTTTAGCTGCGGCTTCCATCGCTGCTTCGATCGCCTGCTGCTGATCGGCGGGGACATATTGCCACACGATCGAGTGAAACAATACGCGGGTAACATTCGGCTGCTGCGGCCTTTGCAAAGCATCCGCAACGAAACTGCCGGCATCCTGCGCCGTGACATCCGGTGCACCCTCGCTCGCCAGCTGGACCGCCGCATCGATCCGCCCCATGCGCTCGGTTGCTTCCGGCCAGACATAGCTCTTCAATCGCAGCGCCGCTTCCGGATCGGTCAGATCGACCGGCGCGATATCGCAGCCACGGATCGATACGATTTCAGGTGAGGTCGCTGGCGGCGGATCGCCGCGCCATTCCGGCACGATCCGCATCGGGCTTTCCGGTGACCCCGCCTCCACTCCGCCCAGATCGAAGAAATACCGCTCCATCATCGTATTGATGCCTGCGCTCGATCCGATTTCCAGCATTTCGAATTTGGACCCGACACGCTCGGCCAGCCACAGCAATCCCGCCATCAGGCTGGCAGAGCGCCCCGCTTCGTTGGTCTGCGGCGGACCGTCGAGCCATGGCAGCAGGCGGGTGTCGTATGTTTCCACCAGCTCGCGCACCAGCGCATCGGCCACCGCCTGATCGCGCACGCGGCCGCCATAGACGTCGCCCAGCCGCGTGTCCTCTCCGGTCAGCACCAGATTGTGCAGTCCGCCATTAATGCGCAGCGGCATCGCGTCCTTGATGATCGGGCCGGTCCAGCTAAATATCCGCCGCGCCGTGGCCGCATCGCTATCCTCCAGCGCCATCAGCGCACGCACCACCATCGCGGTACCGGTCGCGCCGGCCTGCTCGGCATGATGCGCCTGCCACTCCACGCCCTCGGCAATCGAGGAAATGTCCATAATCGCGCCGGATTGCTCGCCTTTGTCGCCCATACAGATTGCCCTTTCCTGCCTGCACCCCTATCTCGCCCGCCATGCCGCAAATGCCGATCACCTTCGCCGTGCCCAAGGGCCGTATTCTGGACGAGGCGCTGCCGGTCATGGCGCGTGCCGGTGTCGTGCCGGAAGCCGCGTTTCACGACAAGAGCAACCGCAGCCTGACCTTCGCCTGCGAGGCCGAGGACATGGCGCTGATCCGCGTGCGCGCCTTCGATGTGGCGACCTTCGTGGCGCATGGCGCGGCGCAGATGGGCATTGTCGGCTCGGACGTGATCGAGGAATTTGACTATTCAGACCTCTATGCCCCCGTCGATCTGGATATCGGCCATTGCCATCTGGCGGTGGCAGAGCCTGCCGATGCCAGTGCCGGGGCATCGCGCGGGGCCAGCCATTTGCGGGTGGCGACGAAATATCCCAATCTGACCAGGCGTTTCTTCGAGGCACAGGGCATTCAGGCCGAATGCGTCAAGCTGAACGGAGCCATGGAAATCGCGCCCTCGCTGGGTCTGGCTGGCCGGATTGTCGATCTGGTGTCCACCGGGCGCACGCTGAAGGATAACGGGCTGGTGGAGCGCGAGCGTATTCTCGACATTTCCGCCCGCCTGATCGTCAACCGCGCGGCGCTGAAGACCGATGCCCGTGTGGCCGCACTGGTCGAGGCTTTCCGGAGCGATGCCGAGAAAAGGCGGGCCGCGTGATGCGCTCTCTCTCGGCCAATGATCCCGATTTCGAAGCCCGCTTCACCCGGCTGGTAGAGGCCCGGCGCGACACCGCGCAGGATGTGTCGCGCGACGTCGCCGACATTTTGGCGCGGGTGAAGGCACAGGGCGACACAGCGCTGGTCGAATACACCCAGCGCTTCGATGACCATGCTCTATCGAGCGATGCCGATTGGCAGATCGGCGCGGAGGAATGCGCTGCGGCCTACGCGGCGCTCGATCCCGATCTGCGTGACGCGCTGCAATTCGCAGCCGACCGGATCACCGCCTATCATCAGGCGCAGATCCCGGAAAACCGGGACTATACCGATGATGCGGGCGTGCGGCTGGGCGCGACATGGACGCCGGTGGATGCAGCGGGCCTGTATGTGCCCGGCGGACGCGCGGCCTATCCTTCCTCGCTGCTGATGAACGCCATTCCCGCCCGCGTTGCCGGGGTGGAGCGGCTGGCAGTGGTCACCCCCACACCCAAGGGACAGGTCAATCCGCTGGTGCTCGCCGCCGCGCATATTGCCGGCGTGGACGAAATCTGGCGGGTCGGCGGAGCGCAGGCCGTAGGCGCGCTGGCCTATGGGACACAGCGGATCGCGCCGGTCGATGTCATCACCGGCCCAGGCAATGCGTGGGTCGCAGAGGCGAAGCGCCAGCTTTACGGCACGGTCGGCATCGATATGGTCGCCGGGCCGAGCGAAATTCTGGTGATCGCGGATGGCAAGAACAAGCCCGAGTGGATCGCCGCCGATCTGCTCAGCCAGGCCGAGCACGACCCGACCAGCCAGTCGATCCTGATTACCGACGACGCCGCCTTTGCCGCCATGGTGGAAGATCAGGTCGATGTGCAATGCGCCGCGCTTGCCACCCACAAAGTCGCCCGCGCCAGCTGGGATGCCAATGGCGCGCTGATCGTGGTCGACCGCCTCGAAGATGCCCTCCCCCTCGCCAACCGGCTGGCGGCGGAGCATGTCGAACTGGCGGTGGACGATCCTGATAGCCTGATGAAGGGCCTGCGCCATGCGGGCAGTGTCTTCCTGGGGCGCAATGTGCCAGAGGCCATCGGTGATTACGTTGCTGGCCCAAACCATGTTCTGCCAACGGGACGCCGCGCGCGCTTTGCCAGCGGATTGTCGGTGCTCGATTTCATGAAGCGGACCAGCTTCATCGCGATGGACGATGCCGGCCTTGCCGCGCTCGGCCCCGCAGCCGCCCGCCTTGCCCATGCGGAAGGGCTGCCCGCCCATGCCGCCTCGATAGAAATGCGCCTCAAATGAGCACTCCGAAACGATCCGTTGCGCGCTCCGCCGCCCGCCTTGCTGCCGTGCAGGCGCTGTACCAGAAGGATATGGAGGCCACCCCGCTCGCTAAATTGCTCGACGAATTTCACCAGCACCGGCTGGGGCAGGAAGTCGAGGACGAGCAATATGCCGATGCGGAAACCGACTTTTTCGATGACATCGTGAAAGGCGTCGATGCGCGCAGCGACGAGATCGACGCGGCGGTCGAGCTGCGGCTGGCCGGTGGCTGGTCGCTTCGGCGGCTGGACAAGGCGATGCTGCAAATCCTGCGCGCAGGCACCTATGAGCTGATAGCCCGCGCGGATGTGCCCAAGGCCAGCGTGATCAGCGAATATGTCGATGTGGCGAAAGCGTTCTTCGATGACCGCGAGGCGAAGTTTGTGAACGGGCTGCTGGATGCTGTGGCCAAGGATGTGCGGGACTGAGACAAATTCTGCCCCTCCCAAATCCGCTCACCCTGAGCCTGTCGAAGGGTCGTCCTTTTCTTTTGAGGCAACGCTGGAAGAAAGTGCGGTCCTTCGACAGGCTCAGGACGAGCGGTTTCAGGGTTTGACCATGAACGAACTCGACTTCATCCAATCTTTCCGGGCACTGGCCCCGCACCCCGCCGCACGCGGATTGGTGGATGATGCGGCTGTCTTGGAAGTCGGTGACGAAACGCTGGTCCTGACCCATGATGCGATGGTCGAGGGGCGGCATTGGCTACCCTCACAAGACATGGCGGATGTCGCGTGGAAACTGGTGGCGACCAACCTTTCCGACCTCGCAGCCAAGGGCGCGGAGCCGCTCGGCGTGCTGCTGGGACACACACTGGGGGATGGAGACGAGCGGTTTGTCGCGGGCCTGCGCGCGGCGCTGACTGCGTTCAACTGTCCTTTGCTTGGGGGCGATACCGTGTCCGCTGGCGATGGTGCGCGCACGCTGGGCCTGACCGCCATTGGCCGGGCAACGCACACTCCCGTACCCTCGCGCAGCACGGCGCAGCCGGGCGACACACTGTTCCTGACCGGCCCGGTCGGCGCGGCAATGATGGGGTTCGAAGCGTTGCGGGACGACACCGGCGAAGCCAGCACCGCCTTCCGCTGCCCCGCCCCGCTGCTGGCCGAGGGGCAGGCGCTCGCCCCGCTCGTCAGCGCCATGATGGATGTGTCGGACGGTTTGCTGCTCGACAGCTGGCGGATGGCGACGGCCAGCGGGCTCACGCTGGTGATCGCGTCGGACGATGTGCCGATTGATGCGCCGGAGGATCGCCGCGCCGATGCCTTGCGCTGGGGCGATGATTACCAGCTGCTATTTACCGCGCCGCTCTCCGCGAAATTACCCGTGCCGGCGGTTCCCGTGGGAACGGTGGAAGAAGGCGAAGTCCCGCTAATCCTGGACGGATTGCCGATCACGGGCCGCGAGGGCCTCGGCTACACGCATTAGAGCCGCGCGGCCCTACAGCGCGGAGCAATCGACGCCGCGCTTCTCCAGAATCGGCTTCAGCTCGTAATAGGCGGCCTTGGTCCGGTGGTTCGGAATTCCGGGATAAAGGTGATGCACCGCGTGCGTTTCCATGCACATCGACAGGAAATGGCCGATCTTGCTCTTGAAGACCTTTGTCTGTTCGTACCGGCCGGTGCGCCCTTCGCGCGGGTGGTGTGGCACCCAGCTGAGATAGAACCGCACATAACTCAGCGCGATATGGCGCGGCAGCCACCAGACCAGCGCGGCCTCGATCGCATAGCCCGACCATGCCATCGTAAACAGCACCGCCATATACAGCAGCTGGACCATGATGGTGTCTTTCAGCGCCTTGGCAGCCTCGGGCGTGCCCATTTCGGCGACCACCCGCTTGTAGGTGTTGATCGTCCCATCGACGCCCGGCTGGCGGTTATACCACGTCTTGTACCACGCGGACCAGAAGCCGGGTGCTTCATCCGGATAGTCGGGGTCCTTGACCGGATCGTTGCAGTGATAGTGGTGCTGCAAATGCATCAGGCGGGCGAGCGAGAACGGGAAGACGATGGGGATGGTCGCAACCTTGCCGACCCATTCGTTCACCCAGCGATGCTTGCTGCCGGGCCGCGCGATATTGTCATGCATCGCCTCATGCGCGGGGATGTAGCCTGCGGTCGCGATGAAGGTCGCCAGCGGAAACGCAATCCACATCGGCACCAGATCGAGCATGGTCAGCGGGAACAGCGCGAGCCACACGGCATAACCGCCCCACGTCGCCGCGACATAGCCCCACATCGGGCCGCCGTGATATTTGGCTGCAATCTTGCGCTCTTCCTTCAGCAGCTCGACCCGCGTGTGCTTGTCCAGCTCTGCCGGAGCGCGCAGCGGAATGGCCGGTGCATCGCCAGACGGCTTCGTATCCGGCGCGAGCGCAACCGCGCCATCATCATCCGCGGGACCAACATCGAAATCCACGCCTTCGGCTTCGCCGACGCGCGGATGGATGGTGTAATGGTCGGTCATATCCAGCGCCCCCTGATCGTCGCGTAGAGCCCCCAGGCCGCCCCGATCACCAGACCGAAGACGATCCGTTCCATCCCGAATGGCGCTTCCCAGCCCCACAGGGCCATGACTTGCGCAATCAGCGGCGCGATAAATCCGATGCCGAAGAGAAACGGCATGATGGCGAACAGCTTTTTCAGAGCGACCTGCATGATGGTTAGCATACGCTTAACCACAAAGCCCCGCAAGTAAGGGCGAAGGGCTGTAGCGACCTGAATTCAAAGCGTCTTGAATTGGGCCGCTATTGGCCGCCCCGGTCCCGCAGCGGCCCGTCAGTAGCCCGAATGGCGTGCCTATCGATTTGAGCGGGGGAACGGGGCCAAGCGAAAGCTTGCACCTGCCCTCACAGCCACTATAGCGCGTGCGCAGAGCGGCCCTGCGAAAGCGGGGCCTTTCACTATTGATAATGGATGCCGGTCTAAAAAATTGGCCGGACGTAGGGGGAATAATCGTGAATGTAATTTTACTCTCGATCATTCTGGGATTGGTGGCCGTAATCTACGGCTTTGTAACCAGTCGCCAGGTCCTCGGCGCGGGCGCCGGGAATGAGAAAATGCAGGAAATCGCCGGGGCCATCCAAGAGGGTGCCCAGGCCTATCTGCGCCGCCAATACACCACCATCGGCATCGTCGGTGTGGTCGTGGCGATCATCGTTTTCATCTTCCTCGGTCCGATCTCGACCGCCGGCTTCGTGGTTGGCGCGGTCTTGTCGGGCGTCGCGGGCTTTATCGGGATGAACATCTCGGTCCGCTCGAACGTTCGCACCGCCGCTGCTGCACAGTCCGGTCTGCAACAGGGCCTGACCGTGGCGTTCCGCGCCGGTGCCGTCACCGGCATGCTGGTCGCCGGCCTCGCGCTACTGTCCATTGCCGGGTTCTTCTACCTGCTGACGGTTTCGATGGGGCTGGACCTCACCGTGCTGGAAGAGAAGCGCGAGATTATCGACGCGCTGGTCGGCCTCGCCTTCGGTGCTTCGCTGATTTCGATCTTCGCCCGTCTGGGCGGCGGCATCTTCACCAAGGCTGCCGATGTCGGCGCCGATCTGGTGGGTAAAGTCGAAGCAGGCATCCCCGAGGATGATCCACGCAACCCTGCCACCATCGCCGATAACGTAGGCGACAATGTGGGTGACTGCGCCGGTATGGCTGCCGACCTGTTCGAGACCTATGTCGTGACCGTCGGGGCCACTATGGTTCTGACCGCGCTGCTGTTCACTGGCCTCGCGCTGCCTGAACTGACTGCGTTGATGAGCCTGCCGCTGCTGGTTGGCGGTGTCTGCATCATCACCTCGATCATCGGCACCTACATGGTCCGTCTCGGCAAGTCCGAGAACATCATGGGCGCGCTGTACAAGGGCTTCATCACCACTGCGGTGCTGTCGATCCCGGCGATCTGGTGGGCGACAAGCTACACCATCGGCATGGACGCCAGCTACACCGTGGGCGAGCAGACCTTCACCGGCATGGACCTGTTCTGGTCGATGATGGTCGGTCTGGCTGTAACCGGTCTGATCATCTGGATCACCGAGTACTACACCGGCACGGAATACCGTCCGGTCCGCTCGATCGCCAAGTCGTCCGAAACGGGCCACGGCACCAACGTCATTCAGGGTCTGGCGATCTCGCTGGAATCGACCGCCCTGCCGACGCTGGTCATCGTGGTCGGCATCATCGTGACGTATCAGCTGGCCGGCCTGATGGGCATTGCCTTCGCTGCTACTTCGATGCTGGCTCTCGCTGGCATGGTGGTTGCTCTGGACGCCTATGGCCCGGTCACCGACAATGCCGGCGGTATCGCCGAAATGTCGGAACTGGACCAGAGCGTGCGTGACAAGACGGACGCGCTGGACGCTGTGGGCAACACGACCAAGGCTGTGACCAAGGGCTATGCCATTGGTTCCGCCGGTCTGGCCGCGCTGGTGCTGTTCAGTGCCTACACGGCCGACCTGAAGGAGTTCTTCCCCGATCTGGAAGTCAGCTTCAGCCTTGAAAACCCCTATGTCATTGTCGGCCTGCTGCTCGGCGCTCTGCTCCCGTACCTGTTCGGTGCGATGGGCATGACCGCCGTGGGCCGCGCCGCCGGTGACGTGGTTGTCGATGTGCGTGACCAGTTCGCGAAAGACCCCGGCATCATGGAAGGGACCAGCCGTCCCAACTATGCCCGCACGGTGGATCTGGTGACGAAGGCGGCGATCAAGGAAATGATCCTGCCTTCGATGCTGCCGGTGTTCGCGCCCATCGTGGTGTACTTTGCAATCACCGCAGTGGCGGGTCAGGCCAATGGCTTTGCCGCTCTGGGTGCATTGCTTCTGGGCGTGATCGTCTCGGGTGTCTTCGTGGCGCTGTCCATGACCGCGGGTGGCGGTGCATGGGACAATGCCAAGAAGTACATCGAAGACGGCAATCACGGCGGCAAAGGCTCCGAAGCCCACAAGGCTGCGGTGACCGGCGATACGGTTGGCGATCCTTACAAGGATACCGCCGGCCCGGCTGTGAACCCGATGATCAAGATCACCAACATTGTCGCTCTGCTGCTGCTCGCAGCGCTCGCGGTCGGCTGATCCGAAGCTTCCCATAACGGGACGAGAAAGGCCCCGCCCGGCGTTAACCCGGGCGGGGCCTTTTGTATCGACACGGGACGCGGGCGCACCGCTTAAACATTCCGAAGTCAAAAGCAGTTACCGGAGACGAGCGCAGAAGGTTGCGCGGCGCTTACGAAGGTTAACGGTGGCGAGTCAGGCCCGGACAATTGCACCTGCCGACCCGGTCGGCATGACGCGCGTGGTATCCACGCGGGCCGGCAGCGTGCCGGCCGTTGCCTGGGATGCGCTGGCGCAAAACGCCTCCACGCCCAATCCGTTTTTCGAACGCTGGTGCCTGCTGCCTGCGCTGGCCGCATTCGATCCGGCGTACTCGGTGCGCCTTGCCTGCTTTTACCGGGATGAACGGCTGATCGGGCTGCTGCCACTGGCGCTGAGCGGAGATTATTACGGCTATCCCGTGCCCCATCAGCGGGCCTGGCTGCATGCCAATGCCTTTTGCGGTGCGCCGCTGGTGCTTGCGGGGCAGGAACACACCTTCTGGGCGGCCCTGCTGGAGTGGGCGGATGCTGCACAGGGCAATGCGATGTTCTTGCATCTGACCGGCCTCCCCTCGGACGGGCCGCTCTATGACGCCTTGCGCGATACAACCGCACGTGACCGCCGCCCGGCAGCGGTGGTCCAACGGGAGGAGCGCGCGATGCTCATCTCCGACCTCTCGCCGGAAGACTATTTCGCCCAGTCGATGAGCACCAAGAAGCGCAAAGAGCTGCGCCGCCAGTCCCGCCGTCTGGGCGAAGAAGGCGCGCTGGAATTTGTCCGCCAGACGGATGATGCGCAATTGCCCGAATGGACGCAGCAGTTTCTCGCACTGGAAGCTTCGGGCTGGAAAGGCAACGAACGCTCTGCACTCGCCAGTGCCCCCGATACCGCCGCTTTCTTCCGCGACAGTCTGGCAGGCGCAGCGCAGGCGGGCAGGCTCGAACGCCTGTCGCTCAATCTCGATGGCGCGCCGATTGCCATGCTGGCCAATTTCCTGACCGCGCCCGGCAGCTTCAGCTTCAAGACCGCCTATGACGAACGCTATGCGCGCTTCAGCCCCGGCGTTTTGTTGCAGCGCGAGAACCTCGACATTCTGGCGCGCGAAGACATTGCCTGGTGCGACAGCTGCGCCGCGCCCGACCACCCGATGATCGAACGCATCTGGCGCGAAAAACGCGAGGTCGTGCGTGTATCTGTGGCGCTGGGTGGCATCATGCGCCGCCAAGCCGCCCGCGCCTTCCTGACCGCCGAAAACCGCGCCCTGCCCAAAGGCCTTTGAAGGACAGATTGATGGACAGCCCCTCCTTCCCCGCCGCAGACAATAACGCGCAAGACAGTGTCGCGGACCTGCCCGAGACCGTGTTCCCGCGCTCCTCGCGCGATCTGTTTGCGCTAGGCTATCCCGAAACGCCGCATACGCTGCGTCATTCGCTCGAGCGGCACGATCTGCTGACGCTCGATGCGCTGGCGGGTCTTGCCGGCGCGCTTCCCGAAGCGAGCATCGAGTATAATCGCGGGGACCTGCCCATCGGCGTGGACGGCAAACCCGGCGCGACGGGGCGCTCCATTCAGGACACCATCCGCCACATCGCCACCAGCAACAGCTGGGCCGTGCTCAAGAATATCGAACAGGTGCCTTCCTACGAGGCTCTTTTGCTGCGCCTGCTCGACGAATTGCGCCCCGCCATCGAGGAGAAAACGGGCGCGATGCTGCGCCCGCAGGGCTTCATCTTCATCTCCAGCCCGAACGCCGTGACGCCCTATCACTTCGATCCGGAGCACAACATTCTGCTCCAGCTGACCGGCTCCAAGACGATGACCCAGTTCCCGGCGGGCGACCCCACCTACGCCCCCGATGCAGTGCACGAAGGCTATCACACCGGCGGCGCGCGGGAGCTGACATGGACCGATGATCTGGCGCAAGGCGGCACCGAATTCGCGCTGTCTCCCGGGCAGGCGCTCTTCGTGCCGGTCATGGCCCCGCATTTTGTCCGTAACGGTCCCGCCAGCTCCATCTCGCTGAGCATCACATGGCGCAGCGACTGGAGCTTTGCCGAAGCCGATGCGCGGGCCTTCAACGCGCTGATGCGCGACGCCGGGATCAGCCCTGCCCCGCCGGGACGCTGGCCTGCGGGCAATCGCGGCAAGGCCCTCGCCTACCGCGCGATGCGCCGCCTGAAGCTGGTCGCCTAAACGTCTCTTCCAAATTGGCCAATTGACGCGCGCCACCCTTCCGCCGCATGGCCCGCGGGATGAGCGACGACACTCCCGATAACGGCCCCGATACCGCCCCCGACCCGCAAAAACTCACCGACGGCCTCGTCCGCCTGCTGACTGTAGAGCGCACCGGCGATGATGCGTTTGCAGGCCGCCAGCAGAAGGACGGCTTTGGCCGTGTGTTCGGCGGGCAGGTGATCGCGCAGGCGTTGCAGGCCGCACAGGCAACGGTGGAGGATGGCAAGCATGCACACTCGCTCCACGCCTATTTCCTGCGCGGCGGCGAGGAAGGCGTCGGCATCGACTACGCAACCGCGCGCGATTTCGAAGGCCGCAGTTTCGCCAATCGCCGGGCGGTCGCCAGCCAGAACGGCAAACCCATTCTCAACCTCACCGCCAGTTTCCAGCGGCCCGAGGACGGCATGGCCCATCAGGACAGCGTGATGCCCGATGTGCCCCCGCCAGAGGAGCTCAAATCCGACATGGAGATGCGGCGTCATTTCGCGGACAAGGCGAACCTGCCCGAAGCGACCCGCAAGATCATGCTGCGCCCTCGCCCCATCGAAATGCGCACCACGGACAAGCTCCACTGGATGAACAGCGAGCCCAAGGAGCCGCGCGCGCACAGCTGGTTCAAAACCTCCGGCATCTTGCCCGCAATCGAGGACAACCCGGCGATCCACCGCGCAATTATCGCCTATGCCAGCGATTACACGCTGCTGGGCACCAGCGCCCTGCCCCACGGCCTTTCGTGGATGCGCGGCGAGCTGGTCGGGGCCAGCCTCGACCACGCGCTATGGTTCCACCGCGAAGCCCGCGCCGACGAATGGCTCCTCTACGCCACCGACGCCCCGTGGAGCGGATCGGGCCGGGGCTTCAACCGCGGCCGCATCTACAACCGCGCAGGCGAGCTGGTCGCGAGCGTGGCGCAAGAAGGCATGATGCGGCGGCGTAAGGGGAAAAGCTGACGCCGGGGATCAGAACCAGCCGCGCAGACCGACCAGCACTTTGATCCCGTCGGCGTCCTTGCCATCCGCGCGGGCGATATCGGCGGTTTGCCCTAGCTTTGCCTCGTATTCCACGCCCACATAGGGCGCGAATTCGGGCACGATTTCGTAGCGCAGCCGCAACCCCGGCTCGATCTTGGTAATTCCTGCGCCGATCTCGCGCTCGGGAATGTCCTGCGCGGACAGCTCCACTTCGATGCGCGGTTGCAGGATCCATTGCTGGGTGATTTTCTGATCATATTCCGCCTCCAGCCGCGCGGTCAGATCGCCCTTGTCCGACAGGAACAGCGCGCCGTCGACGTGGAACCAATAGGGCGCGAGGCCCTGCACACCCAGCACCAGATGCGCGCGTGTTTCGGGCTCTGCATCCAGCCGTACGCCGCCTTGGAAATCGAAGAACGGGCCGATGGCGTGGCTGTAGAGCGCCTGTATCTCGGCGTCCTCCAGCGCGCCGCCCAGTTCGCCTTCGCCTTCCGTCTTGATGACGAAGCGGCTGATGTCTCCGCCATACCAGCCCTGTGCGTCCCAGACGTATCCGTCCTTGCCGCCGCGATCGGTGGCAAAGCGCGCTTCCAGCCGCTCGACCAGAACCATGCCGGTTTTCATGCCGCCATTTTCGCGGGCGAGCTGCGCGCGGGAGGGAGCCATCGCCTCTGCGCCCCAGATCGCATCGGCAGCATAGCGAGGCCCTGCAAGTGCGCGCGCAGGCACGGCGCTTTCCGGCGCAGCACCGGGTGCGGATTTATCAGTGCCCATCCCGTGCGCGGAATGATCCATCTTCCCATGCGCGGCAGACCCGGTTTTAGGCGGGCACTGTTCGGGCGGCAGATGGCCCATGGCGCAATGATCCATCTCGGGCTGCTTTGGCGCTGGCTCTGGTTCCGGCTCAACTTGCGCGCCAGACTTCGGCGGACACTGTTCCGGCGGCAGGTGCCCCATCGCGCAGTGATCCATTTCCGCCGGAGCCACATCGGTCGCTGCCCCATCATGTCCGCCATGCATGGAATGGTCCTGCGCAGCCAGCGGAGCCGCCGCCAGCGCAGCGCCGGTGAGCAAAAGAGCGCGGATCATGACGAAGCCTTTGCAGGCGCTTCGGGGAACGGGCGCACCGTCACCACCTGCATCATCCCGGCGTGCATGTGATACAGCAGGTGGCAGTGAAATGCCCAGTCGCCCGGCTCGTTCGCAGTCAGATCGAAGGTCGCCGTGCTGCCCGGCTGCACCACCATCGTATGCTTCAGCGGCTGGTGCATATGATCCGCGCCGTTGACCAGCTCGAAGAAATGCCCGTGCAGGTGGATCGGATGGGCCATCATCGTATCATTGACCAGCTTCACCCGCACCCGCTCGTCAAACCCGAAACGGATCGGATCATCGGTGACGGCGGTGAACTTCTTGCCGTCAAAGCTCCACATATACCGTTCCATATTGCCGGTCAGGTGGATGGTCATCTCACGCTCGACCGTGCGGTGCGGGTTCGCCTGCTTGGCCTTCAGATCGGTGTAGCGCAGCACGCGGTGATCGACGGAGTCGAGGCCGAGACCCGGGTAATCCATCCGGTCCATCGGTGCCTGCGAAACCATATCGACGCCCGGCCCTGCCTCCACATCATCGGGCAGCAGCGAGGTGTCGCGCATATTGTGATCCATGCCCTCCATGCCGGACATGTCGTGCCCCATGGCGGCGTGATCCATCATGCCCATATCGGTCATGGTCAGGGTGGGAATCTCACGCAGCGGCGGCGGCGTGGCGCGGTGCCCCTTGTGGCTGGTCAGGCTGGCGACGCCCATGCCGCTGCGGTCCATCGCCTCTGCCGTGATCGCGTGGCTGCCAGAGGGCGGCGTTACGATCACATCGTAAGTTTCCGCCACACCAATTTGGAATTCATCGACTTCCACTTCGTTCACGTCTTTCCCGTCGGCCTGAATCACCGTCATCGGCACACCGGGAATGCGGACGTTGAAGAAGGTCATCGCGCTGCCATTGATGACCCGCAGACGGACCCGCTCGCCCGGTTTGAACTCCAGCTGCAAATCATCCGCCGGGCCGTGGCCATTGATCAGGAAGGTGTAGGTCGAGCCCGTCACATCGGAGATATCGCGCGGGTTCATCCGCATCTGGCCCCACATCCGCCGGTCTGCGCCGGACATGTCGCCCTCGGTCGCACTGTTCATCTGGCGCTGATAATAATGCTCCCCCACCTTCAGCTTGCGCATGATTTCGTGCGGGTGGGTCGGGGTAAACTCGCTCAGCAGCACCACATAGTCGCGGTCGTAGCGCGGATCCGGATCGGCGCTTTCGATAATCAGCGGGCCGTAATGCCCCGCCTGTTCCTGCAGGCCGGAATGCGAGTGCCACCAATAGGTGCCGTTCTGGCGGATCGGGAATTCATAGGTGAAGCGCTCCCCCGGCCTGATCCCCGGGAAGCTGACGCCGGGCACGCCGTCAAACTGGAAGGGCAGCAGCAGGCCGTGCCAGTGGATCGAGCTGTCTTCGGCCAGATTGTTGGTCACATGCAGACGGACATCCTGCCCTTCCCGCAGGCGGATGAGCGGCCCCGGCACAGTGCCGTTGACGGCGAAGGCATGTCCGGACCGGCCGCCCGTGGTGAAGTGATGGTCGCCGATAGCCAGCTCGATATCCTCGCCCGACACCTCGCCAAATCCGTTCTTCGCATGGGACAGCGAGCCGCCCTTCGCCCAGGCAGGCATCGGCATAGCCGTGGCTGCTGCCAGCCCAGCAGTGCTGGTGATGAAACGACGGCGATTGAGAGGTTTGATCATAGTTTCCAACGAGCTTGAAAAGTGATTGTCAGGCGGCGTATATATACCCCCCTAGGGTATTTCAACGGACCAAAGACCATGAGCGATGCAAAGGCGGCGAAGATCAGGCGGCTCAGCCGGATTGGCGGGCAGGTGCGCGGCATTGCGCAGATGATCGAGGATGACCGCTATTGCATGGATGTCCTGCATCAGGTGCAGGCGGTGAAGGCCGCGCTCGCCAAGGTGGAGAGCCAAGTGCTGAAAGACCACGCCGCCTGCTGCGTCGCCGAGGCCATCGCCAGCGGCGATACCGAAGAACAGCGCGCAAAATTCGAAGAGCTGGTGGATTTGATGGAGCGCACGCGGAGATAAGGCTGGTTAGGCGGGCAGTCTGGTTCAGGCGGACCAGTTCGCCCCGATTTATCGCGGCCCGGGCGAATCGGGACGCATCATGAAGTTGATCCAGTCCCACCCGGCGAGATCATGGGGATGCGTGGGCGCAGTCCGCGAGCGTAGCGCAAGAGGGTATGATGTCTCGCCGGAAGCGAATATCGCCGACCTCAAATGTGCCAGCTGCCGCAGTGTTGGTGTCCCGATTCAGTCAGGCCGCGTCGGGCAACTCTTCAATGTCCGCGTTCAGGAATTCTGCATCCTCCTGGCTAAACCGGGCCTTCATCGCCAAAGCAATCGCTATGCAATAGGTTTCAAAGGAAAGCTCGTCTGCAACCATCAGTTCGCAGCCGCCGTTTTCATAGCGCAGTCCGACAATGTCCTGATCCTCCGGCAATTCGATGTCACATGAAAGACGTTCGACCAGCGAGGAGAAAATCGCGTTTGTTTTGTCCTTGCCAAGCTCTGGACTGGTAAGAAACAGGACCTTGTCGGCCATCGTCTGCTGAAAAATCATATCGATTTCCCATTTCACGCCATCGGTATCGTCTACCGTCAGGATGACGAACGAGGCCGACCTGGCGAGGTCCTTCACTACTTCTTGCCAGATATCGTCCGAGACATAACGCCGGGCTGCACCAAGGGGCGGCATGGGTTCGCCCGGTTTGCCTATCGCAAGCACAGGTCCGTATGAATGAGCCTCACTCAGAACAGCATCATCCAAACTGCTGTAAAGACTGTCGAGCCGCATCAATCGGGCTAGCCTGGATTGCTGTTGCTGCGTCATATCCATGCCGTCGAGATTGAATGGCCGCAGGTACAAAATGGGTCGCCTCGGATCCTCACTATCAATGGCCTGATATTCTTCGGTCGCCTCGGCCCGAACGCGATGCTCCTTTTGCCGAGAGCTATCCATCATACTGCTCGCCGCGACGTAAAGTATGGCCACAAAAACCGGCGTGAGAATGAGCGCGACGACCATGATCGGAAGGTTCGCGAATGCTAGCGTCGGATCGACCAACAATGTTCCGGCCACCAAATTCAGCGGAACACTAATGAGCCCTCCGAGCGACATGAAGAACACGAAAATCGGGACCGCGAGCGCCGCGCTCGCCGCATACTTCCAGCCGATCTCACGACGGCGCTGCGGGAGGACGTCGGCAAATGCTGGTGCGCCGATACCCCGTAGTAGAGAGTTTGAGAAACTGCCCTTTCTTGGCTTGTCTCCGCTGATCACCGCAAGTTTTGCAGTCTCGGTGGAAGAAAGCTGAAATGCCTGCCCCAAAAAATAACCGATGAGCACAAACGAAACCAACGCGGACACGGACGAGACCGCAAGATACAGAAAGACCCGCGGATCGCTGAGCGATTCCGAATGAAGCGAAAAAAGCCCTGCCACCCGGCTGAGGTTGCTCAAATTCAGATAAAGGCCACCAGCCAGAGCAGCGACCAACAGGAAATAAAGAGTTCGCACATTGGAATGGAGCAAAAACGCCAGCTGAAACGCCAGAGCCATTACCGGCAAAAGCAAAACCAGCCCAAGGATGAAAAGGGGGTGCGACGTCATGGCCAGCACCAAAGAGAGGATGACAACCGCCACGCAAAGTATTCCGATGGCCCAGACCAGATTGCCCGAACCGAAACGCTGAAAGAAGCGGTGCATCGAGCGACTGCCTGCAAGAACAGTCAGATCCCTGTAGGTCCCTGGAATAACTCCGAGCTGCTCTGAAACTGTGCGTGCGCGGCCATTGTCAGCGCCCACAAAACTCGTCGCACTGAGCACAGCGAGGATCGTGACAACCCCAAAGGAGACCAACGCGACTGCTGGCAATGGCACCGCAAGGTGGATCGTAAGAATAAACCCGGTGAAAATGAAAAAGACCGGCAGTCCAAACATCGCCTGAAACGCTGTGCTGACGAACCACTTTCGTGTGTCGCTGGATTTTCGCCAAATTGACGCGACTATGAATTGGAATGGCACGAGAATTGCCCAGGCAAAAGGCGCCAGCGCGGGCGCAATCATCGGCATGGCTGCCAACTCCTGCGCAGGGCTGCCATTGAGCACAGCCTCCACTGTCAGTGCCCCCGCTATCCAGCAGGCGAATAAAAGCGCTGGTGCTGCTGTTGACCCAGCCGCCAGCCAAAAGGCATCCCTCCAGGTCCTTATTGAAACTTCTTCGCTTTCATCCTGATATTCCAAAATTTCTGCCCCCAAATCTACTTTGCACTAACAAAGGATTTGAAACCGGCAACCTCGATTGCACGAATTCTGGTGGGTTGTTCCGGAAGTGGTCTATTCTGAAAAATGCCGATCGCGGCAAATTCCCTCGCCAGAAAAATACCGCAAGCCAAACGCTTCGCAGCGTGCTATGGTGCGCTGCAACATAATTTTGGCCTGACTGGTGATCCGGTCGATTGAGGGCTGATGCGCGGCTTGCGAGATAGCCGGAGCACCCCTTGCTTTTGCCCCATATGTCCTGTTTCTCCGGTGCCGGCATAACCTGCGCACCCTGCTGTTTTTTGTGAGCTTTCATGTCCTCCCAACCGTCCCCCGAACCTTCCGCACCAACGGACACCGACACGCCGTCTGCCAGCCCGTCTGCATCCGCACCCTCCCCGTTTGACGTCCTGCCCGAAAAGCTGCGTGATGCCCTGTCCCATCGCGGCTATGAGCAGCCCACGCCGGTGCAGGCCGCTGTGATTGCACCCGAAGCGATGGGCCGCGATCTGGTCGTCTCCGCGCAAACCGGTTCGGGCAAGACAGTCGCCTTCGGCATCGCGCTGGCTGACAGTCTGCTGGCAGAACTCGGCGAAATGCCGCTGGCGGAAAAGCCGCTGGCGCTGGTCATAGCCCCGACCCGCGAACTGGCCCTGCAGGTCAGCCGCGAGCTGGACTGGCTCTACGGTCAGGTCGGTGTGCGCATTGCCACGTGTGTGGGCGGGATGGATGCCTCGAAAGAACGTCGCGCGCTGCGTGGCGGGCCCGCGATCGTTGTCGGCACGCCCGGGCGCCTGCGTGACCATCTGGAGCGCGGCGCGCTCGATCTCTCCGGCCTGATCGGCGTCGTTCTGGACGAGGCGGACGAGATGCTCGACATGGGCTTCCGCGACGATCTGGAAGAGATCCTCGACGCCGCGCCCGAAACCCGCCGCACCTTGCTGTTCTCAGCCACCATGCCGCGCCAGATCGAGCGTCTGGCCGAGCGTTATCAGAACGACGCGCTGCGCCTGTCGCTGGTCGGTCAGGATCGCGGGCACGGCGATATTGCCTATCAGGCGATCACCGTCGCCCCCGCCGAAATCGAGAATGCGGTGGTCAATCTGCTGCGCTATCACGAGGCAGAGACTGCCATCCTGTTCTGCGCCACGCGCGACAATGTCCGGCGGATGCACGCGACCTTGCAGGAACGCGGCTTTGCCGTCGTTGCTTTGTCGGGCGAGCATTCGCAGCAGGAGCGCAATCAGGCTATGCAGGCTATGCGCGACCGGCGCGTGCGCGTGTGCGTGGCCACCGATGTCGCCAGCCGCGGGATCGACCTGCCCACGCTTAGCCTGGTGGTTCATGTCGAAGTGCCCCGCGATGCGGAGACATTGCAGCACCGCTCGGGCCGCACGGGCCGCGCGGGCAAGAAGGGCACCGCCGCGATCATCGTCCCCTACAACCGGCGCAGGCGCGTCGAGGGTATGCTGCGCGGCGCGAAGATCGAAGCGGAGTGGATGGACGCCCCCTCGCCCGAACAAATCCGCGTGAAAGACCGCGAACGGCTAATGGAAAAGCTGACCGCCGAGGTCGAATTCGACGAGGAAGACCGCAAGCTGGCGGAGCAATTGATGGCCCAGCGTTCGCCCGAGGACATTGCGGCGGCTCTGGTGCAGGCGCACCGTGCCTCCATGCCTCAGCCCGAAGAGCTGGTCGCCAACACGCCTGCCGCGCGCGAGGCCGCCAAGCAAGACCGCAAGCGTCCCGGTTTTGAGGACATTGTGTGGTTCAAGATCGCCGTGGGCCGCCGCCAGAACGCCGAGGCGCGCTGGATCCTCCCGCTGCTGTGCCGCCGGGGCCACATCACCCGCAACGAAGTGGGCGCGATCCGCATCGGGCATGAGGAAACGCATTTCCAGGTTCCCCGCGCCGTTGCCGGAAAGTTCGCCGAGGCCCTCAAACGAACGGCCGATGGCGACGATGATCAGGACTCGATCCTGATCGAAGAGTCCCCCGAAGGTCCGCGCGAGCAAGCCCGCGACAACCGGCGCAACTTCAAAGGGGGAGGCGGCGGCAAGCACTACGCCAAACCGCGCCATGATGGGCCCCGCAATGACAAGCCTCGCGGCAAGTTTGAACGCAAACCCGGTGCGAAAAAATTCGACGGGAAGCCGGCTGGCAAGAAGTTCGACGGAAAGCCAGGAGCCAAGAAGTTTGACGGCAAACCTGCTGGCAAGCCAGCTGGAAAACACTCCGCCAAACCCGGCGGCCACCGCAAGGGCAACTCATCGTGGAAAGCGGGCGGCCCGAAAGATCGCCCCAACGCCGGGGCCAAGGGCGGACCGGGCAGCGCAAAGAGCTACTCCGGCAAATATCAGCCGAAGGGTAAGTCGCCCTTCGATAACTAGGCAAGTCGAGCGGCGGCAGGAGCGAGGGAAGCCCCCCGCCGCCGCTCTAACGCATGATCAGAAGCTGAAACGCAGGCCGGTGGAGAGGCGGTCCAGCCCCAGACGGTTCGGATTGACGCGGCCGGTATTGCCCGCAACCTCCGGAATGCCGTCGAACTGCGTTTCGCTCAGCCGGGTATAATCGAGCACCAGGCTGACATTGTCGGTCAGATTGTAGCGCGCACCGACACCATAGGCGAAGGCAGTTTCACTGTCCGAACGCTCCGTCACCGGCGGCGCAAAAGTGTAGCTGTTGGTGACATCGTAATCGATCACGGTGACGCCGCCATGGGTGTAGATGCCGAATTTGTCGTTCACGTCGTAATTGAACAGCAGCCGTGCACCGTAACGGGAATCCAGCTCGACGTCGGTGACCAGAACGCTGTTGACGTTGCGCGTCTCGGCGGTCTCGTAGCTGTAGAAGCCCTCGATCCCGATGGACGCCGGGAGGGCAGCGAGGTCGAACTCGTAACCGGCGGCGATTTGCAGGCTGGTGCCGTCATCCGACGTCAGGCTGGTGCCGCTGGTGTCGGCCACCGGCAATGCGGGCGGGTTGGGACCGAGATCACGCTGGATTTCGTGCTCGAGACTGGTCTGGCCGATCGATCCCGTGACGTAGAATTCGTTGGCCGATGCAGAACCGGCGGCCAGCATTGCGGCGGCAGCGATGGCAGTGGCGGCGGCGGTGGAAACGAGGCGGGAAGAACGAAATGCGGGGGTCATGTGTCTCTCCTGATGTTCAGACAGACACCCTTTCGCCCCCTTCCCCCATTGCGTTACAAATGCGCGGATTTTCCTGCAGGATCGTCTAGGGGCCTCACCCGCCCGCGTGGTAAAAATCGTAGATCGTCTGCGCCACGGCCTCGCTTACGCCGGGGGCGCGTTGCAGGTCTTCCAGTGACGCGGCGCGGACTTTTCCGGCTGTGCCAAAATGGAGCAAGAGCGCGCGTTTGCGGGCTGGGCCGATGCCGGGGATCTCGTCCAGCGGGCTGGCGGTGATGGCGCGGCTGCGTTTCGCGCGGTGGGCGCCGATGGCGTAGCGGTGGACTTCATCGCGCAGGCGCTGGAGGTGGTAGAGCAGCGGCGAATTGACCGGCAGCGTCTTCTCGCGCCCGTCGGGGAAGTGGAACACTTCGCGCCCCTCGCGCCCGTGGTCCGGCCCCTTGGCAATGGCAATGGTCGGCACGCGGTCGGCGATGCCGAGTTCTTCCAGCACGCTCATCACGCTCGACATCTGGCCCTTGCCGCCGTCGATCAGGAGCAAGTCGGGCCAGATCGTTTCGTGACTGTTTTTCCTGCCTCCGCTGTCCTCGGCATCGACGTCCTCTGCCAGTTTGCGAAAGCGGCGCTCCATCACTTCGCGCATCATGCCGAAATCGTCATTGGTCTGCGCGGTCTTGATGTTGAACTTGCGATATTGCGCTTTCTCGAACCCTTCCGGCCCAGCGACCACCATCGCGCCGACAGCCTTCGCGCCCTGGATATGGCTGTTGTCATAGACCTCGATGCGCTGGGGCGGTTCGGACAGCTCAAGAAACTCGGCCAGTTCGCGGTTGAGCTTGGCCTTGGTGCCGCTTTCGGCCAAGCGCCGGTCGAGCGCTTCCACCGCGTTGCGCTGCGCCTGCTCCATCAGCCGCCGCCGGTCGCCGCGCTGGGGGATAGAGATCGCGACTTTATAGCCGGCCGACTTTCCATCATCGCCGCTGCTCAGCCTTGTCGCCTCGCCCAGCGCTTGCTCCATCAGCTCCTGCTCAGGCAGTTCGCGGTCCACCAGCACGGTGCGCGGCGGTGGCACTTCTTCGTAAAATTGCAGCAGCACATCGGCGAGCACCTGCCCGTCTTCCTGATCCGCCGTGTTGCGGGGGAAGAACGCGCGGTGGCCCCAGTTCTGCCCGCCGCGGATGAAGAACGCCTGCACCGCGATCTGCCCGTTCTTGTGCGCCAGCGCGAAAACATCGGCATCGCCCACCCCTGCCGCGTTGACCGCCTGACTGCCCTGGATGAAGGTCGCCGCGCGCAGCCGGTCGCGCAGGATCGCGGCGGTTTCGAAGTCCAGCTCCTCCGCCGCCTTGGCCATCTGCTGTTCCATCTGCGCCTGCACCGCGCTCGATTTCCCGCCGAGGAAATCCTTCGCCTCGCGCACCAGCCGGTCATACCCCTCGGCATCGATCCGCCCGACGCAAGGGGCGCTGCAGCGCTTGATTTGATAGAGCAGACAAGGCCGGTCGCGATTGGCGAAGAAACTGTCGGTGCAGCTTCTGAGCAGGAAGAGTTTCTGCAGCGCGTTGATCGTGGTGTTGACGCTGCCCGCGCTGGCAAACGGCCCGTAATAATTGCCCTTCGCTCGCCGCGCGCCGCGATGTTTCATGATGCGCGGGAAATCGTGCCCCTGCCGCAGCAGGATGAAGGGGAAGCTCTTGTCGTCGCGCAGCAACACATTGAAAGGCGGGCGGAACCGCTTGATGAACTGCGCCTCCAGCAGCAGCGCCTCGGCCTCTGAATTGGTGGTGACGATCTCCATCGCGCGGCACTGGCTGACCATGCGCTGCAGCCGGTTGGTCAGATTGCTGACCTGCGTATAGTTGGCCACCCGCGCCTTCAGGCTGCGCGCTTTGCCGACATACAGAACATCGCCCCGCGTATCGAGCATCCGGTAAACGCCGGGCGTGGGTTTGAGCGTCTTCACCGTCTCTCGGATGGCGCTGACCCCGGCCTCGAGATCGGGCTGCGCACTGGCCACAGTATAGGCGGCGCGGTCCTCGTTGAAGCGTTCTGCCCCACGCGGATCATGCGGCCGCTGCGCGCGCTCCTCTGTCATTGGCAATCTGTCATGATTTGCTGCTCACGAGGCCTCTCATAGCGGCAAACCGCATGCGCGGTAGAGGGCGCTGCATTGCAACAAAAAAATTACCACAAGGATTCAGCATATTATGCGCGATATTCTCGTTTTGGGCCGCAAGCACTTTTTCAATCTCTTGTGGATAACGTGTGGATTGTAGACACTGCGGCCATAATCACGAGTCGCAACGGGTGGGGAAGCCTTTTGGACAAGGGTCTGACAGAGGAGCGCGCTTCCGACGCGCCATACAGCTGGGGCGAGTGCCCGCAGCGCATTTTCGACGAGATATGCAGCCGCCCGCGACCGGGTGGGCATGTAATTACTTTCGCCAACGAGAAAGGCGGCGTGGGCAAATCCACCCTCGCCTTCAACACCGCAGTGGCGTTGGCCAATGCCGGGGCAAGCGTGGCGGCGATCGATCTGGACGCGCGGCAGGGCAGCCTGTCCAAAGCGCTGGAGCAGCGCGCCGCGACCGCCCGCTGTCTGAGCGCGCCCATCGCCTGCCCCGCTGCCGCCAAGGTTGAGAAAAACGGCGCTGCGCAAATCCTGCAGGAAATCGCCCGCATCGGGGCGAGCGCCGATTTTGTGGTTCTGGATACCGCCGGCAGTGACACACCGCTCGGCCGCCGCGCGGTGGCTCTGGCCGATACGCTGGTGACACCGATCAATGCCTCGGATTTCGATCTTGATTTGCTGGGCCGGTTCGATCCGGTCGACCGGAGGTTGATCGAACCCGGCCCCTTTGCGCGTACGGTTGTCGATCTGGCGGCAGAGCGCGAAAGCCGGATGGGCGCACGGCCCGACTGGGTGGTGGTCAAGAACCGCAACCGCAGCAAGGAACGCCATCAGCAATCACGGATCGACGCAACGCTGGCAGAGCTGGTCCGCGCCTATGGCATCCGTGTTGCCGCCAGCATGGCGGAGCGGGTGACCTACCGCGAGCTGCTGCATTTCGGCCTGACGCAGGGGGATCTGGCGCGCATCCCGCAACTGGCGCGCCATCGCAAACGCGACCATGGGACCGAGCTGGAGCGCTTCCTTGCCGAACTTCGCCTGCCGACCCGCGTGGTGGCCAGCGAGCAGAAGCCGCAGCGCAAACCGCTTCATCCGCCGACTCTGCGCGAACGCTATTTGCAAGGGCTGCGCGCCGACGCCGGATGCCGCGATCTGACACCGGAACTGGCCGACTAACCAGCGGTATCTGCGCCTGCGCGCGGCAGTCTATCCACATTGGCAAGAAACAAAACCGGTTGCCCGCAAGGCAGTCGATAAAGACCTGATTCCCCGAATTGCGATTCTATTCGGCGCCCATTCGATAAATTTTCGTAAGATCATTGAACCGAAAGAACGGTTCGCACGACTCATCACGATCAAAAGACAAATGTCGGTCGCATTCTGACGCACTTTTGAACGGAGTCGACTTATGCAAAATCACGAACATCACGGCATGAAACCGCTGGAAGGCATGGCCGCCCATTGCCGCCGCGGGCACAGCTCCTCCGATCAACGGGACGACCGGTTTGGCCGGTTGTTTCCCAAGCTCAGCCCCGCATTCACGCCGCGCCAGGTGCTCGAGAATATCGGCCGCAAGGGCGGCCCGATGGATGGCAAGTCGAAGAACAACCGGACAGCTTCCGTGCCGGTTGGCATGGTATTTTTCGGCCAGTTCGTCGATCACGATGTCACCCTCGATGCCTCGACCAGCTTCGATACGGTGGTCGATAATCCGGGCGAAATTGCCAATGTCCGCACGCCGACGCTGGACCTCGATTGCATTTACGGGCTCGGTCCGGAGGCGCAGCCCTATCTGTTCGAGCAGGGTGGCCCCTTTGGCGGTGTCAAACTCCTGACCGGCGCGGACAATCCCGGGCAGGCGGGGGAGCGGCAGGAAGACCTGCTGCGTAGCCCCAATGGCCGCGCCGTCATCGGCGACCCGCGCAATGACGAGAACAGGGTTATCAGCCAGATCCAGTTGGCGATCATCCGGTTCCACAATCACGTCGCCCAGACGATCCACAATTTCCCGGCCAATTTCGGACTGACAACGGCTCCTGAAGGCCATGAACTTTACGAAATCGCGCGCCGCGAAACGACCTGGCATTACCAGTGGGCCGTGGTGAACGATTTCCTCACCGCGATGTGCGGCCAGCCGGTGGTTGACCGCATCCTTGGCTGCGGGCGGGAGCACTATTGCGGCGCTGTGCCCTTTATCCCGATCGAATTTTCGGTCGCGGCCTACCGGTTTGGCCATTCCATGATCCCGATGAAGGTTCAGGTACAGAAGGGCGAAGCGCCGCTGGAACTATTCGGCGCGATATTGGGCGGCGGCTTCGATGCGCTGACCGATCCCAAGGGCGTGGTCGACTGGCACGAATTGCTGTTCACGCCGCAAAACCGCAAGGTCGAGCGGGCTCAGAAGCTGGACCTGAAAATGGCCGGTGATCTGCTGGCCCTGCCCTTTATCACCGAGGGCGAGGCTTCGCTCGCGACGCGCAATCTGCTGCGCGGCAACACGTTCCTGCTGCCCGGCGGAGAGAAAATTGCCGAAGCCATCGGCTGTCCGCCCAAGCAGATCGAAAAGGTAGTCAAGCGCGTGGGACAACTGGACCCTGCGCTTTCGGCCCATGGCATCCCGCTTTGGCTCTATCTTCTGGCCGAAGCAGAGGTAATCGGCCGCGCCGAGCCGGATGGCAGCACCACCGAAGGCGAAGGCCTTGGCCCTGTCGGCGCAGTGATCGTGGCTGAAACGCTGATCGGCCTGCTGGAGCTGGACGAGCATTCCTATCTCGGTGCGAACCGCAATTGGTCGCCGCAGGATGACTGGAACACGCTCGGCAAGCTGGTGACGGCAGGCTGAGATTTGCCAGCTTTATCGAGCAATGAAGGCCCGCCCTTGCCCGGCGGGCCCTCTCGCTGCTGCTAGAACAGCTTGCGGATATCGATCCCGATATAGCGGCCCGTGGGGTCGACCAGCAGGGGCTGGAACCGCAGCGGGATAGCGCCGGTCTGGTCGCGCACAATGCGTCGTCCGTCGAACACATTGTCCGCCCGGAAGCTGAGGCGCAGGCCCTTCAGAGGCCCGTCCTCTTTATCCAGAAGGCGGCCCAGATCGGCAAAGACGCGCAGGTCGATCGTCGCCAAATCGTCGATAAACAGATCGCTGCTGCCCGGCAGGCCGCTGCCTGACAGATTGGCCTTGCCCAGATACCGGCCCGATACCCGCAGGCCCGCTCCGCCGAAGAACAGCCCGGCCTCCAGACGCGAACTGTGCCGGGCAAGGCCGAACGTAGCCGTGGCATCGCCATCCAGCTGGTCGAGCACCGGCACGCCCTGCGCGACCAGAATGGTGTCTTCCAGCTCGATCGTATGACTGAGATTGACGAAATATCGGGGCCGCTGCGGGCCACCGCGCCCTAGAAAAGCCGCCGGACTGGGGCCGCCACGCGCTGCGGCGGGCGGACCGCCGGATGATGCCGGGGCGCCGGATGGGTTCGCAGGGGTCGTCGCTTGCACGGGCGATTGCCCCTCGCCGGCACTCGGCGCTGCTGCGGGAGGACCACCCCGCCCGCCGCTAGCAGCTCCGCCCGCATCGGGGCCGCCGCTTGGGCCACCAGCACCGGGCCTGCCACCACTGGGCCTGCCGCCGCGCTCGGGCCGCGCGCCAATCTGGCCGCGCATCGTCAGGCCGATCACCACCCTGCGGGCATTGGTCTCGTCATAGGCCAGCGGACGGGTGTCGAGCGCCAGCAAACGGCCATCCGCAGCGCGGGTCACACGGCCCGGAAAGGCTGCCTCCAGTGCCGGTGTCAGCGCGGGAAAGCCCGAAGTGACATTGCGCGAGGTGTTGTCGATATAGTCGACGTTCAGGCGCATATCGGCCTTGGTCGGCAGCTTCCAGTTGGCGCTGAATTTCCAGTCCGACTGGCTTTCGGATGGCAGCGCGGCATTGCCTCCGTCGGTGACCGTCACAAGCGCCGTCTCGCCGCGGGTCAAATCGAAGATCGGGACATTAAACGAAGTGGTCAGCGGATCGCCCAGTTGCGACAGCGTTGGCGCGGCTTCGGCATCAACATAAGTGGCCGACAGGGTCAGCCGGTCGACCGGCTCCCAAGTCAGGCCCGCGCTCCATTCATACAGTGTGCCGAAATCCGAGAAGTGATCGATACGGCCCTGAAAATTCGCCGAAAAATCGCCGAGCGAAGCCAGGAAATTATCCCGCCTGCTGGTCAGCGGCACGGCCACATTGATGCCGCCCGAAGTCAGCCCGCGCGTCAGCTGGGTGTCCGTCAGGCTGCGAGTATCGCTGCTTTCGATGCGTGACCAGTCATAGCCCAGATCGAAGGTCACACCCACATCACCGGCCGGCAGAAAGATCGGATTGCCGCGCAGGGTCACCTTCCCGCTGACATCGTAAACCCGCGATTTGGCTTCATCGAAACCGCTCTCGCCCAGAACCGGCAGGGTCCCGTCAATGGCCAGCGTGCCTGCCAGCGCTGCTGCTTCCAAGGCGCTGGTATCGGCCTGCTGATCGATGCGCGTGCGCGTATCGTCCACGCTGGTGTCGAGCGTGGACGTGAACTGCCAGCCGCCAACGGGCCGCGCATAGCTCCCCGCAAGGCTCACCGTGTCGCTGTTGATGCGCCGGGTCAGCGGATCGTCAGCGTTGAACGTCCTCAGGGCTGTGCTGCCGTCCGGCGCAGTCAGGAACACAGAATCGAGACCCGAAAGGGCGCGCCTGTTTTCATGCTCGAAACTGGCACTCAGGCTGGTGGAGGAACCGCTGTCCAGATCGGTGGTCGCCCAATTGAGCGTGCCTTCGAACTGGCGGCTGTCGGCCACCAGGCTGCGCGCCGCCGCCGGATCGGGATCCGTCGCGACATCGGGAATGCTGTCACCGGTCTGGATGATATCACGCTCGGCTTCGGTCAGCAGGCTGGTATCCTGATGCTCCACATTGAGGTTGAGGCGACCGCTTTCCGCAATCCGCAGGAAGGTGAACTCCTGCTCGGTGACGAAATAGCCGCCCCGGTCCGGGCCTTCAAACTCGACCTCGATCTCGCGGCTGGCATAGTCGGGCTGGAGCAGGAAATTGATCACGCGGCGGTCAGGCGGAAAGCCGAAGCGCTGGGCGACCTCCTCCGGCAGCACTTCCACCTTGCGGATCGCCTCTGGCGGATAGGAGAAAAACTCGCGGAAAGATGCGACCCGGATGCCGTTGATAAGAAACACCGGACGTCCGCCGCCGCCGCGCCCACGGGCCGAACCGGAAGAAGGCTCCAGCTGGGCGACGAGTTCACCCACAGAACCGGCACCGAAAGCGAGTATGTCTTCTTCATCCAGCTCGATCAGAGGGGGCACATCGGTATCGACCTGGCCCGGAAGGCGCGGGGCAACCACCACGATCTCGCCGGTGACGGGGTCCAGCCCGGTGGTATCGAGCCCCTCCTGCGCGCTCAGCGGCGCGGCAGGCATGGTCAGGGCCAGCGCGACCAGTGGCAGGCCGGCAATAATCGTGGAACGAGTATTCGGGTAAAGACGGGCCATCGCATAAGTCTCTAACGCTTCAGGATCCCCATCCACGCGGACAAATGGGCCAGGATCGGGGCGCATTCAAGGCTGGTCTTTGTGTCGCATTGTCGCAGAATTGCGCAGTTTCCGTGCGCGTAAGGCATCACCCCCGTAACTTGACGGTAGCCTTTTGACTGTTAGGCAGTTCCGGGGGACCTGCAAAAGCAGGCCATGTGGGAGGAACTATTTGCGCCAGCTTCAGGGCATGGATGCCAGCTTCGTTGCGATGGAAACCCGCAACTCGCCGATGCATATCGGCTCAATCCTTGTATATAATCCGGAAACTGCACCCGGCGGGTTCGTCCGTTTCAAGGATATTCTGAGCTTTATCGAAAGCCGGATGCAACTGAGCAAGACGATCCGCCAGCGTCTCGTTCGCGTCCCCTTCGATCTGGATTATCCCTATTGGGTCGAGGATCCCGATTTCGATCTGGAATATCACGTCCGCCATCTGGCCTTGCCGAAACCGGGTGACTGGCGACAATTGTGCATTCAGGCCGCCCGCATCTTTGCCCGCCCCCTCGATCTGACGCGTCCTCCGTGGGAATTCACAGTCATTGAGGGACTGGAGAATGTCGAAGGCGTTCCTCCCGGCAGCTACGCCCTTGTGACCAAGGTCCATCACGCCGCCATCGACGGGATGAGCGGGGTCGATCTGCTGGAGGCCACGCACACGCTTGATCCCAACGCACCTCCTCCGAACGCGCCCGATGACTGGCAGCCGGAAAAGATCCCCAATGCGGCAGAACTGCTGGGAAAAAGCTATTTCAACGCGCTGACCAACCCGATGAAGCAGCTGGAAGTGGCGGCAAAGGCCGCGCCCGGGCTGGCCAATGCCGTCAAAGGCCTCGCTAAACGGGATTTCGAGGTATCGACCAATCTCGTCGCCCCGCGCAGCCGCTTCAACCGCAAGATCTCGCCGCACCGCGTCATTCAGGGAATGAGCGTACCGCTGGCCGATATCAAGGCGATCCGGGCCCTCTCTCCGGGCTGCAAAGTCAACGATGTGTTCCTTGCAATTGTCGGAGGTGCGCTGAACAAATATCTGACAGCCAAGGATGATCTGCCCAAGGCAACGCTGACAGCGATGGCCCCGATTTCCGTCCGCGAGAAGGACGAGAAAGGCGATATGGGCAATCAGGTCGCCGCCATGGTTGCGCCGCTCGGCACGCACATCGCCGACCACAGGGAGCGGCTCGAATTTGTCCATGCGCAGACGGTCAATTCCAAAGCGATGACCGACGCGATGGGCGCGCGCAACATGACCGAGATCAGCAAGGTCAGCCCCGCCCTGTTCATGTCGCTGGGTGCCCGGCTTTATACCGAGCTGGGTCTGGCAGAGCGTGTGAAACAGCCTTTTTCTACGGTCGTTACAAACGTCCCGGGCCCGCCCGTTCCGATCTATTCCACCGGTGCAAGACTGGAGAGCCAGATGGGGCTCGTGTGCCTCACCGATGGCATGGGGCTTGGCCATGTGGTCCAGTCCTATGTCGACGAAGCGACGATCAGCTTCACCGCTTGCCGCGATCTGCTTCCCGATCCCGATTTCTATATCGAATGCATTCGCGAAAGCTTCGAGGCATTGCGCGATCTGGCTGCTGCCGAGGCAGCCAAGGGCGCGGCGCGTTCAGGCTCTAAAAATAGCGCGGGTGCTAAACCGGTAAAGAGAACGGCCAAAAAGGCTGAAACCGGCACGGCGAAAGCTGCCTCGAAGCGCGCTCCTGCCAAGACAGGGACGACGCGCAAAGCGCCCGCAAAGAAAACGAGCGCTGCGAAACCGCGTGCGAAGAAAACAACAAAAACGAAAACAAAGTAACAGGGACGCAGGAATATGAGCACACAAGCAGCAATGGCAGACGCCGCCACCACACGGCCCGCAATGCCTCCCCGTCCCCCGTCGCGCTTTCTCGCGCTGGCCGAACCGGGCCGCGCGCTGAGCGAGCTGGCCACGTTTTACGCCCTGCGCCCGCTGCTCACCACACTGAAGAAGGGCGACGGCCACGGCGTGCTGGTCCTGCCGGGCTTTATGGCCGGTGACAGCTCCACCCGCCCCTTGCGCTCTTTGCTCAGTGATCTGGGCTATGATGCGGTGGGCTGGAATTTGGGCCGCAATGTCCGCGTGGACAATGCCCGCGTCGCAGCGATGATGGACTGCATCGACGAATTGTACGAACGCACGGGTCGCAAGATTTCCATTGTCGGCTGGAGCCTGGGCGGTGTGTTTGCCCGCGAATTGGCCAAGCAGGCGCCGGAAAAGGTGCGGCAGGTCATTTCGCTCGGCAGCCCGATATCGGATGATCGGAACCACACCAATGCCGCGCGGCTGTTCGAATGGCTCAATGGGCGCGAGCCGGAGCCGATGAAGGATGGCCGTTTCCAGTCGCTGGCAGAGGCTCCGCCCGTCCCCACCACTTCGATCCTGACCAAAACCGATGGCGTGGTGCACTGGCGCGGATCGATTCAGGAGGCTGGGCCGGAGACGGAGAATATCGAAGTCATCGCCAGCCACTGCGGCCTCGGCGTGAACCCGGCTGCGGTGTTCGCCATCGCCGACCGACTGGCACAGGAAGAGGGCAAATGGGCCAAATTTGCGCCCGAAGGCCTCGCTTCGCTGATGTTCCCGTCCTGCTCGCTGCACTGACAGCGGGTCCGGTTACCGCCTGGACCACCGGCCTGCCTGCAACGGCGACGCGGGAACCTCTCCTGCTGCCAAAGCTTTTCTTTTTACCGTCCTGACGCTATGGGGCGCGCTCGAACACGCCGTGCTGGCGTGCACACACACAAGAACTGATGGAATTACATGGCCAAAGAAGAACTCCTCGAAATGCGCGGCAAGATTATCGAGCTGCTGCCTAACGCAATGTTTCGGGTAGAGCTGGAAAACGAGCACAAGATTATTGGCCATACCGCCGGCAAGATGCGCAAAAACCGCATCCGCGTGCTGGTGGGGGACGAGGTTCTGGTCGAACTGACACCCTATGATCTGACCAAGGGCCGGATCACCTATCGTTTCATGCCGGGCCGCGGCGGTCCGGGCCAGAACGCAGCACAGGGCCCCGGCCCCGGTTCCTGAGGGCCCGGTTCCTAAGGGTTGGCCCTGACCGGGCTCAGCAATGACGGGCTCATCACAAAAACTCATTCTCGCATCGGCCAGCCCTAGGCGCCGCGAGTTAATCTCGCGACTGGGCATATCGCCCGATGCGATCGCCCCTGCCGACATTGACGAGACGCCCGCAAAGGACGAGCTCCCGCGCGATTACGCCGTGCGCATGGCGCGCGAGAAGGCGGAGGCGGCAGCTTATGCTGACGCCTATGTGCTGGCGGGCGACACAGTTGTTGCCGCCGGTCGACGCATACTGCCCAAGGCCGAGGACGAGGCGACGGCGCGCCGGTGCCTCGAATTGCTATCGGGGCGACGACACACGGTACTCTCTGCGATTGCCCTGCGGGCACCCGATGGCGCGATCCGCGAAAAGCTGAGTACCACACAGGTCAAATTCAAACGCCTGAGCGCCGAGGAACTGGACGCCTATCTGGCGGGCGGCGAGTGGGATGGCAAAGCGGGCGGATATGCCATTCAGGGCTCTGCCGAGGGTTTGATCTCATGGATCCAGGGCAGCCATTCCGGCGTGGTCGGATTGCCGCTGTTTGAAACGCGAGCGCTTCTGAAAGCGGCGGGGATCCGCCTTGGCTGAGTGGCTCGTCGAAGAAGGCATCGGCGAAACGCGTGCCTTGCTGGTCGAAAACGACCGTGCACTCGCCGCCCGGATGTTCTGGATCGGGAAAGAATGCGCCCGCACCATCCTGGTGGCTAAGATCGTCTCGCGCAAAGCAGGCTCCTCGCGCGCGCTTTGCGTCAGCGAGCGGGGGACTGAAATCAATGCCGACGGTCTGCCCCGCGATGCCTCGGAAGGCAGCCAGGTCCGCCTCATCATCACCCGCGAGCAGATCGCCGAACAGGGCCGCTTGAAACGCGCGCAGGCCCGCTATTTTGGCGATGACAATCCGCATATCCCTCCGGCATCGGTGATGGATACCGGGATGATCACACGCCGCTTCCCCGCTGGCCTGTGGGAAGAAGTGTGGGACGCAGCATCCACGCGCACGCTGGACTTTCCCGGCGGCAGCATCATCGTCAGCACAACACCTGCCATGACGTTGATTGATGTCGACGGCGAAGGAACCCCGCGCGAACTGTCGCTGGCCGCCATCCCCTCCATTGCGCGGGCTCTGCAATGGTTCGACCTTGGCGGATCCATCGGGATCGATTTCCCGACCATCCCCGACAAGGCAGGCCGCAAGGCCGTCGACGCCGCGCTTGGCGCAGCGCTGGACGATTGGGCGCACGAACGCACAGCGATGAACGGATTTGGCTTCGTCCAGCTTGTCGCCCGGCTGGAAGGGCCCTCGCTGCTGCACAGGTTGAGCCTGTCGCGCACCGGTGCCTGCGCCCGCATGGCCTTGCGCCGCGCCGAAATGGCGCAAGGAACGGGCCGGGTACTGCTGATCAGTGTCCACCCTGCCCTCAAAGCCAAGCTCAAAGAAGAATGGCTGGTCGAGCTTACGCAGCGCACCGGCAAAGAGGTGCGGATAGAGACCAATCCCAAGCTTGCCCTGGAGGCAAGCCATGCCCAATTGGTAGATCAATGACGCGCTCCCGCCCCTGCCCGATCTGCAAAAAACCCCGCAGCGAAGAGCATACGCCCTTCTGCTCGCAGCGCTGCCGCGACCGTGATCTGGCCCAGTGGTTCGGCGATGGCTATGCCGTCCCCGGCCGCCCGGCCATGCCGGAAGAGATTGCATCGGAAATCGGTGCGCGTTCTGACGAGGATGGTGTATAAATCCCCCTTGCAAAGCGCGCCGTGCTTCGCCATAGGCGCGCTTCACTCGCTCGCCGCTCCAGATTCCCAAGGATCGGCTCCGCAGCGAATGCCCGGGTAGCTCAGGGGTAGAGCAGGCGATTGAAAATCGCCGTGTCGGTGGTTCAAATCCGCCCCTGGGCACCATTTTTCCCCTTTTACGCAAGGGTGATTTCATGACTCGTCGCCGCCAGATTTACGAAGGCAAGGCCAAGATCCTTTACGAGGGTCCCGAACCCGGCACGATCATCCAGTATTTCAAAGACGATGCCACCGCGTTCAATGCGGAGAAAAAGGGCACAATCAACGGCAAAGGCGTGATCAACAATCGCATCAGCGAACATGTGTTCACCCGCCTGGCCCAGATCGGCATCCCCACGCATTTCATCCGCCGCCTGAACATGCGCGAGCAGCTGGTGCGGCAGGTTGAAATTATCCCGATCGAAGTGGTTGTGCGCAATGTCGCCGCCGGCTCCATCTGCAAGCGGCTGGGTCTGGAAGAAGGCGTCCAGCTGCCCCACACGCTGATCGAATATTATTTCAAGGACGATGCGCTGGGCGATCCGCTGGTGTCCGAAGAACACATCGCCTGCTTCAACTGGGCCAGCCCGGAAGAGATGCAGGACATGGCCAGCATGGCGATCCGCATCAACGATTTCATGGCCGGTATGTTCGCCGGGATCGACATCCGTCTGGTCGATTTCAAACTGGAGTTTGGCCGCATTTTCGACGGTGATTACAGCCGCGTCATTCTGGCCGACGAGATCAGCCCCGATGGCTGCCGCCTTTGGGATATAAAATCGGGCGAGAAGCTGGATAAAGACCGCTTCCGCCGCGATCTGGGCGGTGAAGAAGAAGCCTATCAGGAAGTCGCCCGCCGTCTGGGCCTGCTGAACGGCGAAGACAACGGCCCCGGCGAAGTGCTCGATATGGACGCCCATCGCGGCCGGATGCGCGGCAAATCGCCGAAGCCGACCAAGTAACCGCTACACGCAATATCGCAGGCTGATCCCGGTCGGCTCAATCGTGTGGGCGCATTCCGGCATATGATCCCCGTCGACCTGCACGGGTGCTACACAGTCCGCGAAACTAATCCGGCGACAGGTGCGGATTTCAATACCGCGCATGCCCTCGACCTGGCGGCCCAGCATCGCCGCTGTCATCAGGGCAGCGGTTCCGGTGCGGGTGGATTGCCGCATCGTGATGAGTTCTACCGAATCCGCCTGTAGCGCCGCCAGCCGGCTCAGCCGGAACGGCCCCCCATACAATGCACCGTGGGAGACAATCGCTGCCTCCGCCTGCGTCTCGAAAAGCGAGCCGTCGGCCAGTTCGCCGTTGATCGGCATGGGCGCGCGCGGCCAGCGGCGCAATTGCTTCATCATCGCGGCACCGTAGGCGTAGCGGCCGATGCGCTTTTTCAACGCCGGTGACACGCCAGCTACCGCATGGCTGTCCGGCCCGATGCTGAGGCATGACACAATCGGTGTCTCGCCCAGCGCATAGAGTGGCGAGTGCACCCAGCCCTCGCTGCCGCGCGCGCAGCTTGCCGCAATCTGCCGGGCCAGAGCCCCCGGATCGCGGGCATAGCCCAGTTCGCGGGCGACAAGATTGATCGTTCCGGCAGGCGCAAGACACAAGGGTGTAGCGCCAGCGTCCTCTCCGGTCTTCTGCATCAGGGCCTGCACGGTATCGCGCAATGTCCCATCGCCGCCATGCACGCAGACGAGATCGGCCTCGCCAGAGAGCACCGCGCCCGCAGCCGTTGTCGCCATCGGCTGCACGGCAAACCCGTGCGCGGCGAACGCCTCCACCAGCCGGTCCAGCCGCTCCGCACGGAAACTGCCCGCCACGGGGTTGTAGACAAGGTCCATTTTCATCGCGGCGCGGACCCTAACACCGCCGCGTTGCGAAAATGCCAATGTTATTGCCGGGTTCAGCCACACTCTGCATAAGAAACCCATGCTCAAACGCCTGTTTTTCGCAGCCGCTGCTGTTTCGCTTAGCGGATGCCTTCCCGCCCACGCCCAGAACGCTCTTTCGGTGGTCTCCACGCCAGAGACAGGCGGCCCCGTTTGGGCTTTCGAGGACAGCGATCTGGAGCCCGAGGACGGGACGATTTACGGCCAGCTGGATAACGGCATGCGCTACATCGTGCGCAGCAATGGCACGCCCGAAGGCACCGCTCTGGTTCGCATGGAAGTGGAATCGGGCCGGTTCGACGAACGCGATAACGAGCGCGGCCTGGCCCATTATGTCGAGCACATGGCCTTTAACGGCAGCACCAATGTGCCCGAGGGCGAGATGGTGAAATTGCTGGAACGACTGGGCTTGGCATTCGGCGCGGACACCAACGCCGCAACCGCGTTCCACTACACACAATATATGCTCGACCTGCCGCGCGCCGACGAGGAACTGCTGGATACCGCGCTGTTCCTGATGCGCGAGACGGCCAGTGAGCTGCTGTTCGAAGTGGATGCGGTGGAGCGCGAGCGGGGCGTGCTGATCGCAGAGCGCCGCGACCGGACCGACTATCGCAGCCTTGCCTCTGCCGACCAGATCGATTTCTTCTTTCCCGGCTCGCTCATTTCCAACCGGTATCCGCTGGTCGACCGCGAGGATGTCGATACCGCCACCGCCGATGTGCTGCGCGGGTTTTACGAGCGGACCTATATCCCCGCCAACACGACGCTGATCGTGGTCGGTGATTTCGATGCTGACGCGGTAGAGGCGAAAATCCGCACCCGCTTTGCCGATTGGCAGGCAAAGCCCGATGCGCCGCAGCCCTCTGCCGGTCCGGTCCAGCCAGACTACAAGGGCGCCGCCGATATCTACACCGATCCCGCCCTCGATGCGCAAATCAGCGTCGCGCGGTTCGGGGAGTGGATCGACCGGCCCGACACTTCCGCCAACCGCCGCGAGGCAATCATCCGCGGCATCGGTTACGGGATCGTCAATCGCCGCCTGCGCCGTTTGACGCTGTCGGAAGACCCGCCATTCCGCAACGCTGGCTTCGGAACATCGGATATTTTCGAGGCGGGCCGCCAGACATCGCTGGTGCTGGCCGCTCTGGAAGGCGACTGGCAGCGCGGCCTGACAGCCGCAGCGCAGGAATATGTCCGCATCATGCAGCACGGCGTGACTGCGGCAGAGATTGCCGAGCAAGTCTCCAGCCGCCGCACCGCCTTGCAGAATCAGGTCAACGCCGCCGCCACGCGCAGCCATCGCAGCTTTGTTGGCGGCGCAGTGGGGCTGGCGCGCAATGATCTGGTTCCGACCAGTCCCGAATTTGGCTTGGCCCTGTTTGAAAGCGCAGTGGAAGGCCTCACTCCCGGTCAGGTGGTCGCTGCCTTGCGCGTTGACGTTATCCCGCTGGAAGAGCCGCTGATCCGCTTTCAGGGACGCACAGCGCCCGAAGGCGGCGAGGCGGCCTTGCGTAAGGTATGGAACATTGCCGTTGCCCTGCCTGTCGATCCCCCTGTGGAAAGCGCGTTCGACGCCTTCCCCTATACCGATTTTGGAGAGCCGGGCACGCTGGTTTCCGACACGGTGGAGGAAGCGCTCGGCATCCGCCAAATCGTGTTCGACAACGGCGTGCGGCTCAATCTGAAGCAGACGGCGCTGGAGGATGACCGGGTGCGCGTCTCCTACGTGCTCGACGGCGGCAACTGGCTCGATACGCGCGAGAATTCGGAGGGCACTGCTCTGGCGGCGCTGCTGCCATCGGCGGGCCTTGGCAAATTGTCCGCAGACGATCTCTCCACTGTGCTTGCGGGCCGCAATGCGCAATTTCGCTTTAGCGCGCAGACCGACAGTTTTGCCGGCACCACCACCACCACACCGCGCGATCTGGAGCTGCAATTGCAGCTTATTGCCGCCTATCTGACCGATCCCGGTTACCGGCCCGAAGCGCTCACCCGTTACCGCAATTCGCTGGAGGATTACTTCGCTCGGCTGACCGCCACCCCGCGTGCGGCGCTGGGCGCTTACGAGGCCAACATCCTGTCCGATGACGATCCGCGCTTCACGCTGAAGGACGAGGCGACCTATCGCGCGCTGGAATTGTCGGACCTGCGCGACACGATCAGCGACCGGCTGGCAAACGGTGCGCTGGAAGTGGCGCTGGTGGGCGATATCGACGAGGAAGCCGCGATCGCTCTGGTGGCGCGCACTCTGGGCGCCCTGCCCCGGCGCGAGGCGGATTTCACCACCCCGCCCGGTGCCCGTGAGCGCGCCTTTACCGCTGATCGCAGCCCCCGCACGCTGTACCATACCGGCGAAGCAGATCAGGCCCTGCTGCGGTTCGTCTGGCCCACCACCGATGCGCTGGACCCGGAAACCACTGTCGGTCTCGGCCTGCTGCGCGCCGTCGTCGATCTGGCGATGACCGATGAACTGCGCGAGCGGCTGGGCGATGCGTATTCCCCCGGCGTCTCGAGCAGCCCCTCGCGCTATTACGATGGCTACGGCACCTTTGCGGTCAGCGCGGGCGTCGATGTCGGGCGGCTGGACGTGGCCAGCGCCGCAATCCGTTCCACCATCACGGCGCTGCGTGACGGACCGGTGTCCGAAGACATGCTGCAACGCGCCCGCCAGCCGATTCTGGAAGGGCTCGACAATGCATTGAAAACAAATAGCGGCTGGCTTCGCTACACCCGCCGCGCGCAAAGCGAACCGGACCGGATTGCCCGCTATCTGGCCGGGGCGGATCGCTACCGCGCCGTGACGGCGGAGGATTTGCAGGCGCTTGCGGTGCGCTATCTCGATCCGGCAGACGCGGTGGTCATCACGGTTTTGCCGCAGACCGCTGCCGAAACGGCAATTGCCGAGTGATAAGCCTGCCCTGCGCGATTGCGCCAACTGCCCCTCTCGCTATAGGGCGCACAGATACCTGATCCGCCCCACAAAGAGGGAACCTTCCGATGAAAGTCCGCATCCATGTCAGTCTTAAGCCGGGCGTACTCGATCCGCAGGGCCGCGCTGTCCATCACTCGCTGGAAGGTCTTGGCTTCACCGGCGTGGAAGATGTCCGCATCGGGCGGACCGTGGAAATGGACGTGGCCGATACGACCACCGACGCGCAGATTACCGAGATGTGTGACAAGCTGCTCGCCAATACGGTGATCGAGGATTACCGGATCGAGAAGGTGGGCTGAGCCAATGAAAAGCGCCGTCATCACTTTTCCCGGCTCCAATTGCGACCGCGACATGGCGGTGGCGATCGAGCTTGTGTCCGGCACTGCGCCCGTGCGGGTGTGGCATGGCGACAGTGCGCTGCCCGATGGCCTCGATTTCATCGCCCTGCCCGGTGGATTCTCCTACGGTGACTATCTGCGCTCCGGTGCGATGGCGGCCAACAGTCCGATCATGCGTGATGTGATTTCGGCGGCGGAACGCGGCGTGCCTGTGCTGGGCGTCTGCAATGGCTTTCAGGTTTTGACCGAGGCGCGGCTGCTGCCCGGCGCGCTGATGCGCAATGCCCAGCAGACCTTCATCTGCCGCACCGCCGATCTGACGGTCGAGAACGCGCAGAGCTTGTTCACCGCGCAATATTCGGCGGGCCAGAACATCGCCATTCCGGTGGCGCATCATGATGGCAATTACTTCGCCGACGAGACCACGCTGGACCGGCTGGAAGGGGATGGCCGGGTGGCCTTCCGCTATGCCGACAATGTCAACGGATCGCAGCGCGCCATTGCGGGCGTGCTGAACGCGGCGGGCAATGTGCTGGGAATGATGCCCCATCCCGAACGCGCGGTGGAGGATGCCCACGGCAATACCGATGGTAGAGCCCTGTTCGAAGGTGTGTTGAACGCTCTGGCCCCGGCTTAGGGGAGCTGCGTAGAGGCCTGACAATCAGGCGCGCATCCGGCTGGCGCGGTGGACAACGTCCAGTGCCTCGCCCGACGGCATGGGGCGGCCAAAGTAATAGCCCTGGATCTTGGTGCAGCCCAGATCGCGGATCAGCGCCGCTTCGTCGGATGTTTCGACGCCTTCGGCTGTCGTCGACATGCCGAGACTGTCCGCCATCGCCACCACGGCGCGGATGATCGCGACGCTTTCAGCCGCACCCTGAGCCGCCCCTTGCACGAAGGTGCGGTCCACCTTGATCGTGCTGAAACGCAATTTGCGGATGTAGCCGAGCGAGGAATAGCCGGTACCGAAATCATCCAGCGCCACCCGGCAACCCAGAGCCATCACCTGCTCCAATGCAGAGCGGGCAACATCGGCATCGCGCAGGAAGATGCTTTCGGTCACTTCCAGTTCCAGCCGCTGCGGCGCGAGTTTGCTGCGTGACAGAGCGCGGACAACGGTGGTCGCGAAATCGGGCTCCAGCAATTGCTCGGGTGAAACATTGACGTTGATCCGCACATTGGACGTCCATTTGGCCGCTTCGATACAGGCCTGCTCCAGCACCCATGTGCCGATGGGCACGATCAGGCGGGTTTCTTCTGCCAGCGGGATGAATTTGCCGGGGCTGACAAAGCCGTGATCCTTGCTGTCCCAGCGCACCAGAGCCTCGAACCCGACCAACTCTTCCGTATTCGAGTCCACAACCGGCTGATAATGGAGCAGCATCTCGTCGCGCTCGAGCGCCTTGCGCAGGGAGAATTCGAGTTGACGACGCTCTTCGGCAGAAGCGTGGAGCGAGGGCTCGTATTTGTAATGCTCCCCGCCGCCTTCGTCCTTCGAACGATAAAGCGCCAGGTCGGCGTTGCGCATCAATTCTTCGACAGTCTTGCCATCGCGCGGGGCCACTGCGGACCCGACGCTGGCGCCCACATAGAGCGTGTGATTGTCGACCGCGTAAGGCTCCGAAAGGCGCGCGATCAAGCGCCGCGCTACGGAATTGACGATCTCGCCATCCTTGGCCTCGCGGATCACCACGGCGAACTCGTCGCCGCCCAGCCGGCCGCATACTTCGTTTTCGCCGCACACTTCTTTGAGCCGCAGGGCCACCTGCTCCAGCAAGCGGTCGCCCACCTGGTGTCCGAGCGAATCGTTTACCTGCTTGAAGCGGTCCAGATCGATCATCAGGAACGCACAGCGCGAGCGCCACTGACGGGCATAGCGCATGGCGTCGCCCAGAGCCTCGTTCAGCATCAGCCGGTTGGGCAGATTGGTGAGGGTGTCGTAGCGCGCCAGATAAGCGATTTTCTCGCTCGATTCGCGCTGCTCGGTCACATCGGAGCCTACGCCCCGGAAGCCGACATCCTTGCCGTGATTATCGAGCATGGGTGTGCCCGAAAGCTCCCACCAGCGCTCTTTCCCGCCAATGGTGACTTTCACCAGCAGGTTGGAGAAACTCTCGCGCCGCTTCAGGCGCTCGGCCAGATCGTGCAGGCTGTTGGGGAACTGGCCGGTTTCCCAATACTCGCCAGAGATTAATTGCAGGAACGGCTGACCCTCTGCGTCATCGCTGGAACAGCCAAGCGCAAACGCGAAACGCGGGGAAGCCGAGCGAATGCGGCGCGATGTATCGATCTGCCAGAGCCAGTCGGCTTCGTTTTCCTCGAATTCTCGCAGCAAGAGCGACACGACTTGCGAACGCTCGTTCATCCCGGCCTCGGCCAGATTGCCGCGCAGGAAATTCTCCGCCCGGACAATGAAGCCCCAGCAGGCCAGAGCCAGCATCAGGATTGCGGCGACCGATGCGGCCCACCAGCCCGACAGTGCCAGAATAACCGCGCCCGGTACCATGACTATCACCGAAAAGAGGATTGCCCCGAGCGGCGCTGTGCCCAGAGTGATGGTGATGCCGGTGATGACCGCGGCGATAACCGCCCAGATGGCCAGCACTTCGCTGGTCGTCCCGAACAGCCACGCGAGCGGAGTGGACATACTCCACGTAATCGCAGCAGCAATTGTTCCGCGCAGATGACGCGCTGCGGAACCTTTGCTCAAGGGGCGACCGGGTTTGGCCTGCAAATCCGTATCGGCCTGAAACATCAGACCCAGCGATGCCGCCACCAGAGCGAACCAGCCGACGAGATACGCCGTTGGCAGGATCGGATAAAGAATGGTCGCTGCAATCGCCGCCAGCAATCCATGTCCGAACAGACGCAGGGAAATTTTCGATGCCGGAACGGAATGCTGGATCGCCCGCAGATGCGCCCAGTCGATATCCCCCGAATCGCGCAGGCCGAGTAGCCCTGCAATCGGCAGTTTGGCTGGCAATTGCCTACGGTTTGGCGCGCTCTCCGTCACGCCTCCCGCGCTAGAGGAGAAAGGTTAGCGCGGGGTAAAGGATAGGGCCCAATTCCGCGTCAGGCGCCCGCAAAGCAGAATTTATTCGACCGTGACCGACTTCGCGAGGTTGCGCGGCTGATCGACATCCGTGCCTTTTGCCACTGCCACATGGTAGGCAAGCAATTGCACCGGCACGGCATAGACCAGCGGCGCGATCAGGGGATGGACCTTGGGCATACAGATGGTGGCGAGGCAGCCTTCGCCGGCCTCTTCCAGACCTTCCTCGTCGGAGATCAACACAATCTGTCCGCCACGTGCGCGCACTTCCTGCATGTTCGACACCGTCTTCTCGAACAGAGGTCCGCTGGGGGCCAGCACGATTACAGGCACATGCTCGTCGATCAGCGCAATCGGCCCGTGTTTCATCTCGCCCGAAGCGTAGCCTTCGGCATGGATATAGCTGATTTCTTTGAGTTTCAGCGCGCCTTCCATCGCCATCGGGTAGTCCGGGCCACGGCCCAGATACAGAACGTCGCGGGCCGGCGCGATCAGATGCGCCATCCCGGCAATATCGTCGTCGTGATCGAGGGCAGCGTTCAGAGCGGCAGGTGCCTCCAGCAGATGATGCACCACGTCCTGCTCTTCTGCACGGGACATCTGCCCCTTCTTCACCGCCATATGCGCGGCCAGCGCAGCGAGCACGGCCAGCTGGCAGGCGAACGCCTTGGTCGAGGCGACGCCAATTTCCGGCCCGGCATGGGTGGGCAGCAACAAATCGGCCTCGCGCGCCATGGAACTGGTCGGCACGTTGACGACCACCGCGATGGTCTGGCCCGCTTCCTTGCAATGGCGCAGAGCCGCCAGCGTGTCCGCTGTCTCCCCGCTTTGCGAAATGAACAGCGACAAGCCGCCCTCTTCCAGCACCGGCTCGCGATAGCGGAACTCCGACGCCACATCGACATCGACCGGCACGCGGGCGAACTGCTCGAACCAGTATTTTGCCACCATTCCGGCATAGAAAGACGTACCGCACGCGACGATGGTGATCCGGTTCACCGCCGAGAGATCGAAATCGATCTGCGGCAAGGCGACGCTTTCGTCGCTCTGCCGGATATAGCTGGCGAGCGTTTGCGCCACGACGGTCGGCTGCTCGAAAATCTCCTTCTGCATGAAGTGGCGATAATTGCCCTTCTCCACTGCAGCGGCAGATGCGCCCGAAGTGACTATCGGGCGCTCGACCGGCGCATTCTCGCCGTCGAAAATCTCCGCCGTATCGCGGGTCAGCACGACCCAGTCGCCTTCTTCCAGATAGGTGATTTTCTGCGTCAGCGGAGCCAGCGCCAGGGCATCGGAGCCGAGGAACATCTCGCCCTCGCCATAGCCCACAACCAGCGGCGAACCGCGCCGTGCGCCGATCAGAATGTCCGGATGCTCGCGGAACACAATCGCCAGCGCGAACGCACCGCGCAGGCGGGGTAGCACGGTCTGCACAGCCTCCTGCGGCGACGCGCCGTTTTCCACTTCGCGCGAAATCAGGTGGACCACCACCTCGCTATCGGTTTCGCTCTCCAAAGTGCGCCCGTCATCGGTCAGCTCCGTGCGAAGCGGGCGGAAGTTTTCGATGATGCCGTTATGGACCAGCGCAACGTGATCGGTGGCGTGCGGGTGCGCGTTCGCAGCCGTCGGCGCGCCATGGGTGGCCCAGCGGGTGTGCGCGATGCCGAGCAGGCCGGGCGCCGGATTGCCGGACACTTCCTCGACCAGATTGGCCAGCTTGCCCTCTGCCCGGCGGCGCACCAGCGCGCCTTCATGCAGAGTGCAGACACCGGCGCTGTCATAGCCGCGATATTCCATCCGTTTCAGGCCGTCGACCAGCCGGTCTGCAACAGGCGCCGTGCCTGCAATGCCGATAATGCCGCACATCGCTTTGTATTCCTTAAGCCAAAACTTCGATTATGGTTGCCGCGCTATTAGCCGCAAAATCCTACTATACTACTAGCGCTGCACTTTCTCCGCAGTGGCGGGAGCAGCCGAGGGTGTGCTGCTCCACAGGATCAGCCCGGCACCGATGATGATAGCAGCGCCCGCCAGAGTGACCGCGTCGGGCACATCGCCAAACCACCACCAGCCCAGCGTAATAGCAACCAGCATCTGAATATAGGTTGTGGGGGCGATTGTTGCTGCTCCGGCGCGCATCGTGCCCAGATAGGCGAGCCAGTGCGCCGTGCTTGCCGTCACCGCCACCAGCGCGCAGCGGGCTAGCACGCTCCAGTCCGGGACGCTCACCTGCAGCATGGGAATGCCGCTCCAATGACCGGCAACCGCGGCAACGAGCAGCAGCGGCGCGGCAATCAGAGCGACAAAGACTTGCATCGACAGCGCACTGCCCTGCCCGCCCGATGCGCGATTGGCGATGATCATCATGCTGAAGAAAAACGCCGATGCGAGCGGCAGAAATGCCGCCAGACCCAGCGCCGCCAGATTGGGCCGCAAGACGAGCACTACTCCGCATAGCGCGATCACCGAAGCAACAACGGTCGGCAGGCGCACTTTCTCCCCCAGCAATGGCCCGCTGAACAGCGCGGTCAGAACCGGCGCGACAAAGGCCAACGCCATCGCCGAGGCAAGCGGCATCAGGTAAATCGCACAGAAGAAACAGAGACTTGCCGCTGCCAGACAAAATCCGCGCGCCAGTTGCAGCCAGGGGTGACTGGGCCGAAAACCGCGTGCGCCTTCTTTCCAGAACAGCAATACCGACAGGCCAATCGCCCCGATGGTGAATCGCAGCGCGCCCACAGCGAGCGGCGACCACTCACCGGACATCGTCTTGATCACCGCATCGCCGACCGACAAGCTGGCAAACCCGGCCATCGCCAGCAAAAGCCCGGTCCGTTCATTGTCCTGCACGGCCCGGTTTCTCCTCAAAATCCATCAGTCGGCGTGCGCCCCTAACCCGCGCCGCACCCTTACGTCCAATGCCGAAACCAATCGGGGCCTCTCGCATTTAGGAAAAAAATAAGGTTTCCTGCCTATTCACCATTTTCCAGAAGGCCTTCTTCGCCCTGTTGTCAGATGGGTGCGCAGACGGGCCGGCAACAACAATAACGGATTACCTCCGAGGGAATTGGAACGATGAGCGCATTTGGACGCAAGAATGGACCCGGCGGCGGACGCTCATCCTTCGGTGTTGCCCGCCCGATGAAGGGCGGCGAGGCAGCGGCTCCAGCTGACAAGGCACCCCCACCGGGCGGTGAACAGTTCCCTCCTCTGCCCGGCGAAGACGCCGCAGAAGCGATGGATGTCGCTGGCGCGCAGCCGAACAAAGACGACGCAATGACCCGCCTTGCGGACCGCGCCAATGCGATCCACGAGAAGCAGGAAGTCGGCGGATTCGAAGCCAGCGTCCACAAGATCAAGGAACAGGTGCTTCCCCGCCTGCTCGAACGCGTCGACCCGGAAGCGGCCTCTACCCTTTCCAAAGAAGAGCTGTCGGAGGAATTCCGCCCGATCATCATGGAAGTGCTGGCCGAACTGAAGGTCACGCTGAACCGCCGCGAGCAATTCGCGCTGGAAAAAGTCCTGATCGACGAGCTTCTGGGCTTCGGCCCGCTGGAAGAGCTGCTGAACGACCCCGACGTGTCGGACATCATGGTCAACGGCCCCGACCAGACCTATATTGAAAAAGGCGGCAAGCTGGTCATCGCACCGATCCGCTTCCGCGACGAGCAGCATCTGTTCCAGATCGCCCAGCGCATCGTGAACCAGGTTGGCCGCCGCGTCGACCAGACCACACCGCTGGCCGACGCCCGTCTCAAGGACGGCAGCCGTGTTAACGTCATTGTGCCGCCGCTGTCACTGCGCGGTACGGCGCTTTCCATTCGTAAGTTCTCCGAGAAGCCGATCACCCTCGACATGCTCAAGGACTTTGGTTCGATGAGCGACAAGATGTGCACCGCGCTCAAAATCGCAGGCGCCTGCCGGATGAACATCGTGATCTCCGGCGGTACGGGTTCGGGTAAAACCACCATGCTCAACGCCCTGTCGAAAATGATCGACCCGGGCGAGCGCGTGCTGACAATCGAGGACGCCGCCGAATTGCGCTTGCAGCAGCCTCACTGGCTGCCGCTGGAAACGCGTCCGCCGAACCTTGAAGGCCAGGGCGCGATTACCATCGGTGACCTCGTGAAGAACGCCCTGCGTATGCGTCCTGACCGCATCATCCTGGGTGAGATTCGCGGCGCGGAATGTTTCGACCTTCTCGCCGCCATGAACACGGGCCACGATGGTTCGATGTGTACGCTCCACGCCAACAGCCCGCGCGAGTGCCTGGGCCGTATGGAAAACATGATCCTGATGGGCGACATCAAGATCCCGAAAGAAGCCATTTCGCGCCAGATCGCTGAATCGGTCGACATTATCGTGCAGGTGAAACGTCTGCGCGACGGTTCGCGCCGCACCACCGACATCACCGAAGTGATCGGGATGGAAGGCGACGTGATCGTGACGCAGAATCTGTTCAAGTTCGAATATCTGGACGAGAGCGAAGACGGCAAGATCATCGGCGAATTCCGCGCCAGCGGCCTGCGCCCCTACACGCTGGAAAAAGCGCGCCAGTTCGGCTTCGATCAGGCGTATCTTGAGGCTTGCCTGTAGGGCAAGCGACCCTCAAACGCCGGGCGCGGGCCATCCGGCCCGCTTGGCTCCGGCCTAACCGGCCGGCGGGCGGTCGCCCTTTGGGTCCGCTGGTTGCGGACCGAAACTGATTACAACTCTAATTGCCTGGAATGGTTCGGGGCCGCCAGGCCCCGCAAGGCCGACTGGCCGCCCGCAGCGACGCGACCTTCAGGTCGCATGAGCGAGGAGATTGCACCCCGGATGGGGTGCAGAAAACAAACATTCCTCCCCTACTGCACCAACTTCATCCCCCTTTGAGCAACGCCGGGATCGCCAGCGCCAGCAGCCCTGCTCCGATCACGGCTGAAAACAGGAAGACGCCGGTCCACGGGACCCAGCCGATCCGGTCGATCCGGACTCGGGCATTGCGCCAGCGCTCGGCCAGCAATGCCACCACCGCGAGCACCAGAAATGCACCGCCAGCCAGCGCCACCAGCGCCGCGTCGCTGGCAAAAATCAGACCATGGAAGAATTCGAGCATAGCGCGCTAACCGGCTGGGCTTTCACCCTTCCAGAGCCGGCAACAGCTTGGCCGCGCGGTGCAGCCCCTCGTGCTCGTGGACGAACTTGCCCTGCTGCTTGCGCATGGCAAGGGCCAGAATTGCCTCGGCCATCAGGCTCGCATGAACGGAGCGGTACTTGGTGTATTTTCCGCGCAGCAACAAATCCATCGCCGGGCTTGCCATGCGTCCCAGCCCCTCCAGCGGGCGCAGATCGGCGGTGCGGGTGCCGCGCAGCAGGCCGGGCCGCAGGATGTCCAGCCGCTTGAAACCGGCTTTCATCAACGCCTTTTCGGCCTCGCCCTTGGTCTTGAGATAGAAATTGTCCGAATGCGGATCAGCTCCGACCGAACTGACCGAAATCATCCGCTCCACGCCCGCTTCATGCGCCATGCGCGCCGTATCGACCACCAGATCGTAATCCACGGCGCGAAACGCGTCCTTGTCGCCGCCCACTTTGCGAATGGTGGTGCCCAGCGCGCTCACCAGCACTTCGGGCCGCAAATCCTGCAAGACATCGCCCCAATTGGCCGGATCGGCGACAAACATCTCCATCCGCGCACCCTTGGGGATGGGGGCTTCGCGCCGGGAAAGCGCCACCAGTCGCACATCCTCGCGCCCGACGCAGGCCTCCATGACCGCGCGCCCGACAAGCCCCGTGGCACCCACCAGAGCAATCCGCGTAACCTCAGACATTGCTGAGGCCCTCCGGCACTGTGCCGTAGATCTTTGCGTGCTGCGCCATGGCATAACTATCGGTCATCCCGGCGATATAGTCCACTATATGGCGGCTGCGCTCCGGCTCCTGCGCCGGCAGCTGAGCGGCCCAGCGCCCGCCCATCAGATCAGGCTCCTGCTCGTAGGCAGCGTAGAGTTTCGCAACGACGCTTTGCGCGCGGCCCGCCGTCTGTGTCTGATCGGAATGCAGATACAGCCGGTCATACATGAAGGTTTTGAGACGCCGCTCGCGCTCGAACATCGTGTCGGAAAAACCCGCCACAGGTCCCTGATAAGAAGCGACCTCCTCGCGCGAGGAAATCCCCTTCATCCGCTCCCGCGCGGTGGAAATCACATCGTTGACCATCACCCCGATCTGGTCGCGCACCAATTCGCGCAGCCGCGTTTCCTGCCGCGCATCGGGGTAGCGCAGCTCGATCGCGCGCCACAAATCGGCGACGAAATCGAGCTCCAGCAAATCGTCCAGTTTGAGAAAGCCTGCCCGCAGACCGTCATCGATATCGTGATTGTCGTAGGCGATATCGTCGGCCACCGCCGCCACTTGCGCTTCCAGACTGGGCCATGCCGCCAGATCCAGCGGATAGTCGCGGTCCAGCTCCGCCAGTGCCCAATGCGGCGCGGTCACCGGCCCGTTGTGCTTGGCCAGCCCCTCCAGCATTTCCCAGCTGAGATTGAGGCCGACATGGGTGCAATAGGGGCTTTCCAGCCGCATCAACGTGCGCAGGGTCTGGGCGTTGTGATCGAAGCCGCCATGACGCTGGAGCGCATCGTCCAGCGCCTTCTCTCCCGCATGGCCAAACGGCGGGTGGCCGATATCGTGCGCCAGACACAGCGCCTCGGTCAGATCCTCGTCCAGACCCAGTGCGCGGGCAATCGTCCGCCCGATCTGCGCGACTTCCAGACTGTGCGTCAGACGGGTGCGATAATGGTCGCCATCGGGGGCGACAAAGACCTGCGTCTTCCCGCGCAAGCGGCGGAAGGCGATGGAGTGGATGATGCGGTCGCGGTCGCGCTGGAATGCGCTGCGCGGCCCGCGCGTTTCCTCGCCTCCGGCGGAGAACTCACGCCCACGAGAGCGCAGCGGATCGGCAGCAAGGCGGGAGCGCGACATTGCCTGTGCGGATAGGCGCAGCCTTGCCCCGCGACAACGGGAACAATCGGGCAACACCGCGACAAGTCCGACAAGGCGGCGTGGGTGTGTGCCAGTCTGTGCAGTGCGGCCTAGGCTTCGGTGTCGCCCATGATCCAATCCACCGCCGCGTCGCAATGAATGCGCGCGGAATCGAAAATCGGCAGAACATTGGCGTCGACGTCGATGACCATGTCCAGCTCCGTGCAGGCGGAGATCACCGCCTTGGCGCCGGTCTGTTCCATCCGGGTGATCATCGTCTTGAAGAACCGCTGGGAGGACCGTGTGCCCTCGCCGGCCATCAATTCTTCGTAAATAATCCGGTTCACTTCGCCGACCTGTGCCATGTCCGGCGGCATCAGATCGATCCCGTGGGCGACCAGTCGCCGGCGATAGAAGCTTTCGGTCATCACATTGCGCGTACCGATCAGGGCGGCCGCTTCGGTCGCGCCTTCCTTCGCCATTTTCGCGCCGACGCAATCGGCGATATGCAGCACATCGATATTGATCGCTTCATTTACGCGGTCATACAGCCGGTGCATCGAGTTGGCGCAGATCATCAGCGCGCCGGCCCCGGCGTCCTCCATCCGTTTGGCGCTTTCGACCAGCACATCGCCCGCGCGGTCCCAATCGGCTTCATCGTCGAGCCCGAAGAGCGGGCGGAAATCCAGGCTTTCGATCAGCAGCGGAGCACTCGCCATCGGCTCCGCCCGCCGCTGAACGCCGCGATTGATCCAGCGATAATACATTCCGGTGGAGACCCAGCTCATCCCCCCGATCATGCCCAATTTACGCAATGCACAACGCTCCTGATATCCCCTGCAAGGGCCTGATCGGCGCGCAGGGTTGAAGCGGCAGTGCTTGCCCTATCGCTAGGGAGTGTCAACCGCCTCGGTGGCAGGCTCCACCACCGCATCCTCGATCCAGCCGCGCAAATCGGCTGCCGAGCGTTCGGGAATTTCCTCCATCGGCACATGGGCCACGTCTGGATAACGGATCGCGCGGTCGTTCGGCAGATGCTCCTCATACCAGTCGGCGCCGCTTGGCGGAGTGACCTTGTCCTCATCCCCCCACATCACCAGCGCGGGCATGGTCAGCGCGGCAATATCGCCGGTGTCGAACGGCCCGCCGCGCGGCGTATTGCTGCGGTCCAGCACGGCCTGACGGTTACCGGGATAGCGCAGCAATTCCCAATACCGGTCGACCTTCTCTTCGGTAATCACAGCTGGATCAGCCACCGCCCCTTTATAACTGGACTTGACCAGACTGCGCGGGGTGATGGAGGTCATCAGGTTGTGCACCACAGGCATTGAGGCTAGAATTGCGCCCAGATACAATTGCCCCTCGCCCTCGATACGCGGCGCACCGCTGGCGTTGAGCAGAGCGAGGCCGCTGACCCGCTCGGGATGCGCGATGGCGTAGGATGTCGCCATCCAGCCGCCCATGGAATTGCCCGCGATCACGAAGGTGTCGAGCCCAAGATGATCGGCAATCGCATCGATATCCGCGACATAGCGCGCCTTGGTATATTCACCATCGGCGGCAGGTCCGGTCAGCCCGTGGCCAGCAGTATCGAAGCGGACCACGCGGAAATTGTCCTTCAGCTGGTCGGTCCACACATCCCATGTATGCAGGCTGCTATTGGCCCCGTGGATCAGCATTACGACCGGCGCATCGCGCGGGCCTTCATCGCGCAAATGGAATGTCTGCCCGCCGCGCAGCTCGACAAATTGGGAAGCCTCGCTCCCGTATTTCGCACGCATCTCGGCCGCGTCGGTATCCGGCGTGCGGAATACCAGAAACAGCACACCGAGCAGGACAGCCAGAACGGCCAGAACCTTCAGAAATCTCTTCATGGCGATTGCCCCTGTTGGCGTGCGTTACTGCCCCAGTTCCACGATCCAGCGCTCGACCGCTGCAACGCCTTCCGGATCGATCGTCGCTCGGCCCAGTTCGGGCATCGCAACGCCGGGTTCCGCGCTCTTCATCCGGTGAAGCAGGATCGACTGGTCCGGCTGCCCCGGTACCACGTCGAAATCCAGTCCACCAGAGCCGCGTCCTGCGGCTACGGGCCGCTTCATGATGCCCAGCTTCATCGGGTCGCCCTGCTCCCACCGCAGGTCCAGCCCGCTGTTCGATGCGGTGGCCCCGGGCCGGTGACAATGCGCGCAGTTCACATCCAGATAGGCCCGCGCCGCCGCCTCGGCCTCTGCAGAATCGCCCGCGCCCCATTGCGGCATGGTGCCGGCATTGGCGGGCACAAAGTCCAGCCGTCCATGCGCCACCTGCCGGGCCAGCCAGTCATGCGACAAATTGCGCGCCTTGGGGCCGATGGGCACCACCGCACCCTCCACCCCGTGGCATTCCTTGCACTGGTTCTTGTTCGGAATGCGGTAGCTGATCGCCTCCCCCGCAGGGGTCGTCAGGTCCAGCCTACCGCCTGCCAGCGCGAGCTTTGCATCGGTCTGCTCCGCGTTCCAGCGATAGGGCAACGCCAGCCAGCCATCGGCGCGGTGGAGCAGGACGCGGGTTTCGATCAGCCGCCGGTCCTCCCCCTCACCAAAAGCGAATGTCTTGATCAGCGCGCTGCCAACCGGGAAAGCCAGCACCTCGTTCTCGTCGCCCGCGACTGCCGATGCTCCGCCGGGAATATAGACGAACCGCAATTTGTCTGCGCCGTCCGAGAACAGCGGCGTATTGAGCTGATAGGGGACCACGCCCGGCACTGGAACCTGCCCCGCAGCATCGCTGAAGAAACCGAATTCGGACAAGGCACGCGGGAATTTCTGTGTCGCAACAGCAATATCGCTGACCTGCAATGGCTCGGCATCCTTGGCTGCAATCACACCCGACAGCGTGACCGCCGACAGCGCAAGCGCCGCTGCCCCCAAAAGGCCCGCATTCCGCATCATCCCGCGATCCGCGCCGCCAGTTCGGCAGGGGCTCCGGTGACCTGATCGAGAATCAGCGAAGCGGGCGTATCGACCACCATCGGTCCGGGCTGCGCATTGGCCACACCCTGCCCCTGCACCGGCAGATTGAGCGACCACCCGCGTGTGCCTTCGACAGCGAACAGAGCGGGCGTCCCCTCTTTCGCCAAACCGTCCCACAGCACATCCGGAAGCGATCCGCCAAAAGCGGCCAGCAGCATTTCTGCGCCGGGCAGATACGGGTCCTTCCCGCCCCCGGTGTAGAGATTCTCCCCGATCAGCACATTGCGCGGATAGGGATCGTATCGGGCATCGGTGAAGGTTTGCGAATAGGCAATCACCATCACCTGCGCGGTGTCGTTTTCCGCGATCAGATTGTTTTCGACCAGCACATTGTCATTGGCCATCACCATCACGCCGGTGCCTTTAGGAATGCCGGCCACGATATTGCCTGCGGGCGCGAAATTCGGGGTGTTGTTGGTGGTCACCAGATTTTTGCGGACAATCACATCGCCGCCGCCCATCACCGGCAGATCGGGCAAGTCGAACACCAGAATGCCGCCGGTATTGTGCAGCGTCATGTTGTTCTCGACGATCGCGTTCCGGCTGTTCTCGATCTCGATCCCGGCAACATTGTATTGCGCGATCGAATTGCGGACGGTGATGTCCTTGCTCTGGCCGACATACACGCCTGCATCGGACGCGCCGGAGACAACGACACTATCTATCAGCACGCCGGTCCCCTCCACCGGATAGACGCCGTAGGCACCATTGGTGGGTTTGGGGCCTTCGGTCCATGTCACACGCAGGCGGTAGAACACGATATTGTCGGCGGCCTTGGATTTGATCCCGTCGCCCTTCGGGTTCTCGACCGCGAAATCGCGCAGGGTCACATCGTCGCTGGTGATCAGGAAGCCTTCGCCGGCCCCTGCCTGTGTGGTGAAATCGAGGATGGTGGCATCCATCCCCACCCCGCGCACGGTCACATCGTCCACGTCCAGACTGATTCCGTCGGTCAAAACAAAGCGGCCCGCGCCAAGCACGATTTCATCGCCCGGCTCGGCAAGGATCAGCGCTTCCTGCAGCCGCTCCTGCGCGCCCTCGCCCGGCTCGACCTCGTATATCTCCGCCCAGGCCGGCGTGGCAAAAACCAGCGCAGATGCGCCCAGCAACAGCTTCGTCATAAATCCCATCCTCCCTGCGATGCATACAGCCTGTGGAGGCCGCTTTTGCAAGAGCGGCGCTGGAATTGCGCTCGCCGAGGCGCGGAGGGCTTCAAACAAGGAGGCGCTCACAGAGGCACAGAGCCACAGAGAGAGTCCTCTTGCGGCGAAGCCGCTTTCAGACTGTGCGGTGGCCAGCGCCGCGAGGTTGGCCATTCGATAGCGGCTTTGCCGCAGGCACCACCCCTCCGTGCCTCTGTGCCTCTGTGAGCGCCGATCTTCTTCAGGCTTCAGCGCCTCAGCGAGCGAAAAACTACCGAGAAGAACCCACCAGCCCCGTGGCACACAGCGCGGCAGAGCTTCCGGTGACCGCGAGCACCTCCGTATCCCCCACACGCTCCAGCCGCCGCAGCAGGTCGCGAACGCCGCTGGGGCGTTTGCTTTCACCGGCCTGCGGGGCCAGCCCTTCCAGCTTGCGCAATTGTTCGATTGTCAGGCGGTCCACCATCCTCCCGGCCATGCATTCAGCATTGCTTTGCGAGACGCCGTTTTTGACGAGCGCGCTCTCCACCCGGCTTTCCACCACCCGGTCGATACAGCCTGTCAGGACCAGCGCTGCGCCCAACACGGTGGGCAGCGCCAGCAGGGCGCGGGTCAATCCAGCGCCTTTACAATGCCTTCAACCATCTTCTTCGCATCGGACAGCAGCATCACGGTCTGGTTCATGTAGAACACATCGTTGTCGACGCCGGCATAGCCTACGCCGCCCATGCTGCGCTTGATGAAGAACACCTGCTTGGCCTTGTCCACATCGAACACGGGCATGCCGTAAATCGGGCTGGATTTGTCGGTCTTGGCCGCCGGGTTCACCACGTCGTTTGCCCCGATGATGAAGGCCACATCGGCCTGCGCGAACTCGCTGTTGATATCCTCAAGCTCGAACACTTCGTCATAGGGCACATTGGCCTCGGCCAGCAGCACGTTCATATGGCCCGGCATCCGTCCGGCGACGGGGTGAATGGCGTATTTCACCTCTACGCCCTTTTCCTTCAGCACATCGGCCATCTCGCGCACGGCATGCTGCGCCTGCGCGACCGCCATCCCGTAGCCGGGGATGATGATGACGCTCTCCGCCTGCTCCAGCATGAAGGCCGCATCGTCGGCGCTGCCCTGTTTGTAGGGGCGCTGTTCCTTCGCCTCGCCGCCACCGGTTGCGGTATCCGCGCCAAACCCGCCGGCAATCACGGAGATGAAGCTGCGGTTCATCGCCTTGCACATGATGTAGGACAGGATCGCGCCAGAGGACCCGACCAGCGCGCCGGTGATGATCATCGCGGTGTTGCCCAGCGTGAAGCCCATCGCCGCCGCGGCCCAGCCCGAATAGCTGTTCAACATCGACACCACGACGGGCATATCCGCGCCGCCAATGGGGATGATCAGCAAGAAGCCGATGGCGAAGGCCAAAACGGTGATCCAGACGATCAGCATCCCCTCGCCTGCCCCGCCCGCGCCCGACAGGGCATAGGCTGCAATCAGCGCGAGAATGGCGAACAGCGTGCCCAGATTGATGATGTGGCGACCGGGCAGCAGGATCGGCGAACCGCTCATCCTTCCCGACAATTTCAGGAAGGCAATCACCGATCCGGAGAAGGTGATCGCACCGATGGCGATGCCCAGCCCCAACTCGATCCGGCTGACGACCAGAATCTGGTCCGCCGCGTCGGTGATCCCGAATGCGCCAGGGTTGAGCCAAGCGGCCAGACCGACCAGCACCGCTGCCATACCGACCAGCGAGTGAAAACCGGCGACCAGTTCGGGCATCGCGGTCATCGCAATGCGCCGCGCGATGGTGAAACCGATCAGACCGCCAATGGCGATGGCAATCGCGATCTCCACAATATTGGCGATGTCATGCGTCACCAGCGTGGTGACGACTGCGATCAGCATACCGATCATGCCGAAACGGTTGCCGCTCCGGCTGGTGGCCGGGCTGGACAGCCCGCGCAGCGCGAGGATGAAAAATACGCCCGCCACGAGATAGGCCAGCGCAACCCACGGGTTGACCGCTTCGCCCGAAGCAGCGTGTGCGGGTGCAGCGACCAATGCGGTCAGCCCAGTGAAACCGAGTGTCGGCCTGATCTTGGAGAGAAGCGAGCCCACGATCACTTCTCCTTCTTCTTGTACATCGCCAGCATTCGCTCGGTGACCGCAAAGCCACCGAAGATGTTCACACTCGCCAGAACCACACCGATCAGGCCGAGCCACTTGGCCACGGCACTCCCCGCCTCGGCACTCGCGATCAGCGCACCGACGATAATCACCGAGGAAATCGCATTGGTCACCGCCATCAGCGGCGTGTGCAACGCCGGAGTGACCGACCAGACCACGTAATAGCCGACAAAACAGGCCAGCACGAAAATCGACAGAATACTAATGAAGTCCACGCGCGCCCTCCCCGGGCCTAATCGTTCAAGTTACCCCGGCCGCCGCTTCCATGCGGTCAAGGCCATTGGCGATCTTCTGCAGCTCTGCGGCCAGCAACTCTGCCGTTTCGCCGGTATCGGTCTCGCCGCAGGAGGCCTCGTTGACCGTCCAGTAATGTTCGTAATCCGCCCGCACGATGGCCAGATCGACGGCCAGTGCGGTTCCGGCAATCCGTTCTTCCAGCGCATTCAGACGTTTGCGCAGCGGATCGTACTGGGCCAGCCGTTCGTCCTGCTCGGTAAACGCGCATACCGGATCGAGGCTGGCCACCACGTCCCGCGCGCCGAAGCGGAAATCCGATCCGGCTTTCGCGGCATCGGCGCTGTAGCTGCTCGCACCCGATTGCATGCCATCGCATGCGCCCAGCGCCAGAAGCGGCACTGCCAGAAAAATCAGTTTTTTCATGCTTGAAGCCTCTCGTGAACGATCATGCCGTCTTTGGTCAGCCGCACGGCATCGCCGATTTCCTCGTCGAGCGTGACTGTGCCGGTCTCCTTGTCCCAGAAGGCGGAGAGAAAGTTGAACAGATTGCGCGAGAACAGCGCCGATGCATCGGGCGAGAGAGCCGCCGGCGTATTGGAATAGCCCATGATGGTGACGCCGTCGCGCTCCACCAGCTCGTCCGGCTTGCTGCCTTCGACATTGCCGCCCTGCGCCACCGCCAGATCGAAAATCACGCTGCCCGGCTTCATGCTGGCGATCTGCGCGTCGGATATCAGGCGCGGCGCATCGCGGCCCGGAATCAGCGCGGTCGTAATGACGATGTCCTGCTTGGCGATATGGCTGGAGACCAACGCTGCCTGCGCCTTCTGGTACTCCTCGCTCATTTCGGTCGCGTAGCCGCCCGAACCTTCGCCCTCGATGCCTTCGACATCCTCCACGAAGATCGGTTTCGCACCGAGCGATTCGATCTGTTCCTTGGTCGCCGAGCGCACATCGGTGGCAGAAACCTGTGCGCCTAACCGTTTGGCTGTAGCAATCGCTTGCAGACCGGCGACGCCCACGCCCATGACAAACACGCGAGCCGCCTGCACGGTACCGGCAGCGGTCATCATCATCGGGAATGCGCGGCCATATTGATCGGCCGCCGACATGACCGCCTTGTAGCCCGAAAGGTTCGACTGGCTGGAGAGCACATCCATGCTCTGCGCCCGCGTGATGCGCGGCATAAATTCCATCGACAGCGCTTCCAAGCCGCCCTTGGCATAGGCATTTACCAGATCCCGGCGCTGGAACGGATCGAACGTAGCAGCAACCATCGCGCCATTTTTGGCGCCGGCGAGCAAGGCGGGATCAGGGGCGCGAATGCCCAGCACGATATCGGCGCCTTTGACCGCGTCTGCTGCCGTGCCAACGCTCGCACCGGCATCTGTGTAGTCGGCATCAGAGATGGAGGCATGGAGCCCCGCCCCTTCCTCGACCGCGACTTCCGCACCCAGACCGATAAACTTCTTCGCCGTTTCCGGCGTCACCGCGACGCGGGTCTCGCCCGCCTCACGTTCTTTCAGGATCGCAATACGCAAGGCCGGTCAGTCGGCAATCAGAACGATGACGATCAGCGTGATCACGCAGATCAAAGGCACCGTCCATTTCAGCGATGCGATGAAGCTATCATACGTGCTTTTCGCAGATTCCATATCGTTTGCGGCCATTTGTATGTTTCCCCAGGATGGCAAATTGGCAAGAACGTTTTGTTCCTATCGCCGCCTATCGGCCCTTACAAGAGCGGTCTGGACCCATCCCCCGCCAGCCGCACCTCTCATTACCGACAGCCTTAACACGAACTTTACCCCGAGCGGGTATCCACACTGCTTGTACCGCACTGGGACGGTTTTGGGGAACGATGGCAGAGGATGATACCCGCCTTTTGATGCTGATCGATGATGAGCCGGCGCAGAGCCGCCTCGTCACCGCTCTCGCTGCGCGCGAGGGCTGGCGCACGATCGTCGTCAAGGACAGCGAAACCGCCATTGCCACGCTGGGCACCCGCGAAGGGATGCAGCTGTCCGCCATCATTCTGGACCAATGGGTGCCGGGTGACGATGCCTGTGGTCTGATCGAGGAATTGAAAAGCCGCCGTCCGGCCCTGCCCATCCTGATGCTGACAACCAGCGCCAGCCCGCAACTGGCCGTGGAGGCCATGCGTGCCGGGGCAACCGATTACCTCATCAAACCGGTCGCTCCCGATCGCCTGATGACCGCGCTCAACAGCGCCACCCGCAAGGAAGCGCCGCGCGACGAATTGCAGCCGCTGACCGAGAAAATCGACGCGGAACTCGATTTCGATTCGATGATCGGCACTGCCGCTGAATTTCGGACCTCGCTCGCTCGCGCTGCAAAGACGGCCCGCGGCCACGGCCATGTGCTGATCGAGGGCGAAAGCGGCACCGGCAAGGAAATGCTGCTGCGCGCGATGCTGGCCGCAAGCCCGCGCGCGAAAGCTCCCAATCGTTTCCTCAATATCGGCGGCATCCCCGCCAATTCGATTGAATCCGCATTGTTCGGTCACGAACCAGACGCCTTTCCCGGTGCATTCGACCGGCAGATCGGTGCCATCCAGTTTTGCGACAGCGGGACGCTGGTGCTTGACGAGATCGACCGCCTCGGGCCCGGCCTCCAAACCCGCCTTGCCGATGTGCTGACCGAGGGTATTGTCCGCCCGGTCGGCGCGGCGCACGGTTTCAAGGTCGATGTGCGCATTCTGTCGGCCAGCAATTTGCCGATGGATGATCTCGTCGCCGGCGAACAGTTCGACGCACGTCTGTTGGAAGCTCTTGGCGCTACCCGCATCACTTTACCGCCTTTGCGCGAACGAGGCAGCGATATCGCCGCACTGGCGCGCCATTTCCTCGTCCGTATCGGTGAGCAGCCAGGCCTGCGCCATTTGTCGCTGGCCGATAGCGCTCTGAACCTGCTGGGCGCGTATGACTGGCCGGGCAATGTCCGCCAGTTGCAGACTGTTCTGTTCCGCGCCGCCGTCTTCTGTGAAGGGGAATCCCTGACAGCGAGCGATTTTCCGCAGCTGTCCGAGCTTCTTGGCGAGATGGACGAAAACGCGGTTCCCTTGCAGGAAGCCATCGGCGTGATGCTTTATACAGAGGACGGCAATTTGCGTCCGCTGGAAGAGATCGAGGCCGATGTCATCCGCCTTGCCATCGGACATTACCGAGGCCGCATGACCGAAGTCGCCCGTCGCCTCGGCATTGGCCGATCGACACTTTACCGCAAACTCAGTGATTTAGGGATCGATAACGCAGCATGAGCGAGATGAACCATTCCGGCTTTCGAGCCGCGTGCGACGCCCTTTCCAACAAAGTCGATGCCGGCCAGTTCGAAAGGTTCCGCTGGAGCCGCGATGAAGCGCCGAAACTGGCGCGTCTGGTCGAACTGGTCATGGGCTCGGTTGAAGACCGCACCGATATCGAAATCAACGAAGAAGGCGGCTCTCAGGACACCAAGCGCTTTGTCATCAAGGTCCATGGCAAGCGTATTGCCGGGCTCGGCGTTGCATTGGACCGGGGCCGCGCGGTGGTCTCCATCGGAGCGGTCGAGCGTAGCCCCTTCCAGGTTGTACAGGACAAGCCGATCCACGCGCCGTATTCCGAAGTGGACGAGCAATGGGTGGGCGAGACGCTGGGCAAGCTGATGGAACGGATCGTCCCCGCTTAAGGACTTTTCTCCGATACCATCCCTCTCGACATGGCGACCGCCCGACCGTAGCGCGGGGCCCATGCAAAACAACACATCATTCGCCGGTTCCACCGCCCTCGTGACCGGGGCCGCATCGGGCATCGGAGCAGCCTGTGCGCGGTGGCTGGACGTGCAGGGTGTTCAGCGCCTGATACTGATCGACACGGACCTCGCCGGTCTGCAATCGCTTGAACTTTCCTGTGAGACTGACCTCATCGAGGGGTCGGTTGGCGACGAAGCCTTGTGGGACCGCCTCGACACGAGCCACCCGCAGATCGACTTCGCGGTCGTCAATGCCGGGGTCGGCGGCTCCGGCCTGATCGCCGAGCACGGTTTCGAAAGCTGGCGGCGGGTCATGTCGGTCAATCTCGACGGAGCGTTCCTGACGCTGAGCTACGCGATGCGGGCGATGCAGCGGCGCGGGTCCGGCTCGGTGGTCGTCACTTCCTCTGCCACCGGGATCAAGGCGGTAGCAGGGATCGGCGCTTACGGCGTGGCCAAGGCCGGCGTCAGCCACATGACGCGGATCGCAGCGCTGGAGGGCGCGCCGCATGGCATCCGCGTCAATGCTGTCGCTCCTGGCGGCGTCGATACCGCATTGTGGGACGGCTCACCCGATTTCCGCAAGGCGGTAGAGGCCAATGGCCGCGAGGCGACGATCAAGGCCATGTCCGGCGACACCCCGCGCGGGCGGTTCGCCACAGCAGAAGAGCTGGCCGGACAGATTGGTTTCCTGCTTTCGGACGCGGCCGCCAACATTACCGGCGAAATCCTCGTCACCGATGGCGGGTACTCGCTCTAGCGCGTCCTACTGCGGCTCGTTCTCTCCGCCGGGAATCATCCGGTCATCGCGCATGATCAGCGGAGCATCGCCGGGGGTTTCGGGTTCGTCCACCACTGGAGGGGCATTCCAGAAAACCACCTGCTCGGCCCGCACTTCGCCCTCGGCTCCGCGCAGGGACAGACTGACCGTTTCGGCATCCCAGTCGATCTCCACAAGTCCGAAGTTCTCCTCCGCGATGAAGTCCGTCACCCGCTTGGGGTCCGGCTCGCGCGCAGTGTTGCGCTCGGTCGTGCTGAAGGCGAGGTTGAGCGAGCTGCTGGTCAGCTCCCACATCTGTTCGCCACCGCCGGTGGGCACATCGGTGTAGATCCCGCCCGAATGCCGGTCGCCCGACAGCATCAACAGCCCGCTTTCCGCCCTCGCACCCAGCATGTCATACAGCTTCGCGCGTTCGCGCGGCAGCTGCTCCCAGCTTTCGTAATCATGCGCATCGGTCAGCACCTGAATGGACGATACCAGAATGCGCAGGTCCGCCGGTTTGGCCAGTTCCTGCTGCAACCACGCCCATTGCGCACCGCCCAGCATGGTCTTGCTCTCGTCCTGGCTTGGCACATACGGCCCCAGCGGCGCGCGTTCCTCGGTGTAGGGCATCCGCTCGAAGTCGGAGCGGAAGAAGCGCGTATCCAGCATGATCAGCTGCACCCGCCGATCGCCCTGCCCGAAGGTGCGGCTTTCATAGATACCGGGGCGCGAGCGGACTTCGGCCGAGCTTCCCCAATAGGTCTCGTAAATGTCCTCCGCGAAACCCTTGAACGCAAACTCCGCACCGCCATCGTTGAAGCCGAAATCGTGGTCGTCCCACGATGTCATCATCGGCACGCGGGCGCGAAAATGCTGGAATTCGTCATGGCTCGATTGCTCGTCATAGGCAGCGCGCAGCGTGGAGAGAGCGGCATCGCCCGACCAGTTGGTGTCGCCATAGACATTGTCGCCGATCAGCAGGAACAGGTCCGGATTGGTCGCCTCGATCTGCGCCCACATATGCTGGCTGCGCGACTGGTGGTTGCAGCTGCCAAAGGCGATCCGCTGGATGGTCGCGGCGGTGCTGGGCAGCGGCGCACCGGGAGGCGCGACGGGCATCGATATCTGGCCATCGAGCGCCTTGTAATAGCCAGCCAGGAAGGCATCGGGGCCGACCGTCACATTGGTGTCTTGCGCCGCCAAAGGTGCAGCAAACAGCAGCGGGAGAGCGACAGCCATGGAGGCGGAGAGGGGTTTGCGTTTGGTCATCATCATGGCTTTCCTTGGCCCTGTTTTATGACAGGCCGGTTGCATATCATTCGCACTGGTATCAATCGGCGGGCAAGTCCGCAAAGTCGGTCAGCGCCGCATCGCGCAGGCCCCGCCAAACATTGCGCGCCTGCACCGTCTCTTCGACATCATGCACCCTCAATAACTGAACCCCCGCCTGCATCCCGGCAATCGCCAGCGCGAGGGAGCCGCCCATCCGCTTCTCGACTGGAGCCTCGTGACTGAGCGCGCCGATCATCCGTTTGCGGCTGGCCCCCAGCAGCAGCGGGTGGCCCAGCGCGTGAAACAGCGGCAGCGCATTGATCAGCGCGAGATTGTCCGCCACCTGCTTGCCGAAGCCGATGCCCGGATCAAGCACGATGCGCTCCGCCGGAATGCCCGCCGCCACCGCATCGTCGCGGATGGTGCGCAGAGCATCGAACACATCGAACACCACGCTATCGCCCGCTTTCTTGTGCAAATCCGTGCCGTCGCCCGCATGCATCAGCACCACGGGGCAGCCCGCATCCTTCACCAGCGCGGGCGCGCGCGGGTCATAGCGCAGGCCCGACACATCGTTGACCATCGCCGCCCCCGCGCCCAGCGCCGCCTGCATCACCTCGGCGCGGCGGGTGTCGATGCTGATCGCCCCGCCCATCGCGGCGGTGTATTCGACGGCGGGCAGGATGCGGGCGATCTCGTCCTGCTCCAGCACGGCCTGCGCGCCGGGCCGCGTGCTTTCCCCGCCAATGTCGATCAGCGCCGCGCCCGCTTCCAGCATAGCGGCGGCGTGGGCCTGCCCGACTTCGGGATCATCTAGAAACGCGCCGCCATCGCTGAAGCTGTCGGGCGTGACATTGAGGATGCCCATGATCTGCGGCTGGTCGAGGGGTACGGTCCGCTCGCCCAGCTCCAGCGGAGGGTGCGCAAGCGAAAGGTTCGACCACTGGAGCGCGGCATCGGCGGCGACGTCTTCGGGCAGCTGCTCCAGCACTTGCGGCATCGTCGCGGGCGAGCACGTCCATCGCTGCGTAACCGCACCTCCGGCCTCGCGCAGGATCACTGCGAAGCGGTGGGCATAGACCATGCTCCCCGCCAGCCGGATGGCATCCCCCTCCTCGCTCTGCGGGCCGGGGACAAGGGCGATGGGGCGGATGTAGACGCTGTCAGTCATGGCCCGACTTCCCTAGCGCATCGCCGTCAGGATGGAACACATGGAACGCGGTACAAGGGGGGAAAGTTCTGGAGGGGAGCCAAGTATGTCGAGCTCTCCGCCCGGCAAACCTCGTCATCCCCGCGAAAGCAGGGACCCAGAGCAAGCGCGCACAGCCCGCCATTCCGGGTTCCCGCCTCCGCGGGAATGACGTGGGAGTTGCAAATCAAACTGAACGAACAAACCGATTGTAACGCTCAAAAAGCGCAGGAAAATCCAATGGCCGATCGAACGACTGGAGCTAGTCGACTAGGACTTGCACGCCCTTGTACACATCGGGATCGTCCCAGAAGGGATGACGGGGGATCGCCTTGTAAATTGCGTCCAGATAATCTGCCGGGAGATCGTGTTTGTGACGGTCGCGCTCGAAATACTCGCGGTCGCGCGCCGTCAAATGGACAAGAAAGTGATCTCCCCGTTCTTCACAGACGAAACGTGTAATTTCCCTCCGATCATCGCTGAACTTCAGCGAGCTTGGAGGGGGGCCCTGATTGCCCGCACTGTGCCAGATTTTTGCCATCACCCCGTCCCACTGCTCCGCGTAATCATCGCGCGTGATGGCCGGTTCGAACTCCACGACGAAGCCGGGCGGGCCTTCGGTCGGACGCCAGTTCGAGAGGATAACAATCTGCCGGTCGAAATCGACGAGCTGTTTGAGGACGGGTTCAAACATAACCTTGTTTCAAGCTTTTCTTGGCACGGTTCGGGAATGGATCCTTTGAAAAACTTCCCCTGGCTCTATGACACCAGCGTGAAGAATATCTTGCGCCATCTGGCTGCGGGAGCGGGCGCGGCGCTCTTCTTTGCGGGATATTTTTCATGGCGCGGCATTCCTACCGTGGGGGCAAGCGGACCAATGATGCTGGTCGCATGCATTGCCGTGTATGGTCTTGTCTGGGGCTGCGTTCTGACGGCCCTGCGCATCAGGATCGGTTCGCCCTAATCCTCCACGCTGAGCAAATACAATTGCCGCACCGCGTCGATCGGTTTCACCGCGCCCCCCTCGTCATTGGCATCCTCGTAATGCCAGAAGGTCCAGCCGTTGCAGCTGGGGGCGCCTTGCAGTTCTTTGCCAAGGCCGTGGATCGAGCCTGACTGTTTCCCGCACAACAATGACCCATCGGCACGCACCGTCGCGGTCCAGCGGCGTTTCTTGTCGAACAGCTCGGTGCCCGGTTTCAACATGCCGTTTTCCACCAGCGCGCCGAAGGCGACCTTGGGCGCGGTGCGGCCGGCCTGCATGGTGGTGAGCGCGCTTTCGTCGAGCGGCAGTTCCTTGGCGATGCGGGCATGGGCCACCTCGCGGTAAGCGGACTCGCGCTCGCAGCCTATCCATTCGCGGCCCAGCCGTTTGGCCACGGCGCCGGTGGTGCCGGTGCCGAAGAACGGGTCGACCACCACATCACCGCGCTCGGTCGTGGCCAGCAATACGCGGTAGAGCAGCCCCTCGGGCTTTTGTGTGGGATGCGCCTTGTGGCCGTCCTCCCCCTTCAGCCTCTCGCCGCCGGAACAGATCGGCAGCACCCAGTCGCTGCGCATTTGCAGCTCGTCATTCAGCGTCTTCATGGCGCGGTAATTGAACTGGTATTTCGATTTCTCGCCCTGCGAACACCACAGCAGCGTCTCGTGCGCATTGGTAAACCGGGTGCCGCGGAAGTTGGGCATCGGGTTGGTCTTGCGCCAGACGATATCGTTGAGGATCCAGAAGCCCAGATCCTGCAGGATCGTACCGACGCGGTAGATATTATGATAGCTGCCGATGACCCACAGCGCGCCGTCGGGCTTCAGAATGCGCTTGCACTCCGTCAGCCAGGCCTTTGTAAAATCGTCATATAGCTTGAAGCTGTCGAACTGGTCCCAGTGATCGGTCACGGCATCGACATGGCTGCCATCGGGCCGGTTCAGATCGCCGCCCAATTGGAGATTGTAGGGCGGATCGGCGAACACCAGATCGACCGAGGCATCGGGCAATTCGCGCAGACGTTCCACGCAATCGCCGTCCAGAATCTGGCCGAGCGGGAGTGCTTCTTTGGGCACAGCGGCAGGCTTTACCGCCCGGCGTGCACGTTGCTTCGTGGTCTCCAAGACCCCCATCAAATCTTCCCTTCCCCTGAGTTATCCACAGGGTGAGTCCAAGCGGACTCCGCGTCAAGGGAGGATTTTGCGCAGCTTATGGTTAATTTGACGTAACCTCAGGCGGAACGAAAGGTGGCCGGCACAAGATGTTGAGTCCATTGCCGCTGGCCAGACTCGACATAGAGGGGTGTGGCGCAAAAGACTCGTTGGCGCGGAGCTTTCGCGCTTTGCGTGATTTAGATCAGAGTGAAGGCAATGTTCGCGCTGAAGGCCAGCAGCAGAACCCCGCCCAGCGCCCGCCCGATGGCATGGCCACGCCACAGCAGCACCCACAGCATCACTGCCGAACCCAGCAGCACCGCCATCTGCAAACCGGCAATTTCCAGTGGTAAAGCGACTGGCGCCATCAGCATGGTCGCCCCGCCGATCAGGAAAATGTTGTAGATATTGCTACCCACCACATTGCCGATGGCGAGCCCCGGCTTGCCCCGGAATGCGGCGGCAGCGGAGGCGGCAAGCTCGGGCAGCGATGTGCCAATGGCGACCACGGTCAGCCCGATGACGGTTTCGCTCATGCCGGCAATGGTGGCGATGGCAATCGCGCCCTCGACCAGCCATTTCCCGCCGAAGATCAACGCCGCCATTCCGCCCGCGAACAGCGGGATCGCAAGCGGCAGGCCGGGGATGCTCTCGTCTTCCTCTTCCTCCTCGCGCGGGTGGTTGATCCGCCAGATGATATAGATGACCAGCAGCGCCAGCAGCGCCGCACCAATCCACAGCGAGCCGATCTGTGCAATGGCGAGCGCGGCCAGCAGAACGGTCGCGCCCAGCGCCGCAGCGGCATCGCGCTTGCCCAGCCCGGTCAGGACAATCGGCGCAATCAGCGCGGTCGAGCCCAAAATCAGCAGCGTATTGGCGATGTTGGAGCCGACGATATTGCCCCACGCAATCTCCGGGGAACCGGCTCGTGCCGCCTCCACGCTGGTGACCAGTTCGGGCATGGAGGTCGCCATGCCGACGATGATGATCCCGGTCAGCAGGTTTGACAGCCCCATCGCCTTGGCAATGCCCACGGCCCCGCGCACCAGCAATTCGCCGCCCAGCGCAAGGCCGATGAGGCCGATGACGATCAGAAATATGGCAGTTGTCATGAAAAGAGGTTCAGCTTTCTGAAGAGATGTCGCCCAGATACGGGGCAGCATCGGGGGCCAGCCCCGGATCGATCCCGGTAAGCTCTATCGATTTGTCCCACAAGCGCGCTGCGAGCAGGGGGTCGCGCGCGGTCGCCGTCGCAATCGCGCGGCCGGCGCTGCGCCCGCTGATTTCTACGAGGCCATACGGGCCGTAATAGCCGCCCGGTTCCGCATCGGGCGATGTCGCCGCCATCAATGCTGGTAAGGCGCCCTCGTCCGGATTGTTGAGCACCGCGCCAACCACCTTGCCCATAAAGGCAAACGGACCGAGATTGCGCATCAGTTCGGTGCCGGCAATGCCCGGATGGCAGGCATAGGCGCTGACGTTAGATTGCGCAGCGCGCAGGCGGCGGTCCAGCTCGAAGGTGAAAAGCAGATTGGCAAGTTTGCTCTGGCCGTAAAATTTCTGGCGCAGATAGCCTTTGCTGCCGTCCAGATTGTCAAAGTCGATCCGCGCGCCCTTATGGGCGATGCTCGCCTGGTTGACGATGCGGGCGTGTCCCTTTTTGCCGGCGCTCTTGGTCAGCTTATTCAGCAGCAGGCCGGTCAGCGCGAAATGGCCCAGATGATTGATCGCAAATTGCGATTCCACGCCCATCTCCAGCCGCAGCGGGGGCACCATGATGCCTGCATTGTTGATCAGCAGATCGAGCCGCTTTTCCTTCTTCGCCTTGGCTGCCGCAGCCTTGATGGAATCCAGATCGGCCAGGTCCAGCTGCAGATAGCGGGTGTTGGCCTCCGGCGCAGTCTCAGCGATGCGGGCACGCGCCGCCTCGCCCTTCTCCTCGTCGCGGCAGGCCAGAATAACCTCGGCACCCTTGCGGGCCAGCGCCTCCGAGATGGCATAGCCCAGACCCGTGTTCGCGCCTGTCACAAGCGCGGTTTTCCCGCTGCAATCGGGGATATCGTCAGAGGTAAAACCGGTCATAGGGAAAGCTCTGCCTGCGCGACCGGTGCGAAACTGCGCCGGTGAAGCGGTGTGGGTCCGTATTGGCGCAATGCTTCCATATGCGTGCGGGTTCCGTAGCCCTTATTCTTTTCCCAGTCATATTCCGGATATTCCCGCGCAGCAGCCAGCATCATGCGGTCGCGCCACTCCTTCGCGACGATGCTCGCGGCGCTGATGGCCGGCTCCAACGCATCGCCGCCGACAATCGGGCGGGCAGGCCAGCACCAGCCTGCGGTGCGGCCCTGCGGAGTCATATTGCCGTCAATTAACGTTCGGTCGATTGCGCGGCCCAGCACCTCCTCCAGCCGCGCGGTTGCCAGGGTCATGGCCAGCATGGTTGCGGCGAAAATGTTGATCCGGTCGATCGTTGCCGGACCCACCACCCCGACCGCCCACGCGCATCTTGCCCGCACCGTTTCATCGAGCACTGCGCGGCGTTTGGCGGTCAGCTTTTTGGAATCGTCCAGCCCTTGAGGTCGCGGCTTGCACAGCACCACAGCCCCCGCCACCACCGGCCCGGCCAGAGGCCCGCGCCCGGCCTCGTCCACACCCGCGATGATCTGCTCCGGCAGAGAAAACGCATCGGGGCGGAAACCAGAAACCGTATCGGGCGTTGCAGCATTCATGACACAAAACCTCCTGAGCCGCTCCGCCCTTCTTTCCCCCGCCGCGCTGCTGGTCGCAAGCTGTGGCAGTGCCTATGGCGGGGATAGCACGGTGGAGGCGCAGTCGACCTCCGCCGCCGCACCGATGGAAATGGCCGAGGCAGAGGCAGTCGGCCCCTTCGCCGTGCGCGACATGGGCACGTTCGACAAGCCGTGGGCCGCAGCCTTCGCGCCGGGCACCTCGACGCTGTTCATCACCGAAAAGCCGGGCACGATGAAGTTCGTAGATACCGCGACCGGACGGTTGGGGACGGTTACCGGCATGCCGGAGGTTGATTTTGGCGGTCAGGGCGGCCTTGGCGACATTGCCTTCCTCCCATCGGAAAGCAGCGACAATCTGGACAGCAGAACGATCTATCTTAGCTGGGCAGAGGCCGGCGATAACGACACGCGCGGCGCAGTGGTCGGGCGCGGCACGCTGGTCTGCGCAGAAGCCGACGCCTGCACGGTTGCAGGTCTGGACGTGATCTGGCGTCAGGCCCCCAAGGTCACCGGTCGCGGCCATTACTCGCACCGCATCGCGTTCTCGCCAGACGAAAGCCACATGTTCGTGGCCAGCGGCGATCGCCAGAAACTGGACCCGGCGCAGGACAACTCCAACACGTTAGGCACCATCGTGCGCCTGAACCTCGATGGCACGCCCGCAGCGGGCAATCCGATTGGCGAGCAAATCTGGTCCTACGGCCACCGCAACATTCTGGGCCTCGCCTTCGATGCCGAAGGCCGCCTGTGGGATCTGGAGCACGGGCCCGCTGGCGGCGACGAGCTGAACTTGGTGGAAGCCGGCAAGAATTACGGCTGGCCGCTGGTCTCCGAAGGCGACCGTTACAGCGGCAAGGAAATCCCCGACAACGACACGCGCCCTGACCTGGAAGCACCCAAGATCGGCTGGACCCCGGTGATCGCGCCGGGCGACTTCCTGTTCTATTCGGGCGACGCCTTCGCCGATTGGCAGGGCGATGCGATCATTGCGGGCCTGAAACCCAAATCACTGATCCGGGTCGAAATGAACGGCACCGCGCCGGTCGAGGCCGCCCGCTACGATATGGGCAAGCGTCTGCGCGAAGTGGTCCAGGGGCCGAATGGAGCGATCTATGTGCTGGAAGACGGCGATGATGGCCGCCTGCGCCAGTTGATGCCACTCTGACCGGAACCCACACTAGCCCCGCACCAAGCCGAACTTGATCGACAAGGCTGCGCGCGCGCTCTAGCGCCCCGCTCCTGATGGCAACGCTCGTTCCCCTGTCCGCAATCGACCCGGCAATGGTCGAAGAATTGCTCGACGCCAGTTTTGGCGAAGATCGGCGCGCGCGCACTGCCTATCGCATTCGGGAAGGCACGCAGTGGCTCGATGGCTTGAGCTTCGCCGTGCTCGATGATGAGGACTATCTCGCGGGCACCATACAGTTGTGGCCGGTTGCGCTGATCGATCCGGAAGGGCGCAAACATCCGCTCATCATGGTCGGCCCGGTCGCAGTCATGCCTGCACGCCAGAGCGAAGGTTTCGGCACCGCACTGATGGGTGCAAGCCTCGGCGCGCTGGAAGCCAACGCCGGTGGCCGCCCCGCTCTGCCGCAAGTCATGATCGGCGATCCGGAATATTACGGCCGGTGGGATTTCACCGCAGCACATACCGGCGGATGGCATTGCCCCGGCCCGTACGACCCCGCACGCCTGCTCGTGCGCACAGCCAACCCCGCCGTGTTGCCCGCAGAAGGCATGCTGGAGGCTTGGCAACCCGCCACGCAGAGCGCCGGTGATACGGCTCAAGGGAACGATTGAGCGCAGCGGAGGGTTCTGACAGTCAGACCCTATGCCCTATGATCCGCCCCCCGAACTCGCCGGCCTCTCCCTCAGCCAGATTGCCGAGCAGGTGGCCGCGCGCAAATTGCCGCCGGTCGAGACGTGGACGCCCGAGGCCGAAACCGAGAGCCTGATGCGGATTGCTGCCGACGGCACGTGGTATCACGATGGCGGGGTCATCAAGCGTGAAAGCATGGTCCGCGCCTTTGCCGGACTGCTGATCAAAGAAGACAGCGGCCAGCACTGGCTGGTCACGCCGTACGAGAAGTCGCGGATCGAGGTGGAGGATGCCGCCTTTATCGCGGTGGATGCGGTCGAGCGCGGTGGCAGCATCGCCTTTCGCCTAAATACAGACGAGCTGGTGGTGGCTGGCCCTGACCACCCGATTATCGCGCGCGGCGATACCGACCGGCCGGCGCTCTATCTGGCCGTGCGGCGCGGGTGCGAGGCGCGGCTGAACCGGTCAACCTATGAACAACTGGCCGCAATCGCGTTGGCGCATGGCGATGACTGGCAGGTCACCAGCGGCGGCGAGACCTTCTCGCTGCTGCCTGCATGAACGACCTGTTCGACCGGCTGAAGCGCGTGTTCGATGACGGGCATGGCGAGGAAATGCCCGGCCTGCTGACCGATCAGGCCTTTGCCGATCCTTCCCCGCGCCCCGCCGCCGTTCTCGTCCCGGTAACCCAGCGCGAGCGGCCCGGTGTGATCCTGACCCAGCGACCGCGCGATATGCGCAGCCATCCCGGACAGGTCGCCTTTCCGGGCGGCAAGCTCGATGCAGGCGAAAACGCGGTAGAGGCCGCCTTGCGCGAGGCGCATGAGGAACTGGCAATGCCCCCCGACACGGTGCGGATCGTGGGCGCGAGCGACGAATATGTCACCGGAACTGGCTTTGCAGTAACGCCGGTGCTGGGCGTGATTCCGCCCGATCTGCCGCTGGTCCCCAATCCGGGCGAAGTGGAAAGCTGGTTCGAAGTGCCGCTCGATATCTTGTTCGACGCCGCCAACTACGGGTCCAACACTGTGACATGGAAGGGTGCGGAACGGACTTATTTCGAGATGGAATATGACGGTTATCGCATCTGGGGCGTGACCGCCGCGATCATCGCGAATCTGCAGCGCCGGATGCGGCTGACAGAATTGTTCGAGACATAGTTGAAACCTTCAAGGCCGTTCGTCCTGAGCTTGTCGGAAGCGAAGCTGGGCGTTGCCCAACCACCGCACTTTCTACTAGCGCAGTCTCCGAAGTAAAAGGCGGCCCTTCGACAGGCTCAGGGCGAACGGGATTTATGGTGGCAGAATTACCCAAAGCAGACTGGACCCAGCGCGAAGACCTCGCTGCGCTCGTCCGTGCGCTCGGCGCGGACAATATCCGCTGGGTCGGCGGAGCGGTGCGCGACACGCTGCTGGGTGTGCCGGTCAGCGATGTCGATGCGGCCACGCCGTTCCATCCTGATCAGGTCATCAGCCTGCTGAACGAAGCCGGCATCCGCACGGTGCCCACCGGGATCGAGCACGGCACCATCACTGCAGTGCTGGAAGGCGGGCCGGTGGAGGTCACAACCCTGCGCCGCGATGTCGCCACCGATGGCAGGCGCGCGACCGTGGCCTTTGCCAAGGAATGGCGCGAGGATGCCGCGCGGCGGGATTTCACCATCAACGCCCTGTTCGCCCATCCCGAAACGCTGGCCATCGACGACTATTTCGGCGGGCTGGGCGATCTGGACGCGCGGCGCGTGCGGTTTATCGGCGATGCCCGCCAGCGCATCCGTGAGGACCACCTGCGGATCCTACGATACTACCGGTTCCAGGCGCGGTTCGGGGCTGATCTGGACACCGAAGCCGAGGAAGCCTGCGCCGAACTGGCAGAGACAATGAAGGGCCTGAGCCGCGAGCGGGTGGCGGGCGAACTGCTCTCCATCCTCGCTTTGCCCAGCCCCGCGCCGACCATCGCCCGGATGCACGAACGCGGCGTTTTGAAAGTTATTCTCCCCGAAACTACCCAGGCACAGATCGCCGCATTGGAGGCATTGACCTCGCACGAGAAAATGCTCGCCGCGCGCCCCGATGCCTTGCGCCGGCTGTCCGCCCTGCTGCCCGCCCTCCCCCATGTGGCCGAGGCCGTTGCCGCCCGCCTGCGCCTCTCGCGCAAGCAACGTGCGCATCTCTCCACGCTCGCCGCGCGCAGCGATGCCGATGCCGGCCGTCCCAAGGCGTTGGCCTATGAAGAGGGCATGGACGCCGCGCGCGACCGGTTGCTGCTGGCGGGAGCGCCAGTAGCTGCGCTGGACGGCTGGGAACCGCCGCAATTTCCGCTCAAGGGCGGCGAGATTGTCGCAATGGGTCTGGCGAAGGGGCCAGACGTCGCGCGGCTGTTGCAGACCGTGGAAGCACAGTGGATCGAGGAAGGTTTTCCGGATCGGGCGCGGGTGGAAGCTATTCTCTCGAACTTGAAGTAGATTCTGGCGCTCACAGAGGCACAGAGGCACAAAGAGGGTCTCGCCTTCCGCGGCGCAGCCGCCTCAAGTCAGATCGTTCGACTTAACCGAGGCTCGCAGATGCAAGGCGGCTTCGCCGCAGGCGCACCTCCTCCGTGCCTCTGTGCCTCTGTGAGCGTTCCTGATTCACAGCGCTCAGCGCCTCTGCGCGCGGAAAACCTAGAACCTGTTATCCTTCGGGAAGCCCGTCGGCGGCATCCGCCCTGCCCCGCCGCGCGCGACTTTCCATTGCCAGATATCGCTCTCGGTGCGGGTCCGGTCGCCCTTGCCGCCCATCGTCCAGCTAAGGCCTTCCTCCAGCACGAATGTCGTCGCATCGGACAGGCCGCCGTCACGGTAGTTCTGGAGCTTCACGCCCTGCCCGCGCGTCATCACCGGCAGCTCTTCCAGATTGAACACCACCAGTTTGCGGTTCTCGCCCACCACGGCCACATGATCGTGGCCCGCCGGGATCGGGCGCACCACCGCCAGTCTGGCGCCGTCTTTCAGGTTCACCACCTGCCGCCCTTTGCGCGTTTCGGCGAGAAGATCGGCGGTGTTGGCGGAGAAGCCCTTGCCCGTGTCGGCGGCCAGCAGAAGGCGGCCCTCTGGCTGGTGTACGATCATCGCGGAAATTTGCGCCTCGGCATCGATATCGAGCGTCGATTGCACCGGCTCGCCAAAGCCGCGCGCGCCGGGCAGCTTGTCCGCGCCCAAAGTGAAGAACCGCCCGTCGCTGGTCGCCAGCAGCAATTTGTCCGTGGTCTGGGCGTGGGCGATGAAGCCCAGTTCGTCGCCTTCCTTGAACTTGAACTCTTGTTCCAGATCGACATGGCCCTTCGCCGCGCGGATCCAGCCGCGCTTCGACAAGATCACCGTCACCGGCTCCTTCTCGATCATCGCGTCCATGCTGAATTCCACCGCAGGCGCGGCCTCGGCAATCGTGGTGCGGCGGCGGCCCAGCTCTGTCTCCGGCCCGTATTCCTTATGCAGCGCGCGCAGGTCTTTCTTCAGCCGCGTGCGCTGGCGGGCGGGCGATCCGAGCAGCTTGTCCAGCTCATCCTTCTCCGCCAGCAGCTCGTCTTTCTCCGTGCGCAGCTGCATTTCCTCCAGCTTTCGCAAGGACCGCAGGCGCATGTTGAGGATCGCTTCGGCCTGACGATCGGTGAGCTTGAACTCCTCCATCATCACGGCCTTGGGCTCGTCCTCGGTGCGAATGATTTCGATCACCCGGTCGAGATTGAGGAAAGCGATGATATAGCCTTCGACCAGTTCCAGCCGCCGGGCGATCTGGTCCAGACGGTGCTGGCTGCGGCGCTGCAGGATATCGATCTGGCTGCGGACCCAGTTTTCCAGCAGCTCCTTCAGCCCCATCACCATCGGCGTGCGCGTGGCATCCAGCACGTTGAGATTGAGCGAGAAGCGCGTCTCCAGATCGGTCAGCTTATAGAGCGATTCTTTCAGCAACTCCGGATCGACATTGCGGCTGCGCGGGACCAGCACCAGCCGGATCTTCTCGTCGCTTTCGTCGCGCACATCTTCCAGGATCGGCAGCTTTTTGTCGGCAATCGCCGCAGCAATCTGCTCGATCAGCTTGCCCTTGGGCACCTGATACGGAATTTCGCTGACGACCAACTGCCATTGCCCGCCGCCCAGCCGCTCGATGCCCGCCTCGCGGTCTGCCTCCTTCTCCGCTTCCTCCGCATGGAAGCGCCCGCGCACCCGGAACGCGCCGCGCCCGGTTTCGTAAGCGGCGGAGATCGACGCCGGACTGTCCACCACCAGCCCGCCGGTGGCGAAGTCCGGCCCGTGGAACAGCTCCATCAGGCGGGCGTGCTCGACATGCGGATTGTCGATCAGCTCCAGCGTCGCGTCGACCACTTCGGCGACATTGTGGCTGGGAATGTTGGTCGCCATCCCCACGGCGATCCCGCTAGCGCCATTGGCCAGCAGATTAGGGAACAGGCCGGGAAAAATCTCCGGTTCCTCATCCTCGTTATTATAGGTCGGGATGAAATCAACCGTGCCCTGATCGAGGCCATCCATCAGGCGCAGCGCCGTCTTGGTCAGGCGGGCCTCTGTGTAGCGATACGCAGCAGCGTTATCGCCATCGATATTGCCGAAGTTACCCTGCCCCTCGACCAGCGGATACCGCAGCGAGAAATCCTGCGCGAGGCGGACCATCGCGTCATAAACGCTCGTATCGCCATGCGGGTGATACTTACCGATCACGTCGCCGACGACGCGGGCGCTCTTCTTGAACGCATCGGTCGGGTTCAGTTTTAGCTGCCGCATCGCCCACAACAGACGGCGGTGAACCGGCTTCAATCCGTCGCGCAAATCGGGCAGCGAGCGCGCCGTAATCGTGCTGAGCGCATAGACGAGATAGCGCTCCTCCAACGCTGCATCGAAGGGCGCGTCGACAATTGCGTCGAACGGATCGGGCTCAATTATATCGGTATCATCTGCGGCCATGCGCTCTGCCTTATCACCGCCACGCTTCGCCTGTCAGCATGGAACACACACCTGTCCCCGTCCATTGAAGGAGTAACAACAAATCAAGGAGATACACCCATGAAAAACGTACTGATCCTCGCCACTGACGGGTTTGAGCAGTCCGAACTGATGCAGCCCAAGGCCAATCTCGAAGACGCCGGTATCAAGACCACCGTGGTGAGTCTTGAAAGCGGCGAAATCAAGGGTTGGAAGGACGGCAATTGGGGCGACAGCGTCTCGGTCGACATCACGCTCGACGAAATCGAGAACTGCGAAGGGTATGACGCGCTGCTGCTGCCGGGCGGCCAGATCAACCCCGATATTCTGCGGATGAACGACCGCGCGGTCGCGCTAGTCAAGAATTTCGACATGGCGGGCAAGCCGATTGCCGCCATCTGCCACGCACCGTGGCTGCTGGTCGAGGCCGACATCGTGAACGGCAAGACCGTCACCAGCTGGCCCTCGCTCCGCACGGACTTGAAGAATGCGGGCGGAAATGTGGTCGACTCGGAAGTCGCGCAGGACGGGAATCTGATCACCAGCCGCAATCCGGACGACATTCCGGCCTTCTCCGATGCCCTGATCGCGCAGGTGCAGGAGCGCGTGCCCGAGAACGCCTAACCCTCTAAAATATAGCCTAAAAAGGGGCCTCGCCGCGACAGCTGGCGGGGCCCTATTTTGTGCCCTCTTGCTATCTCGTCTGAAATGTGGCCATAATGTGTCATAAATAAGGCAAGAAAGAGGCAAGGATGATGACTGGCGTACAATCAGGAACATGGATGAAGCTGGCAGCGGCGACTTCGCTGCTGGCATTGGCGGCCTGCAACGAGGCTGGCGACTATGCGGCGGATGAAGCCACCGAAGCGTCGGTCGATATGGCTGCGGAGAGCGTGATGCAGGCGGATATGGCCGAAGCCGAAAGCGCGGGACCCGAAAGCGCACTGCCCCCTCTGGCCGAGATACCGACCAGCCTCCCGCAGCTCGCTTACACTTATGACTACAACTGGCGGCTGGCCGCGCCCGAAATTGGCCCGCTGCAGCGCCGCCATGCAAGCCTTTGCGAACAGCAAGGCCCGGCCAGCTGCCAGATCCTGGGCATGACCAAAACGGGCGAAGAAGCCGACGATGTGCGCGGCGAATTGCAGATGGCGGTGGCCAGCAAGCAGGCTCGTGCGTTCGGCGCTCTGCTGGAAGACGAGGCAGAGGACGCAGGCGCAGAGCAAGTTTCCGCCGAAATCCGGTCCGAAGAACTGAGCAAGCAGATCGTCGATACGCAGGCACGGGTGGATGCCCGCACGCAATTGCGCGACCGGTTGATGGATGTGCTGAAAACGCGGAGGGGCACCGTTGAGGAACTGGTGCAGGCCGAACGCAGCGTCGCGCAGGTGAACCAAGAGATCGATCAGGCGCAAAGCTGGTTGAAAGAAATGGAAGGCCGTGTTGCCTATAGCCGGGTGACAGTGCGGTACGAGACAGGTGCGCCGGTCACGAACGACTTCCTGAAACCGGTCGCGGGCGCGCTGGGTTCGCTCGGTTCCATTCTCGGCTGGGTGGTAGCAATACTGATCGTGCTGGGTGCAATCATTGCACCTATTGCGGGCATCGTCTGGGCAGGACGGCGGATCAACCGCGGGTTTGCGAGGAAGGTGGTCGCTTCTGGCGAGTAACTGCGGCCCCCTAACCCCGTCATTCCCGCGCAGGCGGGAACCTAGGATGGCGTAGTACTTCGCTGCTCTGGGTCCCCGCTTTCGCGGGGATGACGGAGGGATGGGTGTGACTATTCAGCCGGCAGCCCGACAATCGCTATCCGCCTGCCGTCCGGGCTCACCGCAATGCGGGCTGCCGATGCGATGCCGTGCTGGGCAAGGTCGGCAATCTCGTCCCAGCCATCGCCGCCCTCGCGCCAGCGATGCAGCTTCCCGTCCTCGATTTGCAGGATCGCGCCATCGAGCGACCAGGTGTAATTGGCATTCGCGCCGACAATCGGCGTTAGCGGGCGGATCGCCCTCGTTTCGGGGTCGAACGCCTTAATCCACACTTCCTCGTTGGTCTGACGGTGGACGAAGCTGATCATGTCGGTGCCCGGTATCACCATCGGCGTCGCAGGCACGGCGTGCCCGCTGATAAAGTGATATGCGGGCTTATCGGCATGGGTCAGCGCAACGCTAAATCCATAGCGCGACCAGAACAGAATATCGCCGGTCGCGTGGTTGCGCGCGAAATAGCCGACCGGCTCGGTCACGCCGGCGGCCTCCAGCGACCATTGCGGCGCATCGGGAGTGCTGCGATCGAGATGCCAGATCGAGTTGTTCCGCTCGAACACCATCGAGATCGTCCGGTTGTCCGGCGATGGCGTAGGCGAGAATTCGGATTCCGGCGTTCGCGTAATCTGCGTGTGGGTGCCTCTCGCAATATCATATTCCCAAATATCAGTCTGCGTCCCGTCATCGCGGGAATAGAGGAAGGTGGCGCTGTCTTTCGTGAAAAAAGGCTGGTTGTCATAGCCTGCGCGGCTGGTGACATTGGCCCCATCCGACAGCGCATTCGCGTCCGCCTCTGCATCATAATCGAACAGGAAAATCTCGGTCTCGGGGAAAGCCGGTGACGGCGCGTCTTCAGCGGCTTCCTGCGCGTGCGCGGCTCCTGACAGCAACAGGCTGGCGCAAAGGGCATGGATCGAATGGCTTAGCGGCATTGTGGTCTCCCCGGTTTTTGACATCCTAGCGCATGGTGCGCGCGGGTCCACTCACCCGCCCGGCTTACTGCTTCCGCAAAGCCGCCACATCTTCGCGCAGCGCGCGCAGTTCCTCGATAATCATCTCGCGTTCGCTATGCGCCTCTTCATCGGTGGCTTCGGCCATGGCGTTGACGATCACACCGATAAACAGGTTGAGCACGATGAAGCTGGTGAGCAGGATAAACGGCACGAAGAACGCCCAGGCATAGGGGAACTCCTCCATCACCGGCCGCACGATGCCCATGCTCCAGCTTTCCAGCGTCATGATCTGGAAAAGCGAATAGAGCGATGCGCCCAGATTGCCGAACCATTCGGGAAACGCCCCGCCGAACAGCTTCGTCGCCATCACTGCGCTGATATAGAACAGCAGCAGCAGCATCACGATCACCGTACCGATGCTGGGGATCGCACGGAACAGGCCGACGATGACTTTGCGCATGCTGGGCACGACCGAAACCAGCCGCAGCGCGCGCAGGATACGCAGCGCACGCAGCACGGAAAACTGCTCGCCCGCCGGAACCAGAGCAGCGCTGACGATAGCAAGGTCGAAAACATTCCACCCGTTACGGAAGAAAGCGAGGCGATAGACGAAAAGCTTCATCGCCAGTTCCACAACGAAAATGGCAATCGCGATCTGGTCCAGCCGGCGGACAATTCCGCCTGCAGCCTCCATCACCGCAGGCGAGGTTTCCAGCCCCAGCCCGATGGCATTGATGACGATCACTGCCGTGATGAAGGTCTCGAACTGGCGGGATTCTACAAATGTCTGGAGCTTGCTGCGCATGGCGCGCAGATAAGGCGCAACCGTCCCTTTGGAAAGCGGTTACCCCCCGCTCATGTCCCGCGCCTCGGCGGGGATGGCGACGGTCAGGCCGTCGAGCGCCTCAGTCAGCACGATCTGGCAGGCAAGACGGCTGGTCGGGCGCACGCCGTAGGCGAGGTCGAGCATGTCTTCCTCGTCCTCGCTTGCTTCGGGCAGTGCGGCGAACCAGTCACGCTCCATCACCACATGACAGGTGGAGCACGCCATCTGGCCCTCGCACGTGCCCTCCAGCGGCATACCAACCCCTTGCGCGACGGCGAGCAAGACATCGTTCTCGGACGCTTCTGCCTCTACAACCGTACCCTGAGCTGTCTCGAACCGGATCTTCATAGCTGCTCCGCTGCCGCTGCATTGATCGCCTGTGCTGCTGTCTCGATATCGTCCATTGTGGTGTAGCGGCCAAAGCCGAGGCGAATAGTGCTTTTCGCCTGATTGTCGGACAGGCCGAGCGCTTTGAGCACATGGCTGGGCCGCCCCGATCCGCTGGCGCAGGCGGAACCGGCGCTGAACATGATCTGGCGGCAATCGCTCATCAGGCGGCCCACATCCACGCCTTTGCGGCGGAGGCTCAGATTGCCGAGATAGCGCGCATCCTCGCTGCCATTGACCTCCCAGTCGCAGAACAATTCGCGCGCGCGGAGCCACAGCTGCGCCACATGGTCCGCGTCCGCCGCCATCTGTTCCTTCGCCAGCATCGCCGCTGCACCCATCCCGGCGATCAGTGCGGGGCTGAGCGTGCCTGCGCGCAGACCGTTTTCCTGACCTCCGCCGGTCTGTACTTCCTCCAGGTCCAGCCCGTTCCTGATCCACAAAGCGCCAACACCCTTGGGCCCGTGAAATTTGTGAGCGCTGATGGCGATCATGTCGGCGGCGGTGACTTCCATCTTGCCATAGGCCTGCACTGCGTCGCACAGATAAAGCGCGTTCGCTTCCTTCGCCTTGCGGTGCCAGTCGATGGTCGGCTGGATGGTGCCGATCTCGTTATTGACCTGCATCACCGCGACCAGCCGCGTGTCGGCGGGCAAGTCCTGCTTCGTGTTGCACTGGCCGTCTTTCGCGACATTCAGCTCGTGGCATTTGCCGACATGGCGCGCGGTGTCGAGCACGGCGGCATGTTCCAGCGCAGAGACGGAGACCGTGCCGCCCTTCCCGCTGCCCCGGATGGCCAGATTGATCGCCTCGGTCGCGCCGCTGGTAAAGATCACCGTGCCGCCGGGCGGGAACAGCGCCGCCACCCGGTCCCGCGCCAGCTCTATCGCAGCGGCAGCCTGACGGCCCATCTTGTGCGGGGAATGCGGATTGCCAAAGCCCAGCCCGTCCGGCCCGTCCAGCCAGCGCAACATGGCATCGCGGGCCTCTGGCGCGAGCGGGGTGGTGGCTTGGTAGTCGAGATAGATCATGACTGCTCAACCATGGGATTGTGGCAATGGGGACATTTCTGGAGCGTCTTTGCGCCTCGAAAATGCGTAGCGATCCGATGATCATGGACGCTGAGCCCACATGACTTACAGCGCAAGGTAAAGACGGGATAAGAAATGACAGCGGTGACTATTGCGAAGCTCCAACCTGAGCGAAAGAGAAGATATTCGACCAGTGGAAGCAAAGACAGCAGGGACCCGGCCCACAAATAGCATTCCCAAAATTTCTGATTCATTGCTTCACCAACTCAAGCCATACCTCGCAAAAGCGTTCCACTTCTTCGCGCGTGGTGTTCCAGCCGAAGCTGACGCGGATCGCCTTTTCGGCCACCTTTGAATCCAGCGCCATTGCTTCCAAAACATGGCTGCCCTTCATCGTGCCGCTGGAACATGCACTGCCTTGGCTGACCGCGATGCCCGCCATGTCGAAACGCATCAATTGCGCGCTGCCGGACATTTTCGGCATGGCGATGGTGGCGATATACGGCGTGGGGTCGGCCAGCATGTCATCCAGCCAAACGCCGCCCGCCTCCCGTACATCCGCCGCGAAGCCCTCTAACGGGGCCAGAGTATCGGCGGCGACAAAGCCGTCACTGCACGCCTCCAGCGCAGCCGCCATCCCCAGCACGCCGGGCAGGTTCTCGGTCCCGCGCCGATAGCCGCGCTCCTGCCCGCCATCGGGCGCAAGCATCGCCAAGTCGCGCACCAGCAAAGCGCCCACCCCGATCGGCCCGCCGAATTTGTGGGCCGAGATGATGGCCATGTCCGCTTGCGGAGGCAGAGCGAATTTGCCTGCACTCTGTGCGCAATCGACGATCATCAGGCCATCCTGCGCGTGAACCAGCCCGGCAATCGCCGCGATGTCCATCCGGTTGCCGGTTTCGGAGTTGATGTGCTGGACCGCGACCACGGGCTTCTCGCGCACGACCGCCTCGGCAAAGGCGTCCATATCTAGCGCGCCATTGGGCCGTACCGGCAGACGTTCCGCTTCGGGGGCAGCCTTCAGCACCGCATCATGCTCCGCTGCACCGACCAGCCGGGCGCCCCCCTGCGCCCTGCCCATAGCCAGCGCCGCTGCCTCGCTCGCACCGCTGGTGAAGATCACTTCGCCCTCCCAGCCCAGCGCCGCCTTCATCCGCGTCCGCGCATCCTCCAGCGCGTTCCTCGCCTTGCGCCCCTCGGCGTGCGGGCTGGACGGGTTGGCCCACAGCGCAAGGCCTTCCTCCATCGCCGCACGCGCTTCGGGCCGCAGCGGCGTGGTGGCGGCGTGATCGAGATAGATGCGGCCGGAAGAAGCGACGGGCTGGCTGATGGAGACTTCCGATAGTTAGCGTGATTGCGATTTCGCAGTTGCGCCTTATATAGCCGCCACAACCAGCGTGTCAGCAAGGCACGCCTTTAACCCCAGGTACAGCGCACATGCCATCTGTCATTTTCCCCGGCCCCGAAGGCCGTCTCGAAGGTCGTTTCTCTCCTCCGCCGCGCCCGCGCGCGCCCGTCGCGATGATTCTGCACCCGCACCCCGAGGGCGGCGGCACGATGAACGAGCAGATCACGCAGCGTCTCTACAAGACCTTCGTCAATCGCGGCTTTGCGACCTTGCGGTTCAATTTCCGCGGGGTCGGGCGCAGTCAGGGCAGCTTCGATAACGGCGTCGGCGAATTGTCCGATGCCGCCGCCGCACTCGATTGGGTCCAGTCGATCCATGAAGAAGCGCAGGTCACTTGGGTCGCGGGCGTTAGCTTTGGCGCGCTGATCGGAATGCAGCTGCTGATGCGCCGCCCCGAAGTGCGCGGCTTCCTGTCGATCGGCGCGCCCGCCAGCATGTATGACTTCTCTTTCCTCGCGCCCTGCCCTGCCAGCGGCATCTTCATTCACGGCGCGCAGGACACGGTTGTGCCGCCGCCTGCCGTGGGCAAGCTGGTGGAGAAACTGCGTACGCAGAAGCACATCACGATCCATCACGAAGAAATCCCCCGCGCGAACCATTTCTTCGAGAACGAGCAGGCCGAAATGATGGCTTCGGTCGACAATTATCTCGATTTCCGGCTCGACCCGTCCTGCCCGATCAAGTGATCGGCGCGCAGCCCGCGCCCGCCTGAATTTGAACGGTAAAACGGCTCCTTCGGGGGCCGTTTTGCTATGCGGGAAAGGCATCGGATTTCGTAAGGTTCGGAATTGAAACGCAAATTCCCTTGCCTCATGAATGTAATGTTGTAACATTATGCTCTCCAGCAGCACCTCCAAAAGTTGGGCTGCGGCCAATCAGGGAGAGAAACATGGCCTATACCGACAGCCCTTCAGCCGCCAAACGCACCGGTGCCGTCAGCGGTGTGGTGATTATCCATGCCGCGATCGGGGTCGCACTAGTCACCGGTCTGGCGACCAATTTCGTGCCCTCTGCACCCGAGCCGCCACTCGTCGGCGGGCAGATCGATCTGCCACCACCCCCGCCAAAGCCGGATGAACAGGTCGAGCCCGACACACCGCAGCCGCCATCGAACAGGGAAGTCTATGTGCCACCCCGGCCCATACCGATTCCAGCGCCCGGCCCTGCGCTCGACAGCACGCGCGAATTGCCACCGCCATCGCCGCCCGGTGACAGGTTCATCCCCAATCCGGGCCCGACTTTCACTCCCACTCCCCCGGCGCCGCCACCGCCCGCTCCGACACCCAGCCCCGGCTTCACGCCCAAGCAAGCCGTGCCCAGCAACGCGCAGGCAAACTGGATCACGACCGCTGATTATCGCCCATCGTGGATCCGGCGCGGGTTGGAAGGGACGGCAAGCTTCCGCTTGACGGTGGGCGCAAATGGCCGGGTAAGCGATTGCACCATTACGCGTTCGACCGGACACGAGGCGCTCGATACCGCGACTTGCAAGCTGGCGACCCGGCGTGCGCGGTTCGATGCGGCACGGGACAGCAATGGCGACAGGGTCAGCGGGACGTTCACCAGCTCTGTCCTCTGGCAAATTCCCGAATAGGAGCGCTCCGGCGGGGTCAGGCGCAGCGTGATCCCGCCACTATTCCTGCATCTGCATCGGTGCGTTGCCCGCACTGTCAGGCAGGGTCCAGATCGCCACATTGGCAATCAGCACCAGCGCCGCCACCACCATCAGCCCGGCCTGCTTGCGAACACCTTTGCGCCACAGCAGCACCGCGCCGATCAGCAGCGCAATCGCTCCCAGCATTGCAATCGACAGCATGGTTCCGGCCATGGGCGCGCCTCTCCTTTGAAAACTCGTGTAAAAAGAACCCCGGAATCGCCCCTTTACCGGAACATTCCGCCCGCTAGAACGCTTTATGTTATGACGGCCACCTAGACCTAGGACGGCCCCAGCAAAACCATTATCGGGAGAGACAATCATGGGTATTTTCAGTTCGATCAAAAACGCGATCTTCGGCAAGGACGAGGAAGAGAAAGCAGCGCCCGCCGCCGCGCCAAAACCGGCCGCAACCGCCAGCACTCCGGCACAATCGTCGGCAGCGGTCCGCACCGTCGACGTCGAGGCACGGCTGGACGCAATGGACGGAGCCGACAAGCTCAACTGGCGCACCTCCATCGTCGACCTGCTGAAGCTGATCGGCGTCGATCCCAGCTATGCCAACCGCAAGGAACTGGCGACCGAACTGGGCCGCGCGAATTATGAAGGCAGCGCAGAAGACAATATCTGGCTGCACCGCCAGACCATGCAGGAACTCTCCCGCAATGGCGGCAAGGTGCCAGCCGAGTTTCTCGACTGATTGACAAGTTAGGCCATGCGCGGGCACGCTCCTCTGCATGACCAAAACAACATTTGAAATCACGTCACCCATTTCGCGGCGTCAGGCTCTCACCGGGCTTGGCGCCGCAAGTGTTTTGGGCGCCCTGCCCGCTTGCGTGCGGACTGCGACTGGCGCGCCCGCCGCGCAGGAAACCTTGCCGACCCTCGATGCGGCAATCGAAACCCAGCTTGAGAACATCGCCTTCCGCTTGCTGAAGCACGAACCGGAGCGCGCCACAGCGCTGGGCGTAGACACAGGCGACTTCGCCCATCTACGCACCAAGCTGGAGGATCAATCCCCCGCCGGCCAAGACGCCTATGCCGCGACCCTGCGCCGCGATCTGGCTGAAATCCGCCAGTTCTCCCGCGAAGGTTTGTCGACCGATACCATCACCAATCTCGATGTCGTTGAGAGCGGCTACCAGCTGGCGCTCGACGGCTTTGCCCTGCCTTATGGCGACACACCGGTCGGCAGCTGGCGGACCGCGCCCTATGTCGTGATCCAGAATGTCGGCGCGTATATCGGCGTCCCGCGCTTCATGCAGCTCGACCATCCGATCCGCGAAGGCAGCGATGCCGAAGCCTATCTGGAACGGCTGCAACAATTCCCCTCGGTTCTGGAGGGGGAACTGGAGCGCATGAAGGAAGCGCGCAGCATCGGAGTGGTGCCGCCCGATTTCCTGATCGACAAGGCGCTGGGCCAGATGGACATCACGCTGGGCTCGGCGAAGTCGGGCGACCTGTTTGTGGAACAGCTGACACCGCGACTGGCCAAGGCCGGATTGCCCGATCGTTACGCGGAACTTGCCCGCCAATATGTGCAAGGCCCCATTGCGGTCGCGCTCCAGCGCCAGCGCGAAGAGCTCGAGGCAGAGCGGGCCGTTGCCACGGGCGATCCCGGTATGCGCGAGCGGCCCTATGGCGAGGAATGGTACCAGTGGGCGCTGCGCTCCAGCACCACAACCACCCTGACAGCCGACGAGATTCACCGGCAAGGGCTGGAAGAGCTCGAAATGCTGCACGCCCGCATGGACCCGATCCTGCGCGACATCGGCTACACTCAAGGGACAGTCGGCGAGCGAATGCAGGGCCTGGGTGCCGATCCGCGCTACAAATTTGCCGAGGGCGATGCGGGCCGCGCGGAAATCTTCGCCTTCATCAATGATCGTATCGACTGGATCAAGGCGCAGATGCCCCGTGCGTTCAACACGCTGGTCGACCCCAATCTGGAAGTCGTGCGCATCCCGATTGCAGAGGAAGCCGGTGCGCCGGGTGCTTATGGCGGTGCGGGCAGCAAGGACGGGACGATCCCCGGGCGCTTCCTGATCAATCTGCGCACCACCGATCTGCACCGCAAATACGATCTGGCCGATCTGACCTATCACGAAACGATCCCCGGCCATGTGTGGGAGGGAGAATACTCTAACCGGCTGCCGCTCATCCGCAGCATCCTCGCCTTCAACCCGTTCTCCGAAGGATGGGCACTTTATGGCGAGCAATTGGCCGACGAGCTGGGCGCGTATGACGATTTCACCGTCGGGCGGCTGGGCTACCTCCAGTCGCTCGCCTTCCGCGCCTGCCGCATGGTGGTGGACACCGGGCTGCATTCCAAGGGCTGGAGCCGCGAACGCGCGGTGCAGTTCTTCGTCGAGCGCAACGGGTCGAAAGCGCAGGAAGTTGCCAGCGAGGTCGACCGCTATTGCAGCTGGCCGGGACAGGCGACGGGCTACAAGCTGGGCCACAGCCGCATCACCGACCTGCGCGCCAAAGCGGAAAGCGAGCTGGGCGCGGGCTACGACATGAAGGCCTTCAACGATGCCGTCATTTTGGGCGGCAATGCGCCGATGGATGTGCTGGAGAAGAAAGTCGGGCGCTATATTGCGGGGGCGCGCAGTTCTTAGCCTGATATCATCCACCTCAGGCTCTGTTCAATTTCTGCCTCCTATGTATATTCAAGCCTTGTAGTCATGACTTGAATTTGCAGTGAATTATCGGGGGTAATGTGCGCTTCTTATCAATTGTTCTGGCCAGTTTGATCTGGGCCGCCCCCGCGCACGCCGATTGGCACGAAGCCTCGAGCGACAATTTCGTCGTTTATGCCGACGACAAAGCGGCTGATGTCGAGGAATTCACGCTCATGCTGGAACGCTATCACTCGGCGCTCGAGCTTCTGACCGGGCGCAAGATTGCCAAACCCAGCCCTTCCAACCGGGTCACGATATTCGCCGTCGGAAATACGCGCAAAGTGGCAAAGCTCGCAACGGGCGATAGCGGGGCTTCGATTGCCGGGTTTTACGTTCCGCGCGCCGGGGCGAGCCGTGCTTTCGTACCCGATGTAAGGATCAGTCACCGGGAAACGCGCTTCTCCATGACAGTGCTGCTGCATGAATATGCCCATCACTTTCTTATCGGCACGTCCCGTTATTCAATGCCCGCATGGCTGCGCGAAGGGTCGGCAGAATTCTTTGCTTCCGCGCGCTTTCCCAAGGACGGCTCGGTTCATATCGGCCGTCCGGCCTATCACCGCGAGGGCGATTTCGCCTATTCTGCTGAATACAGCGTGCGCGATTTGGTGGACCCATCCACCAACCATCGGAACGGCGGCTACTATGCCTGGGCATGGGCGCTGTACCATCACCTGAATTTTGATCCGGGCAGGCAGGGACAGCTCTCGACCTATTGGAGGGCTTTGGCCTCCGGCGTAGAGCCTATGCAGGCAGCGCAGGAAACATTCGGCGATCTTGAGATCTTGCAAGGGGAAGTCGAGGCTTCGCTGAAGAAGCGGATGATGTCCTTTTACAATCTCAAGCCCGACATGCTTCCAACCCCCACCGTCACCGTGCGCCGCCTGAGCGAAGGGCACGGCGAAGTGATGCCGCTCATCATCCGCTCGCAGCGCGGGGTCAATCGCGAGACAGCGCTCGAACTGCTTCCGGATGTGCAAGAGGTCGCCGCCGAGTATCCGGACGATCCGTGGGTGCTCGCCGCCCTCGCCGAGGCCGAGCATGATGCAGGCAATTACGCGTCTTCCATTGCAGCTGCGGACAAGGCCATTGCCGCCAACCCGGCGGTGAAAAATGCCTATGTCCAAAAAGGATTTTCGCTATTCGCTCTGGCCGAGGATGCCGAGCCGGATGCGCAGGAAGCCGCTTATGCCGGAGCCATGGAGCCGTTCTCCGCGCTCAACAAGCTGGAGAATGACCATCCGCTGCCGCTGATTTATTACTATCAGAGCTATGTCCAGCGCGGGGAACCGCCCAGCGAATTGGCCCGCGCAGCACTGGAACAGGCCGCCGCGCTTGCTCCGTTCGATCAGGGGCTGTGGCTACAGGCGGCGATCATGCAAGGGTATGAAGGCCAGGTGCAGCTTGCCCGGCTTAGCCTCAGTCCGCTTGCGTCCGATCCCCATGGTGGCGCACGTTCGCAGGCGGCCGCGATTGTCGTTTCCGAGCTTGCCGAACTGCCCGACGGGGAGCCGGTGAGTATTCCGGAACTCCTCAGCGCAGCGATGGAGGGCGGCGAAGGCGGCGACGGCGGCAGCGATGAAGTTGCTGACGCCGGAGTCGACGAAGGCGCCGATAACGGAAGCGATGCAGGGGACGATGCGGGCGCGACCGCGTCGGGCAACTGACCCAACTGACGCTCTTGTAGCTGAAGTCTCACGGGGCCATGGAAAGCCTGCAGTAGAGCGGGAACGACCATGGAAAATTTCGGCGACAATCTCGAGACGATGAAGCGTGTTCCCTTGGCGGACGATCATGTCGCGATGATTTGCGAGATTGGTCAGGAGGTTACCTACGCGGAAGGCGAGATGGTCATCGAAGTCGGCGATCCGCTGGACCGGTTCGTCTATGTGATCGAAGGCGAGATCGAGGTGGTCGATCCCTATTCGCGGGAACGGATGATCCAATCTGTGCTCGGCCCCACCCAGTTCATGGGCGAGATTTCCTTCCTCAATGCAGGGGCGATCTTCCTCCCGATGCGCGCTTCCAAGCCGACCCGCACAGTTGAGGCCCCGCGCGAGGCGATGCTCGATTTGATGAGCCGGGTGCCCGAATTGTCGGACCATATCATCACCGTCTTCGCCGCACGCAGGCGCCGCCAGTTCGAGGCCAAGAACTCCTCGATCAAGATCATCGGAGCAGACAGGGACAGCGCCGTGCGCAGCGTGGAGCAGTTCCTGTCCCGCAACCGCATCCCGTTCCAAAGCTTCGATCTTGACGGGTCGGACGAAGAAACCCGCGCGGTGTGCGATCTGACGGGCCATGCCCCCTCGGTCGTCTTCAACAAGGACGAGCTGGTCGAGGACCCCACCCCGCGCAAGATTGCGCAGCGCCTGCACCTCGATCTCGATGTGTGCCGCGAGACGCTGTATGATCTGCTGATCGTCGGCGGCGGGCCTGCGGGCGTTGCTGCGGCGGTCTATGCGGGCAGCGAGGGGCTGCAGGCACTGGCAATAGAGGACACCGCGATTGGCGGTCAGGCCGGGACATCCAGCCGGATCGAAAACTATATGGGCTTCCCCACCGGCATCAGCGGGACGGATCTGGTCTATCGCGGGCAGATACAGGCGCTGAAATTCGGCACGCGCTTCGCGATGCCGCGCCGGGTGGAGGATGTGGAGCGGCGCGAGGACGGCACGTTCTGTGTGTCATTGGACGATGGCGACGCGGTTTGCGCAAAGGCCATTCTGGTCAGCACGGGTGTGCAATATCGCCGCCTGCCGCTGGAGCGTCTGGAAGAGCTGGAAGGCGGCGGTATTTTCTACGCCGCGACCGAAATGGAAGCCCGCTTCTGCCGCAACACAGAAGCGGTGGTAATCGGCGGCGGCAATTCGGCGGGACAAGCAGCGATGTATCTCAGCCGCGCAGCCAAACAGGTCCATTTGATTGTGCGCGGCACCAGTCTGGCGGCGTCCATGTCCAGCTATCTCAGCGAAAGGCTGGAGGCTGACGAGAGAATTACGATCCATTACCAAACGGAAGTGTGCGCGCTTGATGGCGACGATTGGCTGTCCTGCGTGACGCTGGAGGGGCCGGACGGGCAGCGCGACATGCCGACCACGGCTTTGTTCATCATGATCGGAGCCGCTCCAAACACCAGCTGGCTCAGCGGGTTGGCGCAGACAGACGAGCGCGGGTTTGTTCTGACGGGTGCGGCAGTCGAGCGCCCTTCCCCATTCGAAACGTCATGCGACGGGATCTATGCCGTCGGCGATGTGCGCGCCGGATCGGTCAAGCGGGTCGCCAGTGCTGTGGGCGAAGGCTCGGTCGTGATCTCCGAAATCTGGAATTATCTCGACAGACTGGACGCGGCGGCAACAACGGACGAGGCCGGGTCCGAAGACCCGGCCTGACGCCTCATCGTTTCGCCATTCCGCTGACGATCGAACCGAGAATACCGCCCAGCGCCCCGCCGCCGCCGGAACCGCCGCCAGCACCGCCCAGGGCCCCGCCGATCAGATCGCCGATGCCGCCGGAGCCTTGCGAATTGTCGCCCGCTTGCTTGGCCATGTAACCGGCCACAGCCATCGCCAGAATGGGCAGCATTTTCTTCAGCACGCCCTCGTCGATGCCGGTCATCGCGGCTACTTCGCCTGCGACCGAACGGCTGACATCCTTGTTACCGAAAATCGTGCCCAGAATGTCATTGCCGTGCTGCGTCGGCGTGGGCTTGTTGCCCAGAACGGCGTCGAGCATTCCGCCCCCGCCGCCGCCGAGGATCGCGCCGGCCAGTCCGCCCAGCCCGGTCGATTCGGCACTGGTGCGGCCCATGCCTGCTACGATGGCGGGCAGCAGCGCACCGGCACCCACGCGCGCGGTCTGTTCGTCAATGCCGAGCTCGCCCGCCATGCTCTGGATGGCACCGGACTGCTGAAGGATTTGTGCTAGGCTCATAGTCGTCTCTCCCGTTGGTTGTTTCAGTGGATCAACGGGTGAGCGCCTACTTCTTTCCGAAGAACTTGCCCGCCATATCGGCAATGTCGTTCAGCGGATTGCCGTCGCCATCGCGGTCCAGCATGCCGAGAATGCCGGACGCTGCCGGATTGTCCTTCAACGTGTCGGCATATTGGCTGAGCGATCCCTCGCCACCGATCTGCTCGACGATATTGCTGAGCGTGCCGGTATCGAGCCCGGTCTTGGCGGCAGCGCCTTCCACCGTATCGCCTTCTTCGCCGTGCGACTGGCCCAGCGCGGCAATCGCCTTCTCGGCCATCGCCGGATCGATGCCCAGCTTCTCCGCCATATTGGCCACATCCGCATGCTGGCCCATCTGGCCCATGATCGTGTCGAAAATACCCATTGTGCTCACTCCCTTTCAAAATCGATTCGCTGGATTGAGGATAGGCGTATGAGCCTGCAGCACAAAGAAAAAGGCCCCGCCTGCGTATGACACGCGGGCGGGGCCTTTCCTCTCCTACCGGATCAGGTCCGGCAAACTTGTCGTCCGCTTATGCAGCGGCGGGTGCCGCCTGACGCACGCCTTCATCGACATGCGCTGCAAAGGGCTCGAAATTGTCGACGAACAGCTGGACCAGTTTCTGGGCCGCTTCATCATAGGCTTCGCCATCGGCCCAGGTCGAACGCGGGTCGAGGATGCCGTCATCCACACCTTCGACGCTGACCGGCACATCGAAGCCGAAATTGGGGTCCTTGCGGAACTCTGCGTCGTTGAGGCTGCCATCGAGGGCCGCATTGAGCAGCGCGCGGGTCGCCTTGATCGGCATGCGGTTGCCGACGCCATATTTGCCGCCGGTCCAGCCGGTGTTGACCAGCCAGCATTGCGCCCCGCCCTCGGCGATCCGCTTTTTCAGCAAATTGCCATAGACGCTGGGGTGACGCGGCATGAAGGGCGCGCCGAAGCAGGTGCTGAAGGTGGCTTCCGGCTCGGTCACACCGATTTCGGTGCCCGCGACCTTCGCGGTATAGCCCGACAGGAAGTGGTACATCGCCTGATCTGGCGTCAGACGCGCAATCGGAGGCAGCACGCCAAACGCGTCGGCGGTCAGCATGATGACATTGCTGGGGACCGGCCCCAGATTGTCTTCCGACGTGTTGGGAATGGAGCTGAGCGGATACGCTCCGCGGGTGTTTTCCGCGAGGCTGTTGTCGTCGAGATCGATTTCGCCGTTTTCGTCCATCACCACATTTTCGAGGACCGTACCCTCCATCTGCGTGGTGGCGTAGATTTCCGGCTCGGCCTCGGGGTCGAGGCGAATCATCTTGGCATAGCAGCCGCCTTCGAAATTGAAGACGGCCGTGTCCGACCAGCCATGCTCGTCATCGCCAATCAGCGTGCGGCTTGCATCGGCGGACAGCGTGGTCTTCCCGGTGCCCGACAGGCCGAAGAACACAGCCGTCTTGCCATCGGGGCCGATATTGGCGCTGCAATGCATCGGCATCACACCCTTGGGCGGCAGCAGATAGTTGAGAATGCCGAAGACGCTCTTCTTCATTTCACCGGCATATTTGGTGCCGCCGATCAGAACTAGCTTCTCTTTCAGATTGACCGCGACAACCGTTTCGCTGCGGGTGCCGTGGCGCTCCGGATCGGCCTGAAATTCGGGCAGGTCGATGATCGTGTATTCCGGCACGAAACCGTCCAGCTCGGCCTCTGTCGGGCGGCACAGCAGCGTGCGGATGAACTGGTTATGCCACGCGAACTGATTGATTACGCGTACCTTTACGCGGTGCTCCGGCTGCGATCCGCCGAACAGATCGGCGACATAGAGCGTATCCTTGCCAGCAACCGCGGTCAGGAAATCGGCCTTCAGCGCGGCGAAATGCTCGGGCGTCATGGAGGCGTTGTTGTCCCACCATACGGTGTCTTCGGTTTCACTGTCGCGGACGATGAATTTGTCGTTTGCGCTGCGGCCCGTGTGCTTGCCCGTTTCCACGACCAGCGGGCCATTCTTCGCCCGTTTGCCTTCGCCCGTATCCAGCGCGCGCTGGGTAAGCTCGGCTGAGGAAAGGTTGGCATGAATGGTGGCATCGGTGGCGATGCCCTGGTCGGCGAGGGAATGGGAAAGCGGCACGCTCACGCTGGTAATCTCCTAAAACGAAAAATGGCCAGAACCTGCCTGATAGCTTGTCCGGACCATAGCTGCGCCGATTCTGCGCATAGGTATGCACTGGCGCTTGCTGCACCGCATAGGGAGTGCGCCGCGCGAGGTCAAACTGGCAAGAGAAGACATGCGACGATTTGACCCGCGCCCGCGCCATCTTGCGCTGCGTTGTTTTAACCGGCGCATCCGGCTAGCACTTCATTCATGACAACGCAGCACGACACCCCCCGCGATGCGGATGCAGGCACAGGTACAGGCACGGCCACCGAAAGCCGCGCCGACTTGGGCGGGGAAACCAGCGGCCCCCGGGGCGGACGGGTCATCGCGCTGGTCGATGACGATCGCAATATTCTCACCACCGTCTCGATAGCCCTCCAATCGGAAGGTTACGCCACGCGGGTCTATTCCGATGGCGAGAATGCATTGAAAGCGCTGTTGGAGAATCCGCCCGATCTGGCCGTTTTCGACATTAAAATGCCGCGCATGGACGGGATGGAATTGCTGCGCCGGCTGCGCGAGCATTCGGACCTGCCGGTGATCTTCCTAACCAGCAAGGATGACGAGCGGGACGAGGAAGCCGGCCTGCAGATGGGTGCGGACGACTACATCGCCAAGCCGTTCAGCCTGCGCCTGCTACTCGCCCGTATCCGCGCGATCCTGAGGCGTAGCGGGGCGACAGATGGTCCGCTGGCCGATACCCCGGAAGAAACGCCTGCGACCCGCGAGACAATCCAGCGCGGGCGCTTGTCGATGGACCCGGCCCGCCATCAGGTGACATGGGACGGGAAGCCTGTGTCCCTGACCGTTACCGAATTTCTGATCCTGCAAGCGCTCGCGGTGCGCCCCGGCGTCATCAAGAGCCGTAACCAGCTGATGGATGCCGCCTATCCTGACGACATCTTCAATGATGACCGGACGGTGGACAGCCATATCAAACGCATGCGCCGCAAGTTCCGAGCGAAGGACCCGGACTTTACCGCGATCGAGACGCTGTATGGCGCAGGCTATAGTTTCTCCGATGGCTGACGCTTTGCATGGCTGAGCAGGATACGACCACGCAGCGGGCGACAGCTGCCGTAAAATCACGTCTGCCGGTCGATCCCTCCCAGGCGTTCGAGCGGATGAGCCTGCTCGACAGGGTCTCGCTCACGGCGCGCATTCTGGCGGTGAATATCCTGCCGCTGGCACTGCTTGGCGGGGGGATTTTCTACCTCGATTCTTATCGCGCGCAGTTGCTCGACGAACGTTACAAGCTCGCCCGTATCGAAGCGCAGATCACCGCAGAAGCTCTCGCAGGGGCCACCCGCGAGCGGCAAGAAGCGCTGCTGATCCAGATCGGCAAAGAACAGAATATGCGCCTGCGCATGTTCGATGCCGAGGGTCTGCTGTGGGCCGACAGCTTCGCGCTGGACGAGCCGCGCTTCACTCTGGACGATCCCGCCGACGATGAATTCGGTCTGCGCTTTGCACGCTGGCTGGACCGGATGGTGGACACGGTCGTCGCAGCGGAACCTGTGCCCGACTATATCGAGCCGGAGGCACAGACAGCCGAGCCATGGCCCGAACTCGTCCGCGCACAGGAGCAAGGCGTCAGCCAGATCGTCCTACGCGACGCGCCCGATGGCACGCCGGTCATTACCGCCGCAGCGCCGGTCGGCCTCAATGGTGCCACTCTGCTGACCACCCGCAACGCGGTCGACATTACCGAATCTGTCCGCGCCGCCCGCTCGACCCTGGGCATTGGCGTGGCGCTGACGCTGCTCGCCTCGATCCTGCTTTCGCTGTTTCTCGCCCGCACAATCGTCATGCCGCTGCAATCGCTGTCGCGCGCAGCCAGCCGGGTCCGCTTGGGGCGCGAGCGCGATGTCGAGGTCCCCCGCCTGCCGCACCGCCGCGACGAAATCGGCCTGCTCGCGCGCTCGGTCTCCGACATGACCGAGGCCCTGCGCGAGCGGATCGACGCGACCGAGCATTTCGCCGCCGATGTGGCCCACGAAATCAAGAACCCGCTCGCCTCGCTGCGCAGCGCGGTCGATTCGCTCGGCAAGGTGGAGGACCCCGATCTGCGCGCCCAGCTGATCGACATTGCCAGCCACGATGTGCGGCGGATCGACCGGTTGGTGACCGAAATTTCCGATGCCAGCCGGGTCGATGCGGAAATCTCCCGCGCAACATTCGAGACATTCGACATGGCCGAGCTGGTCGAAAATCTCGTCGCCTCGCGGGAAGATCGCGGGCTCAACCAGGGGCGTCCGATTGTCATGGCGCGGCCCGCGACGCCCAGCTTTGTCTATGGCGTGCCGATGCGGTTGGAACGGGTGATCGAAAATCTGATCGACAATGCGGTTTCCTTCTCTCCGCCCGGCGGAACGATTGATCTGGCGGTCACCAACGATGCCGAATGCGTCACGCTGACCGTGTGCGATCGGGGGCCCGGCATCCCGGTCGAGGAGCGCGAGAAGGTCTTCCGCCGCTTCCACTCGGTTCGTCCGGACGAGGAAGATTTCGGCAATCATAGCGGGTTGGGACTCGCCATCGGTCGCACCATCGCCGAAGCGCATGATGGCTCGCTGAGCGTGGCCGACCGGCCCGATAATGCACCCGGAGCGTGTCTGGTGCTGGCTTTACCGGAAGCGCGCACCGGCAGCGCAGCGCTCAAGTAATGCTGTTTCAGGCAACCGGCGTGGCGGTCGGTGGCAGTGCCGTGCTGCTGACAGGAGAGCCGCGGATCGGCAAATCATCCGTCGCACTCGCCCTGATCGATCGCGGGGCCGTGCTCATTGGCGATGACGGCGTGAAGCTGACTGTCACCGGCGACAGGATCGAGGCAACTCCCCCGCCTCATACCGCTGGCTTGCTGGAGGTGCGCGGTGTGGGCCTGATAGACCTGCCCACAACCAGTGCGCCGGTCGCTCTGCTGGTGCATTTTGGTGAAGAAGGCGAACGCTTGCCGCAAACGCTGCCAAGCACCGATCTGGCTGGCTGCAAGATACCTACTCTGCGCCTTACCGCGCCCGACTGGACTACGGCGTTAAGGATCGAACAGGCGCTATCCCATTTTGGCATGGTGGATCGCACAGCCCCAGATTGACGCTTCCCTTGCGCGGCCAAATGCGCGAACGCTGTGGCCATGGCAGAGGACAGCCCATCCGACTCAGCGCATCACAGGCAGCGCGTGTTGCTGGTCACCGGCATGTCTGGTGCAGGCAAGACGACCGCGCTGCATGTGCTGGAGGATCTGGGCTGGGAAGCGATCGACAATTTTCCCATCCGCCTGCTCGAACGATTGGTCAGCGAGCCCCAGCAGGGCAGCGAACCGCCTCCGCTGGCCATCGGTTTCGACACACGCACGCGCGGGTTCGTCCCGGCCGACATCATGCGCACGGTGGAGCGCCTGTCGCGCCGGGCCGATCTGGAGGTCGCCTCGCTGTTCATCGATTGCTCCAGCGGAGAGTTGGAGCGGCGCTACAACGAAACCCGCCGTCGCCATCCGCTGGCCAAGGGCCGTTCCGCGCTCGACGGCATCATGGCGGAACGCGAATTGCTCAGCCCGCTGCGGCAATGGGCCAACGTCATCATCGACACCAGCGAGCTGGCGACCAACGAATTGCAGCAGGCGGTGCGCGAGCGCTTTTCTGAAGACGCGCCGCAGTCCCTCTCCATCACTGTCAGCAGCTTCGGCTATGCCCGTGGAATGCCGCCGCTGGCCGATCTGGTGTTCGATATGCGGTTCCTCGACAATCCGCATTGGGAGCCCGAATTGCGCGAGCAGACTGGGCAGGATGCGCCTGTGGCCGAATATATCGCCGCGCAATCCGCCTTTACGGAAACATTCGCAAAGGTCAGCGATCTGGTGCTGGACCTGCTACCGCGATACCGCGCACAGGGCCGTGCCTATCTCCACATCGCCTTTGGCTGCACCGGCGGGCGGCATCGGTCCGTCTTCAGCGCGGAGCAGATGGCGCAGGTCTTGCGCGAGGCGGGGTTTTCGCCCACACTCTTGCATCGAAATATTCAATCGCGCGCCGCCGACCAGATCGAGCGGGCGCAGCACTGACATGACGGCCCGGCAGCGCCCCCTCTGCCTCAATGGCCCCGCAATGCGAGTAGATCAGACCTCCCCATGATCGGACTTATTCTGGTAACCCACGGCCAATTGGCCGAGACATTCGTGAACGCGATGGAACACGTCGTCGGCCCGCAAGATGCGATCCAGACGGTGTGTATCGGGCCGGATGACGATGTGGAACAGCGCCGTCAGGACATCGCCGATGGCATTGCGGCGGTCGATAACGGCAAGGGCGTGATCGTCCTCACCGACCTGTTCGGCGGCACCCCGTCCAATCTTGCGATCTCTCTGCTGCAGGCCGGAAAGGTCGAAGTCATCGCCGGGATCAATCTGCCAATGCTGATCCGTCTGGCCGGTGCGCGGGGCTCGCTGAGCGTGGAAGAGGCAGTCGTCGCTGCACAGGAAGCAGGGCGCAATTACATCACCGTGGCGAGCGAATTTCTCGGCACCGACGAAGCGCCGCCCGCGAAGAAAGCTTCATGAGCGAAGCCGCCTCCCCCTTGCGCCGCGAGGTAACCATCATCAACCAGCGCGGTCTGCATGCGCGGGCTAGCGCGAAACTGGTCGGATTGGTGGCGGAACTGCCCGCTACCGAGACTGTGCGCGTGGCCAAGGATGGCAACGAGGCCGCCGGTGGCTCGATCCTCGGGCTTATGATGCTCGGCGCGGCGAAAGGCGACACGATCGAAGTGATTGTCGAGGGCGACAATGCCGGGGCCACGCTCGAGACAGTGTGCGCGCTGATCGAGGACGGGTTCGGGGAGGAATAGCTCCCGTGCAGCAGCCCTTGCCGGAACGCCGCCTGATCACCGGCTTTTCCAATCCCACCGTCAAATTCATCCGCTCCCTGCGCGAGAAAAAGCACCGCAAGCGCGAGCGAAAATTCCTCGCCGAGGGGCTGCGTCTGCTGACCGATGCACGCGAATGCGGGCGCGTGCCAGAGGTGCTGGTGCTGGCCGAGAGCCGCGATCCGCATCCGCTGATCGCCGCGCTGGAACAGAGTGTTGTGGAGACAGGCGGCGAGGTGATCGAGACCTCCGCCGACATCCTCTCGAAGATCACCGGCAAGGACAATCCGCAGGCGGTGGCCGGGGTGTTCGCCGAATGGGATACGTCGCTGGACGCGCTCGACCGGAGCAGCGGCGATATCTGGCTGGTGGCGCAGGCGCTGCGCGATCCGGGAAATCTGGGCACCATGCTGCGCACGGGCGATGCGCTGGGCGCTGGCGGGCTGATCTTGATCGACGATTGCGCCGATCCGTTCAGTGTCGAGGCAGTGCGGGCCAGCATGGGCGCGGTGTTTACGCAAGGGTTGGCGCAGGCGCGGTGGGACGAATTCGTGCCGTGGCTGCGTGCAGGGAGCGGACAGCTCGTCGCTGCGAGCTTGCGCGAGGCCGTGCCGTATCGCGGTGCGCCCTATGCGGCTCCCTGCTTCGTGCTGGTGGGCAACGAATCGCAAGGCCTGCCTGAAAGCTACGAAGCCGAATGCGACCTGCGCGTGACCATGCCAATGCGCGGCCGGGCCGACTCGCTTAACGCAGCCGTCGCGGCGGCCGTGCTGGGGTATGAGGTTCTGGCCTCGCTCGACGCTTAGTCTTTGGTAACGCTTGCTTTGTATCCTCCCCGCTCGAATTGAAGCGGGGGTACGACAATGACAAACGTGAACTGGACCGGCGATAACCCGGTAGGCAATATGCGCGATTATTTCGCGGGCATCGGCAACTGGATGCTATGCGGGGCCGTGCTGCTGACGGTCGGCCTGCGCTGGAACACCGGCGACCTGGGCGTTGTCGCACTGGTGTGCGCGGTGGTGGCCGGCGCTGTCACCGGCAAGGCTGGTTTCATGGCGATGCGCCGTTTCAAGGCGAGCGCGCCCAATCCAGACCTTGGCGCAATGCTGGCCCAGTTCACCGGCTTCTTCGCGTTTCTCGCAGGAGGCCTATTCGGCATAATGTTCTCGGCCGTGCTGGGGAGCGCGATTGCCAGCGTGATGGGCTGATTGCCCGCTCTGGTTCTTTACGCCCAACAGACGAAGTAACCGTCGAGCGCTACAGCATCCAGAAAGCCATCGAAGCCGTCGCGCCGAGCGAGCCCACAACGCTTCCGTAAAGCAGGACGGTGGAAATCGTTTGCGCAACCTTGTTTCCGCGCATCTCTCCACCAGCAATCGGCAGATCTCGGCCGGTACCGAACACTCCGGCGAGAAACAGCGCCAGCCACAGGGCATACAGCGATAACCAAAGCGCTGCAGCAGTCGGCGCTCCCCAACCATTGCCAAACGCAATGTGGGGCCACAGCAGACCCGCAGCCATCAGGAACGTGCCGCTTTGGACCGCAGTGAGATGCGCAGAGAGCCCCATGCGCGGGCTCTTTCCAACAGGGATCAGAACACCATTGATGAGGCCAATCAGGAACAGCAGAACGCCTGAAAGGGCGAGAGTGGAATTGATCTCGGTCATTGATTCTCCACCTCGTCCTATGCGTCACGCCGGATCAAGTGCGGGATGAGGGGTACCATCAACGAACCCTTACCCTGCATCACCTGACTTGTCCTCCAGCGCATCCAATTCCGCCACATCCTCGGCGTTGTAGTTTGGCGTGCCCTCCACCAGCGGAACCTCCTCCGCCTCCCGTTTGCCCGTCTCGATGCCCTTCTCCTTGAGCTTGCGGGCGCTGGAGAGGACATTGCGTTCAAAGCTGCCGACGAATTTGTTGTAATTCTTGACCGCGCTGTCGAGCCCGCCGCCGACGCGTTTGAGATGCTCGCCGGCAATCGCGATCCGGTCGAACAGATCGGTAGCCAGCCGCCCGATATCCCGCGCTTCTGCCGCCAGTGCATCCTGCCGCCATACCTGCGCCACCGTGCGCGCAATCGCGACGAGGTTGGTCGGCGTGGCGAGCAGCACCCGCTTGTCGAAAGCAAAGTCCCACAGCTCCGGATCATGCTCCAGCGCGGCCGCCACGAAATGCTCGCCCGGCACGAACATCACCACGTAATCCGGCGCATCCTCGAATTGTGACTGATAGCTTTTCGCGCCCAGCTGCTGGACGTGGTTTTTCATCGAAGCGACATGGGCTTTCAGCGCCAGATCGCGCGCTTCGTCATTGTCGGCCTCGAACGCCGCCTGATAGGCGTTGAGCGAGACCTTGGCGTCGATCACCAACATCTTGCCGCCGGGAATCCGCACGATCGCGTCGGGGCGCAGGCGGCCTTCCTCCGTGTCGATCGACTGTTCCAGCTCAAAATCGGTATGCTGGGCCAGCCCGACCTGCTCCAGCAGGTTTTTCAGCTGCTGCTCGCCCCAGCGCCCGCGCGCCTTGGGCGCATTGGTGAGGGAATTGCCCAGCCGCTGGGCCTCGCGCCGGACTTCCTCTTGCCCCAACCGCATCTGTTCGATCTGCGTGCCCAGCGCCGAGAACGCATTGGCGCGCTTTTCCTCCAGCGCGCTGACCTGCTCTTCGTATTTCTTGAGCCGATCATCCACCGGCTTCATCAGCGCCTGCAGCTTTTCAGCGCTGGCCTTTTCGGAATGCCCGAAGCGTTCGGCCGCCCGCTCCAGAAACGCTTCCTGCGCCTTGCCCAGCACCGCATTGCCGGTGTTCTGAAACTCTTTGAGCATCTCCTCGCGCGCTTCGCGCATCAGCTTCATCTGCTCGTCGAAATTGGCCGATTTCTCTTTCAGCGTAGCTACTTCCGCCCGTAGCGCCTCGCGCTCACTGCGTGCCGTGTCCAGTTGCTCTGCTAGCGTATCGGCCCGCCCCGCCCGCTCGCTCATCGTGGCAAGCTCGGGCGTCATGCGCGCGACATCATCGGCGTATTTCTTCGCCTCGGCATCCCGCTCCTCATGCCGCACCCGCCAATCGTTCACGGGCCGCGAACCAAGGAACCAGCCTGCCCCCAGGCCAACCAGCAGAGCAACAATGACGAATATGATGACAGTGGTTTCCATCACCGGAACATAGCCGGAACGCTTCCCGCCGCCAAGGACCTTTGCGGAACCAATCCCCCGCCTCGTTCGCTCCAACTGACAAAGGAGAAAACACCATGTCCATCAAAGAAATGATCCAGGATCACCCCGCCGTGGGTGACGACTACAACGAAGCGCTGGGCGAAGCGGTGAAGCATGCCATGTATGGCGCGGCGATCATCAATTCGTGCGCCGATTCCTGTCTGGCCGAGAGCAATGTCGAGGAGCGCCGCGAATGCGTGCGCCGCTGTCTCGACGCTTCCGACGCCTGCACCGCGTTCTACCGCATGGCCAGCCGCCGCACCGGCGGCAATGTGCCTGCGATCAAGGCGATTGCCGAAGCAACCATCGTGGCCTGCGAGCAATGTCTGGAGCATTGCCGGATGCATGACGACGCGCATTGCAAACGCTGCAGCACGATGTGCGAGGAAATCATCCGCGACGTGAAGAAAGCGCTCGATGTGATGGGATAAGGCCGACGGCCCGATGTCTTCACTGACAATCGTCACAGAGAATGCAAAAAGCCCCGCCGGTGAGCGGGGCTTTTTCGTCTGAGCCGGATCAGGCAGCCTTGCGCAGTTTATCCAGCTTTTTCAGCGCCATCTGCCGCTTCAACCGGCTCAGGTGGTCGATGAAGAGAATGCCTTCGAGGTGGTCCATCTCGTGCTGGATGCAGGTGGCGAGCAGGCCGTCCAGTTGCTCGGTGTGCTCCTTGCCTTCCACATCCTGATATTTCACCGTGCAGGTCTTCGGACGGTCCACGTCGGCGTAGATTTCGGGGACGGACAGGCAGCCCTCCTGATAAGTGCCCAGTTCCTCGTCCGGGTTGAGGATCACGGGATTCACAAACACGCGCGGATCATTCTTGATCGGGTAGTGCTTGTGCGCACCCTCGCCGTCTCCGTGGTCGTGGCCGCATTCCTCAGGCTCGGCATCCATGTCCGGTTCCTGAAGGTCGATTACCAGCACCCGCTTGGGCACGCCGACCTGAATGGCGGCGAGGCCGATACCGGGTGCGGCATACATCGTTTCGAACATGTCATCGACGAGCGTTTTCAGCTCGTCGTTGAACTCACCGGGCTCGACAGCCGTCGAGACCGTCTTGAGACGCGGGTCGGGAACTTCAAGGATTTCGCGGATAGCCATGGGGGCGACTTAGGGGCTGCGGTGAGAAGTCGCAAGCGTTGGCGGGCGTCACGCGGTCGCGTTCTGACTGCCGTGACCAAGCACATGCCCACCCCGCTGCGACTAGCGAGCAAGCTCGCAAGTCTCGCTGCCCCTCCCTTGAGGGAGGGGTTGGGGTGGGTGCTCGGCGGTTGAGGATCGACTAACCAACTGGCCGCCGCGCGCCCCCCTATGAAACCGGGCGTCTCGCCCGAAGCGCCTGCGCCAGAGTTCCCTCATCAAGATAATCCAGCTCCCCGCCCACCGGCAGGCCATGGGCAAGCTGGGTGATCCGCACAGGAAAATCCTCCAGCCGCTCGGCCAGATAATGCGCGGTTGTCTGGCCCTCCAGCGTGGCGTTCATGGCGAGGACGATCTCGTCCACTCCGCCCGCTTCCACCCGGCCCAGCAGCGAATCGATCGACAGATCCTCTGGCCGCACGCCGTCCAGCGCCGACAATTTGCCGCCCAGAACGTGGTACCTCCCGGTGAACAGCCGCGCCCGGTCGAGCGCCCACAGATCAGACACGTCCTCCACCACGCAGATTGATTTGGCGTCCCGCCTCGGATCGGCGCAGATGCCGCACGGGTTTTGCGTGTCGACATTGCCGCAGGTGTCGCACTCCACAAGATGCTCGCGCACAGCGGCCAGCGCGTCCTGCAATTGCGGCAGCGCCTTTTCCCGGTTCTTTACCAGCCACAGCACAGCCCGCCGCGCACTGCGGGGGCCAAGGCCGGGCAAACGGGCCAGTGCGCTGCTGAGAGTTTCGATTTCGCTTGAGGCCATGTCCCACCCTTAGCCCGCTCACCCTGAGCTTGTCGAAGGGTTGCACTTTCCTCTAGCGGTGCGCGAGAAAAGAAGGACGATCCTTCGACAAGCTCAGGATGAGCGGGTTTTTGTGTTGAGACTGATATAATGCGCATTGTGTTCATGGGAACGCCGGATTTCGCGGTGCCGACCTTGCGGGCGCTGCACGCTGCCGCGCATGAGGTTGTGTGCGTCTATACCCAGCCGCCGCGTCCGGCGGGCCGGGGCAAGAAATTGCAACCTTCACCCGTGCAGGTCGCGGCAGAGGGGCTGGGCATTGAAGTCCGTTCGCCCAAATCGCTGAAATCCCCAGAGGAGCAGGTGCGCTTTGAAGCCCTGGACGCCGATGTTGCGGTGGTGGCAGCCTATGGGCTGATCTTGCCGCAAGCAATTCTGGATGCGACGGAGCATGGCTGCCTGAATGTCCATGCGTCCATCCTGCCGCGCTGGCGCGGGGCGGCACCGATACACCGCGCAGTTATGGCGGGCGATCCGGTGACCGGCATCACGATCATGCAGATGGAAGCGGGACTCGACACCGGCCCGATGCTCGCCACCGTCCGCACGCCGATCGAGCACAAGACGACCGGCGAGCTGACCGGAGAACTGGCCGAGCTGGGCGCGCAATTGATGGTCGGCACCTTGCGCGAGCTGACAAACCACCAGCCGCTGGCACAGATTGACGACAACGCGACATACGCGCCTAAGATCGACAAAGCCGAAGCCCGGATCGACTGGTCGCAGGATGCCGAAGTGATCAAGCGGCTGGTGCGCGGCCTCGCCCCCTTCCCCGGTGCATGGTTCGAACTGGATGGGGCCGGCAAAAAAGAGCGCGTGAAATTGTTGCGCGCTGAATTTGCGGACGCTTCCGGAGCCCCCGGTGAAGTGCTGGACGATCAGCTCGCCATCGCCTGCGGCAAAGGGGCAATCCGCCCGGTAAAGCTTCAGCGCGCCGGAAAACCAGCCATGGAGCTGGAAGATTTCCTGCGCGGAAATCCGGTTGCCAAGGGAACGCTGCTCGCTTGACCCGCTTCGCTTTCACTTTGGAGTTTGACGGCACGCCGTTCCAAGGCCTGCAGCGCCAGAAGCATGGCCCCAGCGTGCAGGGCGCGGTCGAGGACGCGCTGGACCAGATCACCGGCGAAACGCCGACATTGTACAGCGCGGGCCGCACGGATTCGGGCGTCCACGCGCTCGCCATGCGCAGCCATGCCAATATCGCGAAAGATATCAGCCCGTTCCGCCTGATGGAGGCGATGAATTACCATCTGCGCGACGTTCCTGTCGCCGTGCTGGCCTGCGACATCGTGCCGGACGATTGGCATGCGCGATTCTCCTGCATCGGGCGCGCTTATGAATACCGCATCTGCAACCGCCGCGCGCCGCTGACACTGGAAGCAAACCGCGCGTGGCAAATCCCGCAAACGCTGGACGCCGATGCCATGCACCGCGCAGCGCAGGCGCTCGTTGGCGTGCATGACTTCACCACCTTCCGCAGCGCGCATTGCCAGTCGGAGAGCCCGGTCAAATCGCTCGACAGCATATCGGTCCGCCGCGAAGGCGAGCATGTGATCACCGAGGTCGCCGCGCGCAGTTTTCTCCACCATCAGGTGCGCAGCATGGTTGGCTGTCTCGCACTTGTTGGTATGGGCCGATGGAACGAAGCCCGCATTGCGGAGGTTCTGGAAGCACAAGACCGGCAAGAGCTGGGCCACAACGCACCGCCGCACGGGCTCTATTTCGTGCGCGCACTCTATCCCGCCGATACGACGATAAATCAGGAGAATTCCGAATGACCACGACCGGCAAGCAGCTTTTCACCACGCTCGACGCAGACGGCACACTGACGCTTGAAATCGCGGAGAACACTTTCCCCGATCCCAAACCGCATCAGGTGTTGGTGAAAATGGAAGCCGCGCCGATCAACCCGTCCGATCTCGCGATCCTGACCAGCGCCGCCGATTTCGACAATGCGGAATATTCGCCCGGCAAGGTCGTCGCGAAAATGCCCGAGCCGTTCAACACCGCACAGAAATCGCGCCACGGCCAGCGACTGCCCGCCGGTAACGAGGGTGCAGGCACGGTTGTCGCCACCGGTGACAGCGATGCGGCCAAGGCGCTGATGGGCCAGCGCGTCGCCTGCGTGCCCGGCAATGCGTTCAGCCAATATGCCATTGCCGACGTGCCGATGTGCCTGCCGCTGGGCGACCACAGCAGCGAAGACGGCGCGTCCAGCTTCGTCAATCCGATGACCGCGCTGGGCTTTGTCGAGAATGCCAAGATGGATGGCCAGAAGGCAATCCTGCACACGGTCGGCGCTTCCAATCTGGGCCAGATGCTCAACCGCATCTGCCTAGAAGACGGCATGGGCCTGGTGAATATCGTGCGCAAGGACGAGCAGGCCGAGCTGCTGAAATCGCAGGGCGCGACCCATGTGGTGAACTCGTCCGATGATGATTTCATGGACCAGCTGAAGAGCGCCATCGACGAAACCGATGCGTTTTACGGCTTCGACCCGATCGGCGGCGGCAAGGCGGTCGACAATTGCTTCAAGGCAATGGAACAGGTCGCGGTTGGCAAGATGAGCGAATATTCGCGTTATGGTTCCAACCAGCAAAAACGCATGTTCATCTATGGCCGCCTTGATTTCGCCCCCACCCAGTTGACGATGGCTTATGGTTTCGGCTGGACGCTGTCGGGCTGGCTGCTTACGCCGTTCTTGGCGAATGCGGGCATGGAAACCGTGATGCGGATGCGTAAGCGCGTGCTCGACAACCTGACCACCACCTTTGCCAGTAGCTACAAGGAAAAGGTCGATCTGGAAGGCATGCTGACCAAGGAAGCGATCCTGGACTACCGCCAGATGAAGACCGGCGAGAAGTATCTGGTTGTTCCGAATAGTTGATCCCTAAAACCCGTTCGTGCTGAGCTTATCGAAGCACTGCCCTTTTTTCTTCCGGCACCGCGCCTTGAGAAAAAGCGGCCCTTCGACAGGCTCAGGGCGAACGGATTTCGTCTATTCCATCTTACCTTTCATCAAACGCCCGCTGCATCACTGCAGGCTCGCTGACCCCGTCCGCCAGCAGCAGCTGCAGCAAAATCCGCGCCTTTTGCGGGTTGAGCGCGCGGGCTGCCACGAAGCCGTTGGGGTCATCCTCCGGTTCGCGGTCGACCAGCCCTTCATCCACGCGGCTCGCCCGCACGATGGCGACACCGGCCTTGCGGCGTTCGATCAAAACCTCGCGGACGGAGTCGGGCAAATTCCCCTCGCCAACTCCGGCGATGACCACGCCGCGCTGGTCCGTGCCCACGATCCGGCGCGCCAGATCGGGGTCCATATTCGCATGGACATAAAGGATCACGACGAGCGGCAAATTGTCGCGATACGCGAAGCGCGCCACCTCATCCGTGCGCCACGGCGCCCCGAACCAGTCGAGCGCGCTGGGCGTCACCAGCCCGATAGATCCGCGCGGATAGCCGCGAAACGCATCGGTGCTGCGGGTGCGGACCTTGCGCACATCGCGCGCGGCGAAAACCCGGTCGCCCATCACCACCAGCACGCCTCTCCCGGCAGCTTCGGCATCGCTCGCCACCCGCACCGCATTGGCAAAATTGCGCAGGCCGTCATAACCCACCGCATCCGCCGGCCGCATCGCGCCGACCAGCACCACCGGCTTGGTGCAGGGCAGCGTCAGATCGAGCAGAAACGCGGTTTCCTCCAGCGTATCGGTGCCATGGGTCACGATCACGCCGTCGCATTCGGGATCGGCCAGCGCTGTGAGGATGGCCTCGTGCAGCGGCGCCCAGACCTTCGGCCCGACATCCTCCGATCCGATATTGGCGATCTGGTGCCCGGCAAATTCGGCTTCCAGCCCCAGCCCCTCTACGCGGGAAAGATATTCCACGATATCAATCTGTCCGGGCCGATAGTCATGCCGCAAGGCAGACCCGGCTATCCCGGCAATCGTGCCGCCTGTCGCCAGAACCGTGATGCGCGCTTTGGTCATAAAATCGCGCCTAGCTTTCTTTCTGCCAACTTCGCAATTGAATCTGAAGGAATGCACGTTAGATAGCGCTCACCGCTTGAAAACGGAGCGGGCGATTAGCTCAGTTGGTAGAGCATCTCGTTTACACCGAGAGGGTCGGCAGTTCGAGCCTGTCATCGCCCACCAGTTTTTCGTGACTCAATCGTGTCCGGGGGACACGATTGGCCGAAAAACTCCCAAGCGAAAGCGCGGGAGGATATCCGCAATACTTTCGTGTGCCGGGTCAGAAACCCGTTCACCCACTCAACCCACCCGGCTATCCACCATCTCGATCATCCGCGAGACGAGGCGCAATTCGTCGCCGAGGCGCTGGCGGATCAGACCATCGCAGGTGCCCAATTGCGGGCGGGCGGCGAAGCTCTTCCTCAGATTGGCCAATTGCTCGCGCGCCAGAGTTTCCAGCTCCTGCTCCGAAAGCGGGCTGGCGTCGGCGAAGAAATTGGCGTGCGTCATATCCATGGCTCTGGTCTAGGCGATTATGGTTAACGCCGCGTTAGGGCCGGCGCGCAGCCGCGAAGACGCCGGTGGATTTGCGCGATCAATTCTGTACACAGCGCTCTCGTGAACGGGCCTCTTTCCACTTCCGACTCTATCGCCCACTCCATCGCGATCGTCGGGTGCGGCCCCGCCGGGCTTTGTGCGGCTTTGCTGCTGCACCGGGCGGGCCACGCCGTCACTCTGCTGGAACGGTTCGAGGAGCCCAAGCCTATCGGATCGGGCCTGTTGCTGCAGCCGACCGGAATGGCGGTGCTGGCACGGATGGGGCTGGCCGAGACAATCGCGAAGCGCGGCGCGCGCGTCGATGGGCTGTTGGGATTGCAAGAAGCGGGCAAACCGGCGCTCGACTCGCCCTATTCCAAATTGGGCGTGCCGGGCGCTTTCGGCATCGGCATCCACCGCTCCAGCCTGTTCGATGTGTTGTATGAGGCGGTTCTGGCGGAAGGCATTCCAGTGCGCACCGGGTGCGAAATCACGGGCACTGCCCTCACCCCCGCCGGCCGCACGCTGACCATGGAGGGCGGCGATACAACCGAAGCCTTCGATCTGGTGGTCGATTCCAGCGGCTGGCAAACCCGGCTGTCCGATCCCACCGAAGGCCTGCTGGAGTATGGCGCGCTGTGGGCCAGCCTGCCGACAAGCTCTAGCGACCCCTTCACCGGCCACTTGCTGGAACAGCGATATCACGGCGCGCACCAGATGGTTGGCGTGCTGCCCACCGGCAGGCGCACGCCCGATGCACCGGACGAAGTGGCGTTTTTCTGGTCCCTGCGCGCCCGCGACCATGCCGATTGGCTGGCCGCTCCGCTGGACGAGTGGAAGGACAGCGTAATCGCGCTCTGGCCCGAGACGCAGTGCCTGCTGGACCGCATAGAGCACCGCGACCAGCTGGTTTTCGCCCGCTACGCCCACCGGCAGTTGGCGCGACCAGTGGGCGATCGGATCATCCATATCGGCGATGCGTGGCACTCGGCCAGCCCGCAATTGGGGCAAGGCGCAAATATGGCGCTGCTCGATGCATGGGCGCTGGCGCAAGGTCTGGCGCAGACGGAGAGCCTGCCCGAAGCCCTGCGCGCCATGCAGCGGATACGGGGCGATCATGTGGGGCTGTATCAGGCGGTCACTTGGGCCTTCACACCCCTCTATCAATCGGACAGCGCGGTGCTTCCCGCGATCCGTGACCGGCTGCTGATGCCGTTCTCTAAGATCTGGCCCGCGAACCGGATCCAGGCGGCGATCATGTCCGGCATGTTCGGCTGGCCGCTGCAAGTGCTCGGCCTCGATCCGCCAGACTATGCCGCGCTGGACGCAGCGATGATCGCATCAAGGGCCTGATTGAGCGCCTAGTTCAGAGCTTCATCGATGGCACCGCGCGCCTCGGCGCTGGCCCAATCGTAATCGCCCGCCACGCGCCACACTTCGCGGCCCTCCCCATCATAGAGCACCGTCACCGGCAGAGCGCCCGCCTCCATCGCCGTGCCCAGCTCGGTCTCCGGATCCAGCCAGCGCGGCAGATTGGGCAGATCGTTTTTGGCAAAGAACGGCTCCACCGCCTCCGCGCCCTGCAAATCCTGACTGACCGTGACGACCTTTAATTGTTCGCCATAGTCAGCCGCCAGTTCGTCCAGCAGCGGCATTTCCTTGATGCACGGCGCGCACCATGTGGCCCACAGATTGATCAGCATCGGAGTGCCCGTGTCCTCCTCCAGCACCAGCTCAGCGCCTGATGGATCGCTCAGTGTCAGCTCTGGAACAGGCTCGCCTGCACGCGCCCGGTCGATCTCGCCCACCCCTGCCTCCAAGCTATCCTTGCCGCCTGCCAATGCGTCATCGCCTTGCGCGTCCGGCGGGGGCGACCTATCGCAGCCGCTCAACATTAAGGCAGCGATCAGGCTTGTGAGCAAAAACCGGGACAAGAGTAACTCCAACCAGATGTGGGGTGGCAGGTTCGCTGGCGGGCCTAGCGCGGTCATGCGCGAAATCAACGCCTCAATTCCGTTCGACAAGGCGTTGTGGCGACAGGATATCACCGCTTCCCAGGCGCATGTGGCGATGCTCGCTGCGCAGGGTATCGTGTCGGCTGAGGACGCCGAGACTATCACCGGCGGGCTGGACAGGGTCGCCGCCGAATATGAAGCCGACGGCGTTCCCGAGGACTGGGATCTGGAAGACATCCACATGACGGTGGAAGCGCGGCTGACTGAATTGGTCGGGCCGGTCGCCGGCCGCCTGCACACGGCGCGCAGCCGCAACGATCAGGTGGCGACCGATTTCCGCCTGTGGGTGCGCGAGGCGCTGGACCGCGCCGACGCTGGTCTGGCAGCGCTGCAACACGCTCTGGTGGCGCGCGCGGACGAACACGCCGCCAGCATCATGCCGGGCTTCACCCATTTGCAGACCGCGCAGCCGGTGACGCTTGGGCATCATCTGATGGCCTATTACGAGATGATCCGCCGCGACCGGTCCCGGCTGGCCGATGCGCGGGCGCGGATGAATGAGAGCCCGCTTGGCAGTGCAGCGCTGGCGGGCACCGGCTTCCCGATTGACCGTGAGGCAACCGCACAGGCGCTCGGCTTTGACGGGCCGACGCGCAATTCGCTGGATGCCGTGTCGGATCGCGATTTTGCTCTCGATTATCTGATGGCAGCGGCGCAATGTTCGCTGCATCTGTCGCGGCTGGCCGAGGAATTCGTCATCTGGGCCAGCCAGCCCTTCGGCTTCGTCCGCTTGCCCGATGCGCTCAGCACCGGCAGCAGCATCATGCCGCAGAAGAAGAACCCCGACGCCGCTGAACTGGTGCGCGGCCATGCCGGGCGGATTGTCGGCGCGGCCACCGCGCTGATGGTGACGATGAAGGGCCTGCCGCTCGCCTATTCCAAGGATATGCAGGATGACAAACCGCCGGTGTTCGAGGCAGCGGGCCTGATCGACCTGTCCATCGCCGCAATGACCGGGATGGTCGCTGATGCGACGTTCCAGACAGGCCGGATGCGGCAGGCGGCGGAACTGGGCTACGCCACCGCCACCGATCTCGCCGATTGGCTGGTGACAGAGGCCGACATTCCGTTTCGCGAGGCGCATCACATCACCGGTGCTGCGGTGAAACTGGCGGAGCAGCGCGGGCTTGCGCTGGACGCATTGCCGCTGGAGGACTTGCAGGCGATCGACGCGCGGATCGATGCGCGGGTGTTCGATGCGCTGTCGGTCGATGCCTCGGTCGCGGCGCGCGCCTCCTATGGCGGGACCGCGCCGGAACAGGTACGAGCGCAGGTCCAACGGGCGAAGGCCGATCTGGAGAGCAAGACATGAATTGCAAACGCGCCCTGTTGGCACTCACAGCAACAGCGCTGCTCGCCGCCTGCGGACAGCAGACCGAGCTGGAACCGGCGGGTGATGCCAGCCTGCCGCCGACCCCCTATGGCGCGACAACCCAGCCGGAGGGCGATGATCTGCTGCAGCCCGACACGCTCGCCTCGCCAGAGCGGACCATCGAGCTTCGAAAACGGTCGGAAGAACGTGAAGACGACCCCTTCGACCTGCCCCCGGAATAGAGCAAACCCATGGATCATTTCGCACTTACCAACGGCGTCCTGCATGCCGAGAATGTTCCCCTGCCCGCCATCGCCGAGGCGGTGGGCACGCCCGTTTATGTCTATTCCCGCGCCACGCTGGAACGCCATGCTCAGGTATTTTCGCAGGCCGTTGCAGGTCTGGGTAAAGATGGCACGCCGCTGATCGCCTTTGCGGTGAAATCGAACCCCAACCTTGCCGTGCTGAAGGTGTTGCAGCGACAGGGCTTCGGCGCGGATGTGGTGTCCGGCGGGGAGCTTCGGCGCGCGTTGGCGGCGGGCATGGCCCCGGGAAAAATCGTCTTCTCCGGTGTCGGCAAGACCCGCGCTGAACTGGAGCTGGGCCTTTCCGAAGGCATCGGCCAGTTCAACATCGAGTCGCTCGAAGAGGGGCGCGAGCTGGCCGAAGTGGCGCACAGCCTAGGCATTACCGCGCAGGCCGCCCTGCGGATCAATCCCGATGTCGATGCGGGCACGCATGACAAGATTTCTACCGGCAAGGCGGACAACAAATTCGGCGTGCCGCTGGTGCGCGCGGGCGAGGCGTTCGCGGAACTAGCGGGCCTGCCAGGGCTGAACCTGCGCGGTGTGGCATTGCATATCGGCAGCCAGCTGCTCGACCTGACCCCGCTGGAAACCGCTTTCGCCAAGATCGGCGCGCTGGTGGGCGAGCTGCGCGCGGCGGGCCATGTGATCACCCATGTCGATCTCGGCGGAGGATTGGGCGTGCCGTATCAGCCCCACGAGGAGCCGCCATCACCCGCAGATTACGGCGCGATGGTGGCGCGCGTGACGGAAGGCTGGGATGTCCATCTGACCTTCGAACCGGGCCGCGTAATCGCGGGCAATGCGGGCGTTCTGCTGACCCGCGTGGTGCGGGTAAAGCGCGGCGTGCGCGACCCGTTCGTGATCGTCGATGCGGCGATGAACGATCTCGCCCGGCCCGCGCTTTACGGCGCCTATCACGGCTTCGCCGCAGTGGAACCCACCGGCGCGGACATGACCGCCAACGTAGTCGGCCCGATTTGTGAAACGGGCGACACCTTTGCAATGGGCCGGGAATGCGATGCCCTGTCGGCGGGCGATCTGGCTGTGTTTCGCACTGCCGGGGCGTATGGCGCGACGATGGCCAGCAGCTACAATTCGCGCGGCTTTGTTGCCGAGGTGCTGGTGGATGACGAGAAATTCGCAGTGGTTGCCGACCGGATCGATGCCGGCGCCATCATGGATGCGGAGCGCGTGCCGGAATGGTTGGCCTAGGCGCGTGAGATGATTGGCTCCCTCCCCCTCTTCCACCGGATCAAAGGCCTGCGCGTCGTTGTCGTCAGCGAAGGCGTGATGGGCGAGGCGAAGACACGGCTTGTGGAGCGGGCGGGCGGCATTCCGTGTAGCGAGGCCGAGGCGCATCACGCGCATCTGGCATTCGTCGCGCTGGAGGACGACCGCGAGGCAGAGGCCGTCGCTCTGCGGCTGAAACGGCGCGGCTTGCTGGTCAATGTCGCTGACCGGCCGGAGCTGTGCGACTTCACCACCCCAAGCATTCTCGACCGGGAGCCGGTTCTCGTGGCGGTCAGCACGTCGGGCGCATCGGCAGGCTTGGCCAAGCATTTGCGGCTGCGGCTGGAGCGCTTGCTTCCGCCATCGCTCGGATCGCTTGCCGCGGCGTTGCGCGATGCCCGTGATGCGATGCGCGGCGCGTGGCCGGATGGTGACGCGCGGCGCGGCGCAGTGGACCGGGCTTTGAGCGAAGGCGGCGTGCTTGACCCGCTGGGCGGCGCTGACGGGGATGACGTGGCGCAGTGGATTGCCGCTGCGGGAACCGGTGTCACCCCTGCGGAAATCATCGAAATCACGCTCCACAGTGATGACCCCGACGATTTGACCCTGAAGCAAGCCCGCCTGCTGGGCACCTGCGACACGCTGCTTCATGACCCGGCCATCCCGCGCGCAATCCTCGACCGTTCCCGCGCCGATGCAGAGCGGCGCACATTGCCAAACGATCCACCGGGCCACGGGCTGACGGTCATTCTCCGCAGGGCGCTAGACTAACGCGCGTTCCCGGCCCCTGCGCCGATTGCCGCGAAGTACTCCGCCATGGCATGCGCAGCCTTGTCGGTCAGCGCGATGAAGGCGCGGCGTTTGTCGGTGTCATCCTGCACTCTTTCCAACAGGCCCGCCTCTATCAGCTGGGTGATCCAGCGCAGCGCGGTGGTGGGCGGCACGCCGCTGGCAATACACAGCGACGTGACCGAAACCCGCTTATGCTCGGCCCGCGCTGCCGTCAGATCGAGCAGGATATCCCACGCCGGATCGGCAAAGAAATCGCCTTCAAAAAACTTCGCGCGCATCTGCCGCTGGCGAATGATCTCGCGCACCAATCGGGGATCGGGGAGCGAAGGGCGCGGTTTGCGAATGAGCGAAGTTTCATTCTCGTTCTGACCCCTAAACGCATTGCCGGGCGACTCGAAGCGGAACGCCCCGCCCTGTGGCGATAGGCCAGCTTGTCCCATGCTCTCCAGCCTAGCGGCGATTTCGCCCACCTGCTCGGTCAGGCGCAGCAGTGTGGTCCGGTCGTCAGCCGACAATTCCCTCACTCGGGCACGCGGCGCATGGGCGATTACCTGGCCCAATGCCACGATCCGTTCCGCCGGGGTGGGATCGACAAGGAAATCCGCATCGCAATTCGAAACGCAGGCAAACACAGCCTCAAGGGCTTCGGGCGATACCGAGACCACCAGCCCCACACCGCTGCGTGATGCGGCGTCATCGATCCGCGCCAGGCCAGCGAGCGCAGCAGCGCCAGCATCCCGGCAATCGACCAGCAGAATATCTCCCAACGCTCCGATGTGTTGATGCAAGCTCTGGCCGGAAAAATCGGACAATCCACACTGCCGGATAACCGTAAGCCCCGCCGCCTCCGCATCCGCGCACCATTCTTCGCGGGCAGCATCCGCATCGGCAAGAATTGCAGCGGTGTTCGATACAGCAGAACCGTCACTTATGGCGTGATAGGCAAAATCGGCTTGCGTCATAAATACGTGCTCCTGCGTATTATCAGGAACACGTAAAGAACATAAAGGGATCGTGTCAAGAATTCACGCTGAAAATCATTGGCGGATATCGATCACCGTTCCGTCCGCAACCAGCGCATAGAGCTCTTCGATTTCCGCATTGGTGAAGGCGATGCAGCCGTCGGTCCAGTCGCCCGGCATGCGCCCTGCGGGCATGCCGTTGGGCTGGCCGTGGAGGAAGATATCTCCGCCCGGGTCCATGCCCTGCATTTCGGCAAAGGCGCGGTCATCTGCGTTGGGATAGCTGACGCGGAGCGAGAGGTGGTAGCTGCTGTTCGGGTTGCGCGTGTCGATCGTGTAGCGCCCTTCCGGCGTGCGCTCGTCGCCTTCGAATTGCTTGTGCCCGAACATCGCATCGCCGAATTGCAGACCGGTATAGGTGCGGACCACTTCGCCGCCCGCATAGACCCACAAGGTGCGGTCCGATTTGTCGACCAGCAGATAATCGACGGCGACCGGACGGGCCGGCTGCGGGGTGTCGGCCTGCGGCGCGCAGGCAGCCAGCGACAGGATCGCGAAGGCAGCAGAAAGGAACGGCGCAGGTTTCATTTGCGCCGTCCTAACATCAATCCTCGAACGGATCGCGCACCAGAATCGTGTCGTCCCGTTCCGGGCTGGTGGATACCAGCGCAACCGGCGTCTCGATCAATTCCTGGATACGCTGGACATATTTGATCGCCGCAGCGGGCAAATCGGCCCAGCTTTTCGCCCCCGCCGTGCTCTCGCTCCAACCCGGCATTTCCTCGTAAATCGGTTCGACCGCGGCCTGACTGGCAGCGTGGCTGGGGAGGTAATCCATCACCTTCCCGTTCAACCGATAGCCGGTGCAGATCTTCACCGTCTCGAAACCGTCGAGCACGTCGATCTTGGTCAGCGCGATGCCGGTCACGCCGCTGATCGCGCAGGTCTGACGCACCAGCACTGCATCGAACCAGCCGACCCGCCGTTGCCGCCCGGTAACGGTGCCGAACTCGTGGCCCCGCTCGCCCAGTCGCTGCCCTACTTCATCATCCAGCTCGGTCGGGAACGGGCCGCTACCCACGCGGGTGGTGTAGGCCTTCACAATGCCCAGCACGAAACCGGTGGCGCTGGGGCCAAGCCCGCTGCCCGCCGATGCGCTGCCGCTGACCGTGTTGGAGCTGGTGACGAAGGGATAGGTGCCGTGATCGACATCCAGCAGCACGCCCTGCGCGCCCTCGAACAGCACACGCGCCCCGGCCTTGCGGACCTTCTTAAGGCGCTTCCACACCGGCTGCGCATATTGCAGCACGAAGTCGGCGATTTCCGCCAGTTCGGCCTTCAACCCCTCGCGGTCTACCGGCGGCTGGTCGAAACCGGCCCGCAGTGCATCGTGGTGGGCGCACAGGCGCTCGATCTGCGGATCGACCTGATCGAGATGGGCCAGATCGCACACGCGGATGGCGCGGCGACCGACTTTGTCTTCATAAGCCGGGCCGATACCCCGACCGGTGGTGCCGATCTTGCCTTTGCCCGCTGCCGTCTCGCGCAATCCGTCCAGATCGCGGTGCAGCGGCAGGATCAGCGGGCAATTGTCGGCGATGGCGAAATTATCGTCATTGATGACAACGCCCTGCCCCTCCAGCTTCTCGATCTCGGCCTTCAGCGCCCACGGGTCCAGCACCACGCCATTGCCGATAATCGACAGCGTGCCGGTGACGATGCCGCTGGGCAGCAGGCTCAGCTTGTAGGTCGTCTCGCCCACCACCAGCGTATGGCCGGCATTGTGGCCGCCCTGAAACCGGACCACCGCGTCGGCGCGCGATGCCAGCCAGTCGACGATCTTGCCTTTGCCCTCGTCGCCCCATTGTGCGCCGATAACGGTTACGTTTGCCAAATGATTATCCTTGAGGATGAAAGCCCGTGCGCGCCGTAAGGGATGCCCGTTGGTAGGGCAAGAAAGCTGTCGCGCCTCATCACCCTTCCATAGCCCCGATTACGCAATTCAGCGGGGGATAATGAAACGTGGCATAGGCAAGTGATGCACGTTCTGTCGTGCGAGGGGTAAAAACAGGGAGGAACGGGATGAGCAATTCGAATTTGAGCAGGCGCGCCGTGATCGGCGGGGTATTGGCGACGGGGGCTGCCATGACTTCCATGAGCTGGGCAGCACCCTTGCACGCACAGGGTCTCGGTCTCTCCTCCATCCTCGGCAAAGCATCGGACAGTGCGCTGGACAAGCTGGCGCGGCCCGGTGCGTTTTACGGCGACGAAGACGTGCGCATCGGCCTGCCCTTTATCGGTCGCAGTTCAGGTCTGCTCGGGTCGCTGTTCGGCGGCGTATCGCGGCTGGGACTGCTTGATGGATTTATCCGAACGCTCAACTCGGCGGCTGGCACGGCGGCGGGCGAGGCAAAGCCGATCTTCCGCACCGCCATCGACGATTTGTCGTTCAGCGATGTGCCCGCAATCGCGCGGAACAATGATGGCGGCACGCGCTATCTGCGCCAAAGCAGCAATGACGCTCTGCATGGCAAGCTGGACCCGCTGGTGGACAGCGCTCTGGGCGATCTGGGCGCGCATTCGCAGCTGGAATCGCTGAACCGGAAATACAGCTGGCTCGCCGCTGCGGGGCTGGACCGGCGCGGGCTGACGAACACCGTCACCGATCAGGGATTGGACGGGATCTTCACCTATCTGGGCCGGGAGGAAGCCGCCTTCCGCAAGAATCCGCTGGGCAATGTCGGCGGTATTCTGGGCGAAATTTTCTAGTCCGGCCGCGCCGCTCTAATCTAGGCGCAGGGAACGCAGTCAGAACCTTGCAGAATGTGCGAGCAGCCAAGCTGCGCAGGCGTGTCGCTGTCCGACAAGGCGGCGGCTGTCCGGCGGCCTTCGCTGCGCAATGCGGCGGCTTTGCTGCTGTCGTGCCCCAGCGGCAGGAACACCAGATCGCGCCCCGGCATGGCGGGCAAAGCGGGCAGCAGCGCGTCGAGATAGAGCGAGAATCCTGTAGCGGCCTCGCCTGTCCCGCCAATGCTGTAGGTGCCGCCGCGGCCCAATGAGCGGCGCGCGCCTTCGGCATACAGGGTAAATCCGAACCAGCTTTGATATTCGAAGCCGTGGCGTTCTGTCGGGTCCAGCGTGATGCGGGCGCGGTCGCCGACCGCCTCGGCAATCGCCTCCAGCGCTTCGATCCGGCTCGCCAGAACTCCGCCAGCGTCGATGGCGCGCAGACGCTCGATTGCCTCGGGAAACGGGCCTGCCGCGTGGATCAGCGGGAGATACGCCTCACCGCCCACGCTGACCAATCCGCCCGCGTCTTTCGTATCCAGTTCGCGCCGGACGGCTTCGATCCGGTCAGCTTCCAGCGGGAAGGCATCGGTGGCGAGCGTATCAACCAGGTCGGGCAGTGTGAAATCGAGCGACAGTCCGCGCGCGCCCGTGGCCTCGACCGCTTCCAGCGCCAGCCGCACGATCTCGCTGGCGGCGGCGACAGTATCCGCGCCGATCAGCTCTGCGCCGATCTGTGTGCGCTGGCGTGCGGGGGCCAGCTGGTCCGCGACCATAGTGGTTACTTCGCCAGCATAGCACAGCCGCAAGGGGCGCTGTGCGGTGGCCATATTGGTGCTGGCAATCCGCCCCAGCTGGGGTGTGATATCGGACCGCAGAGCCAGCGTGCGCAGGGACGCCGGATCAACGAAGCGGAACTGCTTCTGCGTGCTGACCCCGTCCATCCGGCCCGCCAGAGAGCGTTCGAATTCCACCAGCGGCGGGCTGACCCGGTCATAGCCATGGCTGTCCATCGCGCCCAACGCATCGCGCATTGCAGCCGTGATGCTGCGCGCAACCGCGGGCAGCCGGTCTTCCAGCCCGATGGGCAGCAGGTCGTCGGTTTTGGTCATGGCGCGGCCTCTAGCCTCTTCGTCTTAACGGTGAAAGCCGGGATCTCGGGCCGCCTGGTACGATCCGGCGCCATGGGATCCCGGCTTCCGCGAGGATAACGTTGACGATCAGAACGCCAGCGGTTTCACCAGCCGGACGCCTTCGACGGCGCAGGCCTGCTTTACCACTTCCGGCGAAATCGGCTGGTCGACGCTCAGCAGCAGCACCGCTTCCCCGCCCGCTTCACGGCGGCCCAGATTGAACGTGCCGATATTGATGCCATGCTCGCCCATCAGTGTCCCGATCCGGCCGATAAAGCCCGGCGCATCGTCGTTGACGATATACAGCATGTGTCCGCTCAATTCGGCTTCGATACCGATGCCGAATATCTCCACCAGACGGGGCGCATCACTGCCGAACAGCGTGCCCGCCACAGAGCGGTCGCCCTGCTCGGTCGCCACGGTCACCCGGATCAGCGTGTTGTAGGCGCCTTCTTTCTGATGGCGGATGGAGCGGACATCCAGCCCGCGCTCCTTCGCCAGATAGGGCGCGTTGACCATGTTCACCGTGTCGGAATATTGCCGCATCAGTCCGGCCAGAACCGCGCCTTCGATAGGCTTGCCCGAAAGCTCTGCCGCTGCGCCTTCGCGCTCGATGCTGATTGTGGTGAGATTACCATGCGCCAGCTGCCCCACCAGGCTGCCGAGGTTCTCGGCCAGCTTCATATAGGGCTTCAGCTTGGGGGCTTCCTCCGCGCTGAGCGAGGGCATGTTGAGCGCATTGGTGACGCCGCCATTGACCAGATAATCGGCCATTTGCTCGGCCACCTGCAGCGCGACATTGACCTGCGCTTCGGTGGTGGAGGCACCCAGATGCGGCGTGCAGATGAAGTTCGGCAAGCCGAAGAGCGGGCTTTCGGTGGCAGGTTCGGTCTGGAACACATCCAGCGCTGCACCCGCGACATGGCCGCTTTCCAGCAGCTTCGCCAGAGCCGCTTCGTCGATCAGGCCGCCGCGCGCGCAATTGACGATGCGCACGCCTTCCTTCGTCTTGGCGAGATTTTCTGCCGAGAGGATATTGCGCGTCTCGTCGGTCAGCGGGGTGTGCAGCGTGATGAAGTCGGCGCGGGCGAGCAACTCGTCCAGATCGACTTTCTCGACACCGATTTCCACTGCCCGTTCCGGCGTCAGGAACGGATCGAAGGCAACGATCTTCATCTTCAGGCCCAGCGCGCGGGAGGCGACGATGGAGCCGATATTGCCCGCGCCGATCAGGCCGAGGGTCTTGCCGGTGACTTCGATGCCCATGAAGTCCTTCTTGGGCCATTCCCCGGCCTGCGTGCGGGTGTTGGCCTGCGGGATCTGGCGCGACAATGCCATCAGCATCGCAATCGCGTGTTCGGCGGTGGTGATCGAATTGCCGAACGGCGTGTTCATCACGACGACGCCTTTGCCCGATGCGTAGGGAATATCGACATTGTCGACGCCGATCCCCGCACGGCCAATGACCTTGAGATTGGTCGCGGCGTCCAGAATTTCGGGAGTCACCTTCGTCGATGAGCGAATAGCGAGGCCGTGATATTCGCCGATGCGGGCTTTCAGCTCTTCGGGGCTTTCGCCGGTGATGACGTCGACATCGCAGCCACGCTCTTCGAAAATGCGCGCGGCGTTGGGGTCCATTTTGTCGGAAATAAGTACTTTGGGTTTGGTCATTGCAAATACCTTCAGATCGTCATCCCGGACCTGATCCGGGATCCCGCTGCTTTGAGCGCGGAGAGAAGAGAAGCTGGGCCCCGGATCATGTCCGGGGTGACACCGGATTTCAGGTGGACGACTTGATCGTCTCGTAAGCCCACTCGATCCACGGGAGGAGGCGCTTCAGGTCTTCCTGCTCCAGCGTGCCGCCGCACCAGATGCGCAGGGACGGCGGAGCGTCGCGGTATCCGTTGAAGTCGTAGCCGACATCGCGCTCGTCCAGCATCGCGGCGATTTTCTTGGGCACACCGGCCTTGTCCTCGTCGGACAGGCCATCATACCACTCGCCCTGGAAGACGAAGCACACGCCGGTGTTGGTCCGCTTGGCCGGATCATCGACCATGTTGCGCAGCCAGGGCGTCGCCTCGATCCAGTCGGTGACGATCTTAGCATTGGCATCGGCGCGCTCGAACATCGCCTGACGCCCGCCGATGGATTTCGCCCATTCCAGCGCCGCGATATAATCTTCCGTCGCCAGCAGGCTGGGCGTGTTGATCGTCGCGCCTTCGAAAATGGCGCGGTTGATCTTGTCGCCCTTCTTCAGGCGGAACAGCTTCGGCAGTGGCCATTCTGGGTCGTAGCTTTCGATCCGCGCCACAGCCTTCGGGCTTAGGATCAGCATGCCGTGCTGCGCTTCGGAGCCCATAACTTTCTGCCAAGAGAAGGTCGTCGCATCCAGCTTCGCCCAGTCCATTTCCTGCGCGAAAACGGCGCTGGTCGCATCGTTGATCGTGATGCCCTCGCGGTCAGCCGCAAGCCAATCGGTGTTGGGGATTTTCGCGCCCGAGGTCGTGCCATTCCAAGTGAAGACAACATCGTTGCCCTGCGGAATTTGCGTCAGGTCGGGGATTTGGCCGTAATCGGCATCCAGCACCTGCAGGTCGGGCAGCTTGAGCTGCTTGACCGCATCCTGAATCCAGACATTGCCGAAGCTTTCCCATGCAGCGACTGTCGCGGGGCGCGCGCCCAGCATGGTCCACATCGCGCATTCCAGCGCGCCTGTGTCCGAGGCCGGCATGATGCCGACGAGGTAATCGTCGGGCACGCCCAGCAATTCGCGGGTCAGGTCGATCGCGTATTTCAGGCGCGCCTTGCCGACAGCCGAACGGTGCGAGCGTCCGAGCGATTCGGTCTTCAGCTTGTCGAGGGACCAGCCCGGGAATTTCACCGTGGGACCGGAAGAAAATTGCGGACGAGCAGGCTTCAGCGCCGGCTCGGCAGGTACGTTAGTCATGTATTCTCTCCTTACAGAGAGCACGCGCGGCGTTGGGACCGCGTGGCCCGAGGCGCGCACTATAGGTTTGTGGGGTTGTGTCAATCAGCCAGCGGCCCAGCGCAGCGATTGTTCCGCCGGTTTTGGATAAAGCGCCCTCTCGCCAAGACGCCTCGCGGCCACTAAGACTGCGCCGCATGGGGCTTTCCGATCTTCGCATCGCGCTGTTCAGCGGGAACTACAATTACACCCGCGACGGGGCGAATCAGGCGCTGAACCGTCTGGCCGAATATCTGCTGCGGCAGGGTGCGCAGCTGCGCGTCTATTCGCCCAAAGTGAAAAACCCCGATTTCCCTGCAACCGGCGATCTAGTGAACGTGCCCAATGTGCGCATGCCGGTGAAAGGGCGCGGGGAATACCGCCTGCCGCTGGGCCTCAATGCCAAGGCGAGGGATGATCTGGAGGCGTTCAAGCCCAACGTCGTGCATCTCTCGTCCCCCGATCCCACTGGCCATGCCGCGCTGAAATGGGCGATGGCACGGGACATTCCGGTGCTCGCATCGGTGCACACGCGGTTCGAGACTTACCCGCAATATTACGGGCTTGGCTTCATGGAAGGGCCGCTGATTTCGATCCTGCGGCGGTTCTACAAACGCTGCGATGCGCTGGTTGCGCCCTCCCCCAGCATGATCGAGGAACTGGGCGAACAGGGGATGGGCGACGATATCGGCCTGTGGACCCGCGGCGTGGACCGCGACATTTTCGATCCTAGCCGCCGCGATATGGAATGGCGGCGGTCATTGGGCCTGAAGGACGACGACATCGCCATCGCCTTCCTCGGCCGGCTGGTGATGGAAAAGGGACTCGACGTCTTTGCCGATGCCGTGATCGAATTGCGCAAGCGGCAAGCCCCGCACAAGGTGCTGGTGATCGGCGACGGTCCGGCGCGCGAATGGTTCGAGAAGGCTCTGCCGGGCGGCATTTTTGCAGGCTTCCAAACCGGTAAAGACTTGGGCCGCGCGCTGGCGAGCGCCGATGTGTTCCTCAACCCGTCGATCACCGAAACGTTCGGCAATGTCACGCTCGAGGCGATGGCGAGCGGGCTGCCGGTGGTGGCCGCACGCGCGACAGGCAGCGCCAGTCTGGTGGAGGACGGCGTTTCGGGCCGATTGGTGAAGCCGGGCGACACCGCCGGATTTGCCGATGCGCTCGCGCCCTATTGCACCGACAATGCCTTGCGAACCGCGCATGGCGCCGCCGGAGAGCTGCGATCCCGCGACTACAGCTGGGATGCCATCAATTCGGTTGTCGCCGAGACCTATCTGCGGCTGGTCGAGGACCGCCGCAGCTGACCGCTCAGCGCAAGACGCCCTCGCGCCGCATTCTAAGCGCATACCAGAACATGAACAGCGTGGTCGCCCAGATCATCACATTCAGGCCGAGGCTCTGCAGTTCTTCAGGCACTTCGATCATGAAGTTCTGGTAGATTGTCGTGACGATCAGACCGACAATCGAAATTCCGATGGATGGCACCGCAAACCGCGAACGGAAAAGGATCAGCACCGACCCGAAAAACGCGCCCCACACGCCCAGCGCCCAAAACGCATTGGCCCAGGCCGGAAAGCTGTCGAAGAAAGCGATCTGCTCGGCCGTCATGTCCAGATCTTCCAGCCGGTCCAGATGGGTCATCATATAGCTGAAAATGCCCACTGCGTTCCATAGCAGCGTGATGCCGCCGACGGCCCACACATGCCACGGTGTCTTCGTTTCTCCGATCATCACAATCCCCCCCCCCCTTTAGCGACCCAGACTTTAGTCGGGGTCTAACGCAAGCGGGCCGGAAGCGCAAAACGCTCCAGCCCGCCCGTTTCAAGTGGGGACGTGCAGCGCGTCACATACGCTCGATCCGCTTGGCCACTTCGTCGATAATGTCGACGATTTCGTCCATCGCCTTCTTGTCCAGCTTGCCAGAGCGGGCGCGGATTTTCAGGACGTTCGCCAGATTGCCCATGGCGCGAAACAGATCGGGCGATTTCTCCCGCACGCGCTCTGCCCGGTCGCCATGCTCGTTCAGGCGGCCCATCAGCTGCTCGACCTCGTCGGCGCGCTCTTCCAGTTCGGCCTTGCCGGATTTGGTTGCCTTGAAGGGCTTCTTCCCGCTGGTGTCGGCATCATCGCCGGAGTCTTTCGACTTCGCCTTGCCTTTGGCCTTGGCCGGTTTGATCTGGCCCTCTTCCTCCAACATCTGCAGCGTGGGATAGACCGCACCCGGGCTCGGTGCGTACGACCCTCCGGTCATATCTTCGATCGCCCGGATAAGCTCGTAGCCGTGGCGAGATTCCTCGGCGATGAGCGCCAGCAGTGCCAGCCGCAATTCGCCCTGTGCGAACATCCGGCCACGGCGTTTGCGGCGCGGCCCGCCATCGTGCCAGCCGCCGCCACGGCCCTCGCTGCGGCGCGATCGCCTGCGCCCTTCACCCTCGTCCCACTCGCTGGCAGCAGAGGCCGCCATCATCGCGATCATCGGGCCGAGATTGTTCCAGCCGCCTTTTCCGTATTTCTGCCATGTCATATGCTGTTCTCCTGATAGCTCTTTATGCACTAAAGATATATCTTGGGTGGGCCATTGCAAGAGCTGCATGGCATTTTCCGACCAGCGACCTATGGCGATCCACCAATGACGGATTTGTTTGGAGATGACCCCGCGATAAGCGGTACCGATAGTCGGCGAAACGAAGCCCCGCGCGAAGACGCCCCCCTGGCCGACAGGCTGCGCCCCTCCTCGCTCGAAGAGATTATCGGGCAGGAACACCTGACCGGACCCGAGGGCCCAATCGGGCGTATGGTCGCGGCGGGTCGGCTGTCCAGCATGGTGTTGTGGGGTCCGCCGGGCACAGGCAAAACCAGCATGGCGCGCCTGCTCGCGGATGCAGTGGGCATGCGCTACGAGGCGGTGAGCGCGGTGTTCACCGGCGTTGCCGACCTCAAGAAAGCCTTCGCCGCTGCCGATAAAGCCGCCGGGGCAGGCCAGCGGACCCTGCTGTTTGTGGACGAAATTCACCGCTTCAACCGCGCGCAGCAGGATGGTTTTCTTCCCTTTGTGGAGCGCGGCACGGTTACGCTGGTGGGCGCGACGACGGAGAATCCCAGCTTCGAACTCAACGCCGCCTTGCTGAGCCGCGCTCAGGTCCTGATCCTGCACCGGCTTGATGCCGAGGCTCTCGGTAAGCTGCTCGACCGGGCCGAGGGTCTGGAAGGCCCCCTCCCCCTCACCCCCGAAGCGCGCGAGGCGCTGATCGCCAGCGCGGATGGTGATGGCCGGTTCCTGCTCAATCAGGCCGAGACGTTGTATAACGCGGATATCGAAACGCCGCTCGACCCCTCAGGCCTCGGAGGGTTCCTGCAGTGCCGCGTGGCCGTTTACGACAAGGATCGCGAGGGGCATTACAATCTCATCAGCGCGCTGCACAAAGCGGTGCGCGGCTCCGATCCGCAGGCCGCGCTCTATTATCTCGCGCGGATGCTGACGGCGGGCGAAGAGCCGCTGTTCCTCGCCCGGAGACTGGTCCGCATGGCGGTGGAAGATATCGGGCTGGCCGACCCCAATGCACTGGTCCAGTGCAACGCCGCGCGCGAGGCGTATGAATTTCTCGGCAGTCCCGAAGGCGAACTCGCGCTGGCGCAGGCCTGCCTCTATCTCGCCACCGCGCCCAAATCGAACGCCGTCTACAAGGCGCAGAAGGCCGCTTGGCGCAGCGCGAAGGAAACCGGCAGCCTGATGCCGCCGATGAACATCGTCAACGCCCCGACCAAGCTGATGAAAGACGTCGGCTACGGCAAAGGCTACACCTACGATCACGATGCCGCTGACGGATTCTCCGGAGACAATTACTGGCCTGACGGGATGGAGCCGCAGGACTATTACCAGCCAGTCGAGCGCGGCTTCGAGCGCAAAATCCGCGAGCGCCTCGCCTATTGGGACAAGCTGCGCGGGGAGCGGGGGTAATGCCTAGGCGCATACCTCCAAACCCGTTCGTGCTGAGCCTGTCGAAGCACTGCTTTTCTTATGCCCAGCGGAACTCCAGCCCTTCGACAAGCTCTGGGCGAACGGAATTTTGAGGTAGTGGCTAGATTCAGACAATTTCTCGCCATCGACTGGTCGGGCGCGGCTGGTGAACGCCATTCGGGCATTGCGCTGGCAATTGCCGATGCGGGCGGCGGTGCGCCTGTCCTGATCGAGCGCGGGAACAAGTGGTCGCGGGCCGAAGTGCAGGCGGTGCTGGCCGACCTACCCGCAGACACCCTGGTGGGCATGGATCTGGGCATCTCACTCCCCTTCGCCGATTGCGGTGCCTTCTTTCCCGGGCACCCGTCCAGCCCGCCAGACGCCAAGGCGCTGTGGGCGATGATCGACCGGCTATGCGAGAGCGACCCGCACCTTGCCGCTGGAAGTTTTACCGACCACCCCGACCTCGCGCGCTTCTTTCGCCGCCAAGGCGGGCGCGAAGGCGAGGCATTTCGCTGCGACGGAGCGGAGCACGGGCGGGGCCGCTTCCGTGTGACCGAACTGCGGCAGGCGGAAATGGGATTGAAGCCATATTCCAATTTCAACCTCGTCGGCGCCGCGCAAGTCGGCAAATCAAGCCTTACCGGCATGCGTATGTTGCATGGTCTGAACGGTGCCCTGCCCGTCTGGCCGATCGACCCGCTGCCTCCCTCCGGCTCGGTCGTCTGCGAGATTTACACCAGCCTCGCCGCGATAGAGGCAGGCCGCAGCGCCAGCCGTTCCAAGATCCGCGACCGCGCCGAATTGGACGATGCGCTAGGCGCGCTCGGCTCTGCCCGCATCGGCGGCACTGGCGAGATCGACGATCACAGCAGCGATGCGATCATCACCGCCGCCTGGCTGCGCAGAGTGGCCGATGAGCCCGCCCGGTGGAATCCGGATGGCCTAACCCGGCAAATTGCACAAACCGAGGGCTGGACCTTCGGCGTGACTTGAGCCAAAGGCGCTTTCGATGAGCCCGTGCCGGCTTAGCTCAGTTGGTAGAGCACCTGATTTGTAATCAGGGGGCCAGGGGTTCGAATCCTCTAGCCGGCACCATTTCTTTTGGCACTCCCCGCCGCTGACTATGTGTCAGAATTAGCTCCCTCTCATAAAAGCGGTGACACCGTTCAGGTAGTGGTCTATTGGCGCTGGGCCGGGTCGCGCCGCGCAAACCAGACTGCAAAACCAGCTGTTTTTGCAGCAAAAAGGCACGCGTGCAACTCGGGGGGAGAATCGCGATCAACCGGATGTTCTCCGTAGGCCTGTTCGAAGTCAATCCAAGTCAAAATACGTTGAGCCACAAAGGCCAGGTATACGGCGTGGAGCCTCTGGTCATGGACGTTCTCGTCCATCTCGCCAACCGGCCATCCGAAGTTGTTTCGCGTGACGAGTTGATCAATCAGGTCTGGCTCTTCAACCCGGGGGCCGACGAAAGCCTCACCCGCGCGATCTCGCTGCTGCGGCGTATTTTTCGCATCGACAAGTCCATCGAAAACTACATCGAGACTGTCTGGAAGCGTGGCTATACCTTGGCCGCCCCGGTCGATTTCGAAGCGGCCGCCAATGATCGCGGACCGACGGCAACCCGCTTGCTCGACCAATTGCCAGCCGCATCCGACTACTCAGTCGCGGTGCTCGGGTTCGAGAACATGTCGACGCGGGAAAGCGACCGGTATCTGGCCGATGGCCTGACCCGCGATCTCACATCGCTGCTGGGCCGCGTGCCCCGGCTGCATGTTGCAGCCTATAATTCAGCGACCCGATTGCAGGGCGCCCCCGCCAGTATTGCAGAAATAGCTGGCAAATTGGGCGTACGGTATCTCGTTTCGGGAACATTGACGCGCGAAGGGGATGGGCTGTCCGTTCGGCATTCACTGATGGACAGCGTTACCGACGAGCAGGTCTGGGCCAGCAAAATGTCTGTCGATCTGGCCAATTTCTATGAGGTGGAAGATACTATCGTGCTCGATATCTCGACAGCTATGTCGAGCGCACTGCAATTGTCCCATGCCAACTCCCCCAAGCAGAATCGCTCCTTCCAGCTCGGCGCATACGAGCTGGTCCAGCAAGCAGAAGCCCTGCGCCTCAATTACAACGAAAAAGCCGCGTTCGAGATCATCGCGCTTCTCGAGCAGGCGTTGGAGATTAATCCCGACGACGCTGCCGTGCACGCAGCTCTGGCGGTTCAATATACGCAAAACATCGTCAGCAATTTCGCAGGCACCCCGGCAGATGCAGCGCAGCGTGCCGGGCGATATCTCGATGCGGCGATGCGCTTGACACCGCTCGACCCCGAAGTTCTGGCCGCGGCGGGTATCGTCGCCACCATGCGGGGCAATCCCCGTTTGGCCGTCCGTCATTTGACCCGTTCGGTAGAGCTCAATCCCAACAATCCCCACTCCCTCGCAGTATTGGGGTGGCAATATTGCTGGCTGAACAGCGACGTAGCGGGGCAGCGGATGATCGAAACTGCAGAGGCGCGCGCACCGCATCACCCGCGCTTTGGCCTGTGGGCGCATTATCGCGGGCACTGCGAGATCAAACTGGGCCGGATTGATCAGGCCATCGCCGCCTATGATGACTGCGCGGATCGCAATCCCAATTACAGCCTCAATCTGGTCGCGCTGGCTATGGCTCAGGCGCTGGCTGGCCGCGCAAATGATGCGCGTGGCACAGTGGAAAGATTGTTGATGCTGGCGCCGCATTACACTGTCGAGGATTACCAGCAGCTGGTCTCTACAATGGCATACTGGTTTGCTGATCGCACAACGCGGGATCGATCAATCAGCGCTTTGCACGAAGTATGGCCCCGGCCCGCTCCGGCGCGGGCAGCCGGCTGAGCAGATGCAGCAGATGCAATGGCGGGGTATCATGTGCAGCTCGGTGACCGCACTGGGCCTCTGCCTGAGCACCGCCGGGATGGCGCAGCCCATGCAAGGCCCGGCTCCTGAAACGGATGAGGCAAGCCAGCGAGCGCCCGCAGCAGACGATATTATCGTCACCGCGCGCAGGCGCGCCCAGCCGCTGCAGAAAACCGGCCTCGCCGCATCGGTCCTGACCGCCGAGGAACTGGAGGCGCGCGGCGTAACTGACCCGCGTGATCTGACAGCTCTGGTGCCCGGCCTGACCGTCCAGCCGGTGGATATCTCGACCAGCTTCACCTTTCGCGGCGTGGGCGCGCTGGCGGTGAATGCATTTCAAGAGAACGCGATAGCCTACAATGTCGACGATGTGGTTTTTGGCCGACCGTCATCGCCTGCCGGGTCGCTGTTCGACATTGACCGGATCGAGGTGCTGAAGGGGCCGCAGGGCACGCTCTATGGCCGTAATGCAACCGCCGGAGCCATCAACGTAGTCACGCGACAACCCCAATTGGGTGAGACGAGCGCCGATATGCTGGCCGAAATCGGCAATTTTTCCTCCCGCAAGTTGCAGGGCGGGCTAACCCTGCCGCTGGGCGACAAGGCTGCAGTGCGGGTCGCCGGACAGCACGCGCGCCATGATGGCTATCTCTCGGACGGATATGACGACGAGGATATCAGCGCGGGAAGGCTGACACTGCTCCTCCAACCCAAAGACGGGTTTTCCCTCACGATATCCGGCGATTATGCGCATATTGGCGGACGAGGGACCGGGGCGGTCTTGATAGCATCACCGCGCACACCCGATGCGCCCGACCCGGGCCAGCGCATTGGCGCATCCGACCCGCGAATTACCCAAATCCTGCAGGACCGCGCCTTCCTGCAATTTCGCGGTGCCCCGCCCTTTGCCAGTTTCACCGATGACCAGATCCGCAATCTGGTCAGCGTGCCGCTGGGCGACGGATTTCAGGACAGCCGTTTCTGGGGGGTATCGGTCAAGGCACGGGCAGACGTCGATTTTGCCCAGCTGACCGCCATTCTGGCTTACCGCAAATCCCGCCCCGATCTGCTCACCTACAACCCCGGCTTCCCCTCGCGGATCGAGGAGAGCTCCGATCAGCTGACTGCGGATATACGGCTCGTCAGCGCGCCCTCGGATACGCTGGAATATTCGGTCGGCCTGTACCTGTTCGATGACAGCACGCGCAGCTTCAACAACTACAATCAGGGCGCACTGGCGAACCCCGAATATCAGCCAAACCTGCGCACGGAGAGCATCGCCGGATATGGGTCTTTCATCTGGCACCGCAGCGCGAAGTTCCGCCTGATCGGCGGCGCAAGGTATACGCATGAGGACAAATCCGTATCCGGCACGATATCCAACCGCACTGCCTTCGCGCCGAATTCGCCCGATATTCCTTTGATCGCGGAGCGCACGGACCGGCGCTTCACATGGAATGCAGGGGCCGAATGGGACGCGTCGGACAATTCGCTGATCTATGCCAGCGCCGCAACGGGCTTCAAATCGGGCGGGTTCTTTCCGTCCGCCAACAACAACCTCTACGCGCCGGAAACGCTGACCGCCTTCACGCTCGGCGCGAAAAACAGGCTGCTGGGTGGCCGGCTGACCTTCAATCTGGAGGCTTTCTATTGGCAATATCGCGACCAGCAGATCAGCTATATCGGGCCGGTGGAAACCACGCCGGGCAATTTCGGTCAGGCTGGGGTTACGGTCAATGCCGGACGGTCCCGCATCTTCGGAATCGAAGCCGATATGCAGTGGCGGCCCACGGAAAATATTCTGCTGCGGGCCGACGTCCAGTATCTGAACAGCCGTTATGGCTCGCTAACCTACGATGCGATTTCGGCCAGCGGAGCACCGCTGCTGACGCCTTGCGGCATTGCCGACGATCCGCGCACCGCGCAGCCGCCGATCCGGTTGTTCACTGTCGACTGCTCGGGCAGGCCCGCTCTCAACACGCCGACATGGACCGCCAATCTGGGCTATCGCCATACATTTCCGCTGGGCAACACATTCAATCTGGAGCTGGCGGCAAACACGCGGGTTGAGAGTTCCAGCTTCATCAATCTGGATTACCTGCCAGAGCAAAAGCGGGGCGCTAACACGGTCAGCGGAGCCTCTGTGGCACTGTCGCATCCGGCCGGGCAATGGCGCGTCACTGCCTTTGTCGACAACATAGAAGACAGCACCGTGATCAATGCCGGATTGACCCGGCCGATTACCAATGTCTCGCTATTTTCGCTGCGCAGGCCGCGCCTTTATGGCCTGCGATTGCAAGCCGGGTTCTAAGGCCGGGTTTTAGGCCTGCGCCAATTGGGTGCGCAGCGTCGCGACTAGATCCTGAAGCAAGCGGTTCCAATTGTCCGTGCCTTCGCGGACGATGGATTTCGCCGGAGCCGCCTGAGCGGGCAGCACCAGATCCATTTCCATCACAAGGTTCTTGTCGCGATGAAACACACGGGCAAAACGCTTCTGCTGGTTCCACTCGCTGGCAAGGTCGCCAACCTCTCCCGGCAAATCGAAGCTGGTGAAGAATGTCACATCGCGCAACACGCCCTTCTCGGTCTCGTTGCCTGCGACAATATCGAAGGTAACGCCGCCCGTGGCGCTGCGCAGTCCCTCGCGTCCCCCGGCCAGTTCGGTGTGCTCTGCGCGAAAGCCCATATCGCGCAACACTTCGGCTACCGTATCGAGCTTTTTCTTCTTCGCCACTGAAAGTGCTCCTAAAATTGCAATTGTGCGCGCAGGAAGAATTGGGGATCGCGCGATTGCCCCGCCAACCGGCGCAGCGGGAGGCCGCCGGTTGCGCGGATCGACAGGTGCTTCAGCAACGACAGGCTCAGCCCCGCCCCCACCGCCGTGATCGTCTTTTCCTGCACGCGCTGCGTGAAGATTCGCCCGTGATCGGCAAAAGCGAAAAGGTTGAAGCCATCGGCAACTTTCGCATCGACCTCCGCATTCAAGTAATATCCGCCGTCACCCGACAGGGCGCTTTGTTCGTAACCACGGACGGTGGATGCTCCGCCGATCTGGAACAGGATATCGCCGGGGACGCCGTTGGAGCTGATCGCCTGCCAGCCTGCAAATCCGCGAATGCCGAATGTCGCATCCAGCCGTTTCTCGGCAAAGACGGTGCCCGAGAAAACGCCGAATGTGGTCTTGTCCGCATTCCCGATCAGCGATGCGCGGGCAATCAGCGTGTTCACGTTCGCCTGCACGCTGACACCGGGCGCGAGATAGCTGTAAGACAGCCCCGCCCCCGCCTTGTTCGTCCGCACTGCGTTCACGAACACGCCCGACGCGAAATTGCGGGTGTTGCTGGTGCCTGCGGTTAGACTGGCGAGGAGCAATTCCGTGCTGCTGGAGGCAATCGGCTGCGAGTAATTGAGCGCTACATTCTCGGTCTTCCCTACGCTGCCGACAACGGCAAAGGGCCCGTTGACGATTTCCGACCGGCTGCGCCCATAGGACAGCCCCAGGCGGGTCGTGGGCCCAAGAATGGCAGCGTCATAGGCAACGGTCCCAGACAGCGCGCCTTCTGATGCAGCGACATAGGCCGACAGCCTGTCGGACGCGCCAATCAGACCGGTGCGGCGGTAGTATCCGCCGCCCTGCCACTGGCCCACCGTGTCGAAACCGTGATTGTCCGCGAACACTTGCAGCAGGTTTGCCTCGGGCGCGATGACAGCCAGCTGGATATCGGTGAGTCCGAATTGCTCGCCCGGCTTCAGGCCTGCACGGATTTGCACCGGGTTGGTCCGGTTGATCAGCGACAAGCGGCGCTCAAGCTTCCGCGTGTCGAGAATTTCACCAGCTTCGAGACCGGAGCGACGAATGGCCTCCTCTGCGCTCAACTGGTCTGCGGTATCGACCTCGACCGCCCCGACAGCCCCTTCGATCAGAGAGATGCGCACTGTGCCGCCCTCGATCGTTTGCGGCAGCAGGACTGCCCGCGCCGTCACGAGACCCAATTCGTCATACAGCGCATTCACCCCTTGGGCGATGGCGTTCAGATTGGGGAAACCGACCTCTGTGCCGATATAGGGCTCAGCCACCCCGGCCAGCTCGTCGCTGGTCAGGAACTCTGATGGATCGAATTCCACAGCCCGCAATTCGAACCGCACGGCGCTGTCCGGCATCGAGGACGCGCTTTCTTCGCGCGTGCCTGTGACCGCCGCTTCATCCTCTTGCGGAGCGGGCGCTTCCTCCAGCGCGCGGCGCTGCTGATTCAGGGTCTGGCTGCTGATAACACCCGGATCGGGAGGCGCTGCCTGCGTTTGCGCCTGCGCCGTAGATGGGGCTGCGAGCAGAAGCAGCAAGGACAAGGACAAAACCGGGGCTTGGCCATGCCGATACGCACGCCTGAACGCGCTCGGCCATTGCAGGCCGGAACCCGAAGTCTCGTCTGGTGTCGCATGCGTTGCCAAGGTGCGCATAGCCCCTTCTAACGCCGTAGCTTTCGCCGCCATGTTACCGCGTATCGCCTTTTCCATCGGCGACCAACTGCTCTTCGTCCAAATCCTCGCCAGCTTTCTTGTCCTTCTCGACACCCTGCGCCTGAGCGGGGACCGCGTGCAATTTGTACCGTGGCTTGCCACTATCTCCGGCAGGCTCCAGCCCTTCAATGGTCAGGTCAAAGCGATATTTGCTGAAGTAGCGTTGATGGTCGAATGCGCGCTCCCGCTTGCCCGACAGATTGTTGATTAGCAGGGTCAGGTCTGCGGTCGAAAGCTCCAGACGCTCCGTCCAGCCATCGAATATCGTCACATCGCGGCCCGCCAGATCGATGGAGGCGCGCGCGACTTCGAACTGTTCAAAATCGACCGGGCCAAGGCTGGTCACATCGATATCGGCATAGGTCATGACCGGCGCTCTGAACCCGTCGAGCGAGATCGACAGGGTTGGTCCGGTCCCGAACACGGTCGCCGTAGCCGATTCCCCATAGAGCGACAGAGAGTTGCCGATCCGGGCCGAACCCAACTGGATTGCCGAGCCCCATTTGGCCGTTCCGCTGGCCTTGATCGTGGCGTTCTCCGCCGACAACTCGCCGATCTTCACGGTCGAGAATGGTGCACCGCGTGGCGGCCTGATGCTGACATCGCCGGTCACGAACAACTGATCGCCAATCAGGCTGAGCCGGTTCACTGCGTAGAAATTCTCGCCCGTGATCGTTCCGAAATTGATCCGGCGACCGGTGAGGCGAATGTCGTTGATGGCAGCGATGCTCGTAGTGGAAATGTCCCCCCCGGCGCGAAGGGCGACATCGCCTCCGCTGGTTAGCGTGGTGGCGGTGATATCGCCGCCTGCCACCAGAGCCTGCGTTCCCGCGCTGTCTATTGCCTCGATAACGATATCGTCGCCCGCGCGGATGATGGCAGTGCCAGCGACTTGCAAAAGCTGAGAGCTGATGACGTCCTCGCCTGCAATGAACCGCAGATCGCCGCCGACCTCTGCTGTGTCCACGTCGATAGTCTGAACCGCGCGGGCCGCGAAATCGCCGCCGACACTCGCTGTACCGATGGCGATATTGCGAGCCTGAAGATCAAGATCGTTGCGACTGCCAATCGAGTCGAATGCCAGATCGCCGGTCACGGCAATCCCGATGTTCTCTCCGGAGATGTTCCCGATACGGATGGTCTCTGCCGACAGATTGACGTCTCCGCCTGCGGTCAACGTGTCTCCTTCGATCAATTGACCGGCGTCCATCGTGGTCGAACCGCCGCTCTCCGCGGTGCCGAATACGATGTCCGTCTGGGCAAGAATATCCAGATCCGCGCCAGCGACAATCGAGTCGATTTGTGCCGACCCGACATCCAGATCAATCGAGCCGCCACTTTCGAGCAAGGCGATCTGCAGATTGGCCGCTTGCAGGTCGGCAAGATCGCTCGTCCGCAGCTCTTCGATAATCGTGTCGCCGATGGTGCGTGAAAGGAATGTGCCAGCCGCAGCAAGGCGGATAGTCATTGAGCCCGCGTCGATATTCGAAGTGTCAGCCACCTGCAGCTCATCGACGAACAATTCATCGTCGGTACGGGCATTGAGCGACTGGGCGAAGAGCGTGGTTGTCTGCAAACTGCGTGCGTCAATGGTCGCTGCATTATTGGCAAAGAACAGGCCGAAACTGCTCGCCCCGGTGGACGCGGTGTTGATCGCGTTGCCAACCAGGCTTTGGACATCGATCTGCGCTGCATTCAGATCGATTTGCTCAAATTCAATCAGGCTTTCAGCTGTCAACGCGCCAGCGGCATTCACCGTCAGATCGCCGCCATCCCCGTTCAGCGAGCCGATAGTAATATCGCCTCCTGAATCCAGCGCAGCGCCAAAGGCGAGGCCACTCGCAATCGCCAGCTCGCCCGTCGTGGTGACCACCAGTTGGCCTCCGACAGCAACATTGCCGATATTTGCCGAAGCCGCCTGCAAATTGGCATCGCCAACGGATTCCAGCTCCGCAATGCGCATCCCGTTTGCGGCTTGCAGGGCCAGATTATCGCCCAGCACGCCGGTGAGGTTCACACCGCCACCTTGTACCGCGACGCTGCCGCCCGCTTCGATACTGCCACCCGAAATATCTCCAGGGGTGGAAAGAGCGATGTCGGTGTTCGAGGTCATGACGCCCGTAAAGGCAATCGGGCCATTGGCCGTCAGGCTGGTGGCTCCATCGGATGCGGAACCGCCAAATTCCAAAGCGCCATTGGCGTTGCCCGAAATGGCCCCATTCACCGCTGCCAGATTGCCGCCCGCGAAATCGCCCGCGCTGGCAAAGGATATGTCGCCATCGTCCGAGGTTACATCGCCAACCGTCAGATTGCCCGAGGCGGTTTGCAAATCGATGCTGCCTTGCGCACCTGTGTCACCCAGTATCAGGCTGCCATCGGCGGCAATGGTCAAGCTGCCACCTGCCGCGCCTGCGACCAGATTAATCGGGTCGGCGTTGGCGGAATTGGTGATCGACAGATTGACGTCGCCCGTGCCGACAGAGCGCACTTCGCCGCCCGCCGTGTCGAGATTGAGCGGCGCCCCACCGCCTATCGTGCTGCCCGCAAGCAACGAAACCGTGCCTGCGCGGATCGGAGCCGAAACGCCAGCCGACTGCGCAATTGCGCCGCCTGCATTAATGGACAATGCGCCATCGATGGTCACATCGGCCAGCGTCAGGTCGCCGCCGGATTGGCCACCAGCCTGAGTGCTGAGATAGGCCGCCGCAGCGTTCAGCGAGAGGCGCGTATCGCTTGCAACATCGAGGTCGAGCGGCTGCAGCGCGAGACCGATAGCGCTGCTTCCGGCATCCAGAACCAGCGTTCCCCCATTGCCAGCGATCAAGGCGCTGCCCGGCACATCGGAAGAGCGCGTTATACCGCCATCGGCCGAAATCGATCCCAGCCCGCTAAAGCTGAGATTGCCGATGGTTGCGGCACTGCCGATCACGTCGATATTGAAGCCCTGGCCCGTGGTGATGTCCAGAATGCTGAAGGGCTGCGAGGGATCGAAGGCCGAGAACCGCAGCGGGTCGGCGACGGTTCCCGCAAAGCCTGCCGCTTCCAGCGACAATTTGCCGGCCAACGTCAGCGTGCTGGGCGTGCCATTCAGCACATTGCCATTGGTCGTGCGCAGGAACAGAGTTCCGCCCACGTCTGCAGTAATCGTGCTCAGCAGAATATCGCCTTCGATATCCAGCGTGAAATCATTGTTCGAGGTCACCTCGATCATGCCGTCTTCGGTGTTGGCGCTGACTGGCTTGAAACCCCCGAGCTCGAATTCATAGGTGCTGTCGGAGATCTGCGTCGGCATGGGATTGCGTGCAGTGGCGAGCAATTCCTTGATTTCGGACAATGTGAACTGGCCGGGGGCGTTGGTGTTAGCTGTCGGGGTGTAACCCGTGCCCGGGCCGGTCACGACAAAATAACTGGAACTATCGCCATTCGATGTGACCTGCACGGTCACACGCGGGATATCCGGGCTGCCATTGCTCGTCAGGCTAATCCCGGTTTGCGCTTGCAGGTTTGTGCCTGTTGCGGCGGTCTGCGTATCGTTCGAGCGGGTATCGATCAGACGGGTCGTGCCGATCACGGTCGACAAGGCCCCCTCTTCCCACTGCGCTCCGCTGGTCAGCTCGGTGAACAGTGGATCGGCTTCGTCCAGCATGAAATCGAACGCGTCATCCCGTGTAGCCAGCGCAGCCGGATCGACACCGGGAGCGTCCGACACCGTTGTTCCGGCCTCACTATAGAGACCCAGCACATAGCTATCGATCTGCGCATTGGTGGGGTTCGCCACACCCAATGCTGATGCGGCCTGCGCCCCGAACAGGGTGCGGCCTTCGTCACTCAGGCGATTGGAATTGCCCGGATCGATCAAGCCGTCGATCTGCCAATAGAGGGCATAGGCGCTGTTGATGCTTCCCTCGTAGCGGGAAACGGCCAGCGCGCCCGAATCCTGATCGAGCAGACCCAATTGCTGCCACGCTTGCTGGTTCTCGGTCTCGAAAGCGGCGCGTTCCGCTTCTGTAGGGAGCGCGCCGGTGATCGTGCCGTCGCGCGCTTCCAGCGTGATGCCACCATTGGTCGAGCGGATGCGGTCGACCACAATATTGCCGAAGGACTGGGTCAGCGTGATGTCCCCCTCAGCCTGCGCACTGACCCGGTCGGCCACGAAGGTCAGCGGCTTGTCGGCATCGCCAATGGCTCCGCCGGTCGATGTCAGGCTGAGTTCGCTCGCGACGATTGCCGGGGTGCTGGTGGGCAAATTATCGACACTCAGGATGTCTCCCGTTGCCGTCAGATCGACAGTACCCGCCCCGAAATTGGCATCGACGACACCAAGCGCCAAATCGCCTTCGTTGGAGACGTAGATATTGGCTCCGAGAAGGTTAGTGCGGCCTCCCCCGGGAACGCCGGAAATGAGGTTGATGGGGGCATCAGCCGAACCAATGTCACCCAATGCGCTTAGCAGCGTACGCGGTCCCGACTGAATCGAACCTCCGGCATCGACGATAGCGCCGTCGGTGCCGATAAATGTGTAACCGGAGGTATTGCTGACATCCCCGGCCAGAGCCACGTCGGCATCTGAAATCACGCTGACACGCCCGCTGGACGCACCATCGAAACCGATACCGATTGCATTGTCGGCCCGGACCGAATTCCGGATCGTCACCCCGGCTCGGGTGTAGATCCTGTAATTCCACACCACAGACTCAGGATTGTGATAATCGGGCCGGTTGATGAATGCGAAATTGCGCCACCGGATACCGTAATTCACAGATGATTGCTGGCTGGCGATAATTTCCGAACGGAAGAATGGATCGCTCGGATTGCCGAAAAACACATAGGACGGGCCGCGCGCGAAATTCTCGTTATTGGTCCCACCGGTGAATAGCCATGGCGTCACCGTCGCCGTGTTGATGTTATCGGTGAAATTGACATTCCTTCGTACGGTGTACTGGTCGTTCCAGCCGTATCGGATATTGGCAAAAGGATCATAGCTGACGCTGTCGCCATCAGCGGTTTGGCTCACAACTCTGGCTGTGGCGAACTCGGTCGCACCATTGCGGTTATCATAAGTTGTCACCGGCCCACCGCCCTGCTCGCTAACATACCAGGTCGTCAGATTGCTCCCGAGGCCGTTTTCCTTGTAATGATCGGTGATCTTGATGATGCCAGTCTGATCGCCGGTGCCGGTGGAGATATCGCCAAGAACAATCGCCGTTTGGGTCTGATTGTTGATGTCGACTTCACCAAAGCCATTGCGGACAATGAGATTGCCATTGCCCTGTCCATCAGTGTTGATGATTCCGCCATCCAGCGTAATCGAACCGCCACCCGCAGCGGTGACATCTGCCACAACAATCTTCCCGAAGTCCGGGTTCGCAATCTGGCTGCCATCGGCCGCCGAAATGGTGCGGCGTCCATCATAGCCGGTCGCGATTTTTCCGAAATTGGGATTGGAGACCGCTTGTCCCGGAGGGCCGACGGTGTCGTCACCTGAAACCGGCGCACCAAGGGGAGTGCCTTGGCTGGAGGTAAAGCTGTCGAGCGAAAGGTATCCGTTGACGACGGTGAAACCGTTGCCGCTGGAGGTCGGCGAACCGGCGGCCACGTACCTGTCGATATGAGCCTGCGCACTTGGGTCAATCGTGACCGATCGCTCTGTCAGGGCACCCGCCGACAATGTGGCGTTTATGTTGATCGCATCGGCGGAGATTTCGATCGATTTGGCCGAGATACCGCTGGCTGCAGCACCCGAGGTGTTTTGACGGGCGGCGCTCGCTTCAATCGCTTGAGCGACAGGAACAATGGTAGAGTATTTGTGAATGAAGCCGTCGTTGAAATCATCTTTTCCGGCATAGCTATACGGCCCCCACCAGTTGAAGGTGGAGTCAGCGACATATCCGCGTCTGCCGGGCTGCAGCGTAAACCGTAGGCCAGCGTTCACCTCCGGCACCAGGAACGCCTGTGTAAAGCCGGGAATCGAGCTTGTGATCAACCAAGGTGCAAAGGGCACACGCTCGGTCTTCTGATCATTTTCCTGAAATGGCAGTCTGCCGAAAACCTGGGCAAAACCAAACTGCTGATTGCTTGAAGTGATACCGGTAACGGTACCGACGGTCTGACGGATGATCGATCTCAGAACACTGTCGTATTCCCCCGGGATGAAGGTCGGGCTGGTCAGCGATCCCGGTGACAAAAGAAAGTTCGCCATATAGGTGACGACGTCCCATTCATCGGCGAGTCTGATAGCGGTTGCATCCCACTGGCCGGTGGGATCGACCGGGCTGTAAATGCCCGATTGCGACACTACGAACGAGCCATTGGGGGCAAGGATGCGGACCTGGCTGGCGGTGATCTGGCCGGTCTGCGCGATATCGCCAGACACATTCTCGATCGCGACCGAGCCGCCCGGATTAAAGATCGGCTGACTGATGGAAATCGGTGATCCCAAGCCATTCCCGCCCACAGCAAATGCATCATAGCTGTTGCGGATTGTGATCGCGGGAACATCCGTTGTGGGGCTTTGCGTAATGGAGATGCCGCTGCCGGTCGGGGATGCATTACCCGCAAAATTGACCAATCCGCTGCCCGCATTGGGGATGTAGATTTCGCCCGGAATAAGCGCGGCTTGCGACGCGTTGTCGATCAGGACGTCAACATCGCCATTGGCAGTAAGCGAAGCCGTTGTGCCGCCAATCTCGGCAATGCTGTCGGCGATGACGTTGATGTCGCCAGCCGCCGCGTAGATCGGTGAAACCACCACCGCCGCCGAACGCGGGTCCTGCCCAAACCGCTGATATTGCGCAGCAACGCTGAAGTTGGGCAGCCCGCCTGTGTCGCCAAGGGTGGAACTCGTAGTAACTCCGCCATCCTCGTCGACAATCACGCTCTGATTATGCGCAACGCCGGCCTCCACACTTCCGCCCAGCTGGATGGTCCCGGTTCCGGTTGAAGAAGCGCTGCCAGCGCGGGTTTCAGAGGAGAACAGATCGAGATAGGGGTTGGTGCCAATAGCGACGCCGCTGGCATTGACGGTGCCCTGATCGGCGACCAGATCGGCATCCAGCACCGTGCGAATACGTGCGCCATCGTTGATCACTAGCGCGTTTGCCGAATTGGCCTTTCCGTCTGCATCGAGCAGCGCGGTGATCGGGATCGCCGTATTGTTGTAGACCCGCGTCCCCGCCGTAGCGTCGATAGTGTTGGTTTCCGCGCCGCTGCTCGCGCGGCCCGCGCCCAGCCGCAAATTGCCATAGGCAAGCAAATCGGCATTCGCGCCAATCGTAACGAACTGCGAGGTGTTGAGCGTCGCCTCGGTTTCCGCGCCGCCAGCGCCTGCGAAACCGTAGACCTTTACTTTGGCATCATTGACCAGATTGCCCCGCGTCCATGATCCGATACCGATCGCGCCGCTGCTTTGCAGCGTGGTGTTTTCGCCGATCAGGACCAGATTGCCCAGATTGGCATCCGCCGAAAGGCTCACGATCGGAATGGCGATTCCCGCACCCAGCTCCAGCTGTCCAAAGTCGGTCAGCGCGAGCGTAGAGGACGCATCGATATTCAGAGCGCGAACATCGGTCAGCCCGTTTTTCAGAATGTCCACCGGATTGCCATCGACCAGCAATGTCGCATTGTCGCTGATGATCACATTGCTGCTGCCAGTCACATCGGTGTCGATAGTGACCGCGCTGCCATTAATGGCCCCGCCTCCGCCGCCATAGGCGGAGATGGCGGCCCCGTTCGGCAAGCGCGTTGACACAAAATTGTTGTTGGAATCGATGTCGATATTGAGCGCTGCAAGACGGACCGAATTGCCGACCGTAGCGGCGGTGGTCGCGGCGATTGTGTTGTTCACTTCCGCCCCGCTGAACCCCACGGCTGAGGCCTGACGCGCATCGGCTACGCTGCCAATTCCGGCGGTGTGCTGCGCAGATAGGGTCAGATTGCCGGCAGAGATTACGTCACCAGACAGGATCTCCGCGCTGGTGACCGAGGTGTTGATATTGTCTGCGCGGGCAGCCGAACCTGACACTAGGCCGCCGCTCCCCGCCAGCGCATAAGGCGTGGTCGTATCGGTGCTGTCTGCCCGCACGGAAACGGATCCCGCCTGCACAAGAAGGCCCGCACTACCGGGGCTGAAATCGCCGATCAGCGCCCGTGTATTGCTGTTCGATTCCGCAACCGAGACGACCGCGCCCACCGCTACAATCCCGGCCGAGATACCCTTGGCATCGGAAGAAACACGCGAATCGTTGATCGCGGCCACATCCACCGCGCCGACCAGCGCATCGCTGCTCATGCGGGCCAATATCGTGCCATTGTTGCGCGCTGTGGCGACAGAGGCCTGGGCGCCGCCCAGGACACCGCCCGCTGCTGCACCGGCCTCTGCCGATGTACCAACGCCATTCAACGCGGCGCGCACCGCGAGGGTGCCGGTGCCGACATGCATCAGAGCATCATCGGTCGCGGAAACCTGCGCATTGTTTGTCGCCAGGGCAATCGACGCGCCGATGGCAACCGATCCTGCGACCGACGCGCCCAGCGCAGTTGCTGAGGTATCGCTGGCAGAGCGCGCATCAATAGTCAGGCCGCCCGCGCCGAACACCGTTTCGACCCCGTCCTCCACTGCTGCCAAAACGACCGTCTCGTCATTGGCCGTCGCAAGCGAGCCGCTGCCCGACCCCAAAATGCCTCCGGACAGAGCGATTGTGCTCGCACTGATACTGCCCGCACTAGCAGCATCGACAGCGATGCCTGTGAAGTTTGTCGCCAGAGTGTTCTGAGCCAAGGTCGCCGAGATGGACCCGGTTCGCTCCGCAATGGCGACCGAAACCCCGACCCCGACCCCACCTGCTGCGGCTCCATTGCCGTCGGCAATGCCGCTGCTCGAATCCGATGCGCTGACCCCCAGGGTACCGCCATTGTCACCTGCGAGATTTCCCTCGGCGCTTGCCCCGACGCTGGTGCCGATCGACACATTGGCCACCACACCCGCAGCGCCAACCCCGCCAACCGCACCGGCAACACCGCGCACTCGACCTGCGACGAGTTCCTCGCCGAAGATATTGGTGCCTTCGATGTCATCGCTGGCGGCATTCACGCTGATTTCCGACGCCGTGATATCGCCGCTTGCCAGCGCCTCGACTGACCCGTTGATCCGTGTGTAGCCGACCAATCCGGCCAGTGCGCCTGCGCCGCCGGCAATCGCGCCCAACTGCGCATCACTGGCTGTCTTGTCCGTGCCTGAGACCGAGACCGTGTCGCTGACGACGGTCGATTGGCTGATGCGTGCAACGGTGTTGGCATTGGCGGTGCTGTCCAGCGCATTGGTGACCCGTCCGGTCCCCGCAGTGGATGCCGCCGTGCGTTGTCCGGCGGAAAGGCTGGGATTGCCAGACAGGAAATCGGTGTTGCTGACGGTATCCACCCGGCCGAGAACTTCCTGCGTGTCGCCGGAGGAAAGGCCGTCATCATCGCCGTCGTCATCGACATTCGGTGCCGAGCCTACGATCAGCACATTGACTACACCGGCCACGCCGCCAATCCCGCCACCGGCGCTCAGCGTAAGGGAGTCGGCTCTGCGGGTCTTGGACGCATCGACAGTCAATCCGCCTGACACGATATCGCCGCCAATGACCTCTGCGCTGGCTTTGTCACGAATGATCCCGACATTGACGGCAACACCCAGACCGGCAAATCCGCCGATCCCGATACCGCCGGAAATCTGGTTCAACTGTGTGTCGAGATCGGCCGTAACATCGACGTCGTTGGCGCCCGCACGCACATTCGTATTGTAGAGGCCGGACTGCACATCGCTTTCGATCTGGATGACATTGACGATGCCGCCAACGCCGACATTCCCGCCGCCTGCACCGCTGACCGCCAGACCGGAATATTTCCCGATCCCGCTGGCTGAAACAGACACATCGCCGCCGGCTGTGATGCTGGTGCGCTGCGGATCGGACAGATTGCCGATCCTCGCCACGGTGCGGTCTTTCATGGTTGTGACATTGAACGCGCCCGACGCACCGACCGAGCCGCCAATACCGATGGCCCCGGTCACGCCGCCCACCGCATTGAATGTCTCTGCATCGACGGTGACTGCGCCGGTATTCACCACTGCGCCGTTATCGATTGTGGCAGAGGTATCGGAATCGAACAGGTTGACGTTGACCGACCCTGCCACACTGGCCGAGCCGCTGCCGGCGAAACCTGCCGTCAGGGCGAAGGCCTGCTGGTTGTTATAGGCCTGAACGCTGGCACCTTCGCCTTTCGATGCATCGCCGGTTACGGTGCCGCCATCGATTTTGGCCGAGACATTCTGGGTGAACTTAGTGGCACTGGCCGCCGCGCCGATGCCCACGCTGGATGCGCCGCCAATGCCTGCAACAGCCTGCCCGACCGTGCCATAGGCGCCCGCCACAACGTCGGCATTGCCAACCACATCGGAGCGATAGATCCGCGAGGATGTATTGCCGCTCAGAACGCTGACCCCGACATCGACGCCCACGCCCGCACTGCCACCGGAAACACCGGCTGCCGCCGACAGAACCGCGACGTTCTGGGCGGAGCTCGCACCGACGGACAACCCTTTGACCGTCTTCGTTCCGAAAGTCGGGACTTGCTGGTCGGGAAGCAGGCCGGAGCCTGCCCCGCCCACCAGGAAGGTGTTTTCGAAGCGTGTGTTGTTGGTTCCCTGATCGACACATTCGTCGGTCAGACAGACCAGGCTCGAAGTGTCGAGCCCTCCGCCCGCGATCCCGTCGCTAACGACCCGGCCTGCGCCTTCACCCCGCGCGGTGATCGTGGAATTGTCGACAGTGGCGATCGTCTGCGCGTTCAGGACATTGGTGGTAACCCCCACCCCGACGCCCGCGGAATTGCCGATGCCGATTGCGCCCGATGCAGCGAAAATGCGGCCCAGATTGGTGGCGTGCACCGATGCGTTGTTCGCGGCCGTGATGACCGAACCGCCATTGATCCGCGCAGAGGTCGCGCTGTTCAGAATATTGGTGGTGATCGAACCGCCGATGCCTGCCGATCCTGCACCCACTGCACCGCCGACCGAGGCGACCCCGATATCTCCGGTGGAAACGCCCAGCACATCGACATCGTTTGCCGTGATATTCGCGCCGGAAATGCGTGCCGCGTTGGTCCCTTCCATGACGTTTACCGCCACAGCGATACCTGCGCCCGACCCGTTGGCAGAAACGGCGAGCGAACCCGCAATCGCTTCCACATCGGAGGCGTTGACCGATTGCACGGTCACATAATCTGCGCCAGCACCAGCGATATTGGCGCCGCCTGCAATCGAGGCTGCCACATCATCGGCGATATTGTTAATCGTGAAGGAGCCCGTCAGAGCCGTGTCCGACCCGCCCGCACCGGAGACGGACAAGGTGCGAATCTGGCCATCGGCACTGGCCGAAACGGAAACATCGCCCGTGGGCGTAATGTCGATCCCGCTAATGCTTGCATCGATCGCGCGGTCGATCTGGTTGAATGCGACGGAAACGCCAGCCGAGGTGCCCTGCCCGGCGGCAATATTGCCGGCAAGACTGGCGATGCTGGCATCCGCATCGGCCAAAACCGTCACATCGCGGGCGGCAATCCCGGCTGTTGTCCCGTCGAAGGCGGTGCCCCCGGTGATGCTGGCGCGGTCCGTATTGCGCACGAGATTGGCGGTGGCCGATCCCATGAAGGCCAGCCCGCCATTGCCGCGCGAAATAGACGCGCCGGCAGAAAGGGCGGCTACAGTGGCTGTGTCTTTGGTGACAACCGCCACGCCGCTTTCCGCCGCATCGACTCGCGAGGCGGCAATTGTCGCTGCGTAAGTGTCGGTAATATTGCCGCCTGCAAAGCCGAGCCCGGCGGCATTCTTGCCGCTCTGGAACAGACCCGCGACGGTGTAGATTGCCGCGCCGTTTGGCTGATTGGAGAAGGCACCATTGAGAACATCAGCGGTGAAATCAAAACCGGCATCGCGCGCTGTCGCTGCGCCAATGGCCTGGTCGAGAGCAAGGCTGCCCTCGGTCCCGGCTGACACCAAGAGCCCGCACGTTTCGTCTTCGCAAGCGTCCAGCCCGCTATCATTGGCCCGCGCCGTGATGACGCTGCCCGTGACCGAGGCGGCGACGGTGCGGGAAATTTCCGAATAGGCTGCGCCGATGGATATAGCGGTGCCATCATTGCCCGAAACCCCGCCGGTGGCCGCTGCGGTAATCAGGCGAATGGGAGCCTGGGCTTCGACCGCGAGACGTTCGAAATCGGCCTGCGTATCCGACACATGCGCACCAACGAAGTCATAAGCCTGTCCGGTCAGCGGGTTGATTGTCTGGCTATCGCCCACCAGGCTCAAAGTGACCGTGGCACCGACACCGGCGGAGCCGCCTTTGTAGAACGAACCACCGCCTAGGCCGATCTGGGTGTTGTTGTAGCCGCGCACAGCCAGATTGGCTCCGGGCGCACCCGTCAGAGCGCTGTTCGCAACGATCGCGTTGGTCGCGCCATGCAGGAAGGAAAGGGTCCCAGATGCGGCAATCGCCGAGCTTTGCTGCCCGCTGGTGACCGCAGCGCCGATGCCCACCCCGACCGTGAAGCCGCCGGACAATGCCTCGACACTGGTATCGCCCGCATTGGGCGCATCCACATTGACCATGCGCGCCAGGGTGTCGCCTGAATCCTCCGTCAGCGCCAAGGCCCCGGCAATGCCCACGCCTTTGGAATCCGGGCCGCCCTTGATCCGCGCGACCGCGCCGCTGAGGGTGAAATAGGAGGCATTGCGCACCGCCTGCACGGTCGTATCCGCAGCCGACGAACCGTCCGTGCTGAAGGTGCCGCGCGTGATATTGGCGACATCGGCGGTCGTGGTCGCATCATACAGGCCCACCGACCCACTGCCTGCGACACCGATGGCGAAGCCCTGTTTCGCAGGCTCCGAAATCTTGCTGAAATCGATGGCATCCGCTCCGCCGACCGCATCGGCTGGCGGCGGCGTGGTCGCATCGGTGCTGGCCATCTGGGTTTGGCCGCTATCGGCAGCGGTATTTGCGCCTGAATTGAGGAGGTTACCGACTGGATTGAGCAGCGGATCGAGCGCTCCCTTCACACTATCGATGGTCCCGCTGATCTGTTTCAGCTTGCCCTTTGCGCCGCCGACCAAGCCCGACAGGCCCCCACTCTGGGAATCGCCGCTCGGTGGTTCACTCGTCCCGGCACTGGCCAGCCCGATGGACAGCGCCCCCGCTTGCCCGCGCGTGGCGGCGGTCACCGACAGAGTATCCGCGTTGAACACGCCCTGTGCCGTAGAAGCTACGCTGTCCCCCGCACTCGCATCGATGCCTGCTGCCAGAGCTGCATCGGCGGAATTGTCGCCGATGACAGCGCTGGTGTCGGTGTTCAGATCGTTGACCGCTACCGATACGCCCACGCCCACCTTGTCCGCACCGGCCAGCGCACCGGTCAGCGACCAGATATTGACGCCCTGATTGGCATCCACGCTGACAGTAGGAGCAGAGACGAAGGCGGTATTGGCGATGCTGGCATGGGTCGCCTCGTCCAGAAGCGAGACCGCGACGACGCCCGTCGCCCCGGCATCGCCGCCTTTGCCCGAACCCGGCGCAATGACATAACCTGTCGTGTCAGCATCGGCACCAACGGCAATCTCGCCAGCGCTTTGCAGGTTTGCCCCTGCAGCGACGCCGGAAAGCGTGCTGTTCTCGATGTCGGTCATCGTGAATACGCCGCCGACTGCGACGCCCGCATCATCGCCGGTTCCGCCCGTGCCGCCACCGGTTCCGCCACCGGTCCCCGGATCGCTGGGTTCACTGCGCAAGCCGGCTTTGCTGCCCGAGAGGAACAGCGTTTCGATGACCGAATTGGCACCAATCGACAGCGCCGTATCGAAATCGAAGGTCGGAATCGCGCCGCCGTCCCCAAGACTGAGGCCCGGCGTCCCGGCGGTCAATTCGGCTGGATCCATAAACAGCGACGCATCTCCGCCGGACGCCTCTACGTTCCATCCGGCATCGCCGGTTGGATCGGTCGCTATGATGCTCGCGCCCGAGCCGACCCATGCGCTGGTGACATTATCCAGCTCGAAATAATTGACGACGCCGTTGATATTGACGTCTTTGCTGGCGCTGCCCTTCGCCTCAGCATTGCCGGTCGCGTAGGCGCCGGTATTGCGTAGGCCGGACAGCGACCCGAACAGGCCTGCCAGACTACCGGCGAAATCATCGCCCATATTGCCCACAGTTTCCCACGCGCCCGCCAGATTGTCCCACTGATAGGGCCGGGGCTGGCTGTAATTCGCCTGCACGCCAACTTTGCCAGCCGCCAGATTGGCATTCGGCGCTACCAGCGCCAGGGTCTCGTTTTCGCCCAGATTGACCGCGATCGCGGCGTTGACGGCGAGCGGAGTGTTGTCTTCTTTATCCTTCGTATCGGAAGCAACGGCGCTGGTTGCTGAAGTCCGCGCACCCCCGTCGATCCGGTTGGCCACAACAGCAATTGTGCCGCTGGCTGTGACGTTTCCGGAAATCCGCGCAACGCTGGTCGCCGATGAATCGCGGTAGGCAATGACCGAGCCGATTTTGGGCAGCACGCCTGCTGCGGAAGCGGTTTCAAACAGATTGCCAGCCGCCCTGTTGACCAGCGTATTCTGGATCGAATTGACCGCCGAAGTGAGATCGCGAACACCGGCAATTTCCGGTCCGGCACTTCCCCCGACGGTTGTCGAAGCGGACACGTCGCTGAGCGCGCCGACCGAACTCGCCTCGACCAGCACGTTTGCAGGCTGGAAATTGCCCTGCCCGACATCTGCATCGAGCAGTGCCGTTGCCTCGGCATTCGTCACGGCCACTGCGGCGGCGATGCCGACCTTGCCGGTGCCTTTCGCCTCGACCTTGGAATTGACCGAATAGCTGGTGTCGTTGCGGCCGATAACCGACAGGTCGCCGCGCACATTGATATTGGCCAGCCGGTCGACGGTGGTATTGGCGGCAATGTCGGCATCCAGCGCTGCCAGCGTCACACCGAAGGGCGTGGCGTCTGTGGACGTCGCGACTTGTAGATTGGCAATCGCGGTATTGTGGCTGGCAATGGCGAGATCGCCCGCAGACGCGACCGTCGCTCCGCGCGCAATGTTGGTCGCCGCGCTGCCATCGACACTGGCAAATGTCAGGCCAATCAACGATCCGCTGATGGGCGCTTGCTTGAACGATTGCAGCGCATTGGAGCGCAGCAGCACGTCGCCGCCCTGCGTGGTGCGAATATTCGCAGTCGCGCCGACATGGACCAGAGCGTTGCTCTCTACCGACGCGTAGCCGATATTCTCGGTCGGCAGAGGCAAGGCCGCTGCGGTATCGAACAGCGGCACGAACACGTCGAACAGCTGCATGTCACCGAAGATGCCCTCTGCCGTGTCGAGTCCGGCGGTGAATATCGAGGTCAGCGATGCCGCTTTGGTTGCCGTCGCCGCCGCATCGGCTGTGATCGAAACATCCGTACCTTCGATCCGGCCGGCGATGCTGACGCTGGCATCGGCGTCAGCCAACCCCTGCACTACAGTGCGGCCAGCGGTCGCGGAAAGGCTGATCTCCCCGCCGCGAATGACGCTTTGCGCGCCCTGCCTGATCGAAGCCGATGCGCTGGTATTGGTCAGCAGCGTGTCGCTGGCGCTGGATTTCTGCTGTTCGGCGACAACCGAAATGGCGCCCGGCGTGGCTGTGCCGGTGGCATCCAGAGTGCCACCCAGCGTCACGTCTTCCGCAACGATTTCGATCCGGCCCTGCAGCTCGACCATGCGCGCACCGGGGCGCAGATTGTTGATATTGACCGAGGACTGGAACAGCGGGTTGTTGCCTTTCAGCCCGGCTTTGACCGATCCGCCCACCCCTACGGTGACATCGCGCGCGGTCAGCGAAACGCCATTGGCCGCATTCACCGCCCCGCGAATAACGACATTGCCAGACGATGACAGCGGCACATCGCCCGCCATCAGGCTGCCAAGGGCCGCCGTGCTGATCCCGCCGGTGGCATCGATAATTCCGTCAACAAAGCCAATGGTCGGGGTAACAACCGTCAGACTTCCGACATTGATCGTGCCGGTTTCTCCGACCACGAATCCGTGGCTGTCGACGAAGAAGACATTGCCGCCAATATCTCCGCCGACGAGGCTGTTGACTGTCCCGTCAATGGTGACTGCCTTGTCCCGCACGATATTGACCAAGGCGTTCACATCTTCGGGCACGATCAGATTGACCGTATCGGGCGCACCGACATCGAAGACAGAGAAACTGTTCAGCGCATTGCCGCCGCTGCGCGTATTGGTGGTGACTGTGGTGGTGTTGCTGCCTGCCGGGTTGGTGACGGTGGTGTCGGTCCGGCCGTCTGTTGTGACCTGCGTGACCGTCTGCGCCATCGCCGCACCCTGCGCCCCGCCGAGGACGAGAGCACTTGTCGTGAGATAGGCAAGCCGCCGTGTCCGTTTGCTCCCGAGGCGCGCGTATAAATCGGAAAACGTATCCAACTGACGCCGCTGGCGGCTAAGGGTGCGCGTCATTATTGTTTCCTCAGGTAAACTTTTCGAATCTCCTGCATAAGGAGACCCTGCGAAAAGACCTGAGGGAAAGGTGATGGCGCGTTAACCACGCCGGTTCATGCTCGATGGGGGAACGGCACCCACCCGCCGCAGAAAATTGCGCCGGAATTAACCCCGTCCGCGATAGCCCTGTACGCCCTGATCCGGCACCCACAGGCCTTCGGGCGGCGCGCCGGTTTGCCAGAACACATCAATCGGTATGCCGCCGCGCGGGTACCAGTATCCGCCGATACGCAGCCAACGCGGCTTCATTTCCTCCACCAGACGCTGGCCGATGCCGACGGTCACATCCTCGTGAAAGCCGTTGTGATTGCGGAAAGAACCGAGGAACAGCTTGAGGCTCTTTGATTCAACGATGGTTTTGTCCGGCGCATAGTCAATCACCAGATGGGCGAAATCGGGGGCGCTCGTCACCGGGCACAGGGAGGTAAATTCCGGCGCGGCGAAGCGCACCAGATACAGCGCGCCCGGGCGCGGATTGGCGGGATAATCGAGTTTCGCCTCGTCCGGCGATGCGGGCAAGGCGCTTTGCTGGCCCAGATGCAGGACGTCTGGTGTTCCGGTTTGGGGTGTGTCGCTCATGCCGCGCATGTGCCTTTATCGCGCAGCCGACACAAGTCACCGGTTGGATGCACGCCTTTCAGTGCCTATTCAGACCCCCTAGCGCCTCGCTCCGCGGCTCTCCAACAAACGACTATCGATCCATGACCATGCTCCGCCATTCCCTTCCGCTCCTCGCGCTCCTTTGCGCCGCGCCTGCGCTTGCCCAACAGCAGGGCGAGTTCGAGCTTCCGGAAACCAGCACGCCTGCGCCCGCAACCGGGACTCAGGTTCAGGGACCGGTCGATGACAGCGGGATCGTGCCGGTCGGGCCGCGGGTGATCGCTCCGACAGGGACGCCGACGGCGAGCCCGACTCCAGCACCGACGGCTTTTCCCACAGGCACTCCCTCTCGTACTGCTGCGCCGACAACAACGATCCAGCCGACGCCAACCCCGCAGCCCACCGCGACGCGCGCTGCGCCTAGGGCTACCGCGCCCGCGCCCGTCCCCCGCTTGCAATCGCCCGTCCGTTTACCGCAGCCCGAAGAAACGCCGCTGCAAGGCCCGTCCATCACCGATCCGATCCCGGCCGGAGACAACACCGCGCAGAGCGAGACCGGGACCGGTGACGTGCTATCGACCCTGCCCAATCTGCCAACCGAGGCGGGGCCAATCGAGGCGCAGTCGGGTGTGGCAGGTGCATCCAATCCAGCCGCGCCCACGACCCCGTTCTGGTGGTGGATCGTCGCGGCCTTGGCGGCGGCCGTCGCTCTGGTCGCGGCCGCGATGGTCATCCGCAAGAAGCAGGCGGCGACACCGATCATTGCCCCAGCCAAAGCCTCACCGGGCCTGATGCCGGCCGCCGCGCCAAAGCCAGCGCCCACCGAAAGCGCCGCGGGAGAAGACAAGCCGCTGCCCTCGCCCGATTTTGTGCAGGACAAGCCCGTCGCCGCGACCACGCCTTCGCCAGCCGCGAGCCGCCCCATCGCGCCGCTCGGCCTGGAAACACAGGTCACGCGGTTGCAGCGCAGCCTGCGCGCCGTGACCGTTACAGCGCAGGTCGCCGTCACCAATCGCGGGACGCAGCCGATCGAGGGCGCGGTGCTTCAGGGCGACCTTGTCGGCGCGTCCAAGGGCAAGCCATTGGGCGAGCAATTGGCCAGTGCCGCCATGCCGCTGGAGGAGCTGGAAGAGCTGGGCACCATCCCGGCGGGCGAGCGCCGCGAGATCACCATCACCGTCCGGCAGGAATTGCCCAATATCGAAGGCATAAGGCAGGGTTCGGCGATTGTCTTTATCCCCCTGCTGCGGGTGCGCTTTGCGGGCGAAGGTGCGCAGCCTTTGGCCTCCACCGTGCTGGTCGGCCATCCGCCGGAACGCAGTGGCGGCAAACCCACGCCATTCCTCGCCGATGCTCCGCCACAGAATTACAATGATGTCGTTGGCCGTGCCTTGGGGTGAGCGAGCCGGGATGAGCGAACCGGGCCCGTTCGCAACGGGCGTCTCGACCTTAGGATGAAGCCCCGCTAGCACGGGCCTGATGGATAGATTGATTTCGACGCAGCAACTGGCCGATGCGCTGGGCAAGGCGGAAACCCTTGTGCTCGACGCCTCGCTGCATCTGCCCGGTGCAGGCCGCGATGCAGGCGGAGAGTTCGCGGCGGCGCATATTCCCGGCGCGCATTTCCTCGATCTGGCATCGCTGCACGATCCGGCCTCCAGCCTGCCGGGCAAAGTCCCCGACAGCTCCCGCGTGGCCGAGCGGCTCAGCACATTGGGTGCGGGGCCGGACACGCATATCGTCCTTTATGACGACAGCGACCTGCGCAGCGCCTGCCGCGCGTGGTATTTGCTGACCGTGCACGGAGTGGACAATGTGTCGGTGCTGGATGGCGGGCTGGGCAAATGGCGGGCTGAAGGCAGGCCTGTTGAAAAAGGCGATGCGGTTGCCCCAATCGCAGCGCCGCAGACGCTGGGCGCGGATCGCGCATTCATCCGCAGCAAGGCCGAGATGCTCGACAATGTCAGCACGCATCAGGAGCAAGTCGTCGATGCGCGCGATGCGGGGCGCTTTACCGGCGAGACGGTGGACACCGTGCACAATCTCCCCGGAGGCCATATTCCGGGCGCGAAGAACCTGCCCTTCACGCAGCTGTTTGCTCCGGATGGCACCTTCCTGCCCCGGCCACGATTGGCCGAAGCCTTCCGCGAGGCAGGGATCGATCTGCAAAGGCCTGTGGTCACCAGCTGCGGCAGCGGAGTGACTGCCTCCGTCCTGACTTTCGCACTCACCCTGCTCGGTGCGCCTACACATGCCCTGTATGACGGCAGCTGGTCCGAATGGGGTAGCGATCCCGCGACACCCAAGGAACAGGGACCAGCACAGTGAGCGGCGACAGGAAGGACAGCGGCAAGCCGAAGGGCATCGCCACGCGGCTGGCGGAGGGCGGACGCCGCCTCGAATGGACCATGCCGGTGGTCAATCCGCCCGTCTGGCGCGGATCGACGCATCTTTTCGCCAATGATGCGGAGCGCGAGAAAGCGCTGGGCAAGATCGGCGACGGGCAGTTCTTTTATGGCCGGCACGGTTCGCCGACCCAATGGGCGCTGTCCGAAGCCTTGACCGAGATAGAGCCAGGCGCGGCAGGCACCGTGCTCTATCCCAGCGGAGTGGCCGCGATTGCGGGCGCGCTGATGGCGGTGCTGCGTCCCGGCGATGTGCTGCTGGTGACCGACAATGCCTATGATCCCAGCCGCGCGATGGCGACCGGATTGCTAACCGATTTCGGCGTCGAGGCGCGCTTTTTTGATCCGATGGACACCGATGGATTTGCCGCGGCAATTTGCGAGCGGACCAGAGCCGTCCTGTTCGAGAACCCCGGCAGCCTGACGATGGAAGTCTGCGACGTGCCCGCGCTGACCGCCATCGCCCGCGAGCATGGTGTCATTTCGCTCATCGACAACACCTGGGCGTCGCCCATCGGTTTCCCCGCACTGGAGCGCGGCTGCGACATCGCGATCATGTCGCTGACCAAGCATGTGGGCGGGCATTCAGACTTGCTGTTGGGTTCGGCCAGCGCGGGTGCGAAATACTACCCCCGTCTGAAACGCACCGCTCAGGCGCTGGGGCAGGTTGTCTCGCCCGACGATGCTGCACTCGCACTGCGGGGCTTGCGGACGATGAAAGTGCGGCTGGAGCAAAGCACACGCAGCGCGCTGGCCATCGCCGAATGGTTGAAGGCGCGGCCCGAGGTCGCGCATGTGCTGTGCCCCCCGCTGCCGGGATCGCCGGGCCACGAAATATGGGCGCGCGATTTCACCGGCGGATGCGGGCTTTTCACCTTTATCCTCGAGGGACGCACCCCGCAGCATCGCAGCCGCTTTGTCGACGCGCTGGAGCATTTCGGCATCGGCTACAGCTGGGGCGGCTATGAGAGCCTGGCCCTGCCCTTCGACCCGGAAAGCATTCGTACTGACAGCCCGTGGCCACCCGCCGGTTGGAACGAAGGCGACAGGCTGGGCATTCGCCTATCAATCGGGCTGGAAGATACAAACGACCTGATCGCGGATTGCGAACAGGCCTTTGCTATAATGGATACCGAATGACTGCGAACGCACAAGCCACTGCCTTACCCGACCCTGATGCGGCGCCGGAAGCGCAGCCATTGCTCGACCCGCGCACCGGCGAGCCGCTGATCGATCCGGAAACCGGCGAACAGATGATGGGTGTGCCAAGCCAGGAACCCGTCCCGATCATCGATCCGGAGACCGGAGAAGCCATTCTCGACCCGGAAACCGGCGAACCGTTGATGGCGATCCCTTCTCCGGTGGAAACGGCCGAGCCAGAACCGTCAGAGGCAATTGGCTCTTCGGAAGAGCTCAAGGAAGCCGTTTCAGAGCGCAGCGAGACCGTGGGCGGAATGGTCGAATCGCTCGACGCGATGGCGGTCGAAGTGGGCACGATGCGCATCTCGCTGTGGGACGGCGTGGTCGTGATCGGGGTCATTTTTCTGGTCATCGCGCTTGCTTGGGTGCTGACTAAACTGGTGCACTCCGCGCTTGCCCGCTTCACCCGGCTGGATGAAACACAGCGGCTGCTGGGCGAGAAACTGATCACCATCGCGATCTGGGCGGGCGCGTTCTTCCTCGGCATCGATTTGCTGGGGATCGATCTGACGGCCCTTGCCGTGTTCTCCGGCGCCTTCGGCCTCGCCATTGGTTTCGGCCTGCAGAAAACCTTCGGTAATCTGATCGCCGGGATCATCCTGTTAATGGATAAGTCGATCAAGCCGGGTGACGTGATTGCCGTTGCCGATCAGGCGGGGAATTCCACCTTCGGGCAAATCCGCAAGATCGGCATTCGCGCGGTGTCCATCACCACGCGCGACCAGAAGGAATATCTGATCCCGAACGAAAACCTGATGATCAATCAGGTGGAAAACTGGTCCTATTCCAGCCGCAATGTCCGCATGCAGGTGCCGGTCGGCGTCAGCTATAATTGCGATATCAAGAAAGCCGAGGAGCTGATGCTCGAAGCAGCGAAGAGCTGCAAACGCGTCAAGAAATCGCCTCCGCCGACTTGCTGGCTGGACGAATATGGCGACAGCTCGGTGAACTTCATCATCCATTGCTGGATTTCCGACCCCGAAGATGGCGTGGGCAACGTCAAATCCGAAGTGCTGAAGAAGCTGTGGGACCTGTTTCAGGAATCCGACATCGAAATTCCGTTCCCGCAGCGCGACCTTAATCTGCGCGGCAACGAGCAGTTCGACCAACTGGTCGCGGCCATCTCGCAGCGCGTTGAGCAGGGGAACAAGTCGGACAGCTGAGGCGCAAGCACGACAGTCTGCCAAGTTCCTCTTCGCAGGCACAAACAGCGTCTTTCAAAATTTCTGCTACCCGCGCTGGCATGCATTCTCACTGGCGAAGCGCACCTGCGCGGCGCATCTGCCCCCTCATGGCAGAAACCGGAACTATCTATCTCGTCGGAGCAGGCCCGGGTGATCCCGACCTGCTGACATTGCGCGCCGCGCGTCTGATCGAGCGCGCAGAACTGATCGTGCATGACGGTCTGGTCGATCCGGCCGTTCTCGCGCTCGCCCGCCCCGATGCCACGCTGGTGTCGGTCGCCAAGCAGCGCAGCAAACACACTCTGCCGCAGGAGGATATCAACGCTCTGCTGGTGCGCGAGGCGCAGGCCGGGCGCGATGTCGTGCGGCTGAAAGGTGGCGATCCGCTGGTTTTCGGGCGCGGCGGCGAAGAGGCCGAAGCGGCACAGGCGCATGGTGTTCCTGTCGAAATCGTCCCCGGTATCAGCGCCGCCAATGGCGCGGCGGCGGCAGCGCAGATTGCGCTGACCCACCGCGACGCGGCCAGCATCGTCACCTTTGTGGCGGGCCAGTGCAAAGGCCTGAAGAATCAGGACTGGGCGGGCCTCGCCGGGCCGGGCCGCACGCTGGTGATCTATATGGGTGTGAAGACCGCCCCGCAGATCGCTGAAAAACTGATGGAAGACGGCCTTGCGCCGGAGACACCCATGGCGGTGGTCGAGAATGGCGCACGGCCCCAGATGCGGGTGCTGCGCGGAATGCTGGCGGGGCTGCCCGATCTTGTGACGCGCGAGAATGTCGTCAGCCCGGCGCTGATCGTGATCGGCGATGTGACGGCGCGAGAAGACGCTGCAATTGCCCAGCTCGCCTTGGAGAAATCGTTGTGAAAATCCTTACCGGAAACGATCTGAAAACCGGCGATGTCGTGTGGTGGGATGGCCAGAACTGGTCGCGCCATGTCGAAGACGCGGTGGATGCAGGCGACGACGCCGAAACCATTCTCGCCCGTGAAGAGGCCGCGCGCCGGGTGAATGTGCCCTACGCCATTGCGGCGGAACTGGCAGACGGCGTCCCCCGCCCCGCTCATATCAAGGACCGCGTGCGCGCGCTCGGCCCCACGGTGCGTCCCGACCTCACGCTCAAACCTGCCGACCCTCAAGCCATCGACTGGGTGATTTAGATGTACAAGTATGATGCCTACGACCAGCAGATGGTCGACGCCCGCGTGGACGAGTTTCGCGATCAGGTAGAGCGCCGGCTCGCCGGCAAACTGACCGAGGACCAGTTCAAGCCGCTGCGGCTGATGAATGGGCTGTATCTGCAACTTCACGCCTACATGCTGCGGGTCGCCATTCCCTATGGCACGCTGTCCGGCGCGCAGATGCATATTCTGGCCGACATCGCCGACAAGTATGATCGCGGTTACGGCCACTTCACCACCCGCCAGAACATCCAGTACAACTGGATCAAATTGGAAGAAGCGCCCGACCTGATGGCCGATCTCGCCAAAGTCGAGATGCACGCCATCCAGACCAGCGGCAATTGCATCCGCAACATCAGCAGCGATCATTTTGCAGGCGCGGCGGCGGACGAACTCGTCGATCCAAGGCCTTACGCCGAGCTCCTGAGACAATGGTCGAGCTTCCATCCCGAATTCATGTATCTGCCGCGCAAGTTCAAGATTGCGGTGATCGCATCGGACACCGACCGCGCGGCCATGCGCCTGCATGATATCGGCATCCAGATTGTCGAGCAAAACGGCGAACTGGGCGCGGCGTTTTACGTCGGCGGCGGCATGGGCAGAACCCCGATGATCGCCCCGCGCATCCGCGATTTCGTGCCGCTCGATCAGCTGGTGACGTATTCGGAGGCCTGCCTGCGGGTCTACAACCGCCACGGCCGGCGCGACAACAAGTACAAGGCGCGGATCAAGATCCTCGTCCACGAAATGGGCGCGGAAGAATATACCCGTCAGGTTGAAGAGGAATTCGCCCATCTGCTGAACCAGGGCGTGGAACCGCCGCTGGCCGAGCTGGAGCGCATCCGCACCTTCTTCGAGGACCCGGCCTTCGAGGACGGCCCCAAGACCGTCGACAAGTCCGACCCCGACTTCGCCCTCTGGGTGGAGCGCAACACGGTGCGCCACAAGCATGACAGCTACGTCAGTGCAGTAATCAGTCTAAAGCCCGTCGGCGGTATTCCAGGCGATGCGACCTCGGCGCAGATGCATCTGATGGCTGATCTCGCGAGCCAATACAGCTTCGACGAATGCCGGGTGATGCACACGCAGAACATCGTCCTGCCGCATGTCAAAATCGCCGATCTGTATGCCCTGTGGACCGCGCTGAACGATGCCGGTCTGGGCGAGCCAAATCTCGATCAGGTGGGCGATATCATCGCCTGCCCCGGTCTCGACTATTGCAGCCTCGCCAATGCCCGCTCGATCCCGATTTCGCAGCAGATTTCGGAGCGTTTCGCGGCCAATGGCAAGGGCGATACGCTGGGTGAGCTGAAGCTGAAAATCAGCGGCTGCATCAATGCCTGCGGGCACCACCATGCGGGGCACATCGGCATCCTCGGTGTCGATAAGAAAGGCGTCGAGAATTACCAGTTGCTGCTGGGCGGCAGCGAGGCGGAGGACACTTCGCTCGCCAAAATCACCGGCCCCGGTTTCGACGAGGCAGGCATTGTCGATGCGGTTGAAACTACTGCCGATGTGTACTTGCGCGAGAGGAAGGAGGGGGAGCGTTTCCTCGATACCTATCGCCGCATTGGCATGGCTCCGTTCAAGGAGGCGCTTTATGGTTGATCCGCAAACCAGTTCATTGGGCACCAGCCCCGACGACGTGCAGTTCCGCTTCCGCGATGACGAGCCGGTGGATCACGCGCAGGTAACGGTCGATGCGTTTCTGGAGCAGTCCAATTCCTCCGCTGTACGCATTGAACCGGGCGATGATGCGCAGGCGCTGATCCCGCATTTGGACCGGATCGCATTGGTCGAGGTGAACTTCCCCGTATACGGCGACGGGCGCGGATACTCGGCCGCCCGGACCCTGCGTGAGGCTGGTTATACTGGTGAGCTGCGCGCAGTAGGCGACGTGCTTATCGACCAGCTGAGCAATATGCGCCGCTGCGGCTTTGACAGTTTCGCGCCTGACACACCGCTGGACGAGGCCGATGCAAAAGCCGCGTTCGAGCGCTGGCCGCAGCACTATCAGGCAGGTGCCGACACGCTTCGCACCATCGCCCAATTGCGCCATGAATGAGCTGCGCGCCATAGATCGGCTCGACACCGCGCCCCACTTCACACAGGCCGATGTGGACCGGTTGAACGCGCAATTCGCCGATGCCGACACGCACACCATGCTGCATAGCGTGATCGAAGGCGGGCTGGCTGGCGATATTGCAACCGTTTCCAGCTTCGGCGCGGAAAGCATTGTTTTGCTGCACTTGATCGCACAGGTCGATCCCGGCCTGCCGGTGCTGTTTCTGGAAACCGGCAAGCATTTCCCCGAGACGCTGGCTTACCGTGACACAGTGGCCGAAACCCTCGGTCTGACAAATCTGATCAACCTGACCCCCGATGCCGATACGCTGGCGACAAAGGACGAGAACGGTCTGCGCTGGTCCTACGATCCCGATGGCTGCTGCGATCTGCGCAAGGTCCAGCCGCTGGCGAAAGCGCTGGCAGATTACGACGCCAGCTTTACGGGACGCAAAGCCTTTCAGAACAGCGCACGCGCGGCCCTGCCCCGGTTCGAGCTGGACACCAGCGACACCGCTGGCCGCCTGAAGATCAATCCGCTGATCGACTGGTCGCAGGACGATATCGACGCCTATTTCGAGGCGCACGACCTTCCCCGCCACCCGCTGGTGGAACGCGGCTATCCCTCGATCGGCTGCTCCCCCTGCACCCACAAAGTCGCTGCCGGGGAAGACCCACGCTCGGGCCGTTGGAAGGGCTGGGACAAAACCGAATGCGGCATCCACCTGCCGGGTCAGGAACCGGAAGACACCGATCTACCGCCCGGTTACGATCCCGCGTTTTAGCGCCGCCAGATCAAATCCACTTGCGCTCGCGGTACCAGCGCGCGGTTGCTTTCAGCCCGTCGCGGGTTGGAATTTTAGGCACCCAGAGGGCGGATGGCGGCTTGGCCTCGGCGCTCGAAACCCAATCGGGATGCGCCATATAGCCAACGCGGTCAGGGGTCAGCTTGGCCCCGTCGCGCCGCAGCAGGCGGTCCATGCGCGCAGCGAACATCATCGTGCGCTCGGACAGACGCGGGACCCACGGCTTCGTACCGACCGACGCGCCGATCGCCTGCGCCAGCTCGCGGTGCTCCCATCCGCCCGGTTTGCCGTCATCGGGCTCGAATATCTTGGAAGTGATGTCCTCGCCCGTCTCCCCCAAGACCAGCAGCAGCCGCGCCAGATCGCCGACATGGATCAACGAAGCCGCGCCATCCTTGGGCATCGGCAGAACGCGCATGGTCGCCATTTCGAACAGGTCGAGCATTTCCTTGTCGCGGGGGCCGTAAATCGCAGGCGGGCGGACAATGGTCCAATCGAGACCGCTGGCCATAACAATCCGCTCGGCCCTCAGCTTGGATGCACCATAGGCCGACAGATGCGGTTCACGCGCGGCCAGCGACGAGACGAAAACGAACCGTCGCACACCCGCATCGACTGCAGCTTCTACCGCATTCAGCGTGCCGGTGACGTTGGACATTTCGAACTCCGCCGGATCGCGCGCGCGCACCTGCCCGGCGATGTGGACGACATATTCGGCATCGCCCATCAACCGGTCGAGCGAAGCGCGATTGCCCAGATCGCCCTTGATCCACTCCACTCCGCGCTGCTTCGCCGGAACTTTCCGGGCCAGAGAACGCAGGGCAAAATCGCGCCTGCCCACCAGATCGACCAGAGCCTGCCCGACAAAGCCCGTGCCCCCAGTAATCGCCATCGATTGAGTCTGTTTCATACCATCACCAAATGGTCGCGGTGGATCACTGCACTGCGCGGCGCATAGCCGAGAATCTCTGCCTGCACATCGTTGCGTTTGCCCATCAAAGCGCGGCACGTCGCTGCATCATATTCGGCCAGCCCCAGCGCGATTTCGCGGCCATAGGGATCGACAATGCCGATAAAGTCGCCGCGCGCGAAATCGCCCTCGACGCCGGTGATGCCTGCGGCGAGCACACTGGCCCCGCTGGCCAGAGCATCGCAGCATCCCGCATCGACCTGCACGGTCCCAGCCTTACTCAGGCGGCCGCCAAGCCAGTTCTTGCGCGCACCCGGCCCGCTTTGCGCAGCGAAGACCGTGCCGATGTCCTGATCGAATGCGCGCGCGATCGGGCGATCATGCGTGCCATTGGCAATCGCAAGGACTATCCCGGCGCGCGTCGCGATCTCTGCCGCCGCCAGCTTCGAGGCCATACCGCCCGTGCCCGGACCATCCTGCGCAGGCCCCGCAGCAGCACGCACGGTGTCTCCGATGGCATCGACATGGGGTACCAGCGCCGCGCCTTCGTGATGGGGCGGGCGGTCATACAATCCATCGACATCGGACAGCAGCAGAACCGCATCCGCCCGGGCCGCCTGCGCCACGCGCGCGGCCAGCCGGTCATTGTCGCCGAAACGGATTTCCTCGGTCGCCACGCTATCGTTTTCGTTCACCACCGGCACCACGCCCAGCTCCAGCAGCCGGTCGAGCGTGGCCGAGGCATTGAGATAGCGCCGCCGGTCTTCCATATCTTCCAGCGTCAGCAAGATTTGCGCCGCGACAAGTCCCTCGGCGGCGAGAACCTCGGCATAGAGCCCCGCCAATTCCACCTGCCCGACCGAGGCGGCGGCCTGCGCATCGGGCAGGCTCGCCCGGCCCCCGCCCGGCAGACCAAGGCGCGCGGCCCCCAGCGCGATGGCTCCCGAGCTGACAATGACAATTTTCTGCCCCGCCCGCTGCAACGCGGCCAATTCCCCGACCAGCCCGGCCAGCCACTCACGCCTCAGCGCGCCGTCGCTGCCCACCAGCAGGGCAGAGCCGAGCTTGACCACCAGCAGCGGACAGCTGCGGGCATCGCCCAGATCGGAAAGTTTGGTGATTGTCGCCATGCGAGGTGAACCGCGGCGCCCCTAGATCGGCGACCAGTCGGCCGCGCATGCTTCGTCATCCACCGGCGCGGCGTTGGTTTCGGTCGATGTCCGGTCGGGCAAATAGCCCAGCACCGCGTCGAGCAATTTCTCAATCCCCTGCCCGGTCGCGCCCGACAGCGCGAAAACCTCGTCCGCGCCCGCGTCCAGAAGCTCTTCGGCAAAGCCCTGCGCCAATTCGGCATCGGCCAGATCGACCTTGTTGAGAGCCACGATGCGCGGCTTGTCCGCTAGCCCTTCTCCGTATGCGCCCAGCTCCTCTTCCACCGTCTTCATCGCCTGCGCCGGGTCTTCTCCGGCAATATCGATCAGGTGGATCAGCACACGGCACCGCTCGATATGGCCCAGAAAGCGGTCGCCAATACCCGCCCCGTCGGCTGCGCCCTCGATCAGGCCGGGAATATCGGCCAGCACGAATTCGCGGCCCTTGTGATGGACCACGCCCAGCTTCGGAACCAGCGTGGTGAAGGCATAATGGCCGACCTTCGCCTTCGCGTTGGACACGGCATTGATGAAGGTCGATTTGCCCGCATTGGGCAGGCCCAGCAGGCCCACATCGGCGAGCAGTTTCAGTCGCAGCCAGACCGACATTTCCTGTGACGGTTCGCCCGGCTGATGCTGACGCGGGGCACGGTTTGTGCTGCTCTTGTAACTCGCATTGCCGCGTCCACCCATGCCCCCTTCAAGAAACACAATCCGCTGGCCGACTTCGGTAAAATCGGCGAGCACTTCCTCGCGGTCTTCGGACAGGATCTGGGTGCCCACGGGCACTTTGATGACCAGATCGTCGGCCCCTTTGCCGAACCGGTCACGGCCCATGCCGTGCCCGCCGCGCGCCGCCTTAAAATGCTGCGCATAGCGGAAGTCGATCAGCGTATTGAGGCCCTGCACAGCCTCGAACACGATGTCACCGCCCTTGCCGCCATTGCCGCCATCAGGGCCGCCGAACTCGACATATTTCTCGCGCCGGAAGCTGACCCCGCCAGGGCCACCCGCGCCGGACTTCAGGTGGATTTTGGCTTGGTCGAGAAAATGCATTTAATTGGGCCTCAAACGCCGGCGTGCGCGTCCGCGCATCGGGCTATCCTTTATCGCTATGCGCCTAATGGCGCACAGTCGTGCTTGCGAGGCCTTTCGACCTCGTGCCGGTATTACCTGAAAGCGCGGATGATTTCACCCACCCTGCTTGGGACGTCGATCTCTAGCCGCCTTCGTCGGGGACCGGCTCCACCACGGGGGTGGAGGAGAAGCCTTCATCGACCTGGATGACCGGAATGCTCGCTCCGCTATCCGGATCGGGAACAGCGCCTGCCGAAGACGGCGGTACGGCCAGCGTATCGATGCCGCTGGTGGCATCGGGCACCATTGTCATCCGCGCGCGCTGCACGGCGACATAGCCCGGCTGCGAGGCTCCGTATTGCGCGCCATAGGCCGCATCCCATGCCGCAGAATCGCGCTCATATTGCTCATAGGCTGTGAAGAAGCTCTCGAACGCCGCCTCCATGCGGGGCAGCGCGCCGGCAGAGAACATGCCGATATCGGTCACTGGATTCAGCTGCGTTTCCTGCGCAATTTGCAGCATGGTGCGGCAGAACTGGCTGCGCGCGGGCGGCAGGGCGAAATAGTTATAGACCGATGTAAACTGCGTCTCGCGCAGCTGGATGCCGGCACGGCGTGCGCCGGCCCTGTCGCGATAGACCTGCTCCAGCCGCGAATTCACAGCCGACAGCGCGCTCTTATTGCCGCTGATATAGGAGCCATAGCCATCGAGGATCGGCTGGTATTGCGGCGCGGTGCAATTGAGCGCGGCCACGTTCCAGCCGGACCGGACATGCCAGATCGTCTCGTCGGAAGTCAGATTGGCATTCACCGTCTGGCGCACGCCGAACGCGTCCTTGCGCGGGATGTTCATGACATAGGCCGCGCCGCTGGGCGGAAGCGGGCGATAGGGCACTGCCTGAACTTCCGGCGGCGGTGGCGGTGGCGGCGGAGGGGGCGGCGGCGTCGCGCAGGCGGCCAGTGCAGCGACGGAGGCCGCGACGGTAAGAATGCGGATCGGGGAGCGTGAAGCGCCAGCCATATGTGCGACTTTCTTTATCATTCACAGCAAGCGTTACAGGAGGCAACCTTGCGCAGGGCCGAACGCCTTAACCCGCTTATCGGGCAAAGAAAATGCCCGAGGTGCAGCGAAGCACCCCGGGCACGGTAAAGCGAGTCGCCAGAGCGACCGTTTGCGGTTGTCTCTACTCGCGGCTGCCCATGAAGCGCAGCAGGAACAGGAACATGTTGATGAAGTCGAGATAGAGGTTCAGCGCCCCCATGATCACGACCTTGCTCTGCATCGGCGTGCCGCGCACCTGCTCGTACATATTCTTGAGCTTCTGCGTGTCATAGGCCGTCAGTCCGGCGAAGATCAGGACACCGATGGCGCTGATCGCCAGATCCAGCGTGCTGGAGCCGATAAAGATGTTCAGGACCATCGCGATGATCAGGCCGACCACACCCATGATCAGGAACCGGCCGAATGCCGACAGGTCCTTCTTCGTGGTGTAGCCAAACAGGCTGAGCCCGGCGAATGCGCCGGCGGTTGCGAAGAATGTCGTCGCGATGGAGCCGCCGGTGTAAACGAGGAAGATCGTGGACAGCGACAGGCCCATCAGGAAGGCAAAGCCCCAATACATCGCCTGAAGCGTTGTCTTGCTGAACTTCTGCATGCCGAAGCTCATTGCGAACACGATCGCCAGCGGCGACAGCGCCACGATCCACATCAGCGGACCGCTTGCGAAGGTGTAGGCCAGACCGGACTGCGCGGTCATCAGCGCGACGATGCCCGTCAGCAGCACGCCCGAGCACATGTAGTTATAGATCGACAGCATATAGCTGCGCAGGCCTGCGTCGAAGGTCGTGCGCGATGCAACGTCGCCTCCTGCGCGCGGCACAGAGCCGAAGCCCGTCTGCGACTGCCGGGGGTCGTTCCAATTTGCCATTTCGATTCAAACTCCTCGTAAGAGATTGCATTCCGGACACGCAAGATAGCCGCCGGATCAGGTGTAATATCGGGATAAAGCAGGCGATTTTCAAGGGAAATCGGAAGCCAATCCCTGCCCCCCGATTAACCCTGTTTGCGTGCGTTTTCAGCCATTTCCTGCCCGCGATCACGCGCTGCGCGCAGAGTCTTTGTCAAAAGGTCCAACAGCGCGCCATCCTGATCGAGCACATCCAGCCCTTTCTGCGTCATCCCGCCGGGGCTCGCGACGCGCTGCGCCAGTTCGCCCGGTGTGTGCTCAGACTGTGCCGCCAGAGCGCCTGCGCCTTCGACCATTTGCAGCGCCAGCCGCTCCGCCTGATCCTGCGGCAGGCCCAGCCCCGTCGCCGCTGCCGCCAGCGCGTCGATGAAGCGATAGGTAAAGCCCGGCCCCGATCCCGCCAGTGCGGTGACGAGGTCGAATTGCGCTTCTTCCTCCAGCCATTCGGCGCTGCCCAGCGCCTCTGCCAGCGCGGTGACCTTGGCCATGCCGTCTGCGTCCAGACCTTCGGTAATCAGGCCATTGGGCGATTTGCCCAGAGCGCAGGCGAGATTTGGCATGAAGCGAACCACACCGTCCGCGCCCGGAAAACGCGCACGCAGGCTGGCGAGCTCGACCCCGGCAAGAACAGACAGGATTGCGGTCTGGGGGCCGACCGAGGTCTGAAGGCCCGGCGCAACATCATCGAGCATATGCGGCTTCACACCCAGCAAGACGGCATCGAACGGCTGTGTGGGCCACTCTGTCACCAGCGCCACGCCTTCGGGCACAGCCTTGCCACGCGGGTTGTAGACCGTGAATCGCTCTGCCGGAATGCCTGCGCGCAGCCAGCCTTCCACCATTGCCCCGGTCATCGTGCCGAAGCCGCAAATCAGAATTGTCTCGAAGGTTTTACCGGTCATTGCGCCACCTAGCCCTGCGGCGTCACAGGCTTCAAGCCTCTCCGGCGGCATCGACCATCGCCGCTTCCAGCGCCGCGCCGGGCTCCTTGTCGCCCCACAGGACAAACTGGAAGGCGGGATAGAACCGGTCGCATTCTTCGACCGCCGTTTCGACCACCGCCTGCGCCTGGCTGAGGCTGAGCAGGCCATCATCGCCCAGCAGTGCGCCGTGGCGATAGACCAGCATGCCGCCAGTGGACCAGATATCGAAATGGCCCAGCCACATCTGCTCGTTGACCCGCGCCAGCAATTCCAGCGCAGGCGCGCGCTTGGCATCGGACACGCGGATATCGGGCAGGCAGATCACCTGCAGAACATTGTCTTCCCCGCGCCAGATGCAGCGCAGCTGATACTTCGCCCAGCTGCCCTGAATCTCGCCCGTCAGTTCCTGCTCGCTGACCTGCTCCGCCAGCCAGCCGCGCGCGTCGAACAGCGCCGCCAGCATCTCGACCGGAGGGCTTTCCAGCTCCGGGTTCATCGGTTCCATTGCGCTCATCGGGTGGGTAGTCCGGTCATGTGTGTCAGATGCACCGTGCCCGCTCGCCAGCGCAAGCGGGACCCCCCGCCACTTCTGGGGAGAAAGGATTTCGCCTGTTCAAACCGTGGGGATAAGGATTGGGGGAAAACGGGTCAGCGAACGTTTGGCGTCGCCGTAAATCTAACCGCTTCCGGCCTGCTAGCGGCCCAGCTCTTCGATTTCCTGCCCGTCCGCGCTGGTGAAGCGGAATGCGCCTATACCGGCCTCGGCCAGCGCGCTGACAGCAGTATTGGCAGCAGTGCGATTCTCGAAAGGCCCAGCGAGCAGGCGGTTGGTGTCGCCCCATGACGCGACGAACGGGCCATTGTCGTCCAGCACATCGGGCGCCTGACGCGAAAATCTGCGCCAGTCGAACCGCAAGGCCGACCGGTCGCGCCCGGTGGCGATCTGCACCCAGATACGGCTCGCATTGGCAGGCGCGGCGGGTTCGGGCGCTTCCTCTTCGGGCGCGGCCTCTTCCTCGCGCGGGATATCGATTGCGGTGATATCCACGGCGTTTGATGGAGGAGTCACGGCGCTGGTGTCCGGCAAGGCCATCAGGTCGGCAAAAGCCTGCGAGACGCTCGGCGTGGGCGCTGCTTCCGGTGCAGAGGCCACCTCGGTCGCAATTGGGGCTGCCGTTTCAGGGGCGGTGGAGGCAGAAGGAGCAGTAGCGGTCCCGGCGGAGGCGATCTGCGTCGCTTCAGTCAGCGCTGCGGAAGGGGCGCTGCCGGCGCTGGCCACCGGGTCGGTTGCTGGAAACGCTGATGCGGTGCTCGCTTCCGCCGTGATGGCCGGACTGGTTTGCGAAGTGGCGATGTCGCCCAAATCGAAGCCGGGCGCTGGCGCTGCAACCGACCCGGTTGGCAGGCTGGTGGGGTCCAGCGCCGCGACAGTCACGGGCTCGTCCTGATTGGCAGCCGCTGGAGCAGCGCCCGCGATGGTGGTTGCCGTTGCAACCGCCTCATCCGCGACCGCTGGCAGAGCCGGTTCCGGCACCACGCTCGAAGGGGCCACGGCGACTTGCGTCACCGGTTCGGGAGTTTGTTGAGCCAGCTCTTGGGCTGGTTCGGCTGCCACGGCGGTTTGGCTGGGGGGCGCGGCCTGCTCAGCCTGCGCTACCTGCACAGCGGTATCCGATGCGGGCGGCAATTCAGTCGCGGGCGTGCTCTCAGGAACAACCGCTGGCACATCTGCCCGGGCAAGAGCGGGAAGCTCGCCGCGCTCTGTTCTCGCCGCATCGGCCGCAGTGGGGGTCGGCGAAGTGGCGGCCGGAGTCGGGGCAGCTTGCTGTGTCGCCGCCTCGGCAGGCTGCGTCTGCGCGACCCGGACCCGGCGCTCTTCCGGGCGACCGCGACGCAATTGGCCCCGTTGCCGCCGCTGCGCCAGCAACGCCCTGCGCTGGGCCGCTGTCAAAGCGCCCGACGAGGAGGACCCCGCTTCGTCCGCACCCGCTGTCCCGGCAGAACTTCCAGCAGCCTGCCCCAGCGGCTGGCCCGATGGCGTGAGCCCCGCATCCACCCCGGCAATTGTCGGCGCAGACCCTGCGCTGCGGGCGGCGGCGATGCGCGGATCGTCGCGGCCAATGGCAGAGGCACGCGGGAAGATTCCCAGATTGGCCGCCGCGGCCTGCTGCGCGGGGGTGAGGCGGCGCATATAGCGCAAATAAGGCTCCAGCCGGTCGGCCATCTCTTCGGGCATCACGGCATCGGCAATCGCAACCGCTTCGTCCGGCTTGCCCAGAATGGCGAGCCCGAATGCGCGGGTGCGATAGGCGGCAAAATCGCGCTGTTCCAGCAGCGGCAGCAGAGTCGATTCAAACCCCTCGCTATCGCCGGAAATCGCGTAGCTCAGCGCCATGCGGCGGCGAATTTCGCTATTGTCTTCAAAGGCCAGCGATTGGCGATAGGCAAATTGCGCATCGAGATTGTTGCCCACCAGATCGTGCGCTAACCCCTTGTCGCCAGCCACCGCCGTGGGGCGCACACCGGCGCGTTCCGCTTCGGCAAAGAGACGCAGGGCCTCTACCGGGCGGCGCACGCGGACATAGGCGGCTGCCGTGCCGGATTTGACGCGCGGATTGTTGGGCGAAAGTTCCTCGGCCCGGCCGAAAAAGCCAATGGCCGCATCCACATCGTCCAGCTCCAGCGAGGCATTGCCCGCCAGAATAAGCGCATCGACATCACGCGGATTGCTCGCGAGCCTGCGCAGCGCCCGATTGAGCTCATTCGTCGCGGCGGGCGGGAGAGGTTGCACGACCGCACGCCCCTGCGCCGAAGCGGGAGCGCCGGGCACAGCAATCAGGCCGCCCAGCATGGCAGCACCGATCAGCAAGAGGGTGTGGTTCGATGATCGCATAATATGTGCGGTCACACCCATGAAGGGCGCGCCCTGAACCTTGCACTAATCTCCATGGAGCGGAGAAGGAAGCCCTGTTGGCCCAGCGTTACGCCGGTGCGGCGTTACTGGTTGTTCTGACGCCCGAGGAAGCGCGGGATGCTGAGCGAGCCACCATCATCCTCGTCGTCCTCGTCATCGTCGTCTTTGGCTGAACTGCCGCGGGACAGATTGGCCATCCGCTCGAACAGTGTGCTGCCGCCGTCGCCGTCTTTCTTCGCCGGAGCAGCCGGAGCAGCCGCTTCGGGCGCGCTGTCTGAATCGCCCCCGGCCTTCGCCTCTGCATCCGCACCGCCTGCGAGCAATTGCCGCCGGCGTCCGCCCTGAACGGGTTGGTCTTCACTGGCCAGCCGGTCAGCATTGAGCAAGAGCTCGTCACCGCCGGACCCGCTGTCACCGGAATCGCCGGTTTCCGCTGGCGCCTCGGACCCGCCCAGATCGAGCGGTTCGTCATCGGCTGCCGCATTGTCGCCGACATTGTCCCAATTGTCCGCATCGCCGAGATCGAGCGGCTTGTCGCTATCGCCGAACCCGTCGTCTTCGCTCGCCCCGAAGGCGGCATCGTCGGCAGGATCGGTCAGGCCGGTATCTTCCGCTGTATCGTCTTCCTGCGCACCGCGCAGCCCGGCGAGAGGATCGACAATCCCGTCAACATCCTCGTCGTCGAAATCTTCATAGCTCTCGTCGTCGTCAGAGCCAGCCGAAGCCGCGCTGAGACCCAGAGCCGCCATGCCGGTCGGAGCGCTGGACGCGCTGTCGCCTGCCTCCTCGAAATCTTCATCATCTTCCGGCTCGTCATCCGGCAGGTCGAGGACCGGGCGGCGCGGGGCCTGTCCCGAACCCAAAGACATGGAGCGATTGGCGCCGGCAGAGCTGCCTTCGCTGCCCTCTATACCCGTGGCCACCACCGAAACGCGGATCTTGCCGTCCAGATCGGGGTTGAATGCCGAACCCCAGATGATGTTCGCCTCTTCGTCGACCAGCTCGCGGATATGGTTCGCGGCCTCATCCACTTCGAGCAGCTTCATATCGTCGCCGCCGATGATCGAGATAATCACGCCCTTTGCGCCGGCCATACTCACGCCGTCGAGCAGCGGATTGGCAATCGCCCGTTCGGCTGCCTCGAGCGCGCGGTTCTCGCCCTCGCCCTCGCCGGTGCCCATCATCGCCTTGCCCATTTCCTCCATCACCGATTTCACATCGGCAAAGTCGAGATTGATCAGGCCCGGCATCACCATCAGATCGGTGATCGAGCGGACACCCTGCTGCAGCACTTCGTCGGCCAGCTGGAATGCCTGTTTGAAAGTCGTGTCAGCCTTGGCGATCAGGAACAGGTTCTGGTTGGGAATGACGATCAGCGTATCGACATGCTTCTGCAGCTCCTCGATCCCCGCTTCGGCAGCGCGCATCCGGCGCGTGCCCTCGAACAGGAACGGCTTGGTCACCACGCCCACGGTCAGCACGCCCTTGTTGCGCGCTGCCTCTGCGATGACCGGCGCAGCACCTGTGCCGGTGCCCCCGCCCATGCCTGCGGCGATGAAGCACATGTTCACCCCGTCGAGCAGATCTTCGATTTCCTGCGCGGTTTCCTCGGCTGCGGCCTTGCCGACCTCGGGACGCGAGCCTGCGCCTAGCCCGCCGGTAATCTCCGGCCCGAGCTGCACCCGCGCCTCCGCCGCCGAATTGCTCAGCGCCTGAGCATCGGTGTTGGCGACGACGAAATCGACACCTTCGATGCCGTTCTCGATCATATTGCCGATGGCGTTACCGCCCGCGCCGCCGACACCGATGACGGTGATCCGGGGGCGAAGCTGGTCGCTGGTCGCGGGGCCGATATTGATACTCATTTCAACTTTACTCCACGTGCGGAGGGCAGTTGCCCCCGCTCGAATTTCAGTGTGTCACAACAGAGTCACACTATGCACTGTTTGTCCACGTCTTTTCCACAGCACTGGCCACAGGTCGGTATTCCTCCGGAGAGCTAGAAGTATTCGCGTGACGCGGTCAGGACGCGCTTGATCAGCCCCAGCCCCGTATAGCGCACTGTGTCCTGAACGTTGTTTTCGATCGAGCGGATATCCACCGGATCGCGCGCGGCATAGAGGCACAGGCCCGCCAGAGTGGTGAAACCGGGCGTTGCATGCGCATCGGGCAGGCCCCGCAGGCCCGCCGGTTTGCCGATCCGCACCGGGCGGCCGAGCGCGCCTTGGGCAAACTCCGCAATCCCTGCCAGCTCGGCACCGCCGCCGGTCAGGACCACCTGCCCGCCACGCTGCCCGCCGAAATCCATGGCCTTGAACACGCGGTTGATTTCGTCGGTCAACCGCGAGACCTGCGTGGTGACAACGGACACCAGTTCGGCCCGGCTGATCCTCTCGGCTTCCGGCGCGCCTTCCGCCTGCGCTGCCAGCGGGACCATCTCGCGGTGGTCCGACGGGCTGGCAATGGCAGAGCCCGCCACGCATTTCAGCCGCTCGGCCTGAAACCGGCGGATGCCGAAATCGCTGGCAATCGCATCGGTGATATCGCCCGAGCCGAAGGGAATTGCATGGAGCGCGCGCAGCATGCCGTTCTGGAAGATCGTGACATTGGTCAGCTCCGCGCCAATCTCGACCACGGCAGTGCCCAGCTCGCGCTCTTCCGGCGTCAGGCAGGCCTCCGCGCAGGCAATCGGGGCGGCAACCACAGCCTCCACATTCAGATGCGCGCCTTCCACCGCATCGCGCAAATTCTTCACCGGCGCGCCATCGGCCAGCATCACATGGATATCGACGCCCAGCCGCTCGGCGTGCAGGCCCTTGGGATCGGTCGCGCCATGCGCTCCGTCCAGCGTGTATTGCGCCGGCTGGGCATGGAGGACCATCTTGCCGTCGGGCTGGATCGTCTCGCGGGCCGAGAGCAGCAGGTGCTGCACATCCTCTTCCTCGATCCGCCGCCCGCCCACGGGCACCTCGACCTGACTGACCCTGTTCGCCAGCCCTGCGCCCGAGCATCCGACCCAGACGCTCTGGATGCCGGTGCCCGCCGCTTTCTCCGCCCGCTCCACCACATCGCGGATGGCGTAGGTGGCCGCAGCCATATCCACGATGTAGCCGCCCCGCACGCCCTGGCTGGCGCGGTGGCCTGACCCCAGCACGATCATCTCGCCGGATTCGGACTGCCCCAAAATCATCGCCGAGATGCGGAACGAACCGATATTGATTGCGCCAAAGACGCGGGAAATACGCGGTAGACCCATCAGTTTGTCCCTCCCTCGCCCAGCACCTGCGCCGCGCGGCCCGGCACGCGCATGTAAATCCGCTCCGGCGCGCGCATGTCGAAGGTGGCCACCTTCCCGCCCAGCAGACGGTTCTGCCCATCGAGCCGGGCGAACTGGATCAGCGCCGTCGCCGCATCTTTCTCGCCCTGCGGCAGAGCCAGGACCTGATCGGTGGTAAATGTCAGGTTCCACCGGCGATTGCCGACCCATTCGGCATGCGCCACCTTGCTGCGCATAGCGGGTGCCGCATCCAGCAACGTGCCCAGATTGGCGACTTGCTTGGCCGCGCCGGGGCCTTCGACCGCCAGCATCCCCTTGGCATTCTCTGCCGAGATCGGCTCCAGCTCTTCACCGGTGGCATCGATCAGGACGAGATGATCGGGCTTGCGCAGCACCGCATGCGGCGTGCGTTCAACCACGTCGATCACCAGAACATCAGGCAATTGGCGCGAAACGCGGGCATCCTCGACCCACGGCAGCGCAACCAGTTCGGAGCGCAGACCCTCCAGATCGACCAGCGGCATCGGCCGGTCGCGCTGGGCGAGCGCACGCTCGTAAATTTTCAGCTCGTTCATCCGCTGCACGCCCGTCACCCGCACGCGGCGCACTTCGAAACCGGCATCGCTGGCCAGCTTCGCCACTTCGTTCTGAGCCAAAGCCGGCACACCGGCCAGACTGGCGACAAACCATGCCAGTGCCGCCCCGCCCCCGATGATGATGGCGAGGAAAATGCGGTGCAATTGCTCGTCATCAAACGGCAGCAAAGCCAGCGCGCGATTGAACCCGCCCTGCGTGCGCGTCCGGGCTGTCCGGGCCTTCGCCGCGCGGGACTTGGCCGCAGCCGAGCGGCGGACACCTGTCGTCTTGCGCTTAACCGTTGCCATGTTCGCCCCCCGTTTCTGCCCCTGCAAAATAATCGAGCGCATCCTTGACGATTGTCTCGACCAAATCTTCGTAACTCATGCCCGCAAATCGCGCCTGTTCCGGCACCAGGCTGAGCGGTGTCATCCCCGGCTGGGTGTTGGTTTCCAGCACGAACAGGCCGTCTTCGCCCTGCTCGTCATCCCAGCGATAATCCGTTCGGCTGGTGCCCCTGCAGCCCAGCACGCGGTGTGCTTCCAGCGCATATTGCTTGCATAGGGCCGCGATGTTCTCGGGGATGTCGGCGGGGCAGATGTGATCGGTCATCCCGTCGGTGTATTTGGCCTCGAAATCATAGAAGCCGCTCTTGGGCACCAGTTCGGTCACTCCCAGCGCTTCGCCGCCCACCACAGCGGTGGTCAGCTCGCGCCCGCGAATGAAGGGCTCGGCCAGCAGACTATCGAATTCCTGCCACGGCCCTGCGGCATCGCGGCGGATCGGGTTGCCGTAATTGCTTTCCTCGGTGACGATGGCGACACCGACCGACGATCCTTCATTGACGGGTTTGAGCACGTAAGGCCGGGCCAGCGGATCGGCCTGATAGAGATCTTCCGACCGGACAATCCGCCCGCCGGGCATGGGGATACCATGCGGGACCAGCGCCTGCTTGGTCAGTTCCTTGTCGATGGCGATCACCGATGTGGCGAGGCCGGAATGTGTATAGGGCACGCCCATCAAATCGAGCATCCCCTGCACCGTCCCGTCCTCTCCCGGCACGCCGTGCAGCGCGTTGAACACCACGTCGGGCTTTGCCTCGGCAATGCGCGCGGCAACATCGCGGTCCATATCGATCCGCGTCACGCGGTGCCCGCGCGCCTCCAGCGCATCGGCCACGCCATTGCCCGACATCAGCGAGACCGGGCGCTCATTAGCCCATCCGCCCATCAGCACGGCGACATGATAAGTGCGGTCAAGAACGCGATTTTCAGACATCAGGGCCGCCCCACCCGCTTGATTTCCCATTCCAGCTGGACGCCGGAATTCTTGTAGACGCGGGCGCGGACTTCTTCGCCCAGCCCTTCGATATCGGCGCTGGTCGCGCCGCCCGTGTTGATCATGAAATTGGTGTGTTTCTCGCTCACTTGCGCGCCGCCCATGGTGAGGCCGCGGCAACCCGCTGCATCGACCAGTTGCCAGGCCTTGTGGCCATCGGGGTTCTTGAAAGTGGAGCCGCCGGTCTTGCTGCGGATCGGCTGCGAGTTCTCGCGCGCTTCGGCAATCCGGTCCATCTCCGCGCCGATGGCGGCGGGATCGCCCGGCTCGCCTTGAAAGCGCGCGGACACCACCACTGCGCCTTCCGGCAAAGCCGAATGGCGATACGAGTATTCGAGATCGGAGGCAGGCAGGGTTATCAAATCCCCGCCGGGCATAATCACATCGCAATCTATCAATATGTCGGCGGTTTCCTTGCCATAGGCCCCGCCATTCATCCGCACGAAGCCGCCGACCGTGCCGGGAATACCGCGCAGGAACTCCAGCCCAGCAACGCCCGCATCGCGCGCGGTGGAGGACACCAGAATACCGTGCGCTCCTCCTCCGCAAGTCACAGTGTGATTGTCGCCCACTTCCACGCTCGCAAAAGGTTTGCCCAGCCGGATCACCACGCCGGGCACGCCGCCATCGCGGATAATCAGGTTGGAGCCGAGACCCAGCGCCATGACCGGCATCGTGCCCGCCAGATCGCCCAGAAACGCTTTCAGATCGTCCATATCGGCGGGCTCGAACAGCCAGTCGGCACTGCCTCCGCTTTTGAACCAGACCAGTTTGGCGAGCGGTGCGTCCTTGGTCAGCTGGCCCCGGATGTTGTCGATCGGTACAGGCGCATTGAGCGCGCCCTCGACTTCCGCATCGGGGGCTTCGCCGGTGTCATACATGGCCCAATCGTCCGGCTGGTTCGGATCGGTCATCATGTCTGACTCTGTTCCCGCGCGGACTGCACCGCGGACGGCAAAGTGGCCGCCCATTTGGTAATGTCACCGGCACCCAGACAGACGACAATATCGCCTGCGGCAATCGTGCTGGCCAGCTTGCCCGCGAGCTCTGACTGGTCGGCGACTGTTGCCGCACTGCGGTGCCCGCGCGAAGTCATGCCAGACACCAGATCCTCACTGCTGACGCCCTCTATGGGATCCTCACCTGCCGCGTAGACCGGTGTGACATAGACCGTGTCGGCCTCGTTAAAGCAGCTTTGGAAATCATCCATCAGATCGCCCAAGCGCGAATAGCGGTGCGGCTGCATCACGGCGATCACACGCCCGCCGCTGGCCCCTGCGCTTTCGCGCGCGGCACCGAGCACGGCGGTGATTTCCACCGGGTGGTGCGCGTAATCGTCGATGATGCGGACCGTGCCGCCCTCCACGCTGACTTCGCCCGTCTTGGTGAAGCGGCGACGCACGCCGCCAAACGATCCGAAGCCGTCGCGGATAACATCGTCGGGGCAGCCCATTTCGATGGAGACGGCAATCGCGGCCAGCGCGTTCTGGACATTGTGCCGCCCGGGCATCGGCAGGCGCACGCCTTCGATCCGCCGGTCTTCCTCGCCGCGCTGGCGGATGATAACATCGAAGGTGTTGCCGCCTTCGTCGGGCCGGATATTCACCCCGCAAATGTCGGCTTGCAGAGAGAAGCCGTAGGTCACCACGCGCCGGTCACGGACACTGCCGATCACCGCCTGAACCTCGGGGTGGTCGATGCACAGGATCGCCGCGCCGTAGAACGGGACATTGTGGATGAATTCGACAAAGGCGCGCTTCACGCCGTCGAAATCGCCGTAGTGATCGAGATGCTCGGGATCGATATTGGTGACCACCGCAATGGTCCCGTCGAGCCGCAGGAAGCTGCCGTCGCTTTCGTCGGCCTCCACGACCATCCAGTCGCTGTCGCCCAGCCGCGCGTTGGAGCCGTATTGTTCGATGATACCGCCATTGATGACTGTGGGGTCGACCCCGCCCTTGTCCAGCAGAGCTGCGATCATGCTGGTGGTGGTGGTCTTGCCGTGGGTGCCCGCCACCGCGACCGTGCTTTTGAGGCGCATCAGCTCGGCGAGCATTTCCGCGCGGCGCACCACCGGCGTGCGATTTTCCAGCGCAGCGGCGACTTCAGGGTTGGTCCGGCGCACGGCGGTGGAGGTGACGACAACTGCCGCCCCTTCCACATTTTCGCGTTCGTGCCCGATCCTCACCGCAATGCCGCGCGCCCGCAGCCGCTCGACCGTCGGGCTTTCGCTGAGGTCGCTGCCCTGCACCGTGTAGCCCAGATTGGCCATCACCTCGGCAATGCCGGACATGCCGATGCCGCCAATGCCCACAAAGTGCACCACGCCGATATCTGTCGGAACGCCGCGCATCAGGAATGGCTCTCTTTGGCCGCACCTTTGGCCGAGGCTGGCCGCGCCTTGGCAGGCTGGCTCGCCCCGCGCGCGTTGTTGGCCCCGACCTTGATGACATCCATCATTTCCGCCCCGCCGAAGCTTTCGAGCAGGTCGGCAAGGTCCTCCACCGCACGCGGACGACCGCAATTCCACGCCGCATGGGCCGCATTGGCCAGCGTCGCGGGGTTCTTGGCGATGGCCTGTATCTGCTTGGAGATATCTTTGGCGAGCCGGGCAAAATGATCGCCCTGCTTTTTCTGCATCCGGCTGATGGTATCGACATCCCCCTTGGGAATCTCGACCGTTTCTTTCGGCTGCCGGATCATCCGCGCACCGCCGGCTTTCACGATCTCGCGCGTGTTCGCCGCCTGATGATCGTCGGTCGCGATCGGCAGGGGGAGCAATATCGCGGGACGGCCCACGGCGGTCAGCTCGGCAATCGTCGAGGCCCCAGCGCGCCCGATAAACAGATGCGCGTCGGCCAGCCGTGTTTCCATATCTTCAAAATAGGTTCCCAGCTCTGCCGGGATGTCATGCCTGCGATAGCGCCCACGCACGGTTTCCAGATCCTCCGCACGGCATTGCTGGGTGACCTGCAAACGCTGGCGCAGCGGCGGGGGCAACATGGCCAGCGCATCAGGCACGACTTCGCTTAATATGCGCGCGCCCTGACTGCCGCCCGTCACGAGAACCTTCAACAGGCCATCCTCGCCCGGCGCGGCAAAGTCTTCCTCACGCAGCGCGCGCACTTCGGGGCGGACGGGATTGCCGACCAGATGGACCTTGCCCTTGTGCTTCGCCGCCAGCCGTTCGACATCGGGATAGGCGGTGGCAATCGCCTGCACGCGGCCCGCCAGCATCCGGTTGACCCGGCCCAGCACCGCGTTCTGTTCGTGCACCAGGCTGGGAATTTCCGCCGATGTCGCCGCCAGCAAGGCAGGCGCAGCAGGATAGCCGCCAAAGCCGATCACCGCGCTCGGCTCGAAACTTTCAAACAGACGCAGCGCCATGCGGCGGCCTTCCATCAGCGCCTTGATTGCGCCAGGCCAGCGCAGCGGGTTCTTGCCGAACCGGCCTGCCGGAATGACATGGGCGGGAAGAAAATCGGGCTTGCCAGGAATTTGCGCGCCGCGTGCGTCGGTGACCAGCGCAACGTGATGCCCGCGCCGTTCCAGTTCGGTCGCCAAAGCGAAGGCGGGGAGCATATGGCCGCCGGTCCCGCCAGCGGCGAGAACATAATGGCGGTTCGCGCCAGCCCGAGATGGGGTAGTGGGCGCAGGGGTATTCATCGTGGCGGTTCCTTGTTGGACGCGAAGCCCGCGATACCGGGGGTCTCGCGGGTGAGGAACGGATTGCGCCGCGTCATTGCGAGCAACAATCCGACCGTCAAGCATACCGCGATGGTCGATGAACCGCCATAGCTCACCAGCGGCAAAGTCATGCCTTTGGAGGGGAACAGCTGCAAATTGACCATGATGTTGATAAAGGCCTGCCCGCCGATCTGCGCGGTCAGCCCAGCCGCCGCCAGCAGTGCGAACAGATTTTCCTCATCCGCCAGCCGCACCAGAGCGCGCCCGATGATGGCGAGGTAAACGATAACGATGAGCGCGCACCAGATCAGGCCGAACTCCTCACCAATGACCGAGAAGATATAATCGGTGTGTGCTTCGGGCAGCCGCATCTTCTGCTCGCCCAGCCAGAAACCTGCGCCCGTCCATCCGCCCGACAGCAGAGTGCGCTCTGCCAGATCGACATGATCGAACGCCGTGCCTCCGCCAAAGAACGCGTCGATCCGGTTGCGCGCGTTTCCGTAGAAGAAATAGGCCGCGACGACCCCCGCCACGCTGCCCACCACAAGACCGGCGATTTTCTTGAACGATACGCCCGACAGCATCACCAGCACGAACCAGACCCCGCCAAACAGGATCGTCGCGCCCAGATTGGGCTGCAGCATCAGCAGCACACCGACCAGCGCCGCGACAGCCGACACCACAGCGAGAACCGGCAGGTTGGGATCGCGCAGCCGCCAGCTGAGCACCCATGCCAGCAGGATGGCGAAGCCCGGTTTCAGAAATTCCGACGGCTGGAAGCCGATGCCGAATTTGATCCACCGCTTCGCCCCGTTCACTTCGTGCCCGACCAGCGGGACCAGCATCAGCGCGCCGATCATTGCAACCGCCAGCAACACGCCCACGCGGCGGGCATTGTCGCGCGAAAGGAAGGATGCGCCCAGCATCACGGCGAGGCCGACCACCAGCCAGCGCATATGCGCCCAGTAAAAATAGAGGTCCGGCAGGGTCACTTCACTGGTCGAGAGACGCCGGGCTGTCGCCGGGGACGCAGCGGCAACCGCTGCCGCGCCGATGGCGACCAGCAACAGCACCAGAAGCAACAGGACACGGTCTACCTCGCGCCACCAGATCTTGAAATCCGATGTCCGCGAACCGGCAAAGGGTTCGCCCGCGCCAATGGGGCGCGTGCTGCCGGTTGATGTCGAAGTCGAGGCGGTCACTTGTTTCCTCCACCGCTGGAAAGACTGGCGCTGGAAAGGCTGGCGCTGGAAAGGCTGGGCTCGTTACCGGCGGGCAATTCGCAGCCGGTAATCGCGCCGACAATCTGGCGGAAATGCTCTCCGCGCTTTTCGAAATCGCGGAACTGGTCGAAACTGGCACAGGCGGGCGAGAGCAGCACCACGTCGCCGGGCTTTGCGGCTTCGACCGCCTGCTTCACCGCCTCGCAAATCAATTCGGATCGTTCGACGGGAACGCGGCCTTCCAGCAATTCGGCAAAGCGCGGACCAGCCTCGCCAATCGTATAGGCGCGGGCCACATTGCCGAGCTGCGCCTCGCACTCGCCCAACCCGTCTTCCTTCGCCAAGCCGCCGACAATCCAGTGGATGCGCGGGCCGTCACCGGCAGGCCACGCGGCCAGAGCGGGAGCGGCAGAGGCAGTGTTGGTGGCCTTGCTATCATTGATGAACAGCACATCGTCATGCGTGCAGACCACTTCCATCCGGTGCGGCAGGCCGGTGAAGGACTTCATGGCCGGTTCCCACTGCGCGCGGGTGACGCCCATCACCTCTGCCAGAGTGATCGCGGCAGCGGCGTTCTGGAGATTGTGCGGCCCCTGCAGCGCGGGCCAATCCGCTTGCAGATCGGCCAGCTGGTGCGGCTCCAGACACACGGCCAGACCGCGCGGCCGCCGCGCTGCTTCGGCCTCGCGCATGGTGCGCGTGGTGTCGTCCTGACAGCCATAGGCGGCAAACTGCCCGCTGCCCTGCATCGCCATCAGGCGGCCTTTGGAAAGGGCGTAGCCCTCGAAACCGTTATACCGGTCGAGATGATCGGGCGTCACATTCAGCAGCACCGCCGCCTCGCAGGCCAGCGAGCGGGTGAGGTCGAGCTGGTAACTGGACAGCTCCAGCACATACACGCCGGTGCCCTTCGCATTGGGCTCCAGCGGATCTTCGCCCAGAACCGGCAAGCCGATATTGCCGCCCATCCGGCAGGGCAGACCCGCCTGTTCCAGAATATGCGCGGTCAGCGCGGTGGTTGTCGATTTGCCATTGGTGCCGGTGATGCCGATCACGCGGTGCGGCGGCAGATCGGCGCGCGCCTGGGCAAACAGTTCGATATCCCCGATCACCGGCACGCCAAATTCTGCGGCCCGATCGGCAATGGGATGGGTGTTGAGCGGCACACCCGGGGAGACGACAATTCCGTCATATCCGGTCAAATCGATAGTTAGCGGATCGGCGATTTCCGCCCGTCCGGCCAGCGCCTCGCGCGGTTCTTCCTGCCGGTCCCAAGCGGTGACATGCGCACCGCTGGCCAGCAAGGCCTCAGCCGCCGCCATTCCCGAGCGGGCGAGGCCAAGAATGGCGTAACGCTTCCCGGAAAAGGCGGGGGAGGTGATCATCGCAGCCTCACCGCAGTTTCAATGTCGCGAGGCCGAGCAGGGCCAGCACGATGGCGACAATCCAGAAGCGGATCACGACCTTGCTTTCGCTCCAGCCCAGCTGCTCGAAATGGTGGTGGATGGGGGCCATGCGGAACACGCGCTTTCCGGTCCGTTTGAACCAGAAGACCTGAATGATGACGCTGAGCGCTTCGAACACAAACAGCCCGCCGACAATCGCCAGAACGATCTCGTGATGGCTGGCCACCGCGATGGCGCCCAGCGCGCCGCCCAGTGCCAGACTGCCGGTATCGCCCATGAACACAGCCGCAGGCGGGGCGTTGAACCACAGGAAGGCCAACCCCGCCCCCATGATGGCGGCGCAGAATATCGCCAGCTCCCCTGCCCCCTCGACATAGGGAATTCCGAGATATTCGGAGTAATCGACGCGGCCGGCCAGATAACAGATGATCGCAAAGGTGCCCGCCGCGATAATCACCGGCATGATCGCCAGCCCGTCCAGCCCGTCGGTCAGGTTCACGGCGTTTCCTGCGCCGACAATCACGAAGGCGGCAAAGATGTAATAGCCCCAGCCCAGCGGAATGGCGCGGTCCGACACGAACGGCACATAGAGCCATGTGTTGATCTGGCTGACGATGATGTAACTGGCGATGCCCGCGACGATAAATTCCAGCAGCAGGCGAACCTTGCCCGAAACGCCCTTGTGACTGCCCTTCGAGACCTTGTCGTAATCGTCGAGGAACCCGATCAGGCCGAAACCGGCGGTGACCGCCAGACAGGCCCAGACAAACGGATTGCGCGGATCCATCCACAGCATCAGACTGAGCGCTAGTGCGATCAGAATCATCAGACCGCCCATTGTGGGCGTGCCGACCTTGGCGAGATGGGTTTGCGGCCCGTCCTCCCGGATCGGCTGCCCCTTGCCCTGCCGCACGCGCAGCATATCGATCAGGCGCGGTCCGATAATCAGACCGATGATCAGCGCGGTCATCAGCGTCGCGCCGGCGCGGAACGTCTGGTATCGCACGAGGTTGAACAACCCCTCGAATTCCATCCATTCAGCTAGCAGATACAGCATTGCGGCTTCCCGGCCCCCTTATTCGCGGCATTATCACTGGCGCGCGGTCCAGTGATCGACAAGCCGGCCAAGGCCAACCGAGTTGGACCCCTTGACCAATAATGCGTCTCCGGCTGCGAGCCCGTATTCTTCCACCGCAGCTATTGCCTCGGCAGGCCCTTGGCAATGCGCGAAGCTCATGGTGTTGCCAAGCGTTCCTGCGCCAGCTTTCCCCAAATCCTGCGCCAGAGACTCCATCTCTTCACCCACCAGGATGACATGATCGATTGCCGCCTCGGTCAGCGGTTCGATCAGCGCGGAATGCATGGCGGGGGCAAAATCGCCGAGCTCCTTCATGGCGCCCAGCACCGCGATCCGCCGCGTCGCCGGAGTCTGCCCCAATTGGCGCAGGGTGGCCCGCATCGAAGCCGGGTTGGCGTTGTAACTTTCGTCGACCAGCAAGGCCTTGCCGCCCGGCACAGAAATCTGGTGGCGCGCGCCGCGTCCTTTGAGACCGCCGAGCTCGGCCAATGCCAGTCCGGCCGCTCCCAGATCGCCGCCCGCTGCCTGCACCGCAGCGAGCACGCAAAGCGAGTTGGAAATCCAGTGCTCGCCCGGTTCGGCAACGGAATAGCACAGCCGGGTCTCGCCAACCTGCGCAGTGACCAGCGAGCCGCCGTTTGCCGCGGGGATAGCGTCCAGCAGACGCACATTGGCCGATGCATGGCGACCGAATGTTATGACTTGGGCGTTGCACTTTTTGGCATGTTCGACCAGCCGCGCAGTGTATTCGCTGTCCGCCGGGATGATCGCCACGCCGCCCTTCACCAGCCCGCCAAAGATCTCGCCCTTGGCGTCGGCGATCGCCTCCATGCTGCCTAGATTCTCGATATGCGCGGGCGCGATGGTCGTGACCACCGCGACATGAGGTGCAGCATGCTGCGTCAGTTCCGCAATCTCGCCCGCGTGGTTCATCCCCATCTCGAACACGCCGTAACGGCTGCGCGCGGGCATCCGGGCGAGGCTGAGCGGCACGCCGACATGGTTGTTGTAGCTGCGGACAGAGCGATGCGCCTGCCCCCGGCTGGAACGGTCCAAGGCGTTGAAAATAGCTTCTTTTACGCCAGTTTTGCCGACCGATCCGGTGACGGCAATCCGCTTTGCCGCAGCCCGGTCGCGGGCGGCGTGGGCCAAAGCATGCAAAGCGGCCGTCGTGTCTTCCACCAGCACATGCGGGCCGTCGACAGGCCGGTCAACCAGCGCAGCAGAGGCGCCCGCGGCAAAGGCTTTCTCGACAAACTTGTGCCCGTCCATCGCCTCGCCCTTCAGCGCGACAAACAGGTCACCGGGCCGGACATCGCGGCTGTCCATTTCAACGCCTGCACACTGGAAGTCGCCGCTTGCCACACCGCCGGTAGCCGCCGCGATTTCCTGCGCCGACCACAGCGCCAGCGGCAGAGCATCACGGGCCGTGCGCGGCCAGGACCGGATGGCAGGATGGCGGGTCTTTTTGAGGAGCGAGCTGGCAGTCATTGATCGTGTCCCCAAGCGGTTTGGCCGATTTCGGCGCTGCATTCCCGGGCGACCTCGACGTCGTCGAACGGCAAGACGCGCATTTGCTCCCCGCTCCCGACGATCTGGCCGCGTTCATGTCCTTTGCCAGCGATCAGGACGATATCGTCCTTGCCCGCCTGCTGAATCGCCTGCGCGATAGCGGCGCGCCGGTCACCCACTTCCACCGCGTTATCCCCTGCCCCTTCGAGCACGGCAGCGCGAATGGCTTCCGGAGCCTCGCCGCGCGGATTGTCGTCGGTCACGATGACCTGGTCGGACAGCCGCGAAGCCGCCTCGCCCATCGGCTCGCGCTTGCCGTGGTCGCGGTCTCCACCTGCGCCGAACACCGTAATCAGCTGGCCCGCCACATGGGGCCGCAGAGCCTCTATCGCGGCTTCCAGCGCGTCGGGCGTGTGGGCGTAATCGATATAGACCGGCGCACCGCTGGGCGCGATGACAGCGCGCTCCAGTCGTCCGCGAACAGGCTGAAGACGCGACACGCCGTCCCACACCTGCGCCGGATCACCGCCGGTAGCCAGCACAAGAGCCGCCGAGGTGAGCGCATTGGCCACCTGATAGGCCCCGATCAGTGGCAGGCGCAGCTTGCGCGTCTCACCGGCGTGGGTGATTTCCAGATCCTGCCCCAGCTGTGTGGGGGTGCGCGCGGTGAGCCGGATGAAATCACCCTGCTCGCCAACGGTCAGGACTTCGAGCCCGCGCGCCTTTGCCCGCGCAATTGCCTGCGCAGTCCAGTCGTCACCGCCGGTCCAGATGACCGCTTTCCCGCCCGCCACGACGACTTCATCGAGCAGCTGCATCTTGGCGTCGAAATAGTCTTCCATGGTGGCGTGATAATCGAGGTGATCACGGCTGAAATTGGTGAAGGCCCCAGCGGCAACCGGCAGCCCTTCATTGCGATATTGCGAGAGGCCGTGGCTGCTCGCCTCGTAGGCGACATGGGTCACGCCCTCGCGCGCCAGACCGCTGACATTGCTGAGAAAAGTGACAATATCGGGCGTCGTCAATCCTGTCGAAATGCTCTCGTCAGGCGTCGTCACACCCAGCGTCCCGATGCTCGCCGCGCGCTGGCCCGACATGCGCCATAGCTGCCGGGTCATCTCCACGCAGGACGTTTTGCCATTGGTGCCGGTCACCGCGACAATTGTATCGGGCACCGGCGTGAAATAGCGCGCTGCCAGCCGCGCAAAGGCCCGGCGCGGCGTGTCATCGGCAATATGCACTGCGCCGGACACGCCGGCTTCGGGCCGCGCGACGATGGCGATGGCGCCTGCTTCAACTGCCGATGCGATAAAGTCTTCGCCATTCACAGCAGCGCCCTGAAAGGCACCGAACACCGTGCCCGGTGCAACCTTGCGGTGATCGATAGCAAATCCGGTTACATTGAGGTCGCCGCTCGCCCCGGTATCGAACCCTGCGTCAATCCCGGCAGCGTCTGCCAGCTTGCCCAGCTTCATGTTCCGCCCCCGGGGATCAGCGGCTTGAGGTCCGAAATGTCGACATCGCGCGACATATCAGGGCGCACGCCCATCAGCGGGCCGATACGCGGGACCAGCTTGCCGACGATGGGCGCTGCATTCCACGCCGCCGTGCGCTGGAAAGAACTGGCATGCGTGCCCTTTGGCTCGTCCAGCATGGCCACCACGACATAGCGCGGATTGTCCATCGGGAACGCGGCGGCGAAGGTCGAAACAAGGCTGGTCTCGCGGTAGCCGCGCTTGCCCGGCTTCTCTGCCGAGCCCGTCTTGCCGCCGACGCGGTAGCCCTTTGCATCCGCGTTCTTACCCGTGCCGTAAATCGCAATCATCCGGAGCAATTGCCGCATCCGCGAGCTGGTGGATTCCTTGAACACCCGCCGTCCGCGCGGGACCTCGCCTGCCTCCAGCTTCTGCAGCGTTGCCGGACGCCAGACACCGCCATTAACCATCGCCGCATAGGCACTCGCGAGATGCAGCGGGGTAACCGCGATGCCGTGGCCATAGCTGATCGTCATATTGCGCAGGCGCGGCCATTTGCCCTTCGGCCAGATCGGATGGCCGCGTGCGGGCAGCTCGATATAGGGGCGCTCGTTCATGCCCAGATCGATCATCGTGCGGCGCAAACGTTCGGCGCCAAGCTCGTCGGCAATGCGCGCGGTGACGGTGTTGGAAGACTGGATAAGCGCTTCCGGCACATTCAGATGATTGCCCAGAAAATGGCTGTCGGCCAGCACGGCATTGCTGATCTCGACATCGCGCGCATTCCAGCGCTTCGAGAAATCGCGCACCACGCCGGCATCGATCGCCGCTGCCACGCTCAAAGGTTTGAAGGTAGAGCCCAGCTCGTAGACCTGATTGGTCACGCGGTTGAATTCGTAATCCACCACCCGGCGATCCATCACGTTGGGATCGAACTCGGGCAGCGAAGCCAGCGCCATCACTTCGCCGGTATCGACATCCAGCACGATGCCAGCCGCGCCCATGGCATTGGTCGCCAGCATGCCGCTGCGCAATTCATCTTCCAGCGCGCCCTGCACCCGCATATCGATGGACAGCGCCATCGGCTCGCCGCGCAGGGCCGGATCGGTCAGGCGCGATTGCAGCACCTGTTCCATGCCCACCTTGCCGTCGCCATCATGGGTGACATAGCCCAGCACATGCGCGCCCAGCGATCCTTGCGGATAGTGCCGGTCGGTTTCCTCCGGCAATTCCAGCGCCAGCTCCCCCAGCGCGTGTATCTGGTTGGCCTGCTCCGGCAGAACGCGGCGGCGCAGATAGCCTGCCTTGCCGCTGGTCAGGCGCCGCAGGATGATGGCCTTGTCAGCCTCGGGGAAGATGGCCGCGATCCTGGTCGCTACCTCTTCCGCCGAGCGGGTGAGCGGCGTGCCGCCATCGCCCATCGCCTTGGGATTGAACCACAGCGCACGGGCCGGGAAATTGCGCGCCATCGGAGTGCCGTTGCGATCAACGATCTCGCCGCGATCGGGAAGCAGCGCTTCCTCCAGCGAAGCCGGGCCGGACGCGCCACCACCAATGCCGAGAAACACGATGCGGGACAGCGCCGCCAAGGCCACCAGAGCAAACAGCAGCGCCACCAGCAGCACGCGCAGGCGAGCCACCAGCACCGCCTCGTGCCGCTGCGTTACGGGCCGGACCCTGCCGATAGAAATTGCGGTATCGATACCCAGCGCGGTCATTCGGCCAGTTCCGTTTGAACAGACGGCGCATCCATCGTCGACTGAAGCCTGTCGGCGAGCGACGAAGCGGCTTCCTCGCGAGCTGCCCGGGCGCCCATTTCTTCGCGGTTTGCGTCTTCGGCGGGCGCCGTTTCCGGCAGACCCGTCAGCGGCGAAACCATCGCGATGATCGGATTTTCATCGCCAGCATCATCCGCGCGTGGATCGGGTGCGCGCGCTACGCGGATCGGGGCGGGAGCGCCCGGCGCGCGGCCTTCACCCAATTCGGCAAGCTGGCGTTCTGTTTCCATGAACTGGTCGGCACGCGGCGTATCATAGCCAAATTCGACCTTGTTCCAGGTCGCCAATTGCTGCTGGTTGGCTCGGGTCTGATATTCCGTTTCCAGCCGCCGTGTCTCGCGCTCCAGCGCAACAATCGTCCGCTCTGCCCGAACGACTTCGCTCTTCACGGCATTGACCCGAAATGTCAGCGCCACAAACAGTGCGAGACACACTGCGAGTAAGGCGAGCCAGCCAATCTGGCGGATGCGGGATGCAGGAGGCGTCATGCGGCTTCTCTTGGGGCGATATCTGTCCGCACAGCGTGGCGCAGGACCGAGGAACGCGAGCGGGGATTGCGGGTAATTTCGGCTTCACCGGGCCGGATGGCCTTGGAAACCTGAGAGAAAACGGCCGGCGGGGCGTCGGTGTGGGGAAGGTGACGAGAGCCACCGCCGGCCGCCTGAGAAGCGCTTTTGAAAAAGCGCTTCACAATGCGGTCTTCAAGAGAGTGGAAGCTGACAACGGCCAGCTTGCCACCCGATTTGAGCAAGCGTTCTGCTGCGAACAGGCCCTGCTCCAGTTCATCCAATTCGCCATTCACATGGATGCGGATGGCCTGAAACGAGCGGGTCGCCGGGTCCTTGGGCGCACCGGGACGATGACCCAGCGCCTTGCGAATGACACGGGCCAGCTCACCGGTTGTTTCCAGCGGGCGTGCGGCGATAATTGCGCGGGCGACCCGGCGCGACTGGCGTTCCTCGCCATAGCGATACAGCACATCGGCGATCTGGTCCGCTTCTGCGGTGTTGAGGAAATCGGCGGCGCTGGGGCCGTCCTGCTCCATCCGCATATCCAGCGGGCCGTCGGTGGAGAATGCAAAGCCGCGCTCCGCCTGATCCAGCTGCATGGAGGACACGCCGATATCCATGACAACGCCATCGACCCGCGCGATGCCCATGCGCCCCATCTCCGAAGCCATCTGTGAGAAGCGATGCGGGTGCAAAGACAGGCGCCCGTCGAACTCGGCCTCCATAGCCGCCCCATTCTTGATGGCGTCGGGATCGCGATCGAACGCGTAGACCCGGGCGCCGCGCTCCAAAAGCGCGCGGGTATAGCCGCCAGCGCCGAAGGTTGCATCCACCAGCACATCGCCGGGCTGCGGGTCCAGTGCGGCGACGACTTCATCGAGGAGGACAGGAATGTGTGGTGCGGTTTTGGAAGGCGCGCTCATTTTGCACCACCCTTCCCGGCCAGCTTGGCCTGGGCCTGCTCGACCATATTCTTGCAAGATGCCTGCGCAGCGCGCCAGGACGGGCCCATTTTGTAGAGCTCTTCCGGGTCCCACATGGTGAAGAAATCATCCGCCCCGCGGAAGAACAGGCCGCCGGTGATGTTGGCCAGTTCACCCAGATGGCTGGGCATCACGAAGCGCCCGCTATCGTCGAACGGGATCGTCTCGAACCCGAACAGCTCGCTCGACCGCTCGTCATAATCGAAATCATGGCCGCGTTTCTCGGCGAGCTTTTTCTCGCGCTTGAGATTGCTTTTCAGTTCTGCGCGGCGCGAAGTGCCAAAGCCGATCAGGCAGTTCCAGCGGTCGTGCTTGTCGATGCACAGCAGGCGATTATCGCCGCTGGCGGCACGCACTTCTTTGCGGAATGCGGGGGGCAAAGAGAAACGGCCCTTATCGCCCGCAGGCGAAAAGGCTGTTCCCGAATACCCTTGAAATTCGCTTTCCACTCCCCGCGCGTCCCCGACAAAGCGCCTCTAACCCTCGTGGACACAGCTTTCCCGCAGTCGCCAGCGCGCGAGCACCGGCAACCCGCCGACCTGTCAGGCACGGCGCAGCGGAATCCTCATATCCAATGAAAGGAGGTCCTACTCCCAGCAGGGGTGGGTGAAAAGGGGAAAAGACGCTTTTTTTCGGGAATTCCCGGAAAGTGTCTGTTTTAAAACATATTTTAGTCAGGCATTTTTCGCGCCATCATCCGCTTTCCCAGGTGATCGATGACCTTCTCCACGCTCCAAACCATCATTCCCCACTTTTCCCGGATGCGGCTGCTGGACCTTCCTTTGCCATGCCGATCAACTCTTCGAAGGCCACCAATACCGCCGCGTCCGGCGCTTCCTCGGCCTCCAGAATGGCCGCATCGGCGAGTATGACGGCGCGGCCCTTCCCGATTGCACACATTGTTAGAACACGCCCGAGTCGGTCGGTGCAATCGCTTTGTGCGCCGCCGGCCGGTTCGCGGCGGGTCAGCTCGCCATGAGCAGCCAGCGGCAACTCGCCGCCACCGAAAGCCACAAAACGGGTTTCCGCCGATGGCGGAGCCGCTTCCAGAGCCAATCCCCACCGCGCCAGAAGCGTATCGAGCAGCGCCACATCCTGCGGGCGGCGTTTGTCGCCCACACCGTATTCCGAATGGCCGGTCAGCATGGGGTCGGCGAAGACAAGCGCATGCCCCCCGCCCCGCACCCAATCATCCAGCGCCACATTCTCTTCCGGCGACAGCATGCGGGGCTGCGCCAGCACCAGCAGCTCGAGCCCGGCCAGCGCATCGGGCGTCAGGATGTCGATGGCCGCCACCTCGTGGTTCTGGCCCAGCGCGTCCAGCGCCCAATGGGCCTGCGCATCGGGAGCGAGCAATGCGGTGAAATCATCGCCTTCCGACCACAGGATCGGCAAGGTCGTCATCAGCCCCAGCCGATCTGACACTCCTTCGGTGGCAATTGCCTGTTCGGGAGCATCCACCGTGCGGCTGTCATGCTCGGTGCAGGCCGCCATCAAAGACAGCGCGACCGGCGCAATCACGGCTGAAAGTGCAAGCTTGCTCACGGCCTATTCTGCAGGCGGCAAGCCTTCGCCCTGCTCTGGCACGACCGGTCCCTCGGGCAAGGGCTCCTCCTCCGCCTCGGCAGGCAAATCGGGCACGATACCGGCATCGGCCAATGGATCATTCTGCGGAGCGTCTGCTTCAACGGTTGCTGCTGCTTCGGGGACCGTCGTCGCTTCTGTCTCGCGCGCGCTGTCGATCACGATATTGGCGACGCCGACCAGCAACACCATGGAAACAAGCCCCCCGACGCCGATCTGCAAACGCTGGATCGCCTCGCTGCGTGAACCGCCGAGCGGCGCCCGGGCACGCATGCCGGATTCCGCTGCGCTGTCCCCGGCTTCGCTGCCGCGGATCAATCTGCTTAAGGGGATCAAAGCCATGACGCGGGATTCTGCCCGCGACGCGGCAGCCCGTCAATCGTCTTGCGTTACCGCCTCTGGACGGCTGCCGCGTTAGGTTTGCTCCAGCCATTCGAAAACCGGCAGGTCCTTCTCACGCAGCCAATCGGCATTGTAGAGCGTGGAGAGATAGCGGAACCCGCTGTCGCACAGGATCGTCGCGACCCGCGCGTCTTTGCGCCCCTGCGCCACCAGTTCGCGGCCCAGAGCCACTGCGCCCGCCACATTGATTCCGCTGGAAAGACCCAGGCACAGCCCTTCCTCGCGCAGCAGACGCGCGACCCATTCCAGGCCTTCGGGATCGCCGATACGGTATTGCGAATCGATCGGCGCGCCCTCCAGATTGGCGGTGATCCGGCCCTGTCCGATTCCCTCGGCGACCGATGTTCCAGCCGAAGCCAGCTCGCCATCTTTGAAATAGCTGTAGAGCGCCGCGCCATGCGGGTCAGTCAGCGCGATGACGCAATTCTCGTCGCGTTCTTTCAGGCCCATCCCTACGCCGGCGATAGTCCCCCCAGTGCCCGCGGCGCAGGTGAACCCGTCGATCCGGCCTTCCAGCTGCTCCCAGAGTTCCGCTGCGGTGCCTTCGATGTGAACCTTGCGATTGGCGATATTGTCGAACTGGTTCGCCCACACTGCCCCGTCGGTTTCCTCCGCCAGACGCCGCGAAGTGTGTACGAAGTGATTGGCGTCGGCATATTTGGTGGGCGGAACGGTGACCAGCTGCGCGCCCAGGGCCCGCAGCGTATCCATTTTCTCGCGGCTCTGATTGTCGGGCATGACGATGATCGTCTTGTAGCCCAGCGCGTTTGCCACCAGCGCAATGCCAATACCGGTATTGCCTGCCGTTCCCTCTACGACCGTCCCACCAGCCTGCAAATCGCCGGAAGCCTCGGCATCGCGAATAATGCCGAGCGCGGCGCGGTCCTTCACCGATCCGCCGGGATTGGCGAATTCGCACTTGCCGTAAATGTCGCAGCCAGCCGCCTCGCTCGGCCCGGCAAGCCGCACCAGTGGAGTGTTGCCGATCAGGTCGAGCGTATTTGCAAAGGGCGCGGTAATGTTCATGGGAGGTGGGTTAGCCCGCCCGCTGCGCGCCGCCAACCAAACTTAATCTTCAGGGGCGATAGTCACTTTGAGGCCGTCCAGCTTATCGGTGAACGGGATCTGGCACGACAGGCGCGATGTTTCGGTGCGATGGTCGGAGGATTCCAGCAGATCATCCTCGTCTTCGCTCATTTCGGGCAGTTTGTCGGTGAAGGCCGGGTCCACCACCACGTGGCAGGTCGCGCAAGAGCAGCAGCCACCGCAGAGTGCCAGCAGCTCGTCGAAGCCATTGTCGCGGATCGCTTCCATCACAGTTACGCCATCATCCACATCGATTGTGGATTCTTCACCTTCGCGCGTGACGACTACCAGCTTGGGCATAATGCGTGTCTTCCTGTCTTCTGCGTTCACCTAAGCCCCTATCGGGGTATGAAGGGCGGCTGCTAAGCGGTGCGGCGGCATTACGCAAGAGAGGCCTATGGGCCGCACCAATTCTGATAGGAACACAACATGGGTTTGACGGCGCAGCAGATCAAAGACGGGCTGGATGACCTCGCGGCGCGCGAGCCGAACATCGCCGGCAGCCTGAAAATCGCGGGATATCCGGAGCCGCGAAGCCGCCCTACCGGCTATATCACCCTGCTCAGAACGATTGTCGGCCAGCAGGTGAGCGTGGCCGCCGCCGCCAGCGTATGGCGCAAGCTGGAGGCGGAGCTGGGAGAGGCGATGGAGGCAAGCGAGCTGCTGGCGCGCGATTTCGACACGCTGCGCGCCTGCGGACTGTCGCGCCAGAAGCAAGGCTATGCCCGCTCTTTGTGCGAACTGGTCGATGGCGGCGTCCTAGATCTGGATAACCTGCCACCGGATGATGAAGAGGCAATTGCCGAACTCATCAAGATCAAGGGCATCGGGCGCTGGTCGGCTGAAATCTATTTGCTCTTCGCCGAAGGCCGTCCCGATATCTGGCCCGCCGGTGATCTGGCCGTGCAGAAGGCTGTCGGGCGGATCATGCAGTTGAGCGAAAAGCTGCCGACCGAGAAGGAGGTTCGCGCTATTGCCGAGCCTTGGAGCCCCCATCGCGGGGCCATGGCCGTGTTCGCGTGGCATACCTACAATATGGACGCGCTATGAATGATCACCAAGAGTGCGATGGAAAGCTAACTTGACTTTGTAGCAAGCTCACTTGATATATGATGCATTGCCATTTTCAGGAACCGGAGCTTGCACTCATGACCATCCGCACCAAATCTATCGTATTCTTGGCCGCTGCCTCGGCATTGGCCCTTACCGCCATGCCGCAAGCCGCCCTGGCCGATCATCATGGCGGCAACCACGCCCAATCCGGAGCAGACATGACCAAAACAAGTGAAGCAGCCCCGCTCATTTCTCGTGAGGCGCTGTTCGGCAATCCGACCCGTGCCGGCGGCCAGATAAGCCCCGATGGCCAATGGCTCGGCTGGCTGGCACCGGTCGATGGCGTTCTGAATGTCTGGGTCGCGCCCGCCGATGCACCGGACGAAGCCCGCGTACTGACCAAGGCGACCGACCGCCCGATCCGGCAATATTTCTTCGCCCCGGACAGCCAAAGCATCCTGTATATTCAGGACAAGGGCGGCGATGAAAACTTCCTGATGTACGGCGTGAATATCGAAAGCGGCGTAGAAACCACGCTGACCGATTTCGAGAACACCCGCGTGCAGATCGTCGGGGCGTCGGACCAGTACAAGGACAAGGTGCTCGTCGGGCTCAACAATCGCGATCCGCGTTTTCACGATGTCCACCTGCTCGATCTCAACACCGGCGCGCTGGAACTGATGATCCAGAACGATGGCTATGCCGGTTTCGTCGCGGACGACAATCTGGATGTCCGCATGGCCCTGCGCCCCAATGCCGCAGGCGGCATGGATTACTTCAAAGTCACCGATAATGTGCCCGCCGACGAGCCCTTCAGCAGCACCGATCTAGCGGATTCGCTGACCACCAATCCTGCCGGTTTTACCCGCGATGGCAGCATCCTGTATTGGACGGATAGCCGGGGCCGCGACACCGCCGCCCTCACCGCCACCGATATGGCGACAGGCGAAGTCACTGTCGTTGCCGAGGATGCGCGAGCCGATATCGGCGGCACCATCCGCGATCAGGAAACCGGCGAAGTAGAGGCCTACTCGGTCAACTACCTGAAAACCGAATGGACCGCGCTGGACGCTGAAATCGGCGCAGCGCTCGATTGGCTGGGTGAGCGGCTGGAGGGCCAATACGGCATCAATTCGCGCACCGATGATGATCGCAAATGGATCGTCTGGAACGACCCGCTGACCAGCCCCACCAGAGTCTACATGTTCGACCGCGACGCCGAAACGCTGACCGAGCTCTACACCTCGCGCCCCGATCTGGAAGGCGCACCGCTGCAGCCGATGCAGGCGCTGGAAATCACCAGCCGCGACGGGCTGACGCTGACCAGCTACCTCACCCTGCCGCCGGGCACCGACACGGACGCGGACGGCGTGCCCGAAGCGCCGGTACCGATGGTTCTGCTGGTCCATGGCGGCCCGTGGGCGCGCGATGGCTACGGCTATAACAGCTATCACCAATGGCTCGCCAATCGCGGCTATGCCGTGCTGAGCACCAATTTCCGCGGGTCGACCGGCTTCGGCAAGAATTTCATCTCCGCCGGCGATCTGGAATGGGGCCGCAAGATGCATGACGACCTGCTGGACGCGGTCCAGTGGGCTGTTGATCGCGGCGTCACCTCGCAGGACAAGGTCGCGATCATGGGCGGATCCTATGGCGGCTATGCCACACTGGCAGGCCTGACCTTCACGCCGGAAGAATTCGCCTGCGGCGTCGACATTGTCGGCCCGTCCAATTTGGAAACGCTGCTGGCCACCATCCCGCCTTATTGGGAGCCGGTGATTGCCCAGTTCCACGAGCGGATGGGCAATCCCAACACGCCCGAAGGTCTCGCGATGCTGAAGGAGCGCAGCCCGCTCTATTCCGCGCAGAACATCACCAAGCCGCTGCTGATCGGCCAAGGCGCCAATGACCCGCGCGTCAATCAGGCGGAAAGCGACCAGATTGTCGAGGCGATGAAGGCGAATGGCATTCCCGTCACCTACGTCCTTTACCCTGACGAAGGCCACGGCTTCGCCAAGCCGGAGAACAACATCGCGTTCAATGCCGTGACCGAAAACTTCCTCGCCACCTGCCTCGGCGGGCGCGCGGAGCCGATTGGCGACACGGTCAAGGCCTCCACCGCCGAAGTGGTCGAGGGCGCGGATTTCGTGAAGGGCCTCTCCGAAGCGCTCCGGTAAACGAAAACGCCTTTATGGCTGACAATCGGGGCCGCATCGTCTTATGGCGATGCGGCCCCTTTTTTACGCAGGGGTGCGGGAGAGACTGACGGACATGGCAACACGCAAATCGATCTTCATCACAGGCGGCGCATCGGGCATCGGCCGCGCCATCGCGCTGCGCTTCGCCCGCGAAGGCTGGTTCATCGGTCTGGGCGATGTGAATGAAGGCGGGATGCGCGAAACCGAGGCCCTGATCGGCAACGGGTTCACTTACGCCCATGTGTTCGACGTGCGGGACCGGGAAGCGTGGGATGTCGCGCTGGAAGCATTCAGCATGGCCGCCGGAGGGCGCATCGATGTGATGGCCAACAATGCTGGAATTCCGCTCGGCGGATCGCTGGAAGAAAACAGCGTCGAGGAAATCGAGCGGTGCCTCGATATCAATCTGAAAGGCGCATTCTTCGGCGCGCAAGCTGTGATGCCTCATCTGATGAAAACCGCGCCGGGATCCTGCCTGCTCAACACGGCCAGCGCTGCGGGCCTTTATGGTACAGGCGGCGCGAGCGTCTATTCCGCTACCAAGTTCGGCGTGCGCGCGCTGACCGAAAGTCTGGACGCGGAATGGGCCGAGCACGGGATCGAAGTTCGCTCGCTGATGCCCAGCTTTATCGACACGCCGCTGCTCGACCATTCCCCCAATGCCAAGGCGAACGAGCAAATCCGCCAGCGGGTGAAGGATGGCGGCTTGGAAATTACGCCGGTGGAAGAAGTTGGCGAAGCCGCATGGCGGGCCGTGCACGGCAAAGAACTGCACGTGAAAGTGGGCAAGACGGCGAAAAGCATGGCCTTTGCCGCGCGCTGGATGCCGGGCCGCGTGCGCAAAATGTCGCGCGACAACAGCCGCCCGCTGGGGCGGTAAGCTCCCTCTAGAGCAGCGCGTCGATCGCCTTCGCCATCTTTACATCGCGCTGGGACAGACCGTCCGCATCATGCGTGGTCAGGGTAATGTCGACCGTGTTGTAGACGTTGAACCACTCGGGGTGATGCTCCTGCGTTTCCGCCAGCAAGGCGACCCGGTTCATAAAGCCCCATGCCTCGCTGAAATCGGCGAATTTGAAGGTCCGCTGGATCGCGTCCTTGCCGTCCGCCATCTGCCAGTCTGCGAGTGCGGTGAGCCACGTCTCGCGTTCTTGCTCGGTCAATTTTTCCACGGACATGGTGCGCATTCCTCGATTGCTGGCAGGACGTTGTTTACCTGATGGCTTTCGCTTATCGCCCTCGCCCATGCAAGCGCATCTCTCCGCAAATGATCTGGCCTGCCGGCGCGGCGAGCGATTGCTGTTTAGCGGCCTGTCACTGTCGTTGGAGGCAGGCGACGCGCTGCATGTGACCGGCCCCAACGGTGTGGGCAAAACCAGCCTGATGCGGATACTGGCAGGCCTCGCGCGGCCATTTACAGGAAGCGTGGAGTGCACAGGCAGCATTGCAATGCTGGACGAGCGACTGGCGCTTGATACGGATCACACATTGCGCGATGCGCTGGCCTTTTGGGAAAGGCTGGACGGAGCCTGCAACGCTGCGCAGATGCGCGCGGCGCTTGGTCTGCTGTCGCTGCTCGACATACCCGTGCGCTATCTCTCGACCGGCCAGCGCAAGCGCGCGGGATTGGCGCGGATGGCCGGTCAGAACGCCGATATCTGGCTGCTCGATGAGCCGTTGAACGGGCTGGATACCGATGCACAGGCGAGCGTGGCGGGACTGATTGCCGCCCACCGGGCGCAAGGGGGCATTTGCGTCATTGCCTCGCACCAGCCGACCGGTCTCGATATACCGCAATTGGCGCTGGAACCGATGCGATGAGCGCGTTCTGGACTCTGCTCAGGCGCGATCTTGGCTTGCTCCTGCCGGGCGGATCGCGCGGAGGTGCACTGCTGCCACTGGTGTTCTTTCTGGCTGTCGCGATGCTTTTTCCCTTTGCGGTGGGGCCGGAGCCTGCGCTGCTCGCCCGCACCGGTGGCGGCGTGCTGTGGATTGCCGCCTTGCTCGCCGCGATCCTGCCGCTGGACCGGCTGGTGAAAGATGATCTGGAATCCGGCGTATTCGACCAGTTCGCGCTGCGCGGCATTGCCGAAGAGAGCGCGATGGCAGCGCGGCTGCTGGCGCATTGGCTCGCCTTCGCGCCGCTGTTGCTGCTTGCCTGCCTTCCTGCCGCCGCCCTGTTGGGGCTGAGCGGCGATAGCTTGCGTCAGGTTGTGCTGGGTCTCCTCGCCGGAACGCCGGGGCTTGCTGCCATCGGACTGATGGTCTCCGCCGTAATGGCATCGCTTAGAGCAGGAACGGCGCTGGCCGGGTTGCTGCTGCTTCCCCTCGCCGCGCCGGTGCTTATTTTCGGGGCTGGTGCCATTGCGCGCCCGGACAGCGCCGGTCTGGCCTTGGCCGGTGCAATCAGTCTGGCGCTGTGTGCCCTCGCCCCCTTCGCAGCGGGCGCGGCGATAAGAGCAGCGCGGGAAAACTGATCAATAAGGCGGCTTGTCCAGCCCCTTGGGGCTCGCCGTGAAAATCTCCACGCCGTTGCCGGTCAGCCCGATCGAGTGCTCGAACTGTGCCGACAGCGACTTGTCGCGCGTCACCGCTGTCCAGCCGTCCTTCAGAATTTTCGCCCATGGACGGCCCAGATTGATCATCGGCTCGATAGTGAAGAACATACCCGGCTTTAGCTCCGGCCCCGTCCCGGCCTCGGCCTGATGCACCACTTCGGGCTCGTCATGGAACATCCGCCCCAGACCGTGCCCGCAAAACTCGCGCACCACGCCGTAACGGTACTGCCGCGCATGGGCCGCAATCGCCGCGCCGATATCGCCCAGCCGCGCGCCCGGCTGGCTGGCCGCTTCGATGCCCAGCATCAGGCACTCATAGGTCACCTCGACCAGACGTTTGGCTTTGAGCGAAGGTTCGCCTGCAAAGAACATCCGGCTGGTGTCGCCATGCCAACCATCCAGCAGCGGCGTAATGTCGATATTGAGAATATCGCCATCTTTCAGTGCCTTGTCCGAAGGGATGCCGTGGCAGATAACATGGTTGAGCGAGATACAGCTGCTATGCGTGTATCCGCGATAGCCCAAGGTCGCAGGCACTGCCCCCGCATCCAGCATCATGCTCCGGATCGCGGTATCCAGCTCCAGCGTCGTAACGCCCGGCTCCACCATGGTGGTCACTTCGTCGAGGATTTCCGCCGCCAGTTTCCCGGCGGCGCGCATCCCTGCAAATCCGCTTTCGTCGTGCAGCTTGATGGTCCCGTCGCGCTGTACGTCGTCGGCGGCGGTGATGGTCTGATATTCGGTCATGACGGGGCATGTAGCGGCTCCGACGTCAAATTGCGAGATGACGGTTAGCAATCCTAGGGATTGCCAGCCGCCGCTATCGCCCCCAATTGGGCCGGATGAGTAAGACAATCGATTTGATCCAGCCCGACCGCGACCAGGACGCGGTTGCCATCCACCTCGTCAATGAAGACGGCTTTGAGACGTGGTCCAAGACCCTGACCGGCGGACAGCGCGCGGCTCTGGCGGGGCAGAAGTTCACCGGCAAGGGCTATCAGGTCGGAATCGTGCCCGATGGCGATGATTGGTTCGCCGTTGGCGGTGTGGCCAATCCGGACGAACTGTCCAGCTGGTGCCTTGCCAAATTGGCCGAGGACCTGCCGGAGGGGACATATCGTCTCGCTCCCAAGGAGGGCGGCATTGCGGATCCCGGCCCGGCGATGCATGGCTGGCTGACGGCGCAATACCGCTTCACAAAATACAAGGACGATCCGAAGGCCACCGGCCCGCGTGTGCTGCTGACCAAACAGGTCAAGGCCATCGAACCATTGATCGCCGAGGCAGAGGCCGTCATGCTGGTGATGCGGATGGTCGACACACCCGCAGAAGATATGGGCCCCGCCGCAATCGAGGCCGAGTGCGAGGCACTGGTCAAAGCGCATGGCGCAAAGATGGAAACGATCAAGGGCGATGCGCTGGAACAAGGCTATCCCATGGTCCACGCGGTCGGACGGGCCGCAGCCCGCCATCATGCGCCGCGACTGATGCATCTTACGTGGGGCAAAGAAGGCAATCCCGTCATCGCCGTGGTCGGCAAAGGCGTCAGCTTCGATTCCGGCGGGCTGGATGTGAAATCTGCTGTCGGTATGAAGCTGATGAAGAAGGATATGGGCGGGAGTGCCCATGCCATCGCGCTGGCGGGCCTGATTATGGGCGGCAACCTGCCGGTGCGCCTGCATCTGCTGGTGCCAGCGGTCGAGAATGCGATTTCCGGCAATGCCTTCCGGCCCGGCGATGTGCTGCAGACGCGCAAAGGGCTGACGGTCGAGATCGGTAATACCGACGCGGAAGGGCGCTTGATTCTGGGCGACGCGCTGACCCGGGCGAGCGAGGAAAAACCCGAGCTGATCATCGACTTCGCCACACTGACAGGCGCGGCCCGCATCGCGCTCGGCCCCGATCTGCCGGCCATGATGACACGGCGCGACGAGACCGCCGCCGATCTGATTGCAGCGGGCAAGGCGCATGATGACGAACCGTGGCGCCTGCCGCTACCCGAGGCCTACCGCGAGTATCTCGCCAGCGACATTGCCGACATGAACAACGCACAGTCCAACCCCTATGCCGGGGCGAGTGTAGCGGGTCTGTTCCTCGACAAATTCGTCGGTGAGGGCATCGACTGGGCGCATTTCGATACGTTTGGCTGGCGGCCCTACGCCAAGCCCGGCCGGCCCAAGGGCGGCGCGGCCTATGGCCTGCGCGCAAGCTGGCATATGCTGCGCGCCCGGTATGGCCCGAAGTGAGACCCGCAAGCAGGCAACGTTCACGCAAACTTGCCCGACAGGCAACCTATGGCTAAGCGGCTGCTTTCCGCACAACCGAATTGAATTGTAACCCGTCCAGTGACCGATCAGCCTCGCTACACTGCACCCGAAGGACAGCTTCCGCTGTCGGGTCCGGTCACGCCTCCCGAACAGGGCGGCCTGCCGGTGCGCGGCGATCTGGCACATATCGCTCTCGCAGGGACCCATTTCGTGGCCCATTATGCGGTCCCCGACGTCAAGCATGTGGGAAGCGCCGATGCCGCTTTGCTTGGCGCTCCCAGCGATGATGCCGAGATTGTGGTCGAATTGAAAAGCGGCTCGATGTTTGAAGCACTCGACATGACCAGCGAGTGGGCCTGGGGCTGCTGCGGACCGGACGGGCCGACCGGCTATATCCGCCGCTCCGCACTCGCTTCGTAAATCCGATCTGATGGCAACAAATGTCTTCATCGACGGGGCGGCGGGCACCACCGGCCTCGAAATCCACGAGCGGCTGGCCGGGCGCGATGCCTTTGAAGTCACCGTGCTCGACGATGCCCAGCGCAAGGATACCGGCGCGCGCGCCGAGGCGCTGGACGCAGCCGATATCGCCATACTGTGCCTGCCCGATGACGCGGCGCGCGAGGCCGTCACCCTGCTCGGCGAGAGCGCCGATACCCGCATCATCGACGCATCCAGCGCCCACCGCACGGCGCAGGGATGGACCTACGGATTCCCTGAACTCGTCGGCCGGAAGTCGATTGCCAATGCCACGCGGGTCAGCAACCCGGGCTGCTACCCGACCGGGTTTCTCGCCCTGCTCGCCCCGCTCATTCGTGCGCGGCTCTTGCCGGCGAATGCGCCTTACAGCGTCAATGCGGTCTCCGGCTTTTCGGGCGGCGGCAATGCGATGATCGAGCGATATGAAAATGATCGCGGCATTGCATTTCGCACTTACGGGCTGGACCTGGCGCACAAACACCTGCCGGAAATGCAGCAGCAGGCGGGCCTCGAATTTCCGCCGGTCTTCGCACCGTCGGTCATCCCCGCCTATCGCGGAATGCTGGTCGAGGTGCCCCTGTCGCTGGCCGCGATGCGGCACTCCACCAGTGCGGGCAAGATCATGGCTGCTCTACAGGAATACTATGCCGACACGCCGCTCGTGCGGGTCCATGATAGCTTGCCGGCGGAACTGCTGGTCCGCCGGGACGAGCCTGCGAATGACGGACTGGACCTGTATGTAGCGGTATCACCGGATGAAACGCAGGTCCGGCTGATTGCGACCTTGGACAATCTGGGCAAGGGCGCGAGCGGTGCCGCCGTGCAATCGCTCAACCTGATGACCGGCCAGCCGGAAACCGAAGGACTAGTTCTGCCTGATAATTAGGCACACCCGCCGTGCAAACAGGCAGCGACCGGCGTCATTACCGGTGATGCAATCCGCCCCCTTCCCCGAATCCCGCCTTTGCCCTAGCGTTCGCCCTTCGCAGTCGCGTGCGGGCTTTTTTGGCACGATTCTTGGAACGTGTGTCCGCGACGAGACATTGTTAAACAGCCGGTTCCGGCGGAGCTATCCTTGCTCCGTATGGCGCCGGCCCAATGTGCAGGGGAAACGCCGCGGTGAAAAAGATCGAAGCGATCATCAAACCGTTCAAGCTCGACGAAGTGAAGGAGGCGCTGCACGAAGTGGGCGTGTCCGGCATCACAGTGACCGAGGCCAAGGGCTTTGGCCGTCAGAAGGGCCACACAGAGCTCTATCGCGGCGCCGAATATGTCGTCGATTTCCTGCCCAAGGTTAAGCTGGAAGTCGTCGTTCCCGACGCCGCTGCCGAGGCTGTTGTGGAGGCCATCGCTGCCGCCGCGCAAACCGGCCGGATCGGCGACGGCAAGATTTTCGTCACCGCAATCGAAAATGCCCTGCGCATTCGTACCGGAGAAACCGGAGACGATGCCGTCTGACGCATCACGATCCATGTAACCAATTCACAATCAACACCAATAGGAAGACCCGTCCATGTCCAATGTTAAAGACGTTCTGAAGACCATCAAGGATAACGAGATCGAGTGGGTCGACCTGCGCTTCACCGATCCCAAGGGCAAATGGCAGCATCTGCAGATGCATGCGGGTGTCATGGACGAAGATGCCCTTGAAGACGGCCTGATGTTCGATGGCTCTTCCATCGAAGGCTGGAAGGTCATCAATGAAAGCGACATGATCCTGAAGCCCGATCTGGGCACCAGCTACATCGATCCGTTCTCCGCCACGCCGATGCTGGTGCTGTTCTGCGACATCGTGGAGCCTTCCGACGGCCAGCTCTATGCCCGCGACCCGCGCTCGACCGCGAAACGCGCCGAAGCCTATCTGAAGTCCACCGGGATCGGTGACACCGTCTATGTCGGGCCGGAGCCCGAATTCTTCATGTTCGACGATGTCCGCTTCGAAGACGGCTATGCCGGATCGGGCTACGCAATCGACGATGTCGAGCTGCCGACCAACACCGGCAAGGAATATGAAGGCGGCAATATGGGCCACCGTCCGCGCGCCAAGGGCGGGTACTTTCCCGTCGCGCCGGTCGACAGCGCCATGGATATCCGCGCCGAGATGGTCACCACCATGCTGGAAATGGGCCTGCCCATGGACAAGCATCACCACGAAGTTGCCGCCGCGCAGCACGAGCTGGGCATCACCTTTGGCGAGTTGACCCAGACCGCCGACCGCGTGCAGATCTACAAGTATGTCGTGCACCAGGTCGCCCATGCTTACGGCAAGACGGCGACGTTCATGCCCAAGCCGATCAAGGACGATAACGGCAGCGGCATGCACACCCACATGTCGATCTGGAAAGATGGCAAGCCGACGTTCGCAGGCAATGAATATGCCGGCCTGTCGGAAACCTGCCTCCATTACATCGGCGGCGTGATCAAGCATGCGAAGGCCTGCAACGCCTTCACCAACCCGACCACCAACAGCTACAAGCGTCTGGTGCCGGGCTTTGAAGCGCCGGTCCTGCTCGCCTATTCGGCGCGCAACCGTTCGGCATCGTGCCGTATCCCTTACGGCGCGGGCGATAAGGCGAAGCGCGTGGAATTCCGTTTCCCCGATGCGCTGGCCAACCCGTATCTGTCCTTCGCTTCGCTTTTGATGGCTGGTCTCGACGGGATTGAGAACAAGATCCACCCGGGCGACGCGATGGACAAGAACCTGTACGATCTGCCGCCGTCCGAACTGGCCGACGTGCCGACCGTGTGCGGTTCCTTGCGCGAAGCCCTCGAGGCACTGGAAGCCGACCACGAGTTCCTGCTCAAGGGCGACGTGTTCTCCAAGGACCAGCTCGAGGCCTACATGGAACTGAAGTGGGAAGAAGTGTACCGTCTGGAGCACACGCCCAGCCCGGTCGAGTTCGACATGTATTACAGCGCCTGATTCTCAGGACTGCAATCGACAAACAACAAGGGGCGTCCGGGAAACCGGGCGCCCTTTTTTGTGCCTGCAGAACATGGGGCAGCCAGACGTCCTTCTCGCCGCCGCTGCCTAGTAGTCGCGGCTGACCTCGACCACTGCGCTTTCGCGCCCGATGCTCGAAACCGCTGCCAACAGCGAGAGCCAGCTGCTCACCCGGAACTCCACCTCGGTTGCGGTGTATCCGCGCCCGTCGGTAATCAGCTCGACATAGAACCGGCGTCCGAAATTCTTGCCCAGCGCCACGCCGGTGCCGCGATTGAGCGCGGGGTCGGCCCCGACAATGCGCAGACGGTCTAGCCCGATCGCCGTGCGCAGCTGGTTGATCGGGTCGAGCCCGCCTCCCCCACCGCGCAACGAGGCCAGAGCCGCGCCCAGTTGCACCGCATCGGTGGCCGACAGATCGGTGATCGAGCCGCCAAACAGCAAGCGCGCAAGGATTTCCTCCTCCGGCAGAGCGGGATTGGAGCTGAAGCTGATTTCCGGATTTAGGCCATTACCCTGCACCGAGACCTCGACATCGACGCCCGCGCTTTCGGTTTCTGCAATGATATCAAGCTGCGGGTCGATCGGGCCATTCTCATCGAAATCGATCCGCCCGCGCGTCAGCTCGAAACGCGTCCCGGCGAAGGTGTAGAATCCGCGCACCACCCGCGCTTCGCCGCCGATACGCGGATCGTCCGTGGTGCCGCGCAGGCGGATATCGGCGCTCCATTCGGTATCCAGCCCCATCCCGTCCACATCGACCCGGCTGGGCGCGGTGGCATTGATCAGATAGCGCCATGGCGCACTGGGCGCAGCGGCAGGAGCAATGTCGAACGGCAAATTGACTTCGCGCGTGGCGATGACCGGGAGAGAGACGTCCTCTGCCGCCGTGCCGAATTTCCAGCTCGCCCGGTCGATCTGGACGCGCCCGGCAATGGTCCCGCCGACACCATTGGAGACGATCCGCAGCGGTCCGGTGAGCGTGGCGCTGAGGCCCTGCGCATCGAGCAGTTTGGCATTCCTTGCCGCGACCCGCAGGTCGATCTCGGGCCCTTTGCCCGCACCCAGATTGGCAAGATCGATAAATCCGCTGCCGCTGACAGCCCCGCCATTGGATGCGGTGCCGGCAAAGCGGGTGAGGCGCAGGCGCGATCCGGCGAAATTGCCGCGCACGGAAACGTCACGAATATCGGTACCCGACAGCGCGCTCTGCACACGCAAGCCGTCGCTGGCGAGCGAGCCGCGCAATTGGGGATCAGCCAATGTGCCGGTCACATCCGCCGCGACAGAAGTCGGGCCGGTGAAGTCGAACGCGTCAATAGCTGCGAGACGCCACAGAGCGGCGGCAGGGCCTTGGTAGCGCAGCTGCGCCAGCAGATCGCCGCTCTGCAAACGCGAGACGATATCGCCGCTGGACGGCATATTGCTGACCAGCATCTGCACCCGGCCCCGCTGTCCGCCATCATCGTCGAGCACCGCGCGGGCTTCAAGCCGGTCTGCCGTCAGTTTTCCGACCAGCGAGAGGTCTATCGGGCGCGATGCCAACACAAGGCCAGAGCGGGTCAGGTCATCGATTTTCACCTCTGCTTCGCCGCTGGGCAGTCCTCTTGCGGGGGCGTCATAAACGACCGAGCCGGAAATGGTCCCGCCAAGGCCCAGATCGGCCACGGCCACATCGACAAGCGAGAGCGGCACATCATCCAGACCCAATGCGAAGCGGGTCCTCGGCCCGCCAAAGTTGCCCTCCACCATCGCGGTGCCGCCATCGAAATTCACCTGCGTAGGGGCCAATGCCCAGCCATCACCGTCAGGCGTCAGCACTGCGCGGCGCGGCATGGAAATCCGCTCCCCGCCATATTCCCCGCGCGCGGCCACAGCGATCCGCTCGGGCGCGATCTGGCCGTTCAATTGCAGTGCAAACCGGCTACCCCGGCGGCCACTGAGCGAGGCGGTCACTTCGCCCTGCCCGTTCCTCAGCTGCGCATTGGCCGCCATGCGTCCGATGAAGATTGAGCCGTAGCTTACCCCTTGCGCGGTCATCGTCGCTTCGGCGGTCGTGTTGCTATCGGAGATGCCTCCGGCAAACACGCCGCTGCCATTCAGGCGAGCGCGGGCGATGCTAATCGGTGTTGCACCGCCGAAGCGCGCATTGTCGGCGTTCAGACTGACGTCGAAGCCCTGCCCGCCGCCGCGCGGTGCGAGAATAATGGTGCCGTCGACGCCGCCGCCCACCAGCGCCAGTTCGCCCAGCGCTCCGCCATCCGCCAATTGCAGATCGCCCGTCACCAGCGTCTCCGAAACAGTCAACTGCTCGATGGCGATCACTGTGGGACCATCGGCGGGAGACACGAGGCCAAGCTGGCCCTCGAACGCGCCGAGCATCGACTGGCCCTCGGTCGCGATCGCGAAACCTTCGACGGTCGGCGAGAGGGCCACCCGCACATCTTTGAGGCCCGCAGCGGGCAACGGATCTGCGAACACCAATGTGGCTTCCGGCCCGTTATCGCGCAGCGCCGCATCGACGGTGAACGCGCCATATTGCGTGTGGCGTCCCCTGCCCGCGACGGAGGTCGAGCCCTCGTCGACCCGGCCATCCAGCACCAGATCGAGATCACGCGAATCCAGCCGGACCTGCCGGAAAGTGATCGGCCCGGCGCTGCCAAGACTGACCCCGCCTGCGAGATCCAGACGCGGCCCCGCCAGATTGGCGATGGTATCATTGGTCACCAGCGGGACTGCCGCGTCGAAATCCGCATCCAGCGTCCATCCGCCGGTTCCCGCATAGGCGAAATCGATCTGTCCGCCGCCATTGACCACGCCAAGCGTTTCGACCGGCACGCGGTTGATTGCCGCCGGCCCGCGCAAGCGTAGCGACTGGCTGGCGAGATTGGCATCGAGACTGAGCCGCGCAGTCGCTCCGGGGAAAGCGATGTCGATGGCGTCCGAAACCACGCTGTCGCCGGAATAGCGGAATTCGCCCGCAACTGTGCCATTGGCCAGCCGTTCGTCCGCCATCGGATTGCCAGTCACGATTTGGCCGAAATCGGCATCGACCAGCAATGTGATGTCCCCGCCGCGAACCCGCGCCACGCCTTCTTGCCGGACATTTTCGAGCAGGGTGGTGCCCGCCGCGATACGCTGCGCTTCCAGCACGTGATCGAAGTCTATTTCGCTGAGAGCTCCATTGACCGTACCGCTCAGCGCCAGCCCTTCGAGTGTGGCTGTCTCGCCCAGCAGGTTCGGGTCCAGCAAATCGGCCGTCACGGCAAAGTCCTGAAACCGCAAATTGGTGAGATCGAACGCGCCATCGCCGCTCGCGCGCAGGCCCTGGCCGCGCAGGGCTATCCCGCCATTGAACAGCTGGCATATCGCATCGCCTCTGCCACCCTCTGCCGAATTGCCCTCTCCGCAGCTTTGCGGATTGGCAATTGGCGTAGTGCTCAATGTCCCGGCAAGGCCGACCGCTACCTGACTGCCCAAAGCCTCAGCCGGAATACCTTCAACGAAGGGTGTGGGATCGGCGAGGCCCGCAATCTCGAACCGCTCGCCCCGCTTGACGATCCGGAACGCGCCAATCCTGTCATCGCCCCTGCTGGCAAGCGCGTGGCCGAGCCAGTTATCTCGCGCGCCGCCATCTCTTGTCTGCCCGTCGCCCTTGATCTGCAGGCGGAAGTCACCGTCCAAGCCAGCCAGTGCCGTGATCGGCCCGCCCTGCGTGGCCGTCACATCGAGGAACAGATCGAACTCGGTCGGGTCGCTTTCCTCCACTGCAGGCTTGAAATTGATATCCATTGCGAAGCGATCGTCGCCCAGTGCGCCGCTGCCTTTCGCAAGCGCGCGCCCGTCGCGCAGGATGATATTGGTATCAAGCGCGACGCGGATCGCCTCTTCTGGCAGGTTCCCTTCGGGGTCGAGCACGCCGGGCAGGATATCGAAATTGGCGACTTTCAATGTCTCGATCGTCACCGGCAGATCGGGAATGGGAGACCCTTCGGACGCGACCTCCTCGCCCGACACCAGATTGACCAGGCGGCCACTCTTGATGTCCACTTCGCGCAGGCGCAGTTCGGAGCTGGTTTCGCGGTGATCCAGACCAATCAGCCGCGCGATGCCCGGGTCCAGGCCACTGACAATGACGTCGGGCAGGCTGCTGCGCAGATACAGCAGCAGGTCGGCATCGGCCTCCATCTCATCGATCACGACGTGCAGAGCGAGCTTGCCACGTTCGCCGTCAACCGGTTCCTGTGTCTCCGGATCAATGACCGGATCGTAGGTTTTCAATACGACATCGGTGAAAACCGGTGTGCCGTAGAGGCTGCCCTCGATGTCGCCGATTTCCACATCCAGCGTGCCGAAATCCTGACGATTGACCGTGTCGCGCACAAAGTCCGTGCCCGGCGCGGTGTTCAGAAACGCCATGAAGCCTGCCCCGACCAAGAGGATCAGTGCAAAGCCGATAACAAGAATGCGCTTCCACCGGCGGGTGACGAAGTTGGGATGGATATCGATGCCGAGCGCTGCAGCGATATCCGGCCCGCCGGATTTCTCGTTCTTCCCGTCATCTTGCGGCGTATCCGCGTCCTGCGCCATCAGAAGGCCTGACCCAGCGAGACATAGACAGCGACAGGATTGTCATCGGGGCCGGGATTGAGCGGCACGCCCACATCCACGCGCACCGGTCCGAAGCCGGTGTGGTAGCGCACCCCTACGCCCACCCCGATACGGAACTCGTCAAGGTCCGGCGTCAGCCCGGTGCCCACCGTTCCGGCATCGACAAATGGGACAACCGACACCGCCCCGTCGAGGAAGCCGGTGCGGATGCGCGCTTCTGCTGCCACCTCCAGCACGGACCGTCCGCCGGTCGGCTCGTCATCCTCGTCACGCGGGCCGATCTGGCGGAATCCGTAGCCGCGCACCGAGCCGCCACCGCCTGCGTAATAGCGGCGCGAGGGCGCGATATTGTCGATATTTGTGCCCGGGATGGCACCATAGGCGGCGCGTCCGGCGAGCACGACCTTGTCATTGACCCGCTGATAATGGGACGCATCAGCCCGCCCGCGCAGGTAGAAGCTCTGCACGCCGTTGTTGCGCGACACTTCCGGCGACAGGCGGCCAGACAGGCGGAAACCCTCGGTCGGGTCGAGCAGATCGTCGCTGGTATCGATCTGCGCAAACAGCGGCAGAGCGGCCACGAAGAATGTCTCGCGCGGCTGGGCAATCTCGCCCTCGACAACAGGCGGACGCTCCTGCGTTGCGACCAGTTCGAGACCCGCGCTCCAGCTGAGCGGCTTCTGGAACAGCAAGGTCGAAATACGCTCATAGGTCGCCAGAAACGCGATGGTGCGCGCGTCGAAAGCCGGGCTGTCGATGGTGCTGGCATAGGCGTCGACGCTCAATATGCGGTCGCGCCCGAGGAAATTGTTTCGCCGGAAAGTGATGCCTGCCAGCTGCTCCTGCGTTCCGGCAATTCCGCGGATTTTGAGGGAGCCTTCCGGTGGGAACAGATTGCGATGTTCCCAGCTCGCCTCGACCCGGAAGCCTTCTTCCGACCCGTAGCCAATCGCGCCCGCAATCGTCCGCAGCTCCGCCTTGGTCAGTTCGACATCCAGCTCCACCGTCCCCGGATTGCCCGGCGTGGGTGCCTCTGTCTCGCGCGGGGTTATGCTGACCGAAGACACCAGCCCGGTGGCTGTAATGGCCCGGCGCAAATCCTGCTCGATAGAGCGCTTGTACGTGTCGCCGGGATCGAACCTTGCGATGGTTTGCAAGTGCTTGCCGGACAGGAAATCGGGCAGGCTGGAAGTCACCCCGCCAAATTCGTATTTGCCGTTTGGCTGCACCGGCATGGTCAGATCGCCCTCGACCCGCGCATGGTCGATCAGCAATTCGGGCGCATCAATCGCCGCGAAGGGATAGCCGAGCTCGCCCAATGCCAGATCGAGATCGAATTGCTCCTGCACTATTTTGTCGCTGGAGAGGTAATCGCCCGACTGGATTTCAAACGCGGCGCGCAATTCGGTAAAGTCCGGCGCCTGATCCAGCTGCCCCAGATCGATCGCGCCGAACCGGTAGCGGGTGCTGGGAATGATATCGAAGCGCACTTTGGGCGGTGCTTCGCTGACACCGTCTCCGTCGCTGTCACCGTCTACAACGACAACCGAGCGGACAATTTGCGCATCGTAATAGCCGTAAACGCGCAGCATCGTGCGCAGCAATTCTTCGTCGGAGCGGGCGCGTGCGGTCAGCTGGGCGACATTGCTGTTGCCGTCGCCATCGTCATAGGCCTCGATCGCCGACAGCGCGCGGAAGCGGTCGAGGAATTCGTCCTGAACCGGAAACAGCGCCCGTTCGCGCGGGAAGCTGATGGCCAGCGAGTCCGTGAGATCGATCACCGGCCCTTGCGGCGGGGTGAAGACGGGGTCCTCGCCCAGATCGGCGAAACGGACATCATCATCAGGCTTCAACGGCTCGAGGTCAGGAATGTCCAGCGCGTCGGGCCAGCCCACTGTCATTTGCGGCAGATCGGCCAGCGGTGTGTCGGGTTCCGGCGGAGCGAAGGCTTCGCCATTGGCAGTAACAGGCTCGGGACCAGTGCCGTCGCTCGCCCATTCTTCAGGGTTTTCGACAGCGCTGTCGGGTATGAGATCTTCGAGACTTTGCGCAGACGAGGGAGCCGACTGCATCAGCAGCGCAAGCGAACCGCCCCACGCCGCCGTAAGCGACAATCGCAAGGATTCAGCAGATTTAGCCCGCGGTGCTGAAGACGAAGCTGTCCTGTCGCACAGGCTCGCCAGCTTCGTCAGGTGCTGTTGTCGGAGTGTCTTTGGTGGCCAGCGAAGCGCGGATGAGAGAGTCTTGCTCGGCAGTGTCCATCCGCTGCCATCCTTCGGGGCCGAGAGTTTCGATCGGGCGATAGCGGATCTTGTATTCCATCCGGCCCGATCCTTTGACCCAATAGCCAAGGTAGACGAACGGGAGCCCGTCCGCCGCAGCCCGCCGAATGTGATCAAGAATGATGTAATTGCCTAGACCCGATCGTTGTTCATGCGCGGGATCGAAGAAGCTGTAGATCATCGACAGACCGTCAGACTGACGATCCGTGAGACAAGCACCAACCAAACGACCCGGTTGACCATCTGTCGATGGCTCCCTGTACTCTACTACATAACTTGAAACCGGAGTATGTTCCACCATGTCCGCATAATCCATCTCCTCCATGGCGCTCATCCCGCCTTCGGGATGCCGATGGGAAAGATAGCGGCGCAGCAGATCGAACTGCTCGTCGGTCGCCCAGGGGCGGCATTCGGTCGCCACCAGATCGCTGTTGCGCTTCACATTGCGCTTCTGGGAATTCGATGGCCTGAAAGCCTCCGCCGCCACCCGCACCGACACGCAGGCCTGACACCCGGCGCAGCTGGGACGATAGGCCACCGTCTGGCTGCGGCGAAACCCGATGCGGCCCAGTGCTTCGTTCAGATGCTCCGCATGGGGGCCCTTAAGCTCGGTGAACACCTTCCGCTCCGTCTTCCCCTCAAGATAGGGGCACGGTGCCGGGCTGGTCACGAAAAAGCGGGGGAAGCGAACGGGCGCGGTCACGGGTGAGCGGGTCTGATCCTCTACGCCGGTTCACAGAATCGTTTCGCCGACTTGGCCAACCTTATTGCAAAGCGAGAGCGCCGGTAAAAGGTTCTTAACCACGAAACGCGGTTAACGATTGATTACTTTCAACAATTACGATTCTCTTGCCCCGCGCGTCAGGCCAGTTCGACGGGGCTGACTGTATACCCTTTTGCGCGCAGCGACTGGACCAGCAAATCGAGCTGCTCGGCATCGCGGGCCTCGCATTCGATATCGGTGATCAGCCCCTTGGCGGGTAGGTTGGTGAAGATACGCTGATGATAAATCTCGATAATATTGACATTGTGCGCATCGAATTCGCCCATCACCTTGTACAGGGCACCGGGCCGGTCCTGCAGAGTGATCCGCAAGCGGGCGAGCCGTCCGGCGCGCGCCAGATCGCGCAGCAGCACATTGGCCAGCAGGCGGGAATCGATATTGCCGCCGCATAGCACGAGCCCGATTTTCCGTCCGGCAAACCGCTCCGGATTAGCCAGCACGGCAGCGAGACCGGCGGCACCCGCCCCCTCGACCACCGTCTTCTCGATCTGCAATAACAGCGAGACAGCATTCTCCAGAGCGGCTTCGTCAACCAGCAGAATTTCATCGACCCGGTCGGCAATGATCTTCGAAGTGAAAACGCCCGGCTCTTTAACCGCGATGCCCTCGGCCAAAGTGTCTCCGCCGCACGGGGAGCCCTCTTGCTCCAGCTTGTTGCGCATGGAGGGATAGAGCGCCGCTTCAACGCCCACCACTTCCATCTCCGGCTTGAGCGCACGGGCAACCGTTGCCATGCCGGACATCAGACCGCCCCCGCCAATCGGCGTGACGATACAGTCCAGATCCGGCATGTCCTCGAACATTTCCAGCGCCACAGTGCCCGCGCCCGCCGCCACGTGCGGATCATCGAACGGGTGCACGAAGGTCAGCCCGCGCTCCTTCTCCAGCTGCCGCGCATAGGCATAGGCCTCGTCGAAGGTTTCTCCTTCCAGCAGAACTTCACCGCCGACGCTTTCGGTCTGCATCACCTTCACCACCGGGGTGGGCCGGGGCATGACAATCGTGACCGGAACGCCGAGGCGGGTACCGTGATAGGAAAGGCCCTGGCTGTGATTGCCGGCCGATGCCGCGATCACGCCCCTATTGCGTTGATCGTCACTCAGCTGGAGCAACGCATTGAGCGCCCCGCGCTCCTTATAGGCCGCCGTGAATTGAAGGTTTTCAAACTTCAGCCAGATGTCAGCGCCGCTGATATTGGACAGCGTGATCGAATGCATGGTCGGCGTGTGCACGACCGCGCCCTTGATTCGCTCGGCAGCGGCTTTCACATCGTCGAGAGTCAGCGCCTTCAGCGCGTCTTGGTCCGGAGTGCTCATAGAGCAAGCGCCCTAGGCGCGGGGGCGGATGCGCGCAATGTCCAGACTGCACTGCGGTGGATTATCGCGGCCCCTTTATGGTGGGGTCAGGCCGCTTGGTCATTGGCAGGCAAGCAGGAAGCCATTACCGCCTTCGCCGATGACACAAGAGAGAACGATTGCTTTCCTCGGCCTTGGCGTGATGGGTGGGCCGATGGCCGGGCACCTTGCAGCGGCCGGATATACGGTGACAGCGTGGAACCGTTCGGAGCAACGGCGCAGCGATTGGGCGGACCGGCAAAGCACGGACGCGCAGGCCTTTGCAACCATCGCGGAAGCCGTGGAAGGCGCGCACATTGTGGCGGCCTGTGTCGGCAATGACGATGATCTGGCGCAGGTGGTCCTCGGCCCGAAAGGTGCCTTGGCCGCTATGTCCAGCGGCGCTCTGCTGATCGACCACACCACCACCTCGGCTGCCATGGCCCGACGGGTGGCCGGCGAGGCGGCAGGCAGGGAAATCGGCTTCGTCGACGCCCCTGTCTCAGGCGGGCAAGCGGGGGCCGAGAACGGCAAGCTAGCGATCATGTGCGGGGCCTCCGCCGACGATTTCACGCGCGCCGAGCCGGTGATGCAAAGCTACGCCGCGCGGATCGTGCATGTCGGCGACGTCGGGGCCGGACAGACGGCCAAGATGGCGAACCAGATGTGTATCGCGGGAACACTTGCCGGATTGTCCGAAGCCATCCGCCTGTCGCAGGCCTCCGGTTTGGACACGGACAAGGTCTTCGAAGCGATCAGCGGCGGTGCAGCGCAAAGCTGGCAGATGGACAATCGCTGGGCGACCATGGCGCAGGACGAGTTCGATTTCGGCTTCGCCATCGACTGGATGCGCAAGGATTTGGGCTACGCGCTCGATGAAGCGAAGCGGCTCGGCCTGTCTTCCCCGGTCAGCGCGCTGGTCGATCAATTCTACGCAGAAATTCAGGCCATGGGCGGCGCACGGCAAGACACCAGCGCCCTCATCCGCCGCCTTCCCAAAGGAAACACGCCGACATGAACCGTATTCCTGTTTCGCTTGCTGCCCTCGCTGCGCTGGCTCTGCCCAGCCCTGCGCTGGCCGATTTGCTGGTCGATAATGTCGACGGAATTCGCATCGATGCCGACGGCAAAGTCGACCGGTTCACAGGGCTGTGGATCGACGATGATGGCCGGGTGAAGGAAGTGCTGGACCGGCGCGACGATCGGCCCGACACCGATTTCCGGTTGGACGGAGAAGGCCGCGTGCTGATGCCGGGCCTGATCGATGCGCATCTCCATGTCATGGGCGTCGGCTTCGGCGCGCTGACGCTGGACCTTTCCGACACCACATCACTGGCCGAAGCCCAAGCGAAGATTGCCGCCTATGCCGAAGAAAACCCCGGTCGCCCGTGGATATTGGGTGGCGGCTGGAATCAGGAAAAATGGGGTCTCGGGCGCTTTCCAACGGCCGCCGATCTGGATCAGGTCGTTTCGGACCGGCCCGTCTATCTGGAGCGCGTTGATGGCCATGCGGGCTGGGCCAATTCGCTGGCGATGGAGCGTGCGGGCGTTTCGGCGCAGACCGAGGAAGTGTCCGGCGGACGGATCGAGCGCCTGCCCTCGGGCGCGCCATCCGGCGTGTTCATCGACGCCGCTGGCGGTCTGGTGACGAAAATCATCCCCGAACCGCGCCCAAAGGATCGCGACGCCGCGCTGGCCAAGGCGCAGGAAAGGCTGCTCTCCTTCGGGATCACGGCGGCTGCCGATATGGGCACCACTCTGGAAGACTGGCAGACCATGCGGCGCGCGGGCGATGAAGGTCGCCTCAAACTGCGCATCATGGCCTATGCGGCCGGGGTGGAAGCGATGGAGGCCATTGCCGGCCCGCGCCCGACGCCGTGGCTCTATGATGACCGCCTGCGTCTGGGCGGCGTAAAGCTCTATCTCGACGGGGCGCTGGGCTCGCGCGGGGCTTGGCTGAAGGCGCCTTATGCCGATGATCCAGGCAATACCGGGCTGCCGTTCCTCTCGCCCTCGCAAGTCAGGAACCTGATGAGCCGCGCGGCGATGGACAATTTTCAGGTTGCCGCGCACGCCATCGGCGATGCTGCCAATGCCGAGCTGCTGAGCGCCATCGAAGAGCTGAGCGACACCTATGACGGCGACCGGCGCTGGCGGATCGAGCATGCCCAGATCGTGTCCCCCGCCGATCTGGCGCGGTTTGGCGAGCACGGCATCATCGCGTCGATGCAGCCCGTGCACCAGACTTCTGACCGTCTGATGGCAGAGGCACGGCTTGGTCCAGACCGGCTGGGCGGCGCCTATGCATGGAACAGCATTTCCAGGACCGGCGCACGGTTGGCCTTCGGGTCGGACGCTCCGGTCGAATCGCCCGATCCGCAAGCCGGACTGGCGACGGCCTTCACCAGAGAAGACGCGAACGGCCAGCCATTCGGCGGCTGGCTGCCGATGGAGGCCGTATCACGCGAAGATGCGCTGAAGGCATTCACGCAGGACGCCGCCTATGCCGGCTTTGCCGAGGGTCGCTTTGGCCGGCTGGTCGAAGGCGAGCGGGCCGACTTCCTCTTCGTGGACCGCGATCCCCTGTTCGCCTCGCCCGCCGAACTGCGGGCGACACGCGTGCTGGAAACGTGGATCGCCGGTGAAAAGGTATTTTCCGCCGAATAGACGCAAATGATGCAGTTGGTCGGATTAGCACACCAATCCACCGATAAGCGGGAACGTCCGCTTTAACTCCATGTTTAGCAAGGTATGTGACGGGACGTATCGCGTCGGCGTAAACCGATGCGAAACTTCCTTTTCCGGTCGCCTAACGACATTCCGGGCACCCCTGCCCTTTAATTTTGAATTGGAGAATACCCCGATGGCATTCCGTAAACTCGCGCTCGCAACCGCCGCAATCGGCCTTGCAGCGTCCCCCGTAATGGCTGAAGCCTCTGCCGAGCGCACCCAGCCGGTCGCCGCATCCAGCGAAGTCGGTGACTTTGCCGGCGGCAATGCAATTTTTTACATTCTCGGTTTGGCGGCGGTTATCGCCGGTGTGATCCTGATTGCAGACGGCGATGACGATGACGCCCTGAGCGCTTAAGCGCACAGACAGAATCGATTGATACACCGACGGGGGCTCGCGCAAACTGTGCGGGTCCCCGTTGTCGTTTTGCCCGACCCGCGCCAATTTCGGCGACCTGTGGCAGGAAGGTCACGGTTAATCGCCATATCGGGGTTGCAGGGTATCGCGCACGACATTAAAGAAGCGCTGTAATTCACGAGTTTATTGAGTCCATGGAGAGTACCAAAATGAAGATTCGCACTCTTGCAGCAGCTGCTGCGGCAATTTCGCTGGCAACCGCACCGGTTGCTGCTGAAGTTGCATTCGAGCGTTCCGCACCTGTCACCGAAGCCAGCGCTTTCGGCGATGACAGCGACGGCGGCGGCATCATCCTCGCTATCCTCGCAGCAGCAGCTGTGATCGGCGGCATTCTGATCGCAGCCGGCGGCGACGACGACGACTCGCTGAGCGCGTAAGCCTCAAACAGTTTCGAAGTTTAAAGAAAGCGGGGCCTTCGGGCTCCGCTTTTTTTGTGCGCTCGATCCGCAGGGTGGCGCGCCAGCCCCTTGAAGCGCAGTGCCGGGTGCGAGACCTATCGCCTCCGCCCCATCACCTCGATATCGATCAGGCCTTTTCGGCGTTAGCTTCTGTCGTCTGGTCGGAGGCTTCCTCTTTCGCCCGCTTGCGCTCACCCATCCGCATCAGCAGCAACGAGCCCTCGAAGAGGATATAAAGCGGCAGCGCGAGGATCAGCTGCGAGCCCGGATCCGGCGGTGTGACAATCGCCGCAACCGCCACCACACCGACAATCACATACCGCCGGGCCTTCGCCAGTTGCGCACGGCTGACAATGCCTGCGCGGTTCAGAAGCAACAGCAGGACGGGCAGCAGGAAACTGATCCCGAATGCCAGAATGAACTGCATCACCAGGCTCAGATAATCGCCCGCCGCAGGCAAAGCCTGAATATCCAGCCCGCCCGATTGCCCCTCGAAACCGAGAAACCATCGGAACGCCGTGGGCATAACCACGAAGTAGGCGAGCGAGGCCCCAGCGGTGAACAGGATCGGGGTTGCAAACAAGAACGGCAGGAAAGCGCGCTTCTCGCGGGCATAGAGGCCGGGCGCAATGAACGCCCAGAGCTGGTTTGCGATGATCGGAAAGCTGAAACAGAACGCGGCAAACAGGGCCACCTTCAGCTCGACGAAAAACACTTCATAAAGCTTGGTATAGATCAGCCGCCCCTCGCCTGCCGGAAAGGCATCGGTCAGCGGCTTGGCCAGAAACGCCAGAATATTGTCGGCAAAATAGAAGCAGATGCCGAATGCCACGGCCAGCGCGGCGACGGCCCGCACCAGACGCGTTCGCAATTCGATCAGATGATCGAGCAGCGGTGCCTGCGTTGCGTCGAGCCCGTCATCCGCGATCTGTTTGTCGGCCATCATTTCAGCTCTGCTTCGCGGCAGATGGTGCGTCCGGGGCTTCCGGCGTCTTTGCGCCATCGGTCGCCGGTTCTTCCTTCAGCTTCACCTGCGCTTCCCGCGCTTCGGCGGCCGACATGGCACCGGGCTGCTCGTTCAACGGGACCATCTCCTGATCGGCATGTTGGTCTTCGGAATGCTGGTCGTCAGGATACTGGTCATCGGGATACTGGGCCATGATCTTGGCGTTCTGCTCGCGCCATTTCTTGTCCAGATCTTCCATCTCCGCCTCGCGCACCATGGCGTCTATCCCGGTGCGGAAATGGGCGGTGGTGCGGCGGAACTTGCCAATCCAGCGGCCCGCTGTGCGCATCGCCAGAGGCAGATCCTTCGGCCCGATCACCAACACGGCAACGATGGCGATCACCAACAGCTCGGTCGCGCCGATATCGAACATGGGATCAGCCTTTCAGGCGCGCCTCAGGCGTTCTTGTCGGCAGGCTCGGCCGGTTTGGTTTCGTTGACCGCAGGAGTATCGACGCCGGGCCCGGTGATGCGGGCGGAAGTGTCGTCTGCCGGCTTCTCGTCGTCATTCAGCCCCTTTTTAAAGCTGCTCACGCCCTTGCCGAAATCGCCCATCATTTCGGAAATACGTCCGCGCCCGAACAGGACGAGGATCACGATTGCCACGATAACGATTTGCCAGATGCCGATTTGTCCCATGGGACGTCTCCAAATAAGATTGCGGAAGTAACATAGGCGCTCCGCCGCTCTTGCGCCAGTCTCGCAAGTGGCAGACGCGTATCAGAGCGCGTCGTCCGCCTGCTCGTCATTCGGCGCGAGTTCGCCCGATGTTACAGAATCGGATGCCGCATCCGGATCGTCCGCTTCGCCTGTCAGCGCGTCATAGGCATCATCCACCGGATCGAGCAGGCCCGAAGCGCGCAGCTCATCGATCCCCGGCAGATCGCGGCGACTGGCCAGCCCGAAATGCGCAAGAAAATCGGGCGTGGTCGCATAGATCACCGGGCGCCCCGGCACTTCGCGCCGTCCGGCAGCGCGCACCCAGCCTGCCTCCATCAGCACATCGAGCGTGCCCTTCGCTGTCTGCACCCCGCGTATCGCCTCGATTTCGGCCCGGCTGACAGGTTCATGATAGGCGATAATGGCCAGCACTTCGGTGCCAGCACGGCTCAGGCGGCGGACCTGTTCCTGCTCACGCCGGAGAATATGCGCTAGATCGGGGGCCGTCTGGAAATGCCAGCGTCCCGCCCGCTCCACCAGCGATATGCCGCGTTTTTCGTAATGGCCGGTCAGGGCGCGCAAGCCTTCGCGCACATCGCCAGCCGCCGCTCCGCCCAGATGCACCGCCAATGCATCCACAGTCATCGGCTCCTCGCTGGCAAACAGCGTTGCTTCGATAGCGCGGTGGAGCTCGTCGGGGGTCTCGCTCATGCCCTGATCCGCCTGAGCCTCAAGGGCCCGAAAATCTCTTCCTGCGCCATTTCTGCCTTGCCCAGCCGCGCCAGCTCCAGCGCTGCGACAAAGCTGGATGCCATCGCGGAGCGGCGCAGCTGCGGTTCGGCATGCGGGGGCAGGAAGTCTTCCAGCGCAATCCAGTCGAGCGTGACGCCCAGCATGGCGGACACGCGGTCCAACGCGCTGTCGAGCGTCATCACCGGGCGATCCCGCACCATATGGACGGCCGGCGCAGTGCGTGCCTTCACCTGCCCATAGGCCTGCACCACATCGAACCATTCGCATTTCCACTGCGTTTTGCGGTCGATCCGCAGTCCCTCCGGCGACGGGCGCACGAACACATCGCGGCCCAGCCTGTCCCGCGCCATCAGCCGCGCCGCCGCTTCGCGCATCGCGCCCAGCCGCTGAAGCCGCAATTGAAGCCGCAGAGCGAGCTCTTCGGGGCTTGGGTCTTCCTGCTCTTCCTTCGGCAGGAGCATGGCGGATTTGAGATAGGCAAGCCACGCCGCCATCACGAGATAATCCGCCGCCAACTCCAGCTTCAGTTCTTTCGCCCGGTCCAAAAAGCCGAGATATTGATCGACCAGCGCGAGGATGGAAATCTGCCGCAGATCGACCTTTTGCCGCCGCGCCAGATCGAGCAGCAGATCGAGCGGCCCTTCCCACCCGTCGAGCGCCAGATAGAGCGCGCCTTCATCCGTGGTGCCGGGCGCGGCAATGCCCTGCCAATCATCGCCAGCCTTCGCGGTATCGGGCTGGCCGAGGATCAGAGCGTCTTCGCTCATGCAGCGATCCCGGCAGCGTCCAGCAGGGCATCGCGCTTGGCCAGTAATTCGTTGCGCTCCGCGTCGGCGTCGGGAGCACCCATCGCTGCGTGCACCCGTTCCAGCCGGGCGAGGCTTTCCCCATCCAGAACCGGACAGGTTTCCGCAATCGCAACCATATCGTCCATTTTCGCCCAGCAATTGAGCGCGATATCGCACCCTGCCGCCAGCGCGCGCTGCGACCGCTCGGCAATCGAGCCTTCCAGCGCCTGCATATCGATATCGTCGGTCAGCAGCAGCCCGTCGAACCCGATTGCGCCGCGAATAATATCGCCGATGACCTTGGGCGACTGGGTTGCCGGATGATCGGGATCCCACGCCTTGAAGACGATATGCGCGCTCATTCCCACCGGCGTATCGGACAGAGCCCGGAACGGCGCGATATCGATCTCCAGTTCCTCTGGCAAAGCATCAACCACCGGCATTTCATGATGGCTATCGCACGTCGCCCGGCCATGGCCCGGCATATGTTTAAGGCAGCCGATCACGCCGCCGCGCTGCATCCCGTTCAGCAAGGCCCGGCCCAGAGCCGCGACCTGCTGCGGGTCGCTGCCCAAGGCCCGGTCCCCGATAGCATCATCGGTTTCGGGGCGGCGAACATCGAGGGGCGCATGATAATTCACACTGATGCCCACCTCGGCCAATTCCAGCGCCATGGCCTGCGCGTTTACTCGCACCGCTTCGATCGCGCTGGCAGGCGCAATGTCATACAGGCCTGAGAACACTTCGCCCGAAGGATAGCGGGTCCATTCGGGCGGTTTCATACGCGCAACGCGTCCGCCCTCCTGATCGATCGAGATAATCAGCCGGTCTCGCCCGTGGATACTGCGCAAGTCATCGCTCAGCCGCCGCATCTGTTCGCGGCTTTCGCAATTGCGCGCGAAATAGATATAGCCCGCAGGATCAGCGTCGCGGAAAAAGTCGCGCTCGTCCGCCGTCAGTTCTGGGCCGGAAACTCCGAAGATTGCGGGCGTTTTCATGACCGCCTGAGTCGCAAGAAACCCCGCGACCTGCAAGAGGGCGCGGGGTTTCGTGTGTGGATACGCGGCATGCCGGGCACGCTGCGCATTGCTCGGTCAGATTACGGTTTGACCTGACAGGCCACCCCGTCGGCTTTCAGCGCCGTGCACAGGCGATTGGCCGCCGCCATGTCGCCCGGAACCGCCTGCAAGCGGAAGACCTTGCCGATATCGGCCTCGCCTTCGACAATGCGGTAGCGCACGCCGGACAGCGCGCTGGTCTGGCTGCCGAGCTGCCGCCAGCCGGTTTCGGCTGCATCGCGGCTGGAATAGGCCCCCACCTGAACGCCCGGACCGCTGGTCGATCCGGTTGCGCCGCCTGTTGCCCCACCGGTTGCTGCGCCTGATCCGGATTCGCCCGAGCCTGCAGCGGCATTGTCGCGCGCCAGCCGGTCGTTTCCGCTGGGCGCATCGACAGACGGACGGGCAGGCCCATCGGTGTTGCCACCCGAAGTCCCATCAGCGAGACGGCCCTCGCGGGTTTCGCCCTCGCCAACGGCCGGAGCAACGTCGCCCGTGCCGGGAAATTCCTTGCCCCCTTCATCTTCGGGACGGCGTTTGTAGTCGCCTTCGGGCGCTTCGATAGTGCTGCCGTCGGCGACCAGTTCCGGATCGGGGCCGCGATTCGAGAAATACCAGATGCCGCCCACCAGCAGCGCCAGCGCCACCAGACCGAGCAGAACGAATCCGATCAAACGGCCCGTATCAACACTGTCATCGTCGGCATAATCGCTGGATTCCAGCCACGGCAGGGCCTCGTCTTCGTCATCCAGATCGAGCGAGTGTTCCTCGGCGTCACCGTCTGTGTGATCGCCATTGCCCCACTCGTCATCCTGATCCTGAACCGTTTCGTAGGCGGTGGTGTATTCCTCACCGTCCCCATTCAGATCATCTGACCCGTTTTTTTCACCCCCGAACATCGTCACATCTCCTCGACCGCCTCGACACCCAACAAGGCGAGGCCATTACGGATAACCTGCCCGATTGCGGTAACAAGGAAAAGCCTCGCCGACGTCAGTTCATCGTCCTGTGCCACGATGACGCGTTTTGACGCATCCTCGTTGCCGCCGTGCCAGTAGGTATGAAAGGCCGAAGCGAGGTCATACAGGAAGAACGCAATCCGGTGCGGTTCGCGTGCGGAGGCTGCGGCTTCGACAATGCGCGGGAACTGCGCAGCCTGCGCGACCAGCGTCCATTCGCCAGAGCCCAGCCGCTCCAGCGCGGCATCGGATGGAGCGATGCCCTCCTCGGCAGCCTTGCGCAGGGTGGAGCGGATGCGCGCATGGGCATATTGCACATAGAAAACAGGGTTGTCCTTGCTCGCTTCCACGACCTTGGTGAAATCGAACTCCATCTGCGCATCGGCCTTGCGAGTCAGCATGGTGAAGCGGACGACGTCCTTGCCCACTTCCTCGACCATTTCGGCGATGGTCACAAAATTGCCCGCGCGTTTGGACATCTTGATGGGCTCGCCGTCGCGCATCAGGTGGACCATCTGGACCAGCTTCACATCGAAGGGGATCGTCTTGTCCTGCCCCTGGGCCAAAGCGGCAACGGCGGCCTTGATCCGCTTGACCGTGCCGGCGTGATCCGCACCCCAGATATCGATCAGCGCGTCGGAGCTTTCCGCCTTCTGCATGTGATAGGCGAGGTCGGCCCCGAAATAGGTCCAGCTGCCGTCGCTCTTGCGAATGGGCCGGTCCTGATCGTCGCCAAATTTGGTCGAGCGGAACAGCGGCAATTCGACTGCTTCCCAATCTTCCAGCGTCTTGCCCTTGGGCGGCTCGAGCACGCCATCATACACCAGATCATGCTGACGCAGCCAAGCCTCGGCTTCTTCCGGCTTTCCGGCGGCCTGCAATGCGGCTTCCGAAGCGAAGACATCGTGTTCGATGCCCATCAGGGAGAGATCGGACCGGATAAGGTCCATCATCCGCTCGACAGCAAAAGCCTTGAACAGGTCCAGCCATTCGCTCTCCGGCTCGTCCCTGAAACGCGCGCCAAATTCGGCCTTGGCCGCTTCCCCGACGGGTTTCAGATAGTCGCCGGGATACAGGCCTTCGGGAATGTCGCCGACTTCATCGCCCAGCGCTTCACGGTAGCGGATATGCACCGACCGGGCGAGCGTATCGACCTGGCTGCCCGCGTCATTGACGTAATATTCGCGCGTCACCTCGTGCCCGGCAAAGGCGAGCAGAGTGCCCAGTGCATCGCCCACCACAGCGCCGCGCGCATGGCCCATATGCATCGGGCCGGTCGGGTTGGCAGAGACATATTCGACATTGACCGACTGGCCCGCGCCCATGGCGGAACGGCCATAATCGCTGCCCAGCGCGGCAATCGCCTGCAATTCACGCCGCCACGCCGTGTCCGCCAGCCGCAGATTGATGAAGCCGGGACCGGCAATCGACGCCTCGATAATATCGGGATCGCGTCCCAGATGCTCGACGATCTTCTCGGCCAGCGCGCGCGGATTGGTCTTCGCCTGCTTGGCCAGAACCATGGCGGCATTGGTCGCCAGATCGCCGTGCGAGGGATCGCGCGGCGGCTCCACCGTCACATTGCTGCGCGGGGTTTCGGGCGGCAGAGCGCCTTCCATCTCCAGCGCCGACAGGACGGCATTGATCTTCGCGACAAAAGCCGCGTGCAAGGTTTTCATATTGGTATCGGTATCAGGTGCATTATCGGACATGGCCGCGCGCCTAGCCTATCCGTGCGCTCGCGCAAAGCCGCTCTGGCTATCTCGTGACCGGCCCGTTGCCGGGCCCCTACCAGCCAATTACCGTGTTGCGTTATAACCCAGCTGTGCTTCGGTCAGCTGGAAGCCGACCAGCAATTCGAACGTGGCCCGGCTGACAGCGGCCTGCACTGCCGGATCGGAAAGCGGATCGATTGCCGCATCGGGGTCCCCCGGCTTGCGCTTGCGGGTGATCCGTTCGCGAATGTCTTCAGGCAAAGTTGCCGAGGCGCGGTCGATATAGGCCGCCGCCTGCGCCGTCGCACTGGCACGTTCCTGACCGTCGGCAAAAGACAGGGTGACGGTGCCGACCCGCTTGCTGACCACCGATGTGCCGCCACGCAGCACGGTGGAGAAATAGGGCAGCTGAACCGTGCGCGCGCCGCGCACATCGCTGCGGCGAGCGTTCACGCTGAAATTGGCGACAGAGTAAATCCGCGCGCCATCTTCCGCGCAGGTGCTTTCAACATCGGTGATCGCCGCGGTCAGATCGACATCGCTGGCCAGCCGCGATCCGGCCGAACGGAAGGTGGTGATATCGCCGGTGTAATCGGGCACGCCCACTGCCGGGCAAGCCGTGCGAACGGCAGTGACACCCACGCCTTCGCTTAAAACAAGGTCGCCCTCGCGGCTGCACCCGGCAAGCGCGAAAGCGGCGGTGGCGGCCAAAAACAGACTGCGGCGTGAAATCATGGCGTATCGGGCCCTTGTAAAGCCGGAACAGAAACCGGCACTGGCAAATTCGAATGGCGAGGCTCTAGCGGCCACTCGGCGAAAGCGCTAGAGGCAGAGGCATGAACGCCTCATTGCAAATGCAGAAATCCGAAGGCCCCGTGGGCACTGCGGAAAAACCCGCGCTGGTCCTGCTGATCGCCGCTCCGCGCGGCTTTTGTGCCGGGGTAGACCGGGCGATCGAGATCGTGGAACGCGCGCTCGAAAAATACGGCAAGCCGGTCTATGTCCGCCACGAAATCGTGCACAACCGCTACGTGGTGGAGGGGCTGAAAGCCAAAGGCGCGATTTTTGTCGAGGAACTGGACGAAGTGCCCGACAACCGCCCGGTGGTATTCAGCGCCCATGGTGTTCCCAAATCCGTACCTGCCGAGGCAGAGCGCCGCGAATTGCTGTATGTCGATGCCACCTGCCCGCTGGTCAGCAAAGTCCACCGCCAGGCCGAACGCCAGATCGAGAAAGGCCAGCACATCATCTTTGTTGGCCATGCCGGCCATCCCGAGGTGATCGGCACAATGGGCCAGGTCGAAGAAGGGCAGATGACGCTGGTCGAAACCGTCGAGGATGTCGCCACCCTGCAATTCGAACAGGACACGCCGCTGTCCTTCCTGACCCAGACCACCCTCTCGGTCGATGATACGGCAGACATCATCAATGCCTTGAAAGACCGTTTCCCGTGGATCGTTGGGCCGAAGGCGGAGGATATCTGCTATGCCACGTCCAACCGTCAGGCCTCGGTCAAGGAAATCGCGCCGGGCAGCGATCTGGTGCTGGTCATTGGCGCACCCAACAGTTCCAATTCCGTTCGTCTGGTAGAGGTCGCACAGCGCTGCGGCACAGAGGCCCGGCTAGTGCAGCGTGCCGAAGATATTGACCCGGCATGGCTCGACGGCGTGGGCACTCTGGGCCTGACCGCGGGCGCGTCGGCACCGGAAACTCTGGTCCGCGAGGTGGTCGATAAGATTTCCGAATGGCGCACGGTCGAGGAGCACACTCTGGTCGCAGCCGAAGAGAAAATGGTCTTCAAACTGCCCCGCCAACTGACCGAATAAAGCGCGGACAAGCGTGGCAGTTTACACCCATCTCTCGGCCGAGCGCATGGCCGGATTGATCGCGCAATACGACGTTGGAGAACTGGTTTCTGCCAAGGGCATTGCCGAGGGCGTTTCCAACAGCAATTGGCTGGTCGAGACCACCGGCAGCGATGACACCGGCTCACGGTTCATTCTAACCATGTATGAGCGGCACATCACGCTGGAAGATTTGCCGTTCTTCCTCGATCTGCTCGATCATCTGGCGGCTAAGGGTTGCCCTGTGCCGCGCACGATCCATGATCGAAACGGCGATGCCTACCGCATGGTCGATGGTAAAGCCGTCGCCCTGATCGAATTTCTCCCCGGCCTTTCGGTCGATCGCCCCACTCCTGCGCAAGCGCATTCGGCGGGCGAGGCATTGGCGGGCATGCATCGCGCCTCGCTGGATTTTGGCGGCCGCCGCAGCAATGATCTGGGGCCCGCCGGCGTCGCTGCGTTGTTCGAAAAATGCGAAGGCCGGCTGGGCGAAATCGACCCTGAACTGACGGAAACCGTCGCACGCCATATGCCCGCCATTCGGGCAAGCTGGCCCGGTGATCTGCCCAAAGCCATCGCCCACACCGATCTGTTTCCCGACAATGTTCTGGTCGAAGGCGACCGTGTGAATGCAATGATCGATTTCTATTTCGCAGCGCACGAAACCATGGCCTACGATCTGGCGGTCACGCATCTGGCTTGGTCCTTCGAGCCCGGCACCGGCGATTTTCGCCGCGATGTCGGCGCAGCCCTGATCACGGGGTATGAGGGGGTTCGCCCCCTATCGGACGAAGAGAGGGCCAGCCTCCCGCTGCTGGCGAAGGCAGCGGCAATGCGGTTCATTGCGACACGCAGCTATGACTGGCTGTTTACACCCGACGACGCACTGGTAACCCGCAAGGACCCGATGGAATTCGTCCAGCGGCTGAATTTCTACGATGAGGCGGGACACACCGCCTTTGCGTGATCGCAAGGCAGTGGCACACTTAAACTGATGAAACAGGTCGAAATCTTTACCGACGGTGCCTGCAAGGGCAACCCCGGCCCCGGCGGCTGGGGGGTTCTGCTGCGCATGGGCAAGCACGAAAAAGAGCTGAGCGGCGGCGAAGCGGATACGACCAACAACCGGATGGAGCTGACGGCGGCCATTCGCGGGCTCGAAGCGCTGATCGAACCGTGCGAAGTGACCCTGCATTCCGACAGCAAATACGTGCTCGACGGGATCACCAAGTGGGTCCACGGCTGGAAGAAACGCGGCTGGGTCAATGCCAGCAAGAAGCCGGTGCGCAATGCCGATCTATGGCATGAACTGATCGAGGCATCGGCGCGCCATCGGATGGAATGGCGCTGGGTGAAGGGGCATGCGGGGCACCCCGAAAACGAACGGGCCGACCGCCTCGCAAGCGACGCGGCCGACCAGATCGCGGCTGAGTAATCAGCCCTTAGAGCTCAAAGCCCTCAGGAATTGTCGACGGTCTCCGCGCCGGGGCCGTTCTTCTGGATCGAAGCGATGGCGTTCTTCGCGCTTTCCTTGCTGGAATAGCCCTGCGTGGAGAACATCACTTCGCTGTTGTAGCTGAAGCGGACGCGAAACTCGCCGGCCTTGTCTTTGTAAATCTCGAAATGATGAGCCATTTGGCTTCCCCTGTTTTTAGTGTGTTTGTGTCGGCCGGGCTAACCCCCGCTGAACCGATCCGGGCTGTAGCTAGCACGCGCTAAACCCCGGGTGAACGCCGGATTTTCCGTTTCCCCGAGCAAGATCGACGCGCCGAGGCTTGCCGCTGCGGGGGCTGTCTGAATGCCAAAACCGCCCTGCCCTGCAAACCAGAAGAAATCCGGAATGTCGGTAGCGAAGCCGTACACCGGCAAACGGTCGGGTGCGAAACTGCGCAGGCCCGCCCAGCGCCGTTCGACACGAGCAATCGGCCAATCAACCACGCGCTGGAACCGGTCGATAGCCTGCGCAACAGCCAGTTCATCGGCTGCGGCATCGCACGGATCACACAGATCCTCGTCATGCGGGCTGAGCCACAGGCGGCCATTGTCCGGCTTGAAGTAGAAACTGCCCGCCATATCCAGAATCAGCGGCAAGTCGGGCGGCGGCGCTTGCTCCAGTGCGAGCTGCACAACTGTGCGTTTGTAGGGACGGATATCCAGCGGCTTTGCGCCAGCCAACGTAGCGATATTATCCGCCCACGCGCCCGCCGCATTCACCAGCACGCGCGCTTGATAGCTTTGCCCGTTACCGCACGTCAGCTGCCAGCCATCAGCGCTGTGTCCAGCAGAAACCAGGTGCGCGCGGCACTGGAGCTTCGCCCCGCCGCGCGTGGCAATGGCCAGATAATGCTGGTGGAGCCCTGCCACATCGATATCCGCACAAGCCGGCTCATGGACGGCCCCAACCCACTCCTCGCGCAAGGCCGGAACGACGCTCTCGAGATGGCTGCGGCCAACTTTCTCCAGCTTTGCTCCCGTCCCCGCATAGCTTTCGATGAACCCGTGCAGATCGGCTTCGTCGCCATACCGGACCATGTGCAGCGCGCCGCGGCGGTGCAAAAACCCGTGCTCTTGCAGATAATCGCCCGACGCCAGCGACAGCGGCACCACGCCCGGACCGCCATAGGTTTCCGACCAGAAAGCCGCCGAGCGCCCGGTCGTATGGTATCCCGGCTGGTCTTCCCCCTCCAGCAACAGCACGCGCGCACCGCTACCGCTGCGGACAATTTCCGCCGCCAGACTGGCCCCGGCCATTCCAGCACCGATGATGGCAAAGTCATACATCGTCACGCGGTACTATCTTTAGCTCTCTGCGGGTGCGGCACGGTCCAGAAAGCGGGCAATCGCCATCATCGCGCGGTCGCGCACGGCATCGCATTCGCGCAGGATTTCGTGATGCGCCTCGTCGCCAAAGGCGGCCAGCTCGCCCTTGGGCAGATGGCGCACCGCGTGGCCCACCGCTTTCCATGACACCAACCGGTCATTGCTGGTGGCGACAATCAGGACCGGAATATCAATCTTAGCCAGAATGTCCGGACGGCCGAGCCAGCGGATCGAGGCAAGCGCGCGTTCCACCCAGCCCCAGCTGCCCGGCCCCATCACCAGATCGGGCCGCTGCTCGCGCCACCACAGCTCGTCGGCGTAGCGTTTCTCGTCATGGGTCAGCAAAGCAATGCGTGCCGCAGGCGGCTCGCCGGGTTTTTCGCTCCATTTCCAGGCCGGGCGCGCGGGATCGCCCACTGCCGCCATCAGCCGCGCGGCCGCATGGGTGACACCCTGCGGCACGATGCTGTCGGGAAACCCAAGCATGGGAGCCGACAGCACCATCGCATCGGGTTTGATCCGCCCCTCGGCAACCGTCCGCAAGACCAGATGTCCGCCCATCGAATGACCGGCGAGGACATGCGGGCCGGGCGTTTCCGCAATCCACTGCGCCCACAGGTGAGCGAGATCGCGCGTCCAGATGGCGAAGTCCGAAATGTGGCCGGTGACCGCATCCTTGCCCAGACGCCCGGATTCGCCCTGCCCGCGCCAGTCCGAAGCGGTCACCCGCCAGCCGTCCCGGTGCCACTCGTCGAGAGTCTCGAGATATTTTTCGTAATGATCGCCCCGCCCCGGCAGGAACAGGATCGAACCGCGCGGCGGAGCATCGCCCCCCGGGACCGCCCAGTCGATCCTGCGGATGGCATGGCCATCGGCCGCCTGCCACCGGCTCTCGCTCGCGGCGTCAGGAATGGCCCGCCTGTTGAACGGGGCTGCTGCTGTTTGGTCCTGATGGATAATTGCGCGCCTCTCGCGTTGGTTACTTTTTGGTAAGCGATAAACTGTAGCACGCGGCATTCAACGAGGACCACGGGGGCTCATCATGCCGGGCGACTATATCCAATACGGGCTGCTTATCGCCCTTGCAATCGCGCTGCTGATTGCAGCCTTTACCGATTTGCGCCGCCGACAGATCGATAATTGGCTCAATGCCGCCATCGCGCTGGGTGCGCCGGTGTTCTGGTGGTCCAGCGGGCTGGCCCTCTGGCCGGATGTCGCCATGCAAGTGGGTGTTGCGCTGCTGGCCTTTGCCATTCTTTGCGGACTGTTCGCGCTTCGCGTGATGGGCGGAGGCGATGTCAAATTGCTGACCGTGCTCGCCCTGTGGATCCAGCCGCTGTTCTTCCTGCAATTGCTGGTGGTGATGGCGCTGGCCGGCGGTGCTCTCTGCATTGTGCTGGGCGGTTGGCACATGATCCGCCGCCAGAAGGACAAGCTGGCCATCCCCTACGGCGTGGCCATCGCAATCGGCGGATGGTGGGTTCTGGGCACGCATCACCTCCCCACCGCCGGAGCCAGCATCGGCCTGTAACTGCGGCTTTCGAGCCGTTTCCTGCATTTTCGCAGGCGGGGTGAACCCGATTTTAACCACCTGCAGCGTAACGACGACAACCATAGCAGTCCCGGAAATTTTTCGGGATCGAATTAGGGGGCTTAGAAAGCCATGGACCGGAAGAAGCTTGTACTGCTGCTCGCAGCATTGATCATCGCGGTAGGCACTGCACTTGCCGCACGCAGCCTGTTCGCTGATGCGTCTGCGCCAGCTGCCAACGCTGCACCTGTTGCGCCCACGGGCCCCAAAGTGCTCGTCGCCCAGCGTGCTCTGCCGACCGGCACGATCATCACGGCGGATGCCATCGGGTTCGAGCAATGGCCCGAAGAAATGGTCCAGCAGGCCTACTTCATCGATGGCGAAAGCGACATCTCCCAGCTGCTCGGCACCGTTGTGCGTCATCCCGTGACTGCAGGCGAGCCTGTAACGCAGGGTTCGCTGGTTGCACCGGGCGATCGCGGCTTCCTGGCTGCGGCACTGGGCGCCGGAATGCGCGCCATCACGGTGCCTGTTTCGGCCAAGACCGGTGTGGGCGGCTTTGTCTTCCCGGGTGACCGCGTCGACCTGATGCTGACGCAGGCCATCGAAGGCGGCGATGAAGGCTCCTTGAAAGCTACCGAAACCATCCTTCGCAATATCCGGGTTCTGGCCACCGACCAATCGACCACGCAGGAAACTGTCGAGGGCAAGACGGTTGTCCGCGCCTTCCGCACGGTCACGCTGGAAGTGACCCCCAAGATTGCCGAGAAGGTCGCTGTTGCACAAACCATCGGCACGCTCAGCCTCTCGCTCCGCTCCATCGCGGACAATCAGGCTGAACTGGAGCGGGCGATTGCATCGGGTGATGTGAATATCCCCGAAGATGCAACGCCGGAAGAAGAAGAGCGTTTGCTGGCGCAGGCGATGGGTCGTCCCAATGACGGCGCCACCACCTATCAGACCGGCGGCGATGTCTCGCGCTTCCAGCGCTCCACTCTGCCCAAGCCAAAGTCAGACACGCCGCCTTCGCCTCCGCAGGTGACGGTACCCTTCGGCGGATCGTCGGGTGGGAACATCGTCAACATGCCGCCGCCACAGCCGAAGGGTCCGATTGTCCGGGTAACCCGCGGCAAGAGCACAACCGAAGTCGAAGTGAGCAAGTAAGATGGCATTTTCCAGCGCTCCAACCACGCCCCTGTCCGGGCCCAGCAGTTCCGCTGGACGGACTCCGAAAGGAAACCCCATGAAACGTAAAGCACTCGCTTCGCTGCTCCTCGCGGGGTTTGCTTTCGCGCCCTTCACCGGAATGGTCGCGACCACGGCTCAGGCCCAGGGCGTGACCCAGCCTTCGCAAAGCGTCGATCTGTCGATCGGCCGCGGCGAACTGATCAACGTGCCCGGCAATATGGCCGACGTCTTCATCGCGAACGACCAGATCGCGGATGTGCAGATCAAATCGCGCAACCAGCTGTATCTGTTCGGCAAAAGCGGCGGTGAAACCACCGTCTATGCTAGCAATGCGGCAGGCGATATCGTCTGGTCCGCCAATGTCCGCGTGGGCAACAACATCTCCAGCATCTCGCAGATGCTGAACCTGGCCATGCCGGGTGCGCAGATTGCCAACTCCACGCTTGGCACCAATACGATCCTGCTGACGGGCACCGTCGCGGCACCCGAAGATGCGGCCGAAGCCGAGCGCCTGGTGCAGGCCTATGTTGGCGAAGAGTTCAACATTATCAGCCGTCTGAAAATGGCCACGCCGCTGCAGGTCAATCTGCAAGTCCGCTTTGCCGAAGTCAGCCGCTCGCTGGTCCGCGAAATCGGGGCCAACCTGCTTTCCGCCGATTCGAGCGGTGGCTTCCAGTTCGGTGTCACCACCGGGCGCGGTCCCATCCCGCAATATTCTCCGGGCGGCCCCGTAGGTGTCGGCGTGACAGGCGGCTCCGAAGGAACCACCATCGTGACCGGCACAGGGTCGGGCACCACGATTGCCGGTCTCGGAAAATTGCTGGGCCTCGATCTGGCGGGAACGCTGGATCTGGCAGAGCGCAACGGCCTGTCCACCACCCTGTCGCAGCCCAATCTGACCGCATTGTCGGGTGAAACGGCGAACTTCCTCGCAGGGGGTGAGTTCCCGATCCCGATCAGTCAGGGTCTGGGCACGACCACGGTGGAATACCGCAAATTCGGTGTCAGTCTGGCTTATACGCCAACTGTTCTGGCCAATGGCCGCATCTCCATGCGGGTGCGTCCGGAAGTTTCCGAGCTGTCCTCGCAAGGCGCGGTTACCCTCAACGGGTTCCAGATCCCGGCGCTGACAATTCGCCGGGCGGAAACCACGATCGAGCTCGGCTCCGGCCAGAGCTTCATGATCGCGGGCCTGATGAGCAACAACGCCCAGAACACGATCGACAAGGCACCGGGTGCCGGTGACATTCCGATCCTCGGCAACCTGTTCCGCAGCCGCAGCTTCCGCCGCGGTGAAACGGAGCTGGTGATCGTGGTGACCCCGTATCTGGTCGAGCCAGTCAATGCGAACGACATCAAATTGCCGACCGACGGCTTCCGGGCCGCCAACGAATTCCAGCAGATGGTCGGGTATCAGGAAAATGACGGCGAAACCGGAGCTGTGCGCCCCGGCCCGACCGCCATTGACCGCGGCGCGGCGCCTCCCGGCGTTTCGCAAATCACACCCGATACTGTCCTGCCCGCGCCGGGCAAGAACAATCCGGAACGCGTGGCCAAGACATCCAAGAAAGCGAAACGCGAGGAACGGCCCGCAGTGGCAGCTCCCGGTTTCAGCCTGAAGTAAGAGAGGGAAGACGATGACCAAATCGAAACGAATTTTCGCAGGAGCTGTCTCCCTCTCCCTCGGCCTCGCGCTCTCTGCGTGCGGCGGGATGCCGGAGAACCGCAGCCTTTACAGCACCAAGCAGCCGGTGGTGGAACGCACGAACTATACATTCGACGTCCGCTCGGGCGCGGCGGGTCTCAGCTCTGTCGAAGAACAGCGGCTGGCCGGTTGGTTCGAAACCATGGAGCTGGGTTACGGTGACCGGGTCTCGATCGAGGATCCGATGCGCAGCCCTGCCGTCGCAGCTGCCGTTTCCGCTCTCGCCGGGCGCCACGGCATTCTCGTGAGCCAGGGGGCTCCTGTCACGCAGGGCTTCGTCCAGCCGGGCAATGCCCGCATTGTGATCACCCGCTCCACCGCGAGTGTACCGGGATGCCCCGATTGGGACATCAAATCGGACATCAATTACAACAATGGCACGCATCCGGGCTTCGGCTGCGGCGTCAACGGCAATCTGGCGGCGATGGTCGCCAATCCGGAAGACCTGATCTCCGGCCAGCGCGGAACCGGTGAAACCGTCATCCGCACCTCGAACAAAGCCATTCAGGGCTATGTCGAGCAGCCGCTGACCGGTGCCGAGGGCCTTGCCGGTTCCGGCCTCGAAAATGGAGGAGACTAACTCATGAACGCTCCCTGGAGTGCCGGAATGCCCGGCAATCGTGATCCCTTCGCCGCCTATATTTGCGATGATACCGCGCTGGATATCCTGCGCCCGGTGGTCATCGAAATGGGCTGGCAGCCGGAAAAGTGCAACAAAGGCGGCCTGCGCAATGCTGTCCAGTCGCTCAGCGTTTCGGCCAGCCCGAACATCCTGATGGTGGACCTGTCGGAAAGCGGCGATCCGCTGAACGACATCAACGCGCTGGCAGAAGTCTGCGAGCCGGGCACGATCGTCATCGCGGTTGGCCAGGTCAATGATGTGCGCCTCTACCGCGACCTGCTGTCGAGCGGCATTCACGATTACCTGCTGAAACCGCTTTCCGCCGGTCAACTGCGCGACTCGCTCAATCAGGCGCAGGCTGTTTTCAGCCAGCCGAAATCGAACGATGGTGATGTGGTCAAGCGCCATATCTCCACCGCAATCGTGGGCACACGCGGCGGTGTCGGCGCTTCGACCATGGCGACTTCGCTCGCATGGCTGTTCAGCGACGACATGAAGATGCCGACAGCGCTGCTGGACCTCGACGTGCATTTCGGAACCGGCGCTCTTGCGCTGGATCTGGAGCCGGGCCGCGGTCTGACCGATGCGATCGACAATCCCAGCCGGATCGACGGCCTGTTTATCGAACGCGCCATGATCCGCGCGAACGACAATCTGGCTATTCTGTCCGCAGAGGCGCCGATCAACTCGCCGCTGATGACCGATGGCAGCGCTTTCGTGCAGCTGGAGGACGAGTTCCGCCAGGCGTTCGAGATGACTGTCATCGACATGCCGCGCAACATGCTGATCAACTTCCCGCAATTGCTCGCCGATGTGAATGTCGTCGTGCTGGGGGCGGATATGACGCTGGCTTCGGCCCGTGACACCATCCGCATCCTGTCGTGGCTCAAGACAAACGCTCCGCACGCACAGGCCATCATCGTGGCCAACAAGGTGCAATCGGGCGTGGCCGAGATCAGCAAGGCCGATTTCGAAGCCTCTATCGAGCGCAAGATCGATATCACCATTCCTTACGATGCGAAGGCGGCTGCCAATGCCGCCAAGCTGGGCCAGGTGTTCGTGGACGCGAACGCCAGCAGCAAGGCGACCAATGCGATCAAGCAGCTGGCCGACCGCGTTGTGGGCGCCAGTGTCGAAGAGGACGACGAGGAGGCCGATGGCAAGAAATCGCTTCTGGGAAGCTTCGATCTCAAATCGTTGCTGCCTTCGAAGAAAGCCAAGGCACCCAAGGAAAGCGTTCCTGCAGAATAACTTCATCCCGGCGTCCCCGCGACGGGACGCCGGATTGAAGCCTTGCGCGGAACATTGAACGAAAGACCCGACCGATGAGCATATTCCAGCTCCTGCTATTCGCTGCCGGCCTCATGGCCCTTATGGTCGTAGGTTATACAGCGATGTCGGGGCCGTCCGCTGGCAAGGAAAGCACGCGCCGCCTTCAGGCTGTGCGGTTCCGCCATTCGGAAAGCACCGACACCAAGGTCGAGAGCCAGCTGAAAAAGGCTATCGCATCGCGCAAGCCGCGGGCGACGAAACTGGCCGGCTCCGGATCGCGGATAGAGGCACTGGCAATCCGGCTGGAGCGGACCGGTAAGGGCTGGACTGTCCAGCAGTATTTCTACGCTTCACTCGGGGTTTTTCTGGGCGTGGCCGTGCTGGTTTACCTGCGCTCGGGTGCGTTCCTGCTGGCGGCGATCGTCGGGCTGATTATCGGCCTGGGCTTGCCGCATCTGGTCGTCAATTTCTTCATCAATCGCCGGACTACCCAGTTCAACGCGAAATTCGCCGATGCCATCGAATTGCTGGTCCGCGGCCTGCGATCCGGCCTGCCGGTGACGGAAACGCTGGGCATTGTCTCCAGCGAAATTCCCGGACCAGTGGGCGAAGAATTCAAAGGCATTACCGAGCGGATCAAGATTGGCCGCACGATGGAGGATTCGCTCCAGACCACTGCCGACAGGCTCGGCATTCCGGAATTCAACTTCTTCTGCATCACGCTGGCCATCCAGCGCGAGACCGGTGGTAACCTGGCAGAGACCCTGTCGAACCTCGCAGACGTGCTGCGCAAACGCACGCAGATGAAGCTGAAGATCCGGGCGATGAGCTCCGAGTCCAAGGCGTCTGCCTACATCGTCGGCTCGCTGCCCTTTATCGTCTTCGGCCTGATCTGGTGGATCAATCCCGATTACGTCGCCGGCTTCTTCGAGGAAGACCGTCTGATCGTGGCAGGCCTTGGCGGCATGCTGTGGATGTCGATCGGTGTGTTCATCATGGCCAAAATGGTCAGCTTCGAAATCTGATTGGAGAAACACGCATGTTCGATACTCCATCAGGCCCCACGCTTCTCGGCGTCGATGTCCTCCTTGTCGGAACCATTCTGGCCGGGGTGGCCGCGATGGCTGTCATGCTGGCTATCTACGCCGCTGTCACCGTCAAGGATCCGATGGCGAAGCGCGTCAAAGCGCTGAACAATCGCCGCGACGAACTGAAGGCGGGCATCGTCACAGCCTCCGGCAAGAAACGCCAGAGCCTGATCAAGAAGACCGACACGACGGAGAAGGTGAAAGACACCCTCTCCAGCTTCAAGGTGCTGCAGGACAGCCAGGTCAAGGCGATCCGCCAGAAACTGGCTCACGCAGGCTATCGCAACGAAGAACTCGCGGTGGTGGTTATCGGTGTTCGCGCAATTCTGCCGGTCGTCACCGGCCTGATCGCGGCCTTTGCCATCTATGTGCTCGATGTCGTGCCCGACTGGTCGCAGGCCAAGCAGCTTGGCGCGCTCGTCGGGGCAACCGGTCTGGGCTACAAGGCACCGGAGCTGTTCCTGCAGAACCGCGCCAAGAAACGGACCGATTCCATCCGCAAGGGCCTGCCCGACGCGCTCGACCTGCTGGTTATCTGCGCCGAGGCCGGTCTGACGGTCGACGCCGCGTTCAACCGCGTTGCGAAGGAGCTGGGCCGGGCCTATCCGGAACTGGGCGACGAGTTTGCCCTGACCGCGATCGAGCTTTCGTTCCTGTCCGAGCGCCGTCACGCTTTCAACAACCTGGCCTATCGCGTCGATCTGGAATCGGTGCGCGGCGTGGTGACCACCATGGTTCAGACCGAACGCTACGGTACGCCGCTGGCCTCTGCCCTGCGCGTCCTTTCGGCGGAATTTCGCAACGAGCGGATGATGCGCGCCGAAGAGAAGGCCGCGCGTCTGCCGGCCATCATGACCGTGCCGCTGATCCTGTTCATCCTGCCGACGCTGTTCATCGTGATCCTCGGCCCGGCAGCCTGCTCGATCTCCGACGCCTTTGCCGGCGACGGGCCTCCGGGCAGCGGAGCAAACGGCGGCGGCTAAGCCGAACCCTTAGTTTGAACCGATATGTTCGGCCTGCTGGCGCAAACGTGCCAGCAGGCCGCGCATCGTTTCATACTCTTCATCCGTGAACCCGGCCAGCAGCTGCGCCTCGATATCGCGAGCCAGCGGCATCACCTCGCCGTAGATCCCGCGACCCTCGCGCGTCAGGTCCAGCCGATGCGAGCGGCCGTCTTCCGGATTGGGCGTGCGCGCGACCAGCTCGCGCTTTTCCAGCACTTTGCACGCGCGGTTGACCGCCACCTTGTCCATCAGTGTCGCGCCGACCAGCTCGCGCTGGGTCAGGGCCTCGCCCTCCCCCAGCACGGCCATGATCCGCCACTCGCCAATCGTCAGGCCGAAGCGGCTGCGATACAGCTCCGCAATCCGCGCGCTGACCGCGTTGGACGCGACCGAGAGCCGGTAAGGCAGGAAGTCGGCCAGCGCCGTCTGGTCGGTCTTGCTCATAGGCTCAGCCAAGCAGCCTTCCGGCCACTGCATCCAGCTTGGCCATCAGCACCGGATCGCGCGCTTCGGGCGCAGTGATGAGGGCATACTCCATCGCGGTATCCACCGGGCTCGCCTCGCGCTCCTCGGGCAAGGCCGCCAGCAGCGCCGCCAGCGTGGCCCGCGCCAGATCGGCATTGGCGGCCAGCGTCGCCATGATGTCATGCGCCTCAACGCCTGCCTCGGCATCGCGCCAGCTGTCATAGTCTGTCACCATTCCGAGAAGGGCGTAGGGCAGCTCCGCCTCGCGGGCGAGCCGCGCCTCGGGCATGGCGGTCATCCCGATCACGTCCCCGCCCCATTCGCGGTACATCCGGCTTTCCGCGCGGGTCGAGAATTGCGGGCCTTCGATGGCCACATAGGTTCCACCCCGGTGCACCGTGCCCTTCGCGGCCTCCACCGCGTCAGCGGCCAGAGCGGCGAACCGCGCGCAGACCGGATCGGCGAGACCGGCATGCGCCACCATGCCCTCGCCGAAAAAGCTGGAGGGCCTGCCACTCGTGCGATCGATGAACTGGTCCACCGCGACCATCTGGCCAGGAGCCATCTCCTCGCGCAGTGAACCGATCGCGCTGATCGCCAGCAGGTCGGTCACGCCGCAGCGCTTCATCACGTCCACATTGGCGCGGTAGTTCACCCCTGACGGCGGCACGCGGTGCCCCGCCCCGTGCCGCGCCATGAAGGTCACTTTGACGCCGCCGACGCGGCCGGTGGTAACCGGACCGGAAGGCTCCCCAAACGGAGAGCTGACTTCGATCTGCTGCTGGTCCTCCAGCGCGATGCCTTCATACAGGCCGCTGCCGCCCAGAACCCCGATATGCCAATTGCTCATAGGTGCGCTCATTCGTACTCCGGCTCCTCCCACCACGGGTAGAAGTCGGGCATGTCCTCACTCACCTTGTCGGGATACTCGGGCGCGCGCTTCTCCAGGAAGCTGGCGATCCCTTCCTTCGCATCCCCGCCCCGGCTGAGACGGTAGATGCTGCGGCTGTCGATCTTGTGCGCTTCCATCGGGTGGTTGGCGGTGGACAGGCGGTAGAGCATCGCGCGGGTCATCGCGACCGAGACAGCGGAGGTGTTGTCCGCAATCTCGCGCGCCAGCGCATGGGCTGCATCCATCAGCTCAGCCTGCGGATGGATGGAGCGGACCAGCCCGCCCTCCTTCGCCTCGGCCGCGTCGAAGATGCGGCCGGTAAAGCACCATTCCAGCGCCTGCTGGATGCCGACGATCTTGGGCAGGAACCAACTGGAAGCCGCCTCCGGCACGATGCCGCGTTTGGCGAACACGAAGCCATAGCGCGCGCTGTCCGCCGCAAGCCTTATGTCCATCGCGCATTGCATCGTCGCGCCCACGCCCACGGCCACGCCGTTGCAGGCGCTGATCAGCGGCTTGGTCGATTGGAACAGCCGCAGCGTCAGCAGCCCGCCGCCATCGCGCACGCGCGGGTCGGACAGGCTCTCCACCTCGGTGTTGTCGGCAAAGGGCCGCGCGCCGTCATCCGGCGTCAGATCGGCCCCGGCGCAGAACGCCCTGTCCCCCGCCCCTGTGAAGATGACCGCCCGCACGCTGTCATCGGCGTCGGTATCGTCCAGCGCCGCCATGATCTCCTCGCCCATCGTGCGGGTATAGGCGTTCATCTTCTCGGGCCGGCTCAGCGTGATGACGGCCACGCCATCGGCCTTCTCGAGCGTTATCTGGGTGTAGGACACTATCGGGTTTCCCTTCGATCAATTCACAGGTCGGAACACTTGGAGTGCTTTCCAGACTGTCCAAGGCTTAAAAACCACCGCGCCCCCGAACCCAAGTGCCAAAGCAGTTAGGTTGAGGGGCGCGGTGCGTGTCATGCCGAGGGGTCTAGCGGGCGGGTGGAGCGGAGGAAAGCGGCGAAAGTCCGTTCGTGCCTCCTCGACCCACAAAACGCTTTCGCGCGGCGCAAGCCTCTGTATTAACCGGCAATGCGCGTCTTTCGTGATCCGATCCGGCTCATCCCCGTGCTGTTTCTTCTGGCCATCCTCGTCGGCGCGGGATTGCTCAGCCTGCCTATAGCGAGCGCCGATGGTGAACCGACAGCGCTGATGACCGCGCTGTTTACATCGACATCTGCGGTCGCCGTGACCGGCCTAATTGTAGTGGATACGGCAACCTATTGGTCATTCTTCGGGCAGGTGGTGATCCTGCTGCTGTTCCAGATCGGCGGGTTCGGGATCATGACCGCGGCGACGCTGTTTGGCCTGATGGCCGGGCGCGGCTTTGGTTTGCGTGACCGGATGGCGACGCAGGTCGAGCGCAACCGGCTGGAAGGCGGGGATGCGCGTTCGGTGCTGAAGCTCGTCCTGAAGATCACCATCGCGGTGGAGGCGACGGTCGCCGCAATCCTGACCGCGCGGCTCTATTTCTTCTACGATCACGCCTTGGGTGACGCCGTGTGGCATGGCATTTTCCATTCCATCAGCGCGTTCAACAATGCCGGGTTCTCCAGCTATTCCGACAGCGTCATGGGGTTCCAGAGCGACCCGGTTATGCTCATCCCGATCATGCTGGCGGTGATCCTGACCGCGCTGGGCTTCCCCGTGATGCAGGATTTGCGGCGGCACCGCCTCACTTGGAGCGACTGGAGCTTGCATACGAAGATCACGATGAGTGGCACGGCCGGCCTGCTGGTCATCGGCTTCGTCTCGATCCTCGCGATGGAATGGAGCAATGGAGATACTCTGGGGCCGATGGATCTGGGGGCCAAGGTACTCAATGCCGGTTTCCATTCGGTGATGCCGCGCACGGCGGGCTTCAACAGCCTGGATGTCGGGGCGTTTCGCGATGAGACCCTGATGATGAATTACTTCCTGATGTTCATCGGCGGCGGCAGCGCGGGTACGGCAGGCGGGATCAAGATCACGACTTTCCTCGTCGTGCTGGCTATCGTGATGTCGGAAGTCGCCCGGCGGCGCGATGCGGGCCTGTTTGGGCGGCGGTTCGGCCCGGCGGTGGAGCGCCAGGCGCTGACTGTGGTGGTGCTGGCGGGCAGCCTGATTTTCGGCGCAACCGTGATCCTCTCCATTGTGAGCCCGTTACCTTTCGAAGACCTTTTGTTCGAGGCGATCTCGGCCTTCTCGACCGTGGGCCTATCTACTGGCGTCACTGGCGATCTGCCTCCGTCAGGCCAGCTTGTGATTATCGCACTGATGTTTGTCGGCCGGGTCGGCACGATCACTGTGGCGACAGCGCTTGCTTTGGGCGCCCAGCCGCGCCCCTATCGTTACCCTCAGGAGGACCCCATTGTCGGCTAAGCAAAACAAACCCGTATTGGTGATCGGCCTTGGCCGTTTCGGCGGCTCCGTCGCGCGCACTTTGGAGCGGATGGGCCACGAGGTTCTGGGCGCAGATACTGACCCGGCGCTGGTGCAGCAGTTCGCATCCGAGCTCACCCAGGTGGTCGAAGCCGATTGCACCGACATGCAGTGCCTGCAGAGCCTCGGCGTGGCCGATTTCGAATCGGCGGTGGTCGCCATCGGCAGCGATATCGAAGCCAGCGTGCTGACCGTCCTCGCGCTGAGCGATCTGGGCATCGAGCGCATCTGGGCCAAGGCAACAAACGAAAAACACGCGCGCATTCTGGAGCGCACCGGCGCGGGTCATGTCGTCTTTCCCGAAGAGCGTATGGGCGAGCGGGTCGCCCGGCTGCTGAACGAGCGGCTGCTCGATTTCATCGATTTCGGGGACGATTTCTCCATCGCCCGCCTCGCCGCGCCAGGTCCGATTATCGGCATCCCGCTGGTAACCAGCGAATGCCGCAAGAAATACGCAGTGACGGTCATCGGGGTGAAGCGTGAAGGCGAGGATTTTATCCACGCCGTGCCCGATACGCTGATCATGCCCGGCGATGTGCTGGTCGTCTCCGGAAAAGTCGACGATATCGAGACGTTCGCGGCCCTCGAAAACTAGCGAAAGCGCCCGGCAGCCGGGACGGCTAACGCACACCCAATCACAACCACCCCAAATAATTTCTCCCGCAAATGAACCGGATGGGTCGGCGGGCGCACTTACTCTATGAAAGCCGCGCGGCTCGGAAGAGATGCAGGCCCGTGCACAGGCACACCGGAGGAGGAGGCGACCCATCACACAGCGGCAATCCGCCTCGCTTCTGGTCGATGAATTTCTGGTCGCTTCTGCCCAGAGCGGGGACCGTGCCGCGTGGAACCAGCTCGCGCAGAAGTGGGAGGCGAAGCTGGTCTCTCATGCCTACCGCTTGCTGGGCGACAAGGAGGCGGCGCGGGATGCGGCCCAATCGGCGTGGGGCGAGATCGTCAGGGGGCTGACCGGCCTGCAGGACGCGCGTGTCTTCCCCGCCTGGGCTTACCGGATCACGTCGCGCTGCTGTGCCAAGCAGATTGATCGCGCCGTCAGGGATCGCGCGCTCAAATCGGACTTCGCGGCCGAGCCAAGAGACGTGGCGAGCGAACCCGATGCGCCCTCTCAGCTTGCCCGGTTGCAAGCGGCCATCCGCCAATTGCCCGCCGGAGAACGCGCGGCCATCGCGCTGTATCATTTTGAAGAGATGCGCGTGGCCGAGGTGGGCGTCGCGCTGGATGTGCCGGTCGGCACAGTGAAGACCAGACTCATGAATGCACGCCGCAAATTGCGCGCGATATTGGAAGGAGAACAGCCATGACAGACAAGTTGGACGAGATGATCGACGCCGCGCTGAACGCGGAAGAGCGCGAATTGCTGCACCAGCTGGGCGATGAGCCGGGCTATTTCACGCAGGCTTTCGGGCTGTTTGGCGGGAAGCTGGGCTGGGTCACGTGGCTCATGATGACCGCGCAGATCCTGATGTTCGCCGCTGCGGTGTATCTCGCGGTGCGGTTCTTTCAGGCGGAAGAACCGCTGGAAGCACTGAAATGGGGGCTGCCCTCTGCCGTGCTGCTGATCCAGGCACTGCTGATCAAGCTGACCCTGTGGCCAAGCCTGCAGGCCAATCGCGTAATTCGCGAGGTAAAGCGACTGGAGCTGCAGATAGCCCGCTCGAACATGGGGTAGCATGGGGGGCGTTCTTTGCCTCGCCCCTTAAGCAAAAGGACGTCGCTGCCCGCCCGCAAAGGCGCGGGCAGCGATGTCATCTTCTATACTACAGCGCTCAACGCGGAGCCATGCGGATGGCACCGTCGAGGCGGACGTCTTCGCCGTTGAAATAGCCGGTCTCGATCATCGTCATGGCAAGACGCGCATATTCTTCGGGGTTGCCGAGGCGCTTGGGGAACGGGACCGACTGGGCCAGCGCTTCCTTCACCTGCGGCGGAGCGGCGTTCATCAGCGGGGTGTTGAAGATGCCCGGCAGGATGGTGTTCACGCGGATGCCTTCGCGCATCAGGTCACGCGCGATCGGCAGGGTCATGCCAACCACGCCGCCCTTCGATGCGGAATACGCCGCCTGGCCCATCTGGCCGTCTTCGGCCGCGACGGATGCGGTGTTCACGATTGCGCCGCGATCCCCTTCGTCGGTGAGCGGATCGAGGCTCATCATGCCCGCTGCCGACTTGGCGATGCAGCGGAACGTGCCGATCAGGTTGACCTGAATCACGAAATCGAACGCGCTGATCGGGAAGTGCTTGATCTCGCCCGTCTGCTTGTCGCGGCTCGCGGTCTTGATCGCATTGCCGATACCCGCGCAGTTGACCAGAATGCGCTCCTGCCCGTGGGCTTCACGGGCCTTGGCAAAACCTGCGTCGACGTCTTCATCGCTGGTGACATTGACCTTGCAGAACACGCCGCCGATTTCGCTGGCGACGGCGTTCCCGGTTTCTTCGTTCATGTCGAAAATGGCGACTCTCGCGCCCTTCGTTGCCAGAGCGCGCGCGGTGGCCGCGCCGAGGCCGGATGCGCCGCCGGTGACGACGGCGGGGGTGTTTGCGGATACTTCCATGTGTTCTCTCCTGAAATTCAATAACCTGAAAATAGAAATCCGTTCGCCCTGAGCCTGTCGAAGGGCTGTTCTTCACTTCTGGTTCCCGCGCCCGAAGAAAGAGCAGTGGTTGGCCTTTGGCCAGCTTCGCTTCCGACAGGCTCAGCACGAACGGGAAATTTTGAGGTGTGTGCGTGGTCTACAGCGCCTCGATAATCGTGACGTTGGCGACACCGCCGCCTTCGCACATTGTCTGCAGGCCATATTTCTTGCCGCGTGCGCGCAGAGCGTGGACCAGCGTCGCCATCAGCTTCGTGCCCGATGCGCCCAACGGGTGACCCAGCGCAATCGCACCGCCATTGACGTTGAGCTTGTCTGGATCGGCACCGGTGTGCTTCAGCCAGGCCATCGGCACGGGGGCGAAGGCTTCGTTGACCTCGTAAAGATCAATATCGTCGATCTTCATGCCCGCGCGCTCCAGAGCGCGGTCGGTGGCGAACAGCGGCTCTTCCAGCATGATGACCGGATCGCCTGCCGTGACGGTCAGATTATGGATGCGCGCCAGCGGGGTGAGGTTGTGCGTTTTCAGCATTTCCTCGCTGACGACCAGCACCGCGCTGGAGCCGTCGCAAATCTGGCTCGCGCTTGCGGCCGTGATCTTGCCTTCCGGGCTCAGCAGCTTGACGCCGGCAATGCTTTCCAGCGTGGCGTCGAAGCGGATGCCCTCGTCCACCGTGTGCATCTCGGTGCCTTCCGGCGTCTCGATCTCGACGGGCACAATCTCATCGTTGAACAGACCGGCCTCGGTCGCCTTGATCGCCTTGGCATGGCTGCCCAGCGAGAAGGCGTCGAGCTGGTCTTTGGAAAAGCCGTGCTTTTCCGCAATCATTTCGGCGCCCATGAACTGGGACCACTGGATGCCGGGATATTTCTCTTCCAGACCGGGCGATTTGTAGTTCCCCAGACCCTCTTTCATATGGAACGTCGCGGTGGAGCCCATCGGCACGCGGCTCATGCTTTCGATCCCGGCTGCAATCACGACGTCCTGCGTGCCCGACATCACCGCCTGCGCGGCGAACTGGATGGATTGCTGCGAAGAACCGCATTGCCGGTCGATGGTGACAGCCGGAGTCGACTCGCCCAGATGCTTGGTCGCGAGAACGGCGTTGCGGCCGACCTGCATGGCCTGCTCCCCGCCCTGGCTGACGCAGCCCATGATCACATCGTCCACCGCCTTGGGATCGATCCCGCTGCGCTCCATCACGGCATCCAGCGACTTCGCGGCCAGATCGACCGGATGGACCCCGGCAAGGCGGCCGCCACGGCGGCCTCCGGCGGTACGAACAGCTTCGACAATATAGGCAGCAGCCATGGATTCGGTCTCCTGAAAGCAATTGGGGCTCTGGTAATGTGTGTGCGGCGGTAGGATGGCCTTACGTTTGCGTCAACCAAGCAAATAAGGGAGCCCTGCAATTGCAGCAGGTTCTGTCGTTAATATTGCCGAAAGGCACTGAAACGCGCGGATTTCTGCCGTTTTGGCGCTCCTGAACGTCACCCCGCAAGCCTTGTGACAAAACTGCCACACCGCTTGGTCAACCGTGGAAACGGCCCACATTTGCTTTGCATTGGGCAGCGTGGTGCGTGCAAACGGACCCATCCGCGGGGGGCGTGCATCTATTGTCCGCAGCGGCTTATACAGATCTGAGAATGTTCTGGGCCACATGTTTCATGGCCACGAACGAATACAAAGGACTGAAGCAACATGAAAATGCAAAGCAAGCTGAAGCTGGCTACTGCACCTGTGGCGCTCGGCGTGGCACTTGCCGCGACGCCCGCCATGGCGCAGGATGCCGACGAAGCAACAGCCGACGAAGCTGTCGGCGCACCGATCGTCGTTACCGGGTCGCGTATTGTTCGCCCCGAAGTGGAAAGCATCTCGCCGGTTACGACCGTTGGTGCTGAGTTGATCGACGAAACCGGTACGGTTCGCGTCGAGGACCTCCTCAACGACCTGCCGCAGACTGTTGCCGGCCAGACCGCGTTCGTTTCGAACGGCGCATCGGGTACCGCCACCGTCAACCTGCGTAACCTGGGCTCGACCCGTACGCTGGTCCTGATCGACGGCCGCCGGATGCCTTCCGGTGACCCCTTCGCAACCGCCCCTGACCTTAACCAGATCCCTGCGCAGCTTGTTGAGCGCATCGAACTGGTGACCGGCGGCGCTTCGTCCACCTACGGTGCCGACGCTGTGGCTGGTGTTGTGAACTTCATCATGGACCGCGACTACGAGGGCTTCTCGCTCGAAAGTCAGGTCAGCTTCTACAACGCAAGCAACGGCAACGACTCGATCCAGGATCTGCTGCGTCGCACGAACAACCCTGTTCCCAACGACTCGCAGAACGCTGGCTTCACCTACGACATCACCGCCACTTTCGGTGCCGGCTTCGATGACGGCCGTGGCCACGTAACGGGCTACCTCGGCTATCGTGAAATCGACGCGATCGTTCAGGCCAACTACGACGAAAGCGCTTGTGCTCTCTCGTTCCGCTCCAGCGATCCGACAGGCTTCACCTGCGCCGGTTCGTCGACCACCCCGAACGGCACGTTCTTCGTGTTCTCGCCGGGTGCAAACGGTCTGACCGGTTCGAACGTTCTTACCCTGGACGAAAACGGCCCGGGCAACACGTTCCGCGACTCGCTCGCTTTCTCGGGCACGGGTGCCGACACGTACAACTACGCTCCGACCAACTACTACCAGCGCCCCGATAAGCGTTGGACGGCTGGCTTCTTCGCTGATTACGAAATCAACGAGTCGCTCAACCCGTATGCGGAATTCCAGTTCATGGATGACCGTTCGGTTGCTCAGATCGCGTTCTCCGGTACGTTCTTCAACGGCCCGAACACCCTGTCGTGCGGCAACAACCTGCTGTCCGACCAGCAGCGCACCGCTCTGGGTTGCTCCGGCCCGACCGACTCGGTTGGTATCCTGATCGGTAAGCGTCTCGTCGAAGGTGCTCCGCGTCAGAACGACCTGCGTCACACCAGCTACCGCGGTGTGCTGGGTATGCGCGGCGATCTGTGGGACGACTGGAGCTACGATGTGTACGCTCTGCGTGGTAACACGATCTACCAGAACACCTACCTGAACGACCTTTCGGTCAGCCGCATCAACGCGGCGATCAGCGGTTGCCCGGGTACCGGTGAACCCGCTGGTTGTATCCCGCTCAACGTCTTCCAGATTGGCGGCGTTACGCGTGCACAGTTCGATTACATCGCTGTTCCTGCTCTGCAGAACGCCGATCTCGAAACCACGGTTGCTTCCGGCTACATCACCGGCCCGATCGGTGACTGGTTCGGCGCTGGCGACATCCAGGTTGTGTTCGGTACCGAATACCGCCGTGAAGACTACGAACTGCGCGTCGACGAAAACTTCGCACAGGGTAACCTGTCCGGTCAGGGCGGTCCGACCGCTCCGGTCGCCGGTTCGTTCAACGTGAAGGAATTCTTCACGGAAATCGATATCCCGCTCGTTGACGGCGGCTTCATCGATTACCTCGGCCTTCTGGGTGGCTTCCGTTACTCCGACTACAACACGTCGGGCGGTTCCGAGACCTACAAGGTTGGTGTGAACTTCGCTCCGGTCGACTGGGTCAAGTTCCGCGCTGTTTACAGCCGTGCCGTTCGTTCGCCGAACATCACGAGCCTGTTCTCGCCGCAGAACATCGGCCTGTTCGGTGGTACCGACCCTTGCGCGACTGCAACGCCTACCGCAACGGCGGCACAGTGTGCCAACACCGGTGTGACGGCTGCACAGTACGGCAACATCCCTGCAAACCCGGCTGGCCAGTATAACCAGCTTGGTGGTGGTAACCCGGGCCTCCTGCCTGAAGTTGCTGACAGCTACACCGGCGGTGTGGTTATCACGGGCGATGCTCTGGGTCTGCGCGGGTTCGCTCTCACCGTCGACTACTTCAACATCTCCGTTGAAGGTACGATCGGCGGCGTTGGCGCCCAGACAGCCATCGACAACTGCATTGCCACGGGCGATCCGGCCTTCTGTAGCCTGATCAACCGTAATGCAGGCACCGGCGACCTCTGGCTCGGTAGCGATGCGAACGACGGCTTCGTCGTGAACACCGTGCAGAACATTGGTAGCCTGGAAACCGAAGGTATCGATATCACCGCTGCCTTCAACTACCCGCTCGGCAACGGCGCGTTGACCTTCAACTACGCCGGTGTTTACACCTTCAACAACCGGTTCCAGCCCCTTCCGGGCGAGCCCTTCATTGATTGTGCCGGGTTCTTCGGTTCCACCTGTGGTTCGCCGCAGCCGGAATACGGCCACGTTGCCCGCGTCGGGTACCGTGCCGATAGCGGTACGTCGTTCACCTTCAGCTGGCGTTACACCGGCGGCGTCGAAGGCGACGTTGCTGTAACCGGTGACGACCAGTTCGACACGATCGATAGCTACAGCTACTTCGATCTGTCGGGTTCGACGACTGTTGCAGATACGCTCACCCTGACTGCAGGTGTGAACAACATCTTCGACAAGAAGCCGCCGTTGATCGGTTCGGCTTACAGCCCGTCGAACGGCAACACCTACCCGGGTATCTACGATCCGGTGGGTCGTCAGATCTTCCTGCGCGCTTCGCTCGATTTCTAAGCGACAGCGAGTTTGAAACGAGAACGGCGGGCTTCGGCCCGCCGTTTTTGTTTTTGCCCCAGAATCGTAATGTTTGGGGCCAATAAGAGCAGGCGTGATCGCCTCAGCATGCAGGGCGAGGCAAACACGGGAACACCCGTAGACTTCCCCAATCTTCCAACTCTCAGCTTCGTCACGAACAGCGACATCGTGGGCTGCGCTCGCTTGAGCGCTTGAGCCCTATCGATCGGACCGGGTGTCGGCTGTCTATGGAGCTTCAGGCCCGCACACGCCCTGCCCGCATGCATCGAATTGCCCGAAAGCTGGCTCGGTAGCAGCGCTGTTAAATCTTAAAATCCACCGGCAAGGCAGCCGCAGAACCTTCACGCACGCTTCAGTAATCCTGCAAAGCCAGTCCGCATCGCCACGCAGCGCATAGCTCGCGCGCCCTGCGCCCTAGAGGTAGGGCTTCAACTGGACATCAAAGGCACAGGTCATCCGCTCGCCTTCGCGGAAAGCACGTGTGCCGTGCCACATGGTCGAAGGAAACAGCGCCAATCGGGCCGGCTCGGGCTTCACCATCCGGATTGGCGGCAGACCGGTGTCGAGCTCCGCTGCAGGTTCGCCCAGTGTCAGCCAACCGGCCTTGGGATCGGTGCCGTTTGCAGTCCCCTCCCCGTCGCTCAAATCATCCGGCAGCGTCACATAGAACGCAGAGCTGATATCGCCATGAGTGTGGATATGGCTGGCGTGGAAGCCGCCCTCGGTCAGCCGGATCGACCAGCTGCCGGAGAAGCGAAAGCCCTCGCGCGGCAATCGCAGCAGCGGATGGCGCGCATCGAAGGGCGGCAAGCCATCGACATAGTCCCGCACGCAGTCCCGAAGGCCCGCCACCAGTTCCTGGATGACCGGCGTCTGGTTGCGGAACAGAATGCTGGCCGTCTGCGTCCCGCCGCGCACCGATTGGGTGATCGGTTGATGCTTGAAGACATGCAAGGCGTTCAGCGCCTCGCGCAATTCGGGCAGACTGGGCGCGAAATCGGCAAGATCGAAGGTCCGGATGAAAGCGTCATGCCCCTCAAGCCACTCCCAGCGCGGATCGTCAGTCTTGCGCAGAGCGATGGCGGTATAGGGCCAGGTTTCCCCGTCAGCCCTCCCCTCATCGGCCAGAGCCATGCCCAGATCGCGCGCCTCCTCGAACCGTTTAGCCCGTGTGAGAAAGCGCAAATAGCTCGACGCCTGGTCGGTATCCTGCCGCACATCGAGCTTGGCAAAAGCCGATTCCGCCTCGTCAAAGCGGCCCAGTTCCGACAGGCTGTTGGCCCGCGCGAGCGCCATCAGCTCCGGCGATCCTAGAGCCTTCTCCGCCCGTTCGACAATGGACAGGGCCGCTTCGTGCCCTTCCACCCGGGCGACAAGCGACGAATAGGTCGCCCACAGTGCGGGATTGTCCGCGCTCTCCGCCAGTGTAGTCTCGAAGTGCGCTGCGAAGCCGTCCACGCCGCGATATTGCCGTTTGATATCGGCCAGCGAATGATGACCCTCCAGCCATAGCGGGTTCGCCGCCACTGCGCGCTCCAGCAAAGCGATCCCGTCCTCAGCTCGCCCTTCATCGACCAGCGATTGGGCCAGCGCGGACTGGATTTGCAGCGCATCGGGCGCCAGGCTGGCCGCTTTCTGCAACGCGGCTCCGGCGGGCTTCCCGGCCTCCTGACGGCATTGCGCGATGATATGCGCCGCCCGGCCATTGTGCGAATCGCGGGCAAGCACACCCTTGGCCACCGCTCCTGCCTCGTCCAGCCGGTCATCCTCGCGCAGCAGCAGCGCCAGATTGTTGGCCGCACGTGTGTGATCGGGATGACTGCTGACGAACCCGGCAAGCCCTTCCAGGGCCTCTGCGCGGTGCGCTGTTCTGGCCAGCGCCAGCAACCGGTCAACCTCCGCATCCGGCAGATCGGGATGATGGGCCAGCATCGCATCATATTGCTCGATGGCTGCTTCGAACTCGCCAAGGGCGTTCAGCCATTCGGCATAGGGACCACGCAGCGCCAGATTGGCGGGCTGCAGCGCAACGGCCTTCTGGAAATGCGCATGCGCCTCCGGCCCCTTGCCCTGCGCACGATAGGTATAGGCCTGCATCAGCAGGACCATCGGATCTTCCGGCAGCATTGCGTGCAGGGTGGCCAGAATGGGATGCGCATCGTCATAGCGCCCCTCCTGCATCGCCATCTGGGCCGATTGTGCGAGGGCGGCAGGAGTCTCGGTCATTGTCGGTCCTCTCAGGACGCCTTGCGCTGGCCGTCCAGCTCCCAGCACAGGATCGGCGCGTTCTCTTCCTCGCTCGCGTGGAGCACGCGCGGCTCTTCCCAGGTCATCTCGCCCGAAGTGGCCGCTTTCAGGGCAGCGATATCGCCTTCATCCATCGCCGCATCGGCCAGCGCATCCAGCAGCGCCCGCTCGCGCCGCATCCCGGCACCCAGACGCTGCGAGACCTCGGCCCGCTTGTCATCCGGCAGGCGCAGGCTGTCGCGGCACACGGTGGCGATCTCCAGCACCAGCGGATGCTCGCCATAGGTCTCGATCATGTGGTCGAACACGGTTTGCAGGCCTGCCGGATTGTGCTCTTCGACCAGACCATCCACCCGGCGGGCGATCAGGCTGGCCAGAATAGAGGCCCGCACAAAGTTGACGCGGACCACGGCGCTGCCGCGATGATGGACCAGCAGGCGGCATGGCGCGCCCGGTTTCAGGATGCGCACCAGTTCGCCGGTCGCCGCCTCGCCCGCATATTCAAACCCGTACTGGCTGACCGCACAATCGACCGCAGCATCGTCCAGCGGCAAATCTTCAAGATCGACGCCGCCCTGTACAGGAAAGCCAACCTCGTCCGGATTAGCGATCTCGGCATAATCGACGCCGGTCATATCCAGATGCGGAGCGGCAGACAGCATCGCCTTGCCCGCGGCACCCATGCCGCACGCCAAATCGACGACTTTCGCGCCTTCGGGCAGGCTGGCCGCCAGATCGGCCCAGCGGGCATCCATCACCAGCGCCGCCGGGCTTTCGGGACTGGGCAGGCACGCGGCCTTCGTGTCCGTCGCTTCCCAATAGCTGGTCCAGTGTTCGCGCGTGCTCATGCCAAGAAGGTTCCTTTGGATCTGAGCGGCGGCGTTAGCCTGAGGCGACCACCATTTCCAGCGCTCCGTCACCTTCGTCAATCGCAACCGTGCTGCCATCGGGCACTTCGCCTGCAAGAAGCTTGTCGGCCAGCGGATCCTGCAGATAGCGCTGGACCGCCCGTTTCAGCGGGCGCGCGCCGTAAACAGGATCATAGCCAACCCGGCCCAGCCAGCGCAGCGCGGCCTCGGTCAGGTCGAGCGTGATCTTGCGATCCTTCAGCAGTTTCTGCACCCGGCCGACCTGAATTTTCACGATCGGGGCCATGTGCTCCATGCTCAGGCGGTGGAACAGGATGATCTCGTCCAGCCGGTTGAGGAATTCCGGGCGGAAATGCCCGCGCACCACATCCATCACCTGCGGCTCGACATCCTCGACCTTCTGATCGTCGGTCATATTGGCCAGATGCGTGCTGCCGAGGTTGGAGGTGAGGATGATCAGCGTGTTGCTGAAATCCACCACGCGGCCCTGCCCGTCGGTCAGACGGCCATCGTCCAAAACCTGCAACAGCACGTTGAATACGTCGCTGTGTGCCTTCTCGACCTCGTCGAACAGCACCACCTGATAGGGGCGCCGCCGCACGGCTTCCGTCAGCACGCCGCCTTCTTCGTAACCGACATAGCCCGGAGGCGCGCCGATCAGCCGGGCGACCGCGTGTTTTTCCATGAACTCGCTCATGTCGATGCGGACCATCGCGGTGTCATCATCGAACAGGAAGCCCGCGAGCGCCTTGGTCAGCTCCGTCTTGCCGACGCCGGTGGGGCCGAGGAACAGGAAGCTGCCCAGCGGACGGCCAGGATCCTGCAATCCGGCCCGCGCACGGCGAATGGCCTTGGAGACGGACACAACCGCTTTCTCCTGCCCGATCACGCGTTTGCCGATGATGGACTCCATCTGCAGCAGCTTCTCGCGCTCACCCTCCAGCATCCGGTCCATCGGAATGCCGGTCGCGCGGCTGACGACATTGGCGATATCGTCCTCGGTCACTTCCTCGCGCAGAAGAGCGTTTTCGGTCTGACCAGCGGCCTCGGCCAGCTGCTTCTCCAGCGCCGGGATCGTGCCGTAGGATAGCTCCCCGGCCTTCGCCAGATCGCCTGCACGCTCGGCCTGCTCCAGCTCGATGCGGGCGGCGTCCAGCTCCTCCTTCACCCGGCTTTCGGCGTGAATCTTGTCGCGCTCATTCTGCCAGCGGGTGGTCAGCTCGCTCGATTGCTGTTCCAGCTCCGACAATTCCTTGCGCAAGGCATCCAGCCGGTCCTTGGAGGCATCGTCGTTTTCCTTGCCCAGTGCGCTTTCTTCGATCTTGAGCTGGATGATCCGGCGGTCGAGACTCTCGATCTCCTCCGGCTTGCTTTCCACTTCCATCCGGATGCGGCTCGCGGCCTCGTCCATCAGGTCGATCGCTTTGTCCGGCAGGAAGCGGTTCTGGATGTAGCGATGGCTCAGCGTCGCTGCGGCGACAATCGCGCCGTCGGTGATCCGCACGCCGTGGTGCAGCTCGTATTTGTCCTTGATGCCGCGCAGGATGCTGATCGTATCTTCCACGCTCGGCTCGTCGATATAGACCGACTGGAAGCGGCGTTGTAGCGCCGGATCCTTCTCGACATATTTCTGATATTCATCGAGCGTGGTTGCGCCGATGCAATGCAGCTCGCCGCGCGACAGAGCGGGCTTCAGCAGGTTGCTGGCATCCATGCTGCCTTCGCTGGCGCCCGCCCCGATCAGCGTGTGCATTTCGTCGATAAACAGGATGATCTGGCCGTCTGCGCCCTTCACCTCGTCGAGCACAGCCTTCAGCCGCTCCTCGAACTCGCCGCGATATTTCGCGCCCGCAATCAACGCGCCCATGTCGAGCGACATGAGCGTGCGGCCCTTCAGGCTATCGGGAACATCGCCATTGGCAATGCGCAGCGCCAGCCCCTCGGCAATCGCGGTTTTACCGGTACCGGGTTCGCCGATCAGCGCCGGGTTGTTCTTCGTGCGGCGGGCGAGGATCTGCACCGTGCGGCGAATTTCCTCGTCGCGGCCGATTACGGGATCGAGCTTGCCCTCGCGCGCGGCCTCGGTCAGGTCGCGGGCGTATTTCTTCATCGCGTCGTAGGATTCCTCGGCGCTGGCGCTATCTGCCGTGCGGCCGCCGCGCAGTTCGGTGATGGCGCTTTCCAGCGTCTTGGCATCGACGCCGGCCGCCTTCAGCGCCTGACCCGCTGCCGTGGTCGTCGCCAGAGCCAGCGCGACCAGCAGGCGCTCGACCGTCACATAGGAATCGCCCGATTTCTCGGCCACCGTCTCGGCCTGATCCAGCACGCGCACGGCGTCGTTATCGAGGCCGGGTGTTTGCTGCGCCCCGCCCCCGCTGACCGCCGGGATTTTCGCAAGCGCTGCGTCGACCTCGTCCTCGACCATGCGCGGCGTGCCGCCGGCGCGCGCGACCAGTCCGCTGGCCATGCCCTCGGGGTCCTCGATCATCGCCTTCAGCAGATGCGAAGGCGTGATGCGCTGGTGGTTCATGCGGATGGCGACGGTTTGCGCGGCTTGCAGGAAGCCCTTTGCGCGGTCGGTGAATTTTTCGAGATTCATACGGATTTCAGCCCTTCAAACGATGACCCGACGCATATAATGTTGCATTTTGGCAACACAAGTCCTGACCCTGCAAATCACAGGGTGTGTTAGTCGCATATAGGACCTCTGCGCGCCTCTGCGATACCCTGCCCGCAAAATACTTTGCGCAGCCGTGCCGCCGCGCTAGGCAGCCAGGCAGGGAGAGTTGCACAATGAAATTGATCGCCGCGCGCATTGGCTGGGTGGTTCTGACGCTGGTCCTGATGCTGCTGGTTGCCGCGATGGTGTGGGAGCCGTTAGCGGCCCGCGCCGGACAGGCTCCGTCAGGCGACCGGGTCTATACCGCAGAGATCATCCGCGACGACTTCGGTGTGCCGCATATTTACGGGCAGACCGATGCCGATGTCGCTTACGGGGTCGCCATCGCGCATGCGGAAGATGATTTCTTCACCCTGCAGGATGTCGCCGCGATGGCGCGCGGCCGGTATGGCGCGATTGCCGGGCCGGAAGGCGCGCAGGTGGATTACATGTACCACCTGCTCGGCAGCCGCGAGACGGCGCAGGAGGAGTTTCCCAAGCTGCCCGCCGAGACGCGCGCTTTGTTCGAAGCCTATGCCACGGGCCTAAACGATTACGCCGCCGGGCATCCCGATGAAATCAAGCTCGACAATCTGTTCCCTGTGAATGGCGAGGACATTGCCGCCGGTTTCGCGCTGCGCCAGCCGTTCTTCTTCGGTCTCGCCAATGTCATCGGCCCGCTGGTGGAAGGAAAGCCGCTGAACCGCGAGCAGGGTCCGCCCATTCCCGGCACAGAAGACAACGAACCCGGCGATGCCCCGCCGATTATGGAGGGCGAGGAAGCGGCGCCCGTCGCCCGCGCTCCCCTTCCACTGCATATGGGCGAGGATGGCGCGCATTCCGGCTCCAACGCCTTTGCCGTCGCTCCGGCCAAATCAGGCGGCCCCACCACCCTCATTTCCAATTCGCACCAGCCATGGCGCGGCGGGGTCGCGTGGTACGAACTGGTCGTGGAGAGCGAGGAAGGCTGGCACTATGCGGGTGCAAATTTCCCCGGCAGCCCTTTCCCGTTCCTAGGCCATAACGAGCATCTGGGATGGACCAACACGGTCAATACGCCCGACATGATCGACGTCTACAAACTGGAAATGGACGACACCGGCAAGCGCTACAAACTCGATGGCGAGTGGCGCGATCTGGAGACCACCTCTGTCACTCTGGCGGTCAAATTCGGCCCGCTGGTCGTGCCCTATCCCCAAGACGTGCATCGCAGCATCCACGGCCCGGTGATCCGCAACGACGATGGCTTCTTCGCCGTGCGCTATGGCGGCATCGGCAATCTGGGCACGCTCGATGCGTATTACCGCCTCAACAAGGCGACTACGTTCGAGGAGTGGGAAGGCATTCTGGCGCGGATGGACATCCCCTCCACCAACTTCATCTATGCCGACAAGGAAGGGAACATCGCCAATATCTACAACGCCGCGATCCCTGACCGGGTGGCGCAGGTGGATGGCAAGCCGGTCAATTGGCGCACCATCCTGCCGGGCGATGACAGCCGCCTGATCTGGTCCGGCACGGTCGAGTACGAACGTCTGCCGCGCTACACCAACCCCGCCAGCGGCTGGGTGTTCGAGGCGAACAACAATCCGTTCCTGGATGCAGGGCCCGGCAGCGATTTGTCCGCCGATGCCTTCGCGCCGGAAATGGGGATCGAGACCAAGAACACCAATCGCGGGTCGCGCGGTTACAAGCTGATGAGTGAGGCCAATCTGCTCGACCGGGCCAATCTGGAGCGGATCAAATACGACACCGCGTATGAACCCGGCGGATATGTCGCGCGGATGCTTGAGGAGGTCGCCAAGGCCAAGCCGCGCAGTCCGGAAGCCAAGAAGGCGCGCCGGATGCTAGGCGAATGGGACATGACAGCGGACGGTGTGGGCCCTGCCGATGCGCTGGCGCTGCTGATGATCCGGCCCTTCATGTCGTCCGATTACCAGAACGGCGAATGGCCCGATGCGGCAGCAGAGCTTGAGCGGTCTGCCGAGCACCTGATGGAACATTTCGGCAGGCTCGACCCGCCAATGGGCGACGTGTTGCGGCTGAGGCAGGGTGATGTGGACCTGCCGCTGGATGGCGGATCGGACACGCTGCGCGCCAGCACGTTATGGGATGTGGACGATGATGGTCGCCTGTCGGTGCGCCATGGTGACAGCTTCATCCAGTGGGTCGAATGGACAGACGGGAAACCCGTCTTCAGCCGCTCCATCCAGCCCTTCGGTGCGGCGACCACACGGCCTGCCAGCCCGCACCACACCGATCAGGCGGCGCTGTTTATCCGCCACGAGTTGAAGCCGGTGCATTTCTGGCGAGACGACGTGCTGGCCAACGCTGCCAGCCGCAAGACTGTCACCAGTGCCCGTTAAACGCGTTTTTGGAACACACGCCAGCGCCATTTGTTGACATCAATGTAAGCACCGGCGAAAGCCGCTCGCAGAATTCAACCTAAGGAGAATATTATGTCCGTAGCAGGTACCTACGAAACCGTCGTGAAGAGCCCCATGGGCGACCAGAAGGGCACGTTCACCGTGGTCCCCGGCGACGACGGCACCTTCACCGGTTCCATGCAGGGCGGCATGGGTTCCATGGATGTCGAGAACGGCAAGGTCGATGGCGACAAGCTGACCTGGGACATGAACATGACTGTGCCCATGCCGATGAAGCTGGAATGCGAAGCGACCGTCGAAGGCGACCAGCTGACCGGCAATGTCAATGCAGGCGCATTTGGCGCTATGCCGCTGACCGGCGAACGTCAGGGCTAAGCCCCGCGCGCCTCACGGCAAAGAGAAAGCCCCGCCCCCCGGTACCGGGAGGCGGGGCTTTTCTTTTGTGCGGGTTCGGGGTCGGCCCTTAGCCGGGCTTGCCCTTGTAGCCGAAGCGGCGTTCCCAGGTGGCCATGTCGCCCTTGGCCAGTAGCTTTGCCTGTTCGACCCAATTGTCGCGGTCGATCCGGCCTTTGAACGTGCCCAGATGCGCGTTGACCTTGGCCACATCGCCAGCGTCCCACGCGGCAATCTGGTCGAACCGGCTGACGCCCAGAGAATTGCACAGCGTGGCCAGTTTGGGGCCGATGCCATTGATCTTTTTCAGATCGTCAGGCTCGCCCACGGCGGCGGCAATATCGGGCTTGGCCTCGGCAGGCTCCGCATCGTTCGCAGCAGCCCCGGCAGCGACCGCAGCAGCGGCAACGGGTGCAACTGGCTCGGGCTCAGGCGCAGGTTCCGGAGTTGGTTCCGGCTCGGGCGTAGGCTCGGGCTCTGGCGCCGTCGCGTTGGGATCGTAATCGGGATCCTCGTAGCGCCGATAGGACGTCTCGTCGCTGGCGGCGGCTTCGGTGCGCCCCAGACGGCCCCAAATCCACCACGCGGTGGCGATGCCGATAATCAGCGCAAGGATGAACCGGATGGGGTTCTCTGCAATCAAATGAAACATGTCTCTTCCCCCTTTCTCAGTTCCGGCCCCAGATCAGCCAGCCAATGCCCAGCCCGATCAGGAAAATAATGACGAGCAAAATCCAGCTTTCCAAAAGTAATGGCATGGCGCTTACTCCCCTTCTGGCGCGGCTGTGCTGTCGCCAGCGCCCGCGGTTAATGTGAACTCGATCCGGCGGTTGGCGGCGTTGGCCTCCGCTCCGGTGCCATCCACCTTGGGCTGGCTCGATCCGAACCCGGCCGAGGTGATCCGGCCTGCGTCGATCCCGCGCTCGGCGAGAGCAGCGGCGACACTTTCCGCACGCGCGGTGCTCAGGGTCTGGTTGATCTCTGCACTGCCAGTGGCGTCGGTATGCCCGGCCACAGCCACAGTCATTCCGTCACAGCGGCCCAGCGTTTCGGCCAGGCTGTCGATAATCCGCAGCGAAGCGGGCGCGAGATAGGCACTGCCGCTCTGGAAATTGATCGTCTGTCCATCCATCACCGCGTCGACATCGGTCTGGCAGGAGGCGACTTCTTCTTCGCTGGCCACCGGACCGGCATTGGCATCAGCCGCGCCGTCATCGGCGGTTTCAGCGTCACCGGAGGCAAAGCGCACCCCCGACACCCCCGGAACAGCCAGCAGCTTCTCGCGGATGGCCTTCTTGGCGATCTCGTCATGCTCGCCGCTGACCACGGCAATACGCGCCAGCGGATCGCGGGCCATGGCAACGCCTGCACCCTCGCCCAATTCCAGCGTGTCGAACGCCGCCTTGGCGTTGCCTTCTATGCCGTCAATATAGTCGGCCCCGGCCAGCGAATGTGCGCCCCACGCAAGGAGCGACGTCGCGGCGGTGCCGACGAGGAATTTTCCAAATCCTGTCATGCTTTCCCCCAGTTTTTCATCATGCAATCTGCGACCCTAACCGTTCATGCGGACAGGATTGAACTGCAAGGCACTCCCCCTTGGATGCCTGCCGATGGCTCTAGCAGAGATGCGCTATCGTGAAGCTGAACGAAAATTTACCATGTCCCGGAACGGGATATTCGGGCGGTGCGGCCGAGCAGGCGACTATGGTCCGCCAGGCACCGCGAATTTCATCAGCAGGGTGCGCTGGCTGCCGGAGAAATTGTCGTCGCTGACGATGTAGAGGAAGGTCTTGCCGCCTTCCTCGCGCACGGCCAGCCCTTCGAAATTGTCGACGGTGAGCGGCGCGCGCAGCACGGCGAGGTCGCGGCGGGTGCCATCGGGGGCCAGCGCGGTGATGGCGGCAGTGTTGCCGTCGGTCGGGGAGTAGCTGCGGAACAGGACGTAGAAGGTCCCGTCGCTGGCCCGGTCGCCATCAGTCGGCACTGCGCCCAATTCGATAAGCGATTTTGGCGGCAGCAGGCTGAGGGGCTTTATGGCAGAGCCTGCCGCCAACCGCCGACAATTGGCATCTGTGCCGCGCGGCTGTCGCTCTGCGCAAGCGAGGAGATCATCCTCGTCACCGGCCAGAGTTTCCAGCCCCTGATTGTCGCCTAGCTTTCCGAAGATCGCGGCGGGGTCGATCTCGGTGGGGACGGGCCGCTGGTCGAGCGCGGGGTAGCGCCATACACGGTGGCTGCGCTCGAAACTGACCAGCCAACCGCCTTCGCGGCTGCGGGTCAGGCCCTCGGAGTCGCCCGCTTCCTTGCCCGTGAGTGTTTCGCCCGAAAGCCCTGTCAGCTCGCCAGACGCAGTAATATCGACCGATTGCAGCAGGCCGTCCGGTTCAACCGGATCGAGGACCGCCCACCGCGCATCGTCTGTCAGCGCGACCAGATGGCCGCCTGCCTCGTCCCATCGCAGACCAGACAACCCTCCCAGATCAATGCCGCTGCGGGGGATGTCGATTCCGCCCATGAAGACGAGATCACCGACCTGCGCCAGCGAAGGGTCTTGCTCCGACAGCGCAACAGTAAGCAAGTCCGACCCGTCGGGTGCTCCGGGCCGATGGATCAGATAATAGGCAACCGCCAGCGCCGCCGCGAGAAACAATGGCCCCCAAATTGCCGCGCGCTTGAGCCAGAGCGGCATGCTCTAGCCCAGTTTCGCCTTCAGCAGCTCGTTCACCACCTGCGGGTTGGCCTTGCCCTGCATCGCCTTCATCGTCTGGCCGACGAAGAAGCCGAACAGCTTGTCCTTGCCCGCCTTGTACTGCTCGACCTTGTCGGCATTCGCGGCGAGGATTTTATCGATCTCCGCCTCGATCGCGCCATCGTCGCTGACTTGCTTCAGGCCCTCTGTCTCGGCGATTTCGGCAGGGTCGCGGCCTGTTTTCAGGACGATCTCGTAGATTTCCTTGGACTGACCGCCGGAGACCTCACCGGCATCGACCATTTTCAGGATCGCGGCCTGCGCAGCCGAGGTGGCGTATTCCAGATTGGCCTCGTCGCCCAGCATCTTGACCACGCCCGGCGCGACGGACAGCGTCCAGTTGGCCACCTGCGTGGCGACCTTGCTTTCCGGCTTGCCCAACGCGCTGGCGGTTTCGGCCAGCAGCGTTTCGAACCGGGCGAAGGTTTCCACTTCGGCGGTCAGCTGTGCGGCGTTGTAGGCGTTCATCCCCAGCTCGCCCATATAGCGTTCGCGCTTGGCATCGGGCAATTCGGGCAGGCTTTCGCGGCATTCGGTCAGGAAGGCCTCGTCCAGCTCGACCGGCAGCAGGTCGGGATCGGGGAAGTAGCGATAATCATGCGCGTCTTCCTTGCTCCGCATGCTGCGCGTCTCGCCCTTGTCGGGATCGTACAGACGCGTTTCCTGCACCACCGTGCCGCCATCCTCGATCAGATCGACCTGACGGCGCGCCTCGCCCTCGATCACCGCCATCACGAAGCGGACGGAGTTGACGTTCTTCGTCTCCGTGCGCGTGCCCAGTTCCTCACCCGGCTTGCGGACGCTCACGTTCACGTCGGCGCGCATGGAGCCCTGCTCCATATTGCCGTCGCACGATCCAACATAGCGCAGGATGGAGCGCAGCTTACGGACATAGGCCCCGGCCTCTGCCGGGCTGCGCATATCGGCCATGCTGACGATTTCCATCAGCGCGACGCCGCTGCGGTTGAGATCGACATAGGACATGGTCGGATGCTGGTCATGCATCAGCTTGCCCGCGTCCTGCTCCACATGAATGCGCTCGATCCCGATCCATTTGTCTTCGGGAATACCGGCCTTCTCGTCCTTCTCGATCAGCAGTTTCCCCTCGCCCACGATGGGGTGGTACAACTGGCTGATCTGGTACCCTTGCGGCAAATCGGCGTAGAAGTAGTTCTTCCGGTCGAACCGGCTCCACGCATTGATCTGTGCTTCGATCGCCATGCCAGTGCGCACCGCCTGCCGGATGCATTCGCGATTGGGCACAGGCAGCATGCCGGGCATCGCCGCATCGACGAGGCTGACCTGCGTGTTCGGCTCGGCCCCGAATTCGGTGTTGGCCCCGCTAAACAGTTTGGCTTTGGAGGAAACCTGCGCATGGACCTCGAGGCCGATCACGACCTCCCACTCGCCGGTTGCGCCCTGGATGCGATATGTCGATGTGCTCATGCCTGCCCGATACCGCCCAACGCGGGCGATGGAAAGTCCCGAACGCGGTGCGTGAGAAGTGAGTAAGCGCCAGATGCGCCCTCGTCCCGCACATAGGCAATCTGGTCGCCCAGCGGGAGGATACGGAAGGGCCGCTGCGCCATCGCCTGCTGGAACCCGGCACTGGGGCGGGCATCGGGAATGAAGTCGTCATGGGTGGCCATGAACACTAGCTCCGCCTCGTCCAGCCATTCCAGTGCGCCGGCGAACAGGTCGGCCTCGGCCCCTTCGATATTGCATTTGACGATGAAGGGCACGCCGCCCGGAATGTCGGCCAGAATACTGGCAATTGTGCGGATCGGCACCTCACCCGCCTCGCCATCGGCGCGCATTGTGGAAACGCCCCAGCTGCCCTCGGCCAGCCATTTGGTGTCGAGCCATGCTGTGCCCGGACTCGATCCGATGGCGGCGGCCACCAGCAGCGATCCCGGAATATGCGCCAGATTGCGGGCCAGCACGTCGCAGGTCGCAGGCAGAGGCTCGACAGCGGCGATGGCGGCCTGCGGATAGCCTTGCGCAAACCAGATCGACGCAGCGCCTGCATTGGCCCCCAGATCGAGGATCACCGGCACTTGCCCGACCTCCAGAATGGCGCGGTAGCGGCGCTGCAACTGCTCCGCGATCATCGGCGCGTGGATGGCAAAGGCTCCGTCACGCAGCGCCTCGCGCATGGTGGCGAAATCGGTGTCCTTCCCGCGCACGGTCCAGCGTTTGCCGCGCCATGGGAAGGTGACTGTCTTAGCCGTCATCCCCTGCCGCAGCCCTGCCAGAGCAAAACCGGGGCCGACCTTGATCAGGTCCTTCAGGAAATGGATCAGGGCGGAGCGGAAGATGGGCGTGGTTCCTCAGATATTAGCCCCACAGCTTGCCGCCCGCATGCCGCTCGCGCAATCACTCGTTGTCGATTGGCTTCCCGTTGTCGTCGAAGCGCGCCTCGCCATGCTTGATCTTGCGCGACAGGTAAGCAGGGATCCAAAACGCGCAGACAGTAACTGCGGCACCTGCGATCAGCGTGAAGTGCTCCTCAGTCATGTCATGATTGCGCGTCTCTATGCTGAGAGCGATATCCGCTCATAGCTTCACAGGTGTCCCAGCTGGAAAATCGTCGCAGCGATCGACTGCGAACTTGCCAACCGAGTTCGGCTTCTTTTGATAATAGAATACCGGCATACACATCGCGATCTCATCGCTAGAAATACGCCCCTCTTTCTGCAGCCATGTGCATTGAGCGAGCTGACCAACGACATAGGACGCAGTCGTTCCGCTTCTGCGCGAAGATTTGGCTGCCCTGCCGCCATCAATCGAAATCATCCACCCCTGGCTGTCTAGCATAGTGTGCATCACCTCATGTGATAATGTGTTGATTGCACAGCTTTTCTGAACAGTATCATCTGCACGCCAATTCGCCAGTGGTGACGAGTTAATGCTCATCGCCCATTCACGATTTGGGCCAACATTACTACCCGTAGTTGCACCTCCATCTCTCGGCTTAATCCATACCGGTGTCGCAGCATATCGAATGCCATTTGTCGGATTTTGAATAGCTGCTGCTACGTCGCTTATGCTCCATGCCGCCCATCCTTTGCGCATGAAAATTGTCGGGTAGGCGGAATTCAATGAGCGCGCATTTTCCAGAAATTCAGGGGATCGCATTACTGCTTTTGTCTGGTCTAGAACAACCTGAAGATCGGCGCGGTCTCGTCCGGTTACAACTGGATGGACGCTCAAATTGATGTCAGAAACAGGATCGACGGATAGCAGCGATACTTTCTCTTGTCCGACCCCATGTGGCTGAGCACAACCAACTAAAAGGCCGACAGTAAGGGCGAACAAAGCATTCTTAAATTCGGCGATACGACTGAATCCGGTCTTCATTACCACCATTTCTCCGGTTTTTCTTCGAACGATGCGCGTCTTTCTATAGCAAGGCCCGCATTAAGTACACCCTGCTCGTCGAAGGGCTTGCCGACGATTTGCAGGCCCAGCGGCAGGCCGTCGGAGTTGAGGCCCGCAGGCACGCTCATCGCGGGCAGGCCGGCGAGACTGGCGGGCACGGCGAACACATCGTTGAGATACATCGCCAGCGGGTCCGACTGCATTTCGCCCAGCCCGAACGCCGCGTTGGGCGTGGTCGGGGCGAGGATCACGTCGCATTCGCCCCAAGCCTTCTCGAAGTCCTGCGCCACCAGCGTGCGGATCTTCTGCGCCTGCGTGTAATAGGCATCGTAGAAGCCCGCGCTCAGCACATAAGTGCCGATCAGGATGCGCCGCTTCACCTCGTCGCCAAAGCCATCGGCGCGCGTCGCGGCGTACATATCCTGCAGGCCGGAACCCTCAGGCAGATCGCGCAAACCGTACCGCACACCGTCATAGCGGGCGAGGTTGGAAGACGCCTCGGCGGGCGCGATGATGTAATAGGCGGGCAGCGCGTACTTGGTGTGCGGCAGCGAAATCTCGACGATTTCCGCGCCTGCATCCTTCAGCCATTCCTCGCCCTGTTTCCAGCTATCGAGGATGTCCTGCGGCGTGCCTTCCATGCGGTATTCGCGCGGAATGCCGACCTTTTTGCCTTTCAGGTCTGCATCCAGAGCCGCCTCCCAGTCGGGTACGGGCATATCGAGCGACGTCGAATCCTTCGGATCGTAACCCGCCATCGCGCCCAGCATGATGGCGCAATCCTCGACCGAGCGGGCCATCGGCCCCGCCTGATCGAGCGAGGAGGCAAACGCCACCACGCCCCAGCGCGAGCAGCGCCCATAGGTCGGCTTGATCCCGACAATGCCGGTGACAGCGGCAGGCTGTCGGATCGATCCGCCGGTATCGGTGCCGGTCGCTGCCGGGCACAGCCGCGCGGCCACGGCAGAACTGGACCCGCCCGACGAACCGCCTGCGGTCAGCGCCATGTTGGAGCCCTCCTTGCGCCACGGGCTTTTCGCAGGGCCGAAAAAGCTCGTCTCGTTGGAGGAACCCATGGCGAACTGGTCAAGGTTCAGCTTGCCCAGCATGCCTGCGCCCGCGTTCCACAGATTGGCCGACACGGTGCTTTCATATTGGGGCACGAAGCCCTCCAGAATGTGGCTGGCGGCGGTGGTCTGCGTGCCGTGGGTGCAGAACAGGTCCTTCATCCCAATCGGCACGCCGCCCATCCTGCCCAGCGGCTTGCCCGCAGCGCGCGCGGCGTCGGTCGCATCGGCAGCTTCCAGCGCTTTTTCCGGCGTGGTGACGATGAAGGTGTTGAGCGCGGCGGCGGCTTCGACCGCAGCGTTGAACTGGCTTGCGACTTCGCGCGCGGTGAACTCGCCGTTGGCGATACCGTCGCGGATTTCGCGAACACCGAGATTGGTAAGGTCTGTCATGCTGTTTACCGCAATGTTGGCGCGCGTGCTTCGACAAGCTCAGCACGAACGGAGGGGGGTGCGAAATTCAGACCAAGACCCGTTCGCCCTGAGCCTGTCGAAGGGCGCGCGTAGCGCGTGCAGCCCATTACTCAATCACCTTGGGCACACCAAAGAAACCGTGCTCGGCCGCCGGCGCATTGGCCAGCACCTTGTCGCGCACGCCGCCGCCGGTCAGCGGATCGGGATCGACCACATCGTCGCGCAGGCGCTGGGCCATGGGCATCACGGCAGTCATCGGCTCAACACCCGAAGTGTCGACCTCGCCCAATTGGTCCACCCAATCGAGGATGTTGTTGAGCTCGGGCACCATACGCTCGCACTCCGCATCGCTCATTTCGATGCGGGCAAGGCTGGCGATCTTGGCGACGGTCTGTTTATCGACGGACATCGGGTGCGCTTTCTTGGTTAGCGAACTTAGTTCTGCGGAGGCGGCGGCGGTGCGCCGGTTGCCGGGCCGCCTTCTGCACCCTCACCGCCCTGCTGAGCAGCCATCACCTGCTGCAATGCCTGCAAACGGCGCTCGAAATCCTGACGGCTCATAAACTCGACCACCTTCACTTCGAAGACCAGATCGGCACCGGCGGGGATGGAGGAGCCCGGAGGCGGTTCATCGCCATAGGCTTCGTCGGCGGGGATGTTCAGGACATATTCGCCGCCCGTTCGGGTCTGCTTCAGGCCTTTGAGAAAGCCGGGGATCGCCGCGCCTTCTTCCAGCACGAACGGCACGCCATCGGGGAACACGCCCTGGATCGGTGCGGCCTGGCCTTCGTTCTTGTCGAACACCGTGCCGTCGGTCAGCTTGCCGGTATATTCCACAAACACCACGTCGCCATCGCTGGGAGCGGGGCCGGTGCCTGCGGTGACCGTATCGACGCTGGTGCTGGCCGGGACAGCGGCCCATGCAATGCCCACGCCGAGCAGGGCGGCGAGTATCACACCGATCCAGATCTTGGCGAGCGAGCCCTTGGCAACAGGTTTGAGCGGAACGCGGGTGACTTCGGTCATATGGGTTTCCTGAATTGTGCCCTGCCAGCGGCCTGCCAATCGGGCGGACAGCAAGAGGGCGCGGAAATTGCTTCCACGCCCTCTAATCTGTCTATCGTGTCTGCTTCAAGCCGTTAGACGATGTGAAACAGTGGTATTTTTCGCTTAACCGTCGCGTTCCATACGCTTGCGGTCCATCTTGCGGGCGCGGCGCACGGCTGCGGCCTTTTCACGGGCGCGCTTCTCGCTCGGCTTTTCGTAGTGACGACGCAGTTTCATTTCGCGGTACACGCCTTCACGCTGCAGCTTCTTCTTGAGCGCACGGAGAGCCTGATCGACATTGTTATCGCGAACCATGATCTGCATTGAATTCAAAACCTTTCGAGCCAAGGGCCAGAGCCGCGCACGCCGCGCGGAGTATGCCGCTTTCGCAAATGAAAAAGAGCCGAATCCGCACGCGGACCGGCACACATGGGTGATCGTATAAGATAAATTGCCGATCCGGGCAAGGGCCGATGCACCAAGAGATTGCGCGCAAACAGTGGTAAGCCTGTGATCGCCCCGCTATGGGCAGCGAACCATGTCCACCCTCCCCACTCTTTCCGCAATCCTGCATGTCGCCGCTGGCGGCGCGGCGGGCGCTGTACTGCGATACCAGACAGGCCGCTGGATGACTGGCTGGCTGGGCGCGCCTGCCATGGGCGTGTTCCCGTGGGCGACGCTGGCGGTCAATGCAATCGGCAGCGTGCTGATGGGCCTGCTGGCCGGTTGGCTGGTGCGCAGCGGGGCGAATGCGGCGGGCGGCAGCGGAGAAAATCTGCGCCTGCTGCTGGGCGTCGGCTTGCTGGGCGGGTTCACTACGTTTAGCGCATTCAGCCTGGAGATGGTCTTGCTGATCGAGCGCGGCCAATTCACCATCGCGGCGCTCTATGCGATTCTCTCCTTCTCGCTCGGCATTAGCGGGCTGTTGTTCGGGCTTACATTTATGCGGGCAGTGACATGAGCGAGCGGCCTGCCAAAAAGTCGTCGGACAATGTTCGGCAATTCACCGTCGAGGCGGATGATGACGGCATCCGGCTGGACCGCTGGTTCAAACGCAATCTGCCGCAAATCGGCTTCAACACGGTCAGCCGCTGGGCGCGCACGGGGCAGGTGCGGGTCGATGGCGCGCGGGCGAAGCCGGATGACCGCCTCTCCACCGGGCAGGTTCTCCGCGTCCCGCCGGGCGGCGACGATCCTCGCCGCGCCGCGCCTGCCAAGCGCGCGCTGACTCCGGAACAGATCGCGCAGGCGCACGATATGGTGATCCGCGAGACGCCCAGCGCCATCGTGCTGAACAAGCCCCCCGGCCTCGCCACGCAGGGCGGCAGCAAGACGACCAAGCATGTCGACGGGTTGCTCGATGCGTTTGCGCCGGGCGCAGACGACATCCGCCCGCGACTGGTCCACCGACTGGACAAGGATACCAGCGGCGTTCTGCTGGTCGCCCGCACTCCAGGTGCGGCCTCTGCCTATTCGAAGCGGTTCGCCGGTCGCAGTGCCAAGAAGGTCTATTGGGCGCTTGTCGTCGGCGTGCCCGATGTGCGCGAGGGGACGATTGACGCTCCTTTGGCCAAGCAGCCCGGCAGCGGCGGCGAGAAAATGCACGTCGACGAGGAAGAGGGTGCGCCCGCCGTCACCCGCTACCGCGTCGTGGAAAAGGCCGGCAACCGCGCCTGCTGGGTAGAGCTGGAGCCGATGACCGGCCGCACCCATCAGCTTCGCGTGCACATGCTGGCGATCGGCCATCCCATAGTGGGCGATGGCAAATATGGCGGTCAGGACGCGTTTCTCACCGGCAGCATCAGCCGCAAGATGCACCTCCATGCCCGCCGTCTGGTAATCGGCGAACCCAAGGGTGCCGATGGCACGGGCGGCAAGCTGGACGTGACCGCCGATCTGCCCGAGCATTTCGCGGCGACGATGGAGCAGCTGGGCTTCGACCCGTCGCTGTCCGACGCTGCACCTTTGCGCGAAGACATCAATGCACGCAGCCCGTCGGAGAAAAAGCAGGCCGCGCGCCAACACGCCAAGCAATACCGGAAGAGCCAGCGCGGCGAACGCCGTTCGCGCGGCGGGGCGCCGGGGGGCAAGAGCGCGCCGAAGAAAAAGCTCGGCAAGAAGAGCGGCGGACGCCCGGCGAAGGCCGGTCCGAAGCCCAAGGGGCGCGGGCGCAAATGACGCAGAGCCCCGTCAAACTCGCCGTGTTCGATTGCGACGGTACGCTGGTCGATGGGCAGGCGCCGGTGTGCGATGCGATGGAGGCGGCCTTTGCCAGCGCCGGGCTGGCCGCTCCGCCGCGCCATGCGATCCGCCAGATTGTCGGGCTGAGCCTGCCGCAGGCGATCCGCTATCTCGCGCCCGATGCGGCGGAGGAAACGGTCGGCCAGATGGTCACGGCCTATAAGGACTCGTTCCGCACGGCCCGCGAGCGGGGCGAAGTGGCCGAGCCCCTGTTCGAGGGCATGGCCGATCTGATTAGCGCCTTGCGTGCCGATGGATGGAGCCTTGCCGTGGCGACCGGCAAATCGCAGCGCGGCCTGATGCATTGTCTCGCCACGCACGGCCTGACCGACAGCTTCGCCAGCCTGCAGGGCGCAGACGGGCATCCCTCCAAGCCGCACCCCGCCATGCTGGAAGTCGCCATGGCGGAGGCGCTGGCCATCCCCGCCAACACCGTGATGATCGGCGATACGCTGTACGATATGGAAATGGCTGTCGCGGCGGGTGTTCGCCCTATCGGTGTATCCTGGGGCTATCACGACAATGCGACCCTGACCGAAGCAGGGGCAAGCGCCATTGCCGACACCGCAGAGGAATTGCGGGCGCTGATACATGGGGCGGTGCCATGAATGATCAGGAAGCCCGCCACCGCCATCTGCAATTGTTCGGTATCCGCATTCTGGCGATACTCACGGCAGGCGTGGGCGTGGTGATTATCTCGGGCCGCTGGATCAGCGAACCGATGATTGGCTACGCGCTGTTCTTGATCGGCGTGGTCGAGTTTTTTGTCCTGCCTCAATGGCTGGTCAAGCAATGGAAAAATCAGGACAAATGAAGCGGTTTTGGAAGGAAGCGGCGCTGCTGGAAACCAGCGGCGGGTGGCAGGTTGCGCTCGATGGAAGGGCGGTGAAGACCCAAGGGGGCCGCGCGCAAATCGTGCCCTCCCGCGCGCTGGCAATGGCGATGGCGGCGGAATGGAACATGCAGGGCGAGACGCTGGACCCGCGCAGCTTCCCGATGCGCGATCTGACCGATTTCACGATCGATCGGGTGGCCACGGGCGAGGACGATCTGGTGACCAAGACGCTGGCCTTCGCCGAGACCGATACGCTGTGTTACCGCGCAGAAGCCGGCACTGCCCTTTCCCGCCGGCAGGATGTCGAATGGGAGCCGCTGCTGGCGGCATTCGAGGCGCGCGAAGGCGTCCAGCTGACACGGGTCGACAGTATCCTGCATGTCGAGCAGCCCGCCGAAACAATTGCTGCACTCCGGACACGTCTTGAAGGTCTCGATCCCTTCACGCTGGCGGGCGTCTACACCCTCGCCTCGCTATCTGCGTCGCTGTGCCTCGGGCTAACGGCTCTGGAGAAGGACGCCGATGCGGGCGCGCTGTGGCAGACCTCCCATCTGGAGGAAACCGTGCAGCACGAGCTGTGGGGCGTCGATATGGAAGCGAAGGCCGCGCAGGAAGAAAAGCGCGCGGCTTTCCTCACCGCTTTCGAGTTTCTCTCCCTGCTGGATGAAAACGGGCGTTCGGGCGAGCCGGAAGCTATCCGCGCCTAGCAAGCCACCAGCCGCCTCAGCCGACCCAGTCGGCGACCTCTTCCGCAACCTTGTTCGCCGCCAGATTCAGCGCACGGCCCACATCCGCTCCCAAAGGCGCGACATTGGCGATGCTGCTGCTGAAGCGCCGGGTTTCCAGCGTACCGTCAGACCGTTTGCGGATGGCATCGAAGGTAACGGTGGCATCCCCGCGCACCGCGTCATAGCCAAATTCGCGCAGGGTTCCGCGCAGCGTTTCGTGGGGCGCGACCGCCGGATCGTCGCGTTCCATCACCAGCCGGCCCGATTTCGCGCGCACCGTTTCGGCCAGCAGGCGGCGGAAGAGGCGCGAGGGCCGCTCCACCCAGACGGCGTCTTTCAAATACGCAATGCTGGAACTGTCGACCTGCACAGGCACCCGCGTCACGGCCAGCCGCTGCGGCGCATCGGGTTCCTCGATCAGCAGGGCATTGACCTGCATTCCATTCGTCGCCTGACCGACACTAGCACTGGAGGCAGGGGTCAGCGTCAGCATCATGTCGGGCGGTTCGGAGCCAAGGCTTATGCAGCCCGTCAGAGCCAGAGAGGCCGCACCGATTGCAGTGGCGCGCAAGGTGATGGCGAAAGGGAATTTCGCGAAGGGGGGCAGGGTCAGGCTCATCGGCACTCTCAAGGTTCGTAATCTGGCAGTGGGGGTGTACCGATCAGGCTGGTTGCGCCCTCATTCTCTAGCCGTTCGGTCACTTGACGCAGCGCGCGGCTGGTCGATTGCAAATCGCGCAATGTGGCATTGGCTGCCGGCAAGGTGGAACTGTTGAGCTGCTCCAGTGCCGGATCGGCCTGAGCCAGCGTGGTCGACAGGCTGTCCGCAGCCGTGCTCGCCTTGCCCAATGTCGCGCGTAATTGTTTCGACAGCGCCACGCCCTCTTCATTCATCAGGCGGTCGGCAGAGGCCATCACCGTCTCGAACTGGGCCAGCGATGTCTCCGCCTCGGCCAGCGTTCCCTGCATCTGCGCCAGCGTCGAGCGCAGCGCAGGCACGGTGTCATTCACCCCGCCCGACAGATCGCGGGTCAACTGGCTGGTATTGTCGATCAGGCCCATGATCCGGTCCTGATTGTCATCCGCCATCAGCTTGTTGAGCTGGCCCACCGTGGTGTCCACCTTGTCCAGAATATCGGGCACGCTGGCCAGGATGGCCCCGATCCCCCCTTCGCGCGCGGGTATCGGAGGCATCTCGCCATTCGGTTTGCGCTCCACCAGACGGGCGGTGCGGGCCATTTCCGGATTCTCGTCTGTCACCCGGCCCAGCTGGATCGTGGAAACGCCGGTCAGGCTGCCGCGCAATTCGGCAAAAGTGTCGGTGAAAATCCGCACCTTCTCGTCGATTTCAATCTCGACCCTGACGCGGTCTTTCTCCTGCCCCTGCGTCGGGGCCAGCGAAATCTCGGTCACCTGACCCACCGGCACGCCGGAATAGGTAACCGTCGAGCCGTTCACCAGTCCTTCGACCGATTGCTCGAAAAAGATCGTGTATTCCTCGCGGCTTGTCTCGTTCAGTCTGGCCAGCCAGACGATGCCGGCGGCCAGCATCGCCAGCAATGCCAGCGTGACTGCACCGACCCACAAATGATTTGCACGGGTTTCCATCGCTTCTGTCTATGCCCTTTCGTGCGTCGACTTGTCCATTACCTTGGAACAAATGAGGGGTTTTGCACGGATGATCATTCGGCCTGCTCGCCGGGATTGCTGCCCGCATGCCCTGCCGTGGCAGCGCGCCCGCGGGGGCCGTTGAAATATTCTTCGATCCACGGATGATCGGTGGCGATCAATTCCGGTATCGTGCCCACGGCAATCACCTGCTTGTCCGCCAGCACCGCCACGCGGTCGCAAATGGCGTGCAGCGTATCCAGATCATGGGTGATCAGGAACACGGTCAGCCCCATCGTATCGGTCAGCTCGCGGGTCAGCCGGTCGAATTTGGCCGCGCCAATCGGATCTAGACCCGCCGTCGGTTCGTCCAGAAACAGCAATTGCGGATCGAGCGCCAGCGCCCGGGCGAGGCCGGCGCGTTTTTTCATTCCGCCCGAAAGCTCGCTGGGAAACTTGCTGATCGCTTCTTCGGGCAGGCCGGAGAGCAGCACCTTGTAGCGGGCGATTTCCTTGCGGAGTGTGTCGTCCAGTTCCGGATAGAACTGTTTCAGCGGCACTTCGACATTTTCGCCCACGGTCAGCGTAGAGAACAGCGCCCCGCCCTGAAACAGCACACCCCAGCGGCTGCGAATGTCGATATCGTCATCATCCTGCGCCTTGGCCACGTCGCGCCCCAGCACATGGATTTCGCCAGCGCGAGGCGTCTGCAATCCGATGATCGAGCGCATCAAAACCGATTTGCCGGTGCCCGATCCGCCGACCACGCCGAGAATTTCGCCGCGCTTGACCTTCAGATCGAGATCGTCGTGGATGCGGAAATCGCCGAACTGGTTGACCAGCCCCTCGACGACAATCGGATACTCGCCCCGAAACGCTTCGGGGAGGTTATCGTGTGCCTCCTCCTCGATATCCCCGATTAGGTCCTGTTCGTCCATCACGCCCAGCCCAGCTCTGTGAAGAACACCGCGAAAAACGCATCGAGCACGATCACCGCAAAGATCGCCTGCACCACCGCCATTGTCGTACGCTTGCCGACCTCTTCGGAATTGCCGCGCACCTGCATGCCTTGATAGCAGCCCGCCACTGCGACGATCAGCCCGAAGACCGGTGCCTTGATCAGCGCGACCCACAAATCATAGGTCGGCACGACTTCCTGAATGCGCATCAGGAACGATCCGAACGGAATGCCCAGCGTGAGCGAGGAAATGGTCGCCCCGCCGATGATGGTCAGCACGATGGAGTAGAAGCCCAGCAGGACCATCATCACCACCGCCGCCAGAATGCGCGGAATCACCAGCGCTTCCACCGGATCGACCCCGATGGTGCGCATCGCGTCGATTTCCTCGGTCAGGTTCATGGTGCCGATTTGCGCGGCAAAGGCGCTGCCCGAACGGCCCGCAACCATGATCGCCGTCATCAGCACGCCCAGCTCGCGCGTGGCCAGCCGCCCGGTCAGATTGATGGTCAGCGCCTCCGCCCCGAACTGCGCCAATTGCGCGGCCCCCTGCTGGGCGACCACGATGCCGATCAGGAAGCTCATCAGCCCGATAATCATCAAAGCAGTAACACCGACCAGCTCGAACTGCCGCACCACCGCCTTCAGGCGAAACCGGCTGGGATGGCGGATGATATCGCCCACAGAGATCAGCACCGCACCCAGAAACGCGATGACGTTTTTTGCCCCCGCAAGCATTTCGAGCACCGTTTCGCCCGCCTCGCCGAAAACGCGGTGCAACAGTGGCTTGTCTTCGGGCCGCATCGGCGCTTCGCTGGCCGCCGAAGCAACGGTTTCAATGAGGTCATGCGATTTGGCGCTGGCCCCGACGATGGGGGAGCCCAGCCGCCGCGTGGCGCGGAACACGGTCCATGCTCCGGCGGTGTCCATATCGGTCACGCCCGACAGATCGAAATGCGCGACATTGCCCTCCAGCTCGCGGAACTGGTGGTCGATCACGCCGATTGAGGAAATGGTCAGCGGGCCTTTGACGGCCACACGCTGCGTGCCGTCCGCATCGACCTCAACGTCCAGATCAGCCCATTCTCGCATCGCCTGTAGCTATGCGTTTCTTTGCGCGGCACGACAAGGGGGCTTAATTGGGCTTGGCCTTCAAGGCCTCCGCTGGCAAGGCGGCGGGCGATATGACAAGCGAACTCTCCACCACATTCGATCCCGCCGAAATCGAGGCGCGCTGGTACTCCTATTGGGAGGAAAACGGCTGTTTCCGGCCCGAGCGCCCGGATGCCGAACCCTACACCATCGTCAACCCGCCGCCGAACGTGACGGGGTCGCTGCATATCGGCCACGCGCTGGACAACACGCTGCAGGACATCGTGATCCGGTACGAGCGGATGCGCGGCAAGGATGCGCTGTGGGTGGTCGGCACCGACCATGCCGGCATCGCGACGCAGATGGTGGTCGAACGCCAGCTGGAGGCGAAACAGGACAAGCGCACCAACTATTCCCGCGAAGATTTCGTGAAGAAGGTGTGGGAGTGGAAAGAGGAAAGCGGCGGCACCATTACCCGCCAGCTGCGGCGGCTCGGTTGCTCGATGGACTGGAGCCGAGAGCAGTTCACGATGGACGAGCATTTCAGCGGCGCGGTGCTGAAGACCTTCGTCGACCTCTATAACGATGGCCTCATCTACCGCGACAAGCGACTGGTGAACTGGGACCCGAAGCTGAAGACGGCAATCAGCGATCTGGAAGTGGAAACGCAGACCATTCCCGGCCATTTCTGGCACTTCAAATATCCGCTGGAAGACGGCGTGACGCTGCCTGATGGCCGCGATTACATCGAGGTCGCGACCACCCGGCCCGAGACAATGCTCGCCGATATGGCGGTGGCGGTTCACCCGTCGGACGAGCGCTATGCCAGCGTTGTCGGCAAGCATGTTGTCCTGCCGATTACCGGCCGCCGCGTGCCCATCGTCGCAGACGAGCATGCCGATCCCGAACTGGGCAGCGGCGCGGTGAAGATCACGCCGGGGCACGATTTCAACGACTTCGACGTGGGCAAGCGGGCCGGATTTGCGGCGGGCGAAATGCTCAATATGTTGGATGCCGAGGCCAATGTTTGCCAGACCGCAGACGGTCTGGTGCCGAAAGAATATCTCGGCCTGCACCGCTTCAAGCGCGACGGCACCGATGGCGCGCGCGAGCTGGTGGTTCAGCGCCTGAAAGAACAGGGCTACCTCATCCCGCATATCGCCAAGACCAAGAAGGGCGAGGAAGTCGAGCATGACGCTGAACCGCGCCAGATCGCCACCCCCTTCGGCGACCGTGGCGGCGTGGTGATCGAGCCTTGGCTGACCGACCAGTGGTATGTCGATGCCGAGAAACTGGCCGTCAAACCCATCGAGCAGGTAAAATCAGGCGAAGTCGAGATTGTCCCCAAGACGTGGGAAAAGACCTTCTTCAACTGGATGGAGAACATCCAGCCGTGGTGCGTTTCGCGGCAACTGTGGTGGGGACACCGGATCCCTGCTTGGTATGACGGCGACGGCAAGGCCTATGTTGCCGAGAGCGAGGAAGCGGCGCAGGCGCAGGCGGGCGACGGCGTTACCCTCACCCGCGACAGCGACGTCCTCGACACATGGTTCTCCAGCGCGCTGTGGCCATCTGCCACGCTCGGCTGGCCGGAAAAGACCGATCTGCTTGAGAAGCACCACCCTAACAGCCTGCTGATCTCCGGCTTCGATATCCTGTTTTTCTGGGATGCGCGGATGATGATGATGGGCAATTACAACACCGGTCAGGCCCCGTGGCCGCGGCTGTATCTGCACGGGCTGGTGCGCGCCGCCGATGGCTCCAAAATGTCCAAGTCGAAGGGCAATGTCGTCGATCCGCTGGGCCTGATCGACCAGTATGGCGCGGATGCGCTGCGCTTCTTCATGGCAGCGATGGAAAGCCAGGGCCGCGACATCAAGATGGATGACAAGCGGGTCGAGGGATACCGCAACTTCGCAACAAAGCTCTGGAATGCGACACGTTTCTGCCAGTCCAACGGCATCGGCGCCTCGACAACAGTAAAAGCACCGAAGGCCAAGCTCGCCGTCAATCAATGGATCATCGGCGAAGTGCAGCAAACGCTGGAAACCTTGGACAAGGCGATGGCGGATCTGCGATTTGATGCCGCTGCCAATACGATCTACCAGTTCACCTGGAGCCGGTTTTGCGATTGGTATATTGAACTAATCAAGCCGGTTTTGGTGAAAGACGACAGCCAGCCGTCGGCACCGGAAGCCGCCATTGCCGAGACGCGCGAAGTGGCCGGATGGGCACTCGATCAGATCCTTGTCATGCTGCACCCCTTCATGCCGTTTATCACGGAGGAATTGTGGCTTGCACAGGCCGAATTGGGCGGGACTGATCGCAGCAACTATCCGCTGATCACCGCCAAATGGCCCGACCCGCGTGCGCAGGTGTCGAAAGACGCCACTGATGCGATTGATTGGACGATCGAATTTGTCGCCAATGCCCGAACCGCTCGCAACGAGATCGGTATTCCGCCTAGAACCAAGTTGCGGGCGGTCATTCAAGACCCGTCTGATCTGGCGCAAAAGGTTCTTGGCGGTAACGGTGCCGCCGCGGCGGAGCGACTGTCGCGCGTCGGCCCATTCGCACTGACGGGCCAAATTGGCGACTCCAACGTTCCCGGCCCAATCCCCAAACCAGCGATGGAAATCGCAGTTGGCGATGATGTGGTTCTGGTCGACTTGGCCGGGGTCATCGACATCGAGGCGGAGAAAGCACGCCTGACAAAGGCGCTGGAACTTTCGAAGAAGGAAGCCAAGTCGCTCGGAGGCAGGCTATCCAACGCCAACTTTGTCGACCGTGCAAAGCCAGAAGCCGTAGAAAAGGCCAAAGCTGATTTCGCGCATCATTCCGGAGAGGTCGAAAGACTGACAGCGGCGCTGGCACGGCTGGGATAGACTACCAGCCCAGCGCCCCCTCCACCCTGTAAAAACGGCCTGCGCGCTATTATCTGCTGACAATGACGCCCTGGCTCATTCTTTGCGCTGCGCTGCTCGCCGCTGGCGCCCTGCTATACCGGTGGTATGCGCGGCGGCTGAATCGCCAAGAGCTTTTGGCGAAGCCGCTCACGCCTCAGCAGCGTGCAGTGGTCGAACGGTTGGTCCCGCTTGTGCGGCGCCTGCCCCAACCCTTGCGGCTTAAGCTGGAAGGGAAAATGAACCTGTTTCTCGATCAGATCACCTTCCGCGGCCTCAACGAACTTGAAGTCAGCGAGGAGATGAAGCTCTCCATCGCTGCGCAAGCGTGCCTGCTGATCGTGAACAGCCCAGCCTGGTATGACACGCTGCGCAACGTGCTGATTTATCCCTCGGCATTCCTGACCAACCGCAATGCGCATGATGGTCATTTCGTCCACGAGAAGAGCCACGCGACGCTTGGCGAAAGCTGGGCACGGGGCCCGGTGGTCCTTTCATGGGACGATGCGCTACGGGGCGGTCTTGATGCAGAGGATGGACACAATGTCGTGGTCCATGAATTTGCCCATCAATTCGATGCCCTCAGCGGCCATACCAACGGCATCCCTATCCTGCGCAAGGGGCAAACCTATGCGGGCTGGGAGAAGGCGATGCTGCAGGCCTATAACGATCACATCGAGCAGCTGGGGCGCGGTGAGCGAACCTTGATTGACCCCTACGGCGCGACCAACCACGAGGAATTTTTCGCCGAAGCAATCGTCACGTTTTTCGAGAAACCCCGTGCCCTGCGCAGCGAGGACCCGGCGCTCTATGACCAACTTGCGCAGTTGCTGGCGCTCGATCCAGCCGAATGGACATAATTTTGTCCTTTGCGCTTGATGCTGAAATTTCCTCTCGAGCTGTTTTCTGGCAAGGGGTGCGCGTGACTGTTGCTGCCCAACTTCAACCGATGGTTTGTCTTCTAACGGCAAGCGCATTCCCGCATGATTTCTGCGTCAATTTCGGGCCGGATTACCGATGGCTATAGTTCTCGCCACAGACGATACAGGCGGCCCGGAAATCTTCGCAAGCGTGCAAGGCGAAGGGCCAAGCGCAGGCACGCCGGTCGCGTTTGTGCGCCTGTCGCGCTGCAACCTTGCCTGCATGTGGTGCGACACGGCTTATACTTGGTATTTTGAGGGTGATGCCAGAAGACCGGGACGCGAGCACCGTGACGGGGTTTCGTTCGAGCGGAAGGCCAACCAGATCACTCTGGACGTGGCCGATGCGGCGGAGCGGATCGCTGCGCTGGGGCAGAAACGCCTCGTCATCACGGGCGGTGAACCGCTGTTGCAGGCCCCCGCCCTCGCCGAACTAGTCGCCGCGCTGCCCGACATGACATTCGAGATCGAGACCAATGGCACGGTCGAGGCCCCGGCTCGGCTCGATATTCATATCGATCAGTACAATGTCAGCCCAAAGCTGGCGCATTCCGGTAATCCGGCCGAACTGGCGCTGATCGGCGCGCGGCTGGATGCCTATGCGCTGGACAGCCGCGCCTTCTTCAAATTCGTGATCGCATCGCCGCAGGATGTGGACGAAGTGCTCGCCCTCCAGCGTGCCCACGCCATCCCGCCGGCTCGCATCTTTCTGATGCCGGAAGGGACCGACAGCGAGACGCTGCGGAAACGTGAGGAATGGCTGGTCCCGCTATGCCTGAAGCACGGCTACCGCCTGAGCGACCGGCTGCATATCCACCTGTTCGGGGATACGCGGGGGACTTAGCTACCCTGGCTGCGCCAGCGCTGGACGACGCGATGGACCGCCTCTTCCTCGTCGCCGGATTCGCGCCACAGTTCTACAAAGCTCGGATCTTCCGATGCTGGCCGTTTGGATTCTTCCAGGTTGTCGAACGACACGCGGATCGGGATCGCCACACCTTCACCGCAAATGATGCATTCGCGGTTGCGCAGCGCGGGAATTGAATCGAGGAAACCGCGCGCCCCTTCGGGCATGGCGGCCTTCACGAATGCTTGGTCGCGGTCGTTGTTGAGGCGCATCGAGATAATCGTGCCGCATTGCGACAACACGCCCTCGGCGAGATCGGACGGGCGCTGGGTAATCAAGCCGAGACTGATGCCGTATTTCCGGCCTTCCTTGGCGATGCGCGACAGGATGTTTCCGACGCTGGAGCCATCGGCGTTCTTCTCGCTCGGCACGTAGCGGTGGGCCTCTTCGCACACCAGCAGGATCGGCCGCGTCTTCTCTTCGCGGCCCCAGATGGCAAAATCGAAGGTCAGGCGGCTGAGCACCGCCACCACGGTGGAGGTAATATCGGACGGCACACCCGACACATCGATGATCGCAATCGGTTTGCCATCGCCCGGCATGCGGAAAATCTTCGACAGGAAATCGGCCATCGTATCGCCGACCAGCATGCCGGAGAACATGAACTGGTAGCGCGGATCGCCTTTCAGTTCCTCCAGCTTGGTGCTGAGGCGCATGAACGGCGCTGTATCGGTCGCCTTGTCCAGCTTGCCCATCTCGTCCTTGATGGCGGTGCTGAGATCGGACAGCAAATAGGGGATCGGCGAATCCACCGTGATCTTGCCCATCTGTTCGGCCAGCCGGTTCTTGTAGCGCGCCTTCAGCAGGCACTTGGCAAGAATGTCGGCATCGACCTGGCGTTCGTTGCCCTGGCTGGTCAGCAAGACTTCGCAATGCTCTTCGAAATTGAGCAGCCAGTACGGCATCTGGAGGTTCGACACGTCCAGGATGACGCCAGTGTTCTTGAACGCTGCAGAGTATTCGCCATGCGGATCGATCATCACCACATGGCCCTGCGGTGCTGCCTCGCAGATACGGTGCAGGATCAGCGCGGCACTGGTCGATTTACCGGTACCGGTGGAACCGAGCAGGGCAAAATGTTTGCCCAGCATGGCATCGATATAGACCCCGGCACGGATATCCTTGGTCGGGTAGACGGTGCCGATCTGGATGTTGGAGCGCCCATCGCTGGCGTAGATCTGGCGCAAATCGGCGGTTGTGGCGGGGTAGATGAAGGCGCCGGGCACAGGGTAGCGGGTAACACCGCGGCGGAAAGAATGGATCCGCCCGGTCAGCTTTTCTTCCATGCCTTCGCCGAGGAAATCGATATTGGCCAGCACGCCGCCGCCCTGACGGCGATCCTGTTTCTGGTTGCGTACACTGGCGAGCAGCCAGCTGTTGCCGACGCGGATTTTGACCTGGCTGCCGACCTGACCGGCGAGGCCGATCGACGGATCATCATCCGCCATACATTCATTCAGGCGTTCCAGATCGAGCGCAATTTGCGAACCCGAACCGGCGATTTCCAGCACAACGCCGATGGGTTGCATGGCGTTGGATGGGGCATTCGATGGGGCATCCGAGGGCGCGCTTTGTCCGCTCGCCTGCCCATTGCCGCCGCCCTGCGCCGGTGTGAAATCCTGTTTTGCCATATCGGTCATTCGGAAGTGCCCCGTCTGTTATATGGCAGCAGGGCTAGACCAGTCAGGGTTAAGATTGCGCTAAGGAAGACGCGAAGTCCTCTAAATCAAAGCGAAAAGCCGCCCGGCAAGCCAGCCCATTCCGACCGACAGAATGATAGCGACCAGCCCGTAAAAGAACGGCTGGACCTGCGAGAACGTCTCCACCAACCGCTCGAAGCCGACTTTGCGCACCTCGACCTTGGCAATGGCGGAGGCGACGACACGGCCATCGTTCACCGCGAATGTCTCGGCAGTGTAGGTGCCGGTCTGAACGCTGGAAGGCAGATCGATCCGCGCCTGATACAGCACGCCCTCGCTGACTTCGACGCCGCCGTCATCCTGCTTGTAGAGCCCCTGCCGCGTGCGCAGATCGACCAGCCCGTTGCGAAAGCGCAATTGCTCCTCCGGGTCGATTGCCCCGGTGGGCGAAAGCTGGATGAAATTCGTGCCGAACTCGAAAATCGCTGCCGTTCGCTCGTCGACAATCATGCCGATGGGAGAGGAAGATGCGACGGCGAAGAAACTGGGGGCGGAGCGAAAGGGAACATTGTCGGCATTCATCCAGATGCCGCCGATCTGCTCTTTCTCGCGTACCTGAATGGGGAAGGAAGGCCCTTTCAGCACCACGACAATATCGTAATCGCGCGCCGCGCGGCGGCCAGAGGGATCGAGAACAGCGCCGAACAGCAGCAATTCCGTGCCGGTAAAGCCCTGCCGCACCTGCACTTCGTCCTGAGAGACCTCCGGAACAAGGATGGGATCGCGCTGCGCCGAAAGAGCGAAGAACAGCGCGAGGACCAGCAGCACCCGCCTCATTGTTCAGCCCCGATCACAGCGGTGCCACCGTGTAGATTTCGTCCGGCTGGATACCGAGGCCATACAGCATCCGCAGGGCGACCAGCAGGACAATGGTCGCCAGCGTCACCCGCAGCAGATCGGGCTTCAGCCGGAAGGCGATCTTGGTCCCGAACTGCGCGCCGAGCACCGATCCCAGCAGAAGCAATGCCGCCAGCACCAGATCGACGGCCTGCGTTGTCAGGGCATGGATCATGGTCGCAGCGATGGTCACGAACAGGATGTTATAGAGGCTGGTGCCAACCACCACCTGCCCGCTCATTCCCAAAATATACAGCATGGCAGGGACCAGCATGAAGCCGCCGCCCACCCCCATCAGCATGGTCAGAATGCCGATCAGAGTGCCCAGGATCAGCGGAGCAAGCGGCGAAATATAAAGGCCCGACCGGTAGAACCTCCAGCGATAGGGCAGCGCCGCGACCAGCGGATGATGCCTGCGCCGCTTTGCCACAGGGGCCTGCCCCTGCCGCCGCGCAACGATGGATTCCAGCGACTCGCGCAGCATCAGCCCGCCGATTGTCCCCAGCATCAGGACATAAAGGACATTGATCACCACATCGATCTGCCCGACCGACTGGAAGAACCGGAACAGCAGCGCCCCCAGCACCGCGCCCAGCAGACCTCCCGCCACCAGAACGCCGCCCATCCGGTAATCGACCCCGTCATGCTTGGTATGGGCCAGAACGCCGGACACGCTGGCACCCGTCACCTGCGTGGCCGCAGAAGCCGCCGCGACCGTTGGCGGGATACCGTAGAAAATGAGTAGTGGTGTCGTCAGGAAACCACCGCCGACCCCGAACAGACCGGACAAAACGCCGGTGAGCGCACCGAGAGCGACGATAACAAATCCGTCGACCGAGAGGTTCGCGATGGGAAGATAGACGTCCATGACTGGCCATGGTGACTATACGAGGGCGCGCGCCCTTGGAAGCGCCGCCTTTTCTAAAAGCCGGTGGTAAGGGTGACTGCAACGCCCGATCCGGGCCGCGCATCGCCCGTCACCCTCACCCGGTAATCCACCGAAAGTCGGGCGGGGACTGGCGTCTTGTCCAATGCAAGCGCCACACTGGGGCCGGCGTCCAATCGCGCCGCTCCCTTCTGCGCGCCGCCCCAGACGCCTGCTCCGGCGCGCAGAGTGCCAAGGTCGAACCGGGCAACATCGCGGTCGATCTTCACTTGTCCGTCGGCAAACGCGGTGGCGAAATCACCGCCGACATAGCCGCCCTGAGCGTAGACATCGGCACGCAGTCCGAGGGGCAAATCCTGAGGCGGGATCTCGGTCGCTACGAAAGCAGCGGGGCGGATTTCCTGGCCGCTCGGACGTTCGGTCATCCTGATCTCTCCATGCGCTCTAAGAGGCAGCGCTGCGATAGGCCGCGCACTGAGACCCGCGGCGACTTCGCTTTCCGGGCGGCTCACCAGCGAGCGAGTGGCCCGCACAAAAGCCTGCGGGCTTTGGCCGATTTCGGGCGCGATCCGGTAGCGCAGCACAGCGCCCGCCTGACTTTGCCCGTAGCTTGGCGAGGGGGCAGCTGCGGCTGCCGATTGGCGGGAGCCATCGCGCCACAATGCCCAGCCATCAAAACTCCAGCGGCTGGCTTTGCGGTCATTGCTTCCTGCCCCGCCTGAGGACGGCGGCGGCCAGCCGGATGCCGCGGCCATCACGGGACGGGCGGGCGACGGTACGCCAATGTGACGTCCGGCCACAAGGCGGCGAAACTCTTCCACCGAAGGGGCGTAGGCCATGCCCGCGGCAAACAGCAATTGATGGTTGGCCTGAAGGCGCGATGCGTTGGCGGACAGGGGGCCGGCGCGGTTCACAGTTAAAGGCACTGTAATGGATGCAGCTGCGATCCTCGGTGGCCTTTCTGACACGAGACCCAGCTCGCTAATCTCTGCAGGACGCTCGCTTGGCGTCAGATCGGTCGTGACCTTGTCCTGCTTGCCGACCGGTACCGCGCCCGCAAACCCCGGCAGTCCCAGTTCGGGTAACGGCACGGGGAAAGGCGACTGCCACAGGACAGCGCGCGCCAAGACCCAGACACCCAGAAGCACCATCAAAGCAGTCAGCGGTGCTCCGGCCCGGCGCGGTGCCGTCTCGCTCATACTGCAACCTTCACGAAGCGCCCTTGCGCATCGAGCACGGGATGCGCGCTGTGCGATGTCTTGTCCCATGTGACCTGTGCACCGCGCAATGCACGCCAATAGGCGACCAACGCTCTGCGCCCGGCCATGATCGCGATGACATTCGCCAGCGGAATACGCAGAACTGCCCTCGCCCCTTCCAACGCGCCATATTCGCGCGCGGTGAAGGCAAAGCGCCATGCGGCCCTCCAGGCAAGGGCGAAGGCATTGGCGAGCAAGACAGCGCGCAGCGCCGGCGTCAGCTGGAAAGGCTCGCCCCAGCCAAGCCAATGCGCGATCTGCAAACCGCCTGCGAAGAACAGCAGCGCATAGGCGAGCGCAAGGACGAAGGCTGTCAACGGCCCGCGCCGGTCGCGCAGGCGCATCCAAATCTCCAGCGGCCTGGCGCTCCAGCCAGTACGGTCCCACCCATGCAAGGCAATCCCGTTGACCCAGCGGGTCTTCTGGCGGACCGCATCGGTGAGGTCAGACGGGAAACAGGCGCGGGTTGCCACCAGATGCCCGTCCGCTCCGCGCGCCCTCAGGAACCGGGACTGTGCGCCCAGCTCGTCCAAAGTGAGGCCCAGCTCGTAATCCTCGGTCAGGCTGTCTGCCGCGAATGGCATGCCGGATGCATTGCGGCGTGCCACCCGGTCGAGCCATCCACGATCGACCGCGCAGCCGACCCCGGCCGAAGGGATGGAAGCGCCGATCGTATCGCGCACCAACATCGCCTTGCCATGCTGCTCGGCAAACTCTTCACAGTAATGGCTACCGATCCAGCGGGAGGCGGGCTGCGGCGCCGGCAGGACGGGAAGCTGGACAAAGTCCGCCGTCTGCATCGCCGCATCGATAAGGGTGAGCGCGGATTGATCGACCAGATCTTCTGCATCGTGCAGGATAATTGTGCCGATCCTCGCATGGCCGCGCTGCTCATCATCGCGCAGCGCGCGATACAGGCGGTTGAGGCATCCGGCCTTGGTGGTCGGACCGGGTTCATCGGCAATGACCAGTTTCACCCGTGGATCGCCCCCTGCTGCCTCGATCACGGCGGACATCGTGTCGGGGTCGTTTGGATAGCAGCCGACATAAATCCGCAAGCCATCCTGCGGCCAGACCCGCAGAATATGGCGGATGGTCATCCCGATAACCGGCGCTTCGGCCCAGGTCGGGATGAAGACCGCAGCCTGCCGCCGGAGCGGTGTGGAAGAGGCAAATTGGTCCGGCAGCCGGGCCGTCTTTGTTCGGCCGGTAGCGCGGTAATAGAGCCACAGCAGATCCACCGCCCACTCGTCCACCGCGCCCGCAAGGAACATCAGCCCTGTAAACAGGAGCAATTCGTGCTGCACCAGCACAAGCCACTGCTCGGCAGTGAAGCCGGCAAGTTCCATCAGGCGCCCCCAGTCATGTCCCAAAGACTACGTATCTATACTAGGTCGCCCTTGCAACGCCGCCGAGATTGGGAGAAAGGCTGGGGCAATCATGCTGACACCCATTAGAAAACCGATCGCCCGCGCAATCGCGCCTGTTCGCGCCCTGTTTGTGGGGGACGCCTCCGCCGGCGTCTTGCTCATTCTGGTCGCCGCCGCTGCGATGCTGGTGGCCAATTCGCCGCTCGCCGGGGCGTATGAAGAGCTGTTCTACGGCAAGCTGTCCTGGACACCGATTGCCAAGCTGGATGATCTGCATTTGTGGATCAACGATGGCCTGATGGCGATATTCTTCTTCGTCGTCGGGCTGGAGGTGAAGCGCGAGCTGATCTGCGGGCAGCTGTCTTCCCCGGAGCAGCGCCGCCTTCCAATTATGGCAGCCGCTGCAGGTATGGCGGTTCCAGCGCTGGTCTATGTCGGCGTAATTGGCGGCGATGCCGAATTGCTGCGCGGTTGGGCTATTCCGGCCGCGACCGACATTGCCTTTGCGATGGGCGTTCTGGGCCTGCTCGGAAGCCGTGTCCCGGCCTCGCTGCGCCTGTTCCTGCTGACCGTGGCCATCGTTGACGACATCGGCGCGGTGCTTGTGATCGCGGCCTTCTACACCGCCAATATCAAGCTGATGTGGCTGGCCATCGCGGCAGTCGTGTTCGGCGTGATGGTCGCAATGAACCGTTTCGGAGTTGCCCGGATTTGGCCGTTTGTGCTTGTCGCTCTGGTCCTGTGGGTCTGCGTTCTGTTCACCGGTATCCATGCAACCATTGCCGGTGTTCTGGCCGCGCTGACGATCCCGATGCGCGATACGACCGGGCATTCGATGCTTGAGAAGATGGAACACGGGCTGGCCCCGTGGAGCGCCTATCTGGTGGTGCCCATTTTCGGCTTCGCCAATGCCGGTGTGAACCTGTCGGGTATGGGCATAGACGAGGTGCTCGCACCACTCCCCATCGCGATTGCCGCCGGGCTCGTGTTCGGCAAGCAGCTTGGCATCTTCGGCATCATTTTCGCTGCGGTGAAGCTGGGTATCGCCAAAGCTCCGGAAAACGCCAACTGGGTGGAAATCTGGGGCATCACGATCCTGTGCGGCATCGGTTTCACGATGTCGCTGTTCATCAGCGGGCTGGCATTCGACGGCAACCGGACCTTTATCGACGAGGCGAAGATCGGAATCTTGGGCGGCTCGCTTGTCTCAGCGATCCTTGGCTACACCGTCCTGCGGCTGACGACGAAACATCCGGAAGAGCGGCCAGTGGAACCTGTAACGCCCTAGAGTCTGTTCAGGCCCCGCGCACAGAGGTTCAAAACCCGGATTACCAGGTGCCGGTATTTTCCATGCTGGCCCACGGCTCCTCCGGTTCCAGATTGCCCTCTTGCAGCAATTCAATCGAGATTCCGTCGGGTGAACGCACGAACGCCATATGCCCGTCTCGTGGAGGGCGGTTGATCGTCACCCCGGCATCCATCAGGCGCTGGCAAGTCTCGTAAATATTGTCGACCCGGTAAGCGAGGTGCCCGAAATTGCGCCCGCCATCATACGATTCCGGCGCGCTGCCATCCTCCGGCGGCCAATTGTAGGTCAGCTCCAGTTCGGCTACGCCCTCTTGTCCCGGCGCAGCGAGAAAGATCAGGGTGTAACGCCCCTTCTCGGAATCGAACCGGCGTGTTTCCTCCAGTCCGATCAGCTTGAAGAAATCGACCGTCTTTTGAGGGTCGGTCACGCGGATCATGGTGTGGAGATAACGGGTCATATCCGTGCCCATAAACAGGGGGCGGCCTCTCCTTCAAGAGACCGCCCCTTGGCTTGGTAGGTTTGAACCGGCTCAGAAGCTGGCGTTGATCGTCACCACAAAGGCATCGTCAACAAAGTCGTAAGCACCCGCGGGGATGTCGCCCTCGGCCCCGACATAGGCAACGCCCACGCTAAGCGGTGTACCGCCAATCGCGGCCTCTGCGCCAATCGACCAGTCGAAGGCTTTGCCGTCATTGGTGAAGGTCAGGAAACCGTCGGTATATCCAACATGGCCCGTCAGGGTGATTGGCGTATCGGGAATGCCAACGCCGACATCGGTATAGAGATAGAGGTTGTCCGTGCTGCCGAGCGAATCCTGATCAGGTGCGTAGGCCACGCCGACTGTGGTTTCGACCGGACCGATCGCGTAACCGACCGAACCGTAGAACTCGATATAGTCAAAATCGCCGGGGCCCGCATCCGGGTACAGATAGCCAATCACACCGACATCGATCGAAACGCCCTCGGCGACATCGCCGGACCAGCCGCCGTAAACGTCCAGCTCGGTGCTGCCATAGCCGACCGTCTGCTCATCCAGACTGGAGGCCCATGTGCCAACATAGAAGCCGCTGTCGTGCTCGACATCGACACCGCCCTGAATGGCGAATTCGCCGCCCGACAGATCAACACCGCGGAACCGGTATTCGGAAGCCAGCGTGGTATTGGCCGAAACGGAAACGGAGCTTTCACCGTCCTGCGCCGCCGCGGGAGTGGAAAACAAAAGGGCAGTTGCAACTGCAAATGCCGAAACGGGAAGTGCGGCAAAACCGCGATTGGACGTAAGCATATTCAGGCTCCTGGAGCTTAATGTGTTGCTTCGTCCCGCCTGCGTTCCGAGCGGCCACGCGTTTTTGCTGCGTGATTCTCACTCGATACGAAGCAATCATGCACAGCATCGCTGCGCTGCACAACAATGGATTAGTTGCTTGGCAATGGAGTTTCTCTTTCGTTGCAAAATGGTGACAGGTGTGGGTTCAGCGCCCGCTCAGCGTTTGCGCTGCAGTGGTCCAGCGCCTATCTGACGAACTCGGAAGACCTGTCGCGCACCCATGATCAAACCACTCAAAGCTCTTTTCCGCTCCCGCGAACGCGTGAAGGGCGCCAGCGTGCCGGAAGGCCAGCGGGTCTATGCGATTGGCGATATCCATGGCTGCTTCGACCTGTTCGAAGCCCTGGCCGAGGCGATCGAAAAAGACGACAAAAAGAGCGGCCCCGCAGACACCACCGTCATCCTGCTGGGTGATCTGGTCGACCGGGGGCCGGACAGCCGCAAGGTCATCGAAGGCGCACGCGACTGGCAGAAAAGTCGCAAGGTCCGCATTCTGGCCGGCAATCACGAGGAAATGTTCCTCGAAAGCTTCACTGACAAAGGCACACTGCGCCATTTCCTGAAGCATGGTGGGCGCGAGACGATTCTGAGCTACGGTATTCCCAAGAAGGAATATAACGACGCCTCCATCGAAAGCCTGCAGGAGCGTCTGCACGAGCTGGTTCCGAAGAAGCACCGCAAGTTCATGGAGAGCTTCGAAGAGTGGATCGTGATCGGCGATTTCGCCTTCGTCCATGCCGGCATCACGCCCGGCGTCCCCATCGAAGACCAGAAGCGCCGCGACCTGCTGTGGATCCGCGAGCGGTTTCTCGCCCATGACGAGCCGCATCCGCACATCATCGTCCACGGCCACACGATTTTCGAAGACGTGGACGAACGCTCCAACCGCATCGGCGTGGATACCGGCGCGTTCCGCTATGGCCGCCTGACCGCCGTGGTGCTGGAGGGCGATACCCGCCGCTATATCCAGTCGGTGGAGAAAGATGGCAAAATCCATATCGAGCATTACGACACGCTACCTTAACCGGTAGCGGCTATGCGCCGCGCCATGATATCTGCAAATTTTGATTTTGAAGGAACCGGGCAATGAAGATCGCGATGGTTGGCTCTGGCTATGTCGGTCTGGTGTCCGGCGCGTGTTTCGCCGATTTCGGCCACGACGTCGTCTGCATCGACAAGGACCCGGCGAAAATCGAGAAGCTGCATGACGGGATCATGCCGATCTACGAGCCGGGTCTGGATGCGCTGGTCGACAGCAATGTGAAGGCAGGCCGCCTGTCCTTTACCACGGATCTGGCCGAGGGTATCAAGGACGCCTCCGCCATCTTCATCGCGGTCGGCACGCCCAGCCGCCGGGGTGACGGGCATGCCGATCTGACCTTCGTCTACGCCGTGGCCCGCGAAGTGGGCGAGGCGCTGGAGAACGACGCCGTGGTGGTCACCAAATCGACCGTGCCCGTCGGCACCGGCGATGAGGTCGAGCGCATTCTTGCGGACAGCGCGGCGGTGAAGGATCGCGGCCTCAAAGTCTCCGTCGTCTCCAATCCCGAATTCCTGCGCGAAGGTGCAGCCATCGGTGATTTCAAACACCCCGACCGGATCGTGATCGGGGCGGAGGACGACTTCGGGCGCGACGTGATGAGCGAGGTCTATCGCCCGCTGTTCCTCAACCAGTCGCCGCTGCTGTTCGTCAATCGCCGTTCCAGCGAGCTGATCAAATACGCCGCCAACGCCTTCCTCGCGACCAAAATCACCTTCATCAACGAGATGGCTGATCTGTGCGAGAAAGTCGGCGCGGATGTGCAGGACGTATCGCGCGGCATCGGGATGGATGGCCGCATCGGGTCCAAATTCCTCCACGCCGGGCCGGGCTATGGCGGGTCGTGCTTCCCCAAAGACACGCTCGCGCTGCTGAAGACGGCAGAGGATTACGAAAGCCCCACGCGGATCGTCGAGGCAGTGGTCAAGGTCAACGACACCCGCAAACGCGCCATGGGTCGCAAGGTGCTGGACGCGCTGGGCGGAGCAGACGCGGCGCGCGGCAAGAAGGTCGCGCTGCTGGGACTGACCTTCAAACCCAACACCGACGATATGCGCGATTCGCCTGCGATTGCTGTGGCGCAGGCGCTGGGCGATGCCGGAGTGCAGGTTGCGGCGTATGATCCCGAAGGCATGGAAATCGCCGCGCCGCTGATGCCGGATGTAACCATGTGCGCGGACCCTTATGAAGCCATCGACGGGGCCGACGCGGTGGCCATTGTCACCGAATGGGACGCATTCCGCGCGCTCGACCTGAACCGGGTCAAAGCGCTGGCCAAGGCCCCCGTGCTGGTGGACCTGCGCAACATCTACTCCCCGCAAGACGTGCGCGATGCAGGCTTCGAATATTCGAGCATCGGGCGAGCCTGACGGCTACCACCCCAACCAAAACTTTCGGTTGGCAGGGTCGGTCAGCCGGATCAGCGCCGAGGCGGCGACCAGTGCAGCGGCTCCGGCGCAGGCCCACGCGATTGCGGAGGCTTCCTGGCCGCCGCGGTAATAGATCGCCAGCAGCGCCCACAGGAACACCATTGCATACCACGGTGCGCCCCGGCTGCGCGCAATGGCGAGTGAGGCGATGCAGCCTCCCACCATCACCACGCCCGCCGTGGCGGCGGCTTCGGCCTCGCCCAGATCGAACCCGTGATAGACCAGCGCGGCGGAGATATTGACGATGCTCGCCGCCGTCAGCCACGCGGCCAGCGCGGTGAACAGCAGCCCCACCAGCCAGCGCTCGCCCGTGGTCATGGGCCGGTCCAGCGCAACAATCTGGCGCATGATCGCGAGCAGGCACACCAGCGAGAACAGGATAATGATCGCCGAGACGAAGGTCAGGGCTGCGCTTTGCGTATAGACAGCCCAGATGCCTTGCGCCGATAAACCACCGACCGACCACCAGCCAATCCGTCCGAGAAACGCACTCATGCGGGGGCCGGGCAAGGCCTGCCAGATGGCGTAGCAGATAGAGCCGAAAAACAGCGGTCCCCAGATGGCGAACGCCCAGCCGGACGGCGTAATCAGTGTGCGGATATCGTCCGAACGACTACCGATATTCTCGCCAAAGCCCAGCAAGGGCAGATAGGTCGCGCCGATCTGGACGATGACCGCCAGAATGATGGCAATGATCTGGAATGTGGATCGAGGCCGTCCGAAATCGCTCATAGCTATCCTGTAACCCTATCGATGGTCTGTAGGACAGAGGAAATGCCAGGGGGCCTGTAAGCCGGGTCCTGTCCAGCGGGCGGTATGCGTGACGCACCAGCCCCCCATGGGCAGTCATTCATCTGCTCTGCGGATTGCTCCGCAGCTCTAGCAGCCAACCCGGGCCTCTCGGGGCGAAACACCCCTGCCGTTTAACGGGCGCGAGACCCCTATTTGGCCTTGCTCCGGGTGGGGTTTGCCGTGACGCGAACCGTTACCGGCCCGCCGGTGCGCTCTTACCGCACCCTTTCACCCTTACCCCCTTCAAGAAGGAGGCGGTTTGCTCTCTGTGGCACTTTCCCTGTGGTTACCCACGGCGGGCGTTACCCGCCACCCATGTTTCGTGGAGCCCGGACTTTCCTCGCTTCGTGAGAAACGCGACTGCCCGGCCCCCTGGCACGGCCCGATATAGGCGCGGCACCGGCACTTGGGAAGCCGGTGCCGCGCAAGAGTTGCAAGCTCAGGCTTCGCCTTCGCCGCCAATGCCTTCCAGCGATTCATCGGGCGACAATACGAAGCGCCAGATAATCGCGCCCAGCGCCGCGCCGATCAGCGGAGCGACCCAGAACAGCCAGACCTGACCGACCGCTGCGGTTTCTGCATAGAACGCCACACCGGTGGAGCGGGCCGGATTGACCGAGGTGTTGCTGACCGGAATAGAGATCAGGTGGATCAGCGTCAGGCCCAGACCGATGGCAATCGGCGCAAACCCTGCCGGGGCAACCGGCGAGGTTGAACCCAGAATGATGATCAGGAACATCGCCGTCAGGACGATTTCTGCAATCAGCACGGCGGTCATCGAATAGCCGCCCGGCGAAAGGTCACCAAAACCGTTGGACGCAAAGCCGCCCGCGCTGAAATCGGGTGCGCCGCTGGCGATGACGAACAGGATGCCCGAGGCGATAAAGGCGCCCAGCACCTGCGCGACCCAGTAAGGCACAAGCTCGGCCCAAGAGAAACGGCCACCAACAGCCAGACCCAGCGACACCGCCGGATTGAAATGGCCGCCGGAAATCCCGCCAACCGCATAGGCCATGGTCATGACCGTCAGGCCAAAGGCCAGCGATACGCCGACAAAGCCGATGCCGAGCTCCGGAAATGCGGCTGCCAAAACAGCCGAACCGCAGCCCCCGAAGACCAACCAGAATGTGCCGAACAACTCGGCAGACAATTTGCGAAACATGATACTTCCCCCTTATTTTGTGCGGCACCCGGCGGGCACGATTCCGCCGGATGTCGCTCGGCGCCGTTTCCGGCAGAGAAGATTAACTGCAACTGTGGGGCGAAGTAAAATCTTGTGTCATCGGCTCAACGGTGCCGTGCGGTTTCTGCCCAGGCTCTCGCCGGTTTTCCCGTTCTAACGATCCACAAAACGGGCAACCAGAGAGAACACATCCTTCGCCTCACGGGTTGCTGCCAGAGCCATGAAGACATGCGGCGCGCCAGCGTATTCGTACAATTCGACGTGCCTGCCCGCCTGTTTCATCCGGCCCGCGAATGTCCGGCAATCGGGCAGGAAAACGTCATGGTGTCCGATAAAGATCGCTGTTGGCGGCAGATCCGTCAGATCGGCATAGAGCGGGCTGCATTGCGGGCTCAGCGGATCGCGATCGTCTGCCCAGATGCGGCCCAGCTCGCGGATGGGGCCGACCTTGAGCATGATGTCGTGCGGCTCGATTGCCTTCGCTGCTTCGTCTTTCAACGTGACGTCGAGCCATGGAGAAAACAGGACTAGGTTGCCCGCCTGAGGGCCACCCTTGTCGCGCAAGCGCAGGGCGAGGCTGAGCGCGATATGCGCGCCTGCGCTGTCGCCTGCCAGAGTGATGGTAGCAGGTTCCCGGTTTTCCGCCGCAGAGGCGAACAACGTATCGGCCATGCGTTCCGCATCGCGATAAGGGTGCTCCGGCACGACATTGTAAAACGCAGCCGTCACACTCGCGCCGGTATTCTCGACCAGCGCCGCGATAACATCCCAATGCTGTTTCACCGCCGACACGACAAAACCGCCGCCGTGAAAATAGAGGATGTGCCGCTCGCCCGGCCCGGTGGACGGGTGCAGGGTGATGCATTCCTGTCCCTCGATCTCAGAGGTTTCGACCTGAAACCGCCGCGCAAACTTGTCGGGCGTTTCCGCCCGGCGCGGCTGACGGCGACTGTGCAGAAACCGCTCGACATCCTCGATCCGCTCCGGGAAAATCGGCTTGCCCTTGGACACCACCCAGCTTGCCAACCGCAGGGGCAGGCTGGGTTTGGCAAAGCGCAGATCGCCAAGGCCGCTCACCGCGTGACGCCCCTGTCGCGGTCGAGCAGTAGCTGGAACAGGATCGCCCGGATTTGCAGGTCGATCACGCCGTCGATCCGTTCCGGTCGCCAGCGGCGCTGGAAGGCCTCCACCGCCTTGTGCCCGTCGGTAATGTCGTAACCGAACCGTTCCAGCGCGAGGTAGAACGCCGCGTCATTATCGAACGGGTCGCCCTGCTCCAGATGCTCCGGCTTTGCCAGACACAGGCCATATTCCGCCAGACGGTCCCACGGAAACAGCTCGCCCGGATCGATTTTGCGCGCTGGCGCGACGTCGGAATGGCCGATCACATTGGCGCGCGGAATATCGTGCTCCTTCACGATCCGCGCCACCAGCGGGACCAGTGCCTCGAACTGGGCATCGGCAAATTCGCGGTAGCCCAGAGCGTGGCCGGGGTGATCCAGCTCGATCCCGATACTGGCAGAATTCACATCCTTGTGCCCGCGCCAATAGGCTTGCCCCGCATGCCATGCGCGCTTTTCCTCGGGCACCAGACGGGTGACTTCGCCCTCTTCGGAAATCAGATAGTGCGCGCTGACCTGCGCCTCGGGGTCACACAGCCGGTCGATAGCTACAGCCGCATTCTCCATCTCGGTGTAGTGGATCACCAGCATGGAAATCGGCAGCGTGCGCTCGTTGGAATTGGGGGAGAGGCATTCGCGGTGGACCAGCTCGTCACCATCCCCTTGCCCATCATCCGCCATCAGCCGATCATCCCTTCGCCTTCCGGCAGCACTGCGCCAAGCAACAGCGTCTCTTCGCTGCGGTGAAACTGGATCGATCCGCCGACCTTCTCCGCCAGAGCGCCCACCATCCACGCAGGCGCGGTGCGGCCCGAGAGTTCCGCAGGGTTCAGATCGCCCTGCAGAGCGAGGCCGATCGTGTCGTCGAAGGCGATCTTCTTGCCCGCCGCGCGCACCACGATTTCGCTCGCGCCATTGTTGCGCTCCGCCCCGATATCCAGCGTGCCGCCGCGCATCAAAGCGTCGAGCGCAATATGCGACAGGTTGAGCAGCACCTTCACCGCCGGTTTGGGCAGGCTGTCGACCGCCAGCGCCCATTTGACCTCGATCCGCTTGTTGTCCCCCACCAGCGCATCGATCGCCGCCTTGGGTTCCTCCATCGGCACGCGGTCGCCAAATCCGCCCGCCGCGCCGAAAGCCAGCCGGAAGAATTTCAGCTTGTCGGCGCTTGTCTTGGCGCTCTGGGCCAGCAGTTCGAGACACCGGTCGCGCATTTCCGGGTCGGTTTCGTCGGCCAGCAATTCCAGCCCGTTGGTCATCGCGCCAACCGGGCTAAGCAGATCGTGACACAGGCGGGAACACAGCATGCTGGCCAGTTCGACGGGATCGGGTTGGGTCATGACGATCGATTTAAGCCCTTTTGAGTGTTGGATTTGCTTGACGTTTTTGACACAGTGTCAAGCAACGAATTTGCGTCAAGTCGTTGATTTAATAAAGAATAATATGGCCACGACAGGTTGACACATTAAATTGGAAAACACCGGAATCCGCCCCCCGACCAATTGCTGGAACGTGACACTAGCCGTCCTGAATGGAGTAGGAAAGCGCTTCGAAGCGACCGGGCATATCGCGCCAGAACCGCACCTCCTCGCCCGCAATGATTGCCCATATCCGCCCGTCGCCCGATGCGCTGCGACGGTCGGTCGCGGAAGGCTCCGGCGGGCCGGACGGATGCGAGTGGTAATAGCCCAAAACCTGCGGCCCGCCCGCCCGCGCCGCGCGGTGCGCATCGATTAGCGCCTGCGGATCGATCTCGAAGTGGCTGGCGGGCGAGGAATGCACGTTGGCGGCGGGCTGGATGGCGGTGACGCGATCCCCCTCGCCCTCGCCCAGCAACATCCCGCAGCATTCGTTGGGGTCGGCGGAGCGGGCCTCCGCAATCAATTGGGCGATAAGGACGCTTGTGACTTCGACTGACATTGCCCAAGACCCTTAGCATGTCCGCGCCTGAAACCATCACCGGAACCCTCCCCTCCGCTGGCCGGATCGATAAATCGCTGGCCGAGGCGAGTGGATTGTCGCGCGAGCGGGTCAAGACGCTGATGGCGGCGGGCGCGGTAGTGGTGGGCAAGAAAGTAGTCACCAACCCGTCCGCCAAGATGCAGGCGGGGGCGCATTTTGCCATCACCCTGCCCGCCCTCTCCGCGCCGGAAGCCCAGCCGCAGGACATCCCGCTCGATATCGTGTTCGAGGATGCGCATCTGCTGGTGGTCAACAAGCCCGCCGGAATGGTCGTCCACCCGGCAGCGGGCAATATGGACGGCACGCTGGTCAATGCGCTGCTGCATCATTGTGGCGACAGCCTGTCGGGCATTAACGGCGTCGCCCGCCCCGGGATCGTCCACCGGATCGACAAGGATACATCCGGCCTGCTGGTGGTCGCCAAGACCGACGCCGCGCATGAGGGGCTGGCGGTGCAATTTGCCGAGCATTCGATAGAGCGGCGCTATCTCGCTGTGTGCGCAGGCAGGCCGAATCCTCCATCGGGCACCATCGACACAATTCTGGGCCGCAGCGCGGGCAATCGCAAGAAAATGGCCGTGCTGCGTGAAGATTCGACGCGCGGCAAACATGCGGTGACCCATTTCAAGACAATAGAATTGCTTGCCCACTGTACACTCATTGAATGTCGGCTGGAAACGGGGCGCACACACCAGGTGCGTGTTCACTGTGCGTCAATCGGTCATCCGCTATTAGGAGATCCAACTTATGGAAAGGATCCCAAGGGTTTGCGCCCTCTTCTCCAACGTTTGGGTTTCGCCCGGCAGGCCTTGCACGCCGCCACTTTGGGCTTTGTTCACCCCGCCACTGGCAAACAGGTGAGTTTCGAGGCCCCCTTACCGCCCGACATGGCGGAACTAATCGACGAAACCGCACGTTGAAATCGACGAAGAACACTGCAAATCGGCGTTGGTTCTCTCTATATGTAACCAAGTGGCCCGATTGTCCGGATGCCCATCAGGGGTCCGGGCCGAGTGGTCGACGCTAGAAAGGTCAAAACGACGTGAGTAAATCCAAAGCAGTTTCGATCCCCGCTCTGGGCGGGGAGCAGAGCCTCAACCGCTATCTCTCCGAAATCAAGAAATACCCTGTACTGACGGCAGAGCAGGAATACATGCTCGCCAAGCGGTACGAGGAGCATGAAGATCCCGATGCGGCGGCGCAGCTCGTCACATCGCATCTGCGGCTCGTGGCGAAAATCGCCATGGGATACCGCGGCTATGGCCTGCCGGTCAGCGATCTCATTTCCGAAGGCAATGTCGGCCTGATGCAGGGCGTGAAGAAGTTCGAAGCCGATCGCGGCTTCCGCCTCGCGACCTATGCCATGTGGTGGATCAAGGCGAGCATGCAGGAATTTATCCTGCGCAGCTGGAGCCTCGTCAAAATGGGCACCACCGCCGCGCAGAAGAAGTTGTTCTTCAACCTGCGCCGCATGAAGAAGAACCTCGACGCGTATGAGGATTCCGATCTTCATCCCGACGATGTGACCAAGATCGCCACCGACCTCGGCGTGCCCGAGCAGGAAGTGATCAACATGAACCGCCGGATGATGATGGGCGGCGACGGGTCGCTGAATGTCAGCATGCGCAATGGCGAGGAAGGCTCGGGCGAATGGCTCGACTGGCTGACCGATGATCGCCCGCTGCAGGATGAAACGGTGGCCGAGGCGCAGGAAGCCGAAGTGCGGCATGAGATGCTAACCGAGGCGATGGACGCGCTGAACGAGCGCGAACAGCACATCCTGACCGAACGCCGCCTGACGGAAAAGCCGCAGACGCTGGAAGAACTCTCCAAGGTCTACGACGTCAGCCGCGAACGCATCCGCCAGATCGAAGTGCGCGCGTTTGAGAAGCTGCAGAAGGCGATGAAGACGATTGCTGGCGAGCGGCTGCTGGGTGCGCCTGCTGCGGTATAAACAAAAACGATAGCTCTGAATTGAAAGGCCTTCCCTAGAGTATTCTGGGGAGGGCCTTTTCTTTCGCCTAAAGGGAATAAGAAAATGAAGCTGTCCAAATCAAACAGAGTCAAGCTCATCAAAGAAATCTCGCAGCGGCTTGCCGCTGATGAGTGGACGACCATTGATTTGACATTGAAGCAATTTGGCTTTCCAATAAGCAGTCAATGGTCATCGACTACCGAGGCTTACGTTGTCGAGATGATCAGCGACGGCTCAGACTTGGAATTGATAGAGCTTGGGCAGCATCTAGGCATCGATATCGAAAGCCAACAGGAGCCTACCGGTACAGAACCAGAAACTCCATACTGGCACGATGGCCAACTGCGCGTCTTTATGTCACACCTTTCAGACCACCGCGAGGCCGTGTCTGAGTTGAAGAATGCCCTATCCCTTAAGGGAATGAGTGCTTTTGTCGCTCACAACGACATTAACCCGACTGCCGAGTGGGCAATTGAAATCGAGAACGCACTAGCCACCTGCGACTTATTGATAGCTACAATTCATCCGAAATTCCATGAGAGCAAATGGTGTGACCAAGAAATTGGCTATGCCTTAGGGCGCGGGGTGCCTGTTTTTGCTGTACGTTTTGGCGCTGACCCGCACGGTTTCGTCAGTCGTTTTCAAGCATTCAAGGGAACTGGAAAAGAACCTTTACAGATTGCCAACGAATTATTCGAGGCAGCCATCAACCACAAAAAACTTCAATTCAAGATGGCCGACATCGTGGTCGAAAGATTCATCAATAGCGGCAGTTTTTCTGCGGCTAAATCACGTATAAACGCAGTAGAAAGCCTTAAAGTTTGGGATGCGTCGTATACTCCACGTCTTGAAAAAGCAGTTAGGGACAACGGTCAGATTAAGGATTCATGGGGTGTACCAGAAAGAGTCGCCGAACTTATAAAACAGCGGCCTAGCTAGGCTGGCTCCCCTTACTCTACTCCGGCCCCGCCAATTCCAGCACTGCCGCAATCATCGCCTGGGTGCCCAGTGTTACGCTTTCGCGCGGGGACACCTTGAACAGCGGCGAGTGGTGGCTGGGGACGGGCGGGCCGCCATTGGCTGCGGCTTCGAAGGCCTCGGGCGGGGTGCCGCCGACGGCGAAGTAGTAGCCCGGCACGCCCTGCTCGCGCGTCACGAAATAGGCGAAGTCCTCCGCGCCCATCGTCGTCTGCTGGAACGGCACAAACGCCCCCTCGCCGAAGGTCGCCGCCATGGTGCCGTTCAGCCTGCGGGCCAGATCGGGATCGTTGTTGGTCACCGGCGTGCCCGCGATGTGGGTCACGGTCGGCAGCTTGTCGTCCGGCAGGCCGTGCGTGCGCCCGACATTCACCGCGACCCGCTCGATGGTGGAAAGCAGCTGCGCCCGCGTATCCTCGTCATTGGAGCGCACGGTCACTTGCAGATCGGCGCGGTCGGAAATGATGTTGTGCTTCGATCCGGCCTGGAACGACCCCACCGTGATGACGGCGGGCGACAGCGGCATGATCTCGCGGCTGACAATGGATTGCAGCGCCACCACGATCTGCGAGGCGATATAGACCGGGTCGCGCCCCATATGCGGCGCAGCGCCATGCGCGCCGATGCCCGGCACCATGATATCGAGCGAGTCGGAGCTGGAATACTGGATGCCCTCCGCCGCCGAGAGCTTGCCCGTGGGCATCAGTGACGTGACGTGGAAGGCCAGCGCATAATCGGGCTTGCCGAAGCGATCATACAGGCCGTCCGCCATCATCGCCTTCGCCCCGCCAACGCGTTCCTCTGCCGGCTGGACGATAAACATCAGCGTGCCCGACCACTGGTCCTTCATCGCCGCCAGCCGCCGCGCTGTGCCGACCAGCGAGGTGATGTGCACATCGTGCCCGCAGGCATGCATCACGGGGTATTCCTTGCCATCCTGACCCACCTGCGTGGCAGTGGACGCGTAATCGAGGCCCGATTTCTCCTCCACCGGCAGCCCGTCCATATCGGCGCGCAGCAGCAGCAGCGGCCCCTCGCCGTTTTTCAGCATCCCGACCACGCCGGTGCCGCCCACACCCTCAGTCACGTCCAGCCCGGCAGCGCGCAATTCCACCGCCATCCGCGCGGCGGTGTTGCTTTCCAGATAGGACAGTTCGGGGTTCTGGTGGAAATGGACGAACAGGTCTTCCAGATGGTTGTCGTAATCGGCGGAGACTTCCGCTGCGAAGGGGCCGTCCTGCGCGGCGAGCGGGCCTGCGCTGCCCAGCATCATCGCCGCAGTGGCCATCACGGCCATGCTGGCCCTATTCCTGAAACCTGTCCCGAACGCCATAACCGATCCCCTTTGTTCTTTGCGCACACCAAAGCACGCGAGGCCCCCTGTCCGCAAGCTGTGTGCCCGATTGCTTGCACGGGGCACGCAAGCTAAACCGCTCCCCTATGCTGCGGCTGCTGAAATTCCTCGCCAAGATCATCATTGGCTTCATCGCGCTCAGCCTGTTTCTGGTTGTGCTGTTCAAATTCGTGCCCGTGCCCGTCACCGCGACAATGCTGCTGGACGACAATGGCTATACCAAGGATTGGGAGCCGCTGTCGGAGATCGACCGCGATCTGGTGCGCGCGGCGATTGCGGCGGAGGACGGCAAGTTCTGCAGCCATGACGGCTTTGACAGCGAGGCGATTGCACAGGCGATCAAACAGAACCGCGAAGGTGGGCGGATCAGGGGCGGTTCCACCATCACGCAGCAGACCGCGAAGAACGTCTTCCTGTGGCAGGATGGCGGTTATGTGCGCAAAGGGTTCGAGGCGTGGTTCGCCTTTCTGATCGAAAAGATCTGGGGCAAGCGGCGGATCATGGAAGTCTATCTGAATGTCGCGGAAACGGGCATCGGTACCTATGGCGTGGAAGCGGGTGCCGAGCGCTATTTCCAGAAATCGGCTGCAGACTTGTCGCCCTCCGAAGCCGCGCGGATGATTGTCGCCCTGCCCCTGCCCAAGAAACGCAGCGTGGTGAACCCGACCGGCTGGCTGCGCCGCCACGGCAACACCGTCGCCGCACGGATCGGCGTGGTCCGGCGTGACGCGCTGGACGCCTGCGTGTACGAATAGCGCCATGCACGGCTCCCACGCGCACTCTCAAGGGCATTCCCATGACCACGCGGGGCATTCGCACGCTCCGGCGGATTTCGGGCGCGCGTTTCTTGTCGGGATCATCCTCAACACTGGCTTCGTGGTGGTTGAGGCGACCTATGGCTTCTTGTCCGGCTCCATGGCGCTGGTCGCGGATGCGGGGCACAATCTCTCCGATGTGATGGCCCTGCTGCTGGCCTGGGGTGCGAGCGTGGCTGCAAAGAAACCGCCCACCGACCGCTTCACCTATGGCTTCAAAAGCTCCACCATCCTCGCCGCGCTGGCCAATGCCGCGCTGCTGTTGGTCGCGATCGGGGCCATCCTGTTCGAGACGATCCACCGCCTGACCGACCCCCAGCCGGTGCAGGGCATGACCGTGGTGATCGTCGCCAGCATCGGTATCGCGATCAATGCCTTCACCGCATGGATGTTCATGCGCGGGCGCAAGCACGATCTGAACATTCGCGGGGCCTATCTGCACATGGCAGCCGATGCGCTGGTCTCCGCCGGCGTGGTGCTGGCGGGCCTCGCGATCATCACGACAGGCTATGTCTGGATCGATCCGCTGGTCAGCCTCGTGATCGTCGCCGTCATCGCATGGGGGACATGGGGCCTCGCCAAGGACAGCGTGAAGATGGGCCTGGCCGCCGTTCCCGAGAATATCGACCAGCACGCCGTGAGCGACTTCCTTAGCGATCTGGACGGGGTGGAAGCGGTCCACGATCTGCACATCTGGCCGATGAGCACGACCGAAACCGCCCTGACCGCCCATCTGGTGATGCCCGGCGGACATGAGGGCGATGCGTTCCTTTCGGCCCTCTCGGCAGAACTGAAGGATCGCTTCCATATCGGCCACGCAACGGTGCAGATCGAGCAGACCGCGGGTTGCGGAGGCGGATGTTGAGCGCTGCTGACCGGAACGCCGCCGAGGCCCGCGCTGCGCTGAAAGCCGCCATCGCCCGCGTGGCGCGGGGCGACCGCGCGGCTCTGGAGCAGGTCTACCGCGCCACACACCGGAAGCTTTTTGGCATTTGCCTGCGTATCTTGGGGGACCCCAAGGAAGCAGAGGACGCATTGCAGGACGTTTACATTTCTCTCTGGCGCCGCGCGGCCAGTTACGACCCTGACCGCGCGAGCCCGATCAGCTGGCTGGCAATCTTCGCACGCAACCGGGCGATTGACCGCCTGCGCACGGGCAAGGTCCAGCGCGGGGCCGTGCCGGTGGAGGAAGCCGCCGAGATTGCCGATGATGCGCCCGCCGCCGATGCCCTGCTGGAAGACGCCGAGCAGACCAGCCGCATCCACCACTGCATCGGCCAGCTGGACGCCGACACCGGGTCTTCGATCCGTAATGCCTTTTTCGAAGGGCGCACCTATGCCGAGCTGGCGGAGGCAAGCGACACGCCGCTGGGCACGATGAAGAGCCGCATCCGCCGCGGCCTCGCCAAATTGAAGGCCTGTCTCGAACAGGACGATCTGGAAGCCAAATGACCGATCACAGCCATCTTGCCGCCGAATACGCTCTGGGCCTGCTGGAAGGCGAAGACCTGATGCGCGCGCGCGGGCTAGCCGCCAGCGATCCGCACTTTGCCGATGCCGTCAACCGCTGGGAGGAGCAACTCTCCCCCTTGCTGGACGAGGTTCCGGCAGCGACCCCGCGCGCCGATCTCTGGCCGCAAATCGAAGCTAAATTGGAACAGCAGGCAGGACCGGATGCTGCAACCAATGTCGTACCATTGCAGCAACAGGTCACGCGCTGGAAATGGGCCACCGGCATCACCTCTGCCGCTGCGGCCTTGGCGCTGGCGTTCCTCGCTTTCCCGCCGGGCACCGGTCCCGCAGCGCCCGCAGGACGTGTCGATCCCGGTCTGCCATTGACCGAGCCCGATCTCGTCGCCTCGATCCCGATTGGCGAAACACAATTGTCGATTGACCTGATCTACCAACCGAGTGCGCGCAGGCTCTATGTGACATCCGCAGGGCTGGAGCCGGACGGGGTGCATGACCATGAATTGTGGCTCGTCGATCCGACGGGTCAGACACGTTCACTCGGTGTGATCGAACCCGGCGCGACGCAGGCCGTCGACATTCCGCTGCAGCTCGCCGATGCCATCGACAACGGGGTCGATCTGGTCCTCACCCGCGAACCGCTGGGCGGCGCAGTTCCGGGGGCCGAGGCCGGTCCGGTGGTGGCAAACGGCGAATTTTCAACGATTTAGAATTTTTTCCGGGCCATGTGCATCCGCTGGCCGGCACGCTGCGTATCTCCTCACGAGCAAGCAGGACGGGGCTTGTTTGACAACAAGGAGAATACCCAATGCGTATCACGTTCAAGTCCGCCGCCCTCGCCGCTACCGCTGCCATGGGCACGTTCGCTTTTGCCGCCGGTGGCCCGGTTGCCGCACATCATCACGGGAGCGCTGCCGCCCAGCCCGCAACCCAGCCCTCCATCGTAGGCGTCGCCCAGAGCACCGGTGTGCACAATACGCTGGTCGCTGCCGTGACCGCAGCTGGTCTGGCCGACACGCTTTCGACGCAGGGGCCGATCACTGTCTTCGCCCCGACCGACGATGCCTTTGGCAAGCTGCCGGATGGCACGGTCGACACTCTGCTGAAGCCTGAAAACAAGGGCACGCTGACCGCTGTCCTCACCTACCACGCCGTGGCCGGTGCCGTGACGGCCGGCGATCTGGTCAAGATGATCGATGATGCAGGCGGCGCGGTGACCGTGGACACGCTGGGCGGCCAGAAGCTGACCGTCTCCAAATTCGGCGATACACTGGCCATCACCGACGCGGTGGGCCGCACCACCGTGGTCGCCGCGGCCGATGTGCAGGCATCGAACGGCGTGGTCCATGTGACCGACGGCGTGTTCCTGCCCGGTTAAGGCACGCACTATACCCTCCCCCACAGCGTCGCCGGTTTCTCCCCCATTTTCCGGCGATGCGAACAGGCCCCGCCCGGCGCTCATCAGAGGCCGGGCGGGGTTTTGTTCGTGTGATCAGATCAGGGGCGTTGCTTGCGGGCCCACCGGCCGTGCAGCCAGATGACGAGGCATTGCGCGGCACCGAATGCGATGCCAGCAAAGACGACACCGGGTAACGCGCTGCCATCCTGATGCTCGGCCGGAACCAGAAGAACGGCGAGCGCAAGAACAAGAAGGAAGATCGAGTAGAGCACCGGTAAAGCCCACGCCATCACGCGGCGCGGTGCCATATAAGTCGCCTCTCCATTCAGGCCATAATGGCCGGGCAGTTCGTCGAGGTTCGAAAAACGCTTATTCGTCCACCAACCGGACCATAGAAGTCCGGCGATGATGGGGAGCGAAACGAGCAGTGGTAGCCACTGCTGCATTGCCTCAGGCAGCCTCTTCCTCGGTCTTGCCCTTGCCGCTGACGACGCGGACGGGTTCCTTACGGCCTTCGACCACATCCTTGTCGATCACCACCTCGCTCACATCGTCGAGATCGGGCAGGTCGAACATGGTGTCGAGCAGGATGCCCTCCACGATAGAGCGCAGGCCACGCGCGCCGGTTTTGCGCTTGATCGCCCGCTCGGCAATTGCGCGCAGAGCGTCGTCGGTGAAGGTCAGTTCAACATCTTCGAGCTCGAACAGCTTGCTGTACTGTTTGACGATGGCGTTCTTGGGTTCCTGAAGGATCGTCACCAGCGCGTCGACATCCAGGTCATGCAGCGTCGCGATCACCGGCAGACGGCCGACAAATTCGGGGATCAGGCCGAATTTCAACAGATCTTCCGGCTCGCTCTTCTCCAGCAGCTCGCCCACGCGGCGCTTGTCCGGATCGGCAACATGCGCGCCGAAGCCGATGCTGCGCTTTTGCAGGCGGTCACCAATGATCTTGTCCAGACCGGCAAACGCGCCGCCGCAGATGAACAGGATATTCGTCGTGTCGACTTGCAGAAATTCCTGCTGCGGATGCTTGCGCCCGCCCTGCGGCGGAACGCTGGCGGTCGTGCCTTCCATCAGCTTCAGCAGAGCCTGCTGAACGCCTTCACCGCTTACGTCGCGGGTGATGGAGGGGTTTTCCGCCTTGCGGGTAATCTTGTCGATCTCGTCGATATAGACGATGCCGTGCTGCGCCTTGTCGACATTGTAGTCGCTCGCCTGCAGCAGCTTGAGGATGATGTTCTCGACATCCTCGCCCACATAGCCAGCTTCGGTCAGCGTGGTCGCGTCGGCCATGGTGAACGGCACATCAAAGGTACGCGCCAGCGTCTGGGCGAGCAGCGTCTTGCCGCAGCCGGTCGGGCCGACGAGCAGGATGTTCGATTTCGCCAGCTCCACATCACCGGATTTCCCGGCATGCTTCAGGCGCTTGTAATGGTTGTGCACGGCGACCGACAGCACGCGTTTCGCGCGGTCCTGACCGATCACGTAATCGTTCAGCGTGCCGAAGATTTCGGACGGAGGCGGCACTTCGCCTTCCTTGCGGCCGGTCAGGCCCGCCTTCGTTTCCTCGCGGATGATGTCGTTGCACAGCTCCACGCATTCATCGCAGATGAAAACGGTGGGGCCGGCAATCAGCTTGCGCACCTCGTGCTGCGATTTGCCGCAGAAGCTGCAATACAGCGTGCTCTTGCTATCGGTTCCGCTCAATTTCGTCATATCCCAAGTCCGTCCCGATTGCGCTGGTCGCGATCCCCAAGCAGCCCGTGGGGACTGCGGATTCGGCCAACCTATCGCTGGATTTCCATATTACAAGCAATGTTGCCTAGCAGAGCCGTCTTAGCCCCACCTGAAAGCACACAGTTGCCAATTGCTTGACACAAATGTCCCGGCCGGGGGCAGAACCGGCCCGAAACGCTGCACCAATGGTTTGCGTGGAGGCTTATTCGGGTGCGCCGCCGCTGCCCTTGTCCTCGTCCTTGGTCGGCTCATCGCCTTCCGGACGCGAGGCAAACACCTTGTCCACCAGACCGAATTCCATCGCTTCCTCGGCTTCGAGGAAGGTGTCGCGGTCCATTGCCTTCTCGATTTCTTCCAGAGTGCGCCCAGTGAACTTCACATACATCTCGTTCATGCGCTTCTTGATCCGCAAGATCTCGCGCGCCTGAATTTCAATGTCGGAGGCCATGCCGCGTGCGCCGCCGCTGGGCTGGTGGACCATGATCCGCGCATTGGGCAGCGCAATCCGCATACCGGGCTCACCCGCAGCGAGCAGAAAGCTGCCCATCGATGCGGCCTGCCCCATACACACGGTCGAAACCTTCGATTTGATGTACTGCATGGTGTCATGGATCGCGAGGCCGGCAGTCACCACGCCGCCCGGCGAATTGATATACATGCTGATCGGCTTGGACGGGTTTTCGCTCTCGAGGAACAGCAGCTGTGCCTGAATCAGCGAAGCCATGCCGTCTTCCACCTGACCCGTCACGAACACGATGCGTTCGCGCAGCAGGCGGCTGAAAATGTCGAAACTGCGCTCGCCCCGGCTGGTCTGCTCCACCACCATGGGCACCAGAGCGCCGGTCAGCGGATCACGGGTGAATTGTCCCTGGGTGCCATAGGCTTCGGAGCCGAACAGATCGATCATGGGCGGTGTTTTCCTATTTGTCGTTGGTTGACCGGCAATGTCGGCGCTCTGCCCGCGATGTTCAAGAGGCTTAACCTTCCCCGCTTAGAAGCGCGGGTCAGAAGGTCCAACAAGATGAACGCTATATGAGTTGCGCAAGACAATGAAACTCACCGCTGGTCGGTGGTTTCAACCGGCCTGTCGAACAGGATGTGACGCAGCCAGAGCATTGGACCAAGCGCAAGGCGAGTGTCGCGCAAGGTTTGCGCGGGGTTCGCGCGGGGAGAGTAAGTTGCAAAATCGTACCGCCCGCCACCGGGCTGCCAGCGCACTGGCCGTGTCTGTCGCCCTGATTGCCCACGGCGCGCCCGCCTTTGCGCAGGAAACGGACCCTCCAAGCGCCCCTGCCGAGGTGGCCGATGAAACCGTGATCGATGCTCCGGAATCCTCCGCGACCGTGTTCGAGCCGGATTATTTCACCCAGTTTGCGCCGCGCAATGCGCTCGATATGCTCTCGCGCGTGCCGGGCTTCACCATATCGGATGATGACAATGGCCGGGGGCTCGGGCAGGCCAGCCAGAACGTGATTGTCAATGGCGAGCGCCTCGCCAGCAAATCCGACAGCCTGCGCGATCAGCTGCGCCGGATCCCTGCAGACACGGTGATCCGGATCGAAATTGTCGAGGGCAATGCGCTCGATATTCCGGGCCTGAACGGTCAGGTTGCCAATATCATCCGCAAGAGCAGCGGTACTTCGGGCCAGTTCACCTGGCGCAGCGGCTTTCGCGCCTACAATACCTCTGCCCAGCTTTATGGCGGGGAGATTTCGGTCACCGGCAGCAGCGGGAATTTCGACTACACAGTCGCTCTGGCAAACGACAACAACCGGTTCGGCGCGGATGGCCCGATCTTCATCACCGATGCCGCTGGCGATCTGATAGAATTGCAGGAAAGCCAGTTTTCCGGCCGCTATGACAATCCCAATCTGAGCACCAATTTCACCTATGATTTTGGCGGCGATGTGATCGCCAATCTCAATATGAGCTACCAGATCGATTATTTCGAGCGGACCGACAGCGAGATCGGCATGCCCGCCACTGGCCCCGTGCGGACCCGCGCCGCGTCGCGCGGATCGGATGGCCCGGAATACGAAGTTGGCGCGGATATCGAATTTCCCCTCGGCCCCGGCAGCATGAAGCTGATCGGGCTGGAGCGGTTCGAGCGGGACAATTTCGAATCCCAGCTGATCGACCGCTTCGATGACGGCACGCAGGCCATCGGATCGCGCTTCATCCAGACCAGCAATGAAGGCGAGCGGATCGGCCGGTTCGAATATGGCTGGAACCTGTGGGATGCGGATTGGCAGCTGTCCGGCGAGGCGGCCTTCAACCGGCTGAACCGGCGCGCCAGCCTGCTGGAGCTGGATGCGAACGAGACTTTCGTCGCCCTGCCCTTCGATGGCGGAACGGGCGGCGTGACAGAGGATCGCTATGAAGCGATATTGAGCTTCGGCAAGCAGCTGACCCCCACCCTCGCCCTGCAGGCGACCGGCGGCGCGGAATATTCCAAACTTTCGCAAACCGGTGTGGCGGCGAATTCCCGGTCGTTCCAACGGCCCAAAGGGTCGCTCTCCCTCTCGTGGAAACCCAGCAGCGATTTCGACATCGCGGCAGAGGTGCGCCGCAGTGTGGGCCAGCTCTCGTTCGGCGATTTCCTCTCCAGTGTGGACCTGAACGACGAACAGGAACGCGGCGGCAATAACGAGCTGGTCCCCAACCAGAGCTGGAATTTCGATCTGGAGGTCAACAAGGGGCTGGGCGCATGGGGCTCGGTAAAGCTGGAGCTGCGCCACGCCGAGTTCGAGGATTTCATCGAGTTCTTCCCGCTTCCCAATGGCAGCGAGGCACGCGGCAATATCGGCGATGCGTCGCGCACCCATCTCGAGCTCAACACGACGCTGCAATTCGATCCGCTGGGCTGGACCGGCGCGCGGCTGGAAGTTCAGGCGATCAAGCGCTGGATGAGCGTGACCGACCCGTTCACCGGAGAAGACCGGCCGTTCTCCAACGACCTGATCGACCTGCTGGAAATGGATTTGCGCCACGATGTGCCGGGCAGCGACTGGGCGTGGGGTGCGGGCATCTTCACCAACAATCAGGCGTTCTATTCCCGCCGGTTCGAAACCGGGCGTGGATCGGAGGGCCCGGTGTTCGCGGACATATTCATCGAGCACAAGGACGTGTTCGGCCTGACCGTCAATGCAACCTATGCGAACGTCCTGAATGCCCGCAACGATTTCGTGCGCACCGTGTTCGATGGCTCCCGCCCGAATGCTCCGGTGCTGTTCAATGAAGTGCAAGATCGCCGGATCGGGCCGATTTTCCGGTTCTCCGTCAGCGGCAGTTTTTAGGCGGCGATAACAGACATTTGGCGTGATTGGATTGCGCGGCTTTGACGGGCGGCCCCTCGGGCTTTACCCGCTGCTCCCATGGATTTCGAACCGCGCATTCTGCTTTTCGTGCTGTTTGGCCTCGGCCTGATCGCCGCAGTCGGGCTGGAGCGCTGGCTCAGCCGGAAATATCTCTCTTTGCCGCTGCTTTATGTCGGCATCGGTTGGGCGGTGTTTTCCCTGCCGCTCGGTCTGCCGCGGATAAATCCTACGGCCAGTCAATTCGATGCGATTACGCTGGAATATGTCACCGAATTCATCGTGATCGCCTCTCTGGCTGGGGCCGGAATTGCGATTGACCGCCCGGTGAGCTGGAAGAACTGGGCGCAAATCTGGCCGCTGCTGGTCATTGCCATGCCGGTCACGATTGTCGCGGTGGCGGTGCTGGGCTGGTGGGGTCTGGGCCTTGCGCCTGCCAGCGCCATTCTACTGGGCGCTGTGCTGGCTCCGACCGATCCGGTGCTGGCGCGCAGCGTGCAAGTCGGGCCGCCGGGCGAGAGCGAGCGGCACGATATCCGTTTCTCGCTGACGGTGGAGGCCGGGCTGAATGACGGGCTGGCCTTCCCCTTCACCTATCTGGCGATTGCCGCTGTCGGGATGACGGCGGTCGGCGGCTGGACGCTGGAATGGTTTGCACTGGATTTCGTGTGGCGGATTGTCGCCGGTATCGCGATGGGCTGGGCTGTGGGCCGGGCGGGCGCATGGTACGTGTTCGAGCGCAAGGCCGATGCGGGCATGGCCGAAATGGGTGAAGATGATGACGTCGATGAAGACGGGCATCCTTCGTCCGTCGCGCTCAAATATTCGACCTCAGAGGGCTTGGTCGTGCTCGGCACCTTGCTGCTGGCCTACGGCGCGGCAGAACTGGTCGAGGGCTATGGCTTCCTCGCCGTGTTCGTCGGCGCAGTCACTGCCCGCCAGCGCGAGAACGCCAGCCGCTATCACAAGATCAGCCATCACTTTATCGACCAGATAGAGAAGATCGTGCTGGTCGGTGTGCTGTTCGCATTCGGGGGGATGCTGGCGAGCGGCGTGCTCGATGCGCTGACCTGGCCGGGTGCGATGCTGGCTTTGGCGCTGATCTTCATCATCCGCCCGATTGGCGGCTTTCTGGCCGAACTGAATTGCAACCTGCCCTGGCACGGCAAGCTGACCGTCGCGTTTCTGGGGATTCGCGGCATGGGGTCGGTCTATTATCTCGCCTACGGCCAGAACCATGCGACCTTCAGCGATCTGGATGCGCTGTGGGCCGTGACCGCCTTTGCCATCCTCGCCTCCATCGTCATTCACGGCGTACTGAGCGCCCCGCTGATGCGGATGGTGGAAGGGCGCGGCGGGCACATCCATCGCGGCCAGCACCCCACGCTGGAGGGGCTGTCACCCGGCGTTCGTCGTCCGGTAAAGGTGGAAGGTCGGCAGGAGCAGGGCTGAACTGCTCAGCCCAGCGCGCCCGCCTGTCGTTCGGGGGCGGGAGGCAGAGGGGCGTTCTTGCCCGCCTGTTTCGCCCGCCGTGCGCGGATGGCCTCGATATCCGTCTTGCCGTTGAACAGCAGGCGGACCCAGCCGATCCGGCGAACGGCGAATTCGTGGATCATGATCACCGTGCCTGCCGCTGCAATCGTCAGCAGGGTGAACTCCAGCGCAATCGGCCAATCCACCGGCACCAGCCAGCGCCCGTAAATATACACGAGGCAGTGGTGGAACAGATACATCGACAGCGCGCAATCGGCGAGCCAGCTGGTCTTGGGCCCGCCATCGAGGAAGAAGCGGTGGAAGAATTGCAGAATGAACAGCACCAGCACCCAGATCGATAGCTGGTTTGCAAACAGCATGGCGAGGCTTTCCAGCATTCCCTGATCGGGATTGGCATAGGGCTGGAAATAGAGCGCGGCAGCGGCGGCAAAGGGCATCCATGGCCGCCACGTCACCAGCGTTTTCAAAAGCGTCGGGGACAGCGCCGCCATCACGCCAATCACAAAGAACGGGAATTCGCTGACCAGCTTGTACCAGCTCTGGAAGCCGGGGAAGATCAGTTGATAGCTGCCCGGTATCTGGCCCGCGACAACGTAATTGGCGGTGTTCGCTCCGGCCAGCAGCAGCAGGAACAGCGCAAAAGCCGCGCTACCCGCAAACAATGTTGCGAGCCGATCCGAGAATTTCACCGACAGGCTGCGCAGGCCGGAATTCGCCGGAAGCCCCGCCTGCACCAGCCCTGCGAGCAGGAACATCGGCATCAGGCTGACCAGGAACCACAGATGCAGCGCCCATGTCCCGTCGGCCCAGATGGCGACAAATTCGGGGCTGCCGACCCAGCCGAAAAAGCTGGCCGCCGCGCCCGGCGCTGCCGCATCGACATAGCGCAAATAATGCTCGACCATATTCAGGCTGAGCGCGATGGTGACCAGCGGCACTCCGGTGCGCAGCAGACGGTTGGTGAAGAAATCGCCCACCGCCCGGCGCGACAGCAGCAGGACGGCAAAGAACCCGCCGACAAAGAAGAATGTCGGCGTCACAAACAGGTGGAAGCCGAAAATCAGCCAGTCGAAGAAATCATGCCGCTCCGTATTGCCGGTAATCCACGGGCGCGCAGGCGCGTAAACCGTCCCCGCATGCAGCGCGACGGAAAGGAACATCAGGACCGAGCGCGCTCCGTCGATATCATGATAATGTTTGCGGCCAGCTTCTGCGGTCATGATCGGTCCCGGTTCGTTCCCGGATTTTCCGTCCGGTCGGTCGTGTGCTTTTCCAGCGAACAGATGCAGCCTGCACGATCAAGTGCAGGGCGCAGCCGGTCTCGCAGGGGGACTTCTTAACCGCGAAACGTTAATATGCCGCGAGCGGCCCGGACGCAGAAAGGGCGGGACAAGCCAACCGGCTAGCCCCGCCCTCTTGTTCGGCTCACCCGCTCTCGCGGGACCGATTATTTCTTGGCAGCAGGCTTCTTTGCCGGAGCCTTCTTGGCGGGAGCCTTCTTGGCGGGAGCCTTCTTGGCGGGAGCCTTCTTGGCCGCTGCAGGCTTTGCTGCTGCGGTTTTGGCAGCAGGCTTCTTCGCCGGAGCTTTCTTCGCGGCTGGCTTCTTGGCCGGTGCCTTCTTCGCGGCCGGCTTGGCTTCAGCGTCGTCCGCCTTCTTGGCCGGAGCTTTCTTAGCCGGTGCCTTCTTGGCCGCTGCTTTCTTCGCCGGAGCTTTCTTCGCAGCAGGCTTCTTGGCCTTGCTTGCTTCTTCCTCGGCATCCGCTTCGATCGCGGCTTCCAGTTCCTCGCGCGTCACTTCGCGGTCGGTTATCTCGGCCTTCTCGAACAGGAAGTCGACGACCTTGTCTTCGTACAAGGGTGCGCGCAGCTGGGCTGCGGCCATCGGGTCCTGCTGGACATATTGCAGGAACCGCTCGCGGTCTTCCTCGCGATATTGCTGCGCGGCCTGCTGCATCAGCATGTTCATTTCCTGACCGGAAATTTCCACGCCGTTCTTCTGGCCGATTTCCGACAGCAGGAGGCCCAGACGCACGCGACGCTCGGCGATTGAGCGGTAATCGTCTTTTTCTTCTTCGATCTGCTTCAGCGCGGCTTCGGTGTCTTCTTCACCCTGCGCTTCCTGCATCAGCTGGGCCCAGATCTGCTGGAATTCGGCGTCTACCATGCCTTCGGGCACGGGGAAATCGTGACCGGCGGCCAGCGTGTCGAGCAGCTGGCGCTTCATCTGGGTGCGGGTGAGGCCGGCCGTTTCCTGCTCCAGCTGGCCGCGCACCAGTTCCTTCAGCTTGTCGATGCCTTCCAGGCCCAGACCCTTGGCGAAATCGTCGTCGATCTTGCTTTCGGTTTCGACTTTGACTGCCTTCACCGTGATGTCGAACTCGGCTTCTTTGCCGGCCAGATCCTTGGCTTGATAATCGGCGGGGAAGGTGACGGTGATGGTCTTCTCGTCGCCCGTCTTCGCGCCGGTCAGCTGGTCTTCAAAGCCGGGAATAAACGTGCCGGAGCCAATCACCAGCGGAGTGTCTTCGGCCTTGCCGCCTTCGAATTCCACGCCGTCCACACGGCCGACGAAATCAATGATCAGCTGGTCGCCGTCCTTCGCCTTGCGGGTCTTGGCGGCGTCTTTGTAGCTCTTGTTGCCTTCTGCGATCCGGCCGATGGTTTCATCGACAGCGGAATCTTCCACCGGAACGGTCAGACGCTCCAGCTTCATGCCCTCGACTTCGGGGGCCTCGACTTCGGGCAGGACTTCCAGATTGACGGTAACGACCGCATCCTTGCCCTGCTCGTAATCCTGGCCGAGCTCGATGGCGGGCTGCATTGCGGGACGCAGTTCCTTGTCCTTCATCAGCGCATCGACCGAATCGCGGATCGTGTCGTTGATGACCTGCGCGTGCAGCTGCTCGCCGTGCATCTTGCGGACCAGATTGGCCGGAACCTTGCCTGGGCGGAAACCCGGCATGTTCATCTGCGGAGCGACCTTCTTGATCTCCGCATCGATTTTCTTCTCGATATCGGAAGCCGGAATGGTCAGCGCATAGGCGCGCTTGAGGCCCTCGTTTGTGGTCTCGGTAATCTGCATGGCTGTGCCTTTGAACCTCAAGGTAATCGGTGTGAATCTGTTCCGCTCCTGCCCAAGGCGGCGGATTGGTGCGGGCGAAGGGACTCGAACCCCCACATCTTGCGATACTGGTACCTAAAACCAGCGCGTCTACCAATTCCGCCACGCCCGCAAGCCTGAACGAATTCGCGCGCGAACCGGCAGGCCCGCACGCGTTGAACGAGCGCCTGTAGGATGCAAGGGGGCAAAGGGCAAGCATGGAAGGGGTGTTTCGCGCGCGTTCTTACCGCTCCGCGCGCCTGCCTTTGGCGACGGGCGACATCTTACCGGCCCGATAGAGACCCCATGCTCCGTGTGCGGACACGCGAACGCCGATTGTCAGATGCCCCTCCCGCGCCTATCGGCTGCGCGCATGAGCGACGAAAAAACCGAATCCACCCCGGAAAGCACGCCCGAAAAGGCAGCTGCCACGCCCGATATGCCGCCGATGGTCCTCTCGGTCCATCCGCGCAGCAAGCATTTCAATCAGGAAGTTCTGCAGCGCGGTGTCGGCATCCGGTTCAAGGGGCGTCAGCGCACCGATATCGAGGAATATTCGATTCCTGAAGGCTATGTGCGGGTGCAGGCCGGCAAGACGGTGGACCGCAAGGGCAACCCACTGCTGCTGAAGTTGAAAGGCCCGGTCGAGGCGTGGTTCGAGGATCTGGGCGACGATGCGCCCGTCGCCAAAGCGGACTGAGCTGGGCGCACCGCCCTATTTGCTATCGTAGCGGGCGATGACCTGCGCGAACGGATCGCCGGTGTTCGCCTTGGACGCTGGCGCCGGACGGCGCACGGGCGCGAGCGGCGTGGCCTTGCGGTATCCCGACCGCGCCTGAACCTGGCCACGGACCGGCTGAAGCGCCGGAGCCTTGCGATAGCTGGCCGGGGCGGCTTTGGGCTTCATGCCGGCGAACGCGCTGGCAAAGGTCTTTGACGGCGCTTTGGTCACAGCCATCCGCGTAGGCGGTGCAATCCGGCGCGGTTGCTGGCGTGCCTTGCCATCGCCGTAGATGAACCCGTGGATCGGCCACTGCGATACGCCCAGCCCGCCCTGCGGATGATACCACACGCGCACCTGGCTCCAGTCATTGTTCCGGCTGACATCGACGGCCTTCACGTCCTTCTCGATCTGGCCACGGCGACCGTTGATCGGCGACCAGTTCGCGTGGTCGAGCAGGACGGTCCGCGAATCGATCACTTTGCTGACCGCCGCCACATGGCCCAGCCGCATATTGCGATGCGGGCGAAACGCCATGACGGCGCCGACACGCGGTGTGTTGCCCCGCTCGTATTTCGCTGCAGCTTGCTCCCACCACGTATGCGCATCGCCGAAAATCTGGATGCCGCTGACTTCGCGCGCATAGGGCACGCATTGCAGATAGGCGGGAAGTTCGCTGGCCTGTGCGGCGGACGGTGCGGCAATCGCGGCGACACCACCCGAAGCAAGGAGTGCGAGAGCGGCGAGTGGGCGTGTAAAGCGTTGTAACATATTGGCCTAAATGGCCGCGTAACCTTCACGCCCCCCTTCGCATCACGGTTAACGCAAATACACCATAACTTGCCAGAAACCCGCGAGAAACGCCGCAACGCTTGCCAATCCGTGCGGCAGGGGCCACCTGCGCGGGTGAAATGCGTCCTACAGTCATCATCATCGGCCGGCCCAATGTCGGCAAGTCCACTTTGTTCAACCGTCTGGTGGGCAAAAAGCTCGCTCTGGTGGACGATCAGCCGGGCGTTACCCGCGATCGCCGGATGGGCGATGCCGAGCTGGCGGGGATGAAATTCACCGTCGTCGATACCGCCGGGTGGGAGGATGACGACGCCGAATCGCTGCCGGGCCGGATGCGCGCGCAGACCGAGGTCAGCGTCGAGGGCGCGGACGCAGTGCTGTTCGTGATCGATGCACGCGCGGGCCTGACCCCGCTGGACGAGGAAATCGGGCGCTGGCTGCGCACGGTAGAGGTGCCGGTGGTGCTGGTGGCGAACAAGGCCGAGGGTAAAGCCGGCGAGGCGGGTATGCTGGAAAGCTATGCGCTGGGTCTGGGCGATCCGGCGGGTATCTCTGCCGAACATGGCGAGGGGATTGCCGACCTTTTCGAAGGGCTGTGGCCGATCATCGGCAAGGATGCCGACGATGAGGAAGAGGCCCATCAGGAACGGCTGGACAATCACGATCCTGAAGAAGACGCCCCGCTCGGTCCGCTGAAACTGGCCATCGTCGGCCGCCCCAATGCGGGCAAATCGACCCTCATCAACAAGATGCTGGGCGAGGACCGTCTGCTGACCGGGCCGGAAGCGGGGATTACCCGCGATTCGATTGCGATCGACTGGCAATGGACCGATCCCAAAGCGAAACCCGACGATGATGGCGTGCGCGACATCCGCCTGATCGACACCGCCGGTATGCGCAAGAAACGCAATGTGACCGAGAAGCTGGAAAAGCTTTCGGTGGCCGATGCCCGCCGCGCAGTCGATTTTGCAGAGGTTGTCGTGTTGCTGCTCGATGCCACCCAGGGTCTGGAGCATCAGGATCTGAAAATCGCGGCCATGGCGCTGGAAGAAGGCCGGGCGCTGATGGTGGCAATCAACAAGTGGGACATTGCCGAGGATGCCAGCGCACTGTTCAACGGCGTGCGTGCCGCGCTGGATGACGGGTTGGCACAGGTGCGCGGGCTCCCGCTGCTGGCCGTGAGCGCAAAGACCGGCAAAGGCATCGACCAGATGCTGAGCGCTGCATTCGAATTGCGCGAAAGCTGGTCGAAGCGCGTGCCCACCGCCGCGCTCAACCGCTGGTTCGACGATGCGATGGAGGCCAACCCGCCGCCCGCGCCCAAGGGCCGACGGGTCAAACTGCGCTATATCACGCAGGTCGGCACCCGCCCGCCCCGCTTTGTGATTTTCGGGACCAGGCTGGAATCGCTGCCGACCAGTTACGAACGCTATCTGGTCAACGGCATCCGGTCCAAACTGGGTTTCGATGCCGTGCCCGTGCGGGTGTCATTGAAGAGCCCGAAAAACCCCTACAACGCCAACAAAGGCGGAGGCGGGAATTACAGCGGCGGTTCGGACAAGGGGTAATACGCGCGTGATGGAAGACCTGCTCGCCTTTGCCGCCACCGGCCTCGCCACAGACCTGATCGAGCGGACCTCCAGCACCGCGCGCGTCCAGTCGATCGTCCAGCTCTCGCTCGCCCCGGCCTTCCTGCTCGCCGGGATCGGGGCAATCATGAATGTCATGACCAATCGGCTGATCTGGGTGGCGAACCGGATCGAGCGGATCACGATGATGGACGAAGAAGGGCGCGCAGGCAGCGCGGTGGACGATCTGCCCGCGCTCGAAAAGCGCCGCGGCTATGCGCAATCGGCGCTGATGTTCAGCACGCTGGCCGCGCTCAGCATCAGCGTGGTGATTACCGTGCTGTTCGTGTCGGCCTTCATCACCCCGCAGATCGGCTATCTCACCGCGATTGTCTGGATCATCACGATGGTGTTCCTGATGATCGGCCTGTCGATGTTCGCGTTGGAGGCCCGCACCGCCGCCCACCGCAACCGCGAGCGATTGAAGGAAGAGCGCACGCGCCAGCGCATGGCACGGGCGGAGAGCAACCAGAACAAGGGCTGAGGCGAGATTTCCCGCGGTGAGGGCCGACGCAGATAGGACAACACGATGATGAGCATTCAGAACTGCACTCAGCCCCCCTCTTCTCGCGATAAGAGAATACGCCGCGCACTTCTTGGCGGAACGCTCTCAGTGCTTTGCCTGAGTTTGGCGCTCACTTCTCCGCTCAGGGCGCAGGATGATCCTCAGATCGAGCAGTCTGCCGACGGTGAGCAAGCTCAGCGATCGTCGACACCCATTGAGATAGCCGTGAACGGCGCGCTCACCGCTGCTACCAACGACGAATTCGTAGAATATTTCAAGGCGCTAAGCGGAGACATCGCGATAAGGGAACGCAATGCTCCCATAATCGAGATGATGTCTACAGAAGGCCCCAAGGTCGATGGCTGGGAGCAACAGGGCGTTGACATCATTGCGGAGCTGCAGGCTGCGGGAGACGGACAAATCCCCGCTTTGCTCCGCGACACCAGAGCCGATTCTAATGCCGTCGGCGATCCGTCGGGTCTGGCGCGCGCGGACTTCAGCGGATTCACGAGCTACATCTTGCAGCCGGAGCCTGATGCCCAAAGCACGGAGCGAGCATTTTTCAGCGTCTTACCGGGCGTGTGGTTGCAAACCGTGCAGGAAGTTGCGGGGCGCGGCAATGCGCGGTGCGTTACTGGCGACCTCGGCGTTGTCCTCCATGTAAAACGGCCGCATACACAATGGTCTCCCGACGAATTGCTGTTTTATGCAGGGTTTGTCGCTTTCCTCGATCAGATCGGCGAGAAGAACCTGTGCTTCGTGCATGATCGGGGTGATGGTGGTGCCTACACGGCTGCTGCGTATCTGCTGGACGGCACCAGTCTTCCGGCATTTACCGAAAGCCTGCCTGTGTCCGTCATAATGGATGCGAAAAAACTGCAACCAATGATCTCGGGGGAATAGGGGGCGGCGCGCACGGCGTACCGGCCCCTTTTGACATCCCTACTTCTCGCCCTCGCCTGCGGCGCTGCTTTGTAGCTGGACGTAATTCTGCAGGCCCATCCGCTCGATCATGTCGAACTGCGTTTCGAGGAAGTCGACATGCTCCTCCTCGTTGTCGAGGATGTAGGCGAACAGGTCGCGGCTGACATAGTCGCGCACGCTCTCGCAATATTCGACCGCGTCGCGCAGCAGCGGAATGGCTTTCTCTTCCAGCGCCATATCGGCCTTGAGGATTTCCTCGACCGTTTCACCGACCTGCAATTTGTGGATCGCCTGAAAATTGGGCAGCCCGTTGAGGAACAGGACCCGCTCGGCCAGCTTGTCGGCATGTTCCATCTCCTCGATGGATTCCTTGCGCTCGTAAGCAGCCAGTTTCGCAACGCCCCAATCATCCAGAACGCGGTAATGCAGCCAATACTGGTTGATTGCCGTCAGCTCGTTGGTGAGAGCCTGGTTGAGAAAATCGATGACCTTGGGATCGCCCTTCATGGCGGTGTGCTCCTGATGACTGAATGTGGCGCGCTTATGCGGGCCATACAGTCATGAAAGCAAGGGTCAAAATGTCAAAAAACCGCAGAAAACCGCCATTTGCGAATGGTTTTCAGTAGCGGGAAAATGCGTCAGGCCGGGGCCGGTTGAAGGCCCATTTCGCGCTCTTCGAACAGGATGGCGTCAGCCTCGTTCAGGCAGGAACCGCAATTGGGCCGCTTGCCCAGCTTGGCATAGGCCGCTTCGGCATCACCATTCGTGAGGCGCGCCACGCGGCGCAGCTCTGTTTCGCGGATGGCATTGCAGATGCAAACATACATGCTTCGGCGTCTCCTGCGATTGATTCGCAAGAGCATATTTATGCGAATTATTCTCAATAGCAAGTGGATTTTTGTTGAACGCTGCGGGCGGGGCACGTCCGTGCCCCTAGCCTCCTCGCTCATGCGACCAGAAGGTCGCGTCGCTGCGGGCGCGCGGTCGCGCTTGCGGCCCTGACGGGCCGTTTGGTTTCTCGTAAAAACACGGGCGTTAGCGAGGTCCGAATCTCTAGCGCCGGATCGGGAACAACTTCCCATAGGTCAGGCAGCGCCACAGCCATTCCAGCGGGCCATAGCGGAACCGGTCCAGCCACGGCTTGGACCAAGCGAGCATCATCACCCACGCGGCAACCGTCACGCCGTACAATTGCGGGCGGTTCAATTCGCCGTAGAGACCCAATGCCCAGCCATGGAAGACGAACATCATCACCACCGATGTGCCGAGATAATTGGTGAACGCCGTCCGCCCCGCGGCGGAAATGCGTTGCCCCAACCAGCCCGTCCATGCCGGTGAATAGACCACCAGCAGCGCCGCCAGCCCCAGCGCCATCGCCAATCGGGGCAGCGGGCTCCATCCCACAAAGGCGGCCGTGGCGGTGTAGAACGCGAACCCGCCCGACTGTACGAACAGACCGATCGCCAGATGCGCAAGGCCTCCGCCAAGCAATCCGATCCAGCCCCACAGGACCATCCGGCCCCTATCCAGTGCTCCGCTGAAAAACCCGTAGCGATAAAGCGCCATGCCCAGCAGCATCAGAGGCAGAGTTTCGAATATGAAGAACCCCGCATTGGCCAGCGGCAGAAACCATTCCTGCTTGAACCGTTTCTCGACCAGGCCCGCATAATCGCCGCTCTGCTTCAGCTGCGTCGTCTCCGCATCGTCGGCCAGCGCCTCATCGATACCGGCGAGCATGTCGCCACGCATTTCGGCGAATTGGGGCGCATCACCCATCGCGGTATCCGTGACCAGAAACGGAAAGGTGATCGTCGCTGCGTAGAGCAGAGCGCCAAAGACGTAGCCGATAATCCCGGCATAGAGCTGGGTTTTGGCTTTCCACCTGAGGCAGGCCAGCGCGAGAAAGCCGAACAACCCGTAGAAAAACAGAATGTCGCCGATCCAGATAAAGAAGAAATGGATCAGCCCGAACACGGCCAGGATTGCCAGCCGTTTGGCCTGAAGCGCGCGCGATCCACCCCGCGCCCACACACGCTCCATGAAAAGAACCATGCCCGCGCCAAACAGCAGCGTGAAGAGCGCCCGCATCTTGCCGTCGATCAGCACCAATTGCGCGATCCACTGCCAGCCACCGGGGTCACCGGTCGGAACGAGGAAGGCTTCCGGATAGATATAGGCGTTAAACGGCTGACCGAAGATCACGATATTGGCCGCCAGAATGCCCATCACGGCGATGCCGCGAATAAAATCGAGGCTGGCGATGCGATCATTCGTGCCCGCCGCAAGAGGCTTGGCCTCGTCAGGCGGAGCAATGTCCGCCAGTCCGGCCAGCTGCGCGTCGCTTGTCATGATGCCCGTCCCCTATCACCCGCACCATACGGGAGTCCGCGCTGTATCGGCACGCTCGGCACAAGGGAACATTCCGTCGATGAAGTGCTGGCGTGGGCGGACCGAAGACTATCGATCAGCCGAGCAGATCACCGGGTAACGAGGCAGTCCTGCCCGCCGCGTTTCAGCGCCGTGCAAGCCGATTGCGCATCGCCGCGCGAAGCGAAGCCTGCGGCCAGCAATCGGGTCACGCGGCCCGACGGGACAAGCAGCTTGCTGCTGCCGGACAACTCGCTGCGCGATGCCAGACGCGACCACAAGCGCTCGGCGTTACTCTTTACCGAGAATGCACCCAGCTGGACTTTCCAAGGGCCGGAGGACGCCGTTGCCGCCGGGGCAGGTGCAGGTCGAGGCTGCGGCGCGGGTGCCCGAGCCTGTGCTGGAGCCGGCGTCCGAACGGGAGAAGCCGCAGCGCTGCGCACCGGCGGTGCGCTGGTCGGACGGGTATAGGGTGCGCCTGCCTCGGCCGGGCTTTCCGTGCCGGTGACGCGCTGCGCCTCGGCCACAGCAGCCTGAGCGGCAGCGACGGACGGAGCGACAGATGTCGTCGGGATCGGGCGCGGGATGGCAGCGGCACCGCCAGGATTTTGCCGGACGGGCGCAGCAGCGACAGAACGAACCGGCGCAGGAGGCGGCGCGACACTGGTGGCTGCACCGCCATTCAGATCGGCGGCGGCCAGCTGGCTCACCCGCTGCGCATCGGCCTTTTGTTTGAGGTCAACCGCGACAATTTGCGCCTGCTCACGCTGGGCGAGCGGAATGAAATCATCCATCTGCGCGATTGCGGGAGCGGCCTGCGGCAGGCCGGCGGAATTCGCCAGTGTCAGCAAGGCATATGCCCGGACCCAGTCCTTCTCCACCAGATCGCCGTTAAAGTGGGCGATGCCCAGGAGATATTGCGCGCGCGGATCACCGCGTCCCGCTGCGGCTTGCACATAGGGCATGGCTTCCTGACGGCGACCGTCCTGAAACATCAGCAGGCCCAGATTGTCGGCCGCTTTCAGATGGCCCTGCGCTGCGGCCTTGGCGTAAAACACCTCCGCCTGCTTGGCGTTGGCTTCGACCCCCCGGCCCAGCCGGTAGGCCTGCGCCATATTGAACTGCGCATCGGCATCACCGCTGGCGGCTGGCCCGCGCCATTCCGCAACGGCTGCGGCGTAATTGCCCGCGCTCCACGCATCGACGCCTGCCTTCACATCGGCGAGCGCAGGCGTGGGGACAGCGATACAAAGCGCCAGCAGTGCGGCACCTAGGGCAGAGGATCTGGCCATGGGAGTGGCCCTTTCGTTCACAGTGAAAGTCGATGTCTTGGTAGACTGACATAGTGAACACCCCGTTAGCAAAGGGTTTATCGTCGCTGAAAACATGCAATCGAGAGCGTTAAGGGGCCTCACATGCGCATTCATGACTGCCAGTGTTAACCCAAAATTAGGGGTATCCTGCGATTTCCGTAAGTGACCTCCGGCGACAGGCGCTGGGGACCATTTGGATTTAACGGGGGACCAGTCCTTGCGTGTACTGGCATTAGCTTCGCAAAAAGGCGGATCGGGTAAGACCACCCTTTCAGGCCATCTGGCGGTTCAGGCGCAGCGCGCCGGAGCAGGACCCGTCGTGCTGATCGATATCGATCCGCAAGGCTCTCTGGCCGATTGGTGGAACGAGCGTGAGGCGGAATATCCCGCTTTCGCCCAGACCACTGTCACGCGGCTGGCAACCGATCTCCAGGCCTTGCGCCAGCAGGGCTTCAAACTGGCCGTCATCGATACACCGCCTGCCATCACGATGGCGATCCAGTCGGTTATCGGTGTGGCCGAACTGATTGTCGTCCCCACCCGCCCCAGCCCGCACGATCTGCGCGCCGTGGGCGCTACGGTCGATCTGTGCGAACGTGCAGGCAAGCCGCTGGTGTTCTGCGTCAACGCCGCCACGCCCAAGGCCAAGATTACTTCCGAAGCCGCTGTTGCGCTCAGCCAGCATGGCACCGTTGCACCGATCACGCTGCATCATCGCACCGATTTTGCCGCCTCGATGATCGATGGCCGCACCGTGATGGAAGTCGATCCGAACAGCCGCTCCGCCGCCGAAGTGACCGCCCTGTGGGGCTATCTCGCTGACCGGCTGGAGAAGAATTTCCGCCGCACCGTCTTTGCTGCTCCGCAAGCGGCGCAGCAACCCTCGGGCGGCTACCGTCCCGCAGGTGGCTTCGGCCGCCGCGTAGCGTCCTAAGCGCGCCTTTCAGGGGACAGGAAACACCATGACAGAAACGAGCTTCGCCTCTCTCAGCCCTACGCTGCTGGCCCGCAAGGGCGGCGCGAAGCCTGCCATGCGTCCGCAGATCGCTCCCGTGCACGGCGAAAGCCCGAACGGCGGCGCTGCTTTGGCTGCCAATCTGGAAGATCTGGGCTGGAATGACATGGGCGAGCCCCATGAAACGGACCAGCCGACGGATGGCCACGCTGGCCTGACACCGGAACCCGCCCCGCAACCAGCCAAACCTTCTGTGGTCGCAGTCTCGCCAGCGGAGGCCCCGATGCCTGTTCCGCCGGTAAAGCAACAGATCGAGGAGCTGGCCACCCGCATTGCTTCCAATGACAGCCCAGAAAATCGGGATGCGCCGGCGGCAAAGCCGCGGCGGTCCGCTGCCTCTCGCGGCAAGCGTGCTGCCTTCACCCTGCGGCTCGATTCCGACCGCCACCTGAAATTGCGTCTGGCCAGCACCATTCGCGGCCGCAGCGCTCAGGCACTGGTGACCGAAGCGCTGGACAAGTTGCTGGGCGACATGCCCGAAGTCGACAGCATGGCCGCACAGGTCCCACATCAAGGCGCGGGCAAATGACCCGCGCTCCCTCATTTGCACGCATGATGACCGCCCAAGGGGAATACCAATGATCCGCAAGCACAGCTTTACCCGCCTTGCCCTGACAAGCGCGCTCGCCACAGTGGCCCTCGCGGGTTGCACCGCAGCCGGCGGCAAGCGAGCGGATACATCGGCCAGCGATGCACGGGTTGCGATTGCCCAAGGCAAATCGGCCTCCGCGGTTGCCAATGCAGAAGCTGCCGTGGCTCAGGAAGCGCGAAATGCGACCTACCGCGCAATGCTCGGCGCAGCCTATCTCGACGCCGGCCGCTTCGCCTCGGCAGCGACCAGCTTTCAGGACGCGATTTCGCTCGGCGACACTTCGCCCCGCACCGCGCTTGGCTATTCCCTCGCGCTGATCGGCAAGGGTGATCGCACCGCAGCTCTGGGCGTGCTGTCGGACTGGCGCGACGATATCCCGGCCGCTGATCGCGGCCTTGCGCTGGCATTGGCAGGCGATCCCGATCGCGGTGTCCATGTTCTCGCCAACGCCCTGCGCGGCGGCCAGAACAACGCCAAGGTTCGCCAGAATCTGGCCTATGCTTACGCCCTGCAGGGCAATTGGCGTGCTGCCCGCGTAATGGCCGCAGAGGACGTTCCCGGCGATATGCTGGAAAAACGCCTGTCCGACTGGGCGCGCACCGCCACCGATGGCGCGCATCAGGAACGGGTTGCCGGTCTGCTGAATGTGCCTGTGACCCGCGATCCCGGCCAGCCCGCCGCACTCGCGCTGAATATCGCTCCGGGTGAAGAGCAGCGCTTCGCAGAAGCCGCCGCAATGGCCCCGGCAGTGCCTGCACAGGCTACTCCGGCACCGACCGGTTTCGTTGCGCAGTCTTCGCCGCGTGAATTGCCGCCGCTGACCGACATTCCCGCACCGCGCGCTGTTCCGCAGGTGGCCGATGTGGCTCCGGCGGTAGCGCCGCCGGCAGACTTCGAAGAGGCCTTCGCCGCTCCGGCTCCGCAAGGTGCCACGGTTGCGCAAGTCGCCACGAACGCTCTCAAATTCGTCTCTAACCCGGTCGTCCAGACGATGCCGGTGCGTAATGGTGCCAAGCCCGAAACGCGCAGCATCGCCTCCAGCGCAGCCGTTTCGCGCAGCGATGGCAGCCATCTGGTCCAGCTGGGCAGCTTCGGTTCCGAAGCCGGTGCAAAGCGCGCCTGGGGCATTTACGCCAAGCGCTATTCGCAGCTTTCCGACCACCAGATGGTCATCACCAAGGCTGTGGTGCGCGGGAAGACCTATTTCCGCGTCTCGGCTGCCGGTTTCGATAACAGCAGCGCGCGTTCCATGTGCTCTTCTGTGAAGACCCGCGGTCAGGGCTGCATCACCTGGGCCAGGAATGCGCCTCTGCCCGGTGCCGTGGAAACCGGCGTTCGCATGGCCAGCCGCTAAGGCAGCAACAGATCATCTAAAGCGGATCACTCCCGCACCATGCCCCTTCCGGTCCACATGCCGGGAGGGGCTTTTTTGTCTGGGCGGAGCGGCGCGGCCTAGAGCCTGCTGAGATCCTGCCGGTCGACCGGCTTGTCCGACAATTGCTTGCAGACATGCTCGAACACGGAGATGTGCAGCGGCTCCACGAACTCCACGCCGTTAACTTGGTTGTCCCACCACCGCACTATCGCGGGGATCGGGCCGAATGTGCCCAGCCGGAGAGTAATTTCTGTGCCCTGCTTCATGGTGCCGAAACGGTCATAAAAACGGCAGCCCGATTGCGAGAGATCGGTGATCCAGACATCGCGCGCAACACCGGAACCACGGCGGTATTTGCCCTGAACGCCGACGGTGGCGCGTTCTGCACGGGGTTTGTGGCCTTCATCCGCCGACATGCACGCCGCCTTTCCACAATGCTGTTACCCGCCCCTGCACCGGCTGGCCGTCGAACGGGGTGTTCCCGGCCGCTGCCTGCATGCGGGCGCTACTCACTATCCATGGCTTATCGGGATCGACCAAAGCAATATCGGCTTCGGTGCCGGGTGCCAGGGACCCCGCATTTATCCCTAAGAGCCGCGCCGGAGCAGCGCAGAGCAAGTCGGCCAGCCGCGCGTGGTCGATCACGCCGTCACGCACCAGTGTCAGCGACAGGGCGAGCAGGGTTTCCGCGCCTGCCATACCGGGCTCGGCATCGGCGAAGGGCAGGCGCTTGTCCTCCACCCCGCGCGGATCGTGACCGCTGGAAATAACGTCGATCGTCCCGTCGGCAATCGCCTCGCGGACCGCCTGCCGGTCTGCTTCGCTGCGCAAAGGCGGCGACAGGCGGGCGAAGGTGCGAAAGCCGCCGGTTTCCAGATCGGACAACATGAAATGCGCCGGTGTAACGCCAGCAGTGACGGCCACCCCCCGTGCCTTGGCCGAGCGCACCAGATTGAGCGCGGCGCGTGTGGTGACTTGCCGGAAATGCAGCTGTGCACCGGCCATCTCGGCCAGCGCGATATCGCGGGCCACGGCCAAAGCTTCTGCTTCGGGGGGCGCGCTCGGCAGCCCCATCCGGGTGGCCATCTCGCCCGCCGTGGCCGCAGCATTCCCGGCCAGCGCGGCATCCTCTGCATGGGCAACCACCACCAGATCGAGCATGGCGGCATATTGCAGCACGCGCAGCATCGTTCCGCTATCGGCAATCCAGCGGCGGCCTGTCGCAATGCCGCGCGCACCCGCCGCCTGCATCAGGCCCAGTTCAGCCAGTTGTTCACCATCCAGAGCGCGCGTTGCAGCGGCCAGCGGATGCACCCAAAGATCCGGCTTCCCGCTCTTGGCAATATAGCTGACCCGGCTCGGCAGATCGAGCGGCGGCGACTGGTCGGGCATCAGCGCCGCGCGGGTGATCCCGCCAAAATGAAACGCCGGTTTGTCGATGGTGAAGACGCCGAAATCGACGAGGCCGGGCAGCACCAGTCTGCCCCTAGCGTCGACGGTTTCATCACTGCTTTCCGCAGCAACATCGCCCACCGCGACAAGTGCGCCATCGGCGCAGCGCAGCGAACCATCGACCACGCCGCCGGGCGTGACCAATTGTGCATTGGTGATCGTAAGAGCGCGCTGCTGTTTCATTCCCGCGCCCTCACACCCACTGGCCCTTGCCGAGCTCGCCCGACCAGCCATCAATCCCGCGCGCCCGCCGGGTCAGAATATCCAGACAAGCCATGCGAATGGCGACGCCCATTTCCACCTGCCGGGTGATGATCGACCGGTCGAGCCGGTCGGCCACATCGCTGTCGATCTCCACACCCCGGTTCATCGGGCCGGGATGCATCACCAGCGCGTCGGGCGCAGCGCGGTCCAGCCGGTCTGCCGTCAGGCCGTAAAGGTGATGATATTCGCGCGCGGAGGGGATGAATTGCCCCGCCATCCGCTCGCTCTGCAGACGCAGCATCATCACCACATCGCTGCCCGCGAGCGCCGCATCGAAATCATGAAACGGTTCGGCCCCCATCCGCTCGATCGCGGCAGGCATCAGCGCCGGCGGAGCGCAGACGCGCACGCTGGCCCCCATCGCCTGCAGGCACAGTATATTGGAGCGCGCGACCCGGCTGTGCAGGATATCGCCGCAGATCGTGACGGTCAGGCCGGTAAAGTCCTCCGCCCCCTCGCCGCGTTCTTCCAGCGCGTGACGCAGCGCCAATGCATCCAGCAGGGCCTGCGTCGGGTGTTCATGGCTGCCATCGCCTGCGTTCAGCACCGGGCAGTCCACCTTGCTGGCGATCAGGTCCACTGCGCCGCTGCTGCGATGGCGGATCACGATGGCATCGGCGCGCATCGCATTGAGCGTGATCGCCGTGTCGATTAGCGTTTCGCCCTTCTTCGTGCTGGAGGTCGCGGCGTGCATATTGACCACATCCGCACCCAGCCGTTTGCCCGCAATTTCAAAGCTCAGCAGCGTGCGCGTGGAGTTCTCGAAAAACGCATTGATGATGGTCAGGCCAGAAAGGTGCTCCGCCCGCTTGTTCGCGCTGCGGTTCAGTTCCACCCATTGTTCGGCTTCGTCCAGCAGATAGAGGATTTCGTGCCGTTCCAGTTGGGCAATGCCGGTCAGATCGCGGTGCGGGAATGCATGGCCGCCCGCCGGATAGCGGCTGCCTCCGCCCCCGGCCCCGCCTGCTGAAGATGCTGCCGATGTCATTAAGCCCACGCCTCTAGTCGAGCCCCGTGGGGCGCTCAAGGGGAAAGCGGTGGCATGACGGCCCCGTGCCACCTATGTCGGTTTCAGAAGGATAACCCGCAAAGGACACGCATGGCATTCGCAAAATCGGTTTGGCGCCTGCTGAGGGGCATCAAGGACGCGCTGGTCCTGATCTTCATGCTGCTGTTTTTCATGGCGCTTTACGCTGTGCTCACGTCCCGCCCCTCGCCCGCACAGGTGCGCGAAGGTGCGCTGCTGCTGGAGCTGAATGGCTATGTGGTGGAAGAACGCGCGGTCATCGATCCCATCGACGCGCTGATTTCGGGCGAAGCGCCGGTGGGCGAATACGATGTGCAGGATCTGGTCCATGCGATCGACAGCGCAGTCGATGATGACCGGATTGGTGCGGTTGTGCTCGATCTGTCGGGCTTCCTTGGCGCAGGTCAGGCCCATTTGCAGGACATCGGCGCGGCGCTCGACCGGGTGCGCGCGGCGGAAAAGCCGGTGCTGGCCTATGCCGTGGGTTATGCCGATGACGGGATGATGCTCGCTGCCCATGCCAGCGAAGTGTGGCTCGACCCGCTGGGCGGCGCGATTATCGCCGGGCCGGGCGGGGAACGGCTGTATTATGCCGGGCTGCTGGAACAGCTGAACATCAACGCCCGCGTCTACCGCGTCGGCACCTACAAATCGGCCGTCGAGCCCTATCTCGAAAGCGCCATGTCAGAACCCGCGCGCGAAAACTACACGGCGCTCTATGGCGCTCTGTGGGAAGAATGGCAGGCCAATGTGAAGAAGGCCCGCCCCGATACCGATATCGCCACGGTCACTTCCGATCCGGCAGGCTGGATTGAAAGCGCGTCCGGCGATCTGGCCACCGCCGCCCTGGAAGCAGGGCTGGTCGACAAGCTGGGCAGCTATGTCGAATTCGGTGACCGGGTCGCAGAAATCGTCGGCGAGGATTCCTACGGCTCCTACCCCGGCAGCTATGCCTATACCGAGCTGGAGCCATGGCTGGCCGACAATGTGCCCGACACATCGGGCAGCGCCATCGGCGTGGTTACCATCGCGGGCGAGATTGTTGACGGTGATGCCGGCCCCGGGCTTGCCGGCGGAGACCGGATCGCAGCGCTGATCGACGACGCGCTCGACACCGATCTGGCCGGGCTGATCGTGCGGGTGGATTCGCCGGGCGGATCGGTTCTGGCCAGCGAACTGATCCGTGAAGCGATAGAGCGGCATTCCGAGGCGGGCATTCCGGTGGCGGTCAGCATGGCCAATGTCGCGGCCAGCGGCGGATACTGGGTGGCGACACCCGCTGACCGTATCTTCGCCGAACCGGAAAGCATCACCGGCTCCATCGGGATTTTCGCCGTCATCCCGACCTTCGAGGATCTGGCTGCCGAATACGGCGTCAATTCGGACGGTGTGCGCACCACGCCCCTGTCGGGCCAGCCCGACCTGATCGGCGGCTTCACACCCGAAGTGGACGCCATCCTGCAAAGCTCCATCGCCGATGGATATTCCGATTTTCTGGAGCGGGTGTCCGCCTCGCGCAACCTGACCACCGAGCAAGTCGACCGCATCGCGCAAGGGCGCGTGTGGGACGGTGGCACTGCACGCCAGATCGGTCTGGTCGATCAATATGGCGGACTGGACGCGGCCGCCGAATGGGTCGCAGCCAAGGCCGGTGTCGCCGAAGATGGCTGGCACCTGACCTATCTGGGCGAAAGCGATGCGACCTATGACACTGTATTGCGCTCGCTGATAACGCCGGATGCTGCGCGGGTTCCTTCGCAGGACGTCTTCGCGCTGATGTCCAACCGCCAGAGCCGCACCATCGCGCGGCTGCAAGACGACGCCCGCCGCCTGCTGACCACACGGGGAATGCAGGCCTATTGCCTCGAATGCCCGGCGCCGGTGCAGCGATCCGCCAAGGCTTCCGAAGCGAGCCTGCTGGAGCGTTTCTTCAAACTGCTCGACTAACCCGCTTGCCTTCCCGCCGCCCAGGTGGCAAAGGCGCGGCCCTTCGTAAGGTGTGCCGCGCAGGCCGCCATACGGGCGCGTAGCTCAGTGGTAGAGCACACCCTTCACACGGGTGGGGTCGCAAGTTCAATCCTTGCCGCGCCCACCATAAATGCCCGTGGCTTGAAAGAGTCGGCATTCGCGCATCCGCGCGCAGATCGCCGCGCTCAGCTGGCCTGATCGAAGCCTATGCGAGGCACGGCTTCCCATTTCGTATCATTGCGCCAGAAGCTACGGATGCCGCGCAGGCGGTAGATCAGATTCATCTGGCGGAAGCCGAAATTCTCCAGCAGGGCAGCTTCGCCGATCCGGTAGAGATCGCGGGCGCTCTGGAGCCGCCTCAACTGGATTTCTTCAAGCACAAGGCTGCCAAAGCTGAGCCCCGTTCCGAACAGCACCGTCACGCCGAGAAAGGCCAGCGCCATCATCGGATCGAGAATGCCGAGCAGGACTGCAGCAGGCACGACCAGATAGCCGATGACCTCCGCGGGCGGACCGATAATGTCCTCCAGTATCAGTTGCGGCATCCCGATCATGCCGATGCGGCCATAGCGCGGATTGAAGATCATCCGGCGATGCCTTTGCAATGTCTCGAGCGCACCCTGCTGCCAGCGCGAGCGCTGTCCCTTGATCCCGGCAAGGTTAACCGGTGCCTCTGTCCAGCAGACGATGTCGGGCACGAATTTGATCGCGTAGTCGCGCTTCTGCTCAAGCATGTACCGGTGCATGCGCACGACCAGCTCGAGGTCTTCGCCGACGGTATCGTGGCGATACCCGCCGATTTCGATCAGCACATCGCGCCGGAACATCCCGAAAGCACCGGAAATCAGCAACAGCGTGTCGGTATGCGCATTGGCAACGCGGCTCGAAAGAAAGGCGCGCAAGTATTCGACAACTTGAAAGCGAGGGACCAATTTCTTGTCCACGCCGATCTTGCGCAGCGCGCCTCCTTCGATTTCGCAGCCATTGGCGATCCTGATGGTCCCGCCCACGGCAATCAGACGCCCGTCATCATGCATGAAAGGCTCGGCCGCGCGCAACAGTCCGTCTCTCTCGATGATGGAATCCGCGTCGATCACGCAGACCAGCGGAGTGCGCGCAAAGCCGATCCCGGCATTGGCCGCATCGGCTTTCCGGCCATTTTCCTTGTCGACCACAAAGAGATTTGGAAAGCGGCGGGAACGGTATGTGCCGAGGATTTTAGTCGTTTGAAGTTCCGCAATCTGCTCGCGCTCATAGGGCTCCATTTCGAAGCCCCGGATCAGCGCGCCCAGCGTATCGTCTTTCGAACCGTCATTGACGACGATCACCTCGTGATGCGGATATTCGAGCGCCAGAAGCGCCTTCACGCTGTCGACGATCGACAGCTCCTCGTTAAACGCTGGCGCAATCACCGACACCGGAAATGCCAGGTCGCCATAGCGGTTCCACAGCTCGACCGCATTGCGCCCCGGCTTTGTGCGCGTGGCGAATACCCAGCCCGCGACGATGAGCTGCAACAGGCTGATCCCGTTGCGGGCCGCGACCACCAGAAAGCAGCCAAAAGCCAGAAACAGAACGGCATTAGCGGCCGCCAGTTGAAGGTCCGCCCAGGTCATGCGCGAAGCCTCGGCTGCTCGTGATCGGGCCATTGCTCTTCGAGCACTTCCAGCGCGTGCTCTGCCCGCAGGCGAACCCAGAAGGCCTCATCCTCCAGCAAGAGCCGCAAATGCGGGATCGCGCCGTGCAAACCCAGAGCCGCACAGCAATTGACCGCCTGAATGCGCACGAATTCCACCGGGTCGCGCAAGCGCTCGAGCACCCAGGGCTCCACAGTTGGCACGCCAAGCTGCCCTGCGGCCCGCAGCGCGGCGCTTCTCAGCTCGGCATGGTTCATCCGGCTCGCCTTCCTGAGGAGCGGAAGCACGTCCGGGTCTTCAGACCAGCCGAGTGCATCAATGATCAGGGCGCGGTGGTCATGAGAAATATCGTCTTCAAGCAAGAGCGCCAATTCTTCGGAGTAGTGCGGCGCGGATGCCCGGAACAGCGCCTTGTCCAACCGGTTGATCTTGCGCTCGAACATGCCGAGGATACGGATTGTCTCGCGCGGCGGCGGCAGGGCATGGACGGCAGCCAGTGCAAAGGCCGCTTCCAGCCGGACCGCCTTGTTGCGGTCGCGCGCAAATATCTCCCGCAACCGGGCGATGCAGGCCTCGCTACCGAATTGTTGAAGCAGACGGATCGCGTCGATCCGGCGGGCCGATCGCCAGCTTTCCGATTTCCGCAATGTGGCTCTCAGCAGCCCGTCGAGCTCGGCCATCTGCATCAGCCGGTGGCGCTCTCCGCCACGCAGCAGCAGATGGATATGGCTGACAGCCTCCAGTTTGAGCTCGTCGCTCCACTTTGCGGGCGCTTCGTTATCCGCCTGCCCGGAGACCCTGCGCATATAGCTTCGCGTGATCGCGGTAAGTTTGTCTTTCTCGGCCCGTTTGCACCGCTCCTGATACCACCGGCGCAGCAACAGGATGGCGAAGGCAACCAGCATCACCAACGCCACCATCGCGGAAACAAAAAAGACGAACTGCGCCCCCACTATCGCTCCCCAAAACGCCAGCGCAAATCGAGCGAGAGAGCAGAGCGTTCATAGCTGTCCTCCCGAGACTCGTATTCACCAGTAAGGCCCAGCATCAGGGTGTCGGACAGATCGAACCGTGCACCTGCGGCAATTGCGCGCAATTGCCGCGTCCCGTCGACTTCTGCGTCAGGGTAGCTGGCAAGAACGGCGAACATCTCGGGCAGGCGGGGATGGCGATAATCCGCACGCAGAGCTCCGCCCAGCCGGTAGTCCTCGCCGCCGCCGATCAGATGGATCGAGCTGGCTGTCAGTTCCAGCGTCGGCGAGAAGCGCTGCCGCAATCCGGCACCCAATGCCACGACATCATCGCTGCGATATTCGGCGAACCGCCCGTCGACCAGCAGAGTGGTTGACCGGCTGACGCCGAATTCCGCGCCGCCCCCCAGACTCCAGTTCTCCCGGAAATCGGCATTGGGCGTAACCCCGCCGGCAATGAAATACCGGTTCGTGCCGCCGGGCAAATCGACCCGGGCCGAGAGCCGCGTATCGGTCGACAACCGTTCCTCGCGCTCGATTCCGAAGGCCGCGACATTCCCGTTGCCCCACCCGGCAGCAATCGCGCCGCGCTGGACATACCATGTCTGATCAAGGCCCGAGGCAAAGGTCGCGTCCGAGACAGAGCCGCCCACACTGATCGATCGCAGCCTGAGTTTGCGGTCCTTTCTGGCCTGCTCAAGCGAGGCGGAGAGACGGTCGAGCCCCGGATATCCGGGATATTGCGCCGAAACCTGATCGGCCTGGGCCTGCGCTTCCGCAAGCTGACCGCGCCAGAACAGGATGTTGGCACGGGCAAGCTGGATGTCGGGATCGCCGGGTGACAGGGCAATGGCGCGGTCGATTGTGCCTTGTGCCGCGCCGACATCGCCCAAGGCCGCCTGCACAGCGGCATGGCGGCGAAGCAGGTCTGCGTCGCCCGGGTTGTCCTGCAAAAGCTTGCGCAATATACCATCTGCCCGGTCGAAATCACCGGCCACATAGGCCTGGTGTGCCGCCTCGCGATCAGCCGCAGCAGGCTGCGCCTGTGCCTGCGCCTGCGCGGGCAGCGCAGCGAATAGTGCGAGCCAGACAAGCATCGCAGGAGCGCGGGATTTCACGCCGATCACGCCGCCCGCACCAGCAATTTCTGGATCCGGACCATCAGTTCCTTGGGAATGAAGGGCTTGGTCATATATTCGTTCGCCCCGCTCTTCAGGGCCGCAACCACGTCTTTCTCGCCATCGCGCGCGGTCAGCATCACGATGGGGGTGCGTGCGGTCTGCGGATCGTCCCTCAGCCGGGCGAGAACCTCCGGGCCAGCGACCACGGGCATCATGGAATCGAGAATAATCAGGTCGGGGTCTTCCGATCCCGCCTTTTCCAGCGCTTCCATCCCGTCTGCAGCCGTGACGACCTGGTGGCGAGCGCCTTCGAGCCTGAAACGGAGCATTTCCGTCAGGATCGCGTCATCGTCTGCGATCAGTATCTTTGCCAAGTGGGCCTCCGGAGTTGGTATTCTGACTACCGGAATTAAGTTAATTCATCGACAAGACCGGCCTCAGGGAATCACGCGAGTCTCAGAATTAAAAATCGCCTATTTTCAGAGGTATCGCAGTCGGGGAGTCCCGACAGCAGGCCTTGGTTACAACTGGTTACAATCTGTGCTTAACGCGGAAAGCAAAACGGCCCGCTCTCGCATGAGAGCAGGCCGTCGTTTCAAGCAGTGTTTGAAGGCGTTTACGCGCCGGGCGCGGTGGTCACGGGTTTGGCGCGCTTCATCGGCTGGGGAGCCTTCTCGCGCTCGCCATTATCGAGCACCTTTTTCATGACATATCCGCCCGCTGCCATCGCCGCCATGGCGGGCAGGCTGATGCGGCGCAGGATCATGGGCGCGATAAAGCCCAGCGCCATGCCCGCGGGACCGCCGATTGCGCTGGATTTCTGGGCCGCCTTGCCGCCGATATAGCTTGTGATAATCTTGCCGATCATATTCAAATCTCCTTTGCCTAATCAACGGCTTCACCCGTGTGAGGTTCCGGAGTTTGCCTTTCGTGCGCGGCGGTTTCGCGCGGCTTCGGTGCTGAAGCTGCGGGGTGGACGGTCCCATTCGCCATCCGCATGGATCACGATATCGTCCGGTGCGACATCATTGGCGGCGTATACGTCCCAATTGGAGTGAACCATGTCGGGCGGGCCGTAGATCCGGGCGGCATTGGCGGCGCGGATGCCGCCGGGACCATCGCGAAAACCGACATAATGCACCAGTCGCGCTTGGCGTGGAGGAGACTTGCCAGATGGAGTGGCGGAGCCCTTACCGACTGCGCGCGGCCCGCTTGCCATCGCCCCCGCCAAAATTGCTTTCCATCGGCACATCGAAAGCGCGGATATAATCGCCCATCCGCTCCAGCACTTCGCCCGGTGTCAGGCCGAACATTTCCAGGCTGTAGCGATGCGGCTTGCGCTTCAGGGCGCGGCTGCGCTCCAGATAGTCCTCCATCGCCGGAACCGCCGGTTCGATCTCAAGGCCGAGGAAATCATACACCCGGTCCATCGTGCCGCGCCAGTCGCGGTCCATGTCGTCATACTGGACGTCGATCATCCGCTCCGGCGCAATCGTCTTGCGCGCCTCCATCATGCGGGTGACTTGCAAATGGGTCTTGCGCAGCCATTCCTGCCCCACCGCGTTCGGATCGACATCGTCGGAATAGATGATCGTCTGGTTCCAGGCGAGGCTGGCCGCGCTGCCTGTCACCTGCTGCGGATCGCGGTGGGTGAAGATCAGGCGAGCATCCGGGAAGACGTTCAGCAATGCGGGCAGATCAAGCATATGCTGCGGCGTTTTCAATATCCACGGGCGGATGCTGCTGACTTGCTGGCTCCACCCGATCAGGCGCAGCTGGTCGGCCATATAGGCATAGGCGGGGGTGGCATCCACGCCCTCGCTCCAGCGACCATAGCTGGGAATCTGCCACTGCGCCTCGTGCTTCATCCCGTACATGCTGGCGACCAGCAGGCCGAGCTCTTCTTCGGGCTCCATCGGGCCGGTCGGGTGGATCGACAAGGTGCGCGGATTGGCCAGCCGGGCGACGCGCATGATCCGTTTTGCCAATACGGGGCGGAAATCCTCCGCCTCGCCTGCCAGCACCGCCTCGAAATCGCGGCGCGGGACCGGGCTGATCGTCTCGAAGCTGCGCATGTGGCTGAAGCGCCGGTCGCTCGCCAACAGCCGGTGCATTCGCGTTGTACCCGACCGCATCGGGCCGACAATCACGACGGGGCTGCGCATCGGTCGCTCGAGGATTTCCGGATGCCGTCTGAACCAGTATTCGCTCAGCAGACGGTGGAACAGGACCTGCCGGAACTGCAGCATGGCCGACAGATCGCCCGCCGCATTCAGCCGCGCTTCGCTTTCGATCGCGTCGAGCAGCTTCTGCAGCGGCTGTTCGAACCACGGATCGCCGAAATCCTCCAGCCCGCCAGCCTGCTCTATCGCCTGCTCTTTCAGGAAATCCGCGTCCAGCCGGGCAGGCGCAATCGCACCCAGACGCCGTCCAGCGCGCAGTCCCTTGTCCATAATATCGATGAATGGCGTCCGGCGTGGGGGCGTTGTCGGATTGAATGCCAAGTATTTGCCCCCGGGTCGCATGAAGAGATTTTGCTCTAAAGAAAACAACACAGCGTTCAAGACCGGTGCGGGTTCCTTGCACGGGCGCGAATGGGGCGGCATAGGCTGGCCGCATGCATGACATTCGCCTGATCCGCGACGATCCCGCCGCCTTCGATGCCGCCCTCGCCCGCCGGGGGCTGGAACCTGTTGCCAACTCCATCCTGGAACTGGACGAGAAGCGCCGCGCGCTCACCACGCGTGCACAGGAAGCGCAGGCCCGCCGCAACGAGGCCTCCAAGGCCATCGGGCAGGCGATGGGCAAGGGCGACACGGAAACCGCCGAGAAGCTGAAGGCCGAAGTGGCCGAGTTGAAGCAGACGATGCCCGCGCTGGAAAAAGAAGAGAGCGAGGTCGCCAACAGGTTACAGGACATCCTGCTGGCTCTTCCCAATCTGCCTGCCGCCGAAACCCCCGATGGAGAGGGCGAGGAAGACAATGTCTATCTGCGCGAATGGGGGAGAAAGCCCGATTTCGCGTTCGACCCGCAGGAACACGCCGAGCTCGCGCCCGATCTGGGCATGGACTTCGAAACCGGTGCCCGCATTGCCGGCGCACGCTTCACCTTCTTGCGCGGACAGATGGCCCGGCTGCACCGGGCGCTGGGCCAATTCATGATCGATACGGTTACTGGCGAGTATGGCTTTACCGAATGCAACCCGCCTCTGCTCATTCGGGAAGAAGCCGGTTACGGCACCGGGCAATTGCCGAAATTCTCCGAGGATCTGTTTCAGACCACCGATGGCCGTTATCTGATTTCCACGTCGGAAATGTCGCTCGGCAATTCCTTCCGCGAGACGATCTACGAAGAACGCGATTTTCCGATGCGGATCACCGCTCTCACGCCATGTTTCCGTTCGGAAGCCGGGGCCGCCGGGCGCGACACGCGCGGTTTCATCAGGCAGCACCAATTCGAAAAGGTCGAAATGATTGTCGCGGCGCTGCCGCAGGATAGCGAAGAGGAGCTGCAGCGGATCACCGCCAATGCCGAGGGCATTCTTCAAAAGCTGGGATTGCATTACCGCGTTATGCAGCTGTGCTCGGGCGATCTGGGCGCGACGATGATGAAAACCTACGATCTTGAAGTCTGGCTGCCGGGACAAGGCGCTTACCGCGAGATCAGTTCCTGCTCCAATGGCGGGGCCTACCAGCCGCGCCGAATGAATGCGCGCTATCGCCCGCAGGATGCGAAAAAGACCGAGTTCTTCCATCTGCTCAACGGCTCCGGCCTCGCGGTGGGCCGCACGCTGGTGGCCGTGCTGGAGAATTATCAGCAGGCCGATGGCAGTGTGGACGTGCCCGAGGTGCTCGCGCCCTATATGGGCGGGGTGACGCGGCTGGAGCCCCATCCATGAACACCGTCATGAAGCTTTGCGCCATTCTCCTCCCCCTTGAGGGGGAGGCCGGGTGGGGGTGCTCGGCGCATCAGGCAAACGCGGCAACCCCACCCCCGGCCCCTCCCTCAAGGGAGGGGAGGCATTCGTGAAAATCCTCCTGACCAATGATGACGGTATCCGCGCCCCCGGCCTCGAAGTGCTGGAAGCCATCGCGGCCGAGTTTTCCGACGACATCTGGATCTGTGCGCCGGACGAGGAGCAATCGGGCATGGGCCACGCCCTCACTCTGACCCGGCCTGTCCGGCTGCGCCAGCACGACGAGCGGCGGTTCTCCGTCACCGGCACGCCCACGGACAGCGTGACCATGGGCCTGCGTCAGGTGATGGACGGCCCGCCCGATCTGATCCTGTCCGGCGTCAATCGCGGGGCCAATCTGGCGGACGACATCACTTATTCGGGCACTGTGTCTGCCGCCATCGAGGGCGCGCTGGCCGGTATTCGCTCCATCGCCATGAGCCAGGTCATCGCGCGCGACGGGGCTGCCGATGCCGACACTTTCGACGCGGCGCGCCGGTGGGGCGCGAAGGTTTTGCAGCCGCTGCTCGACACACCGCTGCCAGCTCGCACGCTGGTCAATGTCAATTTCCCCGCCCTTCCCTCCGCCGAGGTGAAGGGAATTCGCGCTGTACGGCAGGGTTTTCACGATTACTCGCGGGGAACTGTGGTGGAGGGGCGTGACCCGCGCGGCTTCACCTATTACTGGTTTGGTTTGCAGGCGATCGAGCACACGCTGGATCACGGCACCGATCTGGAAGCCATCGACGAGGGGTATATCGCAGTGACACCTTTGCAACTGGACCTGACGCACCACGCATCTCTGGGCGAATTGGGGGAGCGGTTCGCATGACGCGCCTTCTTGCCATGGCCACCGCCGCTGCCGCGTCTCTACTGATCGCCAGCCCCGCCGCCGCCAATCCGGCAACCGCGAACACCTACACAGTGAAAGAGGGCGATACGCTGCGCGGCATCGCCAATCGCACCGGTGTGGACGCATCGCTGATTGCCGCAGTCAACGGTCTGGTGGAGCCATATTACGTCCAGAAGGGCCAGACTTTGGCGATCCCCCGCCAGCGGGTCCACACCGTGAAATCGGGCGACACGCTGGGCGGAATTGCCAACCGGTATGGCGTCGCGATGACCAATCTGGCGCTGGCCAACAATATTGCCGCGCCCTATTCGCTGCGCGTGGGGCAGAAAGTCATCATTCCCGCCGTCATCAACACCACCATCCGCCCGCAAACGCCCCGGACGACGCCCTATTTCCGCCGTCCGCATGATGGGCGCGTGATGCTCGGCTTCGGGCGCGGTCATGACGGGATCGATATCGAAACCGGCATGGGCGACATGGTGCGCGCGGCTGCCAGCGGCACGGTGGTGTTCGCCGCGCCGGAGAAAACCCGCTTTGGCCGGCAGGTGCTGATCGACCACGGCAATGGCTGGCAGACCAGCTATGGCCACCTGTCGCGCATCACGGTGAGCAAGGGCGAGGTCGTGAAAGTTGGCGAACGGATCGGGCTGGCGGGCGATGCCGGTATTGCCACCCGCCCCGAACTGCACTTCGAAATCCGCCACAACGGCCGCGACGTCGATCCGGCAACCAAATTGCCCGCACGCGGGAATTGAGCTAACCGCCTCTTCCGGACGGCGTTTCCAGGGGCGGGCAAAGTTTAATGAGCGATCAGATAGACAGGATCGGCACCGGCCCGCGCGAGCGCCATTATCGTGGGCCGAAATTCAAGCCGCTGCGCCGCGCGGTCGATATACCCGTCTGGGGCGATCTGGTGATCCGCATCGGGCTGGCGCTGTTTCTGATTGCCATCGTCGTCATGATCCACTGGTGGGATCGCGGCGGGCTGGTCGACAATCTCGACGGTGAAGTCAGCTTCACCGACGTGATCTATTTCACCATGATCTCGATCACCACCACCGGCTTTGGCGATATCGCCCCGATCACCGACCGGGCACGGCTGGTGGAGGCCGTGATCGTCACGCCGATCCGTTTCGCCGTGTTCTTTATCTTCGTCGGCACCGCTTATAATTTCATCATCAAACGCAGTTGGGAGAGCTTCCGCATGGCTCGCATTCAGGAACAGCTTTCGGACCATATCGTGGTGCTGGGCTACGGCATCTCCGGCTCCGAAGCGGTGGCGGAATTGATCGAGCGCGGGACCGATCCGGCGCAGATCGTGGTGGTCGATCCCAGCGAGGAACGCCTGATCGAGGCCGAAGCGCAAGGCTGCAACGTGATGACCGCCGATGCCACACGCGATGGCACATTGCAGGCGGTGCGGATCGAGAGAGCGCAGAACGTGCTTGTCTCGGCAGGGCGCGACGACACCTCCATACTGATCGTGCTGACCGTGCGCGCGCTGGCCCCCAATGTGCCGATCAGCATGGTGGTACGCGCAGACGATAACGAGCAGATCGCCCGGCAGGCGGGCGCGAACAATGTCATCAACCCGGTGCGCTTTACCGGCCTGCTGCTGGCAGGCAGCGCAAAGGGCGCGCATATCGCCGAATATCTTGCCGATCTTGCCTCCGTTTCGGGCCGCGTCCAGCTGGTGGAGCGCGAAGTCACCGACGAGGAATGCGGCTGCTCCATTTCCGATCTGCCGTCGGGTGGCCGGGGCCTTCGCGTCTATCGCGGCGGCAAGGCGCTGGGCTTCTGGGAAGACGCCTGCCAGAACCTGCAAAAGGGCGACATCATCGTCGAAATCGTCCCCACCCCGTCAGGCGAAGAACGCGGCGACGGGCATAACGGCCGCCACGCGGACAGCTCCGACTAGTTCATCAGCGCAAACACACTGCCCATCGCGGTCATGCCGACGATGAAATGGCCCGCATCGATAAAGAAATGCGCCGCTGTCTTGCGCAGATAGAGGTAATTGATCCCGATGGCGGGGATCATCACGCCCACGGCAAAGCCGACCGAAATCATCATGATCGCGCGGTCGCTCGCCCCGGTCATGGCGAATTGATGCGCCAGCACGGTGGCGATCAGCAGTTCGAACAGGAAAGTCAGCCCGAAGATTTTCAGCATGCTGCCGGACTGGATCTGCTCGTCGCTCATCCCCGCCGCCTTCTGCCAGGCCTTGCCGAAGATCACGCCGTACCACAGCGCGCCGACCACAAAGAAGGCCAGCGCCGCCAGAACTATTGTCAGAAGGCTCATCTCGCCCATCGTCTCTCTCCCTATCCAAACCTGCCCTATAGCGCGCAGAGCCAAGCAGGTGTAGGGGCGCGGCCATCATGAACACTGCAACGCAAGCCCCGGCAACAACGCTCCCCGACGCCAAGAAGGTCGGCATGGTCTCGCTCGGCTGCCCCAAGGCGCTGGTCGATTCCGAACGCATCCTCACCCGGCTGCGGGCGGACGGGTATGCGATGAGCGCCGATTATGCAGGTGCGGATGTGGTGCTGGTCAACACATGCGGTTTCCTCGACTCTGCCAAGGAAGAGAGCCTTGCCGCGATTGGCGAGGCGATTGCCGAAAACGGGCGCGTCATCGTGACCGGCTGCATGGGCGACGAAGCAGATGCCATCCGCGCCGCCCATCCGCAGGTGCTGGCGGTGACCGGTGCGCATCAATACGAGCAGGTGGTCGAGGCGGTGCACGAGCACGCGCCGCCTTCGCAGGGGCCATATGTGGACCTCATCCCACAACCCGACATCAAGCTGACCCCGCGCCATTACAGCTATCTGAAAATTTCGGAGGGCTGCAACCATTCCTGTTCGTTCTGCATCATTCCCGACTTGCGCGGGAAGCTGGCCAGCCGGCGGATCGATGCGGTGCTGCGCGAAGCGGAGAAGCTGGTCGCGGCGGGCACGCGCGAATTGCTGGTGATCAGTCAGGACACCAGCGCTTACGGGGTCGATACTCGGCACGAGACGCGGATGTGGAAGGGCCGCGAAACCCGCGCTCACATGACCGATCTGGCGCGTGAGCTGGGCCGGCTCGACATCGGGAACGGCTCGCCCCCCTGGGTCCGCCTGCACTATGTCTACCCCTACCCGCATGTCGATGCGGTGATCCCGTTGATGGCGGAGGGGCTGCTCACACCCTATCTCGATATCCCGTTCCAGCATGCCAGCCCGTCTGTGCTCAAGCGCATGAAGCGGCCCGCAAATGAAGCCAAGGTGCTCGAACGCCTGAAGAGCTGGCGCGATATCTGCCCCGACATCGCCGTGCGCTCCAGCTTCGTGGTCGGCTTCCCCGGCGAGACGGAGGACGATTTCCAATATCTGTGCGACTGGCTGGAAGAAGCGCAGCTCGACCGCGTGGGCGCATTCCGCTTCGAGCCGGTCGAGGGCGCGCAGGCCAATGCCCTGCCCGATCCCGTGCCTGAGGCTCTGAAGGAAGAACGATACGCCCGGCTGATGGAACTGACCGCCCGGATCAGCGCCGAAAAACTGGCAGCGAAGGTGGGACGGACCCTGCCGGTCATCATCGACGAAGTGGGCGAACCCGACGAAGATGGCGATATCGGTGCGACTGGTCGCAGCCAAGCCGATGCGCCGGAAATCGACGGAGCGGTGTATTTGCGCAATGTCGCCGCCACGCTGGCCGCTGGCGATATCATCGATGTGACGATCGAAGACGCCGACGCCCACGATCTGTTCGGCGTGCCCGTCTAAGCTCGCCCCGGATCACTCGGCGGCAATCGCCCGCACCCGCGCCCATGCAATCTCCGGCTGATCAAGCAGCAGGAAACTGCCGGCATCGGGCACGAATTCAGGCTCCGCAAAGCCGAATGCGTCGCACGCTTTGTGCGCGAGTTCAGCGCTCGTGGTGGCATCCTCGGACCCGTAGATCATGTGCACGGGCACCTGAATGTTCCTGCACAAAGGGCTCCAGTCGGCGGCCCAGTTGAGCATCGTATCGACAAGGCCGGTGAACCGCCCGCGCACGACATAGCTGGCCGAACTGCGCAGCAGACTGACCATTGCGGGGCTTTGCATACTGGCCAGCTCCCGCTCGCAGCCCTGATAAAACTCCTGCACGAACCGGTGGAATTCGCCGGTCCCGATGGTCGCCAGCATGGCGCGCATATAGATTTTCGCAAAGGCCGGCGCGATGCGGACAAGCCGCAACTGTTTCCTGTGGGCCTTACGCAGCATCACCATCCCCTCGGCATCGTAAATCGGCACGAAGGCACCTAGGCCGACAGCCGCTTTCAGCCGCGCGGGATGCCCCTGGGCAAAGGCAAACATATAGGGCGCACCGGCATGGGTGGTGACCGCGGTGCATTGGTCCACATCCAGATGGTCCAGAAATCCCGGCAGCCTGTCGGCAAAATCTTCCGGCGTCTTGTGCCCTTGAACGGTTCCGGTCGTATCGCCGTGAAACGGCCTCCACGGCACGATTATCCTGAGGCCGTTTTCGGCTGCAATTTGCGCCAGAGGTTCGGTCAGCAGCGCGCCTTCGATCGGATGGAAGAACAGCACCGGCGCGCCCGACGGATCACCGTATTCCTCCCATCCGATGACCTGACCATCGCCCGATTGCCACAGATTCTGACAGCGATGCACATCGACCCACACGCTTTCCGGCGGCAATTCCAGCGAATGGAGGAAGCCCGCATAAAGCAGCAGCAGATCTTCCTTGGAATTGATCGATAGCTTGCGCTGGAGCGCCTTTAGCTGGTTGCGCGCCGTGCCGAGGGACCGGCCGCGCAGATCGGCGAACTGGCGCACCGTCCCGCCGCCGACCATATGCTTGACCAGCGCGATTTCCGTTTCCGTGAGGTTCAGCGCCTCGCGGAAAGCCTTACCGCTCCGTTCGCTCCAGCGCAGACGAACCGCGTCGAACGCGATGACATTTCTTTCTCGCGCCCGCGCCGCGCGGACCGTGAACCACCGCCCGCTTTCATCGTCCGGATCGGTGAACAGCCGGATGAACTCACCGTCCTTCTGCTCCTCCAGTGCCTTCATGCGCTCACGATCGGCGGAGTAGGTCGCGGGATCGAATAGCCACTCCGGGGCTGCCTCGTTCTTTGCCGGGACGTGCTTTTCGAACACCATGGGATTGGCGAAAACAACGCGAAAATTGCGATCCAGCGCCAGATCGCAATTGGGCCGGTCCGATGGCTGGGTGTCCAGCGTGCCGTAATCGACCTGGTCGTTGGGATAGACGTTTTCCAGAATGTCGGCGGCATTGCTGAAATGCATCTCTGCCGTCTCGCCCAAAGCGCCTGCTTCCCGGCCAACTTGCGCCAATTCCTCCAGCAGATCGACCGCGTCTCCCGGCTGCGAAATAACCGAATAAGCGCGCGCCAGCACCGCTTCCAGATCGGGTTCAGCCTTGCTTGACATGGCAGATCTCCAAAGGGCGGGTGCGGCAGATACAGCGCATGCGGGGCTGCTTGTGGGGGATTAGAACTTGCGGGGCAATAATCGCCTGCGAAAAGCGCTGCAATTCAACGGGAAAAGGGCGTGCCATGGAGACACGCCCTTCCCTTGGGGTCGCCTGGGTCGCAGACAGACAACCTTACTTGATGCAGTATTTCATCGACGTCTTCAGGCCGCTGGGGCAGCTGCCATTGCGCACTTCGGCATAGTCACCGCTGTCGCCGACGCAGTATTTCTGCGAGGATTTGAAGCCGCTGGGGCAGCTGCCGACCTTGACGATGGCGACATCGCCATTGGTCGAAACGCAGCTGGAACCGCTCGATTTGAAGCCTGTCGGGCAGGAGCCGTTCTTGGGCACTTCCGTGCTGCTGGACTGGGCCATGGCGGCCTGCGGCATGGTGCCGACAGTCAGGGCTGCGGCGAGCGTGAGGATGCGGTATTTCATCTGGAATTCTCCGTATCGATCCCGGATTTCGGGAAACTGGGTGGGGCGCACCGGCGGGGGTCAGTCGTGCCGATGCGCCCTGTCTCGCCGGAGGGATCGCTATCCGGCGCTACGCGATGTTGAGCGGAATTACGGGCGGCCGACCGGGCCGCGGCGATAGGTGAACGCCACCAGGCTCTGGCCGGTTTTCTCGTTGTAATGCTGACAATAGAAATCCGTACCGCCCTTGTCGGTGTGCAATTCGGGCATGTTGAAGGTGATCATCGACCGGCCGCGCGATTCAAGATGCTTGTCATAGGCCGCGCCGCGATCCGAATTGCGGCCGCTGGCGGTGGGTGTGTAGCCCAGCGAGTGGCCGGTATGGAGCATGACGTGCTGGCCGCTGTAATTGTTGGTGCGGGGCGCGTTGGTGTTGTCGAGCTGCTCGCTGCCATCGAATGATATGCATTGGAGTGCATAGTCGTATTTGTTGTATTTGGCCGTATCGACCTCGAGATACACCACCTCGCCCGAGCCCATGCCCGGCAGCACGCAGCCATTCGACGGGGAGACAGGCTCACGCTCGATCAGGCCGCTGCGCGTTTCGGTGCTCAGCCCTTTGGAGAAGGTGTAGTCGCGGGCAACTGCAACAAATGCGTTACCCAGACCGGTGTTGGCGCACTGTGTCATGCTGGCATATTTGGCCGGAGCCGCGCCGGGGCGCCCCAGATAGTCCCCCCGGCTGGCCGTTCTGGGGTAGTTCGATCCGGCTGTTGTTCCGACATAGCCGCCAGTTGCTGCGCTTGCTGCGCCGCGAAGCACGGAGCGCCCCTTGGTGCGCTTTGCTTCTTTCACAGCGCGGTCGGCGCGCTCCACGTCTTTGGCGGCATTTTCTACTTTCTTAGCTGCTTTTTTGAGACCGCTAAACGGTCCTTCGGCTGCCTGGGCGCTCGTGCCGAGGGTGACTGTGGTGGAAGCAAGCGCAATGCCTGCGGCGGCGATAATCAGGTTTTTCATGTTCGATCCCTTGAACTGTAGGTTGCAATAAGGACCGGATACGGGCGGCATCAGCGGCGCTGAATATCCCACATGGTACAAAGGGATACAAAATCAGCAGATTATTTTGCGGTTGCGATTAAACTTGCCACGGGCGGAAACCTTCCACGGGTGGCAACCGTATCCCCACCATGCCTCTCGCCATTGACGTCTCCTTCGCCTTTCAGGCCGACCAGCCAACCGATGTGCTGCTGCATTTCGAAGGGGCGATGATTCCCGAGCAGAACCATCTGCGCCATCACACCGACCTGTCGCCAAGCCCGCATATCGCGCGGCTTCCGGCGCAGGATGCGATTGGCGAACGCGTGTGGATTCGCGCGGAGGGCCGCTTTGAAGTGGGCTACAGCGCCGAGGTCGCGGTTGATCGCCTGCTTACGCCCCTGGGTGGTCTACGCCAGATGGACCCGCACACTCTGCCCGAAGATACGATCAAATATCTGTTCGACAGCCGCTATTGCGCGGCGGGCCAGTTCCATTCGTTCGTGGATGACGAATTTGGCGACCTGACGGGCGGCAAGCTGATACTGGCGATCCATGACTGGGTTGCGGACCATTTCACCTATGTGCCCGGGGCCAGCGGACCCAATACGACCGCGCTGGACAGTTTTGTGGAGCGGCGGGGCATTTGCCGCGATTATTCGCATGTCATAGTTACCCTCGCCCGCGCATCGGGCATTCCCGCGCGGTTTGTCAGCTGCTTTGCACCCGGTGTCACTCCGCAGGATTTCCACGCCGTGGCCGAGGTGTTTCTGGAAGACACCACCACGCCGGGCGGCGGGGCGTGGTATCTGGTGGATGCGACGGGCATGGCCGAGCCGGCCGATATCGTGAAGATCGGCGTGGGCCGCGATGCCGCCGATGTCAGCTTCATGACCAGTTTCGGTCTGACCGAATTTCTGGAGAAGACCGTCAGCGTCAAACAGACCGGCTAAAACCGCCGCCTGAATAGCTATCCGCCGGGCTGGTGGACATGGCCCTGCACTGGTATCCGAACCTGATGAGCACCACCGACAATAGCCCCACGCCCGGGCATCGGAACATCGCCGACCTGATGCAGGACGCGCCCGTCATCCCGGTCATTGTGATCGACGATGTGCGGCAGGCGGTCCCGCTGGCCGAGGCGCTGGTGAAAGGCGGCCTGCGCGTGCTGGAAGTCACCTTGCGCACCGATGCCGCGCTGGACGCGATCCGGGCCATGAAATCGGTCGAGGGCGCGATTGTCGGGGCCGGCACGGTGACCGGCCAGCACGATCTGGCAGCAGCGCTCGATGCCGGCAGCGAATTCATCGTCTCCCCGGGACTGACCGAGCCACTGGCCAAGGCAGCCGTGCGCGAAGGCGTACCGTTCCTCCCCGGCGTCGCCAATGCCGGTGACATCATGCGCGGGCTGGATCTGGGGCTCGATCATTTCAAGTTCTTTCCAGCGATGGCAGCAGGAGGCTTGCCCGCATTGAAAGCCCTCGCCGCGCCGTTTCACCAATGCCGGTTCTGCCCCACAGGCGGGATCGGGCCGGACAATGTGGCGGACTGGCTCGCCTTCGATCCCGTCCTGTGCGTGGGCGGCAGCTGGGTCTGCGCTCCGAAAACCGACAGCGGATCGCCCGATTACATCGCGATTGCCGAAACCGCGCGTCAGGCGGCCAATCTGGCGCGTTAACTTTTGGCGATTGGGCGTCTCGCCACGGGACGCAGGCCTGCAGCACACTGGCGCGAGGCCGAAAATTGCGACATATCCGTGGGCATGACACCGATGCTCAAATGGATTGGCGGCGCGACCGCCGCAACGCTTCTGGTCTTTGGCGGGGCAACCCTTGCTGGATCTATGATGGAAACACCTGCCCCAATTGCGGCCGATCCGATGGACACGGCCCCTGCAATCGCGGCGATGGATACTGCGATTCCGGTCGACGAGGCGATGCTTTCGGCAGACGGCGCGACAATCGAGGCGATCTCGGACGAGGAAATGCCGCTGGACGCCGACACTGGCGACATGGCCGACACTGACACTGCGGATATGGCCACCGCCGCATCAGCCGACGCCGCACCCGGTCAGGCCAGCGGCCAGGCGCGCCTTCAGCAGGCAAGCCAGAACAGCGAAGAATTCCGGGTCAAATCCATTCTGCCGATCAACGGCCCCATCAAATATGGCGAGTGGCACTGGAACACCGATCGCGCACCGGCCAATGGCAAGATCGTCATGACCGTGGACCTCGATGCACGGGTCATCTCGGTCTTTAAGGGCGGGCATGAAATCGGCGCATCTGCGGTGCTGCTGGGCACGGACAAGCACCCGACCCCGCTGGGCACCTTCCCAATCCGCTACAAGATGCGGCACAATGTGTCGGAGAAGTACGACAATGCCCCGATGCCATACTCCATGTTTCTGACATCGGACGGCATCGCGCTGCACGGCTCCGACGTTCAGAACGGCTATGCCAGCCATGGCTGTGTGGGCATGCCTGACGATTTTGCGGCCAAGGTCTTCGCGGTGGCGAAGAAGGGCGACAAGGTCATCATCACCCGCGGCGAAACGCTCAGCATGGGCGAGCAGATCCTCTAAGGCGCTCGTACGGTGGCGGGCACTAGAATTCGCCCGCTTTGCGTGGCGGTTCGGTCTGGAAATGCCACGCGTCGCACGAGGTGGAAGCATCCTTGTGATGCATGGCGCGCTTCGCCAGCACTCCACCTAGAGACGCCGCTTTGCCTGCCTTCAATTGCGCGGTCATGCGCGCCACTGCCGAGCGATCGGGCGCTGCGCCAAAGTCTTTCAGGATCATCCGGACGACCTCGATCTCGATCAGGTCCGGATGGCCCCAGTGGAAGTAAACGCTCCCGTCGCCCTGCCGAAATGTGAACCGGTTGCGGACACTGATCGCGGTCTCCCTAATTGCATACTCAGCATCGGCCAAATGCCGCGCGCTGTGCGCCATGGCCAGCGGGTCCAGCCAATCCGCTTCGGCAATCGCTTTGCGGATACGCACGCGGTCGTAATGCTCGTCTTCGTTCGAGGGATCGCGCGCTGGAGCCAGCCCTGCGCCCGACACAATCTGCGCCAGCTCGGCCCGTCTCCAGCCCAATAGCGGGCGCACCAGTATTCCTTCCAGCGGGGGATCATTGACGCCGTACCAGCTTCGCGGACGCACGCCCGCCAGACCTTGCAGCCCCGCACCGCGATTAAGGCGCATCAGCAAAGTTTCCGCCTGATCATCAGCATGGTGAGCCGTGGCAATGGCGCCAATATTCTCGGCAGCCAGTGCAGCAAACATGGCATCGTAGCGTGCCCGCCGGGCCCGGTCTTGCAGATTGCCGGTGCCGAGATTGACCGTCAGCCTATGACAGGGAATGCCGAGATCGGCGCATATGCCGGCCACCAACTCCACTTCGTCCGCGCTTTCGGGCCGCAATTGGTGATCGACACTGGCCACGACAATCCGTCCGGGCAGCGCGGCATGGGCCAGCAGCAGCAGCGCTAGGCTGTCCGCCCCGCCCGATACGGCGAGGCCCAGATGGGTGCCGTCATGCTCCGGAGTGCGGTCTTCCAGCGGCCAGACGTCCAGCAGGTCGGCGCGAAACCGCTCGACCTGCCCGGCCGAGGGCGCAGTCACGTCAATTGGAACAGGTCACCTTGGCGCGGTTGGCCTCGTACTGGCTCTGCAAGCGGCCTGCTGCGACCGCCGGATAGCTCTCGCCAAATTCAGCGAGCGCGATGCAGGCGCGGTTGGTGTCGTTCATCGCGATCATCGCCTCGGCCAGATAAAGCAGGCTGTCGGGCGAGCGGGCCGCATTGCGGTCGGCCTGATAATTGTTGAGGAACCACGGCGCCGCTTCGCGCGGCTTGCCATCGTCGAGATAGGCCCGGCCCAGCAGATTGCGGCCATAGGTGGTGCGCCAATGGCTCGGATATTTCTCCACGAACATCGTCAACTGCTGCTGCGCTTCGGGGTAGAAGCCGGCGTTCCAGAGGCGGAAGCCGTAGGAATATTCGTCATCCGCTGCATCATCGGTTTTGGGTTTCGCGATGGCCTGCACTGCGGCGAGCCGGCTTGCACTGGGGCCACTGCTTGCCGCGGCGGGCGTAGCTGCCTGAGCGGGAGCAGCGGCGGAAGCACCGCCAGTCATCGCCAGAAGATTGTTACCTGAGGAAGATCCGGTGGTGGTGGAAGTCGAACTGGCCGGTGCCGGTGTCGGCGTTGGAGCAGAAGTGCCAGCGGCCGCGACAGCCGTGCCGCCACCTTCCAGCGCAGCCATCCGGGTATTCAGCCCCTGCAGCATATTGTTGTTCACTTCGACCTGACCCGTGAGGCTCTGCAGCGAGGCTTCCATGGCATCGAGCCGCGCCAGAATATCGGTGAGTGCGGTGGTCGAAGGCGTTCCGGCTGCCGCAGTGCTGGGCGCGGCGGTGCCGCCGATTTCCGGCTCGAAATAGCGGCCATCCCCGCCCGGGAACACGCGCCGTTGCAGCGCGCTCACTTCCGCTTCCAATTTGCGGATGCGCGCCTGTTCGTCGTTCTGCGCGAAGCTGGGGGTCGCAGGCACCAGCAATGCGGCCCCTACAGCGGCGGACATCAGGTGACGGGCGGCAATCTTCATGCGGGGGCTCCTGTGACTCATCTTTCGACCATGCCCGGGCGCGGTCGAACCACGAATGAACGAATGGGCGGATATGCCCTTTCAGGATTACGCAGCGTGCCGCCCGTGTCTATGGTTAATGGCCCGATATCCGTGGAAATGCGTGCGGCCAAGGGTCAGCCGCCACGCCGCGCGGGATTGCAGGGAATTACTGTCCGATTGCGGATGCCTCGCCTGCCCCGCCCGATTGCGCACGCGCCAGCAGCGCCTCTGCCGTGACCGGCACATCTTTCACAATCTCGTCCACTTCCGACAGCTTGGGCACCGATTGCCCGCCGACTGTGATCGCCAATGCAAACGGACGCCCGGTCCATACTTGCGGCCCCTCGGCATCCGCAGGAACTGTGTAGCGCTCTCCCTTGGCCATCTCCTTCTGCATCAACTGATCGCCATTGGCGTCGTAGAATTTGACCCACGTGTCCTCTTCCAGCGCAGTGAAGACCACAGCGCCGCCGGTCGGGCCGGCAGCGGTGCCTGCACCCTCACCGCGTGCGGCCATACGTTCTTCCAAAGCAGCGGCAGCGGCCTCGCGCTGTTGCTCTGCGGTCAGCAGCGAGCCAGGTCCGGACCCGGCGACGAAGTAGGTGCGGTAAAACAGGAAACCACCGGATACCAAAAGCGCGAGAGCCAGCACCGAAAGCAACGCCAAGCCGCGCGAGGGAACGCGGGTGGGATCGCCCGGCTCCAGCTTGCCTTCACGGGTCTCCGCGACGCGGCCGGTCTCTTCGACGCCCATTTCCTGACGTACCAGTTCGACAATTTCCTGCTGATCGAGATCAACAGTCTTGGCGTAAGTACGAGCGAAACCAACGGCGTAGGTTCTGCCGGGGAGCTGCGAAAATTCGCCCGCTTCAACCGTTTCCAGATGGCGTTCCGGGATACGGGTTTTGGCGGAGACTTGAGCGAGCGTCAGGCCCTGTGCTTCGCGGGCAGCATGCAGGCGTTCACCCGCTGTGCGCGGTTCGTCCGGCACGGCATCGGGACCGGGATCGCCGTCGTCCATCACGTCACCACCACTGACGTCACCATCCATATCTTCACCATCCGGCGTAGCGCCGTGGTCGGTTTCCTGAACCATGTTTTCCCCGTGGACCCGTTATTCTTTTGCCCTGTTCTCCGCCGCCGCCTGCCACCCTGTCAAGCGGGCATTTTGTCCGGCGTCGGAATTAATACGGTAACAGGTCAAACCTGTCGGAGTCCTGAGCAGGCTACCCTCAATCCACCTCGATTTCGCGTTCAGCCGCCCAATGGGTCAACTCGTCGCGGATGGAAGCCGGCGGCGCGGCGAGCCAGCCGGTCATGGCTGCCTCGATCTCTTTCAAATCCACCCGCCGGATCAATTCCTTGATCGGGCCGACGGACACAGGCGTGATCGACAGGCGGCGATAGCCCAGCCCCAGCAGCGCCAGAGCCTCCAGCCGCCGCCCGCCCATTTCACCGCACACGCCGATATCCACCGGGTGGCCCAGCGTCGATTGCGCAATCCGCTGCAGGAACCGCAGGACCGCAGGGCTCAGCCAATCGTAGCGCTCCGCCAATTTCGGGTTCGACCGGTCGGCAGCGAACAGGAACTGGGTCAGATCATTGGTGCCGACGGACAGGAACGACAGTTTCGGCATCAGCAGGTCGAGCACTTCGGCGAGCGAAGGCACCTCCAGCATCGCGCCGTAGGAAATGCTTTCCGGCAGCACTTTCTTCGACTTGCGGAAATACGCCACCTGGTCCTCGAACACCGCCTTCGCCGCGTCGAATTCCCATGGCTCGGACACCATCGGGAACATCACCGACAGGGGCCGGCCCGCGCTCGCCTCCAGCAATGCGCGCGCCTGCGCCTTCAGCAGCCCGCCGCGATCCAGCGCAAGCCGCAAGGCGCGCCAGCCCATGGCCGGGTTCTCGTCAGGGTCCACCGTATGGTCGATCAGATAGGGCACGGCTTTATCGCCGCCGATATCGACCGTGCGGAAGATCACCGGCTTGCCCTGCGCGGCATCCAGCACATCGCGGTAAAGCCGCGTCTGCCGCTCGCGCTGGGGCAGAGTGGCGGACACCAGAAACTGAAACTCCGTGCGAAACAGGCCAACCCCGTCGGCGCCGACCAGTGGCAGTGTGGCCATATCATCGCGCAAACCGGCATTCATCATCACCTGAATGCGCGTTCCGCAGCGGGTAAAAGGCTCCACATCGCGCAGGCCAGCATAGGTTGCCTGACGCTCCTTCGTTTTCGCAAAGCGCGCCTCGAACGCCTCGAGCAATGATGGTGCGGGGCGGACATGCGCCACACCGACTGTGGCATCGACCAGCAGTTGATCGCCTTCTGCGACAATTCCGCGAAGGCCCTGCACACGGCCAATCACCGGAATACCCATCGCCCGTGCGACGATCACGACATGCGCGGTGAGCGAGCCTTCTTCCAGCACCACGCCTTTTAAGCGCCGTCGGTCATATTCCAGCAATTCCGCCGGTCCCAGATTGCGAGCAATCAGAATGGCGTCCTTGCGAAGGCCCTGCGTCGCAGCGGTGCCCAACTGCCCCGACACGATCCGCAGCAGGCGATTGGAGAGGTCCTCCAGATCATGCATCCGGTCGGCCAGCAGCGGATCGTCAATCTCGCGCATCCGCATCCGCGTACGCTGCTGGACACGCTCGATCGCGGCCTCCGCCGTCAGGCCGCTGTCGATCGCTTCATTGATGCGGCGGCCCCACCCCTCGTCATAGGCGAACATCTTGTAGGTCTGCAGGACCTCTTCGTGTTCCCCGCCCGCCCCGAATTCGACATCGCGGGCCATGCCGTCGATCTGGTCGCGCATTTTGGCGAAGGCGCGGTAGACCCGCTGGCGCTCCACTTCGATATCGTCGGCCACCACCTGATCGATGGTGACACGGGGCTGGTGGAAGACCGCCACGCCGCTGGCCAATCCGCCCACAAGAGTGAGCCCGTTGACCGTTTGCGGACCGGTGGGCCGGTCATCCAGATCGGCCACGGCCTCGCCGTCCACCAGCTCTGCATTGGCGATCAGTTCCGACAGGACCATGGCGCATGTCTGCAGCGCCTCGATCTCGACGTCCTCATACCGGCGTGGTTCGACATGCTGCACATTGATCGCGCCGACTGCCCGTTCGCGGTAAACAATCGGCACACCGGCGAAGGAATGGAATTTCTCTTCGCCGGTTTCGGGCCGGTATTGGAAATCAGGGTGCGCCGTCGCCTCGGCAAGGTTGAGCGTTTCGTTGTTGTTGACGAGCGTTCCGGTCAGCCCCTCGCCCATCGCCATCCGGGTGATGTGCACAGCCTCTTTGTTGAGGCCGCGGGTCGCATACAGTTCCAGCATGCCTTCGCGCAGAAGGTAGATCGAGCAAACTTCGCTATCGAGCGTTTCCCCGACGATATCGACGACGCGATCGAGCTTGCCTTGCGCGTGCATGCGCGAGGCCATTACCTCGTGAAGGCGGGTCAGAATCTCGCGGGCGGATGCGGCAGCGCTCATAGATCAAAGCACCTACCGCATCGCGCGAATTTTGGGAAACGCCGGTTTGTTTCGGCGCTGAAAGCTAAAGCCCCTGAGACCCGTGTTAAGACGGCGCTCTATTGCGCGGCAATCGCTTCCTTGATGCGCAGCTTTTTTCGCTTGAGCTCTCGCAGGGCAGTCTCGTCAGGGGCCGGACGGTTCATTTCCGCAGCGATCTGGGCCTCGAGGCCGGCATGCTTGGACTGAAGCGCGTTGACGTGTGACGATGCCATGGATGTGCTCTCCTTCAAGTGAAAGCGACTCGCCCATCGCGGGCGCGCCGCGTAATTGCATACAATCATAAAGCAGGGCCTTTGCGAAGCCCTGACAAATACGGATGCGGCGGTTAAAGGCGTTTGCGCGACGAAGTGTTTTGCGTGCATATGCGCTGTCTGCGGGCACGTTAGGGAACGGATATGATGGGCGAGGCAGAACTGCGCAAATGGCTCGACACGCTGCGCACGGAGCACCGCGATCTGGATGCCGCCATCACCGCTCTGCAGGCCACCGGATCAACCGATCAGCTGCAAATCGCCCGGCTGAAAAAGCGCAAACTGCAATTGCGTGACAAGATCGCGATGGTCGAAGATCAGCTGATCCCCGATATAATTGCGTAGTTTGTTGCGCACCCCATCCGGGGTGCGATCTCCTCGCTCACACGCCTTTCAGGCGCGTCGCTGCGGGCGGCCGGTCGGCCTTTGCGGGGCCTCTCGGCCCCGGTCCGTTCCAAGCCATTGATATCGCTGCGGAGCACGGTCTGCGACCAGCAGGCCGCAAGGGCGACCGCCCGCCCACAGGGGCCCGTAGCGAAGCGGAGGAACAGCCCCGAGGACGCGCCCACAGATGTGGACGCATGAAACAAAATCTCCCGCACGAGAAAAATCTACAAACAAACACCCGCGCTCAAACACCTCCCCCTCCCCACTCCCTTCAAAACCGTTTCAACGCGGGACAGGCTCGGTCCCGTTGCGGGATATCCCGTTCGCGGGCCTTTCCAGCATCGCTGCACAGGCTTAGCGGCGGATACAAATGACGGGCGTAGGCAACATCAATCCAGCGATAATTGAATCGCTTTACGGAGAGGCGCTGGTGCTCGCCGATGATGTGCGTGCGGCGTTCGATCTGGCGCCTGCAAAGGAAACCGGCCTGCCGCGCGATCACTGGCGCATTGCGCTGTCGAGCGAGGGTTTGAAGGCCACCACCCGCGTGATGCATGTCCTGGCATGGCTATTGAACCAGCGGGCCTATCTGAAAGGCGATATGTCCGAGTTCCAGCTCCAGCGCACCGGCCATTTGCCGCCCGACCGTGCGCCCGATCCCGAATCGTTGATGATGCTGGAGCCGATGACGCGCGAACTGATTGTCGACACGACACGGCTGCATACGCGCGTCGCACGTCTCGATGCCGCTTGGCAGGCGGAACGCGCACAGCAAAATCCCGACGGGACCAGTGCAATCCACCGTCTGCGCGAGCGCCTCGGTCAGGCTGTCACCCGGCTTTAAGCACGGTTCAGGCTGCCGCGAGCGCCTTCTTCCAGCGGGCGAGCCGGGCATCGCGCACAGCATTCCCCATCGCCGGCTCAAAGCTGCGTACGCCGCCGCGCATGGCTTGAGCAGCGCTCGGCAAATCGGGATGCAGGCCGGCCCCCACCGATGCGGCAATTGCCGCGCCCAGTGCGGTTGTTTCGACGAAGTCAGGCCGCTCCACGGTTAGCCCCAGCATATTGGCCAGATCCTGCGCCATCCAGTCATTCGCGCTCATCCCGCCATCGATACGAAGGGTCTTCCACTCGGCTCCGTCGGCGGCGAAGGCCTGCGCCAGATCATGCGTCTGATGCGCCATCGCCTCCAGCGCCGCGCGCGCGATCTGCGCCTTGCCACTGGCAAAGCTGAGCCCGGCAATCACCCCGCGCGCATCGGCCCGCCAATGCGGCGCGCCCAGCCCCGCCAGCGCGGGCACGATCACCACTTCGCCGCTATCCTCGACCGAGCGGGCCAGCGCCTCCGTCTCCGCCGCACTGCCGATAATGCCCAGCGAATCGCGCAGCCACTGGACCAGACTGCCCGCGACAAAAACCGACCCCTCGATCGCATAGGTCCGCGCGCCGTCTTCCTGATACAGAACCGTGCCCAGCATGCGGTGGGTGGATCGGGGCGGCACCTGCCCGTTATTCGCCAGCACGAAGGCGCCAGTGCCATAGGTCGCCTTGGTTTCGCCATGCGCGAAGCAGCCTTGCCCGATAGTGGCCGATTGCTGGTCGCCGACCATGGCCGTTATCGGAATTGCCCGCCCGAACAGAGCCGCATCTGTCTCTGCCAGCGGGCCATGGGTATCGGTGACCCGCGGCAATGCGTCCGCAGGCACGCCGAGCAAATCGCACAGTGCGGGATCGAACTCCGCCCCTTCCAGCGGTAGCAGCAGCGTGCGGCTGGCATTGCTGGCATCGGAAATATGCGTGCCGCCGGAAAGCTTGGCGACCAGCCAGCTTTCCACGGTGCCGAGCGCCAACCGGTCCGCCTTGGCCGCTTCCGCCACAGCAGGCTCGTGATCGATCAGCCAGCGCATCTTGGTGCCGGAGAAATACGGGTCGAGCAGCAGGCCGGTGCTCTCTTGCACCGCCTCCTCATGACCGGCTTCGCGCAGCTCTGCGCAGAAATCCGCCGTGCGCCGGTCCTGCCAGACAATCGCGCGTGCGAGTGGCTCCAGCGTAACGCGATCCCACGCTACCACAGTCTCGCGCTGGTTGGTGATGCCGATGCAGGCGACCCGGTCAGCTCCGACCTTGCCCACCAGCTCCTTCGCGCAGGCCAGCGTGCGTTCCCATATCTCGCCCGCATCATGTTCCACCCAACCGGGCTGCGGGTAATGCTGCGTCAGTTCCTGCTGCGCAGTGCCGTGGACCTTACCATCGGCCCCGAACAGGATGGCGCGGGTGGAGGTGGTCCCCTCGTCCAGCACCAGAATGAGATCCGCCATAACTCTCCCCAAAACACGCAATTCCGTCCGCGGCGTGACATGGCGCAGCTTGGCCCCCATATGCAAGATCATGGCAGAAATACCGCCCAAACCGTGGCCCACCGGCCTTGTCGAACGCCCCGAGCCTCTGGTCGGGCGCGTGCTCGCGCCCAATCCTTCGCCCTACACCTTTACCGGCACCCAGACCTACATCGTCGGCACCGGTGACGCTGTGGCCGTAATCGATCCGGGGCCGGACGAGCCGGACCATATCGACGCTATCATCGCCGGGGTTGGCGAAGCCAAAATCGCCGCCATCATGTGCACCCACACCCACCGCGACCACTCGCCCGCTGCCGCGCCGCTGGCAGAGCGCACTGGCGCGCCCATTGTCGGCTGTGCACCGTTGGTGCTGGAGGGTGAGGGCCCGCGATTGGATGAAAGCTTTGACACCACCTATGCGCCCGACAGGGTGTTGGAGGATGGCGAGGCAATGACCGGTCCGGGCTGGACCCTGCGCGCGGTCCACACGCCCGGCCATACGTCGAACCATCTGTGCTTCGCGCTGGAGGAAACCGGCGCGCTGTTCACCGGCGACCACGTGATGGGCTGGTCCACCAGCGTGGTGGTGCCGCCCGATGGCGATATGGGTGATTACATGTCCAGTCTGGAGAAGCTCTATGCGCGGGAAGACCGCGTCTACTATGCAGCTCACGGCGCACCGATGGAAAAACCGCGCCAGCTGGTGCGCGGCATGATGGGCCACCGCCGCCAGCGCGAGAACCAGATCCTGCGCCTTCTGGGCGAGGCACCGCGCACTCTGCCTGAATTTATCCCGCTGATGTACAAAGGGCTGGACCCCCGTTTGGACAAGGCCGCACAGATGAGCGTAAGTGCACATCTGATCGATCTGGAACGTCGCGGCATGGTCAGCCGTTCGGATGAAACATGGCAAACGATCTGAAGACTTCCGAACCGACAGACACCAAATCCGCAAGTCTAGCCCGCGTGCAAGCAGTGCCGTGGTTGATAGTGATTGCGCTGATGGGGGCAGTCGCATGGCTGGGCTGGCGCGCTTTCTATTATCAGGAGGAAGGCGATCCGGTCGGCAGCGCCATGCTCGCTTTCGAGAAGCAGAATGCCCTCACCGTGTTCAGTTCGCGGTTCGAGGTCGTGGCGGAAAGCGAAGATACACGCGGCGTCTTGGGCGTGCCGATTTTGCAGTCGCGCCAAGCGACCATTGTCCCGGCAAGCGTGGAATACCGGCTCGACCTGTCCGGTATGGACCGCGATAATTTTGCATGGGACGCCGAGGGCGAAACGCTGACAGTGACGCTGCCACAGATCCAGACCAGCAAGCCCAATATCGACGAGGCACAGGCGCGGGTCTTTACCGAGGGCGCTTGGGTCACCCGCGATGCCTCGACCGATCTGGCGCGCAACAATTCGCAGCAGGCAGAGCGTAAGGCCAGCGCCTTTGCCAAGAACCCGGAAATTCTGGCTATGGCACGCGAGGCAGCGGTGGCTGCGGTGCAGCAAAACCTAGCCATCCCGATGCAGGTGGCGGGCTATGGCGATGTCAAAGTGGACGTGCGCTTTGAAGGGCAAAGCACCCCAGCCGGAAACTGAGCGGAAACAGGCAGTCACCAAAGGCGGGGTTGCCCTACCTACCCTTAATCTGGCAACAGCTTGCCAACGATAACCGGCGCAGCACGCCATACGCTGCGAGGAATTCGTGCCTGTTGCCATCCCGGCGGCGTGCGCGCCTGACGGGAAAGAGGGTCTATTTTGAGTACGCAACCGGCTGATAACGTCGCCCCTACCGATGCGATGGTCCCGCCCCTGTGCGATTTGCCAATCAATACGGCAGACAGCGGATTTTACCACGGGTTCAATAAGCTTGTGACGATCTCCGCCAAGGTGATCGTCGCAGCATTGATCCTGTGGGCGATCCTGTTTCCAGTCCATGCAAATGACACGCTGGCCCTCGCAAATGCTACACTGATCCGCGAATTTGCCGGGTGGTATGTCTATCTGGTCGCGTTCCTGATGTTGGTCGCGCTAGTGCTGGCTATCGTCCCGCAATCGGGATCCTTGCGCATCGGAGCACCCGGCGAAAAACCCGAATTCGGCCGCTTCTCGTGGTTCGCCATGCTGTTCGGTGCCGGGATCGGCATCGGTATGCTGACATATGCCACGGGCGAGCCGCTATCGCATTTCGGCACCAATCCCGACACCATTCGCGGCGTGGTCGAGCCGATGTCGGCAGAGACTATCCAGTCCGCCTATCGCTACACCTTCCTGCATTGGGGCTTTGCCGCCTGGGCGACTTACGCTCTGGTCGGGCTCGCGGTGGGGTACGTCGCCTATCGCCGCGGCTTGCCGCTGACCATCCGCTCGGGTCTTGCTCCGCTGTTCGGACTGCGCATGTCCGGCTTCTGGGGGCATCTGGTCGACCTGGTGGCGGTGGTGGCGACCATTCTGGGTGTCGCGGTCACGATGAGCCTGGGCGTGGAGCAATTCGTTGCTGGACTCAGCCGTCTGGGCCTAGGCGACTGGCTGCTGAATGAAGCGGGCACGGCTTCTGTCGCGGCGATTATCGTGGCGCTGATTGTGTTGGTCGGGGCCTCGACCCTCTCGGCGATTTCGGGCGTGGGGCGCGGAATCAAATGGCTCTCCAATCTCAACATGACACTCAGCTTCATCCTGCTGTCCGTCTTCCTCATTTTCGGATCGGGGATTGGCGGGGTCACGCTGCTGTTCACCTCGATCGCCGATTACCTTGTTTCTCTACCGGGCGACGCGCTCACTTTGTGGACAGCCGATGGCACCGAAACCGGCGATGCGCTTGCCCAGTGGCAGCTGGACTGGTCGGTCTTCTACTGGGCCTGGTGGATCGCCTTTGCGCCATTCGTGGGCATGTTCATTGCCCGTGTCTCGCGGGGCCGGACCATCCGTGAGTATGTTTTCGGAGTGGTTCTGGTGCCCTCCCTTATGTGCTTCATCTGGATGGCGCTGGCTGGCGGAACGGCCATCGAGCTGGTTCTTTCGGGCGCGGACGATGGTGCGATCATGGCAGCCACAATTTCGGACCAGCTCTACGCCACGCTGTCCAGCCTGTTCAGCTCCGGCATTGCCAGCCTGCTGTCGGGGCTCGTGGTCATACTGCTGATGACCTATCTCATCACCTCGGCCGACAGCGCGATCCTGATCGTCAACACGATCAACGGCGCGGGCGGCGAAGGGGAAGAAGGAACCGAACGGCGCCATCACATTCTGTTCTGGGGCGCTGCCATCGCGCTGGTTGTGGGCAGTATGCTGATCCTCGGGGGGATCGATGCGATCCGCATCACGATGATCATCGGCGCACTGCCATTCTCTGTAGTAGTCGCGCTGATGGCGGTCTCTATCCTGAAAGCGGTGATCTATGACGTGCGGCGCAAGCGTGACGGGGTGGAAACCCACTGCCCCGTGATTCTGGAAGAGGCCGCGGCCAAAGCCTCGTGAAGTCCAAGCCAAGTCGCGAATTTTCTTTTCATGACCCGCACTTGCCGAGCTACATCAGATCAACTAGATTAATATAAATAAAGATTTGCCATTATTATATATTACTAGACCTTCTGAAGGCTGCTTTTAAGACAATACGCCCCCTCTTGGCGATCATCAAAATTACAGAAGCCTGATACACAAAATCAACGCCCGCCCGAAATCCTGTTGTCATTTTACAACACACTGGCATTGATGCCGCTAATCTTAAGAACTGCGGTGGCCTACGCCGATTCTGCTTGTTAGCTGCCGTGTCACAGAACCGGAATCGTCAGAAATTCCGCCTTTTCATTTTGTCGCACGGCCTGGTTCGCAAATTTCGCGTGACCGCCACAGTCCACACAGGGAACACATCCATGAAATCTCTCCGCGCCAGCGTCTCGCTGGGCGTGCTTGCAGCCGTAACTGCCACGCCAGCCTTCGCCCAAGACGCCGCTTCTGAAACAACCGAAGCTCGTCAGGGCGGCGTCCAGACGATCGTCGTGACCGCAACCAAGCGCAGCGAAGACCTGCAGGACGTTGCCATTTCGGTAAACGCCATTGGTGCCGAAGCTCTCGACGAGCTGGGCGTTGCCACGTTCGACGATTACCTGGAGCAACTGCCCAGCGTCACAGCTGGCGGTTCCGGCCCGGGCCAAAGCACAATCTATGTGCGCGGCCTCGCCTCCACTACGCCCAACCTGACCACCGCCGGTGTTGCGGGCCTCGCCCCCAACGTCGCGCTGTATCTTGACGACCAGCCGCTGGCGCAGCCGGGACGTAACCTCGATGTCTACGCTGCCGACCTCGAGCGGATCGAAGTTCTGGCAGGTCCGCAAGGCACGCTGTTCGGCGCGAGCTCGCAGGCCGGTGTGGTCCGCCTGATCACTGCCAAGCCCGACCTGAGCGGCTTCGATGCCGGTTTCGATCTGGAAACGTCCTTCACCAAAGGCGGCGAAGCCAGCTACAAGGCCGAAGGCATGGTCAACGTGCCGGTGACCGACAGTGTCGGCCTGCGTTTCGTGGCCTATCTCGACGATCAGGGCGGCTATATCGACAATGTCGCAGGCGTCCGCTCCGCAGCCCGTAGCGCTCGCTTCCGCCCCGCGGGAACCGTCCGTCGCAACGGCGTACCAGTCAACACTCTTCGCGGCGGCTTCCAGGCCGGACAGGACCTTAGCGGTGTTCGCTTCCTGCGCACCCGCAATGACGGGCTGGTCGAGGAAGATTTCAACGACACACAATATGCCGGTTTCCGCGCCAGCGCGCGCTGGGAAATGACGCCCGACTGGCAGCTGACCGTCAGCCACGCGCGCCAGAGCGTCGAAAGCGACGGTGTGTTTTTTGCCGATCCGGAACTCGGTGGTCTCGACGGGCTGAATGTCCAGCGTTTCGAAGACGATGATCTGGAAGACGACTTCTCGAACACCAGCTGGACGGTCGAAGGCCGACTGGCGATGCTCGATATCGTCTACACCGGCGCCTACACCGATCGTCAGACCGAGCAGCGCGTCGATTATACCGACTACCTGTTTGTCGGCCAGTATCTGCCCTATTACATCTGTGACGGCAGCGTGACCTACCCCGGCACGGGCGTTGCACCGTCCGGCGTGTGTCAACCGCCGAACCTGTATGTCACCTCGGACAGCGAGACGACCGTGTTCACGCAGGAACTGCGCTTCAACACGCCTGCCGACGGGCGCTTCCGCGTAACCGCCGGTGCATTCTATTCCGATCTGGAACTGAAAGAGCGCAACGATTTTGCCTATCCCGGCAACGTTATCGCGCAGCCCTTTGGCCCGTTCAAACCGAACTTCCCGCAGGAAGGTTTCACCACCGAGCCCGGCCCGTTCCCGGCAGACACGATCTTCCGCAACGATATCCGCCGGACGGACGAGCAGTTCGGCCTGTTCGGTGAAGCCAGCTTCGACATCGTGCCCGATCTGCTGACGTTCACTTTCGGCGCGCGCTATTACAACATCGAAGTCGATTTCGAAGGCAGCGCCAACGGCTCGTTCTGCAACAGCTTCAGCGCGACCGACCAGAACGCGTTCGGTACGGATATCAACGATCTGTATGATGGCGACGGCCAGTTCACCTTTATCGGTAGCTGTAACCCGGCCCTGCGCCAGACGTTCAATGCCGGTGATACGATTGCCGACATTCAGGCCGCCGGTCTGTCGGCAGGTCAGGCCCAGCAGGTGTTCAACGCGCTGCAGGCACCGGACGTGGCGAAGGCCGAAGGCGCGATTTACAAGGGTACCATTACCCTGACGCCGACGCCGGACACGCTGTTCTACGCCACCTATTCGGAAGGCTTCCGTCCCGGATTGCTCAACCGTCCGGGTGGCGCGACCAATGGCGCGGGCTTCACCGTTCCGTTCGAGCTCGAAACCGACGAGGTGAAGAACTACGAACTGGGTGCAAAGCTCGACCTTCTGGACGGCCAGCTGCGCTTCAACGCGTCAGCCTTCTATGTCGATATCAGCCGCCTGCAGACGACGATCTTCGACCCCAGCATCACCAATCTGTTCTTCAGCGACAACGCTGCCGATGCAGAGATCAAGGGCGTCGAAGGGGAATTCACGGTCGCACCCTATGCGGTGCCCGGCCTGACCGTCACTGGCGCGTTCAGCTTCCTCGATACCGAGATTACCGAGGTTCTGACGCCGACCACCGATGTGATCGTGGGCAGCGATCTGGCCTATGCGCCCAGCTTCCAGGGCAATGCCCGCGCACGTTACGAGTGGTTCTCCGGCCCGCTGGAATATCACCTGCAAGCGCAGGCCACGCATTCGTCCAGCAAGAAGACCGACATCATCTCGATCAACACGATCGAGCTGGACAGCTACACCACGGTTGGCCTCTCCATGGGTGTCAAGAAGGACCAGTGGAACATCGAGCTGTTCGCCGACAACATCTTTGACGAACGCGCCGAAATTGCCGGCAACTTCATCAATGACCGCGAGCGGATTACGACCAACCGTCCGGCGACTGTCGGCATCCGGGTCGGCTTCGACTACTGATCGGTTCCCGCAAGGAACACGCGAAGCGGCGGGCGGGCGAACAGCCTTGCCCGCCGTTTTGCGTTTCGCGCACGTTCTGGCACTGGGGCGGACATGAGCACACGAGACGATGATCTGGCAGTGGCGCAAAAAGCGCTGCAGAGCGGCGATTTCGCGGCCGGTCGCGACCGCGCGCTGGACGTGCTGGCCAGCGCGCCCGATGACATCGAGGCGCTCTACATCGCCGCAGTCGCGCATCGTTATTGCAAGGAATACGCAAAGGCCGATGCCGTGCTTTCCCGGCTTCACACCGCATCGCCCGAATTCGGGCGCGCATGGCAGGAGGCCGGCCATCTCGCGCGAGATCAGGGCAAGAACGATATCGCGATTGCCGCCTATGGCCGTGCGGTAAAATTCAATCCGGCGCTGGAGGCAAGCTGGCGCGCGCAGAGCGAATTGCTGGCCGCCGCCGGGTACACTGCCGAGGCTGAGGCCGCTGCCGCCCAGAGCCAGCGCCTGCGCGCTCTGCCGCGCGAACTGGTCGCCGTGACCCATCATCTGCACGAAGGGCGCGTGCTCCATGCCGAGCAGATCTGCCGCGCCTTCTTGCTCAAAGATCCCCGCAATGTGGAAGGCATGCGGCTGCTCGCACAGATAGGGATCAAGCTGGGCATTCTGGACGATGCCGAGTTCCTGCTGGAAAGCGCCGTCACATTCGAGCCGGACAATGTGCAGTTGCGGCTCGACTATATTGACGCGCTGCGCCGCCGCCAGAAATTCGAACAGGCGCGTGAGCAGGCCGAGGCGCTGTACAGCCGCGACCCCGACAGCCCGCTGTTCCAGTCGCATCTGGCGGTCGAGAGCATGCAGACGGGCGATTACGAGCGCGCCTTCACGCTGTTCGACGCCGTGCTGGAAAAGCTGCCCGAAGATCCCGCAACGCTGACCAGCCGGGGTCATGCGCTGAAGACGACGGGGCAGACCGGGGACGCCGTCGCCAGCTACCGCGCTGCCTTTGCCGCCAAGCCCGATCACGGCGATGCGTGGTATGCGCTGGCCAATCTCAAGACCTATCGCTTCACCGATGACGAAATCGCCGCCATGCGCGCCCAGCTGGAGAGGCCTGATCTGGCTTTCATGGACAAGGTTCATCTCTCCTTCGCCCTCGGCAAGGCGTATGAGGACCGCGAGGAATACGCCGACAGCTTCGCCCATTACGAGCAGGGCAATGCGCTGAAACGTGCCCAGACCCGCTACAGCGCCGACCAGATGAGCGCGGAGCTGGCCAGGCAGAAAGTGCATTGCACGCCGGAACTGTTTGCGAAGCATGAGGGCAGCGGACACCCCGCCCCCGACCCGATCTTCATCCTTGGGCTGCCGCGCGCTGGTTCGACGCTGCTTGAACAGATTCTCGCCAGCCACAGCCAGGTGGACGGCACGCTGGAATTGCCCAATATCCTCTCGCTCGCCCACCGGCTGCGGGGGCGGAAAGCGGGCCAGTCACGCTATCCGGAAATTCTCCACGAACTCGCGCCGGAGCGACTGGCCCAGTTTGGCGAGGACTTTATCGAAAACACCCGCGTCCACCGGCAGGGCGCACCGTTCTTCATCGACAAGATGCCGAACAATTTCCGCCATATCGGCCTGATCCACCTGATCCTGCCCAATGCGACGATTATCGATGCGCGGCGCGATCCGATGGATTGCTGTTTCTCCGGTTTTAAACAGCTCTTCGCGGAGGGGCAGGAATTCACTTACGGGCTGAACGAGGTCGGGCGCTATTACGCCGACTATGTCGATCTGATGGCGCATTGGGATACGGTGCTGCCGGGCAAGGTCCTGCGCGTCCAGCACGAGGATGTGCTCGACGATCTGGAGGGACAGGTGCGCCGGATGCTGGACCATTGCGGGCTGCCATTCGAACAGTCCTGCGTCGATTTTCACAAGACCGACCGCGCGGTGCGCACCGCCTCTTCCGAACAAGTCCGCCAGCCGATCAACCGGTCAGGGCAAGGCGCATGGAAACCGTTCGAGCCATGGCTCGGAGACCTGAAGGAAGCGCTCGGCACGCTTGACCCCACTGCCTGATCTTGCCTAGCAATCAGCTCCGGGTCGCTTGCCGGAGGGGTTTGATGGCAACGATAGCGGATGATGCGCGCGTCACGGGGCGCGGCGAACTTCAGGATACGCGGTTTTTCCTGATCATGGCGGTGGTCATGTCGCTGCTGATTGTGGCGGGGTTCGTCGTCAATCTCGCCGCAGGCCGCTCCAGCTTTGACGTTCCGGCGGCCTATCATGTGCACGGCGTGGTCTTCATGGGCTGGATCGGCATCTATCTGGGCCAGCACGCGACGATCCATGCAGGGGCGCGGGACTGGCATATCCGACTGGGCAAGCTCGCTTATCTCTGGGTGCCCTTGATGGCACTGACCGGCACGTGGGTAATGCTCGTGGTGGCGCAGCGCACCGGCGGGCCGTTCTTCTTCCACAAAAGCGAGTTTCTGTTCAGCAACCTCGCGGTTCTGTGGTGCTTCGCGGGCCTCGCATGGTGGGCACTCAAACGCCGCCGCTACACGGGATGGCACCGCCGACTTATGCTGTGCGCGATGGCCGTACTGCTCGGCCCAGGAATCGGGCGTCTGCTGCCCATGCCGCTGATGATCCCCAATGCGTGGCTCATCACCCAGATCATTACGTTCCTGTTCCCCGTAATCGGAATGATCGCTGACAAGCGGGCGCGCGGCGCGGTGCATCCCGCCTATTGGTGGGGGCTCGGCATTTATGTGGCGGTGTTCACGGTCTCGATGGTGCTCGCCTATTCGCCCTTCGGCATTGCTCTGACCGAAAGCTATCTCGCGGGCACGCCTGGCGCGCAGCGCCCGATGGAGGCCTTCCTGCCGCCGGGTTTCACGATGTAGGCGGAACGCCCTGCCATCCGCGTCCGTTATGTGTATGAAGCGCCTGCATATGCGCCATTAGACGGGACACAGAATGACAGCCGAAACGAAACTGCCCACCGGCGAAGACCTGCTCGCCGAGATCAACCGCCTCCGCAAGGAGAAGAACGCGATCATTCTGGCGCATTATTACCAGACGCCGGACATTCAGGATCTGGCCGATTTTGTCGGCGATTCGCTCCAGCTCAGCCAGATGGCGGCGGAAACCGATGCCGATGTGATCGCCTTTTGCGGCGTGAAATTCATGGCCGATACGGCCAAGATTCTCTCGCCGGAGAAGATCGTCGTGCTGCCCGATATGGACGCCGGGTGCAGCCTCGAAGACAGCTGCCCGCCGGAGAAGTTCAAGGCCTTCCGCGAGAAGCACCCCGATCACATCGCACTGACCTATATCAACTGCTCGACCGAGGTGAAGGCGCTTTCCGATGTGATTGTCACCAGCTCCAGCGCGGAGACGATCCTGCAGCAGATCCCGAAGGACCAGAAGATCATCTTCGGCCCCGACCGGCATCTGGGTGGCTATCTCAGCCGCAAATTCGACCGCGAAATGCTGCTGTGGCCCGGCGTGTGCATCGTCCACGAGGCCTTCAGCGAGACCGAACTGCTGAAACTGAAGGAACAGCATCCCGACGCGCCCATCGCGGCGCACCCGGAATGCCCGCCGACCATCGTCGACCACGCGGACTATGTCGGGTCGACCAGCGGCATTCTGCAATTCGCCGAAACCTTCGAAGGCGATACGCTGATCGTGGCGACAGAGCCGCACATCATCCACCAGATGGAAAAGGCCCTGCCGAACAAGAACTTCATCGGTGCCCCCGGCGCGGACGGCAATTGCAGCTGCAATATCTGCCCGTACATGGCGCTCAACACCATGGAGAAGCTCTACACCTGCCTGCGCGATCTGGAGCCGCGCATCGAGATCGACGAAGGATTGCGCCTGCAAGCCAAAAAGAGCCTCGACAAAATGCTCGAAATGGCCAGCGGAACGGTGGGTCAGGGCGACCTGGGAAGAGTATGAGTTGAAAGAGTCCGAGAAAGAACCGACTTACCCTGATCTCGCTGCAGCCAATGTCTTCGAACTTTCTGACAAGGACCTTAAACGTCTGATTCTCAGACTGAACGAGACGAGAGAACGGCAACTTAGATCGGTTGCGCCGAGCGTAAATCAGATGAACCAGCAAATCGAGCTAGCTCAGCACGAGCTATCAGCGCGTGAAAGCCGGAGACTTGCGCGATTATCGCTAGCGATTTCAACTGTCGCGATTCTTGCAACGGCAATTGGCATAATTTTCTAGAGGCAACCAATCCTCGGCCCGCGCGTTCACACCCCATGACCGCCGAAATTCGCTTTTTCTGGGAACGCCTGACAGCGAATTACTGGTTCTTCCCCGCCCTCTTTTCGATCTGCGCGGCGACTCTAGCCTTTGTCATGCTGTGGCTGGATCGCAGCGGGGCGGCGGATTTTCTGAACGACGCTGACTGGCTGATTCCCAGCAGGCCCAAGGGCGCAGCCGATATGCTCACCGTCATGGCGGGCAGCATGATCGGGGTGGCCTCCACGGTGTTCTCCATCACGCTTGTCGCGGTGACCTATGCCAGCGGCAATTACGGCCCCCGATTGCTGACCAATTTTCTGGAGGATCGCGGTAACCAGCTGAGCCTGAGCGTCTTTATCGGGGCCTTTGTCTATGCGCTGATCGTGCTGCGCAGCGTGCGGGCAGAGGACGAAACGCCCGGTTCCGGGGCAGAGGCCGCCGCCACTGCCCTGCCCGGCTTTGTCCCGCAATTGTCGCTTCTGGTCGCCTATGCGATGATGGCGCTGTGCGTCGCGGTGCTGGTGTTTTTCCTCAACCACATCCCGTCCAGCATTCGCATCAACAAAGTGCTGGAAGGGATCGGTCGCCGCCTGATCCTGGCCATTCGCGAGACCTATCCGGTCGAGGACGAGTTCGGCGATGCCGTGGAGCAGCAGGGCGGGGAGCCGCTGGTCGCTTGGGATTCCGGCTATGTCCAGATGATCGACTTCGAAGATCTGGAAGCCATTGCCAAGAAATGCGGATGCACCTTCTCGCTCAAGGTGCGGACCGGAGACTTCGTCCACCGCGATATCCCCTTGATGGAGATCGACGGATGCCAGCCGGAAGACGTCGAAGCGCGTGTCCGTGATTGCTTTACCTTGGGAGCATTTCGCACGCCCAGCCAGGACCCGCAGTTCCTGATCGACGAACTGGTCGAGATCGGCCTGCGCGCGCTTTCGCCGGGAATAAACGATCCCTTCACTGCCATCACCGCGCTCCACTGGCTAGGCGCGGCGACGGCGGATATCGGGCGGCGCGACTTGCGCAAGGATATTTGCGGCGGCGATGCGGATGATTGCCCGGTCATCCCCCTGCCCGACGGTTTCGATCACTACGTCAAACGCGGCTTTGGCTCGATCCGCAGCGCGGTGGCGACTTCACCCATTGCCGCGGAGGTGATGCTGGACACGCTTTCAAACGCAGCCACCCCGATCCGCGATGAAAAACGGCAATCGCTCTTGCGCGAAGAGGGCCGCTTGCTGGCCGAGCAAGCGCGGCTGGTGCTGAAAGGACCCGATCTCGACCTGTTCGAAAGCCACGCGAACAAGTTCGCCAAATCGTTCTGGGACGAGGCCGCGCATGAATAATGTATCGCTGGCTGAAGAGCGTGCAGGCCGGCTTTTCTAAGGTTGCCCTGAACACTGCTGCGCCCTAGCCTTTCGCTCAAACACCCACTCCAACCAACCAGCCTGAAAACAACAGGGAAACCGATACCATCATGCCACACGAAAATCTGTTCGAGCCGATCACCATGGGCGCTCTGGAAGCGCGCAGCCGCATCATGATGGCCCCGCTGACCCGTGGCCGCGCGACGCAGCCCGGTTCGATCCCGAACGAGATGATGGCCACCTATTACCGCCAGCGCAGCGGTGCAGGCCTGATTATCAGCGAGGCTACGGGTATCAGCCGCGAAGGTCTGGGCTGGCCCGCTGCGCCGGGCATCTGGAGCGACGAGCAGGTTGAAGGCTGGAAAGCCGTGACCGAGGCCGTGCATGAGGAAGGCGGTCTGATTGTCCTGCAGCTTTGGCATATGGGCCGCCTGGTCCACCCGGACTTTCTCGATGGGGATGCGCCCGTTTCGGCCAGCGCAACAACTGCGCCGGGCCATGCGCACACGCCCACCGGGCGGCAGGATCACCAACAGGCACGCGAATTGTCGGTCGCCGAGATTGCCCGCGTGGTGGGCGATTACCGTCATGCTGCGGAGAATGCCAAGAAAGCCGGATTTGACGGCGTGCAATTGCACGGGGCCAATGGCTATCTGGTGGACCAGTTCATCCGGTCCAGCACCAATCTGCGGACCGACGAATATGGCGGCACTGCGGAAAACCGCACGCGTTTCCTCGATGAAGTGCTGACCGCGCTGGTCGATGTGTGGGGCGCCGACCGTGTGGGCCTGCGCCTTTCCCCCAATGGAGAGACGCAAGGGTGCGACGATCCCGACCCGGAGACCACATTCGGCGTTGCGGCCAGCATCGCCCAGAAGCACAAGCTGGCCTTCCTCGAACTGCGCGAGCCCGGCCCGGACGGCACTTTCGGCAGCACCGATGTGCCCAAACAAAGCCCGATGATCCGCGCTGCCTTTACCGGCCCGCTGGTCCTCAACAGCGATTACACTGCCGCAGAAGCCAGTGCCGATATCGCCTCCGGCAAATGCGACGCGGTGACGTTCGGGCGGCCCTATATCTCCAACCCCGATCTCGAAGAGCGCATTCGCGCCGGCGCCGCATGGGCGGAAAACACCAATGTGCCGCAAAGCTGGTATCTGCCCGGGCCGGAAGGCTATATCGACTATCCGACGATGGAAGAGGAATTGGCGACAACGGGTTGAGGCCAGTTGGCCCGCATCAATGTGAGCTTAGGGTGAGGATTGGATCAGCATGACGGCGAAAATGCGATCTTGGTTGGTGGTGCCCGCCGATGAACCGGCCAAGCTGGAGAAGGTCGCGGGGCTGGATGCCGATGTCATTCTGTTGGACCTGTCCTGCGTTGCCGAAGGGGCGAAGGCCGATGCGCGGCGTTCTGCGGCAGAATTCCTCTCCACCCGCCCCGCCCCTCCTCCGGGGCTTCCCGGCGCGCGGCGCTGGGTCAGGATCAATCCGCTGGGCAGTGCCCATTGGCGCGAGGATCTGGTCGCGGTCATGCCCGGCGTGCCCGACGGGATCGTCCTGCCGCGCGCCACCGGCGCAGCGGATATCACCCAACTGGCCGCAGAGATCTACGAGCTGGAGCAGAAGACCCCGGCAGAACTCAACTCGGTGCGTATCGTACCGCAAGTGGGGGACACACCGGCCGGTGCGCTCGCCATCAACGAATTGGCGAGCGATCCGCATCCCCGCGTTTCCGGTCTGTCATGGGATGCCGATGCCCTGATGGCCTCGGGCGGAATGCGCCCCTTTGGCAAGGGCGTGCGGCGCTGGCCCGCGCCCTTCGCGCAAGTGCGAAATGCAGTGGTTCTGGCCGCGCGCGCAGGAGGTCTGTTCGCTCTGGAGACAGCAAGCAACGTCACCAGCAATGCCGATATTTTCCGCAATATCGCCAGTGAGGCCCGCGCCGCCGGTTTCGATGCGATGGTCGCGCGCCATCCCGCGCAGGTGAAGCCCATTTGCGAGATTTTCGCTCCTACTCCCGAAGAGCGCGAACGTGCCGCCGCCATTGTCGCCGCGTTTGATTTGCAGCCGGAAGCGCTGGTTGTGTCGGTCGATCGGCACGCAGCGGATCGCGGAGAGCTGGCCCGGGCGAGAGCGCTTCTGGCAGAAGGCTAGTTGCCTTCGGAAGCCCCGGCATCGTCAGTTTGGGCATCGTCAGTTTCGGCGTCGTCCTCTTCGCCGCCTTCTTCACCATCACCTTCCTCATCGCCGCCACGCGAGGGGGCTTTCGATGTGACCGATTCCAGCGGCAGCATATCGTCGCTGATGGAGCCGCCCTGGACATCGCCAGCAGCGCCCGATCCGTCGGCTGCGCCTTCCGCCGGTGCCTCGGCGTCCGATCCGCACGCCGCCAGTACCAGCGCGGACGAAAGCAACAGCGCAGAGCGCGAAAAAGGCTTACGAATCATACAGTCTCTCCGGAAAGCGCGGCAAAGAATGCGGGCGCGGTGTCCATCAGCGCCGCATCCCATTCTGCGGGCGTCAGCGCAATGCCCAGTTTCTCCAGACTGGTCACGCCCAGCGTATCGATCCCGCAGGGGACAATGCCGCCAAAATGTGTGAGGTCGGGCGACAAGTTGACCGAAAAACCGTGCATGGTGACCCAGCGGCGCACGCGCACGCCGATTGCGCCGATTTTTGCTTCCGATCCGTCGGTGTCTCGGGTCCAGATGCCCACCCGGCCTTCAACTGCCCAGCTCTCGACGCCGAATGTGGCTAAGGTTGCGATCACCCAGCTTTCGAGCGAGTGGACGAAACGCCGGACATCGCGCCCGCGCGCCTTCAAATCGAGCAGGACATAGCCGACCCGCTGGCCCGGTCCGTGATAGGTGTATCGTCCGCCGCGCCCTGTCTCGATCACCTCGAAACGCGGGTCGAGCATTTCGGCGGGATCGGCGCTTGTTCCGGCGGTGTAGACTGGCGGATGCTCCAGCAACCAGATCAGCTCAGCCGCTTCGCCCGCCGAAATCGCAGCGTTGCGCGCCTCCATTTCGGCGAGCGCGGCGCGATAGGGCACAGGTGCCTGCTCGCAGCTCCATTCGATTGTCTTGCCGGAAAGGTCCATCACCGGCATTGCTGGCCCAGCTGCCCGTGCTTATCAAGAGGGCAGGCAGGGAGAACATGATGGCGCAGAGCAATTCCTTCGACATGAGCCGCGCGTGGGAAGAAGCCACCGCGTTGCTGCGCGCGAATATGCAAGTCGTGCTGGGCGTGGCCGGTGTATTCTTCTTCCTGCCCTATCTCGCGATCAGCCTGCTGGTGCCCGATATGGGCGCCGTTTTGGGCACCCGGTCGATGGGCAGCGATCCCGATGCAGCAATGGCGGCGATGGAGGCGGCTTTCCTGCAATATTGGTGGGTCTTCCTGTTGCTGACGGTCATTCAGGCAGCGGGCACGCTGGGGCTGCTGGTCTTGCTGGGGCGTGAAGGCAGGCCGACTGCCGGTGAGGCGCTGGGCACCGGCATGGCCGGATTGCTGCCTTATCTGGCCGCCAATATTCTGGTCGGTGTGGCACTCGTATTGGTCCTCACTCTGCTGGTGATGCTGTTCTCGCTCACCGGATCACAGGCCCTCGCCGCATTGCCGATTGTGCTGGCCATTCCCGTAATCATCTATGTCTATGTGAAGATATCGCTGCTGGCACCCGTGATTGCGGTGGAGGACACGCGCAATCCTGTGGAGGCGGTGCGGCGGTCATGGGGTCTGACCAAGGGCAATTCCTTCCGCTTGTTCCTGTTCTATTTTCTGCTGATGCTGGCCATCGGAATTGTCGGACTAATCGTGACAATGATTGTCGGGCTCATTCTCGCTCTCGCGGGCGATTCCGTCGCTCTGATCGGGACTGCGATTATTGGCGCGCTGGTCAATGCGGTCAGCGTGGTGGTGTTCCTCTCCGTCATGGCGGCGGCGCATCGCCAATTGTCGGGCCATGCCACGCGCGCCAGCATGCCCAGCGTGCCGCGTGTCAAAAAGGACGACTGAGGGTAGTCAGTCCTTCCAGCCCCAGAACAGCTTGCAGGGCAGGATATTCCAGAACTCGAACCCGTCATCAATGCGGGCAAACTCCTGCGCCATCAGATCACGCACCGCGGCAGTGAACTGATAGGCCATGAAGGCGCCGCCGGGCCGCAGAATGCGGTGGGTTGCCGACATGATAGCGGGGCCGACACCGCCGGGCAGCGTGGAGAAAGGCAGGCCGGAGAGAATGTAATCGGCATGGGCATGCCCGCCCGACCGGACAATGTCCTCCACATCGGCGGCGGAACCGAGCACGGCGGTGAACCGGCTGTCGCGGATCGTCTGGTTGAGATAATCGACATAAAGCGGGTTGGTATCGATCGCGATCAATGCGCCATCGGCTGGGAGCTTCTCCAGCACCGGCAGGCAGAATGTGCCGACGCCGGGGCCGTACTCCACGAAGAGCTTGCAATTCGCCCAGTCGACCGGCGCGAGCATGTTTTCGACGGTATAGCGCGAGGACGGGATCACCGATCCGACCATGCGCGGGTGTTCGATAAAGCCACGCAGAAAAACGCCCCACTGGCCGCCCAGCCGTCCGGCCCGCTCCGCCAGCCGATCCCGCAGGCGGGACAGTGCAAGAAAATCGTTATCGGACAATCTATTCCTCCATTGATCAGCCGTCAGATTCGCAAAGCCGGCGCGGGTTAGCAAGCCCGTTCATTGCATCACACCATTGCCAGCCGCGCGGACCCGGCGTAGCCCGCCAACATTCTCATGGCCAATGCCGATCCCCCTCCCCCGCCCATCGCGCAGGCCCCGACGTTGGCGCGCCCGCGCACCATTTCGCGCGGACGGCTGATGCTTTTGTTTACGGTGATGCTGGTGACCGCTGCGGGCAACACCGCGATGCAATCGGTGATGCCCAGCATCGGCACGGCGCTGGGCGTATCGGATGTGTGGATCAGCCTCGCTTATAGCTGGTCGGCGATCCTGTGGGTCACCTGCGCGCCGATCTGGGCCAAGCGCAGCGACAAGCGCGGCCGCAAGGCGATGATGGCCGTGGGCCTGTGGGGCTTTGCCCTGTCGATGGGTCTGTGCGGACTGGTGCTGTGGGCGGGCCTTGCCGGGTTGATCCCGGCGGTGTGGACGCTGATCCTGTTTGCTCTGGCGCGGTCTTTCTACGGACTGCTTGGCTCTGCCGCGCCGCCCGCAGTTCAGGCCTATGTGGCGAGCCGGACACCGCGCGCGGAGCGAACCCAGGCGCTTTCGCTGATATCCTCCAGTTTCGGCCTCGGCACGGTTGTGGGCCCCGCTCTGGCGCCGCTGCTGATCTTCCCGCTGCTCGGCCTGACCGGCCCGTTCATTGCCTTTGCCGCTGTGGGACTGGTGACGCTGGTGGCGCTGCGACTGCGTCTGCCGAATGACGAGCCGCAATTTGCCGCGCGGGGTACGGCGTTTGACGCGCCTTACGGCAATAGCGGATCGGCCCGACGTGATCATGCCCGCAAGGGGGAGAATGGCGACAGCACCGACGAAGACGATCACGCCGAGGATGGAGCGCTTCCGGCGGATATACCGGACCTCCCCTGGCGCGATCCGCGCACGACGCCGTGGTATATTGCCGGGCTGCTGGGCGGCCATGCGCAGGCGATGATTTTGGGCATTTCGGGTTTTCTCGTGCTCGACAGGCTGGGCTTGCGGGGTGACCCACTTCTGGGCGCAGGACCGGTCGGTATCGTGCTGATGGTGGGCGCAGTTGCGACGCTGCTCGCCCAATGGGGCCTGATCCCGACGCTGCATCTGGGGCCGCGGGCGGCGACGTTATGGGGCATGGTGCTGGCGATTATCGGTGTGGCACTGTTTGCGGTGGCCGATGATCTGCACGCGATTTCGCTCGGCTTCGGGATTGCCTCGCTCGGTTTCGGCCTGTTCCGCCCCGGCTTTACCGCGGGGGCTTCGCTGGCCGTCACCCGGCCCGAACAGGGGCAGGTGTCTGGCAAGGTCGCGTCGATCAATGGAGCGAGCTTTGTCTATGCGCCTGCACTGGGCGTGTGGCTGTATGGCCATTCCGATTGGCTGGCCTTTATCACCGTGGTGCTGTTTTGCCTCGTCACGCTGCTGCTCGGCTGGCGCGGATTGCAGGCGGACGAGGATTTGACGCGCGAGCGGACCTAGCGCACACGGATCGTCTCAGAGGATTTCCTCGACCGTTTCCTTGGGTCGGCACAGGCGCACGCCCTTGTCGGTTTCGACCAGCGGCCGTTCGATCAGGATCGGCTCCGCCACCATTGCGTCCAGCACCGTGTCGGCGTCGGCATCAGGCAGACCGCGCTCGGCCGCATCCGTCCCGCGCATCCGCAGCCCGTCGGCCGGCGACATTCCGGCGTCGGCAAACAGCTGGGCCAGCTTGTCCCGGCTTGGCGGCGTCTTGAGATATTCGACCACCGTCACATCCACGCCCCCTCGCTCCTGAAGAATCGCCAGCGTATTGCGAGACGTGCCGCATTTCGGGTTGTGCCAGATGGTCGCTTTCATGGGGTCTCTCCGGAAACAGGTGTGGCCCATTCTCTAGTCTTCCGGAAAAACTGCGCCAAGTGCGAATGCAGGGTTGCAATTGCGAATAACTCGCAATAGCACGATGCCATTGAGAATTACTCGCAAGAAAGCCTGGCCCCTATGACGATCTCCCGCCGCACCATCCTGATGACAGGTGCTGCCCTCCTCTCCACCGTGCCGGCCCATGCCAGTGACAGCATGGCCGAAGATAGCCTCGCCGATAACCGCCCCGGCGAGATCGTGGTGACCGGGGACGTTCTTTATTCCGACCAGCTTAATTCGGTGAAGACGCCGACGCCGATCATCGACGTCCCGCAGAGCCTGACGATTACGACCGAGGAAGAAATCCTCGACCGGGGCTTCACCAGCATCGGGCAGATCGTCGATTACACGCCGGGGGTGAACACCTCTCAGGGTGAGGGGCACCGCGACGCCATCGTGTTTCGCGGCATCCGCTCCACAGCCGATTTCTACATCGACGGTATGCGCGACGACATTCAGTATTATCGCGGCCTGTATAATCTGGAGCAGGTGGAAATACTGCGCGGCCCCAACGCGCTGCTGTTCGGGCGCGGCGGCACCGGCGGCATCCTCAACCGTGTGACCAAGAAGGGGCGTCTGGGCGAGACCTTTGGCGGCGGACAGGTTGCGCTGGACACATTCGGTGAATTCAGTGTGCAGGGCGATCTCAATATCGCCGCATCCGATACCGTCGCGGTGCGCTTCAATGCAGCCTATGAGGGGCTGAACAATCACCGCGACTTCTACGATGGCGAGCGCATCGGCATCAATCCGACGGTCCGGTTCGCCGTTGGCGAAGCGACCACGTTCGACCTGTCCTACGAATATGCCGATCATGACCGCTTCATCGATCGCGGCATTCCGACCGGCACCGATGGTCGCCCCGTGGAAGCATTCAAGGATATCGTCTTCGGCGACCCGGAATTGAACTTCACGCGGTTGGAAGCGCATATCGTACGCGCCAATTTGCAGCACCAGTTCTCCGACACCTGGAAAGCCGTGATCGGCGCGTTCTACGGCGACTACGACAAGGTCTATTCGAACTTCTATGCTTCGGGATACGATCAGGCCAACACGCCGGGCGTGGTGACGACCGATGGATATATCGACACCACGCAGCGCGAGAACCTGTCCTTCACGGCCAATCTGGTCGGCGAGTTCGATACCGGCAGCGTGGCGCACACCTTGCTGGTCGGCGGCGAATATATCGCCACATCCTCGGATCAGGACCGTCTCAATCCGGTGTGGGACCAGACCAGTGACGACAATGAAGTGTTTGCGATCATGCGCCCTCTGGCGCTGAGCGGCGGAGTGGGCGTCAATGCGGCGGGCAATCCGACGCGGGTCGCCTTCACCAATCTGAACGATTCGACACAGGTCGAACTCGATGTTTTCTCGTTCTACATCCAGGACGAGATCGAGCTGACCGACTGGCTCAACGTGGTGATCGGCGGGCGCTTCGACAGTTTCGAGATCAAGGTCGATGACCTCAAGAACGGCACCTTCCTGACGCGCAAAGACGAGGAATTTTCGCCGCGCGGCGGGATCATTTTCAAGCCGCAGGAAAACCTGTCGATCTATGCAAGCTATTCGGAGACGTTCCTCCCCCGCTCCGGCGAACAGTTTGCCAGCCTGGGCGGCGGAGCGGATGCGCTCGACCCCGACACCTTCACCAATCTCGAAGCCGGGGTGAAGTGGGACTTTGCCGACAGCCTCAGCCTGACGGCGGCCATTTTCGAGATCGAGCAGAGTTCGCCCGAAGTCGACGATACCGATCCGAGCCGTCTGGTGGTGGTCGATTCGACCATTCAGGGCTTCGAACTGCAGCTGCAAGGCGAGGTAATGCCCGGTTGGACCGTGTCCGCCGGCTACAGCTACCTCGATGGTGAGCAGGTCGACCAGACCGGAGCAACAGGCCTGCGCCCGCGCGAATTGCCGGAGAACATGTTCTCGATCTGGAATCAGGTGCAGGTGACGGACCGCTTCGGCCTCGGCTTCGGCCTGACCCATCAGGGCGAGAGTTTCATCGACAATGGCAACAATGCCGTGCTGCCCGCCTATACCCGGCTCGATGCGGCGGCGTTCTACGATGTGAGCGACAATCTACGGGTGCAGGTGAATGTCGAGAACCTGACCGACACGCTGTACTTCCCGAATGCCCATGCGACGCATCAGGCAAGCGTGGGTGCGCCGATCAACGCGCGGTTTGCGATAACCGGTCGCTTCTGAGCCGCACCGCGTCCCCGCGCAGGCGGGGACGTGCGCTATTCTTCGGGAGGCGTCATTGCAGGAACGGCTTCGGCCGCGTCCTCAGCGGTAATGCCCGGTGCGGGCGCTGCGCTGATCCGTTCCTCGCGGCGGGTTACGGCTGCGGCGCGCTGGATCGCGCGGACCAGCCGGGGCTGGACGCCGCACGGGCACAGATTGGGGATCGCCTCACGGATTTCCGCCTCGCTCGGCCCCGCATTGCGGCTGAGCAGCGAAGCAGCGGCCATGGCGATACCGGGGGTGCAGAACCCGCATTGGATAGCCTGCTCTGCCACCAGAGCCTGCTGCACCGGATGCGAGCGGTCGCGCGACAGCCCTTCGATGGTGGTGATAAACCGCCCTTCCGCCTCGTCGATCGTAATCAGGCAACTGCGCAGTGCAGCCCCGTCGACCAGCACCATGCAGGCGCCGCAATCCCCTTTGCCGCAGCCGTTTTTGGTGCCGGTGAGGTTGGATGCCTCGCGCAGCGCCCACAGCAATGGCGTGTCCCCGTCGAGCAGATACTCGACGGGCCGGTCATTCACGGTCATGCGCGGCACTGCGCCGCCCCCCTACGCGGTTACGCCCGGCTTAGCTGCGCCAGCTATCGTCGATCCGGTCGATCTTGCGCTTCCACGCTTCGAAATCGAACAGGCCCGCGCCGCCCTGTGTCTGCATCACCGAGATATCGCGCTGGTGCACGTCGACGACTTCGCTCGGCACAACATTGGGGCCGCCCTGGCTCAGCGTGGCAATCTGGATCTCGCAGGCGCGCTGGAGCGCCCACATTTTCACGAACATGCCGGGGACCGTCCTGTCCATCACCACCGGGCCATGGTTGCGCAACATCAGGATCGAATGGTCACCCAGATTTTGTACCAGCCGCTCGCCCTCTTCCTCGCGCACCGTCACGCCTTCGAAATCGTGATAGCCGATCTGGCCCTGAAAATTGCAGGCGTAGAAATTGGTCGGCATCAGCCCGTCCTTGTGGCTGCACACCGCCATGGTGGCCGTCGTGTGGACGTGGCAGATCGCATTCGCCTTTTCGCCCAGATGCTTGTGGAAATAGGCATGCTGCGTGAAGCCGGCCTTGTTCACCGGATAGGGCGAGCCGCCGATATTGTTGCCCTCGACATCGATCTTCACCAGATTGGAAGCGGTCACTTCGTCATAGAGCAGTCCGAACGGATTGATCAGAAACGCCCCGTCTTCGCCCGGAACAGCCACGCTGATGTGGTTGTAGATCGATTCCGACCAGCCGAGATGGTCGAAGATGCGATAGCATGCGGCGAGGTCGAGACGGGCCTGCCATTCTTCCTTGCTATACTCTTCTTTCGGTTTCAGCTGCGTCGCCATGGTCGGTTCTCCTTAAACGGTGTTTGGGAACTTTATCGCACGGGCAGGCGCTATCGCACAAGGTGCTAGCGCCCAGCCCTCCCTTCGTCCCCCTTCCCTAGGGCACACCCCGCCGCTAACGCGCTGGTGATGAGCGAGATCCGATGAGCCAGAACGCGAAACTGACGCGCGGAAGCATTCCGGGCCATCTTGTCAGCCAGACGGCTCCGATGATCATCGGAGTGGCCGCGATCATGTCGATCGGTCTGGTGGATTCCTATTTCATCGGCCAGCTGGGCTCGCAGCAACTGGCCGCGATTTCTTTCATCTTTCCGATCAGCGTGGCGCTCTCCAGCCTGGGTGTCGGCATCATGGTGGGCATCAATTCGGTGGTCGCGCGGGCGCTCGGCGCAGGCGATGATAACCGGGCAGCACGGCGGGCAAATTTCGGGATTGTCTTTGCAGTGGGCTGCGGCGTGGTTCTGGGCCTTGCGCTGTTCGCGCTGATGGACCCGCTGTTCCGCCTGATGAATGCGGACGAAGCGCTGATGCCGTTCATCCGCACCTATATGCAGCCCTTTGCCATCAGTTTCCCGCTGCTGCTGGCCATCATGGGCATCAACGGCGTGCTGCGCGGTCAGGGGGAGGCGCAGAAAACCTCGCTCGTCTCGCTCACCTATGCTGCTGCCAACTGGGTGCTCGATCCGATCCTGATCACCGGAGCTTTCGGGTTCGAAGGTTTCGGAATTGCCGGGGCGGCCTACGCGACAGCGATTGGCTGGGCCTGCGGGATTGCGATGGCCTTCTACTTGTTGCGGCGGACCCCGCTGCCGTTCGATCTGAAATTGCTGAAGCGCTGCGGGATCAGCGAGTCGGCCGGTGCCATCCTCAGCGTTGCGGGACCGGCGGCGTTTTCCAACGCGATCAATCCCATCGGCCTGTCGATCCTGACCGCGCTCGTGGCCATCGAGGGGCAGGCGGCGGTTGCCGGTTTCGGTGCGGCGGGCCGGTTGCAGAGTTTCGCCGTGGTGCCGCTCCTCGCCTTGTCGGGGGCAATCGGCGGCATTGTCGGCCAGAACTGGGGCGCCAACAAGCTGGACCGCGCGCGCAAGGCGGTGGTCTATGCTGGCGTGTTCTCGGTCGGATACGGGCTGGCGATTGCTGCCGTGCTCTTCTCGTTCGGCGAGTGGTTTGCCGATTTCTTCACCGAGGAAGCCGCCGTGATCGAGCAGTTCGCGCGCTATCTGACAATCGCGGCCTGGGGCTATGCCGGATACGGCCTGCTGATCGTGGGCAATGGCGTCCTCAATTCCGTCGGCAAGGCCGGGTTGGCACTGGCGCAGAGCTGCGCGCGCGTGTTTCTGGTGATGCTGCCCTTCGCATGGTTCCTGCGCGGCAGCTGGGGGGCGGATGCTGTATACGGAGCCGAACTGGCGGCCAATGTGCTTGGCGGACTCGTTTCGGCGGTGGTGGTCTGGTGGGTGCTGAAGGCCAAACCCGACGCGCGCAAGGACGCAGAACCCACTGCGGAAACCCAAGCCGCATGAGCAACCTACCGACCGTCTCGATATTCGCTCGCTGGCCGGAAGCCGGCAAGGCAAAGACGCGGCTGATCCCGGCGTTCGGGCCGGAGGGCGCTGTCGCGGTCTATCGCAAGCTGCTGGTGCATACATTGGAGATCGTGCGCGCTTCGGGCCTGCCGTTCGAATTGCGGGCAACCGGTGCCGGAGAGGCGGAATTTCAGGAATGGCTGGGCTCCGATGTGCCAGTGGCGCAGCAGGGTGACGGCGATCTGACGGCCAAACTGCAACGCGCCCCTGCGCCGGGCATGGCCATCGGCAGTGACTGCCCGGGCCTGACTCCCGAATTGTTGCAAGACGCAGCCGAGGCTCTGACCAAAGCGCCCGTCACCATCGGGCCGGCCAGCGATGGCGGATACTGGCTGATCGGATACAGTGAGCCGTCGCCTTGGCTGTTCGAGGGGATTGCATGGAGCACAGATGCCGTGCTGCCCGCAACGCTGGCCGCGTGTCAGGCGCATGACGTTGCGCCCGCCATGCTGCCGGAATTGTCCGATGTTGACGAGCCGAGAGACTTGGACGACTGGCCGGAGTTCCTGCCATGAGCGATACTGCCGCGACTGTCGCGCTCGTCATCCCGCTGTTCGACGAGGAAGCCGCCCTGCCCGCGCTCATCGAAGCCCTCGCCGCGCTGGACCCGCAACCTGCCGAGATTATCGCTGTCGATGGCGGGTCGATGGATGCCACCGCAGCGTTGGTGCGCGATGCCGGGTGGAGCTTGATCGCTGCCAATAAAGGCCGCGCGCGCCAGATCAATGCAGGCGTAGAAGCAGCGACGGCAAATTACATCTGTGTGCTGCACGCCGATACAATTCCGCCTGCCGATATGGTGCGGGTCATCCGCGAAACGCTCGCCAATCCGAAAATCGCGCTCGCGAGTTTCACCCCGCTGATTACCGGCACCAAGACCCGCTGGTTCACCAGCGCACACAACTTCATCAAGACGTGGTACGCTCCGCTGATAACCCGTCCGCACCATTTTGTGCGCGGTGTGCGGCTGTTGTTTGGCGACCACGCAATGTTCTTTCGCCGGGCAGACTTCCTGAAAATCGGCGGCTGCACGCCGGGCGATGCGATTATGGAAGAGGCGGATTTGTGCGTGAAATTTGCTGCGCTGGGCCGCACCAAAATGGTCCGCCGGGTGGTACGCACTTCGGACCGCCGGATTGCCGCCTGGGGCCCGCTGAAAGCGAACTGGATTTACTTCAAAGTCGGGATGCTGTGGGCCTTCGGAATGCGAGACAGGATGGGTGCGCATTATCCCGATGTGCGTTGAACCTTAGCCCTTCAGGAATCCCACATCGACGCAATACTGGATCAGCCGGCGCAGCATGGCGAGGTCCATCGGCGCCGCTTGTAAGCCGGTCACCGCACGCAATTTGCGATCATCGAAGCGCGGGTCGCGCTGGAAGTAATTGGCATAGAGCCCGGCCACGCGCTTGTAGAGCCGCCGCTCCATCGCAGGCAGTGTCGCCGGATCGAAGCCCTCGGCCTCTACCAGTACCGGCGCGGAAAACGCCTCGAAGCTGCCGATCGCCTGAGCGAAAACCTCCACCGGTACGGGGCCGCCGGAGACCAGATGATAAGTCCGTCCAGCCGCCATTTCGTGCCCCTCCGCCAATGCCACGATCCCGGCCGCCACATGGTCCAGCGGCACAAAATCGAGCGTCGCGCCCGCAGTCACCGGCATATGCCGCACGCGCCCTTCGGCAATCAGCTTGAACGCGGCATAAATCGTGTCGAACTGGCGGATCGCCCCGGTACGGCTGTCGCCCACCACAATGCTGGGGCGCGCAATCACGAAAGGCAGTCCGCTCGCCCGCACCAGCCCCTCGGCCTCCGCCTTGCTTGCCTCGTAGCCATTGGTGAAACCGCCTGTCGGCAATGCATCATCTTCGAGCACCGGTCCGGTTCGCCCACCGCAAACATAGGCGGTGGAGACATGCATGAAGCCAGCGCCATTGCGCCGCGCCAATTCCAGCGCCCGACGTGTGCCTTCGACATTGGTCGCCCGGTAATCCGCTTTCTCCAGATCGAACCGCGTCAGTGCCGCGCAATGGATCACCAGATCGACGCCCGATGCCAGATGCGCAGAATCGTCCGCGCAAAGCCGCATCCCCTCATAGGCGAGGTCGCCCGTCACGATCCGGTCCACCCGCGCTGTCTTCCCGTCATTCGACAGGACATCGGGATTGGAGCGGACCATCGCCGTGACGCGGTGCCCCGCATCCACCAGACGCGCGCACACTTCACCGCCGATGAGGCCCGCGGCCCCGGTTACGAGGATATGCATTAGTTTGTTTCGAAGCTCATGTAACGAAGCGCCCTTCCCAGCCGAACAGTCATGCAGATCGCGATGCTCCATTGCTCAGAGAGTCAGAGGAGATTCGCATTTCAGAGACATTTGTTTACGGGGCATGTAGAGGGGCCGGTTATGAAATTCACCCATGATGTTATTGTTATCGGCGGCGGAGCTGCCGGATTGACCGCTGCGGGCGGCTGCGCGCTGTTCGGCCTTAAGGTCGCGCTGATCGAAGGCCACAAGATGGGCGGCGAGTGCCTCAACAATGGTTGTGTGCCCAGCAAGGCGATTATCACGGCTGCAAAACGCGCTGCTGAAGCGCGGACGGAAACGCTGCACGGGGTGACGCTGGCCGCGCCCAAGGTGGAATGGTCGGGCGTCCACAAGCATATCCACGATGCCATCGCGCATATTGCTCCGCATGACAGCGAAGAAACTTTCGAGGAAATGGGCTGCGAGGTCATCCGGGACTGGGCGCGTATTGCAGGCAAACATTCGGTCGAGGTTGGCGGCAAAACGCTCACCGCCCCGCGCATCGTGGTGGCGACCGGGTCCAAGCCGTTTGTCCCGCCGATCCCCGGGCTCGATACCGTCCCCTACCTCACCAACGAGAACCTGTTCGACCTGACCGAGCAGCCGGGCCATTTGCTTATTATCGGCGGCGGTGTGATCGGGATGGAAATGGCCCAGAGCTTCTGCCGTCTGGGCAGCGAAGTGACGGTGATCGAACCGGCAAATCCGATGGGCCGCGACGATCAGGACAATGTGCAGGTTGTGATCGACACCATGAAGGCCGAGGGCGTGACTTTCGTCAAAGGTAAGGCGGACAGCGTGTCGGGCAAGGCCGGCGCTATCGAGATCGCAGTCGATAATGGAGAGACAATCAAAGGGACGCATGTGCTGGTCGCGGTGGGACGCAAGGCCAACACTTCGGGCTTCGGGCTGGAAGAGCTCGGCGTCGAAATGGCGCGCAATGGCATCAAGGTGGATGCACGCCGCCGGACCTCGATCAAATCGATCTACGCCATCGGCGATTGCCGCGACGGTCCGCGCCTGACGCATGTCTCGGGATATGAGGGATCGAACGTGGCGCTGGAAATCGTCACCGGCCTGCCTACGAAAGTGAACTGGAAGGCCTTGCCCTGGTGCACCTTCACTGAGCCCGAAGTGGCGCAGATCGGAATGACCGAGGCAGAGGCGCGCGAAAAACTGGGCGACAAGGTGACCGTCATCACCGAAGGCTTCGACCATAACGAACGGGCGATTGCCGAGGATGCGACCAAGGGCCAGATGAAGGTCATCCTGAAGGGTAAGAAAGTCATCGGCGCAAGCATCGTGGGCAAGAATGCCGGCGAGTTGCTCCTGCCATTCAGCCAGATGATTACCGGCAAGAGCGGAACCTTCGACATGGGCTCTGCCATCATTAGCTACCCCACCCGCAGCGAGATCACCAAGGCCGCCGCATTCAGCGCGTGGGAGCCGACCGTGTTCGGATCGCTGCCCAAGAAATACGCCGCGTTCGTGGCCAAGGTGCGCCGGACCTTCGCCTGATCCCATGACCAGCCAGACCCGCACAAAAAGCCGCACCAAGAGCCGAAATGCGCCGGCCGGACCCTCCCCCTTCGCGGTGGCTGGAGACGCGCTGCCGCCCGCCAAATTCACCGATCCCGATGTGACTGCGAAGGGCGAACCCCGCGCGTCCGTCCCGCTCGTGAAGCTGGACACGCTGTGGTTCAACACCGGCACGCTGTGCAATCTGGCCTGCGCCAGCTGCTACATCGAAAGCAGCCCGACCAATGATGCGCTGGTCTATATCAGGCATAGCGACGTGGCGGCGTATCTGGACGAGATCGCCAACACGGGCCTTGGCACACGCGAGATCGCCTTTACCGGCGGCGAGCCTTTCATGAACCCCGAATTCCTGCCCATGCTGGAAGATACGCTGGAGCGCGAGTTCGAGGCTTTGGTGCTGTCCAATGCGATGAAGCCGATGCGGCGGCATGAGACCGCCCTTCTGGCACTTCGCGCGAAGCATGGTGACCGGCTGACCATCCGCGTCAGCCTCGATCATCACACAAAACTTGTGCACGAGGCCGAACGCGGGGCGAACAGCTGGGACATCGCCATCGACGGGCTCCAATGGCTGAGCGCACACGGGTTCTCCATCGCGGTCGCAGGCCGGATGCTGCCGGGCGAGAGCGAGGCCGACGAGCGCGCAGGCTATGCCGCGTTGTTCGCCGCCGAAGGCATTGCCGTGGATGCGAGCGATCCCATGCGGCTCGTCCTGTTTCCCGAAATGGACGAGGACAAGGACATCGCGGAGATTACCACCGCCTGCTGGTCGATCCTCGACAAGGACCCGGCCCAGATCATGTGCGCCACCAGCCGGATGGTCGTCCATCGCAAGGGCGAATCGGCACCCCGCGTCGCAGCCTGTACGCTCATTCCCTACGATCCTGGCTTCGATCTTGGCGACTCTCTGGCGCAGGCCAGCGGACCGGTGAAGCTGAACCATCCCCATTGCGCGCGGTTCTGCGTCCTTGGCGGAGCCAGCTGTTCGGCCTGAATAGGTATCCAGTCACCGCAGGAATGCCGCAATCAGGCGCGCAAAACGGGACGCACACAGAAAAATTCCTTCGCATTTGCAGCATAGTTTGGCATGGGCCGTTGCCGTCGCATCATCGGGCCAACGAGCCCCCCTTGTAATATGACGGACGCCCACAGCTTTCCATGACCAGACCACTGACCCATCTCGAACGCCTCGAGGCCGAGAGCATTCACATTATGCGCGAGGTCGTCGCCGAGGCGACCAAGCCGGTAATGCTCTATTCCGTAGGCAAAGATTCCTCCGTGATGCTGCACCTTGCGCGCAAGGCGTTCCATCCCGGACCCATCCCGTTCCCCATGCTGCACGTTGCGTCGGGCTGGGACTTTCAGGCCCTGCTGGATCACCGTGACAAGACCGTGGAAGAATACGGGCTGGAGCTGATCGTCGCGAAGAACGAACATGCAGAGGAACAGGGCATCAACCCGTTCGACACCGGCAGCGCGCTGTATTCGCAGGCCCAGCTGACCGATCCGTTGAAAGCCGCTCTGACCGAGCACGGTTTCGATGCTGCCTTTGGCGGCGGCCGCCGGGATGAAGAGAAAGCCCGCGCGAAAGAACGCGTTTTCAGCTTCCGCACATCCTCCCACCGCTGGGACCCGAAGAACCAGCGGCCCGAGCTGTGGAACATCTACAACGCCCGCAAGAACAAGGGCGAGAGCATACGAGTCTTCCCGATCTCCAACTGGACCGAGCTGGATATCTGGCAGTACATCATGGCCGAAAACATCGACATCGTGCCGCTCTACATGTCCAGCCCGCAGCCGACCGTGGAGCGCGAGGGGCAGATCCTGATCGTCGACGATGAACGCTTCCGTCTGGAAGAGGGCGAGAAGCCGGTGACGCGCAATGTCCGCTTCCGCACGCTCGGCTGCTATCCGCTGACCGGCGCAACCGAAAGCGACGCGACCGACCTTTCCAAGATTGTGCAGGAAATGCTGCTGGCGACCGGTTCGGAACGTCAGGGCCGCGCAATCGACAAGGGCGAAAGCGCATCGATGGAAGACAAAAAGCAGGAAGGGTATTTCTAACCCGCAATGTCACCCCGCAGGGTGACGAAGGATTAGCCCCGGACCCGATCCGGGGTCTCGCCCAGCCGAGAAATACCTAGCCGAGAAAGCTCCCAGCGCTTGCCGGGATGACGAGAGCAAAAAATGACCGACCAGACACAGTCCAACTTCCAGACCGAAGCGCTGATTGCGGACGACATCGACGCCTATCTGGAAGCCCAGCAGCACAAGAGCATGCTCCGCTTCATCACCTGCGGCAGCGTGGATGACGGCAAATCGACCCTGATCGGGCGGCTGCTCTACGATTCCAAGATGATCTTCGAAGATCAGCTGGACGCGCTGGAAAGCGATTCGAAGAAGGTCGGCACGCAGGGGCAGGAAATCGATTTTGCCCTGCTGGTGGATGGTCTGGCCGCAGAGCGCGAGCAAGGCATCACCATCGATGTCGCCTACCGCTTCTTCGCGACCGAGAAACGCAAATTCATCGTCGCCGATTGCCCCGGGCACGAGCAATATACCCGCAACATGGTGACCGGCGCCTCAACCGCCGACCTGGCGATCATCCTGATCGACGCGCGCAAAGGCGTGCTGGTCCAGACGCGCCGCCACAGCTTCCTGTGCAAGCTGCTGGGCATTCGCAACATCGTGCTGGCGGTGAACAAGATGGATCTGGTCGATTACGATCAGCCCACCTTCGAGCATATCGTTGCCGACTACCGCGCCTTCGCCAATGAAATCGGTATCGAAGACTTCACCGCCATCCCGATCTCGGGCCTCGCCGGTGACAACATCACGACCAATTCCGAAGCGACCAGCTGGTATGAAGGCCCGACGCTGATCGACCATCTGGAAACAGTCGAGGTGTCGAGCGCGGTCAACCGCGAGAAGCCGTTCCGCCTGCCGGTGCAGTGGGTCAATCGCCCCAATCTGGACTTCCGCGGCTTCTCCGGCCTCGTGTCCAGCGGCACTGTCCGTCCGGGCGACGAATTGCGGGTTTTGCCATCAGGCAAGACCAGCAAGGTCAAATCCATCGTCACTTTCGAGGGTGAGCTGGAAGAAGGCTTTGCCGGTCAATCGCTGACCATCACGCTGGAAGACGAAGTCGACTGCAGCCGCGGCGACGTGCTGGCCACCGCCGACGCTCCGCCGGAAGTCTCCGACCAGTTCGAAACCAGCATCGTTTGGATGGACGACGAAGATCTGACCGTGGGCCGGTCCTATTGGCTCAAGCTCGGCACCCAGATGGTGTCGGCGACGGTGCAGGCCCCGAAATACGAAATCAACGTCAACACGATGGAACATCTCGCGGCCAAGACGCTGCAGCTCAATTCGATCGGCGTTGCTGAGCTGACCACCGATCGCCCCATCGTGTTCGAGCCATACGAGAAGAACCGCACGCTGGGCGGGTTCATCCTGATCGACAAGATGACCAACCGCACCGTCGCTGCCGGGATGCTCCATTTCAGCCTGCGCCGCGCACAGAATGTGCATTGGCAGGCGACCGACATCACCCGGGAAGCGCATGCCAATCTTAAGAATCAGGCACCGCGCGTGCTGTGGTTCACCGGCCTTTCGGGAAGCGGCAAATCGACCATCGCCAACGAGGTCGAGAAGCGCCTCAACCTGATGAACCGCCACACATTCCTGCTGGACGGTGACAATATCCGTCACGGCCTGAACAAGGATCTGGGCTTCACCGACACCGACCGGATCGAGAACATCCGCCGTATTGGCGAGGTCGCCAAGCTGATGGCCGATGCCGGGCTGGTCGTTCTGACCGCTTTCATCAGCCCGTTCCGGGCCGAACGCCGGATGGTGCGCGACATGCTGCCCGAGGGCGAGTTCATCGAAGTGTTTGTCGATACCCCGCTCGAAGTGGCAGAAGAACGCGATGTGAAAGGCCTCTACAAGAAGGCCCGCGCGGGCGATCTGAAGAACTTCACGGGTATCGACAGCCCTTATGAGGAACCGGAGAACGCCGAGATCCGAGTCAACACGGTGGAGATGACGGCCGAGGAAGCCGCCGCCTACATCGTCGACCAGATCATGCCGCTTAGATAACCCCATCCAGCCGTTCGTGCTGAGCCTGTCGAAGCACGCTGACCGACATGCCCTTCGACACGCACAGGGCGAACGGAGTTGAAAATATGACGCAAGTGCCTGCCGAAATGACCGACGCCGAACTGGCTGCCCATCTGGCACATCATGCGGGGCAAATCCTGCTTCAGGTCCGCGAGAGCAACGTCTTCGAAGGCAAGTCGCTGGGCAAGGCGGGCGATGAAACGGCGAACCAGTTTCTGGTCCACGCCCTGCGCCATCTGCGCCCGGAGGACGGCCTTCTGTCGGAAGAGAGCAAAGATACGGACGAGCGGCTGGGCAAGGCCCGCACATGGATTGTCGACCCGGTCGATGGCACCCGCGAATATGGTGAGGCGCGTACCGACTGGGCGGTGCATGTCGCGCTCTCCATCGAGGGCAAGCCGGAGATCGGCGCGGTCGCTCTACCGGGGCTGGACACCGTCCTGCGCACCGATGCGCCCGTGAACGTCCCTCAAGCGCAGGAAACACCGCGTCTGGTCGTCAGCCGCACGCGCCCTGCCAAGGAAGCGGTCGCTGTCTCCGAAGCAATCGGCGGCGAGCTGGTCGGCATGGGCAGCGCGGGCGCGAAGGCCATGGCCGTTGTGCGCGGCGAGGCCGAAATCTACCTTCACACCGGCGGCCAGTATGAATGGGACAGCTGCGCCCCGGCCGCTGTCGCATTGGCGCATGGTATGCACTGCAGCCGCGTGGATGGCAGCCCGCTGATCTACAACCAGCAAGACACCTACATGCCCGACCTGCTGATCTGCCGCCCCGAATGGGCCGAGCGGGTCGTGGCCGAGGTCGCCAAACTTTAGAGTTTAATCCGCAGGCAAGCTCGCCAGCAATTGCTGTGCCCGCGACAGATGCGGGCGGTCATACATCTTTCCGCCATGGCCGATTGTCCCGAGGCCGGGATTGTCGTCGAATAGCTTGACCACCATGCGTGCCTCGGCGATTTCGTCTTCACCCGGAGTGAACGCGGTGTTGATCGGATCGACCTGCGCGGGGTGGATCGCCAGCATGCCGCCAAAGCCCTGACGCCGCATCGCCCCCGCCCGCTTGGCCAGTCCTTCGGTGTCACGAAAATCGGTCTGGATCGTTTCGATCGCCGTAACACCAGCCCGCGCCGCACCCAGCAGACACAGGGTCCGGGCCAGCTCGTAAGCCGGATCGAACCGCCCGTTCTCGTCCACATTGGATTGCGCACCGATGGAGTCGGACAGGTCCTCTGCCCCCCAACTCATCGCCACCAAGCGCGGAGCACCGGCATAATTGCCCGCTTCGAACATGGAGGCAGCGGTTTCCGTCACCAGCGCCATAACCGGCGTCGATCCCAGCTCGATCCCGTGCGCCGCTTCCAGAGCCGACAGCGTATGATCGAGCCGAACAATATCCTGCGGCCCCTCTGCCTTGGGCAGCACAATTCCGCCCGGGCGTGCGGGCATCACTGCCGCCAGATCGAGCAGCGGCATATCGCTTTCGAACGGATTGATGCGCACCCACAGCCGCTCGGGATTGTCCGCGCCGGAGAGCGCCTGCGCCACCATCCGCCGCGCTTCGGGCTTCACTTCAGATGCCACCGCATCTTCCAGATCGAAAATGACGATATCGGTTTCGCTGGCCGCCGCCTTGGCCATCTTCTTCTCGCTGTCGCCCGGAGCAAACAGCCAGCTGCGCATGGGGATCGCCATCAGCCCGCCCTCTTCTTGACCAGCGCCATTCGCAGGCACCGGCAGACCACTTCATCGCGCTGGTTGATGCATTCATGGGCGAAAGTGACGATCCCGGCATCAGGCCGCGATTTGCTGGTCCTCAGCTCGGTCACTTCGCTGGTGGCGCGCAAGGTGTCTCCTATGAAAGTCGGCTTGGGGTGGACCAGCTTGTCATAGCCCAGATTGGCCACGAGCGTGCCCAGCGTGGTGTCGCCAACGCTCACCCCGACCATCAGCGAAAACGTGAAAGTGCCATTGACGAGGATCTGGCCGAACTCGCTCGCCTTGGCCGCCTCCACATCCAGATGCAGCGGCTGCGTGTTGTGAGTCATGGTGGTGAACAGCAGATTGTCGGTTTCGGTCACCGTACGCCGGATTTCGTGCTCCACCCGATCACCCACTTGCCAATCGTCGAAATACCGGCCTGCCATGCATGCCCCCTTGCGCTTTGGAATATCGTTGCTTCGCTAGTCGCGCGTGGCACTTACGCGGTCAAGCCTGCCCGTCTTTCCGGGCGCGACCGCGCTTGTTATTTGTACTGGCAGATATATGCTCGCATCTCGATAATGCCGGATGGGGGACACATGGACGGCAATGAACTCTACGAACGGACAAAGAAGGCGCTGGGGCTGGCGATCACCCTCGTCCAGCTGGCGATAGCGCTGTCATTCCTGCTGTTCGTTTTCACGCTGGAAGACAGCTTCAGCATCCTGTCGATTGTCGGCATTCTGGATGGCGGACGCGATACCGGGCTGTGGCTGGTGTGGCCGGTGGTCGGCTTTGTCATTGCCTCGCTGATCGTATCGCAAATATTGTTCATCCGCCGCGCACGGGCGCTCTTTGCGAGCGAGGACAACGCGATTGCGTGTTTCGGCACCACCACCAACAGCACCAGCAAATCCCTCGATCAGGTGCGGACCGAACTCACGCGCTATGCGCTCGTCGCCCTGCCGCTAGCGCTGGTAATCGCTCTGTTTATCCGGATGCCGTTCGTGAACGTCCTGCTGGGCGCGACGCTGTCTTTTATTTTGATCGTGTTGTTCCTGTTTTACCGCGACAACGCGAAACTGTTGCGATGCGACGAGGAACTGCTTTCCTAGGGCAGCAAGCGCCTAGCCCGCCTGCCGCAGGGCATCGGCCAGCGTGGTGATGACATTCCGGTCATAAGACTTCGCCTTCTCGCTCAGCGCATCATACGGGATCAGATCGGGATGCAGCCGCCGCCGGTCGTCGCGCATTTCGGCATGACGCCAGCCCGCGAGGCGCCGCTCGGCCATCCACCGGTCATGCTCCAACACCGCAAGCGATTCGAGCAGCGCGCCGCCCTCCTCCAGCTCTGGAAATTGCGGCAGCGGCCCGTCGCCTGCCGTCACCACAGCGCCGGCGCTATGCAGCTTGGCGGGCAGATGCACGATATTGCGGCGGTTCGCCCCGCGTAAGTCCTCGTCCAGATCATCCCACGGGCGGTTGGCCGGGGCATCGGGCGGAGCGGCATCGCGATAGGCCTGATGCAGCGCGCGGGCGAGCCGGTCGGGCGTATCGCCGACCAGCCCGAGACCCACAGCCACGTCTTCTGCATGGCCGAAACCGATGGGTCGGTCGCAATCTTCGGGCACGTCGACCCCTCCGCCCGTGCGGACATGCTCATACCGATAGATACCGCAGGCGTTCCAGCCCTCGGCACGCACCAGTTCTGTCAGGCGGAAAGCGGTCACCAGATTGTCCCGCTGATCGGCGAAGCAGACATAGAAGCGCGACACCGGGTCCTGGGCCATCACCGAGCGCAAAGTATCGGCAGGCAGATATTGCGGCTCACCGGCGATCACTCCGCCTTCGAAAGAGATATCGGCCACTTCGGCAAATTCTGGCGCGGACAAGGCCAAGGCTGCGGCATTCTCCTTCGGATTGGCGCAGAAGACCGTGAAGCGCGGCTTGCCCAGATCGGTGGTGAGCGAGGACAGCAAAGTATCGCGGACAATTGCTTCGGAGGCTTCGGTCCAGCCGAAAATCACGCTGTGCAGCCGCTTCTGCTCGCGCTCTACCGCAGCAAGGAAGGGTGGGCGGCGTTCATGCAGGCGGCGCACGGCGGCATCCTCTGCCGAGATGACGCGGGTGCGGGTAACCCCGTATTCATGCGCCAGAGCTTCCATCGCCGCCCCGTCGCGCGCCAGCACGATGATGTCGGCCCTGGTCCCCATCACTTCCAGCGAACGGGCGATCGCCATCTGGGCTTCGGGTGCGCCTTCATAGGCGATCACAATCGCCTTGGCCGTGCCCAGCCGGTAGGCGCGATAAAGGCTGCCGCTCCAGCGTTCCGAAACAACGGTTGCGCCGGGCACCGAGACGGGCATACCCGGGTGGAGCCACAAGGTCGGGCGAGAGGCAGCAACATGATCGGCCAGCGGGGCAAGCATTTCGGCATCGCCCATCAGGACGATATCCGGCTTGCCCATCCGCGCGCGCAGGGCCTTGAAACGGTCTGCGAACAGCAGGCCGACTGTCTTGCCGACAGCCCAGGCGAGAAAGATCAGGCCGAGCCAACGCGCGATTTCCAGCCAGGGGTTCCAGATAATCTCGCCAGCGTCGTTTTTCAGCGAGGTTGAGTCCTTGTAGAAATCGCCCACCGCGAGGGAATCGATGGCGTAAAAGAACGCGTCATGCGGCGTGCGGTCGGCTTCCATCCAGCCGATCCACGCCAGCACCACAGCCAGCGTCCCGACAATCGGAATAAAAAACGAAGAATCGAATATCCGGCGCAGCATACTTCCCCCGCTCACGCGTTACACATCGAGTTCGCATGCTCTGCCGACGCGGGCGAGCGATTGCAAACGGCGTTAACCCGCCACGCTGAAGCGGTTCAGATCATCGTCGTGCGCGATGGTGATGTTCGCGCCGAAGGGATCGCCGGTTTCAAGCAGCGCCAGTGCAGGCGCATCCGCCGGGATCGCCGCGACGCGCTCGCCACCGGGAGTGCGCGCAATAACCGTGCCGCGCGGCCCCTTCTTGCTGTTCTGGATGGTGTAGGTCTCGATTGTGGCTGGGCCGTCATACTGGTCGAGCGCGGCGACCGCATCGGCCTGATCCGCGCAGGTCTTCACAAGCTGCTGCGACCAATCTGCGGGCTCTGTCGAGTAAATGCCGGTCGCGTATTTGCTCATGAAGCCGCCATTGGCGATCACCATGGCACGGCTTCCGGGTTCACTGCGGCACCGGGCAACCGCCTCTGCAATGCCATGCGCCGAGTAATTGTTGCCCGCCCCGCCAAAGAACGGCAGCCCCCCCGTCAGCGTCAGCCCGCGCGGATCGTCTTCGGCAATGTCCAGCGCCTCGATCAGGTTGCACACGGGGATCGGGAAGCAGCTGTAAATGTCGAAATGCGCGATTTCGGCCACGCTGGAGCCCGCCATGTCCAGCGCCGCGTGCGCGCAGTCGACCGCGCTGGGCGCGAGATGCAGATCGGCGCGCTGCATGGGCGAGGCTTCCTTGGCATCGCTGACCGCGTGGATATGCACCCAGCGGTCTTCCGGCACGCCCAGTTCGCGCGCGGCCTCCACCGAGGCAACGATGATAGCGGCGGACTGGTTGACCTGATCGCGGGCGATCATGCTCTTGGTATAGGGCTCCGCCACGATCCTGTTGCGCTCGGTCGGCGTGGCAATCTCCTCGGCTGTCCGGGCGACGGGCGCGGCGGCGTGTGGATTGCTGGCGGCGACCTCGGTGAACGGGGCAAACAATTGCGCCATATGCGCGCGGTGTTCCTCCAGCGAGCGGCCGAGCACTTTGCGCCGCGCATTCTCCATCAGCGCATAGGCGGGGATCGCACCGCGCACGCCGTGGGCAATAAGTGTGCTGTCGAGCACGCCCTTCATACCAAAGCCGCGATCTTCCATCTGGCCGCCCAGTTCCTCGGACCAGTCGGGTTTCTCGCCCTTGGCGACCAGCGCCAGCGTGGTCGAAATCGCTTCCGATCCGACCACGGCGGCCACTTTCGCACGGCCTTCGGCAATGTCCTGAGCAAACTCGCCCACCAGCCGCTGCGGAGCCTGTCCGCCGACATATTCGAGGATTGCTCGCGCGGGGTCGGCCCCGACACGCTGCGCAATCGCGCGCGGCGGATTGTCGGCTTTCCCAAACGGAGCAATCGCTACCGGCGTTGAAATCTCGAACTGACGGATCGCGCCCAGCGTATCCAGCGCCGACGCCACATCGCCGCGCGCCTGTGCATCGGCAATCGCTGCGCCCAGCGCCCGGCCAGCCATATCCATCGGCGACAACGCGGCATATTCCGCATCGTCCAGTTTCTCGGAGAACTGCCCCACTCCGATGATGACGGGCGTGCGCGGATCGAGTGGTGTGGTCATGGCAGCGGGGGTGTCCTTCTAGCGAAATTCCCCGCCGCAATGCCGGTCCCGCCGCCCGCTGTCGAGCAGCGGTTTTGTCAGGCCGCCTGCTCCAATTGCGCGCCCAGCGCCAGCCAGTCGGCCTCCGCTTTTTCCAGCGCCTCGGCCGCTCCCGCGCGCAGATCCAGAAGCTCGCTCATCGCTTTATCGGCATATTGCGGCACTGCATTGGCCGGTTCGTACATCGCCTGATCGATCTGGCTGCACCGCGCCTCCAGCTTGGCTATCGTCTTCTCGATCTTGGCGAGTTCCGATTTCACAAACCGCTCTTGCGCCCGCGATTTGGCGTTGGATTTGCCGCCGCTCTTCGCTGGCTTGCCCGCGTCCTTCTTCTTGGGCTGGTTCCGGTCCAGTACGAAGTCGATGTAATCGTCCATGCTGCCGGAATATTCCGTCGCCGTGCCGCCATCGACCAAGACCAGCCGGTCTGCCGTCAGCTCCACCATATGCCGGTCATGGCTGATCAGGATGACGGCGCCGGTGTAGTCGTTCATCGCTTGAATCAGCGCCTCGCGGGCATCGACGTCGAGGTGGTTGGTCGGCTCGTCCAGAATGAGCAGATGCGGCGCATCGCGGGTCACCAGCGCCAGCGCCAGCCGTGCGCGCTCACCGCCCGAGAGTTTTTCCACCCTGGCGGTGGCCCGATCACCGGAAAACCCGAAGCGCCCCAGATGCGCGCGGACCACGCCGGGGGCTTTGCCGTCCATCACCCGCGTCATCAGTTCCAGCGGGGTGCTGTCAGCCTGCAATTCCTCCACCTGATACTGGGTGAAATAGCCGACCTTCAGCTTGCCACTGGCATTCACGCCGCCTTCCGCCGGTGCCAATTGCGCGGCCAGCAGGCGGGCCAGCGTGGTCTTGCCGTTACCGTTGCGGCCCAGCAGCGCGATCCGGTCCTCGGCATCGATCCGCATATTCAGCCGCTTGAGCACAGGCGGGGCCTCGCCATAGCCAACCGCCGCGCCTTCCATGCTCAGGATGGGGGATCGCAGAACGCTTGGGTCGGGAAATTCGAAGCTGAGCGAGGCGTCCTCGGCCATCGCCGCAATCGGCTGCATCTTTGTTAGCATCTTGGCTCGCGATTGCGCCTGTTTGGCGGTGGAGGCGCGGGCGCTGTTGCGGGCGACGTAGTCTTCCAGCCGCGCGCGCTGTGCATCCTGCGATGCCTTCGCACTGGCAAGCTGCGCGGCGCGTTCGGCGCGTTGTTTCTCGAAACTGTCGTAGCCGCCGGGGTACAGGGTCAGCTTGCCGCCCTGCAGATGCAGGATGTGATCGACCACCTTGTTGAGCAGATCGCGTTCGTGGCTGATCACCAACACCGTGGCGGGATAGCTTTTGAGAAAATTCTCCAGCCACAGCGTGGCTTCTAGGTCCAGGTGGTTAGAAGGCTCGTCAAGCAGCAGCACGTCGGGCTGCGAGAACAGCAGCGCCCCCAGAGCAACGCGCATTTTCCAGCCGCCGGAAAAACTGTCGAGCGGCTGGCGCTGCATTTCCTCGTCGAACCCCAGCCCTGTCAGAATACGGGCGGCCCGCGAAGGCGCGCTGTAGGCGTCGATCGCCAGCAGCCGGTCATGCACATCGCCCAGCCGGTGCGGGTCGGTGCAGGTCTCGGATTCCTCCAGCAGCGCGGTGCGCTCTACATCGGCGGCCAGCACCGCTTCCTCCGGCGTTATGTCGCCTGCCGGGGCATCCTGCGCGATATAGCCCAGCCGCGTGCCGCTGGGGGTGCTGATCTCGCCCTCGTCCGGGTCGATCTCTCCGATGATGCTTTTCATCAATGTCGATTTGCCCGCGCCATTGCGGCCGATCAGCCCCACACGACCGCCATGCGGAATCGCCGCAGTCGCGCGGGTAAGAATGTCACGGCCGCCGAGCCTGACTGTCAGTCCATCGATGGTGAGCATGGCGGGGCGCATAGCAGCCCTTTGCCGCCGACCCAATGCTGCACTTGCATCCGGCGGCAACCCTTCTAGCAAGCGGGGCATGGATATGGACAATCTGCTGCGCCGTTATTTTGGCTCCGATGATCTGGCACAGGTGAATGCGGCTGCAATTCCCGCTGCAACCGAAAGGATGCTGGTCGATCTGGGGTTGAAGAAAGACCCGGCAGAGCGATTCGCCTTGTGGAGCCTGCTTTATATGCTCGGCTCCGCGCCCGATCTGGATGTCGCGTTCGAGGACGAGGCCGACCGCGAGGCGGCGCGCAACTTCATGGATCTAATGATCAAGGCTCAACAGCAACAAGAATGAGCACTCTCGACCCTGCGTGCTTCGATCCGGCCAGCTTCCTGCGCGATTATTGGCAGAAGAAGCCGCTGCTGATCCGCAATCCTTGGAAGGAATGGCGTAATCCGCTGGAGCCTGACGAGCTGGCGGGTCTGGGCTGCGAGCCGGGTATTGAATCGCGTCTGATCTCGGGCGCAGCCGATGCATTGGCGTTGGAGCATGGCCCACTGCCGCTGGACCGTTTCGATGCGCTGGGCACCGCGCCATGGACATTGCTGGTGCAGGCCGTGGACCACCATGTGCCCGCCGTGGCCGATCTGTTGCTGCAGTTCCGCTTCATTCCGAACTGGCGGATCGACGATGTGATGGTCAGCTTCGCCACAACCGGCGGCGGAGTGGGCGCGCATTTCGACCAGTATGACGTGTTTCTGGTGCAGGGTCTGGGCCGCAGGCGCTGGCGGGTTGGCGGGATGTGCGACGAGACATCACCGCTGCTGCCGCACGACAGCCTGCGCCTGCTCGCAGATTTCGAGCCGGTTGCGGACTACGTGCTGGAGCCGGGCGATATCCTCTACGTGCCGCCCGGTATTGCGCATGAGGGCACATCGCTCGGCAATGATTGCATGACCTATTCGATCGGCTTTCGCGCGCCTTCTGTGGGCGAGCTGGTGGATGGCTGGACCGAGCATTTGCTGGACGAAGCGGGCGATGACGACCGCTACACCGATCCTGATCTCACGGTGCAGGACAATCCGGGGGCCATTGCACCCGAAGCGCTGGACCGGCTGCACAGGATGATCACCGAGCGGTTGGGCGACAAGCAGGCCTTTGCCCGCTGGTTCGGCGAATTCACCACTGCCCCAAAACCGTCGGAGATCGACTGGACTCCCGATGATCCATTCGATGTGGAGCGGGTTGAGATGGAATTGGCAAGCGGTGCCGAGATCGTGCGCAATTCGGCCAGCCATTTTGCGTTTATCGAGGAAGAAGAAGACGCAGTGACCCTGTTCGTAGACGGCACTGCATATCAATGCTCCGCAGAAGCTGCCGAGGTGGCCCGCATACTTTCCAACTGCCAGTATTTGGGCGTCAATGCGACACAGAGAATATCCAGCGATGTGGTTGCCTTGCTCGTCATTCTCCTCAACGCAGGTGCCGTTGCAATCGTGGAGTATTAGGCTGATTTGCCTTAGGGCACGAATTCCTCGCGGGTTTCGCCCAGCCCCAGCCCGTCAAGCGTCCAGTCGCCGACGGACCAGCGCACCAGCCGCAGAGTGGGTAGGCCGACGGCCGCCGTCATGCGCCGGACCTGCCGGTTCTTGCCTTCGCGAATGGTCAGCCTGATCCAGCTATCGGGCACGCTTTTGCGCACCCGGATCGGCGGGTCGCGGGGCCACAGGTCGGGTGGATCAATGGCCTCGGTCTGTGCCGGGCGGGTCAGGCCATCCTTAAGCCGCACGCCCTTCCTCAGCGCCGCGAGGGCGGCATCGTCCGGCACGCCTTCGACCTGCGCAAGATAGGTTTTGCCCAGTGTGAATTTCGGATCGGAAATGCGCGATTGCAGCCGCCCGTCATCGGTCAGCAGCATCAGCCCTTCGCTATCCCGGTCCAGCCGCCCCGCAGGATAGACACCGGGCACTTTCACGAAATCGGACAGTGTCTGGCGCTTTGTCTCCGTACCCCTGTCGGTGAATTGTGACAGCACTCCGAAGGGCTTGTTGAGCAGGATCAGCCGCGCCATTACCCGTCCGCTGCCGCGCTGCCCATCGGCTCACCCAGCCGGACGGGGCCCTCGGGAGCCCAATTCTGATCGAAAGCAATTGTACTGGGCCGGAACAGCATCACGATGGTGGAGCCGAGCAGGAAGCGGCCCATCTCCTCGCCCTGTTTCAACACGATGTCCTGATCGTCATACGACCACTGCGCCAATTCGCCGCTGCGCTTCGCATTCACCACGCCGTGCCACACCGTCGCGACGCTGCCGACAATCGTCGCACCCACCAGCACCATGGCGAACGGCCCGTGCTCTTCGGACTCGAACAGGCACACCACCCGCTCGTTACGCGCAAACAGATTGGGCACGCCGCGTGCCGTCACCGGATTGACCGAGAACAGGTCGCCCGGAACATGGATCATCCGCGTCAGCCGCCCGTCGCAGGGCATGTGGAGCCTGTGGTAATCGCGCGGAGACAGGTAGATATTGGCGAAGCTGCCATCATCGAACTGCTGCGCCATCGCGGCATCCCCGCCGAGCAGATCTGTCGCGGTGAAATGATGGCCCTTGGCCTGAAAGATACGGCCCGTCTCCACCGTGCCCAGCTGGCTGATCGCGCCATCGACGGGACACACGAAATCCGCATCGGCAATCGGCCGTGCGCCCTCGCGCAGGGGCCGGGTGAAAAACTCGTTGAAGCTGGCATAGCTGGAGATGTCGGGATTGGCCGCCTCGTTCATGTCGACGCGGTATTTCTTCACGAACCAGCGGATCAGGCGGGTGGTCATCGCCCCGCCCTTCGCGCTGGCGACCCCGCCGGCAATTTTGGTCAGCAAGAGTTTGGGCAGAAAATGCTGCGCGGCGATCGAGAGGCGTTCGGACATGGTGCTAACCCTCGGATCTGGCCAGATGGATTGTTACGTCCGGCAGCAGCAATTCTTCGCTGCACGATCCGCACCCGGCATACACCTCCAGCTCCGCGCCGCAGAGCGTGTGCGTCAGAAGCACCGGCGGGCCTTCCTCGGCCCCGAAATAGCGGTCCCCCCAGCGCTGGATCATCAGCAGAACAGGCAGGTAATCGAGCGACTTTGCCGTCGCGGTATAAGCAAAACGGTTCGGGCTGGTCTGATACATCCGCGCTTTGAGAAAACCATGCTCGACGAGCCATGCCAGCCGATCGGACAAAATGTTCGATGCCATACCGCTATCGTCCAGAATTTCGTCGAACCTGTTCAGGCCGGTGAAGATGGCCCGCATGGCCAGCCCCGCCCAGCGGTCGCCCAGTAACTCCGCGGAATCGGTGAACAGCGAAAGGTTCTGCGCGATCGCCTGCCGGTTGCGGTGTGCGCGGCGGCGGGTATATTCCGGCTCCACCATGGCCAGCCCGGGGCCTTCGCGCCAATCAATATCCTGCGGCTTTACGACCTCTCGGCAATGACTGCAGAGCGGCTGCGGGATGATCGCCTGTTCGCAGGAGTGGTGGGTCAGCTCCATATCGAGCGATGCTCGGCGGGCCGACCAGCTTTTCTCCCACCGCAGCAGCATCATGGTGACCGGAAAGAGATCGCGGCCCATTTCCGTCAGGCGATATTCGTGCCGCGGCGGCTTGTCGCAATATTGATGGCGTTGCAGAACGCCGCGCCCGACCAGCGATTTCAATCGCTCCGTCACCAGCGGCCGAGACAGACAGGTCCGCTCGCGAATGGCCGAGAAACGCAAGTCGCCGAGCCAGATCGATTCCAGAATCAGCAGCGTTGGCACATCGCCAAGCACATCCAGCGCGCGCCAGATCGAGCAGGTGCGGACCAGCCGCGCTGCGTTGGATTTCTGATGCTGATCGCCGGACATCGTGGCCGCTTCAGGAGCGGGGCGGCATGGGCACGAGCTTCGGCGTTTTGCGGCGATATTCCTGATAGGCCGGATCATCGCCCCATTTGCTCTTCGACGACTGCTCCTGCAAATTGATCCCGCTGATTTTGGTCAGAAGCAGGTAGATGAACACCGGTGAGGAGAGGACGACAAACGACCAGCCGGACAGGACCGGCAGCGCCATGACCACGACCCCGGTCCACAGCATGATCTCGCCAAAATAGTTCGGGTGCTGCGACCAACGCCACAGGCCGACATTGATGAACTTGCCCTTGTTCGCAGGGTCGGCCTTGAATGCGCTCTTCTGCTTGTCCGCCACAACTTCGATGCCGAAACCGACCACCCAGATTGCTGCGCCGAGCCAGAAGAAGACCCCTAGCGGCACACGGTCGCTTGCGGTGATGATCGCCAACGCGGCCGACGCCGTGATGATCGTCCAGACAGCCTGCAGGGTCCACGCCACCAGAAAGCGCGGCGGGTTCACCTTGATCTTGTCGAACCGGCTGTCCCTGCCGCCGTCATTGGAAATACGGATAAACAGGAACGTGCCCAATCGCGCGGCCCACACCACAACCATTATCGCGACGACAATGGCCCGCGTATCCAGTTTCGTGCCGAGGCCGAAATCATGGGAGAGCAGGCATGCGACTGCAATCATCGTGATATAGGTCAGCGATCCGATCAGGTCGTAAAACTTTTCCGTCTGGGCAATCGCCGCCGGGACAAAAGCGATCCAGTTTACGGCGAAGGCCATGATCGCGCAAACAGCCAATACAGGGATTCCGGCCAGATCCTGACCGGTGCTGCCTGCCAGCCAGGCAAAGCCGAGTCCAAGGGCAGTAGCAAAGATCACCACGCCAAAGCTGCGCAGCGATTTCTTCAAGTTTGCCATAGTTCAGACCCCGATAACAAAACTGCAATTGGTCGTGCCGGATCCGCCGACATTGAACGTGCCGATATTGCGCGCACCTTCGACCTGATAATCCCCCGCTGTTGCAGTAACTTGTCGCATCGCGTCAAGCGCCATGCGGACGCCGGTTGCGCCCACCGGATGCCCGATGCCCATCAACCCGCCCGAGGCATTGACCGGGATGGAGCCGCCATACGCAATGCGCCCATCCTCGACCGCTTTCCACGCCTCGCCCGGCGCGGTGATGCCGAAATGCTCGATCGCGATGTATTCGTTGATTGTGAAACAGTCGTGCGTTTCAATCGCGTCCAGCTGCTCCGGTCCTGAAATCCCGGCACGGGCATAGGCATCGGTGATCGCCTTGCGGGTCCACGGGAGCAGGTATTCCGCGTCTTTGCTGGCGGCCAGTTTGGTGTCCATCAGCATCGGAGCAGTGGTGTGGCCCCAGCCCTTCACCCGAGCGAGGCTTTCCAGCGGGACGCCGCGCTTGTCAGCGTATTCCTTCGCCTTGCTTTCGGAGGCGAGGAACAGCACCGCTGCTCCGTCAGTGATCTGGCTGCAATCCTGCCGCCGCATCCAGCCATGGACGACCGGGTTGAGCTCGTCATCATTGGCGAAATGCTGATCGGACAGGGTCCAGCCGCGCGTTTGCGCATTGGGGTTGCGCTTGGCGTTCGCGAAATTGATCCGTGCGATTTCCTTCAGGTGATCGTGATTGAGGCCGTGGCGCGCATCATATTCCTCCGCCATGTCGGAGAACATCGCGGGCCAGACGAACCGCGCATCGGTGGCCTCTTCACCCACCCACACTGCTGCGCCCAGATGGTCGCCCGCCGTCTGGCCGGAGACATTGCGCATATATTCCATGCCGATGACACAGGCGCAGTCATACCGACCTGCCTCGATATCGGCCATCGCCGCCAGAATGGCGAGCGAACCCGACGCGCAGGCCCCTTCATGGCGGGAGGCAGGGACACCGGCCAATGCGGGGTGCACATGGCCAAGAAAACCGCCTAGCATCCCCTGCCCGGTAAACAATTCGCCGACGAAATTGCCGACATGCGCGACGTCGATTTCTTCCGGATCCAGTGCGGCGGCTGCCAGAGCGCCGTTGACACCGTCACTCAGCAGATCGACGATCGTGCGGCCCTCGCGCGAATAGTTCTGCGAGAAATCGGTCTGGTGACCGCCGAGGATATATACGTTGCCTGCCATGTGCCGCCTTTCGATCAGGCTGCTTGCTCGCCGGCGTGCGCACCTGTCAACTCATCGGCCCCGGCCCACACGGCGTGCGTGCCGCTGCAAATGCGGTGCGGCAGGATGATCTGGCACACCGGCCCGGCCTCGATATTACGTGCGTCAAAGATCACGCATTCGGACCGGTCCTGCACCATGTCGGTGATGAAGCTGATCAGATAGCCATCGTCCTCCCCGGTCGCGCCGAAGCGCGGAATGAACGGGGTTTCGGAGCCATAGCGCCCCTCGCCGAACATCACCTTGGTCGCGGTGCCTTCTTTCAGATCGTGCTTCACCAGCCCGTTGAACAGGAACCAGCCCTTCTCGCCATGTGCGCTGTACACATAGCGGTGTTCGCGGCCGTAATAATTGGGATTGAGCGTGCCGAACTCGACATGCTCTTCCTGACAGACGCGGGCCTCTGTCGTCTCGCCGTTCTTCAGATTGAAGCGCCAGCGGTGGAGATGCGGGCGCAGCGAATGCAGGTCGATATTGGCGAACAGCAGGTTGTTGGGCGGCTCCATACTTTCCAGAGGGCCGGGCAGCGGGCTTTGCTGGCGGTATCCTTCCAGAACCACTTCGTCTCCATCTTCCCAGCAATTGGTCCAGTGGAGCACATAAGTCGGCTCCGCCTCGAACCACATCACATCCTCTGCCGCGCCGAAGCGGGGGATGACAGCGAAGCGCAGCTTCTTGGTGGGATCGAATGTCGGCACGAAATATCCGTTCTCCAGCGCTTCCGGCACCGGGAACAGCGGGCAGTCATTGAGCACCGAATAATTGTCAGAAATCGCCATATCGTGCGGCAGGCGGGTACCGGGCAATTCGATCGGCACATAATGCTTTAGCTGGTTGTCCGGGCCGACGACGCCGTAATGCATGTAGGGCGCTTTATCGCCGTAATTGAAGAACATCAGATCGCCGGTCTTGCCATCCAGCTTGGGGTGAGCGGACAGGCCCTCTGCCGGGGTCCAGGGCTCGATCCCCAGCGTATCGAGGCTTTCGGGATCGAGCAGATAGCCCTCGCCGCATTGCCAGAAAGTGGAGAGGATCTGGCCGTTGCGCACCAACACATCGGTGGAAGAACTGTCGCGCAGGCCCCCGCCAATGCCGCAGCCATCATGTTTTGATTTCTTGCTGTTGTTGGTGAAGCCCGCCCACAACGCCTTGCCGGCCTGCGCCTCGGCCTTGAAGCCTGCGGTGCGGATGAAGCGGTTCTTGTACTGCGCCTTCCCGCCGGAAATGCGCATCATGTGCAGCATCCCGTCGCCGTCGAAGGGGTGATAGCGGCCGATTGGCTGGTGCACGGGGTTTTCCGTGTTGCGCACGTAAATGCCGTCAATATCGGCGGGGATCGTGCCGATCACCTCCATGTCATCCGCATCATACTCGTCGAAATTGGGGGTCCATGCGCCGGTCAGATAGGGATGATCGGTCGGCTCCAGAGTGGCTTCAACGCGGTTGACGAGCTTTGACATGGGGCGCGGATCCTCGAGTAGGTTAAGTTACGCAAGTGATAGCCACCCCTCCGCTTCTGTCAATCGCTCCCTGATCAAATGGGCGGCCCTTAAATCCGGAGCATACAAAGAGAAGGGGCGGTCTGTTGCCAGACCGCCCCTTCTCTTTTGCTCAAACGCTGCTCGCGCCGCGTCATGAGAGTTTCACGTGCCGTTTCAAATGGTGATCGACATTGCCGAACTCGTGGTCGAAGATCGTCAGCCGCTTGAAATAATGCCCGATGGCGTATTCATCGGTCACGCCATTGCCGCCATGGATCTGGACAGCTTCCTGCCCGATCAGGCGCGCGGCCTGACCCACACCCACTTTCGCTGCGGAGACCGCACGTTTGCGCTCGGTCTCGCCTGCATCCAGTTTCAGCGTAGCAAGATACGTCAACGACACCGACTGTTCGTAGGCCGTGTACATGTCCACCATGCGGTGCTGCAGCACCTGGAACTTGCCAATCGGCACGCCGAATTGTTTGCGCTGGCGCGAATATTCGACGGTCATTGTATGGGCGACCTTCATCGCGCCGCACGCTTCCGCGCATTGCGCGGCGATGGCTTCATCCGTCACCAGCTCGATCAGCGGCAGGGCCTTGCCCTCTTCGCCGATCAGCGCGTCCGCCGCGACGGAAACGTTTTCGAAATACACTTCCGAAGCGCGCCGCCCGTCAACGGTTTCATAATCGCGGGTCACGACCCCGTCGGCGGCCTTCTCGACAATAAAGACGCTGATTCCGTCCCGGTCGCGCCCGCTGCCCGATGTGCGAGCGGTTACGACCAGATGGCTGGCCCACGGCGCGCCGATGACCACAGCCTTGTGACCGTTCAGCGTGTAGGTATCGCCGTCTTTCTTGGCGGCGGTAGCGATGTCGGCATAGTCGTAGCGGCCCCGCGGCTCGGCATAAGCAAAGGCGAAGATCCGCTCGCCGCCGATGATTGCCGCCAGATGGTCTTCTTTCTGCGCATCGGTGCCTGCGTGCTTCAGAAATCCGCCTGCGCAGACAACGGTGGGCACGAAGGGTTCAACGACCAGACCTTTGCCGAACTCTTCCATGATGACCATGGAATCGATGGCGCCGCCGCCAAAGCCGCCATCGTCTTCGCTGAACGGCATTCCCAGAATGCCCAGCTCGGCCAGTTGCGCCCACACTTCGGGGCGCCAGCCGGCATCGCTTTCGATCGCCTTGCGGCGTGTTTCCCAGTCATATTGTTCACGGACCATGCGCGACAGACCGTCGCGGACCATGTCCTGTTCTTCGGTGAAGTTGAAATCCACGTGTTTCTCTCCCGTCCGGCCGGCTTACAGGCCGAGGATCATTTTGGTGATGATGTTGCGCTGGATTTCGTTCGATCCGCCATAGATCGAGGTCTTGCGCATGTTGAAATAGGTCGCTGCCGAATGCGCGGCATAGTCCGGCCCGATCGGATATTGGTTTGAACCGGCCTCGCTGTTGTCATTGGCGATGCTGCCATAATACGGCGTGCCGTAGCTGCCGACCGCTTCCAGCGTCAGCTCGGTCAGGCGCTGCTGCACCTCGGTGCCCTTGATCTTCAGGATGGAGCTTTCCGGCCCCGGGCCCTTGCCAGCCTGCTCACCAGCAAGCGTGCGCAGTTCGGTGATTTCCAGCGCAGCCAGATCGATTTCCAGCTGGCTGACCTTGCGGGCAAAATCGAAGTCCTCGATCAGCGGCTCACCATACAGCGTCTCGTTCGCTGCGATTTCGCGCAGTTTCTCAACGCCGCGCTTGGAGCGGGCCACACCGGCAATGCCGCTGCGTTCGTGAGCGAGCAAGAACTTGGCGTAAGTCCAGCCCTTGTTCTCTTCGCCCACCAGATTTTCGACCGGCACGCGGACGTCGGTCAGCCAGGTTTCGTTGACCTCGTAACCGCCATCCAGCAGCTTGATCGGCTTCACTTCGACGCCCGGCGTCTTCATGTCGATCAGGATGAAGCTGATGCCTTCCTGCGGCTTCGCAGCATCGGGATCGGTGCGGCACAGGAAGAAGCCCCAATCGGCGTGCTGCGCCAGCGTGGTCCATGTCTTCTGGCCATTGATCACATAATGATCGCCGTCACGCACAGCCGTGGTTTTCAGCGAAGCAAGGTCGGAGCCTGCGCCGGGCTCGCTATAGCCCTGACACCACCACACTTCGCCGCTGCGAATGCCGGGCAGATGCTTTGCCTTCTGTTCTTCGTTGCCAAAGGTGTAGATGACCGGGCCGACCATCGAGACACCGAAGGGGAGCGGCATGAACGTGTTTGCGCGCGCGTTTTCTTCCGACCAGATATAGCGCTGTGTCGGCGTCCAGCCGGTGCCGCCATATTCGACCGGCCATGCGGGGACGGACCAGCCCTTTTCCCCCAGGACCTTGTGCCACGCGGTCATTTCCTCCGGCGTCATGTCCTCGCGCATGCCGAAATCGCCCAGATGCTTGGGGTGGTTCTCGGCAATAAAAGTGCGCACTTCGTCGCGGAAGGCGATCTCTTCGGGGGTGAAATCCAGATTCATATCGATCCGTCTCCTGAAACTGTCTTGTTTGTCCTATCTGCTGCCACGCGCGCGCGCGCAGCGATAGCGAAAAATGCCGAAGCGAGCCGCTATCTCGCTGCCTGTCATGCGGACCATGGCAGATCAGGGCAAGTGGGTCTTTCGTCTTCGTTTCGCCCCTGCTGCTCGCCCGCCGGCACGGCGTTTTCGCCGGAAGCAAAGGAGGACGTAGCGTCGGGCCTAACTCTGTGCGAGAGACCATGACGGATAAAAAAGGGGGAGCGACGATGGACGAAGAGCAGCCAGAGGAAACGACCAAGGCCGAAAGCGACTATTGGCGCGAAAATGTCCGTCTGCTGGTCACACTGATGAGCATCTGGTTCGCCTGTTCTTTCGGAGCGGGCATCCTGCTGCGCGACTGGCTCGACCAATTCAGCATCGGCGGATACCCACTCGGCTTCTGGTTCGCGCAGCAAGGCTCGATCTACATCTTCATCGCGCTGATCTTTTACTACGTGTTCAAGATGCGGAAGATCGAGCGCAAATACGATCTCGACGATTGAGCGGGGGCGGACCAGTGGACACGCAAACCCTCATCTATATTTTCGTGGGCGGCACATTCGCGCTTTATATCGGCATTGCGCTGTGGAGCCGTGCGGCTTCGACCAAGGAATTCTATGTCGCCGGTGGCGGGGTCCATCCGGTGGTCAACGGCATGGCGACCGCGGCCGACTGGATGAGCGCAGCCAGCTTCATTTCCATGGCCGGACTGATCGCGTTTTCGGGTTATGATGCCTCGGTCTATCTGATGGGCTGGACCGGCGGCTACGTCCTGCTCGCATTGCTGCTGGCACCCTATTTGCGCAAATTCGGCCAGTTCACCGTCCCCGATTTCATCGGCACGCGGTACTATTCCAAAACCGCGCGCGTGGTCGCAGTGATCTGCCTGATCTTCATCAGCTTCACCTATATCGCTGGGCAGATGCGCGGAGTGGGGATCGTGTTCTCACGCTTCCTCGATGTCGACATCACGCTGGGCGTCATCATCGGCATGGGTATCGTCTTCATCTACGCTGTGCTCGGCGGGATGAAGGGGATCACTTATACGCAGGTCGCACAATATTGCGTGTTAATCTTTGCCTATATGGTCCCGGCCTTCTTCCTCAGTTTCATGATCACCGGCACGCCGATCCCGCAAATCGGACTGGGATCGCAGGTCAATGACGGGTCGGGGATGTTCGTGCTGCAAAGGCTGGATGCGGTGCTCACCGATCTGGGCTTTCAGGCCTATACCAGCGGGTCCAAATCCATGATCGATGTGTTCTGCATCACCTTGGCTCTGATGGTCGGCACCGCCGGACTGCCCCATGTCATTGTGCGGTTCTTCACCGTGCCCAAGGCCTCCGACGCGCGCAAATCCGCAGGCTGGGCGCTGGTCTTCATTGCCTTGCTCTACACCACCGCACCGGCTGTCGGCGCATTTGCGATGCTCAACTTCGTCGATGATGTGAACGAGACGCAATACAGCGAAGTCGATGACTGGTTCACCAAATGGGAAGGCTATGGCCTGACCGCCTTCCAGGACAAGAATGGCGACGGGGTAATGCAATACCGCCCGGGCGACGCGTTTGAAGGCGCGCCGGACTATTCTGGCGAAACCGGGCCATCCGGAGAGCGGGCGCTGGCCAACACGCCCAATCCCGAGAGCGAGAACGAGGTCTATGTCGACAAGGACATCATGGTCCTGGCCAACCCCGAAATTGCCAATCTGCCGCCATGGGTGATTGCCCTGATGGCGGCGGGCGGCTTGGCTGCTGCGCTCTCCACGGCGGCGGGGCTGTTGCTAGTCATTTCCAGTTCGGTCAGCCACGATCTGCTGAAATCGACCTTCGCGCCCGGCATCTCGCCGAAGCAGGAATTGCTGGCGGCACGATTGGCGGCAACGGCTGCGATTATCGTGGCGGGGTATCTCGGGATCTATCCGCCCGGCTGGGTCGCGCAGGTGGTTGCCTTTGCCTTTGGCTTGGCGGCGGCCAGCCTCTTCCCGGCCATCTTCATGGGTATTTTCTCCAAGTCCATGAACAAGGAGGGCGCGATTGCCGGCATGGTTTCCGGCCTTGTCTTCACCTTCGTCTACATCGCCTATTTCAAGCTGGTGGCCCCGGCGGCCAACAGCGCGGACAACTGGTTGCTGGGCATCTCGCCAGAGGGGATCGGGGTGATCGGGATGGTGATAAACTTTGCCATCGCCATTGCGGTTTCGCGGTTCACGGCGAGCCCTCCGGTTGAAATCCGCAGGCTGGTGGATTCGATCCGTGTTCCGCGCGGCGCAGGCGATGCGCAGGGGCATTGATCGTGAAGTGCAGGCGGTGATCTATGGCGCGGTCCGGCTCCGTGCACGCTGCAGATCGTCCAAGGTGTCGATATCGGCGAGCTGGCTGGCCGGGAGGGAAAGCTGACGGGCATCGCGCAGGATTGCTCGTGCACCCGTATCACCGGCCAGCTGCGAGAGCTCGGGAAACAGGGCCTTGCCGAAAGTCGCCGGCGGGGACAGAGCCGCTCCGCCACAGGAGGCGATGGTTCGCTGCCCTGGATCGGCGGCGAACAGGGCGATCATCTGTTCCAGATGGCCGAGCGGCACGAACGGCATATCAGCCAGAAAAATGAGCAGTGCGTCGGCCTCTCGCGCAGCCGCCCACGCAGCGGCATGGGCTACGGATGTGCCCATTCCCTCGTGCGCCTTCGTATTGACCGCCACCGTGAAACCGTGCGCGCGCCAATCGTCTGCGCACGCGTGATCGTCTGAAGCGGTGACGACCAGTCTTTCCGCGCAGTCCAGCTCGCTGACGGTGCGCACGATATGGAGACCCACGGGCATGCCCTCCAAATGCTCCGTCAGCTTGTCCGCTTCCCCGAAGCGGCGCGATTGTCCGGCAGCAAGCACCGCCGCGCACAGGCGCAAGTCGCTATGCCTCGCCACTGGCGAAATCCGTCTTGTGATAGACTTCGATCACCTGGCCGAGCGTGGAAAGCGCCAGCGTGTCCGGATCGCGCGAGGAATGGAACAGGCCAATCGGCGCATGCAGCGCATCAATGGCATCACGGCTGCACCCGGCCTGCGCTAGCGCTTCTACCCGCAAGGCATGGGCCCTGCGCCCGCCCATTGCGCCAAGATAGAAATGCGGGTGCGCCATCGCGTGCGCCATCAGCGCGATTTCCCAGTCGTGATCGTGAAACAGGAACACCACGGCGGTCCAGCGATCGGTTGTAACAGCGGCTGTATCGTTCGGGCTGGCGAGCTGGTGTACGGGCACGCCGTCCGTTGACAGTTCCTCCAGCGATGTTCGGTCCGGGCTGAGCACCTCCACCGCCAGATCCATCTGCCGTGCAAGCCGCGCAAGCGCAGGCACGGTGGCCCCGTGACCGATAATCGTTAGCTTCGGCTCCGGCCAGTGGCCGACGTGCGCACAGCCCTTGCCGGGTTCCCAATCCGTCTCCCGCCATTCGGCGAGGAAATCCGCCCCACCCTGCCCCAGCTCAAGGGCAAACGGCTTTCGCGCGTCGATTGCGTTCAGGCATTGGCCGGTCAATTGCTGGCCCGACAGCGGCAGAAAGTGGATATCGAGTCCTCCGCCGCAGGGCAGTTTGATATCGATATAGCGCGACCCGGAGCCGAAACGGACCACGCGGACCGCTCCTGCCTTGAGCGCCTCCAGAGCCTCCGCCACAACCGCATTCTCGATACAGCCGCCCGAAAGCGAGCCGGAAAAACTGCCGTCTTCGCACACGCCCATATGCGTACCGGGTCCGCGCATGGACGATCCCTCGACCGCGACCACTGTGACCAGCACCGCAGCCTGACCTGCGCCGAGCCGGTCGTTCAGAAACGCAAAGACGCGCCGTTTGTCCACGGCTGGCCGGTTCTATTCGGACAGGGAAGCGAGGTAGGCGATGATGGCTTCACGCTGTTCGGCATCGTCAACCCCGCCTGCCACCATACTTGTGCCGGGAACGCCGCCTGTGGGATTGGCTAGGAAAGCATCGAGCTCGCCCTCGTTCCACACCAGACTGGAGGCCGACATGGCTTCCGAATAGGCGAAATCATCAAGGCTCCCCGCAGGCCGCCCGACCACGCCGTGCAGGTTCGGCCCGGCTCCGGATGGCTCCCCTGCCTCCACCGAATGACACGATGCGCAGGCGGCAAAAGCAGCGCTGCCAGCGGCCAGAATATCGGTCGTGGCGGTGCCTTCGCTTCTCGCTGGTGCAGCAACCTCGCCCGGCTCGCGCACAATGATCTGCTCCACCGGATCGGGCGATTCAGAGCTGCAGGCAGACAATGTCGCGGCAGCGACGCCGGTTAGCGCGATGAGTGAGATGCTGTTCATGGATGTGCCTCAGGCAAAATGCTTGGCGATGGGCAGTTCGCGGATGCGCGTTCCGCTCGCGGCGAAGATGGCATTGGCGACAGCCGGCGCGGCGGGTGGCAGGCCGGGCTCGCCCGCTCCGCCCAGATTGTCCGGCGCGCCATTGATGATCTGCACGGCGATCTCCGGAGCGTCGTCCATCCGCATCATCCGGTAATCGTGGAAGTTGCTCTGCTCGACCGCGCCGTTCTTGATCGTCACTTCGTTATACAGCGCGGCAGACAAGCCATAGATGATCCCGCTCTCCATCTGGGCGGAGAGGCCATCGGGGTTCATCGCATAGCCTGCATCGACACAGCAGAACATCTTGGTGACGCGCGGCATATCGCCGGTCATATCCACCTCGGCCACTTCGGCGACGATGGAATTGAAGGAGCGCGCAATGGCGATCCCGCGTCCGTGGCCCTCCGGCAGATCGCTGCCCCAGTCAGCCATTTTTGCCGCCCCCTCCAGCACCGCGAGATGGCGCGGGGAATTGGCCAGCAGGGTGCGGCGGAATTCGAGCGGATCCTTGCCGGCAGCATGGGCCAGTTCGTCCACGAAGCTTTCCACGAAGAAGCCATGCTGGCTGTGTCCGACCGAGCGCCATGCGCCCAGACGCAAAGGAGCCTCGACCTCCGCACCGCGGACCGAGACATTGGCAATGTCATAGAATTCCACCAGCGGCGCTTCGGCAGGTTCGTCCTCGGAGCAGTGGATATTGCTCCACCCGACCACGCGGCCCTGCTCGTCCAGCCCGCCGGAGAAGCGGCTGATATCGGCGGGGCGATAGAAATCCTGCGCCGTGTCTTCCTCGCGCGACCAGATCATCTTGATCGGATAGCCGGTCGCCTTGGCGATGCGCGCGGCCTGATTGGCATATTCCGGCGTCAGCCGCCGACCAAAGCCTCCGCCCAGCATGACGGTGTGCATGGTGACGTCGTCTTCACCCACACCTGCGCCCTCAGCGGCCCCTTTACGGGACATCAACGGGACCTGCGTGCCGGTCCAGATATCGCATTTGCCATCGCGGACCCATGCGGTGCAGTTCATCGGCTCCATGGTCGCATGGGCGAGGAAGGGAACCTTGTATTCCGCCGCAACGGTCTTCGCTGCGCCGGACAGGGCACCTGCCACATCGCCATAACCGGCCTTGCTGTTGCCGCCATCCGCGCCTGCTTCATTCAGAGCCGCAGCGTATTGCGCGAACATTTGATCTGTATCGAGCCCGTCGATCTCGGTCTTGCTGTAGGTGGTTTTGACACTGCGCAGCGCCTGCTGTGCCTGCCAATAACTGTCCGCCACAACCGCGACGAAATCCCCCATGTTCAGGATTTGCAGCACGCCGGGCATCGTCTTCGCCGCGCTGGCATCAATCGCCTCCACAGTAGAGCCGACCACTGGTGCCGCTTTGACCGCAGCGTAGCGCAGTGCGTCTTTGCCAGGCCCCTCCGCTGGCCCGCCATCGATCCCGAAAATGCCGGTCCCGTCGACCTTGCACGGGATGTCCTTGCGCGGGGCGGGCGTGCCCATCAGCTTGAACTCGGACGCCTGCTTGATGCGCGGCGCACGGGGCAAGGTCTGCTCCGCTGCGGCGGCAGCAAACTGGGCATAGGGCGCGGACTGGCCAGAACCGGCATGGCTCAGCACGCCGTCCTGCGTGGTGATCTCGCCAGCAGGCACGCCCCATTCGGCGGCGGCTGCGCCAATCAGCATCTCGCGCGCGGCGGCGCCGGCAATCCGCATTCCGTTTTGCCCGGTCGAGCGGACCGAGGAGCTGCCTCCGGTGATATAGGCATCGCCCAGCTTGCCGATCTGGGTGAACAGCCCGTCATAGGTCGGCTCCATAAAGCTGACCTGATTGGGCTTGCCCGGAACAGTGCCCGGCCCGACAAATGTGCGCACGGCGTGCTGCGAAACATAATTGCCATCGGCTGGCGCATCCATGACGCGGACATTGTCCCAACTGACGTCCATTTCATCCGCCAGCATCTGCGCGAGGGTGGAGTTTGCGCCCTGCCCCATCTCGCAATGCGGCACGATGGCGGTGACGATATTGTCGGCGTCGATTTTCACCCAGCTGTTGATCAGCGCTTCGCCGTCGCCGCCCGCCACAATCGGCTTGAGCTTGCCCACCGGATTGCCCGATCGGACAGCTACACCGACCAGCAGCGCGCCGCCCGCAAGAGCACCTGCACCGATGAACCCGCGCCGGGTCCATTTCGCAGCCTTGCTGCGTTCGGGTTTCGCGGCGGCTGCGGCGGTTGTTTCGGTATCGCTCATGCCGGTGTCTCCTGCGTGGCGGAGGGTTCGATCCCGGCAGCCACCTTGATCGCTTTGCGGATCCGCCCATACATGCCGCACCGGCAGACATTGCCGGCCATATAGGCGTTGATCTGTTCGTCTGTTGGTCGCGGCGTTTCCTTCAGCAAGGCTGTGGCCGACATGATCTGGCCCGATTGGCAATATCCGCATTGCGGCACCTGCTCGTTGATCCACGCCTGCTGGACCTTGCTCAGCGTGCCGTCTTCTGCAGCGATTCCTTCGATAGTGGTGATGTCTTTGCCATCAGCGGCGGAAATCGGCGTGGAGCAACTGCGCACCGGCTCGCCATCCAGATGAACAGTGCAGGCGCCGCATTGGGCAATGCCGCAGCCGAATTTGGTCCCGCTCAGGCCCAAGCGCTCGCGCACGACCCACAGGATCGGCATGGCAGGATCTACATCGATCTCCTGCGGAGTCCCGTTCACGCTGATCTTCACTGTTGCCATCGTCGGTTTCCTTTGTCCCGCGCGCTTTGATGTCCCTGCACGTCAGGCTGGTCCGTAATAAAGTTTCACCTAGCAACTCTTTTGCACGTGGGTGGCGCGCTTGTCCATGCAGCCCAGTGGGCAGCCGCCTGTCTGGCGATCGTCCCTCGACCGAGGCCCTCGACTTGGGGGCAAGGCTGTGGTGTGATGCGGCCCATGACATACGCCGACCTTTACCGTGCGATCGACAGCCTCAGCGAGGAGATCATAGGGCGGTCGGAGGAAATCGAAGATGCGCGCCGTCTGCCTGCGGATCTGGCCGCAAAGCTGGCCGAGGCCGGTTGCTTCAACATCATAAAGCCTGCGGAACTTGGCGGTATGGAATTGCCGCCCGCGCAGATGATGGAAGTCATCGCCAAGCTGTCGGAAGCCAATGCAAGCGTCGGGTGGTGCGTGATGATCGGCGCAACCTCCACTCTCGCGGGTGCTTATCTGGATGCAAATGCCGCTCGGGAAATCTACGCCAAACCCCGGGACATTCATGGCGGCGTTTTCGCCCCGATGGGAAAGGCGGAGGACAGGGGCGATCACTATCTGCTCACCGGTCAGTGGCAGTGGGGTTCCGGATCGGCCAATTGCGCATGGCTCGGCGGCGGGGCGATGATCGTCAAGGATGGGGAGTTGCAACGGCACGAGAGCGGTGCTCCGATACACCGGATGATGCTCTTTCCGGCACGCGAGGCCGAATTTGTCGACACGTGGCATGTCGCGGGGCTGAAAGGCACAGGATCGGGTGATTTCAAGGTGGCAGCTCTGCGGGTGCCGAAGGCGCATAGCGTCTCTTTCCTGTCGGATTCGCCGCGGATCACCGCTCCATTGTACAAGTTCCCTCTCTTCGGGTTGCTCGCCGTCGGCGTGGCGTCGGTCACTCTCGGCAATGCCAAGGGCGCACTGGCCGAGACAAAGAGTTTGCTAAAAGCCAAGCGCACTACCGGTGGCGCACGCAGCCAGTCGCAGCGCGCCACGGTCCAGACCGAGATTGCCCGCGCCAGCGCAGCTCTATCCGCCGCCGAAGCGCTGTTGGCCAAGGCGATCGACACCGCGTGGCAGGAGGCCATAGGCTGCGATCCGATAACCACTGACGCACGGGCAGAGCTGAGGCTCGCTTGCGCGCATATGGCCGAAGTTGCGGCGGACGTGTGCAAGGCGGTCTATACGTTGGGCGGCGGGAGCGCGGTCTATCTCAGCAATGATTTGCAGCGCCGCTTCCGCGATGCCCATGTCGCCACGCAGCACATTATGGTCGCTCCCGCGACATACGAACTCGCCGGACGCGTGCTCTTGGGCGAGGATGTCGATACTGCGATGTTGTGAGGTACGGGGGAGTTGGAATTGGCCCCGAAACGCAAAAAGCCCCACTGGCGACAGTGAGGCTAAAAAGCATATTTTCTTTGATTTAATGGTGGTTGCGGGGGTTGGATTTGAACCAACGACCTTCAGGTTATGAGCCTGACGAGCTACCGGACTGCTCCACCCCGCGTCACCGATTGTGCCTCAAGCGCCGGCGCGCACACCCGTGCACCTGGCTATCCTCGCTCATGCCAGCAATGCTGGCGTCGCTGCGGACGGCCCACCGGCCTTGCGGACCCCCTGGATCCGATGGCTTCCCACGAGCAAATGCTCGCAGGACGGCATCCCAAGACTTCATAAGTCCAAAGACGCCAATAGGGCTGCCCTTGTGGGGTCAGCCCTATGACTAGTGAATGGGTTTATAACCACGCTCGCAAGCTACAATGCCTGGCGGCGACCTACTCTTCCAACGCTTGAGCGTTAGTACCATCGGCGCTGTCTGGTTTCACGGCCGAGTTCGAGATGGGATCGGGTGGGTCACAGACGCTATAACCACCAAGCAATGAAGCTTGCGTGCGGGTTTTTTAATCGATGCACCTTTTTCAAGGTTATTCAGTGGGCGATCTGGCTGTGAGGATCTTCCTCAACAACAGCAGGGCTGTCGTTGATGGTGCGAACTCTCAAGCATGATCAGAACTATTAGGACTGGTTAGCTACACGTATTACTACGCTTCCACACCCAGCCTATCAACGTCGTGGTCTACGACGGTTCGAAGATACCTTATCTTAAGGGAGGCTTCCCGCTTAGATGCTTTCAGCGGTTATCCCGTCCATACATAGCTACCCAGCGGCACGCCTGGCGGCATGACTGGTACACCAGAGGTATGTTCACCCCGGTCCTCTCGTACTAGGGGCAACTCCTTTCAAGTATCGACGCCCACGGCAGATAGGGACCAAACTGTCTCGCGACGTTCTGAACCCAGCTCACGTACCACTTTAATTGGCGAACAGCCAAACCCTTGGGACCTGCTCCAGCCCCAGGATGTGATGAGCCGACATCGAGGTGCCAAACGATTCCGTCGATATGAGCTCTTGGGAATCATCAGCCTGTTATCCCCGGCGTACCTTTTATCCGTTGAGCGATGGCCCTTCCACGAGGGACCACCGGATCACTATGACCGACTTTCGTCTCTGCTCGACCTGTCGGTCTCGCAGTCAGGCATGCTTATGCCATTGCACTCTTGCAGCTGGTTTCCAACCAGCCTGAGCATACCATCGCGCGCCTCCGTTACTCTTTAGGAGGCGACCGCCCCAGTCAAACTACCCGCCACAGAGGGTCCTACTACCGGATAACGGTAGTTAGTTAGACATCAGAAAACAGCAGGGTGGTATTTCACCTATGGCTCCACTCGGACTGGCGCCCAAGTTTCAAAGCCTCCCACCTATGCTACACAACTCTTTCCTAATGCCACTCTGAAGCTGCAGTAAAGGTGCACGGGGTCTTTCCGTCTAACCGCGGGTACTCCGCATCTTCACGGAGAATTCAATTTCGCTGAGCATATCCTGGAGACAGTGGGGAAGTCGTTACGCCATTCGTGCAGGTCGGAACTTACCCGACAAGGAATTTCGCTACCTTAGGACCGTTATAGTTACGGCCGCCGTTTACTTGGGCTTCAATTCGGAGCTTGCACTCCTCCTCTTAACCTTCAAGCACCGGGCAGGCGTCAGACCCTATACGTCGTCTTGAAGCCGACTTAGCAGAGTCCTGTGTTTTTGATAAACAGTCGCTACCCCCTGGCCTGTGCCCCCTCCACACTGGTTGCCCAGTGAGAGGGCCTCCTTCTTCCGAAGGTACGGAGGCAATTTGCCGAGTTCCTTCAGGATACTTCTCTCAAGCGCCTTGGTATACTCTACCTGACCACCTGTGTCGGTTTCGGGTACGGTCTATATGAAGAGGCTATTTCCAGGATCTGCTTGGCAGCATGCCCAATCCAATAAGGACACACTACTTCCACAAACCGTCACACATCTTCAGGCCCACGAATATTAACGTGGTTCCCATCGACTACCCCCTTCGGGCTCGTCTTAGGGGCCGGCTAACCCTGCTCCGATTAGCGTTGAGCAGGAACCCTTGGTCTTTCGGCGAGAGGGCATCTCACCCTCTTTATCGCTACTCATGTCAGCATTCGCACTTCCGATATCTCCACCGTCGGTTACCCTTCGGCTTCATCAACTTACGGAACGCTCCGCTACCGCTGCAGTAAACTGCAACCCTAAGCTTCGGTGCATATCTTTAGCCCCGTTACATCTTCGCCGCAGGAACCCTTATTTAGACCAGTGAGCTGTTACGCTTTCTTTAAAGGATGGCTGCTTCTAAGCCAACCTCCTGGTTGTTTTGGGATTCCCACATGCTTTCCCACTTAGATATGACTTGGGGACCTTAGCTGTAGGTTAGGGCTGTTTCCCTTTTGACGACGGACCTTAGCACCCGCCGTCTGTCTGCCGGATAAGACTCGATGGTATTCGGAGTTTGGTTAGGTTTGGTACCGCTCGCGCAGCCCTAGCCCATCCAGTGCTCTACCCCCATCGGCATACGTCCGACGCTCTACCTCAATAGATTTCGCGGAGAACCAGCTATTTCCCGGCTTGATTGGCCTTTCACCCCTAAACACAACTCATCCGATAATTTTTCAACATTAAACGGTTCGGTCCTCCAGTGCATGTTACTGCACCTTCAACCTGGTCATGCCTAGATCGCCGGGGTTCGGGTCTAATCCATCATACTCAGTCGCCCTATTCAGACTCGCTTTCGCTGCGCCTACACCTAACGGCTTAAGCTTGCATGGTAGATTAAGTCACTGACCCATTATGCAAGAGGTACGCGGTCACTCCCTAAAGGAGCTCCCACTGCTTGTAAGCATTCGGTTTCAGGTACTATTTCACTCCCCTAATCGGGGTGCTTTTCACCTTTCCCTCACGGTACTTGTTCGCTATCGGTCACATACGAGTATTTAGGCTTGGAGGGTGGTCCCCCCATGTTCAGACAGAATTTCACGTGTTCCGCCCTACTCGAATCCTTTATTATCACTTTCGCATACGGGGCTGTCACCCGCTATGGCCACACTTTCCAGAGTGTTTTGCTAGTTGAAATAAAGGCATTGGCCTGGTCCCGGTTCGCTCGCCACTACTACGGGAATCTCGGTTGATGTCTTTTCCTCCGGGTACTGAGATGTTTCAGTTCCCCGGGTTCGCTTCACCAAGTCTATTTTATTCAACTCGGTGATACCTTGTCCACCTCACTCACAGTCCGATTGCTCGAACCAGGAATGAAATGGTGAAGGTGGGTTTCCCCATTCGGAAATCGCCGGATCAAAGTTTGCTCACAACTCCCCGACGCTTATCGCAGCGTGCCACGTCCTTCATCGCCTGTATGTGCCAAGGCATCCACCAAATGCTCTTACCTCACGCTTGAGAATCCACACCATCAACGACAGACCTGCATAAAAGTCTGTTCGCCATACGATGGCACGGAAGATAATCTCAGCCAGATTTACATCTGATTTGTAACACATAGATTTCGATCCCACAGTCCGAAGACCGTTAAGAACCGATAATCCGTGCATCACGGCATCGATTAAAAAACCCATTCACAATGTCAAAGACGGTGGTCGAAACCACCTACCCGCTAATGCGGGATCCGCTTTCTTTTCATCTCTGGAGAGTATTACATTTTCAGGCTGGTGGAGCCTATCGGGATCGAACCGATGACCCCCTGCTTGCAAAGCAGGTGCTCTCCCAGCTGAGCTAAGGCCCCTTAAGCCTGAAAATTGGTGGGCCTGAGAAGATTTGAACTTCTGACCTCACCCTTATCAGGGGTGCGCTCTAACCAACTGAGCTACAGGCCCACTCCGCTCATCGCGTGGCCTCCAATTCCATAACGGAAATGGCTGCCGCGAGGGGCGTGAGCCAGCTCAGGCGTAAACACAAAAGGTTTGACCCCTAGGTGTTATCTCCAGTGATGAAAGGACATGAGGACGACGGCAATGTTCTTTGGAAAACTGCGAAGCACTTCCGAGGTCTAGCCCCGGCGCTTTCGCAAGTATCCTTAGAAAGGAGGTGATCCAGCCGCAGGTTCCCCTACGGCTACCTTGTTACGACTTCACCCCAGTCGCTGATCCCACCGTGGTTAGCTGCCTCCAGTAAACTGGTTAGCGCACTACCTTCGGGTGAAACCAACTCCCATGGTGTGACGGGCGGTGTGTACAAGGCCTGGGAACGTATTCACCGCGGCATGCTGATCCGCGATTACTAGCGATTCCGCCTTCATGCTCTCGAGTTGCAGAGAACAATCCGAACTGAGACAACTTTTGGAGATTAGCTCACACTCGCGTGATAGCTGCCCACTGTAGTTGCCATTGTAGCACGTGTGTAGCCCAGCCTGTAAGGGCCATGAGGACTTGACGTCATCCCCACCTTCCTCCGGCTTATCACCGGCAGTTTCCTTAAAGTGCCCAACTAAATGATGGCAACTAAGGATGAGGGTTGCGCTCGTTGCGGGACTTAACCCAACATCTCACGACACGAGCTGACGACAGCCATGCAGCACCTGTCACTAGGTCCCCGAAGGGAAGAAATCTGTCTCCAGAAGTCGTCCTAGGATGTCAAAGGCTGGTAAGGTTCTGCGCGTTGCTTCGAATTAAACCACATGCTCCACCGCTTGTGCAGGCCCCCGTCAATTCCTTTGAGTTTTAATCTTGCGACCGTACTCCCCAGGCGGATAACTTAATGCGTTAGCTGCGTCACCCAAGCTCTATGAGCCCGGACAACTAGTTATCATCGTTTACGGCGTGGACTACCAGGGTATCTAATCCTGTTTGCTCCCCACGCTTTCGAACCTCAGCGTCAATACCTGTCCAGTCAGTCGCCTTCGCCACTGGTGTTCTTCCGAATATCTACGAATTTCACCTCTACACTCGGAATTCCACTAACCTCTCCAGGATTCTAGCTATCCAGTTTCAAGGGCAGTTCCGGGGTTGAGCCCCGGGATTTCACCCCTGACTTAAAAAGCCGCCTACGTTCTCTTTACGCCCAGTAATTCCGAACAACGCTAGCTCCCTCCGTATTACCGCGGCTGCTGGCACGGAGTTAGCCGGAGCTTATTCTCCAGGTACTGTCATTATCATCCCTGGTAAAAGAGCTTTACAACCCTAAGGCCTTCATCACTCACGCGGCATTGCTGGATCAGGCTTTCGCCCATTGTCCAATATTCCCCACTGCTGCCTCCCGTAGGAGTCTGGGCCGTGTCTCAGTCCCAGTGTGGCTGATCATCCTCTCAGACCAGCTATAGATCGTCGCCTTGGTAGGCCATTACCCCACCAACAAGCTAATCTAACGCGGGCCCATCTAAAGGCGATAAATCTTTGGTCCGAAGACATTATCCGGTATTAGCAGTCATTTCTAACTGTTATTCCGAACCTAAAGGCAGGTTCCCACGCGTTACGCACCCGTGCGCCACTAAGCCCGAAGGCTTCGTTCGACTTGCATGTGTTAGGCATGCCGCCAGCGTTCGTTCTGAGCCAGGATCAAACTCTCAAGTTTGTGTCACATACTAAACAAGCACGGGGAAAACCCCGCTAACCTGCTTGGCATGAGCTTCAAGGAGCCGATACCTGCACTGTCAAACGTAATGGATACGAATGAACATGCATCATCAAAGCCAGGCGTGGTGCCCAGCAAGGATGTGGCAATCGGCTTAAATTAACCGGTATTCGGAGCCTTAAAATCCCCGAACCGGGCGCCGTCGCCCACATGTCCCTTCATCAATAACTAACAATGTCAAAGAGCCTACCAGACACAAATGGCGGACAGCGATGGTTTCCCCGATTTACACCGGGGGACCGGCTATCCGTTTATGTTGGCGACCTAGGCGGTGGAGGCGGTGTGAGCCGTCTGCTTCGCTTCGGTGAGAGGGCATATATGCGGCGCCTTGATTCGGGTCAACACGTCTTTGCAATTTTATTTCAAAAAAGTGCCGGACCCGCGGAAAGCCGCCATTCCTACTATGCCTCTGCCCCTAGAAGATGGGTTTCGTTCCCCCGATTGCAAGGATTCTCAACGCGGGCTTAACCTTTGTCGCCCGCAGAAATGTGGGCCTTGGCTGCAAATCCTTCACCTTTTGCCCCTAACGCACCCCTGTTGTGACTGCGCCGAATCCCATTCCAGAACCCGATGCTGGCGCGAGCCCCGCCGGCTTTACCGCACGCGTGCGCTCTGCCGTCGCGTGGCGGTGGGGCAGTCAGCTGCTTGCGCAGGTCATCACATGGACCTCCACTCTTATGGTGGTGCGCCTGTTGGAGCCGGGCGATTACGGCCTGTTCGCGATGACGCAGGTGGTGCTGGTCGCGCTGAACTTTCTCAATGGGCACAGCTTCGCCACCTCTCTGATTCAGGCCGACAAGGTCGACGAGCGGCGGATCGGGCAAGTCTTTGCCATGCTGCTGATGCTCAACACCGTACTGGCGGCCGCGCAACTGCTGATGGCCCCCATTGCGGCGGACTATTACAATCAGCCTCAGGTCGAGACGATCCTTCGGGTGCAGGCGCTGATCTTTTTCACCACTCCTTTTATAGCAATGCCCACGGCCCTGCTGTCGCGCAGGCTGGAATTTCGCAGTCAGGGGCTGGCCAATATGATCGGCGCTGTTGCCGGCGCGGTAACGGCGCTGGTCATGGCGTGGTTCGATTACGGCGTTTGGGCGCTGGTAATCGCACCGATCGTCGGCTTTGCCTCGCGGGCCATGGTCCTGACCTACGCCGCCCGGCTGCTGGTGTGGCCGGTGTTCGATATGCGCGGGGCGGGCGATCTCATCACCTTTGGCGGCGCGCTGACGATCTGCCAGCTGTTCTGGATCATCCAGAGCCAGAGCGACATCTTTATCGCAGGCCGCCATTTCGACCTGCATGATCTCGGCCTTTATTCCGAAGCGCTGTTTCTGACCCTGATCGTGACCGGCCGCTTCCTGCCGCCGATCAACGAGGTTGCCTATCCCGCCTATGCCGAGGTGCATAAGGCCGGACGTTCTATCGCGTCTTATTTCATCACCACCCAGCGTACAGTGCTGTTGGTAACCGCGCCGATCTATGTCGGTCTGGCGCTGGTGGCGGACGAAGCGGTCTATACATTGTTCGGCCCGAAATGGACCGAGATGGCACCGCTTGTGGCGGGCCTAGCTCTGGCGATGCCGCTGATGGCGCTGCAAATCGTATGCAGCCCGGCCACCAATGCCATGAGCAAACCGGGCGCTTACCTGATGACCAACGGGTTTGGAGCGGTCCTTTTCCCGGTGCTGTTCCTGACGGCTGTCAATGCCGGGCCGATGGGTCTGGTGCATGCATGGTGGTTCGGGGCGCCTGCGCTGCTGCTTTTCACCCTCGCGGTCACACTACCCAAAATCGGCGCGCGCTGGACCGATCTGTTTTCCGCGCTCCTCCCCGGACTGCTGGCGACGCTGGCCATGGCGATGGTGGTGTTGTGGGTGAAGCCTGCCCTCCCTCCGATGCCCGCGCCGCTGGTGCTGGCGGTCGTCGGGACGCTGGGCGCGGCAACCTATCTGGGGGTGCTGCTGACCATCGCCCGCCCGGCCCTGCGCGAAATCCGCGCCTTCATCTTCCACCGCGATCTGGAGCCCGCCTGACATGAACCGCGTGCTGACCTTGCTGGCCGCAACCGGCGTTGTTTTGATCCTCTCGCTTGCAGAGCTGCTGCTGGCCAATCGCAAGTTCGGCCTGTTCACCGGCGGCTTTGGCCAGTCGCGCGCCGTCGATGGCGGGGGCGAGGTGGCGCTGTTCGTGCTGGGCTATGTGTGCGCACAAGTGTTTATCGGCCTGCTGGCATGGGCGATCATTGCCCGGCTCAACCGGTCGGGATCGAACCGGCATTTGCTGTTCCATTTCCTGTTTGCCTTTGGCGGCCTGTTCGCCGGGGTCATGGCTTTGCGCTACCAGCTCGCCAGCTATTTCAGCGACGCGATGAGCTTTGGCCTGATGAAGCAATTGGGCGGCGGCAGTCTGGGCGATGCGATTCTGTATGGCATCAACGAGATTACACTGGGCGTCGGCGCGCTGCTGGGTGTGGTGCTGGTCTACTGGCTGATCTGGCGCTGGGTGCGCCGCCATCCCGGACCGACCGCAAAGGACGGAGCGCGCTACGGTGCGCTGCGCCCGGGATGGAAAGCGGGCGGCGTCGCCACGCTGGCCCTGATCGGAGCGCTGGCCTTCATTCCCCGTTCCGGCGGCGATGCCGCGTTCGGGCTCAACCGCACACAAGTGTGGAGCGCGGGCGGCACGGCTCTGGATGCAGCCACCGATTTCGACCGCGACGGGTACGGCATGATCGCCATCATCCGCGACGATCACCCCTTCGACAGCGCCCGCCATCCACTGGCGCTGGATATTCCCGGCAACGGTGTGGACGAGGACGGCTTTGGCGGTGATCTCGAACTGGTCGCCATTCCCGAGCAGCCGGCATTGACCCAGATCACTGGCGAGCAGCCCAATCTGGTCATCGTGGTTCTGGAAAGCACCCGCAGCGATGTGCTGGGCAAAGTGGTGAACGGTCAGGAAGTCGCGCCCAATCTCAACGCTCTGGCGGCAGAAGGCAGCGTCACACCCTCTGTCTTTAGTCATGTTGGCTTCACCACCGAATCGCTGAAATCGCTGTTCTCCGGATCGCTGGTCCCGGCGAAGGGTAGCCCATCCCTTTTCCGCGAGCTTGATCAAAGCGGCTACCGCATCGGCGTGTTTTCCGGCCAGCCGGAGGACTTTGGCAATATATCGGCCACTGTCGGCATGCGCGACGCAGCCGATGTTTATGTCGATGCCGAGAGCCTGAAAGAGAAGCGCGCCTTCAGCTTCGCCGCGCAAGGGTCGCTGCTGGTGGCCGAGAACCATCTGCTCGCCGCGTTCGACGAAAACTTCGGCGAACCATCCGACTGGCAGGACCCCTTGTTCGCCTATTTCAATTTCCAATCCCCGCACTTCCCTTATGCGCATGACGAAATGCCCAACCGCATCGAAGACCATCCGATCGAGCGCGGCGCGATCTCGGCCAAGAACGCCGATCACGTCCAGCGCAGCTATTGGAATGCTGTCGCGGCCGCAGATTTCTGGCTGGGCGAGCTGATCGACCGGCTGAAAGCAAGCGGCGAGTGGGACAACACCGTACTCGTGGTCACCGGCGATCACGGGGAAGAGCTGTTCGACGACGGATTTCTCGGCCACGGCCACCGCATCGGCAAAGCGCAGAACGAAACATTTCTCGTGATGAATCGCCCCGCTGCCGCCCCCGCCGGTCCGCTGGGTCTGTCGGACCTGCGCCCTATCATTCTCGCCGCCATGACCGGGGGGCAGCCCGTCCAGCCGGAATTCCCGCCATTCCTGCAAATCGGCCCATTGGATGAACCGACCGCCATCGGCCTCGCGGAGCCCGATGGACGGATCGTCAGCATCAGGCTGGACACGCATGAAGTTTGTTTCCTGCCGAACAACAGATGCCTGCCTTACGACCAGCTAAAGGGATCCGATCTGGCCCGCGCCGATGCCGTGGTGGCGCGGTGGGGTTCCGAGCGCTGGGCACGCCGCGCTAAGCAATAGTTCCGCCTTACTGACACTTCCGGCAGGCCAATCGCCCATATTGGCCCCGCCGCGCACCATGTGGTATTGCTCTTCTACCGGGAGAGAACAATGACGCGCCATCACGCCACCCTGTCCGCCATCGCAAGAGCCGGCGCTGCCGCTGCACTCGCTTTAACGCCCGTTGCCGCCCATGCCGTGCAAAGCGACGCCGAGCTCATCCGCAGCTTAGAGCAGCGGATCAGCATGATCGAAGGATATATCCTCGCCATATCGAGCGACCGCAATCGCCGCATGACAGTGCCGGTGCAGATTTCCGGCGAGGGCCCGTTCGACTTCATGGTCGATACCGGTGCGCAGGCGACGGTGGTTACGCCCGCCCTTTCCGAACGCTTTGCCATGACGCCGACAGGCACAGCCACTCTGGTCGGCATGAGCAGCAGCGCGCAGGTCACTCTGGTCGATTTCGATGGCCTGCAATTTGCCGGTCGCCAGTTCGACAATCTTCAGGCGCCCCTGCTTAAAGAGAGCAATATCGGCGCAGATGGCATTCTGGGGCTGGATTCCCTGCAGGATCTGCGCGTCATCATCGACTTTCGCGACCGCACCATGACGGTGGGCGATGCTTATGATGCGGGCGGCAGCGACGGTTTCGAAATCGTCGTGCGCGCGAGGCGCAAACTGGGCCAGATGATTATCACCGATGCGATGGTGGACGGCGTGAGAACTGCCGTCATCATCGACACGGGCGCACAAGGATCGGTCGGCAACGCCGCCCTCATGCGCCGCGTTCGCGGGACAAAGCAGGGGCAATCGATCGCCACCGATGTCAACGGTGTAACCACGACAAACGACATCGTTCTCGCCAGAGAAGTGACCATTGCGGGGCTGGCGCTGTCCCGCGTACCGATGAGCTATGGCGACGGTCCCGCCTTCGCAGCGCTGGGTCTGGACAAGAAGCCCGCCCTAATTCTGGGGATGCAGAACCTGCGCAGCTTTGACCGGGTTGCGATCGATTTTGCGAGCCGCGAAATCCTGTTCGATCTGCCCGCATCGGCGCGCAGCAGCGGCCGGAGCAAACTGCGGCCCAATGCGCGCGGATCCCGCATCAAGGAAAGCTAGCGCAGCGCGCGGTCGGGGGTGCCAGCGGCCCGCCGCCTTGCCCTTGGTCCGCGCCCGCCCCACATAGCGCAGCGTGCCACCCGATACAGTCATGCCCGGTCAGAAACCTCCCGCCGATAGCTGGGGGACGATCCGCCGTTTCCTCCCCTACCTCTGGCCCAAGGGTCGGACCGATCTGAAGGCGCGCATTATCGGCGCTCTGCTGATTGTGCTGATGGCCAAGGGCGTGATTCTGACCATGCCGCTGGCGATGAAAGAAGCCATCGATTCGATGACCGGCGCGAATGACGGTGCGCGCGAGACGGTCACACTCGTCGCAATCGGCTTCGTGCTGGCCTATGTCGGCGCGCGGTTTCTGTCGGTCGGGTTCGACAATTTGCGCAATGTCGTGTTCGAACGAGTGGGGCAGGATGCCACCCGCGCATTGGCGGAAGACGTTTTCGCCCGCCTCCACCGCCTGTCGCTGCGCTTCCACCTGTCACGCCGCACGGGCGAGGTGACAAAGACGATTGAGCGCGGGACCAAGACTATCGATTCGATGCTCTATTTCCTGCTGTTCAACATTGCCCCCACGGTGATCGAACTGACAGCAGTGGCGATCATTTTCTATACCCTTTTCGGCTGGGAGCTGGTGGCGGCGACGGCGTTCACCGTGGTGCTGTATATCTTCATCACCCGCTGGATCACCGAATGGCGCGTGAAACTGCGCGCCGAAATGAACCAGCTGGACGGCACAGCGCTTTCCCGCGCGGTCGACTCGCTCCTCAATTACGAGACGGTGAAGTATTTCGGTGCCGAGGACCGCGAGCAGGACCGTTATTCCACCGCCACCACGGAATACCAGCAAGCGGCGATCAAGAGCGAGAATTCGCTCGGGCTGCTCAATGTGGTGCAATCACTGATTACGAATGCGCTGATGGCGGGCGCGATGGTCTTTGCCGTGTGGGAATGGAGCAAGGGCAATCTGACAGTGGGCGATCTGACCGCGATCAACATGTATCTGATGCAGCTGTTTCGCCCGCTCGACATGCTGGGCTGGGTCTATCGCAGCATCCGGCAGGGACTGGTCGATATGGCCGAGATGTTCCGCCTGATCGATACCGAGGTGGAGGTGCGGGACGTACCCGGCGCGCCCGCGCTGATCGCGCAGCCGCCCACCGTGGTATTCGACAATGTCGTGTTCGGTTACGATCCTGATCGTACTATTCTGCATGGCCTCAGCTTTGAAGTGCCCGCCGGTTCGCGCACCGCGATTGTCGGGCCGTCGGGCGCGGGCAAATCGACTATCGGGCGACTGCTGTTTAGGTTTTACGATCCGCAGCAAGGCCGTATCCTGATTGCGGGCCAGGATATCGCGCAGGTCCAGCAGGCATCCCTGCGCGCTGCCATTGGAATCGTCCCGCAGGACAGCGTGCTGTTCAACGACACGATCGGCTATAATATTGCCTATGGCCACCCGCATGAATTGGGCGGAGCAAGCACCGCGGACGTCATTGCCGCCGCCCGCGATGCCGCGATCCTGCCGTTTATCGAAGCATTGCCCGACGGGTTCGAGACGCAGGTCGGCGAGCGCGGCCTGAAGCTTTCGGGCGGAGAGAAGCAGCGCGTGGCGATTGCCCGCACCCTGCTGAAAAACCCGCCGATCATGCTGTTCGACGAAGCGACCAGCGCACTGGATTCGCGCACCGAGCAGGCGATTCTCGCGACGCTGGACCGGGTGGCGCAGGACCGCACTGCGCTGGCCATCGCCCACCGGCTGAGCACAATCGCCGACGCGGACGACATTCTCGTTCTGAACGAAGGCCGGCTGGAAGAACGCGGCACGCATGCGCAGTTGCTGCGCCGCGACGGGCTCTATGCAGAGATGTGGGCCCGCCAGCAGACCGAGGATCAGCCGCAGGATGTCGCCGCGCAATAGCGGGCGCACGTCATACGCATAGGTAAGCGCGCGGGTTGTGCTGCAGTGCAGCAAAGCCTAGGGCGCGCGTTCATCCTATTCTTGCTGTTGCGCGTTAGAGCGGCGGCACACGCACACAATCCGGATTTCTCATCATGACAGCAATCGCTGCAACCGACGGCTCGTTCAGGCAGGACTGGTTCGGCAATATCCGCAAGGATATCCTCGCCGGGATCGTCGTGTCGCTGGCGCTGATCCCCGAAGCCATAGGCTTCTCGATCATCGCGGGTGTCGATCCGCGCGTGGGCCTTTATGCCTCCATCGCGATTGCCATGGTGATTGCGTTTACCGGTGGTCGTCCGGGTATGATCAGCGCAGCAACCGCCGCGGTAGCCGTCGTGGTGGTCCCGCTGGTGCGCGATTACGGGGTCGAATATCTGTTCGCCGCGACCATTCTGATGGGCATTTTCCAGGGGATCGCGGCGCTGCTGCGTCTCGACCTGCTGATGCAATTTGTCAGCCGCAGCGTGATCACCGGCTTCGTCAATGCGCTCGCCATCCTGATCTTCATGGCCCAGATGCCGCAGCTGCTGCCCGGCAATGAAGGCGTATCCATGCTGACCTATGCGATGGTCGCGGGCGCGCTGGCGATTATCTATCTGCTGCCCAAGCTGACAACCGCCGTCCCCAGCCCGCTGGTTGCCATCATCGTACTCACCGGGCTGACCATCTGGCTGGAAGCGCCGGTCAACACCGTGGCCGATATGGGCGAACTGCCCGAAGGCCTGCCCTATTTCATCATTCCCGACGTCCCGCTGACGCTGGAAACATTGCAGATCATCCTGCCCTATTCGCTGACCATGGCCGCTGTCGGCTTGCTCGAATCGCTGCTGACCGCGCAGATTGTCGACGACATGACGCACACCGGCAGCAACAAGCAGCGCGAAAGCTGGGGCCAGGGCGTCGCCAATATCGTCGCGGCGTTCTTTGGCGGCATGGGCGGCTGCGCGATGATCGGCCAGTCGGTGATCAACGTCACCAGCGGCGGGCGCGGGCGTCTATCGAGCTTCACCGCCGGTTTCACTCTGTTGGTGCTACTATGGCTGCTCGGCCCGATTGTCGGTCAGGTGCCGATGCCGGCGCTGGTCGCGGTGATGATCATGGTCAGCATCGGGACGTTCAGCTGGAATTCCATCCCCAATCTGACCAAGCACCCCACCAGCTCCTCCGTCGTCATGCTGGCGACGGTGATCATGGTGGTGTGGACGCACAATCTGGCGCTGGGCGTGCTGGTCGGCGTGCTGCTGTCGGGCATCTTCTTCACCGGCAAGGTGCGCAGCATGTTCGGCGTGGTCCGCACGCGCGATGCGGAAACAGCGACTTATGTGGTGACCGGCCAGATCTTCTTCGCCAGCGTGGACCGGTTCAGCCAGGCCTTCGGCCGCGAGAGCACCCGCCCCGACCCGGCGGATCACGTCATCATCGACGTGACACGGGCGCATTTCTGGGACATCACCGGCGTGGATATGCTCGACAAGATCGTCGAACGCATGCGCCTGAATGGCCGCAGCGTGCAGGTGGTCGGGCTGAATGAAGCGAGTGCGGACCTGATCGACAAATTCGCCCTGACCGACAAGACGGGCGTCGAGATCGGGCTAGCGCCGCATCCTTAATACCATACCTAATCTAAGGGGACTAACGCTTGCGTGAGATCTCGAAACTTGTGAGTGGTCGGGTCACCGCCAAACTTTACCTCCTCCTCAGAGGGCGTGACGATTTCGGTTAGGCTGCCCGCGAGCCAGAGCGAATGTTTGTCCCCAAATTGATCGCGATAGCGGACTTCAATGATGAGATGATCAAGGTCATCTTGCTCGGTCCATGTAATAATTGGGCACGAGACTGATTTCCATTTTTCAGGTTCGACCCAGATCGGATCTGCAACATGACGAGGTAGGGTATCTGGGATTGTTAGGTCGCTTTGCCATTGACCGTGAACCTCAATCACTTCCACTTTGGCTTTGCCTCTGTTGGCAACCAAACAACTTACGCGGACCGAGCCATCGTCCTGAGCCACTCCAAACTGAATATGACCAGTCAAGAATCCCCGCTCAGTATTCTTGAAGCTGGATAGTTGTAAGGCTGCAGCATTTGCGGCTTCGCGTGTAGCCTTCAGAGTTCGGAAAACCAATATAACGCCAACTGTGCTAAGTATGAGTGCTCCGATCCCTGTCGCTGCCATTGCAATGGTAGCCTTTGCAGTCCACTCTATATACTGAAGCTCTAAACCGGTGGCGCCGTACCCACAGATTCTGCTTGTGGCGTTCATGGTGAATCGCTCCCGAATGCAAAGTTACTACAAAATATACTTCGACAAATCCGTATCCGCCGCCAGATCGGTCAGCCGTTCGCGAACGTAAGCCGCATCGATGGTGATCGTTTCGCCAGCGTGGTCCTCGGCGTCGAAGCTGATGTCTTCCAGCAGGCGCTCCATCACGGTTTGCAGGCGGCGCGCACCGATATTCTCGACGCCTTCATTCACCTGTGCGGCAATGCGGGCGACTTCGCGCACGGCGTCTTCGGTAATGTCGAGCGTGACATCCTCGGTCCCGATCAGCGCCTTGTACTGCGTCACGAGATTGGCCCGCGTCTCGCTCAGGATGGCGACGAAGTCTTCCTCCGTCAGAGCGCGCAGCTCCACCCGGATCGGCAGGCGGCCCTGCAATTCGGGCAGCATGTCGCTGGGCTTGGCGACATGAAACGCGCCCGAGCCGATGAACAGCACGTGGTCGGTCTTCATCGGGCCATGCTTCGTTGAAACCGTGGTGCCCTCGATCAGCGGCAACAGATCGCGCTGCACCCCTTCGCGGGACACACTGCCGCCGCGCACATCGCTGACGGCGATCTTGTCGATCTCGTCGAGGAACACGATGCCATTGGTCTCCGCGTTCTCCAGTGCCACCCGCGCGACATCGTCCTGATCCATGCGCTTCTCGGCTTCTTCATCAACCAGCCGGTCCCACGCCTCGGGCACTTTCAGCTTGCGGCGCTTGGTCGGCTTCTTGCCCATCGCCTTGCCGAACATTTCGGAGAGGTCGATCATCCCGACATTGCCGCCCATGCCCGACATATCCATCGGCATGGAGGGAGCATCGGTGACGTCGATTTCCACCTCGACATCGTTCATCGCATTGTCGGTAATCCGCTGGCGAAAGCTCTGCCGGGTGGCCTCGCTGGCATTGTCGCCGACCAGCGCATCGAGCAGCCGGTCCATCGCCGCCTCGCTGGCGGCCTCGCGCACGGCCTCTCGGCGGTTGTCCTTCTCCAGCCGGATCGCATCCTCGACCAGATCGCGGGCGATCTGCTCCACGTCCCGCCCGACATAGCCGACCTCGGTAAATTTGGTCGCCTCGATCTTCACGAACGGGGCCTGCGCCAGCTTCGCCAGACGGCGGCTGATTTCGGTTTTGCCGCAGCCGGTGGGGCCGATCATCAGGATGTTCTTGGGCGTGACTTCATCGCGCAATTCCGCGCCGAGCCGCTGCCGCCGCCAGCGATTGCGCAGCGCCACAGCCACGGCGCGCTTGGCATCTTTCTGGCCAATGATGTGCTCGTCCAATGCTGCGACGATGGCTTTGGGGGTCAAACTTTGTGTCATAATTCCTGATCCGCTCACCCTGAGCTTGTCGAAGGGTTGTATTTTTCTGAGATCTCGCGCTGCGCCAGAAGAAGGACGGTCCTTCGACGGGCTCAGGACGAGCGGGTTTGTCAGACTGTTTCCAGAGTCACCTGATCATTGGTGAAGACGCAGACATCCGCCGCAACGGCCATTGCCTTGCGGGCGATTTTCTCTGGATCGTCTTCGTAATCGGACAGAGCGCGCGCTGCGGCTAGCGCATAGTTTCCGCCTGACCCGATCGCGGCGATGCCGCCTTCCGGCTCCAGCACATCGCCATTGCCGGTCAGCACCAGCAGCACTTCGGCATCGGCGACGATCATCAACGCTTCCAAATTGCGGAGATATTTGTCGGTCCGCCAATCCTTGGCCAGTTCGACAGCAGCGCGCATCAGCTGGCCGTTATACTGGTCCAGCTTGCGCTCCAGCCGCTCGAACAGGGTGAAGGCATCGGCGGTCGCCCCCGCGAATCCGGCGACGACTTTGCCATCCCCGATCCGGCGGACCTTGCGGGCATTCGGCTTCATCACCGTATTGCCCATGGAAACCTGCCCATCGCCCGCGACGACGATTTTATCGCCCCGCTTCACGCCGATGATGGTGGTGCCGTGCCACGGGGTGAGGCCGTGGCTATCGTTTGAAGTGCTCATACCCAAGGATATGGGGCTGCCGATGCGCGGATCAAGCCACGCGGAACCGGCAAAGGTGTGCGGTTATGGTCCGCCGGAACCCGGTGCACCCGGTGCGTTGACAGTGCCGATATTGCCGAACAGGTCTTCGAGGAAGCTGCGCTCGCGGCCCAGCGTCGGTGTCTCGTCGCCATCGGGCGACAGATACACGACCTGATCCACGCCGGTGGTGTTCACCGACACAACATTGCCCGCGCCATCGAACTCCACTGCAAAAACCGAATGCTGCTCGATCCGAGGCTTCACGAAGGGCTTACGCCCCGTGGTGCTCGACACGTAATACCAGGTCGGCGTGCCATACTGGCTGGTGAAGCTGGGGCGGCCCAGAGTTTCCGTTACCGAGCGCCGGTTATCCAGACCCGGCTGGATCGTGGCGGTCAGCCCGTCATTGGCGATGTAGCCTGCACCCTCGGTAATCGAGCTGCAACCGGTTACGCCGATGCTCATGGCGACCAGCGCCGTTCCCATCATCTGTGCCTTGAAACCTGTGCGGAGCTTCATCACGCTATCGTTCCTTACCCATCCGGATTGCCGGACTAAACTGTTCGTCATGGCCGCCCAATGCCCGTCTTTAAGCGGGGCGCCCGGCGGCCTATATGGTGCGTAACCCGCCTTAAGGGTGCATCGCGCCGCTGGCAACGCATGCCGGACACGCGATTGCCCGCGGGCAACGATTTCTGGTGCTGATGCGTTGAATTGCGGATGAACGGCCAGATGAACAATTTCTCCAGCGGAGCGTTTCTGCCTCATGTCCTTCTTCTCCAAACTGTTCTCCCGCGGGCCCGATCCGAAGGAAACCATCCGTCCGCTGTGGCATCGGCTGGTCGGCCTCGCGCGCGATCCGGCGTGGTATGCAGAATGCAAGGTGGCCGATACGTTGGAAGGGCGCTTCGATGTCCTGAGCACGATGATTGCGCTCGCCATGCTGCGGTTCGAGCAGGACCCCAAGACAGTCCCTGCCAGCGCAAGGCTGACGGAATTGTTTGTCGAGGATATGGAGGGCCAGCTGCGCGAGGCGGGCATTGGCGATCCGACCGTGGGCAAGAAAGTCGGCAATCTGGTCAGCGCGCTGGGCGGACGCACAGGCGCTTTGCGTGAGGCGCTCGCGCAAGAGGACAACGCAGCTCTGGCTGCCGCGATGGAGCGCAACATCACTTTTGCCGAGGGCGGATCGCCCGACTGCGTGGCCGAAAAAGTGCGCAAGCTGTCGATCGTGATCGGCGGTCTGCCCTATGATGTTTTGCTGGAGGCGGAGCTGCAATTGTGACGACGCCTATGCCTGCAACGCCTGAACTTTCCCGCCCCGTCCGCCTGCGCCAGATCGACGCTCGCCCGGTGCAGATCGAGGCGAATGAGGCCGAGCGTGCAGCCCTTGCTGATCGCTTCGCTCTGCCAGCAGTGAATACGCTCACTGCCGAAATTGCGCTGGAACGCGATGGCGAGAAGGTCCGCGCGCACGGCACAATGGCGGCGCAGATCCATCAGACCTGCGCTGTGTCGGGCGAGGAATTTCCGGTCTCATTGACCGAGGACATCGGGCTTGTTTTCCTGCCTCTCAGCGACTTCGCCCTGCCCGCCGCTATGCCCGCCGATGACGAGCCGATCGAAATCGAGCTGGAGCGCGACGAGCTGGACGAGATCGAATATGAAGGCGACACTATCGATTTGGGCGAAGCGGTCGCGCAGACACTGGGCCTCGCAATAGATCCCTATGCCGAGGGATCAGGCGCAGACGCCGCCCGCACCGAAGCCGGTCTGGAAGAAGCCGCCGCACGCGGCCCACTTGCCGATATGCTGGATGCGCTGAAGAAGGGTTAGGTTGACCGCGTCCCCACGTGGGCAGGGACGCGAGCAAACTCAGAACGGGATATCGTCGTCCAGATCGTCGTAATTGGAGCCGCCGCCGGAGCTTTGGCCACCGCCGCCTCCGCCATTCCCGCCGCCTGAGCCGCCGCCCTGGTTCCAGCCGCCACCGCCGCCGCCACCTTGGCCTCCGCCGCCGCCATAGCCGCCACCACCGCCGCCGCCTTGGCCGCCGCCGGGGCCGTCGAGCATGGTCAGCGTGCCGTTGAAGCCGCGCAGGACGACTTCGGTCGAGTAGCGGTCATTGCCCTGCTGATCCTGCCATTTGCGGGTCTGCAGCTGGCCTTCGATAAAGACCTTGCTGCCCTTTTTCAGGAAGCGTTCGGCCACGCCGACCAGACCTTCGGAGAAAATCGCGACGGTGTGCCACTCGGTGCGTTCCTGCCGCTCGCCGGTGTTGCGGTCCTTCCACTGCTCGCTGGTCGCGATGCGCAGATTGCACACTTTGCCGCCATTGGAGAAACTGCGGACTTCCGGGTCGGCGCCCAGATTCCCGATGAGCATTACCTTGTTGAGTGACCCGGCCATCTTACCAATCCTTCGCTACAATCCCAGAGCGAGGGCGCTCCAGTAAGTGATTCCCGCGAACACATAAGCCAGCGCGAACAAATACCCCAGCATGAAGAGCGGCCATTTCCACCCATTCGTTTCGCGGCGGGCCACAGCGATGGTGCTGAGGCATTGCGGGGCGAAGACGAACCACGCGAGGAAAGCGAGCGCAGTCGGCAGGCTCCACCGGGCGGCGATCTGGTCGCGCAGGGCGGCTTCTGTTTCGGCCTCGTCATCGGCCTCCACTGCGTAGGTCGTGGCGAGGCTGGAGACGGCGACTTCACGCGCGGCCATGGCGGGGACCAGCGCCAGCGTCATTTCGCGGTTGAAGCCCACCGGCGCAAAGGCGGGCTGGATTGCGCTGGAAATCTGCCCGGCAAAGCTGGCATCGAGCTGGTTCTCGCCCGGATCGGCCTTGGGGAAGGTGAGCAGCAGCCACAGGATGACCGTTGCCGCGAAGATGATCGTACCTGCGCGGCGCAGGAACACCCATGCCCGCTGCCACAACCCGATCAGCAGATCGCGGATATCGGGCAATTGATACCGCGGCATCTCCATGATGAAGCCCGACGCCCCGCCCTTGGCAACAGAGCGTCGCAGCACGAACGCCACTGCCATCGCGCCGACTATCCCGGCGACATACAGCGCGAACAGAACCAGTCCCTGAAGGCCGATGCCCGGCCCCACTGTGGTCGCCGGGATCACCGCCGCGATGATCACGGCATAGACCGGCAGGCGCGCCGAGCACGTCATCAGCGGGGCAATCAGGATGGTGGTCAAACGGTCTTTCGGATCGGAAATGCTGCGTGTCGCCATGATGCCCGGAATAGCGCAGGCGAAGCTGGAAAGGAGCGGAATGAAGCTGCGCCCCGAAAGCCCGACCTTCGCCATCAGCCGATCCATCAGGAAGGCCGCGCGGGCCATGTAGCCGGTCGATTCCATCACCAGAATAAAGGCGAACAGGATGATGATCTGTGGGAGGAACACGATGACGGAGCCGACACCGGCAATCAGTCCCTCGGTAATCAGATCGCGGAAGAAGCCCTCTGGCATGATGCCGGTGACCCAGCCGGCCAAGGCTTCCGTCGCGCCTTCGATCAGGCCGATAAACGGATCGGCCCACGCGAAGACCGCCTGAAACACGACGAACAGCAATGCGAACAGGATGACAGGGCCAAGCCACGGATGCAGCAACACCCGGTCCAGCCCCGAACGAACGCGGTGGCCCGAACTGCGCGACACAATCGCGCCCTTGGCGATGTTCTTGGCCGCCAGCCGCCGCTCGATCAGATCGAGATGCGCGCGCGGCTCCAGCTCATCGCTGCCCTGCAATGACCCTTCCACTGCCGTGATAAGTTCATCCAGCCCGCGCCGCCGCACGGCCACGGTGGGGACAACCGGCACGCCCAGCGCCTGCGACAGGGCCGCCGCATCTACGGTCAGTCCGTCGCGCTCCGCCAGGTCGACCATGTTGAGCGCGACGACGGTGGGCCGACCCAGTGCCAGCACTTCCTGCGCGAACACCAGATGCTGTTCCAGATTGGCCGCATCCAGCACCAGAATCAGCGCATCGGGGGCGGCTTCGCCCGGAAATTCGCCGTGCACAACTTTGCGGGTGACTTCCTCGTCCGGGCTGGACGCATCGAAGGCATAGCTGCCGGGCAGGTCGATGAGTTCGGCGCTGGCCCCGCCGGGCAGAGCTATCTTGCCTGCTTTGCGCTCGACCGTCACGCCGGGATAATTGGCGATCTTCTGACGCGCGCCAGTCAGCTTGTTGAACAGCGCGCTTTTCCCGGCATTGGGATTGCCCACCAAAGCGACGCGGCGCATCTCGGTCATGTCGTCAAATATCCTGCGCGGGAGGGTCTAGGCGTTGGGTGCGGGCAGTTCGACCGCCATGGCCGCCGCGTGCACCCGGCGCAGCGCAACAGTCGTGCGCCCGATCTGGATCGCCAGCGGATCGGCCCCGCCGAAAACTCCGCGATAGGCAACCGCCACTTCCGCGCCGGTATCCAGCCCCAAAGCGCGCAGGCGCTTGGCATCGCCCGGCGCAACGGCGGACCAGTCGATCCCGGTGATGGTGGCGCTCTGGCCGGTCTTCAGGGTGGCAAGGTTCATAGGCCGGGTGCTGCCATGCACCCTGGCGTATTGCAAGTGATTATCAATAGAGGCTTGGGGCGATGTCGCTAGCGCGCGGGATAGCGCAACCGGCCCAGAAAGCGCGTCACGCTGAAAGTCTCGCGGTCGGAGCGCAGGAAGCGGGACTTCACCTTTTCGAACTGCATCACATTGTCGATCCGCCGGTCGAGGAAGGCCAGCGTGTCCGCCTTGTCCTCGCTCTCGTCATTGATGAAGGCCGTCAGCACGGATGCATAGAGCGCCGCAAGAATCGTGCGCTTCGTATAGTGGTTGTAATCGGTGGCCGTGTCGCCCGCCTGCCGCCACATCAGATCAGCGCTCCGCCAGCCGATTTTCAGCGACGTACGCGCATTTTGCGGCATGGCCATGATCGCCATGGCCCGGCGCAGAGCTTCTTCCTGTCCCTCAACCGCTTCCAGCCGGAACGCCACGAGCGCGCGGATGCGTTCGCGGATTTTCAGCGTGGCCAGCTCTTCCTTCGGCAATTCGGCGACCATCCGTGCATCGATCGCGTCGATCCATGCGGTGACCATCGCCATTGCATCGGGAGCGCTGGCCGAACCTTTAAAGGCCAGCCGCGCAACGGCCGGGTCAACGCCTTCCATCTCCGCCGCCATTTGCAGGGCTTCGGCGCCCCAGCCGTCAAAAATGGCCGAATCGGCAATGGCGGGGGCCAGAGCGAGCCGCAGCTCGTCCAGCGTCAGATCCTGAGGGTTATCGATCATGGGTTAGAAACTGGGGCCATAGGTTTGTGGTTCCCCGTTACCGGCACGCGCTTCGTCGGCGGCGACAAATTCATCCATCAGGCGCTTCGAACCCATCAGTTCAACATAGTCACGCGCGGAGCGGCCCGAATTGTCGTTCCGGTCGGGATCGGCCCCTTTTTCGAGCAACAGGCGGACCAGCGCGATATCGCGCCGGTGCACCGCGCCCATCAGCGGAGTCTCCCCCGCAGAGCTGGCCACATCGACCCGTGCGCCGGCATCGAGCAAGGCCTCGACCCCGTCAATATGGCCCAGATTGGCCGAGATCATGAGCGGGGTCACGCCTTTCGCATCGGCGATATTGGGATTGGCCCCGCGATCGGTCAGGAACTTGATCCACACCGCATCGCGGCGCTGGGCAACGATATGCACCGCTGTTTCACCGGTCGTCAGATCGCGGGTGTTGATGATGGTCTGCCCCGGCGTGTCGAGAATGTTCGTGACCTTCTCGCCGTCCCGATCGCGCACCAGTTTCAGGAACTGGAAGCTGTCCGAATACAGTGCCTGCGCCGCGGCGGGCGCGCTGACAATCGCCAGAGATGCCGGCGCCAGCGCGAGGCCGATACCGACCGCGATTCCCGTCATGGTGCCCATTTGAATTTTCCGGAAAGGTGCCGTTGCCCGCATTGAATTGAACCCTGTTTTCCACCACATGTCAGATGGACACTACGTCCACCCGCTGCCTATTCATCGCCCCCAATTAGCAAAGCCTGAACCTGTTCGCCATGACCAAGAATCTCACCCCCTGTTTCGCGGCACTCGCGGCCCTCGCCCTGGCGTCCTGTGGTGCACAGCAGGCGCAAATGCAGGAACCCCCGCTCGCGGGCGCGACCATTGGCGGCGAGTTCGAGCTTGTTTCGGAAACCGGCGAGACGGTGAGGTTCTCCGATTTCGACGGCCAGTACCGCACCGTGTATTTCGGATACGCGTACTGTCCCGATATCTGCCCGGCCGACAACCAGCGGGCAATGGCGGGCCTGAGAGCATTCGAGAAGGCCGAGCCGGAGCTGGGTGCGAAAATCCAGCCGCTGTTTATCAGCATCGATCCCGAACGCGATACGCAAGAAGTGGTCGCGGAGTTCACCGATGCCTTCCACCCGCGCCTGATCGGCTTGACCGGATCACCTGAGCAAATTGCCGACGCCGCCAAGGCCTTTGCCGTCTATTATTCGCGCGGAGAAGACGCGCCGGGCGGCGGCTATCTGATGGACCATTCCAACGTCACCTATCTGTTCGGGCCTGACGGACTGCCTATCGCCACATTGCCCACCGATCTTGGCGCGGACGCGGTGGCCGAAGAGCTGGCCAAATGGGTGCGTTGAGGGACCGGTTCTGGGAGCGTCCGCTGGCGGATTTGAGCGCTCCAGAATGGGAAGCGCTGTGCGACGGATGCGGGCGCTGCTGCCTGCACAAGATGGAAGACTGGGACACCGGCGAAATAGAGGACACCAATGTCGCCTGCACCCTGCTCGACACGCAGACCGCGCGGTGCACCGATTATCCGGGTCGCAAGGCGAAAGTCCCCGATTGCCTGCGGCTGACGCTCAAGATTGTCGAGGATGTCCGCTGGTTGCCCGCCACCTGCGCTTATCGCCTGCGCGCCGACGGTGATCCCCTGCCCGAATGGCATTATCTTCTGAGCGGTGACCGCGACGCGGTGCATTTGCGCGGGGCCGGTGTGGCGGGCCGTGTTGTCAGCGAGGACGAGGCTGGGCCGCTCGAGCATCACATCGTCGATTGGGACGAGAGCGGGTCGGACTTGTGATCGACTGGCTCAGACGCGATCCGGCAGAAAAGCCGCCTGTCCGTTCGATCATCCTGAACGGCCGCGCCCTGCCGCTGGCCATTATCCGCCACCCCACGGCCAAGCGCCTGACACTGCGGCTTGCGCCCGATGGCGAGGGCGTCAAAGTCACCATCCCCCGCTGGGGCCGTGTCGGGGACGCGCTCGATTTCGCCCGCTCGCGCACCGATTGGCTCGAGGCCGAGCTGGCCAAACGCCCGCGCCGCGCGCCGCCCGTGCCCGGCGGCATCATCCACTACCGTGGCAGCGAACTGCCCATCGAATGGTCGCCCAAGGCCCCGCGCCAGCCCAATGCGGATGACAGCCAGATTTATCTCGGTGGGCCAGAGGCAAGCATCGAGGCGCGCCTGAAGCGCTGGCTGCGCGACCGGGCGATGGAGCTGTTCGAGGCCGATGCGGCAGAATACAGCGCGATGATCGACTTGCCGCCCCCGCCCCTCTCGCTCAGCACCGCGCGCCGCCGCTGGGGCAGCTGCGCGAGCGACGGGACCATGCGGCTGAACTGGCGACTGGTGCAGGCACCCGATCATGTCCGCCGCTCGGTCGTCGCGCACGAAACCGCGCACCGCGTCCATTTTGACCACTCGCCTGCATTTCACGCATTGCTAGCACAGCTGTTCGGGCCGGAGCTGCCCGCTGCGGATCGCTGGCTGAAGGATCACGGGCCGGGCCTGTTCAGCACCTTCGGGTAAACACCAGCCCCCGCGCTTTAAGGTTCGGTTTACCCTATTCGGCGATAATTGGTCCATGTTTCGCCGATTGTCCCTGCTGACCCCGCTGCACTATGCGCTGCCATTGGCGCTGCTTGCTGCGCCCGCCGCGTTGCAAGCGCAGCGGGAATGCCTTGGCTGCGCCATTCAGCAACGCGGCGAGCCAATGCCGGAAGACTGGCTTGGCGCGCCTGCCGAAGCACCGCAAGCCAAAGGCGGAAACGGGCGCGGAAACAATGGCAACGGCAATGGCAATGGCGGCTCCAATAACGGCGGCGGCGATGGATCGGGCGGAGGCGGCGCCGATGATGGCGATGGCGGGCCGGAAGAGGCCGGCTGCGGCAACGGTGTGGGCGGCGGCAGCGGCAATGGCACAGCGGGCAATGGCAGTGGCCAGGCCTGTGGCGATGGGTCGGGCAATAATGGCGGCGGCAATGGCAACGGCAATAACGGCAATGGAAACGGCAATGGCGGCAGCAATCAGGGCCCGCCGGAACTCACCATCCAGAACGAGATCAATTTCGGCCGCCTGATCCTGCTCGGCAGCGGAGAGTCCAGCGTTCTGCTCGATCTGGAAAGCGGGCAGAAAATCACCGCCGGCAATCTCGACGATTACGGCGGCGTCACCATGGTCGGCCGCGCGACTGTCACCGGCAATCCGAACAGCGAAGTTCAGGTCACCCTGCCCACGCGCGTGACCATGCGCGATCCGCGCGGCGGGATCGCGGAACTGCGCGAATTCACCACCAGCCTGCCGGTCGTCCCCCGGCTCGACAATAATGGCACGCTGGAGTTTACTTTCACGGGCAAGCTGGCGGTCACTGATACGATTGGCGATGGCGGCGATTTGCGGGGCCGGGTGCCGATTACGGTCGAGTATAACTGACCCCGGCACCCTGACCTTCAGAAGCCTGACCTTCAGAACACTGGCGCAGCGCGACATGAGCGCCTATCTTGTGCCCATGGCTTTTATCTCGCGCTTCAATCCGGCTCCGGCTGTGGCCGATTTCTGGAACGAGTTCCGCAGGCCCCAGCCCTATCGTATCCCGATCCTGCTGATTTCCTGTGCGGTGAGCGGTTCGCTGGTCTATATGTTCACGCAGGAACGCGTGGTCGGCCCGCCGGTGAAACCGGAAGTGACTTACATCACCAGCTTCGCGCCCAACAGAACGATCGAGGAAATCCGCGCGGCCAATGCGGAAAATCAGGCCCGCAAGGACGAGGTCGCCGCGCTGATCGCCCAGCGCGAGGAGCGCAAGCGCGAGCTCTACCGCACGCTGGGCCGCGCATCGGGCATGGATGTCGATGAGATCGAGGCCGAAGCCGAAGCCGACCGTGCCGCCGCCGAAGCTGCCGAGAAAGCTCGGATCGAGCGGTGGATGGACAATGTCGCCGATCCGGACGACGGCGAAACTGCGGCCGAGCCAACCGCCGGGACGCAGCAGGCCGAGTGAGCACTGCGGGCGATTTGCACTGGCTCGCGGCTGCCGCGCGCCTGTCTGCGCGGGGCCGCCCCGCCAGCTTCCCCAATCCTAGCGTCGGGTGCATCATTACCAAGGAAGGCCGCGTCATCGGGCGCGGCTGGACGCAGGCCGGCGGGCGTCCCCATGCCGAGGCGGTGGCGCTCGAACAGGCCGGTGATGCCGCAAAAGGCGCGGATGTCTTCGTCACGCTGGAGCCTTGCGCGCACCAGTCCGAGCGCGGACCATCCTGCGCAGCGTTGCTTGGCGAAGCGAAGCCCGCGCGGGTCATTATCGGCCAGAGCGATCCCGACCCGCGCACCGCGGGCAAGGGCGCGCTAGCCCTGCGCAATGCCGGGGTCGAAGTCGTTCAAACCGACTGTGCTGCCAGCGCTGCCAGCCTTGCAGGCTATCTGACGCGGGCGCAGTTGGGCCGCCCGCATGTGACCCTCAAACTCGCACTCTCGCTCGATGGATGCATTGCGATGGCCAATGGCGAAAGCCAGTGGATCACCAGCCATGCCGCGCGCGCCCATGTCCATTCGCGCCGTGCGCTCGCCGATGCCATTCTGGTCGGCGGTGGCACGTGGCGAGCCGACAAACCGCGGCTGGATGTGCGCTTGCCCGGGCTGGAGAATCGCTCGCCTGCGCGCATCTTGCTGACGCGCGGCATCCCGCCTGACGGGGTGAAGGTCATCAACACGCCCGAGCGCATCGCCGAACTGGATGCGCAATATCTTTATGTCGAGGCGGGTGCGCAAACCGCCGCCAGCTTCCTCTCCGCAGACCTTGTCGACAGGCTGGAAATCTATCGAGCGCCCATCATCATCGGCGGCGGGAAACAGGGCGTGGGCGATATCGGCCTGGAGGCGCTGGGCGATGCACATGGCCGGTGGACGCTCGCCGAGCGCCGCCAGCTTGGCAGCGACAGCTACGAAGCGTTCGAAAGGATGCGCGCTTGACACGCCGGCGCTTCACCAAGGTTCCCCTCCCCTTGGGGAGGGGTTAGGGGTGGGGGTACAGCACTGGCGATAAGCGCCGAACACCCACCCCCGGCCCCTCCCTCGAGGGAGGGGAGCAGGACAACAGGACCGAAGTACACATGTTCACCGGCATCATTACCGCCATCGGCCATATCGAAAGCGTGGAAGAACGCGGCGATCTGCATATCCGCATCGCCTGCCCCTATGCGCCCGACAGCATGGCCATCGGCGCATCCATCGCCTGCTCCGGCGTGTGCCTGACGGTGGTGGAACGTGGCGGCAGCGAAGGGGACGCATGGTTCGCAGTCGATGTGTCGGGCGAAACCGTCAGCTGCACGGCGAAGGACCAATGGACCAAGGGCCGCAAGCTCAACCTCGAACAGGCGCTCAAACTGGGCGACGAGCTGGGCGGCCATCTGGTGACCGGCCATGTCGATGCGGTTGGCGAAGTGGTCCGCATGGAGCAGGAGGGCGGATCATGGCGGCTGGATATCCGCGCGCCTGCCGACATCGCTCCCTTCGTGGCCGAGAAAGGCTCGATCACCGTGGACGGCGTCTCGCTGACGGTGAACGCAGTGGAGGACGAGCCCGACGGCCGGTTCGTTTTCGGCCTCAACATCATTCCCCACACCGGTGAGGTAACGACGCTGGGTGCGCTGACAGCAGGCGACAGCGTCAATCTGGAGATCGACGTGCTGGCGCGGTATCTGAAACGGATGGAAAGCCTGCGCGGGTAATCCTACGCCTGATCCCGCAGCATTGCGCCGTCGCTGCGCCACCATCCCGTTGGCGTGATCTTGCGCGCGGCGGAGCTTCCCGCAAGCACCAGCAGGCCCGCCAGAATGCCCAGATTCTTGACGAAGTTCTGCGTCTCGCGTGCCACGATGTCGCCTTCCATGGTCCAGAAATCGTGCAGCAGGACATTGACCAGCAGAATGTAGACCACAAACCCGTAGGCGACGAATTTCACGTGCCGCCCCAGAATAAGGAACAGCCCTCCTATGATATTCACCACGGCGGAAAACCACAGCAGCGGCTCGGCAAAGGGAATGCCGTGCCCCTGCATATAGGCCAGCGTATCCGCGGACCCGGCAACCTTGCTGAGCCCTGGCACCAGAAAATAGAGCCCCAGAAGAACCCGTCCGATTGTCACTGTCACTGATGGTGCCATGGTATTTCCCTATCCCCCGGAGCCATTGCACGGCCCGCTATGCTGGCAGGGCTAGCCGAGGTTGAGGGGGTTGGGAAGATTTGCGCAGGATTGGTGGCGGACGGTTTTGCGCTCTCAGCGAATGGAGAAAGGTGAGCGGCTTCACCCGGTGCAAAGGGGATCCGGCCATGAACCATGTGCTTGAATTATCAGGAACAAATCTATACCTGATGCTCAAGCGAAGGTAGAGGTCTTATGTTTTTAAAAGCGCATTGTTTCAGGCTGTTGGCAGCCTTGTCGATACTCGTCCCGGCAGCCACGAGTGCGCAAGAGAAGATCGAATACCGCCTCACCTGGATGGTGGAATCCAGCGACGAGCAGAAAGAGGCGGCTTCCTATTCCAAGTTATCCGAACTGGCGCAGACCCGGCTTCTGCCCACACAATTGCTCGTGGCAGACAGCGACATCACGCTTCCCGGCGGCAAGATATTGGCGAAAGAAGGGACGCAATTCGCCGCACTGCGGTCCGATCTGCCGATGGCCTGCAATGTTCATAAGCAGAACGATGAAACGCTGGCAGGCAAGAAACACCTCTGCCTTGTCGACAAGGATTCCGATGGAAACTTCGATAGCCACTTCGCGAAGGGGCGGGACAGCCACTACTGGTATGTTTTGGCGGGATCGGTTCGCCCCTCCAAGCTTAAGGATATCCAACCGGTTGCGCTTTCCAGTGCTCCGGCGGAAGACCTGAATGATGCGCCTATCCTCAGCGTCAATTTCGGTCGGTTTCTGGACGCCGGAAATCTGTTCCAAGGTGGCTTGCAAGGCCAAATCCAGTCGGAAACGGCGGTAAGTTTCTTTTATGAAGTGGGGACGGCCAAGCGAATGAACCTTATGTCTCGCAATTGCGTCGACGAGCCGATCGAGCCGTATGGCTGCGCCCCTGCAGTGTTTCCTATTCCGATGGAATTGCTGGGTCTCGGCGCCACCGTCCATGAACGGGTGGGCGAGGATGCGGTTGTTTCCGTAGAAAGCGGTTTCGAGCCGGCAGAAGTTTTCATGACAACGAAAATGTCCGGATATTACACGCTGAGCGAGCTCTTCCTGTACGAAGGGGACTAGGCGCCCGAAACTGCGCCCGGCGGCAATGAACGGCGCGCTTTATCGCCTCGCCCGGCGCTAGCTGGACCCGCCCGCCTCGCTAGCCAGCGGCCCTGTCGCGAAATCTTCGCGCCCGATAGCGTAGGTCAGGTGGACCACGCGGCGGCCCTGATAGCGGTCCAGATCGTAATGCTCTGTGCGCACCGCGCCGATGGCTTCCAGCGCGTTGCGGGAGCGGTAATTGGTGTCGCCCACGCGGAAGCGGACTTCGGCGACATGTTCAAAAGCATGGGACAGCATGGCGCGCTTCATTTCGGGGTTGGTGCCCTTCCCCCAATGGCTGCGGGCTAGATAGGTCCAGCCAATTTCGACAGAGCCTCCATCCTCAGGATCATACCGGTCGTAGCGGGTGGAGCCGATGATCTGCTCGTCCCGCTCCTCATCGCCCCGGCGCACTACCGTCAGCGCGCCGCCGCTCGCCAGCCCTTCATCGAAGAACGGATCGAACACCTCGCGCCGCCAGCGGTCATGGATCGGATGCTGTTCCCACACCATCGGGTCCGACGCGATGGCGAACAGCGCCTCGCGGTCGGCCTCGGTCAGGGGCCGCAGCACCAGCCGCTCGGTCTCGAGGGTGGGCTGCCGGTCCAGCATAGCTCAGGCGGAGGTCACATCCGCCAGAGCGCCGATGAACTTTTCGATATTGCCGCTGGTGAGGCCCGCCGCGTTGATCCGGCCCGAACCGGCCATGTAGATGCCGTGGTCCGCCCGCAGGGCAGCGATCTGGTCCTTGTCGAGCTTCAGGATAGCGAACAGGCCATTCTGCCTGGACAGAGGCGCGAGATCGAGGCCGGGCACCCGGTTGTCGGCAGCGGCCAATGTCTCGCGCACCCAGCGAAGCCGCGCCCGCATATCGGTCAGCTCGTCCTGCCAGTCCTGCACCAGCGCGGGATCGCTCAGGATGAGGCGAATGGCAGCCCCGCCATGATCGGGCGGCATGGACCAGTTTGCGCGGGCCAGCGCGTTGGCGTTGGACATGATCGCGTCCAGCTGGCCGCCATCCTGCGCCATTACATAGAACGCGCCCACACGGTCGCGGTACATGCCGAAATTCTTGTCGCAGCTATAGGCGATCAGCGCCTCGGGAACCGCAGCCAGAGCGGTGCGCATACCGGCAACGTCTTCCTCCATCCCCTCGCCCAGCCCGTGATAGGCGCTGTCGATGATCGGGAGTACGCCATTGGCGGCCAGTGCAGCGGCAATCCGCTCCCACTCTTCCTGCGTATAATCGACGCCGGTCGGGTTGTGGCAGCAGGCGTGGAGCAGCACGACGTCGGTCGGCTCGGCGCTCTCGATTGCGGCGATGAGCGCATCGATATTCGCGCTGCCGTCAGGGTTCGCATGGTCGAACAGAACCGGCTCGATTCCAACATCGCCGAGGATCTGGACATGGTTGGGCCAGCTGGGCGAACCCATATGCACGCGCCGCGCACCCGCCTGCTTGGCCAGCGATACCGCCAGCCGCACCGCACCGGTCCCGCCGGGGGTCTGCATCCCGCCGATGCGGCCGCCCATATCGGGATCGTCGCTGCCAAAAATATAAGGCATCAGCCCGCTGACAAAGCCGGTGTCGCCTTCGGGGCCGAGATAGCTCTTGCTGTCCTGCGTATCGAGCAGCCGCTGCTCGGCCTGCTTGATCGAGCGGAACACCGGCGTCACCCCGTCATCGGTGCGGTAAACGCCGACACCAAGGTCGATCTTGTCCGCCCGCTCGTCGGCGGCGTACATCTTGATTAGCGCAAGCAGCGCATCGGGCGATTGGGCTTCGAGTTGGTCCAGCATGGCCACAGCCTTTGCCGCGCCGCCGGTGCGCCCGCAAGCCTGTATGTGTTCAGAAGGCCCGGCTTTGCCGTAGCTCTTCTTTGGCGACTAGAAGGGCAGCCAGCGCTGCTTCTTGGAAAACTTCATGTAACCGGCATTGACGCCGAGGCGCAGACCGGCCCCGACACGTATCGGGATCAGCACGGTATCGCCCTTGCGCAGATAGCTCGCCGTCATCCCGCCAAGGACATAGGCCTGGCCTTCTCCCGCAGGAAAGCGCTCATAAAGCTGCTCTGTGTCATACAAATTGTAGACCAGAACGAAGGTGTTGCCGGCATTGGCTCCGGCGTCAAACCCGATGGAGGGGCCGGTCCAGTAGACCGGGCGCTCGCCCTCGACCTTGTGATAGAGCGTGCCCGAGCCGTAGCGCGCGCCAACAATGAACGCTCCGCCCGCTTCGCGCCCGACGATATAGCCATTGGGCTCACCCTGCTCGGCGAGCAGGTCCTGAATCATCTTGGCCACGCCTTCCGCGCCTTCGCCAAAAACGCCTTGCGCCGCGCCGATCAGGTCGTCTTGCTTGTAGGTGGTGGCCGACGCTTCGGCGACCTGCCCCGCTGCGCCCGGTTCACCCGCGATCGCTCCGTCAGACGACATCGCCGGGTCCGACCATTGATAGGCGACTTCCGCGCCATCATCGGGTGCCGCAGCTTGCGCCACAGCGACCCCGGCCTGCGCACCGGCATCGGCCGGGTCTGTGATCACCTGCTCGTCGGCATAAACAGGCGTGTCGCCGGGCTGCTCGCCCAGATCGGCGTCAATGCCGGAGCCGAAGCCCGCGCTGGGATCGATTGTTTCCACGCCCTGCGCGCTGAGCGGGGCGGATACCAGAACAACGCCCGCGCCAATCGCCAGCAGGGTTTTGCGCCATTTGCCGAACATGTCAGTCATTTCTCATCCCGTCCCTTGCAGCTGCGCCAGCACAGCGCGGATGGCGGCGAACCTGCCTCATCGGGCTCCATAGAGAATCCTTTGCAGGTGAAGCGGCAATGAACGCGCGGCGAAACGAATCCAAAATACGGCGAAACGAGTCGAAAACGCCGGAATGCGGGCAGTTTTGCAAGGGCCCGATACTGTGCTTGCGGGCGCAATGCCTGCCCGCTATAGCCCGCCCGCTCGCCACATTGGCGATGCGGAGACGTGGGTGAGTGGCTGAAACCAGTTCCCTGCTAAGGAACCATACTCTTTAACGGGTATCGAGGGTTCGAATCCCTCCGTCTCCGCCATTTCCCCCTGAATACCCATCGCAAATCACCGGTTCGCGAAGCGCCGCTTTAGGGGCGCGTTTGTCCGTCGCCCAGGACGATATATTTGAAACTGGTGAGCTGCTCGAGGCCGACCGGGCCGCGCGCATGCATCTTACCGGTGGCGATGCCGATTTCGGCGCCCATGCCGAATTCGCCACCGTCGGAGAATTGGGTGGAGGCATTGTGCATCACCACCGCGCTGTCGATGTCAGTCAGGAAGGCTCTGGCCGCGCCAGAGTCTTCGGTCAGGATGGCGTCGGTGTGGCCGGACGAATGCTCGGCGACGAAATCGATTGCTTCGGCGAGGCCCTCGACCACTTTTATCGAAGCAATGGCGTCGAGATATTCGGTGCCGAAATCTTCCTCGCTCGCCGGGAGGACACGCGCGTCGATCCCGGCAGAGAGAACATCCCCGCGAAATTCGCAATCGGGCATGGCGTCGAGCAGAGCGGGAATCGCCTGTTCGGCGATGGCCTGATCGATTACGATGCTCTCGGTTGCGCCGCAAATGCCGGTCCGGCGCAATTTGGCGTTGCGCACGATGGCAACGGACTTTGCCAGATCCGCCGCCTCGTGAATGTAGCTGTGGCAATTGCCGTCGAGATGCAGCAGCGTCGGCACCCTTGCCTGATCGCGAACCAGCTCGACCAGCCCGCGCCCGCCGCGCGGGATGACCAGATCGACCGTGTCCACGGCCTGCAATATCTCCGCCACAGCTTCGCGCGCCGTCGTCTGAACGCTTTGCACGGCGTCTTCGGGCAGTCCCGCTGCCTTTAGTCCTGCGCGCATGCATTCAACGATGGTTCGCGTCGAATACCGGCTTTCCGAGCCTCCGCGCAGGATCACCGCGTTGCCCGATTTGAGGCAGAGCGCGCTGGCATCGGCACCGACATTGGGCCGCGATTCGTAAATCATCCCGATGACGCCGATGGGCACGGCAACACGCTCGATAGTCAGGCCATTGGGCCGTTCGAATGTCGCGAGCGTGCGGCCAACCGGATCGGGCAGCCGGGCGATTTGCTCCAGCGCTGCGGCCATGCTCTCGATCCGGCTTTCGTCGAGCATCAGGCGATCGATGAAAGAATCCGGCTTGGAGCCGCGCACGCTCTCGACATCTTTTGCATTGGCGGCAACCAGATCGCCGGTCGCCGCACGCAAAGCCTTGGCCGCTTCCTCAAGAGCGGTGTTCTTAGCCTCGGTGGACGCCCCGACCAGCTGGCGCGACGCGGCTTTGGCGCGTTCGCCCAATTGGCGGACATGCATTGCGGGATCGAGCTTCTGGTCGGTCATGGTTGTCCTCGGCGAAACCTGCCCCCTTTCCGGAGGCGCAGTTCCGCCTTCATTGGCACGTTTTCACGCCGTCACAAGCGTGATTGATGCCAATGAACCATCGACAGGGCGTTCGAATCGCCGTGAGCCGGTGATTTTCAGCCGGTCAGAACTCGGTCGAAACGCCCAGCGAGAATGTCCGGCCCACCTGATAGGAGTTGATTTCGATCCGGTTGGTTCCGTTCGACTGGAATTCGAAATTGTCGCGGCCCGTCAGATTGCGTGCCTCGATCTTCACTTCAAACGGCTGTCCGAACAGGTTCACTTCGCTGCGGCCGACCAGATCGATGGTCAGACCCGGGTCCTCCACGATATCGGGCAATCCGCCCGAACCACGGCTGGTCACACGCTCGCTGGCATAGGACAGGAGCAGGGTGAGCTGCTGCAGCTTGTCGATATCTTCGATGCCGAACTGGACATTGACCAGATGGTCCGACTGGCCGGTGAGCGGGGCACCGTCGACGAAGAAGCCGGAAGCCGGGCGCGGAACGCCGCCCACGCCGGGGGTGAAGGTGAAGGTTTCGTCCGCCGGATCGACCTTCAATTCGGACTGGGTGTAGGTGTAGTTGGCCACCAGAACCAATTGCTTGGTCTCGAACCAGCCGCCCCAGTCATACAGATCCTTGTTCCACTGCGTCTCCAGCTCCGCGCCCCACAGGGTGGCGGTGGGCGCATTGGCGAACTGGGTGATCTGGCTGTTGTCGGTAAAGCTGGAGAACGGCTCGATCGGGTTGTCGATCTTCTTGTAGAAGCCGGCGAGCGATGCGCGGCTGCTGTTTGCGAAGTAATATTCCGCGCGCGCTTCAAAGTTCAGCAGCTCGCTGTCCTGCAAGGCGGGGTTGCCGACAAATTGCCGGTTCGATTCCGGATCGGTGAAGGGCTGGAAGATCAGCTCGCGGAATTGCGGACGGGCGATGGTTTTCGAACCGCTGGCGCGGATCTGCAGCCCGTTGTCGAATTCATAGGTGATCGTGCCTGCAGGCAGCCAGTAATCATTGGCCAGATTGGTCACCGCATCCAGATTTTGCTGGTTGGTGAAGATCTGCACCGGCGTGACCGACTGGACAGCGTCTTCATACCGCACACCCAGATCGATGGTCAGGCCATTGGCGGGCGTCAGAATCGTCTTCGCGTATCCCGCATTGATTTCCAGATCGGCCTGGAATTCGGGGAAGGTCTGGGTGGTTTCGAACAGACGCACATCGAAGGCCTCGATGATGGCATCCCCCAGCAGCAGATCGGGGCGCAGCAGGCCGACACCGGTCGGGAAACTGGAATCGGAATCGAAGATGAACTCGCGCCGGGTGCTGCGGCGGTCCGTGTCGGTATAGGCATAGCCGAATGTCAGCAGAGCCAGATCGGAGAACTGATAGGACAGATCGATCCCGCCAAACCATAATCTCTCGGTCAGGTCGGAAAAGGCGACGCTGGCCAGATCCCCGCGAATCCGGTTGAGCGGATTGACAAATTGATCGCCGAACGGGTCGTTCGCATTGTTCGTGCGGACATATTCGAACTCGTATTCGTAGGGCGCTTCGCGGTCCGTCTGGGCGTATCCGCCGCGCAGATCGACGCTCAGATCGCCGAACTCCATTTCGCCGACGAACTGGCTGTCGATCAGCTGGCGTTCGAACCAGCCGGTCGATTGCTGCACTTCGCTGTCGCCGTTCTGGATGTCCTCGCCCTGCCCCAGAACCGACTGCTTGAGCGTGTCGCGGATATACAGGTTGGTCCAGCGGAATTTGTGCTCGCCTGTTTCCAGGCCGAAACCCAGCAAGGTGTTGAACAGAATCTTGTTGTTGGTGGTGAAATTCTCAAAATCGGTGCGCAGATTGAGATCGAGGCTGTCCGGGGTCTGCGAGGTAACAATGCGCGTCGTCAGCGAGTTCGACAGATTGGCCGTGGCAATAATGCCAAGCTCGGTATCGCCGCCGAGGAAGATGTTGGTGCCCGCAGTAATCCCGCCGGAGAAGTTCGGGCGCGCATCCACGCTCTGCAACACGATCAAATTGGGCGAGATGAGGTCTTTCGCGATGGTCTGCTGGGCCGCCGCGTCGAGATCGGACAACTGGCTGTCACCGGCGAAGAAATCAGCGAGCGCGCCCGGCACATCCCGGCGACCGTCATCGAAGCCGAACCAGTCATAGTCCGAGCCGTAATGCTGGACGCTGGGGGAGAAGGTGGTGACGCTGTCCATGCTGGTCCCGGCGCTCAGTTCGACGAAGGTCTCGTCGGGCACTGCGCGGGTGGTCAGGTTGATCACACCGCCGCCAAACTCACCGGGGAAGTTGGCGGAATAGGTTTTCTGTACGAGGCTAGATGCGACGATGCCGGTGGGGAAAATATCCAGCGGCACAACCCGGCTGAGCGGCTGCGGCGATGGCAGCGGCAGACCGTTGAGCAGCGCGAGCGAGTAGCGATCGCCGAGGCCGCGTACGAACACCCGCCCGTCGCCATTGTCGGACAGGCCGGTGACGCGGCTGAGTGCGCCTGCGATATCGCCTTCACCGGTGCGGGCAATGTCTTCCGCAGACAGGACCGAGACGACCTGGCTGGAGCTGCGCGACACATCGCGCGGGCCACGGCGTCCGGTGACGACGATCACGCCGCCGGGAATGGAAACATCGGGCTCTTCAGGCTCGGCTTCGGGGGTGGGGGCCGGATCGGATGCCGGATCGGACGCCGGATCAGACGCTGCTTCAGGATCGGCATTCTGGGCCTGCGCCGCGACGGGCAGGCTCAAAGCGGTAGAGAGGAGCAAAAGGCTGGCAAGCTTCTTTGCGGGGCTCATGCTCGTCGTCATGATCGTCGATCCCTTTGTAATTTGGCCGCTTCCTCCCGTCTTTCCGAAAGTGCGGCCCGCCGCGACAGTCAGCGGCACATCAATTGCGTATTGAAAATGGATGACAGGGCGGCGCGCCGGGTGTGCCCGGTGCGCCGCCCTGCAATCACTGGCGATCAGATCGGAAGGCTCTCGCATGCGCCGGTGTTGGCCGAACCCAGCGTGATCGTGGCCGAGTTACAGGTCCAGCCCTCTGCCCAGTTCGACGCCTGATCGGGCACAGCGCCGATATAGCCGAGGGTCGTGAAGAAGGTGGACAGAGCCGTGGGATCAAAAGCGGCAACGCCGTTCTCGTTGGTGCCGTTGATGAACGGAGCCCCGCCCAGCGTCAGCAGCGTGTTGGTGAAACCGGCGTCATTGTTGCTCCCGGCGTCGAACGCGGCCTGCGCCTGCGCTGCGGTGACACCATCGCTGCCGTCACGGAAGTCGGTGGCGCAATCGAGCACGACCGAGTCGAAGGTCGGCGGACCGTTTTCATCGGCCTGCGAGCCGGCTGCTGCCAGCGTGCCGGGCAAGTCGATACGGATACACGGGGTGTTGCCCGTCTGGTCCACGATCACGGTGTTGGCGATGCTGAAGTCCGCTTCACCACGCAGGCGCAGGACCTGATCCTGCTCCACCCCATTGGCCAGGAAGGTGGCATTGACGATGTTCGTCTGCTGGCGCGGCGTATCGTCGCTGACCGAGTTGTTCGAATCGCCTTCGAGGATCGTGTCGCCGGCACCCGGGCGCTGGACCGCGATCACTTCGAACAGATTGGCCTGAACGCCGGTGTCGGTGTCGAGCGAGTCGTCTTCGGCGCCGACCACAACCAGACGGTTCACATTCACTTCGCCGCCGAAGAATTCGACGCCGTCATCCGAGCTGTTGTAGCTCATGATGTTGTTGAACGTAGTGCCATTGCCCACGCCGCCGGTGGTGAGCGATTGCAGCTCGTCACCGTTGGAAAGGATAAAGCCCGAATAGCGGATCTGGATGTAGGACATGGTGCCCGAATTGTCGTCCGGCGTCGCGCCGCCATAACGCGGAGGCGTGGTGGCCCCTTCGGTCAGGCGTTCGCAATCGACGGTTCCGGGCGTAGCACCGGGGGCTTCGCAATCGGTAACCGGCGCGCGTCCGTTCAGGATCACCCCGCCCCACTGGCCCGACGAGTTGGCATCGTTGAGGCCAAGGACGTTGTCCTGGCTGGTGAAGATGATCGGTGCGCTGGCAGTGCCGGCCGCGTTGATCATGTTGCCGCGGTTGATGTTCAGGAACGAGGAACCGGCGGCGTAGATGATGACGCCCGGCTCGATCGTCAGGGTCACGTCGGTATCGTCCGCGCCATCGGACGCATCCGGAGCTGGTCCGCCATCGGCTCCCACATCGACTTGCCCGTCCAGACGATAGAGCAGGCCGTCGACTTGGCGCAGAGTGGAGGACACGTCGAACTGGCTCGGCAGGGTGCAGACCCGGTATTCGCCGGTCGGGCCGGTGATGGTTCCGCTGTCGGTTAGGCCTTGCGGGTCGGAGATCGTCGGGCAGCCTGCCGCAGGCGTCACGCCGGTCGGCGTCGGCGTCGGAGTGGGTGCCGGCGTGGGTGCGGGCGTATTGTTGTTGATCGTGACGTTGCCGCCGGTGCCGGGCGAGACGATTTCGTCTCCGCCGCAGGCTGTCAAAGCGAGCGCGCTACAGGAAATTGCGAGCATTTTGATGGATTTGTTCACTTGGATAGACCCCTCGGTATCCGGGAAGAAACGAATGCGAATTCGTGATCGCGACTCGCCATCTAGGGGCCTTGTGTGACGGTTTTTGTTGGTCCGTTTCGGATTTGTGACAGCCACACCGGGCGGCACGCAAAATCCGGAAAATGACAGATTTATTGCACCTCCATGACACTTATGTTACATCTTTGTGACACCGGAGGGATGAGATATGAAGATTGCCGCATTCGCACTTTCGCTCGCAGTTCTTGGCGCTGCCGCGCCGGCCAGCGCTCTGGCGGCGGAACCCGCCCAGCAGCAGCAGGTGGACCCGGCTGACATGCTCAACCAAGCCGTCGCGCTCGCCCGCGCCGGCCGCGATGAAGAAGCCCGCGCCCTGTTTCTGGCCGTCCGCAAGATGAAGGTCGACTACACTCTAGAAACCACGGACGGACGCTGGGTTTACCCGGCGGACCTCGCCCGTCAGGGTCTGCGCCAGCTTGATCGCGGGGAACTCCGCGCGCAGTCCATCGCCGCGCGTGACTAGGTTGACGGCCCTGCTGACGGCCCTGGCGGCCCTCGCAGCAAGGCCCACAAGAAATTCAGGCCCGCCGGTCATTGATCGGCGGGCTTTTTTGTTTTCAAAGGATTGCGCCGGTCGCAGCCCGAACCTGCAATGACAGTGCGCCCTGTCACTCTCCTGTCATTTAATGTAGCCATTGGGCGACGGACGGAGGGCGTAATGATTCTACGCATCGGAAAGCGTGCAGCCATGTTGGCCGGTCTGCTTTCCTTCGCCGCACCGGCTAGTGCGGACGTGATGGAAATTGACGACGAGGGTGCGCGCTGGATTGCCGGCGGCACACAGGATGGCGCACGCGGTTTGTTGGCAGCCTCTCTGCCAACAGCGCCGGTGGAAGTCGGTGATGCCGCCGCTGCCGTTCCCCTGCACGCCACCTCCGACCAGAGCCAGCACGCCCGCATGGTGCCCGAAGCCTATGCGGCGAAAGTTGCAGAGCTTTCCCAGCGGTTCGATCTGAGCCCCAGCCTGATCGAAGCGCTGGTCTGGCAGGAAAGCCGCTGGCGCCCGACCGCCGTTTCGCCCGTCGGGGCGCGCGGCCTTGCGCAATTGATGCCCGGCACGGCGCGCGATCTCGGCGTCGATCCGAACGACCCGTTCCAAAATCTCGAAGGCGGGGCGCGCTATCTGCGCGAGCAACTCGACCGGTTCGATGGCGATCTGGAGAAGGCGCTCGCCGCCTATAATGCAGGCCCGGGCCGCGTAATCCGCGCGGGCGGCATTCCCCGTATCCGCGAGACACAGCAATATGTGGCCGCCATCATGGGCCGGCTTTCCAACCATTCCAGGCAGGATAATTAGTTCTATGCGTTCGTTTTTCCGCAGCGTGGCCGCCGCCGCGTTTGTTACTCCCGCAGCCGCAATCGCTCAGGTGCAGCAGGCCGATCCCGCTGGCTCGGGCCCGATCGTCAACGCGCTGACTTGGCTGCAGGGCACTTTGCTGGGCAATGTTGCAACGGCTGTTGCCGTCATGGCCGTGGCCGCGGTCGGCTTCATGATGCTAACGGGCCGGCTCAACTGGCGCTTTGGCGCGACTGTGATCATCGGCACCTTCATCCTGTTCGGAGCCGCGTCGATCGTGGCGGGCATTCAGGGCGCCGCCGGGGGCTAGGGGATGGACCAGCTGATCCGCCACCCGGTGCACCGCGCCCTCACCCGCCCGCAAATGTTCGGCGGTGTGACCTACAATTATTTCATCATTAACGCTGCGGTCACGACCGAAGTGTTCCTGATAACCGGCAGCTGGCTGGCCTTGCCCGCCGCCGCCATCATGCATGGCATCGGCTATTTCGCCTGCCTGCGCGAACCGCGCATTTTCGACCTGTGGATCACCAAGGTCAGCAAATGTCCGCGGGTGAAGAATTTCAACAGGTGGGGCTGCAACAGCTACGCCGCCTAACTGTCCGGCCTGATGGAGGGCCGAAAGCAATGAGCAACTGGATCGGACCGGCAGCATGGAGCAAGAAGGAAGCCCGCGCGGGCGACCGTCTGCCCTATGCGCGGCTGGTGGATGAACACACCATGCTGCTGCGCGACGGCTCGCTGATGACGGCGATCCAGGTTCCCGGCCTGCTGTTCGAAACCGAAGATACCGACGCGCTGAACGCCCATGCGGCGACCCGCGAGGTGATGCTGCGCTCCACGCTGGATTCGCGCTTTGTGATGTTCCACCACGTGATCCGGCGGCGGGTCGAGGTGGATCTGGAGGCGACGTTCCCCGATCCGCTCAGCCGCCATATCGATGCGCGGTGGAAAGAGCGGCTCGGTTCGGGTTCGCTGTTCATCAACGACCAGTTCGTCACCCTGGTGCGCCGCCCGGCGCGGGGCAAGGCCGGTTTTGCCGAGAAACTGTCGAAGATGTGGCAGAGGCGCGGTCAGGAGCAGGTCGAGGCCGATCCGAAGGATTTGCGCTCTTTGAAAGCGGCGGCCACCGGGCTGGTCGCTTCGCTGCAATCCTATGGCGCCAGTCTGCTGGGCGAATATTCCGGCCCCGGCGGCAAGACCAACAACGAAATTCTCGAGCTGTTGTCCGCGCTTTATAATGGCGAGATGCGGCCCGTCCGCACGCCGTCCGAAGACACCGATATCGGCCACATGCTGCCCTATCGCCGTGCCAGCTTCGGCCTTGATGCGATGGAACTGCGCGGGTCGGGAGAGCCGGACTTTTCCGCGATCCTGAGCCTGAAGGATTATCCCGACGCGACCAGCCCCGGCCTGATCGATGGCCTGCTGCGCCTGCCGTATGAAATGGTGGTCACCGACAGCTACGCGCCCGCCGAACGCACGACCGCGCGCGAGCGGATGGATCTGGCGGTCCGGCGTCTGCGCAGCGCCGATGAAGAAGCGCAGGCCGAGCGTAATGACATGCTCGCCGCGCGCGATGCTTTGGGCAATGGCGCGGTCGGCTTTGGCGATCATCACCTGTCGGTTCTGGTGCGCGAAGGCACTCTGCCCGCACTCGACGACGCGTGTGCCGCCTGCGCCGCCGCGCTGGCCGATACCGGCGCCATCGTGGTGCGCGAAGACACCAATCTGGAGCCGGCCTTCTGGGCGCAGTTCCCCGGCAACGAGCAATATATCGTCCGCCGCGCGATGATCTCGTCTGCCAATATGGCGAGCTTCGGGTCGCTGCATGGCTTCGCTCTGGGTCAGGCCAGCGGCAACCATTGGGGCGATGCCGTCACCCTGCTGGAAACCACCAGCGCGACGCCGTTCTTTTTCAACTTCCACCACGGCGATCTGGGCAATTTCTCGGTCATCGGGCCGTCCGGTTCGGGCAAGACGGTGGTGATGAATTTCCTCGCTGCGCAGGCCCAGAAGTTCGCGCCGCGCACCATCCTGTTCGACAAGGATCGCGGCGCGGAGCTGTTCGTGCGCGGGATCGGCGGGCGGTATGACCGGATCAATGCCGGCGAGCCAACCGGTTTCAACCCGCTCGCCCTACCCGACAACGCGGCCAACCGCGCGTTTCTGCGCGACTGGCTGGGCGTGCTGCTGGCCGCTGACGGCCCGGAAGAATTGCAAACCATCGCCCACGCGGTGGATGCCGCCTATGAAAACGATGCCACGCTGCGGCGGCTGAAGAATTTCCGCGAATTGCTGTCCGGCGCGCGGCGGCCCGAGCCCGGCGATCTGGCGGACCGGCTGAGCGCATGGATTGCCAATGATTCAGGGGGAAGCGGCGAGCACGCTTGGCTGTTCGATAACGCGGCTGACAAGCTCGACCTGAACAACAAGACGCTTGGCTTCGACATGACTGCGCTGCTGGAGAACCCCAAGCTGCGAACGCCGACGATGATGTATCTGTTCCACCGGATCGAGGAACGGCTCGACGGCGATCCGACCATGATCCTGATCGACGAGGGCTGGAAGGCGCTGGACGACGAGGTGTTCGCCGCGCGCATCCGTGACTGGCTCAAGACATTGCGGAAACGCAACGCATTGGTCGGTTTCGCCACCCAGAGCGCCCGCGATGCGCTCGACAGCCGAATCTCCACCGCGCTGGTCGAGCAGACCGCCACCATGGTGTTCATGCCCAACAGCCGCGCACGGCCCGAAGATTATTGCGACGGCTTCGGCCTGACGCTGCACGAGCTGGCCCTGATCCGCACACTCCCCGCGCACAGCCGCTGTTTTCTGGTCCGTCAGCCCGATGCGAGCGTGGTCGTGAGGCTTGATCTGTCGGGCGCACCCGAAGTGCTGACCATGCTGTCGGGCCGCGAAAGCAGCGTGCGCCAGCTCGACCGTGTGCGCAGCGATGTCGGCGATGATCCAGCGGACTGGTTCCCCGAACTGACCGGCTATGAATGGCCGGCAAACGGCGACGACGCGCTTGATCCCGATCCCGCAGCGGACCGTGAACCTCGCATCGTGTACGATCAGGCGGCCCAGTGACAGCCACCGCGCCTCCAGTCGGCACCCCGACCCCGGCGGAATGCCAATATGCGGTCAGCGATGCGGCGGGCGGCGTAGCCTCGGCCCTGCGCGCGGTGGACTGCGTTGCCGCGGAAGTGACCGGCGCGGCGTTTGGCAGGCTGTTTGCCTCGGGCGGGACACTGGTCACGGTGCTGACGATCCTGCTCACGCTCTATATCGCGTTCTTCGCGATCAGCCTGCTGACCGGGCGCTCCAGCCTCGGCGTCCGCTCGCTTACCCCGCGCATGCTGACGCTGGGACTGGTGCTGACTTTCGCGACCAGCTGGGTCGCCTACCAGACGGTGGTCTGGAACCTTGCGATCGGCGCGCCCGACTGGCTGGCCGGCGTGATGACCGGCGACAGCGGCAGCGCGACCGCGACTTTTGCCACCAAGGTCGATGTGGTCTTCGCCGCAATCGAGCAGGCGAGCGGCGATAACGAGGATGTCTCGGCCTTCTCGCCTGAAGGAATGCTGTGGCTGGGCGCCATGCTGTTCATGCTCGGTACGGTCGGCGTTCTGGTGACGGCGCGCATCGCGCTGGCGGTGCTGGTCGCCCTGGGGCCGATCTTTGTGGTGATGGCACTATTCAACGGCACGCGCGGATTGTTCACCGGCTGGCTGAAAGGGCTGGTCCTTCTGGCCCTGACTCCGCTGTTCGCCGTGTTGGCGGGCAGCGTCATGCTGGAGCTTTCGGTGCCAATCCTCGCCGCGCTGACAGCGGTGCCGGGAGAGATCGAAACGCGCGCGGCCATGGCGTTCTTCATGGTCGGCGCGGTGCATGTCGCGCTGATGATCATGGTGCTGAAAGTGGCCGGAACGATGGTGTCGGGCTGGCAGGTCTTCGGGCTGGTGCCGGACAAGGGCGAGCGCGGCGAAAGCGCGGCCCCGGCCCCTGCACCCGCTCAGCCGCAACAGGCAGCCAGCGAGGCGCGGGGCACTGCCGCCGCGGCAACCGGCCAGCAAAGCTTGGCCGCGCAGCGCACCGCGATTGCCGCAACCAGCTATCCGGGCAGCGCGCCAGCCGCCCCGGCCAATGATACGGGCCCGGCCTCCCAGCCGGCCCGCGTCACCAATGTTTTTGCGACCGGCTCTGCCGACGGCAAGGTTCAGCCGCTCAGCAGCGGCACCGGGCGCACCATGGGTCTGGGGACCCGCTTCAAACCATCCCAGGCGCGCATATCGCGAGCCAATACGGAGAAACTCAAATGACCCGCGCCCAAATCCCGGCCGCGCTCGCACTCGCCCTAAGCGGTGCCCTGACTCTCGCAGTTCCCGCAGCCCCGCTTCACGCACAAGATTCGCGGCTGGCCGAGCGGATGTATGACCCCATGGAAGTCGTGCGTCTGGAAGGCCGCGTGAAGGTGCAAGCCACCATCCGCTTCGGCGAAGGCGAGGCCATCGAGAATGTCGCGATTGGCGATGCCAATGCGTGGCAGGTCACTCCGAACAAGCGGGCCAACCTGCTGTTCGTCAAACCGCTCTCCCCCACCGCGCGGACCAATATGACCGTGGTGACCAATCGCCATACCTATCTGTTCGATCTGGTCGCCAGCCCGAAAGCGCAGCCGCTTTATCTCCTCGCCTTCACCTATCCGGAAGAACCCGAAGAAGAAGCGGAAGCCGCGCTGGCAAGCGTGGGCGGGCCGAATGCAGTCGAAATCGCCGCCGCGACCGATCCCTATGCCGTGGTCGATCCGGCTCTGCTGAATTATGCGTGGAACGGCTCGGGCGATACCGTGCTGCTCCCCGCAGAAACCTATGATGACGGGGAAGCGACTTTCCTGACATGGCCGGCAGGCCGCGCCGTCCCCGCCATTCTGGTGAAGGATTACGAGGGCACCGAGGGTCCGGTAAACTTCACCGTGCGCGGTGACACCATCGTCGTCGAAGGCGTGCCCGCCGCGATTATCCTGCGATCGGGCGATGAGACCGCCACTCTGGTCAATCGCGGACCGGTGCGCGCTGCGCCCGATCAGGCCGCTCTCTCTGCTCCCGCCGCATCTACCGCATCCACCACCCGCCAATAGTCAGGACTTCCCATGCGCCTAGCCTCCAAATTGCCGCCCAGTGGTGGGTCCGAGAATGAAGCAGCAAACGATCCGCGCGATACGGAAAGCGCGGAAGTCATCGATCTTGCGAGCCGCAATTCCTACCCGGCAGTCGCGCGCAAGCAGGGCCGGTCCGACATGGTCGGCATGGTGGCGGGCATCGCAATCGTTGCTGCCTTGGGTGCGGTTACCTTGTGGAGCATGAACAGCGCGCGGATGGAGCCGCCCGCCAGTGTCGGCACCGATCAGGTCCAGCCAGCTCCGCAAGCCACCCAGCCCGTGCGCAGCGCTGTGGTGGCGCAGCCGAAACCGCAACCGGTGGGCGCACCTGTCCGCCGGGCCGATCCGGCTCCGCAGCCCGTCCTGTCGAACATGCCGGAACGCGCTGCGTTGCCCGTTGCCCAGCCCAACCCCTATTCCAGCCCGACCATGGTGTTCGATGCGAGCACAGGCCAAGCTGTTGCAGGCGGTCCCGTTGCGGCACTGGCCGAGGCTGCCGCCGACGCGGTACCGGGCGGCGTGACCGGCTCAGCGTCGGATTTCGCCAGCCGCATCGGCGGCGTAGGCGGCGGACCGACGCAGGCGACCGCGATGACCAATCCGGCGACCACCGTCACGCAGGGCACGCTCATCCCCGCCGTGCTGGAAACCGCCATCGACACCGATGTGCCTGGTTTTGTGCGCGCAGTGGTCAGTCAGGATGTCCGCAGCTTCGATGGCAAGAACATCCTTGTCCCCCGCTCCAGCCGTTTGATCGGTCAGTACCAGTCCGGTGTGCAGGGCGGCCAGAAGCGCGCTTATGTAGTGTGGACGCGGCTGATCCGGCCCGACGGCGCATCGGTCAATCTGCAATCGCCGGCCATCGGCTTTGACGGGACCACCGGCCTGCCCGGCGATGTGGATTCCAAATTCTTCAAGCGCTTTGGCTCGGCCATGTTGCTGTCGGTCATCGGCGGACTGTCCGCTGTGGGTTCGGGCGGCGCGTCAGTGGTAATTGGCGGAGCGAGCCAGTCGGCTGCGGGCATCGCTGCACAAACTGACAGCCAGATCGGCCCGACCATCCGCGTGCGCCAAGGCGAGCCGATCCGGGTCTTCACAGCGCGCGATCTCGATTTCTCCGGCGTCGGCAACGCTAGGTAAGCGAGCAGGTTCGTGTCCGCCGACATCCATCCGATCCCGCAGGGCGGCATCCCGCCCGAAGGCGAACGCAGCGTCTATCTCGACGCCTATCTCGCGCCTTTCCGCGAGTGGCTGGAGCGCGATACCGTCACCGAAATTCTGGTCAATCGCCCCGGCGAGGTCTGGATCGAAGACGCGGCCAGCCCCGGCATGCAGCGGATCGACACGCCGAACATCACCGACACGCTGGTCCAGCGGCTCGCCGAGCAAGTGGCGCGGGTCAGCCATCAGGGGATTAACCGCGAGCATCCGCTGCTCGGCGCGACCCTGCCCGATGGCGCGCGCATCCAGTTTTGCGGTCCGCCCGCCAGCCGCAAGCACTGGGTGATGGCCATTCGCCGCCACCGGCGGCTCGATCTGCCGCTCGATGCCTATGACAATGGCGCGCTGAAACCGGCGACCGCCGGTGCCATGCCCGATCCGCAGGCCGAGCCGATTGCATTCCTGCGCGAGGCCATACGGCAACGCCGCACGATCCTGATCTCCGGCGGGACAAGCACCGGCAAGACCACCTTCCTCAACGCAATGCTGGGCGAAATCCCGCCGCACCAGCGCGTCGTGCTGGTGGAGGACACACCGGAACTGCGCCTGCCCGGCGAAAACGGCGTGGGACTGGTCGCGGTGAAGGGCGAATTGGGCGAAGCCAAAGTCACCGCCAACGAGCTGCTTCAGGCCGCCCTTCGCCTGCGCCCCGACCGGATTGTGCTGGGCGAATTGCGCGGGGCGGAGAGCGTGTCCTTCCTGCGGGCAATCAACACCGGCCATCCGGGCAGCTTCTCCACCATCCACGCCAATTCGCTGCGCGGCGCGCTGGAGCAATTGTCGCTGATGGTGATGCAAACCGGCATTGGTCTGAGCCGCAGCGACACCATCGCCTATGCCGCCAGCGTGATTGATGTCGTGGTGCAGCTGGGTCGTGACGCAGAAGGCAAGCGCGGCATCACAGAGATCAACACGAGCGAGCAACTGCTCGAACGTTAATGCACTGTAGTCTTACTTTCCGCCGGTAACATAGAGGCACTGCCCCGTGACCCAGCTGGCCGCAGGCGAGGCCATATAGACCACGGCCGCTGCAATATCCTCGCCGGTCCCATAACGCTGGAGCGGCATCTGCATCATTTCCAGCAGTTTTGCGCGTTTCTCGGGCGTATCGGTGCCCATGCAATCGTCGAAATTCTCGGTCGGCACCGGCCCCGGCGCAACAGCGTTCACGCGGATATTGGGGGCTGCCTCCATTGCCAAGGTCGAGGTCAGGCTGTTCACCGCAGCCTTGGCCGCGCCGTAGGGGCCGTTCTTCACCTGCGGCCCGTAGGAAGACCGCGAGGAGATATTGACGATCGCCCCGCCCCAGTCCTTCATGGTGCGCGCCGCCACGGTCGAACCCATCCACACCGCTTTCAGGTTCAGGCCGATCTGGGCATCGAAATTTTCTTCAGAAGTACGAGTAAGATAGCGCGGGGTGCCGTCCGGAATCCCGCCCGCATTGTTGACCCAGATGGTCAGCTTGCCGAGTTGTCTGACGGTTTCTGCGGCCAGCGCTTCCAGGGCCTCCAGACTGGTGGCATCCGTCGCCAACGGTAGCGCGTTGCGCCCCAGCGCACGGATTTCCTCGGCCACTGCATCGAGATCGGACTGGGTCCGCGCAGCTATTGCAACATCGGCTCCGGCCTGAGCCAGAGCAATCGCGATAGCGCGCCCGATGCCCTTGCCAGCGCCGGTGACCACCGCCACTTCGCCATCCAGCCGGAACCTGTCGAGAATACTCATGCCGTCGCCTCCTGTTGCCAAGAGGCGTGCCATTGGTAGCGCCGACGCGAAACTGGCGCTTAAGCTAGCCCGCGTGGCAAATCTGCCCAATCAGAACCCGTAACGGATGCCGCCCCACAGCGTGCGCGGAACACCCAAATCGATGGCGCCGGCTGAATTGCGCGTGACGATGGTCTCGTCGAAAATATTCTCCGCCCGCAGCACAATGCCAAGCCGCGCGGTGACCGGAATGCTGGCAAACGCGCCCAGAGTGGTGGCCGGGGGCAGGCGATCCGTTTCGGAATCGCTTTCAAACTGCGCACCGACATGACGCAGCGTGGCCGCCAGCATCAGACCTTCGCGCGGCTCAAATCCGAGCGTCGCTGATGCGGCCCATTGCGGGGTTTGCGGCGGGCGATTGCCGTCCAGCGCTACGGACGCCCCTTCGCCATCCACAGCCGCATCGGTATAAGCCACCGTTCCATTGAACCGCCACGGGCCCCGCTCCAGTTTCGCGCCCAGCTCCAGGCCCTGCGCATCGATGGCGGGCAGGTTCTGCCGCTGGCGGTCGGTCGGGGTCAGCGAGACATTGGCGATGGCGTTTTTCAATCGATTGTCGAAGGCGGTTACGGTCAGCTCGACGCCCTCCGCCGGTCGCCAGTCCAGCCCCGCCTCGTATCCCACCAATTTCTCGTTTTCGAGCAGCGCATTGGCGCTGGTGAATACGGGAAAGACAACAAAGGGCCGATACAGCTCGTTCAAGGTCGGCAGGCGCAGTCCGCTATAGACTGCTGCGCGCAGGGACAGCGCATCGCTGGCTTTAAACAGCACACCGCCGCGCCCGGTGACGGTCCAGTCGCTGCGGCCGGAGAACTGATTGTCGATGACGACGACGCCCGCAGCATCGCTTTCGCGGAAAAACCCGTCGCTGATGACGGTCCGGTCGGCGCGCACTCCGCCCGTCAGCACCAGCGGGCCGCGCGTCCAGTCATGCTCGACAAACAGGCCAAGATCGCTCGTGGTCCCGCCCGCCCGTCGCCGCGCTCGCAGATTGGTTGTGAAGGCGCTGAACGCCTCCTCCTGCAACTCGCCATCGCTCCGCCGGTAATCCACACCGAGTCGCAGAACATGGTCGGCACCGACCGGTGGCCGCACCTCCAGTTTGCCGCCCAAGCCTGTCGACGGGGTGTTGCGCTGATCCAGCACTTTCACAAACCGCGTGGAGCTGATCACGATATTGGAGAAATTGCGCGCCTGCACATAGGCCAGTGCGTCCACTTCCCATGCCCCGCGACCGACCACCCGGATGCTGGCGTCCTGGCCGCTCGCCGAACTGTCCGCGCCGTCGAACCGCAGGGTCCGGTTATCTTCGAAAGCCAGCAGGCGGGCCTGCACCTCGTATGTGTCGCCAATAGGAATGGCGGCGCGGATCTGGCCCGAACGGCTGTCGAAAGCAGCCCGCGCGCTCAGCGGAGCGCGTTGGTCCTCCGGCGTGGTGAAGAAGCCCTGACCCCGGTCCCATCGGCCACTGGCCACGACGTATCCCCCTCCCAGCGGAGCCGCCAGCGTTGCAGCTGCTTCCGTCGCGCCGCGATCATTGGCGAGCAGCGACGCGTTCACGCTGCCCAATTGGTCCAGCCCAGCGCTTTCCAATGCGATCGTGCCCGCCAGTGCGCCTGCTCCGAAGGGCCCGGAGCCGCCGCCCCGCGTCACGCGAATGCGGTCCAGTTGCTCGGGGATCAGCGCGGCGAAAGGCGTGTAGCCAAAGAACGGATCGGCCATCGGCACACCGTCGAGTGTCACAAGGGCGCGGCTCGTCGCATTGCCGCCGAGAGCCCGCAGGGTGACGCCTTGGGCGGAAGGATTGGAAGAGCGACTGTCCGACCGGCGAAACTGCTGGAATCCCGCGACAGAACCTAGCGCATCCTCGATCCGGCCCGAGGGCGCGGTGATGATCGCTTCGCGCTCCAGCGTGCGCGTGGCGTAGGCCGGAACTGACGGCGTATCGGGCAGACCCTGGCCGACGACGACAATCTCGGTGTCTTCCGGCGCATCCTGATCGGCTTCTTGCGCAGAGACGGGCGCAATCACCGTGGCACTCGCAAGGAGAGATGCGGCGAGGGTATAGCTGGCTTTGAATGACATGGCGCGCCGCCTAGCGGGTATTGCAGCCCGCGTCAGCTATGACCTTTCGTGCAGGGACTCGCAAAGTGTGTCATGCTCGCTTAGAAGAGATACGTTGCAACAAAGGACCGACATGATGAGCGCAGCGGCAGATTTCGACGTACTGATCGTCGGCGCGGGGATTTCGGGCATCGGCATGGCCGCGCACATGGAGATGCACTGCCCCGATCACCGTTACGGCATCCTCGAAATGCGCGCCAATCTGGGCGGGACGTGGGACCTCTTCCGCTATCCCGGCATCCGGTCCGACAGCGACATGCACACGCTCGGTTTTTCCTTCGAGCCGTGGACGCATGAGAAAAGCATCGCCGACGCACCGTCGATCATGGAATATCTCAACCGGATCGTGGACGAGCGCGATATCCGCCGCCACATCCGGTATGGCCACCGCGTCATTTCGACCGATTTCAGCGAGGCGGATGCGCGCTGGACCGTGGTGGTCGAAACCACCGATGGCGAGCGCAAGCGGCTGACTGCAAACTTCCTGTATCTCGGCTCCGGCTATTACGATTACGATGAGCCCTACGACGCCGGTTTCGAGCTGGGCGAATTCAAGGGGCAGGTGCTGCACCCGCAATTTTGGCCCGACGATCTCGACTACACCGGCAAGAAAGTTGTCGTGATCGGATCGGGCGCAACCGCCGTCACCATTGTGCCCTCGATGGCGGGGGAAGCAGGGCATGTCACCATGCTCCAGCGCACCCCGACATGGATGTTCGCGCGTCCGGCCAAGGACCGGTTCGCCAACACCCTGCGCAAGATTTTGCCGGAGAAGCTGGCTTACCGGATCACCCGGTTCAAGAATATCCGGATGCAGGATTTCACCTTCAAACTGGCGCGCAACAAGCCGGAGAAGGTGAAAAATTCGCTGACCAAAGCGGCAAAGGAGAAGCTCGGCATCAATTATGACGAGACAAGTTTCACGCCGCCTTATGACCCGTGGGACCAGCGTCTTTGCCTGATCCCCGATGCCGATCTGTTCGAGGCAATGAACAGCGGCAAGGCTTCGGTGAAGACCGGGCGGATCGCCCGCTTCGTGGAAAACGGGATCGAACTGGAAAGCGGCGAGCTGCTCGAAGCCGATATCATCATCACCGCCACGGGCCTGAAAATGGCGGTCTGCGGGAAGATCGATGTCAGCGTCGAGGGCCAGCCGGTCGATTTCTCGCAAGTCTATTATTACAAGGGATGCATGTTCTCCAACGTGCCGAACCTTGCGGTGGTGTTCGGCTACCTCAACGCCAGCTGGACGCTGCGGGCCGATATCAATTCGGAATATGTGTGCCGCGTGCTCAATCACATGAACGCGACAGGGCACGAGATCGCGGTCGCGCGCCTAACGCCGGACGACGAAGCAAAACTGGAAGAGGACGATATCTTCGATTTCTCTTCCGGCTACATCCAGCGTTCGAAGCACATTATGCCCAAGAACGCCATCGCTTATCCGTGGCGGCTCAATCAGGAATATGTCGTCGACCGCAAGCGGATGACGAGTGATCCGGTGGATGATGGCCTGCTGGTTTTCGCCAAGGCCGGAACGGGGACTGCCGTGCCCAGTGAACAGCTGGAAGCTGCGGAGTAGCGCCGGGCACGCCGCTAGACTAATGCCCACTGCATGACTGCAACTCAATCAGACCGCATCTGGACCGCCGGGCTCCTCGTTATCGGTGACGAGATCCTGTCGGGCCGCACCCATGACAAGAACATCGCGCAGGTTGCCTCCTGGTTGCAGGTGCAGGGAATCCGGCTGGCCGAAGTGCGGGTGGTTTCCGATGAAGAGGATCGGATCGTCGCTGCGGTGAACGCACTGCGGGCAGACAATGATTATCTGTTCACCACCGGCGGTATCGGCCCGACGCATGACGACATTACTGTCGATGCGGTGGCCAAGGCACTGGGTGTCGGCGTCACGATCCATCCGGACGCGCGCGCTCTGCTGGAGCGGTATTATGCCGACAAACCCGGCGGCCTGAGCGAAGCGCGTCTGCGGATGGCCCGTGTGCCCGAGGGCGCAGAGCTGATCCCCAACCGCATGTCCGGCGCGCCCGGCATTCGCCATGGCAGCGTCTTCCTGATGGCGGGTGTCCCGCACATCACCGCCGGAATGCTTGATGCGCTGACCGGCACGCTGGAAGGCGGCGTTCCGCTGAAGAGCGAGACGATCGGGTGCTGGACGGCAGAGAGCGAAGTTGCCGATATTCTGCGCGAGACCGAGGCGGCGCATCAGGCCTGCCAGATCGGCAGCTACCCCTTCTTTCGCGAAGGCAAAGTAGGCGCAAACTTCGTCATACGTTCGACCGATGCGGAAGAACTGTCGAGCTGTGTGCACACATTGTGCGATGCGCTGGGCACGGCCGGGCTGGATTTCACGCCGGGCGGCATTTGATTCTCCACCCCCCGCATTCTCGCACCCGCTTGCTTGACTTCCGGGCGCTTTCCATAGCCTAATCGTGATGCATTTGCGGGGGCGTTCTTGGAACTACTGATCATCATCGCCTTTGGCGCTGCCATCTACTGGTTGTGGCAACGTGTGGACGCGCTGCAAAGGCGTATTGACCAGTTGGAATGGGCGCAATCGGCCGCTGCCGAGCAGGTCGCAGAAGAACCGGTGGCGTCGGTGGCACTGGTCAGAAGTGTTGCCGAAGATGTTGCTCAGTCGGAAATTCTTCCTGAACCTGAACCTGAACCTGAGCCTGAGCCTGAGCCGGAGCGCGAGACGTCTCTCGCGCGTGAAGCTCTGCCAGCGGAAGATCCTCCCTTCGTAAGCGCAGAGCCGGCAGCCGCCGACATTACCGAGCAAGTCGAAAACGAGCCGGAGCCAGCGGCAGAGCCAGACCCAGAGCCAGAGCCAGAGCCTGCCAAGCGCAGCTTCGACTTCGAGGAAATTTTTGGGCGCAGGCTACCAATCTGGGTCGGCGGGATAACGCTCGCCATCGCGGGCATCCTGCTGGTCCGCTACTCCATCGATGCCGGTCTGGTGACGCCGTCGGTGCGCGTGGCGATGGCGTTTGTTTTCGGAATCGCCCTTCTGGCGGGTGCCGAGTTTGCCCACCGCAAAGCCGATCTGGTCGGCGATCCGCGCATCTGTCAGGCACTCGCGGGGGCGGGCCTCGCGACGCTGTATGCCGGGTTCTACCTTGCGGGTTCGCAATACGGGCTAATCGGTCAGACGCTGGCATTCCTTGGGCTGGCGGCGGTGACGGCCGCCGCGATTGCATTGTCTTTCCGGTTCGGGCTGCCATGCGCGATCCTCGGTCTGGTCGGCGGATTTGCCGCGCCGCTGCTGGTCGGCGGGGAGGAAGCCAACCTGCCGCTGCTGACCATCTATCTCGGCCTTGTAACCGTTGGCCTGACCCAGGCCGGGGAGCGTCAGGGCCGCCCTTGGCTTTCGCTTGCCGCACTGGCCGCCGGCCTTGGCTGGGGTGCGCTTTTGCTGCTGTACGACGATGTCGGGACCGCCGAGATACTGGCGCTCGGCTTCTACCTCCTGCTGCTGGGTGCTGTGCTGCCCTCGCTGGTGACGGGTGGTTCGTTTGCGCGGCCTGTGCGGCTGGCATCCGCGCTGGTCGCCAGCCTGCAACTGGCCTTGCTGGTCGACCGGGCGGGTGACGGCCTGCTGGCATGGGGACTGTATCTGTTGATGGGGGCAACGCTAGCCGGACTCGCATGGAAACGCGCAGAGCTGCGCGAAGCAAGCGCAGTGGCCATGGTGATCGCCATCGGCTTGCTGACGCAGTGGGACCCGGTGGCGGACTGGACATTCTATGCATTGGTGGCTGGGGCGGCGGTGATTTTCGCAGGCGTCCCCACGCTGCACATCTGGCTCTCGAACGAAGCGAAGCCCGCCACCTTGGCAGACCGAGCGCAAGTCGCCGCCGGATCGCTCGGGCTGATGGCGGCGACCTATGTTATCGTGGGCGAGCCGTTTGCCCCCGAGACAACCGAGTGGCGTCCTGCCATCACGGCGCTGCTGCTCGCAGCTTTCCCGCTCGCCGCGGCCATCCGCACCCGCCGCGATCCCGATGCGACAGGCTGGACAGCGCTGTTCAGCGCCTCTGCCGCGCTGCTGGTGCTCATATGCGCCCTGCTCGTCACGCCGAGCTGGACCGCGCCGATTGTCGCCGCGGCCGTTCTGGGCATTCTGCTGTTCGCCAATCTGCGGCGGTCCGACAAGGCATCGACAGCCCTCATCAGCGGTGCCTGTATGGCCGTGCTGCTTCTGCTGTTCGGCTCTGCCGGGTTCGAGCAGGAATTCGAGAACCTGTTTACCGGCCAGCAGGACGGGATCGATGGACGCGCTATCCTGCGCTGGGCCGCCGTGTCGCTCGCGCTTGGCGCCGCCGCATGGAGAGCCAAGGCAGGACGCGCATTCGATATCGGCCAAATCGGCGCGGCGCTGGCAGGCTACGGCCTCGCCGCACAGATCCTGCCCGCCGACACGTTGCCTTGGCTGGCGGCGTTTGCTGTTGGAGCGTTCGGCTTCGCGCGTTTTGCTGCCGATCCGGCACGCTGGGCGCTGCTGGGTGTCGCAGGGTTGTGGGCGCTGCTCCCGCTGATGGAGTGGAGCGCGACGGGCATAGAAGCGGGTGCTGGCGCGCAGACCTTCCTGCTGGATTGGCCGACATGGCGGGACGCCTTGCTGCGTATCCTCCCATTCGGCGCTGCCGCTGCTGCCCTGGGCTGGCGAGGGGGCGAGGCCCGCGAATGGAGCGTGCCTTACGTGCCGGGACCAGCGCTGTTCTGGGCGGCAGGCGCTGCGCTGCTGGTGACGCTGCATATTCTCTACAAACAGATCTTCGGCATCGAGACCCAGACTTCCTTCATTGCGAATGCCTTGGCCGAGCGGACAATCTGGCAGGCGCTGCTGATAGGCGGAGCGGCGATTGCTCTGCGTCCGCTGCCCCGCATCGGTGCCCAGCCTGCCATGGCTTTGGCGCTGACCGGATTGGCGCTCGCACATCTCGTCTGGTTCACCGGGGTGGTCCACAATCCGCTATTCACTGCGCAAGCCGTGGGGCCGGTGCCGATTGCCAATCTGGCGCTGGCCGCAGGCATCGTGGCGCTCGCCGCCCTTTGGTTGATACGCGGTATGACGGGCCTTCGTGGCAGACAGGCGGTGGATGCGCTGGCGATGATTGCCATCACCGTCACCGCCCTCGCTTTGCTACGCCAGATGTTCTCCGGCTCTATCCTGACAGCCCAGCCGATGGGCCAGACCGAGGATCTGCTGCGCTCGGTCATGGGCATTGCGCTGGCCATTGGCTTCCTGTTGATCGGCCGGATGCGCGGCGAGCAGAGCTGGCGCATCGGATCGCTCGTGCTGATGCTGCTGGCGGTGGCCAAGGTGTTTTTGATCGATGCCGCCGCGCTGGAAGGCCTGCTCCGGATCGCCAGCTTCATGGCGCTGGGCTTCAGCCTGCTGGGCATCGGCTGGCTCTACGCCAGACAGCTGGGCACCAAAGGCAGCAAAGAAAATGCCGAAGCCGACCCCAGCTGACCCAAAGAAAAGAAAGGGCCTCCCGCACCAAACGCGAGAGGCCCTATAATCTCATCACTGTCCTATTGAACAGCGCATCTTCATCCGGTCGCGAATGCGATCGCATAGGCCGACCGGCCGCCCGCAGCGACGTGGCCTCCAGGCCACGTGAGCGAGGAGGAGTGAGCGCGGATGCGCTCACTCACCCCGAAAATTACGCCCCTTCCATCCCGCTCGTATCGATCTTCAGGCCGGGGCCCATGGTCGAGGTGATGGACAGCTTGCGCAGATACTTGCCCTTCGCGCCCGATGGCTTGGCCTTCAGGATCGCGCTGGTGAAGGCGTCGAAGTTGGTCTTCAGATCGGCATCCTTGAACGACATCTTGCCGATGCCGGAATGCACGATGCCCTGCTTCTCGACGCGGAATTCGACCTGGCCGCCCTTGGCGTCCTTCACGGCCTGCTCCACATTCGGGGTTACAGTGCCCAGCTTCGGGTTCGGCATCAGGCCCTTGGGACCCAGCACTTTACCGAGGCGGCCGACAACGCCCATCATGTCGGGCGTGGCGATCACGCGGTCGTAATCGAGATTGCCGGCCTGCATGTCTTCCATCAGGTCTTCCGCCCCGACCTTGTCGGCACCGGCGGCCAGCGCCTTGTCGGCGTTGTCACCCTTAGCGAAGACAGCGACCTTCACGTCCTTGCCCGTACCGGACGGCAGGGCAACCATGCCGCGGACCATCTGGTCGGCGTGGCGCGGATCGACGCCGAGGTTCATTGCGACCTCGATCGTCTCGTCAAACTTCTTGGAACCGAATTCACGCAGCGTGGCCAGCGCGTCTTCGAAGCTGTACATGGCTTCGGGATCAATCTTCTCGGCCCGCGCCTTCTGCATTTTCGTCTGTTTCGCCATGATCAGCCCTCCACCACTTCGAGGCCCATCGAACGGGCAGAGCCGCCGATGATCTTGATTGCCTGCTCGATGTCGTTCGCGTTGAGGTCCTTCATCTTGGCCTCGGCGATTTCGGCAAGCTGGCTCTTCTTGATCGAGCCGATGATGTCCTTGCCGGGCTCTTTCGAACCGGATTTGATCTTCATCGCCTTCTTGATCATGTAGCTGGCTGGCGGCGTCTTCGTTTCAAACGAGAAGCTGCGATCGGCATAGACCGTGATCTTGGTCGGGATCGGGGCGTTCTTTTCCATGTCCTGCGTAGCGGCGTTGAACGCCTTGCAGAATTCCATGATGTTCACGCCGCGCTGACCCAGCGCAGGGCCGATCGGCGGGGACGGGTTGGCAGTGCCGGCGGGCACCTGAAGGTTGATATAACCTTCGATCTTCTTGGCCATGAGAGGCCTCCTTTTCTCACTGTCGCCCCGGTTTGTGGCCGGGGCTCATGGTAAGCGGTCAAGCGGCACATCGTAAGAAGCACCTCCCGCAGCGGGTTTCCTAAGCTGAACTTGGGAAGCGCGGCACATAGCGCTTTCGCCCCAATTTGCAAGCGATTCGGCACGAATTGGGCGGGAACCGGACCATGTCAAAGCACAGGTGAGAGTGTGTGGTTGAGTCAGCAGGTATGAAGGCGCAGACAGCAAACTCACCGCCAGTTCATTCCGCCCGCTGGATATATGCCTCTATGCCTCCTTTTCGTTCTCTCATTCTGTCGGCTTCGGCCTTTGTCGCTGCGCTCGGCGCGGGCGGCGTTCCGGCAGGTGCGGCTGCGCAGGACGCGCCGGAAAGCGCTCCTACCCCAAGCCGAATACCAGCCCTGCCCGTTGCCGAGATCGACGAGACACTGGCCATCGGCGGCGAAGAAATCGACGCCCGCAAATCGCGCAGCCGCATGACTGTGGAGGTCGAAGTAAACGATCAGGGGCCGTACCGGTTCGTGGTCGATAGCGGCGCCGATACATCAGTGATTGGCAAACAGCTGGCGCGCGAACTGGCGCTTCCCGAAGGATCACCCGTGCTGCTGCACGCCATCACCGAGAGCAAGGTGGTGGACCGCGTCATGGTTGACGATTTGCGCCTTGGCCCCACGGTGACCACCGGACTGGAACTGCCCGTGCTGGAAGAGCGCAATATTGGCGGCGACGGGATGATCGGGCTGGATGCGTTGGTCGAACAGCGGCTGATGATGGATTTCGAGGAGCGCGTCATAACGGTGGACGATGCCGCCACCCGTCCGCGTTTCGAAGGCGGCACCATCGTGGTCACCGCGCGACTGCAACGCGGCCAGTTGATCCTGACGGAAGTGTCGGCCGGGCGCGTCACGGTGGATGCGGTGGTCGATACGGGCACGGAGATCACGATTGGCAACTCGCTGCTGCGCGACAAGCTGAAGGCGCGCCGTCCGCGCGATTTCCAGACCGTCACCGTTTATGGAGTGACGGGCAAACCGGTGGAAATGGAATTTGCCATCATCCCCGAATTGAAGATTGGACCGATCACGCTGAACAAAGTGGCGATCGCCTTCGCCGATGTCCCGCCCTTCGCGGTGTTCGGCATCGACAAGGAGCCCGCGCTGCTGCTGGGCACCGACCTGATGGAAAATTTCCGCCGCGTCTCGCTCGATTTCAAGGAGCGCAAGGCCCGCTTCCAGCTGAAGATTTGCGACAGCCGCCGCACAGTACTGCGGACCAGCGGCATAGCCAGCCGCATCAAGGCGGCAAAAGGTACCGCCTGCGCGCGCTAGGGCTGGGCGACTTCAGCCGATCAGGACGTGTAATAGGTGGGCGAACCCGGACCCACCGGAATGCCCAGCACGAAGGTCCAAAGGTAGAAGAAGATCGACCAGAAAAAGAGAAAGAACATCGAATAGGGCAGCATCATCGCAATCAGCGTGCCGACGCCCAGATTCTTGTCATACCGCGTGGCCCAAGCCAGAATCAGCCCGAAATAGCTCATCATCGGGGTGATGATATTGGTGGTGCTGTCGCCGATGCGGTAGGCCGCCTGAATGGCCTCCGGCGCATAGCCGATCAGCATCAGCATCGGGACAAAGATCGGCGCAGTGACTGCCCATTGCGCACTTGCGCTGCCGAGGGAAAGGTTGATCAGCGCACATAGCAGTATGAACATGAAGAAGATCGCCGGGCCGGTCATGCCGGTTTCGACAAGGAAGTTCGCCCCCGTCACAGCAGTAATCGCGCCCAGATTGGTCCAGCCGAAAAACGCGACGAACTGCGCGGCGAAGAATACCAGAACAATATACAGGCCAAGCGAGCTGAGCGCCTTGGCCATCGCGTCGATCACGTCGCGGTCGCTTTTCATCGTGCCCACCGCGCGGCCATAGGCATAGCCGAGGGTCACGAAGAAAATGAAGATCCACACCACGAACCCGTCGAAGAACGGGCTGTCGATCCGGTCGCCGGTTTCGGGATTGCGCAGGATGCCCCACTCGGGAACCAGAACCAGCGCCATCAGGCCCAGCACGCCGAGCAGCGCAAGCCCCGCCCAGCGCAAACCCTTGCGCTCCGTATCGGAAACTTCATCCATCATCCTGTCATCCAGAATGGTCTCGTCCGCACGGCTGGAATCGTAAGTGCCCAGTTTCGGCTCGACGATATAGATCGTCACCAGCGAGCCGATCAGCGTGATGAGGAAGGTCGAGGCGACCATGAAATACCAGTTCGCGGTCGCCACCACGGTGTATTCAGGGTCGATCAGTTGCGCTGCTTCCTGCGTGATCCCGGCCAGCAGGGGGTCAATCGTGCCGATCAGCAGGTTCGCGCTGTAGCCGCCCGAGACCCCGGCAAATGCCGCAGCCATACCCGCCAGAGGATGACGACCCAAAGCATAGAAAATCGCCGCGGCAAGCGGAATAAGAACCACATAGCCGACTTCGGAAGCCGTGTTCGACACGATGCCAGCAAAGACGATAGCCACGGTCACAAGGTTCTTCGGCGCGCCCAGCACCATGCTGCGTACAGCCGCCGATAGCAGACCGGAATGCTCCGCCACACCCACACCCAGCATCGCCACCAGCACCACGCCGAGCGGTGCAAAGCCGGTGAAATTGTCGACCAGGCCGGTGAATATCCGGCGCACCCCGTCGCCGTCCATCAGGCTGACCGCGCGGATCATACCGTCCTCGGCCACGCCCTTGGAGCCCGCCGGGCGCGGATCGGCAACGGCAATTTCCATCCATCCGAGCAAGCCGGAGAGAAGAACTATGCCGAGCGCCAACAATGCAAAAAGCGTAACCGGATGCGGCAGCAGATTGCCGAGCCATTCGACGCCGTCGAGAAAGCGGGTAAACCCGTTGCGGCGCGGCTGCTCGGACTGCGTTTCTTCGGCCATGCCGCATTATCCCCTTTTCGCTGCGTGTTCCGGCGTTTACCGAAACACTTTTCGCAGGCGGGGATGAACCTGCACCAAACGGGCGGGTTCGCCGCCCGCTGCGCCTTACTTCATCAGTTCGACTTGCTCGAAATCCAGTTCCACCGGAGTCGCACGGCCGAAGATCGAGACCGAAACCTTGACCTTCTGCTTGTCGAAATCGAGCTCTTCCACCACGCCGTTGAAGCTGGCGAACGGGCCGTCCAGCACCTTGACCTGATCGCCGATTTCGTAATCGACACTGATCTGCTGCTTGGGTGCGTTCTTGGCTTCCTCGACACCGCCGAAATAACGCGCAGCTTCTTTCTCGGAAATCGCCTGCGGCTTGTTGTTGGTGCCCAGGAAGCCGGTGACCTTCGGCGTGTTTTTCACAAGGTGATAAACATCATCGGTCATATTCAGCTTCGCCAGAACGTAGCCGGGCATGAACTTGCGTTCGACCTGAACTTTCTTGCCGCGTTTGACCTCGGTCACGGTTTCGGTGGGCACTTCCACCTCTTCCACACCCTCGGCCAGACCCAGACGGTCAGCCTCGGAGAGAATTGCGTCGCGTACCTTGTTCTCGAAACCGGAATAGGCGTGGATGATGTACCAGCGTGCCATGGGTGTCAGTATCGTCCGTTTAATCGTGTGATGGGTGGTTCAACCGAAGGGCGGGTCAAGCGCCCGATCAGGCAAGCGTCAGCAGCCAGCTGACAATGGCGCCGAACGCCGAATCGATGCCGAGGAAGAACAGCGAGAGGATAACAACCATAATCCCGACGAAGATCGCCGTGGTCACGGTTTCCTGCCGGGTCGGCCAGACGACCTTGCTGGCTTCTGTGCGCACCTGACGGATGAATTCGCCCGGAGACGTCTTCTGCTTCGCCGGAGCTGCTGATTTCGGTGTTTCTTCCGCCATTAGGCTTACCGCTTTCGTGTGAACCAAAAACTTGTCGTCGTATCGTCTCTTCCGGGTAGGGCCTATCGCCGCCCCGGGCTAGGTCCGGGAGGGCAGTGGTAGGCTCCGATGTCGGAAGACCCGAACGCATCTAATGGCGCAGGGCGGCAAAAGCAAGCGTGGGGGAAGAGGGGAGCAAGAAACCCGTTGCAGGCGAAACCGCCCCGCTCTAGCGTCGCGCGCTTAAGGGACAAATCGGGGAACATCATCACATGACTGCACCAGCTGGCGGCGAGGCCGAGCTTAGTTTTGGCGAACGGATGGTGGCACCTGTCACCAATGTATCCGATTTCATCTGGGCGGGGACATGGAACGGGGTGGAATTGCTGCCCTTCCCCCCGATGACGATCATCCTGCTGGGCATTGGCCTGTGGGTGATGGTGGGCCTGAAATTCTACCCCATCGTCAAACTGGGCAGTGCCTTTGCCGGCCTGTTCAAGAGCCGCAAGGGCGATGGCGACGGCGAGATTTCGCCTTTTGCCGCGCTTTCGACCGCGCTATCGGGCCAAGTCGGCACCGGGAACCTGGCCGGTGTAGCCACAGCGATCGCACTGGGCGGACCGGGCGCGATCTTCTGGATGTGGGTTACCGCGCTGTTCGGCATGGCGCTGGCCTTTGCCGAGGGCTCGCTGGCCATTCGGTACCGCGAGAAAACATCGGACGGCGTCTATCGCGGCGGTCCGATGACCTACATTATGATGGGTCTGGGGCCGAAGTTTACCTGGCTCGCCATCATCTTTTGTATCGGCACGCTGTTCAGCGCGCTGGTGACGGGCAACTCCATCCAGTCGAATGCGGTGGCCGATGGCCTGAATGAACTGTTCGGCATTCCAGAAGCTTGGGGCGGCGCAATTGTCGCCGTGCTGGTTTTCATCGTCATCATTGGCGGGATCAAGTCGATCGGGCGCGTGGCCGAAAGCGTCATCCCGTTCATGGCCGCTGCCTATATCGTGATGGCCTCCATCGCCCTGATCCTGAACTTCGCCGATCTGCCCGCAACCTTCGCGCTGATCTTCCATGGCGCGTTCAACCCGCAGGCGGCCACCGGCGGCTTTGTCGGCGCGGCAATCATCCTTGCGATCCGGGCCGGTGTGGCGCGCGGTCTGTTCTCCAATGAGGCGGGTCAGGGCTCCACCCCGATTGCCCACGCTGTGGCACAGACCAACGATCCCGAGCAGCAGGGCCGCATGGCGATGCTGGGGACGTTCATCGATACCATCGTGATCTGTACGATGACCGCGCTGGTGATCTTGACTGTGCGCGGCGAATTTGTCGGCGGCGGCGAGGCGGTGGCGCATGCCTGGCAATCCGACCGCGTCGGTTTCGAGATGACCAGCGGCGCATTTGCGGCGGCCTTCCCCCTGGAAGTGGTGGGCGTGCCCATCGGTGTGCTGGTCGCCAGTGTGGCGCTGATCGTGTTCGTCTTCACCACCCTGCTGACGTGGAGCTATTATGGGGAACGGGCGATCACCTTCATCTACGACCGTATCCCCGGCTCGACCCGTGGCGGCGAGAAGAAGCTGCATATCGCGTGGCGGGTCCTGTGGTGCTTCGTGATCTGGCTGGGCGCAGCTCAGCCGAGCGAGCTGGTCTGGCGACTGGGCGACATCTCCAACGCGGCGATGGCCCTGCCCAACCTGCTGGCGCTGGCGCTGCTCTCTGGCGTGGTGTTCAAACTGGCCAAGGGTCAGAAGGATGCCGGGCCGACGCACACCGCCGATACTCCGGAGGAACCGGAGGAGTACTGATCGCGGGCTGACACTTCACGAGGGGAGAGACGCATATGACGATGGAACTGATCGGCATGCCTCTCTCCCCCTTCGTGAAGAAGTGCGAGCTGGTCCTTCGCGAGAAGGGGCTGGAGTTCACCTATCGCCAGATCTCGCCGCTGATCGAGCGGGAGGCCTATCTGGAATACAGTCCAGTCGGTAAAATGCCGATCCTGAAAGACGGCGACTTCGCCCTGCCCGACAGCTCTGCCATCTGCGCCTATCTGGATGCGATTGCGCCCGAGCCACCCCTGCTGCCGGCAGAACCCAAGGACCGCGCATGGGTGCTGTGGCTGGAGGAATATTCCGACAGCGCGCTGCTGGAACTCTGCGCTGGCCTGTTCCGCTGCCGCTTTATCGGCCCGCGCCTGATGGGCCTGCCGGTGGACGAAGAGGGTGCGCAGGCGCTGCTGAATGATACCCTGCCGCCGATCTTCACCTATCTGGAAGAGCAGCTGGCCAATGGTCGCGAGTATCTGTGGCACGGCGGATACAGTCTTGCGGATGCGGCCGTCGCTTCGCAGCTGTGCATGATGGTCCTAGCAGGTGGGGAGGTCGATCCCGCGTCGTGGCCGAAGCTGGCCGCCTGGCACGAGCGCGTGCGCAAGCGGCCCGCCTTTCAGGATTGTCTGGCCGAGGAACAGCGGTTCTTCGACGTGTGGCAAAATTCCGACCAGTTCAAACCGGCGGACGGTGCCGCGGCCGCGCGCCAATTGCGGATGGACGAGACGGACAGCTAGACGCTTCAGCCCAGCGCCAGCAACCGCGCCAGAAAGCCGCTCCGATGCTGTTCCATCGGCTGCACTCGCCCGTGATGCATCAGGCGCAGAGTCGGGTCGCGAAACGGACGCGGACTGGTCCAGTGATCGGGCTTGCTGCTGCGAAATGTATAGGCGGACAAAAGCTTTCTCCTTATGACGGGTTAAACACTTCACCGCTGCTCTCGCACGACTCGTCTGCGCCGACGCTGAATTGCGCATTCGGAAATTGTTCAGGAAATGCGCCTCCTTGCTGAACATGCACTGTGATGCAGGGTTGGCCCAAATCCTCTTGCGCTGGTGTATTGTTATGATAATACACCAGTCATGACACTCGAAGCCCGCTCCCTCGCCCGATCCTTTGGCCGCAAGAAGGTGCTGGAGGATGTGAGCGCCACATTCCCCATAGGTCTGACATTGCTGACCGGGCCAAGTGGAGCGGGAAAATCGACCTTGCTGCGGCTGCTGGCGACGGCGGACAAGCCCAATAGCGGCGAGATCATCTGGCAAGGTCAGCCTCTGCCCGCTGCCCGGCGCGCCTTGCGCCAGACATTGGGATACGCACCGCAGGCCGTCGATCTGCCAGAGGACTTGACCGCGCGCGAGTTTGGCCTGCACATCGCTTCGCTGAAAGGGCTGAACCGCAGCGAGGCGGATGCGCAGTTTGCCGGCATATTGGAAGCGCTCGGTCTGCTGCCCGACATCGACCGCCGCATTCAGGGCTATTCGGGTGGTATGCGTCGCCGATTGATCACCGCGCAGGCCTTGCTCGGCGAACCTCAAGTGCTGACACTCGATGAGCCAACCGCCGAGCTCGACAGCGAAAGCGCCGCCGCCGTGCATGGGCTGGTGATGGAGCGCGCAGCCACGGCCAGCGTTATCATGACCACCCATCTGGGCGAACAGCTCGCCCCGCAGGCCGTGCAGAACCTGCGCATCGCCGACGGGAAAGCGCAGCAAGTCGGATGACCGCTTCCACTGTAACCGCATCGGCATTTGGTGCCGACCTCCTGCGATACCGCCGCAGCGCATCGCTCTGGCTGCTCCTGCTCTGCGCCCCGGTGGCCGCACGCTACATGATTTCGGAAACCGAGGGCGAGGGCGTGTCCATCGCAGTGGGCGGGCAATTGCCAGTCCTCACCTCGCCCGTCTTTGGCATCTGGCTGGGCATCGTCGTCTCTACCCTCGTGATGCCGGTGGTGTTCATCTATCTGCGCGCTGGCCCGACACGGCGGCAACCATGGCAATTGGACGAGACCAGCCCTGCCAGCCGCATCGCGATAGCACTCGGGCGTTTCGGGGCCGACGCGGCGATCATGATGGGCGTGCTGATCGCGCTCAGCCTACCTGGATTGTTTCTGGCCTGGATGAAGGTGACAGGGCCATACCAGCCGGGCCATATCCTGCTGCTGTTATGGGTGGTCGCGGGGCCGACCTTGCTGGCGGTGGCTGCGATCCGGATTCTGTTCGACGCGGTGCCCATCTTGCGCGGTGCGCTGGGCGATTTCCTGTTTTTCATGCTGTGGATGGCGAGCATCATCGTGCCTTCCATCGCCGCGGAGAACGGCTCCACCTTTGCCAACAACATGGCCTCTGTCGGAGGGGCAATACGCCCGCTGATGGAGTCAGCGCCGCCGGGGTCCGAGTCGTTCGCCATCGGTACGTCGAGCTTGGCCCCGGGACGGGTGGAGCTGGACCCGTGGGCTGGCATCGGCGCGCAAGGGTATCTCGCCTCACGCGCAGGCTGGGTGCTGCTGTCGCTGGCCATCGCCGCCCTTGCCGGGCTCGTCTACCGCCCACACAAGTCCAAGGCGCGGACCCAGAGCTTTGCATGGCTGGACCGCCTGACATTGCGCAGATTGCTGCCCGGTGCCGCTCCCTCCGCACAGCGCGCCAGCCGCGCCGGGCTGGGCATCGTGTCACTGGTGCTGGCGGAGATGCGCCTGATCGCCTCCGGGCCATTGTTCCCGCTGCTCGCCGTGGGCGCTGCCGCCATCGGACTGGCGGATGACTACCGCCATGCCGGCAGCCCCGCCGCGCTCCTGCTGCTGGTCTTTGCCTTGTCGTCCCACGCCGGCCGCACCGAAGCACGCGGGCTGGTCGCCCTGACCGCCACAGCCCCGTTCCACCCGATGATCCGCCGCGTGGCATTTGTCATCGCAGGCACGGTGCTGTCGCTAGCCATCGCGGTACCCGCTATGATGGTCCACGGGCCGCTCCATGTGTTGGAGCTGGCGTTCCTGACCGGCGCGGCTGCCTCACTCGCGGCAATAGTTCTGGCATGGGCCGCCCGCTCACCCTTCGTGGCGCGGATCACCCTGCTGATCGGCTGGTACGCCTATCTGGCTTCGTAATATGGGATTAAGGGTCTGCGGCGGGATACAAACCGCGCGGCAATTCCCTGGCAGGGGCGGAGGGACTCGAACCCACGGCCCTCGGTTTTGGAGACCGATGCTCTACCAACTGAGCTACACCCCTGCAGGGAGCCGCAGCCCCTAGGCCAGCACGCGGGCGGTAGGCAAGAGGCAATCGCTCTCATTCGCCCGCTTGGGGGGGGTGGGGGGGCGGTGATACCAAGCATTGCTTGCCGCCTTTGCCAGCGCGCGGCATGGTATCCGCCATGCATGCGCCGATGCCCTCGCTGATTTCGCCGGAGCTGCTGCTTTCGGCCTATCGCCATGGCATTTTCCCGATGGCCGACAGCCGCACCGATACGGAGATTTTCTGGGTCGAGCCGCGCGAGCGGGCGATTCTGCCGATTGACGGTTTTCGCCTGTCACGCTCGCTTGCCCGGACTTTGCGGCGGGGCAAGTTCCTCGTGACCTGCAACACAGCGTTCCGTGAAGTCGTGCGCGGCTGTGCCGGTCCGCGCGAGGATGCCGACGGAACATGGATCAGCGGGCGAATAGAAGCGAGCTATGCCGCTCTGCATGCGCGGGGCGATGCCCATTCGATCGAGTGCTGGGAAGGCGAGACGCTGGTCGGGGGAGTTTACGGTGTCGGCTTTGACAGTGTGTTTTGCGGCGAAAGCATGTTCAGCCGCCGCACCGATGCTTCCAAAGTGGCGCTGGCGTGGCTGGTCGCGCTGCTGGGCCGCGCGGGGTGCAAAGTGTTCGATTGCCAGTTCATGACCAGCCATCTGGAATCGCTGGGCGCAGTACCGCTCACCCAGAAGGCGTATATGCAGATGGTGGCAGATGCCGCCGTGCCGCAGCGAATGACGCTGGAGCAGGCTTACGCGTCGCTGTCATCCGAAGCGGAGGACGATCCCTCTTCTTCGCCCGGGAAGCTCATCGCGCATTCTTTGACCCAGACGTCGTAAACCGGGTGCTCGACCACATTGAGGCCGGGCAATTCCTTGAACAGCCAGCCTGAGAATGTCTTCGCCCACTGGTCCTCGTCATCGCGGGACTGGACGAGCACCTGGACGAACGCGCCGGTTTCCTGCGGCATTTCCCACGGCGCGGTGCGCTCGCAAGCAGACAGCCGCACGATCACATCGCCGATGCGGCGCGATTCGCCGGGCTTCAGCTCGAGGTCCTGCGAGACATTGTTGCGTTTGTTGAGCAAGCCCAGTGTCGCGACGCGGTCTTCCATCGGGCTGCCGATCTCAGCGGCACGGGCCACATCGGCAGCGATGACCGCCTCGTCCTCGCCCGCTTCGGGCTCGTTCTCCGGCTCTGCCTGTTCGGTTTGATCGTCCAATGTTGCCGGCTCTGCCGTTGCGACAACCTCGGGCTCCGCCTCTTCAGTGTCACCGGAACAGGCGGCCAGCGCGAGACTAGCAGCCACTGTCAGCGCAGGAATACCGGACCGGAGCATCATCAGTCGCCCGGGCTCCACGCCTCGTAATCGCCGACAGCGCTGGCCCGCTTCCCGCCCCGCTCCAGCGCGCCCTGCGGACGGTAAGCCTGCGCGGTGCCGGTGGCGTTGGGGGTGTAATCGACTTCCCAGATTTTCGCGGCGGGCAGAAAGCTTTCGGGCACATCGTCGCCCGCACCGTGCAGCCAGCCATGCCATTCTGCAGGCACGCGGCTGGAATCATTCGCGCCGTCATAGATCACCCAGCGCCGTTCGCGCGCGGAATAGCCACCTGCGCCTTCGTCACGCTTCTTCTTTTCGCGATAATATTTATTGCCCTGCGCGTCGGTGCCGACATGCTCTCCATTGCGCGCAGACCACAGGCTGGTGCCGATCGTGGCACCATCCCACCAGGTGAAGATTTTTCCGAAGATACCCATAATGGAAAAGCGCCTAGCCGATAGTTACTGGCCAAGAAAGACCATACAATCGCAGGTGCCCCAAAGCGCCTGCCAGAGCCCGACCGGGCGACGACCGGTCAGGCCGCCCCCTCGGAGGCATTTGCGAAGCAAATCAGCCGCGAGAGAAAACAAACGCCGAGAGATAAAAGCGCCTCACCACTCAACCGTATCGCCCGGCCCGATGCCCAATTCCTCTGACAGTCCGCCCCGGACTTCGAACACCGCGCTGACCGGGCCGATGGAGGAGACCGATTCGAGTGAATAGGGGGTCGTCATGGCGGCAATGTTGAGGATCTTCCGGTCGGTGCCGATGAAGATGATATCAAGCGGCAACGGCGTGTTCTTCATCCAGAAGCTGGCAATTCCGGCATCGTCGCGGGGGAAAATCATCGCCTCGTCATCCGCCAGTTCGGTGCGGAACATCAGGCCCTGCGCCTGCGCTTCGGGCGTATTGGCGACTTCTGCGCGGAACACATGAGCGGCGGTGCCGCTGCGGATGGTCACCGGGATGATCCGCAGATTCGATGTGGGGTGGCGTTCGTCTTGTGCGACAGCTGGGGTCGCCTCGGCAGAGGGCTGCGGGGAGCACGCGGCGAGAGCCAGCGCGAACGCTGTCAATAGTGGCGCCATGATTCTCATCCATCCCACTCCGCCAATTCGTCCAGCCATTCGTCCAGCTCCTGCTCGGTGCCCGCATCCAGCACCCTTTTCGCTTCGGTAAAGGCATGGCCTGCACGCAGCATTGCGGCAAGATGCTTCTCGCGGGTTTTCATATCCGGAGGCTCGATCGAGAAGGGGCCGATGCGCTTTTTACGGGCGAGCAATATCGCAGCCTTGGCGCGCTTGCGTGGGCCGGTATCGACGCGCTCGCGAATGCCTTCCTCTACGCCCGCCTCGCGAAGGGCCTGTCCCACACGTCGCGGACCATATCCCCGTCGCAGCAGGTCACGCCCGCGCATCTGGGCATAGGCCTCGTCATCCAGAAACCCGCGCGCCGCAAAGGTCTCGGCGATTTCCTGTGGAAAGGGCGGCTCCCCGCCGCTTGCTTCCTCGTCCCACCCCCGCTCGCGCAGTTTGCGCTCCAGATAGCGGACAAGTTTGGCGCGCGTCGTCGCGTATCTGGAGACATAATGCAGCGCAAGTTCCTGCAATTTCTCGGCGTCCAGTGGTTTGGGAGGACGTTTCTCGCGCGGCTTCCTCTCGGCCCCCTCGCCGCGCTTCTTGCCCCAGTTTTTGCGTCCCGAGAGCGGCACGGCTCCTCCCCTTCGCCATATTCGTGCCACACTCTCAATCAAATGGGAAAGTGTGATGGCGCCACAACAAAGAAAAATGATGCGCCGACCGCTGAGAGGATGCGCTTTCCGGCGCGCTACACACGGGTTTCGCATTTCCTGACATGACCGATACACAAACGAATTCCGCACTCGTTCCTACACCGAATGATTGCCCGCTCCCCCGCAGGCTGTCCGATTTCGGCACCTTGAACGAGGCTATCGACTACGCCGCGCGCAGCGAGAAGGGCCTGAACTTTCACGACATGCGCGGCACGCTGGTGCGGCCTTATCCCTATTCCGAAATGCGCGAGGATGCGCTGGCGATGGCGTATCGTCTGGTCGCGCAAGGGGTCGAGAAAGATGACCGGATCGCTCTGATCGCCGAGACAGGTCCGGAATTCGCCGCCCTGTTCTGTGCCTGCATCTATGCGGGCGCGTGGCCCGTGCCGTTGCCGCTGCCCACCACATTCGGCGGGCGGGACAGCTATGTCGACCAGCTGGCCGTGCAGCTGAGCAGTTCTGACCCGAAGATGCTGATCTATCCGCCCGAAATCGCCGAAATGGCGGCAGAGGCGGCGAAGGCGCAGGGTTGCACCGGCATGGACTGGGCGACACTGGCTGAAAAAGAGGCACCGCAATGCGACCTGCCGCCCGCATCGCCGGACGACATTTGCTATCTGCAATATTCCAGCGGATCGACCCGCTTTCCCACCGGCGTGGCGGTTACGCACAAGGCGCTGCTGCACAACCTCTATGGCCACTCCACCTCGATGGCGCTGGGGCCCGGAGACCGGGTGGTCAGCTGGCTCCCGTGGTATCACGATATGGGGCTGGTCGGCTGCTTCCTGTCACCAATCGCCAATCAGGCGTCGATCGATTATCTGAAGACCGAGCATTTCGCCCGTCGTCCGCTGGCGTGGCTCGATCTGATCAGCCGCAACAAGGGCACCACGCTCAGCTATTCGCCCACCTTCGGCTATGACATTTGCGCCCGCCGCATTTCCAGCCAGAGCCATGTGGCCGACCGGTTCGACCTGTCCCGCTGGCGCACCGCGGGCAACGGAGCGGACATGATCCGCCCCGACGTCATGCAGCATTTCATCAACGCCTTCGCCGATGCCGGTTTCAAGGCGGAGGCCTTCACCCCCAGCTACGGTCTGGCCGAGGCGACCTTGGGCGTCACCGTGATGCCGCCGGGCGAAGGCATTCGGGTGGAACTGGTGGAGGAAGAGCGCCTCTCGGGCAGTCCGCGCAATCTGGACCGCCCCGCCCGCTATCGCGCGATCGTCAATTGCGGCAAGCCGATGCCGGACATGAAGATCGAGATTCGCGATGAAAAAGGCGCGGCGCGCGGCGATCACCAGATCGGCACGGTGTGGTGCGCCGGGCCCAGCCTGATGCATTCCTATTTCCGCAATCCGGAAGCGACCGAGGAAGCGCTGGTCGATGGCTGGCTGGACACCGGCGACATGGGTTATGTTGCTGACGGCTACCTCTATATCGTGGGCCGGGCCAAGGACATGATCATCATCAATGGTAAGAACCACTGGCCGCAGGATATCGAATGGGCGGTGGAGCAATTGCCCGGCTTCAACCACGGCGACATTGCAGCCTTCAGTATTGAAAGCGAAGGCGGCGAGGAAGCGCCCGCAGTGCTGGTCCATTGCCGCACATCGGAGCCGGAGGAGCGGGTCAAATTGCGCGATTCCATCCGCGAGAAAGTGCAGGCCGTCACGGGCATGAACTGCGTCGTTGAACTGGTGCCCCCGCGCACTCTGCCGCGCACATCCTCGGGCAAGCTGAGCCGCGCCAAGGCCAAACGCCAATATCTGAGTGGCGAGATCGAGCCCTATTCGCTGGCGGCTTGATTCGTTTGGCGGCTTGAAAAGCGTGTCTTAGCCACTTAATACACTTGTATAGCCGTCCCGCTAGGAGGGACCGCGCAAGGAGGCTGGAAGACCGCATCTATGGCGACGAACGAAACCAAAACCGACACGAAGCTGGATTTCGAGCTGACACCGCCCGATCCCGTGCCGGAAATCGCGGTGGAGAAAGCTGCCGGTCTGGTGCCCGTTCAGGACGAGGTGAAGGACAAGCTTGCCGCCAAGGTCGAAGGCTTTGTCGCCGATCTGATCTCTGCCGATGCCAACTCGCCCGAATTTGGCGAGAAGGTCGATCAGCTGACCAATATGGGCCGCAAGGAAATCCTCGCTGCCTCGCAGCATTCCAACCGCTTCCTGGATCGCCCCGTGCGCGCGATGAATCAGGACGAAGGTGTTGGAGCTGATCTGGCCGAGCTGCGCCGCGTGGTGGAGGAGCTGGACCCCGGCAAGAAGGGCAAGCTCAGCAAGGGGCGCAAGCTGCTGGGCATCATCCCCTTCGGCAATAAGCTGAACAATTACTTCCGCAGCTTCCAGAGCGCACAGACACACATCCAGTCCATCCTGAACAATCTGTCGAGCGGCAAGGACGAGCTGCTGATGGACAATGCGGCCATCGATGTGGAGCGTAAGAAGCTGTGGGAGGCGATGGGCAATCTGGAGCAGATGATCCACATCTCCAAAACGCTCGACACGCGGCTGGAGGAAAAGGCCGCCGAGCTTGACGCGACCGATCCCGCGAAAGCGAAGGCGGTCCGCGAAACGGCACTGTTCTATGTCCGCCAGCGCACGCAGGACCTGCTGACCCAGATGGCGGTCAGCGTGCAGGGGTACCTCGCGCTCGATCTGGTGAAGAAGAACAATGTCGAGCTGGTCAAAGGCGTTGACCGCGCCAGCACCACCACTGTGGGTGCGCTGCGCACCGCTGTGACGGTGGCCGAGGCGATGACCAATCAGAAGCTGGTTCTGGGCCAGATCACCGCGCTCAACGAGACGACGGCTGGCATTATCGACAGCACCTCTACCCTGCTGCGCGACCAGACCGGCAAGATCCACGAACAGGCCGCCAGCAGCACGATCCCGCTGGAAACGCTGCAACGCGCCTTCCAGAACATTTACGACACGATGGACGAGGTCGACACGTTCAAACTGCGGGCGCTCGACAGCATGAAGCAGACGGTCGAGACGCTGTCGGGCGAAGTCGAGCGGTCCAAGGGCTATATCGCCCGCGCCGAAGGACAGGCCGAAGCATCTAAAAAGGTTGCCACCAGCGACCTGCTGAGCATCGAAGGGTGACGGCCCAGCGATGAACGATATCACCCACGATAGCGACCGTATCCTGCGCGAAGCGCAGATCGTGCGCGACGACAATCGCGCGGGCGGGCGCCACCGGAAGGTTTCGATCGGCCAAGGATCGAAGCGGATCAAGCGCACCAATTGGGTGAAGCGCATCCGTAATGTGATGATTGCAATCTTCGCAATCTGGGTCGCCGGCGGGATTGCCGGGGCGATCCTGAACGGCATTGGCGTGATGGGCGTGATGGCTCTTGCCCTGATGACGGTGATCGCAGTCGCCGTACTGGCCAATTATCCGAAGGTGAAAATTCCCAAGCGCGCAGACATCAATAAGGGCGATGCGCGCCAATTGGTCGGGAAGACCGAGCTATGGCTGGAAAGCCAGCGCCTCGCCCTGCCCCCGCCCGCCGCGAAGGTGGTGGAGGACATGGGCGTCCAACTGGACGCGCTGGGCCTGCAATTGGAAGCGGTGCCGCAAGACCACCCGGCCACCCGCGAAGTCCGTCAGCTGGTCGGCGAGACGCTGCCCGAGATGATCGACAGCTACCGGAAGATCCCGGCCAATCTGCGGGCCGAGAAGCGCGCAGGCGCTACGCCGGACCAGCAACTGACCGAGGGGCTGGGCAAGATTTCCAAGGAGATCGACCACGTAACCCGGCAACTGGCCGAAGGGTCGCTGGACGATCTGGCGGTCAAACACCGCTATCTCGATTACAAATACGGCGATCCTGCCGATCCCGTGAAGGAAGGCTAGGCCGATGCGCGTGCCCATTTCCCATACTTTGCCGCGCGAGGAAGTGCGCCGCCGCCTGCGTGAACGCAGCCATGAAATAGCGGGGCATATCCCCGGCGGCATGGCGCAGGTGGACACCGAATGGCCTTCCGAAGATCGCATGACACTGGCGATCAACGCTATGGGACAGCAACTGAGCGGTGTGATCGATATCGAGGACAATCAGGTGGTGGTGGACATTGCCCTGCCTGGCGCGCTGTCATTCTTCGAGCCGGTGGTTTCGAGCGCGCTGCATGACCGGGGGCAGAAGCTTCTCGCGCCCTGACGCCGCCGCACAATCAGGCCGCGACGAGTGCCATCCCGTCTTCCGGCCACGCCACGTCATCGAGCATTTCACACCAGGCGCATTCGCCGGGCTGAACCACTTTGCCGGCAACGCTGTATTCGCCCGATAGCGGGATCACCAGCGCGCGTCCGGCAATGCTTTCGACATGGTTCGCCGATGGCTGGCCCGCGATCCGGTCGAGCCGGAAATGCGGCCCGCTGACCAGCACGGCGTTGCCGTCTGCCGGAATATGCCGGGTGTATTTCGGATCGTAAGGCGCGCGCACCGCAACCTCCATCGCCGCGTCCAGATGCAGGTCACGCGGGCGGCCATAATCATACAGGCGGTAGGTGATGTCGCTGTTCTGCTGCACTTCGATCAGCGACAGGCCCGGTCCGATGGCGTGGATGGTCCCCGCGGGCAGGTAGAAAAAATCGCCCGCCTTCACCTCGTGCCATGTCAGCAATTGCTCGATCGAGCCATCCAGCGCAGCGGCGCGCAATTCCTCAGGGGAAACCTCCCGTTCAAGCCCGATAGCGAGGGTCGCGCCGGGTTCGGCATGGAGCACATACCAGCATTCTTCCTTGCCGCTCCCGCCTTCGGGTGCCTGCGCATCGCTGGGGTGGCACTGGACCGATAATTTCTCGCTGGTGAAGAGATATTTGACCAGCAGCTGGTCGAGTTCCTGCGGAGGCTCGAACCAGATCTCGCCCACCGGCTCGCCGGTGGTGTTTTCAAAAGGAGCGGGCAATTCCTGCCGCCCCCAGACCTTGTTGACGGTGCGCGTTGGGAGAAGGCCGCTCATTTGCCTGCTCCCGACAGTTTGCCGACATCCTGAGCGCCCGCTGCGCTGGTCACCAGCACATCATCGCCATCAACGACAACGATCACTCCTTCCAGACCGACGACTGAGATGCGCGGGCCATCGCTGACCGCCATGACATTGGTGCAATCCGCCAGATCATGCCGTGCATCAGCGACATTGCCCGCCGCATCCGCCCCGTCAGCCGCGCGGGCCTCGTGCAGCGCCTGCCAATTGCCGATGTCGGACCATGCCATGCTGACCGGCACCATCGCTGCGCGGTCTGTGTTCTCCATCACCGCGTAATCGACCGATTCCCCGGCGATGTTGCCAAAGGCCTCTGCGTCGGGGCGCAAGGTCGCGCCATCATCGCCGCCCTGCTCCACAGCGCGGCGCACAGCATCGGCCATGTCGGGGCGGTGGCGATCCAGTTCTTCCATGAAGCGCCCTGCGCCAAAGGCAAAAATCCCGCCGTTCCAGCTGTAGGAGCCATCGGCGAGGAATTCCTCGGCCCGCTCCCGGTCAGGCTTTTCGACAAAGCGCTCCAGCTCGAACCCGCCTTCGATCGCAGCGCCTTGCTTCAGATAGCCATAGCCCGTTTCGGGCCGGTCGGGTGCAATCCCGAAGGCGACCAGATAGCCCTGCCGCGCCAATCCGGCCGCAGCCTCGGCTGCAGCTACAAAAGCAGGCACGTCGCCAATATGATGGTCGCTAGGGCACACCAGCATCACCGCGTCGGCAGGCAAACGCGCAGCGGCGAGCGCAATCGCAGGCGCGGTGTTGCGGCCCATCGGCTCCACAATCAGGGGCAGCGCATCGCCGCCCTGCTCACGGATCGGGGCGACATGCGCCTCGCCCGCCACAACCGTTGGAGGCGCGAAGACGCTGGTATCCGCCACCCGGTCCAGCGCCTGTTGAAACAGGGTGCGTTCGCCGAGGAGAGGCAGGAAGGGTTTGGGCCGCGCCGGGCGGCTCATCGGCCACAGGCGTGTACCGCCTCCGCCACACAGAATAACGGGATGGATCAGGTCGGTCATAAAGTCAGTCTAGCCCTTGGCTATTGAAATTGTGTGACGTTTAGCGACCCTTTTGGTGGGCCTAGCGTCGCGACTTCACAGCTTCAATTGAAAAACCGCTGCTGATAGCCGAACACGCTGGCCATGGGCTGACCATTGGTGTCGAGCGCCGGGTCAAACCGGATATTGGCCGGAGCCAAACGGCACAGCGTTGCATCGGTTTCGGGGAAGCCGCTGCTGCGCACGATCCGGCAGCCTGTCACGCGGCCTGCGGCGGACACTTCCAGCCGTGCAACCGCGCTCTTGCCGATGCGCGCCTCGCGGCCACCGGGCGGGATCGGGAACAGCGAGCTGTCGGTGATGCTCTGCACCAAGACCGGCGGGCTGGCCTGCACCGGCGGTCCGCCCTGCCCTGCGCCGCCGCGCCCGCTGCCTGTGCCATCGCCTGAACCCGCCGCGCCGGTGCCCGCGCCGTCATTGGTGGCCCCGCTGGTGCGGGCCGTACCGGTGGAGGTCGCGCGCGGTGCAGGCTCATCCTCCCGCACGCGGATGCGGGGAGTTGGCTCTGCCCTAGGCTGGGGTACAGCCTCGCGCCCCGGATCGCCGGCTGCGCCTTCATCGGGTTCAGGCTGGGGATCGGGAGCCTCAGCTTCTTCCATCGGGGCCGTGATGGTCACGGTAAACGCCTCGGTGACGCTTTCCTCCACTCCGGCAGTGAAATCCGGGGCGAGCGCGCGGATCAATCCGTAAAAAAGCACCAGATGCAGCAACACGATCGCAATGATCACGGGCACGCTAGGGCGCTTGCGCTTGGTCAGAAAGCTGGTGCCACGGCTCATACGCGGTGTTCCTGAATAGTCCGACCCGAACGGTATTGCGGGCATTGGCGCGGCCATAGCGCGAGACCCGTCCTTGCGGCAAATTTCCCGCCGCCCGCCCGCAAAACCCTTCCGTTCTCTACAAGGCACAGGAAGGGAGCCGTTATGCAAAGCTTGGGCGAACCCCCGGCGATGGATCAGAGCGCAGAGCATTACCCCCGTCCGGCCTGGCTGGATTTGGGCACTGAGGCATGGCTGCGAACCGTGGCTATGTCAGTGTTTGGCGCAGTGGCCTTCTGCCTGCTGGCCTATCTGAGCATCGAGGCATCGCGCGGAGAAGGGCGTATCGCAGCCGTCTGGGCGCCCAATGCGCTGGCCATCGCCGTATTGTTGCGGGCGCGCATTCCCTTCGAACCGCTATTCTATGCCGGTCTGTTCGCAGGCAATGTCACCGCCAATCTGCTGGTCGGCGATGCGGGAAGCAAAGCCCTGTCACTATCGGCTGCGAACTCGCTAGAAATTCTCGTCGCCGTCCAGTTGGTACGCAGTTTCTGCAGCTGGCGGCCCGCGATGGAAGATACCCGTCATCTCTTATTCGTGACGGTGCTTGCCGGGAGCATCGCACCTTTGGGCAGCGCCACCCTCGCCGGTATTGCTTTGTCCGGGGCCGGCGATCCCCTGCCAACCATCCTCAAATGGTGGGTCACCGACGCGCTGGGCATCATCATCATCACGCCCTGCGCGCTGGTTATTGCCGACAGTCTCGCGAAGCCTCGCTGGCCCAGCAGGCAAGAACAAGTCGAGTGGTTCGTCCTGACGATCGGGGGTATCGGTGTAACGACGGCCGTTTTCGCGCAGACCACCTACCCGCTGCTGTTCGTCATCGCCCCGATCATCATTCTGCACGCCTTCCGCCTGGGCAGTCTGGGCACGGCGGTGTCCACCATCAATGTCGCCATCGTCGCTACCCTGTTTACGTGGAAAGGCAGCGGCCCGATCCAGCTGGTCGACGGGCCGCTGACCATGGAGCTCATTGTTCTGCAGGGCTTTATAGCCGGGGCTTTTCTGGTCGGATTGCCGGTCGCTGCGGTGCTGAATGGCAGGCGCGCCATGATGGACGATCTGGCAAGGCGGCGCGAAGAGATGGATTTGCTGACGAGCAATATCAGCGACGCCATCTTGCGCTTCGATCAGAATGGCATCTGCACCTACGTCTCCCCTTCCGTCAAAGACGTGCTGGGTGTGGGACCCGAGACGTTCCTCGGCAAAACCACCACCGGCCGGATGCACGAGGATGCTCAGGAAACCATCGAGAGAGCCAACGCCCGGTTGATGTCGGGCGAAAGCACGAAAGAGCGCTTCACCTATCGCCGGTATCTGGATGATGATGATGGAGAGCCGGTCTATATCGAGGCCGACTGCGTCATGGCGGTCAATCCGCTGACCGGTGCGCATGAAGGCATTCTGTTCTCCGCCCGCGATGTGACAGAGCGGATCACGCTGGAACACCAGCTGGTTCGCGCCCGGCGTCATGCCGAAAACGCTGCACGCGCAAAGTCCGAATTCCTCGCCAATATGAGCCATGAAATCCGCACCCCTATGAACGGGGTGCTGGGTTTTGCGGAACTGCTGCGCAACGGGGAGCTGGAGGCGGAGGAACGCCGCTATGCCAACCTCATCTACGAGTCGGGCCGCTCCATGATGCTGCTGCTTAACGATATTCTCGATATCTCGAAGATCGAGGCGGGCCAGATCGTGCTTTCGCCCGAAACGGTCGATGTCGAGCATTTGATCGCAGGTTGTGTCCGATTGCACTCAGCCCATGCGCAACAAAAGAACATCACGCTCAACTACGAAATGCACTCGGGCGTGCCGAGCCATTTCGTTATCGATCAATTGCGGCTGCGGCAGATCATCCTCAATCTGATCGGAAATGCGGTGAAATTTACCGAGTCGGGACATGTGAAAGTTATCACGCGCTTTGAAGGCGAGAGCCTTATCGCCGAAGTCAAAGACAGCGGCATCGGGATAGCCCCCGGGCGGCTCGAAGATATCTTCACCCCTTTCGAGCAGGAGGACGGGCGTACGTCGCGCAAATATGGCGGCACTGGCCTTGGCCTGAGCATTTCGCGGCAATTGGCGGAACTGCTCGGCGGCACGCTGACCTGCACTAGCACGCCCGGCGAGGGATCGTGTTTCAAACTGACCGTGCCGGTCGAAATTGCAGACCAGATGGTGCCGCCTGCCTTGGCCGACCTCCGCCCTGCGAATGATCTCCCAATGCCCTCGGCATCGCGCATCCTGCTGGCTGAAGATCACGATGTGAACCGGATGCTGGTCGGGGCAATGCTGGAAAAATGCAGTCAGGGCGTCGATATCGCAGTCGACGGCAAGGAGGCCGTGGCCAAGGTGCTGGCTGCCGCCCAAGACGATCAGCCCTATGATCTGGTGCTGATGGACATCCAGATGCCGGGCATGGATGGCTATGCCGCGACGCGCGCCATCCGCAAACACGGGATCGATGCGCGCGCTCTGCCGATTGTGGCAATCACGGCCAACGCGTTCCCCGAAGACATCGCCGCCGCGCGCGATGCGGGCATGCAGGCGCATATGGCCAAACCGCTGGTCTTTGCCGAACTGGTCGAAACGCTGCATCGCTGGCTGCCCACCCATCTGGTCGCCGACGATGATGTTCTGGACGTGATGGCGGAAGGGGATGCCGCCGAAGGCAAAACCCCAGCACCTGCGGGCGATCTAGCGCCCAGCGCGATCATCGACGGTGCGCGCGCGAAATGGGCCGAGCGCCGCGAGGAGGCCATCACAGCCGTGCGGGCATCTCTGGACAAGTCGGAATTGGACGAGAGCGAACGGGATGTCCTGTCACGCGTCGCGCACAAGCTCGCCGGGACCGCAGGCATGTTCGGCGAGGAGATACTCGGCGAGCGCGCCTCTGCCTTGGAACGCGCCTTAAAATCGGATGTCCCCGGCAATGTGAGCCGCAAGCTGGCAGAAGAATTGCTGGAAGCCGCCTGACCCAAACGCCCGCTGGCTGCAGAAACGAAAACGGCGGCCCTCCCGATCAGGAAGGGCCGCCGCTTTTGTGTGGTTCAGCGAACGCAGCTTGTGTGCGATCAGAACTCGTAGCGAATACCGAGCTGAATTTTCCAGGCAGAGCTGGAAATCGAGATATCCTGATCATCATCGGGGTTGAAGCCGTCGATGATATAGCGACCCTGATCGTCAACACCGCCGTCAACCACATCAACAAGGCCAGGGCGGAACTTCAGACGGTTCGCACTGCTGTCAATCATGTTCAGGACGTTGTCGAAGTCAGCGAAGAGCTCGATCCGGTCATCCGCAACACCTGTCAGGCTGCCGATAAAGGGCAGTTCCTGACTGATACGCATGTCGAGATCGTAATGCCACGGGTTGCTGCAGGTATTGCGGCGGATGGAGGCACCCGGCGTGTAGTCGCAACCCGAGGCAGCCACATAGTCGATCAGCGACTGAACCGCACCTGCATCCGAAAGCGGCGACACATTGGCATCGTTCAGGCCCGAGGGGACATAGACGAGCGCGTTGTCGTTGCCCGAGGAGCTGTCGTTGAACAAGCCGCCACCGTCGAAGGTCAGGCTGTACGGACGGCCGGAACGGGCGCGGAAGAAGATGCCCAACTGCGTACGGAAATCGTCGATGAACTCTTCGTTCCAGCTGATCGCCGCCGTGATGTTGTGACGGGTTTCGAAGTTGGACGTTGAGATCGCCGGGTTCTGACGGTCAAACGCTGCCGTGACATCGAACGACGAAGTGGCCGTCGACGAACCGACGTTCCGGTTGTTGTTCGAATCGGTGAACGCATAGCCGAAACGCACATTGACGCTGCCATTTTGGGTGAACAGGCCACCATCAAAACGCTTGCTGAGCAGGAACGAAGCAACGTGGCTTTCGTAGCTCGGCCCGTTTGTCAGCTGGATTTCGTCATCGCGGCGCGTACCGAAGCAAGCATCAGAGACATTCGTGTACTGCGGCGGCGTGCCACCCGGATAAACCAGCTGTGCATTACAGCCAGCATTGGTCGGGTCGATTGCAGCGTAGATTGGCCGACCGTCGACTGTGAATCCGTTCAGGCCACGGCTCGGGTTCGGAACCTGCGAAAGATCGACAAAGTTCAGCGTGTCGTTGAAACGCGAGTAGATGTAATCAACATTCGCGCGCCAATTGCTGAAGAAACCGGTCTCGGTGCCGAAGTTGGTCGAGATACCGAAGTTCGCACGAACCACTGTCGGTACGTCGAACTCCGGGTCAGTCGATTGCGTGTCGGCTAGGCCAGCTGCAGCAGAAGCCGAACCCGAAGCAGTGACGCAGCCGGGGAAACCGGTGAAGTTGCCCTGCGCATCCAAAACGTTGGTCGGACGATTGGCACAGAACACCGAGGTGCCGAGGCCGGTCGAGAAACCGTTGTTCGAGAAAGCGTTAGAGAAATACACGACCGGGTCACCGCCCGAGAACATGCCGACACCGCCAGTGATACGAGTTCCCGAGAAGAAACCATCATTGTCGAGGTCGTAGGTGGCGGAGAAGCGTGGCAGGATTACCGGGTCCAACTTGCCGAAAGAATTGGCGTTGGTGAAACCGTAACGCTCGGCGAAGTTCGGGTTTGGACGCGGAGCGTCACCCGAATAGAGCTGAGCACGAATACCAGCCGTGATGCTCAGCTGGTCCGTCGCCTGCCACTCGTCTTGGGCGTAAAACGACCAGATCGTGCGGTTGAAGGTAGCGGCTGCGTCAGCGATGTCGCCTGTAGGCGAAGCGTTGATGTCCGCACCATAGGCCTGACCGGTCGCGATTTCTTCCGCGTTCGGGAAGAATTCGAAGCCTTGGCTCAGGATACCGTTCTCGAAATCATCGAGATTGGCGAAGTACAGCGTCCCGGTTGCGTTGATGGCGAACAGGTTGAACACTTCGAGGCTGTTGACCTCTGCGCCGATCTTGAATTGGTGATCACCGCCATCGATGTTCATCTGGAACTTCGCTTGGTCGATTGTCGAGTTCAGCTGGTTGGCCGAGCGGAAAATGCCCGGACCCGTGCTGAGAACGCCAAAATCGTCATCATCCGTGCCGATGATGCCGTCATCACCGGGCTGGATGGTCCCGACAGCCAGACGCACGGTCGGATTGTCCGACTGCGCTTCGCCGAAGCCGAACGGCCCCTGCTGATCGTCGACCTTGGCGCGGCTGACGCGAATTTCGGTCGAAATCTTGTCATTCCAGTCCGAATAGAGACGGGCTGAATAATAGTCGGAAATCGTACCTTCGTCCTCAAACGAGTTGAGACCAGTCAGGTTGTCTCCTCCGAAATCGTCCTCGACATTCGATTCTTCGAGACGCTGATAAGTTGCCTCAAGACGATGATTGTCAGTGATGTAGGCATCGATCCGGCCGAAATATTTGACGCTCGTTTCCGGCAGGGTGCGAGGGTAACCACCGATGTCCTGACCGTAAACGTCGTTGGCAATCTGGCTAAAGCGGTCGAACTGTGTCTGGCTGATCCCTTCGACAGTGTTGACGAAGCCGCCACCCAAAGGACCGGTATCGTTGGCATCGCCCAGATCGGTTTCTTCGTAACCTGCGTAGAAGAACAGGCGGTCCTTGATGATCGGGCCGCCCAGCGTCGCGCCCCAGCGCTTTTCGCTACCCGAAGACAGCGGCTGCTCAACGCCTTCACCATCGATGATGCTGTTAGCGAGAAGGTCATCGTTGAAGAAGGTGTAGAAAGCGGATCCGTGGAACTCGTTCTGACCGGACTTGGTAACAACGTTGACCAGACAGCCGGTGAAATCGGAATATTCCACGTCGAACGGCGCAAATTCGACCGAGGTCTCGCGGATCACATCGAACGGCAGGGGAAGCGAGTTGCGCGCTGCAAACGGTGTGCCATTGAGACCGAAGACGTCGGCCTGCACGATGCCGTCGACGGTGAAAGTGTTCGAACGCTCGTTACCACCGAGACAAGAGATACGATCGACTTCGTTGGCTCGCTCGAGGCTTACACGCGGGTCGAGGCGAATAATGTCGCGAACGTCACGCGACAGGCTCGGGAACGCTTCTAGCGTGCCTTCGCCGAAGGCCGTGCCCGGGCCGATGGCGAGCTGCTGTACGCCAGCGCGTTGCGCGGTCACGATGATCACGTTGTCGTTATTGGCGACCGTGGCAGATGCCAGCGAGAAATCGAACGCGGTGTTACCCGAAATCGTGATGAACTGGTCTTCAACCGTCTGACCTTCGAAGCCATCTGCGGTCGCCGTAATGGTGTAGGGGCCGCCGGGGACCAGGGAGCCGGCGCGGAATGCTCCGCTGGCTCCTGTCGTAAGGGTGCGGCTCTGGCCGGTGCGGGTGTCGGTGACAACCACAGTCGCACCGGTCAGCGGCCCACCGTCAGCTGCCGAAACAGTGCCTTCGATGCCGGAAGTGATTTGCTGTGCCGCAACTGGTGCCGGCAGGACGACGGCAGTGCTGAGCGTCGCAACGCTGGCCGCCAGGAGATATTTGAGCTTCATGAGAGAAGGTCCTTTGCGAGAGGAGTTGGCTCTTCGAAAGAGGTATCGGGAACTTGGATTTCAAAAAGGCGCACATCCGCGTGCGGCTCGGCTGCCCCATAGCCATGCGAATTGTTGCCGCAATATGACACCAAGTCGAAGCGGCGACAGCCATCCGCTGCATCGCACCATCGCAGCGGGAAAAACCCAAGTTTACGTAAGGGAAAATATGGTGTTGCTGCAGCGCAACATTATTGCGGAAAACTGTTTTCGTTAGGCAAGTGGTGTAAATTTACACCAGATTTATCTCGCGTAGGCGCTGCATCAGGAAGTCATGCGCGGTGATCGGCGGCTGCGCGTCTGCAACCGGCGCATTGCCGCGGCCCGACTCGGAATCCTGCGCTGCCTGAAGGCTGGCCGGGTCGATCAGATAGTCAGGCCGGAAATGCAGGAAGAACGGCATGGAATAGCGGGCACGCCGAGCCGCTTCGCCATGCGGGTTGACCACACGGTGGGTGGTGGAACGCAGGCGGCCTGCCGTCAGCCGTTCCAGCATATCGCCGATATTCACCACCAACGCACCCGGCGGCGGAGCCACAGCCAGCCACTCGCCCTGCTTGGTCAGCAATTCCAGCCCGGCTTCCTCCGCGCCAAGCAACAGCGTAATCGTATTGATGTCGCCGTGGGCAGCAGCCCGGATCGCACCCTCTGCGTCGGCGCTATCCATCGGCGGGTAATGCAAAAGGCGCATCACCGAATTGCCGTCGGCCACGGTATCGTCAAAGAAATCGCGCGGCAGGCCCAAATGCAGGGCAATGGCCTTCAGCACTCGTGCACCGGCTGCATCGAAGGCGGAATAGAGCTCCTCGAAAGCCTCGCGGTAGCCGTCGATCTCCGAGGGCCAGATATTGGGCGCCATGAATTCCGCCAGCTTGTGCTTCGGCGGCAAATCGCGGCCGACATGCCAGAACTCTTTCAGGTCATGGACCTCGGCATCCTTGGCTTTCTCGGTCCCGAAAGGCGTGTAGCCGCGCGCGCCGCCCCCGCCTTCCAGTTTGTATGCGCGCTTCGTTTCTTCCGGCAATGCGAAGAACGCCTTGGACATTTCCTCGGCCCGCGCGATCAGATCAGGGTCGATCCCGTGATCGCGGATGACGCCAAAGCCGTATTCGGCGAAGCTGCGGCCCAGCTCGTCGGCAATTTCTTCCAGCGGACGGGACAGCGATACAGAGGCAATGTCAGACATGGGGCATGCCTTTAATACGGCAGGAACAGTCCTGCCAGTGCTGCGCTCATCAAATTCGCAAGGCTACCCGCCGCCAGCGCGCGCAGGCCCAGCCGGGCAATCACGGGCCGCTGGTTGGGGGCAAGACCGCCGGTCACCGCCATCTGGATCGCAATCGAACTGAAATTGGCAAAACCGCACAGCGCAAAGGTGACAATCGCCGCCGTCCGCTCGCTAAACACGCCCGGCTCCATCGCCCCCAGTTCGATAAAGGCGACAAATTCATTGAGAACGATCTTGGTGCCGAACAGACCGCCGGCCACTCCGGCCTCTGCCCAAGGTACACCGATCAGGAACATCACCGGCGCAAACACAAAGCCGAGGATCTGCTGGAAACTGAGATCCGGATAACCGAACCATCCGCCCACTCCGCCCAGCAGGCCATTGGCCAGCGCCACCAGCGCCACGAAGGTCAGCACCATAGCGCCCACAGCGGCGGCCAGCTTCACGCCGGTCTGCGTGCCCTGCGCTGCGGCCTCGATCACATTGGCGGGGCTGTGTCCCTCCTCGAAGGTCTCGGCCACTTCGACTTCGTGCGGCTTGCCGCCTTCGACCAGAGCACCCGGTCCCTCTGCGCTGATCCGCGACTTGGGCAGATGGATGTCTTCTTCGTCCAGACCAGCGAGCTCTGCCGCACCGCGCGCGAGATCGCTGTCGTCATCCGGCATGATTATCTTGGCCATCAGGATTCCGCCGGGGGCCGACATAAAGGCCGCCGCCAACAGGAACGGCACCGCCTCGGCGCCGATAAACGAAGCATAAGCTGCTAAAATGGTGCCCGCGACACCGGCCATGCCGACGCTCATGAGAGTGAATAGTCGGCTGGGCGAGAGCGAGGCGAGATAGGGCCGCACTACCAGCGGGCTTTCCGACTGGCCGACAAAGATGTTCGCCGCGCTGCCCAGCGCCTCGACTTTGCTGATACCGGTGATCCAGCCGATCGCTCCGCCCACCCAGCGCACCAGCCGCTGCATGATACCCCAGTGATAGAGGATCGAGACCAGCGCCGCGAAGAAGATGATCACCGGCAGGGCAGCGATCACGAAAGTATTGGCAAACGGGTTGGAGGCCATCGGGCCGAACACCGCCTCGATCCCGACTTTCGAATAATCGAGCAGCGCAATGACGCCGTCGGACAGCCACTGGATCGCTGTCACTCCGAACGGCGTTCGCAGGACCAGCAGCGCCATCAGCGCCTGCAGAGCGAATGCTGCACCCACCACCCGCAGCGATATCCGCTTCTTGCCGGTGGACAGCAGGAACGCCGCCAGCAGAATCGCTAGAATTCCGAGAATACTGGTCAGGAAAGGCGGCATGGCTTGATAGGTCCCGTCATTCGGCGCGCCGGTCTGCGCCTTGCATCAACGGCCCATTGCCGACCCGCCAACCCGAGTCAAACCCGCGCGCTTTGCGGATAGGCGGACCACGGCGCTTCCCTTTTGGTAACCAGCGCCATAGGCAGGCGCGCATGATAGCAAGCACAGACCCTTCACCCACAGCGCGGCTCATGCCGCAGGGCCTGTTCGTTTTCACCCTGCTGTATGGCGGGATGACCGTTCTGGCGGGGGTGCTGGCGTATAAGCAGGTCCAGCTGTGGCCCACCGACCTCGCCGTGGAATCGGGTATCTTCGCGTTCCTTTTACTGGTCGTCATCTCCAGCACCATCGCGCAGCTGTATGGCCGGGACTATGCCAAACGCATCGTCTGGTGGGGCTTCCTCCCGTTGCTGATCGCCTCGCTGCTGATGCAGCTTGTGCTTGGCCTGCCTGCATCGACCGAGATGCTGGAAGGGCGCGCCGACGATCTGGCCGCATTCGAACGGGTGCACAGCACAGTCTGGCGGGTCTGGGCTGCTGGGCCGGCCGCCTATATCGTGTCGCTTCTGCTCAATATCTGGCTGTTCGACCGGCTGCGCGGGTCCGGCGAAGAATCGACATTCGGGCTGATGGTGCGCGGCGCAATTGCGTCTGCGCTGAGCCAGGCAGTCGATTCGGTAATTTTCATAACGCTCGCATTTTACGGCCTGTTCCCGATCATCAATCTTCTGATCGGGCAGATCATCGCCAAGGTCGTTCTGTCGCTGGTGCTGGTCCCGCCGCTGATCGCGCTGGCGGTGAAAGCCGCGCGCTGGCTCGACAACCGGCCCTCGGGCGACTGAATAGAAGTCCCGGCCCCGCCATCTGAGAACACATAGCGGGACCGGGGGCACACCGCAGACCCTGAAAAAGGGACGATCAGGGCTGCGGCTCTTCTTAGTCGTGAGGGCTGCCCGGAAGGTTCATGGCTTCGCGGCTGGTTTGTCTTTCTTCCGGCGGAACAGGAAAAACAGAACAAGCAAGGCGAGCCCCCCAGCAGGCAGCACCCATTTCCAAACGCCTGAGGATTCCGCAGGCTGATACATATCGGCTGATGAAGGCGCGGGCTCCGACGTGTTTGTGCGCACAGCCTGCTCGGGCACACTCGCCAACGATGCGGTTCCCAGACGGAACAGGCCTGCCCCGAACAGCGGATCGCGCCCGCTGTCCCCCATATCGAGCGCATCGCCGCGTGCCGCCTCGCGCATGATGGCTGGCGCGCGGCCTCCATTGCAGGCGGGCATGTGCATCATCGATCCGGCGACCACGGCGGTGGCGAAGGACGTGCCTGAGACATTGCGACGCCCGCCGGGCACGGCTGCGCTCATCATCACGCCCCACGCCGCCACATCGACTTGCGGCCCGCGCGATGCGTGGGGGTAAAGCGCGCGCGCGCCATCCACCGCTGTCACTGCCAGCGTCTGCGGCAAGGTGGCCGGGAACAGCACGTCGCCGCCGCCATTGCCCGCCGCCGCCGCAATACAGGTGCCACCTTCCTCCAGCAGCAAAAGAAGCTCGCGCGCAGTGCGGTCGACTGCGCGCGTTCCGAAAGACAGGTTGAGCACTTGCGGGCTCGCCGTCACGGCCCGGTCCAGTGCGCGGGCTACATGGCGGGTGGTCGATTGCCAGTCATCTATGCCCACCGGGCGGAAGGCGGGCAAGCTGAGCAGCCGCGCGCCCTGCGCCACCCCGGCAAATGCGCCTGTGCCGACCAGCAGCTCCGCAATCGCGGTGCCATGGGGCGAAGGGGTGCCGTCCTCGCCGTACAATTCCTCTGTCACGTTAGCGCCCGCTAGTGCTGCGTTGCGCAAGTCCACCGGGCCATCGATCAGGGCAATCGTCCCACTGATGGCGGGCCGCTGCCGATCCAGCGAGTGCATCGCCAGCCCCCGGTCGCGCGAACTGGCAGGACGGGCTTCATCTTCGCGAGCCATTAGCCAATAAATGTGGTTTGGCTGGGCCCAAGCCACGCGGCTGTCGGCCCCCAACTCCGCCAATATTTCCGCGCGTTCGTCACCTGACTTGAGCCTCGCAGTCACCATGACCAATCCCAACGAAGGCAGCCGATCCCGCCCAACCAGCGCAAAGCCTCGCTCTGCAATCAGCGCATCGAGCTGCGCGTTACTCGCCCGCGAAAGGAACACGACCTCGCCCGCCACTGTATCGGGGCCAACCGGATCGCGCATGACCAGGGGCGCGGGTTCGGACAAATCCTCCGGTTTCTCATCCGGCTGCTTTTCGTCTTCGTCCTTATCGTCCGCCGCTTCCTCTTCGATGATCTCGTCGACGGGCGAGACATTGTTCGGGTTGGCGTCTTCGACAGTGGAGACGGTTGTCGTCGCCGCAGCCGCGTCATTGGTGAGATTTTCACCGGTCGGGCGGCCGATCCGCGTACGGTTTACAGCGCGCTCGGTCGTGCGGGGTTCGATCTTGGCCGGCTCCACTGGGCGAGGTGCCGCCGCCAACGTCAGCGCGGGCACGGCAAACAGCGCGGCCACCGCAGCGGAGCCCAGAATGGCGGCCCGCGCGCCTGTTCCCTTCATGCTGCGGGGTCAGCCGTTGCTATCAGCGGAGACGCGCGCAGCCGCTCTACCTGCGCTGCCACACCGTCCTCGGCAGTTTCCCCGCCCAATGTGACCGCCCCGAATGCGGAAGCAGAGACGATTGTCAGCCCTTCCTCCTCTATCAAGGTGAGGATCGCATCCCACTGCGCGTCGGCGCTGAATTCCACCAGAATGATGCCCTGCGCGGTCCCGTCCTGACCGGACAACAGCTCGTAATTCTCCGCTTCCAGCCGGTCGATCATCGTGGCCTGCCAGCCGGTAACACCGCCCAGCCCCAGCACGCCTGCGCCCAGCACCACAGTCGGGTTCCAGCGGCGCGGGTTGAGGAAGGACAGCGCATTGGCCAACGCGCCCCCGGACGCTGCATTCCCACTTTGGGCACCCCCGCTAGTACCGCCACTGCCTCCTTGTTCGGGCAGGCCCGCCATCATCTGCGACAAGCGTGCCTCGCCATCATCCTGCACATTGGCCATGCCCATCTGCGTATCGGAAACCACTGCATCGGCCAGTGCGCGCTCCTCTTGCAGCAGCGCGGACAGCTCGGGAGAAAATGCGAGCGCCACTTCGACCTGTCTGCGGCCATCCTCCTCCAGCGTGCCGTTGACATAGAAGGGCAGCATCGCCGCCAGCCGTTCAAATTCACTTTCGGCGTTCATGTCTGCGCTCCTGCTTTGCCCGTGGGCCGCTGGCTAGCCGACTGCCTGAGGGCCGTATCCGATAACCACCCCAGGGCAGAACGGCTGGGAAGGAAGAAATAGCCCCCGCCCTTGGCCGTGACATATTTCTTCAGCCCCTCCAGCCGCACTGGTCCGGCGGTGGTCGGAATGGTGAAGCCGCGCGGGCGTGTCTCCCCTTCCCGGGTAGAGACAGGGTCCGCGCCGATGATCGGATCGGGCTCGTTCGCCAGCCCGTGGAAAGCCGGAGCATTGGCCCAGAATTGCTGCACGAACTCAAACTGCCGCTCGATATCGGTGCACAGACACGCGAAGAGCAGGCCCTTCTCGACACCCCCCTTCCCATCGGCCCGCGTATAAGGCCGCCCGCGCCGCAGGATCCGGTGGCGGTTGGTTATGTCCTGCTCGCCTTCCCGTTCGTCGGGCACCTTGCTGTCGCGCGGATTGGAACGGCGTATATGCGAACCGAACGGGCAAGCGAGACCTTGCGGATCATCCAACGCGTACGAGAAATCGTTTTCACGGCAAGCCGGATCGTCATGCGCGGAGCCATGGCCAGCGACCGGATTTCCGACCAGAGGACGGCCATCTTTCCAGCGGCCCATCATCTTTGCGCCGACCCACTCAGCATCAGGATGCTGACCGAGCAGCTTGTAAAGGTCGCGGTAGCCGCCCTGCGAGAGCTGCTTCGCTGCCGCCTCCATTCCTGCCTCGAAACCCTCTACATCCTGCGCCAACTCACGGATCACGAGGAAAGAGCCATTGCGTCCAAGGTCGCGCGGCGCATCGGCAAGGCTGGCTGCGCCGAAATCGGTAAAGCGCGTGAGATTCGCGTCGATCACCACAGGCAGCGCGCCAGCGATGTCGGCATCGGCTGGCAGGCAGGGGCTTTCGGGCAAGTAGCCGGTGTCGTTGGGATAGCCGATGATAAACTCGCCAGGCTCGACCACATCCCGTTCGGGCACGCCGCGGGTCGAACGAGTCGTGCCTCGCATCACTGGCTGCGAAATACCGTCCCGAAAGCCGAAATGCTCGAAATCTGTCCGCTCGGTCTCGGCGAAAGCAGGCGCACAATTGGTGCGCTGAAGGACTTTGCCGCCATGATTCTGCAACAGGGTGTCATGCACGGTGAGCATGCGTTCGAGCGACGGACGATCGGCAGCGTAGAGCATCAGCACCGCGTCCGTCGCACCAAGCCGATGCGGGTGGTCGTGCCAGCGCCAGCCATCCGGATCGTCTTCGCCATAGTCTCCGGTCACTCGCTTGCGCGCTGCCATGCCCATGCGGAAGGCAGGCGGCAAACCAGCCAGCAGCGTCCCGCTCGGCAATCCGGGTGCGTCGAATTTTGCCAGTCCCGCTGCCGACAGGGCAAGAAAGGCCGCCTGCCCCATCGCCTGTGAAGCGTGGCCGCCATCCTGGCCAAAGCCCATAAGGGGCCGGTCGCCAAACGCGATCGAAAGCGCATGCGACAGGGCATATTCGGGTTCCTGACCATCGCCGCGCGGAACCCGCTCAATCACCTGCTGCGCGAGCAGTTCGCTTAAAGCCTGCTGTGCGTCGCGAGGCACCAGACGGTCGATCCGCATTGGCCTGCCTCGCACCCAGCAAAGCCATTCACCGAGCGCTTTCGCTTCTTGCGGCAGTTCGATTGCGAGGCTGACCGAATATGGCAGCCGCTTCATGCCGCGAAAGACAAGCGCCTGCACTTCGTCGCTTTCAACCCGGTTTGCGGTACGCGGCATCGAGCCGAAGCAGCGGATCCACTCCTCAGCCTCAGTCGAGCTGCGCGCCAGACCGGCGCCCACATGGATCTGGCCATTGGTCCGGATGGTTGCGGACGACATCTCCGCAAAGCGCGCATACCAGAAGGGCGCGACGCGCTGCACGGTGCGGGTGAAATTCTTGAATGCGTCGGAGTCTTTCGACCCCTTCCACAGCAGAAACCGCGTTTCGGGAAATCCTTCCCAATTGCTCCACGCCGCAGTTTGCCCTTCGCCTCCGCGCACGATGAAGTCTTCCAGGTAGCTTTCCCAGCTGCCGTCGAAATTAGAATAGAACGCCACTCGGCGAGTGCCGGGCAGACGCCACCAACGCGCGTAGTGGATCGTCCCCATGCTCCAGATGAAACCGGGACGCATCGCGTGGGCGAGGACGGATTTGATACCCCACAACGCGCCTGCATGGATGCAAGATCGAAACCAGCCACGCTTGAGCGTACCAACAGCCAGCACGTGGTTCTGGGCGTAACCCGGATGGTCTTCGCCCCCCATCAGGTGCCGCATTTTCGGCATTGTCGCCCGCTCGCTGGTCGGGGTGTTCGACATCTCCTCCCGCCGCAGCATCCACAAAAAGACGCCGACCATCGCGGCAAGCATCAGCGAACCAGTCAGCAGGCCCAGCAAGGGCGCGATCAGCCAGCGCATCGGCGCAGCGCCGCCCAGAGCGAACCAGCAGGCGACACTCGCCAGTAGCAGCACGGCACCTGCCGGAACGTAAAGCGCCAAGGCATCGCGAGAGGTAAGGAAGCGCTTCGCAATTTCGCCCCAGCCCGAGGGTTTTTCGAAGCCCGCAATCCCCAAGCGCATGCGCTGCGTTGCGAGATGGTAAGCGTCCCACCCTTCGCGCTGCGCCTCTTCCATCAGGGCAAGTTGATTGGGTGTCGCCTCGGCTCGGAGGAGCGGATCGTCGCGGAGGATACGGCGCAAATGGCCCAGCGTCAGCGAAGGGTGGCTGCCCCGTGCAGTCTCGCTCGCCACATAATCGTCCAGAACGCGCTTCGCAAAATCGGCAAAACGCGCTTGCCGCGCCACAGCGGCAACCGGGAATTCAGGCAAGCCATTGACGTTAAGCCCGGTTGCCCCCCACGGCTTGAGATGCAGGCGGACGATATGACGCTCCATAAAGGGAGCCAGCGCTTGCCCCTCGCGAACGCCGCAATGAGCAAAGACCGGACGCAACAAGTCGCCGGCATACTCCTCGATAGTTCGCAGCGTTTCCTTGTCCTTCCCATCGCAGCTGAGTTCGAACACCACATCCAGCCCGCGCTCGGATTCCAAGGCGATGAGGGAGGCGAAATGCACGCGGTTGGTGCTGTCCAGCGCATTGCGCACGGCGTCCTTCGCCGGATGGCCGAGCGTGCCAATCGTCGCTTCGACCTGCTCCTTCGTTGATCCATCGGTAACCGGTGCAATGACGAGGAACATCGATTGCTGCGACCCGGTATGGCCATAGCGCAAGGTCAGATGGCGCGGAAACGGGCCGACGCTTTCGAGCTTCCCGGCCTTGCCCGGAGCCTTCGTGACGCCTTCGCGCCTGAGCAGGGCAGTGAAGCAGCCCGAAATCTGAGCGACCGCGTGATGCTCGCCAAGGCAGGTGTGCGAGCCGAGGCCGAAGATCAGGTCGGGATGCTGCGGCGAGCCATCGGCCTTCGTGCGGTCGATGCGAAAACGCTCCGGCTCGTCCCACTCGCGCGGATCACGAAGGGCTGACTGGGTGGCAACCAGCAGCGTGATGTCGGCCGGAATGACCTTTGCCTCTCCATCCACCATCAGCGTGGTCGCGCGATCGGTATGCCGCCACTGGCCCGGCGCAAGTGCAGGGTTCAGGCGGCCCGCCTCCAATACGATCTTGCGCATGGTGTCGGCATCACCGGCTCGTGCAGCTTTGCCTGCCATGCGCAGAGCATTTGGCCGGCCCAGCAACTCGGTCAGCATCTTGCTGCCCGCAAGCGTGTTGGTCGGCACGAAGCCTGCCGCCAGACCCAGCAGCATCGCGGTGATCTCTTCGTCGGTCAGCGTGGGATCGCTGCGCTGGACCAGCAGCAGCCGCTCCACAAGAGTGCTTCGCTCGGCAATCGTGCTGGGCCCGCGATCCAGCACCTGCCGATGACGCGCCACTGCATCACTGATCACCGCACGGAGCCGCTTGCCCGCCTGCAAGGCCAGCCGCCTTGTGGTGGGATCACCGTAAGGGTCGCCGAACAACACCGCAGAAACCGCCAGCGTCCAGTCGGCAAACAGATCGGGGTCGACGCAGGTCAGGCCGAAATAGCGCAGGCAGATTTCTGTCGGGACCCGCTTCATCAGGTCGGCCACAGCGTCGATCTCGCCCGCGCTGTTATCCAGCAGTGCATCGGCAAACCGCTCCGCCATATCGCGGATACGCGGAGCATCTTCACGCAGCAGGACTTGCAGCAGGATAGCGTGCAACCGGTCATGCTCCGCCCCGTCCAGCCCCAGCAGGAACGTCGCACCCTCGCCCAGCTCCTTCATCTCCGGACCGAAGGGAACGGGAAAGTCCTGCGGACGGGAAAGAATATCGCGCACTTGTTCTGCGCGTGTGATGTGCAGCAATCCGGCCACCGACAGCATCGGACGATGGCGACGGGAGAACGCATGGAGGTAGGGAATGGCCCGCTGCGTCAACTTACCCCTGATCTGCGCCCAGCGGCCTTCCGGAGCCAGATCAGAGAACGAGAATGGCCTGTCCGGGCCATCTTCGGGCTCGGTTTCACCCGATTGGGCGGCGCGAATTTTGTCGTAATATTTCGCCTTGGCCATAACTGTTATTCGAGCCCCTCACCCGCGGCACATCGCGCCCATTTGTGAATCACTATCAGTCGGCGGCGAACCCCGCACGGTTCAATTGTTCGAGCAGAAAATCGCCATGCTTGCGGTCTTCAAACGGGAGCCAATCGACATAGCTGCGGCTAAAATCGGGCTTGTTTCGTAGCAGTGCGGCCAAGGCCTCGCGCGCATCGTTCTCCTGCCCCAACTGCATATGGGCCGCAGCCAGCACCATATGGGCGTACCAATAGCCTGCCCGCAGCGCGAGCGAGCGCTCCGCATGGTCGATCGCTTCCTCGTATCGGCCGGCCAGAACATGGATCATGCCCAGTTCGCCATGGATGAAGAACAGGTCCTGATCGCTAGGGCTCAGGCGACGGGCGCGCTCATGTGAGGATACCGCCTCATCCCATTCCCCTTTGAACAGATGAACGCTGCCGAGCTGGGCATGCGCCATTGTAAGGCTGGGATTGCGCTCGATCGCGCGTTCGAAGCCCTGCTGTGCCCGGGTCAGATGCCCGAGCCACAATTCCGTGATTGCCGCGAGCATATAGCCGCGACCATCATCAGGGCTGGCCTGAATCAACGCTTGCGCCGTGTGCCGTGCACCCCGGATCTCTTCGTCTGTGCTCCGCTTGCGCCACAGGTCACGGATTTGCAGCCACAGCGCCTGAATGCGCGCCTCGCTGGACCGGGGATCGCGCTCCAGTGCCTGATTGAACAACGCCTGCGCCTGTTCATGGTCACGGTCCGTCAGGCGGTTGAGATGCCAGCGGCCCCGCCAAATGAGATCGGTAACATCCAGCTCGCTGTCGTCCTTGCTGTAAGAAAGGCGCTGCTCTTCCTCCTCGATCCGCATGCCCAATGTGGCGGCAATATCCGCCAGTATCTGGCGCGTTCGCGGCCGGTCCTGCTTCTCGGTCCATTCGTATTTGTCGGACCTTAAGGTACGGGCCGCAATTGCGTCTTGCAGCTCGATCCGCAGAATTGCCGTGTCGCCTATCGTCCTAAGGCGGCCATCCACGAGATAACGTGCGCCCAAAACAGCGCCTACGCTGCGCGGATCGCTGGCTCCGCTATCATGGGCGAAGCTGCTGGAGCGGGAGATAACCGGCAACCAGCGTGTTTGGGCCAGCGTATCGATCAGGTCTTCGGCCAGACCCTCGGCCACCGCTTCCGCCTGTTCATCAGCCGGACTTGCCGTGAACCGCAGGACTGCGATGGCCAGCTCCGAAGCAACCGTCCCGGGTGCTTCACCGGCACCGTTCTCCGCCAGAGCTGGAGAACTTGGATAGGGGCGATTGGCCAGTGCCTGACGTTCGTCCCTTAGCCAGTCATCAAACGCGGTTGCGCCGGGAATATCCAACCCTTCGAGCAATTCGCCCTGTGGGCCGCCAGCACCATCATCCAAGTCGCATTGCAGAAGCGACAGGTTCAGCCGCACATTCTGGTTGTCGGCCAGAACCAGTTCGCCATCCCCGTTCACCAATTGGCGCAAATTCGACAACTCGCGGCGCAGGCTGGCCTGCGCCTGCTCGGGCGCCCGATCTGCCCACAGCATATTCTGCAGCCACGCACGCGCACGTTCACCGCCACGGCCCAGCACCAGCATGGCAAGCAATGCCTGGCTCCGCTTGCTTCGTATATCGATGCGCGATCCGTCCGGTGCGTCCAGCCTGAACGTGCCCAATAGTCTGAGCGCGAACGCTCTGTTTCCTGTCATGCGCCCCCAATATTGCGACCTTTGTCGCTGCTGCCCCTTTTGCGGACTTACGAAAAGTTGCCCGCTTTCACAATCTTTTCACGCTGCGCGGACGCCCTGTTCCCGCTGCGCGACCGCACCTCCCCTAGCCCAATCCTCATGACTGGAACGTGAAGTCCGGATCGCAACAGCCCTTCAGACGGGCGCCGTGCTCCGCACTTTGCCGACAAACCAGCCTGCCTGATCGCAAAAAGGGGACCGACCATGAACTGCCAAATTTATCTGAGCCGTATTGCCGATGGCGACCACGCCGCATTCAGTGATCTTTACAAGGCGATGCGCACCGGATTGCTTGCCCAGGCGCGGGCATTGCTGGCGGGAGATATCGCCGCCGCCGAGGATGCAGTGGACGAGGCCTTCATGGATATCTGGCAGCATGCCGGAAATTATGGCGGGCGCGGATCGGCCAATGGCTGGGTCCGTCGGATCGTCCGCAACAAGGCAATTGATCGCCTGCGCCGCGAGGGCAAACGCGAGAGTGTGCTGCCGCCCGAAAGCTTTCTGCAAGTCACCGACAATGCCCCGGCACAGGACAGTCATCTGCATGAGCAGGACACGTCCACACGCATCCGCGCCGCCATCGGACGCCTGTCACCGGCCCAGCGGGAAGCGGTGGTGCTGTGCTATTTCAACGAAATGTCGGTGCAGGACATTGCCGAGGCGACCGGGGTGCCGGAGGGGACGGTGAAAACCCGGCTGCATTACGCCCGCAAAATGCTGAAAGGCGATCTGTGCGTCGGAGATATCGTCCACGCTGTGCCGGATGCAGCCACACTGCCAGCCGGCCAGATGGCAGGGGACACGGGCACGATGCTCCGAAACTGAGCGAGCGTTCGCCCCAAGATGCAAACCTCCCCGGCGAGCGACAATCTCGCCGGGGAGTTTTGGTTGAGGCGGGACCGATCAGAAGCCGAACAGCACCGTCGCCCGGGTCCCGATATCGCCATCAGCCGTGTTCCCGCTGACCCCGGCGGAAAGATAGATGTCCCGCGCGATCTCTCCCGTCAGAGAGCCCGCAATGGCCTGTTCGCCCCGGTAATTGGCCACCGACATGGACAGCGAGATCGCCTTGCCAGGAGCAATTGCCGGACCGCCCATGGCCATTGCCGCTGCGATCCCGCCGCTGGAACGCTCGTCCAGATCGCTGAGACGGAAGTCGAGATCGGCGAAGCGGTTTTCCAGCGTCCCGACGCGGTTCGCCAGACTGCTGAACTGCGCATCGGTCACCGCGGCAATATGATCGACGGTCGCCTCCACCGTGCGCAGCTGCCCAGTAGTCGCGACCGCCTGCCGCCCCAGAGTGCCGGTAGCGTCGATAGTGACGACATCGACCGGCCCGACCTGCTGGTTGGTGCTGGCGTCGATGTCAGCAACGACGACAGAGGAACCTGCTCCGCCCAGGGTGACCTGGTTGGAGCGGGTGGAGGTTGCACCCGAACCGATGGCGGTCGCATCGGTGAAATTGGCGGTTGCGCCATTGCCGACAGCCGTCGAGCGAATGCCCCCGGCATTGGCCTGCTGGCCAACCGCCGTTGCATCGGCCCTCAGAGCCCGCGATCCCCGCCCGACGGCGGTCGATCGGTTCGACGTAGCAAAGGCACCATTACCGATAGCAGTCGCTCCACCTCCCCCGCTGTTCGCGCCGTTTCCGAGTGCTGTCGAATTGACTCCGCCGGCATTGGCCGCGCGTCCGAAGGCAGAGGCTCCATCAGCGCTCGCCAAACTCTGGTAACCCACCGCGGAAGACTCGATACCGGAAGCAACCGTGTCCGCTCCCAAAGCCAACGCGCCACTGGCCGTTGCCTGTGCACCCAAGAAATCGCCATCACCTGCGTCCCCGCCCAGCGCCACGGCAGAGGATCCGGTCGCGTCTGAACCGGAACCGATCGCAACAGCGTCGGACTGCGAGGCTGTCGACAAGTCGCCGATGGATATGGATTCAGTCCCAGAAGATATTGCGCCGTCGCCCATGGCGATGGCTCCAGTCAGGGAGGCTTCCGCTCCTTCGCCGATCGCCACCGTATCGTTGCTGGTCGACTGGGCAAGGTCGCCAATGGCAATAGCAGACGAGCCTGTCGCAGTGGCTGTCTCACCCAGAGCGATTGAATCGATCCCGCTGGCCAGGCTGTCGGCACCGATAGCAATGGCTCCGCTTCCGCCGGTCGCCCGGGCTCCCAGCGTGTCGCTATCATTACCATCGCCTCCAATGGCGATTGTGCCAATGCCCGTAGAGGAACTGTCGTGGCCTATTGTGATTCCATTGGTCCCCGACACGGACGAGCCTGCGCCCACCGCTACCGACCCGGCCGAAGTGGCTTGGGCGAGATTTCCAAGCGCGGTAGCTTGGAGACCAGCGCTATTTGCGGATTTGCCGATAGCGGTTGAACCGGCTTGCGATGCCCTGCTGTCATGACCGACTGCCGTTGAATCGGTTGCGCCTGCCTGACTGAAGGTCCCCACGGCGGACGATCTGTTCGATGTGGCGTCAGATCCCTGCCCGATCGATATCGCCTGTTGTCCGGCAGCTATCGCATCATAGCCTACCGCTGTTGACTGAATATTTGCACTGGCTGCGGCACCAAGGGCGGTTGAAAAATTTGGGGTAGCTGACGAATTGACACCGCATTCGAGAGTGGTGGAAGCCCCGCCATTGGTATTGCAAGGCGCAGTCCCATCCTGCGGTCGATCGAGCCCGGTGAACCGCGCATCGCCCGACAAACTCGAACTCGCCACCGTCGCCAGCCGTCCGTTCTGGTCAATGGTCAGCACAAAAGTACCCGCGCTCGGTGCGGCAAGACCGGCGAGGTTGTAGGTCGCGCTGCTGTTGCCGATGCTGACATTGTCCGCTCCGGTGCTGACCGTACCAAAGCCGATGGCGAGACTGCGGGCGAAGTTTGCCTGCGCTCCGTCGCCGATGGCAGTGGTGCTCGTCTGCCCGGCCAAAGCCGCATTGCCGATCGCAGTACCGCGGTTCCCGCTGGCTGTTGCTGCATGGCCGACGGCCACGGTATCGGCGTTGCTGGCAGTCGAAGCGCGGCCCACTGTCGTGGCGCGATTGGCTGTCGCGCGCGCGGCCAGCCCGAAGGCAGAGGCCCCGCCGCCGGTTGCCTGTGCGCCGCTACCCACTGCCGTGGTGTTGGCTCCGCTGGCCACGGAATTGCGCCCAAAGGCGGAGGCTCTGAGCGCACTGGCGCTGGACTGGTAGCCGACCGCTGTGGCCTCCACACCGTCGGTCCCGACATTGGCGAGATTGCCCAATGCGGTCGAGCTTATCCCTTCAGCTATAGCACTGGCGCCGTATGCCGAGGCCAGATTGGCGTCCGCCAGAGCATCGGAGCCCACCGCTGTTGCGTAATCGGCGCTGGCTACTGCGCCGTTGGCGCCTGCATCATCCCCATCACCTCCGACAGCGACGGAAGATATGCCGCCGGATTGGGTCAGCGTGCCCAATGCAATGGAGCTGGCATTGGTGGTGTTGGCTCCGATTCCCAACGCAATGGAGCGCGATGCATTGGCAATTGCGCCGGAGCCGACAGCAATGGTCTCTTGCGCAATGGCACGGGCCGATGGGCCGATCCCGACAGCGTTGAACCCGGTTGCTTCCGTATTGAAGCCAAGGCCAAGCGCATTGGCCCCGGTAGCTTCAGAATCGGCGCCAATAGCAATTGCTCGAAAGCCGGATGCTACCGCTCCATCGGCATCGCCATCGAAAGTGGTATCGCCGCCTATCGCGATCGTATGGTCCGCGCCGGCGCTGGAATTGTTGCCAGCGGCAATCGCGGATGCGCCCGCTGCATTGGCAAACGATCCGAGGGCGATCGTGGTCGATCCGCCTGCATTGGCCGAAATGCCCGCCGCTAATCCGCGGTCGCCCGAGGCGGACGCGTTCGTGCCGACGGCAATGCCATTGGCACCGCCTGCCCCGACATTGGAGTTGAGCCCAAGCGCAATCGAGGCTTCGCCTAGCGCGCCTGCGCCGGACCCGCCGGCGAAGGATGACACCCCGCTGGCCGCTGCATTGACGCCGAGGGCAACCGTATCGTTAGCGCTTGCCGCCGCCGTATCGCCTAATGCGAGCGCGGATGCTCCGGTCGCCTGAGTATTTGCGCCGATGGCTGCAGCGTCGAAAGCCGTCGCATCGGCGTTTGCGCCGACAGCCACAGTGTTGTTGCTGAGCGCTGTAGAATCGCTGCCGATTGCGATGGAGCTAAGGCCTTGCGCTACCGCGCCTGCGGTGGAACCGGAACCAATCGCAATCCCCAACTGCCCGCTGGCCAAGGGAGCTGTTGCCGCGTCCAATCCACCGCCCAGCGCAACGCTCTGAGTACCTACCGAGCGTGCGAAACTGCCCAATGCAACAGATCTGCCACCATCCGCGGTGCTTTCGAACCCCGCAGCAAGCGCATTGAAAGATCCAACTGCCGAATATCCAATGGCAGTCGAACCATTGGATGCAGCAATTGCCGAGGCACCAATGGCCGTGGCTTGTGTTCCGGCAGTCGTGGCACCGGCACCGAATGCACTGGCCTCGGCAGCCGGAGCAGTCGCATCTGTGCCTACTGCTGTGGAATTAACCCCGCCGGCGATAGCTCCACCAGAGCCTGCGTCCGCGCCATCGGCGCCGATCGCGATGCTGCCGTTAACCAGAGCTTCGCTGTCTTCACCTATCGCAATTGACCGCTCGCCACTGGCCTGTGCAGAATCGCCGAGAGAAATGGCGCCTGATCCGCTTGATATTGCGCTCTGCCCCAACGCCACCGATTGCGCGGCCTGCGCTTGCGCCAAAGCGCCGACACTTAGTGAGGAAACTCCGGCCGCACTGGCCGATTGACCAACGGCGACGGCGCTGGTTGCGGTTGCCGATGCTGATGTGCCCACGGCAGTGCTTTGGCCAAAGGATGCGATCGCGCTGGTACCAACCGCAAGCGCACTACTCTGACTGGCCAATGCGGCATCACCCACGGCAACAGCGCCTGGCCGTGAGGCGTTCGAGGCGTGGCCGATGGCAATCGCCGATTGCCCGCCAGCGCTTGCCGCCTGACCAAGGGCGGTTGAACTAGTACCGAGAGCCTGCGCACCGGCCCCGACACTGGTGGCATTTGTGGCAGTCGCGCCCGACCCTGCGCCGACTGAGATAGAGTCGGCGCCGCTTGACAGAGCACTGCGCCCTAGCGCGAGGCTATCCCCACCGGAGGCATTTGCTAGCACGCCCAAGGCTGAGGCACCATTCCCTGCAGAGGAGCTTTGCCCCACCGCCGTCGACAACTGAATGCTGGCGTTTGCTCCTTCGCCCACTGCGGTGCTGCCGACACCGGTGGCGCGCGATCCTTCGCCCACTGCGGTGGCGTTATTGGCTGTTGCTCGTGCATCGCGGCCCAGTGCAGTCGAGAAATCGCCGCTGGCTGTGGCATCGCTGCCCACCGCAGTCGCTCCGGGTGCGCTGGCTACGGAATTGACTCCGCATTCCAGCCGCGAATTCGATCCGCTATTTGTGACGCAAGACGCAGTCGCGCCCTGCGGTTGATCGAGCCCGGCAATCGGAGTGGTTTCGCCTGCGGTATTTTCGCGTCGGGCTGTCAGTGCCGCGACCGTGCCGCGCGGGCCCGTACCGGCATAGGTCGACAGCAAGACACCGCGCTGGGCAGCAGTAACCTGTTCGATCCCGAGTGCCGCCGTAGCGCAATCGACCGCGCGCTCCTCATCCAGCAATGCCAGCATGGCCGCTTGCTCGGTTTCCGCCGCCGGACATTCTTCCGAGGCGATGGCGGGCTGTGCATTGCAGGCAAAAGCGATCGCAACGCTGGCCGCGCTGAGCAAGAGATGGTTACGCATTTCAATTTCTCCCGGGTCGGTTCCACTTCCGGAAGAGGCGTGTGCGACCCGAGATTATGTTCTTGAACGACTCCCCCGGTTGCCAACTACCCTCGTCAGAAAGAGCTGGAGAGTCAAAGCCTATTCACTGTAATAGCTCGGCATTCTTCCCTGATCGGGGGTCACCACGCCCAATTCAGGCCGTTGCGATCATCCCTCCGTCGAGCACAATCGTCTGGCCCGTGATCCAGGCCGAGGCGGGCGAGGACAGGAAAATCGCGGTCCCGGCAATGTCGCCCGGCGCGCCCATTCGTCCGCGCGGGATACGGGAGATGGCCGCCTTGGTCATGCCTTCGCTTTCGACCAGTTCCTTGGTCATATCGCTGGGGAAGAGGCCCGGCGCGATGGCGTTCACATTGATGTGCGAGGGCGCAAGATCGGCCCCCAGATGCTCGGTCAGATGGATCACGCCCGATTTGCTGGCGGAATAGGCATAGGTCGGCATGCCCGAATTGCGGATGCCGTTGATGGAAGCAATGTTGATGACCCGCGCCGGCGCCTCGGCCGTGCCCGCCGCTTTCAGCAGCGGGAGGAACTTCTGGGTGGCGAAGAAAATCGACTTGATGTTGATATCCATCACCTTGTCCCAGCCCTTCTCCTGGAAACCTTCGAGCGGGGCGAACCAGTTGGCCCCGGCATTGTTGATCAGGATATCGACGTGGCTTTCATGCTCGCCAATGGCGGCAACCAGCGCCTCGATCCCCTCGACCGAGGACATGTCGCCGGGAATGGCGATGCACTCGCCAAACTGTGACATCTCATCCGCTTTGGCATTCAGCCGGTCGACTTTGCGCGCGGTGATGTAAACCTTCGCCCCGTTCTCCAGCAGTCCCTGCGCCATCATCGCGCCGATCCCGCTCGATCCGCCAGACACAACGGCGATCTTGCCGGAAACATCGAACAGGGATTTCATCGTCATGCGCTTTTCCAATCATGTTGGTTATCCAGACAGGGAGGCTCGTTTGAAGGGAAGCGGGCGATTATCAAAGGGAAAAGTTCTCTGCCGCTCGAATGCGCTCGCAGGTGTATAAAAACGACCAGTCTGGCGCCGCCGCGATCATGGCTTAGGGGCCATTACCTAATCAGCGTTGAAAAGCAGATATTAACTACGTTGCGCTACGCAGCCGCAATGCCAGAGGACTTTCAAAATCAGGGCGCATCGCCCCCACTTCCATGGGCCATGATTGCGCTTGCCTGCGTGGCAATCGCGTTCCTCTATGCCGGTCTTGCTCTTGCCGGGATCTCTCTGACGCTGGAATCCGGTCGCATCGCTGGTTTCTGGATCGGCAATGCTCTGGTCATCGGGCTGCTGCTCGGGCGCGCTCGCAGGTGCAGAACCAGCGCGCTTACCGCGTGCCTGGCTGCGAATGTGGCGGTCAATTTCGCTGTGGGGGATAATGCACCGGTCGCAATAGGTCTGGCCGCAGCCAATGCGCTCGAGATGGTTCTGGTCCTCTATCTGCTGGACCGCCTGATGCTGCGGAGCGAAACCTTCGAAACAGTCCGCGAATTTGCCAAAATGGCGGCCATAGGCGCCACCGTGCCGCTGCTGTCCGGCGTTGTTGCCGCAGCTGTCTATTCGACGTTCGCAGACGACGTCTTTTGGCATGCCTACACCATGTGGCTCGCCGCGCACTGCCTGCCAATTCCTATTTTCGGCTCTATGGTGCTCATCGCCCGCAACGCGGTTGCAAACCCCGAACAATGGACGCGCGTTTCGGCTTCGCGCTGGGGAATCGTCCTGGCTGCCATGGCGATCGGCGTGCCGGCAATCTTTGCCCAAACGACCTTCCCGTTCCTGTTCCTCGCGGCGCCGGTAGTTGTTGTGGCGGCGTTCCTCACCGGACGCCTCGGCACAGCCATCACAGTTGCGGTGTTTGCCTGTGCAGCATCGATCGCATCGATGAATGATATGGGGCCGATCGCGCTCATCGAGGATTCACCGCGTTCCGAGATCATCGCTTTGCAGGTCTTTCTCGCCTCGCTTCTGGCGATTGGCATTCCTGTCGCGGTGGCCCTCGCTAACCGAGCAACCATCCGCGAAGAATTGCGACAAGGACAGGAGTTCGTGAATTCCATTCTCGAGGGCATTGGCGACATCGTCTTCCGGCTCGATCCCGAATGGAACTTCACCTATCTGAACCGGCGCTGGGAACACCTCTCGAAAGGCGCGAATGTCAGCCTGCTGCGCAACGCGCTGCTTGAGCAGATCGTCGGTAACGAAAGGGATCGTCTCGCCGAGCAAAGGGCCGACCCCAATCTGGTACCCTTGCAGGACGAGCGGCACACAATCGCGATTGCCATCGACGAGAAACGCACCATCACGTTGGCCGTCACCCTGGTTCCGCAATTCGACGAGGACGGCGCGTTCTCAGGAATGCTGGGTTCTGCCAGCGACGTGACGGAATCGCTCGCCCACCGCCACGAATTGGCCGAGAGCGAGGCGCGGTTTCGCCGGCTGGCGGAATCCGCCCCGGTTGGCATATTCCAGGCCGATGCGTGGGGCGATCTCACCTACGTCAATTCGGTGTGGCTGGCGAATTTCGGATTGAAAGCCGAAGATGTCCTCGGCGACGGGTGGAAGACCCAACTTGCCACGGGTGAGGAATATGAGGGTGATCCGGCTTTTTCGGGCTTCAACAAGCCGGGTGACGTGCGGCGCAGGGTCATCGGCTACAAGACAGCGGATGGCGAGGAAATCATTCTCGAAACCGTCAATTCAGCCGAATTCGACGCAAATGGGGACATCGTCGGTTACGTCGGCATTGCCCACGATATAACCCGCCAGCAGCGCACGCGCGCTAAACTCGAAGAACGCGAACAGCAACTTGCCTTGCTAGCCGACAATGCGACCGATGCGGTCCTCCGATTGAGCCTGGACGGGTTGTGCCTCTATGCTTCGCCCTCCTCGCAAAAGGTTTTCGGCGCGCCCTCGTCCAGCCTTGTCGGGCTGCAATTCCTAACTGGTTTTCACCCGGATGATGCCGGGCGTGTGAAGAAGGCTTTCCGGGCATTGTCCGAAGGGGATGAAAGCCTCACGCGCATCGCCTTTCGCGCCATCGCGCTCGACCGTCCGGGCGAGTATCAATGGCTCGAGGCGCAATGCGGGCTTTTGCGCGATAAAGAAAGCGGCGATCCGCTGGAGATGATTGTCTCATTGCGGAATATCGACGAGACCAAAGCGCTGGAAGCAGCACTGGTCGAAGCGCGCGACAGAGCCGAAGGCGCGGTCGAGGCGAAGTCGGCCTTCCTTGCCAATATGAGCCACGAAATCCGCACACCGATGAACGGCGTGATCGGCTTTACAGAATTGGCATTGTCGGGGGAGCCAGATCCGGAGCGACGCCAGAATCTTGAGATGATCGCAGATTCAGGACGTTCGATGCTGCGCCTGCTGAACGATCTGCTCGACTTCGCGAAGATCGAGTCAGGGCAAATGACGATGGCGAGTGAGCCGACTGACCTGCGCCACAAATTGCGCGGCGCGGTCCGGCTGATGGAACCGGTGGCAATCGGCAATGGTCTCTCGCTCGACTTCACGGTCGATGACGATGTGCCAAAATGGTTCCTGTGCGATCCGATCCGGCTTCGCCAGATCATTCTCAATCTGCTGGGCAACGCCCTGAAATTCACAGAGGAAGGGGCGGTCGAGGTAACCGCGCGACTCGGTGATGATCCCGCAACTCTTCAGATCAGTGTTACCGACAGCGGCATCGGCATCGCTCCAGACAAGATCGACTATGTTTTCGAGAATTTCACGCAGGCGGACTCCACCATTGCACGGCGCTTCGGCGGGACCGGTCTTGGCCTCCCGATCTGCGCCCAGCTTGCCTCTCTTTTGGGAGGAAAGCTCGGGGTGGAAAGCCAGATTGGCAAGGGCTCGACATTCACGCTGACGCTGCCTGTGATCGCATGTGAGGCACCGGAAGCGGCCGAGGAAACGGGCGGCGATAATCTGCTTGAGGAAGAAACCGCTGCGGCTTTGCGGATACTCGTCGCCGAAGACAATCCGATCAATCAGCATTTGACCATCGCCATGCTCGAAAAGCTGGGGTGCAGCGCCATTCTCGCCCATGACGGGCGCGAAGCGGTGGACATGGCAGTGCGCGCCGCCGGGGCCGGTAATCCGTTCGACATTGTCCTGATGGATATGCAGATGCCGGTGATGGATGGGCTCGAGGCGACGCGCGCCATTCGCGCGGCCGGGCTGCCGTCGGCCGAGCTCCCGATCATCGCGCTGACCGCCAATGCCTATCAGGAAGACATCGACGCGTGTCTGAAAGCGGGCATGCAGGAGCACATCGCCAAGCCTTTGCGGATGCGCGAGCTGGGCGCATCTCTCAATCGCTGGGCCCTCGCCGATGATAGCGAAGAAGACGGCGAGTATGGACGGGAAACCGATCCGCATCTTGTCGCCATGTATGATGAACGCAAAACCAATGCGCGAACTGCAATAGAAGCCGCGATACGCTCAGGCACGCTGGAAGGCACCTCGCTCGACGAGCTTGCCGCGCAATTGCACCAGATAGCGGGTATCGCCGCCTATTTCGGGGAGGAAGCGCTCGGCGAGGAAAGCCGGCGCTTGGAAAATGCGCTGCTCTCCGGATCGCAATCGGACCAACTCGAACTGTTTGACGAGATGAGACGGCTGCTGGCTGCGTAGGTAAATACCCGACCGTTTTATCAAATCGTAATTTCTTGTATCATCCGATGATACAAGTTTCGTGGCTGAATTTGGCCATGGTAGGCGCTCTTGCATGTATCGAAATATTGTAGATCGCACCATTCGACCTTGGGGGAAGATGTGAGGATAGCTCTTGCTGACGACGATCCGGAGCTGCTCGATTCCCTGTCACAGGCAATCTCCCAGGCCGGTCACGATCTCGAACGATTTCGCAACGGAACGGAACTGAAGACGTCGCTGCAGCGCGAAACGTATGATGTCGTTCTGCTCGATTGGAACATGCCGGGTCATACCGGCCTGGCGATTGTCGAATGGGCGGTCGCCAAGCTTGAGCGCCCGCCTGCCTTCATCTTGATAACCAGTCGAACAGGCAAAGCGGATATCGTCACCGGCCTCAAAGCGGGGGCGACCGACTATGTGGTCAAACCCGAAATGGCCGAAGTCGTGCTCGCGCGGATCGAGGCAGCGCATCGCCGGCAAGCTCCGCCGCAGCCCGACCGTATCGTATCATTCGGCGACTACACATTCGATCGTGTTCTCCAGAAGGCAAGCCTCCGCGGGGAGGAGATCACACTCACCAATAAAGAATTCGAGTTGTCGTTGCTTTTCTTCGATAATCTCAACCGCCCCTTGTCGCGCGGCTACATCTTCGCCGAGATCTGGGGCGGCGCGCTGGACGTCGAAAGCAGAACCCTCGACCTGCATGTTTCGCGCGTCCGGTCAAAACTCCAGTTGCGTCCGCGCAATGGTTTCGCCATCCAGACAGTGTTCGGGTTCGGATACAGGATGGACGAGATCGGAGATACAGGCGGCGATGGCGAATAATGCAGCAGTTCTTTCGCGCTTTGGCCCCGTTGCCATCAGTCTCACACTGGCATCTGCGCTTTCTGCCTGCGCCGTAAGCCAACCGGTAAGCATCCAGTCGATAGCCGACGTCGAAGCTGCTGCGAAACCCTCTTCCGTGTTTTTGATTGTCACTGAGAAGCCGGATAGCAGCCGCCGGTTCGGCGAGGCTCTGGTAAGCGCATTCGGGGCTGCGGGGCTTGACCGTTCGGACGACGCAGCTCTTGTCGGTGACTACGGACTGGCCCTTGCGCCTGCATCGACTGCGATCACCGAGAAACCGCGCGAGGCCGCAGGTCCCTCTAGCGTGCGCACGGTGGCCGTACCTGTCAAAAGCAGCCCGTTGGACAAGTGCGCACCGCAGCGGATGAAAGCCACCCTGAGCCTGCTTGACCGGACCAGTGGCACTATCCGCTATCGCGGAGAGGGGACGGTAGTGGATTGCGCCTTCACCGAAGCGGACGAGCGCGCGATGGCCGATGCGCTGGTTGCCGACGCAATGGGGCAAATGGGCCTTTAAACAAAAGCACAGGACCGGCGCCGCGCCTCGCTCCAGCCACTCCAAAACTTGGGTTAGCCTATTTAGGCAGGGTGATCGTGAAGGTCGTACCTTCGCCTTTCACACTATCCACACCGATTGTGCCTTCATGCACATCCACCGCCTTCTTGACGAGCGTAAGGCCAAGGCCGGCGCTGGGCCCGGCATGGGTTGCATGCGCGCCGAACCTGGCAAACGGATCGGCCAGCCGTTCGGGCGGAAAGCCGGGTCCGCTGTCGGAAACGACGAGGATGGCATGGTCTGCGGCGCAGCAATCGAGCGTTACCTCGATGGTGTCGTTGGCAGCGCAATACTTGATTGCGTTGCCAATCAGATTGTCCATCATCCGGGCTATCAGCGACCCATCGACATGAACGAAGCACGGGTCCTCCGGCAAATGTTGCACGATATCGATGTTTGCAGCTTCTGCCTGCGTGAAAGCGCGGTCGCAGGCCTCTTCTATCAGGGCGCCCAAATCCGTGTCCTCGGGCGTGATGCTGGTATGATCGAGCCGGGCCAGTTGCACGAAATCGTCAGCCAGTTTCATCGTGCGCTCCGCTTGTGAGCGGATACGGCGCACCATATCCCTCGCCTCTCCAGCGAGCGATACCTTGCGGGTCAGCGCGATAATCGCAGCTTGAGGTGTGCGCATATCATGCGAGAGGAATTCCAGCATTTGCTGGCGCTCGTTTTCGATCTGGCGGATGTTGGTAATATCGCGCAGTGCCAATATCTCGCCGCCCTGGGGCAGGCCTGCGGAAATCGCGTCTCCGTCCGTCTCAGCCGCCGGAAAGGGCGCACGGGCGACGAGGAAAGTCCGTCCGTCGGTCGTTTGCAGTTCATCCGCATCCGCTTCCCGCCGGGCCTTTTCCATAATCAGAACTTCGGAGAAGACGGGTTTGTCCAGAGTAGACACGCTGGGCAAGAGCTGCCCGCCATGGGAATTCGCCATGACGACAACGGAATCCGTATCGAGGACGAATATCGCATCCGGAGATGCCTCGATCACTTGCCTGACAAAATCGCGGGATTGCTTGACCGAACCCACCAGACTCTGGAGCCGCGCAGTTTGCCTCGACAGGACATCAGTCCCTGCGGCGCCCTCGCCAGACGCCGGCTCTTCGAATAGGCGCGCGGCCTCCTGCTCCAGATAGGAACTGACATAGGTGAGGCGGCGCCACGACCAGAAGGGATAGGCAAACAGCAACACGACAACAGTCGCAGTCGGCGCAAACCACAGCTTGCCTGCCAGCAGCATGACCAAAGACGACAAGGTGATGAAGGCGGCCAGCCCGAGAGTGAGCATGAAAGAGGCGCGCGGCGACAGAAGCCGGAAACCGGTAAACAGCAGAAACAGTGCAACGGCACCGATGGCGAAAGTGACCCAGACAGGGAGCGTCTCGATCCAGCTGCGCGTCAGGAGCGTGTTGACCAAATTAGCCTGCGTCTCAACGCCGCTCATCAAACCGACACTGCCCGCCGCGACCGAATAGCGGTCTCCCATGCCTTGCGCCGTCGCGCCGATGAAGACGATCGTATCGCGCAAAAATTCAGGGGGATTCTCAGCCGCCAGCAATTCGGCAACCGGCAATTCGGTGAATGAGCCCACCGGGAGGATCGGTATGACAGGTTGCTCGGGCACAGCGATCTCCGATGGCCCGGCGTTGGACACCAGCACTTTGGCAAGGTGCGGATATTCGATGCCATCCAGCGTGTAATCCATCTCGAAGCGGCGCAGCACTCCGTCGGAATCGGGTTCCGCGACCACATGGCCCACGCCCTTGGCCTGCTCTGCCAGCGCGGCGACGGGCATCAGTGCCATTGAGCCGGTCGCGCTGTCCGGGCTCGCAGTAAAGCTGTGAGGAAGAAACACGTTGCCGTTCCGCCCGACAGCCGAGACCAGCTGGGCAAGATCGTCCGGGTCGCTTTCGTCCAGGATCAAAACGTCGAGAATAATCGCCCGCGCGCCCGCCTCCGTCAGCCGATCAATGATCTCGCCATGCAAGGCGCGCGGCCACGGCCAGACACCGAGCTCGGCAATGCTGCGATCGTCTATCGTGACAATCGCAATGTCGTCCGGCACGGCGGGCCGCGCCAGAGCACTGCCAAAATCGAACAATTGATTATCGAGCCGCTGCGTCGTGTCCGAAGTTTGCAGGAGCCACAGACATCCGATCGACGCAGCAAGGAGCGCCCACCATTCCAGTCTGAGGCGGAACGAATTCATCTCGCAAGCCGGAGCGGATTAGTCGGAAATCGTCAACTTCTGTTCGGGGCCCCAAACCTTTAGCAGGCCGTCTTCCGCGTCGGCCTGAATCGCAGCGACCCGCCAGACATAAGCACCCGGATCAAAACCGGTCAGTTCAAATCCGCTCGTCGAGAGCGATGTTTCATCAACGACTAGCCGCGCAGGATCATCCGCGCGCCATAGCTGAAAGGCGTAATAGGTATTGCCTTCTCCTGAGGGCAGCCACTGGAAGACATAGCCTGCCCCGTCGTCGGATGTGCCTGCGCTGCCTCCAGCGCCAAGCCGCTTGCGCCGGAACGACAAAGCTTCCGACTGGCCTTCCAGACCCGAACCGGAAATTGCACGCGCGCGAACGAAATAGCGGCCGTCCGCGAGCTCCTCAAAAGTTGCCTGCGGACGCTGGATGAGCTGCTCCGATACAACGTCGAGGAACCCTGCATCCTTGGCGATCTGGATCCGGTATCCTTCCTCGCCAGCCGAGGGGGCGATGGCAAATTGCAGCGTTTCTGCCGTCTGGATATCACCGCCGTTCACAAGCTGGGGTGCCGGCAAAAGCCGCTCGGTCGACGGGGCTTGCCCCTCTGCCAAGGCCACCCCAAAACCTTCCAGGGCCGCTGTTTCCTGCGCAGGTGTAACTACTGCCACTGAACCTTCGACCACTTCGGTAAGACTGCGGCCACGCTCTTCATCGTAAGCGACGCGGAATTCGGTTCCGCGCACGGCAGTCACAGCAACCGGGGTGCGCACCCTGATGCGGCTCCCGTTTTTCAGCGTCGGCGAGCTGGCACTGCTGCGCCCCTTCTCGACTGCGAGATCGATATCGAGCGTTTCACCGAGAAGATAGCGCCGGGCAGAGACGAGTCGCGCGCGTGAATTGGAGGGAATCGAGAACCGGCCGCCAAATTTCGTCGAGAAGCTGACAAAACCGTTCGCCCCCGTGGCAACGGTTTCGCGCTCCTTCAGAACCCGCCCGACTTGCGCCGTTCCGTTGGCGATCCGGACAGGGCCGGAGTACGCAACTACTGCGACCTCAACCTGCGTGTAGCGCAGGACGTCGCGCGGAATCAGGAGCGATTTTCCGACCGGCAGACGCCGCGCGTCAGCCACCCGGTTCAAACGCCGGACCTGCTCGATCGCAGCGGTAGAGCGGAAATATTTCTCCGCCAGTCCATAAAGCGTATCGCCGCGCTCAACAGTGTAGCGCAGCGGAGAGTCCTTCTCCGACGCAAAGGCACAGGATGGTGCAAATGCCATCGACAATACGAGAGCAGCCATAAGGGCCGAGCGAGGCGCAGCTAACAGGTTCATCATGCACTTATGCCACGGCAACGTTAATGTGTGAATGCCGTGGCGGACCCGCTTACAACTTCTTACCTTGTGGATAAGCCTGTTTACAACGTGTGAGGCCTGTTCTGCGCTAAGCCATTGGCATTCGAAACAGGCGGAGGCCCAAGTCATGCTGATCACGATTGCAACGAACGTGTTTCTCGTCTGCGCTTTGGCGATTGCGCTTTACGTCACCGGTGATGCGATTGTGCGGGGGATCCGCAGCTGGCGCTTTTTACGGAGCAGCCTGCAGGCCGGGAATGCGCGCGAAACGGAGTGTGCGCCGCTTCCGCGACCCCGCCCGACAACCCAGAGCGACCTGTCGAGGCGAACGAAAACGAGAATCGATCCCTCCTCCCGGCCACGCAATTCAGGGCCGCCCGCGATGAAGCTCGCCAGCTGACATCCCAGCGCAAACGGCTTCGCGGGGGCACGGCCCTGCGCGAAACTCCAAGCATATTTTGGGAAGCGACATTTACCCGAACGAGGGAATTCGGTGGTGAGCCCTGCTGGGTTCGAACCAGCGACCTACTGATTAAAAGTCAGTTGCTCTACCAACTGAGCTAAGGGCCCAACCACCGGATGGTGCGCCTAGGGGGATGGCTTGGGCCGGTCAAGATGGATTGCGGCCCTGCGCACCTCCAAAGTAGCAAATTAATTGCTCGACAGCGCTTTGCTCACGGTGCCCAGATGCTGCGCGATGGCCTTGTCGCCGGGCTTCTTAGTGGCTGCCATGGCGAGCAAATTGCGCGATTCTTCACTGGCGCCCTCGGTTTTGAAGAGCACCCAGCCCAGCGTATCGAGCACCACGGCATCTTGCGGTGCCAGTTTGGCCGCCTTGCGCGCCAGCGCGGTTGCAGCCGCGCCGTCGCCCAATTCCAGCTTCGCCAGTGCCGCATTGTTCAGCAGGCCGACTTCCTTGTCATGGCCGCTCGCCAGAAGTTCCGCATAGATCGCATCGGCGCGCTTCCAATTGCCTGCTTTGATCGCGGCACCCGCTTGCCCCATGGCCTGAAGAAACTTCTGGTCCGGCCCGGCCCCCGCAATGCGCGCCTTCAGCGCATCGGCGTCCTTCAGGTTCAGGGCGCTTGCGATGGAGACGCCCAGCTGGAGAATTTGCGGGCCTGATTTCGGGTCCGACAGCAGCGGCTGCACTGTTTCCCAAGCGGCCTCGTGCTCCTTGTTGCGGTGCTGCTCTGCCGCCAGAACCAGCCGCGCAACGCGGTCTTCCCCGCCGCCGGAGAAATAGCGGTTCAGGCTGATTATCGCTTCATTGGTCTGGCCCCGGCGTGCAGCAACCAGGCCGACGAGCCGGTCCAGCGCGGGGAAGGTCCGGCTCTGGCCGACAATCGGCTGCAGCAACTCGAAAGCGCGCTTCACCTCGTTGTTCTCGAACGCCATCTGCGCGGCAAAATAGACCGCGATGGGGTTCACTTTGCCGCCCTGCTCGGCCTGAGCCATCAAGCGCTTCAGATTAGCATCGTCACCGGTGTCACGCGCGATGGCGATCAGCGCCAGCAGCGCCGTCTGGTGGTTGGGTTCCTGCGCCACCACGTTTTCGAAGCTGGCTTTGGCAGTCGGCAAATCCTGCTCCAGCAGAGCAATGCGCCCCGCCAGCAGCTGTGCATCGACCAGATTGGCATCGTGGCCCAGTGCGGTTTTCAGCTTGGCCTTTGCCCCGTTCAGATCGCCCGCCTGCAAAGTAAGATAGGCGTCGAGAGCATGCAGATCGGCGGAATCATCAAACCGCTCCAGGCCCTCCTGCAGCGTTTCCAGCGCCTGATTCGAACGCCCTTCGATCAATGCCACGCCCACTGCGACGCCGTAGGCACGCGGCGTTTCGATGCCGTGATCGCTCAGGCTCCGTTTCGCCATGCGGGTATTTCCGTTGGCCAGGAACGCTTCGGCCAGAAGATCGCTGCCCGCCTGCTCCTTGCCCGGCACCGCGCTTAAATTCTTGAACTGGGTAATCGCCAGATCGAGATTGCCCATGCGCATGGCGACATCGCCGGAAAGCTCCAGTGCGGCGGCGTCCTGGGGTTGTTCCTCCAGATATCCGCTGACAAGCAATTGCGCGCGCTTCAGATCGCCCTCGGCGACTGCCGCCTGCGCGTCCGCCAGACTGCCTGCGGGGCCGGTGGTACAGGCCGCAAGGGCGAGCGCCATGGCAGCAGCGGAGAAACCTGCGCGGGCCTTCCCGAAGGAGGAACCGGAACGGAACGAGCGAGTGAGCGGTGTTTTCATGCCGCCCGTATGCCAGCAACTGGTTAAGACCTCGTTTGTGCCGCAAACCGGGCTTATCTGCGGCATTCGGGGCGTCGGTCTGGTTTACACACCGTTTATAATATTTTTTGCGTTAACCATCGAAACGCGCAGGGCGGGCCGATTCTTCAAAACTGGCACGCCGCATGCATCCCATCATTCCGAGCCTCGGTAACGTTTTGTCGAGGCAACACGATTAAGACTTGGATGAAGGGGAATTGATATGCGTAACCTGAAACTGGCAGCGACCGGCGCCGCAGCAATCGCTGCTCTGGCAGTGGCCGCACCCGCCAATGCAACGATCTTTGAATACGGCATGACCGATGGCAGCGTGCTGACCATCAATACCGACACCAGCACCGGCACATGGGTCGGTTCGGACATCAACGCCGTTTTCACCAGCGACGACTTTGCGACCTTTACCGGCGGCGCAAACCCCACCTTCAGCTCGATCCTCACATCGCTGGACGGAACCCGTCTGATCAACGGTCAGCTGGTCACCGACAATCCGAAGAACATCGACACCACTCACCCGCAAAAGCTGATCGGCTGGGGCGACCGCTTCAACCTCTGGGCATGGTGGGGCGACCCGATCATCGGTGGCGACTATGTCCGCAGCATCGATAGCTACTCGGCAACCGAAGTTCCGGCACCGGGCATGTTCGGCCTGTTCGCCATGGCTCTGGCTCTGCTCGGCTTCGGCCGCTTCCGCCGCGGCGGTGCAGCGCGCCGTCCCAAGGCTGTTAAGCAGGCCGGTCTGGTTCCGGCAGCAGCCTGAGCCCGATACGCGTCAGGCTGGTCTTGGTTTTCTGAGCCGGGCCAACAACTGACGCATCGACAGGCCGGATAGCGGATCGCGCCACGACGGAGCGATTGCGGCCACCGGACCAAGCACGAAACCCCGCTCGCGGAAACGCGGGTGGGGTATCGTCAATTCTGGGCCATACGATATCCCGCCCGACCAAACGACAATATCGAGATCGAGCGTGCGCGCCTGCCACGGCTGCCCTCGCCTGACCCGGCCGAAAACGCGTTCAATTTCTTGAAGGCAGCGCAGCATGAGGAGCGGCTCCAAAGCGGCCTCGACCAGTAGCGCACCGTTGGCATAGGTCCGGCGGGACGGCCCGACAGGCGCACTGGCGATGATTGGTGCCTTGGCCAGAACCTCGACATTGCAGGCGTTCAGGGCAGCCGGCACCGCTGCAAGGACCGCTGCCGGCGAGCCATGGCGGGGATGGCGCTGGTTTGACCCTGTCGCGATAATATATTGATGGTTGGCCTGTTCACCCATGCCGCAGGGTGTAGCCCGTTCGGCAGTGAGGGGGAACGGGCCTAGATATCTTCGCAGATGCGCCCGTACAGCTCTGGGCGGCGATCCCGGAAGAAGCCCATGCCCGCGCGGTGTTTGGCGGCCAGTTTCAGATCGAGCGTGGCGACCAGCACGCCCTCTTCCTCGCGGCCGAACTCCACGACCTTCTCGCCCCATTCATTGGTCACGAAGCTGTGGCCGTAGAACGCCTGCCCGTCCTCGGTGCCGATCCGGTTGGCCGCGATCACCGGCATGCAATTGGACACCGCATGCCCCTGCATCGCGCGTTGCCACATCGCCGATGTGTCGAATTCGGCATCATAGGGCTCGGACCCGATAGCGGTGGGGTAAAACAGCATCTCGGCCCCCATCAGGGCCATCACCCGCGCCGCCTCCGGATACCATTGGTCCCAGCAAATGCCGACACCGATGCGCACCGTCTGGTCGCCTGCGGGGATGTCCCACACACGAAACCCGCCATTGCCGGGGCGGAAATAGAATTTTTCCTCGTAGCCCGGTCCATCGGGAATGTGGCTCTTGCGATATACGCCCATTACCTCGCCGCGCGGGTCGATCATCGCCAGCGAGTTGTAATAGTGCTGGCCATCGCGTTCGAAAAAGCTGGTGGGAATGGCCACGCCAAGGCGTTTCGCAAGCTTCGCCATCGCCTGCACATTGGGGTGATCATTCACCGGACGGGCTCGCTCGAACAGCGCCTCGTCCTCGGTCTTGCAGAAATACGGACCGTCAAACAACTCGGGCGGGAGGACGATATCCGCCCCCCGCCCTGCTGCGTCTGCGACGAGGTCGCTCACTGCCTCGATATTGGCCCGGTCATCAGGATCGCCCAAGGCCAGCTGGAGCGCAGCAACGGTGATGTCGGCCATATTGCGTGCGCCCCTCTCGCCTGATGGCGCGTCAGGAAGCCTTGCGGAACAGCAAGGTCATCCGGTCGCTTTCGCCAATTGCTTCATATTGCGCGCGGTTCTCGTCGCCATAACGAAGCACCGGCGGCAGCGTCCACACGCCGCCTTCCCAATTCGCGGGATCGCGCGGGTTGGCGTTCACTTCGCTGGTGCCGACCAGTTCGAAGCCGTGTAGCTGGAACATCGCGATGACGTCGGCTTGGCGCATATAACCGCGGGCCGGATTGACATCGCTCCAAGAGGCGCTGGACGGGGCGCGGTGCTGGACAACGCCGACCATCCCGTCATCGGCCAGCAGCGTGCGCATTGCGCCCAGCGTGCTGTCGACCTCGTCATTGTTCCACAGGCCGTGCATGGAGCGGAAGATCAACGCACGGTCCACGGTGCCAGCCGCATCTTCAGGGATCTCGTCGATTTCGAAAGCAGTAACTTCGTCCGTGCTGGTGCCCGTCATGTCCGCGACACTCGCTTTGAAACGGGAGGTCCAGCTTTTCGCGCGCTGCTCGGCTTCGGCACTGTTGTAGGTGCGCGCATCGCTGTCATTGTTGAGCGCGACATACGTGCCCTCTGCCGCCAGATATGGCGCAAGGACACGGGTGTACCAGCCGCCACCGGGACCATATTCAAGGACGGTCATCTGCGGGCCAACGCGGAAGAATTCCAGCGTCTCGGCAGGGTTGCGATACTGGTCGCGGGCGCGGTCACCATCGCGGCGCGTGTCGGCCAGAATGACGTCGATCGTTGGCGCCGCTGTCTCCACGGCGGTTTCAGCTGCGACAATGTCTTCGGCCGGGACCGTGGTCGACGTTTCTTCTTCGGCGGTCTGTTCGGGGCCTAGAACGCGGTTCAGGATGGAACCGAGAATGCGCTCGCCGGTCGAGGGCTGACGGGTTTCCTGCGCCACAGCCGGAACCGCGATGGCCGCTGCACACAGCGCAGCCGTAATGGTGGTGAATTTCATCAAATGTCTCCCTGTTGCCCGAGTCAGGCAATATTTTTCGCGGCCCGCCATGGATGACAAGCCTGCTCACACTACCTACTTTGCTCGCATAGGAGAGTTCCCATGAACACAACAGAAACTGCAATTTTCGCTGGCGGATGCTTCTGGTGCACCGAGGCTGTATTCAACGATGTGATCGGCGTGAGCCATGTGGAAAGCGGCTATATCGGCGGCGAGACCGAGAACCCGACTTACAAGCAAATCTGCACGGGGCGAACCGGCCATGCCGAGGCGGTGAAGGTCGATTACGATCCCGCAACGGTCAGCTACGCCCAGATTCTCGACATGTTCATGGGCACGCATGATCCCAGCCAGCTCAATCGGCAGGGCAACGATATCGGCACCCAGTATCGCAGCGCGATCTTCCCGCTTGACGATGCCCAGCGCGCCGAGGCCGAGGCGGCGATCGCCCGCTGGAATGCCGATAATGGCGGCAGTGCAGTGACTACGATCGAAGGCCCGGCGACCTGGTATCCGGCCGAAGATTACCATCAGGATTATTGGCAGGGAGAAGGCCAGCGCAATCCCTATTGTCAGGCCCTGATCCCGGCCAAGCTCATGAAATTGCGCAAGAGTTTCGCGCAATATGTCACCGACTAGCGGTATTTCGCTGCCGTGATGAATTCGCCGAAGGTCTCGCACCATACAACTACAGTGGTATAACCTTCGACGTCGACGCCGTCCGGAACATCCAGCAGGAACCCGTCGAAGCTTTTCACCGCGCCGATCCGCACAGCGTCCTGTTTTACCGGTTCGAATTCGTCTTCGTGTTCGACGAAATCCTTCGTCAGATAGACCATGTAGTCCGGCCCGGGCGCCAGCTCACCCTGATGGGCGATGCGCTCGGGCGAGACACTGATCGTGCCTTCGCCCCAATGCAGGGCATCGCTGCCGCGCAGGTCACGGGTCAGCTGGGCCGAATATTCTGCCTGCTGCACTTCTTGTTCCAACACCGCTGCATCCGGCGCGGATTCCGCGGTCAGGATGGGCAGGAAGAAAACGCCCAGTGCGAAGCCGATGCCGAGAACGGCACCGTGCGAGAAAAGAAGTAGGATGATCTTTTTCATGAAAGCGGCCTCCCGAGCCCGATGTGAAATGTGAGCCTGTGCCGGCTGGTCCGTCCGACTGCCGCGAAAGGTTACGCTATTTCTTCCACCGCGCCACAAAGAACCCGTCCAGTCCGCCATGTTCGGCCAGCATTCCGGGATCGGTGCGCAGCCAGCCTTCGGGGGTGGGCTGCAATCCGGCGGGCAATTCGCTCGCGCTAATCGGCAGCGGGTCGAGCGCAACTCTGGCGGCCTGCGCCGCGCCTTCCCCTTCCTCCAGCGAGCACACCGCATAGACCAGCGTGCCGCCTTCGGGCAGCCAACCTACAGCGCGCCTCAGAAGCGCGGCCTGCAAAGTGGTTGTCTCGGACAGCTCATCCTCACCGATCCGGTGCAGCACATCAGGATGGCGGCGGCAGGTGCCGGTTGCAGTGCAGGGCGCGTCCAGCAGAATGGCATCGAACGCCTTGCCCGGCGTGTAGGCCAGCGCATCGGCAACCACGATCTCCGCCTCCAGCCCGTTGCGCTGCAGATTTTCGCGCAGGCGCTCCAGCCGCCTTTCATTGATATCGAGCGCTGTGACTTGCCATCCGGCGGCCGCCAGTTGCAGCGTCTTGCCGCCCGGCGCCGCGCACAGATCGAGCACGCGCTTTCCTTCGCCTCTACCAAGCAACGAAGCGGGCAAGGATGCTGCCAGATCCTGCACCCACCATGCGCCCTCTTCGTAACTGGGCAGCCGGTCCACCGGTGTCCCGCGCGGCAGACGCAAATGGCCGGGCGCAAGCGACACTGCGCCCATACCCTCCGCCCGCTCCCGCGTCTCGGCCGACTTCTTCAATTGCAGATCGAGCGGCGGCGGGCTCGCCAGCCCTGCGGCAATCGCGGCTGCTCGTTCGCCCCACCGCGCCTGCACATTTTCGGGCAGAGTGGGCACATCGGGCAGGGCCGCATTCCGCTTCAGCAGCGCGGAGAACACGCCGTGCGCCAGCCGCCGCTGCCCCCCTGTCAGCAGCGGCAGGGCCGAAGCAATCACCGCATGCGGCGGCGTCTCCAGGCGCAGCGCCTGGGCCAGCATGATCCGCAGCACGCTGCGTGTTTTGGCATGTGGGTCGAGCGGTTTCTTGGTCGCACCATCGATCAGCGTGTCGAGATCGACCAGCCAGCGCAGGCTTTCGCCCGCAATCGCTTTCGCATGGGCCTTGTCCGCCGGTCCTTTGAGGGCAGACAGGCAATAGGCTCCGGCTTTCTCCAACGTCTCGCCCTTGATCAGCACCGCCTCCAGCAGCCGCATCGCCGCCCGCCGCGCGGGCAGGCCGGTGGCGGTGTCGTCAAGGTGTGGCGGCGAAGAGGGTGCAGGCGCGTTCATGGCCATGGCGGTTAGGCCCTATTGAAACCACTGGCCAGCCTGCGCATTGTATGAAGTATGGAACGCGCAACAAAACGGCCCGAAGGTTTCAAGAAGCCCGCCCACTGGACGAGCGAACCCCCGCCCGCGCCCCAGCCCATCGATGCCAGCGAGAAAGACCCCGATGGCCTCAGCCCGACCCGCTATGGGGACTGGGTGAAGGACGGGATTGCGATCGATTTTAGTTAGAGCTTCACCAGCTTGATCCGCAGCCCGTCCTTCGGTTTCGGGATGGGCCATGCCTGCCAGTCAGGGTCTTTGTCTCCCGCCAGCTCGACGCGGTAATTGGTCAGCAGATGCGCCATCAGCACTTTGATCTGCATATAGGCAAAATGCAGGCCGAGGCACATATGCGCGCCGCCGCCGAACGGCACCCACGCATATTTGTGCCGCGCCTTTATCTTTTCCGGCGTGAAACGCATCGGATCGAAGGTGTCGGGATCGGGCCAGTGCTGCGGATCGTGATGCACGTAATGGGTGTTGATCCCCACCGCTGCTCCGGCGGGAATGCGGTATCCGCCAAATTCAAACGCCTTCAGCGCGCGGCGCGGGGTGGAGGGCACGGGCGGCACCATGCGCAGCGCTTCCTTGAAGGCCATCTCGGTCAGTTCCACCGATCCCAGCGCATCGTAATCCAGCATGCCGGTATCGTCGGTCGCCGCGCGCAATTCCTCACGTAGCTTCTCCTGCCATTCGGGATGCTTCGCCAGCAACCAGACCAGTGACGTGCCGCTGGAGGTGATGGTGTCGTGTGCGGCCATCATCAGGAAATTCATGTGATCGGCCACTTCGTCGACCGGCAGCAGCGAACCATCCTCGCGCGTGGCGGTCGCGAACTGGCTGAACATGTCCTGCCCGCCGCCTTCGGCCCGGCGGCGCTCGGTTTCCCGGCTGAAAAACTCGATCAGGAATTTGCGGCCCTCGGTCCCCCGGCGCATTTGTGTGAACGGCAAGGGCCTGCGCACCGGCGCTACAGACGCCTGCACCGCATCGACAAAGGCCTGGTTGATTGCATCGGCTTCCGGACCGAACGGCAGGCCGATAAAGCTTTCCGCCGCCAGATCGAGCGTCAGCTGTTTGATTGCGGGGTAGAAGGTCATGTTCCCTTCGCCCCACGCCTTCACCTGCCGCGCGATCCCCGCGTTGAGCTGGCCGGCATAGTGCCGCATCGGGCCGGGCTTGAACGCAATCGACAGGGCCCGCCGGTCCATCCGGTGATGGTCGAAATCCATCAGCATCAGGCCGCGCGGGAACAGCTTGTCGAGGATCGGGCCCCAGCCCTGCTCGCTGGAGAAAATCTTCTCGCGGTCGAACAGCATCAGCTCGTTCGCATCCGCGCCAACCATCGCGACTTGCCAGCCGCCGAAGCTGCGGACCTTGTAGACCCGGCCATATTTCTCGACCATCCGGCGAGTGAATTCATGCGGGCCGGACAGCTGCGTGAAGGTGTGTCCGACCAGCGGATAGCCGCCCTCGCCCGGAATATGGGCGAGATCATCCTCGGTCATGCGCTGCTCGCTCCAGTGTGCGGGAGCGGGGGCCTCGGGAGAGTGAGCTGCGAGCGTCGCCATGGTCGGTCCTCTTTCGATACTTACAGCGGTGTAAGTTATTTCGGGACAGGAATCCAGCCCGACAATTCCTGGCGGATCAATGTCTCGATCATATCCATGCCGGGCTTGCTGTCATTGAGACAACTCAGCGCCGCAAAATGCGTGCCGCCGCCTTGCAGAAATTCGTCCCGCCCTTCCAGCGCGATCTCTTCCAGCGTTTCCAGACAATCGGCGGAAAAGCCGGGCATCGCCACCGCCATGCGTTTGGTGCCTGCTTCCGCTTCGGCCTCGATGGTCACATCGGTGCTCGGCTCCAGCCACTTTGCGGGGCCGAAGCGGGACTGGAATGTCGTGACGATCCGCAGATCGCTCCACGCCGGTTTGGCCTTGATCCGCTCGCCCAGCAGGCGCGCGGTCTTGTGGCAGTGGCAATGATAGGGATCGCCCAGCTCCAGCGTGCGCTGCGGCATGCCGTGAAAGCTGAGCAGCAGAACTTCGGGTGTGAAATCGAGCGCGTCCAGTTGCCCCACGAGATCGCTTTCCAGCGCGTCCAGATAGGCCGGGTGATCGTGATAGGGCGGCAGGGTCCTGAGGCTCATCTGCCAGCGCAGATCCTTCAGCGTATCCGCCGCCTTGTCGACCACGGTCGCCGTGGTTGCGCCCGAATATTGCGGATAGAGCGGGGCCAGCAGAATGCGTTCGCACCCCGCATCCATCATGCCGCGCAGCTTTTCGTCGATGGACGGCGTGCCGTAGCGCATCGCCCAGTCCACCATCACCGCGCCGCCCAGCCGCACTTGCAGGGCATTGGCCTGCCGCTTGGTAATCGCGGCGAGCGGCGATCCGTCCTCGCTCCAGACTTTCTTGTAAGCGGCGGCGCTTTTTTGCGGGCGGGTGTTCAGGATGATCCCGCGCAGGATCGGCTGCCACGCAATGGGCGGAATCTCCACCACCCGCCTGTCGGACAGAAATTCTGCCAGATAGCGTTTTACCGACGGCGTATCGGGCGCATCGGGCGTGCCCAGATTGACGAGCAGGACGCCCACGCGCCCGCTTTCCACGGGCGGATGATCTGCGGGGAGGTGCTGTTCCTGCCAAGTCATGCGCGCTCACTTGGCGGTGGAAGCCGCAGGGTCAAGGGGAACTATAGACCGCCCGACAATAAGGGCAGGCGGCGAAGGCGCAATCCGGTGGCCGAAAACAGGGCATTGGCGATTGCCGGGGCGGCCACAGTCAGGCCCAGTTCGCCGGGGTCGAATGCCGGTGCTTCGCTGGCGATCAGGTCCACTTCCACTTCCGGCATTTCGGGCAGACGGGGCAGGCCGAGCTGCGACAGGCGGCGATTGTCGGGCCGACCGGCGTCCCACACCGCACTGCTGCCCATGGCCAGCGCGAGGCCGTGGACCAGCCCGCCTTCGATCTGCTGGCGGGCAATATCCAGATTGACGATCCGCCCGATATCCACCGCCGCCGTCAGCCGCGTTACCCTGAGGCCGCCCTCTGCCTGCCGCGCGGTGGCGACGCAGGCAATCGATCCGCCGCTGGCCGCATCGCCCATCCGGTGGCAGGCGAGGCCCTGACCCGCGCCGTCACGCCCGCCGCCCCACTCCGCCATGCGCGCGGCCCGCTGGAGACACGCAACCATGCGCGGATCGCCGCCCAGCATGCCGATCCGGAAGGAAAGCGGCTCGCGCGCGGCCTTTGCGGCGATCTCGTCGATAAAGCTCTCGGTGAAGAACGCCGTCAAACCGTGCGCGCCGCCGCGCATCCGCCCGGTCGGCAGAGGGAGCGTCACAGGGGCCTGATACACCGCCGCGTCGGGAATGGCATAGAATGGCAGCGCGCCCGCCACCGCCAGCGGATCGCGCTTGCCCGCAGAGTTTTCGATCGCCGCGCGGTGCGTGTCATTGGCGAAAAGACGCCGCCCGAACTCAAGACTGGTGCTCGGCACCGCAATCCGCGTGCGCATGGCCGCGATGCCGCCGGCACTGTCGAACTTGGCCGCAAGCAGAGCAGCGGCAGGCGCACGGGGCGGCGCGCGCAGGGTTTCCTGCTCGCGGCTCCACGTTAATTGTAAAGGACGACCCACTTCGCGCGCCAGCAACGCCGCCTCGATCGCGTGCTCATGCTCCAGCCGCCGGTCGAAACTCCCGCCTGCCGGCATGGGATAGAGGACGACCTTCTCCGCGCTCAGCCCGATGGCTTTCGCCGCGGCCTCGCGCGCGCGTTCGGGCGCCTGCGAAGCCATCCACAATTCCAGCCGTCCATCGCGCAGCCACGCCGCAGCGGTCGCGGTTTCCAGAGGCGTGTGGAGCGCGGGCGCAACATCATAGCGGCGGGCAATGCTGGCCTTGCCGAATTCTCCGCCGGTCTCTCCGCGCTCGGCGATGACGTACACTTCGCCCTCGCGCACCGCCGCGTCCAGTGCTTCTTCGATGCTGGCGCTGTCGACCGGATCGACTGCCGAGAACCGGACGGCCATCGCATCCAGTGCCTTTTCTGCGGCCCAGCCATTTTCAGCCACCGCGGCCAGCCAGTCGCGCCCTTCCACCACCTGCACCACGCCGGGCATATCTTCGGCTGCCGCGCGGTCGAACCGGGCCACGCCGGAGGCCGGAGAGACGGGCGCATGGCGGATCGCAGCATAAACCATACCCGGCAGGCGAATGTCGCCCGCAAACAGATGCGACCCGTCGACTTTCGATGGCAGGTCAAGGCGCGGGAACGCGGACGGAGCCTCGGCCTCTCCGGGCAAAGGCGTCTCGGCGGCGGGCAGAACTTTGACCGGAGGCGTTTCCGGCGGGTCCAGAAGCGCCGCCTCGCGGGCCAGTTCGGCAAAGCGCAATTGCTCATTCTCGTGCACGACAAAGCCTGCGCGCGTATCGCATTGCTCGGGCGCGACGCCCCATCTGTCCGCTGCCGCCTGAACCAGTAGGCTGCGCGCCGTGGCGGCGGCTTCGCGGGCCGGGGTCTCATAGGCAGCCAGAGTGGTGCCTGCAGCGGTGGCGGTCAGGCGGGTGTGCTGGGCCCAGCGGGTCGCGACAATGCCATCCTCCGGCTCCGACACTCCGGGGATTTCCGGCATCCACAGCGGAGCCCATTCGGCCGCCAGCGGGACATTGGCATAAATCCCGCTGACCGGCGCAGGCTCCACTGCAATCTGCCGCCAGTCCGCGCCCAGTTCCACCGCGATAATCTGCGCCAGAATAGTGGTAACGCCCTGCCCCATCTCCAATTGCGGGACAGCGACGGTAATCACCCCGTCCTCGGCGATCTTCAGCCATGCGCCGAAGGCGGTTTCCTGATCCGTCGTGGCGAGGGGATCGGGGAAGGTGCGCGGATAGAGCGCCCACGCGACGACCAGCCCGCCGCCAACGGCAGCGCCAGCCAGCAATCCGCGCCGCGACATCCGCATCGGTCAGGCGTGCTCCTTCGTCAGCCAGTCAGCCAATTGCCGGGCAATAGCGCCGAATGCTTCGCCCGCCTCGCCTTTTTCGTCCGCCGCTGGAGGCGTGCCAGCATCGCTGGCCTGCCGGATCGCCATGGTCAGCGGCACCCGGCCAAGGAATGGCAATTCCAGCCGCCCGGCGATTTTCTCGACCCCGCCCTGGCCGAAAGGATCGCTGCCCTCGCCGCAATGGGGGCAGATATAGCCGGCCATATTCTCCACCAGCCCGATCACCGGCACGCCCGCTGTTTCGAACAATTGTCCGGCCCGCGCCGCATCAATCAGCGCCAGATCCTGCGGCGTCGACACGATCACCGCGCCTGCGGGCTTGTATTTCTGCACCATGGTGAGCTGAACATCGCCGGTGCCCGGCGGCAGATCGACCAGCAGGGTTTCGACATCGCCCCAGTCCGCCTCGATCAGCTGGCCCAGCGCGCCCGCTGCCATCGGCCCGCGCCATGCCAGCGCCTTGCCCGGCGCAATGATGTGCCCGATCGACAGCGTTGGGATGTCCAGCACGCCGGTAACCGGCTGCAGCACCTCGTCCTTCGCCACCGGCTTTGACTTGGTGCAGCCCAGCAATGTCGGCTGCGACGGCCCGTAAATATCGCCATCGACCACGCCGACACTGTGGCCCATGCGTTTGAGGGCGACCGCGAGATTGGCGGTCAGCGTCGATTTCCCGACCCCGCCCTTGCCCGATCCCACCGCGATAATCCGCCGCGTGGTCCGCTGCGCCATGATCGCGACCTGCACGGCGGTGATTTCGGGATGGGCAGAGGCCTGACGCTTGGCTTCTGTTTCCAGACCATCGCGTTCGCTGGCCGACAGCCCCGCCCCGTCCAGCACCAGCGTTGCCGAGCTGCCGCGCACCGCTACCGTGCTGAGACGCGCCGAAACATCGCCGGAAAGCGACGCGCGCACCGCTTCCTGAAGCGCGGATTTCACTTATGCAGACCCCTTAACCATGACCTGTGCGCCCCTAGCAGCAAATTTGGCCCTTTGGCCCCCTGTTTTTCCGTCAATCCAACCCTATACAGTATGACATGATCAATATGGATGGATTTCGCAGGCGGTTTGGGCTGGCAATGGCTGGCAAGAGCCCCTGGGGTAATGGTGGCGGCAACGGCTCGGATGGCGGCGGGGATAGCCCCTCCGGCAGCGATGGTGACGGCGGAAAAAGTGATGGCCCGCGTAACCCGTGGGTCCCGCCCAAAGGTGGCAGCAGCGAAGGCCCGCGCCGCTCCGCCAAGATCGAGGACATTTTCAAGAATCGCGGACCGGAAGGCCCACGGCGCGGCGGCGGGGGCGGTGGTCCCAATTTCCGCATGCCAACCCGGCCCGGCGGCAAAAGTTGGTTCCCGTTCATTCTGGGCGGAATGGTCCTGCTGTTCCTGGCTTCCACCAGCATCCACCTGATCGAGGCACGCGAGCAGGCGGTTGTCAAAACCTTGGGTAATTTCACCCGCACGCTGGATCCCGGCCTGCATATCTCCGCGCCATACCCGATCGAGATTGTCGAGAAGGAAGACGTGCAGGGCGTGCGCGCCATCCAGATTCCGGGCTCTGACAGTCAGGTCAAACTGATCCTGACCGGTGACCAGAATCTGGTCGATCTGAGCTACATCGTGCGCTGGAACATCAACAATCTGAGCAATTTCAAATTCCGGCTGGTCGATCCGATCGAAGCGGTGAACGAAGCGGCCGAGGCCGCGATGCGCGCCGCTGTGGCGGAGAAAGAGCTCGACCAGACATTCTCCGGTCAGGGCCGTGCCGAGATCGAGCAGGATGTGCGTGAGCGGATGCAGCGCACGCTGGACACCTATCAGGCCGGTATCCGGGTTCTGGGTGTTGAAATCGAGAAAGCCGATCCGCCCGCCGAGGTGGTCGATGCCTTCCGCGATGTGCAGGTGGCGGAACAAAACGCCGATGCCGCCCGCAACCAGGCGCGCGGTTATGCGCAGCAGGTTCTGGCGCAGGCCGAAGGTGAGGCGCAGGCGTTCGACAAGGTGTACGAGGAATACCGCCTCGCACCACAAGTCACCCGCCAGCGCCTCTATTACGAAACCATGGAGCGCGTGCTGCGCGATACCGACAAGACAGTCGTGGAGACCGGCAATGTGACGCCGTATCTGCCGCTGCCGGAAATCCGCAGGCGGGCACAGCAACCGCCCGCCGAGCAAGCCGCGCCTCAAACCAGTGGAGGGCAGTAATCATGCCTCAGGCTTTGCATAATTATCGCCTCGTGATCTTCGCAGTGCTGGCCGCCATCGTGGTCTTCTCGCTGAGCGCTTTCGTGGTGTCGGAAGAAGAGCAGGCCGTGGTGATCCGCACGGGTGAACCCGTCGGCGTGGCCAACACCACCACGACGCAGCGCGGGGCCGGGCTCTATTTCCGCATCCCGATCATCGAAAGTGTGCGCAAGATCGAGAAGCGCCTGCTCGATCTGGAAATGACGGACGAGGAAGTTCTCTCGAACGACCAGCAGCGTCTGCTCGTCAATGCCTATGCGCGGTTCCGGATTGTCGATCCGGTGCGCATGGTGGAACGTGCGGGCACCACAGAGGGCGTGCGCAACGCGCTCGCGCCGATCCTCAACTCGGTGCTGCGTCAGGAACTGGGCCGCCGGACCTTCCAGGCCATGCTGACGGCAGAGCGCGGTTCGGCCCTTGCCAATGTGCGGGCCAATCTGGACCGGCAGGCAGCGCAATACGGTGCCGAGGTCATCGATGTGCAGATCATGCGCACCGATTTGCCCGACGCTCCGCTGCAATCGGCCTTCCGCCGGATGGAATCGGATCGTGAACGCGAGGCGCGGACCATTCGCGCTGCCGGTTCGCGCGATGCGCGGATCATTCGGGCCGAGGCCGATGCCGACGCTGCGCGGACCTATGCCGAAAGCTTTGGCAAAGATGCGGAATTCTACGACTTCTACCGCGCCATGCAGAGCTATGATGCGACCTTCGCCAGCGACAGCGGCAGCGAAAGCAGCATCATCCTGTCGCCGGACAACGAATATATGCGCCAGTTCCGCGGTCGTCGCTGAGGCACACCGCTGAACCAAGCCGCTGGACGGCCCTGATTGGTCGTTCGCAGAAACAGGCAGGCCGTTCATCGGGGCTGTTCAAAGCGGGTTCAGTCCCCCGGCGGTCTGGTAACCCTTCGCATAAGCGGGGGGAGTACGATTTGAAATATGAAAAGGAACGAGAGGACGTGAAACCTGTGCGTTACGCTTATGGACTTTCCACCGCGCTGCTGATCGGCGGCGCCACCGTTTCCCTGATCACCGGCCAGCCCGCAGGGGCGCAGGTCGCGCAGAACGATGATGCGCGCATGTCAAGCATCGTCCCCCGCGCCGGAGCGCCTGCCAGCTTTGCCGACCTGACCGAGCAGCTGCAGCCCAGCGTGGTCAACATCTCCACCCGCCAGCGCGTGGAGGTTCAGCAGAGCCGCAACCCGTTCAGCGGCACCCCGTTCGAAGGCCTGTTCGGCAATCGCGGGAGCGGCAACGGCCAGCCCCAGACGCGCGAGGCGCAGTCGCTGGGCTCCGGCTTCGTCATCTCGGCAGACGGTTTTGTGGTGACGAACAACCACGTGGTCAGCCCCAGCGGGCGCGGCACGGTTGAGGAAATCACCGTCACCATGCCCGACGGCACCGAATATGAGGCCGAGCTGGTCGGCGCGGATGCGCAATCCGACCTCGCCGTGCTGAAGATCAACCGCAGCGAGCCCTTTCCCTTCGTGAAGTTCGGCGACAGCTCGCAGGCCCGTCCAGGCGACTGGGTGATGGCCATCGGCAACCCGTTCGGCCTTGGCGGAACCGTGACAAGCGGGATCGTTTCGGCGGTCTATCGCAACACCGGTCAGGGCGGCGCCTATGACCGCTACATCCAGACCGATGCCAGCATCAATCGCGGCAATTCGGGCGGTCCGCTGTTCGACATGCAGGGCAATGTAATCGGCATCAACAACGCCATCTTCAGCCCCAGCGGCGGCAGCGTGGGCATCGGCTTTGCCATCCCCGCCGAAATCGCAGAACCGATTGTCGAGCAGCTGAAAGGCGGCAACGCGATCGAGCGCGGCTATCTGGGCGTGCAGATCAATCCGGTGACCGACGACGTTGCGGACTCGCTCGGCATTGCGCGCAATCGCGGCGAGTTCGTCCAGTCGGTCGTGCCCGATGGCGCGGCAGACAAGGGCGGAATCGAACCCGGCGATATCGTGACCAAGGTCGATGGCAAAGACGTGACGCCGGAGCAGACGCTGTCCTTCCTCGTCGCCAATATCGCTCCCGGCACCCGCGTTCCGGTGGAACTCTACCGCGACGGTTCGCGCCGCACGGTGCAGCTGACGGTTGGTAAGCGTCCGAGCGAGGATGAACTGCGCCAGCAGCAGATGTTCAACGCCGACGGCGATTCGGATGACGAGATGGCGGCCGAAGGCACCGACAGCGAGATTGTCGCCGATGCGCTGGGCCTTCAGGTGCTTGACCTGACACCGCAGATCGCGCGCCAGCTGGGCATTTCCGCCGATACCGAGGGCATGGTCATTGCCGCCGTCGATCCGAATGCGGATGCAGCCCGCAAGGGCCTCCAGCGCGGCGACATTATTCTGTCGGCGAATTACCGCGGCGTGGCCAGCCTCGACGATCTCGAAAATGCCGTCACGCAGGCCAAGAATGCCGGGCGTGATGCGGTGCTTCTGCGCATCCAGCGCCGGGGCCGTCCGGCGCAATATGTCGCGGTGCGCATGCGCTGATCCATCGGGCAAGCTACAAGAAAACGGCCCCGTCGGAGCGATCCGGCGGGGCCTTTTTCTTGTCTGGCTTTATTGCGGTGCGGGTGCCTGTTGCTGGGGCGGCGCAGCGGGCCGCGTCGCTGGGCCCGTCGCCGGTTGCTGCGGCGCGGGTTGCGTTGGTGCCGGCTGGGGCCGCGATGCGCCGCCGCCCTGCCCGCTCTGGACGCCCTGGCCGCTCTGTCCGCCAGATCCCTGTGACGTGCCGCCACCGGTCGCGCCTCCCGTTGCGCGGTTCAGGAAATCATCGCTCGCCGCTTGTGGAGCGCCATCCTCGCCGGTGTCGCGCACGCCGCCTTCGCCCTCGCCCGGCAAGCGGTTGGCCCGGCCAACGCCGCCCGGCTCGATCAGATTGCCCTGCTCGTCGATATAGTAATAATCGCTCGGGTCGCCGAACATCACCTCGTCATCAGGTTCCAGCTGCCACTCGGGCAGGTCGAGTTCGGTGTTGAATTGCTCCACCGGGCGGTCTTTCACGGCATAGCGCATGAAGGCGGCGAAAGCCTGCGCCGGAGCCCGCCCGCCCTGCAATCCGCTGACCGCCTTGTTGTCATCCCGGCCCATCCACACGCCCGTGGTGATCCCGCTGGAGAAGCCGACGAAATAGCCATCCTTGTTGCTGCTGGTGGTACCCGTCTTGCCCGCCACCGGACGTCCGATCTGCGCGGCCTTGCCCGTGCCGGTGGCGACCGCCGCCTGCAACAGATCGGTAATCCCTGCGACTACGTAGTCGGGCACCAGCTTGGTCTGCCGCGCCTTCTTATGGGTGTAGATCGTGTCTCCGCTGGCGGTGGTCACTTTGACGATTCCATAGGGCTCGACCGACCGGCCCCCTGCGCTCACCGCAGCAAAGGCGCGGGTCATGTCAAGCAGGCGCACTTCGGAACTGCCCAGCACCATGGATGGCACAGTGGTAATCTCCGAGGTGATGCCAAATCGCCGCGCCATCGAGGCGACCGTGCCGAAGCCCACTTCATTGCCCAATTGCGCCGCAACGGTGTTTTTCGAGAACGCGAAGGCGGAGCGCAGACTCATCTCGCCCGAATAGCCGCCGCCAGAATTGCGCGGGGTCCAGCCCTCGATCGTCGTCTGGGTATCCTTGACCGTATCTTCCGGCTTGTAGCCCGCTTCCAGCGCGGCGAGATAGACGAACAGTTTCCAGCTCGATCCCGGCTGGCGCATCGCCTTGGTCGCGCGGTTGAAATTGGTCTCCACATAATCCGTTCCGCCGACCAGCGCGCGGATCGCGCCATCCCGGTCGAGCGCCACCATCGCGCCCTGTGCCCCGCCCGGCGTGTTCGCCTTGATGGAAGCGGTCGCCGCGCGCTGCATCCCGACATCCAGCGTGGTCCACACCTCGATCGGCTCGAATGTTTCAGGCAGCAGAATATCGAGCTGCGGCAGCGCCCAATCGGTGAAATAGCGCACCGAGTTCTGGCCGGCAGCATCGTCTCGCAGATTGACCGTGGACGGATCGACATTGGCGTCCGCCGCGCTGATCCGGCCTTGCTCGCGCATCAGCCGCAGCACCACCTGCGCGCGGCCCACAGCGGCATCGACATCGGCAGTGGGCGAGTACCGGCTGGGCGCCTTCACCAGCCCGGCAATGATGGCCGCTTCGGCGACCGACAGTTCGGTGGCCGGATGACTGAAGAATTTGCGGCTGGCGCTGTCGATCCCGTAAGCGCCGCCGCCGAAATACACCTTGTTGAGATACAGCTCGAGGATCTGCTCCTTCGAAAACTTGTACTCCATCGCCATGGCCAGCACCGCTTCGCGCATCTTGCGGTCCATCGTGCGATTGGAATTGAGGAAGACATTGCGCGCCAGCTGCTGGGTGATGGTGGAGGTGGCAGAGACGCGCCCGTCCCCCGTCGCCGCCACATAGACCGCGCGGGCGAGGCCAATCGGATCGACCCCGTAATGCGAATAATAGCGGCGATCCTCGACCGAGATCATCGCCTCTTTCATCACCTGCGGGATCTCGCCCGCATCCAGCCATTCCCCGTAACTGGGGCCGAGTTCGACAATCTGCGTGCCATCGCGCGCGCGCACGACAATGGTCTGGCCGGTCTGCTGCGCCTTCAATTCGTAATAGCCGGGCAGAGATCGCGAGGCGAAGAGAACCGCCAGCCCCAGAAACAGCACGCCCATCAGCGCGGCGAACGCTCCGAAAAAGAAAATGCGCCGCATCCAGCGCGCGAAGGCACTTCTCTGTTTCGGTTCCGGGCGGCGCTTGCGCCTGCTGCCGGACTTGCGCGCCGCCTTCCGGCGACTGCCGCGCTCAACCATTGCCCTGGGGCCTCCCTTGCCGGGAACCTTCCCAACAGCGGGGAGGCATCCGACGTATCACGGATGTATCTAGGACAAGCTGGGCACAGAGTGAACGGGCAATCGCAACCGGTGCACAATCACGCAAATGCCTCCGTGTCACTCACCCTCGGGCGCGAAATCCAGCGAAGCGCTGTTGATGCAATAGCGCAAGCCACCCTGCTCCGGCGGACCATCGGGGAAGACGTGTCCGAGATGCCCTTCGCAGTTGGCGCAGGTCACTTCGGTGCGGATCATGCCGTGCGAGGTGTCGCGGTGCTCTTCCACCAGATCGCCCTCGGCGGGCTTGGTGAAGGCAGGCCAGCCGCAGCCCGAATTGTACTTCGCGTCGCTCTCGAACAATTTCTGCCCGCAGCCCGCGCAGACATACTCGCCCGCCTCGTAGTGCTTGTCATACTTGCCGGTGAACGCCCGCTCCGTCCCCGCCTCGCGCAGGACATGATACTGCTCCGGCGAAAGCTTCTCGCGCCATTCGGTGTCGGGGGTGGATTTGGGGTCGGACATCGGGTGTTCTCCTTTCAAGGGAATATGGGGAGGGATTGCGGCGGCTCAAGTTTTGAGAATTTTTGTGTTTCGCACGCCCCTCCGGGCGCGCGTCCTCGGTGCTGTTTCGACCCTGCGGGTCGAGCACCTGCGGGGCGGGCGCGTGCCCTTGCGGTCCGCTGGTCGCGGACCGTGCTCCGCCACCAAGGCAGTGGCTTGGAATGGCCCGGGGCCGAGAGGCCCCGCAAGGCCGACCGGCCGCCCGCAGCGACGCGACCTTCAGGTCGCATGAGCGAGGAAGCAAGGGGTGCGGATGCACCCCGCCCGCAGGGTCCAAAACAAACAAAAAACCCGCCCGCTAAACTAGGAACTCACGTCGCAATCCAGCAAACCACCCAAATCACCCATCAAGATCAGAATACTGCTCAGGCGGGTGCACATTATCCATTCGCTCTTTCAGCAGCGGGCGGAAACTGGGGCGGCTCTTGAAGACCTGATACCATCCCCGCGCAGACGCGTGGCCGGTCCAGTCGATACCGCCGAGATAATCGGCCACCGAAATCTGCGCCGCGGCCGCCAGGTCGGCGAGGCTCATTTGCGAGCCGGCCAGCCATGCGCGGTTGTCGATCAGCCAGTCGATATAGTCGAGATGCCCGTGCGACAGCTTCATCGCCTCGCGCAGGATGCGGCTGTCGGGTGGCTGTTTGTAGACCAGCCGCTTCTTCATCCGCTCATGCAGCAGCGGCATGGTCACATCGCCGAAGAAATTTTCGTCGAACAGCGCAACCAGACGGCGGATTTCCGCACGCTGGACGGCGGTACCGTTGATCATCGGCGCGCGGTCGTTCGTTTCCTCGAAATATTCGCAGATCGCCTGGCTATCGCTCAGCGTCATGTTCTTTTCGGGATCGTGCAGAACCGGCGTGCGGCCCGCCGGGTTCAGCGCCCAGAACCGGTCATCCGCCGCCCATGGCTCGGCCCGCACCAGATCATAGGCCACGCCCTTCTCGCTCAGATGCAGGCGCACCTTGCGGCTGAACGGGCACAGGGGAAATTGATAGATCGACCACATGCAGCCACTCATGCCGCATGGCGCTGGCGCGGTCTATACGGTGCGTGCCGTGCTGCGCTAAATATTAACGCAGATCGACGCCTTCGAACGCCTGTTCCATCTGGCGCGCCGCTTCACGCAAAGCGGGCAACATCGCTTCCATCCCGCCAGCCATGGAGGCCATCCGGTCCATCGCGCGGGGCAATTCCTGCTCGATCACCTCCGGCACAGCCGAAGCGTCAGGCGCGACTTTGCGCAAGGTCATATCGGGGTCGACCGCGAGCGGTTCTTCACCGGCCATCTCGGCGGCGGCTTCCGCGAGCGGGGCGATCGGCAGATCGAGCAACACCTGCGACAATGTTGCCAGTGTCACGGAGAGCTGTTGCTGGAAAGCCGGATCGGACAGGCGATCGGCCATGGCCCCCACCGCTTCTTCCGGAGCGGGATCGGCGGATTGCGCCAGTGCCGGAGCAGAGCCTGCGGCAAGCGCCAGTGATGCGGCCAAAGCGGTAAGAATACGCATGTGTGGACCCTTTCGATTGGAAATCAATGGGAAAGCCCTACCAGCCGCCCGCTGACCTGTTCCTGAATGCCGCGCACACAGGCCCGCATTGGGGCGCGTCTCACAGCCCCGAAGCATCGAGCAACAACAGGCAGCCCGGCATGACCGCCTCCACGGCATCGTCGTCCCACAGGGTCTGCGCCTGTTCGCGCATCAGCATCGTGACCTGATCGCGGGTCAGCCCGCGTTCGTCCATCAGGCGCGCCGCAGTGCGCACGAAAAACTCGCGCCCGCGCTCGTTCACCAGCGGATAGGCCAGTGCCTCGGCATTTCCGCTCTGTTGCCCGTGGCCCACCACCGCAAACGCCGCCGAGCAGCGCACCGCCGCCTGCTGCTCCAGATCGAGCGGCGGATCGACCGCTGGAACAGATTGGACCATCGCGAGCGGGAGGAGAATTTCAAGCATTGCGCGCTTCTATAGCGGACTATCTGAACCATTCCTGCTGTTTTGCGTTGAAGGACCAAGCGCCTAATGCGCGCACAAACACTGACCCATTTTCAAGGATACCCTTTCATGAGCAATTATCCCGATCTCCACCTTCTTATCGGCGGCGAAAAATTGAGCGGCGGGGGGCGGGAAACAGAAGATGTTCTCGATCCGGCGACGGGCGAGGCCATCACCACCCTGACGCGCGCGACGCCGGACGATCTCGACCGCGCGCTGGAGCAGGCCGAGAGCGGCTTTGCCGAGTGGAAGAACACTTCGGCCGACAAGCGCGCCTCTATCCTGATGGACGGGGCGAAGCTGATCAAGGAACGCGCGGGTGACATCGCGCAGGCGCTGACCCGCGAGCAGGGCAAGCCGGTGGCCGAGGCCAAGGGCGAGACGATGTATTCCGCCATGCTGCTGGAATTCTACGCCGGAGAGATCAAGCGCCTCTATGGCCGCACGCTGGTCCGCCCCGAGGGCAGCCGGGTCGAAGTGCAATACCATCCCGTCGGCCCGGTCGCCGGTTTCTCGGCGTGGAATTTTCCCTCGCTGAACGTGATGCGCAAGATTGGCGGACCGCTGGCGGCAGGCTGCTCGGTCATCGTGAAGCCGAGTGAGGAAACGCCCGCTGCGGGCCTGATGCTGGCGCAGGCGCTGCTCGATGCCGGTGTGCCGGGATCGGCATTGCAAGTGGTGTTCGGCGTGCCCAGCGATGTCAGCGAGCATCTGCTTGGCTCCCCCATCATCCGCAAAGTCACATTCACCGGCTCCACCGCAGTGGGCAAGGAATTGTCGAAACTGGCGGCGGAAGATCTGAAAGTCACCACCATGGAACTGGGCGGCCACGGTCCGGTGCTGGTATTCAACGATGCCGATATGGACAAGGCGCTCGACCAGATGGCCGGTGCCAAATTCCGCAATGCCGGACAGGTCTGCGTCAGCCCGACACGCTTTCTGGTGCAGGAAGACGTGTTCGAGAAATTCCGCGACGGCTTTGTCGAGCGGGCCGAAAAGGTGAAGGTCGGCAATGGCTTCGAAGACGGCACGGACATGGGTCCGATGGCCAACAGCCGTGGCCCCGATGGCTTGCTGAAGAAGATCAACGACGCCAAGAGTCACGGCGCGAAATTGCTGACCGGCGGCGAGCGGATCGGCAATCAGGGCAATTTCTTTGCTCCGACCGTTCTCTCCGAAATACCCACCGATGCCGATATCATGAACGAGGAACCGTTCGGCCCCGTCGCGCTTATCAATCCGATGGGCAGCGAGGAAAGCATGATCGCGGAAGCGAACCGCTTGCCCTATGGACTGGCGGCCTACGCCTACACCGAGGACCCGGCTCGCCGTCGTCGTCTGGCCGCTCAGGTGGAGGCCGGGATGCTCGGCATCAACGCAGCTTCCGTCAGTGCGGCGGACGCACCGTTTGGCGGGGTCAAATGGTCGGGCCACGGGCTGGAAGACGGCGCGGAAGGTGTGAAGGCGTGCATGGTCACCAAGACCGTCCACGAAGGATAGTCGGGGCCGGCCGGTGGTCGCAAGCCCATCGGGTCAGGCGTCCACCGGCTCCCACATTTTCATCGATGCAGGCGCGGGCGAGGGATTGAATTCCGTCTCGTCCAGCGCCGCCAATGCGCGCTCCCGGTCGGCTGCGGTGAATTCGCCTCTGGTAAGACAGAATTCCACCGCATTGCCGCTGGGATCGGTGGTGTAGATCGATTTGCACCAATTGTGGTCGATTTCGAAAACGCTGAGACCCGCTGCGTGCCATTTCTCGCGCCACTGCGCCAGTTCCTCGTCGCTCTTGACCGAAAAGGAGTAATGGTTCGTCATCGGCGGCAGGTTCGCCGCCTTGTTCAGATCGAAAATATACTCGTCGGCATCCTTGGTATCGTGCAATTCCCAGAACGCGATGAAGGTGCTGTCATCGCCGTCCATGCGATAGAAGAAATGCTTGCCCCAGCCGCCGGTCATCACCGGTGCGACTTCGACCTTCACCAGTTCGAAGCCCATCACGCCTTCGTAAAATTCGTGCGTCGCCTTCATGTCGCTGGCCGCCAAAGCGAGGTGGTGATAGCTCATTGCGCGCCATCCTTCTTTGTATCGACCATGCTCATGACATCGTCCGAACCAGCCTCGGGCGCGGGCACTTCGACCACGCGCTCCTCCACATCGTCATATTCCAGCCGCAGCGCCCGGCTCATCACGGCGTGCATCATATAGGTGGCCGTCACATAGGTGAGCTCGAGGATTTCCTCGTCCGACAAATGCTCCTTCAGCACAGCGAATACCCCGTCCGGCACCCGGCCATGCTGCAGCACCAGCGCATCGGTATAGGCCAGCACCGCGCGTTCGATCGCGCTGAAGCAATCGGCCACCGCCCAATGCGGGATCGCCGCGACCTGCGCCTCGCTCAGCCCCGCATCGCGGCTGGCCTTGCAATGCTGGGAGAACACGAATTGCGAGCCCACCGCGAAACCGGCGCGCGTCTGCCCCAGCTCGCGCAATTTCGGGTCCAGCTTGCGCTGCGGGGAGCGATAGAACTGGAACCCTTCGGTCGTGTGTTTGAAGGCATCGGGCACGATATTGAATACGGTCCACCAATTGCCCGGTGTGCCGGTCGCCGTCCCCGGCTCGGCCACCGGATCACGCTCCCCGAACAGCAGGTTGAAAATCGGCTCCGCATAGGCATTGCCCGCCTCGCGTCCCGCCTGTTTCAGTCGTGGCATAACCTGCTCTCTCCCTCTTCCTTGCCAATACCGTAGTGAAGTTGCAGCAGCGCTCAAGCGCGGCCGTCTCCGCATGTTGCGCGGCAAGCACCATGTGATGCACCGAATCCGATTGAAATCGGGGGCCTCGATCCTATTTTGCAAACGCCGATAGAGTTTTGGTCAGGGCGTCCGGCATGGGGCCGGGTAGAAGGGACCAATCCGCTTGAGAGTGTCCCATGCAACAGCTTGATACCCGTCCTCTTGTTCGTCAGGTCCGGCTTGACGTCGATCTCCTTGCCCATGTCGAACCGGAAACCCGCAGCGACAAGATCGCCTTCGGTTTCGTCAAGGCGCTGCGCTTCTTCGCTGACCGGTTTTTCGCCAATCGCTACGGCCACCGCGCCGTGGTTCTGGAAACGGTCGCGGCCGTCCCCGGCATGGTCGGCGGCTTGCTCCAGCATCTCACCGCCTTGCGCTATATTCGCGATGACGAGGGCTGGATCCGCACGCTGCTGGATGAAGCCGAGAACGAGCGGATGCATCTGATGACGTTCATCCAGATCGCTCAGCCGAACCGCTTCGAACGCATGCTGATCGCGATCGCGCAAATGCTGTTCTACAATTTCTATTTCTGGCTTTACCTGTTTGCGCCGCGCACGGCGCACCGCGTTGTCGGCTATTTCGAGGAAGAGGCCGTCATCAGCTACACGCAATATCTCGCCGAGGTCGAAGCCGGGCGACATGAAAATGTGCCGGCCCCGCAAATCGCGATCGATTACTGGCAACTGCCCCAAAGTGCCCGCCTCAGCGATGTCATCATCGCCGTGCGCGCAGACGAGGCCGAGCACCGTGATGTCAATCACGGTATGGTCGCCGAGCTCGACAATCGGCGCAGCGCTTGACCTGAGGCTCCAGCTGGTGTTGCGCTGAGCGGTGCATAACCGGGAGATACCAGTGAAAACGCGCGCCGCCGTAGCCTTCGAAGCGAAAAAGCCGCTCGAAATCGTCGAACTCGATCTGGAAGGCCCCAAGGCGGGCGAGGTTCTGGTCGAGATTATGGCGACCGGCATTTGCCACACCGATGCTTACACGCTGGACGGGCTGGACAGCGAAGGGCTGTTCCCCAGCGTGCTCGGCCATGAAGGCTGCGGCGTGGTGCGCGAAGTGGGCGCGGGCGTCACAAGTGTGAGCGTGGGCGACCATGTCATCCCGCTCTACACGCCCGAATGCCGCCAGTGCAAAATGTGCCTGTCCGGCAAAACGAACCTGTGCAGCGCGATCCGCGAGACGCAGGGGCGCGGCCTGATGCCCGACGGCACCTCGCGCTTCTCCTACAAGGGCGAGACGATCTACCATTATATGGGCTGCTCGACCTTTTCGAACTTCACCGTCCTGCCCGAAATCGCCGTGGCAAAAATCCGCGAAGATGCGCCGTTTGACACCACTTGTTATGTCGGCTGCGGGGTGACGACCGGCGTGGGCGCAGTGACCAATACGGCGCAGGTGAAGCCGGGCGACAATGTCGTGGTGTTCGGCCTGGGCGGGATTGGCCTGAACGTGCTGCAGGGCGCGAAGATGGCGGGCGCGGACCGGATCGTCGGCGTCGATATCAACCCTTCCAAAGAGGAATGGGGCCGCAAGTTCGGCATGACCGATTTCGTCAATCCGAAAGAGACCAAGGACGTGGTCGCCCATTTGGTCGAACTGCTCGACGGCGGCGCGGATTACAGCTTTGACTGCACCGGCAATACCGATGTGATGCGCGACGCGCTGGAATGCTGCCACAAGGGCTGGGGCACCTCCATCATCATCGGCGTGGCCGAGGCGGGCAAGGAAATCGCCACCCGCCCCTTCCAGTTGGTGACGGGGCGCAACTGGCGCGGGACCGCGTTTGGCGGCGCAAAGGGGCGCACCGATGTGCCCAAGATTGTCGACTGGTACATGGACGGCAAGATCGCCATCGATCCGATGATCACCCACCGGCTGTCGCTGGACGAGATCAACAAAGGCTTCGACCTGATGCATGCAGGCGAGAGCATCCGCGCGGTGGTAGTCTTCTGATGGCTGAGACCCATCCTGCGACAATCAATCTGGCAGACAAGTTCGCGCTGTTTTCCGATCACTGGGCCCCGCGCATTGCCGGGCGGTACAATGAAAATGAAGTCCGCTTGGCCAAGGCCTCGGGTGACTTCCAATGGCACAGCCACGCCGAGAGCGACGAGCTTTTCCTCGTCATGGAAGGCGAGCTGGTGATGGAGTTCCGGGACCACACAGAGACCGTTGGCCCCGGCGAGATGATTATCGTGCCACGCGGCGTCGAGCACTTCCCCCGCGTACCGAAGGGCGAGGTGAAGATGATCATCATCGATCCGAAGGACACTGCAAATACTGGCAATCCTGCCACCGCATACCAAGCCACCGAAATCTAAGGAGAGAAAACCATGTTCAATCACATCATGATCGGGTGCACCGATATCGAGAAATCCAAGGCGTTCTACGACAAGGTGCTGGGCGTTCTGGGCGCGGGCGAGCCGATGAAGAATGTCGCCGATAGCGGCCATGTGCGTTATTTCTACATGCACAATGGCAGCGTTTTTGCCCTCAGCCAGCCGATCAATGACGAACCGGCCAATCCCTCCAACGGCTCCACAATCGGCTTCAAATGCGACAGCGCGGAGCAGGTGAAGGAATTGCACGATGTGGCCATCGCCAATGGCGGCACCACGCTGGAAGACCCTCCGGGCCTGCGCGAAGGGGCGATGGGTCCGATGCATCTGAGCTACTTCCGCGACCCCGACGGCCACAAGATCTGCGGCATCAAACAAGGCGCCTGATGGCGCTCGAAACCATCAGCGAAGCGCTCGCTTTCGGCGGAGTGCAGGGAGTGTATTCCCATGCCTCCGCCGAGACCGGCACCGACATGACCTTCGCGGTCTATGTGCCGCCCCACGAGCCGGGCGCGCGGCTGCCCGTGCTCTGGTATCTCTCGGGCCTGACCTGCACCCACGCCAATGTGATGGAGAAAGGCGAGTACCGCGCCGCCTGCGCGGAAGCCGGCATCATCTTCGTCGCGCCCGATACCTCCCCGCGTGGCGACGATGTGCCTGACGCCGATGACGAATACGATTTCGGCAAAGGCGCAGGCTTCTATGTCGATGCGGTGCAGGAACCGTGGGCAAAAAACTACCGGATGCGCAGCTATCTCGAGAGTGAGCTGCCCGGCATCATCGCGGCCAATTTCCCCGCCGATATGGAGCGCCAGTCGATCACCGGACACTCGATGGGCGGCCACGGTGCGCTGACCATCGGCCTGCGCAATCCAAACCGCTTCCGCTCGATCAGCGCCTTCGCGCCCATCGTCGCCCCGTCACAAGTTCCATGGGGAGAGAAAGCGCTGGGCCGCTATCTGGGAGACAATCGCGAAGCATGGCGCGAATACGATGCCGTCGCCCTGATCGAGGACGGAGCGCGCCATCCCCACATCCTCGTCGATCAGGGAACCGCCGACAATTTTCTGGAAGAGCAGCTAAAGCCCGGCCTCCTCGCCCTCGCCTGCAAGAAAGCCGGCATGCGCGCACAGGTGCGGATGCAGGATGGCTATGACCACTCCTACTACTTCATTGCGACCTTCATGGCCGAGCATGTGAAGTGGCATTCGGGGTGGCTGTAAAAGTATTTGTTAATCAGCTCATATTGAAAGAAATTTTTCTACAAAAATATTCTCGCAAAATACATATTACAGGCAAATTTCTCATTTTATTAATAAAGACCTAAATCATAACTAGAGTAACGTTTCAAGTATTAATGGCTTTCCATTGAAAATTTCGATTTGCAGCCAAGCCCAATCTTTAATATTTTTATGAAATCTATTGTTTACTTCCGACATTGCATCTTTTTCTTTCGATACTGCATCCAATATCCTCTTTCGATCAAACTGAGTAAGATGCCCCATGCCACGGGCGAAATAGGCTCGCACCTCCAGCGGCATGCTTTCAGAATGCAATATAGCATTGTTCTCTTCAGAAAATCTTGAGTCAAAAAGTTCTTCAAGATACCAATTTCTTACATCTAGGTGGTAATTAATTACATCCTCCTTCGAGAAAGATTCACTATCTTTTTCAGTATTCAGTAGTTCTAGAATAGTTATCTCTATACTAGCCCTATCTTTTTCTGCCGAAATTAGGTATTTTTCGAAAATTTCTAAAGAATCTGCCTTTTTTATAGAAAGGCACAGATCTAATGCCGCCCTGAAGTTCCAATGCTCATCATCTTCCAACTGGGATAGCCGACCCGCAAGGATTGTCTGTGCCTCCGAGAACTGATCGCTATCGCTTGTGAGCGAAGCCCTAGGAACTCTCAGCGCGGGATCGGAACACAGCCCAAAGTAGCCTTTGCCACGAATTTCACTGGTACACAGGAATAAGCCTTCCATCGGGGAGGGGGCTGCGTCGCCTTTGGAAATTGTATTTATAAGGTCTCCACTCGGAGCAGAAGGCTGAAGACTGAGCAACAGAATTGCCGCAATTGCTGAGAAGAATGCCAATTTATCGCTCCCCTGTTTTGAATTTTGGCAGGCAGCTTAACCCCTTAGCTCACCTCGAACAACGCATATTCGGCGCGCCAGTTTGCTTGTGCTTCGCCCACGGCGCGTTCATTTGTGAAGAACCAGCGCCGTTCGATTGCTACGCCCAGTTCGTCGGCCAGCGCCTCGAAGTCCTTCACCGTGACGTGGTGGATGTTTTGCGTGGCATACCAGCTGACCGGCAGGTGGCGCGTTACCGGCATGCGGCCCCGGCTCATCAGCGCCCAGCGCATGCGCCAGTAAGCGAAGTTCGGGAAGCTGACGAAGGCGCGGCGGCCCACGCGCAGGAGCTCGCGCAGCATCTTGTCCGGTCGCTCGGCGGTTTGAAGGGTCTGGCTGAGGATCGCGTAATCAAACGCGCCGTCGGGATAAAAGGTCAGGTCGCGGTCGGCATCGCCCTGCACCACGCTGAGGCCCTGCCCCACGCAGTCCGCCACCAGCGCGCCGTCGATCTCGATGCCGCGCGCATCCACGCCCTTCGCCCGCAAGGCCGCCATCAGCGCGCCATCGCCGCAGCCCACATCGAGCGCGCGCGAGCCTGCCTCCACCCGCTGCAGAATCACGGCCAGGTCGGGGCGCAACGCTGTGTCCACCTCAGTCATTGAGGAACCCCCCGACGACTTTATCGAGTGCGGGCACATCGAGCAGGAAGCTGTCATGGCCATAAGGTGCGGACAGTTCGACAAAACTCACCGGTTTGGCCACCGCGTTCAGCGCATGAACGACGTGGCGACTTTCCTCTGTGGGATACAGCCAATCGGTGTCGAAGCTGACCAGGCAGAAGCGCGCGGCGCTGGCGCGGAAGGCCTCGGCCAGCGAACCGCCATGTTCCTGCGCCAGATCGAAATAGTCCATCGCGCGGGTGATATAGAGGTAGGAATTGGCATCGAAGCGGCGGGTGAAGCCGCTGCCCTGATAGCGCAGATAGCTCTCCACCTGAAAATCCGCGTCGAAGCCGAAACCGGGCGTGTCGCGGTCTTGCAGGCGGCGGCCGAATTTCTCGGTTAGCCCCTCTTCGGACAGATAGGTGATATGCGCCGCCATCCGCGCCACAGCCAGCCCTGCATCGGGCGCGTCGTCATGGCCGTAATACTGGCCTTCACGCCACGCGGGGTCCGCCATGATCGCCTGCCGCCCGACCTCGTGAAAGGCGATGTTCTGCGCCGAATGCCGCGCGGTGGTGGCAATCGCCAGCACGCGGGCCGCGCGGTCGGGGAAGTTTGCCGCAAGGCTGAGCGCCTGCATCCCGCCCATCGATCCGCCGACCACGGCATGCAATTGTCCGATCCCCAGCCCGTCCAGCAGGCCGACCAGCCCGCGCACCATGTCGCGAATGGTGATAACCGGGAAATCCATGGCGTAGGGCGCGCCTTCGGGGCTCTCGCTCGCAGGGCCGGTGGAGCCGAGGCAACTGCCGATGACATTGGCGCAGATCACATGGAAGCGGTCTGTATCGATTGGCTTGCCGGGGCCCACCATCCGCTCCCACCAGCCGGGCTTTCCGGTGACGGGATGCGTGCTGGCGAGATATTGATCGCCGGTCAGCGCGTGGCACACCAGAATGGCGTTGGAGCGCGCATCGTTCAGTTCGCCATAGGTTTCATAGGCAATCCGCACATCGCGCAGGGTCCCGCCGCCGTCGAGCGGCAGGGAATCTGGAAGCGCGAGGGTAGTGTGCGGCGTGCTCAAACCAGACCTTTGGACCAGATAAAGAACAGTGCTTCGACAGGCTCAGCACGAACGGGTTTAGGGTACCCTCCTCTATCCGTTCGCCCTGAGCTTGTCGAAGGGCTGTATTTCTTTATGGCCTGATATCCGAAATGTCCGACACACGTCCCCAGATGAAACCGTGGATCGCGCAAATCCACGCCTATGTCCCCGGCCGCTCGACCGGTTCGGACGGGCGCGAACTGGTCAAATTGTCGGCCAACGAGAACCCGCTGGGGTGCAGCCCGCTCGCGGCCGAGGCGCTGAAGGGCGCCAGTGCCCCCGCGCTTTACCCCGATCCCGACTCATCGGCCTTGCGCGAAAAGCTGAGCGCGCTTCATGGGATCGATCCGGCGCGCATCGTGTGCGGAACGGGATCGGGGGAATTGCTCAATTGCGCGGTGCAGGCCTTTGCGGGTCCCGGTGCGGATTCGGGCGCGGATTCAGGCGAAAACGCGCCCGACGAGATCGTCTTCTCGCGCTACGCCTTTTCGCTCTATCCGCTGCTTGCGCACAAGGTCGGGGCGCAGGCCGTGCTCGCCGCAGATGATGATTACGCCGCCAGCGTAGACGCGTTGCTGGATGCCGTGACGACGCGCACCACCGTCGTTCTGCTCGACAATCCCAACAATCCCACCGGCACTTATCTGCCGCCCGCAGAGGTCAAGCGGCTGCATGCCGGGCTGCCGGGCCATGTCCTGCTGGTGCTCGATCAGGCCTATGCCGAATATCTGCCCGGCGAGGAGGCGGCGCACGCGCTGGAGATGGCGGCGCGGCATGAAAACGTGCTGGTCACCCGCACCTTCTCCAAAATTTTCGGACTGGCAGGCGAGCGGATCGGCTGGGCCACCGGAGCGCCCGGACTGATCGATGCGCTCAACCGGCTGCGCGGGCCGTTCAATGTCACCGCCAGCGGTCAGGTGGCCGCGCTGGCTGCGCTGGACGATGCCGAATTTCTTGAGCGGTCCCGCGCGCACAACAATGCCGAGCGCGCGCGCTTTGCCGAGAGCCTTGCGGCACTCGGCAATCGCGGCATCCGCGCCTTGCCGAGCGAGGCGAATTTTGTGCTGGTGCTGTTCGATGGCGAACTGGACGCAGCAACAGCGCTGGATGGTTTGGCTAAGCGCGGATACGCTGTGCGCCGTTTGCCGGGGCAGGGGCTGGCCAATGGCCTGCGTATCACCATCGGCAAGGCGGAGGATATGGACGCTATCGCCGAAGCCATTGCAGAGATGGCGGAGGACACCTCCGCCTAGGCTCCATCGGCAGTGCCGGCAGCATTCAGCACGTTGATTGCTTCCTCGACCCGGGCCTCGATCTCGCCGCGCGGCAGGCCGGGCGGAATCGGTTCGCCAAAGCGATAGGTGATCTGCCCGCTGCGCTTCCACAGCCGGTGATAGAGCGGGCCGGAATTGACCGCGACCGGCACCACTTGCAGGCCGACCATCTTGTAAATACCGGCAAAGCCCGATTGCAATTTCGGCCTGCGCCCGTGCTGCACGCGGGTCCCTTCGGGAAAGATGACCAGCGGGCGCCCCTCGGCCGATTTGCGCTTTGCCTCGCGGATCAGGGTGCGCAAGGCACTGGCCCCGCCGTCCCGCGCCACCGGGATCAGGCCATAAGCCATCGCCGCACGCCCCCACCCCGGCAGATTGAACAGCTCTCGCTTGGCAAAGACGGCGGGCAGGTCAAACAGAGCAGGCGCATCGATAGCCTCGAAATAGGCTTCGTGCCGGATGGCATAGAGCGCGGGCTCTTCCAGCGGGCCGCCCTCCTGAATAATCTCGATACCCAGCAGCGCCTGACAACAATCCCGGTGGAAACGGGCCCATGTGCTAACCACACGGCGCAGAGCGGCACGTCCGGCGGGAATAGCAATAACCGCCCGCGCGACAAGCAGAAGCGTCCCGAAATAGAAGATCGGATAGAACAGCAGGCTGCGCAGCACCGCCATCAGCCCAGACCCGGCATCCACTGCGTGGCTCTGCTTGCCAGCAGCTTGTGATATTCGAGAAACAGCGTGCCCAGCGAGGGCTCGGAATGGACCGCATCGCGGACAATCACGATGTTATCGGGCAGAGTGCGCCGCAGCTCGCTCTCCGCCCGGCGCATATGCCAGTCGGTGGTGACCAGTCGCAGACGTTTGTAGTTGTTGTCTTCCACCCAGCGGCTGGTTTCCCGTGCATTGCCACGCGTATCGACCGCATCGAAGCCCAGCGTGATGCAGCATTCCATCAGGTCCATCGGCACATCGAATTCCGCTGCGAACTCGCCCGGTGTCACCTGTGTCGATACGCCGGTAACCAGCATGTCACCCGCTTGCTCGTTTGCCAGAACCTGTACCCCGCGTTCGATCCGGCCCGCCCCGCCCGTGGGCACGATGATCGCATCGGTTTGTGCATCACCCAAAGGCTGCGGCAAGGCGCTGGCGAACCAGACGAAGCCCAGTATCCACGCCAGCACGATCACCGCGAGAAGCCGCCGGATCACAGCATTTTCCTGAGCGCGAAAAGCACCGTTAGCCGCGCAGTGACCATGGCGAGCGCCACGGCCACGAGCGGGACCATCGCCACCGCCAGCCAGTCTATCCAGCCAAGCCCGCCGCCCGCCATCATGCCGGAGCCGAGCTGCGCGAATTGCTGGCCGAGGATCAGCACCGCAATCATCCCCAGCAGCAGGCCAGCGCCCGCGCCCAGCGTGGCATCGAAGCCGACCGAGCGCTGGAACACGCGGGCAATCTGGTGGTCCGTTCCACCCAGCAAATGGACAATCTCGATTGTCTCACGATTGTTACCCAGCGCGCTGCGGGCGGCGAGGAACACCGCGGCGGCACTGGTCAGCGACAGCAACACCACCAGCGCCAGCGCCAGCCATTGCAGCGATGCGATGGCCGAGAAAATCGGCCTCAGCCAGCTCGCCTGCGCATCGATCCGCGCATCGGGCGCTACCTCTGCCAGTGACGCGCGCAGACGGCGCAATTTATCCGGCGTCGCTTCGCCGCGAAACCGCAAGTCGATCAGCGCGGGGATCGGCACCGCCTCGCCGGAAAAGCCGGTGCCCAGCCATGGCTCCAGCAAAGCCGCGACTTCGTCAGGCGGCACCCGGCGCAGAGCGGCCACTTCGGGAAATTCCGCCAGCACATCCTGCGCCGCCGCGGCCTGTCGCTCGCGCTCACCCGGCTCGGCTTCGATAATCTGCACGGTCGCGCCGCCCGCCAGTTCCGCCCGCGCGCCGTCGGCCAGATTGGTCAGCGCGAGGCCCGCCGCCGTCGCCACCACGGTCAGCGCGACCATAATCGCGATCACCCAGGGCATCGGCCCGGCGAGCCGCGCCTGCGGCACCAGCTCCTGCGCCGGGGCACCGCGAAACGGCGCTAGCCCTCGCTCGATCGCGCGCGACAGGGTTGGCGGCTTCTTCACCGGAAGACGTCCTCCGGCGGACCGTCATCGCTTGCCCGGTCCCCCGCGGGTCGCGGAGGATAGCGCAGCGCGCCGGTGGGATCGGACAGTCGCCCTTTGTCTAGCCGCATGATCATGGAGGCCGGCACTTTCTGCAGCAGATGCAGATCGTGGGTCGCCACCACAACGGTCGTGCCCAGCCGGTTGAGCGCCTCGAACAGGCGCAGAAGCTTTACCGCCATCTCCGGGTCGACATTGCCTGTCGGCTCGTCCGCCAGCAGCATGTCGGGCCGCCCGATGACCGCGCGCGCAATCGCCACCCGCTGCTGCTCCCCGCCCGAAAGCGTCGCAGGCCGCGCATCGGAGCGATGCGAAAGACCCACCCAGTCGAGCATATCGGTCACCGGTCGCTCCAGATCAGCCTCCGGCACACCGGCCACGCGCAGTGGCAGCGCGACATTGTCATAGGCCGAGAGGTGCGGAACCAACCGGAAATCCTGAAACACAACGCCCAACCGCCGCCGGAAACCGGGCAGCCGCGCACGGGGCAGCGTGATGACATCGGTCCCGAACATGCGTATTTGCCCGCGCGAGGGGCGCTGCGACAGATAAAGCAGCTTCAGCAGACTGGTCTTCCCCGCCCCGCTCGCGCCGGTCAGAAAATAGAAACTGCCCGGATAAAGCGTAAACGACACATCGCTCAGCACCTCTTTGCCCGAGCCATAGCGCAGCCCGACATTGTCGAACCCGACAACTTCGCTGTCACCCGTCGACATGATGCCCTGCCTTCCGGCGGATCGTGATTTTGCGGAACGTCATGATAGAGGGATGCCTATAGCGGGCCTTCCATGTGGAAAAAAGGCAGGTTCTTCCCCGCATCCCCATGCCTGCGCTTGCCAATGATTCCTCCACACTCGTAAGGCGTTGACGTCATGATACTCGCCTGCCCTGCCTGCGCTACGCGCTATGTCGTGCCCGACAGCGCTGTTGGCGTTGACGGCCGAACAGTGCGCTGCGCGAAGTGCAAGCATAGCTGGTTTCAGGAAGGGCCGGGGGCGGAAGCGGTCATTGCATCCGAACAGGCGCATGTTCCCCCTGCATCCGAGCCGGTGCCCGAAGCGCCACCCGAGCCGGAAGCGCTCCCTTCCGAGCGCGCATCAGAACCGCAACCCTACGCGAAGACAGAAGACGAGGTTCCGCCACCACCAGTGCGTGTGGCCGAGCCCGAGGAAGACGACGGGACCGGTCCCGTGCCCACTCCGGACGCGGCAAGTTCTGACGACGAAGACGAACAGACAGGTTTCAACGGCCCGCCGCCCGTCTCCGACACGCGGCCCGAACCGCCGCCCATGCCGGACATCGACCCGGACAAATCGCAATTCGATTACGAGCCGCCGTTCCGCCCGCGCCGCAATCCGCTCAAGCTGTGGACCGCGGCCGGTGTCGTGTTTCTCCTCGCAGCGTTCGGCACGATTGCGGCGGTCAGTTACTGGGGCTTGCCCGACTGGGTCCCTGTCAGCCGCCCTACCTTCGCGGTCGAGCAACCCGATCTGGTGCTGGATTTCCCCGCCGACCGGCAGGACCGGCGAACGCTGCCCAATGGCACCGAGTTTTTCGGGGCCAGCGGCACGATCACCAATGTCGGGCGCGAGACGAAGCGGGTTCCCGCTGTGTTGATCGTCCTGCGTGATGCGCGGGAGCGGATTGTGTTCAGCTGGGAAGTCGTGCCCTCGGCGCAGACCTTGGCACCGGGCGAAAGCGTGGCAATCAACGAGGCGGTGACCGATGTGCCCAAATCCGCGAAATTCGCCGAGATCGGTTGGAAGCCAAGCTAAAGCTGCGCTTGTCGGCGTCAGCTAAACTCCAGCCAAACAGTCCCGGCAGCGTCCCGGCGCAGCTTCGCCCGCTCGCCGCGTTCCTTCATTGCATCGAAGTCGATGACCTCTGGCTGCAGGATTGTGACGCTGGCGCGGCCTTCAGCCCGGGTGGCAGCGATCATCGCATCGCGCGCTGCGCCACTGCTGGCTCCATCGGGCGCAGCACCGGAAACGCCGCTGGCGGAAGCTGTCAGGAAGAGGGCGAGTGCCAAATTCATGGCCAATCCTTGCCGCGCCGTTCACCATTCTCGCAAGCAACGCATTAACGCGTTCCCGCATCGGGACAGTGGGGCCGCAAAGACCTAACGGCCCCTTCTGGGCACCGTGATGGCGATGGGCGCTTGCGATAGGGAAAACCGGTTGCTAAGGGCGCGCACCTACCAGCCAGGGCGCATGCGCCTCTGTTTGACTAAGTGTGCGGTCGTGGCGGAACTGGTAGACGCGCAACGTTGAGGTCGTTGTGGCCGAAAGGCCGTGGAAGTTCGAGTCTTCTCGACCGCACCAAACAGTCTCGTAGAGACCCCCTGATTAGTTCTCATTCCGAGACCGCGGCCGAAAGGGCGCAGTTCTGCGGGCCTTGCGCGCTGAGCTAAGTAGCCTTGCAGCCTGAGACTGGCAGAGATGTTATCTCCAGAAGCGCAAAATCCGCAACAATCTCTGTCGCGGATTTCCAGACTTCACCTTGCCGTGCTGGGAGGAAGTGTTGGCTTAGGCCCCAAACTCAAGGAGCTGCTCTTGCTCACGCCAGTCGACCGGCAAGTCACAGTTGAGCATTCGCGTTCGAGTAAGGTTCGCAGGTTGCTGGCCAGCCAAGATGGCTTCGACAATTTTCGGGCTCAGCCATGAGAGGCGCAGGTACTTGGCAAGCTGCGTCCGGCATCGCCCTTCACGCTTGCCGAGCTGGTTGAGGCTTAGCTCTGGTGCTCCCAAAACCAGCTCTTGTACTTCCTTGGCATCAACAAGTAGCCGAACCAGCTTTGGGTCAGGCTCAGTTTGCTTCTCTGCCGGATTAATCCGGAGTTTGGTTTCACGGAACGGTTTGCGCTCTGGTCCGGGAATGCTCCAGCGCCACGGATTAACTGTTTCCATGCCAAGGGCTTTGGGATCGAGACCAACATCGAGACGGCCATTAGTAAACCTGATAGATAGTATCAGCTCCGAAATCACCGACCTCCGCAGCTGACCAAATTCAAGACTGGCAGCAGCTTGGCGTGCGGCATCGAATATGCTCGATAGCTGGTTCGCCTCGGTTATGCCTGACAATCTGCGCAGTGCATGCTCATCTTCCAACAGCGCTGTTAGTTCGACAATGAGATGGCGCTCAAGCTGGCCCTGACCAATGCGGGTGGCGGGAGGATCATCGGGCCGCGCTAGATCCTTGCGGGTTTCATAGTAAGCGTATCGCCTGCTGCCTTTTGTAGAGTAGGTCGGCACCATCGGCCGTTCGTGAGGATCGGTGAGGAGACCCCGTAGGAGAGCGTTCTGTGCATCGTTCTGTGGACGTTTTCGCGGCGGAGACTTTTCCTTCAGTTTCGCCTGCACTGAATTCCAAAGGTCTTCATCTACAATTGGTTCGTGCTCGCCTTTGTAGGCGTTACCCTTGTGAACAATCTTGCCGCGATAGATCGGATTTTTGAGAAGGTGGAACAAGCTGCCCCGCTTGAAAGGGATACCTCCCTTATGTGGGCCACTGGTTCGGCGTTGGATCTTCGTCTGTATGCCTTCTGCCTCAAGTTGCGCGATAAGTTCAGCGGCGGAGTGCGATGCGATGTACCGACGCATTATGGTGCATACGCGCTCGGCCTCCTCTGGAACTGGCACCAGCTTTCTATCGATCACCTCGTAGCCAAGCGGAACTGGCCCACCCATCCACAGACCCTTCTTCTTGGATGCTGCAATCTTGTCCCTAATCCGCTCACCGGTCACTTCCCTTTCGAACTGAGCGAATGACAAGAGCACATTCAGCGTCAGGCGCCCCATGCTGGTGGTAGTGTTGAACGCTTGGGTCACCGACACGAAGCTGGCTTCCTTGGCATCCAGCCGCTCGACGATCTTGGCAAAGTCAGCGAGGCTGCGGGTGAGCCGGTCGACCTTATAGACCACAATGACGTCGACAAGACCTGCTTCGACGTCCTCGATCAGAGCAAGCAACCCTGGCCGCTGCATACTGCCACCTGAGAAGCCGCCGTCATCGTAGGCCCGCTCCACAAGCGTCCAGCCCTCATGACGCTGGCTAAGGATAAAGGCCTCACAAGCTTCACGCTGGGCGTGCAAGCTGTTGAACTCCTGCTCGAGCCCGTCTTCGGTCGACTTACGGGTATACACTGCGCAACGAAGGGTCTTCATATGTGTTGCTTCGTCAGACCGAAGAAGCGTGGGCCGTTCCAATGCGTGCCGGTGATGGCCTTGGCAATCGCACTCAGAGAGCGCCACGTCTTGCCATCATACTCGAAGCCCTTCTCCAGGACGGTCACGGTGTGGCCGGTGCCGTGCCAATCACGCACCAGCCGTGTCCCTGATGTGAGTTTGCGGGGTATCGGCAACGATGCCTGTGCCGCATCGGCCTGCGTGTGCTGCTTCAGTAGGGATCGGGCCTCTCTGCTTAGCCCGCCCTGGTTTTGCTCTTGCAGCTTGTAGCCAAGTCCCAGTTGCAGCAGCGCCGACGATATTTTCGGAATGGGCGCGGCGAACCGACGCGACCACTCTTCCTTCAGTTCAGCTGCGGTTAGGCCTTCGAGCTTTGAAAGCGCGGCCTGCTTGCCTCGTCTCTTCACGCGCCGCCCTCACCGGTATCCAGCGTTGTAAGCTTGTAGATCGAAGCTCCCTTGTCATTCTTATAGCGGACTACCTCGCGGCCCTTCTTGCGCAGGCCAGTCAGAAAGGCTCGTGAGCTATGGGTCTGCCAGCCAGTCGCTTTGCAAATGTCTGCGAGACTACTTCCGTCTTTGCGCTCGAGCAGCGCTTCGACGATCGATGCCTTTGTCTTGCGCTTTGGCTTGGTAGTCTTTGCAGGGGCATTGTTCTTCGCAGTCCTAGTCATGGATGGTTCTCCTGTGGGAGCGTAGCACCATGCTGCTCCCACCACCCAAGGCCCCATTATCGCTCAAGGCGTCGGGGCAGCATCTCCTCTGAGCCGCGATTCAGTAAGGACACCAATGCTTCGTTTCTGAGGGAAGTCGAGTGGATTGTGCCGAGCAACGATGTGGTGATACGCCCGCTCTAATTTTTGGCTCGGAATACTGAGGCCGATGTTCCGCTGGTCCGGGACTGGCGGGCTGGCGTTACAGCTTCGATTGACGGAAGACTAAGGTACAATCGCATGGTCGACCATCGCCGCGCCAAGCAATTCTCTCGAGACGAAAATTGAGCGCCCAACAAGGCAAAAACCCGCCAGATCAATTGGAAGGCAGGCGGACAGAAGCTCTTGTTTAAAATCGCCCGACACGTAGAGTGTATTGATCCGAGGGGGAATCGATGAACTTGTCACAAGCGACGCTATTCACGGCCCTCACACGCCCGCAAATGTTTGCGGGTGTCACTTATACCTTCTTTGTCATCAATGCAGTCATCGCGGTCGAGCTGTTCCTCATATTCCGGGCCTGGTGGGTCCTGCTGATAGCGGTTGCCCTCCACGGCGTAGCAGCGCTGCTCTGCCTGCATGAGCCGCGTTTCTTCGATCTTTGGATCACCCGTGTGCGCAATTGTCCGCGCATTCCCAATTTCAGGCTGTGGCGATGCAATTCTTACCGCCCGTGACGCGGGACCCCAAAAGAATTGCCAAGGAAATGCCGGTTGGCAAGCATCTGCCCTATGCGCGCCATATCGATGATGCGACGATCGAGCTGCGCGACGGGCTGCTGATGCAGACCATTCGCATCGGCGGCCTGCTGTTCGAGACATCCGATAGCGAGGAACTCAATTACCGCGCCGATTTGCGCGATGCGATGCTGCGCGCTCTGGGATCTTCGCGCTTCGCCATCTATCACCACGTCGTGCGCCGCCGTGCCGACGTCGCGCTGGGGGACAAATTCCCGGACGAGTTCTCGCAATCGCTTGACGACAAATGGCGCGCGCGGCTCGAGGGCCGCAACCTGTTCGTCAACGATCTGTTTCTCACGATCGTGCGCCGGCCCATGCAAGGGCGGATCGGCATAGCCGACAGGCTTCGCTCATGGATTGGTCGGCAGGGCGACGATCTGCGGGCGCAGCTTTTGGCAGACCTTCGCTCACTGAACGATGCACGCGAGGCAGCGGTCTCGGCGCTCGCATCCTACAACCCGCAGGTGTTGTCGCGCTATGAGGGAGCAGACGGTGCGACATGCTCCGAACCGCTCGAGTTCCTCTCTTGCCTTTGCAATGCGGAGATGAAGCCAGTGGCCGAGCCGCATGGCGATCTTGGGCATCACATACCGACACGGCGCATCAGCTTCGGACGTGATACCGTCGAGCTTGGCCCGAACGGGCCGCTCGATCGCCGGTTCGTCGCGATGGTGTCGATCAAGGATTACCCGAACCGCACACTGCCCGGCATGTTTGATGAGCTCTATCGCCTGCCGTTTGAGTTGCAGGTGACCCAGAGCTTTGCCTTCGTAGAACGGCGCGAGGCGCTTTCCCGGATGAACCTGGCGCTGCGCCGGATGCGCTCTGCTGAAGACGAGGCCATCTCGCTGCGCGATGAATTGGCGCAGGCGAAGGACGAAGTTGCTGCAGGCCGTGCTGGGTTTGGCGAGCACCACACGACGATTGCAATCCATGCGGGCAGCCAAGATGCCCTCAATCTGCAAGTGGCAGAGGTTATCGCGCTGCTGGCCGATCTCGGCATCAATGCGGTGCGCGAGGATATTGCGCTGGAGCCGACCTTCTGGGCGCAGTTTCCGGGCAATTTCCGCTATATCGGAAGGCGCGGCCTGGTCTCGACCACCAACTTTGCTGGCCTTGCCAGCTTGCACAATTTTCCTGTCGGGCGCGAGCGCGGCAATCATTGGGGCGAGGCGATCTCGCTGTTCGAAACGACGGCAGCAGGTCCCTATTTCTTCAACTTCCACCGCGCCGATTTGGGCAATTTTACCGTCATCGGTCCTTCTGGCTCCGGCAAGACCGTGGTCGTCAATTTTCTGCTCGCGCAGGCGCGGCGGCTGTCCCCTCGCATCGTCTTTTTCGACAAGGATAGGGGCGCAGAACTCTTCATCCGCGCAATCGGGGGCAGCTATGATCGGCTAAGCCCCGGCACGCCGTCCGGTCTCAATCCCCTGCAGCTTGATGATAGCGGCGCCAATCGCCAATTGCTGCAGGACTGGATCGGCGTATTGGCAGGCGGGGTGTCGAGCGATGAGGGCGGTATGATTGCCGAGGCCATCGACACTAACTTCGCCCAGCCCCGCGACCGGCGACGCCTGCGCTATCTGTGCGAGCTGTTTCGCGGCGGGGATCGGCCGCGCCCCGATGATCTCTATTCCCGGCTCAGGCCCTGGTGGGGCGATGGAGAACGGGCCTGGCTTTTCGACAATCCCGAGGACAACACCGACCTCACAGCCGATACGGTCGGGTTCGATATGACCGCGCTGCTTGATGATCCAGTCATGCGCACGCCTGCCATGATGTATTTCTTCCACAGGGTCGAGGAGCGGCTCGACGGGAGCCCTGCGATCATAGTGGTCGATGAAGGCTGGAAAGCGCTCGATGACGAAGTCTTCGTGCGCCGCATCAAGGACTGGGAGAAGACAATCCGCAAAAGGAACGGAATTGTCGGCTTCGCAACCCAGAGCGCGAGCGATGCATTGGAAAGCAAGATCGCCAGCGCGATCATCGAGCAGGCGGCAACCCAGATATTCATGATCAATCCCAAGGCGCGCGCCGAGGATTATATCAACGGGTTCGGGCTGTCGCACCACGAGTTCGATCTCGTGCGAACATTGCCCGACAGCTCGCATTGCTTCCTTATCCGCCATGGCAATGAAAGCGTGATCGCCCGGCTCGATCTGTCTGGCGAGAAGGACCTACTCACTATCCTATCAGGGCGCGAGAGCACGGTGCGTCTGTTCGATGAACTTATCGCAGAGCATGGGAGCGATGATCCCGCCGCATGGATCCCGGAACTCTTGAGGCGCGCTGCCTGATGGCCTGTCCGACGATCCTGACAGGCGATGCCTTCCTGACGCGGGTGGTCACGCATATCGACTGTCAGGCACAGGCGCTTGGCAGTTACGGGTTCCAGAGCCTGTCACAGCCCGGCTCGCTGGCCTCGAACGTCATGCTCTCGCTGCTGACGATCTTTGTCGCCCTGTTTGCGATCCGGCTCTTGTTCGGCCCCGCGCCTGGCGCACGCGATGTCGTGGGCGATGTGGTCAAGATCGGCATTGTGCTGACGCTTGCCTTTTCATGGCCCGCATTCCGCACGCTCATCTACGATCTGACCCTGAACGGTCCTGCCCAGATTGCTGCAGCAATAGCACCGGCAACACTTGCCGATGTGGGCTCAGGTTTCCTTCAGCGGCTGCAGCGCGTCGATACCGCGATCATCGAATTAACCTCGGTGGGCACGGGGCGCACGATTGGTCAATTTGTCGATCCCGGCTCGCCGGAAGCAACCTTTCGGGGACAGGGCCTCGCCGACGAAGAAACCTTCGGGACAGCGCGTCTGTTCTTCCTGTCGGGCATCATCGGCAGTTTGGCGCTTCTGCGGGTCATTGCAGGTTTGCTTCTTGCTATTGCACCGCTCGCTGCGGGCTTGCTGTTGTTCGAGCAAACGCGCGGGCTTTTTGCAGGCTGGCTACGCGGACTTGTGCTGGCCCTTGTCGGCTCCCTTGGGGTGACCATCTTGCTGGCTTTCGAGCTCGCGCTGCTCGAACCCTGGCTTGCCGATGCGCTGCGCATTCGCTCGCTCGGTTATGCCGCGCCTTCGAGTCCAACTGAACTTCTGGCACTTACCTTGGCCTTTGCCGTGGCTCAGCTGGCTCTGGTATTTCTGCTCGCATGGATCGCCTTTCACCGGGGCGCAGCGGTTCTCAAGGTCACATCGGGCGAACGCCGTTCCGATAGCACCGCGCCAAATCTTGCGCCTCTGGCCTCCATGCGCGAGAGTGCAGGCATGACAAGAGCGCAGCGCATTTCCGACACTGTCGAGATACAAATGCGGCGTGAGAACCTGGTCGAAAACAATCGGATCAGTTTTCGCAGTCTTGGCACTGATCGGTCGGCGTCGACCGGTCCTTCTTCCGACGCCGGCTTTGGCTCAGGGTCGAGCGCGCCTGCGCCGGCGGGTCCTCCGCGTCTGGGTAGCTCCTATCGCCGGACTTCCTATCGCCGTTCGGTTGCGGCGAGCTCGCGGGATGCCCGGTAAATGGGCCGGCAGGAGAAAATCGAACCGCTCGATATGGAAGTCGAGGACAGCTGGTCGCACAGCGTTACAGCCGATCTGGAGCGCTCACGCAGACGCGCCTGGATCGTCGCCGCAGTCGCGGGAGCTATCGCCATACTTCTCACGATTGCGCTGGTGATCGTGCTACCGCTCAAAACAGTCGAGCCCTACACGCTACTGGTTGATCGCCAGACCGGCAATGTCGAACTGCTGCAGCCGCTCGACGCACAGACGATTGCGCCCGATGCCGCGCTAACCCGGTCGTTCGTCGTGCAATACGTCGTGGCGCGCGAAAGCTATGATGCAGCGAGTGTCGGGCGCGATTATCGAAAAGTGGCGCTGATGAGCACGGGCGACGCGCGCCAGCGCTATGTCGCCTCAATGCAAAGCAGCAATGCACAAAGCCCGCTTTCCTTTATGCCCGCAGGAGGCACGATCACGGTCGATGTGCGCAGCGTGTCTTCGCTGGCGCCGGGCCGTTCGCTCGTGCGGTTTACAACTGTGCGATCTGATCCGGGCGCGCAGGTGCAGGCCGCGCAGTACTGGGCAGCGATCGTCGATTATGGCTATTCGCAAGCTGCGATGAGCGAAGAGGATCGCCTCCTCAATCCGCTCGGGTTTCAGGTCACGCGCTATCGCCGCGATGCCGAGACCCTGCCCGAAGTGACCGAAGCGAGGGAGGCGGCAGTCGAGGCCATGGAAGCGAGCGAAGGGCAAACGCCGTGAGGCGGTTACCTGCCATTGCGGCGAGCGCCGCTGCCTTTGCGCTTCAGGGTCAGTCGCTTCCCGTGCCCGACGCGAACAATCCCAGGCTCCAGACGCTGCAGGTATCGCCGGATGACACCTACCGGCTCCTCGCGCTGCCCGAAACCGGGCTGACTGTCCTGTTCGAACGCGGCGAACGCATCACGCGGGCCACCATCAGCGACGCCGATGCGTTTGAAGTGAGCGTCTCGCCGGCAGCAGACAGTTTCATGCTGCGTCCGCGTGGGCTTGGTGCCACCTCCGAAATCGCGATTGTTACTGATATGCGGCAGTACCGGTTCCTGGTCGATACGCAGGACAGCCTGCTTGCCGCCTATCTCGTCCGGTTCGAAGCCGAGCCTGCCCCCTCCGATTCTGCGCCCGACTATTCGCCGCAGCCCACTCAAACCTGGGCCTACCGCATACGCGGCGACCGCGAGGTACAACCTGCCCGGGTCCATGATGATGGCCGCAAGACGCGTATCTTCTTTGCGCCCGAGCAGGCACTGCCCGCCATCTTTGCGATCGGCCCGACAGGCGAAGAACAGGCGGTCAATGGCTATATGCGCGGCGAAGCCTTCATCATTGATCGCGTCTTCGAAGAACTCGTCTTTCGAATCGACAAGGAGAAGGCGACAGCCAAGCGGCAAAGTTCTCCGGAGGCGGCCGGATGAGCGAAGCCGCAAACCCCACGGGATCGGGCGTGCCGGACAGCGATCCGTTCCCACAGGTCGCGCCAGCGACGACCAGCAATCTGGGCGTCTGGCTTTTCGGAGCGGCCTTATTGGTGGGCGGGATTGGTCTGTTCAGCGCGCTCAATGCCAATCGGACGCAAGGTCTGGAGGCTGAGGCCACGCCGATCCTCCCTGGCAATGGACAGATTTCTTCGCCGCCCCCTCTGAGCGTGCCCGATAGGGGAGGCGACTTGCTTGCAGAACGCTATCGCCGCCTGCCGCCTGTGCCCGTGCAGGTCATCGCCCGCGAGCCTGTTCCTCGTCCGGCAACGGCCCCTTCTGCGGCCGTATCAACCACGCCGCCGCGGCCAAGACCTGCGCCGCCTGCAGATCCGGGCGACACCACCCCTCCGCCCGGACCTTCGGTTGTCTTCGAGAACGCGTTCCCCGCCCGGCCATTGCCGCCAACCACCACGTCCGATGCAGACGATCCGGAGCGCGTGAACGCGCGCCGCTTCGCCAACCCATCGCGCACCATTCCGCTCGGGACCATTATTCCGGCTGTTCTCGAGACAGCGCTCGACTCCACGCGGCCCGGCGCAGTGCGCGCGCTGGTCCAACGTGATGTGCACGGGTTTGACGGGACGCAGGTCCTCATCCAGCGCGGCAGTCGGCTCTACGGAGAATACGAGGCCGACCTGCAATCCGGACAGAAACGCGCCGCCATTCGCTGGACGCGGCTCATGCGGCCCGATGGCGTTCTGATCTCGCTCGATTCGCCTGCATCCGATCCGCTCGGGCGCGCTGGCGTGCGCGGAAAAGTAGATAGCAAGTTCTTCGCGCGCTTTGGCGGAGCTCTTCTCCAATCCGTGCTCGATGTGGGGGTCGGCGTGGCGACGCGCGAAGCGACCGGCGGTGTGATTGTCGCTATACCCGGCGCGACCAGCACCGTCTCGCAAACCATTCAGCAGAACCAGCCACAGCCGACGCTCAAGGTGAAGCACGGAACGAGCGTTTCTGTGTTCGTCGCACGCGACCTCGATTTCTCCGGTGTCGGGACATGAGCTTCGCTGCACAAACATCAGGGAGCTTTTGAATGGATCCGCAAGGCTCGGGCGTCCTCGTGAGCGCCATGCAGTGGCTCCAGGGCACATTGCTCGGCACTGTCGCAACAGTTGCGGCGGTCATTGCCGTGGCAGCGGTCGGGTTCATGATGCTGACCGGACGGCTCGACTGGCGTTTCGGAGCGACGGTCATCATTGGCTGTTTCATCATCTTCGGTGCAGCCTCGATCGTGGCGGGCATTCAGGCAGCGTCTGGCTGATCGGAAATGGACCAGATTGCTCCCACCGAAGACACGGCAGCGCCTAACGAGCCTTTTGAAGATCGTTCCAAGGGCTATTATCTCGACAGCTTTCTAGCGCCCTTGGCCGGCGTGCTGTCGCGGGACGATGTAACCGACATCTATATCAATCGGCCCAATGAAATCTGGGTCGAAGCCGTTGGCGGGGAGATTACGCGCCATGATGTTCAGGGCCTGACTGAAGCCGATCTGGCGCGGCTGTCGCGGCAAATTGCAGCGGCCAGCGCGCAAGGGATCAATCGCAACCATCCCCTGCTCGCCGCGAACCTCCCCGACGGATCACGGGTACAGATTGTTGCACCGCCAGCGACGCGTGCCGGCCACGCCATCGCTATCCGTAGGCACGTTGTCTCCCGCTTCTCGCTCAGCGACTGGGCCGAGGATGGTGCCTTCGAGCATCTTGGTAAGAGCGTGAAGCTGGAGCGCCTTCCTCCGCGGACGCATCGGACGCTCGATGGTGAAGAGGCGGAGACTTACCTGCGGCAGGCCGTTCTCGGTCGAAAGAATATCCTAGTTGCGGGCGGGACCTCCACCGGCAAGACCACCTTTCTGAACGCATTGTTGGCGGAGATACCAAAGTCCGAACGGCTGATACTGATTGAGGACTCCGAAGAACTTCAGATCGCGCATGAGAATGCCGTTGGCCTGATCTCGGTGCGCGGGCGCCTTGGCGAATCCGATGCCAGTGCAGAAGACCTGCTTATCGCTGCACTACGCATGCGGCCTGACCGCATTATCCTTGGCGAGCTGCGCGGGATCGAAGCCTTCACCTTTATGCGGGCGATCAACACTGGGCATCCCGGTTCCATCACCACCATCCATGCCGACACGCCGTTTCGGGCCATCGAACAGCTTGTTCTGCTGGTCGTGCAGGCATCAAACCTTAAGCGCGACGATGCGCGGCATTATATCCTGCAAAGTGTCGATGTGTTCGTCCAGCTCGAGAGGCGCGATGGCCAGCGGCGCGTTGCACAGATCATGGTGGCGGAGTGATGGCGTTGCGCAGTTCAGGGGGTGACCTGTTTACGGCGGCCGGCCCGAGCGCAGTTGAAAGTGCAGCTGCTTGGATTGCGACGCTTCTAACCGGAAGCTTGGCGGTCACACTGTCGGTGCTCGCAGTGGCCATCATTGGGTTCCTCACGCTTAGCGGCCGCTTCCCGGTCCGCGAGTCTGGTCGTGCCATATTGGGTGTCTTCTTATTGCTTGGCGCTAGCACCTTGGCTTCGGCGCTAATTGGGTTAGCCGAGCGGGGGATGAATAGCGGGCCTGCGATGGTCTACTCCCAGCCCGTGCAAGCCGAGCGCGATTTGCAGCCTGCCGAGTATGATCCCTATGCGGGAGCTTCATTGAGGCGGGATTGAGAGTGTCCGCCCATCAGGCTGCCTTTGGCTTGGGTCCCCGCTTGCGCGGGCGAAGCGTTCGTCCAGTCGCGTCTTCCTGCCGCTTGATCCATTCGTCTGCTGCAAGCGGGCGGACAGTGCGCAACCGCGCCTCGATCGCTTCGGCCATATTTTCACCTTCAGCGGCTGTACCTCCACCTTACAGCCCATGCCGCAACATCGACCTCCAGTTCGAGACCTCACCCGCTAGAGCCTCGACATCGGTCAGCGGATCATGCGGCAGCCGGTTGCCACGAATATGGGTCTGCGCGCTTGACCATTTCCATTGCTCTGCCCGTTGCACCATCTTTGCTGCGACCGGGTTGTTCTCAACATAGCGAACCGCTGCCATAAGATGAGATTGGTCCATCGGATAGCTGGCAAACCGGCCTTGAAACAGATGACCGCGCCACCCTTCGCGGAAATTGACCATGCGCGTGTAACGCCGGTGCACTTCGCCCAAAGTGGCGCGCAGGCCGTCCTCATGGCTCGGGACCAGAATGAGATGAACGGGGTTGTCCAAAAGGCACCACGCAATGCAACGGGTTTGTGCGCCCTGAGCAGCAGTGGCCAATTGACAAAGATATTGTGCCTGTCGTCGTCGGAGAAAAAGACTGGCAAACGCCGGGTTCCACGCTGGGTGACGTGATGGGGGACAAAGGGCAAAACGATACGGGACAGGCGAGCAAAAGAGTCTGGCGAGGCAATGTTTGCCGCAGCGTCAATTACGTATGCTGTTCCCGGAACTACCCGTATCCTAATTAAACCAGTCAATCATGATACTACCCACTTTCACGACAGCGAACACTACTGATGCTGATATAAAGGAAAGCAATATCCATTCGATAATTCCGTAATCACTCAATATTGCATAAGGCCCCCACAAAATAAGAGACGTCGCGAAAAGCTTAGACAGGCTCAGAATAATGATTAGAAGATTTTGCACTTAAAGCCCTAAAGCATCACCAATATCACTTATGGCTCTTTGGAGCCAGTTTCTTCTCTTGCCAACAACCGTTATAGTAGGCTGGACGCTGGTGGAGGTGCCCGTCGCTCCTACAGTTGCTGCACCGACGGACGAGCCAAATGCGGCACCCCCTGCGGAATGCAGCGCTCTTTTCATCGACTCACCAGGTGCTGCTGCCGTCGCTATTGGTGTGCCAGTGCCAGCAACGGCTTTACCACTTTTCATCGAAAAGTCCCGCACTGGGCTGGCGATCGCCATAATTTTGTCACCGGCGCTAGCTCCGAGAGCTCCTGCCGCGGCTGAAACTACCGCTTTTTCCATGGAAATTGCATCTCCTTTTAGGGCATCAGTCGTTGCACTTCCAGCCGCACCACCGATCGCTCCAGCTGTGACGACACCTGCGGCGGCCCCTCCAGTGGCGCCGACAATTGCCCCCTCGACCGCGCCTCCAGCCGCCGACGCTCCTATGGAACTCCAATCCAAATCTTGGCCGTCAGTGTATTGGCGACCAGCTTCGACTGCACCTCCTATAACTCCTCCAACAAGTCCTCCAATTCCAGCCCCAATCAATCCGGCTTTACCCGTAGGATCTACCGCATTAATTGGATCATTCCCGACATAGGCATAGAGGTTCACCTGATCCTCATACCCGATGGGATCGACCTGCAGAAACCGCCCAAGGATCGGCGAGTAGAACCGCGCCTTGTAGTGGTAGAGCCCGACCTCTTCGAGCCACGCCTGCCCGGTGTATTGGAACCGGCCTGCGTTCGTCGTGCCGGGGACGCCATAGGGATCATAGGTGTTGATCGCGGTGGTGGTGCCCGTGTCGTCGGAGCGATAGGCAATCGAACCACGCGTATCCGCATAGAGGAAAGTCGCATTGGCGAGCGATGCGCTGGTACCTTCGAACGTCACCAGCGGATCGTCGGCCCCGGCAATGGGTCCGTGCAGATGGCGGCGCAGCAGATTGTTGCCACCGTTATATTCCGCAATCAATGCATCGCCGTCGTAAAGGAATTTGGTCCGGCTATTGACCGTCCCGTTCACAAAGCCGCGAACCTCGTACAGGCGCCCAAGAGGGTCGTAATACAGGTTTGCCCTTGTGGTTCCTGAATAACTTGCCGTGCCGCCCGTGCACCCTGCACCCTCTCGCACAGTAACCAGCCGGTTCTCTATATCGTAGAGATAGGCGGTGGTGCCATCGAATGTCAGATTGCCATTGGCATCGTAGCAATGGCCGGTGCCATTGATATCGGTGTACTGGTTGAGACCGTTCGTATTGTAGCTTGTCGTCGCCGAGCCCTGATAACGCGCATCCCACGAGTAGGCCTGATTGGTGAGCGCCTGCACATTGATCTGGGAAGCGGGATTGCGCGACAGCGTCCAGTTGACTGCATTGGTCTGGCCGGAGGCACCCCATGCGTTGACCCGAAGGCGGCCCACGGGATCGTAGGCGAATGACTGATCGAGCGCAGCAGAGGCTCTGGCCGCGCCGGTCAGCTGACCTCGATCGTTGTAAGTAAAGTCGACAAGCTCATTCGTAGGTGTCGCGCCGCAAGTGCCTGCAAGGCCCATCCGGTCGAACTGCCCGCCGCTGGTATAACAGTAGTCGAGGACCGCCCCGTCATTGGTGAGACTAACACGATTGCCGGCTGCATCGTAGCTGCTGTAGGTGTACTCCGCGCGCCCACCCATCGTGTCGAGCGTCCAGGTCGGCCGGCCATGGGTATCGAAGTTGGTGACCGTGCCTTCGGGTCCGCCGAAGGCATCGAACCAAGCTCCCGTCTGAAGATCGCGCAGGTCATATCGGTAGTAGACATCTCGCACGAAGACACTGTGAAGACCGATGCGATTGGGGATGGTCTTCACCGCCACACGATTGAGCTGGTCATAGGTGTAGGTGATGACCGAGCCATCGCGCTTCCTCAGCGATGTACGGTTGCCGTTGGGGTCGTAGGCATACTCTTCGAAGTCTGCAGTGTTGACCACACCGGTCGCATCGGGATCGGGGAATATCCACTTCGTCTGCCGGTCGAACCCGTCATACTCCATCTCCGCTCGGTAACCGCGCGCGTCCGTCATGCTTAGTTGCTGGCCATTGTGGCTATAGGTGTAAGAGGCATATGTCTGCTCGAGAGGCGTGCCATAGGCCTTGTCGATCTTGGTCACCCGGCTTTCACGGTCGTGATACGTGCGCGTAATGCGATCAGTCACCGCCGAGGCCGCGCCACTCAGGGTCGGGGCGCAAGCATTGGGGTAGTTGGTATTGAAATGAGCTGTGTACATGCGCACCGCCGTGCATTTGGTGCGGTTGCGCTGGTCGTAGTTCATATTCGTGACGCCGTAGATTGCGACCGCGCTAGTGGCCGGATCGATTCCGCGCTGGACCGTGCGGATCGGAAGGCGCCGCCAATTGTACTGCGTCGTGGTGTAGGCGTGCCCGGTGTAGGTTGTGTCGGTCGGCAGCGTGACATGGCCGGTGTCGACCCGCTCGACCTGATCATCCATGTCGCGATAGGTGGTGACCTTGACCGGACGCTTGCCGTTCTCGCCCTTCGGGCCGATCTCCCACGTTTGGCGACCCAGAATGTCATAGCGGTAGAACATCGCGTCATCATCACCCGCCAAAGGACCGTCCTGTTTGAGAAGCCGGCCTGCGCTGTCGTATTCGTACGTCGTCGTCAGCGGGTCGGAGCCATCGCCCGCCGATACCGTCTCGGTCAGCGGCAATGACGTGGTGTTCCAATAGGTGTAGGTCTTGAGGAACGAGGCGAGCGTTCCGCAATTGAGGTTTTGCCAAGCGGGGCCGATTTCACAGACCTGTTCGGTAAGAACCCTTGCCGGAATACCAGCCGTCTCTTCCCAAGTCTTGTAAGTCCCGCGATGCTTACCTGAAGCATGTTCAGGCTCCATCATTCGTTCAAGACCACCATGAGGCCGCCAGAGATACGACGTTGTGTTGCCCCTGGCATCGACCGTTGACGCCGGCTTGAAACAGCCCGCCAGAGGGCAAGCCGTATCAACATAAAGAGCCGTTTCGACGATATCCGCCAAACCTGAGCCCGGCTTCGCCTTCGTTCTGATTTCCGTGACTCTGCCACGCTCATCATAGTCCGCATGGACCGAGTTACCTTCGGGATAGGTTATGCTCTCGACGCGTGTAAATTCGCTGATTCCTGGCCCGGTCGCATCATACGTGTAGGTGGTCGGGCGGTTGAAGGAGTCGCGAACCACGTCGATGCGTGCAGCGTGCCCGTCTTGCTGACTGTAGGTATTGGTAATCTCGGTCGTGCGCTTGAAACTGTTGGGGCCGGTTACCTCGACCTCCGCAATCCAGCGTTCCGAACCCCCGGTATTCGCAATCTGGTCGTATTTGTAGGTATAATCCACGCCATCGGTCGTCACCAAAGTCGTGAAAAATGGATGCGTCTCCACACCATGATTGGTGGTCTCCGCCTCCGCGATAAAATTAGCAGGCGGCAAATCACTCGCTGGATCAGGATTGTACTCAGGCAATCGCTGAACGGTTGCGGCGACGCTCGTTGCATTCCCAAGCGTCTGAGTACACGCCGAGCACACGAATTCCCGACCAGCCAGATCAGTTGCTGTCATTTGACCATAGCCAGCAGTGTAGGTGTAATCTAGGCGAGCAAGTGGTACTGAAGGTGCAGAGACGCTGACGATCTGGGCACTCTTAAGGGTGCCCCACGGAACAAAATTTGATCCATTATTGTTAGCATGAACGTATGAGAGTTCGAGCCGATAGCCTATCGAACTCGTGACTGTGCTCAGGCGATGAACCTTCCAGCTGCCATTCATGGCTTCATCCCAAGCTAGGGTCAGCAGCTCGCCATCCGCCATTTTGATTTCGCTTGGGCGATACATGGCAGTTTCGCCATTCGACGGCGCGTTCAGATCACCATCCTTCAAATCATATGTAATGCTGTGGCCTGACCCTGCCTGGTACAAGACCATCACCCCGCCAAGAGGGTTGCCTATGATTGTGGAACCGCGCCCTTTCTTGTCCTCACAAAGGTCCCCGTTACACTCTAGCCTCTCAGATTCGGCCCCGAATGCGTTCGCGCTGTAATTGTTGCTAACGTTTCCACCATTGCCGCCGATCGATTCTACATCGGCTTGCAAAATCAAATTCCAGTCGGACAGCCTAGTAAAGGTAAGGCTGGGTGCTGCGGGTATGGAGATGGACGGAAGCCGCTGGGTCGTCTGGCCCGAGAGGACATCCACCCCGTTCGGATCTTTCTCGACCGTGAGCGGATCGAGCCCTTGCGCAAAAGCTGCTGGCACCGCGATCAGCGAAGCCAAAGCCAGCAGCACAGCAAGAGCCGCAACCCTGACCACTTCAAGCCGATGACAGCTTCTCGCGACCACTCCCCCGTCCCCTTTCGCCGCCATCCTAGTTGCTCCCCCGCGAACGTGGCCCCAACGCAACTTGCGCCAGTCCGCACAGAACCGATGGCCGCTCGCCAACACGGCGCTCGAAGCTCTCGGCCTGGCCGGTGTAATTCAGCGCGGCAATCGCGCAGACCTCGTCGCGCCATGCGATTTGAGCCTCCGTAGAAGCGAAGAATTTTTTGCATCCGGATACCCTGAACCCCTTGGCAACCATCCCGCCGACATCGCGGGCCGGCACCACGACCGGAACTTCGCTCGCAATGCCTTCCAACTCTTCTGGAACCGCGCGGCTCATGCAGATGGCGGCAGATGGATTGCTATTGGCATTGGGAGAAGTCCCCTGTGCCTGCAGCGCAAATGGCGAGGAAACAACGCCCACGAATACCATCGCTGCCGCACCGAAAAACGCGCCCGCGCAAATGCCGAACCGACCATCGCGACTTCTTGCCGTGTTCAACATCCGCTTGTCTCCACCGTCAGCCGGCCAGTTGCCTCCCCGCCGCGATCGTCAGCGACGATATAGATAAATGCAGACAAACCGTCCGATGCACCGAAATTGATCGCAGCGAGGCCATCCGTGCCGGAGTTTGCCGTTGCTGGCCCGGTGCCATCTGGCGTCAGAGATACAAGCTGCAGCGGATCGCCATCGACATCGACATCGTTTACCAACATGTCGATCGTGCTGGTCGTCGCGCACATGCCGCTGACATAGTCGGGCGATGGATTGGGGGCGTTATTGGGCGGCGGCGCAGACGCAGGCTGCGGGTCTTCGGCCATAGGCTCAACGCTACCCTCGGTGGTTGGCTCAGGGCATTGCGGCGCGCTGCCCGCAATATCGGAATAATGCTGCGTCCTGTTGCCGGCATCGTCGTAGCAATACCGGTCGAGATCCTTGGGAGCCGTCGCCTCGTATTCCTGAGCCTGCACCAAGCGGCCCAGCTCATCATAATAGTAGTACGTGACCTCAGTTTGAGAGAGAAGAGGCCCTGCAGCCAATACACCAGCCGCAGTAACCGCCAAAAACCCTGCAGTCCGCACCCTGTTCAATTCGCTTCCCCCGACGATTCGATGAAAGAGTAACAGAAAATATCGGAACGGAAAGTGGCTCATGTCATATTTCACTAGTCTCATGTCGATAACTATAATATCTCAGACCAATACCGGTTACTAACAAGATATCGATCGCCGGCCTCACGCCGGCACAGGAAGTCATTTCCGGGTTTGGGAAATGGGCCGATTTCGGACTGTCTGGTTTTGTTTTGGAGCCGCAGAAAAGCAGACTTTCAGTTTTCTATGAAAGACAGTTCAAATGAGCGGAGAGTTGGCAAGCGGTTGACTTTCCATGGATGCTCGGCAAACAGGTCGCGATGACTTCGAGACTGCCCCAAAGCCTGACAAGCTTTGTCATCGCGATGTTTTCGCGAGAGTCGCTGTGCGCGCAATTGCCCCGTCTCAATAGTTTGGGAGTGGTGGGCGAAGTCTGATCTTTTCTTGGAATTGATGAGTGATTTTCGCCCTTTCGGATACGACAATCCGGAAGGGTTTTTTATTGGGTTTTTGGTGACATGCTGCTGACGATTTCAACGATGCACAAACCAGCATCTGATCTGGGCTTCTTGCTGATGAAGAACCCAGACAACTTGCACGAGGTTGATCTGTCCTTCGGGAAAGGAACCGTGTTCTTTCCCGAAGCGAGCGAGGATGCGTGCATGGCAGCCCTCTCACTCGACATTGATCCGGTTCAGCTAGTCCGCGGCAAGGGACGGCACAGCGGTGCTGAAGATCAGTATGTGAACGACCGGCCATATGCCGCGTCCTCTTTGCTGTCTGTCGCGCTTTCTAGAGCATTTGGCACAGCGCTTAGCGGTAGATCGAAGCATCGGCAGGAACTGGCTGAGACCGCCATCCCGCTCACCGCGACCATCGCACCATTGCCAGTGCGCGGCGACAGGCAAATTGTCGAACAGTTATTCGAGCCACTGGGTTATTCCGTTGAAGTCGAGCCATTTGAGCTTGATCCTCAGCATCCTGAGTGGGGCACTAGCCCCTATGTGAAGCTCACGATCAGTGGCGCGCACAAAATCGCCGATCTGCTCAGCCACCTTTACGTCCTCATTCCCGTCCTTGATGCCAACAAGCACTATTACATGGGCGATGATGAGGTCGAGAAACTGCTTCGTAAGGGCGAAGGTTGGCTCGAAGGCCATCCGCACAAAGATCTTATCGCAAAGCGCTATCTGCGCTTTCGCTCTCTATCTCGCGCCGCTCTCAGGCGGCTGGATGAGAGTGTCGAGCCGGAATCTGCCGAAGCGATGGCCAAGAAGGACCATGCTGAGGAAGTCATTGAGAAGCCCATTCGGCTGAACGAACAGCGTATGCTTTCGGTAATGGCCGAACTCGAGCGGTCTGGCGCTTCGTCTGTGCTCGATCTTGGCTGCGGGGAGGGCAAGCTGCTCAAGCGGCTGGTCCAGAAGCCTCAGTTCCGAAAGATTCTCGGCGTGGAAGTCGCACCGCAAGTCCTCGCCATTGCAGCGGAGAAGCTGAAACTGGAGCGGATGGGCGACCATCAGCGCGAGCGGATCGAGCTTGCGCAAGGATCGCTCGTCTACCGAGACGACCGGCTTAAGGGCTTCGATGCAGCGACCGTTGTCGAGGTGATTGAGCATATGGACGCCGAAAGGCTTCCCGCCTTTGCCGATGCACTGTTTGGCCATGCAAAGCCTAGCACCGTGCTGATGAGCACACCCAACAGCGAATACAACGTGCTCTTCGAGGGCATGGAACCGGGTGCACTGCGTCACCCTGACCATCGGTTTGAATGGACACGCTCAGAGTTTGAGGATTGGTCGAAGGCTCAAGCCGAGAAGTTTGGCTATGACGTGTCCTTCACGACTATCGGCGAAGTCCACGAAGATCACGGCGCGCCGACCCAGATGGCTGTCTTCCGTCGAAGTGATGGAGGCTCGAAATGATGGAGTTTAAGTCTTCGATCTCACCGGGAGTTCGCTCCCAAATCATGTCTCAGCTTAGCGAAGTTGAGCAGACAGAAGGCGTGCGCATCCTGTTTGCGATCGAAAGCGGAAGCAGGGCTTGGGGCTTTCCCTCCCCGGACAGCGATTATGATGTTCGCTTTGTCTATGCACGCCCGGTTGACTGGTATCTGTCCATTCACCCTGGGCGGGACGTCATTGAACGACCAATTGAAGGCGATTGGGACGTCAACGGCTGGGATGTCCGCAAGGCGCTCGGGCTTTTGCTCAAGCCAAACCCTGTCCTGCTAGAATGGCTTTCCAGTCCTGTCAGATACATCTGGCATGACGAGGTGTGTGAGAAGCTCATCCACTTCAGCCATCAGGTTGCGCATGGGCTGGCTTGCCTCACCCACTATCGCCGCTTGGGTGAGCGGCAGTGGAACACCTACATCGATGGACGGGATGAGATCAGCCTGAAGAAGTATCTCTATGTCGTGAGGCCTGCGATGGCGATCCGCTGGACCCGGACGCACCCGGAGGTCATTCCGCCAATGAACTTTCAGGCGCTGCTGGATGGCTGTGATCTGGATGAGCACACAACGCAGCGGCTTGCCAGCATTCTCGAGGCCAAGAGCAAAGCAAAAGAGCTAGGCACAGGCGCACGAGAACCACTGATCGACGCGCTCGTGCAGTCCGAATTCGAGCACGCCCGGAACGCTGCATCAGAAATTGAGAAGAGCAGGGTTGATTTGCGCCCGGAAGCGGATCGGCTCTTCAGAGAATTTATCAAAGATACGAACCATGACTGAGACCAAAGAGATTTCCATTCCCGAGTTCGCGCTGGTCTTGCTGATCGGTGCGTCAGGCACGGGCAAGTCGACCTTTGCGGCAAAGCACTTCTTGCCCACCGAAGTCGTGTCATCGGACAAGGCGCGCGGCTGGGTGGGCGATGATGAGACCGATCAATCCGTGACAGGTGACGCCTTCGACATCGTCAAGGCCATCATCGAAAAGCGGCTTAAGAACCGCAAGCTAACGGTGGTCGATGCAACCAACGTCCAGCCGGCTGCGCGAAAATCAATGGTGGCGCTTGCGCGAAAGTGGCACGCCCTTCCGGTTGGAATTGTATTCAAGCTTCCGGAAAACCTCGCGATTGAGCGCAACAAGGAACGGCCAGATCGACAGTTCGGTCCGGGTCCCGTTAAGCGGCAGATGATCGATCTGAAGCGCTCGTTCCGGAACATGAAGCGCGAGGGTATCCGCGCAACGCATGTCTTGAGCTCGGTCGAAGAAATTGATGCCGTAAAGATCTCGCGTGCCAAGCTCTGGAATGACAGGCGCGAGGAGGTCGGCCCGTTCGACATCATTGGTGATGTCCACGGCTGCGCTGACGAGCTTGAGACCTTGCTGGTAAAGCTGGGCTACTCAATTTCATGGAAAGACGGCGAACCCGAGGTGCAAGCACCTGCGGGACGCAAGGCTGTATTCGTGGGCGACCTGGTGGATCGTGGCCCCCGCTCGCCCGACGTGCTGCGGATCGCCAAGCATATGGTCGATAGCGGCAACGCCTTGGCAGTTGTCGGCAACCACGATGACAAGCTTAAGCGCTTCCTCGATGGGCGTAGGGTCAAGCTCACCCATGGCCTTGCCGAAACGGCCGATCAGCTTGAATCCGAAAGCGATGAATTCAAACAAAGTATGCGTGAATGGCTCGATGGCCTGATCAGCCACTACGTTCTCGATAGCGGCAACCTCGTTGTCGCTCACGCTGGTCTGAAGGAAGAAATGCAGGGCCGTGCTTCGGGCGCGATCCGCAGCTTCTGCATGTATGGTGAAACGACGGGAGAGATCGATGAGTTCGGCCTGCCTGTCCGGCACAACTGGGCCGCTGAATATTCGGGCAAGGCCAAGGTCGTCTACGGCCACACGCCTGTCCCTGAAGCGCATTGGACGAATGGCACGATCTGCATTGACACCGGCTGCGTCTTCGGCAGCAAGCTGACGGCGCTACAATACCCGGAGATGGAGCTTGTCGAAGTTCCGGCTCAGAAGACCTATTACGAGCCGGTCAAACCGCTGGACGCCGGGGTCGTTGGCAACGATCAGGATGCTGGCAAGCTCAACATCTCGCATGTTCTGGGCAAGCAGGCGATTGAGACCCGCGACATGGGCATCGTAATGGTGCGAGAAGACGAAAGCGCTGCGGCGTTGGAAGTGATGAGCCGTTTCGCGGCTGATCCGCGTTGGCTCGTTCATTTGCCTCCAACCATGTCGCCGCCAGAGACCAGTGAGAAAGACGGCTGGCTTGAGCGGCCCGAAGAAGCCTTTGCCTACTTCAAAGGCCAGGGAGTCGAGACCGTTGTAGTCGAGAAGAAGCATATGGGTTCGCGTGCACTCGTGACGCTCGCTCGTGATGCAGAGGCGGCGGCAAAACGCTTTGACGTGACCGACGGTTCGACTGGCATTGTTGTCAGTCGGACTGGGCGGCGTTTCTTTCCCAATGCGCAGCACGAGAGCACTTTAGTGGAACGCATGCATGCGGCCATGCAGGCGTGCGGGATGTGGGATGAACTCGATGCGGACTGGGCGCTTTGGGACGCGGAGATCATGCCGTGGAACCTGAAAGCGAGCGGCCTCATCAGCCAACAATACGCGCCCGTCGGGGCTGCGTCTGTCGCGGGCCTTGGCGAAACAGTGCAGCTATTCGAGGCCGCCAAAGCACGGGGCCTGCCAGTTGACGACTTGCTGAATCAATCCGTGACCCGGCAAGCCAATGCGCATGCCTATCGCACGGCCTACAACCATTATGTCGGTGAAACGGACAGCTTCGATGACATCGAAATCGCTCCGTTCCACTTACTCGCATCTGGCAATGAGGTGCACTCAGACAAAGACCACGTCTGGCATATGCGCCATGCTCATCGCCTTGCTGAGGCGGACCCAAGCCTGATCACCGCGACGCCTTTTCATGTCATCGACCTGGGCGATGAAGCTCAGGTTGAGAAGGCGATCTGCTGGTGGGAAGAGATCACTGCCAAAGGCGGAGAAGGGATGGTCGTCAAACCGTTGCAGTTCTCAGTCCGGGGCAAACGAGGTCTAGTGCAGCCAGCGATCAAGGTCCGGGGCAAAGAGTATCTGCGGATCATCTATGGTCCTGACTACGACATGCCAGAGAACCTCAAGCGGCTGAAACGTCGCGGACTTGGTCAGAAACGCCGGATGGCTCTGCGTGAGTTCGCGCTAGGTATGGAGGGCCTCCATCGCTTTGTGGAAAACGCGCCGTTCAGCCATGTCCACCAATGCGCCTTTGGCGTGTTGGCTATGGAGAGCGAGCCGGTCGATCCGAGGCTTTGAGCGGACTTGGGATCAGCCGGTTTGGGCCGATTGCCGACATTCCTCTTTTGACAGACTGGGGGTGATGAACTGACCTTCATAGGGCTAGCGCGTCGCTTATGAGTCGGTCAAAAAGGGTGAATGAGTAAGATAGAAAATCCTGCGATGCCGCCGGTATTTGGCGAGCAGTTGGCAATCCGCGCGGGCGACCAGTCAAGGGGCCGCTATTGAGCACGGTACAGACAGATGAAGAACGTGAACTCGAGCAGCTCCGCGGGCGGCTGAAACACAGCGACCGACTCCCCTCCCTCCCGAAGAAGGGGAAGCGCCTCGAATGGCGCTTCGATGCCTACAAGGACTTGCTCCAGAGGCTTGGGCACGGCGACGGCATGGCGGAGGTCATTGAAGTGGCACGTCGTGACTTCGTTGACCTTGCCAATGCGTCAGGAGACCCGCGTGGTTACCTTCGGGCCCGGGCGAAGGCGCAGAATATCGTCGTTGACGAGCTCGACGCAGCGAACCTGCCGACGCGGGCTGCAATCCTCTACATCGTCGGCGCATATCAGCAGCTGGAAGGCTTTCTCAAAGAACTGGTGGATGAAGTCGACGAGACTTGCAGCCGCAATTCGCGTGACCGCAGGGACAAGGAGGCAGCACTGGACTGGGCGCTCGATGTGTTGCCGGGCGGTGCCACCCGCAACACCCGACGGATTTGGCAGGAACGCTACGAGGTGCTTGAGTACTATCGCACTGTTCGCAACGCCTTCACGCACAAGGTGAAACAGGGCACGCTCGACGCGGCGTTCAGCCGGGCCGAGGCATGGAGGCCTATCATTGACGCTGACCTCCGACTCTCCGCGCCCAATCCGTTCGACAGCTTATCCTTCGACGATTTCCTTCTGTTCACGCGGATGATCAAGTACGTGGCGACCGACCTCTGCCGTTTAGCCCGACCGACGCGCGCGGAGATCGCGGAGCACGCCGAACGCGTACTCGATGGACCCGGTAAGTTCCGCCATTGGAACTGGGAGACCGTCAGTCGCGAGCGAGCCGTCGCGAGCATCGCCACCCACTACAGCCGACGTCACCTTTTTGATTTTTGCTCGGAACCGCAATTGCTCGACGAAATCGTCGATCAGCAGTTTTCTAAGTTCGATCGGCAGGCTTAGGCACATCCGTTCATGGTGAAATAATGTTTGCGCAGGATCGTCGACCGGCGCGTTGCCGAAGGGAGATCTCTGGGCCGGCCGCAGAATAGCAGCTTTTGGTCGAGGGTCGGAAACGGACGCTGGTCTCAAGAGTGGCGTAAGCCAACGACAGGTCGTAAATTGGCGCAATTCGGCCTGCAGCTCGCGTCGTTCGGCGCTTGCCAAATTTCAGTTGAGGAGAGGTAAGGGTGAAAGCGCTGGAGAAGAGAGCGGATATCAGCACCGCGGCAAAAGCGTGGCGGCGAGCCTTTCGTGAGGGTGCTGAAGTTATCGGCACGATGAGCGGCAGGGATGTGATCTGGCATGAACGGCTGGAAATCTGGGGATTGTTCGGCAAAACCACCGGCAAAGGCGGGATAGAGCGCGACTGGAACGCATTCGGCCAGCAGCCGCACAATTTCCGCAGCAACATGATCGTCGAGATCAACCAGCCGCCTCAAGGGATCGATCATAATCTTCAGGCAGTTTTCGCCCATGACGAGAAGGGCCACCTCTGGCTCCTTCACCAGGGGCGGATGAGCATTTCGGGCAGCCGGGTCACCGAAACCGACTTCATCACTGCAACCGGCCTTAAACCGAGCGCTGTCGCTTTCAGCGACGGCTCGAGCCGAGCCTATCACCCAGTAGCTAACCTCGCCGCCCCCGCCTCGGTTGTTCAGAATAGCATTGCGGCGTTCATGGCAAAATGCGCCCAAGCTCGCGTCACCAAGCTCGCCAAAGGCGCCCCGCTTCCCAATCTCACCAAGGCGCAAGAATGGGAGCGTGGCCTCAGCCCGGAGACCAGCGGCGAGTTCGACATCGCGCCGCGCGCTGGCGGAAAGGGCCGCCGTGGTCATGGCGACATTTGGAAGGCTTTGGTCGCGCAGCTCGAACGGCGAAACGTTCCGCACTCCAATGACCGGGTAGCGCAATACGGACCTGACCTTTTCACCTTTGGAAGCGGACCGAAGGTCTTGTTTGAAATAAAGTCAAATTGCGGCGCCCGTGATATCTTAGAAGGCGTCGGCCAACTTAACATTTACGACCAGTTATTAGGTTCAGGCTACCGGCAGGTATTGGTCGTGCCGAAAGGTATGGGAAGGCTTCTTCCCGCCACGCTTGCAGCGCTGCAGATCGATGTGGTCGAGTTCAGGCGCGTCGGACGCAAAATCGAGATCAATACAGACGCGCTCGGCAAGGTCCTGAAATAGGCTTACCTAATATGCGGCGGGCCGCATGTGGCATCCGTTTCCCAAGGTGCGACCCACATTAAGTTCTGGGACCGAAGAATAGCATTTCAGACGACCGTAGCTGGGGCGCATTCCAGATTGGCATGTTCTGCCAATGCGATCGGGCAACCTAAGGGCGGCTAACGGCCCTTTATGCGCCGATTACCGACCGTCTGGGCTTGGGCGGGCGCGCCGCGAAAGCGGACGCGGCGCAGGCACAATTCAGACCTCGGTGGCTTCCGCAAGTTCAAGCGCGTCCTCAATGTCTACGCCGAGGTATCGTACAGTTGTCTCAATCTTCGTGTGACCGAGCAGGATCTGCACTGCTCGCAAGTTTCCCGTTCGCTTGTAGATGAGTGCGGCCTTAGTCCGTCTAAGCGAATGTGTGCCGTAGTTTCGCGGTCGCAATCCTATTGCGCTCACCCACTCATCAACGAGGCGGGCGTATTGGCGCGTGCTTGGGTGGCCCGAATGGTCGATCCTGCTCGGAAAGGCGTACTCATCGACACTGCCCCGCGCTCTTCGAGCCGATCGAGCAGACTTTGCCGCGCCGTGCTCATTAGCTCGAATTGGACGGGCTTCTTGGTCTTTCGCTGGACAACCATGGCGCGGTGCTTTATTTCCGGTCCATTCGTCAAATCGCCTGTCTTGATCGAGACCAAGTCGCAGCCCCTCAACTTGCTATCGATTGCCAAGTCAAAGAGGGCGCGATCTCGAACTCGACCTTCGCGCTCGAGCCAGAAGCGTATCTTCCAGACCTGTTTCGGTTTGAGCGGCTTTTTTGCTCCAACGATGCGCCCGGCGTTCCATGGTGTTCGCCCCATTCCTGCAGGATCAAAACGTGAGTAACCCATCTTCTTTCTCCTTCGGCCGATATGGCCGCGGAAAAGCTATCATCGCTGTCGTCGCATCGCCGGGGTTCGCGCAAGAACGCATGCTTTGAGCGGTGTAGCTGGATACTCATAACAAAGTGGTTAGTGACGGTACGGAGTGCGAAGCGTTAGGCCTCAAAATCACTTAAAGTCGTCGGTCGCCTAAGTAAGAAAGTATGTTAAACGCCAAGCATGGGTGAATTCTACGAGACCGATTTGCTAACCGGCGTCATATGCAAAGTAATTTCTGTAGACGACGATCGTTGCAAGATTATCGTACGGTCGGCCAACGATAAGACCCTCATGATAACCGACCGAGAAAATGCTCTCCCCGCAAAAGGCGACATCATATTTGTTACCGAAACAAGCTGGGAGGCCATCGGGAGTACAGCATGGCCGAACCAGAACCAGATTGCGGTGGTCAAACAGCTCCTCGACGATGGTAGAGTGGTTGTCGAGGCGAATTACATCGTCAGCTTCCTTAAGAACCCGAAAGGTCTGAAGCTAGAACGAGGGAACACGGTGGAGCACAACGACACCGACGGGATTGTCGGTGTGATTAGCGCCAAACCAATCCAACGTGATAACCCTTATCTCGAAGCGGAGGATACGTCTGAAGATTATCTCATTGACGATTCAAAAGCAGACTACAGTTTTGACGACTTTGGCGGATATGCTGACGCGGTATCCCGCATTCGTGAGCTGATTAGGAATCAGATCGAGAACAGAGAATATTTGGACGCTATGAAAGTACGACCCATTCGAGGCGTGCTAATGACAGGACCCCCGGGAACCGGAAAAACCTTTCTTGCCAGGATCATCGCGAAGCACACGGGGGCCAAGTTCTTTCTGGTGAATGGCCCAACTGTAGTGAGCAAGTGGCTCGGTCAAAGCGAGAGTACGCTTAGGCAAATCTTCGACGCAGCGCTCAAAAGCGAAGATGGTGCAATCATATTTTTCGACGAGATTGATAGTATCGCAGCCGATCGAAGCGGCGATACGCATGAGGCATCCAAGAAACTGGTCGCACAACTTCTGACGTTAATGGATGGCTTCGATGAGAGCGCTGGTCACGTAATCGTGATAGCTGCCACAAACCGTGCGGACACGCTTGATCCAGCGATCACGAGGCCTGGTCGGTTTGATTGGGAGATAGAATTTGGCTTGCCCAACTTGCGTGACCGTTTTGAAATTCTGGTCAAATCGGTAGCCCGGCATCAAACGGCGAACGACTTACCGATCTCCGGGGTTGCTGCAAAAACTGATGGTTGGTCAGCGGCAGAACTCGTCCTCATTATTGCCGAAGCAGGCCAGATCGCCGCGAGCGATCAGCGTCGTGAGATTGCGGCGGAGGATTTTGCGCAAGGATTTGAACGAGTGACAGCGAGGCTCCTGAACAAAGCTAAAAAAGAGAAGAAGCATGAAGCTGCCAGAGTGGTTTAGACGTTGGATTTTGAGAGAGAGGCCAATAGCCATCTCTCACCGCCAAATATCGAAGAATCCTCTGAGAGAGTTCATCTACCTTGATGAGGTGAGTCTACAGAGTCTGCTTTCTTCCAAGAACGGTGAGATGACATCCTCAACCTCAACGGAAGTCTCACAACGGGTTGAGGAAGAGGTTCAATCTTCTGCGAGCATGTCAGCCACTGGCATCGGCAGAGCGGAAGCACGCTCACGCTTTCAAACTCAGAATAGCAGCACGCTTCAAACTGCTAAGAAAGCAACGGTTCAGTCGTGGTTTCGAGAGCTCGACGAGGTTCCAAACCTGAGAAAAATGGAAACGGTGCAACTGGTCCAACCATTCGCGAGCACTGGAGAATTGATCTCTTGCGAGAATCGTTCGGTATGTATGCGTGACGATCATTTCTTGCGCGGGGATATCGTTGAGTTTCGCGTTCGGCTTGCGGCCGATCCGATTTTTCATCTGGTGACAATCGTTTCCGAGATGAAAGCTATGGCAGAGGACTATCCGACCATGATGGACAGTAATGGCGGATTGGAGCAGTTTGGTGAGCTTGATGGGATTAGTCGGGTGCTTCAGCGGCTTCTGGCAGGTTTGATCCCTGTTCGGGCGCAAGTGATCGACTACGTAGTGGTAGACATCGAAGACCATGAGTATATCGTACACGTTGACGCGCTCAAGAATTTAGAAGTCGAGCACAAACCTCTTGAGATTGGGTGTGTTACGGAACTCGATGCCTACTGGAAAGATATCCGCAGGGTTCTTTTCTCCGACGCCGAATTCACGATGCTCTGCCGCGTCGCGCAGAACGGGCTGAAACGGAAGTGGACCCCCGTCAAGCTTGCGGACCTGCTCGGTCAGCTCGCGCCAGATTTGGCGCAGCAAATCGACGATGCAGCGGCCATTATGTTCGACGTAACAAGGCGGGGCATGCCTCAAAATGAGCAGAAATCTACCTTCGCAGCGCTACTGGAGGTGTATTCGCGCGCGCATTTTGCGGAGGTTGGCGAGAGCTTGGAGGAAAATCAGCAGACTTCTGTCGAACTAAAGGTCATCGAGCTCTCTGCGACAGGTCAATCAGTATCTGAGCAAACCGCCGCTCTGAAGGAAATGGGCGAGTTCCTTAATGAGCTTACCGACCATATGATTGATGCGCAGACCGCGCTCAAGCTCCGCGAATATGCCCGGAAAGCGACTGGGCAAGAGTACTTTGAGCCGCCTAGGTCTAACCCGCTGGTGCCACCAGAAGACATTGAAAGCGTCCCGCAGAATGACCGCTTCCTCGATGTGGAGGTTGTGGCGATGTATTGGTGAATTCAGCGGCGAATATCTCTACTCAACGTACGGTAAATTCGGAGCATTCAATTGGAGACATAAAATCCATAGGCAGCGGCCCTGAACTTGTCGTAGTCTGCCTTGTTCCAGCATACTGAATGACCATTGCGGAGTAGGTAGTGAATTCCATTTGCACAGGTCAATTCGTCGGAATTACATGATTGGAGCCAACTCATGTAATTCTCAAAAGTCTGTTGGCGGCTCGATACAAAGTTCTGATTGGGTATGTTCGACAGTAAACCCTCCAAGAAGTAGGATGGTGCAAGGCCATCTTCGAGCTTCCCAGCGTCAATCATGGCATTTCGCATGTTTTTCAATGTTCGGATCGAGGGCTTGAGCCGTTGGGAGGTAGCGGCATGTTTTTCACTGCAATTCTGAAGATGCTGCTTAGGGTAGTTTACAACTTTCTCCTTGCTGCTGGTCCAAAAGCAAATGCCTGTTACGAAGCTCGGAGACACATTAGCGGGGTAGCTGAAATATTCTTTGTTTTCTACGCACACCAGTACATCGGCGTCTCTACGGTTACCATGGCCCGGTACAAAAATTGCTTTCTTCCCGGCCTCTACTCCTTGGCCGAAATTGGCTCTAAGCCACTGTAGAACTAAATCTCTAAATTCATTGAAGTTTATCTTCCCCACCAGTCGATTGGCTTCATATCGTGCCTTCTCATCATCATTCAAATGATGGAGATCGGAATAGTAAACTGAAGTCAGGCAGATCGCGATGTCTACATCGCTATCCGCATAGATATTCGTATCATTTCCATATGACCCCTGGAGGAAGATTTCGTAGCTCCACTTGTGATAGGGAGAATCTGGATGATTGAGCACGTTCCTGATTGATTGATAGGTGCTGGCTGATTGGGCTGTCGCGCCTTGGTGCGACCAAGTTTCGAGTTGCTGCTCAGATACTGCCATGTTGCTTCCTATGCCGCGAAAAGACTCTCGATCTCTTTTTCTTGAGTAGCGAACGAGTTGCGTCCCTGCTGACGTAGCAAGTTCAGCTTATCAATGTTGTGTTCGAACATATCTGTGGCCATTTCAGGCTTATCAAAAGTATCGCTTACCCGCACAGTCGGTACATTGTGAAATAGCAAACGTCGCAGTTGATCCATGGAGCCAGTGTTCACTTCAAGAGTCTTTTGAAGAAGCTGAACTAGCCAAAACCGTCGCTTCATTCGGTCGATGAGTGAATATTTTGGCTCCGGGAACTGGCCGCAACCAATACTCAAGACGCGACAATTCATAGGCTCGAAACCGAGGGGGCCAGTGGCGTCGGCGAGCGCATACAATGAGGGGTTGTTTGCTACATATCCTCCGTCAAAGAGCTCCACTTTGTCGCCATCGCTCGTGGTCACGACCTTCCTCTCGAAGAACGGGTACGCGGAACACGAGGCTTCAACTGCGTCAGACAGCTTACAACCGAACCCTGGGACGAACGTGCTCGTACGGCCATGGGCTTGAGTTTCAAGGCTCTTGAAGATCATTGGGGTTTCGAACTGCCACTTTGTACAGACTATACCCAGACCGGTGCGGGTGGCATCAAAGCCCAGCTGGCCGAATACTAGATCTCCGACCTTTCGTAGTTCGCGAGTTCGAGCGGTAGGTTTCTTTTCTCGCATTATCGTCGGGACATGCAGTCGATAGAGCTCATGTATCTCATCTACACTCTTGCCGATTGCGAGCATCGTGGCGATTATGGAACCAGTACTAGTCCCGAATATGAGATCGAACTCCTCGTAGAGCGGAGCGCCTAATGCTGCTTCTAACTCCTTGAGTACACCAAGCGTGTAGAAACCTTTTGCACCGCCGCCGTCTAAGGCCAAGATTCTGCAGGCCTTAGAACCATCCTCGGTTTGGGCCATCACATCCTTATCCATCTCTCCGACCCAGCCCTCGGCTCACTCCTCGATCGCTACGCCATTGCGGAAAAACGATGCGCTCTCTTTCGACAGGATAGAACATAAATCAACGTTGTGTACCGCAGACAAAGAGTGGGCACTGTTGAATGCGGAACCGTGATTTGATTCTGCGGCGACGGGAGCAGCGGTGCTGACGATTCTCATCGACCACGCTTCCAAACTGTATTCATCCCGCTCATGGCTACGTGAGAATAGAACCGCACCATCGTGAATACTTGGATTTATGTCGTAGGCTGAGTGCAAAACGCGGCTAAAGTCCTTGGAGAACGGAGCACCTGTGGGCGGCATTGGTTCTCGCTTCATTGCTACACAATGCCGGTCCGTGATTGAGCCTGTAGCAAACACAAGAATTAATGGATAATACGGCAATTCTCGAAGCCGAAGCTTCCTAAGCGTTTCCTCGAGATGCTTAGCTGGATCGGGGGGCAAATTGCTTACACGGGTTTCCATATCAACACTGCTTATCATCGCGGTCGCAGTCTGGGGACTTTTTCTGTGGTTTCTAGGCATTGGGCTAAGCTGGGATTACGCGAAACCATACACATTTACACTGGGCGTTCTTACTGCGCTTACATGGCTTTTTGATAGGTATCTGTGGCAATTTTCCATTTTCTCATTTCTAGACACAAAACCATCCCTGTTGGGAACATGGCGAGTAGAGTTGAACTCTACTTATCGTGACCCAAAGACTGGAGAGCAATCCAAGACCGTGGAAGCGTTTGCCGTGATCCGGCAAACGTATTCAATGCTCTCGATACGGATCATGTCCGAGGAATCAGAGTCGTTTCTCGTAGCCAGTCGCGTTGAAAAAAAGGAGGACGGGACCTTCTACATTTATGGTGTCTATCAGAGTGACCCGAAGATCCATAGACGTGGACAAGCTGCCCAAGACGGAAAGGTCAGCGAGATCCACTATGGAAGCTTCAAGTACAAGCTCATTGGCACACCTGTTGAACAGGTTGATGGGCATTATTGGACCGATCGTCATACAAATGGTTCGATAAAGTTCGTCGATCGGAGGGAAGGCTTTGTCGACAGCTATGAGAGAGCGAAGGCACTATACGCCGATCCAGATCACTAGATGATGTCCGCCTCCGGGGACGCGGCGACAATGCCCTGATGTCCGACATTGGGGCGCAAAGCTGCCCTTTACTCACCAACATACTGATCCCGGAGTTCTCGATCAGCCCGAAGTTCATCGAGCGCCTTGCCTGATCGTGAGGCTCCCTCACGGTAAGACCGGTTCTCGAGCTTCGCTTTGTATCGCGAAGGCATGATGTCGTTGATAATATCAAACATGCGTTGCTCCCAATGCCATTCGTCCAAGTAAAATGCCCTGAGCTTTTCACTGCGAGACCGTTTGTATTTTTGCGCGAAGTACGTGACCTCGTCTTGCGCCTCATCTCGGCGCTGGAGAACCTCATCGAGGCGGTCGCGCTGTTCCTTTGTTTGCGGGCCTTCGAACCGGACGCCGCCATTGGATGGATCAAGGATGATGTCATCGGGGTGCGGGATCGGCTGCGGTGGCTCCTTGCCGGCCTTCTCACATTGCATGATTTCTTGCGACCATTCGTGCTTGTACTCGATGGCAGAGCCAAACAGCTCCATGCGAGCTTGGTGATCGTCGCCTTCAATGCGTGTGACAAGCTCCGCCATTGTCTTCTGCGCAAAGCGGTTCCCCTTCATGGCCGACACACCCATCGAACGGAACACTGCCTGTATGGCAGGAAGCTCGATAGTGCGTTCACCCTCTCGGACGGTGACCGGCCTATACGCTTCTTCCCGAAGAAACTGTTCGGCTGCTTTCAGCCCGTATCCAGTCTCGATCTTAGGCTTGTTGGTTGCTCCCTTAGGGCGGCCTGACGGATTGCCTGACCGGCCTTTCTGGAACCGATGCTGAGCAGGAGGGCGTTTATAGCCGACCTCGTAGGTTGCAGGCAGGGCGTCTTTCACAGGCTTGTCTGCAGCGCTCACTCCGCAGCCTCCATTTCCAACCCGAGGCGCTCATCAGCGACGTCCTCGAACAGGGCTCCGGTGCCGCCGAGACTGGCTTTCTTACCGGTGTAAGCCTCCCAGCGTCGGATAATCGTGTCGCAGTAGATCGGATCGTACTCGATAAGACGCGAGGAGCGACCGGTCTTCTCCGCTGCGATGAGCGTGCTGCCCGAGCTACCGAACCCGTCGAGTACGATCTCGCCGCGGCGCGAACAGTCCATTATGGCATCGGCGATCAGCGCCACAGGTTTGACCGTGGGATGCATCGCCAGTTCTTCAGAACGATTGGTGCCGATCGAACTGATGCCGGCGTAATCCCATACGTTTGTCCGGTACCGACCTGTGTCGCCAAGTCCGAAGGTGTTGGTATGCGGCGCGGTGCCCTGCTTGAATACGAACACAAGCTCATGCTTCGAGCGGTAGAAGGCGCCCATGCCGCCATTGGTCTTGTTCCAGACGACCAAATTCTTGAGCTCGGTGAAGCTGGCAGAGCCTGCGGCGAGCATTTCTCCCATATGGCGCCAGTCCATGCAAACATACGCGATGGCTCCATCGCGCATGACCCGCGAGGTGTTGCTGAGGGTCTGGGTCAGGAACTGCTCGAACTGGCTTTCGCTCATCTCACCCGAAGCAAAGGCGAACTCGCGGTGCTTGACCGAGCCAAGCCCGCAGACGTTTCCGTCGATCGCCACATTATACGGCGGATCAGTGAACACGAGATCGGCTGTCTCGCCGCACATCAAACGATCCATTGCTGCCGTGTCACGCGTATCGCCGCACAGAAGGCGGTGGCGACCAAGCTGCCACAAATCACCCGCTCTCGTGACTGGTTCCCCGGCAGGCTCTGGAACAGCATCCTCGGCAGTGGCCGGACCATCAGGATCCGCTTCTGCGGCCTCAGCAAGCGTGAAGTCTACCTCGGCCAAGCTGAACCCGGTCAGCTCAATGTCGAAATCCACATCGATCAGAGCTTGCAGCTCGATCGCGAGGATGTCCCGGTCCCAGCCAGCATTCTGTGCCAGCTTGTTGTCGGCTAGAACATAGGCGCGGCGCTCGGCTTCCGAGAGGTGGGATAGAGCGAGCGCGGGGACCGTCCGGCGTCCCAGCAGCTTTGCTGCCTCGACCCGCCCATGCCCGGCGATGATCTCGCCTTTGTCCGACACCAGCACAGGATTGGTAAACCCGAACCGCTCGATCGACGCAGCGATCTGCTTGACCTGCTTCTTGGAATGCGTGCGCGCATTGCCAGCGTAAGGCTTGAGCAGCGCCACTGCCATTTCTGTGATTTTTTGCGAACCGCCTGTCATCCCGAATCATCCCTGTTGCCGATTTCGTACTACTGCATTGAACGCTGGTAATTGTCAAGCCGGCGTGTATGAAGGCGGTCCACTCAGTTGAACAACACGGATGGAAAGGCCCCTCATGAGCTTCGCGCGCCGGCTTCACGAACTGCGGGTCGCCAATCGGCTTTCGCTCCAAGCAACGGCCGACAAGGTCGGCATCTCCAAGGCGCATGTTTGGAACCTCGAGAAGGGCGTCTCGGACAATCCTTCCATGGAACTGGTCTTGAAGTTCGCTGACCTTTTCCGGGTGAGCGTCGCCGATCTCGTAGGCGAAAACCCCTACGCTCCCGACGCAGAACCGGGAATGGTTGCAATGTTCCGCGATCTGAAGGGCCTTGAGGACCGTGACCGCGAGACCATCCGCGTCCTCATGGAGCAGATGAAACGAAACCAGGGCGACACGCCCAAGTGAATATCGACCGGATGGACCTCGACGGAGTGGGTTCTCCCACTGGCCTAGCCGCCCGCATACATGAGCTCTTGCCAGACCTGCCGCTACCTGTGCCTTTGGAAGAGCTCTGCAAGCGTCTCGACATCACCTCGATCTCGGAACTGGGCACTGAAGCGTTCGAAGCGGCGCTCATTACCGATGAACACAAATCTCAAGGCGCCATTCTTCATGCCCGCGGCCGCCATGCCGCTCGAACTCGCTTCTCAATTGCTCATGAGCTCGGCCATTTCTTGATCCCTAGCCACCGGCCAATGCCAAGCGAGCTTGCTGGCTGCAGCGATGAGCACCTGCGTCAGGCGGACTCGAAGACCAAGAACAAACGCCGGAGGATAGAAGCGGAAGCCAACAGATTTGCGGCCCACCTTTTGATGCCGCCCAAACGGGTTCGTTTGGAAATCTTAAAATCAAACGACGATCTTCAAGCCATCGTCGCAATGGCTTCACGCTTCGGCGTCAGCAAGGAAGCGATGGCACGGTGCTGGGTCGAGCAGCATTCCGAGCCAGTTGCTATCGTCATGACGCGGCATTCCAACATCGCCCGATATTATCGCTCGAGTGGTTTCCCATGGCTGGCGCGAAGGTTTGGCGAGCCTGTCCCAGACGACTCGATTGCAGCTGACGCTATGGATGGTCCGGGGCGGTATTCCGAGATTGAAGAAATCGAGCCGGATGTCTGGATGGATGAGAACGACACCGGCCCCATCGCCTCACTGACCGAGCAGGTCCTTTCGCAGCGCGGAGGGTATTCGATGGTCCTGCTCATTGCAGAGCTCGACGAGGAATAACTCGGACGTATCGCTGTTCAGCGGTCTGCACATCCCTGATACCCGAAGTTTTCTTCCCTGATCGTGCTGGAAAAATTCCCTGTTCTGGGCGCAGGGAAATCACGTCGGAAAACGGCGGATTTCTGCGGTAAGCAGACCCAAGGCGAGTGGCTCTAGGGCCGCGAAAATCCATCTTTCCCTGTAAATTCCCTGTTATACAGGGAAAACAGCGAGAGACTGATCCGCTACAGGCTGCGTCGCGCACCAAACAGTCTGGCTCAGGGGCCGCTTAGCCCTCCGCCCCTCACCCTTCCTGCGCGGCGCGCCAATCGCGTTTGATTTTCTTGGCGAGACTCCATTTGTGGACCTCGGTGGGGCCGTCGTAAATCCGGAAGGCGCGGATTTCGCGGAAGACCTGCTCCACGATCGTATCGCCGGTCACGCCTGTTCCGCCCATCACCTGCACGCAGCGGTCGGCGATCTGGAACAGGGTTTCGGCCACATGCGTCTTGGCCATCGAGCTTTCGGCTGTGCCCAGTTCCCCGCTATCGAGCACGCCTGCGCACCAGTCGATCATCAGCTCGCAAGATTTCAAATCGATCAGATTTTGCGCCAGCATGAAACCGACACCTTCGTGATCGACCAGCGGCTTGCCAAAGGCGTGACGGCGGCAGGCGTAATCGGCAGCGATCTCGTGCGCGCGGGTGGTCGAGCCAAGCCAGCGCATGCAATGGGTCAGGCGGGCCGGGGCGAGACGGATTTGCGCATATTTGAACCCCTCGCCCGCATCGCCCAGCATCTGGTCGGCAGGCACGCGCAGATTGTCGATGGTAATCACCGCATGTCCGCCGGGCATGGAGCTGTCGATAGTGTCGAGCACGCGGTCAATGCGGATCGCCGGGTCGGGCAGATCGACGAGGAACATGCACGCGCCGCCTTCCGATCCGGCCTGCTCCGATTTGGCCATTACGATCCCGACCTTCGCGCCCTCCGCGCCGGTGATGAACGCCTTGCGCCCGTTCACCACCCAGTGATTGCCGTCCATCTTGCAGGTGGTCTGCATCATGGACGGGTCCGAGCCTGCCCCGCCTTCGCTGGCCGGTTCGGTCATGAAGAATGCGGAGCGTGCGCGGCCCTCCACCAGCGGTTTTAGAAAACGCTCCTTCATCTCCGGGCTGCCCACCTTGCCGAGCAGATACATATTGCCCTCGTCCGGCGCGGCGGTGTTGCAGGCCACCGGACCCAGCGGGGAAAGCCCCGTCTTGCGCAGGACGAGCGCGACCTCGGCATGGTCCAGATGGCCGCCATCCTCCAGAATGTGCGGGGTGAGCAGTCCGGCCTCGCGGGCCAGCCCCTTAAGCTCGTCAGCAAGCGCATCGCTCGGCCCGTGCGCGCCCAGACGCGGGTCCTGTTCATAGGGCGCTACGGTCTCACGGACGAAGGTTTCCACCTTCTCGGCAATGGCGAGAGCGCGGTCTGAATAGGGCTGGGTCATGAAAGGCTTGTCCGTCATCAAGGGATTGGTGGGCGGCGTCGCTATAACGTGATGACTGGCGGCAAAGATACAGCGCAGGCCCCTCAGCGGCGCTGGCTTATCAAAATGCGCAGTGGTTTAGGGGTGCCGTGACGGGAGCAGCGCGAGCAAGGCAAAGGATGCGAGCCAATGCTCCCCCATATAGTCGCCCGCGACATGCGGCAAAGCCGCTTGCAGATGCCGGTCTGCATGATCGCGCAGGTCCTCGGCGCGTTGGTGCGGGCCAAGCGCGTCGGCAATGGTGCGGAGGCACCACGCCCGGCTGAGATTGAGGCCATCGAGATGCGCGACCTTGCCATCGCTGCGGTCCGATACGGTGGCGGGCGTGAAAATTTCCGCGATCCTGTCAGCAGGCAGAAACGCATCGAACCATTCGGCAAAGCGCTCCGCCTCCATCACGCGGCTCATCAGAAGTGCCACGATAAGGGATGGCGAGAGAAACTCGTCACCCCCCGGCTCCCAGCCGCGATAGTCTGTCCGCTCGGCAAAGGCCTGCAGGCTCCAGCGGTCGATGGCGGCGAGCAATTCCGGGTCGCGTGCCTCTGCCCATTCGCGCGCAAGCACCAGCGCAAAGGCCGTGTTGTAATGCGTGCCGACCGTGATGGGATAGGTCAGAATGGCGAGATAATCGCGCATGGCCGCAGCGAAGTGGCGGGCAAGCGGCTCCATGCGCGCAGCCCAGGGTTCGCCGTGACGCGCGGCTTCGTGATGCAGGTAGAGCAGCCATCCCCAGCCGTAAGGCCGCTCGAACCCGCGCGAGGCAGGCCTCTGGGCATAAGCCAGTTCGGTGGCCAGATTGTCCGCTGTGAAGGTCTGTTCGGCCAAAGCCGCGATCTGCGCCGCTTCTGCCATGTCAGGAAAGCGCCGCCTCAGCGTCAGCAGTGTCCACCAGCCATGCACGCAGGAATGCCAGTCATAACTGCCAAAGAAACACGGATGCAGCGTGCGCGGGGACAGGACATCGCCATCGCCCTCCATCACGTGATCGAGCTTGTGCGGGTATTCGCGCCCCACATGGCCGAGCGCTATGCGGGCGAATCTGGCGGCAAGGGGCTGGTCCAGCGTGGTCATCAGAAAGCGAGAAAATAGATCAGCAGGACATTGCAGACAAACACCGGAATGGCGGTCCACACCTGCATGCGGATGACCCCATACTGGCTTTTCAGCTCCAGCAGCGCGGCGGGCACGATGTTGAAATTGGCCGCCATCGGGGTCAGCAAAGTGCCGCAGAAACCCGCCAGCATCCCGATAGCCCCGATGATCGCCGGATCGCCGCCAAAGCCGATGACGAGGATCGGAATGCCAATTGCTGCGGCCATCACCGGGAAAGCCGCGAAGGCGTTGCCCATAATGATCGTGAACAGCGCCATGCCGATGCAATAGACGCCGACCGAGAGGAACAGGCTGCCTTCCGGTATGGTCGCCCCGGCAATTCCGCCGATAATGTCGCCCACGCCGGCGAGCGCGAATACACCGCCCAGCGCCGCCAGCATTTGCGGCAGGATCGCGGCCCAGCCGATGGAGTCCATCAACCGCCGCCCTTCCTCGACCGGAGCCAGCAAAGGCGGCCTGAGCCATGCGTAGCACACCGCCAGCGACACCATCACGCCAACACCCAGCAAGATCAGCGTCTCGCGCCGTTCCTCGAACAGGCCCGTCTCCCCAAGCGGGGTGTAGTTGTAGAGCAGCGTGCCCGCGACGGCCGTGACCGGGATGATGATGGCGGGCAGGAAAAGCTTGTTTCCCAGCTTCTCCGAAAGGGCCTGACGCTCGGCCAGGCCGGTCGTCGGCGGATCGCCCCTGCCCAGTCCGCCAAATCCGGCAATGCCGACCAGTGCCAGCACCAGCACGCCATTGGCGAGATCGGAGAAATGCGTCCCGAAGAAAAAGCTCACCGCCAGCAAGCCCCAGAAGGCGGCATTGCCCCACCGCTTGCCATTGGTCCGGTCGAGCGCGCTCAGGATCGACCATGCGGCGAAGAAGAAGCCCGTCAGGATGTAGAGCCATTCGAGGGTGATCATGCGCGGCCTCCGTTCCGGCCAAGCCGCCGGTCGAAATTCAGTACGCGCCCGCCGTGAATGATAAAGGCGCAGATCGCTGTGGGGATCGCCCACACGGAAAGTTGCAGCGGCGTGAGCGGATAGCCGTAGCTTTCGAACACGCCCTGGATCAGCAGGATCGAGGCGATAGCGAAGAAGATGTCTTCGCCGAAAAACAGCCCGACATTATCCGTCGCAGCGGCCATGCCCAGCACTTGTTCGCGGTCATCCTCGGCGAGCTCACCATGCGATTTTTCCGCCGCTGCCTCTGCCATGGGCGCGATCAGCGGGCGCACGGTTTGCGGGTGGCCGCCAATGTCCTTCATCCCGATAGCCGCCGTAATCTGGCGAAAGCCGAGATAGAGCAGCAGCAACCGCCCCATCGTCGCGCCGCGCACGCTTTCGATCAGGGTCCGCGCGCGCTGTTGCAGGCCATACCGCTCCAGTAGGCCAATGACCGGAAGGATGATCCACGTGACCGAGATATAGCGGTTGTCGTTGAACGCCTTGCCCAGCGCCTCGATCACCGGGACCAGTTCCAGCCCGCCGAGCAGCCCGGTGACCACCGCCGCGACGGCCACCACCAGCAGCGGATTGAACCGCAGCGCAAATCCGATCACGACCAGCGCGATCCCCACAAGCGGCCAGTAACTCATCGTGTCTTCTCCCCAAAGCCGCCGCCGCCCGGCGTGCGGATGACGAACCGGTCACCTGCGCCCATATCTGCAGCGCCTGTCGCGCCCAGCGTCTCCCGCGTTCCGTCGGTCCGCTCGACCCAGTTTTCTCCCGGTGCCGCCTCCCCGCCGCCGGCGAGGCCGCTTGGCGGAATTGCGCGGCGATTGGCCAGCATGTTTGCGCGCATTGGTTCAAGGAACGTCACTTCGCGCTCCACCCCGTCGCCGCCATTGTGCACGCCCGCCCCGCCGGAGCCAGCGCGGATGGCGAACCGGTCGAGCCGGATGGGGAAGCGCGTTTCGAGGATTTCAGGATCGGTCAGGCGGCTGTTGGTCATGTGCGTTTGCACTGCGCTCGTGCCGTGATGGTCCGGCCCCGCACCAGACCCGCCCGCGATGGTCTCGTAATATTGGTACCGCTCGTTTCCGAAGGTGAAATTGTTCATCGTGCCCTGACTGGGCGCGAGGCGTCCGGTCGCGGCGAACAGCGCATCGGTGATGACCTGGCTGGTCTCGACATTGCCCGCCACCACCGCTGCACCCGGTGCCGGATCGAGGATCGATCTGGGTGTTATCACCAGCTCGACCGGTCGCAGGCACCCGTCATTCATCGGGATGGGATCGTCGATAAGCGTGCGCAGGACATACAGCGCGGCGGCCCGGGTAATCGAGCGCGGGGCGTTGAAATTGTCGCCTGTCTGCGCGCTGGTGCCAGTGAAATCGAACACGGCAGAGCGGCTGTCCCGGTCGATCCGCACAACCACGCTCACCTCAGCGCCATTGTCCATCGGATAGGTGAACGCGCCATCTTCCAGCCCGCCGATCAGCCGCCGCACGGCTTCCTCCGCATTGGCGAGGACATGGCGCATATAGGCGGCCAGCAAATCGCTGCCGTGTTCCGCTGCTGCACCGCCAAGCAATTCCGCCCCACGTGTGCAGGCGGCCAACTGCGCGCGCAGGTCCGACAGGTTCCGGTCTGGCTGGCGAGAGGGCGTCGCGTTGTCCGCCAGGGCCGCGCGAACTTCGGCTTCGCAGAAGCGCCCCTCATCCGCCATAAGCAGATTGTCGATCAACACGCCTTCTTCGGCGATGGTTTTACTGTCGGGCGGCATGGAGCCGGGCGCAATCCCACCGATATCCGCGTGATGGCCGCGCGCCGCGACGAAGGCGTCAGGCGTGTCGGAAGCGTCCGAGTAGAACACCGGCACAATCACCGTAATGTCGGGCAAATGCGTCCCGCCGCGATAGGGATCGTTCAACACATAGGCATCGCCGCGAAGGATACCGCGCCCGTCGGCTGGCGCGCCTTTTTCACCCGAAGCCCGAGCCTCCAGCACCCGCCGGATCGAGTCCGCCATACTGCCCAGATGCACTGGAATATGCGGCGCATTGGCGATCAGTGCGCCACCTGCATCGAACAGCGCGCAGGAGAAATCGAGCCGTTCCTTGATGTTCACAGAGGTGGCGGTGGATTGCAGCACCACGCCCATTTCCTCGGCAATCGCCATGAACAGATTGTTGAAAATCTCCAGCCGCACTGGGTCGACATCGGTCCCCTCCGCCCGCCGTGTGGGCCGCGCTGTGTGGCGAGTGAGCTCTAGCGTCGCCTCGCCGGCAAGCTGCGCCTGCCAGCCTTTCTCCACCACTGTGGTGGAGCCGGGATCGATGATCAGCGCCGGGCCGGTGATGGCATGACCGGGTGTCATATCTGCCCGCTCGACAGTCGGCCAAGAGCCGCTGGCGACCCCGCCCGTGCGCGACGCTTGCGGGACCAGATCGCCCAGCCCGCCGATCTGGCCTGTCGCCTCCACGCTCAGGGCCTCGACGATGATCGGGGCGCTGTCCTCGCTATATCCGAAGCGCTGGCGGTGCTCGGTCCGGAACGCCGCATCCATCGCCTGCGGGCCGGTGCAGACGATCGTCAGGGTGGAGTCGCTGCCATCGAAACGCAGGCGCGCCTGCGGGCTCAGCGTGATCGCGCCGGCCGGAATGCCCTGTTCCAGCAGGTCGGCATTGGCGAGCGCCTCCAGCTCCGCCAGTTCACTTGCAAATCCGGCCTCCAATGGCCGCACCAGGCTGCGCTCGCGGATGGCCTTCACCGGAGCAAGGCCGATGCCATAGGCCGACAATACGCTGGCCAGCGGCGGGACCAGCACCGTGTCGATGCCCAGTTCGTCGGCGATGCGCGCGGCGTGCTGCCCGCCTGCGCCGCCGAAGCAGCACAGCGCATACCGGGTCACATCGCGGCCCCGGGCGATGCTGATCTTGCGGATCGCAGCGGCCATGGAATCCACCGCGATGGCCAGGAATCCCTCGGCGATTTCCTCTAGCGGCAATGGATCGGGGAGGCTCGCCGCAATCTCTTCCAGCCGCGCCCGCGATGCCTGCATGTCCAGCGGCCGCGCGCCGTCTGCCCCGAACACTTGCGGGAAGAACGCCGGATCGACCCGGCCCAGAAACAGGTTGCAATCGGTCACCGTCAGCGGTCCGCCCTTGCCATAGCAGGCAGGCCCCGGATCGGCCCCGGCGCTTTCCGGCCCCACGCGGAACCGCGCCCCGTCGAACCGGCAGATCGATCCGCCGCCCGCCGCAACCGTGTGGATTTGCATCGCCGGAGCTGCCACCCGCACGCCGGCCACCGTGTCCTCTCCGGTCAGCTCGAACGCGCCAGCATAGTGGCACACATCTGTGCTGGTTCCGCCCATGTCGAAGCCGATCAGGCGGGAATGGCCCAGCGGCTCGCACGCCGCGACCATGCCCACAACGCCGCCAGCGGGGCCGGAAAGAATCGCATCCTTGCCGCGAAAGGACCCGGCATCGGCCAGCCCGCCATTCGATTGCATGAAAGCGAGGGAGCCATGCTCGGGCAGATTGGCGCGCAGGCCATCGACATAGCGGCCCAAGACCGGCGAGAGATACGCGTCTACTACGGTGGTATCCCCGCGCGGCACCAGTTTGATCAGCGGCGAAACTTCATGGCTCACGCTGACTTGCGCAAAGCCCAGCTCGCGGGCGATGTCGGCCAGTCGCTGCTCGTGATCGCTATGCGTCCAGCCATGCATCAGGACGATGGCGAGCGCATCGAAGCCGTCTGCCCGCAGCGCCGACAGATCGGCCCGCGCCGCGTCCTCGTCGAGCGGGCACAGGACTTCGCCATCGGCTGCCACCCGCTCGGCAATCTCGACCACCTTCTCGGGCAGCTGTTCCGGCAAGATGATATGCCGGGCGAATATCCCGGGCCGCGCCTGCGTCCCGATCCGCAGCGCATCGGCAAAGCCGCGCGTGATGGCCAGCGCCGTGCGCTCTCCCTTGCGCTCCAGCAGAGCGTTGGTCGCCACCGTCGTCCCGATCCTGAGCTCGGCCACCGGACCCGCACCATGCCGGCCCATCAACCGGCGGACACACTCGCTCGCGGCATCGGAATAGCGCGCAGGATCTTCGGAAAGCAGCTTGTCCGTGACCAGCGTGCCTGTCGGCGTCGTGGCAACCACATCGGTGAACGTGCCACCCCGATCAATGGCGAACCGCCACGCCCCGCCTGAATGCCCGGCCCCCGAATGCTCTGCCCCTGATCCCATCGACCCACTCTATAGGCACGCGCCAATCCTACAGAAAACCATTTTCCTACACGCAGCCACGCTGCCAGACCCCGAAGCGGGTCCGGTGTGTTGGATTCGCTCGCTTGCGCAGCAAGCGGCAACCAGCATCACGGGATCATCCAGCATGTCGCCATTCTCCGGCCCCGCCACCCCCATGTCCCCCAGCGCCATCGCGCAGGCCGCGCGCACGCTGGAATGCGACGAAGCCGCCATTCACGCGGTCATCGAGATCGAGAGCAAAGGCGGCTTCGATCATGCCCGCCGCCCGCGCATCCTGTTCGAGCGACACTACTTTCACCGATTGACCGGTGGCCGATTCGACGCCGAAGCGCCCGATATCAGCCATCGCCGCTGGGGCGGCTATGGTCGGGGCAGTGCGCAATACAGCCGGCTGGAGCGCGCCGCAGAGCTGGACCGCGAGGCAGCCTTGCGCTCCGCCAGCTGGGGCGCTTTCCAGATCATGGGCGACAATTACGGCGCGTGCGGCTTTGACCAAGTCGAGGCGTTTGTGGCTGCGATGATCGAAGGCGAGGACCAGCACCTCGGAGCGTTCGTTGCCTTCCTCCAGTCACAGAAACTGGACCGCCCCCTGCGGAACCACGACTGGGCCCGGTTTGCGCGCGGCTATAATGGCCCCGCCTTCCGCAAGCACCGCTATGACGAGCGCCTCGCTGCGGCATGGCGGCGGCATTCGTGCAGGGGCCTGCTGCGCGAGGGGAGCCGGGGCGCGGCGGTGCGCCGTCTGCAGGACCAGCTGGGCATTGCCGCGGACGGCATTTTCGGCCCGCAAACCGCCGCCGCCGTGCGCAGTTTCCAGCGGGCACGGGGTCTGGCGGCCGACGGTCTTGTCGGCCCCATCACCCGCGATGCCCTGACACGTGCATCTGGATAGCCAGAAAGCCTAGACCGTGCGCTCGGCCTTGTCCTTGGCGTTGGTGCCCTTGATCATGGCGCGCATTTTCTCCCACTCCTCGTCACCCAAGGGCGAGAGAGCCTGGTAGAAATTGCCCGCATTGGCCTGGAAACCGGCCCCGTCGATGGCGATGGTCTGGCCGTTCACCCACTCAGCCCCCTGCCCCATCAGGAACACGGCGAGATTGGCCAGTTCATGCATCTCGCCATGGCGACCCATCGGATTGGTCCGGTCGGCCGAATTGTTGCCCCGTCCGCCGGGTGAGAGCCGCGCGCTCATTCCGTCGGTCGGGAAAAGGCCCGGCGCAATCGCGTTGAAGCGCAGGCCATAGCGGCCCCATTCCACCGCCAGACTTTGCGTCATGGTGTTAATCGCGCTCTTGCTCATCGCGGATGGCACGGTGAATGGTCCGCCATTCCACACCCATGTGGTGAGGATGGAGAGGAAGCTCGCGCTCTTGCCCTCTTCGATCAGGCGCTTGCCGATATCGTGCGTGACATAGAATGTGCCCTTGAACACGATATCGGAGATCGAGTTGAACCCGTTGGTGGAGACATCCTCTGTGCGGCTGACGAAGTTGCCCGCCGCATTGTTGACCACGCCGGTCAGCGCGCCGCCATCGGCCCAGATCGCATCGACCATCGTCTTGATCGCTTCCGGATCGCGGATGTCGCATCCATGGGCGACGACCTTGCCGCCATGCGCCTCCATCAGCGCATCGGCGGTTTCCTGCACCTTCCCCTGACGCCGCCCGCAAATATACACCGTTGCGCCCAGCTTGAGGAAGGCTTCCGTCATCTCGCGACCCAGCCCGGTTCCGCCGCCGGTCACCAGAATGCGCTCCCCCGCCATCAGGCCGTCGCGGAACATCAGTTTGCTCGTATCCATCAGTCTCTCCTTTGGCCGCTGAGTGGCTGGCAAGCCGCCTTGTGTCCACTATACTTGATAACAGGGGTCAGGAGGTCCAACGGCGAATCCCATGAACATCCAGTCGCGCATCACACCGCTCGATCGCACCAAGCTGCGGACCGCCTATCGCATGGAAGAGGAGGCCTGCGTCCACGAACGCATCGCGCAGGCGAGAGCGATTACGCAGCATCACGATAAGGCCAGCGCCTTTGCCGAAAAGCTGGTGACAGAGGCCCGCGCGCGCAAAGCCAGCGGGCTCGATGCGTTTCTGCACCAGTTCGGGCTGGATACCGAAGAAGGCATCGCGCTGATGTGTCTAGCAGAGGCGCTGCTGCGTGTGCCCGATCACGACACCGCCGACGCGCTGATCCGGGACAAATTGGGCGATATCGACTGGGCCGAGCATCTCGGCGAAAGCTCCTCCACCTTCGTCAATGCGGCCACCTTCTCGCTGATGCTGACCGGCGAAGTGCTGGAGCAGCCGCAGGAAGCGCAAAAGGGCATGGGCGCGACCCTCCGCCGGACCATCGGGCGCGTGGGCGAGCCGGTCATCCGCAAGGCCACGCTGCAGGCGATGAAGATCATGGGCGGGCAATTCGTTTTTGGTCGGACAATCGACGAGGCGCTGGACCGCGCCAAGCCGGAGCGTGCCAAAGGCCTCTCGCACAGTTTCGATATGCTGGGCGAAGCGGCGATGACCTACCCCCATGCCGAGCGATACCGCGAAGCCTATGAGCGCGCGATCGAGCGGATGGCCCGTGAAGGCGGTGCGGGGATCACCGCCAGCCCCGGCATCTCGGTCAAGCTGTCGGCGCTGCATCCGAAATATGATTTCCTCCACGCCGATCAGGCGAAGGCCGAACTGGTCCCGATGCTGCGCACGCTGGCCGAGCAAGCGCGCGCGGCGAATATCCATTTCACAGTGGATGCAGAGGAGGCCGAGCGGCTGGAACTCTCGCTCGACATTATCGAGGAACTGGTCAGCGATGACAGCCTGTTCCGGCTGGATGGTGGCGGACAGTGGGAAGGCTTTGGCCTGGCTGTGCAGGCCTATCAGAAGCGCGGGGCGCCTTTATGCGATTGGGTCTTGCGGCTGGCCCGGCGATACGACCGGCGGCTAATGGTCCGGCTGGTCAAGGGCGCTTATTGGGACACCGAGATCAAGCTGAGCCAGGTTGGCGGATACAGCGATTTCCCGGTCTTCACCCGCAAGGTGGCAACCGATGTCTCCTACCTCGCCTGCGCGAAAATTCTGCTCGATGGCGGCGAGGCGATCTACCCTGCCTTCGCCACGCACAACGCCTACACCATCGCTGCGATCCGAACGCTGGCGGAGGATCGGGGCAGCACGTTCGAATTCCAGCGGCTGCACGGCATGGGCGAGGAGCTGTATTCCGCGCTCGCCAAGCTGGAGGGGAACGAGCGCACGCCGGTGCGCATTTATGCGCCGGTCGGCAGCCACAAGGACCTGCTCGCCTATCTGGTGCGCCGCCTGCTGGAGAACGGAGCCAATAGCAGCTTCGTCAACCGGATGGCCGATGCGGAAATTCCGGCGAGCGAGCTGGCCGGTGACCCGGTGGCGGAACTCGCCGCGATGGAACCCAAGCGCAATCCAGCGATCCGTCTGCCCTCCGAAATCTTCCTTGGCCGCATGAACAGCGCCGGGATTGATCTGGCCGACCCGTTGGTGCGCGAGCCTCTGGTGGAGCGGCTGGATGCTCTTGGCGAGCGGCACTGGGACGCTGCGCCGACCTTCCCGTTGCCCGACGAAGGCGAGACCGCCCCGATCAACGCGCCGCAAGATTTGGGCCATGAAGTTGGGCACCGGCGCGATTCCACCGCAGAGGAAGTGCAGGCCGCCATCGACCGGGCGCTGCTGGTCCAGCCCGGCTGGGATGCGCTGGGCGGCAAGCGCCGCGCGCTGCTGCTGGAAGCCGCGGCCGATGCGTTCGAGGATCACAGTGACGAACTGCTGAGCCTGTGCCGCCGGGAAGCGGGCAAGACCCTGCCCGATGCAGTGCTGGAACTGCGCGAGGCGGTCGATTTTCTGCGCTATTATGCAGGCGAAGCGCGGCGCCTTTTTGCCGAGCCGCTGGTCCTGCCCGGCCCCACAGGGGAAGAAAACCGCATGACCATGGCCGGGCGCGGCGTCTTTGCCACGATCAGCCCGTGGAACTTCCCGCTCGCCATCTTCATCGGCCCCGCCGCTGCCGCCTTGGCCGCTGGCAACACCGTGATTGCCAAGCCCGCCGAGCAAACCCCGCTGATTGCCATGTTCGCCGCGCAATTGTGCCATCAGGCGGGCATTCCCGAAGAAGTCTTCCAGCTGCTGCCGGGCGCCGGTGATGTCGGTCAGATGATTACGTCCGACCCGCGTCTCGCCGGGGTGGCCTTCACCGGCTCCACCGTGACCGCGCAGGCGATCAACCGCTCGCTCGCCGCACGCGAGGGACCGATTGCAACCTTTATCGCCGAAACCGGCGGGCAGAATGCGATGATCGTCGATAGCAGCGCGCTGCCCGAGCAAGTTACCCGCGACGTGGTCGCCAGCGCTTTCCAGAGCGCGGGCCAGCGCTGCAGCGCCCTGCGCGTCCTGTATATTCAGGACGATGTCTATGACGAGATGCTGGGCATGATCCGCGGCGCTTTCGAGGCGCTCGAAGTGGGCGACCCGGCGGACCTCGCGACCGATGTCGGCCCGGTGATCGACCCCGATGCGAAGGCCGCGCTGGAACGCCATGTCGCGCGCCGTAAGAAAGCCGGGCGCACGGTCTGGCGGCGCAAATTGCCGCGCGGCGGTTCCAGCGGCTGCTTCGTCGCCCCGACCATCATCGAAATGGCCTCCATCCTCGATCTGAAACGCGAGAATTTCGGGCCGGTGCTGCACGTAATCCGTTTCGCGGGCGGCGAGCTCGGCAAGGTTCTGGACGACATCAACGCGACCGGTTTCGGCCTCACGCTGGGCCTGCACAGCCGGATCGAAGCCGTCGCCCGGTTCGTGGAGAGCCGCGCACGGGTCGGCAATTTCTACGTCAATCGCAACCAGATCGGCGCGGTGGTGGAAAGCCAGCCCTTTGGCGGCGAAGGATTGTCGGGCACCGGCCCGAAGGCGGGCGGCCCGCACTATGTTGCGCGCTTCGCAAATGAGCGGGTCGTCACCATCGACACGACAGCGGCGGGCGGCAACGCCTCTTTGCTGAACGGATGACGCCCATAGAACGGGCCCGAACAAAAGGCTTGCCACAAAAAATTCAGTTCAGCTTCACCTGTCCACTCGTTAAGACCTCCCGCATGACTCGCTTCGCCAAACTGTTTCTCGCCCTGTTTGCCCTCGCCTGGTCGAATGCCGCCTATGCGGATGTGAAGATGCATTTCCATTCGTTCAATGGATCGGTCTTTTTCGGACGCTACCCGCACGCTTTCGTAGTGCTGGAGGGCACGCTGGACAGCGGCAAGACGGTGGACGAAAACTACGGGTTCACGGCCAAACGCACTACTCCGGCGATCCTCACCGGCCCGGTCGAACACGATATTCTGGTCGAAGAGCGCAAATATATCGGCAAGACCAATCGCCATTTCACCGTTACGCTGACCGATGCCGAATATGCCGAGGTGAAGGCGATGATCAGCCGCTGGCGCAATGCGCCGGGCAAATATTACGATCTTGAGAAGCGCAATTGCATCCATTTCGTGGGCGAGCTGGGCAAGATTGCCGGGCTGAAAATCACCTATCCGCAGAAGATGCTCCGGCGCCCGAAAAAGTGGCTCAATTATATCGGCACGCTCAATCCGTCTCTGGGTGCAAAGCCGCTTTAATAGCAGGAAAAGAATCGCCGCCTGCTTGCTGCAACCGGGGCAATCGCGCAGGGTCGAGACATGGCGATTCTCTCTGACAAATGGATCCGCGAACGGGCGCAGCGCGATGGCATGATCGAGCCGTTCGAAGAGGCGCAGCGGCGCGATGGCTGTATCTCCTACGGGCTTTCCAGTTTCGGCTATGACGCGCGCGTTGCGCCGGAATTCAAGATCTTCACCAATGTGAATTCCTCCACCGTCGATCCGAAATCGTTCGATGCGGAAAGCCTGGTCGACCGCGAGACGGATGTGTGCATCATCCCGCCCAATTCCTTCGCTCTGGCGCGCACGGTCGAATATTTCCGCATCCCTGAGGACGTGCTCGTCATCTGCCTCGGCAAGAGCACCTATGCGCGCTGCGGCATCATCGTGAATGTCACTCCGCTGGAACCCGGCTGGGAAGGCCATGTGACGCTGGAATTTTCCAACACCACGCCTTTGCCCGCCAAAATTTACGCCAATGAGGGCGCGTGCCAGTTCCTGTTCCTGCAGGGTAATGAACGCCCCGAAGTGACCTATGCCGACCGCGCGGGCAAATATATGGGCCAGCGCGGCGTGACGCTGCCGCGGCTGTAAGATTGACCGTCTCCGCGACACCGTTCTGGCGCTGCGTGCCGGGCCATGCCGAGGGGCAATATGTCTTCCCCGTCATGCCTGCTGCAACTGTCGGGCCGGAGGGCGCGCCGCATATCATGGGCGGCGTCGGGCTCGGCGCGCTGATCGATGCTATGGAACTCGACAGCGAGCTGCCGCTGCAATTCGCACAGGTCCAGTTCCTCAGCCCGACACAGCACGCCGAAGAACTGGCAATTGCCTCCGAGCCATGCGGAGGCGGCAGAGCCATCGCGCAATATGCCGCCACCGCCCATGTCGGCGGGCGGCCGACGCACCGCGCCAGCGCTGCGCTCGGCCAGCGCGAGCATGGCGACGATACTCAATTTGCCGCAATGCCCGAAATGCCTGCGCCGGATGCTTGTCATGGCGTGGAACGCGACTGGGCCCAGCCGGGCGGACTGATCGACCAGATCGACATGCGCGTTGCACTCGAAGATAATGAGCGCGGCATTCAGGCCATCTGGACGCGCAGCCGCGCGGAGTTTGCGGTGGACGCGGGGTGGCTGGCGATTATCTCCGATTTCTTCTTGGGCTCGCACCCTCTCGCGCATGGGATCGGCTCGTCCAGCCTCGATGCCACGCTCCGCTTCGTACAGGGCTGCGAGCCGGGATGGGTGCTTTCCATTACCGAGCTTGGCGCCTTCTCGCGCGGGGTGGTTCACGGATCGGCGCAGCATTTCAGCGAGGACGGGCGGCTGCTGGCCATCTCGAGCCAGTCGGGCGTGTTGCCCAGAATTCCGTTCGCTGACGCTGAGGCAATGGCACCCGCGATGCCCTAACGTCTTTGACTCTCGCCGCGTGCCGCCGCAGAACGCAGCGCAAAGGAGAGTTCTATGACCGAGAAGAGCAAGCGCGAGTTCGACATCATCGTTTACGGGGCGACCGGCTATACCGGACGACTGGTGGCGGAGCATTTCGTCCGCGAATACGGCGACAGCAAAGACGCGCCGAAATGGGCGATGGCCGGACGCAGCCAGGACAAGCTTGAGGCCGTGCGCGACGAAATCGGCGCACCCGCCGATACGCCGCTGGTGGTGGCCGATGCAGATGATCCAGCCAGTCTGGAAATTATGTGCAATCGGACCAAAGTCGTCCTGACCACCGTCGGCCCCTATCAGCTCTACGGCGATGCACTGGTCGAAGCCTGCGTGAAAACCGGCACCGACTACGCCGATCTGTGCGGTGAGCCCGGCTGGATGCGCGAACAGATCGACCTGCACCACGAAGCCGCCAAAGCCAGCGGTGCGCGCATCTGTTTCTCCAGCGGGTTCGATTCCATCCCCTTCGATCTCGGCGTTTTCATGCTGCAGAAAGAAGCCAAGGCGAAATTCGGCAAGCCTGCGCCCCGCGTGAAAGGCCGCGTGCGCGCCATGCAGGGTACATTCTCTGGCGGCACCGCAGCCAGCCTGACCGCGACGATGAAAGCGGTTGCCAAGAAGCCCGCGCTCATCCCGATCCTGCAGAGCCCGTTCGGCCTGACACCCGGTTTCGAAGGGCCGATCCAGCCGATGGGTCTGGTGCCGGAATATGACAAGGAAGCGGGCAAGTGGGCCGCGCCGTTCATCATGGCGACGATCAACACGAAGAACGTCCACCGCACCAATTACCTGCGCGGGCATCCCTATGGCGAAGATTTCAAATATGACGAGATGATGCTGACCAGCGCGGGCGAAATCGGCGAGAAAGCGGCCAATGCGGCGGCGGAAATGCTCAAGAACCCGTTCGGTGCCAAGCCGCCCAAGCCCGGCGAAGGACCGACCGCAGAAGAGCGCGAGAACGGGTTTTACGACGTGCTGTTCATCGGCATCATGCCCGATGGCGAGACCATTAATTATGGCGTTAAGGGCCGCTACGATCCGGGCTATGGGTCCACCAGCCGGATGCTGGGCGAAACCGGCATGGCACTGCTCGCCAGCAAGGCCGAAGGCGGGGTCGGCACCCCCGGTTCTTTCCTCGGTGAAGATCTGGTCAAGCGGCTGGAAGAGCGCGCGGAGCTGACCTTCGCTCTGGAAGACTGATTGCAGGAGGCCTTGTCATGACAGTCAAAATTGCGACCATTACAGGCCGGGTCATGCTGGCCATCCTGTTCATCCTCGCCGGGGTGAACAAGCTGATCAATCTGGGCACAACGCAGGAATATATCGAGGGGGTCAGCGTTCTGCCGGCCTTCCTCGCCCTGCCCACTGCCCTGTTCGAGATCTTTGCCGGGCTGGCGCTGGCCGTGGGTCTATGGCCCCGGATCGTTGCCCCCGCGATGGCTGTCTTCACTCTGCTGACGATCGTGTTCTTCCATTACGATCTGGCGAACACACAGGAAATGGCGCTGGCGATGAAGAACCTCGCCATCGCGGGCGGCTTGCTGATGGTTTACGCGCATGCGGAGGCGACACGGTAAGCGCCGCCTCCGCTGCGTCGGCGTTCAGAAGCTGGCGAGCAGACTCACCCGGAAATTACGGCCGGCCAGCGGAACGAAGTCCTTCGTGAAGCTGGTGTGCCGACGGCCTTCGGCGTCGAAGATATTCTTCGCCTGAACCAGCAACCGCACGGTGTCGTCGCCGGCAAACGGTTCAAAGCCGATCGACGCATTGACGTGGGTGAACCCGTCAGTGGCTGATTCAAACGACGCGACATTGTTCTGGTCATCGAACCATTCGACTTCGACGCGGGCATCGAATTGCTGCGAACGCGCCTCGATTGCGCCCAGCAGGCTCAGCGGCGGAATGCGCGGGACATTGGTGCCATCATCCAGCTCCGCCCGGACATATTCGCCGCGCACATCGCCATAGAGTGCGAAGGAACCGAGATCGGCCAGCGGGAAATCGATCGAACCTTCGATCCCGAAATAATCCGCATCCTGTTGAAGATAGACAAATACCGGAAGCTCGTCTTCTTCCGCGCCTGTTTCGGACAGATAGATGTAATTGTCGAACCAGTTCTGGAAGACCGAGAAAGTGATGTTGGCAGCGCCCAGACGTCCACGGACGAACCCCTCGACGCCCACCGATTTCTCGACCGCCAGATTCGGATCGCCGATTTCGAACGCCTGCGTTGCGATATGCGGTCCGTTGGAAAACAGCTCTTCGGCACTGGGTGCACGCGCGGCGCGCGACACGGTCACACCGAACCGCAGCGGTTCGTTTGCGGACGTCTCATAGATCGCCGATAGAGCGCCGGAGAAGGCATCGAAGTCACGCTCTATATTCAGCGTGCGGGAGGAAACGTTGGTGGTTTCATAGCGCGCCGCCGCTTCCAGCTGGATCTGGCGGAGCGTCAACTCCTGCAGGCCGAATACCGCAAACTGATCGGTCTGGTTCGGCGCGACATAGGCTTCCGCTCCGACGGCTTCGAAATTGCGCGTGTAATATTGCGCGCCCCACGAGCCGCCATATCCGCCGCGCCGGTTCTGCGCGAGCACGACACGTGCCTCGATTGCTTCGGTGTCGAAGGTCGTTCCGACTTCGTCGCCTTCAAATTCGATATGGCTGTAATTGGAATAGCCGGCGCGGGTAATCATGCGGCCAAAGAAGCCGTCACCCAGATCGAGCTCGCCGCGCAGATCGGCACGGAATTGCTCGAGATCGATGGTTACGATCTCTTCTTCCTCGCCTTCTTCCTCGCCATGCTCCTCATCATGATCCTCGTCGCCATGCTCTTCCTCTTCCTCACCATGGTGGTGCCCGGCACCGGGGCGCCCCGGAACACCGTAATTGGTGTCGTAATAGCCGAGCGAGAAGCCGAGGCTGCTGTCGCCCTGGAAGATCGTCACGCCGCCATTGGCGCTCCAGGTTTCGCTGCCGCTATTGGGCACGAAGCCGCGCTGGCCGGCGGCTTCGCGCAGCTCGTCGGCTTCGTCGAATTCGCCTTCCTCCTCTTCCTCGGCCGCTTCCTCGAGGATTTCCGCGCGCAGACTGTCTGCTACTGTGAACCCGGCGACTTCCACATCATCGGTATTGCGATAGGATCCGCTGGTGTGCAGCACGACATTGGGGCCGAGCGGTAGATCGAGCGAGGCACCGCCGCCCCACAAATTGCGGGCGGTGTCGGCTTCGACTAGCGCATCGAGATGGAAGTCTTCCGTGACGCGGCGGCGCGGAATGCGTTTGTCGATCACGTTCACGGCACCGCCGATAGCCTGGCTACCATACAGCAGGACCGCCGGGCCGCGCAGCACTTCGATGCTCTCCGCTGTCAGGGGGTCAATCGAGACCGCGTGATCGTCCGAGGTGTTCGACACGTCAAGCGAACCCAGCCCGTCGACCAGAACTTTCACCCGTTCGCCGGAAAATCCGCGAATGACAGGACGCGATGCGCCGGGGGAGAAGCTGGTCGCAGATACGCCGGGCAGGCTGGCGAGCACTTCGCCAAGCTGGCCATCGAGGTTGCGCTGCAATTCGATGCCCTCGACAACATTCGTGCCGGCCAGAACGTCCAGCTGGGTCAGGCCTTCCACCGTCACCACAATCTCGCCGTCGGGGCCGATTCCCCGGCTGTGGAGATCGTCGTCGAACTCTTCTTGGGTAGCTGAAGAGGATTCTGCCGTGGTGTTCTGAGCCAAAGCGGGCAGGGAACAAACGGACAGGGCAACGAGCGACACGGAGTGAAGCGCAGTGCGGGAAATAGACATGTGGAGGGAGGCTCTCTGAGAAAATGATACGTGGTAACATTTCCCCAAGCATATCGAGGTCCGGGGCGCAAGGGCCGAGTTGCCCAGCCCGCATTCCACTCGACGAACCGCAAACGGGCTGCGGCGGGCGCATGGGCAGCATCTATCACTCCCGCGGCATGACCTTCTCCTTTAGGACAGTGTAGCCTTGCGCCCATTCTCGGCTACCTTCGGAAGCAAACGGGCCATAATCGATTGCCCGATTGCCGGAGGAAAAGACCACAATGGATTTTGCCATTCCCGCCGATCTGCAAGCCTATCTGGAAGAGCTTGACCGCTTCATCGATAACGAGATCACGCCGCTCCAGATGAAGGACGACAACAACCGGTTCTTCGACCACCGGCGAGAGGATTCGCGGACCGACTGGGACCGCAATGGCCTGCCCAATGAGGAATGGGAAAACCTGCTGAAAGAGGCAAAGCTGCTCGCCGACAAGGCCGGGCACTGGCGTTTCAGTGCACCCAAAAAATATGGCGGTCAGGATGGCTCCAACCTGTGGATGGCGGTGATCCGCGATCACTTTGCGCAGCGGGGGCTGGGTCTGCACAACGATTTGCAGAACGAGCATTCGATTGTCGGCAATTTCCCCTTTGTCGCCATGTTCGAGCATTTCGGCACGCCCGAGCAGCAGGACGAGTTCATCCTCGGCGGGTTCGACATGACGCGGCGGATGGCGTTCGGCCTGACCGAGCCGGACCATGGTTCGGATGCCACGCATATGGAAACCGTCGCCGTTCCCGAGACCCGCGACGGCGTCGATGGCTGGCGGCTGGATGGCTCCAAGATGTGGATCACCGGCATGCACGCCGCAACGCATGTTGGCCTGTTCGCGCGGACATCGGGCGATGCGGGCGATGCGAAGGGGATCACCTGCTTCATCGTGCCCAATCCGACCGAGGGGCTGGAAATCGACGAGTTCGTGTGGACCTTTAACATGCCGACCGACCACGCGCGGTTCTATCTTAAGAATGTCTGGGTCCCGCATTCGGCGATTCTGGGCGAGGAAGGCGGCGGCCTCGCCCTTGCCCAAAGCTTTGTGCACCAGAACCGTATCCGGCAGGCGGCGGGGTCGCTCGGCGCGGCGCAATATTGCGTGGAGGAAAGCGTCAAATATGCCCGCCAGCGCAAGCCCTTCGGACAGGAACTGGCCCGCAATCAGGCGATCCAGTTCCCGTTGGTGGAGCTGGCGACCCAGTGCGAGATGCTGCGCATGCTGATTTACAAGACGGCGTGGCAGATGGACCAGATGCCGCACAAGGAAGTCGAAAAGCAGCTCTCGGACAAGGTTTCGATGTGCAATTACTGGGCCAACCGTCTGGTCTGCGAAGCCGCCGACCGCGCGATGCAGGTGCATGGCGGTATCGGCTATTCCCGCGAAAAACCCTTCGAGCACATTTTCCGCCACCACCGCCGTTACCGGATCACCGAAGGCGCGGAGGAGATCCAGATGCGCAAGGTGGGCGCGTATCTGTTCGGCTATCTCGGCCCGCGCAGGGAAACCTTCGCCAAAACCTAGGCGCAGGCGGCCGGCAACCGGGCGCGCGCTGCCATTGCCAGCGCGCGTCAATGCTTCAACGATTTGAAGAAATGGAGCGGGCGAGGCGATTCGAACGCCCGACCCCAACCTTGGCAAGGTTGTGCTCTACCCCTGAGCTACGCCCGCTCACTAGACGTTCCCAAAGCCGCCGCATCTGCGCCGGTTCGGTGGGGAAGCGCGCGGTTAGCAGGGGTCTGTTTTCCCGGCAAGCCTTATTTGCGCTTGTCCGGCATCTCCCGCGAAGAAAGCGGGTGGCCGCCAGAGCGCGTCAGCGACTTTGTCTCTCGCACCCTTCACATCCCCGCAAAATTCGCCACATAGGTGGCTAACGCGATGCCCGCCCAAAGCGCGGGCGAACCAAACACGATCAGGGGAATACGCCGTGGCCAGCATGGGTCTTAATCTCGATGAACAAAAGGCAGTTGATCGCTTCCGCACAAGCGTGGTCGAGCCGTCGATGCACAAGCTGGTTATCCTCGATTTCTGGGCCGAATGGTGCGGCCCCTGCAAGGCGCTGACGCCGACGCTGGAGAAGATCGCCGCAGAATATGCCGACAAGGGCGTGATTCTGGAGAAGATCAATGTCGACGAAGAACAGTTCATCGCGGGCCAGTTCCAGGTCAAATCGATCCCCACAGTCTATGCGATGTTCCAGGGTCAGCCGGTCGCCGATCTCACTCCGATGCGGACCGAGAGCCAGCTGCGGGATGCGCTCGACCAGATTTTGGCGAAGATTCCGCTGGATGGCGCGGGCGCCGACGGGGCCGCACAGCAGCCGGATCTCGAACAATTCCTGACCATGGCCGAGCAAGTTCTGGCCGAAGGCGATGCCGAGCGCGCCGCAGGTGTTTTCTCGCAAGTGGTGCAGATGGCGCCCGACAATGCCGCAGCCCATGCAGGCCTGATCCGCGCGCTGGTCGCTGGCGGGCAGACCGATGCCGCGCGCGAGCATATGGGCAGCCTGACCGAGGAGCTGGCGAAGGACCCGCTGGTGCAGCAGGCCAACAGCGCACTGGAACTGGCGGGAACGCAGGTGGATGAGGGCGAGCTTGCCGCCCTGCGCGCCGCTGCCGCCGAACGGCCCGCAGATATGGAGGCCCAGCACGCCTTTGCCGAGGCTGCCTATGCCGCCGGTGACCGCGACGCCGCCGCCGACACCTTGCTGGGCATGGTAGAGGCCGACCGCGAATGGAACGAGGGCGCGGCCCGCACCAAACTCCTCCAGATCTTCGAAGCCATCGGGCTGGAAGACGAGTGGGTTGTCACCACCCGCCGCCGCCTCTCGAAAATCCTCTTCGGATAGGGCACAGCAACCGGATGCGTCTTTCGATCTTCCCTCTGCCCGGTGCTGTCCTGTTCCCGGGGCTGCAATTGCCGCTGCATATTTTCGAGCCGCGGTACCGCGCGCTGATCGGCGATGCGCTGGTGCGCGACCGGCGGATCGGGATGATCCAGCCGCAGGAATCGCGCGAGGGTGCCCCGCTCTACAGCGTCGGCTGTGTCGGGAAGATCGAGCAGATCGAGGCTCTGGAAGACGGGCGGTACAATCTGATCCTGACCGGCGAGACGCGGTTCCGTCTGATCGAGGAACGCGATGTCGAGACGGCATTCCGGCAGGTGGAAGCCGAAGCCATCGCCGATGATGGCGACGAAGTTCTCGCCAGCGTGGAACGCGCCGGCTTTGAACGCGAGGCCCGCCGCTTTGCCGATGCGCAGGGCTACAGCGTGGACTGGGACAATGTCGAGCGGCTGGACGACCAGTCGCTGATCAACGGCGTGGCCCAGATCGCACCGTTCGATCCTGCTTCCAAGCAGGCGCTGCTGGAGGCCCCCGATCTGGCCGCGCGGTGCGAATTGCTGATCCAGCTAATGTATTTCTACGGCCGCACCGATGGCGAGGACGACAAGGTCACGCTGCAATAGCGATCAGCGGTAGCCGTTTGGGTCAGCAAGCAGGAATGCGACAAATCGTCGCGGCTTAGTTCTTTCCAGGTGTCGGGATAAAAACTAACCGTTTGGTTATGCCGACCCCTCCGTCGAAACAACCTAAGGCCGCCGTTACCCGGAACCGTATTCTGGAGACGGCGGCCGCTCTTTTCTGGCGGCGGAGCTTTCATTCCGTGGCGATGGATGAATTGGCCCAAGCGGCGGAGGTAAACAAGGCAACCATCTATCGGTATTTTCCGGACAAGGCCTCCATCGCTGTGGCTGTAGCCCGCCTCAACGGCGAACACATCGAGGCGGGAGTCTTCGCTCCGGCGTTTGCGAACCACACCGAGCCGGACGCGCGACTGCGGGCCATTTACGGATCGATGCTGGCCAATTTGCGCTCTATCTACACGCAGGACGAAGACACTTACGGCTGTCCGCTGGCTGGACTGACATTGGAACTGGGGCGTGAAATGCCCGAACTTCGGCGCGAGACTGCGGCAATATTCGCCAAGATCGAGCAACGGCTCCAGCAACTCGCCGAAGACGCGCTGGCTCGCGGAGCCGTATCGGGATGGACCTCGCCCGCGCTGGGCCGCCTCCTGATGCAGATCCTGCACGGAGCGTTCGTTTCGAGCCGCCTTGCGGCGACCCCGGGGCCATTTGTCGATGCCGCCAATGCATCGCTTGCTCTGATCGGCAGCGCTTATCGCCACGACCATTTGCCTGGAGAGAACCAATGAACTTACCCCTTTATACTGCCGCGCTGGGCGCATTTATCGTCGTGCTGCAGGTGGTGTTGATGTTGAGCGTCGGACTTCACCGCTCGAAAGGGGCATTCATCGGCCTGGTCGAGGGAGACCTTGAACTGGAACGCAAAGTACGGCGGCACGGCAATCTGGCGGAGAATTCGGGATTGTTTCTGGTGGTGCTCGCTCTGCTGGAAATGCTTGCTGGCCAGACATGGTATGTCGCGGCCCTGTGCGGCATTTTTGCTGGTGCCCGGATACTGCACGCTATCGGCTTCTCGTCACTGGCCGGATCGCATGGCGAGAATCTGACCGGGGCCCGCAAGCTCTTCGCCGCAGCCCGCGCGTTGGGTGCCATGGGCACGCTGATCACCGCGATCGGGGCTGCTGCGGCCATCGTGACCATTCTGGCCTAGGGTCCGGCTCAGGCCATAAAGCTGCCGCGCAGGCCGTCGATCACATATTGCGCCGCCAGCGCAGCCAGCAGCACACCGAGCAGGCGGGTAATCACCGCTTCCACCTTGTCTCCGAAGATGCGCATCAGCGGACCTGCCGCGATCAGCGCCAGCATCGTGAGCAGCAATACGCTTGCCAGCGCGCCCAGCACCACCATCGTCTGCTCGGTGCCCTGCGCTTCATTGGTCAGCAGCATGATCGCCGCGATGGCTCCCGGTCCGGCAAGCATCGGCATGGCCATGGGGAAGACCGACACGTCCTCCACCTCCGGCGTACTGGCGAGCACCTTGTCGGCCCGCTGTTCGCGGCGTTCCGTGCGCTTTTCGAACACCATTTCGAAGGCGATGAAAAACAGCATCAACCCGCCCGCGATGCGGAAACTGTCGAGCTCGATATGCAGCGCGGCCAGCAATTGCTCCCCGAACAAGGCAAAGCCCAGCAAGATGATCGCCGCAATGCCGCATGCCCGGATCGCCATGCTGCGCGCCTGTGCGGGCAATGCGCCCTTGGTCAGCCCGGCATAGATCGGCGCGCAACCGGGCGGGTCGATCACCACGAAAAGGGTTACAAAGGCGGAAACGAACAGTTCGAGCATTGGTTGAAATCAGTCTGACGGAGGCGCGATCCGGCCGGGGATCGGCTGGTCGATTGCGGTGCGCCATTGCCCCTCTGCCAGATAATTTGCAACCACTCTGCGCGCACCATCAGGGCCGTGGACCCATTGCCAGCGCAAAGTGCCGTCGGGCGAAGCGAATTGCTGCGCTGTCGCCCCCGCTGGTGTGCTGAATTCGGGTGGTGCGGGCATTTCAAGAGCTTGTCCTTCTGGCGGGCGTGCTTCTGGTGGAGGTCCTGATGGTGACGCAGATGGTGGCCTTGGGCGCGCCCCACCTTCCGGGCGATCACCGCGCGGGGGCCGCGCGCTGCGAACGCAGTCCGCGACATGGCCCTGCACGACATCCAGACCTTCCACGACAATCACGTCAGCGGTTGCCCTGTCTTCCGGCAGAGCCGCCGGCTGCGGGTCATCGGGCGCACCGACATCATACACCCAGCGATATTGCCCGTCGTCCTGCAATTGCCACACGGTCACAAACGTGCCGACCAGGCCGCCCGCCGTTTCCAGCCGTCCTCTGCTGATCGCGAGCTGTGCGTCGCAACTGACCCACACACCGCGTGTGTCCCAGCGAACCGAGGCCTCCGGATCGGACCTGCCGGCGAGGAATGTGCTCGCGCTCTCAGGGCCGGAGGGAAGATGGATGACCGCGCCCGGCGCGGCAAAAGCGCGGAAGGCGGTCCATTGCCCGTCCTCCACCGCCATCCGCTCGAACGCCGCCTCGACCGCTACAATCTTGCTCGGCTGCGCCTTTCCAGGTGCGTTTTCGAGAATTCGGTCGATCTGTTTCAGCACCGCGCGGGGCGGGCCCGACTGGGCGCAGGCCCCGGCCATCAGAGACAGCGCCGTTAGCGTAGCAAGTGGGCGCAGTCTCATATCTGGTGTCTCCTAAAGCCCCTCGGGCGGGGTCAATCCAGCGTTGCGATGGGCCGCTACCAGCGTGTTTCTTAACAGGACCGCAATCGTCATCGGGCCGACGCCGCCCGGCACCGGCGTAATAGCGCTGGCGCGTTCGCTCGCCCCGGCAAAGTCCACATCGCCGACCAGCCGGCCCTTTTCGGCACCGGGTTCCGGCGCGAGCCGGTTGATCCCGACATCAATCACGGTGGCGCCTTCTTTCAGCCATTCGGCCTTGACCATTTCGGCGCGGCCCACCGCAGCCACCACGATATCGGCGCGGCCAACGACTTCGGGCAGGTTCTTCGTCCGGCTGTGGGCGATAGTGACGGTGGCATTCGCATCGAGTAGCAATTGCGCCATCGGCTTGCCGACCAGAATGGACCGCCCGATTACGACCGCATCCATACCGGAGAGATCGCCCAGCTGATCCTTCAGCAGCATCAGGCTGCCCAGCGGCGTGCACGGCACCAGACCCGGCAGGCCCAGCGCCAATTGCCCGGTGCTGACCGGCGTCAGGCCGTCGACATCCTTGTTCGGCACAATCCGGTCGACCACCGCCTGCTCGTCGAGATGCTTTGGCAGGGGCAATTGCACCAGAATGCCATCCACCAGCGGATCGGCATTGAGTGTCTCTACCAGCGCGAGCAGGTCTTCCTGCGTGGTGTCACCGGGCAGGAGATGGGTGAAGCTTTCCATATTGGCGGCGAGCGTCGCCTTGCCCTTGGACCGGACATAGACCTGGCTGGCCGCATCATCGCCCACCAGCACCACGGCTAGGCCCGCCTTGCGTCCGGCCTTCTGCTCGAATTCGGATGCGAGCTCTCCGATGCGCTCGCGCAGGCCAGCCGCGAAGGCTTTGCCGTCGATAATCGTCGCGGTCATACGGCGGATCGCGCAACGCTGGTCAGCACGATCATCATGATCTGCAGCACGATGATCAGCACCAGTGGCGAGAAATCGATATTACCCGCGCTGGGAATGTACCGCCGGATCGGGGCCAGCACCGGCTCCAGCAAAGCATTGATGGAGCGATAGACGCTGGCCAGAAATTCATTCGACTGGTTGATCACATTGAAGGCAAACAGCAATCCGATGACGAATTGCACGATGATCAGCGTGATCAGGACCGAAGTCAGCAGATCGACAATCTGGATCAGGGTAAAAAGGACGTTCTGCATTGTGTGCCTTTCCGGCCTATGCGGTTTCGGTGTATCACTAAACTAATACGCTCTGGCGCAAACGCAAGCGCCTAGCCTTGTTCTGCGCCCTCGTTGGGTCCCGTGCTGATCAGCGTACCCGCCCCGCGCGAGGTGAAGAATTCCAGCAGCATCGCATGCGGCACCCGCCCATCGAGGACAACCGCAGCCTCGCACCCGGCTTCCACCGCCGCAGTGCAGGTTTCCAGCTTGGGGATCATCCCGCCGGAGATCGTGCCGTTTGCGCGCAGTTCCGCGATGCTTGCGGGCGTCAGGTCGGTGAGCAGCTGGCCTTCCTTGTCCAGCACGCCGGGCACATCGGTCAGCAGCAGCAGCCGCGCCGCGCCAAGCGCCGCCGCAATCGCGCCCGCCATCGTGTCGGCGTTGATATTGTAGGTCGCCCCGTCCTCGCCCCGCCCGATCGGCGCGACAACCGGGATCATCCCCGCCGCGCTGGCCGTCTGCAAGATGGTGGTGTCGACATGGGTCGGCTCGCCGACAAAGCCCAGATCCAGCACCTGCTCTATCTGGCTGTCGGGATCGCGCGTGGTGCGCTGCAGCTTGGTCGCGGTAACCAGCCCCCCGTCCTTGCCCGAGACGCCCATCGCCTTGCCCCCGGCCGCCGCAATCCAGCCGACCAGCTGTTTGTTGATCGCGCCCGATAGCACCATTTCGGCAATCTCTGCGGTTGCCTGATCGGTCACGCGCAGGCCATCGACAAAGGTGCTCTCCACCCCCAGCCGTTTCAGCATATCGCCGATCTGCGGGCCGCCGCCATGGACCACCACCGGGTTGATCCCGACGGCCTTCAGCAGCACGATGTCCTCGGCAAATTCGCGCGCGGCCTTGGCATCGCCCATTGCATGCCCGCCATATTTCACCACGAAGGTGCGCCCGGCATAGCGCTGGAAATAGGGCAGCGCCTCGATCAGGACCTGCGTCTTGGCCAAAGTGTCGGCCCGTGTATCGGACAACGCGTCCGTTGGTGTGGTGGAATCCGCCATGGCGCTGCGCCTAGCCGATGCAGCAGGGTGAGGAAAGACGCGCTCTGTATTGGCGCGTATCAATCGATGGTGAAGGGAATGCGGGAAAGTATCTCGGGCGCTTTCTCGCCTTCGGGCACGGCGGCCAGAGCCTCGTCACGCTGGCGGAGCAATTCGGTCAATTGCGCGCGGTTCGCCTGCGCGGCCAGTGTCAGCCAGCGCCCCACTGGATGCAGGTGTTCGTTCTTGCCCGCCTGATCGAGCACCAGATGATCGAGCCGCTCGGCAATCGCCGCACCCGGCATCATGCGGTCCATTGTCACGCGGTGCGCTGTCGCCAGCCACTCGCATGGCAGGCCGCCGCGGTCGAAAGTGAGCGCGGCAACATGAACCACCTGCGCCGCATCCTCCTTCGCCGGAGTGGCCAGGGGTTCAATGCCGACAAACGGTTCGGGCGGCAGAAAGAGATGGAAGTGGCCATGCTCTTCCTCTCCGCGATCCTCCGGCGGGTGGGCGTGATAGAACCAGCGCGCCCCGCTGACCGCATCGATTGCGTCGCCACTGGGATAGTGATCCCATTGCCGGAACGCCCGCTCGGCCGCCCCCGGCTGAGGGTGGAGGACGCGCTCGACCAGCGATGCGCCCTCCTCCGCCATTGCCGCGGTCAGCACCAGCAGTGCTTCGCCCGGATCTTCAGGCAATTGCGCCTTAGCTGGCAGCACAGCAGCCCGACTTGTCAGCCGCAGCGCAGCAACCCGATTTCTCCGCGGCAGCGCAGCATCCGGGGGCTTTCTCGCCCTGTGCATAGGCCGAGCATCCGCCCGCCGCAGCACAGCACGCACCGCATGCGCCGCAGATCGCATCGCACGATACCAGCGCCGGGGCCGCCAGCGCCAGTCCGCCGGTTACCTTCATCAATTGCATCAATCGGTCAGTCGCCATTCCAGGTTCCTCTCTAGGTTGGTGGAACTTCGTCTTTCGCTCCGCGATCCGGATCGGTTACACATGGTCCCCAACATCCATCGACGCTGCGATTGCCCGGCCCCCCGGCCTTTGCCACAAGGGCGGGTATGACCAGACCCACCATCCTCGCTCCGCTCGCCCTTCCAGCCATCGTCCTGCTTGCCGGGTGTATTCCGGAGCCCGCCGATACCGATCCGCAAAGCTCGTTCTTCGCCGCGCTCGCCAGCCATTGCGGCAAGGCTTTTGCCGGCGAGCTGGTGAGCGATGACGCGGCCGATGCCGATCTCGTTGGCGCCGACATGGTGATGCATGTGCGCGAGTGCTCGGACAGCGAAATCAAGGTCCCCTTCCACATTCGCGGCGCGGACGGGGAATGGGACCGCAGCCGCACATGGGTTTTCACCCGCACCGATCAGGGCCTGCGCCTGAAGCATGACCACCGGCACGAGGACGGCAAGCCCGACGCGGTCACGATGTATGGCGGCGATACGGCGGATTCCGGAGCCCCGCGCAGCCAGTCCTTCCCGGTGGATGACGAAAGCATCGCCCTGTTCCAGCGCGAGGGGCTGGATGCGTCGGTCACGAATGTCTGGACCGTGGAGGTAGATCCTGCCGGGGCCGAGGGCGCTGGGTATGCCTACCAGCTGCAACGCACCGTCGCGGGCGGCGCGCCGGAGGAGCGCTTCTTCCGGGCCGAGTTCGACCTGACTGAAGAGGTCGCCACGCCCCCTTCGCCGTGGGGCTTTGACGAGGCGGGTTCCTGAGCCGCGTCCCTTGCCCGCGCCCCGTTTTGACGCGCGCTGGCAGCGCAAGCGCCGGCGGAAGGCCCGCCTCGCCAGAGCGTGGAGCGCCTTGCGCTGGTGGCTCATCCTCGGCGCGGTTCTCGCCGCGTGGTGGGGCTATACCAGCTATCTGGCCCCCGCGCCCGATCCGGTCGCGCTGCCAGAACGCTTCACGATCTGCGCCGAACGGGGCAGCGCGGCCTGCGTGATCGACGGCGACACGGTGTCGATCGGAACGCCCGGGGAATTCGGCAAAGCCCGCCGCCGCATCCGTTTCACCGGATATGATGCGCCCGAACTGGACGGAGCGTGCGAAGACGAGCGCACCGCCGCCCGCCGCGCCCGCAGCGCCTTGCGCGATTGGCTGAACGCCGCCCCGGCCCAGGTTGATGGCGGCGAGGCCCCTCCTTTCGACCAATATGGCCGAGAACTGCGCGCCGCATCCCGCGCCGATGGCACCGGGCTGGCGGACCACATGATCGACAACGGCCTCGCCTCCCCCAGCGGCTGGGGCGCGGTGCCGGTGGAGTGGTGTGAAAGGCGGCATTGAGGAAGCGCCGGGATTAGACGAGCTTTTGTGTTTCGCACGCCCATCCGGGCGCGCGTCCTCGGTGCTATCCCTCGCTGCGCTCGGGCACCTGCGGGGCGGGTGCGTGCCCTTGCGGCCCGCTGGTCGCGGGCCAAACCAGTGCGCAACCGAAGAGACTTGATCCAAGAACCTTGACGCCAGCCAGCTACCGTATCGCGGAGCTCGGCGCGAAGCGCCGCAAGGGCGACCGCCCGCCGCCGCTAATGCGGCGACGCAAGGGGCGCGGATGCGCCCCGCCAGCAGGGTCCAAACAAAAACTCATCTAACCTTGGCGTCGCCCTCTCTACCGTGACGACTGACCACTCGCCTTTAACCGGCAGGTAGTGACCCCGCCCTAAACAGGGGCAATGGCAAAAGTTGTCCCGCTCCGCCGCTCCCCGAAGCAGCAATCCTCCATCGGATTTGTCCTGATCGTCGTCGCCTTGTTCCTAGGGGCGTTCAGCGCCGTATTCTTCTGGGATGGCGGCGGGCGGAGTGGTTCGGCGGCAACGTTCACGCAAAGCAGCGATCCGGGAACGCGCATCACTGGCAAATTCGCACGGTGCGGAAATGGACAGCGCATCACATGCGTAGTGGACGGTGATACGATCTGGGCAAACGGGGTCAAAATCCGCATGGCCGATTACAACACGCCCGAGATCAGCAATCCGGGCTGTGAGGCCGAGCGCCGCCTCGGCGAGCGCGCCACGACGCGCCTGACCACCCTGCTCAATTCCGGGGGAGTGACCATTCACCAGACCGGAGACCGCGACACCGACGTCTATGGCCGCGCCTTACGCGAAGTGCGCGTCGATGGCCGAAGCGTCGGCGACACGCTGGTGGAAGAAGGACTGGCGCATGAGTGGGAAGGGTACCAGCGCGACTGGTGCTAATCCGGTCCGAGACCATCGCCACTTCCCAACAACGCACCTGTTGCCTAAAGGCGCACTCCCCAAACACAGGAGGCGATCATGCCAAAGCATCACGATTACGACGCGCTCCCGTCCTTTCGAGCGGATTTCGAAACGGCGTAAGGGCTTCCCCAGCGAGACGCGCGTGAAGCGCTCTCGCAAGGGGCATCTGCGGACGATTAGAGGCGGAGAGATCGAGCTGGTCGAGAAACTCGGCCGCAACGATCCGTGCCCGTGCGGCTCGGGAAAGAGCTTTCAAGCGGTGCTGCCTGCAATCGGGCCGGTTCGACGGTGCCGAGCGGCAAGATTATTGGCGGTGAGTGGCTTCGCAGCCCCCTGACCTCTCCCGCAGGCGGGAGGGGTCGGGGGTGGGCCAACTACGCGCAAGGTCTGTCTGTGATGGCATGAGTGGAGACAAATGCTGTGCACTGTCTGTACGGCGTCGACTCCGGCTAAATGAAGTAGTGGCGCTGGTAACCGCGCTCCAGCACTACCTCCTTCTTCTCCGCTTTCCACTTTTTCACCACCTGCGGGATTGGTGGCCATGCCGAGATTACCCGATCCCCGACGGCCATCACGAAAAATTCGTCATGCGTCCGGTTGAGCTTGAAAACGTAAATCGAGCCTTCGCGCGACTTGTCGACGAGATAGGCACGGCGGGACACGATCAGCTTATGGATGCGGGAGAATTCTCCGGGAGCAAGAACGATGCCGTAACGCTCAAACAACCGTTTGTGAAAATGCCAATGCTCGCGCCCAATGACCGCGTTCAGCCAGCGGTCGTCGAAATCGTCGTTCGCCATGCTGCGACCGTATTTGCTTTGGCAACCGAAAGCGACTGGCAAATACTCGCGGAAGGGGGCGACAATGAACTGCTCTGCGGAACGCGCCGGTATTTGCGAACCGATGCGCGGAGGACGCGCCTGCCTGCAACGAAACGCCCTTCCTCCTCCCCTCCCGCCTGCGGGAAGGGCCGGGGGTGGGCCGGAGCAAGTTATTTCACCCCAACCAAGGCACCAGATCAATCACCCCGCCCGCCTCCAGCGCCGCCGCAGCCAGCAGGCACGCCTGAAGCGCAGTGACGCCATGCAGCTCGCGGGTGAAGGACATTTTGCGCGTCTTGTGCCGGAAAATCGCGCGGCCCGCATAGGCCCCCGCAGTACCGCCAAACATCGCCAGCCCCAGCAAGTTCGCCTCACTGATGCGCCATGCCCGTGCCTCGGCCAGCATCTTGTCGAAGCCGAACGCAGCAAACGCGGCAAAGTTGATCGCGATCAGGTAATAGGCGAGATATTCGAGCATGGGCGGCACATGGTTGAACCTGTGACATGATTCTTATGGTCAGATCATAACCGGTAATAGGCGGTAATAGGTGGTAATAGGTGGTAATAAGCGCCAACGCGCGCTGCCCCTGCCAGCTGTGCCGTCCTGAGCGATCAGGATGGCTCAAGCGGAAGCCGCGAAGTGTGATCAATCTGCCGTCTGCCTTCAACCGACTTAATGGCGTTTATCCATGCCGCGAAGGAGCGTGTGGGCAATTTATAGAAGCCTTGCCTCGTGTTATCAGCAATCAAAATGTTGCGACTTTTTAGGGCGTTAAGAGCATTGGAGACCGTAGTTGAGCTCTCTCCTGATAGGTTAATTATCTGTTTTCTGGAAAGCCATTGATCCCCAAATTCTGACATTGAATTTAGAATGTTCCGATATCGTTCCGATGAGATTTTGCCAAAATATAAATCATCAAAATACTTGGTGCCAAGCTGTGCAATGGCACCACCATCTTGGTACGCCCCGTCAACAACATCAGCAGCATCAATGGTATCGTCAACGTCGGATTCAAAAGCACAATAGGCGAATTGTTGAATGAAGTGCGGGTAGCCCTCGGATAACTCGGCCAAGAGAACCAAGCCATCATCAGTGATAACGGTTTCTACGTTATTTTTATCATTGGCCTCAGCCAAACCCCGCTTCACAACCTCCATCCGTTCGTCAGATCCAAGCGGAGCGAGATTTAAGAGATTGAAAATTCGCGCTGCCGAAGGATGGCTCGACCGAATACGATCAAGCAGAATCGGAAGGCCCGCCAATCCAAAAAGCACTTTGTTGCAGCCAATACGCGACAACCGCTCGGTAAAGTATTTAAGAAACTCCCCGAGACCTGCGTCGGCGCTTGGCGCATCCGCCTCATCGATAGCAATGAAGATGCCGTCATACCCAGAATGCTTACAAAATTCTGCCATTTGGTCCGCCAGAGAGTCGCGGGCGCTCTCAGGCTCAGGGGCGACATCCGACTTATGATAGCGGACACCTAAAACTTCCCAATTTGACAAGAAATCCCAAACTGATTTTGCAATCTCAACATTTGCGCTAATACGCTGCAGTTCTGACTTAAACTGCCTTGCAATAGCGCGTACAATTTCAATTTGACTTCCAACATTGCCAAGCTCAACCGGCACAACCAAAAGGTTGAATTTCTGATCTTCAAGTAGGTTTACTTCACTACTGGCAATCCGCGAAACGAGCATTAGCAGAGAAGATTTACCAATGCCTCGCTCGCCCGAAATAATAAAATGAATCGGATTGCCGTGCTTTGCCTGAAACAAAGACTTCTCGACCGCTGCAATTTCGTCAAGCCGCCCGGTGAACATGCCCGGCGCAACGATACGATTTGGCTGATACGGATTATATTTCACTGATAATCATTAGCGCCAAAAGCGCCAGCCTTCAATCACTCCGCCGCCACACTCCCTGACGCCTCACCCGCATCGCCAAACAGCCCCGGACCATCATCCGCAGCCTCGTCCTCGGCGTTTGCAGCTTTGCCCGCACCAGCGCGTTTGTCGAAGGTGCTCCACACGTCCTGCCAGTTGCCCTTCGTGGCGCCCTTGGAATATTCGGTTGCGCGCTGTTCGAAGAAGTTGGCGTGCTCCACGCCGTTCAGCAGCGGGGCGAGCCAGGGCAGCGGGTGTTCGTCGACCATGTAGATCGGCTGCAGGCCCAACTGGCCCAGACGCCAGTCGGCGATGTAGCGGATGTATTTCTTGATTTCCTTCGGCGTCATCCCGCTCACTGGGCCCATTTCGAACGCCAGATCGATGAAGTTGTCCTCCAGCCGGACAGACTTCTGGCAGATGTCGATGATGTTTTCCTTCACCTGCTTGGTGTAGCAATCCCGCTCGCGCACGAATTCGTGGAACAGCTTGATGATGCCTTCGCAATGCAAGGACTCATCGCGGACTGACCAGCTGACGATCTGGCCCATGCCTTTCATTTTGTTGAAGCGCGGGAAGTTCATCAGCATGGCGAAGCTGGCGAACAGCTGCATGCCTTCGGTAAAGGCGCCGAACACGGCCAGTGTGCAGGCGATGTCTTCGTCGCTGTCGACGCCAAATTGCTGCAGGAAGTCATGCTTGTCCTTCATTTCCTCATATTCGAGGAAGGCGCTGTATTCGCTTTCGGGCATGCCGATCGTGTCGAGCAGGTGGCTGTAGGCCGCGATATGCACCGTCTCCATATTGGAAAAGGCGGTGAGCATCATCTTGATCTCGGTCGGCTTGAACACGCGGCCATATTTGTCGTGATAGCAATCCTGCACCTCGACATCGGCCTGGGTGAAGAAGCGGAAGATCTGCGTGAGCAGATTGCGCTCGTGCTCGGAGATTTTCTGCGCCCAGTCGCGGCAATCCTCGCCCAAAGGCACTTCCTCGGGCATCCAGTGGATCTGCTGCTGCAGTTTCCAGAAATCATACGCCCACGGATATTCGAACGGCTTGTAGGTCTTGCGGGCTTCGAGCAACGACATGTGGTGTCTCCGTGGGTTTGAATGCGTCTTATGTTGGGGTTTACAGAATCACATGGGTGATTCGATAGCAACCCTGCCCAATGGTTCGGGGATAAGCTGTGGGGCCTTTCCCGCCTATCTGTATCGGCGCGTCGTCGGGCGCTCACCCTAGACCAGAAGAGGTAGGAACGAGCGCCGGTGGGCATCCATTGGTTAGGCATACACCCTAACACAAAGGAGCCATCATGGCACACGATCAACGCGATATTACGCTGAGGCCCTCCACCACCAGCATCGAGCCGACCCGCACCGGCCCGAAGACCGAGCAGCTGCGCCGCGAGCAGGAAGAAGAGCGCGCCGAAGAGCAGTCGGAAGGCGCTTGAGCGGCCTGCGATTTGTGAGCCGTGCCTCAGCTGCGACGAGGCGAGGAACGGCATCGGGGGTCACCCGTTAGTAAGGTATAACCCATTCAAAACGGGGTGGAAAAACCGCCCGGAAAGATAATTATGTTTGAGAAGATTCGCATTAAAGAACACATGGAAGTCGTCAATTCGGAAGGTCTGCATGTCGGGACAGTCGACGCGCTTCAGGACGACAAGATCAAGCTGACGAAGTCGGACAGCATGGATGACATGCACCACTTCCTGATGATCGACGATGTCGAGGAAATCACGGACAACCGCGTGGTCCTGACCAAGGATGCGCGCATCCCGACCGGCCTTGGAAACAAAGCCGAGATGGCATCGTAACCCACGCACAAGTTTCTGCTGACCCGTGAGGGTGGCAGCAATAGGAGCCCGGCGCTCGCAAAAGCCTCAAGGAGGCTATGCGAGGCCGGGCTTCGCACTTCTGGGCCGCTTTGCTATCCTCCTTGCGGGAGCGAAGGAGCGCGCGGTGGCAAAGGACATCATCGAGGTCGAGAACGTCAATCACCCGAGGCACGTCACGCGCGTGAATGCGGCGAAATATGCCTCGGCCAAGGCGGCTATGCTGGCCGTAATGCCCGCCGCCGCGCCGGGCCTGACGCAAAGCGAAACGCGCGAGGCGATGGTCCCGCATCTCGACCCCGCACTGTTCCCCGAAGGCAAGACCAGCGGTTGGTGGGCGAAGACCGTCCAGCTCGATCTGGAAGCGAAGGGCGTGGTTGTGCGCGAGAACAGCAAACCGCTTCGATGGCATCGGGCATGACGGACTGACGCGCTGGGTCGCCCCTAGGTCGCCCCTACGTCACCCCTAAGTTAGCATCGCCAGCGCAATCGTTGCGGCGGTGGCGATCATCGGGATGACTACAGTGACCACGCCGACATCCTTGTAGGCCTGTTTGTGCGTCAGACCGGTGATGGTCAGCATGGCGATCACGGCTCCACAGTGGGGGAGCGAGTCCAGCCCGCCCGCCGCCATTGCGACCAGCCGGTGCAGTTCTTCGGGGGCTATGCCCAGCGCCAGGTAGGGCTCGGCCAGCGTCGCCATGAAAATCTGCAATCCGCCAGAAGACGATCCGGTGATGCCCGACACCGCGCTGGCGGCCGCAAACATCGACACGAGCGGCGGCAAGTCCAGCCCCAGGACCGTTTGCGTGAACAGCGCGAACCCGCCCGTCTGCGCGACGACACCGCCAAATCCGATCACCGCAGAGGTCGCCATGAGCGGCATAATCGCATCCTGCGTTCCCTCGCCCAGCGCCCGCATCGGCGCGCGGCGGACGGCGGGAAACAGCGCCAACGCAACGATGCTCGCCAGCAGCAGAGCGATGGAAGGCCACAGCACTGGCTGCGCGGCAGCAAATTCCAGCAGGGCCACGCCCTCCCCCACGCCAGCCAGCGCGAGCAGGCGAGGGGCAAGAATGGTGCCGATCACCAGCAGCAGCGGGATGAGCGCCAGCCACCATTTGGGCATGTCCTGCGCAATCGCCTCCAGATCGGGGATCACATCGCGCGGTCCGGGTTCAAACCCCTCGCCCGCCGCCTGCGCCATGCGCCTCTCGCGCTCCAGATAGACCATGCCGAGGCCGAACATCAGCGCCCCGCCAAACAGGCCCAGCCCGGCAGAGGCGAACAGATCGGTGCCCAGCGTCAGCGTGGGAATGACATTGTGGATCGACGGCGTACCGGGCAGCGCGGTGAGGGTGAACGTCCCCGCCCCCAGCGCCGCCGCGCCGCAGAACAGGCGCTTGGGAATATCGGCCTCTTTGAGCAGTCGCAGGCCGAGCGGGTACATGGCGAAGATCACCACGAACACCACCACCCCGCCATATGTCAGCAGCGCGCAGGACAGCACCGTGATCCACAGCGCCCGGTGCGCGCCCAAAGCACGGACTAGCGCCATCGCGATGGCGGTGGCGGCATGGCTTTCCCCCATGATCCGCCCGAACATCGCGCCCGCTGCGAACAGCATGAAGAAGCGCCCCGCGAAAGTGAACGCACCCAGATTGCCGAACGTGTAGCTGTCCGTCAGGCTCTCCGCCAATGGCAGCGAATTGGTGACGATCACCACCAGCGAGCAGATCACGGATGCGAAGATGATATTCACATCGCGCAGCGCCAGCCAGATCAGCAGGCCAAGGCCCGCCAGCAATCCCATTATACCAAGCATGAAAGGCCTCCCCCTTGCCCTCATCTACACCACAGCTCTGCAGCGTTGGAAAGCCGCAAGGTCGCAAACGCGGGAAGAGCCGGGCGAAGACGCGCGTGCCGATGAGAGAATGCCGAGAAGGTTCGCCGTCTGCTTGCCCTACGGTGCCAACCACCAGAACAGCCCGAGAATCAGCAGGATTGCGCCTACTGCCAAGGCCCCATGGATCGCTTCGGTCGGGGCTTCGGCAAAGCGCCCGCTCCCATCCGATATCAGCGCATCTTCGGCGGGATCGTTGAGCCTCTTCCAGAGCGTAACAATCCCTACCGCCCCCATGAAAGCGAAGAAACTGATCATAACCACGTCGTGGCCGTCCGGCTGATAGCCCAAATCAAGCAACGCCCAGAATGCAGCGATGCCAATCGCGAGCGGCGCGAACTGAAAGGCAAATTCGCCCAATCGTTCGACAGAAATCACGGGAGGATGTTCGGTCTCGTCAATGCGCCAGAGATGTTCACGCTCTTCTTCCAGCGACATCTCGGGATTTCGGGCAAGGGCACGCTTGTGTCGCCAGATGTTAAAGCTCCGCCGAAGTTTCAGAAAACCACCAATGGCCGCCGCCCCGCCAAGGCCGTAGGCGACCGGGTAAAAGTAGCTGGCCAGAAGTTCAGCAATTTCCGGCGGAATAGACATAGACAATCCGGCGATGGTGAGGTGCCCCGCTTATCCGGGCCGCAAAGACGCCGCGCAAGTCAAATGAACAAATCAACCACCGGCCAGATCAGGAACGCCGCCAGCGCTGCCATCGCCGCTGCAAAGCCGCGCCCCATCGTGCGCCGCCGGCGACCGATACCGCTCCAGAACACGAACGCTCCGATCAGCAGCAGCACCGTGCCGCCCAGGCGAAAGATCAATTCGGCGGTCATGCGATGAGGCTGCTCAAGCGCGCTTCTTGGAACCGAAGAACGATCCACCGCCCAGCACGGTGATGCCGACGAAGAAGCCGAAATCATACCAGCCTCCGCGATTGGGCACGGCGTAGACCGCAATGTCCGGATTGAAGAGCGATCCGATGAAGGACCACGGGAAGATAAACCCGTGCCACAGCCCCCACCAGAAGCCGGGCGAGCCCGCCTCACGCACGACGCCAGCGTCGATTTGCGATGCGCAGGCGGAGAGGAGGATTGTGGCAGCGGCCATGCCCATCACCCTCACCCTTTCGGCGCTGCGCGCCTCTTTCCCTCTCCCGCTGGGAGAGGGAGGGGACCCGCGCGAAGCGTGGGGAGGGTGAGGATCAGCTGGCACTGTTGGTTCCTTGGATTGATCGGCGAACAGTCTCCAACACGCCGTCGGAATTGGCAAGGATGTCATGGTTCCAGAAACGCAGGACTCGAAAGTTCTGCTCTTCGAAGAAACGGGTGCGAGCAATTTCAGCGGGATCAAGCGGATCGTGCTGCCCGCCATCGGCTTCGATGATCAGCTTGTGCCGATAGCTGAGGAAATCGGGGTAGTATGGCGGAACCGGCGACTGCCGCCGGAACTTTGCATCCGGAAATGCCTCGCGCAATTTGCGCCACAGTAGTTTCTCGGCCTCGGTCATATCGCGTCGCAGCTTGCGAGCGCGTTCGACCGTGCCGGAATTCCCGCGTTCGTATTGCTTCATACCCTCACCCTCCCAGCGCTTCGCGCCGGGCCCCTCCCTCTCCCATTGGGAGAGGGAAAGAGCACCGGAGGTGCGAAAGGGTGAGGGTCATCAACGCCCCATCATAACCCCATCACTGGCAGCTCAGACATTCCTCGTAATCGGTCTGTTGTTCGCCCAGTTCGGCTTTCAGTTCGATTTCTTTGGCGTCGGACGTGTTGTCCGCCTCCACGCCGCCGGCGAAGCCTGCGCGCTGGACCGATTTCGAGCGGAGATAGTAGAGCGACTTGATGCCCTTCTCCCATGCCTGGAAGTGCAGCATCAGCAGGTCCCATTTGTCGACGTCGGCCGGGATGAACAGGTTCAGCGACTGTGCCTGATCGATATAGGGCGCGCGGTCGGCGGCGAATTCGAGCAGGTAGCGCTGGTCGATTTCGAAGCTGGTCTTGAACACCGCCTTTTCCTCTGAAGTGAGGAAATCGAGGTGCTGGACGCTGCCACCCTTCTCCAGGATCGAGTTCCACACATTGGTGGAATCCTTGCTCTTCTTCTGGAGGATTTTCTCCAGATAGGGGTTCTTCACGATGAAGCTGCCCGACAGCGTCTTGTGGGTGTAGATATTGGCCGGGATCGGCTCGATGCAGGCGCTGGTGCCGCCGCAGATGATCGAAATCGACGCGGTCGGCGCGATTGCCATTTTGCAGCTGAACCGCTCCATCGCGCCCATATCGGCGGCATCGGGACAGGGCCCGCGTTCCTTCGCCAGCATCAGCGAGGCTTCTTCCGCCTTGCCGCTGATATGCTTGAACATCTTCTCGTTCCACGCCTTGGCCATCGGGCCTTCCATCGGCAGGTCTTTCGACTGGAGGAAAGAGTGGAAGCCCATGACGCCCAGCCCCACGCTGCGCTCGCGCTCGGCGGAATATTTCGCCCGCGCCATTTCGTCCGGCGCGCGGTCGATATAATCCTGCAGGACATTGTCGAGGAAGCGCATGACGTCCTCGATGAAGTCCTTCTCGCCCTTCCACTCGTCCCATTTTTCCAGGTTGAGCGAGGACAGGCAGCACACCGCCGTGCGGTCATTGCCCAGATGGTCGATGCCGGTGGGCAGCGTGATTTCGCTGCACAGGTTGGAGGTGGAAACCTTCAGGCCCAGCTCGCGGTGATGCTTGGGCATCATGCGGTTCACCGTGTCGTTGAACACGATATAGGGCTCGCCTGTGGCGAGGCGCGTTTCGACCAGTTTCTGGAACAGGCTGCGCGCATCGACAGTGGAGCGCACTTCGCCGGTCTTGGGCGAGATCAGGTTGAATTCCTCGCCCGCGCGTACCGCTTCCATGAATTCATCGGTCAGCAGCACGCCGTGATGCAGGTTCAGCGCCTTGCGGTTGAAGTCGCCGCTGGGCTTGCGGATTTCGAGGAATTCCTCGATTTCCGGGTGGCTGATGTCGAGATAGCAGGCCGCGCTGCCCCGCCGCAGCGAGCCTTGCGAAATGGCCAGCGTCAGGCTGTCCATCACCCGCACGAAGGGAATGATGCCGCTGGTCTTTCCGTTCAGGCCGACCGGTTCGCCAATCCCGCGCACATTGCCCCAATAGGTGCCGATGCCGCCGCCCTTCGACGCCAGCCAGACATTTTCGTTCCACGTGTTCACAATGCCATCGAGGCTGTCCGACACCGAGTTCAGATAGCACGAGATCGGCAGCCCGCGATTGGTGCCGCCATTGGACAGCACCGGCGTTGCGGGCATGAACCACAGCGAGGAGATGTAATCATACAGCCGCTGGGCGTGCTCCTGATCGTCGGCATAGGCATCGGCCACGCGGGCGAACAGATCCTGAAAGCTTTCACCGGGCAGCAGATACCGGTCGATCAGCGTTTCCTTGCCGAACTCGGTCAGCAGCGCGTCGCGCTCCGCATCGGTTGTGATGGTAAAGCGGCGGTCATTGACCTTCTTGCTGTCGTCTTTCGCTGCATCAGAGGCAGCGGCCTTGGCCACTTCGCCCATGGCGCCTGCAGTCGCAGCGGTCAGCGCGTCGGAGCCGGCATCGGTCTTGTCCATGGTCAGTGCCTTTTCATCCGCAGCGGGCCGGGCCGTGCTGTCTGTTTCCGTCGCGGTATCATCCAGAACATCCGTACCCGTCACACTGTCATCCCCGGCTTTGAAATCCATCATCACTCTCTCGCGCCCTTTTTTGTCCGGCCCGGCGAGTCGCGCAGGGTCCGTATGTTCCACATTCGTTCTCACGAGTCGAGCACCGGAGTACCCCCTCGCATATAGGAAGCGAACGCGGATTTTCCCGTCCCCAGATTGCCCCCCGTATCATCCACAGGCTGCCACCCCGCATCCCGCCTGAGAGACTCCTTCCCTTTGCGCGGGAATCCGCGTTTCGGCGGGTCTTTCGTCTAGGTTTGGGGTCCGCAAGCCTTGCGAACCACTAGATAGTGAATCAGACGGACTCTGCGCGCAAGAGGGTAAAGCGCATTTTTACCATGCCCGCTGGCCCGATGTGGCGGTGTGTTAGCTTGCTGCAACGCAGCGACGCGTGGACCAAGCTGGGGTTCTGCGATGCGCAAGCCACAAAATGAATCTGCGCAAAAATTTTATTCGGGAAAACTGGCCGGAAGGGCTTTTGAATCAATCGAATCGGCGCGAGCAATTTTTGTGCGCCGACGTAGCGTCGCGCAGCACTGAAACCCGCCAGAACGTCGAATCTATTCGGCTGCGACTGCGGCCGAATCAGGTGCGGCCGGAGTCACTGGCGGAGCCGCCGCATGGGCGTGCGCGGCAATGGCGTCGGCCATGGTGTCGACCAGCTCCATCGGCAGATCGTGGCCCCAACCGGGGAAGGTCTTCAGCGTCGCGCCGGGGATCGCGGCAGCCGTGTCCTGCCCGCCCTCCAGCTTGACCAGCGGATCATCCTCGCCATGCAGCACCAGCGTGGGCGTGGTGACCGATTTCAGCCGCTCGCGCCGGTCGCCATCGTCGATGATCGCGGCCATCTGGCGCGGCAGGCCCTGCGGATAGACGCTGCGCTGGATGCCATTGCGCACCCGCGTGCGCAGGCGGTCTTCCGGCGCGGGATAACCCGGGCTGCCGATGGCGCGGGCGATTTTCACCCCGTGCTCAACCAGCGCTTCCTCCTCCATCGATGGCGGCGGGGTGGTCAGCGCCTTGATCGCGGGCTTTTCCGCCTGCGGCAGTTTTGGATTGCCGGTGGTGGACATGATGGAGGTGAGGCTGTGCAGCTTGTCCGCATGGTTGATTGCCATCAGCTGGGCAATCATCCCGCCCATGCTGGCGCCCACGACATGCGCGCGCTCGATCTTCAGACTGTCCAGCAGCGCGGCCCCGTCGGCGGCCATGTCGGCCAGCGTATAGGGCACCTTGGGGCGCAGGCCGAAACGGCGGAAGAGGATGTGGCGCACGACGCCCGGCACCTTCTGCCCGTCGAATTTATCGCTCAGCCCGATATCGCGGTTGTCGAAGCGGATGACCCGAAAGCCGCGCGCCACCAGCGCCTCGACCAGCTCCATCGGCCAAAGCGTCATCTGCGCGCCGAGGCCCATGACCAGCAGGAGCGGCGGATGCGAGGCATCGCCGTGCTCATCGTAATGGAGGGTCAGGTTGTTGGCTGTGGTTGTGGGCATTTTTGTTCCTTCGTCATTCCCGCGTATGCGGGAACCCAGAGTGTCAAAGCGCTTCGAACCCGAATTGCTCGGCCAAATCAAGCCAGCGCTGGTTTTCAGCCTCGATCAGTTCGAGCTTCCAAGCCCTGCGCCACTTCTTGATCCGCTTCTCGCGCGTGATGGCGTCTTCCATAGTCCCGTGCAGTTCAAACCACACTAGGCGGTGGACTCCATGCTCTTTCGTGAAGCCGGAATAATTGCCTGCGCGGTGCTGGGCGATGCGTTGCACGAGATTGGATGTTACACCGCAATAGAGGGTGCCGTTCCGCTGGGACGCCAGCAAATAGACCGCCGGTTGGACCTCGCGCTGCTCCACCCTAGGTTCCCGCGTGCGCGGGAATGACGGTAAGTGGGCTCGTCATCCCCGCGAAAGCGGGGACCCAGAGCGGCAAAGCGCTCACCCATTTCAAGGCACCAACACCGTATCGCGCGCTACTTCATCGGTTTCCGGATAATCGAGCGTGTAATGCAGGCCCCGGCTTTCGTGGCGTTCCAGTGCGCTTTCGACGATCAGGACTGCCGCCTGATGCAGGTTGCGTAGCTCGATCAGGTCAGTGGTGACGCGGAAAGAGCCGTAATAATCCTCGATCTCCTGACCCAGCATGCGCAGGCGGTTGCGGGCGCGTTCCAGACGCTTGGTGGTGCGCACGATGCCGACATAGTTCCACATGAAGCGGCGGATTTCGGTCCAGTTCTGCTTGATCACGACCTCCTCGTCACTGTCCGTCACCCGGCTTTCGTCCCAGCCCTTGATCGCGGGCGGCTGTGGCAGTTCGTCCCACCGCTCCAGAATATCCTTCGCCGCTGCCTCGCCATAGACAAAGCATTCCAGCAAGGAATTCGACGCGAGCCGGTTTGCTCCGTGCAGCCCGCTTTCGGTGCATTCGCCCGCCGCCCAAAGGCCGGGCAGGTCGGTCGCCGCATCCAGCCCCACGATCACCCCGCCACAAGTGTAATGCTGCGCGGGCACCACCGGGATCGGCTCCTTGGTCATGTCGATGCCGAGGCCGGACAGCTTCTCGTCGATGGTCGGGAAATGCTCGCGCACGAATTCGGCCGGCTGGTGGCTGATATCGAGATGCACGTAATCGAGACCATAGCGTTTGATCTGATCGTCGATCGCGCGGGCGACCACATCGCGCGGGGCCAGCTCCATCCGCTCGGGATCGTAATCGGCCATGAAACGGTGGCCCGTTTCCGGGTGGAGCAGATGGCCGCCCTCGCCACGCACAGCCTCTGTAATCAGGAAGTTCTTGACCTCCAGATTGTACAGGCAGGTGGGGTGGAACTGCATCATCTCCATGTTCGACATGCGCGCGCCGGCCCGCCACGCCATCGCGATGCCGTCACCCGTCGCGCCGCGCGGAGAGGTGCTGAATTGGTAGACCCGGCCCGCACCGCCAGCCGCCAGCACAGTGGCACGCGCAATATGCGCCTCCACCTTGCCGCTCGCCTCGTCCAGCGCATAGGCGCCCCATACGCGGCCCTCGGCGGAGAATTTCTCGGCATTGCGGCTGGTGATCAGATCGACGCAGGTCTGGCCCGGCAACATGGTGATATTGGGATTGGCCTCGGCGGCTTTCAGCAGCGCCTCCTGAACTGCCCAGCCGGTCGCATCGTCGACATGGACGATCCGGCGGTGGCTGTGCCCGCCCTCGCGCGTCAGATGCAGATCATCGGCGTCGCGGTTGAACGGCACGCCCAGCTCACACAGCCGGTCGATGGAATCCGGCGCGCGCTCGATCACGAACTCCACCGTCTCGCGGTCGTTCAGCCCGGCGCCCGCCACCATTGTATCGCGGACATGGTTTTCAAACGTGTCGCCGGTATCCAGAACCGCGGCGATGCCGCCTTGCGCCCACGCGGTGGAACCACCGGTGAGTGAACCCTTGGCCAGCACCAGCACCCGCTTGTGCTCCGCCAAGGCGAGCGCCGCAGTGAGGCCCGCTGCTCCGGAGCCGATAATCAGTACGTCATATGCAATTGTCATTGGACCGTCATGGCGCGCTGCGATATATCAGACAACATAAGAAGAGTTAGGGAGAGTAAACCTCGGCGGGCTGGGTCGCAGCGCCTGCGGGGATCATGACTGGAATTTATGGAGCGGCCCCCATGTTTTTGAACCGAGTCTTCTGCATTTTCGGCAAACACAAACCCGACCGGCACAAGGTGCGTCACAACGGACATACTTTTGTCGGGCGTTGCAAACATTGCGGAACACCCATGATGCGCGATGGCCCGAAAAGCTGGAGTGCGGCACCCGTGCGCTCCGAATGACCTGCACAGGCCGAGAAGGTGGCAGACGCTAGAGCGGCTGTCCGCCAGCGGTTTCGAACAGCTGCAAATCGCGATCATGGATGCCCAGCCTGTCCCAATGGGCGCGCCATTCGCTCAGATGCTCGGACGCGAAATGGGCGTCCAACACTTCGCGGTCGCGCCATATTTCCATCACCCGGATCAGGCCGGGGTCGATCACATCCTCGGCGTAGGAATACGCCATGCACCCGTCTTCCTCCAGGCTCGCCTCGATCATCGCCTGCATCGGGAGACGCGCTTCGTTGAGATTTTCCGGCGGCATCCGCACCGTGCCCACTATCATCAGCATAACGGCTAGGCCCCCGAGCCTGTCAGCGAGACAAACACATCTTCCAGATCGGCCTCGCGGGTGGTCACGTCTTCAACCGTATAGCCATGGCTCTGGATCACGGCGAGCACCTGGCCAGCGCTCATCACGTCGCGATTGTAGGTGATCTCCAGCGTCCGTGCGTCGATCGTCTCGGCTTTCAGGAAGCCTTCTTCCATCACGGGAGCGGCGAGCTCCTTGTCCACCGTCACCCGCACGATTTTCTCGCGGGCCATACCGATCAGTTCCTGCGTCGGCTTGTTGGCGATCAGTTCGCCATTGCCGATAATTGCGATGCGGTCACACAGCTCCTCGGCCTCTTCCAGATAATGGGTGGTCAGCACGATGGTGACGCCTTGCGCGTTCAGCTGCATCACCAGTTCCCACAATTGCTTGCGCAGTTCCACGTCCACACCGGCGGTCGGCTCGTCGAGCACCAGAATGGGCGGCGAATGGACCATCGCCTTGGCAATCAGCAGGCGGCGTTTCATGCCCCCTGACAGAGTACGGGCATAGGCATCGCGTTTGTCGGCCAGCCGCACCGCCTCCAGCAATTCCTCGCTGCGCCGGTCGGCCTTGGGGATGCCGTAGAAACCCGCTTGATTTTCCAGCACTTCATAGGGCGTGAAAAACGGATCGAAGACGATTTCCTGCGGCACGATCCCGATGCTGCGGCTGGCATTGCGGCGCTGGCCATCAATGTCGAAGCCCCAGATTTCCGCCTCGCCCCCCGTTTTGGAAACCAGCCCGGCAAGAATGTTGATCAGTGTCGATTTGCCCGCCCCATTGGGGCCGAGCAGACCGAACACGCCGCCTTGCGGGACATCGAAGCTGACGCCCTTCAGCGCTTGCTTGCCCGGCTCGCCTTTGGACCCGGCATAGGTCTTTTCCAGATTGCGGATGGCAATCGCGGGCGCATTTTCGTGCGCATTGCTGGTGTCGCTGCTTTGGGCCTGCTGTTCCATGCCCGCCATTTGGCGACAGCAGGCCCCCGCGTAAACCCCGCTGCAGGGCCCGGTGGTGAAGCCAAGAGGTAAACAGCCCGGTAACCATGTTTGCGGCGACGCGATTAACGCCTCCCTAGGTATTGGCAGCGTCATGGACGGACCACGCCTCCAGATTTCCGCGATTCGCGCGGCCACCCTCTTTGCGCATTTGCGCAAGGTGAGGCGTGCTCTGCTTGGCGCACCAGTGGCGTTGGCTCTGGCGGCCCTCGCGATTTTTGCACCGGTCGGAGCGCAGGCGCAAACTTCTGCCAACGCAAATGCTAATGCAGCAGGCGGGGATACGTCAGCAGCGGTGCTTCGCTCGCTGGCAATCACCAAATTGCGGGATCTCGATTTCGGCGGCGTCATTGCCACACCGGCCGGAGGCACGGTGGTGCTCGATCCGACGGGCAACGATGGCTGCACGGCCAGCGGCGTGATCCATGTCGGCAGCGTCTGCCAGCCAGCCGATTTTGGAGGGGCTGGCGAAAGCGGACGGATCATTCGGGTTAAAACACCCAGCGAGATCACGATTACCGGCCCCGGCATCGACATGCTGATCGATACCATCACTCTCGATGCCAGCCCCGACCTTACCTATATCAATGGCAATATCGGCGGGAACGGCTTCGTGCGGTATCGCATCGTATCGGCCAACGGTCTGTTCCGGTTCCGGCTGGGCGGGACGCTGAACGTCAATCCGAACCAGCTACCGGGCGAATACACCGGCACCTTCGAAGTGCGGGTTGAGTATCAGTAAGATCACGCGCGCCCATTGCCTCGGCCTCGGCGGCTTTGTATGAGCCGCACGCTATGAACACCGCCCCGCCCGAAATCGTCAGAACCACTGAAACCCGTGTGCATTGCGACGGGGCCGACGCCATTCGCGGGGGCGAGGCCTATCGCCCCTCTGCGCTGGGTCATCCGCGCATCTATCTGGAAATCGACGAGCATGGCTATGTCGATTGCGGCTATTGCGACCGGCGCTTTGTGCTCTCTGGCGGGCCCGCCGACGGGGTCGATCAGGCGGCGCTGAAAGACATCTCCGAAGGGGCCGATCCCGGGCACCGATAGGCGCTTCCGCATGCGGGCTTGGCAGCGCCGGACCTGCATACGCTTTTGACAGGGACAGTTCACCCATTTGTGCTATGCACCACGATGGCAGTCGAAGCTGTCCCCGATGCCTTGCCCAACAGGAGAACACGCCATGAAACCGATGATTGCTGCTGCGATTGCAGCCTTCATGAGCGTGCCATTGGCCGGTCATGCCGCTTTGGCTCAGGATGCGTCGCCGGACGCCGAGCAAACGGATCTGGAAGGGGCCGAGCTCACAGAGGGCGAGGTCAAGCTGCAGAAAATCCTCGGCGACCGCGTAGCCCACGCCTCCGAACCCTGCCTGCCGACCTATGGCTTGCGGAACATGAAGATCATTCACGGCACGGCGCTGGTGTTCGATTATGGCGGCACCATCTATGTGAATGTGCCCGCAGGCGCCGAGCGGCTGCGCAAGCGCGACAGGCTGGTCACCACCCGCAGCTTTGCCCGGCTGTGCAGCAGCGATATCGTCCGGACAGAGGACCGGTATGGCGGGCATTACACCGGGAACGTCATCCTCTCGCGATTTGTGCCCTACAAACGCGTCCCGGCAAACGACGCGGGCTAGGCCTGCCTTGTGGCTCTGGCCCGGCGGGATTGGGCGACACGCCTTCTGCGCACATGGTTTGGGGTGCTAGGCCCGGCGGACTGGTTTGGCGGCTCGGACCGGGTTGACGATTTGCTCCGCCAGCGTTTCGCGGCTGACTGGCAGCGGCTGCGGGGGCAGGACGCGCATGCTTTCCTGATCGAGCCCTCCACCACGCTGGGCGCGATTCTGCTGTTCGACCAGATCCCGCGCAATCTGTTTCGCGGCACGGCGCAGGCCTTTGCCAGTGATGATCTGGCCGTCACGCTGACCCATAATGCGCTGGATCGCGGGTGGCATAGGGGGATGCCGCGCGAACATATCCAGTTCCTCGCCATGCCGCTGATGCACAGCGAAAGCCGCGCCGACCTGCGCCTGTGTGTGGATGTTTTCGGGCAGTATGTGCCCGGCGCACTCGATTTCGCGCGCTCGCACCGCACGATGATCGAACGCTTTGGCCGCTTCCCGCATCGCAACGAGGCGTTGGGACGCAAAACTACCGAAGCGGAACAGCGCGCCATCGACGCCGGTTTCAGTTGGTAGGGTTCGCCGCGTAATACTCGCAAAGATCGGCCACCGGGCAGCTTTCACATTTCGGGCTGCGCGCGGTGCACACCCGCTTGCCGAATTGGATCAGCCAGAAATGCCCGTCGCGCATCGCCCAGTCGGGCGCGCGCTCTTCGATCTGCGCCGCCGTCTGCTCGGCGCTCTTCGCATTGGTCAGTCCGATGCGGTTGCAGACGCGGTGGACATGGGTGTCGACCGCGATCGTGTCCCGCCCGAAGGCAAAGCTCATCACGATATCGGCGCATTTGCGCCCGATTCCGGGGAGCGACAGCAGCCCCGCGCGGGTATCGGGCACGACGCCGCCATGGTCCGCAAGCAGCGCTTCGCAAAACTTGCGGATGTTGCGCGCCTTCACATTGTACAACCCGCATGGCTTGATTGCGGCGGCCACATCGCGGTCGTCGAGCTCCAGCATCTCCTCCGGCGTCCGGGCGAGGGCGAACAGGGCGCGCGTCGCCTTGGCGGTGTTCCGGTCGAGAGACTGCGCGCTGAGCATGCAGGAGATGCAGCTGCGGAACGGGTCCGGCTGCCCCTTCGGCCCCTTCGCATCCGCCGTCCGCCCGGGCATCGCCTCCGCGAGCGTCTCGAACACTTTCTCTACTTGGCAAGCGGTCAGCATGGTTCGGGAACGCGCGAGCCATGCCGTTGGTTGCCACAGAGACTATTCAACGGGAGCCCGCCATGTCCGCCAATCCGCACAATTTCACCCTCAACCACACAATGCTGCGGGTGAAGGACCCGTCGAAAAGCCTCGCTTTCTATAGCGAGGTTTTGGGTATGACCCTGCTTCGCAAGGCGGATATCGAGGCGGGCGAGTTCTCGCTCTACTTCCTCGGCTTTACCTCCAGCGAAGATGAAGTGCCCGAAGGCGATGCGGACGCGACCGAATATGTCTTCAGCCGTCAGGGCGTGCTGGAGCTGACCCACAATTGGGGCACCGAGGACGAGGACGGCCCGGTCTATCACGACGGCAATGCAGAGCCGCAGGGCTTTGGCCATATCGCGCTGGACGTGCCGGATCTGGAGGCAGCGGTGGCGCATTTCGACAAGCACGGAGTGAAGTTCCAGAAACGCCCCGAAGACGGAATGATGAGCCACATCGCCTTCATCAAGGACCCTGATGGCTACTGGATCGAAATCCTGAGCGCGAAGGCTATGGCCGGACGTTAAACGACGCGCCCACGCCCTGTCTGGCACAGCGCCTGCGCCGGACAATCGCCGCACAGCAGCGCGGACGGGCGACAGTAATTCTGGCCGATCTTCTTCATCAGCAAATGGTGCTCGTCATAATCGGCGGCGCTCCATTCGGGCGGCATGGCGGGCATGATCGCCTCAAAGGCGCGGTCTGTGTTTGCTTTCGCCGGGACCAGTCCCATGCGCTGGAGAATGCGCGTATGGTGCCCGTCCAGCACAATTGCGCGCCGGTCCAGAGTGCTGGCATTCATTACGCCAGCCGCAATCTTGCGCCCGATGCCGGGCAGCTGCTCCAGCCAGCGCATGGCGGCCAGCGTGTCCATTTCGGAAAGGTGCGACAGGTCCACGCCCCCGCGCCGCTCGACAAGCGCAGTGAGGCTGGCTTTCAGCCGTTCCGCCGCGACATTGGGATAGGTCTGGGTGGCGAGCTCGGCCTGCAATTGCTCCAGCGGGAGCGCGGCCGCCGCCTCCCAACTGCCATGCCGGTCCAGCAGGCCTTGCGTCGCGGCATTGGAAACTTCGGATTTGGTCCGCGCGCCGATCACGCCCTGCACCAGCACCCATTCCGGCTCTCGCCATTCCGCCGCCGCCCGCTCGATCCGCCCGAAGCGCTGGATCAGCAGCGGCTGCAAACGGCGCAACGTCTCTGTGCGGGGGTCTGGGCCTAGGGGGAGTTGCATGGCGCAATCTTGACAAATACACGCAAAGGTGTCAATTTGACACCATGGCAAAGACGATCAAACTCGACGACGAACTGATGGAGCTGGTTGGCCGCGAGGCGGACATGATGAGCCGTTCGCTCGCCGGGCAGGTGCGCCACTGGGTGCGGATCGGGATGAGCGTAGAGAAATCCCGCTTTTTCGACCAGTCCCGCATTGTCGAGGCGCTGTCGGGCAAGCTTTCGCCCGATATGCTGACGGCGGAAGAGCAGGAAAGCTATGTCGACACGCTGTTCGACGCCTCGCGCAGCGGCACGCCGGAACAGGACCGCTTCTTCGCAGACCGCCGCCGCAAGGGGCTGGGTGCCGGCATGCGCGATGGAGCGCTGACCCGCGAAAGCGCCGATAGCGCGTAATGGCGATTGTCGCCGGACGGCCCACGCTGTTCCTGATTGCCGGGCCGAACGGCGCAGGCAAATCGACCTTTTATGACACGGTGCTCGCCCCGAGAATCGCTGCACCCTTCGTCAATGCCGACATCATCCAGCGCGACGAATTGGGCGATCCCTCTCCCAGCGCCAGCTACCGCGCCGCCGAAATCGCCGAGGAGCGCAGGCGCGAGTATATCGGTGAAGGCCGCAGCTTCGTGATGGAGACGGTGTTCTCCCACCCCTCCAAGCTCGACCTCCTGCGCGATGCCCGCGCGGCCGGATACCGGATCGTGGTGTTCCATCTGGGCCTGCAATCGGTCGACTTGGCCCTTGCCCGCGTCGCCGAACGGACACAGGAAGGCGGCCACCCCGTCCCGCCCGAAAAGATCGCCGCCCGCTTCGCGCGCAACGGTGCCCTCATCCGCGATGCCGTCCTAATGGCCGACCGCGCGCAAGTGCTGGATGCGTCGGTATTGAACGACGCGCCGCAACTGGTGGCAGAGTTTGCCGGAGGGCAGGTGGTGCGGGTTGGCGATGAGATGCCGGAGTGGGCGGCGGAGCTGTATGGCGAGATGCAGTGATCCTGCGCTTACCGACACGCCCTCTCTGCTAAGACTTTCTTCGTACATAGAGCACGCACATCCAAACGATGAAGGCGATCATCAGCGCCGCGAAGGCATATCTAGCGACCTTGCCGATTATCGTCTTGGGATAGCCCATGACCGGCTCGTTTGCCCAGTATTTCTCCGGGTCGCCGCGCACCGTGTTCCACCATTCGTCAAACTCCGGACTGCCGGGCCGGGGATGGTCTTTCACGAGCCCGTAAGTATCCCGGTAATAGTCGTAAACAGAGGTATTCAGCCAAGACTTGAAATTGGGCGGCCAACAGGGTTCGGCACCTGCGTCAACTTGGCGCTTGGCTTCCGCGTATTGCGACTGCTGCCTGACCCATTCCCGAACCCCGTATTCGTCGTGATGGCCATCTTCCATAGCCACTACGAACCAGACGATCGGATCCTTGTCCGCGAGAAATTTCTTGGTCGCGGCCAGATGCCGTTCGGCCTCGATATCACCCGGATCGCGGCTCACGACTTCACTCCCATTCAATCGTCCCCGGCGGTTTCGACGTATAGTCATACACCACCCGGTTGATGCCCTGCACTTCGTTGACGATGCGCGTGGCACAGCCGGTCAGGAAGGCGGCGTCGAAGGGGTACACGTCGGCCGTCATCCCGTCGGTGCTGGTCACGGCGCGCAGTCCGCAGACGCTGTCATAGGTGCGGGCATCGCCCATCACGCCAACGGTTTTCACCGGCAGCAGCACGGCAAAGGCCTGCCAGATCGCGTCATACAGGCCGGCCTTGCGGATCTCGTCGAGATAGATGGCGTCGGCCTTGCGCAGAATGTCGCAGCGCTCCTTCGTGACTTCGCCGGGGATGCGGATGGCGAGGCCGGGGCCGGGGAACGGGTGGCGGCCGACGAACATGTCGGGCAGGCCCAGCTCGCGGCCGAGTTCGCGCACTTCGTCCTTGAACAGCTCGCGCAGCGGCTCGACCAGTTCCATATTCATCCGCTCGGGCAGGCCGCCGACATTGTGGTGGCTCTTGATCGTCACGCTCGGCCCGCCGGTAAAGGAGACGCTCTCAATCACATCGGGATAGAGCGTGCCCTGCGCGAGGAAGTCCGCCCCGCCAACATTCTTTGCCTCCGCATCGAACACATCGATGAAGGTCTTGCCAATGAATTTGCGCTTGGCCTCCGGGTCCGTGACGCCCGCCAGCCCGTCCATGAACATGTCTTCTGCATCCACCACAACCAGCGGGATGTTGTAGTGGTCGCGGAACATCGTCTCGACCTGTTCGCGCTCGTTCAGGCGCAGCAGGCCGTGATCGACGAAGACGCAGGTCAGCTGGTCGCCGATTGCCTCGTGGATCAGGATCGCGGCGACCGAGCTATCGACCCCGCCGCTCAGGCCGCAGATCACGCGTCTGTCACCCACCTGCTGGCGGATTTCGCGGACCTTGGTCTCGCGGTAGGCGGCCATGGTCCAGTCGCCCGCCAATCCGCAGACATGACGCACGAAATTGGCAATCAGCCGCCCGCCATCAGGGGTGTGGACGACTTCGGGGTGGAATTGCGTACCGTAGAATTTGCGTTTCTCGTCGGCGATCACGGCGAAGGGTGCGCCGTCGCTGGTGGCGACAATCTCGAACCCGTCGGCAAAGCGCGTGACCTTGTCGCCGTGGCTCATCCAGACCTGATGCCGCTCGCCTTCTTGCCACAGGCCATCGAACAGCGCGCAATCCCTGGTCACAGTCAGGAAAGCCCGGCCAAATTCGCCGCCTTCTCCGGTTTCATGCCCGGGCTTCACCTCGCCGCCCAACTGGTGGGTCATCACCTGCTGACCATAACAGATGCCCAAGATGGGGACGCCCGCTTCAAAGAACGCCTGCGGTGCGCGCGGGCTGCCATCATCGGGCACGCCTGCGGGGGAGCCGGAGAGGATAATCCCCTTGGGCTTCATCCGCTTGAACGCTTCCTCCGCCAAAGTGAACGGCGCGATTTCGGAGTAAACGCCCGCCTCGCGCACGCGGCGCGCGATCAGCTGGGTCACCTGACTGCCGAAGTCGACGATAAGGATCGAGTCGGGCAGGATGGAATCGGGGAGAGGTTCTTGTGCCATGGCAAATGCGTTAGGTCGGGGCTTTCGGGGTGTCCAGCGACGCCCGCCAGTGGCCCACCACTGCGCGGCGCTGTGCTCAGACTGAGCGCCAACCCATGTTGCAAAAAAGTGCACAGGCTGTGAAGTTTTGTCGCTTTTGGTTTGCTGCGCGCAAGCCTAAATACTGCCCCGTAGCCGGGCGGTGGCAGTCCTCTCTCTCCCTCCCCCCAAGACGCCCCGCCCGGCCCTTTGAATAACAGGAATTGTCCACGGCCTTCCGGCCCGCAGACACCTGTTGGCCCCGGCAGGCCCGATTGCTTCGGCAAGATCGCTCTGCCCCGGCCATGCGATGCGGACACCGTCAGCCTGCGGGCGCGGCACTCCGATACGCTGAATCGGCCGCGCGGCGGCAGACCCCGTTTTCCTTCCCCCCCTTGGATCCGGTCTGCTCCGCGCGGTTCGATTGCCGCCCGCAGATGGAGCGCTTCAAAAAAAGTGCCTGCATTGTAACCGGGCCGCCATACTGCGCGAATAGGTGGGGGACGCTGCACAGCAGGTCATCCGGGCCGAGTTCCCAGCGGAACCGCCCGACAGACCGTGTGGCCCGCCGGCACTCCCCCTCCCCCACAGCCGGCGGGTCACACCTTTTTTGTTGGCAGTGCGCAAGACTACAAAGGGGCCGGTGCGCGAGAGATGTCGGCCATTCAGTCCGGCCTGTTCCATCCGCGCGTGACCGGCCCCCTGTTTTGCAGGCTGTCCGGCGTCAGCTTTTTCCAGCCACCATCGCGCGCAGCTCTGTCTTCAGCAATTTGCCGATATGGCTGCGCGGCATTTCCTCGATCGCGTGCAGGGCCGAGAGCCGCTGGGTCTTGCCGACATTGTTGTTCACTCTGCCCAGGATATCGGGCACTTCGCTTCTCTCCACGCCATCCGCCAGCCGGACGAAGCCCAACGGCGTCTCGCCCCATTGCTTGCTCGGCACGCCGATCACGGCGGCCTCGGCCACGCGGCTGTCTTTCTCCAGCTCTGCCTCCAGATCGCTGGGGAAGATACTGAACCCGCCGGAGATGATCATATCCTTCGCGCGGCCCACCAGCTCGACAAAGCCATCGGCATCGACCCGGCCGATATCGCCCATCCGCTGCCAGATGTCGCCCGTGTCCGGATCTTTCCAATAGCCGTCCTGCGTTTTGCCGGGCTGGTTTTTGTACCCGCTCATCATGGTGTGCGACCAGCCGACCAGATTGCCCGGCTGACCCACGGGCACTTCATTGTCGTCATCGTCCAGCACTTTCAGCACGCTGCCCGGCGATGGGCGGCCCACAGTGTGCAGCTTGTCCGGAAATTCATGGGCGTAAAGCAGGCAGACGACGCCGCCTTCGGTCATCGAGTAAATCTCGATCAATGCGCCCGGCATCCGGTCCAGCACCTGCCGCTTCAGCTCGGCAGAAAACGGCGCGCTGGTGCAATATTTCAGTTTCAGCGCCGAGAGGTCAAACTCGTCGAAGCGCGGTTCGTCCATCAGGCGCTGATACTGAACTGGTACCAGCATGGTGACATTGACCGCGAAGCGCTGGGCGGTGGCCAGCCAGTCGACTGTCTTGAACTTGCCCATGATGTTCACCGTCCCGCCCGCCAGCATGACCGGCAGAAACGCGACCATGGTGGTGTTGGAATAGAGCGGAGTGGAAGCGAGGCTGACCGGCTCGATCCCGGCATCGAGATAGGATGCGCCGGTGGTCGCAAACTGGGTCCAGCGCATGGCGTGCGAGTGGACGATACCCTTGGGTGTGCCGGTCGTGCCACTGGAGTAAATGATGTTGAACGGGTCGCCGGGCTGCGGGTCATGCGCCGGGGCCTGCGTCCCCTCCGGCGCCATCCATGCATCCAGCTCTTCGTCGAGAATGATATGGGTAAGTTCGGGCAAAAACCCGTCGCCCAGCTCGGCAGTCTTGGCTCGATCAATAAACAGATGCCGCGCGTCTGAATCTGTCGCCATGCCTTCCAGTTGCGCGGGGCTGGCACTGGTGGTCAGCGGAGCGGCCACCCCGCCGGCGCGCACCGCCGCGAGGAACACCAGCGCGTAATTGATCGAGGACGTACCAAGGATCGCGACCGACTGCCCGCGCTCCAGCCCCGTCTCCACCAGACGCGCCGCAATCCGCTCCACACGGTCCTGCATTTGCGCCCATGTCAGCTCACCCGCATCATCGCGCAGCGCCACCTTGTCCGGCGTCTCCCGCGCCCGCATAGCCAGTGTTTCGCAGTAGGAACCGAAGGGCGCGTGGAGCGGGGCGGAGGCCGGGTTTTGCTGTTTGGTCATGCCCCTGACCTAACGCAGCGACGACGAGCGGCAAGCACTCAATTTGAGAGCCTGCATGAGAGCTTCCTTAGGTCGTGGAAAATTGCCGCGAAAGGTGCCCGCAGCATTTGGGTTTCCACCGCCAAGCGCCTATATAAAAAGCATGAGTGACACCCCACCGGAAACCCCGGCAACGCCCGACGCCACGCCGCCCCAAAACGCCAAGCAAATGGGCGAATATGGTGCCGATTCTATCAAGGTTCTCAAAGGCCTGGACGCCGTGCGCAAGCGCCCGGGCATGTATATTGGCGATACCGACGATGGATCGGGCTTGCACCACATGGTGTTCGAGGTATCGGACAATGCGATCGACGAAGCCTTGGCTGGCCATTGCGACCTCGTTCTGATCGAGATGAACGCCGATGGCAGTGTCTCTGTAGAAGATAACGGGCGCGGCATTCCGGTCGATATGCACAAGGAAGAAGGCGTGTCGGCGGCCGAGGTCATCATGACCCAGCTGCATGCGGGCGGGAAGTTTGAAAACACCAGCGACGACAACGCCTACAAGGTGTCGGGCGGCCTGCACGGTGTGGGCGTTTCGGTGGTGAACGCCCTGTCCGAATGGCTGGAACTGGTTATCTGGCGCAACGGCAAAGAGCACTACATGCGCTTTGAACATGGCGAGGCGGTAAAGAGTCTCGAAGTGACCGGCGATGCCCCGAAGGTCGAGCAGAACCCTGACGACAATGGCTTCAAGAAGGGGACCCGCGTCACCTTCATGCCGAGCCACGACACATTCAAGAACGTGACCGACTTCGATTTCGACAAGCTGGAGCACCGCTACCGCGAGCTCGCCTTCCTCAATTCGGGTGTGCGCATTCTGCTGCGCGACAACCGGCCCGAAGAAACGCTGGAGCACGATCTGTATTACGAGGGCGGTATCGCAGCTTTCGTCAAATATCTCGACCGGAACAAGGAAGCCCTGATCGCCGAGCCGATTTCGGTCAGCGCGGAAAAGGATGGCATCGGGATCGACGTCGCTCTGGAATGGAACGACAGCTATTACGAAAACGTCCTGACATTCACTAACAACATTCCCCAGCGCGACGGCGGCACGCACCTCGCGGCCTTCCGCGCCGCGCTGACCCGCACGCTGAACAATTATGCGCAGTCCAGTGGGCTGATGAAGAAGGAAAAGGTCAGTCTGTCGGGCGAAGACATGCGCGAGGGCCTGACCGCCATCGTCAGCGTGAAACTGCCTGATCCCAAGTTCGGCAGCCAGACGAAGGACAAGCTGGTCTCCAGCGAAGTCCGCCAGCCGCTGGAGTCGCTGATGGGCGAGAAGATGACCGAATGGCTGGAAGAGAACCCGGCCGATGCGAAAGCCATCATCCAGAAGATCATCGACGCCGCTGCCGCCCGCGAAGCCGCCCGCCGCGCCCGCGAGATGAGCCGCAAGGGCGCGATGAGCGTCGCCAGCCTGCCGGGCAAACTCGCCGATTGTCAGAACCGCGATCCCGCGCAGTGTGAACTGTTTCTGGTGGAGGGCGATTCCGCTGGTGGCAGCGCCAAGCAGGGCCGTGACCGGAAGATTCAGGCGATCCTTCCGCTCAAGGGCAAGATCCTGAATGTGGAGCGCGCCCGGTTCGACCGGATCATTTCCTCCAAGGAAGTCGGCACGCTGATTCAGGCGATGGGCACCGGCCTGCGCGACGAATTCGATCTGTCGAAACTGCGCTATCACAAGATTGTGATCATGACCGACGCCGATGTCGACGGCGCGCATATCCGCACGCTGCTGCTGACATTCTTCCACCGACAGATGCCCGAGATCGTCAAGGCCGGGCATTTGTTCATCGCCCAGCCGCCGCTGTACAAGGTGAGCAAGGGCCGCAGCGAGGTCTATCTGAAGGATGACCGGGAGCTCGACCGCTATTTGATCGATGCCGGTCTGCAGGGCCGGATGCTGGACGATGGCAATTCGCAGCGCTCGGGCGACGATCTGCGAGGGCTGGTCGAACACGGCCTGCGGATGCGCAATCTGATCGCGTTCGCCCCGAGGCGTTACTCGCCCATGATTGTCGAGGAAATGGCTTTGGCCGGTGTGCTGGACCCCGACGCGACCGCCAGCGCGGCAGCGATGGAAAAGGCTGCCCAGCGGCTGAATATGGGCGATCTGGAAGCGACCTGGACCGCGACGAAGAACGCCGATGGCGGCGTCCAGTTCGAACGGCTGTGGCGCGGTGTCACCGATGTCCACATGATCGACGCCAAATTCCTCGAAAGCGCGGAGGCGCGCAAGCTGCACCGCGTGGCGCAGGAGCATGCCGAAGCCTATGACAAGGCCGCCGTTCTGGTGAAGCTGTCGAGCGCCGATGCGGAATCTGCCGAGGACACCGAAGTGGCCGATGTCGAGGATGACGCGGCCGAAACGCCATCCTTCGCCGATGACGATTCGATCAGCCGTCCAACCCAGCTGCTGGACACCGTGCTCGCAGCAGGCCGCAAGGGTCTGGCCATTGCCCGCTACAAGGGCCTTGGCGAGATGAATGCCGAGCAGCTGTGGGAGACCACACTCGACCCCGATCACCGCATTCTGCTGCAGGTGAAGGTGGAAGATGCGGACGTGACGGACGAGATTTTCACCCGCCTGATGGGCGATGTGGTCGAACCCCGGCGCGAGTTCATTCAGGATAATGCGCTGAATGTCGCAAACCTCGATGTCTGAGGCGTTGGAGCGTGGACCGTGCCGGTTCCTGCCCCACATTTGCTAGTGCGAAGGGCCCCGCAAGCGCGGTAGCCTGCGCGCAATGACGGGCCCGAGCATCACAGTGGAACAGCTTGCCGACAGGCTGGCCATTGAAGACACGCTGGCGCTTTATTGCCGGGGGATCGACCGTTGCGATGCCGAGGCATTGCACGCCGTCTTCCCGCCCGATGCCAAGCTCGATTATGGGTATGGCCCGCAAGAGCCCGCGCCGATGATCGAGGGGCTGCTCGATTCGCTCAGCGCGATGCGGCTGACCCAGCACAATATCGGCAATGTTGTGTGCCGGATCGATGGCGACAGCGCCAAGGCAGAGACTTATTGTGTCGCCCTGCACATATTCGACAATGACGCAGGCGACGAAACCGAACTGGTCGTTGGTGGCCGCTATCTCGACACTCTAGCCAAGCGCGACGGGCGCTGGCTGATCGTGGAGCGGCTGTACATCATGGACTGGAACCGCATGGGGCTAGCCACCATGCAGACCAGCGGCGGGATGTTCGATGCGCTCAAACGCACCGGAGCGCGCAAGCCCGATGATCCGTCTTACGCATGGTGGCAGGAATAGCGGCTGCAAGCGCCCTACTGGCCATTTTAGCGCGGGACAATGCCCATTCGGTCGTGAGGCGATCGCATCTTTCACGATCCGCCGTGGTTTCCTATGTTGCATGGTGAGGGCGCAAGGAGGCCCGACTTGCATGAAACCCGGCGCACTCGCCATTCATTCGCGCGAAGAGACGATCAAGGCGCTGGTTCTGGCCGGAGCAATCCTGCTTGTTCTGCCTGTGCTGCCGCTGGGCAATTTCGTGCTCTATCCCTTCATGATCCTGGCGACGTGGTTTCACGAGATGGGTCACGGGCTTGCCGCGATTTTGGTCGGCAATGATTTCGAGCGGCTGATCCTCTATCCCGACGGTTCGGGCGTGGCGGAATCCTATGGGCCGATCCGCGCCTCACGGTTTGACGATGCGGTGATCAGTGCGGCTGGCCCAATTGGACCGGCGGTGATCGGGTCGCTGCTGATCCTTGCCTCGGCCCATCCCCGTGCATGGCGCCCCGTCCTCTATTCATTGGCCGGAGCGATTGCAGTATCCACTCTGATATGGGTCGACGGGATGACCGGCTGGATCGTCTTGCCGCTTATTGTCCTCACTCTGGTGGCGATAGCCGCGAGGGCCCCGCCATGGGCAGAGCGTTTCACGTTGCAATTCCTCGGGCTGCAGGCAGCCCTGTCGATGTTCGCGCAATGGGACTATCTGCTGGTCGAGCAAGCCAATATCGGCGGCGAGGTCATGCTGTCGGACACAGGACAGATTGAACGCGCGCTGTTCCTGCCCCATTGGGTGTGGGCGGGGGCCATTATCGTCCTCGCCGCGCTGATGATCGGGGCAAGCCTGCGCTATGCCCTGTCACCGCGCCGCAGTGCCAATGAATGGAGCCAAGTGCCATGATCCGCAAAGACCGCATCGTCGGGATCGAGCATGGAGGCTTCTTGCTGCTTCTGCTGCTGGTGACCATCGCGCTGGCGATGATTTCCTGGCCGTTCTGGGGTCCGATCCTGTGGGCTGCGCTGGCAGCAATTATCTTCCGGCCGCTCTATGACTGGATGCTCGCGCGCATGCCCCGCTACCCCAATCGGGCTGCGGGTGCGGCGCTGCTGGTCATCCTGTTCGCTGTGCTGCTGCCGGCGCTGTGGATTGCCAGCATCGTGGTGCGGCAGGCCGCCACTATTTATGTCGCCTTCCGTGACGGCAATGTGGATGTCGCCGAATGGTTTCAAACGCTGATCGCGGCGTTGCCCAACAGCATCCGCACCCAGCTGGAAAGCACCGGTTGGACCGACCTGCCGCTGGTGCAGGAACGGGTTCAGGAAGTCCTGACCGAAAGCGCCGGGCTGATCGCGCGGCAAGCGGTAGCCATTGGCGGCAGCGCGCTGACATGGGTCCTGGCTCTGGGTGTCGGGCTCTATATAACCTATTTCCTGCTGCGGGACGGCAAAGTCATCGGGCACGCCATTGCCCGCGCTCTGCCGATGAACCGCCGCATTTCCGAGCGTCTGTCAGAAAAATTCCTGTCCATCGTGCGCGCCACGATCAAGGGATCGATCGTCGTCGGCATGGTTCAGGGGGCGCTGGGAGGCATCACCTTCTGGATCGTCGGCGTGCCTTCCGCGATCCTGTTCGGTGTGCTGATGGCGGTGTTCTCGCTCCTGCCCGCAGTCGGCCCGGCCATCGTCTGGGGGCCTGCTGCCATCTGGCTGTTGGCGACCGGCGCGGTGTGGGAAGGCGTTGTGGTCATCATCTCCGGCGTGGCGGTGATCGGCATGGCCGACAACGTCCTGCGCCCCATTCTGGTGGGCCGCGACACCGGCATTCCCGACTGGCTGGTGCTGGTCACCACGCTGGGCGGCATCGCCAGCATCGGCCTGTCGGGCATCGTGCTGGGGCCGCTGGTCGCGGGCCTGTTTCTGGCCGGGTGGAGCATGCTGAGCGAGTTTCGCGACCGGCCGGAAACCGACCGGATCGCCGATGTGGTGGACGAGGTGGATATTCTGCCCGACGCCGAGACGTAGCGCACGCGTTTGCCCATGAAATATGATGCCATCATCCTCGGGGGCGGGGCAGCGGGTTTGTTCTGCGCGGCGCAAGCAGGCCAGCGCGGGCGGCGGGTGGCTGTGCTGGAAAAATCCGACCGCGTGGGGAAGAAGATCCTTATCAGCGGCGGGGGCCGGTGCAATTTCACCAATATCGGTGCGGGGCCGCAGCACTATCTTTCGGCCAATCCGCATTTCGCCAAATCGGCGCTGAAACGCTACACCGCGCGTGACTTCATTGCGCTGGTCGATGCCTATGGGATTGCGCATCACGAGAAGACGCTTGGCCAATTGTTCTGTGATGGTCCTGCGCAGCAAATCGTCGATCTGCTGCTGGAGGAATGCGCGAAAGCCAGCGTTCAGGGCGGGCAGGTCGATATACTGACCGATCAGGATGTGACCGAGGTGGTGCAGAACAGCGGAGCCTTTGCCGTAATGGCGAACGGACAGGCACTGCTGGCCGACAATCTGGTGATCGCCACCGGCGGGCCGTCCATTCCGAAAATGGGCGCGACCGGCTTCGCCTATGATCTGGCGCGGCAATTCGGCTTGAAAGTGGTCGAGCCGCGCCCAGCTCTGGTGCCATTCACATTAGGCGGAGAGGACGTTCTGTTCCGCGAACTGTCGGGCGTATCGGCAGAGGTCAAAGCCATGGCGGGCACCGGCAAGCAGAAGGCTGCGTTCCGCGAGGCGGCGTTGATGACCCATCGGGGCCTGTCAGGCCCAGCCATTCTCCAGATCTCCAGCTATTGGAGCCACGGCGATCCGGTCGCGCTCGATTTCTTCCCAGACGAAAAACCGGATTGGCTGCTCACCCGCAAGCGCGACTCACCGCAAACCGATATCGTCGCCATCCTGAAGGAACAGCTGTCCGAGCGCCTAGCGCGGGTTCTGGCCGAGCGGCTGGGCCTGTCCGGCGTGTTGCAGGGCCTGTCCGACAAGGCGCTGCGGCGGGCGGGCGAGCAGCTGAAACGCTGGGAGTTTACTCCCAATGGCACTGAGGGCTTTGCCAAGGCCGAAGTGACCGCGGGCGGCATCAGCACCGCTGAATTATCGTCGCAGACTATGGAGGCCAAATCGGTCCCCGGCCTCTATGCCATCGGCGAGGCGGTGGATGTGACTGGCTGGCTGGGCGGATATAATTTCCAGTGGGCCTGGTCCAGCGGCTGGGCCGCAGGACAGGCGATTTAGGTTCTGGGGTCTAAGCGGCTGGGCCGCAGGACAGACGATTTAGTCCACTGCTCTAGGTCGCGGCTCTAAGTCCCGTCACAGGAGCGGCCCCGCGATCCGTGCCCGCCAGACCGGCAAAGAGCGTATCGATTATCTGAGCCAGTTTCCCTTCGCTCAGCCGGTGATCCAGCAGGGCGATCAGGTCCGGCATGGTGTAGCACATGACCATCTGGTTGATCAGCGACAGCGCCTGATCGATGGTCAGATCGGGAAACGCGCCGTCCCCTTGCGCCTCGGCCACAATCATTGCGAGATAATGGTCGGCCAGATCGACATAGCCGCGCACCCGCTCAAATTCTTCCGAACCAACTTCGCACAAAGCGCGATAGCCCGACGGGTCGGCGCGGAAATCCTCCCGGTTGAGGAGATAGCGCCGGGCGAAGAATTCATACATCTTGCGCGGGGGCGAAAGATCGCTGGCAACCACTTGCTCCATCAGATCGATCTGCGGCTGGTAAAACGCCTCGGCGACGCAGTCGAACAGGTCCGCTTCTTCCGGAAAATGCCGCTCGATCTTGCTGCGCGAGAGCCCGCCGGACAGGGCCAGATCGGCGCGGGTAATGACCCGGCCTTCACTGCGCACCAGCGCCAGCGCATCTTCAATCAGACGCTGCCGCTCGTCCTTACCGCCCGACAATCCGTTCATTCCGTGGGTTCCCGCCGTGTGTGCTCCGTAGCCGGTGCTATCTAGGCCCTGGCGGCGCGCAAAAAAAGGGCCGCCGGATCGCTCCGGCAGCCCTTTTTCATAGTGATTGCTGTGCAGCGGCTTAGAGCGCTGGTGCCGTGAAGGTGTTCTCCGGCGTGCGCGGACCGTTGGGGTCGGCGTTTTCGTCGGCCAGACGATACAGCGCGCCATCGGCCACGCCGAAGACCATGCTTGTCCCGTCTTCGCGGATCAGGATGCGGCTGTTATCGGAATACCAGTTGAAGGTGCCGGACGTCTCGGTGCCGTCCGCCTTCGTCATCGTGTAGCTGTCATCCGCGCCCAGCGTGATCGTGCTGGTGCCGCCGGCTGCATCGGTGTTGGTGTAGGTCCGCTGGTAGTTGACCGTACCGCGCGCATCGACCGACACTTCGGGATATTCGACGTCCACTTCGGGCACATCAACATCGACGCCTTCGGTCAGGCCATCATCGACAACGCGCTCGTCGGCGTCGGCACCGCCGCCACAGGCAGCAAGGGCGAGAGCCAGAGGGGCGGCAAGTGCGAGGCGGGTAGGATTCTTCATGAAATCTTCTCCTTGATTGGTTTCCTGTCATCCCAACGGATGCGCAGCGCATTGGTTTCGAAGCTTTACACAACGAAACGTCAGGTCGGGAATCAGTCGGCGCCGCCAATCGCTTCGCGTTGCAGCCGCTCGGCCTGCGCCTCCAGCACTTTGTAGCGCTCGTAATCGGGGCGTTTGGACCGCAGGAAGGCGGCAATCTTTGCCAGATCGGCAGGGTAATCGCCGGTCGGGTAGAGCGGATCGCTGAAGCCCAGAACCCGCTTTTCCCATGATACCCACGCGACCACCACCGGCACACCCGCCGCTTGCGCGATATGATAAAACCCCGATTTCCACTCGCCGTTGGAGGAGCGCGTGCCCTCTGCCGCAATCACCAGTGCGAGCTTGTCTGCCGCAGCAAAGGCATCGGCTACCTGATCGACGACCTTGGTCCGCTTTGTCCGATCGACCGAGACTCCGCCCATATCGAGCATGAAATTGCGCATGATGCCCTTGAACAGCGTATGCTTGCCCATGAAGCTGGGGGCCACGCCTTCTTCGGCGGTGGCACCGGTGAAGAACACGAAATCCCAATTCGACGAATGCGGCGCACCCGCAATGACGAATTTGGGAATGTCGGGCAGCCCGGTATCGATCTTCCAGCCCTGAAAGCGATAGATCCACCAAATAATCCGGCGCACGATGCGCGACAGCAGCGATGGCTTTCTGGTGACATGATGCGACATGTTCTCTCCCCGTGCCTCCCTACCAAAGCTTACGCAAATGGCGACCATGCCCTAAGGTCTACATCCTGAAAACACCAAAGCTGGGCAGTGTGGGTTTCAGGCTAGTCAGCTGCGCCTTCGATCGGCTGGCTAAGGTTCTTCCCTTCAAAAAACTCGAGGAATACCTTTTGAACCTTCGCGTCGCTCAGTGTTCCCCGGTAAACCCAGAACGGTTTCCGCTTACGCTTTGAAGGGTCGATCCAGTCGCCAGTCGTTAGCGTTTGACGGAACCACCAACCCCGCGGCTTAGCGGTGACGATCCAGTAATTTTCATCACGCTCGGCCCGGATAGTATGCTTCTCGGTTTGCTTGAGTTCAATGACTTGGCCGTCAGGTATCCGGTCGATAAAGGCCAAAGCTGACTTAAGCCCCACGACGCTCTCAATTTCGACTACCCGCTCATCAGGGAAATATAGTTTCACAGCCTCACATCCGGAAAACGCCGAAGCTGGGCCGCTCCGGTATCGGAGCCTCCAGCGTCGCGGCGAAGGCGAGGCCGAGGACGTCGCGGGTTTGGGCTGGGTCGATCACGCCGTCATCCCACAGGCGGGCAGTGGCGTAGTAGGGGTTGCCCTCGTCTTCGTACTTCTGGCGGATTGGAGCTTTGAACTCTTCCGCCTGTTCCTCGGTCCAGTTGTCCGCGTCGCGGTGGACTGTGGCGAGAACGCTGGCCGCCTGTTCGCCGCCCATCACGCTGATCCGCGCATTGGGCCAGGTGAACAGGAAGCGCGGGGAATAAGCCCGCCCGCACATGCCGTAATTGCCTGCACCGAAGCTACCGCCGATGACCACGGTGATTTTCGGCACGGTGGCGGTGGCGACGGCGGTGACCAATTTCGCGCCGTGCTTGGCGATGCCTTCCGCCTCGTATTTCCCGCCGACCATAAAGCCGGAGATGTTCTGCAGGAACAGCAGCGGTATGCGGCGTTGCTGCGCCAGCTCGATGAAATGCGCGCCCTTCTGCGCGCTCTCGCTAAAAAGGACCCCCGCGTTGGCGAGGATTGCGACCGGCATGCCCCAGACATGCGCAAAACCGCAGACCAACGTGGAGCCGTATTGCGCCTTGAATTCGTGGAACTCGCTGCCGTCGACCAGCCGTGCAATCACCTCGTGCACATCATAGGGCGCGCGGACATCGTCGGGGATGATGGAATAAAGCTCGTCTGCGTCGAACTTCGGCGGGCGCGGGTCTTTCACCGTCACGTCAGCCGCTGCGCCGGTGTTTGCGCCCAGATGGCTGACGATATCGCGCACAATGGTCAGCGCGTGCTCGTCATTCTCCGCCAGATGATCGACCACGCCCGATTTCCTGGCATGCAGATCGCCGCCGCCCAGATCCTCGGCAGTGATTTCCTCGCCCGTCGCGGCCTTCACCAGCGGCGGTCCGGCGAGGAAGATGGTGCCCTGCTCGCGCACAATCACCGTCTCGTCGGACATGGCAGGGACATAGGCGCCGCCCGCCGTGCAGCTGCCCATCACGCAGGCGATTTGCGGAATGCCCAGCGCGGACATGTTCGCCTGATTGAAGAAGATACGCCCGAAATGCTCGCGGTCAGGGAAGACCTCCGCCTGATGCGGCAGGTTCGCTCCGCCGCTATCGACCAGATAAATGCACGGCAGCCGGTTCTCCTGCGCGATTTCCTGAGCGCGCAGATGCTTCTTCACCGTCATCGGGTAATAGGTGCCGCCCTTCACGGTGGCATCGTTGCACACGATCATCACCTGACGACCCGAGACGCGTCCGATCCCGGCGATCAGGCCAGCACCGTTGATCGCGTCCTTGCCATACATACCGTTTGCGGCGAGCTGGCCTATTTCGAGAAACGGCGAACCTGGATCGAGCAGCCGCTCCACCCGCTCGCGAGGGAGGAGTTTGCCCCGCCCGACATGACGCTCGCGAGAGCCTTCGGAACCGCCGAGTGCAGCCTCGGCAACGTGGGTGCGCAGGTCGGTGGCCAGCGCCTTGTTGTGCGCGAACCGCGCCTTGGCATCCGGTGACTCGCAGTCGAGGGTTGATTTGAGAACGGGTGCGGTCATATCAGATTTCCAGCAAGAATCAGGGCTCCGCTCAAGAGCAAAAGATAAGGTCTCATTGTCGGAGCCCCCCTCTTGATCGTCGCTGCCAAGGTGGCGCAAATGATCAGTATTCCGAGCCCGACTTCGATCACCGCAGGAATGCCAGGCACGATTAACAAAGCCACCATTCCGGCCCACAGACCAACGACAATCGAGATAGCTAAAACGGCGCTAGGATCCTGCGCTTCAATCTTTCCTGCGTGATCAATTTGAGAATGCCTTCGAAGGAAGCGCGCAAAATAGCCTAATGCTGCATGTTGGACGATGGCAAAAATAAGCAGTGCGGCAGCGAGGTAATGGAAAATCACCCCGCCGCCCCGATCAATTCGCGCCCGATCAGCATGCGGCGGATCTCGTTAGTGCCTGCGCCAATATCGAGCAGCTTGGCATCGCGCATGTAGCGCTCCACCGGCCAGTCGAGCGTGTAGCCTGCGCCGCCCAATGCCTGCACCGACTCGGCAGCAACACGGAAAGCATTCTCGCTCGACAGCAGGATCACGCCTGCCGCGTCGAACCGCGTCGTCTGCCCGGCATCGCAGGCCTTCGCCACAGCATAAACATACGCCCGCGCCGATTGCAGCGCGACATACATGTCCGCCACCTTCGCCTGCATCAGCTGGAAGCTGCCGATGGGTTTGCCGAACTGCTTGCGCTCGCGCAGATAGGGGATGACCGTGTCGAGGCACGCCTGCATCACGCCCAGCTGGATGCCGCTCAGCACCACGCGCTCGTAATCCAGCCCGCTCATCAACACACCCACGCCGCCGCCAACGGCGCCCATCACGTTTTCTTCGGGCACTTCGCAATCGTCGAACACCAGCTCTGCGGTGGGCGAGCCCTTCATGCCGACTTTCTCGATCTTCTGGCCGATAGAGAAGCCGGGCATATCCTTTTCGATCAGGAAGGTTGTGATGCCGCCGCTGCCGCCGTTCGGGTCGGTGCGGGCATAGACCACCAGCGTGTCGGCCTCAGGCGCATTCGTGATCCAGAACTTCGTGCCGTTGAGGATATAGCCGCCCTGCACGGCCTCGGCCTTCAGCTTCATCGAGACGACATCGGATCCTGCGCCCGCCTCGCTCATGGCCAGCGACCCGACATGCTCGCCGCTGATCAGCTTGGGCAGGTATTTCGCCTTCTGCTCGTCATTGGCCCAGCGGGCGATCTGGTTGATGCACAGGTTGGAATGCGCGCCGTAGCTCAGGCCCACGCTGGCGCTCGCCCGGCTGATTTCCTCGCACGCAATCACATGCTCCAGATAGCCAAGCCCCAGCCCACCATCCGCTTCCGGCACCGTGATCCCGTGCAGGCCCAGCTCACCCATTTGCGACCACAGTTCGCGCGGGAACCAGTCCTCGCGGTCGACCTTCTCTGCCAGCGGGGCGATCTGCTCGTCGGAGAACCGCCCCGTGGTCTCGCGGATCATTTCCGCTGTCTCGCCAAGCTGAAAATCGAAATCGGGGGTCGCGCGCATGGTCTCTCCTGCGCCCGCTGAAATGTGCGGGCTTTCTGGCGAAGCCGCATAGCAAGGTGGCCCCTTTCCGCAAAGCAGAGCCTGCACCTGAAAAATAAGAATCGAGTAAAAACAATGGAGGTTCATTGGGTTACTTGCGACGCGCGATCATTTCTGTATGCGATTTTCCGAATGAAGGAATCGATGCGCGTGCAAGCAGTACCCACCGCCCCATGGCCCGAAGGCAAGGCCCCCGATCCTGCCAGAATGGAAGACGCCGTCCGCTTGCCGGTGCTCGCAGGCTTTGGCGTCGATGCGCTGGAGGACGATGCCGAGCTGGAGCGGATCACGCAGTTTGCCGCGCGCCTGTGCGATACGTCCAGCGCGATGGTCTCTATCGTCGAAGAAGACCGGCAACGGTTTCTCGCTCGCGAGGGGATGGAAGCAAGGGAAACGCCCCGTCCCGTGAGCTTTTGTGGGCATGCCATGTTGGGCAATGATGTGATGGTGGTGCCCGACGCGCTCGAGGATCCCCGCTTTGCCGACAATCCGCTGGTTACCGGTGAACCGAATATCCGTTTCTATGCCGGGGCACCGCTGATCAGCAGCGAGGGGGCGCCCATCGGGGCCCTGTGCATCAACGATACTCTGCCCCGGCCCGATGGTTTGACCGCGCTGCAGGAGGAGGGGCTCAAGGTCCTGCGCGATGCCGTAATGCGCCGCCTCCATGCCCGTCGCCGCGATCTGGTCGCGGATGCCGAGCTGGAAACCAGCCAGAACCGGCTGAGCGCACTGGCGGATTCCATTCCCGATATTGCCTGGTCCGCCGATGCCTCTGGCGAAGCGAATTTCTTCAATCGCCGATGGTATGAATTTACCGGGATCAATCCCGACGATGCGCCAAGCAACGAGGGGGCATACGAGGTCTTCCACCCGGATGACAACGCCGCCTACCGCGATGCGTGGGATACAGCTCTCGCCTCAGGCGAACCCTTCGAGCAGGAATTCCGTGTGCGCCGTGCGGATGGCACGTGGCGCTGGATGCTGAGCCGGGGGCTGCCGGTGCGCGACAGTGCGGGCGATGTGACCCAATGGTTCGGCACGTTGACCGATATCGACGACAACCACCGGCGGTCGGAAAGCCGGGATTTGCTGGCCAAGGAGCTGTCCCACCGGATCAAGAACATCTTTGCGGTCGTGTCCGGCCTTGTCATGCTCAGGGCACGCAACCGGCCCGAGCTCAAGGAATTCGCCAGCGAATTGGGTGAAGCCATCCGGGCGCTGGGCCGCGCGCATGATTTTGTCCGCCCGCTAGGCAGCGAAAAGGGCAGCGAATTGCGCGGATTGCTCGACGTGCTGATGGCCCCCTACGGCATCGGCGAGGGCAAGCAGGTGGAGGTGCATGGCGCGACGGTGAAACTGGGCAAGCGCGCAGCCACGCCGCTGGCGCTGATCTTCCATGAACTTGCGACCAATTCGGCCAAATACGGTGCCCTCTCGCGGGAGGAAGGGCGGGTCAGCATTGATCTCGCAGAACGGGGCGACACGATCCTGATCGACTGGAGCGAAATAGGCGCTCCCGCAGCGGCGCCGCCCGAAACTGCGGGCTTCGGTTCGCAATTGCTGGATATGAGCGTGAAGTCGCAGCTCGACGGATCGATGGACCGCGAATGGGGCAAGGACGGGCTGAAAGTGCGCCTGTCGCTACCCACCAAATCTCTGGCTCTGTGACGGCTCCTGCCGCCTTTCTTCGGTTCGAGGCGGTAGAGAAGCGATACGGCCCCGTAGTCGCGGTGGGTGATGTCTCGCTGGATATCGCCCAAGGGTCTTTCACCGCGCTGGTCGGGGCGTCGGGATCGGGCAAATCGACCTTGCTGAAAATGGTCAACCGGCTGGCGGAGCCGACGTCCGGCCGCGTGCTGCTCGCTGGGGAGGATGTAACCGGCCTGCCTGCGCCCGCGCTGCGTCGCCGGATCGGCTATGTCTTCCAGTCCATCGGCCTGTTCCCGCATATGGATGTTGCCCGAAATATCGGCATCGGACCGCGCATCGCCGGGGCCTCGCTGGACGAGGCACGGATTACAGAATTGCTCGAAATGGTGGAGCTGGACGGTAGCTATTCCGACCGCATGCCGTCCGAATTGTCGGGTGGTCAGCGCCAGCGCATCGGTGTGGCGCGTGCTCTTGCGGGCGATCCGGAATTGCTGCTGATGGACGAGCCGTTCGGCGCGCTCGATCCTGTTACCCGCGATGCCCTCGGCAAGCGGGTGCGCGGCCTGCATCAGAAGCTGGGCCTGACCAGCGTGATGGTCACGCACGACATGGCCGAAGCACTGCTGCTGGCCGACCGGGTGCTGGTGATGGACGCCGGACACATCGTGGCGGATGAAACGCCCGGGTCCTTGCTGGAGGGTGCAGGCGGCGATGTGGCGCAGGAACTGGTGGCAGTCCCCCGCAATCAGGCGCGGCAATTGGCGAAGCTCGCTCCATGAGCGATGTTTTCTCCACCATGCTGGGGCTGGGTGACAAGCTGGCGGCCCATGTCCTGCTGGCCGCTTCCGCGCTGGCGCTGGGCATTATCGTAGCGCTGCCGCTGGCCGTGTGGGCCAGCCGTAATGCCGCTGTCGCACGCATTGCGCTGGGTTTTGCGAGCCTTGTCCAGACAGTGCCTGCGCTGGCGCTGCTGGCGCTGTTTTTCCCGATATTGCTGAGCCTGAGAGCAGTGTTTGGCGAGGGGCTGCCGACGCTCGGCTTCCTCCCCGCGCTCCTCGCTCTGGCGCTCTACGCCTTGCTCCCGATCCTGCGCAATGCGGTCACCGCGCGCGAGCATATGGCCCCCGGCGTGCTGGAAGCAGCGGACGGTGTGGGCATGACGCCTGCGCAGAAGTTGCGGCTGGTCGAAGCTCCGCTGGCCGCGCCCTATGTGATGGCGGGCATTCGCACTGCCGCTGTCTGGACCATCGGCGCAGCGACGCTTTCCACCACTATCGGGCAGCCCTCGCTGGGCGATCCGATCTTTGCCGGATTGCAGACACAGAACTGGACGCTGGTGCTGGCGGGATGCCTCGCCTCTGCAGCGTTGGCGCTGGTCGCGGATGCGCTTCTGGGCATGGTGGAACGCGGCTTTGCGAAAGGCCGGCCGGCCCTGATACGCGGCGGAGCGAGTGCCGCGTTGCTAGGCGTGGCAGCGGCTTTGTGGGCGACTTTCGGCACGGCGGGCGACCGCAACGACACCATCACCATCGGGGCCAAGGGGTTTTCAGAACAGTACATTCTCGCCCGCCTGATCGGGCAGCGTCTGGAGGGCGAAGGTTACAGCGTAGAATACCGCGACGGGCTTGGCTCAGCCGTGGCGCACAGCGCGGTCGCCAGTGGATCGGTGGATGTGCTGGTCGATTATACCGGCACGATCTGGGCCAATATGATGAAGCGCACGGACAATCCCGACCGTGACGCGATGCTGGAAGAAATCACCGCTTGGGAAAGCGAGACCAGCGGCGCATTGGTGCTCGGCCGAATGGGTTTCGAGAACGCGTACGGGCTGGCGGTGCGGCAGGATTTCGCAAACGCACGCGGGCTGGAAACCATTGGCGATCTAGCTGCGATTGCGCCCCAATTGGCAATCGGCGGAGACCCGGAATTTTTCGAGCGGCCCGAATGGATTGCGGTGCGGGATGCCTATGGCCTGCGGTTCGCGCAAACACGCAATTTCTCACCCACCTTCATGTACAACGCCCTGCAATCGAACGAAGCGCAGGTGATCGGCGCGTACACTTCGGATGGCCGGATCGCGGCGGACAATCTCGTTATTCTGGAAGACCCGGAAAGCGCGTTCCCGAACTACGATGCAATCCTGCTGATGAGCCCCGAAGCGGGGCAGGATGCCGCTCTGGTTGAGGCGCTGCGCCCGCTGGTCGGAGCGATCGATGTCGAGGCAGTGCGCGCGGCCAATCTCTCGGTCGACCGGACCGACGGCGACAAGCTGACCCCGGCAGAGGCAGCCCGCGAACTGGCCGACAATCTGGGGCTATAGCCTAGCTGGCCTTGCGCCAGAGCTGCGTCTGGCAGAATGGGCCGATGCAGCCCTTCACTTCCAGCACATTGGCGCTCTTGCGGCGCACAACGCTGCGATAGCTTTTGCCATTGCGCGGATCATAAATCGTCCCGCGCCAGACATTGCCGTCCTTTTTGAAACCGGACAGCAGCGGCGTACCCAGCAGCTTGCGTTTGCGCAGTTTCGGGTTGGGGTTGTTGACATCGCGCTGGTCCACGCCGCCTTCGGGCGTGACCAGATATTTGCTCAAGCGCCCGCAATAGGTCGAGCCACATTTTGCCACGGTAACGACCGCATCACGCTCCTCCGTCATCCAGCGCCCGGTGATCGGGTCGGCGGCAAAGGCGGGGGCGGACACGGCACTGGCGATCATTGCAGCTGCAATGGCAAGCGGGCCGGATTTGCGGAAAATGGTTGGCATCGTGAAGCTCTCCTTATGCGCCTGATACGCATGAGCACGCCGATCGGTTACAGGCCACGCGATGAACCTGCGCAGAACTGGCGCGGGGCTTCAGGAACCGAAACCCGCCCCGCCGTGCCAGCCGTGCCCGGTCAGGCCCATCACCTTGAACAAAGCGCCCATCTGGTCGGCTTCCACCAGCCGGTCGCGCGCGGCGCGCAAATCCTCGGCATGATGCGGGGCGGCCTGTGACAGAGCCTGCGTGCGCGCATCGATGCCCAGTGCCTGCAGCCACGCGCCCTGCTCCACCGTGCCAATCCAGCACACCTCGCGCGATTGGGCAATGCGGGCGAGCGTGCCGAACTCCACGAGCGCCGTCAGATCGGCCTCGCCCGGCATCGCCAGCGGATCGACCTTCTGATGACCGCGCACTGCCTGCAATGTCGAGCCTGCTTGCAGCTCGGCATGGCCGTAATCGAACAGCAGCGCCGCGCCGCCCTGATCGGACAGGCGCCCGGCCAGCTCGTACATCACCGCTGCCTGGGCGGGCGAAGTTTCGAGGATGGTGCCATCCTCGGCATCGCGCCAATCCTCCGGCACGGCGGCATCCATCGGGCGGTTTCCGGCAGCGAAGACAAACGCGTCTTCCTGCAGCGCAATCTCGCGCTCGCGCCAGCCATCGGCGGTCTTGACCATCTGCCGGACAGGCAGCGCATCGAGAAATTCATTGCCGACAATCAGCAACGGATCATCGGGCGGCAGGGTGGACAGATCGTCGTGATAGCGCGCGCCCGGCACCGCCTCCTGCTGCACTTCCTTCAGCGCGCTCGACCCTTCCACGAAATGCACTTCAGGCTCCAGCCCATAGCGTTTCATCGCCCTCAGCGCGTCCTTTGCCAGCGTTCCGCGCCCCGGCCCCAGCTCGACATAGTGGACATAGTCCGGCTTTCCCGAATTGATCCACACATCCGCCAGCCACAGCCCTATCAGTTCCCCGAACATCTGGCTGATTTCCGGCGCGGTAACGAAATCGCCGCCCTGCCCTAGCGGATCGCGCGATGCGTAATAGCGAGTGTTGCTCTCCCCCATATACTGGGTCAGCGATATCGGCCCGGTGTTGCGGATAAGCCGCCGGAAAATCGTGCCCAGATCATCGGGCTCTGTGCTTGAACCGGCTCCGTTCATGCGGCGGGTGTGGGCTGCGTTTCTGCCGCCTTGGGCGCTGCCACACCCAGCGCCGGACGCCGCAGAGCGCGGATTATGAAGAACAGTCCTACAGCGATCATCGGGATGGTCAGCCACTGCCCCATGGATAGCCCCGTCCGCTCCGCAAAATCGGCGAGCTGCTGGTCAGGCTGGCGGAAGAATTCGTTGAAGAAGCGCGCGAGACCCATGCCCAGCGTGAATACGCCGACCAGCAGGCCAGGTCGCCAGCGCGCGCGCGTTTGCCAGAACAACAGCATCAGGATGACGAGTAGAACCAGCCCTTCAAACGTCGCCTGATAGAGCTGGCTTGGATGGCGCACCACTTCGCCGCCGGCGGGGAAGATCATCCCCCATGGCACGGTCGTTTCGCGGCCCCACAGCTCGCCATTGATGAAGTTCGCCAGCCGCCCCAGCAGCATGCCCATAGGCACGCTGACTGCGATGTAATCGCACACCCGCAGAAAGCTAAGCTTGCCGCGCCGCGTAACAAAGGCAATCGCCGCCAGCACGCCAAGCAGCCCGCCATGAAAGCTCATCCCGCCGGTCCAGACTTTCAGGATTTCCAGCGGGGTGGACCACAATTCGGGCTGGTAAAACGTCGCGTAGCCCAGCCGCCCGCCCAGAATGACGCCCAGCGTGCAGTAGAAGAACAGATCGTCCGCATGGTCCTGCGCCAGCGGGGCACCGGGTGCCTTGATCATCTTCGACATATGCCAATAGGCGAAGATAATCCCGATCAGATAGGCCAGCGAATAATAGCGCAGCGTCATGAAGCCGAGATCGATGCCCGGTCTTAGGCCCAATTCGGCCCAGCGGATCGGTTCTACAGCAGCCCCGATGACGGATACGGCCCATAGTGACAGCACGTGGCAAACCCCTTAGAAGCGTGGCCAACTATCAGCGTGGCCGCGTCTCGGAAAACTCATTGCCGCCTTGGCACAGGGCGGCTGTGTGGGGAACCCCAAGGGGCGGATATGCGCTGGAGAAACACCAAGGAGAGAAAAACCCAATGCCGACACAGCTGGACCTGACGCTCGACGCCATTATCGACAAACTCACTGCCGAAGGCGCGCCTGCGGAAACGGTGCAGTTCACGCGCAACGGCACGGACATGCCGGCGCTCAAACTCGCCCCGCCCAGCCTGTCGCATTACTTCGCGCATTATTGCAACGAGCATAAGGACGCGACCTTTCTGGTCGATGGCGATTGCCGCCTGACCTTTGGCGAGGCCTATGGCGCGGCGCGGCATGTGGCAGCAGGCCTGCAGGCCGACCACGCTTTGGTCAAAGGCGACCGGATCGGTATCGCGGCGCGCAATTCGGCCAACTGGATCGTCCTCTATATGGGCATCATCATGGCCGGCGGCTGCGCCACTTTGCTCAACGGCTTTTCCAATGGTGACGAGCTGGCCGATGCGATCGATCTTGTCGATTGCAAGCTGGTCTTTGCCGACGCAGGCCGCGCCGCGCGGCTCGACGGAATCGAGCACGGCGCGAAGATCGTGCTGATCGATCATGACTGTTCGCCCGCCGAGGGGCTGAAGAATGTCTGGGGCGATCCGGGCGCGAATATGTTCCTCGATGTTGGCCCGGACGACTACGCAACCCTGCTCTACACCTCCGGCTCCACCGGCCGCTCCAAAGGCGCGTATTCGGACCATCGCGGCGTCGTTCATGGCGCGATGAGCTATGCGATCCAGTCACTGATGGCGTTCAGCTATCTCGATGCGACCGGCGATGCCCCGACCACACAGGCCTGCGCCCTGCTCGCCGTGCCGCTGTTCCATGTGACCGGCGAAGTGCCACTGTTCCTGCAAAGCTATGCGCTGGGTCGCAAGATCGTCCTGATGCCGAAATGGGATGCAAAGGAAGCGCTGCGCCTGATTCAGGACGAGCAGGTCAGCTATTTCGCCGGCGTTCCGCTGATGACCTATGAAATGGCGACGCACCCCGACCGCGCCCAGTTCGACATTTCCTCGTGCAAGAGCCTGGCCGCTGGGGGTGCGCCGCGCCCGGTGGAGCATGTTGCGAAAATCAAAGAAGCCTTTCCCGAAGGGTTCCCGCTGCTTGGCTATGGCCTGACGGAAACCAACGGCGTGGGCTGCGGCAATTTCAATGAGAACTACCTCGCCAAGCCGTCCAGCACCGGCAAACCCAGCCGACCGCTGGTCGATCTGGCCATTCTCGACGATGACGGGAAACCTGTTGCCGAAGGCGGCATCGGCGAGGTCTGCATCCGCTCAGTGTGCAACTTCCTCGGCTATTGGAACAATGACGAAGCCACCAAGGAAGCCTTCACCGACGATATGTATTTCCGCACCGGCGATCTGGGTCGGCTCGACGAAGACGGCTATCTTTATATCGTCGATCGCAAGAAGGACATCATCATCCGCGGCGGCGAGAACATCACCTGTATCGAGGTGGAAGACGCAATTTATGCCCATGACGGCATTGCCGAATGCAGCGTCTTCGGCCTGCCGGACGAGCGCTTCGGCGAAATTGTCGGCGCGGTGTTCCTCGCCAAAGACGGCCATGATGTGAGCGAGGCCGATCTGCGCGATCACCTCTCCAGCCGTCTCGCCCCGTTCAAGCAGCCGGTGCAATATTGGCAGGAAACAGAAACCCTGCCGCGTCTGGGCACGCAGAAGGTCGACAAGAAATTCCTGCGCGAGAAATACACGAAGGTGTTCACGGGCGGGTGACGCAGGACAAGAGCCCCGCCAAAGCCGTCCCCCGCCAGCGCGCCATCATTGACCGGCGCGCCTTGGGTGGGTCCATTGCCGATCTGGCCACGCAGGAGAAAGACGCGCGCGGTGCGGTGCTGTCGGCGCTGCGCGCTGCGCTCGAAGACGGGCGCACGGAACTGACCCGGCGGCTGGAAGAGAAACCCTCCAGCGGCCACGAGATTACGGCGGGCCATGCGTTTCTGATCGATCAACTGGTCCGCGTGATCCACGATTACGTGACCACCCATCTCCACCCGCATCCCAATCCCACCACGGCGGAGCGGCTCGCCCTGATGGCGGTGGGCGGATATGGCCGCGCCGAAATGGCCCCGCACAGCGATGTCGACATCGCCTTCCTTACGCCGACCCGCCACGCGCCATGGTGCGAGCAGGCGATCGAGGCGATGCTCTATCTGATGTGGGATCTGGGCCTGAAGGTCGGCCACTCCAGCCGCACACCTGAAGATGTCGTCCGGATGGCGAAGGAAGACCTGACCATCCGTACAGCGTTACTGGAAGGACGCTATCTGTGGGGCGACCGGGCCTTGTACGAGGAGGTGCGCGCGCGCTTCTTTGCCGACGTTGTCTCCGGCAGCGAGAAGCAATTCGTGTCGGAAAAGCTGGCCGAGCGCGACGAACGGCACAAGAAAATGGGCGACAGCCGCTATGTCGTCGAACCCAATGTGAAAGAGGGCAAGGGCGGCCTGCGCGACCTGCAGACGCTGTACTGGATCGGCAAATATATCCACCGGGCGCGCGATGCAGCGGAGCTGGTCGATGCCGGATTGCTGACCGCGCAGGAATACCGCTCCTTCCGCCGGGCCGAGAGCTTTCTTCTTGCCGTGCGCTGCCACCTGCACACGATTGCCGGGCGGGCCGAGGACCGGCTGACTTTCGATCTGCAAAAGAGCGTGGCGGACCGGATGAATTTCGCCGACCGTCCGGGCAAAAGCGCGGTCGAGCGGTTCATGCAGATGTATTTCCTGCAGGTGAAACGCGTCGGATCGCTGACAGGCGTGTTCCTTGCGCAACTGGATGAACAATTTGCCCGCAAACGCGCGCGGCGTGGCCTGCTCGCCGGTTTCAAGCCGAAACCGCGCAGCCTCAAAGGGTTCCGCGTCTTGGGTGGGCGGATTGCCGCGCCGAGTGACACCTGGTTCCAGAAGGACCCGGTGCGCTTAATCGAAATCTTCGCACTGGCCGAGGCAGAGGGGTTGGAAATTGACCCGCGCACCATGCGGCAGGCGGGCCGCGATGCCTCCCTGATCAAGGATGATGTGCGCAAGGACAAGCGGGCCAATGCTCTGTTCCTTGATCTGCTGTGTGGCCGCAACGATCCCGAAACCGCGCTGCGCTGGATGAACGAGGCGGGCGTATTCGGCCGATTTGTGCCCGATTTCGGACGGGTCAACGCGCAGATGCAGTTCAATATGTATCACCACTATACGGTGGACGAACACACCATCCGCGCGATCGGATTTCTGTCCAAGATCGAACGCGGCGAGCTGGCAGACGATCATCCGCGCGCCACGAAACAGATTCACAAGCTCCAATCGCGGCGCATCGCCTATGTCGCCGCTCTGTTGCACGATATCGCCAAGGGGCGCGGCGGCGACCACTCCGAACTGGGCGCGGAAGTGGCCGAGGAACTGTGCCCCCGCTTCGGTCTGGACGAGGCGGAGACGGAGCTGGTCAGCTGGCTGGTCCTGCGGCACCTGTTGATGAGCGACACCGCCTTCAAACGCGATCTGTCCGACCCCAAGACGGTGGAGGACTTTGTCGCCGAGGTCCGCAGTCTGGAACGCCTGCGCCAGCTCGCTATACTGACCAGCGTGGACATCCGCGCCGTCGGGCCGGGCACGTGGAACAGCTGGAAGGGCCAGTTGCTGGGCGAGCTCTATGACCTTTCCCATGAACGCCTGCGACTGGGCCATACCCGCAATTACCGCGCCGAACGCGTTGCGGCGCAGCGGGCCGAGGTTGCCGCATTGCTAGGCGATCAGGCCGACTTGATGGAGCGCGACGGGCGCATGCTGGGCGATGCTTACTGGATTGCCGAGCCTGCCGACATCATCGCCCGCAATGTCGTCCAATATTACGCCGCGCGGGAATCGGGCGATGATCTGTCGATCCATTGCGAATACGATGCGGAGCGCGGCGCGACATTGGTGACCGTCATCGCCGCCGACCATCCCGGCCTGTTCACACGCATCGCGGGCGGCATTCATCTGGCGGGCGGCAACATCATCGATGCGCGCATCCACACCACGCGCAATGGCTGGGCGATCGACAATTTTCTGGTGCAGGACCCGGTGGGCCAGCCATTCAACGAACCGCGCCAGATGGAGCGGATCAAGACCTCGATCCGGGACGCCATCGCCAATCGCGGCGAACTGGTCCCCAAACTGGCGGCGCGCCCGCTACCCCGCGCCCGTGCGAAGGCCTTCGATATCAAGCCGCGGGTGCAATTCGATAACGAGGCATCGAGCCGCTTCACCGTGATCGAAGTCGCCGCCCGCGACCGCTCCGCCCTGCTCAACCGGCTGGGCCGCGCCCTGTTCGAAGCGCAAGTGATGATCCACTCCGCGCACATCACCCATTACGGCGAGAGCGCCGCCGATACCTTCTACGTCACCGACCTGATGGGCCAGAAAATCACCGACGCCCTGCGGCTGGGCTCAATCGCAACGGCGCTGGAAGAGGCGGCGAGCGATGAGAGACAGGCGGAGTTGGAGGGGGTTTAGGGGCTCCGCCCTCCAAACAGCGCGCTGCCGACCCTTACATGAGTCGCACCCAGCATGATCGCGGTTTCGTAGTCGCCGCTCATGCCCATGCTCAGGCCATCGAGGCCGTTATCGCGCGCCAGTTTGTCGAGCAACGCGAAGAAAGGGGCGGGTTCGATATCGGCGGGCGGGAGGCACATAAGGCCCGCCAGCGGAATCTCGCGCTCCCGCGCCGCGTCCAGCAGAGCGGGCAGTTCGGGGATCGGGCAGCCGCCCTTTTGCGGTTCCTCGCCCACGTCGACTTGCACGAAGCAGGGCACTTGCCGCCCCGCTTTCTCGAACGCCTTGGGCAGCGCTTTCACCAGACTCATCCGGTCGAGCGAGTGGATGCAATCGAACAGCCGCGCAGCATCCTCCGCCTTGTTCGATTGCAGGCTGCCGATCAGGTGGAGCTGCGCATCAGGGAAGCGTTCCTTGAGCGCGGGCCACTTGCCTTGCGCTTCCTGCACGCGGTTCTCGCCAAAGACGCGGTGGCCAGCTTCGAGCAAGGGCTCGATTTTCTCTGCGGCATGGGTTTTGCTGACCGCAACCAGCGTCACTTCATCGACCTCGCGGCGGGCGATCTTGCAGGTCTTGGCGATTTTGGCCTGAACCGTTTCGAGCCGGGCTGTCGGCGTATTGGCTGCACTTTCCATGGGGCTGCGCTATAGCGTGGGCGTGACGCTGCGCCAGCCCTTCCCGCTCTCCAGCCTGCCCGCCCTCTGGTTTCTGACCGACGAGCGCAACGATGCGGGGCTGCCGAGTGCCATCAATACCTTGCCGACGGGGTCCGCTGTGGTGTTTCGCCATTACCATCTGGCTCCGCAGGAACGGCTGGCGCGCTATCGGCAGGTCCAGCGATTGTGCCGCGCGGGAGATCACCTGTTGATCCTCGCCGACAGCGCTCTGACGGCGCGGGAATGGGGCGCAGACGGCATCTATGGCTCGGCGCGTTCGCTCTATCCGACCCGCCACGACCTGCTGACCATCGCAACCGCCCACAACTTACGCGAGATTGGCGACGCGGCACGCATGGGCGCGGACGCGGTGATGCTCAGCCCCGTGTTCCCGACCCGCTCGCATCCCGGTGCGCTGGTGCTCGGGCCGGTGCGGTTCCGGCTGCTTGCGGCCCAATCGCCCGTGCCGGTCATCGCTCTGGGCGGGATGAACCCGCGCCGCGCGGAGGCGATGAACTGGCCGCGTTTCGCTGCGATTGATGGGTTGGGTTGAGGCGCTCACAGAGGCGCAGAGGCACAGAGATGAAGCACCGTGCGGGGACGCCGCCCACCAACTTCCCTCGTTGCCCCACTTGAACCGCTTGAAAGTAGAGAGCGGCTTTGCCGAAAATCACGCCTTTTCTGTGCCTCTGTGCCTCTGTGAGTGCCCCTGCAAAGCCTAGCTGAACCTCTCAATCCTTGACCCGGACTCGCCGAGGATTCATGGTGTGTTCCGATAGGGAGAATTGGGCCCATGGCCACGCGTGCAATCAGCAATTCACAGCCCGACTGGCGGGCGACATTCCGGCGCAGTTTGCGGCGCGCGGGCCAGATGGCCGGAGCGGCAGTGCTTTTTGGCCTCATGCTGTTCCTCGGCCTTGCGCTGTTCAGCTATTCGCAGACCGATCCCAGCCCCTCCACCGCCGCGGGCACCGGCGCGATTGCCAACTGGATGGGGGCAAGCGGCGCGTGGGCGGCGGAGCGGGTGTGGTTCCTGTTCGGCCTGTCGGGCGTGCTGATCCTACCGATGCTGTATGTCTTCGCGCGCAAATTGTGGCGCGATGTGGAGGAGGAAGAGCGGGAAACTGAAACCCGCTGGTGGCAGCCGACCGCGCAGCTGGTGCTGGCGATGGTGCTGCTTTCCACCGTCCTGACGCTGACCTTCGATGGCCCGGGCGGCGCCATGCCAGCCTCCACCGGCGGGCTGACGGGCCTGCTGGGTGCGGGCGCCATCGAAGCCGTCGCGACGCGTTTCGGTGAGAGTGCGAGCGGTTGGATTACGCTTGGACTGGCTCTGCTGGCATTGGTTGGCGGCGTGGTTCTGGCGACCCGCGTCTTCGCGATTGATTGGCGCGCCTTGCTGACTCTGCCCAATTTCATTCTCGGCTTTATCGGCGGCCAGCGTGCGCCGGCAGACATCGAGTTCACAAACGGGACAGCCACTGCGCCAAACGCCGCCGCCGCCAAACCGAAAATCTCCCGCCGAGAGCGCAAGAAGGCAGCGCTGGCCGCCGAGGGCGAGCCGGTGGAGGTGGCCGAGCCGCGCCGCACGCCCATGATTACCGACCCCAGCGCGCCGCCCAAGCGCGCGAGCATGGCCAAGGCAGCGAAGCAGCGCGACATGTTCGCGGAATACACGCTTCCCAGCCTCGATCTGCTGGAGGAAGTGCCGGAGGACGACGCGCCCAAGCTCGACAAGATGGCGCTGGAGCGCAACGCTCGCCTGCTCGAAACCGTGCTCGACGATTTCAATGTGAAGGGCGAAATCACAGCCGTGCGCACCGGCCCTGTGGTGACCATGTACGAGCTGGAGCCTGCGCCGGGTATCAAGGCCAGCCGCGTCATCGGGCTAGCCGAAGACATCGCCCGCAATATGAGCGCGATCAGTGCCCGCGTCTCGCCCATTCCGGGCAAGACGGTGATGGGTATCGAACTGCCCAATGCCCACCGCCAGATGGTCGTTCTGAAAGAACTGGCCGCCTGCGCCGCCTTCGCCGATGCCAAGGGCAACCTGCCGATCATCCTTGGCAAGGACATCGCCGGTGAACCGATCGTCGCCGATCTGGCGGCCATGCCGCATTTGCTGGTCGCGGGAACCACCGGCTCGGGTAAATCGGTCGGGCTGAACTGTATCCTGCTCAGCCTGCTCTACCGTTTTACGCCGGAAGAATGCCGCCTGATCCTGATCGACCCCAAGGTTCTGGAGCTCAAGACCTACGACGACATTCCGCATCTGCTCTCGCCGGTGGTGACAGAGCCGGCAAAATCGGTTCGCGCGCTGAAATGGGCTGTCGAGGAGATGGAGCGCCGGTACCGGATGATGTCGAGCGTCAGCTCGCGCAATCTCAACTCGTTCAACGAGAAAGTGCGCACCGCCGCCGCCAAGGGCAAGCCGCTGGGCCGCCGTGTGCAGACCGGCTTCGATCCCGAGACGGGCGAGGAATTGTACGAGGAAGAGCAGCTCGATTATCAGCCGCTTCCGCAGATTGTGCTGATCGTGGACGAGCTGGCCGATCTGATGGTCACCGTAGGCAAGGAAATCGAGGTCCTGATCCAGCGCCTGAGCCAGAAATCGCGTGCGGCGGGCATCCACCTGATCATGGCGACGCAGCGCCCCTCGGTCGATGTCATCACCGGCGTCATCAAGGCCAACCTGCCGACCCGCATCAGCTTCAAGGTCACCAGCCGGATCGACAGCCGCACCATTCTGGGCGAACAGGGCAGCGAGCAGCTGCTGGGCAAGGGCGATATGCTCTACAAGCCCAACACCGGCGCGATGGTCCGCGTGCACTGCCCCTTCGTATCGGACGAAGAAGTCGAATCCGTCGCCGACCACTGGCGCGCCCAGGGCAAGCCCGACTATGTCGATGCCGTGACCGAGGAACCTGCCGACGGGGGCGGCTTCGGCTTCGAAGACGACATGACCGCGAGCGACGATCCGGCAGAGCGCAAATATCTGCAGGCGTGCCAGGTGGTGTTCGAAAACCAGAAAGCGAGCGGCAGCTGGCTGCAGCGGCAGATGGGCGTGGGCTACAACACCGCTGCCAAATGGATCGAGCGAATGGAAGATGACGGGTTGGTCGGCCCGGCCAACCATGTCGGGCGGCGCGATATCTATCGCGACAAGGATGGAAATCCGCTCTAATATCTGCCGATGAGCACCCATCCTGATCCTGTGCCGCCCACCAAAACGGTGAGCGATCCGTTGCAGAGCGTGTGGAATTCCCTGCGCGAATGGTGGCGCGACCATGTCATGGTCGATGTCGATCACGGGGTCGTGCTGAAGAAAATCGCGGGCGAAAGCTCGATGACGCCGCGCTATATTTTCATGACCTGCATGTCGGCCGGGATCGCCATTCTCGGCATGCTGCTGTCCTCGCCAGCCGTCGTCATCGGGGCCATGCTCCTGTCGCCGCTGATGGGCCCGATCCTGGGCGCAGGCTTCGCTCTGGCAGAGGGCAAATTCACTTGGCTGCGGCTGTGCGGGCGGGCCTTGCTATTCGGCACGCTGTTTGCTGTCCTGTTTTGCGCGGCCATCGTGTTCCTCTCTCCCCTGCAAAACGTGACCGAGGAAATCGCCGCGCGCACCCGGCCCAACCTCTTCGATCTGCTGGTCGCGCTGTTTTCTTCGCTGGCCGGCAGCTATGCGATGATCCGCGGGCGCGACGGGACGATTGTCGGCGTCGCCATCGCGACCGCTTTGATGCCACCGCTGGCCGCTGTGGGCTTCGGTCTCGCGACGCTGAACTGGACGGTGTTTGGCGGGGCGCTGATGCTCTACATCACCAACCTGCTGACCATAGCGCTGACCGCCGCGCTGATGGCAAGGCTCTACGGCTTCCGGTCGGAACAGCATGATGGCCGCACCAGCCTAGTGCAGAGCGGGTTGGTGGTCGGCACCTTTGTCGCTCTCGCCATCCCGCTGGGCCTGTCGCTGATGCAGATCGCCCGCGAATCCAACGGCCAGCGGATCATCCGCGATACGATTGCCACGGCTTTCTCCGAAGAGGCGCGGGTCGACCAGATCACCATCGACTGGGACGGCGACCCGATCACCGTGTCCGCCTCTGTCCTGACTCCGCAATTCCGCGCCGATGTGAACGAGCGGCTGTCGGGCGAGCTGGGCCAGCTGCTGGACGATCCGGTGGCGGTCGATATCAGCCAGTATCTTGTCGGCACGGATCCCGGCGCGGCGGAACAGGCGCAGCTCGCCCGTGCCCGCGCGGAGGAAGAAGCGCGCGCTGATGCCCAACTGGTCGCGCGGTTGAAGGAACGGCTGGCGCTGGTGGCGGGTGTCGAGGCAGCCGACGTGACGCTCGACCGGGAAAACCGGCGCGTGATGGCCGATGCAAGGCGGCTGGAGGGGCTCAGCCTAGAGGGTTATCGTATTCTGGAAAGCCGGGTGGCTGCGGGGATTGACGATTGGGATGTCCGGCTGCGACCGCCGCTTTCCGCGCTTCCTTCCATCTCGATGGAAGACGGCGAACCCGATGCGGATGGAGAGCGCGCCATTGCGCTGATCGGCTGGGCCAGCAGGCGCACCGGAATACCGGTGACCCTGTCGGGTGCGGCTGAGCCATTGCAAATCGCCGCCATCGCCGCTCAAGAGGCAGGCGCGACTGTGCTGGTCAACGAAGGCGGCGGGTCCGCGCAGATCACTGCGCGGTGGGAGGCTGCCGAGGCGGAGTAGGCTGCGGCGCCCCGTCCAAGGGCGAGCTCCGGACATAAGAAAGCCCGGCAGTGCATGATGCGCTGCCGGGCTTCTCTTTTGCATTCAGGCAATCCGCGGGAGGGAGCGGGTGCCCGAACGCGTTGGCTATTACCGCAGGCTTAGCCTTCCAGATCGGCCTTGGTGATGGTCACATATTCGGTGGCACCGGCAACGGCTTTGGCCATCGCGTCGTCGGGGTTGGCAACCAGGCCGATTTTCGACAGCTCACCGCCCTTGTCCCACATCTTGGTCCACTGGGTCAGATATTCCTTCAGACCCGGGATCGCATCGAGATGCGCTTTCTTGACATAGACATAGAGCGGACGGGCACCGGGGTAATCGAAGCTCGCAATGTTCGCGTAGGTCGGCTCGACACCGTTCATGGACAGGCCCTGCAGCGCGTCGATATTTTCTTCGAGATAGGAGTAGCCAAAGACACCGACAGCGTTTTCATTGCCCTGGATCTTCTGGACGATCAGATTGTCCTGCTCGCCCTGATCGACATAGGCGCCGTCGCTGCGCAATTCGGTGCAGGTCCGCTCGAATGCGTCCTCGTCGCTTTCTTCCAGCGCCTGCATCGCGGCATTGCTTTCACAGCCCGGGACCAGCACCAGTTCCTTCAGCGCGTCACGGGTGCCCGATGTGCTGGGCGGACCGTAAACGAGGATCGGCAGATCAGGCAGCGAGGGATCGAGGTCCGACCATTTTTCGGCCGTCTGCTCTTCACCATAAGGATTGGCAGCAATCGCGCGGTACACGATTTCCGGCGTCAGGTTCATGTCGATTCCGCCCTTCGCCGAAGCGAATGCGAGCCCGTCGAGGCCGACCTGAATCTCGATCACATCGGTCACGCCGTTTTCAAGGCAGGTGTCAAATTCGCTGGTCTTCATGCGGCGCGATGCGTTCGACATATCGGGGGTGTCTGCACCCAGGCCCGCGCAGAACAGCTTCATGCCGCCGCCGGTCCCGGTCGATTCGATCAGCGGCGAATTAAAGTCAGTCGAGCGGGTGAAGGTTTCGGCCACCGCCTTGGCAAACGGATATACGGTGGAGGAGCCGACCGCACGGATGGAATCGCGCGTGCCGCCGCCACTATCCGCACCGCAAGCGGCGAGAGCGAGACTGGCTGTGGCAGCCATGGCGAGTGTTTTGATCATTTTCATTGTGCAAGTTCCTGTAAGAAATTTGAGGCGGCCCTAGCCGCGTTGCATGACAGTCTGGTGACGGTTTCTCTGCGGGTCAGAAGTCGATCTGCGCGCGCACGCCGAACACATCGACATCGTAAGACGTATCGCCGCCGGCTGCCGGGTAGAAGGCATCGCCGTAAGACAGCTTCCCGTAATTGGCGAGAAGCATGGTGTAATCGGTCGGCTTCCACACGAGGCTGAAGAAATATCCATCCTGCGTGCCGCCCAGAATGCCTGCATCACTCAGGTCCAGCCGGTCATAGCGCAGGTTGGCCTGCACCGAACCGATGCCGCCCTCGCCCACCGGATTGGCCGGCTTCGTGCGATCGAATTTGCCGCCCTTGTAACCGCGCGTATCGCCGCCGGTGAGGTAATAGCCCACTTCGGCATATCCGCCGAAGAAGGTCGGGTCGGCCAGCGCGCCGGGGCGGCTGACATTCTGCCAGCGCCCTTCGACAGCCGCGTGGAACGGGCCGGAGATGACTGCAGCTTCCGCGCCGTAGCCCAGCTCGCTGGAGGCAGAGAAGCGGTCGGTGTTGATGAACCGCTCCGACGTGAAGGAAACCAGCGGGCGCTGGCGATAGCGGACCGTGCTGCCCGCTTCATATTCGCGGTAATGGACGGACGCGCCCAGATGGACCTGCGCATTGCCGACCTTGGGCATGTAGACCACCCGGCCATTCGCGCTCCAGTCATCGCTCGGCAACACATCCATATTGTCGCTGAACACGCCGCCCTGGATCAGCAAATCGCCCGGCGAATATTGCACGCCCACACCCACGCGGCGGACAAAGCCGAACGCATCGGTAAAGGCCGCACGTTCGATAAAGCTGGTGTGCAGGCTGCTGGTCAGTTCTTCCAGACCCTGGAAATTGTTGAACTGGCCGACGCTGATTTCGACGTCACCGTCCTCGTAGGAGATGATCGCATCGGTCACTGCCAGATCGCTGTTCGCAACGTCGACTTCGAATTTGTAGCCAAAGCCGCCCGGCATATCGCCCGACACGCCCAGACGGGCACGGCGCAGATCATTGCCGAAGCCTTCGTCGCGTCCCGTCGCATTGGGGGCTTCGACAATCCCCGCATCATATTGCAGGCGGCCGCGCGGCTTGAAGCTCCAGCCGCCCTTGCCCTTGATTTCAGGTGCACCCTTGAAGGCAATCTGCGTGTCAGGCGCGGCGGCAGGCGCAGGCGCTGGTGGCGGCACAGCGGCGACTGCTGCCGGGACAGCCTGCGCCGTTTCCAGCTCTGCCTCCAGCGTCGCAATACGCTGCGCCATCGCATCCATCTGCGCGCGCATCAAAGCGAGCTCTTCCTGCATCGTCAGCGGTGCATCCGCTGCGGCGTCCTGCGCGGCTGCGGGAGCAGCATGCGCGGTCAACGCAGCTGCAGCGACAGTCGCTGCCAATGCAGCCCTGCACAATTGGTTGGCCATTTGGCGGTTGCTCATTTGGGGTACCCTTTGCGCCCGTGTTTCATATCGGTGACGCCCGTATGACCACTGTGTGACAGTCCTGTTACAAGCGCTGCACTTATCCCCCACTGATATTGCCGGCCTGCTGCCCCGCCGCACCTTGTGGCCTTCTTGTTTCGTTTGTAACGACCGCATTCGCACTATTCCAAAGGACCAAAGCCATGCGCATCGGTTGCCCCTCCGAAATCAAAAACCACGAATACCGCGTCGGCCTGACGCCCGAAAGCGCGCGGGAATTGACCCATCGCGGCAACGAGGTCTGGATCCAGAGCGGCGCCGGTCTGGGTATCGGGGCAACCGATGCCCAGTATATCGATGCCGGTGCCACCATTGTCGACGGCCCCGATACGATCTTTGCCGAGTGCGAGATGGTGGTGAAGGTGAAGGAACCCCAAGCAGAAGAGCGCAAGAAACTGCGCGAGGGGCAGATTCTCTATACCTATCTGCACCTCGCCCCAGATCCGAAGCAGACGAAAGATCTGCTGGAATCTGGCGTGACCGCGATTGCCTATGAAACGGTCACCGGCCCCGGCGGACGGCTGCCGCTGCTCACTCCGATGAGCCAGGTGGCCGGACGGATGAGCATTCAGGCGGGCGCCAATGCGCTGGAGAAGGCCCATGGCGGGCGCGGCGTGCTGATTGGCGGCGTACCGGGCGTCTTGCCAGCCAAGGTCGTGGTGATCGGCGGCGGGGTGGTCGGCTTTAACGCGGCGCAGATGGCGGTGGGTCTGGGCGGCGATGTCGAGATTCTCGACCGCGATCCAGAAGTGCTGGAGAAGGTCGGGACCTTCTTCGAAGCACGCGCCAGCACCCGGTTCTCCAACACAACCAATCTGGAAGATTCGCTGCGGCAGGCCGATCTGGTCATCGGCGCAGTGCTGATCCCCGGGGCCGCAGCGCCCAAGCTGGTCAGCCGGGAAATGCTGAAAGAAATGAAGCCAGGCGCAGTGCTGGTCGATGTGGCGATCGATCAGGGCGGGTGTTTTGAAACCAGCAGGCCGACAACCCATGCCGATCCGACCTATGTGGTGGATGACATCGTCCATTACTGCGTCGCCAATATGCCCGGCGCTGTCGCCCGCACGAGCACTTATGCGCTCAACAACGTCACCCTGCCCCACGCCCTGAGAATTGCGAAGCTGGGCTGGAAAGACGCTTTGCGCGAGAACCCCCATCTCGCCGAGGGATTGAACGTCCACAAAGGCGAGGTCACCTACAAGGCGGTAGCGACCGAGCTGGGCTATGATTACCGCAGCATCGACCGCCTGCTGGCGATGGACTGAGCTGCGCGAAACTAAGGGCAATTTTAAGCTGGTCTTAACCCTAATTTAGGGCACACTGGCCTAGACCTTGGACCATGGGCCGGGTCAGCTTCCTTTGGACAATTCTGTGCGCGCTTGTGTGCGGCATTGTTTCTGTCTGGGCGGCACCTGCACACGCCGCCGTGATCCATGGGGCGGATTGCCACCGGGGCGCGTCGCTGGAGGCGACGCTCAACACGGTTCGGGCCGACAGCAAGGGCTGGATCTGCCGGTCCGGAGAATGGCACACGGGGGAGCCTGCAGCCTGGCTGAAATTCGACGCGCCCGCCGATCCCTTTTCGGCCCAGCCAACAGAGCTTTTCCTTCGCTTGGCCCAGATTGAGTCGATTGAGATCTATTCCATCAAAGACGGACGCGAAATTGCCTATCAGAGCCATTCGGGCGCTGCGATCCGTCCGGCAGACAACGGACCCTATGTTGCCGTGCCCTTGCCGGGCACCGGGCTGAAGGCAGAGACATTCTATGTCAGACTGGTTGGGGCAAATTATGCCGCGACCGGTGCAGATGCCCGGCTGATCCATTCCGCCGCCACTGCCGGATGGCCGGAGCATTATACAATTATCGTCGGCGCGATATTTGGGCTGGTCTGCGCGCCCCTTTTTCTCAATCTGACCCTGTTTCCCGCACTGCAACGCTCTTTCATGCTCTATCATGCCGGCATGTCGCTGGGCATGCTGATGACCCTTTCGGCAGCCAGCGGGCTGGCAACCGGCATGCTGGGTTTGGACACGTACGCTCTCGTGACCCTGACAGAGATTGGCTATGTCCTCATCGTCGCTCTTGGCGGCTTCTTCGCTGCAACGTTCCTCGAACAGGGCGCGATTAGCCCGGTGGTGCGCCGTGCGCTTAAGGGATCAGGCCTGCTGGCCCTTGTGATTGCAGGCGGCATCGCTGCGGGTATCCCGCCATTTTCCTGGCTGGGGCGAACCATCTTTTTGCTCGCCTTCTTCCCGATATGTTTCGCGTCATTGGCGGCAATGGCGCAGGCAGTGCAGCGCGGAAGTCTGTGGGTACGATACCAAATCGCAGCTTGGACCCCGGCCATTATCGTGGGCCTTGATATGACCGCCACCGGCCTCGGCTTGCAAGCCGAACCGCGTTGGGGGGTGCTGGCACCGTTTCTGGCCATGGGATTCGAAGTCGTTGTTACCGGTATCGGTGTTGCCCACCGCCTCGTGCTGCTGCGGCGCGAACGTGACGATGCGCAGAGCGAGGCGCGCATTCTCGAAAAGCTGTCCGAGCGCGACCCGATGACCGGGCTATATAATCGCCGCGCGCTGGAAGACCGGATCGAAGCGCTGCACAAATCGGGCCATGATACTTTCGCGCTGCTCGATCTCGACGAATTCAAGCAGGTCAACGATACGGCCGGGCACGGCGTGGGCGACGATGTGATCCGGGTGGCTGCCGACGTGTTGCAAAGCGACGAACACTCGCTCGCCATTCGTCTGGGCGGGGAAGAATTCATGCTCGTAATGAAAGGCGGCGATGCCGCGGACCGGGCCGAGCAGCTGCGCAAGGCTATTACCCTGCGCGTGGCACGCGAGGTAGACGGGCTGGAACGGCTGGTCACCGCCAGCATGGGTCTGGCCGTGATCCCTTATAGCGCCGTGCCCAATTCATCGTTCGAGGATCTGTACGCACTGACCGACAAGCTTCTGTATGAAGCTAAGGAAAGCGGCCGCAACCGGACGGTTAGTCAAAAGCTTCGCGCCTTCCGCAAGCGCGGTCAGGATCGGCGCGGCCAATCAGAAGCAGTTCGCGCCGCCTGACAATACACCCATCAGGCGGAGGCGCGCCATTTTCGATAGCGCCGCGCACGGGTCGCCGCGCGGACCTGATCAGCCAGCAATGCGGCAGCGGAAGAACCGCCATCACCGGGCGGCTTGCCCTTTGCCATCCGCTCGATCTGCGCCTTTGTCAGGCCCATGACCGCCAGCGCTGCCAGCGTCTGGCTCTTCCAGCCGCATTCGGGCAATTCGACAGCTGCATTCTTCCGCTCGCGCCAGTGGTTTGGCAGGTTAGGATCGGCAGCCAAAGCGCGGGCAATGCCGATGATCGCCACGCCGAACCCGTTTGCGTCCTGCTCCAAGGCCGCCTCAGCAGTCTCCAACTTCGTGATGCCGCCTGTCACCATGATCGGCATGGACGCGACCTTGGCGATGTCGCGGGCGAAATCGACGAAAAAGGCCTCGCGCGCCTGCGTGGAGGTTTGCGGCGCGCTGTCCTCTTGCGGGTTGCCCTGCATCGCGGGACTTTCGTAATTGCCGCCCGACAGCTCGACGAAATCCAAGGCGCCTTTGCGTTCGGGTCCGCCCAGCCATTCGACCACTTGCCGCGCATCTTCAAACGCGAAGCCACCGCGCTGGAAATCGGCGCTGTTGAGCTTGATACCCACGCCGAAAGCAGGTCTGACCCGCGCGCGCACAGCATCAACGATTCTGAGCAGGAACCGCGCGCGGTTTTCCAGTGATCCGCCCCATTCGTCAGTCCGCCGATTGGCCAGTGGGGAGAGGAACTGGCTGACCAGATAGCCATGCGCCCCATGGATCTGCACCCCGTCGAAACCGGCTTTCTCGGCCTGTTGGGCCGTATCGGCAAAGCGCTCAATTATCCGCTCGATCTCGGTGACTTCCAGCGGGCGAACCTCGGCGAAGAGCGAGGAGAACTTACCCAGATCGAGCGAAACATCGGACGGGCTGACGGCGGTTTGGCCCAGCGATTTGTACAGCTGGCGGCCGGGGTGGCTGATCTGCAGCCAGAATTGCCCACCACCCGATTTGCCGATCCGCGCCCAGTTGATGAAGGGCGTGAGATCGGTGCCTTTCTCCAGCACCACGCCGCCCGGCCCTGTCAACGCGCTGGGATCGACCATGACATTGCCCGACAGGATGAGCCCGGTGCCACCACGCGCCCAGCGTTCGTAGAGCGTGAACAGCCGCTCGCCCGGATATTGCCCCGGCTGCTCGGCCAGGTTTTCCTCCATCGCCGCCTTGCAGATGCGGTTGGGAATGGTGCTGCCATTGGGCAGCGTAAGAGGTTGGAACAGCGGGCTGCCGGTTGCTTCGGTGGTCATTCGGTATCCTCGAAAAACGGCGCGGCGATCTCCGCCCTGACGCGTTGCGGGCGCAGGGTTTCAGCGTCAAGCATGGCCCAGGTCGTATTGGCGCTGACGATCACCTTGCCCGCATCATTGCGGAAGTCCACGCGGCGGTCGAATTTCGCACCCTTGGGTTCACCGGGAATGAAGGTCTCGCCCACAGCGCTCTCACCCTCGGCAATATTACCGCGATAATCGATCTCGTGCCGCACCACGAGCCAGACAAACCGCGCCCGGTCCTCGGCCCTTGCCACCGCATCCCAATGCGCCGTCGCCATGTCCTGTATCCACTGGACCCACACCGCATTGTTGACATGGCCCATCACATCGATGTGCTCAGGCCCGGCGGTGAAGGTTTTCGTGAAGCGTGCGCTCACTCCTCGAGACCGAGCTGCCACAGCAGGAACGCAAACTCCTCTGCGGTTTCATACAGCCGGGTGAAGCGTCCCGACTTGCCGCCATGGCCTGCGCCCATATTGGTCTTGAGCAGCAGCACATTGTCGTCTGTCTTCACATCGCGAAGCTTGGCGGTCCATTTGGCTGGTTCCCAATAGGTCACGCGCGGATCGTTCAGGCCTGCAGTGATCAGCAGCGGCGGATAATCCTGCGCCACCACCTGATCATAAGGGCTGTAGCTGAGGATATAGGCGAACGCCTGTTTGCTTGTCAGAGGATTGCCCCATTCGGGCCATTCGCCCGGCGTCAGCGGCAGTTCCGCATCCAGCATCGTGTTGAGCACATCGACGAACGGCACATGCGCAGCGACTGCGCCCCAAATATCGGGATCGGTATTGACCACCACGCCCATCAGTTCGCCTCCAGCACTGCCGCCGCTCGCGCTGACCTTGCCCTTTTGCGTGTAACCCTTGTCGATCAGGCCCTTCGCCACATCGACGAAATCGTTGAACGTGTTGGTCCGCTCATTCAGCTTGCCCTGCAGGTACCAGTTGCGGCCCAGATCATCCCCGCCGCGAATATGCGCGATGGCATAGCGCATGCCCCGGTCTAGCAGGCTGAGGCGGCTGGAGGAGAAGCCCGGCGGAATAGCGTATCCGTAAGCGCCATAGGCATAGAGGTGCAGCGGCGCGCCCATTGGCGTATCCTTGTGGCTGACCACGCTGACCGGCACCTGCGTCCCGTCGCGCGCGGCCACCATCAGGCGCTCCGTCACGTAATCGGACTGGGTGTAGCCGCTGGGAATCTCCTGCTGCTTCAGAAGTTCCAGTGCGCCGCTCGCCACATCGTAATCATACACGCTGTCGGGCGTGACCATGCTTTCGTAGGACAGACGCAGCTTGCTGACGTCGTATTCCGGATTGTTGCTGAGGCCGGTGGAATAGCTTGCCTCAGGAAACGCGATGGGCGTGATCTTCGATGCGTCGGCGTAATCGCGCAGCTGGATCTGGTCGAGCCCGTCCAATCGCCCCTCGGTGACGTAGAAATGTTTGTAGAGTTCGAAGCCGGTCAGATAAAATTCGTCCGAGCCACTTATCAGCGTCGTCCACTCGCCCGGAGAGGAAAGCGGCGCGGTGGCGAGGCGGAAATTGACGTGGTCGTCATTGGTGTGGACGAACACCGTGCCTTCCCGCACATCGACCGAATACTCGACGCCCTTCTCGCGCGCCTTCACAAGGATCTGCTCGCCAGTCGGATCGTCAGCGCGCACCAGCCGCACTTCGCTCGTCTCGTTGTCGCCGGTGGCGATCAGCAGCCAGTCTTCCTCTGCCGTGAGCCCGGCACCCACGCGGAAGCCTTCGTCTTCCTCGCGGAAAATCTCGACGTCTTCGGACACATCGGTGCCGACGCGGTGCAGACGGACATTGTCGACCCGCCAGTTCTCGTTCGCTTTGCCGTAAGCAATCATCGTGTCGTTCGCCAGCCAGGTCAGGCCCGACAGCGTTTCGGGGATCACATCGTCTAGCAGCTCGCCGGTCGCAATGTCGCGAATACGCGCGGTGAACCGTTCCGACCCGTCATCATCGTAGGAATAGGCGAGATACTTGCCGCTATCGCTGACCGAGGCCGAACCGAGGCGGAAATATTCCTTGCCCTCGGCCAGCTGGTTTTCGTCCAGCAGCAGTTCCCTGTCCCCGCCTGCAACCGGGCGGCGATAATGGATGCGGTATTCCTTCCCGTCTTCCACTTCGGACCAATAGAGCCAGTCGCCATCCTTCTGCGGGACAGAGGCATCGTCCTTCTTCACCCGGCCCTTCAGCTCTTCGAAGATCGTGTCGACCAGCTCTTGGCGCGGGGCCATCTGCGCTTCGAAATAGGCGTTCTCTTCTTTCAGGTAATCGAGCACGTCCTCGTCATCGATGGTCGGGTAAGACTGGTCCTTCAGCCAGTGATACGGATCGCTGATGGTGATGCCGTGATGAGTGAAGGAATGGTCGCGCTTGTCCGCCACGGGCGGCGTCGCTGAAGTCGTGTCGGTCACTTGTGCGGGGTCTCCTTGCGCGAACGCGGGGGTCGTCAAAAGGGTGGTGGTCAGCAGGGATGCTGCCAGAGCAATCGGGGCGCTTTTCAGCAGATGGCGGGTTTGGGCCTGGGGCTGGGGCTTTGGCTGGTTCATGGGTGATCTCATCCTGTTGCCTATGCCGTCCGCCTTGGACAGCCTTGCCGATGACGGGTAAAGCCCCATGTCGAAGGCCACAAGATGCCAAAAACCTAAGCAGGACCCCGACCGATGCTGATGCAAACCCATGAAGCCCGCCTTTCCGCCCTGCGCGAGGAACTGAAAAGCCGAGGTCTGGCCGGGTTCGTCATCCCGATTTCTGATGAACATATGAGCGAATATGTCGGCGAAGATTCGCAGCGGCTGGCGTGGCTCACCGGCTTTGGCGGCAGCGCGGGCAGCGCGGCGGTGATGACGCATCAGGCGGCGATCTTCATCGACGGGCGCTACACCGTGCAAGTCCGCGATCAGGTGGACGAGAAGCTGTTCGATTATCAGTCTGTGCCCGCCACCAGCCCGGCGAAATGGCTGGCCGAGAACGTGCAGGAGGGCGACCGGATTGGCTATGACGCTTGGCTCCACTCGCGCGGCTGGGCCGAGGCTACGGCGAAGCTACTGGCGGATAAAGGCGGCCAGCTGGTCGCCGTCGATGGCAATCCGGTGGACGCAGTGTGGCAAGACCGCCCCCAGCCGAGCGCGGCAGTGGCAATGGTTCACACCGATACGCTGTCAGGCCGCAGCAGCGCAGAAAAGCGCGGCGATGTGGCCGAGTGGCTGAAGCAAGAGAAGCTCGATACGGCGGTGATCTCCGCGCTCGATTCGGTGGCATGGCTGCTCAATATTCGCGGGGCCGATATTGCTCATACGCCGGTCGCATTGAGCTATGTTGTGGCCCATGCCGATGGCACGGCGGAGCTGTTTATCGCTCCAGAGAAAGTCACGCCGGAATTGCAGCAGCATCTGGGCAACGCCGTGACGGTGCGTGACCGGACGGAGTTTGCCCCGGCGCTGCATGGCCTGTCGGGAAAGCGCGTTGCGGTCGATCCGGAATACGGCGTGGCGGCGATCACCAAGGCGCTGGAAGATGGCGGGGCGACCGCCATTGCCAAGCGCGATCCGACCATTCTGGCGCGCGCGGTGAAGAACCCGGTCGAGGCGCAGGGCCACCGCGATGCTCAGGCCCGCGACGGGGCGGCGGTTTCGCGCTTCCTGTGCTGGCTGGAGACGGAAGGCCCAACCGGCCAAGTGGACGAATTGGCCGCAGCGGCGAAATTGCAGGCCTGCCGCGCTGAAGATCCGGGTCTGAAAGACCTGTCTTTCGACACGATCAGTGCCGCCGCGGGCCACGCCGCTCTGCCGCATTACAAGGTGGACGAGGACACCAACATCCCCATCCCGCCCGGCAGCATCTATCTGGTGGATTCGGGCGGCCAGTACACGCTTGGGGATGGCGCTGGCACGACGGACATCACCCGTACTGTCTGGATTGGACCGGGCGAACCTACCGCGGAAATGAAGGACCGCTTCACCCGCGTGCTGAAGGGGCATATCGCGATTGCCACAGTGACCTTCCCCGAAGGCACCAATGGCGGCCAGCTCGATAGCTTGGCCCGCCATTCGTTGTGGCTGGCCGGGACCGATTACGCCCACGGCACGGGCCACGGGGTCGGCAGCTTCCTTTCGGTCCACGAAGGGCCGCAGCGCATCGCGAAAACCGCTGGCGCGCAGGGCGGCACGCTGGAGCCACTGCAGGCCGGGATGATCCTTTCCAACGAACCCGGCTATTACAAGGCAGGCGAGTTCGGCATTCGGATCGAGAATCTGGTCCTGACCGAGGAGCGTGAGATACCGGGGGCCGATGAAGGGACTTGGTTAGGCTTTGAAAACCTCACTTGGGTGCCGATCGACCGCACGCTGATCGAGCCGGCCCTGCTGACCGCAGACGAGCGCGCATGGCTTGACCAGTATCACGCCGACACCCGCGCGCTGCTCGCCCCGCAGCTGGAAGGCGCAGCGCTGGAATGGCTGGAGCGACACACGCGGCTTCTCTGATTGTCGCTTTGACTCGCCCACCCATGTTCCGGTAATGTTCCACTATCGCGAGTCGCGGCAGGAGACAGGCAATGATCGGATATGTGACACTGGGCACCAATGACCTCGCGAAGGGCGCGAAGTTTTTCGACGCCATTGCGAAGGAGCTAGGTGTCGGGCGGATGATGGAATTCGACAGCTTTATCGCGTGGGGCGAGATGGGCGGCGCACCGGGCGTAGCCCTGACCCAGCCCTTCGACGGCGAGAAGGCCAGTGTGGGCAACGGTACGATGGTCGCGCTGCAAGTCGCCGACCGAGAGCAGGTGCAGCGGGTCTATGACATCGCCATCACACAGGGCGGTAAGGATGAAGGCCCGCCCGGACCGCGCGGAGATGACGGTTTTTACGCCGCCTATTTCCGCGATCTGGACGGACACAAACTCAACGCGTTCTGCATGGTTGGGCCAGAATGAGACTGACTTGATGAGATAGCCTGAACGAGCAGGCCAATAGAGGGGATCTACAATGAGCGGACCACACACACTGACCGAGCAATTCATCCATCTTGGGCTAGGCGCAACATCGGTCCCCCAGCCTCCTTTTGACGGAATGGAATGGTATGAGGGGTACGGCCAGCGGCATGGCGCGGACGGAGCCGAAGGCCGGCTCGTCTCTATGTACACCTTCGATGCGGATTGGGATGTGTGGGAAATGCACCCCAAGGGGACCGAAGTGGTCCTGTGCGTCGAAGGCAGCATGACCCTGCATCAGGAGCATCCCGATGGCACCGTGAATGCGGTCACTATCGGCAAAGGCGAATACGCCATCAACCCGCCAGGCGTGTGGCACACCGCCGACATATCGGGCGCTTCTGCCACGGCGGTGTTCATTACAGCCGGGGAAGGGACCGAGCATCGGCCCCGCTAGCGCCCGGGTTATTCATCTTTTCCGCTAGATGAATGAACAACGTGCCGTGATACAATCCGCGACACTTCTCCTGCTATCCGGCAAACTCCTGTGACACTCCGCCTCTAGAACGGCATTTGTGAGTTGCGAATGCGGGTGGCCCCCTCCCCCCTCTCCCCCTCCCTCGGGGCGCTCGCTTCGCAGCTCGCGACTTTTGTCGTAATGGAGAAATGAAAATGAAAATCCCCACCCCCAATTTTACCCTCAAGTCGCCCAAGACTATCGCGATTGCATTGGCATCCGCCTCGCTGCTGGTTGGCGGCGTCGCCGTTGCCCAGCAGACGCACGGCGACAAGGGTCCGATGACCCGCGCAGAAGTTGCCGAGCGCTCGCTCGAAAAGTTCGCCAAGATGGACGCCAATGGCGATGGTCAGCTGGATAGCACCGACCGCGATGCCAAGATGGCCGAGCGCTTTGCCGCAGCCGACACCGATGGTGATGGCGTCCTGACCCAAGCCGAAGTGACCGCAGCCCGCGAGGCGCGGCGCGGTGACCGGCAGGAACGCCGGGCTGCACGCGGTGCTGACACCGAGAACGGCGAACGCATGAAGCGCGGCGGCAAACGCGGCGGAAAGCACGGCATGCGTGGCGGCCGCGGAATGCGCGGAATGGAAATGATGGCGCAGGCCGATACCGACGGTAACGGCTCTGTCAGCCAGGCCGAGTTTCAGGCCGCTGCCCTTGCCCGGTTCGACAAGGCCGACACCAATGGTGATGGCACGGTGACCGCCGAAGAACGCAAGGCCGCCCGTCAGGCGCACCGCGCCGAACGCTCCGCCGAGCGGACGGCAAGCTAAAACATACGGAAGGAAGGGGCGGCGATGACCACCAACCCATCGGGCTCTGACTCACTGGCATCAACGTCGCCCCACATCCTCCTCGTCGATGACGAAGCTACGTTGCGCGAACCCCTGGCCGAGTATCTCACCGGTCAGGGGTTTCGTGTGTCCGAAGCAGACAGCGGGGCCGGTGCCCGCACCGCGCTGCTCAGCGAAACACCGGACATCGCTCTCGTGGACATCATGATGCCGGGCGAAGACGGCCTCTCGCTGACCCGCCATCTGATCGAGGCGCGCGATCTCCCCGTCATCCTTCTGACTGCAAAGGGCGAGCCGACAGACCGGATCGTCGGACTGGAAATTGGCGCGGATGATTACGTGACAAAGCCGTTCGAACCGCGCGAGCTGGTCGCGCGCATCCGTTCGGTCCTGCGCCGGGCCGGACGCGCGGCTCCAACGCCAAGCGAGGATCTGCTGTACGAGTTCGAAGGCTGGCATCTCGATCCGGTCAAGCATCGCCTGACTGATCCCGACGGCACGGTGATTGCAATCTCCACTGCCGAATTCCGCATGCTGAAAGCCTTTCTCGACCATCCCCGTAGCGTGATGAACCGCGACCGGCTGCTCGACATGGTGCAAGGCCGCGAGGCGCAATTGTTCGACCGTGCGGTGGACAATCAGGTCAGCCGCCTACGCCGCAAGATCGAGGCGAACAGCCGTGATCCGCAACTCATCCTCACCGTGCGAGGCGGCGGCTACCAGTTCGCGGCAGACGTGCGCCGCGTGACGCAGCAAAGCGGCTGAGCAGAATGCGCCTGTGGCCCTCCAGCCTACGCGGCCAGACGCTGCTTGCTGTGGCCCTTGCGCTGGTCATCACTCAGGCGTTTTCCGCCGTACTTCTTTACCGTGCAGGCGAGACGCAGCGCGAGAACGATATCATCAATCGGGCAGCTATCAGCCTGTTGCTGGAACAGGACCGGCCGCAAGAGAGGCGCGGCATCCGGGGCGATCGCGGCCCACGCGCGCTGGCCACACGCCGCATCGAGCGTTCGCGTCCCGCCATCATCACCCCAAAATTCGCGCCCCAAGAAGGTGAACGGATCGAAAGCGGACTGGGCGAGCAACTCGGCGGCATTTTGGAACGTCAGGGGCAAGCGTTCACGCAAGTCGTGGTGCTGAAGCGCAAGGCCGGCGACGACCCGTGGCTTACCGCCGCAGCCAAAGGCGGCGCTCGCTTCGCCCGCCGGTCCGACTGGCAGGGCGAAACCATTCTCGTGGCCGCGATCGAGCTGCCCGAAAACGCCGGCTGGAAGGTTGCCCGCGTTGCGGTGCCGCCGCGCGAGCGTGGACGTGTCGTCGGTTTGATCGTCCAGACAACCCTGCTGTTTCTGGTGCTGATGGGCGTGCTGTTCCTGCTGCTTCGCCGGATCACCCGGCCGCTCGCGCAATTGACCGGCCGGACCGAGCAATTTGCCGCCACACAGGATGCCGCCGAGCCTCTGCCCGCAACCGGCCCCGCCGATGTCCAGCGACTGATCACTGCGCACAATGCGATGGAGGCGCGCATCGCCGCGCTGCTCGACGAAAAAGACGTAATGCTGGGCGCCATCGGGCACGATCTGAAAACCCCGCTTACTGCCCTGCGCGTGCGGATCGAGGCGGTGGAGGATGAGGGCCAACGGGCCAAGATGGCCGCCGGAATTGAAGACATTACCCGCTCACTCGACGACATTCTCTCGCTCGCCCGGATCGGGCGCGCGCCCGGTGCACCGGAGAATGCTCAATTGAACGCACTCGCCTCCTCTGTGGTCGAGGAGTTCGAGGATATGGGGAAAGACGTCAGCTTTGCCGGCGCGGAGAAGATCACCGCGCCGGTCCATGTCACATGGTTGCGCCGGGCCTTGCGCAATCTGGTCTCCAACGCCGTACGCTATGGGGGCACCGCGCAGGTCTCGCTGCTGAGCCAAGATGGCGCGGCGATTCTGCGAGTGGAGGATAATGGCCCCGGTATCCCTGCAGACCAGATGGCCGATATGCTGGAGCCGTTCCGGCGCGGCGAAGCCAGCCGCAACCGCGCCACTGGCGGCGCAGGCCTCGGATTGACCATCGCCCGTGCCATTGCCCAGCAGCACGGCGGATCGCTGGTCCTCACCAACCGCGAAAGCGGCGGATTGCGCGCCGATATCCTTCTGCCTGCAAGTGGCCGTAACGAAATCTAGGCGTCATGCGAAAATGCGTTCATGGACAAGAACATGACCGCAAAGCTCTATGCCGCTCCTCTGTCGCTCTATTCCGGAAAGGCGCGCGCCTATCTCGACTGGAAGGGCGTAGACTATACTGAAGTGCTCGCCTCGCCCGATATTTACCGCGACATCATCGTGCCGAATGTCGGGCGGCCTGTGATTCCGGTGATGGAGGCAGAGGACGGCGCGATCCTGCAGGATACGACCCTGATCATCGATCATTACGAGCACTTGGCCGATGGCTCCTCGATCTATCCCGCCTCCCCGCGCCAGCGCCTCGCCGCCCTTTTGCTGGAATGCTTTGGCGATGAATGGCTGGTCATCCCGGCGATGCACTATCGCTGGAATTACAACGCGGAGTGGGTTTACGGCGAGTTCGGCGCGGTGGCCCTGCCCGGTGGGACACCGGAAGAGCAATACGCCATCGGCAAGGAACGCGGCGCGACATTTCGCGGGTTCGTGCCGGTTCTGGGCATCAACGCAGCGACTATTCCGGCCATCGAAGCGAGCTACGAACAATTGCTGCGCGACCTGGATGTGCAATTCTCGGCGCATAACTTTCTATTCGGCAGCCGCCCGTCGATAGGCGATTTCGGTCTGATCGGTCCGCTTTACGCCCATCTCTACCGCGATCCGGCGTCGGGCGAGATCATGGAGCGCATTGCCCCCGCCGTTGCCCGGTGGGTGGAGCGGATGGTTAAAGTGAAAACTCCGCAGTCGGGCGATTTCTTGTCCGACGACACTGTCCCCGAAACGCTGCTGCCTGTGCTCAGCCGCATGATGAGCGAACAGCTGCCTTATCTCCAGCGCACGTCAGCCATGTTGGGCGAGTGGATGGAGCAAACCGGCGGTGACGAGCCACCGCGCGCGGTCGGCATGGCGCCTTTCACCATCGAGGGCGTCACGGGCGAACGGATCGCCACGCCGTTCAGCCTATGGATGCTGCAACGCGCGCTTGATTATCTGGCGTCGCTGGACGGCGCGGACCGCTCAGCGTGCGAGGACCTGCTGGCAAGCGTCGGCGGAGAGGCGCTTTTGTCGTTCACACTCCCCGCCCGTCTGACTTTCGCGGACCACATATTGCGGGTGGAGCGCTAACCGCCCCGGCCTGCGCCCTAACGCATCAGCCCGCCGATCAGATTTCGCACGAACCGCCCGGCGGTCGCTCCGCCCAGCGCCGTGGCGACCGTTCCCGCTGCCGAAGTCGCCGCGCTGCGGGTGGGGTTGGCGCGGCTTTTGCGCCCGGTCAGCTTGGCCGCAAGGATCGTGGCAGCGGAACTGGCCGCAGCACCGGCAGCGGCTTTGCCCGCTTTCTCCCACAAGGACGTCGTCTTGCGCGGCCGCTTGGCGACTTCTTCCTTGCCCTTTTCCTCGACTTCCTCGGCCGTGGAGGCGGCATCGACAGCCTTTGCCGCCAGCACTTCTTCCGCACTTTCGCGGTCGACCGCCTCGTCATACTTGCCCTCGACCGGGCTGATCGACTTGATGATCGCGCGTTCTTTCTTGCTCACCGGGCCAAGACGGCTGCGCGGCGGCTTCACCAGCGTGCGCTGGACCACCGATGGCGCGCCATCTTCCAGCAGGGTGGAGACCAGCGCCTCGCCCACTTTCAGCTCGGTAATCGCTTCCTCGACATCGAGATCGGGGTTAATCCGGAAGGTCTCTGCCGCCGCCTTGATCGCGCGTTTGTCGCGCGGAGTGAAGGCACGCAGAGCGTGCTGGACGCGGTTGCCCAGCTGTCCGGCGACTTCTTCGGGGATATCGATCGGGTTCTGGGTGACGAAGAACACGCCCACGCCCTTTGAGCGGATCAGGCGCACGACCTGCTCGATCTTGTCCTCCAGCGCCTTGGGCGCATCGTCGAACAGCAAATGCGCCTCGTCGAAGAAGAACACGAGCTTGGGTTTTTCCGGATCGCCAACTTCGGGCAGCGTCTCGAACAACTCCGCCAGCAGCCATAGCAGGAAAGTGGCATACAGCTTGGGGCTGCGCATCAATTTGTCGGCGGCGAGCACGTTTATATAGCCGCGCCCTTCATCATCGACTTGCAAGAAGTCGTCGATTTCCAGCGCCGGCTCGCCAAAAAACAGATCGGCCCCTTGCGATTCGAAGCTGAGCAATTGCCGCTGGATCGCGCCCACGCTCTGCTTGCTGACATTGCCGTATGTGCCCGACAGCTCCTTCGCATTCTCCGAAGCCCAGGCGAGGATGGCTTGCAAATCGCCGAAATCGAGCAGCAGCAGGCCGTTGTCATCAGCATGGCGGAAAACAATTTGCAGCACGCCTTCCTGCGTGTCGTTCAGATCGAGCAGGCGAGCGAGCAGCAGCGGGCCCATTTCAGACACAGTGGTGCGAATCGGATGGCCCTGCTCGCCATACAAATCCCAGAAAATCGCCGGATTGTCGGAATAGGCGTAGTCGTCCATGCCGAGCTCTTCGGCCCGCCCTTCGAGCTTGTCGGCATGCTTGAAGGTGGGCGATCCAGCCATGGAGATGCCGGACAAATCGCCCTTCACATCGGCCACGAACACCGGGACACCATTGGCGGAAAAGCTCTCGGCCAGCCCCTGCAAGGTCACCGTTTTACCCGTACCGGTGGCGCCTGCGATCAGGCCGTGGCGGTTGGCGCGGGACAGGTCGAGCGACTGGCGCTCACCGTTCCCGCCCAGTCCAATAAAAATGTCACCCATGTCTGTCTCGTGCTCCCCAAGTGGTTTTCTTTTGCGCGGGCCGCTCTATGGCAAACCCAATGGGAGAGCGCCAACCCTTCGTGTTGCTGGACGATGCGCGTCCAGAGGGTGCTGCGGATGCGCAGCTGCTCACAAACCCGCGCGCGCTGTTCGTGGCGCACCAGCCCGATCTGGTCGAGGCGGTGCTGGAACAGGCCCGCGCATCGCAGGCGCTCAATGGCGGGACGCTGGCGGGATATATCGCCTACGAGGCGGGGCTGGCGCTGGAGCCCAAGCTGATGCCCTTGGCGCAGGCGCGCAGCGGTGCGGCGGGTCCGCTGGTGTGGCTGGGTCTGTTCGAGAAATCCGAGACAATGCCCGCCGATGCTGTGCCTGCCTGGCTCGCGGCAGAGGCGGAGAGCGCAGGTGCGCCCGTATCGCTCGGTCCGCTGGAGCCGCAGGTTTCGCCCGGCGCGCATGGCGAGGCGTTCGAGCGGCTGAAAGGGGCCATTGCCGCAGGCGACATCTATCAGGCCAATCTGACCTTGCCGCTGACGGGGTCTTACCGGGGCGATCCGCTGGCGCTCTATGCCGCGCTGCGCCCGGCGGCGCAGGCCGGCTATGGCGGAGTGATCTTCGATGGCGGCGACTGGCTCCTCAGCCTGTCGCCCGAATTGTTCGTCTCGCTAAAAGACGGCACGGTGCGGGCCAAACCGATGAAAGGGACCCGTCCCCGCAGCGACGATCCCGAAACCGATGCGGCACTGGCCGCAGAGCTGGAGACATCGGACAAGGAACGCGCCGAGAACCTGATGATCGTCGACCTGATGCGCAACGATCTCAGCCGCGTGTCGGATGCGGGCACGGTGAGCGTGGAAAACCCGTTCAAGGTGGAGCACTATCCCAGCGTCCACCAGATGGTGACGACAGTCACGGCGCGGTTGCAATCGGGCAGCGACATCTTCGATCTGGTGCGCGCGATCTTCCCCTGCGGCTCCATCACCGGCGCGCCGAAAATCCGGGCGATGGAGCTGATCAACGAGGTCGAACGGGATGCGCGCGGGGCCTATTGCGGGGCGATCGGGCGGATCGATGCTAGCGGGGATGCGGCCTTCAACGTGGCAATCCGGACGCTGCGCCTGTCGCCCATAGAGAACGGCCAGGGCCGCGCCGTGCTGGGCGTGGGCGCAGGGATCGTGGCCGATAGCGAGGCTCTGCCCGAATGGCGCGAGACCTTGCTGAAGGCGGGATTTGCGCGCGCCTCTGCTCCGGGCGCGAGCGTTGCGGGGTTCGACCTGATCGAGACGATGCATTTCGATCCCGACCACGGTATCGCACTGCTGGAACTGCATCTGGAGCGCATGAAGGCAAGCGCGGCGGAGCTGGGCTTCACGTTTGACCGGCACGAAAGCCGCAACCGCATCCAGTCGCTGTGCTTCGATCTGGAGCAAGGCGCGAAGGTCCGTCTGCTGGCTTCACGATCGGGCGAGATTTCGTTGGAGGCTGCTCCCCTGCCTCCTGCTCCGGCAGCACCGCTCAAATGCATCATCCTGCCGCTGCCGGTCGATAGCCGCGACTGGCGGCTGCGGCACAAGACCACGGATCGCGGATTTTACGAGGCCGCGCGGGCCGCTGCGCTGGAGGCGGGCGCACACGAAGCGCTGTTTATCCGCGACGATGGTCTACTGACAGAAGGGGCATGGACCAGCCTGTTTGTGCAGCAGGACGGGATGCTGGCCACCCCGCCGCTCGGGCTGGGCCTGCTGCCCGGTGTGCAGCGCGCGCATTTGCTGGCGACAGGCAAAGCGGTGGAGCGCGAGCTGCGCGTCACAGATCTCGAAGACGGTTTCCTGCTCGGCAATGCCGTTCGCGGGCTGATGCACGCGGAGCTAATGGTATGATCGATATTCTGTTCGAAGACGGCGAAGCGCTGGTGATCGACAAGCCTTCAGGCCTGTCGATAGAGCGCCCGCGCAAGGGCGGCCCTTCTCTGGAGGACCATGTCGAGCAGTTGAAAATGGGTTTCCAACGCCCGCCTGTGCCGGTCCACCGGCTCGACACGGACACCAGCGGCTGCCTGCTGCTGGCGCGCAATCCGAAAGCTTTGAAGCGGTTCAATCGCGCATTCGAGGAACGCCTGCCGCAAAAGACCTATCTCGGCCTGCTCAGCGGGGTTCCGGCCGAAGCGGAAGGCGTGATCGAGCTGGCGCTGGCCAAGATCAGCAGCGCGGAAAAGGGCTGGCGGATGATTCCGGCGAGGAAGGGCAAACCTTCCCTGACGCATTGGCGGCTCGTGCGCGCGCTGGCGGGCGGCGGCGCTCTGGTGGAGTTCAAGCCCGAAACAGGCCGCACCCACCAGATCCGCGTCCATGCTGCATCGGGCCTTGGCCTGCCGCTGCTGGGCGATCCGATTTACGGCGACAAGGCGAGCGGGCCGCGCACCATGCTCCATGCCAGCGCGCTGACGATCCCGCGCGAAGGCAAGCCCGACATCGTCGCCGAAGCGCCAATGCCGCCCGATTTCGCGCGGCTTGCTGGCGAGACAAGTGAAGCCGCCAGCACAGAAGCCGATGGATGACACGCTGATCTCTCGCGCCAATGCTCTGGCGGAGGAGAGCTTTGTCGCCGGGTCCGGGCCGGGCGGCCAGAACGCCAACAAGGTCGCCACCGAAGTCCAACTGCGGGTCAATGCCTACAAACTGCGCCTGCCCCCGCCGGTCTTCGCCCGGCTCAGGCGGATTGCCGGGAGCAAGCTGACAGCGAGCGGAGACCTGCTGATTGTCGCCCGCAGCCACCGCACACAGGACGCCAATCGCAGCGAGGCGCGCGAGAAGCTCGCCGAAATTCTGGAAGAGGCCCACCGCCAGCCGAAAAAGCGCGCCAAGACCCGGCTCAACCGGGTCGGCAAGACCAAGCGCCTGAAGGCCAAGAAAGCGCGCGGCGAGGTGAAGGCCAAACGTGGCTCTGTGAAACCCGGCAGCGACTGGTAAAACCGGAGGCGGGACCAGCGTTTTGCCTTGACTCGGACGCGCGCATCGGTCAATTGCGCGCCCGATGTGGCGGCGTGCGCAAGCGCCGCCTGTTTTATTTTGGCCCCGTGAACCTCGCGGTGCCCCACAGGAATTTTAGGAAACCACGATGGCGAAGTCCGCAACCGTCAAGATCAAGCTCGTCTCGACCGCAGACACGGGCTTTTACTACGTGACGAAAAAGAACCCCCGCAACATCACCGAGAAGATGGTGTTCAAGAAGTACGATCCCGTCGCGCGCAAGCACGTCGAGTTCAAGGAAGCCAAAATCAAGTAAGCTTCGAGTTCATCTATCTGGCGACTTTCCTGAACAGCGGGATCGATCGTTGGTCAGTGACAGTTCAGCGCTTCGCGGGTAATCGTCGCCGCATGAACATCAAATCTCTTATCGCCAAGCCTGCCGGTGTTGCCTTTGCGGCTGCACTGGCTGTCGGCTTGCCCGCCGCCGCGCTGATTGCGCCCGCTACCCCTGTATTCGCACAGGCTGGACAGCTCGACAGCGCTGTCGCCGCGCTGCGCGGTATCAGCACGATGCGCGCCGATTTCACCCAGACCGACCGCAAGGGCCAGAGCATTGGCGGCGTGATGACGCTGAAGCGCCCCGGCAAGATCCGCTTCGAATATGAAAAGGGCGTGCCGCTGCTGGTCGTTTCCAACGGCAAGTCGCTGACGCTGGTCGATTACGAGGTGAATCAGGTCCAGCGCTGGCCGATCAGCAACTCGCCGCTCGGCGCGCTGCTCGATCCCAATCGCGATGTGAAGAAATACGGCAAGCTGATGCCGACCAGCAATCCCAATGTGATGAGCGTGGAAGTGCGCGACCCGAAGCGCCCGGAATTTGGCGTCATCACGCTGGTGTTCACGAAGAACTCCAGTGCACCCGGCGGGTGGCAATTGACCAATTGGGTCGCTCTCGACGCACAAAACAATCGCACGACGGTGCGTCTGCGCAATCAACGCTATGGCGTGTCGGTATCCGACTCGGCGTTCACCTATAAGGATCCGCGCCGCAGCGGTCGTCGCACGCGCTGAACGCTTCGTCGCCGGATTGCCCCGCTTCTGCGACAATTCGCGACATGCCGTTCACCTAACGGAAAGCGCGGGGGTCATAGTATCATACTTGTAAAGCGGCGGAGAGACGGGTTTCCCCCCTGTTGCCCTGTCCCTCGGATTGGCCGCTTTGCACCAAGCGTGACGAACGCTGAAACGGAAACCCTCGCACCACTGCCCCCGGTGCGGGGGTTTTTTCGTTTTCGGGCTCCGGTTTTGGTTGGGGACGCTATTCGGCCACTCTATTCCTCAGGCCAGCCAAACGCGCTGCGGATGATGTGATAGATGCGGTTCTGCTCGATCACACCGCGCACACCGTCCGCTCCGGGGCCCGAGCCATAGAGCGCGACATCCTCACCCGCATGGGTTTCAGAGCCAGTGGGAATGGCGGCCTGCTGCTGCGCCATGACGCCGGTTTCAGGAATCTCCCGCTCGCCCGAAATGGCGCCCGGTCCATTGGCATAACCCAGCGTGGTGTAAGGCTTGCCGTCCTCCGCCAAAACCAGTTCACCCTCTCCGCTGCCCGAATCGGGCGGGGATACGACATGGCCGAGGATCGGATTGCCGCGCTGCGGATACCCGGCAATCGTGAACACATGGCTGTGATCGGCGGTGACCATGATCAGCGTCTCTGCCGGGTCGGTATTGTCGATGGCGTGCTGGATGGCCCGGGCGAACTCGACAGCTTCTTCCAAGGCGACGCCCGCGCGCCCCCAGTGGTGCGCGTGGTCGATCCGTCCGCTTTCTACCATCAGATAATAGCCATCTGGATCGCCACCCAGCCGGCGAATCGCATCCGCGGTCATCTCGGTCAGGGTCGGCTCGGTGGAGGCGCCCTCGCGCTCTGCCATGTAGGTCATGTGGCTGGCCGAGAAGAGGCCCAGCACCGGCGCATCGGCGGGTGCAGCGGCCATTTCCGCAGCGGTGCGTGCAACGGTTCCGCCGGTCCTTGCTGCCCAATCGGATGGCAGATCGGCCGATGCCACCCCGCGCCTGCCGCCGCTATCAGCCCCGTAGAAGGCTACACTGCCGCCGCCCAGAGCCACATCGAAATCGGCTTCGACCAGCTGGGTGGCGATGTCCCGGCATCCAAAGCCTGCCTGCGCATCAGGGAAGGCGGCGTCCGCTTCCCAATCGCGGCTCGTGCTGCGCGCATAGACCGAGGCAGGCGTGGCGTGGGTCAGCCGCGCCGTGCTAACGATACCCAGCGCGAGCCCGCGCTCTTTTGCTTCCTCGCCCAGCAGCGGCAGCGCATGATCGGCAGCCGTCCGGCAATCGCCCTTGTCCGCACCCGGCCCCACGCCCAGCATCCCGATGCGAGTCTTCACCCCCGAATGCATCGCCGTGGCGGTGCCCGCGCTGTCGGGAACCTGCGCATCGGTGTTGTAGGTCTTGACCAGCGCCACGTTCTCGAACCGCTCGAACGGCAGGACATATTCCTCGCCCGTCTGGCCCAGTTTCTGCCCGGCATAAATGCGCGCGGCGGTGATGGTGCTGATGCCCATGCCGTCCCCGATGAACAGGATCACGTTTTTGGCTTTGTCAGCCTCTGGCGGCTGGACAGGTGCTGTGGCCATCGGTGCTGCGTCCTCCTGAGCATAAGTCGCACAGGCCGCCAGCGGCAGAAATGCAGTGAGAGCGAGAACGGAAAGGGCGCGGCGCATGAACAGTCTCCTTGATCAGCCTGTTCCTAAACGATGGCGCAGCAATATGACGAGGGCGAGAAACGTCTTTTGCGCGGGTTGCCGCAGAGACGCGCGCGGCCTATCTGCGGCCCCATGCTGTCCGTCACCACCTGGAACATCAATTCCGTCCGCTTGCGGATGCCGATTGTCGAGAAATTCATCGCGTCCCACGCGCCCGACATCCTCTGCCTGCAAGAGATCAAATGCCAGGAACACCAGTTCCCCTACGAGGCGTTCCGCGCGCTGGGCTACGAACATTTCGCGGTGCACGGGCAGAAGGGGTATCACGGCGTCGCCACGGTCGGCAAAGTGCCTTTCATCGAGTTTTCGCGCCACGATTGGCAGGACAATGGCGAGGCGCGTCATGTTGGCGTGCAGCTAAGCGATGGCGCTGGCAGCAAGGGCGGCGCGGGCACCGTCATCGAGAACGTCTATGTCCCCGCTGGCGGTGATATCCCGGATCGCGAGCAGAACCCCAAATTCGGCCAGAAGCTCGATTTTCTCGAGCGGATGACGCGCTGGGCGGAAACAATCGACAGCCCCACGTTGATCGTTGGCGATTTCAACATCGCCCCGCTGGAAAGCGATGTGTGGAGCCACAAGCAGCTGCTGAAAGTCGTCAGCCACACGCCGCTGGAGGTGGAAACACTCCAAGGCTTCATGGATGCGCATGGCTGGAAGGATATCGGGCGGGAACACATTGCTGCGCCGGAGCGGTATTATTCCTGGTGGAGCTATCGCAGCAAAGACTGGCGGAAGGGCGATCGCGGGCGGCGGCTCGATCATATGTGGGCCAGCCCGCAGCTCGCGGCGCAGGCCACCGGGCACAGCGTGTATGAAGATGCCCGCGACTGGGAGAAGCCGAGCGACCACGTGCCGCTGACGACGGAGTTTTCTTTCTGAGCGCTGGCGCGCCTTCTGGAAACCAGCCGTCACCGGCACGCCGCGTGGCGCAGGCGGTCGATGCGCTGCGCCATGGCTGGCCGCTCGAAATCGATCCGGGGAGCGGTGGGACACTGATTCTCCAGCCGATTGAAACAGCGGCAGTCAGCGATCTGCAATCGGATCGCTTGCTGATCTCTGCCGCGCGCGCTGCGACGCTCAAACTGCCCAATCAGCGCGAGGCTGCTGTGCCCTATGCTCCGGTGCTGATCCGGGGTGCTGACGGGTTTACGCTGAGCGATGCGATGGCAGTGGCCGACCCCGCACTCGACCTCGCCAGGCCGATGAAAGGCCCGTTCCGCGCCGATCCGCTGGAGTGGGCCGAGACTGCACAGGCGGTGCTGGAACTCGCGCGGATCGCAGGCATTCTGCCGGCCTTCATGGTCGCGCCCGCTAATGCGGGCGAAGCGCAGCCCTTCGCGCCGGCCGATCTGGAGGCGTGGAGCGATCCCGCACAGCTCTCGATTGCCACCCGCGCGCGGCTGCCGATTGCCGCGACACAGGAACAGGACGAACCGAGCGAGATTGTGGTCTTCCGCAAGGCCGACGACATGCGCGAGCATTGCGCGCTGATCATCGGTAAGCAAATGGCTGGCACCACCCCGCTCGTACGCCTGCATTCGGAATGCCTGACGGGTGACATTCTCGGCAGCCTGAAATGCGATTGCGGACCACAACTGGACGCCGCGCTGCATGCCATGGCGCAAGAGGCTGACCGCGGCGGATACGGCGTGCTGCTGTATATGCGGCAGGAGGGGCGCGGCATCGGGCTGGTCAACAAGATGCGTGCTTACCGCCTGCAGGATCAGGGCTTCGACACGGTGGAGGCCAACGAGCGGCTGGGACTGCCCGACGAGTCGCGCGATTTCGCCACAGCGGCCCGAATGCTGGCTTTATTGGGGATTGACCGTATCCGACTGATGACCAACAACCCGCGCAAGGTCACGGCCTTGGAACAAGAAGGCATCAACATTGCCCAGCGGGTCGCGCATCAATTGCCCGACAATCCACATAACGCGCGCTATTTGGCGACGAAGCGCGATCGATCGGGACATTTGCTCGAATGAACATAACGATCCGCAGCGAGGAACCCGGGGATATTCCGTCGATCGCTGCGCTCGCCAAGGTTTCCGACCGGGACGAGAAGCGGCCCGGCCCCCGCCACCATGAGATTATCGACGGCCTGCGCGCGGATGAGCAACTGTGGCTGTCGCTGGTCGCGGTGAATATGGATCAGGCGGTCATCGGTCATATCGGATTGGCCGAGGTTGCGATGCCGGACGGTGCGCGCGGATGGTACGCGGTTGCGCCCGTTTCGGTCATGCCGACACGTCAAAGCACCGGAATCGGCGGCGCGCTGGTCAACGCTGCGGTCACAGAAGCGCGCAATGCCGGTGCCAGGGGGCTGATGGTCATCGGCCGCCCCGAATTGTCGGCCCGGTTCGGCTGCGCACCGGATCCGAGGCTAAGCGTGGCTAAGGTCGAGCCGGAGCGTTTTCAGATATTTCCTTTCTCCGGGGACGTGCCGACAGGCGTGGTGGTCTATCCCGCCGCCTTCGGTCATGCGACAGGCTGAGGGAGCGCAACATGCAAATCTCGATCCGACAGGAAAGGCCAGGAGATGAGCGCGCCATCCGCACCCTGACCGATGCGGCGTTTAAGGACATGCCCTTCAGCGATGGCGATGAAGGCCCGCTGGTCGAGAAATTGCGCGAGGACGGCGATCTGGTGTTGTCGCTCGTCGCAGTCGATGACGGCGGCAGCATAGTCGGCCATATCGGATTTTCGCCGATCACAATCGAACAGGCCAGCGGACCATGGTTCCAGCTCTCGCCCGTCTCGGTCGTGCCCGCACACCAGCACAGCGGCATCGGCTCTGCTTTAATCGAGGAAGGCGCTCGCCAGATGGCAGAGCGCGGCGCTCACGGCATCGCACTGGTCGGCAACCCTGCTTATTACGGGCGCTTCGGCTTCATTCTGGAGCACGAGGTGACCCTATCACAGCAGATGGACCCGGTCTTGCAGATCAAGACCCTGCAGGGCGATCCACCATCGGGCCAGCTGACTCTGGCGCCCGCGTTCGGCTGACAGCCAGCGTTCAGCGCTTCTCGTAGCGCTTGAGACCCGCCGCGATGTTGTTGTCTTCGATGGTCAGATTGTGGCCCGACCAGTCCGCCACGAAGGCGGAATTGCGCGACAAACCCGGCACGAAGCGGGCGTCGTTTCCGGCGATCACCAGACCGTTGGAGGTGTTCTCCGCACCCTCTGGAGCGACAGCGATGAAGGCGGAGTAGTTTTCCTTGTCGCGGCCTTGGACGAACCAGTTGTTGGTGATCTGGCCCACGCTGCCGTTGGAAATGTCGATCATGTAATTGGTCGCATTGCCAGCGCTGTCGTCAAAGCTGGAGGCGGCAACGTCGGTGCGCGCGGCGCGGGATTTGACATAGTGGCCACCCTGCCCGCGTTCGAACCGGCTGCGGGTGACGCGCAGATGCGCGACGCGGCCAATATAGATCGAGTGCGCGCAGCCCCCTGCGCCTTCGCAGGTGCCGAGGCCGGAGAATGTCGACCGGTCGATGACGATGCGGCTGGGCATGCCATTGGCCGTCAGAATGCCTTGCTGGCTATCGAGGAACCAGCTTTGCGTGATGGTGAGGTTGCCTTTTTCCAGGCGGATACCGGCGCCGTTAGCGTCGGGCACGGCCATGTTCTTGAACACGATCCCGGCGATATTGGCGTCCTGCCCGCGCAGGACCAGCGCGGCCTTGCCTTCGCAGGTGCCGCCATCGAACACCACGTCGCCTGCGGTGGAGGCGAGATAGGAGACCGAGCCGCCCTTCTGCACGGCGCAATCGCGATAGGTGCCGGAGCGGATGGCAATGCTGCCCTGCCCGTCGCCAATCGCATCCACTGCCGCCTGCAGGGATCCGAAGCCCTGCCCGCTTTCGACCACGGTGAAGGGCGCGGGCGCCCCCTGCGCCAGCAATGCCGCAGCGGGAATCAGCGCGATCGCGGCAGCTGCAATAGCTCCGCCAATCAGCACGGAAGGTCGGCTGAGCGGCTTGGCCTGATTGTATTCCACAGGCGTCAGAAAAGTGGGCGAGTTGAGCGAGGAATGTGTCATGCTGCTACGCGTAACGAAAAAAGGTTAACGACCCGTCAACCTCTGCAATGGAGTGCCGTCCTAGTGCCGCCGGATACAGTCGAGGAAGCGCTCGCCATAGGCCTCCAGCTTCTTCGCCCCGACACCGTTAATCGTCGCCAGCGCATCGAGAGTTGCCGGACGCTCGCTCGCCATCGCCCGCAGCACCGCATCGTGAAAGATAACATAGGGCGGCACTTGCCCTTCCAGCGCGAGTTCGCGGCGCAATTCGCGCAAGGCATCGAACAGCGGATCGCCCACCGGATTGGGCGTGCGTTCACGCCTGCCGGATCGCGGCGCACGCTTGGGAGGCTGAACAATGGTCACGTCCATCTCGCCTTTCAGGATCGCCTTGGCATCGCCGCCCAGCGCCAGCCCGCCATGCTCGGTCGCAACCAGCGCGCCGCGCGCCTGCAAGGCCCGCGCCACCGGGCGCAGCAGCGCTGCCTCCTCGCCTGCGACAATTCCGAACACGCTCAGCCGGTCATGGCCGCGCTGCTCGATGCGCTCGTCGCTGCTGCCGGTCAGCACCTTCTGTAGATGGCCGAAGCCGAAACTCTGCCCCGTTCGGTAAGCGGCAGAGAGCAGCTTGCGCGACACTTGGGTCGCATCGATCACGCCGGGCGCATCCAGACAATTGTCGCAATTGCCGCACTTGGCCGGCGGGTCCTCGCCAAAATGCCTGAGCAACAGCGCGCGGCGGCACTCAGGCGTTTCGACCAGCATGGCCAGCGCATCCAGCCGCTTGGCATCGCCCGCCCGCCGGTCATCAGGCAGTTCGCCCAGCCGCTGGCGCGCAGTGGCAAAGTCACCGGCGGCCCACAGCATCACCGCCTGAGCCGGGTCACCATCGCGGCCCGCGCGGCCGGTTTCCTGATAATAGGCCTCGATCGATTTGGGTACGCTGGCATGGGCCACAAAGCGCACATCCGGCTTGTCGATCCCCATGCCGAACGCGATGGTCGCGACCATCACCATGTCCTCGCTCGCCACAAAGCGTGCCTGATGATCGGCCCGCACCTGCGGATCGAGTCCGGCATGATACGGCAACACATCGCGCCCGGTCGCCGCCGCCAGCTTGGCCGCGATGTCCTCTACCTTCTTGCGCGTGGGCGCGTAGACAATACCGGGTCCCGGATTGTCGGCCATCAGCTGGGTCAGCTGGCGGACCGGATTGTCGCGGTGGCGGACAGTGTAGCGGATATTGGGCCGGTCGAACCCGGCAACGATCAGGCCGCCTTCGGGAATGCCCAGCTGCGTCAGAATATCTGCCCGCGTTGCCTCGTCCGCCGTCGCCGTCAGCGCGAGGCGCGGCACATCGTCGAACCGGTCCATCAGCGGGCGCAGCTGGCGGTAATCGGGCCGGAAATCATGCCCCCATTCGGACACGCAATGCGCCTCGTCGATGGCGAATAGCGCAATCGGGGCCGCAGTCAGCAGGTCACAAAAGGCCGGCTGACTGGCGCGTTCGGGCGCGACATACAGCAGATCGAGCTGGCCTGCGCGGTAGGCGTCCATCGTTTCGCGCCAGTCGCTGTCGGCACTGGTCAGTGTCGCGGCGCGGATCCCGTTGGCGCGGGCGGAGCGCAGCTGATCATGCATCAGCGCGATCAGCGGAGATATGACCACACAGGTCCCCTCCAGCATCGCCGCCGGCAACTGGTAGGTCAGCGACTTGCCCGCACCGGTGGGCATCACGGCAAGCGTGGAGGCCCCCTTCAGAACCCGCGAGACAACCTCCGCCTGCCGTCCGCGAAAATCGCTAAAGCCGAACAATTCACGCAGAGTCTCGCGCGCCGCGTCCAGCCCATCTTCCGGGCCGGTGCCTGGAAGGCTATTTCTTGTGTCAGGGGCGGTCGCTGCGTCCATCTGGCAGGCCATGCCACACATCGGGCTTTCCGCAAGCAGGATGGACATGTGTTTTCCCCCTTTGCCCGCAGCGCGATGCGCGGCTAGAACAGGCGCACAATCATATAACAATCAGGAGCGCACCCATGAAAACCGTATTGAAAACAGCTTTCGCCCTTACCGGAGCGCTTGCTCTGGCCGCCTGCGGCAGCAGCGATGATGCCTCGGAAGAAGCAGTCGCCGACACGGTTGAGATCCCGGCTGACGAAGCGATGGAAGGCGTCACCGCAGAGCCTGTGGTCGACGAGAATGTTGCGCCCGCACCTGCTCCGGTCGTGGAAGAGGACGAAGCGAGCGATCCAGAACCGACAGCCGCCGACGTAGCGAGCGCCGAGACAGCCGGTGAAGCCGCCGCTGCGGCTGCCGCAGACGTAGCAGCGATTGCCGCCGGTGCCGCCGCCGCCACGGAAGATGCTGCCAATGACGGGGCAGACGCCATGGAAGACGCGGTCGATGCGGGCGAAGACGCCGTCAACGAAGCTACCGAGTAAAGCGGCGACTGTCTGCCATGATTTCTCGCCACAAAGCGTCGACCGCAATTGCAGCCATCGCCCTGCTCTCCGCCTGTGGTCCCTCGGACAATGATCCGGGGCCGGGCGGGGTCTCGGTGGGTGAGGCGCGCGCGCTGGACGAGGCCGCAGAAATGATCGAAGCGCGGCGTCTGCCGCCCGATACGCTGGGCAACGCGGCACCGGAGACAGAAACGCCAGCCGCTGAAGGCGCGCAAGAGGAGCCCACCGAATGATCAATGAAGGTATGGACGCTGACACATTCGCGCAGTTCATCGAGCAGCTGGAGCGCTATGTCCGCGAACGCCTGATCCCGGCGGAAAAGGACGTGATCGCGAATGACGCGATCCCCGAAGACATCGTCGCGGAAATGAAGGAAATGGGCCTATTCGGCCTGACTGTGCCGGAAGATTTCGGCGGCGCAGGGCTAAACACGCAGCAATATGCGAAGGTGGTCAACACCATGGCCTATGCCGCGCCGGCCTATCGATCGATCTTCTCGATCAATGTCGGGATGTTCAATTCGGCGATCAAGAACGGCGGCACACCCGAACAGCAGGCGGAATGGTGGCCGCGTATTGCCGCCGGAGAAATCGCCTGTTTCGGGCTGACCGAACCCGGTTCAGGCTCCGACAGTGCGGCCATGGCGACCTTTGCCAAGCCCGATCCCAGCGGCAATGGCTGGGTCTTGAACGGCTCCAAACGCTACATCACCAATGCTCCGCACGCCGATGTCGCGCTGATCATGGCTCGCACTGAGAAGGAAGCGCTGCCCAAAAACGCGCATGTCAGCGCTTTCATCGTGCCAATGGATACGCCGGGCATGTCGACCAGCAGCCCCGACAAGAAGATGGGCCAGTCGGGCAGCCATATCTCGGATGTGATGCTGGACGATGTTCATGTGCCGGGCGAGGCGCTGCTGGGCGGCGAGACGGGCAAGGGCTTCCGCTTTGCCATGCAGAGCCTCGACAACGGGCGCATTTCGGTAGGTGCCGCCTCGGCAGGGTATGCCCGCCGCGCGCTCGACAGCGCGGTGCAATACGCCAATGAGCGACAGGCCTTTGGCGAACCGATCGCCAATTTCCAGCTGATCCAGCAGATGCTGGCCGAAAGCTGGACCGAGATTTACGCTGCCGAGGCAATGATGGCCGATGTCACCGCGCGGGTCGACCGAGGCGAGAACACGGTAAAGCACGCTGCCGCTTTCAAAGTCTTCGCCAGCGAAATGTGCGGCCGGGTCGTCGACCGGGTGGTGCAGGTCTATGGCGGCGCGGGCTATCTGGCCGAATACGATGCCGAACGGTTCTTCCGCGATGCGCGCATTTACCGGATTTACGAGGGCACGACCCAAATCCTCGAGCTGCAAATCGCCAAGCATATGCTGCGCGAATGGGCAGCGGCTGCCTGACGTGTATCAACTTCTCAATGACCTGAGCATCGTCGAAGTCTCCAGCTTCGTCGCTTCACCCACCGCCGGGCTGTATTGCGCGCAAATGGGTGCAGAAGTCATCCGCGTGGACCATGTCGCAGGGGGCCTCGATTACGACCGCTTCATGCTGACCGAAGAGGGACGCTCGCTCAGCTGGGAAAACCTCAACCGCGCCAAGAAATCGGTCGCGCTGGACCTGCGCAGCGGCGAAGGGCGCGAGCTGTGCGCACAACTGGCAGGCCAGACGGGGCAGTGCATCACCAATTTGCCGGAGCGAAGTTTTCTGGGCCACGCCGCGATGCAGGCGCACCGTCCAGACAATCGCACTGACATGATCAGCGTGCGGATCATGGGCTGGCATGACGGGCGTCAGGCCATGGACTTTACCGTCAATGCCGCCAGCGGGTATCCGCTGATGGGCGGGCCGGAGGACTGGGACCCGGACACCGCGCCGCCGGTCAACCAGATCCTGCCTGCGTGGGATTTTATCACCGGGGCCTATTGCGCCTTTGCCCTGATGGCCGCGCTGCGCCACCGCGACGCCACCGGGGAAGGCAGCGAATTGCGCGTGCCGCTGGGCGATGTGGCCATCGGCACAGTCGCCAATTCGGGCATGATGGCGGAAATGCTCTATCGCGGCGGGGACCGGGAGCGGCTGGGCAATGCCATCTGGGGCGCGTTCGGCCGCGATTTCCGTAGCAAGGACGGCGTGCGCTTTATGGTCGCCGCGCTGACCGCAAAGCAATGGGCGGGCCTCGTCGAAGCGTTCAATCTGGGCGAGGCGATTGGTTCTCTCGAAAAAGAGCTGGGCGTGGATTTCAGCGCCGGGGATGAGCCGCGCTTCACCCATCGCCACCGGCTATTCGATCTGTTCCAGAATGTCGCCAGCGGGCTGAAATATGCCAAGCTGGAAAAACGCATGGCGGCGGCGGGCACCACGTTCGAGAAATACCGCACCGCGCACGAGGCCGCGCAGGACCCGCAGCTCGTGGGCGATAATCCGCTGTTCGGCCCCTCGCCCGCCAATCCCAGCGGGTTCGGATATCCTGCCCCGCGCAGTTTCGCCAATATCCCGGAGCGTGAGGCCGGCGACCCCGCCCCTGCGCCATATCTGGGCCAGCACAGCGAAGAAGTCCTGGCCGAGCGGCTGGGCCTGGGCAGCGGCAGTATCGGCGATCTGATTGATCGCGGCATCGTGCGCACCAGCGACAAGAACAACCGATAGGAACCGTCCGATATGTCCAGAAGAGCCGCAATCGTCTCGCCGCTTCGCACGCCGGTCGGCAAGTTCCTCGGCACGCTGGCACCGATGGATGCCGGGCAATTGGGGGCTGTAATCCTGAAGGCGCTGATGGAGCGCACCGGGATCGATCCCGCACGGGTCGACGATGTGGTTTTCAGTCAGGGCTACGGCAACGGCGAGGCCCCGTGCATCGGGCACTGGTCATGGCTGGCAGCCGATCTGCCTTTGGAAGTACCGGGATATCAGCTCGACCGGCGCTGCGGATCGGGACTGCAGGCCATCGCCAACGCGGCGATGATGGTCGAGACCGGGATGGCCGACGTGGTGGTCGCGGGCGGCTGCGAGAGCATGTCCAATGTAGAGCACTACACCACGCAGGGCCGCCACGGCGCGCGGATGGGCGACCTGACCCTGCATGATCGGCTGAGCCGGGGCCGTGTGATGAGCCAGCCAATCGAGCGCTTCGGCGTGATTACCGGCATGATCGAAACGGCGGAAAACCTCGCCAAGGATTACAATATCTCGCGCGAGGCAGCCGATGCTTTTGCCGTGCGCAGCCACCAGAACGCGGCTGCGGCGTGGGACGCAGGCAAGTTCGATGCACAGCTCGTCCCTATCGACGTACCGCAACGGCGCGGCGATCCGGTCACTTTCTCGGAGGACGAAGGCTACCGCGCCGATGCCGACATGGAAACGCTCGGCAAATTGCGCGCCATCGAAGGGCGGCAAAACCCCGAGGCGATCGTGACGGCAGGCAATGCCAGCCAGCAAAACGATGCCGCTGCCGCGTGTCTGGTGGTGGCCGAAGACAAGCTGGAGGAATTGGGGCTGGAGCCGATGCTGTGGTTCGGCGGCTGGGCGGCGGCAGGCTGCGACCCCTCGCGCATGGGCATCGGCCCTGTGCCGGCGGTTGAGCGGCTGTTCGAACGGCGCGGATACAACTGGGACGATATCGGGCTCGTCGAACTCAACGAAGCCTTCGCGCCGCAAGTGCTGGCGGTGCTGAAAGGCTGGGGCTGGAGCGAGGATGACAGCCGCCGCGATATCCTCAACGTCAACGGCTCGGGCATTTCGCTGGGCCATCCCATCGGCGCGACCGGCGGGCGCATTCTGGCCGACATGGCGCATGAAATGCACCGCCGCGAAGTGCGCTACGGCCTCGAAACCATGTGCATCGGCGGCGGGCAAGGCATCGCTGCGGTATTCGAGCGCGCGGTCTGACATGGCCGGGTGGGACGCGTGGATCGGGCGCGAGCAGAGTGGCCGCGACACGCTCACACCGCAGCACGCATTCCAATGGTGCTCCACCTTCGATCTCGAATGGCCCGGCGATGGGGTGATGCCGCAGGGCATCCACTTCGCGCTGTGCACGCCCGAAGCGCGCACCGATTGCCTTGGCGAGGACGGCCACCCGGCGCGCGATGACAATCCGGACAGTTTCCTTCCCCCGTTCCCGATGCCGCGCCGGATGTGGGCCTCAAGCGAGATCGATTTCATAGCCCCCATTGCAATAGGCGCGGACATCGACCGCACCAGCCGCGTCGCGTCTATCAGCGAGAAGGACGGCGGATCGGGCAAACTCGCCTTCGTCCAAGTCGCGCATGAGACGACGAGCAATGGCACTTTGTCGGTGCGCGAGACCCAAACGCTGGTTTACCGCGATGCGGCTGCAGCCGATGCGCCGCTCAGCCCACCGGAGATGGGCGAAGGCGCATTCGATCCCTCCGCATGGGACGCACATAGCGGCCTGACGCCGGATCCCCGGCTGCTGTTTCGCTACTCGGCGCTGACCTTCAACACCCACCGCATCCATTACGATTTGCCCTATGCCCAGACGCAAGAGCGCTATCGCGGGCTGGTCGTCCACGGGCCACTCACTGCCAGTCTGCTGCTGCAATTGGCGGCGAGGGAGCTGGGCGAGAATAGGGTGCGGAAGTTCTCATTCCGGGGCGTGTCACCCGCTATCACGGGCGAGCCGCTGCATCTGGTGATGCGCCGCAGCGAGGGCGACTACGAACTGGGCGCGTTTGCCTCAGATGGCCGACAGGTGATGAAGGCGAGCGCCTCGATCTGACTAGTCGACCGGATAATCCTTGATAGGCTTCAGCACTCCGTAGCTCTCGCTTTTGGGCTCGTGGTCCAGTTCGGGAAATTCCAGCGGTTCCGGCTCAACCTGTGTATCCGGCAGCCGGTCCAGCAGATCGCGCACCAGCGTCAGTCGCCCGCGTTTCTGATCGTTGAAATCGACCAGTGTCCACGGCGCGTGTTCGGTGTGCGTTGCCTCCAGCATCGCCTCGCGCGCCTGCGTGTAGGCATCATATTTCCCCCGCGCCGCGAGGTCGATTGGCGAGAGCTTCCAGCGTTTGAGTGGATCGTCCAGCCGCTCTTTCAGGCGCTCTTCCTGCTTCTCCTGATCGGTCGTCAGCCAATATTTGAACAGCAGAATGCCATCATCGACCAGCATTCGCTCGAACACCGGAGCCTCGCGCAGGAATTTTGCGACCTCTGCCTCATCGGCAAAGCCCATCACCTGCTCCACCCCGGCGCGGTTATACCAACTGCGGTCGAACAGCACGATCTCGCCCGCGCTGGGCAGATGCGGGACATAGCGCTGGAAATACCACTGCGTGCGCTCCTGTTCGCTCGGCTTGGACAGCGCCACAACCCGGGTCTGGCGCGGGTTCAGGCGCCCGCCAACGGCGCGGATTGCCCCGCCCTTGCCCGCCGTATCGCGGCCTTCGAAAATTACACAGATCCGCTGGCCCGTCGTGCGCGCCCAGCGGGCCATGGCCACCAGTTCCTCTTCCATCGGACCAAGCAGTTCCTCGTAGGCCTTTTTCTTAAGCTTCGGCACACTACACCCTTCACGAAATTGCCAGCAATCTGCGGCGATGATACCTACATAATCTGCATCATGGCTACACTCGCAAAAACCGATCAGGATTATTCCGTCCTCCCGCACATGCCGGATGACGTCTTCACCGCGCCGCTGAAGCGCCCCGAACATGTGGGCGAGGATTGGCTTGAGCCTGCGCAGACGGTCTATGATGGCGAAGACGACGCTATCTGGAATGACCTTTTCGCGCGCCAGATGGAGGTCTTGCCGGGCCGCGCCGCCACAGCATTCCTGAAAGGATTGGAGCGGCTCGATCTGAGCCGTGGAGGCGTGCCCGAATTTGCCCGCCTCTCGGCCGAGCTGGAGCCGATGACCGGGTGGAGCGTGGTGCCTGTGCCTATGCTGATCCCCGATCACGTGTTCTTCTGGCATCTGGCCAATCGCCGATTTCCGGCAGGCAATTTCATCCGCACGCGCGAGACATTCGATTACATTCAGGAGCCGGACGTCTTTCACGACGTATTCGGCCACGTGCCGATGCTGACCGATCCGGTCTATGCCGATTACATGTACGAATACGGCAAGGCCGGCTGGAACGCGATGCGCTACAACCGTCTGAAGGCATTGGGCGCGCTTTATTGGTACACGGTCGAGTTTGGCCTGATCGAGGAAGCGGACGGCATCAGGGCGTACGGCGCAGGGATTCTGTCCGGCCCGACTGAGGCAGTGTTCGCGGTGGAGGCGGAAAGCCCCAACCGGATCATGCTGAATGTCGACCGGGTGATGCGCACCGATTACGTCATCAGCGATCTGCAGCCGACCTATTTCGTCATAGAAAGCTTCGAAGATCTCTACCGCCAGACGGTGGAGCGCGATTTCGAGCGGCTGTATCGTAATCTGCCGCCCAGCTTCACCTATGCCAATTCAGCGATCATCGATGTCGATAATTTGGTGCATCGGGGAACGCAGGAATATCTGCTGCGCGGTGGACGGGGCAGCGGAGCTGCGCCGGTATAAGCGGACGCTGGCCACTCGGGAAAACAGACGCGACAATAGAAAAGCGGCCCCGGATCGCTCCGGGACCGCCAATCTAACGGTTCGAAACCGCGAAGCGAAAACTTCTTACGAAGCGGCTTCGTCCATGGTTTCGCCTTCTTCTTCCATGGCGTCAGCCGTGTCTTCGGCTTCGTCGACCATTGCGTCGGCTTCGTCGCCAGTGATTTCGCCGGCTTCTTCCATCGCGTCTGCTTCGGCTTCGGTTGCTTCAACCATTTCTTCGCCGGCATCTTCCATAGCTTCTTCGTTGGCACCGTCGCATGCGGCGAGGCCGAGGCTGAGAGCGGCTGCGGTGGCGACCATGGCGGTCTTGCTTGTGAACTTCATTTCAATTCCCCTTGATTCGGACGAATCCAAATTTGGACTCGCTTAGGACATGACAGCAGGCTGCACCTTGAGTCCAGCGTCTTAAGAACAATCACCGGATTTCAGTGCGTTGGAACACCCGATAGAGCACGAGACCAATGCCGCTGCCGGCGATACCGGCAAACAGACCAATCGGGCTGAGGCTGGTCACTGCCTCGCCGCTGCTGATCGCCAGGCCAGCGAGCAACGAACCTCCCGATCCAATCAGGATGTGCATTCCCACCCGCTGGGCATCTTCGATATTGAGGATAATCGTCACCAGCCAGCCGAGAACGGCCCCGATGACAATCAGGATTACCAAACCCATGAAAATTCTCTGCGTGTCATGCAGAATAAACGAAAAGGCGCTGGGCGCGTTCCGGGAAATTTGCTGCAATGCACCAAGCGCTTCAAATCATAGCAGTAATTTTACGTCATGAACCACGCGATGAACGCTCCGCCCAGCAGAATCCGGTACCAAGCGAACGGGGCAAAGCCGCGCTTGCTGACATAAGCCACAAACGCCTTGATCACCGCGAGCGCCACGACGAAGGCGGCAGTGAAGCCCAGCGCGATCTCCGTCCAGCCAATCGTCGCCTCGCCCGCCAGCAGAGCCGGATCATCGAGAATCTTTACCGTGGCCGCGCCCAGCATGGTCGGCACCGCGAGGAAGAAGGAGAACTCCGCCGCCGTCTTGCGCCCCACGCCCATGGCCAGCGCGCCCATGATCGTCGCGCCTGAACGGCTGGTGCCGGGGATCATCGCGAGGCACTGGACACAGCCGACCGCCAGAGCGGTTTTGGCCGACATGCCCGCGACGCCGGTATCTTCGCGCGGGGGGATCACCTTCTCCAACACCAGAATGGCGATTCCGCCCACAATCAGGGCAACTGCGACCACCATCGGCGTCTCCAGCATCGCGTCGATCGCGTCTTTCGCCATCAGCCCGATAATCGCAGCGGGCACGAAGCCGAGCAGGATGTTGCGCACGAACCGGAGGGATTGCTCTTCGCGCCGCAGCAGGCCCATCCCCATGTTCCAGAAGGTGCCGAAATAGGCGACCACCACCGCCAGGATAGCGCCCAGCTGGATGACGATGTTGAACTGCCTCCATTCCGCCGGATCATACCCGAACCACGCCTGCGCGAGGATCAGGTGGCCGGTGGAGGAAACGGGCAGAAACTCGGTCAGCCCCTCAAGGATGCCGAGCAGGATGGCGGTAATCGTGTTGTCCATAGCGGTGAGGTCCATGGACAATGGAGGGAATGTGTCAACTTTTGATTGGCCTCAAGCGCCGGCGGTCGCATTCGCTCCCTTAGGCTATCCTCGCTCATGCGACCTGAAGGTCGCGTCGCTGCGGGCGGCCGGTCGGCCTGTGTCGGTCGCTGGTCGCGACCAAGATCATTCGAGAACTAAGCAGTTTGGCGAAATGCTCGGCGCCAAGCCGTACAGGCTTGGACCGATCTCCGTCGCAACAGGCCATATCGCTGCGGAACTCGGCCTGCGACCAGCAGGCCGCAAGGCCACGCGGCCGCCCCGCAGGTGCTCGACCCGCAGGGTCGAAACAGCACCGAGGACGAACCCGCGGATGCGGGTTCATGAAACAAACAAACTCCTTCCGGTGCGCGGGGGTTCAGCAATCACCCCACGCCCCGGTACAGAATTACCTCACCAAATCCGCACACGCTCCTCGGGCGGAATATACATCGCGTCGTCTTCGGTGATGCCGAAGGCTTCATACCATTCGTCGAAATTGCGCACGATGCCATTGGTCCGGTATTTGGTCGGGCTGTGTGGCCCTCTGCGGATTTGGGTCCGCAGCGCATCTTCGCGGTACTGGCCGCGCCACACCTGCGCCCAGGCGAGGAAGAAGCGCTGGTCACCGGTCAGCCCGTCGAGCACCGGAACCTCCTGCCCCTCTGTGGCCAGCTTGTAGGCGCGGTAAGCCATCGAGAGACCACCCAGATCGCCGATGTTCTCGCCCAGTGCGAGGCGGCCATTCACACAGGTCTCGCCATCATCCAGCGGGCAGAACTCGTTGTACTGCGCCACCAGACGGTCACCCAGCGCATCGAAGTTTGCGCGATCTTCTTCGGTCCACCAATTGCGCAGCGCACCGCTGGCGTCGGACTTCGAACCCTGATCGTCGAAACCGTGGCCGATCTCGTGCCCGATCACACCGCCGATTGCGCCGTAATTGATCGCCAGATCGGCATCTTTGCCAAAGAACGGCTGTTGCAGAATGCCCGCCGGGAAGACGATCTCGTTCTTGGTCGGATTGTAATAGGCGTTCACCGTCTGGGGCAGCATGAACCATTCGGTCCGATCGATCGGTCCACCCAGCTTGGACAGATTGTCGGCCAGCGCCCACTCGGCAGAGGCCATGTTGTTGGCCAGCGGATCGTCGCCCGAGATCGCCAGACCTTCATAGGTTTCCAGATTGTCGCGGTAGCCGATCTTTGGATCGAAGCTGTCGAGCTTGGCCATCGCCTCGACCTTGGTCGCATCGGACATCCAGTCGATTTCTTCCAGCGATTCGGCCAGCGCAACGCGCAGATTGGCGACCAGCTCATCCATCGAAGCTTTGCTTTCGGGCGGGAAATACCGCTCGACATAAGACGCGCCCAGCAATTCGCCCAGCATGCCTTCGGTCGCGCTCACGGCACGTTTCCAGCGCTCACGCTGCTCGGGAATGCCGTTCAGCTTGGTGCTGTAGAAAGCGAAATTCGCCTCGTCGATCCGCTTGGGCAAGACGGCTGCATTGCCCGAGAGGAAGCCTTTGATCGTCCACGCCTGCAGCACGTCCATCGGCGCACTCGCCAGCAATTCAAACATCGCAGGCGTTCCGCCGCCGATCTTGGCAATGGTTTCCTCGTCCAGTTCCAGCTCGGCCAGACGCTCGGCCGACGGGGGCATATCGCCGACAATGAAGCGGTCCGACTTGTCGAAGCCGGTGGTCGCCAGCATCGTGGCGACGGGGAAGGCATCGGACAGGCCCTGCAATTCTTCCGGCGTCAGCGCGGTGTAGGTCAGGTCGCGATTGCGGCGCACGGTGCGGTCCCACGCCACCTTGCGGGCAAAGCTGTCTTCCAGATCATAGACCCGCTGCGCCATCGCGGCGGGGTCGTCATAGCCAGCCTCGGTCATCAGGAAGGTGAGATATTCCTGATAGGCGGCGCGGATCGACAGGCCCTTTTCGGTCTCGTCGAAATAATACTCACGGTCGGGCATGCCGAGCCCGCCGGAGCCGACATAGACCGAGTAGCGGGTCGGCTCTTTCGAATCGACATTGACGAAGCCGCCCAGGGGCGAGGGATAGCCCGGCGTGCTCCACAGCGTGACCAGCTCGGTCAGCGTTTCCGCGCCTTCAATCGCCTCGAGATAAGGCTGTGCCGGGGCGAGGCCCGCAGCCTCGATGGCATCGGTGTCGAGGAAGGCGTTGTAGCCATCGACGATGCGCTTCTCGTTTGCGGTCAGTTCGGCCACCGGCTTGGCCGTCAGATCGTCGATCACGGCCTTCACGTCTTCGGTCGATTTCTCGCGCAGCAGATCGAATGCACCGAAGCGCGCACGGTCGGAGGGCAGCGGGTTCTCATCCAGCCATGTCTGGTTGGCGTAAGCGAAGAAGTCGTCGCCCGGATCGATGTCTTCGGACAGATAGCGCGGATCGAAGCCCCATTCCCCGAAGCTCATGCTCGGCTTTGGTGGCTCGGCCATTTCGCCATCGGGCAGAGTGGGTGTTCCCGGAACCGGCGCTTCTGCGGATGTTGCGTCGGTCTCGGCGTCCTGCGCACTGGCGAGAGCGGGGGCAGGCGCGGCGAGCGCCAGTGCAAGCACACTGGCGGAAGTGGCGATGGCTGTACGGATCATATCTGGAGCGTCCCCTTGGTAAATCTATGGGTCCCGGCATAGCCGATATCGGCCAGCAGCGGGTGCATTCGTCGGATGGATATGCCGCCCGTCGATTGAGCGGCACGTGAATGGAGATCAGGCCGCTGCATTCGTGCCCAATTCGTCCGGCGCGTCGAATTGCAGCGAGGCCAGCCGGGCATACAATCCGCCATTCGCAATGAGCTGCGAATGGCGGCCCTGTTCGACAATCCTGCCGTTTTCCATCACCACAATCCGGTCCGCCGCCCGCACCGTGGCGAGCCGATGGGCGATCACCAGCGTCGTGCGCCCGCGCATCAGATGATCGAGCGCATCCTGCACCAGCCGCTCGCTTTCAGCATCCAGCGCGCTGGTCGCTTCGTCGAGCAGCAGGATCGGCGCATCGCGCAGAACCGCGCGGGCAATCGCGATGCGTTGTTGTTGCCCGCCCGAAAGCCGGGTGCCGTCTTCGCCCAGAAACGTGTCGAGCCCCTGCGGCAGATCGCGCAGGAAATCCTCGGCATTGGCCGCGCGCGCAGCCTCCCAGATTTCCTCGTCGCTCGCGGCCCAATTGCCATAGCGCAGATTATCGCGCGCATCGGCGCTGAACAGCACGCCATCCTGCGGGACCAGCGCCATCCGGTCGCGGACCTGCGCCGGGTCGAGACTGGTCAGCGGGACGCCGTCGAGGCGCACCGTGCCCGCCTGCGGATCGTAAAACCGCTCGGCCAGCTGGAAAATCGTCGACTTGCCTGCGCCCGACGGGCCAACAATCGCCACGGTTTCGCCCGGCTCGACTTCCAGCGAGAACCCCTCTAGCGCATTGGTCTCCGGCCGGGTGGGATACTGGAAAGTGACGCCCCGGAACGACAAGCTGCCGCGCGGGGGCTCTGGCAATTTCTCGGGCCGGTCGGGCGGCGCAATGCCAGGTTGGGCGACCAGCAATTCATTCAGACGGCTGGCGGCCCCAGCCCCGCGCAGCAGATCGCCATACACCTCGGTCAGCGAGCCGAACGAGCCTGCGACCAGTCCGCCGGTAATCACGAACGCAGCAATCGCCCCGCTGGAAATCTCGCCCGACGAAACGCCGATGGCCCCGCGCCACATCAGCAGGGTGATGGAGCCGAAAATCAGCAGGATGATGATCGAGGTCATCGCCGCACGGATCGCAATGCGGCGCTTCGCCACGGTGAAAATCCGCTCCACCGCGTCGCCGAAACGCGTGGTCTCGCGCCGTTCCTGCCCAAAGGCCTGAACGATCTTCATCGCCGAGAGCACTTCGGTCACCATCGCGCCCACATCGGCCACGCGGTCCTGGCTATCGCGCGAGACATTGCGCAGCCGCCGCCCGAATATCGTGATGGGAATGACAACGGCAGGGATCACCAGCGTCATCCCCAGCGTGAGCGAGGGCGCGAGGTAAAACAGGTAAGCCGTACCGCCCAGTGCCATCAGCAGATTGCGCAAGGCGACCGATACGGTGGTGCCGACCACCTGCTCGATAATCGCGGTGTCGCTGGTCATCCGGCTGCTGATTTCCTTGGGGCTGTTGGTCTCGAAAAAGCCCGGCTCTTGCCGCAGAAGATTGGCGTGCACTTTCTTGCGCAAATCCGCGACCACCCGCTCGCCAATCCAGCTGACGAAATAGAAGCGCATCGCGGTGCCCAGCGCCAGCACGCCGACAATCATCAGCAGATATTCGAACCACCGCCCGATATCCGCCGGGTCGCCGCCAGCCGCGAAGCCGCGATCGATAATCAGCTTGAATCCCGCCGGAATGGCCAAAGTGGCCGCCGCCGTCACCAACAGTGCGATCAAAGCAAGTGCGATCTTGTCCGGATATTTGGCCGTTTCCCGGTACACCATGCGCAGCGGGCCGAGCGATCGGCTCTTGGGCGCGGCCCGATGAGCATCCGGGTCCGTACCGGTGGTTTGTGATGTTTCGGGAATAGCCATGTTTTGTCTGTTACTGGCTATCTAGGGTTTGCCGGGGCGTAAATCCACCGCCCGTTAGGCCGTATCAGGTATTGTGCATTGCACAATCAGCGCAGGACGCCCATCATAAGGAGGACGGTGATGCTCCGAGAAGAGCATCCGCAGGGGACGAACAGTGCTTTACAAAGCTTATGAAATGCAGCGCAACTGGCTGAATTCGGTCAGCACCATGGCCTCGCTCAGCTCAGAAATGCTCAGCAGCCAGGCCAATCCGTGGAGCTATCTCGGAATCGGCAGCATAACCGCCAACGCGCTCGACGTGGTTGCCCATGCGACCGCAAGCTATGGCAAACCGGCCTTCGGCATTACCGAGATCGAGAAAGACGGTGAAGTGCATGCCGTGGAAGAAGCCACGGTAGTCAACCGGCCCTTTGGCGATCTCAAGCGGTTCCGCCATACCGGGCTGCCGGAAGATTCGCCCCGCCTGCTGATTGTCGCGCCCATGAGCGGGCATTACGCTACGCTGCTGCGCGGTACGGTCGAGCGCATGCTGCAAAGCTGCATCGTCTACATCACCGACTGGGCCGACGCGAAGCTGGTACCAACGCACGAGGGCAGCTTCGATCTCGACGACTACATCGATTACCTGATGGAATTCCTCGAGCATATCCGCGTCGAAGGCGCCAACAAAGGGGGCCAGCGCCCGCATATGATGGCGGTGTGCCAGCCCTCGGTCCCGGCCTTTGCCGCAACCGCGCTTATGAACGCCAGCAATTCGCCCGCCACGCCGCAGACGCTGACAATGATGGGCGGCCCGATCGACACACGGGAAAGCCCGACCACCGTCAACGATCATGCGATGAAGAAGCCGATCGAATGGTTCCGCCAGTCGGTTATCGCCAGCGTGCCGATGCAATACCGCGGCGCAGGGCGGCGGGTGTATCCCGGTTTCATGCAGCTCTCGGCCTTCATGAGCATGAACCTCAGCAATCACATGATGAGCCATTACGAGATGTTCAAACATCTGACCGCGGGCGACGAGGAAAGCGCGCAGGCGACCAAAGATTTCTACGACGAATATCGCGCCGTGTGCGACATGACCGCCGAGTTTTACCTGCAGACGGTGGAGGAGGTGTTCCAGAAGCACTCGCTGCCCAACGGCACTTTCACCCATCGCGGCGAGCTGGTGGATTTGGGCGCAATCGACCAGACCGCCATCCTCGCCATCGAGGGCGAGCGGGATGATATTTCAGGACTGGGCCAGACGAAGGCGGCGCTGAAGCTTGCCAACGGTCTGTCAGAGAAGAAGAAGCGCTATTACATGGCCGAAGGCGCAGGCCATTACGGCATTTTCAACGGCAGCAAATGGCGCGACAAAATCGCCCCGGTGGTCGAGGAGTTTATCGCCGCGAATGGATAAAGGCTGACCGGCTTCGGCGCGCGCTGGCGTAATCTAACGCGCGTTGCCGAGAAATGTCGGTTCGTCGCTCCCGCACGTGAAGCCCCGTGCCTCCGCGTCCGCCAGCTTGCGCGCTTCCTCATTGGCGCTGGGATAGCTGCCCTCGATTTGCGCGACGCGGCAGCCGGCCTCGCCGCCTGAGCCGACCTTTTCGACCGCCAGCACCGTGCGACCGCCGGATTCCATCGACACGTCCTTGTAGCGGAAGATCACCGCGAAGGGTTTGCCGCCCTCGCTACGCCATTCCATCGTCGGGGCGATATCGTTGAAGGCGCCAATGGTTTCGAACTCGCCTTCCGCTCCGACATCCAGATCATAGCGCCCGTCGCCTGCCGCCACCCAATAGGGCACGCCCTGCACTGCCGGGCATTCCCAGATTGCCCATTCGCCCTCCCCCTCTTCGGCAGCGTCGATCTGGTCGCAGGCATCGAAATCGAGCTTGGAATAGCTGAACGTCACACCGTCTTCGGTTTTCTCGCCGTCTTCGGTTTTGGGTTCCCCTTCCTCCGCCTCTCCCGCCCCGGTCTCTGGTTCTTCGGTTGCGGCAGCCTCCAGTTCGCTCACCGGATCTGCAGAAGGTTCCTCCGCATCCTGCTGGCAGGCAGCCAAAGGCAGGGCGAGCGAAGCAATCAGAGCAAGGCGTTTCATGTCAGTGTCCCCCAAGACGGCGGTGATCCCGCCTGGGGCACTTTAGCCACAGTCGCCCGCCTCAGGGAACCCTCACATCACGGGCGCATCACGGGCGTTGCGGCCATGTCGAGCCGATCTCGGCAGCCTCTTCGCGGTAGAGATAGCGCAGGCCATCCAGCATCACGCGCGGGGCGACCGTATAGTGGTCCTCGCCGGTGTAGAACTGGCTGTGCAGGTCCAATACGTCATAGCCGCGCAAGCGCAGCCGCTCCACAAAGCGCGATGTGCCGGTCAGAATGCTGCCGACATTGAGGAACCACTCGTTCCCCTCCGCCCCGCCTGCGCCAACATAGAGCGTGGCGGGCAAGGCTTCGTTCTGAGCAGCAAAGCGCTCCTCCGCCTTGAACACGGCATCGTCGATATTCGCCATCGCCGGGCTGCCCAGGATCATCTTGTCGAACGCGCCCGGACGGCTGAACAGCGCATAGCCGCCCAGCATGCCGCCCAGCGAATGCCCGTGCAAAACATGCTCGCCGGAGAAGCGGTAACGCTGCGCCAGTTGCGGGCGCAGTTCGTCGATCAGGAAGCCGAGAAATTCATCCGCCCGGTGCGGATATTCGGGCAGCGGGACGATCTGGCGCATGGTCTCGCCCGCTAATCCCGGCGGGCCGAAACCTTGGCCCGGGGGCGAAAACTCGACGATCCGCTTGCCTACTCCGGCAAGCCCTTCTTCGCTCGGACTGCCCACGCCGATCACGATGACTTCCGGCATCATATTGCCGCTCACCAACAAATCGACGGTCGAAACCGCCATCCGGGTCATCAGCGGATCGTCCAGCACCCACAGCACCGGATAGGTCTTGTCCGGCAACACGCCGTAGCTCGCTGGCAGAGCAATGGTGACCGCGTGGTCATAGGAAAACGCGGTGCCGCGAAAACGTTCGGTGTCCAAGACTTCCATGTTGGCCCGCGCGCCCGGAATGGCGGCAAGCTGCGGATTGGCCAGCGCCGGCGCGGCGATGCCCAAGCCCAGAGCCGCCAATATCAACCCGAAAAATCTGATCATAGTCCCTCGCAAAAAACCCTGCCGAATGCTGGGTTCAAGAAAACGCTAACATCCAGCAGGGCCAATGCACCAATCCGCTCGTCGATCAGGCCGAGCGATCTATCGGTTAAGCGCGTGCTTAGAAGATCTCGAACAGGCCCGCTGCGCCCATGCCGCCGCCGACACACATGGTGACGACTGCGTATTTCGCGCCACGGCGTTTGCCTTCCAGCAGCGCGTGGCCGGTGCAGCGTGCGCCGGTCATGCCGTAGGGGTGGCCGATGGAGATCGAGCCGCCATTGACGTTGAGCTTGTCGTTATCGATGCCCAGCTTGTCACGGCAGTACAGGACCTGCACGGCGAACGCTTCGTTGAGTTCCCACAGGCCGATATCGCCGATCGACAGGTCGAACCGCTCGAGCAGTTTGGGGATGGCGAAGACCGGGCCGATGCCCATTTCGTCGGGCTCCGTGCCGGCCACAGCCATGCCGACATAACGGCCCAGCGGAGTCAAACCCTTCTTCGCGGCGACGGCGGCTTCCATCACCACCACGGCGGACGAACCATCCGACAGCTGGCTGGCATTACCGGCGGTGATCGTCGTGTTGGGGCCGAGGACCGGCTGGAGCGATGCGAGGCCTTCCAGCGTGGTCGAGGGACGGTTGCCCTCGTCCTTGGCGATGGTGACTTCCTGTTCGGAGACTTCGCCCGTTTCCTTGTCTTTCACCATATGGGTGGTGGTGACCGAGACGATTTCGTCATCGAACAGACCGGCTTCCTGAGCGGCAGCGGTGCGCTGCTGCGACTGGAGGCCGTATTCGTCCTGTGCTTCGCGGCTGATACCGTAGCGATCGGCGACCGTCTGCGCGGTTTGCAGCATCGGCATGTAAATCGCGCCGTGCATCGCCATCAGCGATTTGTCAGGGGCGACGCGCATTTCCGGCGTTTGCACCAGGCTGATCGATTCCTGACCGCCTGCGGCCACAATATCCATCCGGTCGAGCGTGACCTGCTTCGAAGCCGTCGCGATCGACATCAGGCCGCTGGAGCACTGACGATCGATGGTCATGCCGCTGGTGGAGATCGGGCAGCCCGCCTTCAAAGCGACCTGACGCGCCAGGTTGCCTGCCTGCGTGCCCTGCTGGAGCGCGGAGCCCCAAAGAACATCGTCGACTTCGCCCGGCTCGATACCGGCGCGTTCGATCGCCGGGGCCAGAGCGTAGGCGCCCAGAGTTGCGCCGGGAGTGGAATTGAAAGCGCCCTTATAGGCTTTGCCCATTCCGGTACGGGCGGTGGATACGATAACTGCGTCGCGCATGGTGATGCTCCTGAAAACTCAAAACAAAGGGGTCGTCACCCCAGCGAAAGCCGGGGCCTCGTTCAGCGAAGGACGACCTAGGGGAAAGCGGCCCCGGTATTCGCCGGGACGACGCCGGTTACACGAAGTACTGGGTGATCCACTCGCAGATCAAAGCGGGCTTTTCCTCGCCTTCGATCTCGATGGTGATCTCGGCGGTCTGCTGCCACTGGCCCGGGCGCTTCTCGATCATTTCGAGCAGCTTCCAGTGTCCGCGGATGCGTTTGCCGACGCGGACGGGCGCGATGAAGCGGGTTTTGTTGCCGCCATAATTGACGCCCATCTTCACGCCGTCGATCTTGGGCATATCGCTGTTCGCGCCCAGATACGGGATCATCGACAGGGTCATGAAGCCGTGCACGATGGTGCCGCCAAACGGCGTCATCTTGGCTTTCTCTTCGTCAATATGGATGAACTGGTGGTCACCTGTCGCATCGGCGAACATGTTGACCTTTTCCTGCGTCATCTCGGTCCATTCGCTGGAGCCGAGGTTTTCGCCTGTTTTGGCGGCGAGATCTTGCGGGGTCATGTACCTCTCCTGATATGAATGCTGCAATTGCGGGCATTCATGCAGGATGAGCGCGCCTAGCGCAATGCGGGCTCGGCTGCCGCTACGGCAGGCTTGTCCTTGGCAGAGGCAGGCCGGGCACGCGTGGCCCCGATTCCCCGTTTGATCGGCGAATCAAGCCGTTTGCAATAGACATGCAGCGCGATTTGCAGGCCGATCAGCATCATGATGAAGGGCTGATAGGCAATGCCCTGGAACAGCGCGCCCACCAGATAGATGACGTGCGCATATTGCAGCGCCGTGGCGAACGGTGCCTGCCAGCGCTCCCCGTCGCCGGTACGTTTGCGCCATTTCCGGCGGATCCGCTCCATGTGCCACAGGCCAAGCAGTTGCAGCCACGCCCAGACGCCAAAGCCGAGATAGCCTTGCTCGCCCAACACTTCGAAATAGCTGGAATGGAACGCGCGGCCTTCATCGACCACCTTCTTGTATTCGATCGACCTTGTGTTCCCCTCGCCCGTGCGCTGGGGCAGCTGGTAGGTAAATTTGTTCGCCCGGTAGATGTCGAAGCCCCCTCCGCGCGGGTTGTTCTGGACATATTCCCACGTCCATTCCCACACCGCCACACGGGTGGAGGCGGACTGGTCACCGTCATGGCTGGCAATGGTCGACATCCGCTCGAAATAGCTTTGCGGCAGGAACGGGATCGCCATCATGCCCAGCGAAGCACCGGCAATCATGAACAGCGCCCGGCGCTTCACATCGCGCAAAGCCAGCACCAACAAAACTGCAATACAGACCAGACCGGTGCGCGCCTCTGTCCCCACCGGAATCAGCAGGCAGGCAAAGACCAGCGCATAGCAAAACAGCTTCACCCGCCAGTCGGGCGCAAAGATTGTCCCGTGCTTGGTGAACCACAGGATCAGCGGAATAATCCCGATGGACACCGTCGCCAGAGTGGAGCTTTCATACAGGCCGCTATTGTCGTTCACGAAGAAATAGAGGCTCGCATAGCCGCCACCGCCAGTCGCGGTTTTCATGCCTGCCGAGATGATGATCGCACCCACCGCCAGCACCATTGTCATGGCCGCCGCTTCCAGCCGCAGGCGGGTCATCAGGGTGAAGGGCAGGAAGATCGCGAAGAACATCGCTTTCCACACCCAATCCCATTTCGCATAGGCGTCTTCCGGGAAGGGCGAGCTCTGCAAGGTGTAGAAACACCACAGCATGAAAAACAGCAGCAGTCCCTGCCTGAAGGTAAAGCGCACATCTTTCTTGGTATCGGTCAGCAGCCAGCCGCCAAAGGCTGCGCAGAACGCGATGAGCGACAGCGGAAACATCTGCATCAGACCCCAGCCGATCTTATGCGGCGCGAGAATATCGATATAGAGGTAGGCCAGCACCCACACGAACGGGCGGCGCACGCCCAGCGCGAAGAAGCCGAGGACAAACAGGAAGAGGGCCGCGTCGAGCATATCCGGTCAGCGGGCCGTCTGCTGTGTCTTGTGGTTGCGGTGAGCGGGCCTGTGCTTTTTGGGGCCTTCCTCTGCCCCCTCGCCCCGCGCCGCATCCGCAGCATCGGTCTCGGCCAAAGTCGCTACATCCTCGTGGTCGAGCTTGTCATCGGTCAGCACGCGCAGCAGCCCGATGAGCAGCAGCCCATGGGTCAAGGCGAGGGCGAAATAGTCGATCATGGCGCGCGTGGTGCTCCGGCGGCGGACCAGTGCGGGCCGGTATGGCCTGCCTTTGGTTACCGGTTCGCTACCACTGACGGGTTGACGGGCCGTTAAGCAAACCATGGCAGAAGCGCTCCCCATGACGACACAGCCACGCATCTTGCATGTTCTCGACCATTCGCTGCCCCTGCACAGCGGCTACACCTTTCGCACGCGCGCCATTTTAAAGGCGCAGGAACGCGCCGGAATGGAAGTGCGCGGCATCACCAGCCTGCGGCACAGCGCGAAAGGTCCGATGCAGGAAGAGGCCGAAGGGCTGATTTTCCACCGTACGCCCGATGATGGCGATACCGGCTCGCTTCCGGCAATCAGCGAGATTCGCGAGATCAACCGTCTCGCCAAAGCCATTGAGGAACTGGCGAAGGAATGGCGTCCCGATGTGCTGCACGCCCATTCTCCTGCATTGTGCGGGATGGCGGCTGTGCGGGCGGGCGCACGGCTGGGCATTCCGGTCGTTTATGAAATCCGCGCCTTCTGGGAAGATGCTGCGGTCGGCAATGGTCAGGGACGCGAGGGTTCGCTGAAATACCGCATGACCCGCGCGCTGGAAAACCGGGTGGTGGCCCGCGCCGATGCGGTCTTCACCATCTGCTCAGGCTTGCGGGACGATTTGATCGAGCGCGGCTTTGACGGCGGACGGATCGGGATTTCGCCCAACGGGGTCGATTTGTCATTGTTCGGCGAACCGGCGCAGCGCGATGATGCGCTGGCGGCTTCTTTGGGCATCGATGGTGGTCCGGTGATCGGCTTTATCGGCAGTTTCTACGATTATGAGGGGCTGGACGATCTGATCGCCGCCATGCCGATGCTCCGCGAGCGCCAGCCCGGGGCGCATCTGCTGATGGTCGGCGGCGGGCCGATGAATCAGGCGTTGCAAGCGCAGGCGGCAGCATCCCCGTGCGCCGATGCGATCCATTTCACCGGCCGCGTGCCGCATGAGGAGGTGGAGAAATATTACGCGCTGACCGATATCCTCGCTTATCCGCGAAAACGTAGCCGTCTGACCGATCTGGTCACCCCGCTAAAGCCTCTCGAAGCCATGGCCCAGCGGCGGCTGGTCGCAGCATCCGATGTAGGCGGACACCGCGAATTGATGGAAGACGGTGTCACCGGCACGCTGTTCCCGGCGGACGATCCGGAGGGGATTGCGCAGGCGCTGGCCAGCCTGTCGGCCCGGCGCAGTGACTGGGATGAGATCCGTGAGCGCGCTTACGAGCATGTCGCAGCCCGTCACGACTGGGATGCGGGCATCCATCGTTATCAAAGCGTTTACCATCATTTGCTAGCAAACCTGAAGATTAGGCCCGTTCCGGCCGCTGCCTGAACCGCAGCACCGGCACACGGGCGGCAACAGGAAAGTAGTTTGGGCATGGCACGTAAAAAGCAGAAAGCTGCAAAGGGTGGAGCGCCGATCAGCACTCACCCGGCCTTTCCCGCGATAGTTGCCCTGTGGTTTGCGGCACTATTCGGCATTGGCAGCATGGTCTTGCCCGACGCCCTGGTCGAAAACGCCATCGCCACAATCGGCTTGCACAAAATTCTTCCCGCCGCCGCTCCGCCGCTCGGCTTTACAGCGCGCGCGATGATTGCCCTTGTGGTCGCTGGTCTCGGACTGGTGGCTGGCCTGTTTCTGGCCCGCAAGGTGGCGCAGTCCCAGGCAGCGCCCAAGGAGCGCAGTCGCGACTTGCAATTGAAAGAAGCCGACCGTCACCCCGACGCCCCCGCCAAACGCCCGATCTCGGCCCGCGCCGAACTCGGCAGCGAAGGTCTTGGCCCAATGGAGGACCCGTGGAAATTCGAAGACGAATGGGCTTCGGATGATGACGATGAGTACGAGGACGACGACGGTTACGACTACGATGAATATGATGACGACGCGTCCTATGACGGTGAGGATGCCGGTGAAGATGCCGGTGAAGATCACGCAGAAGCGGCTCGCAAGCCCGTGCCAGGTGCCTTGCCCGGTCGCCGCCGCGCGCTTTCGGTAACCGACGATTCCGGCCCCAGCGACTACCTTCAGAAGGTCCCGCTTCCCGGCGAAAGCTACGATGATCCTCTCGAGCTCGATATCCTCGAGGAAGAAGAGATCGAGGACATGGCTGCCGAGGACGAAACGGCAGTTGAAGAATTCAATCAGGAATTCGCGTCCTTGCGCAACGACGCGTTTGTTCCGGCACCCGCGCCGCAGCCGCGCTCTTCGCACAGCGAGTCGGGTATCATTGATCCGTTGGCCGACCTGACAGCGCCCGACGAAGGGGGCGATGAAGCGGTCGATCATGCAGAGGAGGAACCGGCAGTTGCGGGCGATCCCGCTGCCGTGTTTGCGCAAGCAGAAGCGGCCCAGTCGGCCGGTTCTGTTGACGCTCACCCCGAACAGACAAACGAATTTTCAACCTCCCCAATGCAGGCATCCCCCGTGCAGGCACCTTCCCAAGCACCAGTGCAGGAACAACCGATGACAGAGCCCACTCCGGACAATTTCGCGGCCCCAAGCGCGGCGCCTGCCGCTACGCCGGCCCAGTCGCCGGCTTCCCCGGCCTCAGCTGCGCTGTCCGATCTCGGGATGGCCGAGCTGGTGGAGCGTTTTGCCACCGCCATGCAGGCCAAGGCAGAGCGTGACGAAAGCGCTCCGGAAGCATCTGTAGAAGTAGGCGCCCCGTCGCATGCATTCGATGGGGCCAACCCCTTTGCCGATCGCGCAGCCGAGGCCGACCTCGGTCAGCGCGGCGCAGCGCCTTCGATGGCCTCGCCCCTGCCGTTCACGTCGCCTCTCTCGGCGCACGATCCCGAGCCTGTTGCGGCGGAATCGACACCGGCTGCGGAACCTGCTCAGGCGCCTACAGCCGAAGAGGCACCGGTCGACGATGCACCGGCTGCGCCGATGGTATTCCGCCGCTCGGGAGCATCGGAAGACCCCGCAGCGCCCGCGCAGGCAGAGGCTGCGCCCTCCTTCGCGCAGGAACGCGGCATTCCGTCAGCGCTGCAGCCCCTCGACCTGCAAGACGAAGATGACGAGGACGACGATACGGCCCATGCGCCGCTTTCGATCGACTTCGCAGCCCAGCGTCCCTTTGCCGACCCGGTTGCGAAGGCACCGGCATCACCGGAAACCAACTCGCCGGATGCAAGTCCGCGCGATCCGCTGGCCGGGCCTGTACCGTCCAATCTCTTTGCCGCTTCCGAGCCTGAAGCCGAAGGTGCCGAAGAAGAGGGCAGCGAAGACGCCTACAGCTCGCTTCTGTCGATGAAGAGCAAGCTGTCGGGACAGGAATTCGTGCGGGTCGACGACGAGGATGACGCAGCAGATTCCTTGCCGGAACCGGTCGTCGTATTCCCCGGCCAGAACGAAAACCGCCAGGGCGAGAGCCGCCCATTTTCACAGGAAGCACAGACTCCGGCCCGCATGTTCGATGCTCCGGCAGAAGCGGCTCAAGGCGGAAACCCCGTGCCGCAGCCGACCACGCCTCCCAGCGCCCCTTCCGACCCGACCGAAACCGAACGGGCTCTGCGCGAAGCGCTCGAGAAGCTGCAGCGCATGAGCGGCGCCGCCTGATCGGGCGATAGGCGGCGCGGCCTGTGCCGCTTAAGCGAACATAATCCGGCTTACCGGATCGGCGCGGCACTTTGCCGTGGCCAAGATTTCGTTCGCCCCTTCGCACTTGCAAAAAACATATCCTGTCGCCAAAAGGATGGCTCGCGACAGTTTCGTACAAGGCTTTGCCGACGAAACGCGTGCTTAATTGCCGCGCGCTGCCCTGAGGGTGTGCTGCACGGCACCTGACAGGAATGGCAATTTATGGTGCACCCCGCTTCGCAGGGCCTCTACGATCCGCGTAATGAACACGATGCCTGCGGCGTCGGCTTTGTCGCGCATATTAAAGGCGAGCGGAGCCACGATATTGTCAAACAGGGACTGGAGATCCTTTCCAATCTCGATCACCGCGGCGCTGTCGGGGCCGATCCACTGCTGGGCGACGGTGCCGGCATTCTGCTTCAGATCCCCGATCCGCTGATTCGCAAATGGGCGGAAACGAACGGCCACGATCTGCCCCAGCGCGGCGAATATGCGGTGGCCATGTGTTTCCTGCCGCAGGACGAGGCGAGCCGCGATTTCGTGATCGAGCGGCTGGAGCGCTTCACCGAGAAGGAAGGCCAGCGCGTGGTCGGCTGGCGCGATGTGCCGGTGACGCTCGACGGTCTGGGCAAGGCAGTTGTCGCATCCATGCCGGTGATCCGCCAATGCGTGATCGCGCGCGGGCCAAATTGCGCAGACGAAGCTGCGTTCGAACGCAAGCTGGTCGTGATCCGCAAGCAAACTCTTAATCCGCTTGCGAAACTGTCGGAGAAGCATGACTTGCCCGGCCTGACGCAGAGCTACATTCCCAGCTTCAGCGCGCGAACCATTGTGTATAAAGGCCTACTCCTCGCGAACCAGGTTGGCACTTTCTTTGATGATCTGCGCGATCCTGACTGCGTTTCCGCGCTCGGTCTGGTGCACCAGCGCTTCTCCACCAACACCTTCCCCAGCTGGCGACTGGCCCACCCGTTCCGCTTCATGGCGCATAACGGGGAGATCAACACGGTTCGCGGCAATGTGAACTGGATGAATGCCCGCCGCCGGACGATGGAGAGCGAACTGCTCGGCCCCGATCTGGACAAGATGTGGCCCCTGATCCCGTATGGCCAATCGGACACCGCTTGCCTCGACAATGCGCTGGAGCTGCTGCTGGCGGGTGGATATTCGCTGGCCCACGCCATGATGATGCTGATGCCGGAGGCCTGGGCCAAGAACACCCAGATGGAGCCGGGCCGCCGCGCGTTTTACGAATATCACGCCGCGCTGATGGAGCCTTGGGATGGCCCCGCCGCCGTCGCATTTACCGATGGCCGCCAGATCGGTGCGACGCTGGACCGCAACGGCCTGCGACCGGCGCGCTTCTGCGTGACCAAGGATGATCTGATCTGCCTGTCCTCCGAAAGCGGCGTGCTGCCGTTCGACGATGCCGACATCACCCGCAAATGGCGCTTGCAGCCGGGCAAGATGCTGCTGATTGATCTGGAAGAGGGCCGGATCATCGAAGACGGCGAGTTGAAAGCACAATTGGCCGCCGACAAGCCCTACGCCCAGTGGCTCGACACAGCGCAGTACAAGCTGGAAGACCTCGAGATCGTCGATCCCGAATTCGCGATGCTGGGGCAGGACGAAAACCTCGAAACGCCTACCTTGCTACAGGCCCAGCAGACCTTTGGTTACACGCAGGAAGACATCACGCGCTTCCTCGAGCCGATGGCGCTCAACGCGGACGATCCGCTCGGCTCTATGGGCACCGACACGCCGATTGCCGTGCTCTCCGACAAGAGCCGAATGCTGTATGATTATTTCAAACAGAACTTCGCGCAGGTAACCAACCCGCCGATTGACCCGATCCGCGAAGAACTGGTGATGAGCCTGCTGTCCATGATCGGCCCGCGCCCCAATCTGCTGGGCAAAGAAGCCGGGACGCACAAGCGCTTGGAAGTCAGCCAGCCAATCCTGACCAATGCCGATCTGGCGAAAATCCGTTCGGTCGAAACCGCATTGGATGGCGCATTCCGTACCGCCACCGTGGACACCACGTGGGACGCGGACAGCGGCGCGGAAGGCGTGGAGCTGGCGATCAAGGAAATGTGCTGGGCCGCGACCGAGGCCGTGCTGCAGGATGCCAATATCCTTATCCTGTCCGACCGCGCGATGAGCGAGAGCCGCATTCCCCTGCCTGCCGCACTCGCCACATCTGCCGTGCACCACCATCTGGTGCGCCAGGGTTTGCGGATGCAGACAGGCCTTGTCGTGGAAACCGGCGAAGCGCGCGAAGTGCACCATTACTGCGTGCTCGCGGGCTACGGCGCGGAAGCAATCAACCCGTATCTGGCGTTCGAAACACTGGAAGGCCTGCGGGTCAAACGCCATCCCGATCTGACGCCGGAGCAGGTCGAGGCGAATTACATCAAGGCCGTGGGCAAGGGCATCCGCAAGGTGATGTCCAAGATGGGCATTTCGACCTACCAGTCCTATTGCGGCGCGCAGATCTTCGACGCGGTCGGGCTCTCCAGCGCGCTGGTCGACAGCTATTTCACCGGCACCGCCACCACGATCGAAGGCATCGGGCTGGCCGAACTGGCCGAGGAATCGATCCGCCGCCACGCGCTCGCCTATGGCGATGATCCGCTCCACACCGAAATGCTGGATGTCGGCGGCATCTACCAGTTCCGTCTGCGCGGCGAGGACCATGCTTGGACCCCCACCAACGTTGCACAATTGCAGCACGCCGTGCGCGGCGGGCCGGACGAGAAAGGCTACGAGAACTACAACGCCTTTGCGGAATCGCTGAACAATCAGGCGGAGCGCCTGCTGACCATTCGCGGCCTGCTGGAATTTCAGGAGGCGGAGACCCCGCTCGATATCGACGAGGTTGAACCGGCCTCCGAAATCGTCAAACGCTTCAGCACCGGCGCGATGAGTCTCGGCTCGATCAGCCACGAAGCGCACTCGACCATGGCCATCGCTATGAACCGCATGGGCGCCCGCTCCAACACCGGTGAAGGGGGCGAGGAACCGTTCCGCTTCACCCCGATGGACAACGGCGATTCGATGCGCAGCCGGATCAAGCAGGTGGCCAGTGGCCGCTTCGGTGTGACCACGGAATATCTGGTCAATTCGGACGATATCCAGATCAAGATGGCGCAGGGCGCGAAGCCCGGCGAAGGCGGTCAGCTGCCCGGCCACAAGGTGGACAAGCGGATTGGCGCCGTGCGCCATTCGACGCCGGGTGTGGGCCTGATCTCGCCCCCGCCGCATCACGATATTTATTCGATCGAAGACCTTGCCCAGCTGATCCACGATCTGAAGAACGTGAAGCCCAGCTCGCGCATTTCCGTGAAACTGGTATCGGAAGTGGGCGTGGGCACCGTGGCGGCGGGTGTCTCCAAAGCGCGCGCCGATCACGTCACCATCTCGGGTTATGAAGGCGGGACCGGCGCTTCGCCGCTCACCAGCCTGACCCATGCCGGCAGCCCGTGGGAAATAGGCCTTGCCGAAACCCAGCAGACGCTGCTGCTCAACGATCTGCGCAGCCGCATTGCGGTGCAGGTCGATGGCGGCCTGCGGACGGGCCGCGATGTAGCAGTGGGCGCATTGCTGGGGGCGGACGAGTTCGGCTTCTCCACCGCACCGCTGATTGCGGCGGGCTGCATCATGATGCGCAAATGCCATCTCAACACCTGCCCCGTGGGTGTAGCAACGCAGGATCCGGAACTGCGCGCGCGCTTCACCGGCACACCGGAGCACGTGATCAATTACTTCTTCTATGTGGCCGAAGAACTGCGCGCGATCATGGCCCGCATGGGCTTCCGCACCGTGGACGATATGGTTGGCCGGGTGGACCTGCTCGACACCCGCCGGGTGGACCGGCACTGGAAGGCGGACGGCGTGGACCTCTCTCGCCTGCTCCATCAGGTCGATTTGCCCGAAGGCCGCCAGCTGCATCACACGCAGACGCAGGAACACGGGCTGGAAGCCGCGATGGACAACGATCTGATCGCCGCAGCACAAGGCGCCATCGACACCGGCGAACCGGTGCAGATCACCCGCGAGATTCGCAACGTGCACCGCACAGTCGGCGCAATGCTTTCGGGCCGGATTGCCGAAAAGCACGGCCATGCAGGGCTCGCTCCCGATACCGTGCAGGTGAACTTCACCGGCGTGGCGGGACAAAGCTTCGGCGCGTGGCTGGCGCACGGCGTCACGCTCGATCTGGTCGGCGATGCCAATGATTATGTCGGCAAGGGCCTGTCAGGCGGGCGAATCATCGTGCGTGCCCCCGATGGCGCACCGCGTTCGCCTGACCAGAACATCATTGTCGGCAACACCGTGCTCTATGGCGCGATTGCGGGCGAGGCCTATTTCGAAGGCGTCGGAGGCGAGCGGTTTGCCGTCCGCAATTCGGGCGCGATCGCCGTGGTCGAGGGTGCGGGCGACCACGCCTGCGAATATATGACCGGCGGCGTAGTGGCCGTGCTGGGCAAGACGGGCCGCAATTTCGCTGCGGGGATGAGCGGCGGCATCGCCTATGTGCTGGACGAGGACGGCACCTTTGCCGATCTGGTCAATCCGGCGCAGGTCGAACTGGAGCGGATCAGCGGCGAGCCTTCGCCCGACGAAGGCACAGGCCTGCCCCGCCAGCGCCCGCAAAGCGTGCATGATTACGGCATGGGCGACATGCTGCGCCACGATGCAGAGCGGCTGCGCATTCTGGTCGAGCGGCACAAGCTCCACACCGGCAGCGCGAAGGCGGCGGCTTTGCTGGAGGATTGGGACACGGCGCTCACGAAATTCGTCAAGGTCATGCCGACCGACTATCGCCGCGCGCTCACCAACCTCGAAAACGAGCGTGAAGAAGCGGCATCGGAAGCGGCGGAATAACAATTGGTGAACCCCCGCCTTCGCGGGGATGACGAACATTTTTTGGGACTAAAATTGCATGGGCAAAGAAACCGGCTTTCTGGAAATCGAACGGCGCGAACGGGACTATCTCGCGCCAGAAGAGCGCGTGCAAAACTACCGCGAATTTACCGTCTCGCCGCCGGAAAAGGTGCTGCGCGAGCAGGCCGCGCGGTGCATGAATTGCGGCATTCCGTATTGTCACAACGGCTGCCCGGTGAACAACATCATCCCCGACTGGAACCATCTGGTGTACGAAGATGACTGGAAAAACGCGCTCACCGTCCTTCATTCGACCAACAATTTCCCAGAATTCACCGGCCGCATCTGCCCCGCCCCGTGCGAGGCCGCGTGCACGCTCAACATCACCGACAATCCGGTGACCATCAAAAGCATCGAGTGCGCGATTATTGATCGCGGGTTCGAAGAAGGCTGGGTGAAACCGCAAGTGCCCGAAAAGCAGACCGGGCGCTCCGTTGCGGTCATCGGTTCCGGTCCTGCAGGCCTTGCCTGCGCCCAGCAACTCGCCCGCGCGGGCCATGCCGTCACCGTGTTCGAAAAGAACGACCGGATCGGCGGATTGCTGCGCTACGGCATCCCCGACTTCAAGATGGAGAAGCATCTGATCAACCGCCGCGCGGTGCAGATGGAAGCCGAGGGCGTGGTGTTCAAAACCAGCTCCGAAGTCGGCGTGGAAGTCAGCTTGCAGGCATTGCGCGAAAACTTCGATGCGGTGGTAATGGCGGGCGGCGCGGAGGAAGCCCGCGCGCTCGATATTCCAGGCGCTGAAATGCCCGGCGTGCGGCTGGCGATGGAATTCCTGACCCAGCAGAACAAGCGCAATGCGGGTGACGACGAGGTTCGCGCCGCCCCGCGCGGCACGCTGACCGCCACGGGCAAGGACGTAATCGTGATCGGCGGCGGGGACACCGGTTCCGATTGTGTCGGCACCTCCAACCGGCAGGGCGCAAAAAGCGTCACCCAGCTGGAGATTATGCCCCAGCCGCCCGAGCATGAGGACAAGGCGATGACGTGGCCCGATTGGCCGGTGAAGATGCGCACCACCTCCAGCCACGAGGAAGGCGCGAACCGTGACTGGTCGATCCTGACCAAGCGGGTGATCGGCGACGGCGAGAACATGACCGGCCTCGAATGCGTGCGCATCGAATGGCGCGATGGCAAGATCGAGGAAATCGAAGGGAGCGAATTTACCCTGCCCGCCGATCTGATCCTGCTGGCGATGGGCTTCACCGGCCCCAAGCGACGCGGCTTGCTCGACCGGGCAGGCGTCGATCTCGACGGCCGCGGCAATGTTGCCGCCGATACCGACAGCTACGTCACCAGCGAGCCGGACATTTTTGCATGCGGAGACATGCGTCGCGGGCAAAGCTTGGTCGTTTGGGCAATCCGCGAAGGCCGCCAATGCGCCCGCGCTGTGGACGGGGCATTGATGGGTGTATCCCACCTGCCACGCTGATGCGTGTGCCGTTAAGCTGCCGGCCAGTAAGTACTTGCTAACAATACCATCTTAGACCAAGGGAAATTACTTGGTACGTCCCGGGCCTGATCGCACCCGGTATTCGGGATGGGGGTTAATTTGTTGGTTAGGCAAGTATTGCCGTACGGCCTGTTGGCGTGTGCGCTTTTGCTGTGTGCGCCTGTCGCGGCGCAGGATGAGATGGGGGATGAAGCGCGCCCCTTTTCCGCCTCGCCTGCAGACGATGCGTCAGGCACCCCGCAACCTGCAACTCTGGCTACAGAAGAACCCGAGGCCGCGCCTGTCCGATCGCCCATAGACCTCGATTTGGTGTGGACACAATTCGCCAGCGCTTACGATGTAGGCGGCGGCACTTCGGGCGAAACCTATGGCGGCAAGATCGACCTGTTCGCCAAGATCGGTGGCAGCGCCATCGGGCTGGACGACAGCATCTCGATCAGCGCCCATCCGGAATTTCGCTATGGCGGCGATCCCAATGCGGAGGTCGGCCTGCTACCCGTCAACACAGCGCTGTTCTATCCCGCCGATGATGGCGAAGTGGTGGACCTCGCGCTCAATGTCACCAAGACTTGGCAATCCGGCGTTTCGCTCACCGTGGGCAAGCTGAATGCGCTGGATTACGTCGCGCAGATCCCAATCGAGGGCGGCGGCGGGCTGGAGGGCTTCCGCAATCTGGGCATCGCCCTGCCCCCCAGCGCGATTGTCCCCGCCAATCTCACCGGCGCACTGCTGACCATCCCGACGGACAAAGCGATCTTTCGCCTGTGGGTCTACGATCCCTATCTGCAATCGCAGCGGACCGGGCTGGAAGACCCGTTTGCCACCGGCGTCGGCGGGCTCGCCATGGTCAGCGTACCGGCCAAAATCGGCGGCAAGCCGGGAATGTATTCGCTGAAATTCACCGGCACCACCCGCACCGGCCCGCCAACGGAAATCCTGCCCCCCGTGCTCCAGCCCATCCCCGGCGGGCAATGGGGGCGGCAGAAGGGCACCGGCAGCGTCACGTTCTCTTTCCAGCAATTCCTGACCCTCGCCGCCGACAATCCCGGCAAAGGCATCGGCCTGTTCGGGCAGGCTTTCCTGACCGATGGCGATCCCAACCCGCTGGACTGGAGCGCCTTTATCGGCGTGTCGGGCGATATTCCGGGCCGCCCGCAGGACAAGGCCGGCCTGACATATTTCCATTATTCCTTGAGCAATGAACTGGTCAGCGACCTTTCCCCCTTCATCGCGTTCGAGGACGAATACGGGGTCGAGGCCTTCTACACACTCGGCGTCACCGACTGGCTGCGCGTCACCGCCGATGTGCAATGGGTCAACTCCAGCATCGCCGCGCGGGGGAACGCCGTGATCGGGACATTTGTGCTGCAAACGCGGTTTTAGGGAGAACCGCCGCAAGCGCTCTTTGGCCAGATCAGGTCAACTGTCTTTCGCAGCATCTTCCCAAGAGGGTCAACCGCGTCCATCATGCCTATCGACATAGTCTGGTGTGACCGGGGTGCACCTAATTTGGATCAGTTTCAGAACCTCTTTTCTATCATCGCTGTCACAGTGATGGCGTTCGCGATGGGATTTGCGATCCGCCGTGGGAGCGTATGCCTGGTCGACGCTTCCCAGCGCGCCGTGGTCAAGGGCAAGACTCTCAAACTGAGATCATTTGCCATCGCGGCGGGTGCAGCGGGCGTCATCATCATTCCTGCCGCATGGGCAGCCCCCAACTTGGTCGCGCTCTATCCGGAAGGCCCGATTACTCTGAAATTGTGCGGAGGCGCTGCGCTGTTTGCAATCGGGGCGCGGTTCAATGGCGGTTGCGCATTTGGCACGCTCTCGCGTCTTAGCGGGGGACAGCTTCGATATCTGGGCACCGTGCTTGGTGCGATTGCCGGGGCGATGCTTATCAACCAATCCCCGCCGCTGGTGGCAGACAGGATGTATGTTCAACAGAATTCTTGGGCAGGTCTCGCCGCGTTTGGTCTGTGCGGGCTCGCGGTCTGGCCTGCCTTGAAGCGGGTAACATTCAAAAACGTCGCTGCGTCAGTCGTTCGAAAAGACACTCTGCTACGGCCCACGGGGGCGATGCTGGTGATCGGCTGTCTGGGCGGCACACTGTTCGCTTTTGCGCAGAGCTGGACCTATCTGAGCGTGCTTTCCAGCGAGGGCAGGTTCATTTTTGGCATGACAGGCGAAACCGTTGGCGCACGCCCATTGGCCGCCAGCGGCGCACTTGTCGCCGGTGCGGTTTTTGCCGCCTTCAGATCCGGCCGATTCTCGCCGCGCTGGGCATCCGTGTCGCAATTGACGAGGCACGGCATCGGCGGGATTGCCATGGGTGCAGGCGCGGCGATGGTTCCGGGCAGCAATGGTGTGCTCGTGCTCTACGGGGTCCCGTCGCTGTCACTCAGCGCGATTACAGCCTACGCGGTGATGAGCGTAGTGTTGCTAGCGACGTTCTTGCCGGAAAGGTTCAGACAGAAACGCGCGCGCAAGTAATACACTGCGCCGCGCTGGGGTCATGCGCCAACCTTGCGGGGGCGATTTCCTCGCCGCAGGTTGCGCACCACCCCAACTCGTCTTCGTCCAGCCGGGCGAGCGCAGCATCGATGCGTTGGCGTTCGGCGGCACGGCGGCGTTCTTGGGCCTGAGCCCCCAAACTTTTCGGGCCTGTTGTTGCATCGCGTCCATCCGGGATAACCGCCCGACGCTGTCTTGTTGCAGCGTGACGGGTGCGCGGCCATCTTCGCCCAGCGCGCCTTCCTCCGACAATGCATCGCGGCGCGCGATCAGGCAGGTGCGAGCCTCTTCCGGGGTCATGAGCTTTTGCGTGATAGGCCAATCCTACACGAAAATGTTGTTCTACAGCATCGGCGCTGTTGCAGAGTGCCTTTGATGCCCGAATTCAGCACCTATTTCCCTCCGACGCCCCCGACATCGCGAAAGCCACACCGGCTGCGCATTCCCGGCAACTGTTTCAGCAATATGCGGCGAAAGTCACACTCTTTAGGACAGGGTTCAGCGTTCCCGCGCTGGGCCAGACCAGTCAATGGTCCCGCGCCCGTTGGCCTCCAGAAACGCATTGATCCGGCTGAACGGCTTGGAGCCGAAGAAGCCGCGATGGGCCGAGAGGGGGCTCGGGTGCGGGCTTTCGATCACCAGATGATGGGGGCTGCGCAAAGCGGGGATGGCCCGCGCCTTCTTCTGGGCGTGCGCGCCCCACAAGACGAATGCGGTCGGCTCGGTGCGCGCTGCCACGCTGGCGACAATCGCATCGGTCAGCGCCTCCCACCCGCGTCCGGCATGGCTGCCCGCCTGCCCGGCCACCACTGTCAGACTGGTGTTGAGCAGCAGGACGCCCGCCTTCGCCCAATGCTCCAGATTGCCGTTTTGCGGCGGCTCTACGCCCAGATCGGCGCGCAATTCCTTGAAGATGTTGACCAGCGACGGCGGCACTTTGACGCCTTCGGGCACAGAGAACGCCAGCCCATGCGCCTGCCCCGGCCCGTGATACGGGTCCTGCCCCAGAATGACCGCACGCACGCTCTCCGGCGGGGTCAGCTCCAGCGCGCGGAGCCGCTGGCCCCTCGGCGGGTAGATCACCTTGCCCGCAGCTTCTTCGGCCCGCAGCCAGCCGCCTAGCGCGCGTACTTCGGCCGTGGCCAGAACAGGCTCCAGCACAGGCCGCCAGCTTTCGGGAACTGTCTCGCTCATACTGGCACGCTAGGCGGTGCATCGCGCCCGCGCCATCCACTCTTCCCCTCAATCCCCGATACGCCTAGGAGCGCTAGCTATGGCTGTACATTTTCATGAAGAAGACCTCCCGGACGGCGTGCTGCAGGGCGACAGCGCGCTTGCCGTCGATACCGAAACGATGGGGCTGATCACCGCACGCGACCGGCTGTGCATCGTGCAGATCAGCGATGGCGGGGAAGACGAGCATCTCGTGCGCTTCAACCCCGGCAGCAGCTATGAGGCGCCAAACCTCAAAGCGATTCTGGCCGACCGAACGCGCACGAAACTGTACCACTTCGCCCGCTTCGATCTGGCGGCGATCGAGCACTATCTGGGCGTGGAAGCCGCGCCGGTGTTCTGCACCAAGATCGCCAGCAAGCTGGTGCGCACCTATACCGACCGGCACGGGCTGAAAAATCTGGTCGAGGAGCTGCTGGGCGAGAACATCTCCAAACAGCAGCAATCGAGCGATTGGGGCGGCCCGGACATCAGCCAGGCGCAGCGCGATTATGCCGCCAGCGATGTGCGCTATCTCCACCGGATGAAGGTGGAGCTGGAGAAGCGACTGGAGCGCGAGGGCCGGATGGAGATGGCGCAGGCGGCGTTCGATTTCCTCCCCACCCGCGCACGGCTGGATCTGGTTGGCTGGGCTGACAAGGACCTGTTCAGCCACGAAGGCTGATACGCACAGGCGATGAGCGAGCGGATCACCAGCGAAGATGCACGGGCATTGCGGCGCGGACGCCAGCGCTTCGCCGCACCCGGTGGCTTTCATGACAGGCTGGTGCGCGTGCTGGCGGCAGTGTTGCCGATGGGAGTCGGTGTTCTGGCTGCGCTCATGATCATCACGCCGCTGGCCCCGCGCGGCGAAGTCAGCTTTCTGCTCGACCGTGACGAGGTGGCAGTGATCGACGAACGGCTGCGGGTCGACAATGCGATGGTGCGCGGTTCCGACAGTCAGGGGCGGCCCTTTTCGCTGACAGCGGACGAGGCCGTCCAGCGCTCCACGAAAGAAGGCATTTTGCGGCTGGACGATATGGTCGCGCGCATTCAATTGCCCGAAGGCCCCGCGAGCCTCCGTGCGCCCAATGGACGCTATCTGATCCGAGACGATGTGGTGGATGTGGACGGTACCTTGCGACTGACGGCAGCCGATGGGTACCGGCTCGCAGCCAACGGCGTATCGATCGATCTCGACGCGCGGGAACTGGTGGGGAGTGGCGGCGTGAGCGGCGAAATACCCGCGGGCACTTTCTCGGCCGACGCGCTGCGCATCGATCTGCCCGAACGCACCGTAACATTGACCGGCAATGCGCGGATGCGCATGGAACCCGGAGCCCTCAGGAGTATGCAATGATGCGCCCTAATGACAGCACGGCCAAACGAAGCCTGACATCGACCGCGCTGCGCTCTGCCATGCTGGGCTTTGCCGTCACGCTGGTGGTGGCGACCGGCATCCGGCTGGATGCACAGGCCATCGCGTCGCACAATTCCAACGCGCCTGTCAGCTATGCCGCAGACCGGCTGGAACTGCAGGACAAGCAGAACCGCGTGGTGTTGGCAGGCAATGTCGTCATCAGCCAGGCCGCGCTTACTTTGCGTGCTGGCCGCACCGTGGTGAACTATAGCGATGCGGGCAGCCTTTCCATCCAGCGCATCACCGCAACCGGCGGAGTGACCGTGACGCGCGGCAACGAGCGGGCCTCGGGCGAGGTGGCGGTGTATGATTTCAACCGGCGGATCATCACCATGGCAGGCAATGTCCGCCTCGCGCGCGGCGGCGATACGCTGAATGGCGGGCGGCTAACCATCGATCTGCGCAGCGGTGTCTCCAGCGTGGACGGCAGCGCCGCCGGGTCCAGCTCGGTCACCGGAGAGCCAGCAGTGAGTACCGGCAATGGCAGGGTGTCGGGCAGCTTTGCGGTTCCGGATTAGGTTGTAGGGCCGGATTAGGCCTTCACCGCTTTCACCGCGACAATCACCGGATAGGCCGGATCGACCGGATCGAGCCAGCCGGGGCCGATGTCTTCTTGCGCAATGCCCTGTAGAAAGCAGGTCGCCGAAAAAGCATTGCCGAACACTTCGACTTCGACCTGATCTGGGCCGAACACATTGCCAAACAAGCGCTTGGCCGCTGAGCCGGTGAACGACCAATACCAACCCTCATTTGCCTCGGGACGAACAGGCGTGATGCCCGGCAATGTCGCCAGCAAGGCTCCCCCGGAAGAAAGGCTGGCATGCAATTCGCGCACCGCCGACCCGACATCGAACACCATTTGCAACATTTGCGTAACGATGGCGCAATCGAAGGCTTGGTCGGGCAGAGTCCCGGGCGTGCCGAGATCTCCGGTCAGCGTCACACCCGGCCCATCATCCAGCGACAGGACATCCTGCCGGGTAATCCCTTTGCCAAAGCGCTCGCTATATCCGGGATCACCCAATTCAAGCACGCGCCCGCTAATCGCAGCCCGCTCCCGCTCGAGGAAGCGCTCGATATACAGCCGGTCAACCGGAGTACCGCGGGCAAACCCGAAATCCGCGCTGATCGGCGCAATCCGTCCCAGATCGCCCAGATCGACTTCACCGGTGGGCGGCTCGACCGGGCCGCGCCGGATCTGTCGCAGCCAGTCGGCAACCGGCGCCGGCAACAGTCGTATCGCAAGCGCACGCAGCGCCGCTGGCGGGGTCAGGCGCGGGGCGATGCGCATCAGGCGTTTACGGTCGGACCAGACATTGCGCCCTTCCATATCGGGCCGCCCTGTCCACGCAAGCTCGCTAAAAGCCGAGAGCCAATGCTGCTCTCCGTCCAGCCACGCCTGATGCAGCAACGCTTCGGCCCGGTCCGGCTCATGCCTGCGATGAACCGTCCGCGTCCAATCGAACATCGCCCGTGCATTGGCCGAAAGCCCGCCCGCGTGCCGCCGATAACCCGCAACCACTCCGCCATGCGAAGCCAGAGGGTACCGCGCCGCCATGCGAAGATAAGCGTCATAATCCTCCACCAGCGGCAGCGTTTCGTCGAACCCGCCAATGTCCGTCAATTTCTCCCGGTCGTACATCACCGCCCCGTGCATTCGAATCGCGTTTTCCCTGAGCAGAATCTGCCGCGCTGCCGGGCCGGTTCGCCGCAAGCGCGGCGCGCTGGGCGACCCCAGATCGGCGTCGAGATAGCAGAAAGCCCCGTGCACCAATCCCGCGCCCGGATTGCTGGCAAGCGCAGTCAGGCCCGCCTGCAATCCGCCGGGGTAAAGGATATCGTCCGCATCGAGGAATGCGACCGCATCGGCGGTGACATTCGCCAGTCCGGTGTTTCGCGCTGCGGCCAGCCCGCGATTTTCCGTTCTCACCAAGCGGGCAAAAGGAAACCGGGCGGTCACCGATGCGGGATCGTCCTGCGACCCATCATCGACCACTACCACTTCGTCAGGCGCGCGGGTCTGGTTCGCAATGCTCTCGAGCGCCTGACCAAGGAAGTGCGCATGATTATAGGTTGTGACCACAATGGCCGCGCGCATGCTATCCTCCGCCTTTGCGGGCACCGTGCTTGCAGTGGATGACATGGTGGAGGACAATAGGGACGTGACCGGCCAGAGTTTCAGGGTGCGACTTAACGGCGATTTGCGTTGCTGCGTGCAATTGGCAGCATCCTATCGCAATCAGCGACTTAAGGCGACGGTGTGAAGGACCACGGATTTATCCTTCCGGGTGCAAGTCCGCTGGTTGATTCTCGGACACCCCTAGGCGCGATTGTTCGCAGCGAAGCGCGCGTTTGGCCGTTAGTGGTCTTCCTGGGCCTGATCGTCAGCCTGCTTGAGGGGATCGGGATTGGCCTTTTGGTGCCGATTGCGGCCATATTGCTGGCGCCATCTTCCACAGAACCCCTGCCGGAACCTTTGGGGGCATTAGCCGAATTCGCAGGCGACATGAGCCCCGAAGCGAGCATTGCGGTTCTCGGCTCTCTGATCCTGATGGCGGTTATTCTGAAAACCGTGCTGCAATCGGCGAATGCACTCCTCATTGCGCGGATAGATGTCTCCGTTGCGCGACGTCTAATAGAGGCTCTGGGCGCCCGGATCCTTTCGCTCGACTTCGCGACCTATCTCTCTGCCGAACGCGCGCGCCTGCTGCATGTGCTCTCGACCGACAGCTGGGCCGTGGCCGAGGCTGCGCGGGCGGGCCTGTCCACCCTTCCCGCACTGGCCGGATTGCTGCTGTTTGGCGGCCTTCTGCTCTGGCTCGATCCGCTAATGCTGGGGTTCGTTGTGGCTGCGGGCCTTGTTCTATGGCTGATCCTGCGTCTGATCGAGCGCCGCCAGCGGAGGTTGGGCGCGGCAGCGACGGCCGCCAACCGCGTGCTTGGATGGCAAATGCTTTCGGTGGTCGAGGGTGTGCGCACAGTGCGCCTGTTCGGGGAGGCGAAGCGCGAAGAGGCGCGATTTGCCCAAGCGAGTCAGGACGCAGCCGGCAGTATCCTCGCGGTGGGCCGGCTGGCGGCCCTCACCGGTCCGTTCTCGGAATTGCTGCTTGCGGGGCTTTTCCTGCTGATATTGTTCAGCGGGATATCGCTTGAACGCCCCGCCCCCGCGCTCGCGGCGTTCCTGCTGATCCTCCTGCGCAGCTACCCTTATGCCGCAACTCTCAGTCAGGCCCGGGTGGAACTTGCCGCGCGGCACCGCTCCATGACCGAAGTCGAATGGTTGCTGGATCAAGCAAGCGAAACGCCTCCGCCCGACAACGCGGCAGTGCCAGAGCTGACGGGCACCCTGGAACTGCGCGAGGTCTCCTATTCCTATCCCGGTCGTGACGGAGCGCTGACTGGCGTGGATTGCGACATTCCCGCCGGATCGATCACCGCGCTGATGGGGCCGACGGGCGCTGGAAAATCGACACTCGTTTCCCTCATCGCGCGCCTGTCTGAACCGGATGCCGGAACCCTGCTGCACGATGGGTCACCTGCAGAGACCATTCCCGCATCGCTGTGGCGCGCACGCATGGCCTATGCCGGTCAGGACATCGCGCTGATCGAGGGAACAGTGCGCGAGAATATCCGCTTCGGGTCAGCGGGCGCTTCGGACATTGCCATCTTGCAGGCGGCACAGGATGCCGGGGCTGCTGCGATGATCGAAGCGCTACCGCAAGGCTATGACACGCCGCTCGGCCCCGGCGGCCGGGCGCTTTCGGGCGGACAAAGACAGCGCATCGCTCTCGCCAGAGCATTACTGCGCAAGCCCGACATTCTGGTTCTGGACGAGGCTACCAGCGCTATCGACGCTCCCTCCGAAGCCGAGATCGTCGCGTTGCTCAGGCGCGGCGAGCATTTCCACACAGCAATTGTCATCAGTCACCGGAGCGCCACATTGGCGGCCTGCACCCACGGCATCGTTCTACGCGAGGGACGGGTCACGGAGAGCGGGCCGATCGAAATTCTGGCCTACTTTCAATCGCTGGAACGGGCGGCGCAATGAAGCTGCCGAGTTTCTCGATTGTCATTCCAACCTATGAGCGGCGTGAGCTCGTCACAGGCGCGCTGCAGTCTTTGGCAAAGCTGCAGTATGCCGGGGACTGGTCCGTCTGTGTCGTCGTCGATGGATCGACCGACGATACCGCCAAGGCTTTGCGCGCCCTCGATCTGCCGTACCCTCTCAACATCATCGAACAGGACAATGCCGGTCTCGCCGCCGCGCGCAATGCCGGGGCACGGAGTAGCGAGGGCGACATTCTGCTGTTTCTCGATGACGACATGCGGGTCGCGCCCGATTTGCTTGGCCAGCATGCAGCGGCTCTCGAGCCATCGGTTGTCGCCGTCGCCGGGTGGATCGGGCTGGATGAGCAATCCGATGTCAATTTCCTCACGCAAGGGGTCGGAGAGTGGACCGAGGGAGCGCTCGACGGACCCCGCGCAAGCGATCCCTTCGCGCTCTATGGTGGACATTTTTCTGTTCGGCGTCAGGCGTTCGAGGCGATTGGCGGTTTCGAGGAACGCTACACTTCGAATGGCGGATACGGCCGGGAAGACACCGATCTTGCCGTCCGCCTGCTGGACCATGGCGCAATCGCTGCCGCACCGGCTGCCAGAGCGTGGCAAGTGCATAATGTTGCGCCTGACGTGATGATCAAACGGGCGTTCGAACAGGGACGAGCCGACATCCATTTTTGCCGGACCCATCCCCGCCATGCAGCCGGGCTAATATCTGGCAGCGGCGCAGACCGGGCGCTTGACCGGCTGGTGCTGAAATGGGTGGCCCGCATCCCCGGGATCCGCGCCGCCTCGGAATGGTTGGCCAAGATTCTTGGCGAAGCGAAATCGTTCGATATTGCGCGGCGTATCCATTGGTGGTCGGGGGTTCGGGACGCGGGCGGCATCCCTTCCGGCAAGCGGGTGCTTGTGCTGTGTTATCATGCGATCGCCGATCATTCGGATGATCCGGTGCTGGCAGCCTATTCGATCCCGCCCGCGCTGTTCCGCGACCATATCCGGTCGCTCGTCCGGCGCGGCTTCCACTTCGTCACAGCCGACACCGCACTGGCCGTAGCGCGGGGCCTTGCGCAGGTGCCGGACCGCTCGGTCCTGCTGACATTCGATGATGGCTATGATGATTTGCCGGCGGCAGTGAACACGCTGCTGGCGCCAGATGGCATCCCGGCGCTTGCCTTTCTGGTCTCCGGACGGCTTGGCGAGACAAATGTCTGGGACCAGCCTGCAGGGGCGCTGCCGCGCCAGCTGGTTGACCGGGAGGGTGCGGCAGAATTGCGCCGGTCAGGGGTCACTCTGGGCAGTCATTCCCGTTTTCACGCGGATTTGAGCGGATTGGAACAGGACGATCTCAGGGTCGAGATCGACGGGCCGCGGCAGGATTTTGCAGCGGCCGGTCTGCCGGTCCCGTCCCACTTCGCCTACCCTTTTGGGGAGAAGAATGCCGCCGCTAAGCAGGCTGTGCAGGATGCAGGTTATGCCGCCGGCTGGGGTCTGGCTGATCGCCGCGTAACGCCCGCGAGCGACCTGTATGACCTGCCCCGCGTGATGATGCATTCGACCGATACGCTTTGGCGCTTTCGGTTCAAGACGCGGTTCCCCACGGCTGCGACCATCCTGCGACATTGGCCATTCGTGGCCCGCCGCTAACTCCTGCCCAGCAAGGATATTAGCGCCTGCCTCAGCTTTCTCCATCGCAGACGCCGCTGTTCGCGGTGAAGCGCCGCCACAAGCTTTGGCTGCCAATCCGTGTCGAGGTTTGCCGCATAGCCTTCGAGCCATTTCAGTAGATCAGAGCGCTTTTCCAGATAGAGGCCGGCAGCCTCGGTACGGGCACAGCAGCTATCATCGTGCTGGCGGTAATCCTGGCACAAAGCGCTGCTGAACAGCACGGGAAATTGGGCGTAGATCTTCGCGAAGAACGCCTGATCCTCGTAGAACCCGGGGAAGCGCTCCTCGAACCCGCCGACTGCTTCATATGCGCTGCGCCGGATGAGTGCGCTGACTGCAGCGGCGCCCCCTTTGCCGAGCGGATACACACCGAGCAATGCTTCGGGAACCGGGGTCACGCTGCCGCGCACCACGCCGCAATGTTCGATCCGGTCCTCACCCCCGCGCCAGCTGTCCCAATAGCGGATCGCGCCAGCGGTCATGGCGATTTCGGGGTGCGCGTCCATGATGGCGAGCTGATGCGTCAGCTTATCGGTTGGCCAGCGATCGTCCGCATCGATGAATGTGACGAATTCCCCCGATCCGGCGGCGGCACCGATATTTCGCGAGGCGCTCATTCCCAGATTGGCATGTCCGGGATGCGCCAGATAGCTGATCCGCGGATCGCTCTCGGCGAATTCCAGTGCAATGCCGGTGCTGCCATCCACAGAGCCATCATCGACCAGCACGAGTTCCCAATCGTCGAGGTCCTGCGCCAACACGCTATCGATGGCCTCGCGCAGGAACCGCTCTTCGTTCAGGAAGATGCAGATGACGGTTACGCGAGGCGTCGCGCGCTTGCTGTTTGCAGACGGCAGATCGCCAGTGCCTGACTGCGCCATTACTCGGGGGAAATGTTGTGGCGGCGAAACGCCCTGCGTTCGCGGCGTCCCTTATCGACCAGTACAAGTGTGACGAAGCGCGGCAGAAGCACCAGATAGCGTTTCCACAGCCGCTTGGGTTCGGCCAGCAACCGGTAAAGCCATTCCAGCATCATGACGCGCACAATCCTCGGGGCACGGCGCTTACGACCGGTGTGAAAATCGAACGCCGCTCCGATACCGATCAGGGTTTGCGGCAGGTCCTTATGATTGCGCCACATCCATGCGTCCTGGCGAGGCGAGGACAGGCCCACCCACACAACATCCGCGCCCGATTCACGAATGCGATCCCGGGTGGCCTGCGCGGTCCGATCATCCGGATCGCCCATCGGCGGGGTTTCGACTCCCACGATTGCGATGCCGGGATATTTTTCCCGCATGATCTCGGCCAATCGCTGGGCCACCCCATCGTCGCCGCCATAAATATAATGCTTCAGCCCGCTTTCCGCAGAGCGGCTACAAACCGCGTCGAACAAATCGTAGCCCGACGTCTGCTCGACCGGCAAGCCGCGCCGCTTGCCGAGCTCCGCAAGCGGCCTTCCATCGGGAGTGATGACACTGGCATCCCGGTGCAGCGGTGCAAGATCGGGATTGTCGCGGATCGCCATCAGGCTTGCGACGTCGCGCAAACAGACGAACCGGCCGACGGAATCCTGCGCCCAGCGCTCGATGGCTTCGGCCGTCAAGGTCGGGGTCGTGACCGTCAGCGGCACGCCCAGCACATCGTAGGATGCGAAGTTGTGGGACACTTCATTCATAAGCGTAACCCAACACCTTGAAGTCGCGAGCATAGCGCCGGGCGATGACGCTTCGGGCAACCGGACTCGTGGCAGTTGTCCCGCCTTCGGCTGCCGAGCGGTTGGCAATCGCCAGATCGGGAAGTCCGGTCATTGCCTGAATTTCGGCCCAATCCCTGCGGAGCGTCTCCAACTGCCCGACGAAGGAATTCTCGGCACGCTGGACAGCCTCGACCGCGCGCGACTGACTGGCGAAATGGCGGTCGGATACGCGATCGGGGATCCGCGCGACCGCCTCTGCAAATCTTTCAAACGGCAAGCCGTCGGCACGAATGTCGACACCGCCCAAGGTGGCAAACAGGCCGCGATGGAACCGGCGGTGAAGGATCGAGGGGCCGTCCTCGTGCGCGTTTCGCTGGACCTTGTCGCGATAACAGCTTTGCAGGCGGGCCTCGGGATGGCGAACGAATGTGAATACAAGGTAATTGTATGCGATGGTCGGCAGGCGGTGATGCGCATGGCCGCGCAATGCCTCGTGGAACGCGGTTTGCGATAGACCCTTCGCGGCAGCATCGGGAAACATCGCCGCCTTGATTGCTGTGCAGGCGACTTTCGCATTCTCGACGTAAACAGCGCGGTGCCGGTCGCTGACGTAGTATTCGACCGGGTCGATCCTGCCATGCCGGACAAGCTGCGCGAGATAATCGAGCATGATCACGCAGCCTCCATCATCAGATGCGAAAACTTGTCCGGATTGTCGGCCACGAAGGGCAGTAAGGCTGCATCAGCCGGCGCGCGCTGCTCCAGGTGGTCGCCGGGAAACAGACTGCGCCCGTTGCTGATTGCCTGCGCCAGGCGCGCCAGAGTAATCTCCCCGCTCGCCGCATCGACCAGATCGGGATCATGTTCTTCGGTCCGATGAGCGTAGGACTTCAGCTTCGTGAACGCTGTTTCCGCATCCCCTAACCACGAATGATGGGTGCCGCGATAGCCGTCCATCAGATGCACTTCGCCGCCCAGCCGGTTCCATTCGCCAAGGCGCCGCAACCGATCGGATGTACGGCGCATCGTGTTGAAATACGCGCCGGTCATTACGAAAATACGGTAGGCATAATCCGGCGGCGAACCTGGCCATGCTTCGTGGAACCGGGTCGAAAACAGATTGAGGAAAAAGAAGGTGTGCCGCAGCCGGATGGACACGATCCCGTGTTCCCGTGCCGCCGCAACGATCGCCTCTGCATGGCGGGAATCGATGATCTCATCGACATCGGCTAGGATCACGATATCGTCGTCACCTGGCCGGATCAGATCGTGCACCGCATTGCGCTGCATCGTTTCGTTCTTGCGCGCCATATCCTTGCGCCGGAAGAACGGCGCGTAACGGCTGAGGCCCCATTTGTATTCAGGGTGGAAACGGTCGCCGTCGAACTGGTGAATGCGCAGAAAATCATCTGCTTGTAGACCGGAGGAAGCGCGCGCCTGCCCACGGAATGTTCGCGTCGCCTCGCACAAGTGCAGCTCATCCACCCAACGCGCCGCCTCGCCCTGCTTGATCGTCAAGGCGTCATGCTCGTTGTAGAAGAGATTGAACTCGAAAATTTTCACCCGTGCCGCCAGCTGCTAGGCCATAAGACCAGCAGACATCATGCGAGGTTGTGGACCCGGCCTGACTACACGGTAAAGCATCGCTGCTCACCTCGCGCCGTGTGGTCGGCTTTATTTGTTTTATAGCATCGTTATTACGGGTTATCCCTTAATGCAGTGTGGCCTTCCCCAGTTTTTTGTTTAGGATCGCCAAGTGCGACAATCAGAGCTGCATTACTCTGGCCGTGTAGCCCTCGTGTCGGGCGGTGGGACGGGCATTGGCCGCGCCGTTGCGCTGGGTCTGGTGAAGGATGGTGCGCGGGTTGCCATCACCGGCCGAACCGAGGCTACCTTGCAGGAAACAGCACAATTGTCTGGCGGCCGGATTGATCCGGTGCGGTGCGATATGTCCGATCCAGAGGCCGTGACGCGCGCAATGCAAGAAATCGAGCAGAACACCGGCCCCGTGGACATTCTGGTGAATGCCGCTGGCCTTTATACGCAAAGCGCGCTCGCCACATTTGACATGGAAGAATGGCGGAAGATCATGGAGGCTAATCTCTTCGCTCCAGCCTTGGCTATACATCACGTTTTGCCCGGCATGCTGGCAAGGGATTTCGGGCGCATCGTAACTCTGGGAAGCCGCTCCGCCCATGCTGGCGGAGCCGTCACCTCGGCTTACAGCGCCTCGAAAGCAGGGGTTGAGGGATTGACCCAGAGCGTGGCGCACGAAATCCTGTGGCAGCGCAAAGGCCGCGCCAATGTGCAGGCCAATGTGCTTTATCCGGGGCAGACCGTAACTGGCTTGTTGGGCACGCAGACCGATAGTCCGGAACGCTATCAGTCACCTGAGGATGTCTATCCCTTCGTGCGCGCCTTGCTGGATCGCCCGCGCTGGGCGGGAGCCGGACACACGGTGTATCGCCGCAAGATCGTGGCGCGGGGCGGTTGGCGATTGCGAGCCAAGCAATGGCGGGCAAACCTGCAACAGGCACTCGGCGTATGACAGATCCGCAAATGCTTGCCCGCGATTTTGCGAAGGACGGCTTTGTCGGCCCTTTGAGAGCGATTTCAGAGGCCGACGCCGCCTTGGCTGCGGAGGAATTGCGCGCGGAATTGCGCGATGACAATTACTCTGCCCACGCCCGCCGCAATCGCCATTTCGATCTTCCCTCGGTGCGCAAAGCCGCCACTGCCGAAGCGCTGATCGAAACCGTGAGAGCCGTGTATTCCGGGCAATTGCTGCTGTGGCGCAGCCACGTCTTCACTGGAAGGCCCGGACGCGGCCTTGGCTGGCACAGCGACCGCTTCACAACCTTGCTGGCGGATTCTGAGGATCATTTGACCGCACATCTCGCGCTCACCGATGCGCCTGCGGACAATTGCATGAAAGTGATCCCCGGCAGCCATCTGTGGAGCGAGGAGAAGCGCCAGACAGCCGGATTTCATCTGATCGAGAAGACAGCGGGCACAGGGTATGGCACGCCCTATTATCAGCGGATGAGCGGCGCTGCCGCGCCCCAAGCGATACCGCTGGCGCCGGGCGAATTCTTCCTGTTCCACCCCGCCACACTGCACGCTTCGGTCGATCGTCTGGGTGACAACAGCAATCGGAACCCGTTTGTTTCTTTCGCGAAGCGCACTGCCAAATCGGTCGTCAGCCGGTTCGAGGGCAAGGGTCTTATTGCCGATCCTCCCCGCCTCGCCATCGGTTTGAGGTTTTGTGATCCGCGCAACACAATCGCGCGAGAGGCCTTCGATGAAATGAGCGGCCGGGGCACTTCGCCTGCCATGGTTGCAGGGTCCACCTGTCCGGATTTTGCGCTCGACTGGCGCTGACTAGTCCGCCGCGCTCGAATAGCCGTATCGCGCCATGACCGGGGCGCATAACACACCTGTCAGCCTGCGCTCCCAAGCCGGGAGTGCAGTGTGCCAGCGCGTATCGAGCACGGGGGCTTCGATCCCGTCAACTTCCCACCGCATACTGTTGCCTGACAAGGCGTGACCTGTCCCGCCGCCGGTCGAGTTCGGCGGGGGCGTATCGCCACCGGCAATCTGAGTCACCAGCTCGTGCAGCACGCCCGGGTCGGTGGACAGATCCTCATACCGCACCAGCGCGTATTCTGCGCGGTGACGAAGTTTGTCAGAGGCGACATTGATCGCATTCCACTCGGTGCAGGAACGCAGAACACCATTCTGACGAAGCGCATCGGGGCTGCGCCGGGAATAGCGGCGAGAATACACCACGGCACGCGGATCGCGCACAAGGTGGATGACCACGGTCCTGCCAGACCATGCGTCAATCGCGAGATCGACATGCGCCGGGTCTTTGCTGCTGTCGATCAGATAGTCGCCGGATCCGAAGGCCTCGGCTTGCGCATAAATTTGCGACAGTAGCGAGACATATTGTGCCCGCGCTTCGTCATAGCGGGACGAGGGAATTCCCAGCAGCCGATGCGCCCAATGGTGCCGGTTGCGCTCAACCGCATTGCGTAGAGCCTCGGCTTCATTTGGCCCTTTACCGATTGCTTGCCGCACCCGGCCCAACGCCGCCTGCCAGAATGGGCAATCCTGCGCCGCCTTTCCGCAGGAGCAAGTGTCTCCGCGCAGGAAACCGCGGCTCCACGCATATTTTACCTCACCCAGACCCAGCGCGTCCAAGCGTCGGGCCAGCAGCATTTCGAGCATTGTGCTGCCCGATCGGCCATATCCGGCGATGCAAACCAGTGTCTTGTTCATCACGGATCGGTCATCCTGACGTCACCGTCAGGGTGCCTGCGCCCATCGTTCTGCCACTGGGATCGAATCGGCATCGTGGTGACGATAGACCAACCATCCCATCAGCAGCCCGGTGCCGATCATAAAACCCACGCTGGCCAGCGCCACATTGACCATAAGCGATATGGCCAGCGTTGCGAAAACCCAGCAGTCGAAGCCGGAGCTTTGGCGGGCAGGGTCGACCGTGCGGGCGAACATGGCAAAGACATAGACCAGCAAGGCCACTCCCCCGAAAATGCCCATCCGGTAGAACGCATCGACATAGGCATTGTGGGCGGTGACATGGATGTAGCCCGTCCGCTCCAAACCGGAGATGACATGCTCCTCTATGCCGATATGGTAGACAGGGCGGATCGTCTCCGTGCCGAACCCGACACCAGTGCCCCAACTGGCCAGAAGCCGCTCATACACATCCCGCCAGAAGAGTAGCCGGATGCCGGTATTGTAGTCCCACCACCATATGGCTTGGGCATAGAATTGCGCGGCGAAGGCCACCACGAACAGGCCTAGAAACACGCCAGCAGCGATCATCTTTCCAAATTGCGGCAGAGCCAGCAGCGCGATCATTGCCGACACAACGAGAACGGATTGAAACGAGCCAGCCGACAGCAGCAGCAGTGCTGCGACCAGAAACCGCACCAAGGCCGGGCGGTTCTCATTGAACACCACCAGATGGGCGATGATCACCACGGCGATCATATCCGCATTGATGAGCTGCGAGATACCGAACCCGGATCCGTCGGTGGTTCTCTGCCCGGAAAGAGCGAGCGCAATCTTGCTGGCCAAGGCAGCGATCAGAACGCATATTTCCAGCGCACGCCAACCCGGCCTGTCTTGTTCTATCTGCGACCAGATATGCGCGCAGGCTGGCACGAGAGCGACCAGAAACACAGTATAGAATGCTTGCTGGACAATGGCCGATTGCTGGTAAAGCAGGGTGATCCCGCGATGCATTATCCCCGCCCAGGACAGGGCGACGTAGACCATCCCGATAGCCGCCAGCAGGATGAGGGAGAACTGTATGTATCGGCGGCCATAGATCAGAGCGAGAGCCACGGTTGCTGCCGCCGGAACGGCGAGCGCGGCGACACCGGCATCACGCAGCCAAGGGAAGAGGCACGCGTAGAACAGCATCAGCGCCGCGAGCAGCAATTCTCCGGCGCTTGTCTGTGCGTGCTCTTGCTGGGGCGGCGCGGTTTCGGCAGATGTCAGTTGCTGGGGGGTCAGGGTTCTCGATATCATGATCGGCTCCCGAGCCCTGTGGCCGGCGCTTGAGCCACTTCCCCCAATGCTGCGCGGTAGATGTCTTCCAACTTGCCCAAATTTATTTCCGCGGTGTGGTGTTGCAGATACGCGCCGTGCGCTGCCTCGGCGAGCCTGCCGCGCTCGTCATCGGAACCCATCAGTTGTCGGACAGCGCCCGACAATGCGTCGATATTACCCGGCTCGACAAGACGGGCCAGCCTGCCTTCCCCGGCAATTTCGCGCAAGCTACCAAGATCGCTGGCAATCACCGGCAATTTACGGGCAAACGCCTCCACCATCGTGCGCGGGAATCCTTCATACCAGAGCGACGGCATAACGAGCAGGCTGGCGCAGCGCATCTTGCTGGCTACCTCTTCCGCCGAGCAATACCCGGCAAAGCGAACATTGGGCGGTGCCCCCGCTTTCAGTTCAGCCTCCAGCGGTCCGGTCCCAATGATTGCCAGAGCGATATCGGGAAGCGCACGCCATGCTTCGATCAACTCCCGCAAACCTTTTTCTGCCGACAGACGTCCAACATAAATCACGCCGGTCCGGCCGGTTCCCTTGTCCATCGGCGTCTCCGGCGGAACGGGCGCTGACTCGAGAAAATTGCCCTTCACCACAACGCGTTCGGCCGGTAATCCTCCGGCGATCATCTTCTGGCGGGCGAATTCGGAAAGCGCGATGAAGCGGTGGACACCGTTAAGCCATTGCCGACTGCCGATTGTGGCGCGCTGCATCCGGATGCTGGCCAGTGAGCCAGCCAGAGAGCCGCGATAACAACGATGTATCAGCGCCCATTTCCGGCCACCCGAAACGCATTTCTCGCATACCTCGCCATCGCGCAGGAATGTAGCGGCAGCACAGAGCAGGCGGTAATTGTGGAGGGTCTGCACCACAGCCACACCGCGTCGGGCGGCCGTCAGGTGGATGGTTGGCGAGAGCAGAGGAAAGAAATTGTGGACATGGACTATGCCCGCCCCCGTCTCGTCGAGCAGTCGCTCCAGCCATGCGCCGGACTTTTCGCTGCCCGACGCAGCGGCAAAGCTGGCCATACTCCCCGAGAGGCCGGCTATGTCGGCATTGTCCATCTCGCGCAGCGATACGTCGTGACCAGCCGATGCCAGCAACGCATATTCGGCGGCGACCACCGCTTCCTCTCCGCCCGTCTGACGGTAGCGGTTATGCAGTTTCAGTATCGGAGGAAGGCCGCTCATCGATAATCGCTCCGCGCGCGTTTGCCCGACAGCGTGCGGTAGAGATTGGCGGCCAACAGCAGGGCCTTTTTCCCAAGAACCGTCTGAATGCGGGCAGCGAGGGCTGAGCGGAACTGGAGTGCAGCGAGCCAGTGCGGTCGGATGGGCTTGACCCCCAATTCGCGGCGCGCCTTCTCCACTTCAGCATAGCAAGCCACCCGCGAGGCAACGCTGCTCGACAGGCCACCGGCGGCCATCCGCGCCACCGGAAAGGGCGCATGGAAAAACCGGGTTCGCGGGTCGAGCGCGCTGCGCAGCATGAAATGCGCGTCGCCTGCAATTGCGTATTCTGCCGAGAACGGGCCGAAAGCGGAAAACAAATCGCGGTGGTGGAGCAGGCCTGTATGCGAAAGCGAAAAATCCGTGGCGAGGTCATGCTGGTCGCCAGGCATCGCTTGTTCGCCAAACCGCTCAATAATCTCGTCACCGGCGACGAATTCGGTGACTCCGAAAACAAAAGCGAGCTGCGGTGCCGTGACCGGAAGCCGGGCGCAGCGCTCGGCAAGGAGGCGCAGGGTGTCGGGAGTGGCGAGCTGGTCGTCCGCACCAAGAAACATAATCCATTCGCCGCGCGCATGCGGGAGGAGCTTGTTCCATGCATCGTAAGGCCCCCCATCGGGTCCAAAGATACGATGCGCCACAAGATGGTCGCTCGCTTCGACAATTGCATGTGTGCCGTCGGTCGATCCTCCATCCGCAATCAGGACCTCGTATAGCCCCGCCTTTTGACGGGCGATGCTATCGAGGCATCGTTGCAGTGGCTCCGCCGCGTTGTAGGTTGCGATAAGGATCGAGAATTTTGGGGGTTGTGTGCTTGGGTTCATGGCGCGGCCCCGCCCTGATTTGTCCGCGCCCGCACTTGCCGCAGAATGGCAAGCTGGGCTGCGCGCGCCAGAAAGGCTGCCGCACCGGGCATGGCAGAAGCCCAGACAGGACCTGCCAGCCATCCGGCCACAAGGCTCGCCACCACACCCAAGATGCCCAGCGGCAAAATTGTGTTGCGGAGAACTTTTTCGTGGCCAAGCAAGGTCAGCTCGGTTCCGGCAGGGCCCAGTACGAGCGCGGCACAAAACCCGGCTGCGGCCCATGGCAAAGCCTGCGCGCCTGCCAGGAAGTCCGGTCCTGCGAGCGCCAGGATGCCGGGTCCGAGGAGAACAATAGCGGCATAGGCGGCCACGCCCGACATTCCCATGATCAGGCGCAGCGAACCCAGCGTTCGGGCAAATCCCGCCCTGTCCCCTTCCGCCTGCAGTGTCGCCAGCCGCGGGATGAAGATGGAGGGAATGGTCGCCGTGACGAGCGAGACCAGACCGGCGATCCGCAAGACCAGATTGAGCACCCCGACGTCGGAAGAGGACAGAACCAGCGGGAGAAATGCGATTGCACCCATCGCCGTCAGAAACTGCCCCGTCTCGATTTGCGCAAACACAAACCGGCGCTGCTTCCACGGCGCGGGATCGGACCGCCGGGCGAAGCGGCAGCCGGGAAGCTGGTGTTGGAGCCCGGCGTATGCAGCAGCGGCGGCTACAGCGAGCGTGGCGATGTAGAGCACTATAGCTCCCCACAAGTCGGCGTCGCCACCGAGCAGAAAGAGAATACACAAACCGATGGCGAGACCGGGCACCAGGACAAATTCGAGCGCGGTTGCCCGGCCCGGCAGCCCCAAGGCCTTGGCCGTCGAGGTCGCGGTTCGGATCGTCAGCAAAAGGAACGCTGCAGCTGCGGCGAAGAGCATATCCATGATCGCCCCTCCCGCGCCGGTTATTGCTCGGAAGGCAAGAACGCCCAGACCCGAAACGGCGAGAAGGCCGAAGAGACGCGCAGCATTGGCGGCCATCATCGAGCGGATGAGTGGCCCCACCGCAGCCCTTCTCGCCCGGGCAAGCATCGGCGGAATTTCGTGAAGGACCAGTTGCGGGAAGCCCCACAATGCGATGATTGTCAGACCGGTCGCCCAACTGATTGCTGCAAAAAACCGTCCTGCATCGCCCGCGCCCAAGAGGGCCGAAAGAAGCGTTGCCAGCGCGAATGACAGGGCAGCGCCCGCCATCCGCAAACCGGTAATAGCCGCCGTCGCGGAAACCTCGCGCATATGGGCCCGTGGGGCACGCATTGTGTGTCCAGCTTCCCTTCGATCCAGTGTTTGCAGGCATCGCAGGACAGTGCCGTCTTCTCAAGCCCGATTGCGTGTTCCCCCACGGCTCCGGCACATGCAGCTTCTCCGGCACGGCGCCCTTGGATTAATCTATTTGGTACAAATCATTTTCCTACAGAACCTTCGATGTATAGTTGGTTGCCTTCCCGATTCGGAAGGACCCCCATGCCAGCACCCCGTATTACCACCCCCGCCGGTTTCGCTCCGGCTTTCGCGATCGGATATTCCGATCCTGCGAACCGTCTGGTGCAGATCACCGAAGCCAATCCGCTTCCGGTCGCGCTTGCAGCCGGCGCCGGACAGGCCGCCGTTCTGGCCGGGACACAATCGACCTCCGGGTTGGCCGGCCCTTTCACGCCCGCAAGCTCTGCTCCGATTGCGGTATCGCTGTCAGGCGATTGGGCAGGCGAGGTGCGCCTGAAAAGGTCTGTCGACGGCGGCGCCACTCTGCATAATTTACGGGTCGTCGGCCTCGATTGGGGTGTATTGACCCAGAACGGAGTCGAGCAGATCTGGTCGGAGAGCGACGGCGAAGCGACCTTCTGGCTTGAGTTCGCTCTGAACTCCGGCTCATGCATCTACCGGGTGTCGCAATGAGCGGGGCCGATCTCGCAGCGCGTGGCCTCGCTGCCCGCTCTCTCGCATTCAATGCGGCGCTTGGCGGTGCGGAAGGCGCGCAATCGGTGGGCTATCGCCGGGATATTGCCGAGGCCGTTTTGCGACCCGTTTCCACCGTCATCAGGCAAATGGGCCTGACTCCGGGCGATTTCGGCGCACTGGGCGACGGTATCCATGATGACGGCACTGCTCTCGCTGCATTTGCCGAGACCGTCGGACAGGTCGGCGAAGGCATCGTCCAGCTCGGCAGCGGCACTTTCGCCATCGGCCAGAATGCCAGTGGCGGCTCGCTCAAATGGACCGATAGCCATGGCGGCATGGTCGGGCGCGGGATGACGCGGACAATCCTCTCTAACGTCAATCCCGCAGGCGGGCGGGTCTTCGATTTCGGTGCCAGCTGCAGCCATCTCTATTTTGCCGATATGACATTCGATGGCGGCTTTGGTGCAGGGTTGGCCAACGATCTGGAGCACATAATCTTCAATCGCTGCCGCTTCACCACGCGGCCGGGCCTGCTTGCCAATGCCATGAAACTGGTGACCGACAACATGTCTGGTGGCATCCGCACCGTCTATTTCGTCGATTGCGAATTTCGCGACGCGGGGCGGATGAACTTCGAACTGCAGAACCATAATAATGATGGCACCGCGCGCTATGCCGATATCCACTTCATCCGCCCGCGCATTGTTGGCGCCGGCAAAGTGAATGCTGCGCTGGGTATGGGCCTCAGTTTCACAGGCAAGGGTGACAATGCAACCGTCCACAGCCCCTATTTTGACGGCAATGCCGGCCCGCAACTGGAGAATGCCGGGTGCGACAGGCTGGTGATGCGCGATGCGATGATCCGCGCGGCAACAGCGCCGGTCGATGTACCGCCGATCTCCTTCAGCGGGCGGCGCGTGGCCTATAATGCAAACAGCCAATGCTCGATCGACGGGCTGACGCTGGTCAGGGCTGTGGGCGATCCCGGCGGGCGACCAACCATCCAAAGCGAATTGTCGTTCGAAGTCAGCGACGCACTGACTCTGCGCAATATGAAGCTGGCGGTGGCCAGCGATGCCGGGACCAATGGCTGGCATGTTCTGTCCATCAAGGGCACGGGAACAGATGACGATGGCCAGCCCAAAACCTGCGGACCTGTGACTGTCGAGCACTGCGACCTATGGTCAGATGCTGAGAACAGGCCGGTGATCGCCTGCCACACGCTGACCGGCGAACAGGTGATCGCCGGCAACACCATCACCAATGGCAATCCGTCGCGGGTCGGTCCGCTGGTGGCGGCCTTCGCGGAATCCGGAGCCGACGCATACACGGTTCATCTCTCCGCCAACCGGATGGCCGCGGCGGTGCCCCATTCGGCGCAGAGCTTTGTGTTCAAAAACAATGCTGCCGCTTTGAAGATTGAGGCCGATAATCCCGGCCTGCCAGTTCGGTCACGCGCCGTTTCGACGATCCCGGCAGGCTCCGTGAGCGGACCATTGATCGGCCATGACTTGCCCAATGCTGGCTTGCAATTGTCCGCTCGGCCACTGGGACCGACTTCGGGCGGCGGCGTGCCGTATGGCTCACTTCATGCCGGATCGACCCAGATGCGCGCCAATCTGGAAACGCAGGCCAGCGCCGACGTTACAGTGGAGCTGGACCTGACCGCCAGTCTTTGAGGCCGGCGCCTAGCGGTTTGGCGTATCGCACCGTTCTATGGCCAATCCGCGCGCCTCGGCATGGGTGACGAAAAACCGTGCTTCGGTGCAGCGGATTGCTCCGGCCTCGATGGCTTCCACAACCAGCATGGCGCGCCTTTCCAGCGCTGGCCGCGACAATCCGTCGAGCCCGCCCAGCACAGCGCTGCGCCATCGCGGGCGGTAGGACAACCGCTCGGCGAGTGCCGCATGTCCACCGTCCTGCTCCAGAAGCCGGTCGATGGCGCTGTGCAGAGCCGCGTCGCCTGCCCGCAAGCGGAGCAATGCGTCGAGATGAAGCGCTGCGCGCCTGGCATTTCCCCCTGCGATTGCCTGTTCGAATTGGTAAGCCTGCCCCACCGCGCCGCGCCAGCCGAATTGTTGCCCGATTGCAAAGGTGCCGAATGCCGCGTCCTGTTCACCGGCAGCAAGCTGCGCCTCGCCCAGAAGGTCCACCGCCGCCGCATCCATCGGCGATTGCCGCACGGCCAACGCCGCGTAAGCAAGCGCGGTGGTGACCTCGCCACGCTCAAGCGCGGTGTCAGCCATGATCTGAGAGCTTCTCCCGGCAAAAGAAGCGGGCACCAGTGCCGACGCGCGGGCATCAAAAACCGTCAGCCGGTCCGCAGCGCTGGCGATGCTCAAGCTGGCAAAAATCAGCGCCGATGCCGAGGCTGCGACAAGGCGCGCTCGTGATGTGTTCGCGTCCGTATGGCAGCGCTTAATCAGACTGCCGCCTCGTCAGGGCTATCATAGCGGTAGTAATCGCGCCCGTAATAAGCGGAATAGCTGTTGCCGGCGAGCGAGGGATCAAACTTGGTCATGGCCGCTCCGAGGATCGCCGGACGCACAAAACGCAGCCGGCGCAGCGCCGATTTCAACTGCCCGCTGCGCACCCTTCCCGCTTCGACGACGAACAGAACCGCGCCGGTCTGCGCCACCACTGTCGGTGCATCGGCCAGCCCCAGCACAGGCGGCGTGTCGAGGATCACCACATCGAATCGGGCACGCAACTCGGTGATCAAATCCTGCAGACGCGGGGTCGACAGAAGGTCGGCCGCACTGACCGGAGAGGGGCCCGCTGTGATCACCGAAAGACCGTCGACCGGCCCGGGCTGGATGAATTCCGCTGCACCACGGTCGGACATCAGATAGTCGGCCGTGCCCGCCTTGTTGGCCATGCCAAGACGCTTATGGATCGACGGACGGCGCAGGTCTGCATCGACCAGAACCACGCTCTTGCCCATGCGCGCGAGGCCCTGAGCCAGCGCCATGCTTGTGGTCGTCTTGCCTTCGGTCTCTTCTGCACTAGTAACCGAAAAAGCTGGCGGCAGGCCCTCGGGCGTAGCGTAAAGCATCGCTCCACGCAGCGCCATGTAGGACTCCGCGATGGCCGAATTGGAATCGGCCAGTTCGTCACCGGCACCACCGCGCAGAGCTTTAGGCACGACGCCCAGTAGCGGCAGGCCCAGTTTGGTTTCGACGTCCTCGGGCACCCGAATTGCATCGTCGAGCTGATCCCTGACAAAGATTGCCAGCGCCGCAGCGACCAATCCGCCCAGCAACCCGACCAGCAGGTTTGCGAGAAGGTTGGGCGAAGACGGCATTCTCGGAGCCATCGCGGTGTCAATGATCGTCACATTGCTGGAAGCCACGCCTGACGATGCATTCAGCTGGCTATAGCGTTCGAGCAGCTCGTCATAGATCTTGCGGTTGGTGTCCGCCTCGCGCGCGAGGGTGTTGTAACGCACCGATCGATCTTGCTCCGCCAGTGTCTCTCCGCGAAGTTCGCGCACTTGGCTCGCCAGCGCCTGCTCGGCCCGCTGGGTGGCAATGAACTCGGCGCGCACCGATGCCCGCACATTGTTCGCGGCGGTCGACAATTGCCTGTCAGTAATCGCCAGCTCGCCTTGCAACCGCTCGACCGTAGGGTGGCCATCGAGATATCGCTCCCGCGCGGCCTGCAACTCGGTTTCCAGCGTGGCCTTGCGGGTCATCAGAGATTGTACCGTCGAATTGGTCTGCACCCGCTGAGAGGACAGCAGCGGCGTCGCGCGTTCGGCTTCCCATCGGCCTTGAGCAGCGATCCGCTCCGCCCGCGCGGCATTCGCCGCCTGATTCACCTGCTGCAGGCTGGCCGCAGTGATGCTGGTATTTGCCGGAATGTTTTCCCTGACCTGCGGATCGCGCGAGCGGATCAACCCGGCAGCCCGCGCAAACGCATTGAGCTCCCGCTCCGAGGTTTCCAGCCGCACGCGCGCTTCCTCGAGCTGATCCGATACGAACTCACGCGCATAGGACGAGCTGTCGAACCGGTTCTGCAGCGTCGAGCGGATGTATTCGGCGGCAAAGCTGTTGACGATGCGGGCGGACAGTGCAGCATCGGGGCTGGTGAAGGAGACCCGAACCACCCGGCTGTTCTCTGGCGGTTCGATCAGCAGGTTCTCGCGCAACTGCGCCAGAACGGTGTTTTCGCGCGCTTCTTCGTCAGCCGCGTCGTCAGGCACTGCAGCGCCCATTGCGGTCAGGAAGGTGTCATCCTCCAGCAGCCCCAGTTCTTCCGCAACCTGTTTCGCCAAAGCGCGGCTGCGCAACACATCAAGCTGGGTGTTGAGAAAACGGTCGATATCCCACGGATCGCTGTCGGCAGTTTCGGTATCCAGACCTTCGCCAAGAATCTGCTGCGCGCGTTCGTCGATCTCCATGCTGGTGGTGGCCGTGTAACGCGGCGTTTGCAGCAGAGTGGCGGCCACGCCGAGCACCAGACCAAGAGCGACGAGCCCGAGGGCCAGCCACACATTGCGGCGCAGAGCCACAATACTTTGACGAAACAGACGCCCGACCGATGTCTCCCCGAACTGGGAAGACTGCGGAATAACTACCGGCAGGTTGGAGGAAGTCGCCATGCTCTAAAACCGCGTAAAGATGCCAAGGATCGGGGCGGCTTGCAGAATATCGCGGTAGGTTCCCTGCAACGAGGAGTAGCCGACGACAATTACATCGCCAGGACGCAATGCCGGGTCAGGCATCCGGCCTTCGCGGATCGCCATCAGATCGAATACGCCCCCCTGCCGCTGGCCATCGACCTCGCGAAAGACAACCACTTCATCCAGCTTGGCCGTACGGGTCGGACTGCGGGCGAGAGCCACGGCCGAAAGAAGCGTCAGCCCGTCGCGGTAATCATACATGCCGGGCAATTCGACTTGCCCTTCGATGGTGACGGCATCCTTGATACTCGCATCGAGGTAGACCGCGACCCGCGGATCCCGCAGATATTGCGCAGCATAGGCGCTTTCGATCGACCGGGCGAGTTCGCTGGTGGTCAGGCCCCGTGCGCGAATTTCCCCCAGCAGAGGGAGATTGAGATTACCCGCGGCGTCCAACACGATGGAATCGCGCGACAATTCCGGCTCTTGGAACACTGCCACACTGACGACATCACCGCCCCGCAATGCGTAACGTGGAGCAACCGCATCGCTCTCTTCCGGGGCCACTGAAATGGCGGTATACGCGTCAGCGCCTGCCGGAACATCGGGCTGCAACGTCGCCTGACACGCTGCGAGAGCACCCACTGGGATGGCGATAGCGGCTTTGGGGCCGAATCGGGCTAAGCGCTTTTTCATGGTTAACGCGACAGTGAAGCAAGCGTCCGCGCAATCAAGACGGCCTTACAAGTTTTGCCACAATTCCGGCAGCGAAGGCGCCAAGCACTGCCAGCGCCATCGTGCGAAGGGGATAATCGACCAGCGAATGCGCGGCCAGAACGGCAAGCGTTGCACCGGCAAAAAGCAGGCGACTGCGGATCAGAGGTGAGGCTCGCCATTGCAGCAGCGCGCTGCGCAGCAGCAAGGCAGCAATGGCACAGAGCAGGATCAATGCGAGCAGCCCGCCTTCCAGTGCGAGCTCCAGAAAATCATTATGCGCGCGGTTAATAATTGCCGGCCCCAGCGTCTCGAGCCGCTGGGACGGCGCGTAGGCTTCCTGAAAAGTGCCTAGCCCAGAGCCAACAGGCCAAAACCGCTCGATTGCATGGACAGTGTCAGGCCAGATCTCGGCACGCATATCGCGGGTTGCTCCGAAACGGGCGGCAACTTGCCTGAGGCCGCCAGCATACCAACCGGCCAAGAGCAGACCCATCACAACGGTTGCAGCTCCTGCGGCCGCAGTGCCCGCAGTTTTTCTGGACACCGATATCGCCCTAATGGCGACGCTGGCCAGCCATACCATCGCGAGCACGGCCAGAAGTACCACGCCGACGCGTGATCCTGTCATGATGCACGCGGCACCCATGAGCACCGCGATTACTCCTGCCGCTCCGGGGGGAACACGCGCAGGGCTTTTGGTATCAGGCTGGCCATAGGCGAGTGCGAGCAGCGCCAGCACTGCGATAAGGAACAGATCGGCTGCCGCATTGCGGTTGGCAAAGAAGCCGGTGACCCAACCGCGATGGGTCGCTTCGTAAAGATGGCCCACCTGTCCTGCCGACGCGACTTGCACTGCGCCCAGAATAGTGGCCGCCAAAGCCATCACGATGATCGCCCCGAGCGCCTTGCGCAGTTGGCTATCACTCGAAGAGGCGGTCAGCAGGAGGACAAGCAGGGGCGGGCCCAATGCCAGCAGGCTGGCCATGGTCTTGTGCGGCGCAATGGAAAGGGGGCGCCAATCGCCGGATGCGCCGACATTCTCCAGCGAGATTGCGACAAGATCACGTCCCGGCAGCGCGTTCCAGACACTGGGCGGCAAGGGAATAAGCTGAATTGCCGGGAGTGCGAGGACGATGACCGCTAGCCACCACGCCGTCCGCCCTGCCCCGTTCGCAAAACATCCTGCCCACAGAGCGGCAACGCCAAAGATGGCACAAGCGATCTGCAGAACGAGTTCGGGTGCCGGCGACGGGCTGCCTCCTCCGCCAAACAGCAAGGCGAGAACCAGCAGGCCCGCCAGAGCCCATTCGGCAATGGTAGTTTTCACCTTGCTTGTTTGAGACGCCAGAGGTGCCATTGCATCGCCTGGCTAAAGTATCTTGAGAGCGGTTATCGCCGGTTAGCCGGGGCTAATTCCGGGATTAGCGCCATTGTCACCGCCGCCTGCAGCGACGACGATGCCGACAATCGCGGCGATCCCGGCAAGCGCCGGAGCCAGCCAGCCGAACCCACCACCTGCAGCCGGAGCGGCAACCGGCGGAGCGGGAGGAGCCGGCGGTGGAGGCTGAACCGCTGGCGGCGGTGCTGCGCGAAGTGGCAACAGGCAACCGCGGGTTTGGGCCGCTTGCGCGGTTTGGGCAGTCTGCGCGCCCTGAGCGGCAGTCGCGACTTCAGCGGCAGAACGCGATGCAGCACATGTCGCGACGGCGGAAGTTTGCTGAGAAAGAGGCAACAGAACGCTCACGCGGGTATCGGCATGGGCAGGCACACCGGCCATCGCCAGACTGGCGCAGCCCAGACCAACAACCAACCGCCCTGAAATTGTCGCTCTCGCTTGCATCTTATTGTCCTGATCTATTCGACAGCACTTTATCGCAGAAAACCAGTAAAGATTCAATGTCGTTAGAAAGCCCGTTGATGGACCAATACTTTGGCGGTTGCGAAGACGATGGCGATATCGGTCAGCAGGCTCCAATTGGAGATATATTCCAGATCGGCGCCCAAACGGTGTTGCAGGTCGCTTTCCTGCTCCGTCGCCCCGCGAAAACCGCGCACTTGCGCCAGTCCGGTTAGCCCTGGCTTCAGGGCATGACGTCGCCAATATTCCGGATCGACTTCCCAGAACAGCTTGTCCCCTGCCTGCGAACCCAGAGCATGGGGCCGCGGGCCGACGATCGACATCTCTCCGCGCAACACGTTGATAATCTGGGGCAGTTCATCGATGCTGGTGCTGCGGATAAATTTCCCGACCTTAGTCACCCGGTCGTCGTCGCGCGCGGTCGACTGCTTGCCGTCGGCGTCCAGCCGGGCAACCTTCATCGAGCGGAATTTCCACATATCGAAGAAGCAATTGCCCTTACCCAGCCGGCGCTGGACAAAGAACACAGGGCCCCGGTCCTCCAGCTTGATCGCCAGCGCGGTCAGGATCAACAGGGGCGACAATGCAATCAACGCAGTACCCGAGAGGGCCGTATCGAACGCGCGCTTTAGAACCCGGTCGCGCATGCCCAATGGGCCTGCAGACACCACCAGCGAAAGCAGACCGTTGTCGTTCTGCATCCGCAGCGGGCGTAGTTCGTTCAGCCGTTCAGTCACGATGCCGCCATTGACGCCTGCCGAGCGCAAAACAAACGACCACTCCATCCGCCGCGAGATCGGGCAGCTGATCAGCACGCGGTCCATATTGGTCATCATCTGGCCCAGCTTGTTCAGCGCGTGCGGATCGTTCGGGTCGGGGCGAATGCCCTGCTGGCTCGCATCCACATGGATCGCGCCCTCCAGCGGAACTTTGGGGCCGCCATCATGGACAACCAGCACATTGGTCAGCTTGCGCCCCCAGGGCTGCCACTGGCCGACAATGGCATAGCGCGAGACCACCAGACCGATCGCGGAAATCGAGATGGCAAGAGTGAAAACCGCGCGCGAGTAATCCTCTGCTCGCAGATAGAAGGTAATGAAGCTCAGCAGCGCCGCTGCGATCAGCAGCGACAACACCGCCCGGAACGCGGCGTAATTCCACGCTTCCATAGCTCTCATCGAATAGGCTCGGTTGTAGAGCGCGATGGTCAGGAACAAAGGTGCCATCACCTGCGCCTGAGCCATTGCCCCCGCCCCGGCGAATACCCGGTTGGTGAGCCAGCTGGATACCGCAAAACTGAAGGCCAGGATGCAAATATCAAGGACAAGAAACGCCGCGTAGATGCGCAGGCGCCGCTTCTCCAGCGATTGCACAAGCGGAGTGTCGCCTTCCAGATCGGCTGCCGTCAGGAATGATGGGGCATTCATTTTCAGATTCCACACCCGTCCGGTGCGACGCCATCCTTCGCGAGCCCGGGCCCGGCAATTCCGAAAAACTTTTCGCCGGAGGTTGGCCTCCGATCACCATTATTTTGCGTCATGCGGCCGATCCTTCCTACGATCTCCCGCGACCCCGCGCGCTGACCCGCGCAATCTGTGTCAATTCGTGTCTTAGCAGTGTTCCTGCTTGCTGACTATTGCCTAACATTTTTCGATGAAGCGAGGTCAATCGTGCGACGAGCCGGTCCAAATTGGGACCGCGCCAAGTTCCCAGTTGTGCCTGCAAATCAGCAGCTTCCTTGAAAAACACCCGCCGCGCGCGCTTCTCTCCATCAATAAAGCCCGCAATATCGCTGCCACTCCCGAGCCGCGCCGCCAGTTGTGACAATTGTGCCGCACGTCGTTCGACCGCCAAAAGCACGGTCACCGGGTTGATCCCGGTCGCCTCCATCCGCGCCAGTTCTCCCGGCAAAGACTGCGCGCGGCCTGACAGGGCAGCGTTCACAATGTCCATGAAGCCATCTTCTTCGGATACTGCCCCGATCGCGTCCCAATCCTCGCGGGTGACATTCACTGGCCGGTCCTGCGCGGCATCGAGATAAAGGGCCAGCTTCTCGATTTCGGAAGCCGCCAGCCGTTGATCCATTCCGGAAGACCGCGCGATGCGCTCGGCCATGTCGCCTTGCAATCGAAGGCCTGCTCGGTCGGCGAGATCGCGCACCGTGCCGGTCATGGCGCGCATGTCCGGCGGATAGAACATTACCACCAGCGCATCGTCGCGCTTTTCGAGCAGCTTGGCCGTACGCGATTTGTCGGTCGCACCGGTTGCGACGATCAGAACCGGGCAGGCCTCTCCTTCTCCCGTCAGATGGTTTTTAAGCGCATCATGCGCTTCTTCCCCTGCAGCGCGCACGAAAATATGGCGCTTTTCACCGAACAGGGAGCTGGAGCGCGCTTCATCGCCAAGCAGCACCGGATCGCGTTTGATATCGGCGCCCGACAGTTCGATCCGCTCTCCCGGATCGGGCAGGAGCGAATGGATAGTGGCAGCAGCAGCGCTTGCGCCCGCTTCGTCAGGCCCGCAGAAAAAGAACATGTTGCATTGCGACGCAGCAGCTTTGGCGCGTCCGGCGAATTCGAATTGCTTCACCTTCATCGTGCGTTCTGCAGCGCTGCGTTCACTGGCTCTCGCGGCCCAGCAAGGCGATACGGGTCACGACGCGGTCGGCAACTTCGCCCGCCAGCCGTTCCAGCGCGGTCTGTTCAGCGGCGATCACCGCATATTCGCTGGAGACGACATCGATCCCGACATCGGAACCCGCAGTCGCGTCGAGCACGATGGAATCGTCTGCAGTATCGATCAGCTGATAACGCGCGCGTAGAGTCCGGCGCTCCCGACCGATCGTGTCGTCATTGAGAAGGCCAAAGCCCTCGAGCTGGTCGTCCAGCCGCACTTCGAGGCGGTATCGGGCGCTGTCATCGTCCACGCCCCCGCCAGACTGACCCACGGAAAGCCGGTCGCGCAATTCGTTCGCCACCAGCCATCCGGCGCGTCCCTGTATCGGTGCGACCGAAACATTGGCCAGCGCCTGCCCGGCTGCCCCTGCGGCTCCGCCCGCATACATCGGTTGCAGCGCACATCCGGCCAGCGCCAGAGGGACAAAGCAAGCCGCAAGGAGAGCACGAAACCGCATCACGTGACGATATTGACCAATCTGTCCGGCACGACAATGACCTTTCGCACTTCGGCCCCGTCGATCGAGCGTTGAACCTTGTCGCTGGCCAGCGCGAGCGCTTCCATTTCGTCCTTCGGCAAGCCCTTTGCCACAGTCAGCGTATCGCGGAGTTTCCCCTTGTGCTGGATGGCGATGGTCACTTCGTCCTCGATCAGCATGGCCTCATCGACGGTGGGCCAAGGCGCTGACGATACCAGACCTTCCATGCCCATTTGCGCCCAGCCTTCTTCGGCCAGATGCGGCATCATCGGCGCGATCATAAGCAGCAGGGTGCGGATTGCTTCGCTGCGCGCGGCCGACGCATCGGCTTTCTCGATTGCGCTGGCGAGTTCGTAAAGTCGCGCCACAGCTTTGTTAAACGACAGCGCCTCGATATCATCAGCCACTGCGGCGACCGTCTGGTGCATTTTGCGGGCAAGCGGCTTGTCTTCGCCGCTCGCCGCTGCATCATACGCACCGAACAAACGCCAAGCCCGCTGGACGAAGCGCCAGCAGCCTTCGATCCCGCTTTCGGACCATGGCAGGTCGCGTTCCGGCGGGCTGTCCGACAGCATGAACCAGCGGACCGCATCCGCGCCATAATTAGCGATGATCGTATCCGGGTCGATCACATTGCGCTTCGACTTGGACATCTTGATCACTCGGCCGACAGTGACCGGGAAACCGTCGGACTTCAGCTTTGCGCCCTTGCCGTCACGCTCCACTTCGTCGGGCGAGAAATAGCTTTGACGGCCATCGTCCGGCGCGCGGCGGGAATAGGTTTCGTGCGTGACCATACCCTGCGTAAAAAGGCTGGCAAACGGCTCTTGGAAGTCGATCTGCCCGATATGGCTCAGCGCACGGGTCCAGAAGCGCGCATAGAGAAGGTGCAGGATCGCATGCTCGATCCCGCCAATATATTGTTCGACCGGCAGCCATTTGGCGACTTCCGCAGCGTCGAACGGCTTGTCCTCCGGCTGGCTAGCAAAGCGCAGGAAATACCAAGAGCTGTCGACGAACGTATCGAGCGTATCGGTCTCGCGTGTCGCTGCACCGCCGCATTTTGGGCAGGTCGTGTGCTTCCATTTCGCGTGGCGGACCAGTGGATTGCCCGGCGTCTGGAAATCGACATCTTCGGGCAAAGCAATCGGCAGGCTGTCTTTAGCCACCGGCACCACGCCGCAGGCATCGCAGTGCACGAATGGGATAGGCGTGCCCCAATACCGCTGGCGCGAGACGCCCCAGTCGCGCAGTCGCCAGACCGTTTTTCCTTCGCCCCATTTGCCTTTCTCGGCCCGGGTGATGACTTCGGCGATGGCGGTGTCCACATCCATCCCGTCGAGAAAGCCGGAATTGACAATCACCCCGTCACCCGGCTCGGCCTCGGTGGCGACAGGCTGGTCCGCATCCTCTTCACTGGCAGCAACCACGCGCGGGATCGGCAGTTTGTATTTGGTCGCGAACTCGAAGTCGCGCTGGTCGTGGCCGGGCACGCCCATCACCGCGCCAGTGCCATATTCCATCAATACGAAATTGGCGATGAAGACAGGCAGCTTTTCGCCGGTGAACGGATGCTCCGCCGTAATCCCCGTATCGAAGCCCAGTTTTTCCGCCGTTTCGAGGTCTGCAGCCGTAGTTCCACCCCGCTTGCAAAGAGCGATGAAATCGGCGGCTTCGGCGCTGCTTTCAGCGACCGCCTGCGCAACGGGATGATCGGCGGCAACCGCCACAAAACTCGCGCCAAAGATGGTGTCAGGCCGGGTGGAATAGACCTCGCACTTTCCGCCATCCGACAGATCGAAGGCGAATTGCAGCCCCTTCGATTTGCCGATCCAGTTCTCCTGCATCAGCCGGACCTTATCGGGCCAGCCGGAAAGATCACCCAGCCCATCCAGCAATTCATCGGCAAAGTCGGTGATCTTGAGGAACCACTGGCTCAGCTTGCGCTTTTCGACCTCAGCTCCGCTGCGCCAACCCTTGCCGTCGATAACCTGTTCGTTGGCCAACACGGTCTGATCGACCGGATCCCAGTTTACAGTCGCCTGCTTCCGGTAAACCAGCCCGGCTTCGTACAGATCGATAAACAGGGCCTGCTCGTGGCCGTAATAATCGGGTTCGCAGGTCGCCAATTCTCTTGACCAATCGAGCGCGAAGCCCAGCCGTTTCAGCTGCGCGCGCATATTGGCGATGTTGTCCCGCGTCCAACCGCCGGGATGAACGCCCTTCTCCATCGCGGCATTCTCGGCCGGCATCCCGAAAGCATCCCAGCCCATCGGGTGCAACACTTCGTGCCCCGTCATCCGCTTATACCGCGCGAGCACGTCGCCCATGGTATAATTGCGTACATGGCCGATATGGATGCGCCCGCTGGGATAGGGAAACATCTCCAGCACGAAGCTCTTCGGCTTGTTGCTTTCCGAATCCGCTTCGAAAATGCGGGCCTCGTCCCACGCAGCCTGCCAGCGCGCGTCTGCGCTGCCCGGATCGAAGCGGGAAGGAACGGCGTCAGTCATGAAATTGCTCCGGAAGGGGCGATGCTATGTGCAGGCACGACTTAAGGCAGGTGCCGTGCGATCAACCCACGGCCTGTCGACGCAGTTCGCGCGCCTTGGTCAAGATGATGTCTTCGAGTTTCTGCACGGTGGCGGCCTGGACCGGGGCATCGACCCATGTTCCGCCCTGCGCAACCTGACGGCTGGCAGCGACCCTCAGCGCATCGGCGCGCAGATCCTGATCGAGAATCGAAACGGTCAGCTTGACCCGCTCTCCGGGATTGGAGGGATTGGTATACCAGTCGGTCACCAGAACGCCGCCCGCGCTATCGGCCTGCAGCAGCGGCGCGAAGCTGACGGTTTCGAGACTGGCGCGCCAGAGATAGGAATTGACGCCAATCGTGCTGATCTGCGCCGCCGCCAGATCGGCAGCCGGACGGTCATCACCGCCGCCGCATGCAGAAAGACCCAAGGTCGCGGTGCCCAGAACCATCGCCCGCGCCAGGGTGCGAACGCGCGATTGACCGGCGGTGGGGGCGGCTGCTGTGTCAGTCATCATAGTGGTTCTCTCATACTTCGGCGCGAAAACGCGTGTCTTATGTGATGCGTCCTATAGCCTTGCGGGTGGCCTCGGCAAGCGCCGTGCACCAATTCCGGAGGGTCGCAGGCTGCTTTCTGCGTCCGGAGCGTTTATGGCGACTGAATGGCGTGGAACCACGCAACCACCGTATCCGGGAGCGCCGATTGTGTGCATCGGGACACAGTAGGAGGGCAAAGCGCTGTTCAGCTTGTGGAAAAACTGGCGCTTCTAAGGAATGCCCCATAGATTTCGACAGTGTCAGTGAGTCGCCCTTGCGGCTAGCCGACGAGAACAGAACATTTGCGTGCCCGCATGAGGCGGGGCGTACAGGGGACGAGAGCAAAGCAATGCGCAGCGCGATCAGACAGGCTTGGATGCGGGGCATTGCTCCGCTCGCCGTCGGCGCCGCGATTGTTGCTGTGCCCACCGCAGGTCTCGCGCTTGCCGGGGTCAGCTTTGCTCCCGACCAGCAAGCGCAGAGCGCCCTCCCGTTCACACCCGCCAGCGTCGATCCGGAATTGGCCGAGCGTGTGGCCAGCCGCTACGCCGCTGCGCGCAAGGCGATTCGCTTTACGCCCGCAGGTCGCGCCCAGCCGGCGGACCGAACGGTGACCGTGGCCGTCCGTGTCGGCGAGCAAGAGGCCCGCGCCATTTCGGTGCGGACAGCCGTTGCATCCGCGCAAGTGGAACCGGGTCGCCGCACCGTGCAAACCATCGCTCCTTCGCGCTTCGATCTGGGTATCTCGCGCGGGTATCAGAGCTTTGCCAAACCCGCTACGCAGCTTCCTTCAGGGATTGCGCGGGTTGAAATGCCCGATCTGGCCGAGTTCAAGCCGAAAGAAGGTACCGCTCCCGACAAGCCGAGCCGCTTTACGCCGCGCCTCACGCTGGATCAGAGCACACCCGCAGGCCGTTCGCCCCGCACTCTGGAGGCACAGGGTGAGCAATCGGTCGAGCTGGGCGGCAGCTTCCGCGTTTCGCGCAATATCGATCTGACCGCCGGTGTCCGTCTGTCGCAGGAGCGCGACCGTCTGGCGCCACTCACCGATGGTACGGAAGACGATCAGTCGGTCTATGTCGGAACCCAGCTGCGCTTCTGATCTTTTGCAGACCGGGTATTTGAATACGAATGACTGACCCCGCTCCGGCGGGGTTTTTCTTTGCCCGCAAACCCGCCTGACGCTACGTCAAGGGGACAAGCACAGGCAAGGAGCGGAGATATGGCACGTGTCGCAATCGTCACCGGAGGAACGCGGGGTATAGGCCGCGCGATCTGCGAGCATTTGAAAGAAGACGGCTTCACCGTGGTCGCCAATTATGGCGGCAATGACGAAGCGGCGCAGGCCTTCACCAAGGAAACGGGCATTGCGGCTTACAAATGGGATGTAGGCGACCATCACGCCACGCAGGCCGGCTGCGAGAAAGTGACCGAAGAGATCGGCCCGGTGGATGTTGTGGTCAACAATGCCGGGATTACCCGTGACGGTACGCTGATGCGTATGACCTATGAAGATTGGCACGATGTCATGCGGATCAATCTGGGGGGCTGCTTCAATATGGCAAAGGCCTGCTTCCCCGGAATGAAGGAACGCGGCTGGGGCCGGATCGTCAATATCGGATCGATAAACGGGCAGGCCGGGCAATATGGCCAGGTCAATTATGCCGCCGCCAAGTCCGGCATTCACGGTTTCACCAAGGCTTTGGCCCAGGAAGGCGCGCGTTTTGATATCACCGTAAACGCAATCGCACCGGGCTATATCGACACCGACATGGTCGCCGCCGTGCCTGAGAATGTGCTGGAGAAGATCGTTGCGAAAATCCCGGTGGGGCGACTGGGCCAACCCAGCGAGATTGCCCGCGGCGTGTCTTTCCTGTGCTCCGACGAAGCGGGTTTTGTGACCGGATCGACCATGAGCATCAATGGCGGTCAGCACATGTATTGAGGGATTATCGGTAGTGCAGAGATCTGCGCACAACCCGACCCCCTGGCTGCAGGGCTTCGGGCTCAACCACGCTGTCGAAGTAACAGGCGCCACCCGCACGCGATGAGGCGTAGCCGCGCTGTTCGACCCGGAAATCGTGATCAAGAGCGAGGCGCCCGCCGTCGCATGATTGTCCGGGGACAATCCGCTTGCTCAGGAAATGAAATATCCCACTGCACGCCACTCGCCATCTTCGCGCATCAACGTGACCGTCTCGATTGCGCCGTTGCGGTTTTCGAAATCGGTCTTGAAGCGCTGGAGAATGTACCCCATCGGCGGGGCATTCACATGGTCCTGCGAAAGCGGTGTGCGGGCCAGCACATCGCCGAGCGGCGGACGGACCTGCTCGGAAGCGGACGTCCATCCCGCCAGCGTATTGGGTTCACGAAACGCTTCGCCGGCAGCATCCCAGCTCGCCTGCCAGTCACCATCGTCGACCAGTGCCAGCCACGCCTGCGCTGCGCCCAGAACTTCGGCATCGGTCGTTGCGGTTTGCGCTGCTTCGCCGAACTGAACGGCTTCTTCACTAGGATGGGCCGCAAACGAAAGCGCGATGGCGGAAATAAGAGTGAGCATAATCAATCCTCCTGCAATGAGGGCAGCCCTGGGGGCCACCCACCGGCTCTGTGACAATGCACGTGCCGGATGGGAGGAAAGTGGAGCATCGGCGCTTGCGGATTCATCCCCCAATTGCTGGTACGCAGAATATTCGGGGCTGCCGCTTTCCTGCTCGAGCAGCATCCGCGCGGCTTCCTTGCTGCTGGTGACGCCCAGCTTGCGGCGCGCTGCGCGCAGCCGGTCATTGATCGTGTGCACAGACAGATCGAGTTCGCGCGCCATCGATTTGGCATCGTGTCCGCGCACGATAAGCCGCAGGGTTTCCTTCTCTTTTTCGCTCAGGAGGTCGGTCGGTTGCGGCATTATGGACGTAGCCTAGCTTCTACTGAACCGCCGCCCCACCCCAAAAAATTCGTGGCAGCACGCATGCGAGCGGCTACCACCGGACTATGAGCGTCCCCTATCATCCTCCGGTGAAACGGTCGGTCGAGATTGCCGGGCACAAGACGTCGATCAGTCTGGAGCCGGTTTTCTGGGACCTGCTGCGCGATGCCGCTGCGCGCGAAAATGTGCCGATCAACGCGATCGTCGCGCGGATCGATGCAGAGCGACTGGCGGCAGCCGAACCGACCGGCCTCGCAACCGCGGTCCGTACCTGGCTGGCCTATTCTCTGGGATCGACGCGCACGGACCCGGCCGACTGAGTCTATTCGTCGCCGACCCGCTCGATATCGGCACCTGCCAGCTGCAATTTCTCTTCGAGACGCTCGTACCCGCGATCGAGGTGGTAAATCCGCCGGACCTGCGTTTCACCCTCCGCCGCTAATGCCGCGATGATCAGGCTCATCGAAGCGCGCAGATCGGTCGCCATCACTTCGGCGCCCGTCAGATCGGCCGGGCCTTTGACAATCGCCGTGCGGCCCTCGGTTTCGATATTGGCTCCCATGCGCGCCAATTCGGGGACGTGCATATAGCGGTTCTCGAAGATCGTTTCCTTCAGCACCGACGTACCCTCAGCCTTACACAGCAGGCTCATCAACTGGGCCTGCATATCGGTGGCGAGGCCGGGGAAGGGCGCGGTGGAGAGGTTGGTAGCCTTCAGCTGACCATCGGCGCGCACGGTCATCCCGTGCTTGTCGCTTTCGATTTCCACCCCGATACTTTTCAGCGCGGCATTGGTTGAGTGCATGTCCGCCTCGCACGCCCCCTCCAGCCGCACTTCGCCGCCGGTGATGGCGGCTGCGCAGGCATAGGAGCCCGCCTCGATCCGGTCGGGCATCACCTTGTAGGTGGCTCCGTTCAATTTCTTCACACCGTGGATCGTCAGATCGGACGAACCAATGCCCTCGATCTCCGCGCCCATCGCCACGAGAAGATTGCACAGGTCGACAATTTCCGGCTCGCGCGCGGCATTGAACAGGCGGCTGGTGCCATTGGCCAGCACAGCCGTCATCAGTGCGTTCTCGGTTGCGCCGACCGACACCACAGGGAAATCAAAATCGCCCCCGGGCAGGCCGCCATCAGGCGCCATCGCCTTCACATAGCCCTGCGTCAGCTCGATGTTCGCGCCGAATGCTTCCAGCGCTTTCAAGTGCAGATCGATCGGGCGGTTGCCGATCGCGCAGCCGCCGGGCAGCGAAACCGTCGCCTCGCCAGCGCGCGCCAGTAATGGGCCGAGCACAAGGATCGACGCGCGCATTTTGCGGACCAGATCATAAGGGGCGACATTGGACGTCAGATGCGCGGCCTCGAACGTCACCACCCGGCCGAATTCTTCCGGACGTTTGCCCCGGATTCCGGTCGAGACGCCAAACTGCGTCATCAGATGCTGGAATCCGTCAATATCCGCCAGCCTCGGCAGATTGCGCAGGGTCAGCGGCTCTTCGGTCAGCAGGGCGCAGGGGATCAGCGTCAACGCCGCGTTTTTCGCCCCGGAAATGGGAATAGTGCCCGACAGGCGATTGCCGCCGCGAATGATCAGTTTGTCCATGGGAGGAGCCTCTAACCGGATTTACTCCCGCGGCAAAGCGTGCCCCGCCCTGCGTGTCATGATAATGCAGTCGTCAGCGTACAATTGTCTTCCCTGTCCCCCATGCTAGGCCGATTTCCATGACCACACACAAACCGATCAAGAAAGCCGTTTTCCCCGTTGCCGGTCTCGGCACGCGGTTCCTCCCCGCCACCAAGGCCATCCCGAAAGAGATGCTGCCCATCGTCGATCGCCCGCTGATCCAGTATGCGGTGGATGAAGCGCGCGAGGCGGGGATCGAGCAGATGATCTTCGTGACGGGCCGCGGGAAGACCGCCATCGTCGAACATTTCGATGTGGCTTACGAGCTGGAAGACACCATGTCCTCGCGCGGCAAGGATATGTCGGCGCTGGAGCCGACCGGCGCGACACCCGGCGATATTATCACCGTGCGCCAGCAGGTTCCGATGGGTCTGGGCCATGCAATCTGGTGCGCGCGGGCGATTGTGGGCGACGAACCCTTCGCCATCTTTCTTCCCGACGAATTGATGGTCGCGCATCAGGGCGGCACCGGCTGCATGAAGCAGATGGTCGAGGCCTATGAGGAAGTCGGCGGCAATCTGATCAGCGTGCTGGAAGTGCCGCAGGAGGAGGTTTCCAGCTACGGCGTAATTGCGCCGGGCGCGGAAAAGTCCGACACGCTGGTCGAGGTGACCGGTCTGGTCGAAAAACCCCCGGTTTCCGAGGCCCCGTCGAACAAGATCATCTCGGGCCGCTATATTCTCCAGCCCGAAGTGATGCGCACGCTGGAAACGCAAGGCAAAGGCGCCGGCGGCGAGATCCAGCTGACCGACGCGATGGCCCGAATGATCGGCGAGCAACCCTTCCACGCCAAAACCTTCGAAGGCCGCCGCTTCGACTGCGGCAGCAAGACGGGCTTCGTGGAAGCGACCCTCGCGCTGGCACTGGAGCGCGAGGATATGGGGGACGAGTTGCGCGAGATTATGACGCGGTTGCTGGGGTGAGGTCGCGCGCATCGCTCGCCAATGCGACCTTCTTCTATGCCGATACGCGTGGTTCGGGTGCCTATCGCTCCGACGACACGGGCACCGCCACCGCGATCAACACGTACGATCCCTATGGCGTGTCCGGCACCACAAACGCAGGCCGGTTCCAATACACCAGGCAGGCGTGGCTCGAAGAGGTCGGGCTCTATCACTACAAGGCACGATTCTACTCGCCGATCCTTGGGCGGTTCCTGCAGGTCGATCCCATCGGGTATGAGGATCAGGTGAACCTCTATGCGTATGTCGGGAATGTTCCGATAAATGCGATAGATCCTAGTGGGAAATGGATAGCGAGTAAGGCCCGTTCCGCACCTCCCGAAGGCGGATCGGGATGCGGTTGGTTGGCGACCTCTTCAATTGCCATGCTGATCGATCCGCTGCTAACCATCACCTCATGAAGCAATGCCGCAACCCCTTTGAAGTTCTCGGCATTACGCCCGACGCTCCGGATTACGTTGTTCAGGCGGCCTACCGCGCGTGTCTGAAGAAATTTCACCCGGACAAATACCATGGCAAGGACGCGGCCGAACGGACGAGCGAAATCGTCGAGGCTTATGAGGCGATCAAGAGCGGAATAGGAGAGCGGGCGAAAGATCAGCCGAATCAGGAAAAATCTTCAGGACCTCCATCTCCTCCTCCCCCTCCACCGGCACCGCCTCCTGAATCCGACAAGGGTGAAGACGAAGCGGAGGAGCCGCCGGAATGGAGAACTCCTCTCGTAACCTTGGGCATCATGATTTTCGGTGGGCTCGCGTTCATGATCGCCAACGATAAAACATCGCGCGATCGGGAATATGCTGGAATGGCAGTCGACGCCGCGATGATGGACGCCGAAGCGAACTTGGATGCGATGGCAGTCGGTGTCGATGATGTGCTCTTCGACGCGGAGCAGGCGGCGATCGATGCTGAGTTGGCGATGGCGGGTGCCTCCGCCCTAGACCCCGAAGTTTGGAACGTCGAAACTACAGCATACCTTCCAGCGGTCCCCGACGCCGTCGACTTCGCAAATATCGAAGAGGCGGTCGTAACCATGCAGCGGACGCTTCGCAGATCAGGGATCGCGGGTGCGCGAAAATACAGCGAGAACTGCCATGTGGCGGCCGCCGACGCGCAGGAATGGGGGAAGCTCGATTTCTGCGCGGCTTTCGACTACGCGGCGGCCGAGGCCGATCGCGGGGCAGCCCGCGCGGCCGGCCGATCACAAAGCAGTTATTTCGCCTTCCAAGTTGCCAACCAAGCCGATCACTACGGACGGCCGGGGCAGACCAATACTCGGCTACGCACGATCCGCAACACCACACAGGGCGTCCTGCGGGACCTGGGCGGTGGTGGCCGTGGTTCGGATGTGCAGCAGGTCGAGGATTTAAAATCCGCGATGGAGAGCCCACGGCAGCGCCCCGGGCCTGTTGCTCGCGAGAGCGTCACAGATGCGCCTTCCGCGCAGCGAACGCCCGCCGCCCAACCGACCCGTTCGGTTGAAACTAACGAGCCCTCGCCGAACACCGATGCGCAGTCCGCCACGCCCGATTGAGCGAATAACCCCTCGATTGACCGGACGTGCTATCGAATTTGACGGTCGTTACTGGTCGGGTCCTGACAACGGACTGGAGTTCCGGGGACAGTATGCATAATTGGCAAATTGTACCCGTGCGGTTAGTTCGCGAATATGCCCCGGCTCTCTCGCATCGTCATTCCGGACGTAGCGCATCACGTCACCCAGCGCGGCAACCGCCGCTTGCCCGTGTTCTTTTCCGACAATGACCGTGCGGAATACCTATCGCTCGTCGCGTACGCCGCCAAAGCCAGCGGCACGCGTTGTGTCGCCTGGTGCCTGAGGACAATCAAGTCCATCTAGTCCTCGTCCCCAAAGATACGGACGGCCTGCGTGCAATGCTTGGTGAGTCGCATAGGCGGTACACGCGAATGATCAATTTCCGCGAAGGGTGGCGCGGTCATCTGTTTCAGGGTCGCTTCGCCAGCTATCCGATGGACGATGCCCATTTGATGGCGGCTGTGCGCTATGCCTAGAATAATGCTCTCCTGAGCTTGTCGAAGGGCCGGTCGCTGCGAAAATCGTTGAACGAGCCGAACGATGGAAATAGTCGAGCGCGCAGAGCCATATTCTTGGCAGCCGGTTGCTGCATGATACGCTAACCGATGTCGAGACTCTGGCGGATGCGGTCTCGAACTGGAGGTCCATGTTGCGGCATGGGCTGGAAGCCGGAGGCACAGCCGCTGAGGGTGAAAACGTGGCCGAAGCGATCGAGGCGCGGCTGCGCACTGGCCGCCCGCTTGCAGCAGACGAATGGATCAGGCAACAGGAAGACGTGACTGGACGCACCTTTCGTCCGCGCAAACCGGGGCCCAAGCCGAAGGCAGCCTGATGGGCGGACGTTCTCAATCCCGCCTTAGCGAGGCTCCGGCATACGGATCATACTCGGCAGGCGGTAGATCGCGTTCACCCCAAAGTCAGCCCGCCATCCACCACCAGCGTCTGGCCAAGCACGTAGCTCGACATAGGCGATGCCAGAAACAGCGCTGCTCCCGCCATTTCGCTTGGCTCGCCCATGCGGCCCAGCGGGATTTTTGCGAGGGCCCCTTCTAGGCGTTTGGGGTGGTCGGTGGTCACTTTCGTCATTTTGGTGGCGACAAAGCCGGGGGCGATGCCGTTGACGCGGATGCCTTCGCCCGCCCACGCTGCCGCGAGATTTTTGACCAGCGCCACAGCGGCGGCCTTTGATGCGCCGTAAGCGGGATTGCCGATGGTGGCATGGAAGGCTGCGGTGGAGCTGACTACGATCAGCGCGCCGCCCGCCTGCGCCAGTGCAGCGCGTGTGTGGCGGGCGCAGTCCATGACCGAGGTCATGTTGGTGGCGACCACCCGGTCCCACCCCTCGCGCTCGAATTCAGCCCGGCGGTATTCGACTGCGCCTTGGCAGCACACAACGATATCGAGAGCATCGGGCACTGGCGTCGCTTCTATCTGGTCGACGTCGGTCGCATCGACTTGCGCGTAGCTGAGGCCCGACAGATCGCTGCCGTTTTCGCCTGCATAATCCGCCGCACTGGGGCGGGTGCCCCAAACGGTCACCTCCGCGCCACGGTCCAAGAATGCGCGCGCAATACCGTTGCCGATACCGCTCGATCCGCCGATGATCAGAGCGCGCTTGCCAGTGAAGTCGAGTGGATCGGTCATGATGTAGTGAACCTTATCGGCAGCGTCTTCAGGCCGCTCACAAAAGTCGAGCTGGAGCGTTTCGCCTCGCCCACCAGTTCCAGCGTGTCAATCCGGTCGAGCAGAGCCTCGAACAGGATGCGCATTTCCAGCCGCGCCAGATGCAGGCCGAGGCACTGGTGCGCGCCCGCGCCGAACGCCAGATGGCGATTGGGGCTGCGCGCCGCGTCGAACCGGCGCGGATCGTCGAATTGCGCGGGATCGTGGTTGGCGGCGACGTAATTCATCATCAGCCAGTCGCCCTTGGCAATTTCCTGGCCGCCCAGCTCGGTGTCCTCTGCCGCCGTGCGCATGAAATGCTGCACCGGCGTGGTCCAGCGGATCGCCTCTTCGACGATACCCGGCAGCAGGCTGCGATCAGCCTTGACCCTCGCGAACTGCTCCGGGTCCTGCGCCAGCGCCAGCATCGCGCCCGCCGTGCTGGCGCTGGTGGTGTCATGCCCTGCGGTCGCCACGATGATGTAATAGCCCGCCATATCGCGCGGGGGCAGCGGTTTGCCATCGACGGTGGCATTGGCAATGACGCTGGCGACGTCATCTGTGGGGTTTTCGCGCCGCGCCCGGGTGATTGTCTCGAAATAGTCCTCGAAATTCTGGACTGCTCCAGCGACCAACTGGACGACCTGTTCAGGAGTCATGTTCTCCATGCCGCTGCCCGATAGATCGGCATCCTGCCCGCCGAACATCTGCTGGGTCAGCATCAGCATGCGCTGCTCGTCTTCCTCCGGTACGCCAAGGATCTGCATTACGACATGCAGTGGATAGGGCGCGGCGACCAGTTCTACGAAGTCCGCCTCGCCGCCCGATGCCTCCAAACGTTCTACTGTCCGGTGAGCCAGCTCGCGGATCTCCCCTTCGATCTTCGCAAGGTTGCGCGGCATAAACCAGTCCTGCGTCAGCTTGCGATATTTCGGGTGTACCGGTGCGTCGAACACCACCAGCGAGTCGACAAGTATGTCGCTGCCCGTAGCCTTGCGACTGAATTCGATGGCGCTGTTCAGGCTGAACACCACGGGGCGCGGATTGTTGAGGAACAGCGCATTGTCCTTCGACATGCGCATCACGTCGTCATAGCGCGTCACCAGCCAGAACGGTTCGAACACGCCCGGCGTATCGGGCTCGACCCGGGCCACCGGGCTTTTGCTGCGCACCCGGTCGAGAAGGTCGAGCAACGGGTCCCACGCGGCATAGCTCTGCGGATTGATGACCGCGCGGGCGGTTTCTTGGTCGAGCGTCACCGGCAAGGCCATCAGGAGGCCTGCGCTTTGGCTTCGAATTCATCCCGCAGCTCGCGCTTGTAGAGCTTGCCATTGGCCTCGCGAGGCAATTCGGGTCGGAAATCGAACAGCTTCGGCATCTTGATGCGGGCGATTTGCGGCTCGAGATATTCGCGCAGTTCCGCCTCCAGCGCTCCAGTATCGGCGGCGGAATCGGCCGGCTGAACGACCGCGACCACCTTCTCGCCCATATCTTCGCATGGCGCGCCAATCACGCCGGCATCCATCACTTTTTCGTGCGCGATCAGCAAGTTCTCGATTTCTTGCGGGTAGATATTCACCCCGCCGGAGATGATCATGTGGCTCTTGCGGTCGGTCAGGAACAGCCAGCCGCCTTGGTTGACATGGCCGATATCGCCCAGCGTCATCCAGCCTTCAGGGTGCATCGCCTCGGCGGTCTTCTCCGCATCGTTGTGGTAGGTCGGGATCTTGTCGTTTTCGAAATAGAGCACCCCGTCATGCCCCGCCGGCAGTTCCTCACCGTCCGGCCCGCACACATGCAGGATACCGTGCAGCGCGCGCCCGACCGTGCCGGGGTTCTCCAGCCAGTCTTCGCTCTTCACCATGGTCATGCCGATGCCTTCCGACCCGGCGTAATACTCGACCAGAATAGGGCCCCACCAGTCGATCATCGCCTGCTTGATCGGGATCGGCACAGGTGCGGCGGCGTGGACCGCGCGTTGGTGGGTCGACAAGTCGTAACGCTCGCGCTCTTCCTCTTCGAGGCGCAGGAAGCGCACGAAATGCGTCGGGACCCACTGGCTGTCGGTGACCTTGTATTTCTCGATCGAGGCGAGCGCCAATTCGGGGTCGAACTTCTCCATTACGACGATGGTTGCGCCCAGCCGGTGCGCTGTGCTGCACCATGCCATCGGGGCCGCGTGATAAAGCGGCGCCGGGCTGAGATAGACCATGCTGCCATCGGCGGGCATTCCGACACCCATCGTGGCGAGGCCGACGAGCGGATTGATCGCCTTCACATCGGGATCGTCAGGGGGAGCGGGCATAATACCCTTGGGCCTACCGGTGGTGCCCGAGCTGTACAGCATAACGAGCCCGGCGGCCTGATCGTTGATCGGAGTTGAGGGTTGCTGCGCCAGAGCCGCCTCGAGGTCTTCGTTGTCTCCACTGCCCAGCACCAGAACTTCGCAGTCAGCACAGTCGGCGCGCAGTGCGGGAAGCCGGTCGGCAAAGGCGGGCGAGGTGAGCAGCAATTGCGCGCCAGCGTCCTGCATGATGTAGGAAATCTCGGGCGCGGCGAGGCGGGTGGAGATTGGCACCAGCATCGTGCCGGCGCGCTGCGATCCCCAGACAAGCTGCAGATAGAGCGCGTTGTTCTCCATCAGAAGCGCGAAACTATCGCCCTCCTTCAGCCCTCTGGACCGCAGCAAATGGGCAAAGCGATTGGCCATCGCATCCATCTCGCCATAGGTCACCGTTTCCCCGCTTCCCGCCATGATGATTGCGGGATGGTCAGGCTTGGTCTGCGCGTGGGTAATGGGGTGCATGATGTCTCTCTCCTGCCATCAGGTTTTAAGCGGCAACCGTTTGCGGGCAAGCGAAAACGGGCGAGACCCTGCCAAACTGATTGAGAGCGATGACCATTTCATCAGCCAAAGAAAAAGGCGGCAGGATTACCCCGCCGCCTCTTCTGTTCCGCGTCCAAGCGGTAACCGATAATCTGAAATCGGGCGCTTAGTCGCCGCCGCGGCCGCCCTGTCCCGTGGCCAGCTGGAAGGCTTGCTGCGCCTGGCTTTCGACCATGTAGGGCATCGGGTTCACAGCCTTGCCATCGATTCGCACTTCATAGTGCAGATGCGGTCCAGTGGAGCGGCCGGTTGAACCAACATGGCCGATCAGCTGGCCCTTCTTCACCCGATCACCCGCCGAAACGAAAATTTTCGAAAGGTGCGCGAACCGGGTTTCCATCGACGCGCCGTGATCGATTTTGATGAATTTGCCATAGCTGGAGAACCAGTTGGCGCGCTCTACCGTACCATCGGCGGTGGCATAAACGGGTGTGCCCGTCGGTGCAGCCAGATCAATGCCCTTGTGAGCGCGGCGTCCGCCGGTCACCGGATGAGTGCGCATGCCATAACCGCTGGTCAGGCGCGCGTCGTCCAGCGGCATCCGCGAGGGAACCGAAACGGTGGTGGTAGGTGCCGGAGCGGTTGGCGAACCGCTATCGAGCGATTTCCAGTCCGCGAACAAGCGGCTGAACTGGTCATCGCCCGCACCCAGCGGAGAGGACGCCTCGTCCACGGCTTCGGTAATTTCGACGGCGGCTGCGGCAGAAGCGCTGGTTGCATTTGCGGGGGCGGACATGCCCATCGCTGCAAACGCGGAAATAACTGCAAAAGCGATCTTGCGATCAATCATAGAGCGACCCGTTCCATTGTGCCCCGTGCCAGCTGTTTCCGCTGTCTTTCGGAGGCCAAACCCAAGCCGGGAACCAATCCCGGCGTCCATGGTTAGTGTGGTTGCGGGCAGAATGTTTACGAAGCAATACCGCAATAGAAGTCGCGCGACAGACCGGCTGCAAACCGCGCCGAGTCGTTGAACGGTGGCTGAATTCGTCCTGTAAAATGTTGGTTCACGAGCGTGTGCCACAGCTCGACCGGCGGAATTCTGCGGACTTTAGCCTGTATCAGAAAGTGCTTTGTCCCGAATCGGACATGGGTAATTTCGTCGTCAAGAATGCGGGCGAGAATTTTCGCGCCGTTCTCGTCTCCGGCGGCACGGACCCGTTCCAGCATCGCCGGGGTAACATCCAGACCGCGCGCCTCCAGCACCATCGGCACCACCGCCAGCCGGGCTGCCACATCATGGGCCGTATCCTGCGCAGCCTGCCACAGCCCATCGTGAACCGGCAAAGCGCCGTAATGGCTACCAAGGCTGCGCAGCTTGCGCTCGATCAGGCCGAAATGCATCGCTTCTTCTGCAGCCACCTGCAGAAAATCGTCGGCGAACTCCTGCCCGCCCTGCGCCCCGAACCGGCCAACCATATCAAGTGCCAGATCGATGGCGACGAATTCGATATGGGCGAGCGCGTGCCACAGGGCGATGCGGCTTTTCTCCGATCCGCCCTTGCCCCGGCGCGGCATTTGCGACGGCGGCAACAGTTCGAGTGTTTCAGGCCAGGCTGGCCGATCAGGCATATACGTGTCGAAAACAGGCGCCAGCTCCCCGCGACGCCATTCCCGCACCAAAGCGCGGGTGGCAAAGCACTTCGCACGCGGATCAGGCGTCAGCAGCGCATCGCGGATGGCGTGGGACAATGACTGCATAGGGAGAGCTAGAGCGCTTTGGCCGCTTCCAGAACCGCCTCGGCATGGCCTTTGACCTTCACCTTGGGCCAGACCTGCGCGATTGTGCCCTCGGCATCGACCAGCAGCGTGGTGCGCACCATGCCCATATAGGTCTTCCCGTACATCTGCTTCTCAGTCCAAATCCCGAGCTCATCGGACAGGCCACCTTCTTGCGCATCGGTCGCCAGATCGACAGTCAGATCATGTTTTGCGATGAAGTTCTGGTGCTTCTTCGCGGAATCCTTGCTGATCCCCAGAAGCGCAGTTCCCGCCTTCTCGAACTCGGCCTTCAGTGCGGAGAAGTCTTTCGCCTCGGTCGTGCAACCCGGCGTGTTGTCTTTGGGGTAGAAGAACAGCACCAGTTTGCGGCCCTTGTAGCCGGAGCCCTTAACCGTCCCGCCGTCGGGGGTTCCCATCGCAATATCGGGCAGTTTTTCGCCAGCTTCGGCCATCAGTCGATCTCCAGTTTGGTGTTCAGGAATTGCTCCCATCCTTGCGCGACGCATTGCCGCGAAAGCTGGAGCTCTTTCAAGAGGGCCGAAGGGCTTGGCACCCGGCACGCGCTGCACAACACGTCGCCTCGCGCGCCTTCGGGCATGGCGCTATCGGGCGCGAGCAGCCGCATGCCGACGATCAGGCGCGTGAGGAAATCATGCGCATCGGCCAGACCATCCGGGAGCAGTCCCGCGCTTGCCAAGCCATTGATCCCTTCGGGTAGCCTGGGGCTGAGGCCCTTGCGCGATAGCAATTGCTGGTGGTGGATGAGGAATTCCAGATCGACCAGCCCGCCCCGCAGCAGCTTGGCATCGAGCGGTCCCTTGGGCGGTTTATGCTGCGCCATATCCTCGCGCATTTTCAGGACGGCTGCGCGCAGCTCTTCCGGATCGCGCTCCATACAGAGCACGCGATCCAGCTCACGCTCCACCGCTTTGCGCGCTTCGGGCGGGCCAGCCACCACCCGCGCCCGGGTCAGCGCCATATGCTCCCACGTCCACGCGTCCTCCTGCTGATAGCGCGCGAAGCTGTCCAGACTGACCGCCAGCGGCCCCTGCGCACCTTGCGGACGCAGCCTTGTATCGACTTCATACAATGCCCCCTGCGCTGTCGGCACGCTGAGCGCTGCTCCGACTCGCTGGGCCAAACGGTTGAAGTAGAGTGTCCCGCCGAGCGGTTTTTCCCCGTCGCTCTCGGCGGCGAAATCGCCAGTAAAGATCGTCACCAGATCGAGGTCGGAGGCATGGGTCAGCGCGCAGCCGCCCAGCCGCCCCAGCCCCAGCACCACCAGATCACTGCCCGCGATCCGGCCGTGATTCTTCGCAAATTCCTCTTCGGCCATGGCGACGCTGCGTTGGACGGCAGCTTCGGCGACCCGCGAAAGGCCCGCGGCAATATCCAGCGGATCATGCGCGCCCTCGATCAATTGCACGCCGAGGGCAAAGCGCTGCTCTCCAGTGACCACCCGCAGCCGGTCGAGCGCACGTTCGTAATCCTGCGCTACGTCAGAAGGGCGCATAGCCGCCTCCAGCGCCGCGACATCGGCGGGCAAATCGAGCGCCGTCTGATCGATCAGCGCATCCAGCAGAGCGGGCGAGCGGGCAAGCTCGTCGGCCAGCGGCGGAGCAAGCGACAATATCCGCAGCAACTGGTCGAGCAGCCCGGGCCGCGCTTCCAGCAAGCGGAACAGATTGATTGCCGATGGCATGGTCGCCAGCAGTTTCTCCCACCGTAAAAGCGCCTGATCAGGCTCCGGCGTGTCGGCAATCGCATCCAGAAATTTAGGCAAAAGAGAGCGGAACGCAGCCTGCGCATTGGGGCTGCGCAGCGTCCGGTAACGGCCGTCGAGCCACCCCTCGATCCGCTGCCGCATCCGCGCCTTCTCTTTGCTGGGCAACCCATCGGCGTCGGCAATAGCCTCACCCGGCTGAGGGAGAGGCGCGAAGCTTGGACCGGCCCCGACCTGCTCCAGCAATTGGTCGAACAGCGCGCCGACTTCTTTGGTATAGCCCTCCAAATCCGCCACCAGAGCCGCCGCATTATCAAGACCATCGAGACGCGCGATGCCACCCAGCGCATCACCAGAGGGCAGGCTGTGGGTCTGCCGGTCCTCCACCATCTGCAAGCGGTGCTCCACTGTGCGCAGGCGGCGATAGGCGGCGGCCAGCACCTCTGCATCATCGCGCGGGACCAGCCCGGCCTCCACCAGCGCCTCCAACGAACGGAACAGCCCGCGATGGCGCAAACCGGGATTGCGGCCACCATGGATCAGCTGATGGGTCTGGACGAAGAACTCGATCTCCCGAATGCCGCCTCGCCCCAGCTTGACGTTGTAGCCCGGCCCCGGTGCCTTCGGCCCGTCATGCGCTTGCCGGATGCGGCTCGTCAGCGCGCCAATCTCCGCAATCGCCCCGAAATCGAGGCTGCGCCGCCAAATGAACGGATCGATGGCGGCGAGGAAATTTTCGCCGGCTGCAATGTCTCCAGAACAGGCGCGGGCGCGCAGAAAAGCCGCACGTTCCCATGGCAGCGCGCTGCTTTCGTAATGGGTCAGCGCAGCCCCTTCTGAAATCGCCAGCGGGCTGACTTCCGACGCCGGGCGCAAGCGAAGATCGACCCGGAAGACATAGCCCTCGGCGGTATTCTCGGACAGCAATTGGACAATCTCACGGGCATAGCGCTGCGCCGCTTCGCCCGGCTCGTCCCGCTCGCGGCGCGCCATGCGGGCGGGATCGTAGAGCAGGATGGGATCGATGTCCGAGCTGTAATTGAGTTCCCCTGCCCCATGCTTGCCCAGAGCCAGCGCATAGAAACCGCTGTCGTCTGCATCCTCCACTCGCCGCGCTATGGCTGCCCGGATCGCCCGGCCCAGAGCATCATCGGCAAAGGAAGACAGCGCGCCGGTCACGGTCTCCAGTTCGAAAGCCCCCGCCAGATCGCCGACCGCCAGCGTCAGCGCCAACCCAAGCCGTTCGCGCCGCAGGGCCACACCTTCCGCCTGCCCTTCGCCTGAGTGTCTCGCGAGGTCCAGAGCCTCTTCGCCGCGCCCCGCAGCCAGCAATTCCTCCAGTTCCGGTCTGCGTACCAGAGTGCGCGCCAAAAACGGAGCGTATGCCCGCGCCCGCTCCAGCGCTCCCGTCCAGTCCGGCTCTTCCTTTGTCATACCATATGCACTGCCGCTCCCGGTGAATGCTTGCAAGCACCCCACTTGCCCAATGCGCCCGCCTTTGCGACAAGCGCGCCAGAACACACGCCCATCACAGGACACACCACCGCCATGAAACGCATGTTCCTTGCCGCAGCCAGCGCCGCAGCGGCCCTCTCGCTCACCGCTTGCGACGAATTGCCTGACAGCCTTTCCGGCGAAGGTTCTGCGCTCGACATTCCGGAAGTGGCCGATGGCGAGTTGTCCGAGCAAACCATGGTCGACATCGTGCGCGAGCTGTCTTCCGACGAATATGAAGGCCGGATGCCGGGAACCGAGGGCGGCAAGAAAACGGTCGCGCTGCTCATCGAGAAGTACAAAGCGGCGGGCCTGGAGCCGGGCAATAATGGCGAGTGGGTGCAGGATGTGCCGCTGGTCGAGATAACCGGGAAGGATTTCGCTCCGCTGACGATCACCAACCCGAACGGCGATGCAGCGGCGGATATTTCGCTCGATTTCGCCACCGACTGGGTCGGCGTCAGCTATCAGGAAAATGTCGAGACAACGCTGGAGGACAGCGAGATCGTCTTCGTCGGCTATGGCATCGATGCAGCAGAGCGCGAGTGGAACGATTATGACGGCGTGGACATGACGGGCAAAACCGCCCTCATCCTCGTCAACGATCCCGATTTTGGCGCAGAGACGCTGGATGGACCGTTCGGCGGAAAGGCGATGACCTATTATGGCCGCTGGACCTACAAGTTCGAGGAAGCAGGGCGGAAAGGCGCGGCAGCAGCGCTGGTCATTCATGACGAAGCCCCGGCTTCCTATGGCTGGAATGTGGTGGAATCGAGCTGGTCCGGCCCGCAGGCCTACGCCCAGCGCGGCGAGAATGCTCCGCCCATGACCAGCATGAATGGCTGGGTGCAGAAAAGCGCAGCGCAGCAGATTATCGAGGCAGCAGGGCAGGATTTCGAAGCTCTGCTCGCCGCTGCGAAGGAGCCGGGCTTCAAGCCGGTCCCGCTCGGCCTCAGTGCTTCGACCTCGTTCCGCAACGACATCCGCACCTATGCTTCGCAGAACGTTATCGGCGTTTTGCCCGGCACCGAGCGCGCCGATGAGTATGTGATCCATACCGCGCATTGGGACCATCTGGGCCGCTGCACGCCCGCGCCCGACGGCGACGATATCTGCAATGGCGCGGTCGATAATGCCACCGGAACCGCCGCTCTGGTCGCTCTTGCCGAGGCGCATGCCAAGGCTGGCGCCACTGCCCGCAGCCTCGTGTTCCTCGCTGTGACTGCCGAGGAGCAGGGCCTGCTGGGTGCCGATTACTACGCAGCCAATCCCGTGTTCCCGCTGGCGCAGACAGTCGGCGGCATCAATATGGACGCGTTTCAGGTGGCCGGGCCTGCCAAGGACGTGACCGTTGTCGGCCCCGGAAAATCGCAGCTCGACCTGTTCCTGGAGGCCGCGTTGGAAGCCGATGGCCGCGTCGCCACGCCCAATCCCAAGCCGGAAGCGGGCTATTATTATCGCTCTGACCATTTCGCTTTCGCCAAGCGCGGCGTGCCGATGCTGTATGTCGATGGCGGTGAAGATCTGGTCGAAGGCGGCCGCGAAGCCGGTGCTGCCGTGGCAAAAGACTACACCGAAAACCGTTATCACGGCCCGAAAGACGAGTTCAACGAGGAGTGGGATTGGTCCGGCGTGATGGGCGATCTTAACCTGTTCTACCGCCTTGGCCGCATGATGGGCATGAGCACGAGCTGGCCCAACTGGAACGACGGCGATGAATTCCGCGGCACCCGCGATGCGGATTGCGAGCGGAGCGAAGTGGGCTGCTGATCGTCTGACGGGAAGCCGGAGACCATGTCCGCAACCATGCCGCCCGAATGGGCGCCGCAGGACTGGCTCTGGATCGGCTTCCCGCACGACGCCGAGGAGTGGCCGGGCATCCTGCCGCGCGCGCAGGAACAGATCGCCGCCTTCGCCAATGCCGTGGCCGAAAGCGGGCAGGAAGTGCGCTTGCTCGTGCGGGACGCCGCCAACGAGGCACGGGCGCGCGAACTGGTCACGGCTGCGATTACGCTGGAACGGCGCGTCTATGGCGACATCTGGCTGCGTGATACCGGCCCGCTGGTGCGGACAGACGGCACGGCTCTGCGCTGCCAATTCAACGGTTGGGGCGGGAAATATCTTATGGCGGGCGACCAGACCATCGGGGCCGAGCTGGCCCGCGATGCAGGGTTGCCTGTGGTGGAAGGCAACTGGGTGCTGGAAGGCGGGGCGGTCGATACGGACGGATTGGGTACCGTGCTGACCACCGGGCAATGCCTGCTCAATCTCAACCGCAATCCCGGCCTTTCCAAGGCGGAGATCGAGGCACGGTTGGCGCGCGATCTGGGCTTCAACCGCGTGGTGTGGCTGGGTGATGGCCTGATCAACGACCATACCGACGGCCATGTCGATAATCTCGCGCGCTTTGTGGCCCCGGGCACAGTGGCCTTGCCGCGCGCGACAGGCTCGGACGATCCCAACGCCGCGATTTATGCCGATGCGGCGGGGCGTATCACCGAGGCAGGGCTCGATCTGGTGCGCATCCCCTCCCCCGGCAGGATTGTGCGTGACGGAGCCATCGAACCGGCGAGCTACGCCAATTTTGCTATCACCACGCATTTGGTCGTGGTGCCGACTTTCGGCAGCCCGCATGATGCTGACGGGGTGGCGGCCATTGCCGCACTGTTCCCTGATCGCATGACGATCGGGCTTCCGGCCGATGCCGTTCTGGCAGGTGGTGGGGGCTTCCATTGCGCCAGCCAGCAAATGCCCATTTTGCCCGCAAACCTGTAACTATACAGGCATAACCTTCGAATACCGGGGCAGACACACACTGCCACGGACAACGCTATGCACACGCCCCTCTGGATCGCAGCCACAATCGGCGCTCTCGGCCTGACGGCCGGCACGCTTTATGTCGGCAATTCCGCCGACCAGGCCGACGCTGCCGCAAAGAAGCGCATGATGATGGAGCAATCGGCTCCCGCCGCTCCCGGCCAGAAGCAAGCTGAGAAAAAACCGGTCGTGGTGGAATTTTTCACCAGTCAGGGCTGCTCCTCCTGCCCGCCTGCGGACCGGCTCGCGGCGAAGCTGGCGAAGGAAGACGGCCTGCTCGTGATCGAGCGTCCGGTGACCTATTGGGACCGGCTGGGCTGGCGCGATACGCTGGGCAAGCAAGCCAACACCAATTTGCAGCGCGCCTATGCAAGGCGCGGTCTGGAGGGCCGCAATGGCGTTTACACTCCGCAAGCAGTGGTCAGCGGGCGCGAAGGCGTGGTCGGTTCGCGCGAGGATGCCCTGCGCACCTTGGTGGGCCGCGAGCGGCACCGCGATGCGCCGGACATCATGCTGTCCCGCGGAGTGAACGGAACTGTGCAGATTGCGGTCGATGGCAAGCCCGGCCAGTCCGGACGGCTCCAGCTGGTCGGGCTGGACCGAAGCGAGACTGTCAAAATCGGGCGCGGCGAGAATGGCGGGCGCAGCGTTACCTACACCAATGTCTGGAAGGGCGAGAAACCGTTGGGCCAGCTGGCGAACCAATCGCTGGACTACACGCTCGCAAATAATGAGCGGGATATCGACGGCGCCAATGCCTATGCGGTGATCCTGCGCGATGGAGCCGATGGCCCGATACTGGCGGGGAAAATTCTGCCTGACGCCTGACGGTTCGCTCAGTTGAGCAGCTTGATCAGCGCCGCCGCCGCTGCCGCAAACAATGCGAAGGCCACAAAGCCGCGCCAAACCGGGTCGCTAACCTTGCCGAACGCCTTCGCGCCCAGCCAGTTGCCGACCAGCACTGCGGGGAACAGCAGCAGCGCCAGCACCGCCAGCCGCCATTCCAGCACGCCGATGGCCAGCCCTGCCCCCAATCCCGCCGTGGCAGCGATGGTGAAAATCAGCAGCATGGATGCCTTGGCCATGTGGCGCGGGATCTGTCGCCCGACATAATAGGGCACCACCGGCGGCCCGGGCATTCCGGCAAAGCCCGTCAGCAATCCGCTGACAATGCCGACCCCGCCTGTCACCGCCGGGCCCGGCACAGCGGCAGAGCGGGTCGGCAACAGAATTGCAGCAAACGCCGAGAGCGCCACGAGAGCAATAAGGAACCGCGCCAGATCGGGCGGCGTCGCGGCGAGCAACATCAGGCCCGGCGCAGTTGTCAAAACAACGATTCCCCCGATCACCAGCGCACTCTTCTCGGCATCGCGCAGAATGGTGCGGATTTCCGACAGGCCGATAAACAGCGCCACGAAGTTGGTCGCCAGCACCGCCTCCACCGGAGTGAGCGCGAGCGCAAGTACCGGCACCAGCAGGATCGCCAGACCAAAGCCCGCCAGCCCGCGCACGAAGGCAGCGGCAAACGCCGTCGCCAGCGCCGCAGCGATCTGGACCGCGGTGTAGCCTGCCAGAAGTTCCACTGCGGTCCGGCTCTAGCCGCGCAGATCGGGCGGCGTCGCGGCGTCTTTCAGCATCGCGATGGCCTCGTCGAGGCTCATCACGCGCTGCTCCTTCTCGCCCAGCGTGCGGATGGCGACGGTGCCTTCCTCGGCCTCGCGCTTGCCGACGACCAGCAGATGCGGGACCTTGGCAAGGCTGTGCTCGCGGACCTTGTAGTTGATCTTCTCGTTGCGCAGGTCGCTCTCGGCACGAATGCCCGCCGCCTCCAGCTTCGCAGCCACCTCACCGGCATAGCCGTCCGCATCGGAGGTGATTGTCGCGACCACGCTTTGGACCGGAGCGAGCCACACGGGCAGGCGGCCTGCGAAATGCTCGATCAGGATGCCGATGAAGCGCTCGTAGGAACCGAAGATCGCGCGGTGCAGCATGACGGGGCGATGCTTATCGCCGTCCTCGCCGATATAGGTTGCATCCAGACGCTCGGGCAGCACCCGGTCACCCTGAATCGTGCCGACCTGCCATGTGCGGCCGATCGCATCGGTCAGGTGCCATTCCAGCTTGGGCGCATAGAACGCGCCTTCGCCGGGCAGTTCTTCCCAGCCGAACTCCTCGTTCATCATGCCCGCTTCCTGGACTGCGTCGCGCAGTTCCTGCTCGGCCTTGTCCCAGTCAGCATCGCTTCCGAGCCGGCTTTCGGGACGCAGCGCGAGCTTGATTGCAAAGTTGAAGCCGAAATCGGAATAGACCTCTGCGGCGAGTTTGCAGAAGGTGCGCACCTCCTCGACCACCTGCGCTTCCGTGCAGAAGATATGCGCATCGTCCTGCGTGAACTGGCGCACGCGCATCAGGCCGTGGAGCGCGCCATGGGGTTCGTTGCGGTGGCAGCAGCCCATTTCGCCCAGCCGGATGGGCAGGTCGCGGTAGCTGGTAATACCCTGTTTGAAGACCAGCACATGCGCCGGACAATTCATCGGCTTGATCGCCATCCAATCGGCATCGTCCTCGACCGTCGGGCGCGCTACGCCGTCGCCCTCGTCATCGACTTCGGGCACCATGTCGGGCACGGCAAACATGTTCTCGGCATATTTCCCCCAATGGCCGGACTGGGTCCATTGGCGCACGTCCATCAGCTGCGGCGTCTTGATTTCGCGGTAGCCGCCGCCATCCATCTTGCGGCGCATATAGGCCTCCAGCTCGCGCCAGATGCGATAGCCTTTGGGATGCCAGAAGACGGACCCGTGCGCCTCTTCCTGCAGGTGGAACAGGTCCATCTCGCGGCCCAGCTTGCGGTGGTCGCGCTTGGCCGCCTCTTCCAGCCGGTGAAGATGCGCATTGAGCTGCTTCTTGTTGAGCCATCCGGTGCCGTAAATGCGCGTCAATTGCGCATTGTTCTGGTCGCCGCGCCAATAGGCCCCGGCGACGCGCATCAGCTTGAACGCCTGTGGATCGAGCTTGCCCGTGCTGGCCAGATGCGGGCCGCGGCACATGTCGAGCCACCCGTCCTCGCTGCCCGGTTCGCCCGACCAGTACACCGTCAGCTCTTCATCCTCGGGCAGTTCCTTGGCCCATTCGGCCTTGAACGTCTCGCCTTCGGACTGCCATTTTTCGATTAGCTGCTGGCGGCTCCAGACTTCGCGCACCAGCGGCTTGTCCGCTTTGATGATGCGGCGCATTTCTTCCTCGATCGCGGGCAGATCGTCCATGCTGAACGGCTCGCGGCTGTCGGGCGCTTTGACGTCGTAATAGAACCCGTCATCGGTTGCCGGACCGAAAGTGATCTGCGTGCCGGGGAACAGCGACTGGACCGCCTCCGCCAGAACATGCGCGAAATCGTGGCGCGCCAGCTCCAGCGCGTCTTCCTCGTCCTTCGCGGTGATCAGCGCCAGCTCGGCATCGCCGTCGAACGGGCGGCCCAGATCGCGCACTTCACCGTCCACGCGGGCAGCCAGCGCCGCTTTGGCAAGGCCGGGGCCGATAGCAGCCGCGACGTCGGCGGGCGTGCTGCCCGGCTCCATCTCGCGCACCGATCCATCGGGCAGGCTGATTTTCAAAAGCTGTGTCATCGGTTTCTCGTCTCAAGTTCGGCGCGCCCATGGCATAGGCGAGCGGGCGCATAAAGTGCAGGATTAGTTGCGGCGTGCCGCGCGCAGCCAGCGCAATGTTTTGCGGGTGTGGGCAAGAGCGGTTGATGGATGCGCCCTTGCCGCGCGGGCAAGGTATCGGATGCGGGACATATCGGGGCGCTGTTCCATCAGTGCAAGCCATGCGTGGGCGCGGGTCTTGGCATCTTCCTCCAGCGGAATCTCGCGCTCCAGCAAAGCGTCATGGGCATCGGCGATGGCGGCGGAGCGACGCGAGGTCATGCTGGCGGGGTGGAGGCGGTATTCGAGCAGCTCTTCTTGGGTGGCACAGAACGCGAAATGATGGCGTGCGCGCAGCCAGAAATCGTAATCCTCCACCCCTTCGAGGTTTTCGTCATAGCCGCCGAGCTGGTGCCATACCCCGGCGCGGGTCAGGAAGGCTGCGCCGACAGTGTTGGCGAGGAGCAAGTCCGCACTGCCGCGCGCGCCGTGATGGCCGGTGCGCGCGCCCGACTGGTCGATTTCGCGGTAAGCCCCGTAGGCAATCGCGCAGTCGGGGCGCGCTTCCAGCAATGCGGTCAGGCGTTCCAGCATATGCGGGAGCAGCCGGTTGTCGTGGCTCACCCAGCTGTGGAGCGGGGCAGTGGCGCGGGCAAAGCCGATATTGAGGCTGGCGGGAAGGCCGCGCCTTTCGGCGTTGCGCAGGATGGTGATCCGGTCGTCGTCTTTTGCCGCTTTCGCCAATATCTCCGGCGTGGCATCGCTCGATGCGTCATCCACGCATATCAGCTCGTATCCGGCAAGGGTCTGGTCGGCGATGGAAGCCAGCGCCTCTTCCAGATAGTCCGCTCCGTTGTGAACGGGCAGAACCAGCGAAATGCGCGGGCGCCTCAACCTTCCGCCAACACCCGCTCGCCAGCACCCGACACAAAGCGTTTGGTGCCTGCGAGGGCGGTGCTTTTCTGGCGGACCGAGCCGAGGAAACGGTATTCGCCCACGGCCTGCGTCGGTGTGAGCTCCACGGCCAGATAGCCGCGCTGCGATGTGTCGGCCCATTTGAGCTGATCGTTGTGCTGGACCACGGCGCCTTCCAGCAATTGCGGCGGAACGCCGGGCAGATAGCCTTCGAAACCGGGCGAAGTGACCGACTGTCCGGCGAACTCGATGCCTGCACGCTCGCCGTCCAGATCGAGATCGAAGGCCCAGGCATTGTGGCTGTCTCCGGCCAGCACCAGAAGGTTCGCGTTCGCGTCGAGAGCGGAGCGCAGCAGCCGCTCGCGTGCCGCCGGATATCCGTCCCACGCGTCCATATTGAGCGGCAGACCCGCGCGGCTCGCCATGCCTGCAGCGAGCACCCGCTGACGGACGAAATCGGGCATGTCTTCTGTCACACCGCCAGCCAGCGCAGGCGGGGTGGATACGCTGCCCATCAGCACTTGCTGCGCGAGCACCTGCCACGCCTTGCCCTGACGGGCCGAGCGCGCGAGTCCCGCCGCCAGCCAGTCCTCCTGCGTCTCTCCGAGCATGGTGCGCGCGGGGTCGCGATAGGCACCTTCGCGGAAGGCGGCCAGGCTGGCGACCATATCCTCGGGCGAGGTCTTGCCGCCGATAATTTCGCGCAAGCTCGGCGGGCGGGAGCGCGCGGTGAGCCGGGTTTCCAGCCGGAACAGCGTCGCCAGATTGCCCACCTCATACGCCGCCCAAGGATCGTCCGACACCGGCAACCATTCGCGGTAGGCGCGGATCGCGGCGGCCTTGCGCACATCCCACGAACCCTCGGTCGCCGGATCGTGGTTTTCCGCCCCGTCGGCATAGCTGTCATTGGCGCTTTCGTGATCGTCCCAGCCCATGATCATCGGATAGAGCTGGGTCAGGCGGCGCAGGTCCGGATCGGCGCGGTAGCTGGCATGGCGCAGACGGTAATCCGCCAGAGCGAGCGTTTCGGTCTGCGGGTCGATCGATCGTCCCGCCAGCGGCTCGTCGGGGTAACGCCCCGCCTCGTATTCGTAGAAATAGTCGCCGGTATGGACGACCAGATCGAAATCGTTCGCCTCGGCCGCATGGGCATAGGCATTGAAATAGCCGAAACCGATATTGGAGCAGGAGAACACCGCCATGCGGAAGCGGGTGGTCGGGCCCTCTGGAAGCGTGCGGGTCCTACCGACGTCGCTGATGGTCCCGTCGGGCGCGATGAAGCGGTAGTAATACCAGGTCCCGGGCTTCAGATCGGTGACCACCACCTTGGCGCAAAAATCACTGTCAGGCCCTGCGGTCACACTCTGCCCCCGGCTGTGGCGGAAGAAATCGAGCGTCTCACTCATCTCGACAGCCAGCTGCGTATCCTGCTCCGCCTTGTAGCGGGTCCACAGCAAAACGCGGTCAGGCCCCGGCTCGCCGCTCGCCACGCCATGGGTGAAGCCGCTCCCCCGTTCCCGCGCCAACAAAGGCGCGCCCGAGCCCGCCGCGCCCAGCATTCCGAGCCCGGCACCGCCGCTTTTCAGCAAAGTCCTGCGGTTCAATTGTGCAGAGGTCGGAGCGGCAGGATTATCGGCTGGCAACATAACAAATTCTCTCCCTACCCGCGCTCTATGACGCGCTGCGATGACTGCAGGATGACGCAGGGAATGGCAAGCACCCGCTCCAATATGGAAAGCTTAGTTGACAAGAACCCGAATCGATGTCAAAGACCCTTTCCATTAAAGAAAGGAACCTTGACCATGAGCAATCTCCTCCTCGCCGCCAGCTTTGCAGTCAGCATGATCCTCGTCGCGCTGGGTGTCAGCCAGGGACAGGTCGATCCCAAATTCGGCCAGCTGATGCTGTTCGTCCTGCCCGCCCTCGCAGTTTCGATGACAGCCTCCGGCAAATGCTGCCTGCCCTTTGGCAAGGCGCGCTCGTGATGGCGCAAAGCGAGCCCGGCCCCACGCGCAACTGGGGCAGCCCCGGCCTGTGGCTGGGCTGCATGCTGGCCGCGATCGGCATTATCGCGGGGCTCGCGATCACCGACGCGATTGGCAAATACACCGCCATGCTGCTCCTGCTGATCCCGGCGGGACTGATGTATCCGCTGGCCAAGTCTTCCCGGCAGAAAGACGCAGCCTGCGGCGGCAACAGTGCGGCGCAGAAGCGCTATACAAGGCGCGTGGCGATCTTCACCTCCGCCTATCTGGCGTCGTTCGCCCTGATGACGTTTCTGCAGGAAGCGGGAGAAGTCGCCTACGCGCTTCGTGTCGTTCTTGCCCTCCTGCCCGGCCTTGCGATTCTGGGCGTGCTGTGGGCAGTCGGCAGGCTTATCGTGGAGGAAAGCGACGAATTTCTCCGCATGCTGACCGTGCGCCAGTCGCTGATCGCAACCGGACTGGCGCTGAGCGCAGCGTCCATCTGGGGCTTCCTGCAAGCCGGCGATATCGCACCGCCAGTCGACCTTTACTGGGTCACGATCATCTGGTTTCTGGGACTGGGCGTGGGCGCGATTGTCAACCGTGTGCAATTCGGCACATGGGGCGCTGTATGAAAAACCGCCTGAAAGTCCTGCGCGCCGAGCGTGACTGGAGCCAGCAGGCGCTGGCCGATCGGCTGGGCGTGTCGCGGCAGAGCGTCAATGCGATCGAGACAGGGCGCTACGATCCCTCTCTGCCGCTGGCCTTCACCATTGCCGATGTGTTCGGCATGCCGATCGAGGAGATTTTCCAGCGCGAATGACCTGCAGCCTTCGGCCCGCTTGACTTGGCCCCGCCCCGTCTGGACAACGCGGGAAGAGCTTGTGCGGGGAAACAGTGGACATGCAGGATCAACCGGGCGCGGACAGCGCCTTTCAATTCGAAGGCACGTGGCAGGAATTTGCGCCCATCGCTTTCACCAACCTGCTGCTGACGATTGTCACACTGGGTATTTACCGGTTCTGGGCGACCGCGCGCGAACGCCGCTATCTCTGGTCGCGCAGCCGGTTCGTGGACGAGAATCTGGAATGGGCCGGCACCGGCAAGGAATTGCTGATCGGTTTCGCCCTTGCGGCAATCGTTTTCCTGCTACCCTTCTTTGTCATTTCGCAGGTATCGCAAATGCTTGTTCTGCAAGGACAGGAAGCATTGGGCGTCGGGCTGACGCTCGTTTCCTTCCTCGCGATCTTCTACCTCGCCGGCGTCGCCCGCTTCCGCGCGTTGCGATACCGCCTTTCACGGACCCGCTGGCGCGGTATTCGCGGAGGCAGCGATACGCAGGGTTGGAATTTCGGCCTGTCCTATATGTGGAAGACTTTTGTCGGATATCTGCCGCTGGGCCTGCTGGTTCCGTGGTCGATGGTCAGCCTGTGGAATGAACGCTGGAGCAAGATGAGCTTCGGCCCGCACCAGTTCATTGCCGAAGCCGATCAGGGTCCGGTCTTCGTGCGGTATCTGCTGTTCTACCTCGCACCGTTTCTGATGTTTTTCGCGATCTTTATTGGCGGATTGCTGTTCGGCGGTGTCATCGCAAGCCTGGAAGAAGGCACCATGGATTCGGACGCGATGGGCGCGGGCTTCGTGATCGGAGTCCTGCTGTTTGTCTTCGGGTTCTACTTCGTACTCGGCCTGATCGCAGTTGCTTTCTACGCCGCATTTTACCGAGAAGTGGTCGGCGCGATGCGGTGGAACAGCGTCGGCTTTTCCTTCACCGCATCGACGAAGGAGTGGATCATGTTGCTGCTCGGCGATTTCGCGCTGGTCGTGTTCACGCTAGGCATCGGGTATATCTTCTTGTCCTATCGCCACTGGAAGTTTTTCATGACGCATCTGGAGGCTGATGGCGAGATCATGCTGGACGAGCTGACCCAGTCCACCACCGCAACATCGAAACATGGCGAGGGCCTGCTCGATGCCTTCGATGTAGGCGCGATCTAGCCGATGGAGGAGACCGCCAGCCCTCCCGGATCATTGGCCGGCACTCTGCCTGCCAACTGGTATGACGGCGTATCGGCTGTGCGGCACGAGGGCACCGCAAGGCTGAGCGGTCAGACCGCACTGGTGCTGGAGGAAGCGGGACAGCCTGCGCTGCATGTCCCGCTTGGCGATCTGGTGTCGGGCGGAGCGCTGGCGTCCCAGCTGCTTTATCAGCGCGTCAGCCTGCCCGATTTCCGCCTGCGCCTGCCGCTCGATCTGCCGCCCGACTTTGCTGCCGCCCTGCCGCAGCGGCGCAAATATGGTGGCTGGGTCGACCGGCTGGGTCTGGGCAAGGCCGTCATCGCTTTCACTGCGGTTAGCGCCGCCGCCGTCGCGCTGTTCATGACCGCGCCCGAATGGCTGGGGCCGATGGTTCCGCCCGCATGGGAGCGGCAGATCGGCGATGCAATGGTCGGCGATCTGGGCGGAAAGCTCTGCCACACGCCGGCGGGCGATGCGGCCATGGCGAAGATGCTGGCTGCGGTCGATCCGGCGGAGACAAAGGTGCGCGCAGGCGTGGCCAATTCCGGTATGGTCAACGCCGTCGCACTGCCGGGCGGGCAGGTGATGCTGTTTGACGGGCTGGTCCAGCAGGCCGAGACCCCCGAAGAGCTGGCGGGCGTGTTGGGTCACGAGGTCGGCCATGTGCGGGAGCGGCATGTGATGACCGCTATCCTGCGCCAGTTCGGGCTTTCCATCCTGCTGGCAGGCGCGGATTCGGGCATTGGCAACACCGCCTTCGGCATCGCCAGTCTCGGCTATTCGCGCGAGGCGGAGCGTGAGGCGGACGAATATGCCCGCGCGCGCATGGCAGCGGCGGATATCTCTCCGCTGGGGGCCGCCGCGTTCTTCGAGCGGCTGGGCGGCGGCAAAGCTGATGAGACTGGGGATGACGAAGCGGATGAGGACGGCGAAGGAAACGGCGAAGACGCGCGCGAAGAGAACGCCCTGATCGGCTGGATTGCCAGCCATCCCGCGCCCGGCGAACGCGCCAAGGCCTACCGCGATGCAGCGAGCGAAGGCAAAGGCTACCCGCCCGTCCTCACCGATGAAGAATTCGCCGCGATCCAATCGATGTGCGACGAGGATGAAGACGTAGAAGAGTTCGACCTGTTCTGATGACCGACAAGACCCGCTTCCACGCCCTGCCCGATGGCCGCCGAATTGCTTTCCGGTACTCGCCCGCAGCCTCCGGCGACACCCGTCCGGCGCTGGTGTTTCTGCCCGGCTATATGTCCGACATGGCTGGCGGCAAGGCAACCGCCCTGTTCGCCCACGCACAGGCCGCCGGGCGCGCGTGCCTGCTGATGGATTATTCCGGCTGCGGTGAGAGCGACGGGGATTTTGCCGACGGCACGCTCAGCCGGTGGCGGGACGAGGTGCTGGCCCTGATCGATGCGCATCTGCACGGGACCGTGGTGGTCATCGGTTCATCCATGGGCGGGTGGCTGATGCTGATGGTCGGCCTTGCCTTGGGCGACCGACTGGCGGGGCTGGGCGGCATAGCTGCTGCGCCGGACTTCACCGAATGGGGCACGAGCGCGGCTGACAAGGCGACGCTGTCCGCAGGCCAGCCCGTTTTCGCCGATAATCCTTACGGGCCGGAGCCGACCCCGACCCATCCCGGCTTCTTCGCCGACGGGCAGGCGAACCGGCTGCTGGGCGGTCCCATTCCAATCACCGCGCCGGTTCGCCTGCTGCACGGCCAGCAGGACGCCGATGTTCCGTGGGAGATCAGCGTGCGTCTCGCCGAGAAACTGGCGAGCGACGATGTAGTGCTGACCCTTATCAAGGACGGCGACCACCGGCTCAGCCGCGAACAGGATATTGCGCGGCTGCTGGAATTGGTGGACGATGTGGCATGACCAGACTGTCCGTTCTCGATCTCGTGCCCGTGCGCGAGGGCCAGACCACCGCGCAGGCGATGGCCGCCACCACCGATCTGGCCCGCGCCGCCGAAGCAGCCGGATGCCACCGGTTCTGGGTGGCCGAGCATCACGCAATGGCCGGGATTGCAGGCGGCGCAACGTCGGTGGTGCTCGCCCATATCGGCAATGCCACCTCCACCATCCGCATCGGATCGGGCGGCATCATGCTGCCCAACCACACGCCGTTCGTGATCGCCGAACAGTTCGGCACGCTGGAGGCGCTGTTCCCCGGCCGCGTCGATCTGGGGCTGGGCCGCGCGCCCGGTGCAGGCCCCGAATTGCAGCGCGCCCTGCGCAAGGATTTGAACGCGGCCTCGCAATATTTCCCGCAGGATGTCGCGGAATTGCAGGCGCTGTTTAGCGGCGAGCCGGAGCTGCCGGTCAAAGCCACTCCGGGCCTCGGCGCGAACATCGAAATGTGGATGCTGGGCAGCAGCCTGTTCGGCGCGCAGCTGGCCGCAAAGCTGGGACTGCCCTACGCTTTCGCCAGCCATTTCGCGCCCGATCATCTGGACGCCGCGCTAGAGCTGTATCGCCGCGATTTCCAGCCCCGCGCCTCCCTCGCGCAGCCCTATGTCATGCCGGCCATGACGGTGTTCTGCGCCGACACCGAGGAAGAGGCGCAGCTGATCGCCTCCAGCCAGGCGCAGGCCTTCGTCAACCTGCGCACCGGCACGCCGGGCAAGCTGCCTCCGCCGATCAAGGATTACCGCAGCACCTTGCCTGCGCCCGCCCGGGCCATGCTGGCGCACATGGATCAGGCTGCCGCCATCGGCACACCCGATCAGGTAGCCGAGAAAATCGCGGCCTTCGTGGCCCGCACAGGCGCGGACGAAATCATCATGTCGGGGGCGACCTTCGAACCCGAAGCCCGGGCCCGATCGGTTGCATTGACCGTGGCGGCCTGCCGCGAAGCAGTGCCCGCCTGAACCGAACGGGCCCGGGTCTGCCGCCCGGTTTGTTGCAGCCGGGCCAAAGGCAGGACGGGTAAAGGTGACAGCGCTTGGGGGAAGGGAGAGCCCCTGCAGCGAGGGAGACCGTCTGCAGAAACCAGCCAGTTGCGCCGTCACAGTGAGGTTATAGCGGCCAATGCCGGCACGCGGGCGCTTGCCGGGAATTTTTTCACCGGGCCGACAACGCTTGCCGCACCCCGCGCAACATTATAACAAGCAGCGCAGAGTCAGGCCCGAGCCCGGACCTGTCAGGGAGCATGCTGCCCGATGGGTTCCACAACTGCCGCCGCCAATCGTTCCGACCCCGCGCTGGAGACTGCTTTGCAGGCCGCACTGGCCAAGCGTCTGAAGGCCTCCCTTCTGCCCGGCGACGCGCCGTTCTCGAAAGCCGAGCTGGATGCGGCATCGCGGTTCCTGCTGGGGGCAGCGATCCGGCGTCCGGCGGATGAAACGGCCCTGTCGCTGGCGTCGGAAACCGGTGAACGGCGCTTCCTGCGCATCGCCATCGTCAATAACGACATGCCGTTTCTGGTCGATTCGGTGGCGGCCACGCTGGCGGGGCACGGGCTGATCATCGATCGCCTGATCCACCCGGTTCTGCCGGTGGAGCGCGATCCGGACGGCGCGCTGACCAGCCTGTCGCCCAAGGGCAAGACGCCATTGCGCGAATCGATGATCTACCTGGAAACAGACCGGGTCGACGCCAAGACCCGGAGAACAATCGAGAAGGCACTGCGCGAAACGCTGAACGATGTGCGGGCCGCAGTGCGCGACTGGCCACAGGCTCAGGAAGCGATGGCCGCCGATGCCCGCGCAATCCGGGCCAGCGAAGCGGCCTCTCCCGAAGCCGAAGAAGGCGCGGCCTTGCTCGAATGGCTCAACAGCGGGATGCTGACCCAGCTCGGCCATGTCACCCGCCACCGCGACGGCAGCCACTCCGATCTGCTGGGGATTTGCCGCCGAAGCGCCAAACAGATTTTGGCCGAAGAGTCGTATGATCGCGCGTTTGCGTGGTTCGATCGCAAGGGCGACACGATCCGCCAGCCGCTGGTGATCAAGGCGAACCGGGTATCCAATGTCCATCGCCGCGTGCCGCTGGACCTGTTCATCGTCCCCCGCCGCGATGCCAAGGGCAAGACCGAGGCCCTGTCGATCCACGCGGGCGTATGGACCAGTGCCGCCTTGGCCGCTCCGCCCGCAGCGGTGCCGCGCCTGCGCGCGCAGATGGCGTCGCTCATGGAAGAACTGGATTTCGATCCCGGGGGCCATGCGGGCAAGGCTCTGGTCCACGCGCTGACCAGCCTGCCGCATGATTTGCTGGTCGGTTTCGAGACGCATGATCTGGAGCGCATTGCCACCACCATGATGAGCCTGGTGGACCGCCCGCGCGCGCGCATCGCATTGGTCGAGGCACCGCTGGCCCGTCATATATTCGCCTTCGCATGGCTGCCCCGCGACACGATGTCGACCGCGCTCCGCCACCAGATCACCGCGATGCTGGAAGAAACCACCGGAGCGAAATTGCTCGATTGGGGGCTGGAAGTAGAGGGCGGCACGCTGGCCATGCTGCGCTTCGTGCTCGACAACCGCGCCCATCGCCGCAAGGTGGACGAGGCCGTGGTCGAGGAACGGCTGCAGGCGATGCTGCGCGGCTGGGGAGAGGCCGTCGAGACCGAGCTGGGCGAAATGGTCTCCGCTCAGCGCGCAGCGGCCCTCACCATGCGCTATGGCAGCGGCTTCTCCGCCGCCTACCGCGCCCGCTACGGCCCGCGCGAAGCGGCCATGGATATCGACTATCTGCGCCGTCTGTCGGGCCGCGAAGGGGCCGAGGACGGTGCCGGAGAACGCAGCGCGCGGCTGTATCATCTCGACGGCGATCCGCAGGACCGGATGCGGCTGAAAGTGTATCAACACCAGGGCAGCCTGCCGCTATCCGATGCGGTGCCCGAGCTGGAGAATTTCGGCTTCCGCGTGATGGAGGAAATCCCCAATCCGGTGGAAGGCGGTGAGCTGGGCACGGTGCATGATTTCCTGCTGGAAACCCTGCCCGGCATCGACAGCGCCACCGTGCTGAAGCGGGCGGACCAGATCGAGCCGGCAATCACTGCCGTCCTGAACGACCGGGCCGAGGACGATGCGTTTAACCGTCTGGTGGTGGCCGCCGATATGGGCGCGCGCGAGGCGGAATGGCTGCGCGCGATCTACCGCTATCTGCGCCAGACGGGCATGGGCTTCACGATCTATACCGTGGTCGATGCCCTCGCTCGCGCGCCGCAGGTCACGCAGGCGCTGCTCGGCCTGTTCACCGCGATGCACGATCCCGCCTTCTCCGGTGACCGCGAGAAAGCCATCAGGGATGCACAAGGCGCGATCAAATCCGGGCTGTCCAAGGTGGCGGCGATCAATGACGACCGCCTGCTGCGCCTCTATCACGGGGTGATACTGGCCATGCTGCGGACCAATGCCTTCGCATGCACCGATACACAGGGCGGCCAGACAGCGCTCGCCTTCAAGCTCGAATCCGCGAAGGTTCCGGGGCTGCCCCGCCCGCTGCCGTGGCGCGAGATATTCGTCTATTCCCGCCGGGTGGAGGGCATCCATCTGCGCTCCGGCCCGGTGGCGCGCGGGGGCCTGCGCTGGTCAGACAGGCGCGACGATTTCCGCACCGAAATTCTCGGCCTGATGAAAGCCCAGCGGGTGAAGAACGCCGTCATCGTGCCGAGCGGCGCGAAGGGCGGATTCTATCCCAAGCAATTGCCCGATCCCGCGACCGACCGCGAAGGCTGGGCCGCCGAGGGGCAGGCCAGCTACGAAGTGTTTATCCGCACGCTTCTCTCGATCACCGACAATCTGGATGGCGACAAGGTCCTGCATCCGGAAGGCGTTGTGATCCGCGACGGGGCCGACCCCTATTTCGTGGTCGCGGCGGACAAGGGCACTGCAAAATTCAGCGATGTCGCCAATGCCATCGCGATGGAGCGCGGTTTCTGGCTGGGCGATGCCTTCGCCAGCGGCGGGTCCAACGGTTATGACCACAAGGCGATGGGCATCACCGCGCGCGGTGCGTGGGTGTCGGTCCAGCGCCATTTCCGGGAAATGGGCGTGGACGTGCAGACCGATCCGGTCAGCGTGGTCGGCTGCGGCGATATGTCGGGCGATGTGTTCGGCAACGGCATGCTGCTGTCCAAATCACTGCGCCTGCTGGCCGCGTTCGATCACCGGCATATCTTCATCGATCCCGATCCGGATCCGGCGAAAAGCTGGAAAGAGCGCAGCCGGATGTTCGCCCTGCCCCGCTCCAGCTGGGACGATTACAACCGCGACGTGATGTCCAAGGGCGGCGGCATTTTCCCGCGCAGCGCCAAGTCGATCAAGCTGAGCAAGGCAGCTCAAAAGGCACTCGGCGTCGATCAGGCCGAATGGGACCCCGAAGCGCTGATCTCGGCCATCCTGAAGGCGCCGGTCGACCTGCTGTGGTTCGGCGGCATCGGCACCTATGTGAAGGCGGAGACGCAGAACAACATTCAGGTCGGCGATCCGGCCAATGATGCCTTGCGGGTCGATGCGCGTGATGTGCGCGCCAAGGTCATCGGCGAGGGGGCCAATCTGGGCATCACCCAGGCCGGCCGCATCGAGTTCTCGCTGAAAGGCGCGAGCGGCACCGGCGGACGCATCAACACCGACTTCATCGACAACTCGGCGGGCGTCGATTGCTCGGACAACGAGGTGAATATCAAGATCGGTCTGGCCGCCGCCCAGCGCAGCGGCAAGCTGAGCGAGAAGCGCCGCAATACGCTGCTGGAATCGATGACCGATGACGTCGCCGAGATTGTGCTGGAAGACAATCGTCTGCAGGCGCTCGCCCTGTCGATTGCCGAGCATGGCGGCGCGGGCACGACCGGTTCCTTCATTCGCCTGATGGAAACGCTGGAGGAAAGCGGCGATCTGGATCGCCAGACCGAAGGTCTGCCCGACAATGAGACCCTGGTCCGCCGCGCGGGCGATGGCAGCGGGCTGACCCGCCCCGAACTCGCCGTCCTGCTGTCGAGCGCGAAACTGGTGCTGCAGGATGCCATCGAGGCGAGCACGCTGCCCGATGATCCGGCCATGCACGAACCGCTGGTGGCCTATTTCCCGTCCGCCATGCGCAAGAAATATGCGGCCGAAATCGGTGACCATCGCCTCAAACGTGAAATCGCGGCGACCGGGCTGGCCAATCGGATCATCAACCGGATGGGGATCATCCATCCCTTCGAACTGGCCGAGGAAGAGGGCGTCAGTCTGGCCGAAGTCGCCGTGGCCTTTGTAGCCACGGAACGCCTGCTGGGGATGGACGCGCATTGGAGCGCGCTGGAAGAAGGCGCCATGCCCGAGGCGACACGGCTGCACCTGTTCGATCAGGTCGCCGCCGGAATGCGCATCCATATGGGCGACGTCCTGCGCGCCTGCGGGGACAATACCAGCCCGTCGGACATTATTGCCGCGCTGGAAAAACAGGTCGGCGATCTGACCCATGGCACCGACAATCTTCTGGGCGAGGAAAACCGCCGTCGCTCAGCCCGGATGCGCTCCGAATTCACCGCCGATGGTGCGCCCAAAGAGGCAGCGGCCGCAGCGGCCCTGCTGTTCGACCTCGACGGTATCATGGGCCTTGCCCGCCTGTCGCGCGATCTCGATGTCGATCCGCGCTCGCTCACCTGCGCCTTTACCGAACTGGGCGAACGGATGGGGCTCGACTGGGCGCAGGGTACGGCTGCGCTGATGAACCCCTCCGATGTATGGGAGCGTTTGCTGGTCGCAGGCCTCGCAAGGGATTTCCAGCAGATGCGGTTCGATTTCCTGAAGCGCCTCTTGCGGCGCAAGGGGGCGAAGGACGATCCCTCTGCAGCGGTCAGCGATTGGGCCGAGGCCAATGCAGCGGCGATCCGGCAATTCGGTTCGATGATTGGCCGCGCGCAGAGCCACACGCCGGTCGCACCTGCCATGCTGGCGCAAATTGCCAGCCAGGCGCGCAATCTCCTGGCGCGCTGACCGGCACTGACCCCGCGCTGACATCCGTGCTTGCTTGACCAAAGCTTCTGCGCAGGACATTCCCGCGGGCATGAACCATGCAGATGTCGTCATCGTAGGATCGGGCCATGGCGGAGCACAGGCCGCCATCGCTCTGCGTCAAAAGGGGTTTGCCGGCAGCATCGCCGTGCTGACCCGGGACAAGGAACTGCCCTACGAGCGCCCGCCGCTGTCGAAGGATTATCTCGCGGGCGAAAAGCCGTTCGAGAAAATCCAGCTGCGGCCGGAGAAATTCTGGGCCGACAAGGATATCACGCTTCTATCCGGGCGGACGGTGACGCTGATCGACGCAGCGGCCAAACAGGTGGAATGCGGCGATGATTATACGATCGGCTATGGCAGCCTGATCTGGGCAGCAGGGGGCAATGCCCGCCGCTTGCCCTGCCCCGGTGCCGACTTTCGCAATGTCCACACGATACGCGGCCGCGCCGATACCGACCGGCTGCGCGCCGATATCGAAGGCGGAGCGCGGCGCGCGGTGATTGTCGGCGGCGGCTATATCGGGCTGGAAGCCGCAGCGGTGATGCGCAAGCGCAATATGGAGGTAACCGTGCTGGAAGCGCAGGACCGGGTGCTGGCCCGCGTTGCCGGGCCGGACCTGTCCGATTTCTACGCCGCAGAGCACCGGGCCCACGGGGTGGACCTGCGCCTCAATGCGCAATTGGAAGCTATCCTGGGCGAAGGCGACCGTGCCACTGCCGTGAAGCTGGCCGATGGCGAGGAAATCCCCGCCGATATCGTCGTCTTCGGGGTGGGTATCGTGCCCTCCATCGGTCCGCTGATCGCCGCCGGGGCTTCCGGGTCGAACGGGGTGGATGTGGACGATTTCTGCCGCACCAGTCTGGAGGACGTCTACGCCATCGGCGACTGCGCAGCCCACGCCAATAATTTTGCCGGAGGCGCCGTGGTCCGCCTGGAATCGGTCCAGAACGCCAATGACATGGCCAATGTCGCCGCCGCCGCGATCTGCGGCGATGCCAAGCCCTACCATGCGGTCCCGTGGTTCTGGTCCAACCAGTATGATCTGCGCCTGCAAACGGTCGGCCTGTCGCTCGGCTATGACGCGACGGTCCTGCGCGGCGATCCGGCAGAGCGCAGCTTTACCGTGGTCTATCTGCGCGAGGGCCGCGTGCTGGCGCTCGATTGCGTGAACCGGACCAAGGATTATGCGCAGGGGCGCAAATTGGTCGAGGCCGGGCTGGTCGCCGCGCCCGAAGACCTCGCCGATATCGAGCGCCCGCTGAAAGAACTGCTCTAGAGCGCCGAAAGGCGTGCAGCGGCCCAGTCGGCTGCTTCGGCCACCACCGGATCGGCATCGCTGCGCAGCGCCTCGACTGGCGCGGATAACGCCGCATCCGCACTGTTGCCCGCCGCGATCAGGCAGTTGCGGACGAAGCGGTTGCGCCCGATGCGCTTGATCGGAGAGCCGGAGAACAGCGCCCGGAAGGCCGCATCGTCCAGGCCCAGAAAATCCGCCAACTGCGGCGCGATCAATTCCTCTCGCGGCGCAAAGGCTTTGTGCCGCGCGGCGCTATCGGCGAATTTGTTCCACGGGCACACCGCCAGACAATCGTCGCAGCCATAGATGCGGTTACCCATGGCCGCGCGGAATTCCTCGGGGATCGGTCCGGAATGCTCGATTGTGAGATAGGAAATGCAGCGCCGCGCATCGAGTTGATAAGGCGCGGGAAACGCCTTGGTCGGGCAGGCCGTCTGGCAGGCATTGCAGGACCCGCATCGGTCCGAATGCAGCACATCGGGCGCGAAGGGCAGCGTGGAGTAGATCGCGCCCAGAAACAGCCAGTTGCCATGCTCACGGCTGACGACATTGGTGTGCTTGCCCTGCCAGCCGAGCCCCGCAGCCTCGGCCAGAGGCTTTTCCATAACCGGCGCAGTATCGACGAACACCTTCAGAGCGCTTTCCGGTTCACGCTCCACCAGCCAGCGGGCGAGCGCCTTCAGCGCCTTCTTCACCGTATCGTGATAATCGCGGCCTTGGGCATAGACCGAGATCCGCGCCCGGTCGCCCGCGCCTTCCAGCGCCATCGGATCGATGTCCGGCGTGTAGGCCATGCCCAGCGCAATCACGCTGCGCGCCTCGGGCCACATGGATTGCGGGCCCTGCCGCACATCGGCGCGGTCTTCCATCCAGCCCATATCGCCGTGATGCCCCGCCGCGATCCAGTCATGCAGCCGACGCGCGCGCTCCGGATCGTCCTGCGCCGAGGCAAATCCGACAGAGACAAAGCCCAGCTCCTGCGCCCGCTGGACGAGCGCAGTACGCAGTTTATCGTAAGCGTCAGAGGTTGATGCGGCGTTTACCATAGACAGGGGCCATCCCGTTCACGCCTTGGAGGTAATTGCCCGCTCATGGATGCATCGCTAAGCCAAGCCCCGGCCATGGGCAACGATACTCTCCCCACAGACGAACTGGACGAGGCCCACGCACCGGCGGCTCCTCAGGTTCTGGCGCTGGAGGCGCGCGGGCTGGTCAAACGGTTCGACGGCGTTGCGGCGGTGAACGGCGTTGATATCGCCGTGCCGCAGGGCGCGATTTACGGCATTCTGGGGCCTAACGGGGCGGGCAAGACCACCACGTTGCGGATGCTATTGGGGATTATCGACCCCGATGAAGGCGTGCGCCGGGTGCTGGGGCATGAGAAGCCGCACGAGATCGGCCGGATGATCGGTTACCTCCCGGAAGAGCGCGGGCTGTATCCGACGATGAAATGCGTCGATGCCATCGCCTTTATGGGCGCGCTGCGCGGTGTGCCGCAACCCGAAGGCTGGCGCCGTGGCCGCGAGCTGATGGAAGCGCACGGGTTGGGCCATGCTGCCGACAAGCAGATCCGGATGCTGTCCAAGGGCATGGCGCAGACAGTGCAATTGCTCGGAACGCTGGTTCACCGGCCCCGTCTGGTGGTGCTGGACGAACCGTTCTCCGGCCTCGACGCGATCAATCAGGGCAAGCTGGAGCGGATGATTCGCGCGCTGGCCGATGACGGGGTGACGGTGATTTTCTCCACCCATGTGATCCACCATGCCGAACGCCTGTGCGAAGGCGTCGCGATTATCGCAGGCGGCAAGGTGCCCTATGCCGGATCGGTCGACGAGGCGCGCGACCGCATTCCGGCGCAGGTGAAGCTGGAAACCAAGGCTGGCGACGGCGCATGGCGCAGCGCTCTGCCCGATGATGCGCGGCACGAGGCAAAGACCGCGACGGGCGGCGAAGCAAGCCATTTCTGGTATTTCCCGCTGCCGTCTACCGGCGTGGAAACCCTGCTTCGCGCGCTAATCGAGGGGGGAGCAGGCATTTTGTCGCTGTCGATCGAACGCGCCGGTTTGCATGATGCCTTCGTCGAAATTGCCGGAGAGGCCGCGGCCAAAGCCATGGAAGCCGACGCCGCAGGAGCCGCAGCATGAGCACGCCATCTACTCCGGCCTCCGCCGGTCGTCTCTCGCTGCTGCAAGCCGCCTTCGTGGTGGCCCGGCGCGATTTTCTTGCCATCCTGCTCAGCAAGGCGTTCATTTTCTTCCTGCTTGGCCCGCTGCTGTTTGTCGGCATCAGCGTATCTGCAGGGTCGCTCGCCAATCGCGCTGCGGAAAGCGTTACTCCGCCGCGCATGGCCGTGGCCTTGTCCGACGCGGGCGAGCGCGCAGCGTTGGCCCGGTCGCACGCAAAGCTTGCGGATCTGATCACTCTGCCGCCGATTGAAACGATCGAAGACGGGCGGACAATCGACGAACTGCTGATCGATCAGGAAGGCAATTTCGGCGGCGTGCTCAGCGGCACTTTGGCAGAGCCGGAATTGACCGGTGCCGGAGCCAATATCACGGGCTGGAGCGGCGAAGTCGCTCTGCTGGCCGCAGAGGCGGCCGAAGCGATGGGCGGTTCTTCGGCCGGCAATGCGGCCGATCAAGTGCCCGAAATCACGCTCTCCCCGCGCGACAACAGCGTTGCGGCAGAACGGCGCAGCAACACCGCCACGGCAACCGCTTCGATCACCATGCTGTTTCTCCTGTCCATGCTTCTGGCCGGCATGGTCCTGTCCAATCTGGTGGAGGAGAAGGGCAACAAGATTATCGAAATACTCGCGGCCTCCATCCCGATGGACGCGGTGTTTCTGGGCAAGCTGTTCGCCATGCTGGCGGTGAGCTTTGTCGGAATCGCGCTTTGGGGAACGGTCGGCCTGACGCTGGCGGCTGTTGGAGCGGGCGACATGACCTTGCCCACTCCGCCCGCCATTGGCTGGCCGCTCTTCGCCCTGCTATTTCTGGTGTATTTCGCGCTCGCTTATCTGCTGATCGGCTCGATCTTCCTGACCGTGGGCGCGATGGCCCCGACGGTGCGCGACGTGCAGACGCTCTCGCTGCCCTCGACCATTTTGCAGGTGCTGATCTTCTTTCTCGCCAGCTTCGCCGTGGCCGATCCGGGCAGCACGGTGGAGCGTATCGCGATGATCGTGCCGATGAGCTCGCCTTATGTGATGCTGGCGCGCGGCGCGATGTTCGACACGCTGTGGTGGCACGTGGCTGGGATCGCATGGCAATTGCTGTGGGTGGCCATCTTCGTGAAAGTCGGGTCCACGCTCTTCCGCCGCAAGGTGATGCAGAGTGGGCCATCGGGTGCCGGAAAAAGTCTGTTCCGACGCAAACCCGCCTGATTTGCCGCTTTCCCAGCAGCTTGGCCCGGGCCTGAAAAGGCAGAACTAGGTCGCAGATTGAAACGCAGTATTGACTCCCATGTCAGTAGCGTCAGGATGGAACCTAACGAGGTGCCGTAGATGCACCCGATCTGTTGGAGAGTGACAATGGCGACCCTGGCCCCCGAGCGCACCGAATGGACCCGCAGCCCCAAAGCGCATGAAGCGTTGCAGAAACATTTTGACGACCACCCGGAAGCCAAACCGTCGCATCCCGAGAAATACGATACCAGCCGCAGCGACATCTATGTCGACAACACATGGCCCCCGATTTTCGCCGAAATGCGCAAAGAAGGTCCGCTGCACTACATCAAGGAAAGCCCGTTCGGCCCCTATTGGAGCGTGGTGGGACACAAGGCGATCCAGCATGTCGAGGCGCTGCCGGAACTGTTCTCCTCCAGCTGGGAACATGGCGGCATCACCATTCTGGAGCGCGTCGATGACGAAGACATGGCCGACGAGGAGCGTTTCGAGCTCCCGATGTTTATTGCCATGGACCGCCCCAAGCATACCGGCCAGCGCCGCACTGTAGCGCCCGCTTTCAATCCCGGCGAAATGAAGCGGATGGAAGGCGAGATCCGTCAGCGGACCGGCGAATGTCTCGACTCGCTGCCCAAAGGCGAAGTGTTCAACTGGGTCGACAAGGTATCCATCCCGCTGACCACCGGCATGCTGGCGATCCTGTTCGATTTCCCGTGGGAAGACCGCGACCTGCTGACCTTCTGGTCCGACTGGTCGGGCGATACCGAACTGATGCTTGCCGGCCCCGAAATGGAAGAAACCCGTCGCGGCATCCAGATGGAAATGGCCGCTTATTTCCAGCAGCTCTGGGCGAAGAAATCGCAGGAAGAACCCGGTGCCGATCTCATTTCCATGATGATCCATTCCCCGGCCATGAACCAGATGAGCCCGCAGGAATTCATGGGCAATCTGGTGCTGCTGATCGTCGGCGGGAACGACACGACGCGCAACACGATGAGCGGCATCGTCCACGCGCTCGACAAATTCCCCGACCAGCGCAAACTGTTCGAACAGAACCCCGATGTGATCCCCAATGCGGTGCAGGAATGCATCCGGTATCAGACCCCGCTCAAGCATATGCGCCGCACGGCCAGCGAAGACACCGAATTGTTCGGCAAGCAGATCAAGAAGGGCGACAAGGTTGTCCTGTGGTACAATTCCGCCAATCGCGACGAGACGGTCTTCGAAAATGCCGACAAGCTGATCCTCGACCGCGAAAACGCCCGCCGGCACCTCGCCTTCGGCTATGGCATTCACCGCTGTGTCGGTGCGCGTCTTGCGGAATTGCAGCTGCGCATCCTGCTCGAAGAAATGCATGCCCGCCGCATGCGGGTGCATGTCGCGGGCGATGTCGAGCGCGTGCGGGCCAATTTCGTCGAAGGGTTCCGTGTGCTCGAGGTGGAGCTCTCGACCTTCTGACAGTTGGCCGCCAAGCGGCACGGCCATTAGGCGCGGTAACTTTTCACCGGTCTCGTGCGTATATCCAGCGCGAGACACTGAAGGACCCGTGACAATGACCGACCTTGGCAAACCCCATACGGCAATCAGTCGCCGCTCTCTCATGGGCTGGCTGGGCGCTGGTGTATCTACTCTGGTGCTCGGCGGATGCGGGGTCGATCCGGCAGAGGCCAAAAGCTTTCCCGTGCGCCTGTCGGAAGCGGAATGGCGCAAGAAGCTGACCCGCGCTGAATTCGCCGTGCTGCGCAACAAGGGGACGGAGCGCCCCTATTCCTCTCCGCTGGACAAGGAGAACCGGCGCGGCACGTTTGTCTGCGCAGGCTGCGGCAACCGGCTCTATTCCTCGAAGACCAAGTTCGACAGCGGCACCGGCTGGCCCAGCTTCTATGCGCCGATCGACAAGGGCGCAGTGGGCACATCGCGCGATTTCAAATTAGGCTATCCCCGCACCGAAGTGCACTGCGCCGATTGCGGCGGGCATTTGGGGCATATCTTCAACGACGGCCCCAGGCCGACCGGGAAGCGGCATTGCATCAACGGTATCGCAATGGATTTCCGCCCCGGCTAAGCGCTTGGTTCCGCTAGTTGCCCGGCGCAATGTTGGCCGGAAGCTTCTGGAGACGCGCCGCCAATCTCGCAAAGTCCGCCAGCGCAAATGTCCGCTCGAACACCAGCCCGTGCAGATTATCGCGCTGCCACAAAACCTTGGCATGGAGCGGGTCAGGCAGGCACTGGCCCTGTAGCCTAACGAGCAGCTGCGGCGCCCACACGCCGTCGCTTTCAACACAGGCACCCTGCTGCGAGATGTTGCGGATCGTCACCTGTGTGCCCGTCTCGCCGCTGATGATGGCAGCAGGCATGGTCAGGTTGATCCGCATCGGTCGCTTGGGAAAGGGGCCGTGCTCATAGACCAGCGCGTCGAGATCCTTGGCCTCGCAGAAGGCATATCCTGCTTCGTCGCCCGTGTTCCAGGCTTCTTCGATCGGAAAGCGCTGGCCTTCCCACAATTCGATCGAGCAGGCCTTGCCTTCGGGAATTCTATGGAAAGCCCGGATGCGAATGCCGGTGGCGCTCACATCGCGGACAATGCACAGGATTTCGACCCCGTCGATCGACAATTTCGCATTGCGCAGCATCAATGCGACGCGCGGTGCCTCGCGCTGCTCGACCGAAGCGGTCTGGTCCAGTTCCAGTTCCGGGCCTATCAAGCCGTGCATGGGATCCCCTTGAGTTTTCATCGTGGGGACAACCCCTAACCGGGTCTGCCTGCCCTATGCCTAGCGAGCGGGTAGGGAATTTTACGGGGTCTGATCAGCAGAGGGGGTGGTGCGGGTGGCGGGACTCGAACCCGCACGTCCAAAGGACAGGGGATTTTAAGTCCCCGGCGTCTACCATTCCGCCACACCCGCATTGCGTGCCGATGCAAGACGCACCGTACAATACGGGCCGTTAGCGCAATCGAAGGCGCCCGCGCAATCGCGCAGAGTGTGCTGTCTGTAGTGGTGCCGGAATGGAACCCGCGCGGCCGGAAAGCTCTATTCGTTCAGGCCTTCGCGCATTTCCTTGCCCGGCTTGAAATAGGGCACGCGTTTCGCAGGGACATTGACCGCCTCGCCAGTGCGCGGATTGCGGCCGACCCGTGCGGCGCGTTCGCGGGTGGAAAATGCTCCGAAGCCGCGCAATTCGACCCTGCCGCCTTCGGCGAGCCTTTCGGAGATCTCGTCGAAAAAGATATCGACCACCTGCTCGACTTCTTCGGCCCGCAATTCGGGATTGTCCTTCGCCAGCGCCTGAAGGAGTTCGGAACGGATCATGCTATTCTCCGACGCTCTGAGGGAGGGGCGCCTTTGGGTTTGACAGCGGGAATCCCACATTCCCGGATCGGATGCCGCAATAAGCGGCAACAGGGGCGCGACCTTCAGGCGGGTATGCCAGACTTGGGGCGGGGGCGCAATTACCGGTGTGGTTCCTTGTTGAGGCCTGCGGTCAAGCGGACGCAGCCTCAGCCTTTTTCGCCCCCGATCCCGGCGATGTACCTGCGTTCGTTTGCGGCATGGAGAGCGATTTGGGATCAATATCCAGCCGCGCCATGCGTTCGGCGATATCCGGCCATTCTTCGGCCAGAAAGCGTTCGCGCTCCGCATCGCGCAGCTTCGCCGCCGCACCGCGCACGACATACATGCCCACGCCGCGCTGCACCGCCACCAGACCATCGGCCTGAAATTGCTGATACGCTTTCGCCACCGTCAACGGGTTGGCGCCCTGGTCGGCGGCAAAGGACCGGACGGAAGGCAGCATTTCGCCCTCGCGGTAGCGGCCTTCGATAATCGAGGCGGCGATCAGATCGCGCAGTTTGAGATAGACGGGCCGGGAATTGGTGCTCATGGGTGCGTCGCTGCCATAATACACCGTGTCACGTCAAGGTTTGCGTGGCTTATGGGGCAGCGCCTCCGGGCGCTTCACCGTGCGTAAAGGTGGTTTCGGCTGCAATCGCTTCTTGAGCGATGCGATTTCGCCGCTAGGGTGCGCGGCTTGGACCAGACCTGCGCAGAGCAGGCGGGGTTGCACTGGACGGGGAGGGCTGTGGCCCAATGTACGAGTTGATTTTCACCTTCGATTCCGCATTCGAGATGTGGGCATTCTGGCTGGCGGTTGTGGCGCTAGCAGGCTTTCTGCTTGGCGGGACGTATATCGTCACCCGGCCGCAGCCGGAATTCGCCGGGCACCCCAAGGGTTTGTTCCTGCTGTTTCTTGCGGAAATGTGGGAGCGTTTTTCCTATTACGGGATGCGCGCGCTGCTCATCTTTTACCTCGTCCAGCACTGGATGTTCTCGGACAGCGAAGCCTCGATAATCTACGGGGCCTATACCGCTCTGGTCTATATCACACCGGTGGTCGGCGGATATCTGGCCGACCGCTATATCGGCCAGCGCAAGGCAGTGCTGTTCGGCGCGGTGCTGCTTACCTTCGGCCATTTCTTCATGGCGTTCGAGGGTACAGGTGGTCAGGACGATCCGACCATCAACGTGTTCTGGGCCGCTCTGGCGCTGATCATCGTCGGCTCGGGCTTCCTGAAAGCCAATATCTCCGTAATCGTTGGGCAGCTGTATTCGCGCACGGATATCCGCCGCGATCCGGCCTACACCATCTTCTACATGGGAATTAATGTCGGTGCGGCGACTGCCTCGATCATCTGCGGCTATCTGGGCCAGACCTATGGCTGGGAATACGGCTTCGGGCTGGCCGGTATCGGCATGCTGATCGGCCTTGTATTCTTCGTTCTCGGCAAGCCGCTGCTGATGGGCAAGGGCGAGCCGAAAAACCCAGCGAGCCTGACCGGTGGCAAGGAATGGGGCATCTATGGTGCGGGCCTTGCCATGGTCGCTCTGTGCTGGGCCGCAATCCAGTATCAGGAACTGGTCGGCACGGTTCTGGGCGTCTTTGGCGGCGGTCTGGTGCTTTACGTCCTGTTCACTGCAGTTACGAAGCTGGCTCCCGAAGAGCGGGACCGCATTTTTGCGGCCATGTTCCTTATCCTGACCTCGATCGTCTTTTGGGCATTGTTCGAGCAGGCTGGCTCCAGCCTCAACCTGTTCACCGATCGTCATGTCGATACAGCAGGTGTCAATGCCTCGATGTTCCAATCGATCAACGCGATTTACATTGTGCTCTTGGCACCGGTTTTTGCGATGATGTGGCAGAGCCTCGCCCGCAAGGGAGCGGAACCCTCCACCCCGATGAAATTCGGCCTCGCCGTTATCCAGGTAGGCCTCGGCTTCCTCGTGCTCGTGTGGGGCGCGGAAAGCGTCGGAGTGAACGTACCGACTCCGGTGATCTTCATCTTCCTGATTTATCTGCTGCACACCACCGGTGAGCTGTGCCTGTCGCCTGTTGGGCTCAGCGCGATGAACCGTCTGGCACCCTCGCACATGGCATCGCTGATCATGGGCACGTGGTTCTTCGCATCCGCGCTGGGCAACTTTGCCGCCGGCCTGATCGCTGCGGCGACGGGGGCGGAAAGCGTCAGCGAGGAAGCGGGCAAGCAACTGGTGCTCGATGTGTACAGTACGGTTGGCTGGTATGCCGTGGCCATCGGCGTAGGGGTCATGGTCATCAGCCCGCTGGTCAAGAAGCTGATGCATCTCGACACACTACAGGACGATAGCATCGATGATGCGCTCGATGGGCAGGCCGGTGCCGGGCTGGAACCGCAGGAAGGCGGCGTCCATCCTTCGACCCGTTCTTGAAGCCTGCCACGGTGCAAACACAACAGACGCAAGCAAAGGGGCAAGACACATGAGAGCGAACGCACTTCTGGCCATCGGGGGTGCGTTCGCGCTCTCCGCTTGTGCCACGACGGCGGGGGCAGATAGCGCCTCTGCCAGCGATGGCGACAAGTCCTACGACATTGCCGAGGTCCCTTTCCCGTCGACTTACGAACCCTATCCGGGCACGCCCACTGCGTTGGTGGGCGCGACGGTTTATGACGGCACCGGCGGGGTGATCGAGAACGGTGTCGTGCTGTTTAGCGGCGGCAAGGTCGTGGGCGTGGCGGAGGAGCTTTCGACCGAAGGCTACACGGTGGTTGACGGCACGGGAAAGTTCGTCACCCCCGGCATTATCGATATCCATAGCCATCTGGGCGATTACCCCAGCCCCAGCGTTTCTGCCCACGCCGATGGCAACGAAGCCACGGCGCCGACCACAGGCGATGTCTGGGCAGAGCATTCGGTCTGGCCACAGGATCCCGGCTTCAGCCGCGCCATGGCCAATGGCGGAATAACCTCGCTGCAAATCCTGCCCGGTTCCGCCAATCTGATCGGCGGGCGCACGGTTACGCTGAAGAACGTCTACAGCCGCACGGTGCAGGGGATGAAATTCCCCGGCGCGCCCTACGGCATGAAGATGGCCTGCGGCGAAAACCCCAAGCGGGTTTACGGCAACAGAGGCCGCAAGCCCTCCACCCGGATGGGCAATTTCGCGGTGAACCGCCAGACCTGGTTCGACGCGATCGCCTATGCGGAGGGGGACCGTAAAAAGCGCAATCTGGAGAACGAGACGCTGGCGGGTGTGCTGGACGGTGAGATTCTGGTCCACAACCATTGCTACCGCGCCGACGAGATGGCGCTGGTCATGGATATGGCCAAGGAGATGGGATACAAGGTCAGCACCTTCCATCACGCGGTCGAAGCCTACAAGATCGGCGATCTGCTGCGCGAAAACGAAGTGTGCTCCGCCATCTGGGCCGACTGGTACGGCTTCAAGATGGAAAGCTATGACGGCATTCCCGAAAACGGCGCGCTGCTGCAACAGGCGGGCGCGTGCGTGGTCATCCACTCGGACGACGAGAACGGCATCCAGCGGCTCAATCAGGAAGCTGCCAAGGCACAAGCGGCTGGTGCGCGCATGGGTATCACCATTCCCGACGCCGAGGTGATTTCGTGGATCACGCTCAACGCGGCCAAGGCGATGGGCATTGATGACATGACCGGTAGCCTGGAGACCGGCAAGATGGCCGATGTCGTGCTGTGGAACGGCGATCCGCTGAGTGTGTATTCGCGGCCCGAGAAGGTTTGGGTCGATGGCGCGCTGATGTTCGATGCGATGGATCCCAAGCGCAAACCGGTGAGCGATTTCGAGCTCGGCCAGCCGGGTGAAGGAGATGTGAAATGAGCGCTCTTCGCAAAGCAATTCGCATCGCGCTGACCGGCACCGCCGCAGCAGCCCTCGGCGTTTCTGCCTCGGCGCAGGACTTCGCCATTACCGGAGCAACTGTGGCAACCGGCGACGGCTCGCAGCCGGTCGAGAATGCCACCGTGGTGGTGCGCGGCGGCAAGGTCGTCGCTGCAGGCGCGGGCGTCAGCGTTCCTGCGGGCGTCACCGTGCTCGACGGCACCGGCAGCTGGGTCACGCCTGGCATCTTCATGCCGCTGACCGATCTGGGCCTCTACGACGTCGGAGCGGTCAGCGAAAGCAACGATATCCGCGCGGGCGACAGCCCTTTCAGTGCCGCGCTCGATGCTTCGACGGCGGTCAATTACGCCTCCCAGCATGTCGCGGTCAGCCGGGTCGGCGGGGTGACGCGGGCGTCCATCACCACGGCCCCGGCAGGCTCGATCTTCGCTGGCCAAGGGGCTGTGATCGACACCGGCAGCGATCCGCAGCCGGTGGTGAAGGCGCGCGCGTTCCAGATGGTGGCACTGGGCGAGCGCGGCGCGCGTCTGGCCGGTGGCAGCCGGGTCGCCGCCTTTGCCGAGTTCGCCAATGCCCTGCGCGAGGCGCGCGATTACGCGAATGGCCGGTGGGACGCGGAGAGCGCCCATCTGACCCGCTCCGATGCTGCCGCGCTGGGACCGGTGCTGAGCGGCGCGCAGCCGCTTTATATCTATGTCGAGCGGGCCTCGGACATCCGCGCCGTCATCGGTTTGCAGAGCACCTATCCCAATCTCGATCTGGTGCTGGTGGGCGTGAGCGAGGGCTGGCTGGTTGCGAATGAAATCGCAGCCTCCGGCATTCCGGTGATCGCCGATCCGCTGGACAATCTGCCATCCAGTTTCGAGCAATTGGCGGCCACGCAGAGCAATGTCGGCCGGATGGTCGATGCAGGCGTGAAAGTGGCGATTGGCGGACTTTCGGGCGGGATCACCGGACCGCGCACGGCCCCGCAATTTGCCGGCAACCTTGTCGCGCTGTCGAGCGTGCCGGGCGCAACCGGGCTAAGCTGGGGCGAGGCATTGGCGTCGATCACATCCATTCCCGCTGCAATCTCCGGTTATGGTGGGCGCTACGGCGTGCTGGCGCCGGGTGCAGCAGGTGACGTCGTAGTATGGGACGGCGACCCGTTGGAGGTCTCCTCCGCACCGGTGCGCGTCTTTATCGACGGTGTGGAGCAGCCGCTCAGCAATCACCAGACGCGCCTGCGCGAGCGGTACCGCGATCTGGACGAGAGCGATCTTCCCAAAGCCTATGACTGGTGAGACTTCGATGAGAACAACTTTTATTGCCCTTGGCGCTGCGGCGCTGGCCGTGGGCGCAGTGACGTTCGCCCAAACGCCCGAACGCCCGCAAATGTCGATGGAATGGCACAGCGCGCAGCAGACGGCGCTGGCGACACGGGCTGCCTCGGGCGAATGGCGCGCCCTGGACGGCGGCCTCCTGTGGCGCCGCATCGAAGGCGACGGAACAGGCGCTAAACCCTCTGTCGAAGACACGGTCACAGTCCACTATGCGGGTACCTTCATCGATGGCGAGACGTTCGACAGCTCCTTCGACCGGGGACAGCCTGCGACCTTCCCGCTCGGGCGGCTGATACCGGCATGGCAAATGGCCATCCCCGAAATGGGTATAGGCGACACCATCGAACTCGCCGCCCCCGCGACGCTGGCCTACGGGCCGGTCGGCAGAGGCCCGATACCCGGCGGTGCGACCCTGCTTTTCAAGGTCCAGCTGATCGGCATCGAGGGGCAGGCTGGACAATAAGTTTTATTATGCTACCTAGTTTCCTCTGATGGGAGAGGAACCTTGGAGCAGGTACTGCTAAACCTTGTCGCGGCCAATGTGGCTTTTGTCGGAACGCATTTCGCGCTGTCGCATCCGCTGCGCGCTACCATTGTGAGGGGCATCGGCGATGGCGGCTTCCAGATTGTCTATAATCTCGTGGCTGCGGCAACTCTCGCGTGGGTCTATCTGGCTTTCACCGCCACCGATGGCGGTGCGCCGCTGTGGGGCGGGTTCGGCGACGGCGTGTGGATCGCCGCGAGTGTGCTGACATTCCTGGGTTCGGTGCTGTTTGTAGGGTCCGTCGTCCGGCCCAATCCTGCTCTCCCCACGCCCATCGCGGCCGAGCAGGCAGCGGGGCAGCCCCAAGGCGCGCTGCGCGTCACGCGCCATCCGATGATGTGGGGCTTTGCGCTGTGGGCGCTGGCCCACCTCGTCGCCGCGCCGACGCCGCGCACGCTGATAACGATGGGAGCGATCGGTTTCCTCGCGCTGGTCGGGGCGAAAATGCAAGACGCCAAGAAGCGCGCGCAGATGGGTGAGGCCTGGGCAAACTGGGAAGCGCAAACGAGCTATGCGCCCCGCCTGTCGCAAGTGGGCGCCATCGGGGTGGTGCCATGGATCGGCGGAGCGCTAATCTGGCTGGCGATTTCCTATGCGCATATGCCCGCAGGCGGCATCGCGGCCGGCGCGTGGCGGTGGCTGGGTTAGGCCAACCTGACGTACTTGGCTAACCTCATACCTTTCCGAACTTCAGTGGCATATGAGTCATCGATATCCGATGCTTGGACGACGCGCGTCGCGGCGTCTCCAATTTCTTCGGCATATTCGATCCCAAACAGATGGATTTGAGTTACCCGCTCTCCTGTGGCGGCGTTGGCAACGCGCTCGCTAAGCAGAGTAGCCAAATCTTCTATCTGCATTAAGCCCGCGCCTCTTCCACGCCTGCCGAGTTATGCCGCAGCGCGGTCAGCACGGTGTCCACGATATGGGGCGCGTTGAGGCCGGCTTCGTCATATTGTTTCATCGGATCGTCGTGATCGATGAAGGTGTCGGGCAAGCGGAGCGTGCGGATTTTGAGGCCCGTATCGGTCAGACCCTCGTCCGAGGCGTGGGTGAGCACATGGGCGCCGAGGCCGCCGATGGCGCCTTCCTCCACCGTCACCACGACTTCATGGCTGCGCATCAGCTTCTCGATCAGATCGGTATCGAGCGGCTTGGCAAAGCGTAGATCGGCGACCGTTGCCGAGAGGCCCTTGGCCTCCAGCTGATCGGCGGCCTTAAGGCTTTCGGCGAGACGCGTGCCGAGAGACAGCAGCGCGACCTTGGTACCTTCGCGCACGATCCGGCCCTTGCCGATTTCGAGCTTCTGCGGAACCTCGGGCAATTCCACGCCCACGCCGTTGCCGCGCGGATAGCGCAGGGCAATCGGGCCATCGTCATATTCGGCGGCAGTGTAGGTCATATGGACCAGCTCCGCCTCGTCCGCCGCGGCCATCACCACCATGTTAGGCAGGGTCGCGAGATAGGTGATGTCGAAGCTGCCCGCATGGGTCGCGCCATCCGCGCCGACCAGTCCCGCCCGGTCAATGGCAAAGCGCACCGGCAGATTCTGGATCGCCACATCGTGGACAACCTGATCATAGGCGCGCTGCAGGAATGTCGAATAAATCGCGGCGAAGGGGCGCATGCCCTGCGCGGCAAGTCCGGCGGCGAAAGTCACACCGTGCTGCTCGGCAATGCCGACATCGAAGCTGCGTTCAGGGTGAGCAGCGGCGAATTTGTCGACCCCCGTCCCGCTCGGCATCGCGGCGGTAATCGCGCAGATGCGTTTGTCCGTCTCGGCGAGCTTGGCCAGCGTTTCGCCGAACACATTCTGGTAGGCGGGCGGCCCCGGTTTGCCCTTGGCTTTTTCCCCAGTCACCACATCGAATTTGGGCACGCCGTGATATTTGTCGGCGCTGTCCTCGGCGGGCTGGTAACCCTTACCCTTGGTCGTGACGACATGGATCAGGACGGGGCCCTGCTCGCTGTCGCGCACATTCTCCAGCACCGGGACAAGATGATCGAGATTGTGCCCGTCAATCGGGCCGACATAATAGAAGCCCAGTTCCTCGAACAGCGTGCCGCCCGTGACGAGGCCGCGCGTTAGTTCCTCCGCTTTGCCGAGCGATTTGTGCACCCGGCGCGAGAGTTTCTTGGCCATTTTCGAAGCCATGCTGCGCAGGCCGAGATATTCGCTGCTCGACACCATGCGCGCCAGATAGGCGCTGAGCCCGCCGACCGGCGGCGCGATCGACATGTCGTTATCGTTCAGGATCACGACCAGCCGGTTGCCTGCCTGCTCGGCATTGTTCATCGCTTCATAGGCCATCCCCGCGCTCATCGCGCCATCGCCGATCACCGCGATTCCGCGCCCCGGGGCGTTGTTCAGCTTGTTCGCCACGGCAAAGCCCAGTGCCGCGCTGATCGAGGTGCTGGAATGCGCCGCGCCGAACGGGTCGTATTCGCTCTCGCTGCGCTTGGTAAAGCCGCTGAGCCCGCCGCCCTGCCGCAGGGTGCGGATACGGTCACGCCGCCCGGTCAGGATCTTGTGGGGATACGCCTGATGACCAACATCGAAGATCAGTTTGTCGTCCGGCGTGTTAAACACATAATGGATTGCCGTCGTGAGCTCGACCACACCCAGTCCGGAGCCGAGATGGCCGCCGGTACTGCCGACCGCGCTGATCATCTCTGCGCGCAATTCATCCGACAGCTGGCGCAATTGGTCCGGAGCCAATTTGCGCAGATCATCGGGAGTATCAACGGTGTCGAGCAGCGGCGTATTGGGCCGTGTGTTGTCAGGTCGTGAAGTCATAGGCTGCAGTGCTTACACCGGACAACACGGCCTGTCGATGAACGAGAACAGGTGAAATTGTCAGGCGCATTCGGCGCACAGGCCGCGCAGCTCCACCACCGGTCGGACATCGAAAAAGCCCTTGTCCCGGCCCGCCTGCCGCAAAGCGCCGGTCAGCGCGTCATTGTCGAAATGGCTGGCCGTGCCGCAATCGTCGCAGATCAGGAAAACGCAATCATGGCGGCAACCCGGGTGGGTGTTGACGAGGAAGGCATTGGCGCTCTCGATTCTGTTCGCGAGATTGCCGCTGACGAAGATATCGAGGATCCGGTACACGCTGTTGGGCGCGACGCGGCTGCCGCGTTTGGCAGAGAGATTATCCGCGATATCATAAGCGGACACGGGGCGATTGTGCCGCGCCAGTTCCTCGAACACCTCGGCCCGCATACCGGTCCAGCGTTCACCGCTGGATTCAAGCGATGCCTTGGCCGCCTGCGCCAGTTCCGCGCCTGCCAGTTCCTTATGTCCCGATGCGTGCGTAGTGCTCATGGCACTGTATATAGCGATGCTCGGTCCGGTGCGCCACTCGCAGTGTGATCCGGTCTAGTTCCGGCGAAAAGCGGAACGGTAATGCTCGGGATAATATTGCGCCAGAGCGCGGACCTTGGGCTTGTCCCAGCGCAGAATGTATCCATGGCGCGGGTTCTTCGCCATGAAATCCTGATGGTATCCCTCCGCCGGATAGAATGTTTTGGCGGGCGAGATACCGGTGACGATAGGGCGTGACCATTTGCCCGACCGCTTCATCTGGGAGAGATAGCTGGCAGCGACCTTGCGTTGCTCGGCATTCACCGGGATGAGCGCGGCGTTGTAGTGCGGGCCGCGATCCGGGCCCTGACGGTTTTTCAGAGTGGGATCGGCAACGACCGAAAAGAAGATCCGCACCAGCTGGTCATAGCGCACGACTTTGGGGTCGTAGGTGACTTTCACCGCCTCGACATGATTGGTGAGGCCGTTGGAGACGAGCTTGTAATCCGCCTGCCGTTTCGAGCCGCCGTGATAGCCGGACACGGCGCTGGTCACACCTTTCACATGGCTGAACACGCCTTCGACGCCCCAGAAGCAGCCGCCGGCAAAGATCGCGGTTTTCAGGCCGCTGGATTCCTCGGCAATGACGGCGGGTTTGGGGGCCTTGAAATGGTTCTCCGCCGCGATGGCGGTTTCCTGACAGCCGCTCAGCGCCAGACCGGCTGCGGCGAGGAGCGGGAACACAGCGCGGCGCATTATTGCACCGTCGCGGCGATAGCCTGCGGAATGGCGGCAAGATCACCGCCGGTCATCTGGGCTCCAACCAGCATGGCTCCGATCAGGAAGCCGATGGCAAAGCTGCGGTAAAGGTCGGGTCGGAACAGGCCCATGGCGACATCTTTCGTTTGCATCTGTTGATCGTGTGCCACCGGATGTAGTGTCCGGTCGCTTGCATTCAGGTGAATGCCACGCTGGATGAACAGTCATTCGCGGTGAACCGTGTTTGGGTTACATTTTTTCTTTTCGCGCCCCCATCCGGGCACGCGTCCTCGGTGCTGTTCCTCCCTTCGGTCGAGCACCTGCGGGGCGGCCGCGTGGCCTTGCGGCCCGCTGGTCGCGGGCCGTTCTCCGCCACAGACTTGCTGGCTTAGAATGGTCCGGGGCTACTAGGCCCCGCAAGGCCGACCGGCCGCCCGCAGCGACGCGACCTTCAGGTCGCATGAGCGAGGAAAGCCTAAGGGAGCGGATGCCCTGCGCCCGCAGGGCCAAGCAGACTAATGCCTAAAATGCCGCATTCCGGTGAACACCATGGCGAGGCCATGCTCGTTGGCGGCAGCGATCACTTCGTCGTCGCGGATCGAACCGCCGGGCTGGATGATCGCGGTTGCACCGGCTTCGGCGGCAGCGAGCAGGCCGTCGGCGAAGGGGAAGAATGCGTCCGACGCAACCGCGCTTCCCACAGTGCGCGGCTGGTCCCATTCGTATTTCTCGGCGGCTTCGGCGGCCTTCATTGCGGCAATACGGCTGGAATCGCGGCGGTTCATTTGGCCTGCACCGATGCCCGCCGTCGCACCGTCCTTGGCGTAGACGATCGCATTGGATTTGACGTGCCGCGCCACGGTCCATGCGAACAGGCAGTCCTTCAGCTCCTGTGGCGTCGGCTCGCGCTCGGTGACGATTTTCAGATCGCTTTCCGAAATCGCCCCGTTATCGCGCGACTGGACCAGCAATCCGCCGGTGATCGGCTTGATTGCCAATCCCCCCCGGCGAGGATCGGGCATTTCGCCGGTGATCAGCAGCCGCAGATTCTTCTTCTTGGCGAAGACCGCACGCGCCGCATCGTCCGCGCCGGGGGCGACGACCACTTCGGTGAAAATCTTGGCAATGGCCTCGGCGGTGGGGCCATCCAAGGGCCGGTTAACCGCGACGATGCCGCCAAAAGCCGAGACGCTATCGCAAGCAAGAGCGCCTTCCCAGGCGGCCAGCAGTGTCGGGGCCTGGGCCACACCGCACGGATTGGCGTGTTTGACGATCACCACAGCGGGATCGCCGCCGCCAAACTCGGCACACAATTCCAGCGCAGCGTCCGCATCGGCCAGATTGTTGTAGCTCAGTTCCTTGCCCTGCACCTGCTCGGCCTGCGCAATGCCCTGCGCGTGCGGGCCGACAGGGGTGTAAAGCGCCGCCTTCTGGTGCGGGTTTTCGCCATAGCGCAATTCGGTCGGCGCGCGGCCATTGATTGCGAGCATATCGGGGAACATCTGTCCCTGATCGGCGAAGGCAAACCACTGGCTGATCATCGAATCGTAAGCCGCCGTCGCGCCGAAGGCCTTGGCCGCCATGCGCTTGCGAAAATCCATCGTGGTCGCACCGTCATGAGCCGCCAGTTCCTCGCCCAGCGCGCCGTAATCGGCAGGATCGGTCACAATCGTGACATAACGGTGATTTTTAGCCGCAGAGCGAACCATACTGGGCCCGCCAATATCAATATTCTCGATAATCTCGTCCCGCTCCGCGCCCCGCATCACGGTCGCCTCGAACGGGTAGAGATTGACCACCACCAGATCGATTGCACCGATCCCGTGCGCCTCCATCGCCGCAGCGTGGTCGGCATCATCGCGCACGGCCAGCAATCCGCCATGGACCATCGGATGCAGCGTCTTGACCCGGCCATCCATCATCTCGGGAAAATCGGTAATCTCGGAGATATCGCGCACGTCCAGACCCGCATCGCGCAGCATCTTCGCGGTGCCGCCGGTGGAGATCAGCTCCACGCCCGCTTTCGCCAGCTTGCCCGCAAGATCGGCCAGACCGGTCTTGTCGGACACCGAGAGGAGCGCCCGCCGGATCGTAACGTCAGCCATAGAAATTCAGTCCCGTTTGAAAATCACTCTGCCGCAGGCCGCAGCTTTATTGCGGCATACGCTTGAACAGCCACGAGAAGCTCCCGCCGCTGCGTGAAGTCAGGCCATGGAGTATGAGTTGCTCAATGGGCTGGGGGCGGCCCTGGCCATCGACCCACATGCTTTCCTCGATACCCAGCTCGCCGCCTGCATCGCCGGCCACGCGGAATTGCCATAGCCGCCCGTCAGGCAGGCCCAGACTGGCCCCGCGCTTGTCCTCGCTCAGCCGCAGATCAATGCCGCGCCCGATATGGAAGCGGATGGCAAAGCTGATCTTGCCGCGTTTGCCCTTCTTGCCTGCCGGAACCAGCACATCCTCGCCGCGGAGTTCGCTGCCATCGTCACGCAGCACCAGAATGCGGCGGTGATGCAATCCGTAGCGCGCGCCGTAGCCGTCATGGCTGGCCTCGATCCGCGTCGCGCCGCCCTGATTGGTTTTCAGCATCCGGCGGTCGACTTCGACTTCGTTGACCCCGCTGCCGAGCTGCCCCTTGATGTGGACGGCCGTCGAATTGACATCATCCAGCACCAGCGTGGAGTGCGCCGCCGTCGCGCGCAGGCCCTGTTCGATGCGGTGGGGCACCATCCCGCCAGCAAGCGCAGCCCCGCCGCAATTGACGATGATCCGCTGGCCATTGTCCGACATCTCGAACGCCAGCGTGCTGGCGCAGCCGGTGCGCGCATGGCGCGGCAACGGCGGAGGCGCAGCGTCGAATTGCAGAACGGTCTTCGCGCCGGTTGCCCGCTGATAGCCCCATTGCCGCACGTCTTTCAGCGGCCGCGTGCGCACACCGCTGGCACGGACCAGTGCCGCGACTTTTTCGGCTGACGTCGCTCCGGCGCCCTGCCAATTGCCCAGACCCGCCTCGCCATGCATCAGGCCGAGCAGCGGCGGCACAACCAGCTCCATCATCGTGGCGATGGCTTCGGGCGGATCTTCATCCACCGCGCGGTAGCATGCCGTCAGCTCCACCAGCAGCGCCAGCGTATCCATCTGCGCCAGAGGGCTGCGCGACAGAACGCCGCCATCTTCGGCAATGCAATCGCCCAGTGCGCGGGCCAGTCCGGCCTCGCCAAAAAGACGCCGCGCGCGGCCATCGGGGATCAGCAATCCGGCGGCCACAATCGCGGTCCAGCCGGTGATCTTGCCGATCCCGTCCTGCGCCTTGCCAACATTGCGGTCGAGCCAGCGCGCTGTCTCGGCGATTGCGTCCAGCATCGGGCCGCGCAGCTTGCTGTCGTCCAGCACCAGCGGCGCATGGATCAGCCAGGCGAGCAGGCGATTGCCGACATGCTCGACATCCCATGCCGCCGCCTTGCCAGGCTTCGGATTGGCCTTCAGCCACGCCTGAGCAATGCGCGCGGCCACCGGAGCGGCCTGCTGGCGCGGACAAGCACCGGCCAGATCGCGCATCCACGAGAATCCGTGCACCACGCGCTGGAACGGCGGCGTCAGCCGGGCAGAGGACGAGGCAAAGTCCATCTGTGTGATCGGCGCCTTGACCCCGTGGACCAGAAAATGCCCTGCCCGTAGTGCCACGCCGCTGGCCCGGTCGCCGGTGAGCGGGCTTTCCACAACAGCCAGCAGGCCGCGTCGCTTGCCCGGACGCTTCAGCGGCGAGGCCAGCGTATGGCCGGGCACACCCATACGATAGGCAAAGCGCAGGAAACGGTCGGCAGCGCCGAGCGAGGGCGCAGCCAGATCGCTCGGCACCAGAGCGCGCGAAGGCTCCAGCACGCGGGCGGTGACTTCGCGCTCCACTGTAGGCGCCTGCTGCTCGACCACCAGCGAATCCTTGGCCAGCGCTTCGTCGCCGCTCTCCGCGCCACCACCCAGAGGTATTGCCAACTGGACATCGCCTGCGCCCGCCTGGCCGCCGGATGCTAGCGACTCACGCTCTAGAGAGTCGGGCCGGTCGGTCATGCGCCGTTTCCTTTCAGGGCAGCGATATTGGCTGCATATTGATCGGGGCCGCCTTTGAACGTGGCAGAGCCCGCCACCAGCACATCGGCCCCCGCTGCAACGCATTGCCGCGCGGTTTCCGGATTGACCCCGCCATCCACCTCCAGATGGATATCCCGTCCGCTGGCGTCGATTTTCGCGCGGATCGCGGAGATTTTCGCCAGCTGGCTGTCGATGAAGCTCTGCCCTCCAAAACCGGGATTGACGCTCATCACCAGAACCAGATCGATCATGTCGATCAGATTATCGAGCACTTCCACCGGGGTGCCGGGATTGAGCGAAACGCCCGCTTTCTTGCCCAGCGCCTTGATCGCCTGCACCGTGCGATGGATGTGCGGGCCGGCCTCGGGATGAACGGTGATGATATCCGCCCCGGCATCGGCGAATTCCTGCAGATAGGGATCCACCGGACTGATCATCAGATGAACGTCCATCACCTTGTCGGTATGCGGGCGCAGCGCCTTCACCACCATCGGCCCGATCGTAATATTCGGGACATAATGCCCATCCATCACATCGACATGGATCCAGTCGGCACCGGCCTCGTCGACTGCACGCACTTCCTCGCCCAATCGGGCAAAATCGGCCGAGAGAATGCTGGGAGAGAGGAGCGGCGTTGGATGCGGCATAAGGTTTTTGTGGCTTTCGCAGCGATGGGTACCCCTAGCGGACGGGCGAATCGGGCAGCAATGACCGGACGTTTCCTTATCCACATCGGTCATACGTGTTTGGCGGGGGCGACGGCTACTCCCGGCGGGCTCTGTACCAATTCACCCGCAATTCAGCGGCCCGCCGCTATCAAGGCGCCATAACAGACGGGCGCGCCGCGTCCGGCAAAGGATTTTAAAACATGAACACATTGGTCAAACGCAGCGCCGCCGCGGTCTTGGGCGCCGCCCTGATTGCCAGCGGCTTCGCTGCTCCGGCGAGCGCGCAATACCGCCAGAAAATTTCCAACGATATGGGCAAATGCGCCTCGGGCGCAGGTCCTGCCGTGCGCGTGACGATCAGCGGCGTCAAATCGTCGAGTGGCCGCGTGCGGGTGCAATCCTATCGCGGCACAAAGGCCGATTGGCTCGAAAAAGGGCGCTGGATCAATCGTATAGAAGCTCCTGCTCGCGCCGGAACGATGACTTTCTGCATGCCTGTGCCGGCCGCTGGCACCTATGGCATTGCGGTGCGCCACGACGTCAACGGCAATGGCAAGACCGAGATTCGCGAGGATGGCGGGGCGATGTCGAACAATCCCTCGATCAATATCTTCAATCTCGGCAAGCCAAGCTACAAGAAGACCGCCTTTAATGTCGGCAATGGCGTCACCTCGATCAGCATCAATATGCGTTATTTCTGAGGGCTTTCAGCCTTCGCCGATCGCTTGGCGCGCAGCACTCTGAAAAGGGCTCCGGGCGCGGCGAGTAGCGGGTAACGCTCGGCAAATGGCGTCACTTCCAGCGCGACGCCAGTGTGCCGCTCGACCTTCCACGCGCCGTATCTCGCCGCGCCTTCGAAGGTCGTGGTCGCCTTGGCCAGTCGCAGCAGATTGAGCGCCTTGCCCAGCCGCTGGCGCTTGCGCCACCACGCCAGAATGCGCTGCCGCTCGCCTTTCGCAAAGCGCGGGGCGAGCGTCTCGCCATCCTGAGAAAACGCCAGTCCATCGGCGGCCCAGGCGGCAGGCAGCAGCCCCTCGAAGTGCTCGGCATTGACCGACAGAATCGAGTCCTCGCGGCCCGCTTTCTCCACCCGGAATTCCGCCGTGTAGGTCGCCTGAAACAAGGCTCGCCAAAAATCCGCCGCCGCCCCGCTTTCTGGGCCAAGCGCTGCGGCTGCGCGGGCTGCGGTGCGGCCGGCATCTGACAAGGCCGCCAGTACCGCATCGCGGGTTGCCTCATCCGCCGCCCAGATCAGCGCACTCGGCTGGACGAACCGCGCCCAGATCGTGGTGTCGCGGCTGTCTCCTCGCGCGGCAGACGTGAACTGGCCGATGCTCATGGTCGCGGCCTTTGCGCGCAAGGTTTCGCCGTCCAGTTCCATCTCGTGATAGCTGACGCGCGGCCAGATCCGCTCGCGTTGCGGGCCGTCATGCAGCAGGTAGAAATCGAGCACGCCGTCGAGCGAGCCGGTGCGCAGATTGGAGCCGTAGAACAGCACGGCGTTAGCTCCAGCCTCCTCCGCCAAAGCCTGCCCGAATGCCGCCACTTCGCCGCGCACAGACCGCGACGCGGCTTGCAAAATGCGGGACTCCAGCGGCCCGCTCACGGCACCACGAAGGTCAATTCCGGCCCCGGCGTCACCCGGTAACGCCCCGGATCGAACCTTTCCCCGTCGAGGATGAACCCGTCGCCGAAATCGAGCTCCAGCTGGTCGGTGGAATGCCGGTGAATGCCCATGGCCTCCAGCGTATCGGGTCGCCAGCCTTTCAGGAACGGCGGCAAAACAAGCGCCAGACGGCGTCGCAGCAAATCGACGGCGAAAATCCGGATCGGCCCGGGCAATTCGCTGAACGGGTCGAGACCTGCCGGAAAACGCGTGAGGGTCGAAGCAAACAGTGCACTGCGGCGGCCCGGTTCGCCATGGCCGCTATGGGCGAGCGGCGTGCTATCCTGCCCCAGCCGCACGTCCATTTGAGCCCCCCGCCGCCACGGATTGCTGGCGGTGCCGAACAGCGCCTGCGTGAAGCCCCACACCGCCGTGGTCACCACGGCAAGGTTCTGGAACGCCCCGAGTTTGTGCGCGCCCTGCCCGCTATCGATTGCAGCAACAAATGCGCCAGCACCCAGAATGAAGCCCAGCCTGACAAGCGCGTCCTCCACGTCGCCGAGCGGTTCCACAACCAACGGACGCCGCGTCAGTTTTCGCCCGTCGCGGTGTGCCAGAATGGCCTCTTCCAAGGTCCATTCGCCGGGCATCTCCAGATCCATGGTCAGCGCATTGGTCTTGCCGCGCGGCAGAACTGCGAGATCCGGCCACTTGTCGCCAAACACCATATTCCCGCCGGTCAGCGCATCGCGAACCGTCCCGTCGCCGCCATTGATGACAAGGAGCTCCACCCCGCTGTCGACGAAGCGTTGCATCGCGTCCTTCAGATCGCGGCGGCGCTGGGGCTGCTCTACGCGGATCACGGGATGATCGACTTCGCGCGGGGTATGGTCGCGATTGCGATGGCTGCGCGGGTTGTACAACACGCCGGTAACCGGCAGCCCCGGCTCTTCGGACAGCCGGGCATTCAGATCGGGGCGGGGATTTTGAGCCATTGCTGCCCGCCCGCTTAACCGATGATGCACATGCAGCGCCAGCCTTGTCGTCCGCTTTCACCAACACGCTTTACCTCGGAGCGGAACCGATACAGGCTGAAGCCCAAGAGGCCGGACGATTCGCACACGCAGCCCGTGATGCGGCGGTGACAGGTCTCATATTCGAGGATGCCCATGATCGATATCGAAACTGCCGACACCTTTGGCGATGCGCTGGCCGTGCATGCACGCGAGCAGGGGGATGCCCCCGCGCTCCGGTTCGGCGAGCGGATGACGACGTTTGCCGAATATGACCGGCACGCCACCCAGATTGCCAATGGTCTTGCCGCGATGGGCCTGAAGAAGGGTGACAGGGTCGCTTATCTCGGCAAGAATTCGGATCAGGCGGTCGAGCTGACACTGGGCGCAGCGCGCGGCGGATTCGTGTTCGTGCCGGTGATCTGGCGGCTTGCTCCGGCCGAAGTCGCATGGATTCTGGAGGACAGCACCGCGCCGGTCCTGTTCGTCGAAGATGCGTTCAAGGACGTATCCTTTGCCGGCAAAAAAGTACTGATGGGCGATGACTTTATCGCATGGCGCGATGCGCAAAGCTCCGACCCCGTGACCACACCGGTGGCCCGCAATGACGCCGTCTTGCAGCTCTACACATCGGGCACCACGGGCCGCCCCAAAGGCGTCGTGCTGAGCCATTGGAACGGCATGAACCTGCGCAAGCCGCTGAAAGAAAACGACGTTTACTGGTACTGTGCAGAGCCGGGCGACACCGCCATTCTCGCCATGCCCTATGGCCATATCGCGGGCATCGGTACGTCGATGAATGCCGCGCAGGCGGGTGTTGAACTCATCATGCATGCCGAGTTCGATCCGGCGCTGACCATCGCCGATATCCGCAAATACAAGGTCAAGTGGATCTTCCTTGTGCCTGCGGCGCTGCGGATCATGCTGGCGCATCCCGATGCGGAAGGGGCGGATTTCTCCTCCGTCAAAGGCCTCACCTATGGCGCTTCGCCCATTCCTCTCGATCTGCTGAAGGAGGGCGTTGAGCGGCTCAAATGCGAATTCGCCCAGCTTTACGGAATGACCGAGACCTGGGGCACCGTAGTCAGTCTGGCACCGGAAGATCACAAGCCGGGGCGCGAAGAAAAAATGCGCAGCGCGGGCAAGCCGGTGCCGAGCGTGGAAATCGCCATTCGCGGCGAGGATGGTCAGCACTTGCCCGCAGGCGAAATCGGCGAAGTCGCGATCCGCAGCGATTGCACCATGATCGAATATTGGAACCGTCCGGAAGAAACCGCCAAGACGCTGACCGAAGATGGCTGGCTGCTGACCGGCGATGCCGGCATTCTGGACGAAGACGGCTATCTCTACATTCAGGACCGGATCAAGGACATGATCATCACCGGCGGCGAGAACGTCTATCCCGCCGAAGTGGAAAGCGCGCTCTACGGCCATGACGGCATTTCCGATGTGGCCGTCATCGGCGTCCCGGACGAAAAATGGGGCGAGGCGGTCAAGGCGGTATGCGTTGCTAAGCCCGATTCCGGCGTCGATGCAGATGCAATTATCGCCTATGCAAGGGAGCGCATTGCCGGGTTCAAATGCCCCAAGACGGTGGATTTTGTAGAAGCCCTGCCGCGCAACCCGTCAGGCAAGATCCTGCGCCGCGAATTGCGCGCGCCCTATTGGGAAGGGCAGGAACGTCAGGTCAGCTAAGGCGCTGTTGCCATTTGCGGGTCAGCGGGGCTGCCTTACACTCGCCCGCTCGACCAGCATCACCGGCACGCGCGTCTGGAAGGCGGGCGGATCGCTCGCCAGCGCCCGCTCGACCAATTGGCGCGCCGCCTCCGCGAAATCAGGCTCGATCGTGGTGAGCGGCGGATTGCTGTGCTGCCCGCTATCGACCCCATCGAAGCCGACCACGCCCACTTCCTCCGGGACCGCGCGCCCGGCCGCAGACAATGCATCCAGACCGCCCAATGCCAGCGCATCGCAGGCAAAGAACAATCCGTCGAACGGTGTATCCTGCGCCAGCAATTGCTCGACCGCCAGCCGCCCCTGCGTACCGCGATCGGCATCGGCGGGCGGCTCTATTGCCGTATGACCAAGCCCCGCCTGCTCCATCGCCGCAACATAGCCGCGATACCGTTCGCCAAACTGCGGCTGGTCGCCCTTCGTCGGCCCGACAAACAGGATTGCCTCATGCCCCGCCGCCATCAACCGCGATGTCGCCAGATGCGCCGCACGCGAATTGTCCGAACGAATTTCCCCTTTCAGCTCGAACGGCGATGCCCAGCTGGCAATGTTGGTCCGCTTCAGCAGAGGCTCGTGAAAGGCCCAGGCCGGCTCGTTGACGGTGGTACCGATCAGGATAATTCCGTCCGCCTGCCCGCTTTCGATGTGGTCGTGATAGAACTGTGCAGGATCGCATTGAAACGACACCAGCGCGTCCAGCCCGCGCGCCGAGGCTTCGGCGCATACCGCGCCCAGCAGCTTGTAATGAAACGGATTGATCGCCCCGGGCGCAGCGCCTGCCCGCCCGATCACGATCACAGCCACCGTGCCGGTGCTGCCGCGCCTGAGCCGGGCCGCATGTTCGTTGACCCGGTAATCCAGCGCCCGCGCCGCCTCGACCACCCGGGCCCGCGTCGCCTCTGTAATGGTGTCGCAGCCGGACAGCGCACGGCTGACGGTCGACTGGCTGACCCCGGCGGCCTCCGCCACATCGATAGACGTAACCCGCCGCGCTTTTTTCACGCCCTCTCCCATAAGGGGGGGCGATACTGCGCCCGGCGAATTAGGGCAATACAGCGATACGAAGGAATGGCGCACCCGAGAGGATTCGAACCTCTGGCCTCTGCCTTCGGAGGGCAGCGCTCTATCCAGCTGAGCTACGGGTGCCTTGCGGTATCTCTTACCGGGGCGGGCCACTAGCAAAGGGCTTTGCCGCGCGCCAGAGGAAACGTCCTTCGCGGCGTCCTGGCGCACTCCGACGAGCGGCCTATTAGCGATTTGGCAAGTCGATAGCGGTTATGGGCCTTCGTATGAATGCACCGTTTTCCGCTACCGGGCCTGCCGAACACGCCCCGACGCCGCGCCGTACTGGCGCCCCCTCCATGAGTGTGGAGTGGGCGGCCTTGCAGGATGCCGCCGCTGCTGTGGCGGCGATGGCCAATCTCGCCGCAGAGCGGGTGAGCCCGGAAATTCGCAATTTCCCCGCTGTCATTCGCGACATTGGTGGGGAGCGGCTGGAATTGGCGGAGCGGAGCATTGCCGATATCGGCGCGATGATGCGTCCCGGCCTCACCGCCTTGCTCGCCGTGCGCGCTCGCGGCCAGGACGCGACGGCTCCGGCCTTGACGCTGTGGCAGGAATATCATCACGCGCGCACGGCCTTGCTGGCGCTGGTGCCCCAGCAAAGCGATCACGGTCCACGCCGGTCGGCGGGTTGATTTCGCACTTTCCTGCTTGATAAAGTTCCCTGTCTGTTCCAGACACTGGGCATGTCGGAATCACTACTCATCAAAGATGGCACGCCGGCTCTGGGCGGGGCCGGGCTGACGGGCCCCAATCTGTGCCGCGGAATATCGCGCATGTTCGCTCGCAACGGCATCTGGTGTCTTGCGGAGATGCCCCTCAAGGGCGGCCGCCGGGCCGATCTGATGGGCATCGATGCGAAAGGCCGGGTTACAATTGTCGAGATCAAGGTCAGCCGGGCCGATTTGCTGGGCGATGCAAAATGGCCCGATTATCTGGACCATTGCGACCGGTTCTACTGGGCCGTCTCTCCCGAAATCGATCGCGCCCCGCTCGATAGTGAGGCATTTCGCCCCGATTGCTGCGGGATCATCGTGGCTGATGCCTATGATGCGGAGATTGTGCGTCCTGCCCCTACCCACCCGCTGGCCGCCGCGCGGCGCAAGGTGGAAGTGGAAAGCCTCGCCCGCACGGCGATGCGCCGAATGACTGTGGCCGCCGATAGCGAATGCGCGCCGTGGGGCGGCGGGGAATAATGCCTTTTACATGGAGTGGGCTTTAGGCTCTCGCGGGCTCCCGCGAATGCAGCTAGACAGTGCCTGTGATGACCTCGCTTCTTGCATCCCTACTTGAATATCCGGTCGCGGCGATACTCTCGTCAGCCTTCGCCATGACGGTGATCGTCGCGGTGCGCTATATGATAACCAGCGGGGTGTTCGCGTGGCTGACCAATCGCGTGCGCCCCGGCTATCACGCGGCTTTGGGGCCGCAGGTCCGGCGCGAGATTGCCTGGTCGCTCGCCTCCGCCGCACTCTACGGCGTGCCCGCAGGGGTGGTCGCGTGGGGCTGGCAGACGCATGGGTGGACGCAGGTGTACACCGGATGGAACGACTATCCGCTCTGGTATCTGCCGCTGTCAGTGCTGCTTTATCTGCTGGCGCATGACACGTGGTTCTACTGGACGCATCGTTGGATGCATGCGCCCCGCCCGTTCAAGATCGCCCACGCCGTGCATCATGCCAGCCGTCCGCCGACCGCGTGGGCAGCAATGAGCTTTCACCCGATCGAGGCGCTGACCGGTGCCGTGGTGATCCCTGCTCTGGTGTTTCTCATCCCGATCCATGTCGCGATGCTCGGCCTGGTTCTGGGGACAATGACGGTGATGGGCGTGACCAACCATATGGGGTGGGAGATATTTCCCCGCGCGCTTGTTCATTCAAGAGCAGGGGAGTGGCTGATAACAGCCAGCCATCATCAGCTGCACCACGAGAGATACCGGTGCAATTACGGGCTGTATTTTAGAGGATGGGACAAATTATGCGGGACGGACGGGGGATTGGCCGACGCGTATCGGCGCTAGGATGCACGGTGGCAGGGGCACTGCTCGCCGGGAATGCCGCGCCGCAGGTGCATGACGTCACAGTGGATGTGACCGACTTGCGCAGCACCAAGGGCGAAATCCTCGCCTGCCTGACGTCAAGCAAGAAGCATTTCCCCGATTGTGAAGGTGACGCCAACGGTTTCGAGGCGCGCACTCCGGCCAATGGCAAGGCCCGCATCGTGTTCCGCAACGTGCCGGCGGGAACCTATGCCATCGCCTTGCTGCATGACGAAAACGGCAATGGCAAAGCCGATCGGGCCCTGTTGATGGTTCCGAAAGAAGGCTTCGGCTTCTCCCGCGATGCAAAGCTGCGGATGGGTCCGCCCAGCTTTTCCTCCGCCGCATTCCGGGTCACCGATGCGGATGTGCGCCAGACCATTACGATGCGGTACCTGTTCTGACGCCACGGGCGCACATGCCGTCGCCCCGCTTTTTTGGCGTCAATCCTGTCTTGATATCCGTCTGCCGGGGCGCTCGCGCTTAACGGTATGTTTACCATGCCCCTCCATGGGTGGTGCTGAAGGACCGGGAACGGTTCGGTTAAGCAACGCCAGGGGCACAGGAAATCATGGACACGCTGCGCGGCAAATTCGGATTATCCGCTTGGGATGAAGAGGGTCTGGAAGATTCCGGTGCCGATGATTTCGGTCTCGAGGATACAGACGAGAGCCAGGAAATCGAGACACCGCCTTCGCCGGTCGGTCAGGACGAGCGCCGCATGCAGGTGCGCGCCTATAATTTCTGGGCCGGTATGCTCCAAGACCGCAGCCTGCCATGCATCGAGGATCTCGAACCCGAGACGCAGAGCGATTTCGGGCCATTCAGCGTCTTGCTGGATTTCACTTCGGGTATCGAGAACCCCGCAGTACCCTTTATCGGCGAAAGTCTCGCCGGGGAATGCGACGCCGCAGGCGAGATCGAAACGCTGGCCGATGTGCCCAGCCGATCCTTGCTGAGCCGTATTACCGACCATTACATGCAAATTCTGGCCAACAAGGCCCCAATCGGTTTCGAAGCCGAATTCGTGAACCAGCGCGGCTCTACCGTACTCTATCGCGGCATTCTGCTCCCCTTCTCCAGCGACGACGACACCATCGATTTCATCTATGGCGTCATCAATTGGAAGGAAGTGGCCGACCAGATCACCACCGACGCTCTGCTGCTGGAAATCGACAACGCGCTCGTAGAAGCTTCCGAACAGGAAGGCGGCCGTGTGCATGCCGACGATCCGATTGCCGATTGGGCCGATGGGCCCGGGCTGGAAATCGGCAGCGACAATGACGCCGACCCGTCGGGTCTGGCCGAGGCCGATATGCCCATGCCGGACTTGGACGGCTCCGATCTGGACGCTTCCGATCTGGACGACTCCGGCCTCCCGATGCCCGGCTTTGGCATGGACAATGATGCATTCGGTGACGAGCCGGAAGACCACTCCGCTTCGATGTCCGCTCGCCTCCTGTCCGGCGGCGAGAGCGCCGACGATGACGACAGCGAAGACAATCCGGATGACTGGTCGACCCCGCTGTCGAGCCTGATCAAGCCGAAGGCCGAGCGCCAGAAAAAGCAGGCGCTAGGCTCTCTGCTGCCCGGTCATGACGATGACCATGCCGAGCAGGAAGAAAGCTACGACGCTTCGGGCGAAGATATGGCCGCAGATTTTGGCGAAGACGCCAGTGCGCCGCTGCCCATGCCTGTAGGGTTTGGTGACGAAGATCTCACAGATGAAGGCAGCGTTGAAGCTGGCACCGACGTCAGCGTCGAAAGCAAGGACGACGTTCCGGCACCGCTCGACCTCGATGCCTTCGAGACCGTTGCTCCCGAATCCGGTGAGAGCCAAGCTGCTGGCGAATCGCTTGGCCTTTACGATTGCCTCGCCGCTGCGCGCGAATTGGCGCAAGCCGCGCGCCACAGCGAAGATCGCAGCCGCAACGCTTTGTACGCCGCGGTCAGCCGCGCCTATGATGTCAGTCTGGCGGCCGAGGAAGCGCCGGAAGACTTTGAAGAACTGGTCAGCGAAAACGGCCTGACCGTGCAGGAACGCGCGCCGATGACTCCGGTCGTCAAACTGGTGTTCGGGGCCGATTACGACAAAACCCGTCTGACCGAATATGCCGCCGTCCTTTCCCATGCCCACCGGCTGGAACTGGAGCGCGGTGCGCTGAGCGAGTATTTGACCAGTGCCGATGGCGGGTTGAAAGGCGTTGTGCAGGCAGAGCGTCGTCTGCGCCGCGAGGAAGCGGGCAAACCGGTCGCTGCACCGGGCGACATGCGCGAAAGCCTCGCCAAGAAGCTACGCGCTTTGGACACCAGCGCGCTCGACGACATTTCCAGCGAGGGCGCGGAATTCGGCGTGGTGATGATCCGCCGCTTGCCCACGGGTGAAGTGGTGCTGGTGGGCGAAGTGGAAGACGACATGAAGCTGACCGAACAGGTTGGCCGCAAACTCGTCGGCTGAAACCGGGCAAGGCCGAACAGGCACAACCGGACAAGCCGCTCCCGAAAACTGATGGCCCTGCGAGGGGCTATGCCGCTGGCCGTGGACGCGCTAGCGGGGCCGTATGCCCCTGTTTCCCAGCGCCCCTGTTCGCCTGCAACCCTATTACGGCTATCGCACAGCAACCAGACTCTACGTCTCGGCCCGCGCCTTGCGTGCGGACAAGGCCAGCTTCGACAAAAGCGGCCGGTTGCAGGCCATGCGCACCATGATCGCCCAGTTCGCCTCGCACGAAGTCGAGGGCCTCGATGTCCGGCTCGAGCTGGAAATCGGCGATACAGGCAAGCACAGCTTCACCGCGCAAACCGACAAGGAGGGCCACGCCCGCTTTGCCATCGACCTGCCCGATGTGTGGAGTCTACCCGAAAACACCGCATGGGACGTTGCCGCGCTTTACTGGAGCAATGAAGAGGGCGAGCACTGCGTCAATTGCCACATTCTGGCGCCGGGCGCGCGCGCCGATCTGGCCGTCATCTCCGATATCGATGACACCATTATCGAAACCGGTATCACAGGCGGCCTTCGCAGCGTCTTCCGCAATTGGCGGCGGGTTTTGCAACAAATGCCGGAAGAACGCGTCGCCGTGCCGGGGGCCGATGTATTCTATTCCTCCCTTGGCGGAGGGCGGGTTCTGGCCGCCGATGAAGCAGGCACCGGAGACCGGATCCCCGCCACGCACCGGCCGTTTTTCTACGTCTCTTCCAGCCCGTGGAACCTCTACAGCTATCTGGTCGCCTACAAGAAAGACCGCGACATTCCGCTCGGCCCGCTCTTCCTGCGCGATTGGGGCCTCAACAGCGACACTTTCGGTTCGGGCAGCCACGGATCGCATAAAACCGATGCCATACGCGGCATTCTGGCGGACTATTCCGAGTTGCGGTTCGCGCTGATCGGCGACGATTCGCAGGGCGATCTGCCTGCCTTTGGCGAAATCGTCGAACAGCATCCGGGGCGGATTGCGGCCGTGTTTATCCGCCAGACGGGCGGAGAAGCCTCGCCCGAAGAGATCGCGGCCAAGGCAATTATCAAGGGCGCAAGTGTCCCGCTATGGATGGGCGATGGTTACGGCGATATGCAGGGTTTTCTCAAAGCTGCGGGGGTGTCGGCGGCAGGGGATACCGCGCGCATCCTGCAAGCGACTGTAAAGGCGGAAGATGCAAACTAGGAAACGGCCCATGGTATGGATTCTCGCTGCTATCGCCCTCGTGCTCGTGGGCGGCGCGATCTGGTTCGTGACCGTCGGCTCGCGCTCGGTCGCGACGCTGGACCGGGTCGATGCGCTGTATACCGGCGGGGCCGCCGAGCTGGCCGCCGGCCCGGTGCAATTTGGCGATCATCCGCAGCAACGCCTGTTCGTGCACCGCCCGCCCGCAGCCGCCGATGCAGGCCCCCTGCCGGTAATGGTCTTCATCCATGGCGGCAGCTGGCGCAGCGGCGATCCGGAACCCTATGCCTTCGTGGCGCGAAATTTCGCACCGCAGGGCTACATCGTGGTGCTGGCGGGATACAGGCTTGGCCCGGACGGACAATTTCCCGGCATGGTCGAGGATGGCGCGGCGGCCTTGCGCTGGATTACCCGGAACATTTCCGATTACGGCGGCGACCCTTCGCGCATCGCTGTAACCGGACATTCCGCCGGAGCTTACAACGCCATGATGCTGGCACTCGACACACAGTGGCTGGAAGCGGAAGGTCTGGGCACAGACACGATCGACGCCGTGGTCGGGATTGCCGGACCGTACGATTTTCTACCGCTCGACAGCGATTCGACCAAGGCTGCGTTCGGCCATGCCGAGCCGCTGGAGCAGACCCAGCCGGTCAATTTTTCCCGCCCCGATGCGCCGCCTGTTTTGCTTATGACCGGCGATGAGGACACCACTGTTCTCCCCCGCCACGTGCCGACCATGGCGCAGGCGCTGGCCGAGGCCGGAGTGCCCGAAACCCGCATTCGCACGTCAATTGTTCCTGGCATGGGCCATATTCCCATCGTCATGGCGCTGGCCACTCCCTTCGAAAAAGATGGCCGGGTCAAGCGCGAAATCAGCGCATTTCTGGACCAGACCATTGGCAAGACTGCTGAGACAGAGCGCCCTTCGCTGGCCGCGAATGCCGCCCCTCCTTCAGCCGCCATTCAGGCCGAAAACGAGTAAGCTAAACCCCATGCGCATTCTCACCAATATCGTGGCGCTGTGTGCGCTGATTGCCTTCACCGCCCAGCCCGTTTTCGCCCAGTCGATCCTGCGCGATGCGGAGACCGAGGCGCTGATGCGCGACATGGCGGCACCACTGGTCGAGGCATCGGGGCTGGAGCCCGGCAATGTCGATATCGTGCTGGTCGGCGACCCATCTATCAACGCCTTCGTGGCGGGTGGTCAGGTGGTCTATCTGCATTCCGGCCTGATCGATGCGGCGGACACCGCCAATGAAGTGCAAGGCGTGATCGCGCATGAGCTCGGGCATATCACTGGCGGTCACATCACCCGCTTCAGCGAAGGCGCGCGCGGCGCAACCGGCGTTTCGATCCTCTCGCTGCTGATTGCAGTCGCCGCTGCCGCAGCCGGAGCAGGCGATGCTGCCATGGGCGCCGTCATGGCCGGCCAGCGGGCGGCGCTTGGCAAGTTTCTCGCTTTCACCCGTGTGCAGGAATCCAGCGCCGATGCCGCTGGCGCGCAGTTCCTTTCCGATGCAGGCATTTCGGGCCGGGGCTCGCTGGCGTTTTTCGGCAAGCTGCAGAACCAGGAATTCCGCTATGGCCGTAGCCAGAGCGACGAAGCCGGGTTCACCCGCACGCACCCGCTCTCTGGTGACCGGATTGCCCGCCTGCGCGAAGTGTACACCGCCGATCCCGCTTGGGACGCGCCCGACGATCCTGAATTGCAGGCACGCTTTGTTCGCGTGAAGGCGAAGCTGTCGGGCTACATTGAAGAGCCGCGCAAGACGCTGAACGATTTCCCGGCCACCCGCACCGATATCCCAGCACGCTACGCCCGGGCCTATGCCTATCACAAGGATTCGCGGATGGACATGGCGCTGGAGGAGGTCGACGCGTTGATCGCGATGGATCCGGAGGACCCCTATTTTCTCGAGCTGAAGGGGCAAGTCCTGCTTGAGTCCGGCCGCGCTGCCGAGGCGCTCGACCCTCTGCGCAAGGCCACAGAGCTGACCAATTCGCAGCCGCTCATTGCCTCGATTTTCGGCCACGCTCTGATCGCGACCGAGGACGAAGCCAATCTCGAAGAAGCCGAGAACGTGCTGCGCGCAGCCGTCAGCCGCGACCGCTACAATCCCTTTGCGTGGTACCAGCTGGGCAAGACCTATGCCGCGCAGGGCGATATGCCGCGCGCGCAACTGGCCACCGCCGAGCAGCAGGTGCTCAATCGCGATTACGGGCGCGCTCTGCAAAGCGCTCTCTCGGCGGAAGCGACCCTGCCCGAGGGGTCTTCCGACTGGCTGCGGGCGCAGGATATCACCCTGCAGGCGCGCGCCGCGATGGAACGAATCCGGGACGAGAGCTGATCGCCATGAGCAACAGGTGGGGAACAGTGGCGCTGTCAGGCGTGGTTGCGCTGGTTGCCGGTTTTGGCGGAGCGGCCCTGTATCACGCGACCGGGCTGGGCGATGCGCAAACACGCAGCTTTCTGGTCGCCAATCCGGATATCCTGCCGGAAATGGCCGATGCGCTGCAGCGGCAAGACGCGGAAAAGCGACTGGCCGAGGCAGGCGACGGCGTAATGCAGCCTTTTGCCGGTGCGGTGCTGGGCAATCCCGAGGGCTCCAAGACGCTGGTCGAGTTCTCCGATTACAATTGCGGCTATTGCCGTCTCGCCCGCGATCATGTCGAGGCGGTGATTGCGGCCGATCCCGAAGTCCGGGTGGTGGTGCGCGAATGGCCGATTTTCGAAGGCAGCGAGCAGCCCGCCCGGATGGCACTGGCCGCAGCCAAGCAGGGCAAGTTCGCCGAATTCCACGACGCTTTGTTCGCGCAGGACAGCCGCGATGATGCAGCCATTGCCCGCGCGGGCGCAGTGGCGGGGCTGGATATGGAGCGCGCGCTGAGCGATGCCGCTGGGCAGGATATCAGCGTAGAGCTGGCCAACAATCAGGCGCTGGCGCAGCAACTCGGCTTTGGCGGCACGCCCAGCTGGGTCGCGGGCGGTCAGGCGTTCGAAGGTGCGGTGGGTCAGGAACGTCTGGCAGAAGCACTGGATGCAGCGCCCGACGACGGCGCGTAATGCGATTGCGCTCATTCGCCTCGCTGGCGCTGGCAGCCGCGACCGCCACACTTGCTACGCTTTCACCCACTCAGGGTGCAGCGCAGGAAAGTTCCACTGCGCTGTCCACTTCCATTCCCGAAGAGTTCGCAGAGCTGCGCATCAAGGACGAACGGGTCCAGCGGCTCGGCTACCGGCTGGCCGTTGCCAATGCGTCCTATTGCGAGACCACACGCCCCAGTCTCGGACTGCTGCTGCACGATATTGCCGCTTATGGAGAGCCTGATCGTTTGCGCAGCGCGCTGGGCCTGACCGGCGATATCGCCGTGCAGGCGGTGGTACCGGGCGATCCTGCGATAGAACTCCTCGCCGTCGATACGACCATCGAATCCGTCGCCGGGACGCCAGTATCCGCCGTGCCCTTCGAAAGGAAACGCAAATGGTGGCGGATGACGCAGCTCAACGCGCTGCTCGACCAGAGCCTCGATAGGAGCGGGACCGCCAGCTTCGGGCTTCCGGACGGCGAGACCGTCACCATCACCGGCACCCCAGCCTGCGCAAGCAGCTTCGAAATCGGCGCTATCGGCAAACGCGCGGTGGCCGATGGCAGCCGCGTCGTGATCGGCGAGAAATTTCCCGGTCTGGACTATGCCGACCCCGAACTCGCCGCTGTCATAGCGCACGAGCTGGCGCATAATGTCCTCGCCCACCGCGCTTTGCTGGATGCACAGGGGCGCAAGCGGAAGCTGGTGCGCGCCACCGAACGCGAAGCCGACCGGCTGGCCCCGTGGCTGCTCGCCAATGCGGGTTTCGATCCGCAGGCAGCCTTGCGCTTCATGCAAGCATGGGGGCCCGACCACAGCGGCGGATGGCTGCTGCGCAAGCGCACCCATGACGGGTGGGACGAACGCGCCGAGATGATCGCCAACGAAGTCGCCATCGTCCGGGCACGGCTGGATGCTGGCGGCATGGCCGACTGGAAGACGCATTTCCAGCGCGAGCCGGAAACGCAGATCGACTAGATTGCGGCAGGTCCGGAGGAGCTTACGCTTCCTCTTCCATCGCCACTTTGTACATGCTCTCGCGCGGGCGCGCCATCACACGGCGCACCATTGGCTCGAAGAATTCCAGCGGTTCGCTCTTGTAGTCGGGATCGAATGCGGCCTGATCGTATTTCTCGCAGAACACCCGGCACGCTTCGTAATGCTCGTGGTCTTTGAACGCATCGCGCGCATTCTGGTCCATGCCGAGGTGGTGGAAATAGTAATAGCCCTGGAAGGCGCCATGGTTCTGGCAAATCCAGTAATTCTCCTCGCTCACAAACGGTTTGAGGATGGATGCGGCGACCTCGGGGTGATTGTAGCTGCCCAGCGTGTCCCCGATATCGTGCAGCAGCGCCATCACGACATATTCCTCGTCCCGTCCGTCGCGGTGGGCGCGGGTGGCGGTTTGCAGCGAATGCTCCAGCCGGTCGACCGGAAAGCCGCCAAAATCGCCATCGAGCAGGCGCAGATGGTCGAGCACACGGTCGGGCAATCCCTTGGCAAAGGCGCGGTATTCGCCGCCGATGATTTCCCAGTCCTCCTTCGTGCCTTCCTTCATCTCCGTGAAGGCGGCCCGCGCGGCTCCATGTTCTGCCACGCCGTGCGCCGCTTCGGCCTGCAATTTCGTGTCCTCGACACCCATCATCATCTCTCCTGTCTTTAGGACGCAAAGTGCCACAGACGGGGCAAATGCGCAAAACCTCTCTGACTTGCGCGGCCATTTGCGCTAGAGTGCCCGGACGATGGCGGTGTTACCCTTCCGACCGACACGGTTTTTCGAGAACAAAAACCGGGCGTTCTGGAACCTGCAACTGGCAGGCTGGGGCGGCGCATTCACGCTGCGCGCCGTATCGGGCTTTGCCGGCGGGCAGGAATTGTCATTCTTTGCGGTCATTCTGATCGAGGCGATTACCGGGCTTTCGATCAGCCTCATCCTCTCGACCGTCTTCCGCCAATTGCTTGGCCAGAAGCCCGTGGTGACATGGGTCTCCACCGCTGCCGTTCTGGCGGTATCCGTGGTGGTTTTCGCCTTCATCCAGACCTGGGTGATCGACCTGACCCGGCCGGACAATTCCGAATTTGCCTCGCTGTTTATTGGCTATTCGATCTATCCGCTCACCCTGCTGGGCGCCTGGTCGGCGCTGTATTACGCGATCAATTTCTTCCTGCAGATCGAGGAGCAGGCGGACCAGCTGGAACGGTTAGAAGCGCAGGCAACAGCAGCGCAGCTCGCCATGCTGCGCTATCAGCTCAACCCGCATTTTCTGTTCAATACGCTGAATTCCATCAGCACTCTGGTGCTGCTCAAACAGACCGATCCGGCGAATGCGATGCTGACCCGGCTGAGCAGCTTCCTGCGGCACACGCTGATTACCAATCCTAGTGGAAAGGTGACGCTGAAACAGGAAATCGCCACCATCCAGCTTTATCTGGAGATAGAGCGGATGCGGTTCGAGGACCGCCTGCGCACCGAATTCGATATCGAGGACGAGGCCGCCAGGGCTTGCCTGCCCGCCATGCTGCTGCAACCGCTGGTGGAAAACGCAATCAAATACGCTGTTGGTCCACAGGAGGAAGGGGCGAAGATTACTCTGCGCGCCAACAGAACCGTCGATCGTTTGCGGATCATCGTCAGCGATACCGGCCCGGGCTTGCAAAAACGGCGCAAGGGCGATGTCGAAGGCGCTGCGCGCGGCGACGAGCCGGGCACCGGCGGCACGGTTTCGACCGGCGTAGGCCTGCCCAATATCCGCGACCGGCTGGGCCAGGCCTATGGCAGCGACCATCTGTTCGAAATTCGCTCGCCACCCGAAGGCGGCTTCTCGGTGCTGATCGAAATCCCCTATGAGCGGGAAGAGCCCGACGAAAGTGCCGAACCAGCTCTCGTGCCGCCGTCGACTGCTCCGGCTGCATCCCCGCAATCTACCCCGCAACCCGAACCGGCTCCTGCAGCCTTTGCCGCACGCGGGAAACCCTCACCCGCCCCGTCCGTTGAACCTTCAACCCCCACAGCCGCGCGCCACCCCGAAACCGGCCGCGCAACCGGAAGATAGACCATGGCCATACGCACGATCCTCGTCGACGATGAAAAGCTCGCCATTCAGGGGCTGCAATTGCGGCTGCAGAAATTCGACGATGTCGAGATCATCGAAACCTGCGCCAATGGCCGCGAGGCGATCCGCGCGATCAAGACGGAGAAGCCCGACCTCGTCTTCCTCGACATCCAGATGCCCGGCTTTGATGGCTTTTCCGTGGTGAAGGGCGTGATGGAAATCGAACCGCCGCTTTTCGTCTTCGTCACCGCCTATCAGGAGCATGCAATCCGCGCGTTCGAGGCCAACGCGGTCAATTATCTGATGAAGCCGGTCGACGAGGACAAGCTGGCCGACACTCTGGAGCGGGTGCGCATCAGACTGGCGGAGAAGAAGAGCAGCGAGGAGGCCGAAAAGCTCAAAACCGTGCTGGCCGAAGTCGCGCCCGATGCGGCAGAAGAACTGGAAGAGGGCGAAGGGGAAAGCGCCGACCGGTTCGAAAAGCTGATCAATGTGAAGGATCGGGGCCAGATCTTCCGCGTCGAAGTGGATTCGATCGAGCATATCGAAGCAGCGGGCGACTACATGATCATCTCCACCGGAGACAATTCGCTGGTCCTGCGCGAGACGATGAAGGATCTGGAACGCAGGCTCGACCCGCGCAAGTTCCAGCGCGTGCACCGGTCAAAGATCGTGAACCTGAACCAGGTGCGGCAGGTTAAGCCGCATACCAATGGCGAGTGCTTTCTGGTTCTCGATAGCGGCGCAGAGGTGAAGGTGTCGCGGTCGTATCGGGATGTCGTGGCGCGGTTCGTGCATTAGTTTGTTTCATGCCCGCGCATCCGCGCGGGCGTCCTCGGTGCCTTATCGACCTTTCAGGCCCAGCACCTGCGGGCCGGCGGTCGCCCTCGCAGAGCCTCTCGGCTCCGATCATTTTCGGAAGATCAAGACACGACCACGAAACCCCGTTCGTGCTGAGCTTGTCGGAAGCGAAGCTGGGCTGCTTGCCCAACCACTGCTCTTTCTTCTAGCGCAGTTTTCAAAGATAAAAGAGCAGCCCTTCGGAAGCGTAGCTCTTGCGCAGCAACACCGGCTCAGGGCGAAGGGAGTTATTTAATATGACATGGAACCTCGCCGGCTTCGACCTCCCTGCCTTCGTCCGCTCCACGCTGGACGAGGACCTCGGCGCCGGCCTCCCCGGTGGCGGCACAGACGTTACAGCCACCAGCGTCATCCCCGCCGATGCGCGCTTCTCTGGCGTGATGGACAGCCGCGATGCGTGCTCGATCGCCGGACTGCCGATCGCGGAGGCGTTTTTCCGCGCGCTCGATCCCGACGCGAAAATCGAAATTCTGGTTGAGGAAGGCGCGCAAGTGACGCCCGGCACCGATCTCATGCGGCTGGAAGGCAATGCCCGGGCGCTGCTGACGGCGGAGCGCAGCGCGCTCAACACCGTCCAGCACCTGACCGGCATCGCGACGATGGTCCGCGCATACGTCACTGCGATGGACAATCCCGATTGCACCCTGCTCGACACGCGCAAGACCATTCCCGGCCTGCGACACCTCGAGAAATACGCGGTGCGCATGGGCGGGGGCAACAACCACCGGATGGGCCTGTGGGACGCTGCGATGATCAAGGACAACCATATCGCCGTCGCGGGCAATGTCGGCGAGGCGGTGCGCCGCGCGCGCGATGCGGGGGTGAAAGACATCATCTGCGAAGTGGACCGGATCGACCAGATCGAGCCTGCGCTGGAAGCAGGCGCCACCCGCCTGCTGCTCGACAATATGGAGCCACCAACCTTGCGCGAAGCCGTCGCGCTCGTTGCCGGCCGAGTGCCGACCGAAGCGAGCGGCGGGATCAATCTGGCGACTATCAAGGCGAAGGCCGCGACCGGCGTAAACTATGTGAGCGTCGGTCGCCTGACCCAAAGCGCGCCTGCCGCCGATATCGGATTGGACTTTACGCCGCTGTAACTTCTACAGTGTCGTCCACGAGGTGCACCTACTTGGTGCCAAGATCAGGGGGACACAATGAAGCCGGATTCCATCAGAAAATTCGATATCCTTTACTGGGCTTCGGTCCTTGTCGGGATTGGCGGCGCACTGTTGGTGTGGGACGAGAGCGTTGCTCTGGTGAACGCCGAAATGGCAGCTTCGGGGATTGAAGATATGGGCGCTGCCGCGATGATCGGCAGCCTTGCATTCAGCCTGCTGATCAGCGGCGTCTTGTGGATGCTGATATCGGTCATGCGGGTCGAGGTTGTGAAGTGGGTGTTGGCGATATTCCTTGCTTGGGGCGCGATTTCGCTCGTCATGCAGATGGCCGTGACCCCGCTGACCAGCATGATCACCGGTATTGCCAGCACAGTGTTCTCGCTCGCGGCGCTGTATTTCCTCTTTCAGCCCGATGCGAAGGAATGGTTCGCCGAGAAGCGCAATCGGAAATAGGTGCGTGATACGCCCTGCGTGGCCCGTCCGGTTCGCCAGTGCGGCACTGGCCGCTGCAAGCTTGGCCCTGCCGGTAGCGGCGACTGCGCAGGCCTATCAATGCAAGGCGCCGGCACGCATTTCCGTTCCTCCGGTCAAACAGGATGCGCGCACCCGCCAGCTGCCGGTCACCGGATACACCATGGCGCTCAGCTGGAGCCCGGAATTCTGCCGCACACGCCAGCGCAGCGGGAGCCATGCCACTCAGTGCTCAGGCCGCAATGGACGGTTCGGCTTTATCGTTCACGGCTTCTGGCCGGAGGGGCGCAGCACCTGGCCGCAATATTGCCCCACGGCGCAGCGCCCGCAGCCTGCAACGGTCAAACGCAGTTTCTGTATGATGCCGTCTGCCAGCCTCGCCGCACGGCAATGGGCCAAGCACGGCAGCTGCATGACGCGGCTGCCCGCGACCTATTTCAAAGTCACGAACATCCTGTGGAGCAGCTATCGCTGGCCCGATTTCGACCGGATTTCGCGCGAAGACGACCTGACCGTGGGCCGCATCCGCGAAGCCTTCGCCAGCGCGAACAAAGGCTGGGAGCCGAGCATGGTCGGCGTGAAGCTTAACCGCCGCGGTTGGCTGGAAGAACTGCGCCTCTGCTACGGCAAACGGTTCAGGCCGAGAGTGTGCCCGAGCCGGACCTTCGGGCCTAGGGACGGGGTGAAGGCGAAGATTTGGCGGGGGATGTAACGCAGGTAAATTGACGAGCTCGCACCAAGGGAGGCCCAATGCCTGAAAATTTCAGCCTTAGGACAGTACATCGCTATTCAGCGATCGTCATCATTGTCTTCGTCGCCTTGCACCTGCTCAACCATCTCGTGGGCCTGGCGGGCCAGCAGCAGCACATCGATTTTATGGCGGCCATTCGCCCGATTTACCGCAATGCCGTTGCAGAACCCCTGCTTCTGGTTTGTTTGATTCTGCAGATGGCCACGGGCCTCAGGATAGTCATCAAAGGTTGGCGAAGCAGACATGGCGCGATTGCTTGGACGCAGGCACTTTCGGGCCTTTACTTGATCTTCTTCCTGCTGAACCATGTCCTGGCAGTTCTCGCTGGGCGCCACATTTTGAATCTCGACACAGATTTTCGTTTCGCCGCCGCCGGGATTCACGCACCGCCGTTCGAGTGGTTCTTCATCCCGTATTATTTCCTAGCCGTGGCTGCTCTGTTCACACATCTTGGCTGCGCGGCCTATTGGTCTTTGCACAGCAAAAATGCCGCTGCCGGCTCAATCGCCTTTGCCGTTTTGATCGTGAGTGGCATTATTTTCGGCGGCGCTATCGTCGCAGGGCTCTCCGGTGTGCTGTTCGATGTCGAGATACCCGCAGAGTATCTAGCAACTTACAAATTCTAGAAGGGCCACGCTCGGCTCACCGCCGCCCCTTAAAAAACTCGCGCAACATCTCCCCCGCCTCCGCCTCACCCATGCCGGAATACACTTCCGGCGCGTGGTGCGTCTGGGGCTGTTCGAACACAAGCGCGCCGTGCTCTACGCCGCCGCCCTTCGGGTCGCTCGCCGCGTAGTACAGCCGCGCGATTCGGGCGTGGGCTATGGCTCCGGCGCACATCGCGCAGGGTTCCAGCGTTACATAGAGGTCGCAGCCTTCAAGCCGTTCCTGCCCCAGCGCCTGCGCCGCACGGCGAATCGCCAGCAGTTCGGCGTGGGCGGTCGGGTCATTGAGGTCACGCGGGGCGTTATGCGCCTCGGCAATCACCTTGCCATCCTGCACCACCACCGCGCCCACCGGCACCTCGCCAGCCTCCGCCGCCAGCCGCCCCTGCGCCAGGGCCGCTTGCATTGCGGGCGGGATGGGCCATTTGGTCATGGGCACGCGCTAGCCCCGCCGGGACCGGATAGGCAAGCAATCGGTTGACGATTCGGCCATTGGCGGGTAACTGCGCGCCTTTCCCGGCTCTCCACGCGTCATGCGAGGCGGTGCCGTTATCCATTTTTGCAAAGAGATTTATCATGTCGCGCATCTGCGAACTGACCGGCAAGGGCCGCCTGACCGGCAACAATGTGAGCCACGCGAACAACCGTACCAAGCGCGTGTTCCTGCCCAATCTGCAGAACGTCACGCTGCTGAGCGAGAAGCTGGAACGCGGCTTCAAGTTCCGCGTGTCGACCCACGGCTTGCGTTCGGTCGAGCACAATGGCGGGCTGGATAACTGGCTGCTGAAGACCAAGAACGAAAAGCTCAGCACCCGCGCACAGCGCGTGAAGAAAGAGCTCAAGAAGGCTGTCGCTGAAGCTTGATTTGTAGTGCGGGCCGGACATCCGTCCGACCCTTGCGGCACCAGCCCACTCCCCCGCCCAACCACCCGATAGCGTATCGGAGAATGATCGGGTGGTTGGGCGGGGAGTGGGCCGGAACCGGGCGCAAGAAAGCGCGCAGCGATTTCTTAAAAGACGCATTTTTCAAGGCGCGCCGGGTGACCAGCGCGCCTTTTGCTGTGTCTGAACGCGCGGGAGCTATTCTTCGGGGAGCAACCCGTCCCACGCCAGCTCCATCAGCAGCGTGTTCTGGAATTTGGCGGTGTTGTCGTCGGAGATCATCCAGAGGGTCACCGGAAACGAATCGCCCATCACTGCCAGCCCTTCGAAATTGTCGGTCGGCAGCGGCGGCTGGAAGCGCGCGATTTCGGTTCCGCGCCACACGCCATCCTCGCTGATATCCGCCGGATCGGCCACCACAAGGCGCGCTAAAAAGGTCGGCGGCAGGCTGAACGTGTAGGTGCGCATCAGGATCAGCACGCGGCCATCGGGCAGCGCGGCCATATCGGTGGGCCGGAAGCCCGCAGGCCCCCGAAAATCGAACGCCGTCGCCTTGGCCCCGTCCACCGGATCGCCCTCGAACAGCAGGCCATTGCGGTTCTCCTCGTCCCACGCCTCCGACCCCTCGGCCAGCACGATGAACCGTCCATCGGGCAGCCGCACCAGCGATTCGGGCCCCTTGTTCGCGGGCCAGTCTTCCAGTGCTTCGGGCTCAGCCGCATCTCCGGCAGACACCTCGTCGGCATAGCGGACGATTGTATTGAGATATTCGTATGCCGCCCAGACTCGCCCGCTCGCAGGGTCGATTGTCAGCGCTTCCAGATCAATGCTGATCTTGTCATCCAGCGGGTCCTGTCCGCCAAACGGTGTCATTCTGCCAGCGACCGGAGCGCCATCCGCCAGCGTGATGCGCAGCGCCGCCCCCTTGTCACTTCCCGACAACAGATCGCCACCGGGCAGCGCGACCAGCCCGGAATAGCCGCCGAACAGCGAATGGCGGCTGCTCAGCTTCCACACCGCCCGCACCTCCAGCGCTCCGATGCGCGACTGGTCCACAGGGACGCGCGTAGCGACAAGTCCGGCATCCAGCACGGCAGCCGGACGCGGACTGCGCACCCATGTGCCGGGCGCAAGAGCCAGCGCCACCCAGGCCAGCAGGATCAGTTTTTTCAGGGAAGGGCGTTTCACGAATTCCCCCTTAGGCGAAGGGGGGCTGCGTTCAATGCCTAGCTGCACACCGGCGTGCGCGCCCATGACCCCGCCAGTGAGCCCGCGCGCGACCATACACTTGTCATGCAGACACAGAGGGCTAGTATCGCCGCTCTTCAGCCAAACGAGGTTCTCATGTCCGCCCGCATCCTGTCTCGCCTACCGTCACGCTTTGCCCGCGTAACCTGCCTTCCCGCCGCTTTTGCTCTTGGCATCGCTGCGCCCGCTTTGGCGCAGGACGACGAGGATGGGCCGGATACTCCTGAAGCGGTGCAGAAACTGTATGATTGCCGCGCTGTCGCCGATCCGATGGAGCGGCTGGCCTGCTATGACGCGCAGGTCGCGGTAATCGAGGCGGGCGAGGAATCGGAAGAGCTGGTCTTTGCCGACAAGGGCCAGATCCGCGAAGCACGGCGTGGCCTGTTCGGCCTGTCACTCCCGCGTATTCGCCTGTTCGACGGCGGTGAGGAGGACGAGTTCAGCGAAATCACCACCACCATCACCCGCGCGACGCGGCGCGGCGACGGCAGCTGGTTTTTCGAAATGGAAGACGGCGCAAGCTGGGTCCAGAACGACACTTTCCGGATCTACAGCGACATCAAGCCGGGCACCGAGGTCACGATCAAAAAGGGCGCGCTGAGCAGCTATTCGGCGAAGATCGGCAATAAGCGGGCCATCAAGGTGAAGCGCGTTCAGTAAGGCGCGCTTCCCCGCATCGGGGCCCTGCCAGGCCTAGGGCATCGGGCCGGTAAACAGCAGCGGATCGAGCCGCGCGTCGTGCCATTTCAGGCTCCAGTGCAGATGCGGCCCGGTGGCGCGGCCCGATGCACCGACATCGCCGATATGCTGGCCCTGCTTCACGGCTTGCCCTTCCTCGACCACAATCCGTGACGCATGCAGAAACGCGCTGTTCAGCCCTGCGCCGTGATCGATGATGATCAGATTGCCTTCCAGGCTGAAGCCATTGCGGGCCAGCACCACCACGCCATCCGCCGGGGCGACAAATGGCACGCCATTGCCGGGTGCGATGTCGATGCCGGAGTGATAGCTGCCCGGTTCGCCGCGATAGATTCGCTGGCGGCCGAAACGGCCCGAAATCCGCCCGGTGACCGGCCATACGAAGTCCTGGATCCAACCCATCGCGCCCGTTTCTTTCGCGCGCGCGCCTTGAATCGCGTTCCACTCCGGCTCGCGCTTCTTCCACCAAGCTTCGCTGGTGCCGCCACCGCGCTTGGCGACATTGACGCGCTCGATCTGCCAGCTGCGCGGGCTGACCGTAACGGGTGTGCTGACCTGCCCGCCGTCGGCCATGACCGTGTGGAGGAAGACTTGCGCGCCCTCGTCACGGTCGAACGCGGCGAAGAAGTTACCATTCTCGTCGATCTCCAGCGGGGTATCGCCCAGCCGCGCCGAAACGGTATTCATGGGGACAGTGCCGCGGACAAACCCGCCCTGCGTCAATTCGCCCTGAAGGCCGATGATCTGGGGTGTCTGCACCGCTGCCGCAGTCGGAGCGGCAAGCGTTTCAGGCATAGGCTGCGCCGTTTCGGCGCTGGCGATTGCCTCGTCTTCCGCATTGGCAGCGTTGCAAGCCGCCAGCAGAGCCACAGCCGACGCTGCGGACACGGCGGAGGAAAGAAGGCGCATCATTCGGCCTCCAGCAGACGTTTCGTGGCGATCTCGCACGACGCATAGGCTTCCTGATGCTCGGCGCTCCAATAGCGCAAATCTTCGAGCGCAATCAGTTCGCCGCTGACCGCGCAGGCGACATGGCGTCCGGCTTTCAACACGCGGAAAGAGCTGGCTTCGTAGCGGAGTGTGGCGAGCTGGTCGCCGGAGGACATCAACATGGCAGTGCCTTTAGCAATCGGTTTTCAATCGAACAAACCCTGCTGCGCGTCGCTGACTGCAGGCGGTTTGCGTTTGGCCTTGGTCTTGCGCTGAGGGCGCGGCGCATGAGCAGGCGGTGTATTCCCAGTCCCTACAGCAAGAACCCCGTCTGCAAACTGAATGGACAGCGCCTCCGCCGCCTCGGCCTGCGCCTTGCGCGGCAGCAATTTGCCCTCGCCGTCATGCACCAGCGCATAGCCGCGCCGCAGCGGAGCTTCGTAATCATAGGTCGCCAGCAGGCGGCTCATGCCCTCCAGCCGCTCGGTACTGCGCTGCAACTGCGCCTCGAGCGGGCGGCTGGTGAAGCGCACTGCCGACAGAGCGCGGCCTGCGTCCTCCAGCTTTCGGTCGAGCAAACGGCGGGTAAACCGCGCCTGCACCTGGCCCAAATTTTCCCGACCCTTGCCAGCACGGTCTTTCAGGCCCCGCCTGAGCCTCTCGGTCAGATCATCCAGCCTTTGCGCCTGCGGTTGAAGCAATGCGTCTAGGGTGGGCATGCGCTGTACGCGCGCCTCCAGCCGCTCCCGCCCCAGAGCAACCGGCCGCAAGACACTTCGCTGCTGCCGCGCCCCGAAATCGCTGAGCGTTGCGGCGAGTTCAGCCCGCACCGGCACCGCCATCTCTGCGGCGGCCGTGGGAGTAGGTGCCCGGCGGTCGGCGGCATAGTCGGCCAGCGTGGTATCGGTTTCGTGGCCCACCGCGCTGATCACGGGGATCGGCGATTCGGCGATGGCGCGGACCACCTGTTCTTCGTTGAAGCTCCACAAATCCTCGATCGAGCCGCCGCCGCGCGCGACTATCAGCAGATCGGGCCGCGCGATGGGACCACCTTTTGCGATTGCGCCAAAGCCGCGAATGGCCGCCGTCACCTGATCGGCCGCGCTTGGCCCCTGCACCAGAACCGGCCAGACGACGACATGGGTGGGGAACCGGTCAGCCAGACGGTGCAGGATATCACGGATCACCGCTCCGGTCGGCGAAGTCACCACGCCGATGGTGCGCGGCAGAAAAGGTAGCGCCCGCTTCCTCTCGCGGGCAAACAGCCCCTCCGCCTCCAGCCGCAGACGGGTTTTCTCCAGCAAAGCCAGCAGCGCGCCCTCGCCCGCCAGCTCCATCCGGTCCATCACGATCTGGTATTTGCTGCGCCCGGGATAGGTCGTCAGCTTGCCGCTGGCGATCACTTCCAGCCCGTCCTCCGGCTGGAACGGCAACCGCCCGGCATTGCCGCGCCACATGACGCCGTCAATCACCGCCTTTTCATCCTTCAGGCTGCAATAGAGATGCCCCGAAGCCGCCCGCTTCACACCTGACAACTCACCGCGCAGCCGGACGAAACCGAACTGCTCCTCCACCGTGCGTTTGAGGCGCGCCGACAATTCGGACACGCCCACAGGCTCGGCGTTGTCGCCGGTGCGACCCTTCGCTACGAGACCCGAATTGTCATCACTGTCGTAAGGTTGGGCCATGAATATCCTGCTGATCGGTTCGGGCGGGCGCGAGCATGCGCTGGCGTGGAAGCTGGCGCAATCCCCGTCCTGCACCAAACTGTTCGCCGCGCCCGGCAATCCGGGCATTGCGCAAGAAGCGGAGCTGATCGATCTGAACGCGGGCGACCACGCCGCCGTGGTCGGGTTCTGCTCGGCACACAATGTCGAGCTGGTTGTCATCGGGCCGGAAGCGCCTCTGGTCGCCGGACTGGGCAATGATTTGCGCGCGGCAGGCATCGCGGTCTTCGGCCCCGACAAGACCCCTGCCCAGCTGGAGGGGTCCAAGGGCTTTACCAAGGATTTGTGCGCTCGCGCCGATATCCCCACCGGAGGCTATGTCCGCACTGCCACGCTCGCTGACGCGACAGCCGCGCTGGATAACTTCACTGCGCCTTTCGTGCTCAAGGCCGATGGTCTGGCGGCGGGCAAGGGCGTGGTGATTGCCCCGACGCGCGAAGAGGCCGAGGCCGCGCTTGCCGATATGTTTGGCGGGCAATTTGGCGAAGCGGGCGCAGAGGTAGTGATCGAGGAATTTCTGGACGGGGAAGAGGCGAGCTTCTTCGCTTTGACCGATGGCAAGACGGTCCTCCCCTTCGGTACAGCGCAGGATCACAAGCGCGTGGGCGAAGGGGACACCGGGCCGAACACCGGCGGAATGGGCGCCTACTCCCCCGCGCCGGTGCTGACAGAAGAATTGCAGGCCTGCGTGATGCGCGACATTGTCCAGCCCACGGTCGACACACTGCGTGAAGAGGGCACGCCCTATTCCGGTGTGCTCTATGCCGGGCTGATGCTGACCGCTGGAGGTCCCAAACTGATCGAATACAATGCGCGCTTCGGCGATCCGGAATGCCAAGTCCTGATGATGCGGCTGGAGGAAGATCTTGCCGCGCTGATGCTCGCTTGCGCGGGCGGGACGCTGGGCGAATGGAGCGAAGCGAAGTTCTCCGACCAAACGGCGCTGACCGTCGTGATGGCCGCCAAAGGCTATCCCGGCACCCCGGAAAAGGGCGGCGTGATCGATCTGGGATCAGCCGAAGCGGATGGCGCGAAAGTCTTTCATGCAGGGACGAGACTGGATGGCGACCAGCTCGTCGCCAATGGCGGCCGCGTGCTCAACGTCACGGCGATGGGCGGGAGTGCGACCGGGGCAAAGGACGCAGCATATCAGGCCGTGGATGCCATCTCGTTCGAGAGCGGCTTCTGCAGGAGGGATATTGGCTGGCGCGAAGTTGAGCGGGAGACATAGGGGAAGACTTCCCCGAGCGCCGTCAAGCATCTCGTCACCCCCGCGAATGCGGGGGCCTAGGGCAGATTGGCTCAAGGTCACTCTTGGTCCCCGCTTTCGCGGGGATGACGGAGGGCGGGCTCCTACCCCGATTTCTCCGTCATCAGAGCCTGCATGTCGACTTCGGGGCGCGGGCCGATGTGGCTGATGACTTCGGCGGCGGCGATCGCGCCGCGTTTCAGGCAGGTTTCGAGCGGCAGGCCCTTGACATGGCCTGACAGGAAACCGGCGGCGAACTGGTCCCCTGCGCCGGTGGTATCGACCACCTTGGCGACCGGCTCGGCCGCTACTTCGGCGCGCTCTTCGTCAGCGATGGCGACCGCGCCATGCTCGCCTTTGGTTGCCACCAGCACGGGGACCTTCCCGGACAGGGACGCCAGTCCGTCTTCGAAATCGTCCTTGCCGGTCAGCGTCGCGAGCTCGCTTTCATTGACGAACAGGATGTCGATCACGCCATCCTCTATCATCGCGCGGAAATCATCACCGTGCCGGTCGATCACGAAGCTTTCGCTCGCGGTGAAAGCCACTTTGCGCCCAGCACCGCGGGCCACGTCGATGGCGCGGCGCATCGCCTTGCGCGGCTCTTCCGGATCCCACAGATAGCCTTCGAGATAGAGGATAGCCCCGTCCGCGATTACGCTTTCGTCCAGTGCGCTGGCCGGCAGGAACTGGCCTGCGCCCAGAAAGGTGTTCATCGTGCGCTCGCCATCTGGCGACACGAAAATCAGGCAGCGGCCCGTGGGCGGATCGTCCTGCCGGGCGGGCGTATCGAAAGCGATACCGGCCGACCGGATATCATGCGCGAAGACTTGCCCGAACTGGTCGTCCGCGACCTGCCCGATAAAGGCGCATTTGGTGCCGAGACTTGCCAGACCTGCCAGCGTGTTGGCCGCGCTGCCACCCGACTTCTCGGTCGCCGGGCCCATCGCTTCGTAAAGCTTGTCTGCGCCATCCGCATCGACCAGCGACATGCCTCCGCGCGCGAGCCCCAATTCCTCGATCACCGCATCTTCGCAGGGCGCGAGGATATCGACAATGGCGTTGCCGATGGCGACAACGTCGTATTTCGGATTGGTCATGGGGGCGGTCTTCCGGTTGTTTGTGCGGGGAGTAAATATGAGCGCCTGCCCCTAGCGGGCGGGGCTCTGTTCGCCAAGTCTCAGCGGTCTAACATGTATGGCTACCAGCAATTGACATTAGACGCGGCGCCCACGATGCGCTGCCTGCATGGTGTCGCTTCCAGCCTCCCTCGCCCGCGCCGCGCGGCAATTGGCCGATCCCGCCATTGTGCGGGTTCTGGTGAAGAGCATGGTCGCAACGCTGGGGGTGTTTGCCGCGTTGGGCGTGGCTCTTTACGCCGTGCTTCACCTGTTGCTGGCAGAAGCAGGATGGGCCCCGGTCAACGGTGCAATGGTCGTGCTGACGCTGGCCGCGACCATCCTGCTGGGATGGCTGCTGTTCCGCATCGTGGCGCTTGCGGTGATCCAGTTCTTCGCGGAGGACATCATCCGCGCGGTCGAGGCGCGGTACTATCCCGGCGCGGCGCACACCGCGCGCACGCTTACCTTTCGCGAAAGCCTGAAGGACGGGGCCCGCGCAGGCCTGCGGGCGCTGGGTGTCAATCTGCTGATCCTGCCGGTCGCGCTCGCCCTGCTGTTCACCGGCATCGGCACCGTGGCGCTGTTCTGGGCGGTTAATGCGTGGCTGCTGGGCCGCGATCTGCAAGAGCTGGCATGGGCGCGGCACCGCCATGACCGGACCGAGCCTGCGCCAATCGGCGGCGGAACGCGCTTCCTGCTCGGCGGAGCGATTGCAGCCCTGTTCACAGTGCCTTTCCTAAACCTGCTGGCCCCTGTAATCGGGGCCGCCGCCGCCACCCATCTGGTGCAATCGGGCAGGACCGGGAGAAACGAAGCATAATGCGCACACTCATTGCCCTTTCCCTGATGCCTTTCGCCGCTGCCTGCGCGACGACTGTCCCGCCCGGCCAGACAGGCACAGCAAGTGCGCCCACGGCCCAGCCGGGCAATCCCACACCCCGCGTCAGCGTGCCGGTGCCGAGCACACGGCCCACAGCGCCAGTGGGCGCGTTCATTCCGCCCCGGGTGATGAATGTGCCCGGTCTGGAGGGCGTAATCGGCCAGTCCGCTGCAGGCTTGCAGGCGCAATTCGGCCCGCCGCGGCTCGACGTGGTGGAAGGCGATGTGCGCAAATTGCAATTTGCCGGCGAGCCCTGTGTGCTCGACGTCTACCTCTATCCCGCACGGCCCGGAGCGGAGCCCACCGCCACCTATGTCGATGCGCGGCGCAGTTCCGATGCGCTGGACGTGGACCGCGCCGCGTGCGTCCGGGCGCTGAAGGGCATCTGAGCCTCGGGGGTAACACCGAATTAACGATGTTCTGCGAAGGCTGTGGGGAAACAGAACCACAGGTCTTGGGGACCCCCTTCGCATGAATATGCAATTTTCAGAGCTTGCCCGCGCCGTTGCCGCCGATCGCCATGTGTCGCCGGAGGAAATCCTCTCGCTGCGCCGTCTGGGTTGGGGCGACGGGCTTATTACCCGCGAAGAGGCCGAAGCGATCTTTGCCATCAATCACCAGATTGACGATCCCGACCGCGAATGGGTCGATTTCTTTGTCGAAGCGCTGACCGAATTCGTTCTCAACGGCACCGAGCCCAAGCATATGTGCGATGCCGAAGAGGCCGATTGGCTAATCGCCCAGCTGGACGCCGATGGCCAGTTGGAAACGATGGCCGAACTGGAACTGATGGTCCGCGTGGTCGAACGCGCGCAGAACGTTCCCGAAGCGCTCAAAACCTATACGCTGCACCAGATTCAGGAAGCTGTGCTGAGCGGCACTGGCCCGACCCGCTGCGGCGGAGAGCTGTCCGCCACCCATATCAGCACCGCTGAATGCCGCCTGCTGCGCCGGGTGATCTTCGCCAGCGGAGGCTACGGCCCCGCCGCTGTCACCCGCCACGATGCGGAGATGCTGTTCCGGATCAAGGACGCGACGCTGGGCAACGCGAACGCGCTGGAATGGGGTCCGCTGTTTGTGGACGGGATCGCCAATTATCTGAAAGGCTTTGGCTTCAAGAACGCCCAGATCAGCCATGGGCGGATGAAGGAGTTGGAAGCCTTCATGAATGACAATCGCGCGAATGTCGGCCGCTTCATGGGCGCGATGGTTCGCGAAATGCCGCAGGCGCAGAACCATTTCGGAAAAATCTTCGGGCGCAAACAGGGTTCAGGCTCGCCCGATTACACCGCTCAGGCGGCCTCCGGCGAACTGGTCACCGGCGACGAAAAGGCCTGGCTCGACAACATGATCGAAGCCGATGGCGAACTGGATGTGCTCGAGCGCGAATTGCTCGACCGGCTGAAATCGGAAGACTGATACGAAGGTCTGGCCGAACCGGAAACGGGCTTCCGCCCCCGGCAACCCGACCTAGACCATAAAGCTTTCGCCGCAGCCGCACGCGCCTTTGGCGTTCGGGTTTTCGAACACGAAGCCCGCGGTGAAATCGTCCTCCACCCAGTCCATCGTGCTGCCGATCAGATACAGCACGCTGGCGCTGTCGATGTAGAAAGTGCCGCCCGGCGTTTCGATCTTTTCGTCGAAGGCCACTTCCTCGGTCACGTAGTCCACCGAGTAGGCGAGGCCCGAGCAGCCGCGCCGCGGGGTCGACAATTTCACACCGATGGCATCATCGGGCGCTTTGGCCATCAGCTCGGCAACCCGCGCCTCTGCCGCCTTGGTCAGGATAACTGCCGCAGGACGTTCGCGAAGAGTAGAGCCAGTCATCACAGCATCCCCAATTCAAGCCGCGCTTCGTCGGTCATCTTGTCGGGGCCCCATGGCGGATCCCACACCAGATTGACTTCCGCATCGCGCACGCCGGGCACGCTCGCCGCGCGCAGTTCAACCTCGCCGGGCATGGTTTCGGCGACCGGGCAATGCGGCGTGGTCAGCGTCATGGTGACGGTCACATCGCTCTCGTCATCCACCTCGACACCGTAAATCAGGCCCAGATCGTAGATATTGACCGGAATTTCCGGATCGTAAATTTCCTTCAACGCGGAGACGACCGCCTCCTGCAATTCACCGCCCGCTCCGCCGGGGCCTGCCTGCTTGGGCTTTTTCTGCAGGAACCCTTCGAGATAATCGCGCTTGCGCTCCATCGTCTCCTTGGGCGTTTCCACCGCGTCCTCAACCACGTCTTCCACTCTGGCGCGCGGCGGCTTGGGCGGCGCCTGCGTCAGGACCTGCTCGTTGGGCGCGGGCGCTGCCACGAAATCCTTCTTGTCCGGGCTTTCTTCGGTCATCTTCTCGTATCCTAGCCGAAAATCTTCTGGGTTCGCTCGATACCGCGCAGCAGTGCTTCGATATCGCTCTCGTCGCTGTACAGGCCGAAACTGGCCCGCGCGGTGGCCGGCACGCCGTAGTGATCCATCAGCGGCTGGCAGCAATGGTGCCCCGCCCGGATCGCGACATTCTCTTCATCCAATATGGTGCCCAGATCGTGCGGGTGAACCCCCTCCATCAGGAAGGAGACGATCCCCGCGCTTGTGTCCGGGCCGAACAGGCGGATCGAATTGAGGCGCGACAATTCCTCGCGCGTTTTCGCTGCCAGCGCCGCTTCGTGCGCAAACAGGCCTTCCATGCCCGCTTCGCCCGCGACTTTTTCGACATAGTCAATCGCGGCGTGCAGCGCGATGGCTTCGGTAATCATCGGCGTGCCGGCTTCGAAGCGCTGCGGCGGCGGAGCATAGGTTGTTTTCTCGAAGGTCACGCGGTCGATCATCGCGCCGCCCCCCTGCCATGGCGGCATCGCGTCCAGCAGCTCCTCGCGCGCCCACAGCACGCCGATGCCCGTCGGTCCGTAGAGCTTGTGGGCGGAAAAGACAAAGAAATCGCAATCCAGCTCGTGCATCGCCAGCCGCATACGCGGCGCGCTCTGGCACCCGTCGAGCAGCAGCTTCGCGCCGACCGCATGGGCAGCCTTCGCCGCACGCTTCGCAGCCAGAATCGAGCCGAGCACATTCGAGACATGCGCCAACGCGACCATCTTGTGTGCTGGCGTGAGGTTCGCCTCGAGCCAGTCGAGATCGATCAGGCCGTCTTCGGTGAGCGGACAGATATCGATCTCCGCACCGGTGCGCTGCGCCACCATTTGCCAGGGCACGATATTGGAATGATGCTCCAGCTGGCTGAGCATGATCCGGTCGCCCGCCTTGAGGTTCGCCCCTCCCCAGCTGTTCGCGACCAAATTGATCCCCTCGGTCGCGCCGCGCACGAAGACGATCTCGTTTTCCGATTGCGCGCCGATAAAGCCCGCAACGCGCCGCCGCGCGGCCTCGTAAGCCTGCGTCATCGCAGCGGAACGGCCATAGACGCCGCGGTGCACCGTGGCGTAATCGCGGCCCAGCGCACCGGTCATCGCATCGATCACAGCCTGCGGCTTCTGTGCCGTCGCGCCCGTATCGAGATAGTGCCAGCGATCGTCGTCCGCCGTCAGCAGGCCAGGGAAATCACCGCGCACATCGAGTTTCGGGGCAAGAGTTTGCGTGTCCGTCAAAGATGCGCCTCCAGCTTGGCCAGAGCGACATCCATCAGGCGCTCGCGCTCCGCATCGTCATCCAGCGCCACCAGAGCGTCACCCAGAAACGCCTGCACCAGCAAGCGCCGGACGGTTTCGGGCGGAAGTCCGCGCGCCGCCATGTAATACCGCGCGGTTTCATCCAGCTGACCCACAGTGGCACCGTGCGCACACTTCACATCGTCGGCGAAGATCTCGAGCTGGGGCACAGCATTCACGCTTGCGCCTTTCTCCAGCAGCAGGCCTTTGAAGTCCTGCGCTGCATCGGTCTTCTGGGCGTGACGCACCACGTCGATCCGGCCGAGGAAATTGCCTGTGCCCTTGCCCCAGTGGACACTGCGCACAGTTTGGTTGCTGGTCGCCTCGGGCTCTGCATGGGTCAGGTGGCTGACAAATTCGCGCGTCGTCTCGGACCCGCCGAGAGTGATGCCGCCCATCTCGAAATGCGCGCCGCGCTCCAGATGCACGACTGTCTCCACACGGCCCAATTGCGCCGCCGCAATCACGCCGAACACTTCGCAAGTCGCACCCTCGCCAACTTTGATCCGCAAGCGGCGCAGCTGCGTGCCGTCACCCTCTGCGATGGTCACGATTTCGCGGTGCGTGCCACCTGCGGGCACCGCGATATCCTGCCAGTCCTCGAACGTGCCAAGGTCAAGCGCGGCCAGCGCATCGGTGTCCGAATAGCGCCACGCCTCGTCACGCCGTGTCGGGAGGGTTGCTGCCTCAGGCATTGGCATTCTCTGGAGCCATCACCGCGTCATAGCCCTCTTCCTCCAGCCGCAGCGCGAGGTCGGGGCCGCCCGTCTGAACGATGCGCCCGGCGGCCAAAATGCTGACCTTGTCGGGCTTCACCACGTCGAGCAGGCGCTGGTAGTGGGTGATGAGCAGCACGCCCTTTGCGGGATCGCGCATGATCGCATTGATCCCCTCGCCCACGACGCGCAGAGCATCAATGTCGAGGCCGCTATCGGTTTCATCGAGCACCGCGAATTTGGGATCGAGGATGCCCATCTGGACCATCTCGGCGCGCTTCTTCTCGCCGCCGGAAAAGCCGACATTCACGTTCCGCTTGAGCATTTCCATATCCATGCCCAGCAGACCGGCTTTCTCTTTCGCCAGCTTCAGGAACTCGCCGCCGGTCAGCGCTTCCTCGCCCCGACCTGCGCGCTGGGCGTTCAGGGATTCGCGCAGGAATTGGACGTTGGAGACACCGGGGATCTCGACCGGATACTGGAAGCCGAGGAACAGCCCGGCCGAGGCCCGCTCATGCGGCTCCAGATCAAGCAGATCCTGCCCCATAAACTCGACACTGCCGCCGGTCACTTCATAACCCGGACGCCCGCCCAGCACGTAGGACAGCGTGCTTTTGCCCGCGCCATTGGGGCCCATGATCGCATGTATTTCGCCCGCAGCAACTTCGAGGCTGAGGCCGTTGAGGATTTGCTTGTCCGCGACCGTGGCGGTGAGATTGTCGATTTTCAGCATTGGGTCACTCATCTAAAATTTGGCGTCACCCCGGGCTTGATCCGGGGTCCCGCTGCCTTCGAGCGCAGCGGAAGGAAAGCGGGGTCCCGGACGAGGTCCGGGATGGCGGGATTGGAGAAGGAGCGCGTCATCCGCGTCCTCCATCCCTGTTTCTCGGCGGACCATTGCCGTCTCGGTCGTAGCGCGGCTTGGTCTGGCGCGGGTTGCTGGCATTGTGCTCGCGGCGGGCCTGTTTCTTGTCGGCAATCCGCATGCGCATTCCGGCGGTGATGCGCTCGAGCACTGCGTCCATATTCTCGAGGATGTCCTCGGCCTTGATCCGCATCACGCGGATGCCGACGCTTTCGAGGCTCTTGTCGCGGCGCTTGGCCAGCACATCGCTCTGGTCCGGCTCGTCGATGCAAATCGCCATGCCGAGATTGTGGCAATTGAAATCGACAATCGCGCTGCCGACCACCGCATGGCGGGTGAAGGTGTAGCGGCCCAGATCGGCCCCGGTGAACTTCGCCGACAGCGCCTTGTGCGCAGGCGAGGAGTGCCGCCGCATCTCGCGCGCACGGTCATGCAGCGCGTCGAGCCGCTTGTCGGAAATTTCCCACCCGCGACCCTTCTTCTTGAGCGCGGGTGCTTCGCCGTCATCCGACGGCTCGCGGAGCTGAAGGGTTTTGCGGTCAGTCATTTCTTCGCAGTCTGCATAATTGCGGGATCGCTTCCGGCGCGAATGGCGGCTCGCCTCTCGATCATGCGCCTTGCGGCCAGAAACGAGAAAGCGCCGGCCACAGCGGCATTAAGCAGCGCCCTGCCCCAGCTACCTTCCATCGCCGACTCAAACGCGGACAAGGCCTGCCAAAGAGCGACCGCAATCATCGCCCAATGGAAGATGCCAAATCGGTCCGTGTATACAGTCTTCACCCCACACTCCCCTCGAGCGAGATTGCCAGCAGCTTCTGCGCTTCAACCGCAAACTCCATGGGCAGCTGCTTCATCACATCCTTGGCGAAGCCGTTGACTATCAGGGCCACGGCCTCTTCCTCGTCCAGCCCGCGCTGCTGTGCGTAGAACATCTGGTCGTCGCTGATCTTGCTGGTGGTGGCCTCGTGCTCGATCTGGGCGGTGGGGTTCTTTACCTCGATATAGGGCACCGTGTGCGCGCCCGACTGGTCGCCCAGCAGCAGGCTGTCGCACTGGGTGAAGTTGCGCACATTCTCCGCATTCGCGCCCACGCGGACGAGGCCGCGATAGGTGTTGTCGGAATGCCCCGCGCTGATGCCTTTGGAGATGATCGTGCTGCGCGTTCCGGACGCGTTGTGAATCATCTTCGTGCCGGTATCGGCCTGCTGGTAATTGTTCGTGACCGCGACCGAGTAGAACTCGCCCACGCTGTCTTCGCCATTGAGCACGCAGGACGGGTATTTCCACGTCACCGCACTGCCGGTTTCAACCTGCGTCCAGCTGATCTTCGACCGCGCGCCCTGACACAGGCCGCGCTTGGTCACGAAGTTGTAGATCCCGCCCTTGCCCTCGGCATCGCCGGGATACCAGTTCTGGACGGTGGAGTATTTGATCTCCGCATCTTCCATCGCGACCAGTTCGACCACGGCGGCGTGGAGCTGGTTCTCGTCGCGCATCGGCGCGGTGCAGCCTTCGAGATAGCTGACGTAAGAGCCCTTCTCGGCGACGATCAGCGTGCGTTCGAACTGCCCGGTATTCTCCGCATTGATGCGGAAATAGGTGCTGAGCTCCATCGGGCAACGCACGCCTTCGGGGATGTAGACGAAGGTGCCGTCGGAAAAGACCGCGCTGTTGAGCGTGGCGAAATAATTATCACGCTGCGGCACGACCTTGCCGAGCCATTGCTTCACCAGATCGGGATATTCGCGGATGGCTTCGGAGATCGAGCGGAATATCACGCCCGCGCGCATCAGTTCCTCACGGAAAGAGGTAGCGACGCTCACACTGTCGAACACCGCATCCACGGCGACTTTCTTCGCGCCCTTCACCCCGGCGAGAACTTCCTGCTCGCCCAGAGGGATGCCGAGTTTATCGTACACCCGCTTTATCTCGGGATCGAGATCGTCGAGCGAATCCAGCTCGATCTTCTTCGTTGGCGCGGCGTAGTAATAGGCGTCCTGATAATCGATCTTGGGATAGCCGAGCTTTGCCCAGTTCGGTTCCTCCATCGTCTGCCAAAGACGGAACGCCTTCAGGCGCCAGTCGAGCATCCATTCCGGCTCGTTCTTCTTGGCCGAAATGAAGCGGACCGTGTCTTCATTCAGACCCTTGGGCGCGAATTCCTGCTCGATGTCGGACGACCAGCCATGCTCATACTCGGCAGCCTTGGCCGCCGCGTCATGCGCGTCCTGATCCTGGAGTGGCTGATCGGGAGCCTGCTGATCCTGAAGGTCGAGATTGTCGCTCATGCCATTTCTTCCTGCGCCGTGGGGACGCTGATTGCTGATTGTTCTGCCGGACTGCTGATGAGGCGCGAAAGCGGGATATCCGCCAGCGCCCCGCGCAATGCGTTGTTGATGACCGGCCAGTGCGCCTTTACGCTGCAGCTGTGATCGACCGCGCAATCCGCCCCGTCGATGCACGCTGTCAGCGCAATCGGTCCTTCGACCGCCTCGACAATATCTGCCACCGAAATGGCCGCTGCCGGACGGGCGAGTTGCAAACCGCCCCCGCTGCCGCGCGTGGAATTGAGGAGGCCCGCCGCCGCCAGCTTGCTGACCACTTTCTGCACGGTCGGAGCAGGCAGACCGGTTTCCGCCGCCAGCTCAGCCGCAGACACACGGCTGAAGCCGCAATGCCGCGCCGCAGCGGACATTGTCACAACGGCATAATCTGCAAGGTTGCTTAATCTCATAATCGACGGCGCATTGCTAATCGGACCAATTCGTTCCGATTTCATCTATGGGCGCCGCGGGCCGGTTTCAACGCAAAACCGACTGTTGCGAGTCGTTAGCAATTACGGGGCGTTAGCCGTTGGCCGCCTCTGCCGAGATAAGCCCGGTGAACAGCGCGCCATTGCCATAGCCTTTGACGTCCAGCGTCCGCTCGGCCAGCGACCCGGTGCCATCTTCGGTAAAGCGCGACGGCGTGCGCCCGGTATATTTGCGCAGATCACGGATCAGATGCGCCTGATCGTAATAGGCGTCGAGAATCTCGGTCTCCAGCTCCTTGGGCAGATCGGGCGAGGTCAGATAGGTCGCCGCCCGGATCGCGCGATAGCGTTTGGCCAGTGTGACGGGCGGGCGCCCGAAATAGCGGTTGGACAGGCGCTGAACCGTGCGCGGTGACATAGCTAGCGTGTCCTGAAGGTCTTCCAGCGAAGGACTGAACGAGCCACCTAGCCATTCCAGCATATCGGCAATGAACCGGTCGTGGTCTGCCGGCAAAGGTCGCAAGGCCTCGGCCAGATGGTTGCCCAGAGAGCGCGCGACATAGGCGGTGTCGGCTGTGCCCTCACGCATGACATCGACCAATTCGTTGATCCGGGCAGCGGAGAAGGGTGAAAGCGCGCTGTCCACGGTCATGGGGCGATGGCTGGTCTCGTTCACCGGCAAGCCGGTGAGCGCAGCCCAGCCGCGCATATTAAGCGACACCCCGATCATGTCCGCCGGGCCATCAACGATGAACGGAACCGCCTCGTCGAGCTGGGTCACGAAGAACGGCCCGCTGATCGGCCCGTGCCGCCCATCGGGGAAATCCATGAAAACCCCGCCCTTGCTGAACAGCATCAGTTGCGGCGAGTAGGACGGCATGATGTCATGCAGCTTCCCCGCGCCCGATTTGAACGTGTAAAACGCGTTGGCATAGCCACGCAGCGCAGGGGGCATGGCAGCGAAACCGAATTCGAACGGAGGCTCTTTTTGGGCCACAGACTTGCTCTATGTGCTCCTGCTTACCCGGCCTTCACCGAAGCGACCCAGGCATCGACATTCTCTTCCATGATCGACAGGGGCACAGGGCCGCTGGTGAGAATGACGTCGTGGAACGCGCGAATGTCGAACCGGTCGCCCAGCTCTTCGCGTGCCTTTTCACGGACTTCCATGATCTTCAGCTTGCCGATCATATAGGCCGTCGCCTGCCCCGGATAGACGATGTAGCGCTCGATCGCCTTGCGGATATCGCCATCGGGATTGGGTGTGTTGACCGTCAGATATTCGATCGCTTCCTCGCGGGTCCAGCGTTTGTGGTGGAGCCCTGTGTCGACCACCAGCCGCGCAGCCCGCCACAGCTCCATGCCGAGCCGGCCGAAATCGGAATAGGGATCGGTGTAAAAGCCCATCTCCTTGGGCAATTCTTCGGAATAGAGCCCCCAGCCTTCGGTGTAGGCAGTCACTCCGCCAAACCGGCGGAAGGGCGGGAGATCACCCATTTCCGTCTGCAAGGCGCGTTGGAGATGGTGGCCGGGCGAACCTTCGTGATAGGCCAGCGCCTCCAGCTCGTTCTTCGACATGTCGCGCAGATTATAGAGGTTCACATAATAGGTGCCGGGCCGTGAGCCATCGGGCGCAGGGCTTTGGTAAAAGGCCTTGCCCGCGCTCTTTTCGCGGAAGGCCTCGACCGGCTTTATCACCATCGGGGCTTTGGGAAGCTTGCCGAAATATTCGGGGAGCCGGGCCTCCATCTTGCGCAACACAGCGTTGGCATCGGCGAGATAGTCTTCGCGCGTGGTGTAGAAGAACCGGTCATCATTGCGGGTGAACTGGAAGAAATCCTGCAAGCTTCCTTCAAAACCCACTTGCGCCATGATGGCTCGCATCTCGCCATGAATGCGCGCGACATTCTCCAGCCCCAGCGCGTGGATCTGGTCGGCCGTCAGGTCGGTGGTCGTGTAATTCGCCAGAAGCGCCTCGTAATAAGCCGCACCTTCGGGGAAGCGCCAGACACCGTCGTCGGTCGGCGCAATCGCCTGTTGCCGCTTCATTTCTGCCAGCAGCCCCTCATAAGCGGGCTGGGCCGAGGTTTCCCAGACAGCGACCGAATCCGCAATCAGACCGGACTTGGCCGCATCGTCGATCTCCAGCTTCCCGACTTTCTCCGCGAAATCGGCGAGAATTGCATTGTCGAGCCCTGCCGACAGGAGATTCTCCACGTCCGAGATGACGTAAGGGTAGACCCAGTCGGGCGGCATCACGCCATTCCCCGCTCGTTCGCGCGATTGCGAAACCAGCTCGCCGATACCCGGCCCGATCCCTTCGATCCGGCTGATATAGGCGCGCGCATCGCTGACATTGGTGATGCGGTGGATATTGATCAGAAAGGCGGGCAGCTGGCTCTGCGCGCCATTCATCTGGTCGAAAATATAGCCGTATTCGCGAAACGGGAACAGCGAGGCGCGCCGCTGCTCGACCGCCTCGAACAGGCGGTAGGACAGCGCATCCTGCTCCGGCAGAGCATCGACATCGAACTTGCCGCGCATCTGCTCTGCAGTGAATTGCAGCAGCTCGAAAGATTGCCGGTCGGCGGCCTCCGAAAAATCGCCCCACTCGCCGTAATCTTCATCGCGGATGCCGCGATAAGCCTTGGAAATGGGGGACAATTCCAGCGAGGCGGCGTCATAGGCCTCGAACAAAGCGCCGATATCCTCGGCCTCGGCAATCGCGCTGGCATCGACGCTTGCGGTTTGTTCCGGTGCCACGGGAGCGGCAACGGCAACGGCCTGCGCCTGCCCGTCGATGCCTTGCGTGGTGGCGCAGCCAGCCAATGCCACACTCGCCGCGCCTACTGCCCAGATCGCTTTCATCGCGCCCTCCTGTTTTCGTCGTTAGGGCGACTGATGCATCATGGCAGGCCGCGATGCCAGCCAGAAATCGTGACAATTGTGATCGGGAATGCCGGATGGCGGGCAAAAAAAGGGCGGCCCCGAGAGTGAACTCAGACGGGCCGCCCTAAAAGGAAAGAACTCTCGCATCGCTGCGTCAGAGCCCTTCGGGTCGCCTCAGCTTGCTAGTGATTCGCCCGCCGGAATGATTGTATGGAAACGACAATCCGGTTTTTGCCTTTACATTTTGTTCAAGAATGGGCCCGCTCGACAGTGCCACGCAGCTTCGTCATAGGCTGGCGGACATGCTGTTCGATCTTCTCCGCCCTGCGCTTTTCCAGCTGGACCCCGAAAAGGCCCACCGTCTCTCAATCGCAGCCCTGAGCAAAGCGCCGCTGCGCGCCCCGAACCGCGCAGACGAAGCGCTGGCGTGCAAAGTGGCCGGTATCCGCTTTCCCAATCCGCTGGGTGTGGCGGCCGGGTATGACAAGGATGCCGAGGTTCCCGACCAGCTGCTCGGCCTGGGTTTCGGCCATGTCGAAATCGGCTCGGTCACGCCCCGCCCGCAAGAGGGCAATCCGAAGCCGCGCCTGTTCCGGCTGGTGGAGGACAAGGCCGTCATCAACCGCATGGGCTTCAACAATGCGGGCGGCGAGGCCGTCGCCGCGAGGCTGAAAGCACGCGCAGGCAAGCCGGGAATCGTTGGTATCAATGTGGGCGCCAACAAGGATTCGCCGGACCGCATCGCCGATTATGCGGCCATGGCCCGCCTGATGGCGCCGCTGGGCGATTATCTGACAATCAATATCTCCAGCCCCAATACGCCGGGTCTGCGCGCATTGCAGGATGAAAGCGCGCTGACCGGATTGATCGACGCCGTGTTTGGTGCGCTCGATGAAGTGCCGGACGACAATGATCTGCCGGTTTTCCTCAAGGTCGCGCCCGATCTGGAGCCTGCCGATATCGACGCCATTGCCCGGATTGCGCTGGAATCGCGGCTGGCCGCGCTGGTGGTTTCCAACACCACTCTTGGCCGCGAGGGTCTGCAATCGGCACCGCGCAGCGAGGCGGGCGGCCTGTCGGGCGCGCCGCTGAAGGATCTGGCGCTGCAGCGGCTGCGCGATTTTCGCAGCGCGACCGGTGCAGGCATCCCGCTGATCGGGGTCGGCGGTATCGCCAGCGCGGACCATGCTTGGGAGCGGATCAGGGCAGGGGCCAGTCTGGTCCAGCTGTATAGCGCGATGGTCTATGCTGGTCCCGGGCTGGCCCGCACCATCACGCGCGGATTGAAGGGGCTGATGAAGCGCGACGGGTTCACCACCATTGCCGAGGCGGTCGGAACGCAATAGCGGTGAAGGCATGACTAAACGCGCCCCGCTCGCCGCCCTTATTGCACCCTTGGCTCTGGCAGCTTGCGCCACAGCGAGCCCTCCCGCCGAGCAGCCGAGGCCGGAATTGCTGCCCTCCCAGCCCCAGGTCGATGAGCCATCGCATAGCTTTGCCGGTGCAGTCGCCACCGCGGATTTTCGCGCGACGGCCGCGGGTGAGGAAATCCTCGCCGCCGGGGGCACGGCGACCGATGCCGCGATTGCCATCATGCTGGCGCTGACCGTGGTCGAACCGCAAAGCTCGGGCATTGGCGGCGGCGGATTTCTGGTGCGCGGGACACCGGACGGGCAGGTCACATCCTATGACGGACGCGAAAAAGCACCGTCTGCCGCAACGCCCGACTGGTTTCTGGACGCAGAAGGCGAGCCGCTTCCCCGCAAGGAAGCCACGATCAGCGGGCTGAGTGTCGGCGTGCCCGGCAATGTCGCGCTGGCCAAGCTGGCGCATGAGCGGCACGGAAAGCTCGACTGGGCGACGCTTGTCGCCCCCGCCATCCGGCTGGCGCGCGACGGATTCGTGGTCAATCCGCGCCTGGTGACGGTGCTGGAAGGGCGGCTTGACCGTGCAGGCTACGACCCGAAAGCCCGCGCAACTTTCTTCAACGCCGACGGCACGCCAAAACCCGTGGGCACCACTATCCGCCAGCCCGAATTGGCCGCCACTCTCGAAAAACTTGCCGCAGAAGGTCCGGACGCTTTCTACAGGGGAGATTTCGCCGCTGGGCTGGCCGCGCATGTCGCTGCCGATACGCCGCGCCCACAGGGCATGACAGCAGCCGATGTGGAAGCCTATGCCCCCGCCGTGCGCGAGCCGGTGTGTGGAACCTATCGCGGTTACAAGATTTGCGGGATGGGGCCGCCATCGTCGGGCGGCATCGCCGTGCTCCAGATTCTCAAACAGCTCGAACGCTTCGATCTGGCCGGCATGGGGCCGCGCTCCCTCACTGCGTGGCATCTGTTTCTGGAATCGCAGCGGCTCGCCTATACCGACCGCGAGCTCTACACAGGCGATGCCGATTTCGTGGACATCCCGGTGACAGGACTGGTGAACGATGCCTATCTCGCCAGCCGTTCACTGCTGCTCGATCCGGCCAGGCGCTCGGACGATTTCGTGCCGGGCAGTCCGCCCCGCGCTCCGCAGGCCCGCGCAGTGGGCGAGCATTATCCCGAAAGCGGCACCACACACTTCGTGACCATCGGGCCGGATGGCACCATGGTCAGCTACACTTCCACCATCGAAGGCGCGTTCGGATCGGGCCTGATGTATGGCGGATTCTACCTCAACAACGAGCTGACCGATTTCAGCACGCGGCCAGAGCGGGACGGCGTGCCGGTGGCCAACCGGGTCGAGGCAAACAAGCGCCCGCGCAGCTCCATGTCGCCCACAGTCGTCTACGATCCCGAAGGCAAGCCCTTCCTGGCGGTAGGCGCAGCCGGCGGACCGACCATCCCGATCCAGACAGCGCGCGCGATCATGGGCGTGATCGATTTCGGCCTGTCGCTGGACGAGGCTCTGGCACAGCCGATGATCATGGGCTTTGGCAGCCGCGTGATTGTAGAGGAAAACAGCTGGCTGCAGGAGGCCATCCCCCGGCTGAACGCGCTAGGCCACAGCGACATCGTGACCAGCGATTTCCTTTACCGGACCAACGGCGCACTGCGCACGGATGACGGGTGGAAAGCCGTGTATGATCCGCGGCTCGATTCCGTTCTCAGGCTCTCCGGCGCGGAATAGGCGAGCTTGTCGCTAGGGCACGGGGAGCCTAAGTGCAGCTTCGAGCGTTAACAAAGCGCCGTAAAATCCGGGACCGGGAGCAACAGCTTGCAGCTAAGTGATATCGAAGAGACGACCAGCCTCGTCGAACTGTTTCTCAAACGCGCCGATGCGGCGGGCGACAAGCCGTTTCTCGGCGCGAAGAACGATGGCCAATGGGTCACAAGCAGCTGGCGCGAAGTGGCGGACGAAGTCTGCATTCTGGCAGAAAACCTACGTAAGCTGGGCCTGACCGATGGCGACCGGGTCATGTTGGTGTCGGAAAACCGCCCTGAATGGTGCATCGCCGATCTGGCAATCATGGCTGCGGGCTGCATCACCGTCCCCGCCTACACCACCAATACCGAGCGCGATCACGTCCACATTCTGGACAATTCCGGCGCGCGCGCGGTCATTGTTTCCAACGAGAAGCTCTCAGCGCCATTGATCCCGGCGATTTTCCGCACCGGGATTGCCGAGCATATCATTCCGATTGACGGCGTCCGGTCCTATCAGGGCGGCAATCTGGGCTGCCATGAATGGAGCAGCATGGTGGAAGGCGATGCCGCCGCTGCGCGCGCCGCCGTTGACGAGCGCCTCAAAAGCTTCACCCGCGAAACCACCGCCTGCATCATCTACACCAGCGGCACCGGCGGAGCGCCGCGCGGGGTCAAGCAGCACCACGGCATGATCCTGTGCAATGTCATGGGCGCAGCCGAAATTCTGGTCAGCGATTTCGGACTGGACGAGGAAGAGCGCTTCCTTTCCTTCCTGCCTCTCAGCCATGCCTACGAGCATTCGGGCGGGCAATTCCTACCCATCGGGGTCGGCGCGCAAATCTATTATTCGGAAGGGCTGGAGAAGCTCGCCAGCAATATCGAAGAGACACGGCCCACCATCATGGTGGTCGTCCCACGCCTGTTCGAAGTGCTGCGCACCCGTATCATGAAGCAGGTCGCCAAGCAGGGCGGCGCGGCCAATTACATGATGGACCGCGCGCTGCAGATCGGGGAACGCAAGGCAGAGGGCAAACGCAAATTGCTCGACCGGCCGATGGATTTCATCCTCGAACGCACGCTGCGCCCGAAGATCCGCGACCGGTTCGGCGGGCGGATCAAGGCGATGGTTTCGGGCGGGGCCCCGCTCAATCCCGAAGTCGGCATCTTTTTCGAAGCGATGGGCCTGACCATGCTGCAGGGGTACGGCCAGACCGAAAGCGGCCCGGTGATCAGCTGCAACCGCCCCGCCGCCGGGATCGCGATGGACACCGTCGGCCCGCCGATGCGCGGCGTCGAAGTGAAAATCGCCGAGGATGGCGAGATTCTCTGCCGCGGCGAGCTGGTGATGCACGGCTATTGGCAAAATGATACCGAGACCAACCGGACGCTGATTGCCGATCCGAAGGATCCCGATGGCACGCCATGGCTCCACACCGGCGATATCGGTCACATCGACGAGGCCGGACGGATCAAGATCACCGACCGCAAGAAAGACATGATCGTCAACGACAAGGGCGACAATGTCGCGCCGCAGAAGATCGAGGGGATGCTGACGCTGCAACCCGAAATCGGGCAGGCGATGGTGAGCGGGGACAAGCGCCCCTATGTGGTGGGTCTGATCGTGCCCGACGCGGAATGGCAGCTGGAATGGTGCCGGGCGCAGGGCAAGAAGTTCGATTGCAGCGAAGTGCAGGCTCTACCGGAGTTCAAGACCGCCGTGCGCGCCGCAGTGGACCGGGTGAACAAGGAATTGTCGGTCACCGAAAAAGTGCGCCAGTTCGCCTTCGCCGACGAACCGTTCTCGGTCGAGAACGAGGAAATGACGCCGAGCATGAAAATCCGCCGCCACAAAATCCGCGAGCGGTATCAGGAGCGGCTGGACGGGCTGTACCGGAGTTAACCTGGATTTGGGAGCAATTGGATAGTGTGGCCAATTAGACTCATTGCGGAAGCCGTCGAAGAAGAGCATATTTTGCATGAGTCAAAAGGCCAGCGCTCTTTAGCCTGAAAAAAGGTTTCCGCTTAGGGCGAATTGGCAATGGGTTATTCGTAGTTCGGTTCGCAAAGGAGAGGCAAATGCGCAAAACGACACAGGAGCTGATCGAACGAGCTCGTCGCCACAAAATGACCCCCGCTGAAAAACGCCGGCAAAGGATAAGCCTAGTCATGGGTATGCGCGGAAGATCTTCGACACTGACTCGCGAGAAAGTAACAACCATTCTCTCGGAAGTAGAAGGCTTGCCCAACGATTGATCTCGCCATATGCGCCAACATAACTCAAACAGAGCGAGTGATTGGGGCACACATGATTGAAGATAATTGGGACTTGATCACTGGCAACTCGGCGCACGAAATTGAGGTCCTAAATTATTCGAATCAGGTTAATGTGATCGAAGCGCTCTTGCATTTGATGATTCATCAGCAGGGCAACAATGCGCCAATCATGAAGCCGCCACCACGTGGTGCATTGAACGAGTTCCACAGAACTGCCACTCTGTTCCTACTGATGCGACCAGGCTCGTTCCGGCGAGAAGAGGTCGTGGTTTCAACAGCCGATGGAAAGGTAATTCACGAACCACCGCCACATTCTGAGGTTCAGGGGCACGTGGAAGGATTCCTCTCCACTTTGGATCGCGAATGGGACAAACTGAGTGCACAAGAAATTGCTGGCTACTGCTTATGGATTATCAACTGGATACATCCGTTCAAAAACGGGAATGGTAGAACTGCTCGAGCATTCAGTTATGCAGTTTTGTCTTTAAAACTTGGGTTTATATTACCAGGCGAGCGGACTGTAATCGATCTGATCATGGACAATCGGGATGACTATCAGAACGCCCTGAAAATTGCAGATAAGTCTCATGATCTTTCTGGGCAGGCTGATCTCGCACCCATGACCGACTTTATTGATCGATTGTTAGCGGAGCAGCTTTCTTCTCTCTAAGCCGCCTCAGCCTCGACATATTCGGGGAAGAAGCACGGCTGCGCATCGCTCCAGCCGGGCGCGGTGGCGGCGGCTTCGCTCAAGGATTGCAGCAGCATCCGGCGGCGTTCCGGAGCGATATGCGGCAGGGCTGCAGCGCCGACAAAGGCGCTAGGCAGCCAAGGACGTGCGGTTGCGCCCAACAGGCGCTCGTACAGAAAGCGGAAGGCGGAGAAGCCGTCGATGCGGTCCTGCGCCAGGTCGAAGGCGGCGACGCGGGTCAGCGTGCCTATAAAGCCGTCAATGCGGTCTTCCTCGCCTTGGGTTGGCTGGTCTTCGCGCAGGCGCTTCAATTCCTGATAGGCGACATATTGGCGGCGGATAGCGGCGTTCTCCGCCGCGTCGCGGGCCCACATCTTGAACGCGTCGCACCGCCCCAGCCCGACATCCAGACTGCGGCGGATATAGCGTTGCTCGGCCGCGGTGAAGCTGGCGAACTCGCGCATCTCGGCGATGGTCAGCGAAGCGTTCTGCGTATGGGCCATGGGCGTCCTGTCTCCTAATGTCGGAGACCTGTTTCGCCCAATATGGTTAACGCCCCGTAAGCGAGCGCCGGTTTTTCGCCCTCAATCAAGCCCCTCAATCAGCGGCGTCGGGCAGCTTCGTGACCAGCAACTTGTCGATCTTGCGGCCATCCATCGTGTGGATCCCGAACGACCAGCCCTGTTCGGTGAAGCTTTCGCCTTCCTGCGGCAGGTGCTTCAGCACGGCGAGCGCGAAACCGGCGGCGGTCGCGAATTCGCGCGTGTCGTCATATTCGATGCCGATCCGGTCGGACAAGGCATCGGCCGGCATCGCGCCCGACACTAGCAATGACCCGTCCGCCCGCTCGACGATTTCGGGAATATCGCCCTGGTCTACATCGCTGGCGAACTGGCCGACAATGGCGGTGAGCAGATCGACCGGCGTCACGATCCCGTCGAGATGGCCATATTCGTCATGCACCATCGCCATCGCGATATCGGCCTGTTGCAATACCCGCAGAGCATCGAGCGCGTCGAGCTGGTCCGGCACAATCTCCGGTTTGCGCGACAGGGCGGTAAGATCGACCGGCAGCGCCGCCAATTGCGCCGCGAGAACCTCGCGCACTTTCACGACACCCAGAACTTTGTCCGGGGAGCCCTGAGCGACCGGCAGGAGCGAATGCGGGCTGGCAGCAATCTTGGCCGATATGGCCGCTTCGTCATCGTCCAGATCGAGCCAGTCGAGCTCGGTGCGCGGGGTCATCATTTCGCGCACAGGGCGGTCCGCCAGGCGCACCACGCCGGTCAGGATGGCGCTTTGCTCTTCCTCCAACACGCCGGTTTTCGTGGCATCGGCGAACAGCATGTGGAGCTCTTCCGCCGTCACGCTCGCCTGCCCGCCGGGGCGTATCCCCATCAGGCGGATGATCAGTCCCGAGGACGTGTCCAGCACCCACACGATCGGCGCGGCAATCAGGGCGAGCCAGCGCATCGGGCGGGCCATCACCACCGCAATCGGCACGGCGGCCCGCAACGCAAGTTGCTTGGGCACCAATTCCCCGATCACGAGGCTAAAATAAGTCGTCAGCGCAATCACCAGAGCGAATCCGGCCTGCCCGGCATAGTCGGGCGGCAGCCCCAATCGCACCAGCCGCTCCCCGACCGGGCCGCCCAGGCTTGCCCCCGAATAGGCACCGGCAATAATCCCGACCAGCGTAATGCCAATCTGCACAGTCGAGAGAAATTTGCCCGGATTGGCGGCCAACGCCAGAGCCATGGCGGCACCGCCACTGCCCTTGTCCGCCTTGCCCCGCAGCGTCGTAACCTTGGCAGAAACTATCGCCAATTCCGACATGGCGAAGATGCCATTGATGAAGATCAGTCCTGCGATAATCAGCAGGTCGGGCCAGGGAAACGGTGTCACAGCGGGCCTGCGCTAGCACAATTGCTTCGCCGCGCCAGCCTGCTGAATGGATGTTACCTTCAGATACAGATCACCGAGAATGCATTCAGCGTGGGAACAGGAAGCACGGTCCAAAGTTGGTGGGGTGAACGGTGCGCGGATCAGCGGGCCGGATATCACCAGGGACGGCTGCCGTCCGCAGACCCCTGACCGGGTCCCATATTTGGGGAAGTATAATGAAAAAGAATCGCATTCTCGCAACCGCCCTCGCCGCAACGTCGGTCCTCGGCCTGTCCGCCTGCGTCACCGATCCGAACACCGGCGAGCAGAAAATCTCGCGCACCGCGATCGGCTCCATTCTCGGCGGTACGGCCGGCTATCTGCTGGGCGACGTGATCGGCGGCTCGACCGCGCGGATCATCGGCGCAGGCATCGGCGGCAGCGCCGGTGCCGTGATCGGCAAGCAGTTCGACGACCAGATCAAGGAACTGGACGAGATGACCGAAGGAACCGGCGTCGACGTGACCGAAATCGGTGACGGCGAAGCCATTCTGGTTAACCTGCCCGACGGTGTGACCTTCGCGGTCGATTCCTCGACCATCACGCCCGCATTCCAGGGCACGCTGGACGTGATCGCCAACAGCCTGATCAAATATCCCAACAGCCTGATCGATGTGTACGGCTTTACCGATTCGACAGGTTCGGATTCGTACAATCTCAGCCTGTCGCAGCGCCGGGCCATAGCGGTGGCCGATTATTTGGCCGCCCGCGGGGTGGCGCGTGCCCGCATGGCGACGCAGGGCTATGGCGAAGACCCGCGCTACTTCAAGGCGTCGAACGACACGCCCGAAGGCCGCGCACAGAACCGCCGGGTGGAAATCAAGATCACCCCGATCAGCGAGCAGGATGTGGCACAGGCACAGGGCGGCTAAGCCCCCTCAACCTCTCCAACAATCGGAAGGGCTCGCAGCGATGCGGGCCCTTTCGCGTTTCCGGAACAGTTTCAGCCAGCGCGATCAACCGCGCGGGCGCGCAGCGACCACTTTGGCCCGCTCTGCCAGATGCTCGGTCACAGCTCGATGTATGCCCGGCGCGCTCGCGACCAGTCCGAAACTGCGCGGATCGCGCTTGTTGTAGCCAAAGGGTTTGCCGAAAGCGTCGCTGACCGCTGCCCCGGCCTCGCGCGCAATCAGGGCGGCCGCCCCCAGATCCCATTCGAAACCCCAGCGCAGCGTGGCGATCAGGTCCGCCTCGTCGGCCGCCACCATGGCGACCCGCAGGGCGATGGAATTGGGCTTCTCGACCATGGTCATCAGCCGGTCTTCCTTCATCAGCGAATCAGCCGGAATGCGCGCGCCTGCCAGTGTCTCGCAGCGCGAGGCGACCAAAGTTTCTCCATTGCGCTGCGCGCCTCTGCCCGCGACCGCCAGCCATTCCTCCTCTCGCGCCGGAGCGCTGAGCATGCCGATCAGAGGCCGCCCTTCGCTGACCAGAGCAACCGAGACGGCCCATCCGCTGCGCCCGCGAATGAAATCGCGTGTGCCGTCAATCGGATCGACCAGCCAGATCAGGCGGTTCTCCATCCGCGCGGGCGAATCGACGGTTTCTTCCGACAGCCAGCCGGCAGACGGCAACAAAGCGCTGAGTTCCCGGCGGAGAAATTTGTCGACTGCCAGATCGGCCTCGCACACCGGATCGCCGGGCTTTTTCTCCCACGAATGCAGATCATGGCCACTGCCAGGCCAATGGGAATGGGCGATCTCGCCCGCCGCGCGGACGATCGCGGCAAAGCGGTCGTGGTCAATCATGTGCAGTCCCCCGCAATTGGACAGGCCGGAGACACTTTTCAAGCCGCCTCATCCATGCAAAGGCACGTCGCCAAACAGCCCATCTCCCCAGACGACCATTTTCACGAGGACCCTCCATGAACATCCACGAATATCAGGCCAAGGAACTGCTCTCCAAATACGGCATCGGCATCCCCGCCGGACATGCCGCTATGAGCGTGGAAGAAGCGGTCGAAGCCGCCAAGAAACTTCCCGGGCCGCTTTACGTGGTGAAGTCGCAAATCCACGCCGGCGGGCGCGGCAAGGGCAAGTTCAAGGAACTGGACGCCGATGCCAAGGGCGGCGTTCGTCTGGCCAAGAGCATCGAAGACGTCGAATCCGATGCCCGCGACATGCTCGGCAACACGCTGGTCACGATCCAGACCGGTGACGAAGGCAAGCAGGTCAACCGCCTGTATGTGACCGATGGCGTGGATATCGAGCAGGAATATTACCTCGCCATGCTGGTTGACCGGGCGAGCGGTCAGGTCGCCATGGTCGTCTCCACCGAAGGCGGCATGGATATCGAGGATGTGGCGCACAACACGCCCGAGAAAATCACCACGATCACCATCGACCCGGCACAGGGCTTCATGCCGCATCACGGCCGCGCGGCTGCCTTTGCGCTGAAGCTGGAAGGCGATCTCAACAAGGCGTGCCAGAAGCTTTGCGCGCAGCTTTATACCGCATTCACCGATCTCGATGCTGAAATGCTGGAGATCAATCCGCTGGTCGAGACGAAAGCCAATGAAAACGGGGATGCCCAGCTGCTGGTGCTCGACACCAAGATGAGCTTCGACGGCAATGCGCTCTATCGTCACAAGGATGTCGAAGCGATGCGCGACGAGACCGAGGAAGACCCGGCAGAAGTCGAAGCCAGCCAGTACGACCTCGCCTATATCAAGCTCGACGGCAATATTGGCTGCATGGTCAATGGCGCTGGCCTGGCCATGGCGACGATGGACATCATCAAGCTGAACGGCGCGTTCCCGGCCAACTTTCTCGATGTGGGCGGCGGCGCGACGACCGAGAAGGTCACGGCGGCATTCAAGATCATTCTGAAAGACCCGGCGGTCGAAGGCATTCTCGTCAACATCTTCGGCGGGATCATGCGCTGCGATACCATTGCCGAGGGTATCGTTGTGGCGGCCAAGGAAGTCGATCTGTCGGTTCCGCTGGTGGTCCGTCTGGAAGGCACCAATGTTGCCAAGGGCAAGGAGATCCTCGAGAATTCGGGCCTCCCCATCGTCAGCGCCGATGATCTGGGCGATGCCGCGAAGAAGATCGTCGCCGAGGTGAAGCAGGCGGCCTGATTCGCACATTCATCCCTTATCGTAGCGCGCGGGGGTCGACCTGCCGCTACGGAAAGGGGGCGGTCTTTGGGCTGCCCTTGACGTAAACGTAAATGGAACGCAAACACGCAGCGTTCATTGATTTATAAAGCGGTCCCGCCCTTTGACGCGTGCCCGATCAAGACATCCGCAAGGAAGGAAAACCCATGAAAATTCTCGTCCCCGTCAAACGGGTGATCGATTACAACGTGAAGCCCCGTGTGAAAGCGGACGGCTCCGGCGTCGATCTGGCCAATGTCAAAATGAGCATGAACCCGTTCGACGAAATCGCCGTGGAAGAGGCGATCCGTCTGAAAGAAGCGGGCAAGGCCGAAGAAATCATCGCCGTTTCGGTCGGCCCGGCCAAGGCGCAGGAAACGCTGCGCACCGCGCTCGCCATGGGCGCAGACCGTGCCATTCTGGTCGAGACCGATGAAGAAGTCGAGCCGCTCGCCGTCGCCAAGATCCTGAAGGCCATTGCCGACGAAGAAACGCCGGGCATCGTGATGCTGGGCAAGCAGTCCATTTCCGACGACAGCAACCAGACCGGCCAGATGCTCGCCGCCCTGATGGGCCGCCCGCAAGGCACCTTTGCCAACACGGTGGAGGTCGATGGCGACAGCGTTACCGTGAAGCGCGAAATCGACGGCGGTCTGCAGACGGTCAAGCTGACGATGCCCGCCATCGTCACCACCGATCTGCGCCTGAACGAGCCGCGCTATGCTTCGCTGCCGAACATCATGAAGGCCAAGAAAAAGCCGCTCGATAGCAAGACGCCCGCCGATTATGGCGTCGATATCGCGCCGCGCCTCAAGACGACCAATGTCTCCGAGCCGCCTGTGCGGCAGGCCGGCGAGAAGGTCGAAGACGTCGATGCTCTGGTCGCCAAGATCAAAGCCCTCGGCATCGCCTGAGCCTTACCAACGCAACTTTTTTCTAAAGGACCCATAGGATGAAAACTCTCGTTCTGGTCGAACATGACAACGCGTCGGTAAAGGACGCAACGCTGGCAGTGGTAACTGCTGCTTCCAAACTGGGTGAAGTGCATCTGCTCGTCGCTGGCTCCGGCTGCGCCGCGGTGGCTGACGAAGCCGCCAAGATTGCCGGTGTGGGCAAAGTGCATCTCGCCGATGACCCGGCTTACGAAAACCAGCTGGCCGAAAACGTCGCGCCGCTGGCCGCCGACCTCATGGGGCACCACGACGCGTTCCTCGCGCCGGCCACCACCAACGGCAAGAACATCGCCCCGCGCGTCGCCGCGCTGCTCGACGTGATGCAGATTTCGGACATCCTGTCGGTCGAAGGCGAGAAGACCTTTACCCGCCCGATCTACGCAGGCAACGCCATTGCGACGGTCGAAAGCACCGAGGACAAGCTGGTCATCACCGTTCGCGGCACCGCGTTCGACAAGGCCGCCACTGAAGGCGGTTCGGGCACGGTAGAATCCGTCTCCGGCCCCGGCGATGCGGGCACCTCCAGCTTCGTGGGTGAGGAAATCGCCGAGAGCGACCGCCCCGAACTGACCAGCGCCAAGGTCATCGTCTCCGGCGGCCGCGCGCTGAAGGATGGCGAGACTTTCGAGCAGATCATCACCCCGCTGGCCGACAAGCTGGGCGCAGGCATCGGCGCATCGCGCGCTGCCGTCGACGCGGGCTATGTGCCGAACGATTATCAGGTCGGCCAGACCGGCAAGATCGTCGCTCCCGAAGTGTACATCGCCATCGGCATTTCCGGCGCGATCCAGCATCTGGCGGGCATGAAGGATTCCAAGACGATCATCGCGATCAACAAGGATGAAGACGCACCAATCTTCCAGGTCGCCGATATCGGCCTAGTCGCCGATCTGTTCAATGCTGTGCCGGAACTGACCGGCAAGCTCTGAAACAGAGCGATCTCAGTAGTTTGAGATCAAAGACACAATTGTCCCCGGCATCGCGGCTTGTTAAGAAAAGCTATGATGTCGGGGATTTTTGTGTCGTCTTTTGCTTTTCTCGCGCGCCTGAGCGCCCTTGTTGCCGCCTTGGGACTCGCCGCGACCGGACTGAATGCCGCTTCTGACACAGAGGCGGTGGTTCTCGCCCAATTATCGCCGTGGAACCTCGACTATGGCGAGGACCGGTGCCGGTTGATCCGCTTTTTTGGCGAAGGCGATAACCGGGTCGTTCTGGTCATGGAGCAGTTCGGCCTGTCATCCCATTTCGAGCTGATCCTGGCAGGCAAACCGCTCCGGCGGTTCAGGCGTCACGACAACGTCTCCCTGCAAATGGGGCCGGGTTTCGAAGCCTTCGAGCGCAAGTTCCAGCGCGGCAATCTGGGCGAGATCGAACCGGCCTTGATCTTTGGCAGCATTTCCCCGGTCCATGGCGCACTGGAAGCAGACGACGATCCGGACACCGATGATATTCGTATGCTCGAAGACAGCTATCATCCTACCGGAACAAGCCTGAAAGACAATGGCGCGGCGATTCAATGGATCGTGGTCTCGGACGAGAATGAGACTGTCCGCCTGATGACCGGAGACATGGCAAAACCGTTTGCCGCGCTAACTCAATGCACGGACAATCTGATCCGCAGCTGGGACGTCGATCCGGAGGTGGCCGCATCGGTTGTGACCCCGCCCAAAATCCTCAACGTCATGGATGTCGCGCCCAAAATCCAGCGGAACTATCCCAAAAAGGCTATGTATCGTGGCCAGTCGGCCAACATTCAATTGCGGCTTATCATCGATGAGAGCGGCGCGATTGAGAATTGCACGCGGATTGACGTGACCGAAGCGGAGAATTTCACGAATATTGCGTGTAAGGTTTTCCTCGAGCATGCGAAATTCGAGCCTGCACGTGACGCTGCTGGAAATCCGGTGCGGACCTACAGCATGCAGCGCATCCGCTATGTTATGGGCGGGTAGTCTGGGTCACTGGCTCATCGCCGCCTTCGCGCAGTTTCTGAAGGTCCGGCGCACGATCTGCCGCCGTCTTTCGCGTTCTTTTGCCGGAAGTTCCTGACGGCTCTCCCGCTCGAACAGAGCCTCCAGCACGATCCCGCGTTCGTGTTCCGGGCTGTCGATCCGGTCCATCAGCCGGGTCAGAGCGCGCCGCGTGGTCATGTCCGACGCAGCCTGCTCCACCCGCTCAAGGCTCGCATCATCGACGATCTCATACACCGCCTGCCCTTCGCCCGTGGACAGGCCTTCCAGCGAAACGGTGTGCACACCGGCAGCCTTTGCGCTGTCGCGCTGGTCGAGGCGCACGCGATGCCGCAGCGATTGCAGTTCGCCGCGCATCGCCCATGTCACATGGGTGGAGAAACTGGCCTTGGCGCGGTCGTAGCTTTGCACCGCGCGGTGGATCGCGATGGCGCAGGCCTGCCGGGCATCATCCTCCATATCGCGCAGGCCATAGCGCGCGGTCAGATGCTGGATGCGCGGGGCGAGCAAGAGAAAGATGCGGCGATGCAGATGGTCGAGCCTATGGCGATCATGGCGGTGGGCGCGGGATGAACGGGTGCCGTCCGCCACCTGACGCCTCTCAATTGCCTGTGCTTCGAGAACCGCTTCTTCGAGCGCGTGCTGTGCGGCCTGCGGCATATCCCTCTCCCGTCACCAAGTGCTGACAAGGGATGGAGCGGGTGGCCCTGCAGTATGGCCAACGGAGCCCTAGGTATTGACGGCTAGGGGAATGGACTGCGGCATGGGTTTACGAAGCGGCAATTGCCGGTTCTCGCCGGTCTGCATCAGCCGAGCCAGCGCGCGCAGCGCGTCTAGCGCAGTCGGGATATCGCCTTGCCCTAGCGCCGCCACATAGCGCGAACAGTGGGCCTGCGCGGGTGTCGTGCGCATCATGGCGACCAGCGTATTGAGCGCCGCAATCATTTCGCTGCGCTGCGCCGCAAGAGCCTCCGGATGGCTTTCGAGGTGCACGGTTTCGCGGTACAATTCGCCGAGGGCACGGCATATCTCGGACGGATCGGCGCGGGCCACCGAACGCACGATGCTGGCCGAGGGGCTGAACCGCAGGCGGCAGGGCGAGCGCGCCTCTATCAGGGCGCCATTGACGAAAATCTGCTCGCCGGAGCGCAGGGAAAGGGTCTGATGCGTGGCGTGGGGTTTCTGTGCCATATCCCGTTGTAGAGGGATGGGCGGGTTTGCGGGCGCTATCGGTTCGGCAGGACTGTGCGAGGCCTGTACAGGACCGGTCAGATCAACACATCAAGCGTATGGATCGTCATCCCGACCAATCCGCCGACCAGAGTCCCGTTGATGCGGATGAATTGAAGGTCACGCCCCACCGCGCCCTCCACCCGGTCGGTGACGGTTGTCGCATCCCACCGCTTGACGGTTTCCGACACCAGTTGAACGATCTGCTGGCCATAGCGCGTGGCCACGCCCACTGCCGTGCGGCGGGCAAAGCGGTTGACCTGCATTTGCAGGCGCTTGTCCTGCTTCAGCGCATCGCCCAGCTCTTTCAGGCCCTTGCGCATCTCGCCGCCCAGAGCGCTATCGGGATCACGGGCGCGGCGGATCAGCGAGCGGCGGATCCGCTCCCAGACGCCCAGCCACCACTCAGCGACGGCCGGGTTCTCGAGCAGATCGCGCTTCATCTCTTCCACCCGTTCACGCGTGACCGGATCGTGCTGCAGATCCTGCCCCAGCTTCTCCATCCCTTCCTGGATTTTCTCGCGCAGGGGGTGGTCGGGATCGACCAGCACTTCGGCCAACAAGCGGTAAAGGCCATCCAGAACCGAAGCTGAAATCCGCTCGTCGAGGCCGGTCCAGCGCAGCACCGAATTGGCGCGCTGGCTGATGATATCGCGCACCGTTTCCTCATTGTCCTCCAGCGTCAGACCGGTCCAGCGGATCACCCCGTCCATCAGTGGCAGATGGCGATTATCGGCGATGGCGTTTTCGAGCATCCGCCCGAGCAGCGGAGCCACGTCGATCTTCGCCACCTGGGCCGCCAGCCCGCTGCGCACCTGTGTGCCCAGCCGGTTGGGATCGAGTGATTCGAGGATTTCGGCAAAAAGCTCCGCCGCACCGCCGGTAATGCGCGAGCGGGTGCCGCCTTCGGCATTGGCCTCCGGATCGACCAGAAATTCACCCGCAGCGCCCGCCACATTCATCCCCTGCATCCGCCGTGCGACAACGGCAGGCGTGAGGAAATTGGTCCGCAGGAAATCCGCCATCGTGTCGGCGATGCGGTCCTTGTTGTTGGGGATGATCGCGGTATGCGGGATCGGCAGGCCGAGCGGATGGCGGAACAGCGCCGTGACCGCGAACCAGTCCGCCAGTCCGCCGACCAGAGCAGCCTCGGCAAACGCATTCACGAAGCCCCAGGCCGGATGCAGATCGAGCACCTGCTTCGTCGCAAGGAAGATGCTGCCCATCAGCACCAGCATCGCCGTCGCGGTGATCCGCATGATGCGCGCGCGGTCAGGCGGGATGGGCGCCATACCGGGTGCTATCGCCAACCGCTTTTTCACTCCGCAGGCACGGGCCCCGGATGGTTCGGATCAGCCGTATCGGTCAGATTGTCGCCATCCTTATAGGTGAGGAACTTCGATTTCATCCACGGACCAAGGCGGCGCTCCAACCCGTCCGCCAGACTGAAACCGGCCGGAACGATCAACAGGGTCAGCACGGTCGAGAGGATCAGCCCGCCGATCACCACCACGCCCATCGGTTGACGCCACGCCCCGTCGCCGGAGAGCGAGATGGCCGTCGGCACCATGCCCGCCGTCATCGCCACTGTCGTCATGACGATAGGCTGCGCACGCTTGTGACCCGCATCGACAATGGCATCGAGCTTGCGCCGTCCGGTCGCCATTTCCTCGATGGCGAAGTCGATCAGCAGGATGGAGTTTTTGGAGACGATGCCCAGCAAGAGCAGGATGCCGATCAGCACCGGCATGGAGTTGGGCTGCCCGACCAGCCAGACAAGCAATATTCCGCCGAGCGGTGCCAGCGCAAGCGACCCCATATTGACCAGCGGGCTCATCAGGCGCTTGTAGAGCAGGACGAGGGTCGCAAAGACCAGCAGGATACCGGCAATGAGGGCGACGCTGAAATTGTTCATCAGCTCTACCTGCAGCTCATCCTCGCCCACTGCATCGCGGATCACGCCTTGGGGCAGCGCGGCCAAAGTGGGTAGCGCGTTGATTTGCTCCATCGCGTCACCCCGCAAAACACCGCTGGCCAGATCGGCGCCAATGAAGACGCGGCGGTTCTGGTTGTAGCGCTGGATGGTCGTCGGCCCTGCGCCGAACGAGATATCCGCCACACGTCCCAGCGGGACCGAGCCGCCATTGGCGGTCTGCACCGGCAAGTTGCGAATGGTGTCGAGGTCTTCGCGCGAATCTTCGGGAAGTTTCACACGGATCGGGATCTGGCGATCCGACAGCGAGAATTTCGCTGCATTCTGCTCGATTTCGCCGATCGTGGCGATGCGGATGGTCTGGCTGAGCGCAATCGTCGTGATTCCCAGATCGCTGGCAAGCTCTGGCCGGGGGCGGATAATGATTTCGGGACGCGGCACATCGGCGGTGATGCGCGGGGCATTGACCATGTCCAGACCCTTCATCTCCTCAACCAGCTTGGAAGCGGTGTCGCTCAGCAGGCGCGGGTCGGATCCAGCCAGCATGATGGTAATGTCGCGGCCGCTGCCCGGTCCGCCTGGGCCGCCCTGCGACTGAAAACGCACGCGTGCATCGGCAATCTTCGCGAGCTCAGGCGCAAGCTCCCGCTCGAACACGAACGACTTGCGCTCGCGGTCTTCCTTCAGCGTGATAAAGATCGTCGCATTGCCTTCGCGCACGCGCTCCAAAGCGCGTTCCACTTCGGGCTGTTCGTAAAGCAGCGCGGCCACCCGGTCGGAGACGCGCTCGGTCGATTCGAGCGTCGTGCCGGGGACCATCTCGATTTCCACCCGACTGTTGTCGTTATCGGTCTCCGGCTGGAACTGGAACGGCAGGTTCGCAAACAGCAGGACAGTCAGCAGGAACGAGAAATAGCCGACCGTCAGCACCCAGATGCGATGGTCGTAGAACCGCGCTTCGAGCCAGATCCACGAATTGCGGATGCTGCCACCCATGATCCGGGGCAGGACGCCCAGAAGGCGCAGAAGGAGGAGTCCGACCAGGAAACCGAGCAGCGAAACGAAGCCCAGCAACAGCACATCGAAGACGCGCTTTACGCCAAAGCCGATTCCGTCCTCGGTATTCTCGAAGAGGGCTCCAGCGAGCGTGCCGGGGATGTCGAGCTCCGCGAGCGCGTTCCACGACATGAAGACCGCCGCACCGGGGATCACCAGCATGGCGATGAACAGGAGGAAGGCAGTGATCGTGTAGAGCCAGCGATGCTTCGGGCCGGGCAGACCGGCCCGCATCGCGTGCATCTTGCCGCGGTCGAGCGACCAGCGCAGCACCCGCATATAGCGGTCCATCCACTTTCCTTCGCCGTGCGCGCCATGGCCCTTCGACTGAAGAAAATACGCCGCCATCATCGGAGTAATCATCCGGGCAACCGCCAGCGACATCAGCACGGCGGCCACAATGGTCAGACCGAAATTCTGGAAAAACTGGCCGGTGATGCCGGGCATGAGGCCGACCGGCAGGAACACGGCAACGATACACATCGAGGTGGCAACAACGGCCAGCCCGATCTCGTCCGCCGCGTCGATACTCGCCTGATAGGCGGTTTTGCCCATCCTCATATGGCGCACGATGTTCTCGATCTCCACGATCGCGTCATCGACCAGCACGCCTGCGACCAAGCCGAGCGCGAGGAGCGACATCTGGTTCAGGTTGAAGCCGAGCAAATCCATGAACCAGAAGGTCGGGATGGCCGATAGCGGGATCGCGACGGCGGAAATGATCGTCGCGCGCCAGTCGCGCAGGAAGAAGAACACCACAACCACGGCGAGGATCGCGCCCTCGATCATCGCGGCAATAGAGCTTTCATACTGGTCTTCGGTGTACTTCACCGTGTTGAACAGCGGGATGAAGGTGACGCCGGGGTTTTCCGCCTCGATCTCGGCGATGACCTCTTTCGCTTTCTCGTAAACGGTAACATCGCTCGCGCCCTTTGCGCGGCTCATGGCGAAGTTCACGACTTCCTTGTCGCGCACCTTGCTGATCGACGTCCGCTCGCTGAAACCGTCGCGCACCGTTGCGACTTCCGCCAGCTTGATCGTCTGCCCCCCGGCCACACGAATCTGGCGCTGCGACAGCTCGTAAGCGCTCTCGTTATTACCGAGCACGCGGACCGACTGACGGGTGCCGCCCACTTCCGCCACGCCGCCGCCTGCGTCGATATTGTCGAGCCGGAGCAACTGGTTGATCTGGCTGGCCGTGACGCCCAGCGATTGCATTTTGGCCGGGTCGAGAATGACCTCGATTTCGCGGTCGACCCCTGCGAAGCGATTGGCCTCGGCCATGCCCTCGATAGAGAGGAGGCGCTTGGCAACCGTATCATCGATGAACCAGCTGAGCTGCTCGATCGTCATGTCGTCGGCTTCGACCGCGTAAATGCCAAGGAAGCCGCCAGCGACGTCGACCTTGTTGATGCGCGGCTCGAGAATACCATCGGGCAAGCTGCCACGGGTGGCGTCGATGGCGTTCTTCACCTCGGACACCGCATCGTTGACGTCGGTACCGATCTCGAATTCGACGAATGTGTTCGAAGACCCTTCGCGCGCGGTCGAGGAGATGTTGCGCACGCCGCTAATCGAGCGGACCGAGGATTCGACCCGCTGGGTGATCTGGTTCTCGATTTCGGTCGGGGCGGCGCCCGGCTGCGAGATGCTGACATTGACGCCGGGGAACTCGATATCCGGATTGTTGACCACGTCCATCCGGGCGAAGCTGAGCATCCCTGCCAGCAGCAGGGCGGTAAACAGGACGAGCGGAATGACCGGGTTGCGGATCGACCAGGCCGAGATGTTCCTCAGGTTCATGAGATCGCTCTTTCCCGCTTTCGCGCGCTTATTGCTCGACCAGTTGCGGTGATATGGATTCGCCTTCGGTCAGGAAGCCGCCCGCCCTCAGCACCACCTGCTCTGTTCCATCAAGGCCATCGACAATGGCAATACCGTCATTGGTCACCATGCCGGTGGTCACAGCCCGGCGCGTAGCCTTTTTCTCCGGCCCGACAATATAGACGAAACTTCCGTCTTCATCGGACTGGACAGCGGATTCCGGCAGCATCGGCGCGACAATCGTGCCGCTCTTGATCGAAGCGGTTGCAAAGCCCCCCGGGCGCAATTCTGCCGCATAGGGCAAGGCAATGCGCGCAGTCCCCTGACGGTTCTGCTGATCGATGGTCGGGGCGAGTTGCCAGATCTGGCCATTGAACTGCTTGTCGGTACCGGCCGGAACGACGCTCGCCTGCACGCCGGTAGACAACCGGGCCAAATCGCTTTCGCCAACGCGGGCCAGCAATTCCATTTCCCCGCCGCGTGCGATCCGGAACAGCGGAGGCGAGCCTGCGCTGACCGTCTGGCCGGGCTCGACATTGCGCTCCAGCACCAGACCGGACACCGGGGCCACAATGTTCAGCCGGGCGTTGCGGGCCTGCAGCTCGGCCAGCTGCGCCTGCGCGACGCCCACGCGTGCCCGCGCGGAATCGCGCGTTGCAGTAAGGCGGTCGACATCGGCTTTCGAGATAAAGCCCCGCTCGACCAGTTGCAGCGCGCGGTCGAGATTGCTCTGCGCCAATTGCGCATCGGACCGGGCGACTTCGATCTGCGCAGCCTGCGCGCGCGCCTGCTGGTTCTGCACCGAGCGATCGATCGACACGAGGACTTGCCCGGCATTGACCCACTGGCCCTGATCGACCGACACGGCAACCACACGGCCACCTTCGCCCACGACACCCACCGGCACATCGCGCCGCGCGGCCAGTGTGCCCGTCGCAGAAATCGTCCCTTCAATGGTGGCCTGTCCCGGTGCGATCACCGAAATGCTGGGCGCCTGATCATCGCGGTCCGCCGCCGGGGTTGCCGCACCGTCGCCAGCCGTCACGAAATAATATGCCGCTGCGATGATGCCTGCCAGAATGATAGCAATGCCGAGCCAGATCCACAGCGAGCGGGATTTCTTCGTCACAGGCTCCCCATCCAGACCAATGGGTACGCCATCGATGCGGGGCGCATCCTCATTGCGGATCGTTGTCGACTGATAGTTCATAATTCGCCTGCAAATGCTTCCGCGAGTGTATTAGACAGGTATATCACCTTGCGCAATCCCCATAACGTGGGCCCGCGCGCCTTGGCAATCAGGCCCTCTACCAACCGCGCAATCGAGGGGACGGACAGCACAAAGAGCGCAATGACCCGGGGGTCAGCGCTCAACAAAAAAGGGCTGCCCCGCAGGACAGCCCCTTCGTTTTCCGCAAAGCGGCTGGTGCGTTAGCGCACGCGGCCACGCTGAACGAGATTGATGATGCCGAGCAGGACCACAGCACCGACCACGGCAATGATCAGACCGGTCAGACTGAATTCCTGAATCGACCCGCCAATGCCGACGAACCCGGCAATCACGTTGCCGATGACCGAGCCGATAATGCCTACGACGATGTTGAGGAAGATGCCCATAGAGGCATCGCGGTTCATGACCATGCTGGCCAGCCAGCCAGCAATGCCTCCGACAATAATTGCGATAATCCAACCCATAATAAAACTCCTGTTGCGTTTATGCTCGGTATTCAAACGTACCGATGCGCTACCCGTTCCGGACAAATCGTGTGCCGGAATGCGGGAGGCTTACAGGATTAGGTCGGGATTTGCCTAGCGCGTTAGTATTTCAGCTGGCGCTCGTAGAGGTCGCGGTAATGCTGGATGCGCGTCACCCGCAGACCCTGCATGCCCGAGCGGTCGACCGATCGCTGCCAAGAGGCAAATTCTTCCAGCGTCAGATTGTAGCGTTCCAGCACTTCATCCAGCGTCAGCAGCCCGCCATTAACGGCGGCCACCACTTCGGCCTTGCGCCGGACGACCCAGCGTTTTGTCTTGGGGGACGGCAGATCATCCAGGGTGAGCGCTTCACCCAAGGGGCCGATGACCTCTGCCGGCCTGATTTTCTGGTTCTCGATCATGGTGCCTCTCGGTCGACATGCGCCGCGTCGCTTACGGCGTCGGCACACATTGCCGCGGTTGATTTGCTGCCCGATAAACCAACGAGGTTAATTGGGCGTTCATTCGTCGAATTCTGATCGCTGGCCGTGCCGGGTTTTCCCGTACCTGCGGTAAGGAAGCTTCCGCCAGTGCGGGGGCGCACCGGCTTGGCGGAGCGATTCAGTACAGCACGCACATCCCGCGCAGCAGCCAGCCGCGCGGTCAATTCAGGCCATGCAAAGGCGCGCAATTGCGCCGTTTCGCCAGCTCTTCCGGCGGTGCCGGTAGTGTCTGTAAGGGGTGTCGTGCTTTCGAACATGACACTGCCAATAGGGCCTGGTGGTCAACATCAGGTAAAGCGAGGCTTTACTGCTGGTTAGGATTACCGGATCAGCGCCGCGGCACGGCCCGCCGCGCCTGTACAGGGCGCACATGACCGGCCTGGACAGGGCGTCTGACCGCCTGCTGCGACAGGCTTTGCGCAATGGTCCCGGCGCGCCTATATGCCAGCGCATGCTGAATGCGACGACCCTTCCTGCAGCCGAAGCTGCCGATCTCTTCGACCTGCCCGGCCCTATGGCGGAGCGGCGCATCGTGGTCGCCATGTCGGGCGGTGTGGATTCGTCCGTCGTTGCAGCACTGGCCGCGCAAAGCGGTGCGGAAGTGATCGGCATCACGCTCCAGCTGTATGACTACGGCGCGGCGACCGGGCGCAAGGGCGCGTGCTGCGCGGGCGACGATATTGCCGATGCGCGGGCCGTCGCCGACCGGCTGGGCATCGCGCATTATGTGTTCGATCACGAAAGCGCGTTTCGCGAGGACGTGGTCGAGCAGTTTGCCGATGATTACCTCGCCGGAAAGACACCCGTCCCCTGCATTCGCTGCAATATGGGGCCGAAATTCACCGACCTGCTGCGCATGGCGCGCGAGCTGGGCGCGGATTGCCTTGCCACCGGCCATTATGTCCGGCGCGAAACGGGCGCCGGCGGCAGCGAGTTGCACCGCGCCGTCGATCCGGCCCGCGACCAGTCCTACTTCCTCTATGCGACCACGCAGGAACAGCTCGATTTTCTGCGCTTTCCGCTGGGCGGCCTGCCCAAGTCGCAAGTCCGCGAACTGGCCGAAGGCGCGCAGCTGCGCAATGCGGCCAAGCCCGACAGTCAGGATATCTGCTTCGTGCCCGACGGTAATTACGCAAAAATCGTCAAGGCGATGCGCCCCGAAGGCGGACGCAAGGGCGCGATCGTCCATGCCGCCACGGGCGAGACGTTGGGCGAGCACCCGGGCGTGGTGCACTACACGGTCGGCCAGCGACGCGGGCTGGATATCGGCGGGCAGCCGGAGCCGCTTTACGTCGTAGGGATCGATGCGGAGACTGCGCAGGTGCGCGTTGGCCCGAAGCGGATGCTGGCGGTGTCCGAAGCGGTGCTGATCGAAACCAACCGCATCGGCCCCCTGCCCGATAGCCCGCTGACGGCCAAGGTGCGCTCGCTTTCGAAGCCGGTGCCGGTCACGCTGGACGGGCCACTGGGCGATGGCGCAACTGCAACCATCCGCTTCGAGACACCGGAGCTTGGCGTCGCGCCGGGACAGGCGGCGGTGATCTATGCCGGGCAGCGCGTCATCGGCGGAGGCTGGATCGACCGGACGAGCGGCCCAGAGTGATGGGGCCTGAATGAAGCCGCCGCACAACCGCAATGGGCGGATCAGCCCCTGGGCCTTGGGCTTGCTATTGGCGGTCACGCTGGCGCCGATTGCCTTGTATTTGCTGCCCGATCTGAACCGCATTGCCGAGCCGCAGTCGCGCCCGCCGACCTTCGGGATCACGCTGCTCGATATAGACAGAAGTGTCACCGAAAGCCCACCGACACTGGGGATGGAGCTGAGCGCGGAGTCGTTCGGCACCGTAACCCGCGCTCCGGCCGTCCGCGCTCCCATGGTCGATCCGCGCGTCGGGCGCGGAACAAGCGGTCTTGCGGTGGAGCCCGGCGTCGCCCGGTTTGTCCGGACATGGCCTTCCGCATTTCTGGTGGATGAGGGCATTCGCCCGGAAGTTTCGACCCTTGCCCTGCGCCCGGAGGATTTTCCCGGCGGCGGGCGGCTGGTGCTGCGCGATGGATGTTTGCGCATCGTTAAGCAGGGGTGGGAAGAAGAGCGTCTGGCAGTCCCCTTCCAACACCTTGATATGTTTCGCGATCCCGAGGGATATCTGGCCGTCGGCGAATCCGGCGGGGCGGAGGAATACCGCCTGAGGATCGGCGAGACGGGCGGCCACATCATGGCGAGCCCGGTGGAAGACGAGTATCTGGAAGGCATTGCCGAACTACGGCAGCACTGCGGCGACGCGCCTGTTGCTCTGCTCTATCAGGTGAAAAGGCTGCCCGATTGCTCGGCGGAATTTTTGCGCACGAGCGAAGCGGAAGGCGTCAAATACAGAGCGGCTTTCGAGGCGCAGAAAGAGGAGTCGCTGGCGTGTCAGCGCGGTAACGAAGAGCGCGCGGCGAAAGAACAGCAGGCTGGAGGGCCACGCACCCCGCCGGTGCCGTGCCCACCTTTCCTTAGCCCGCCCCCGCCTCCGGAAGCGGTGGGTGGAGACATCTGCCGCCATCCCGATACGCCGGTTCCGGAAGGCCCGTGACGCACCTTCGGTGAGGCTCTGCTATCCCTCCCACCGGTCGAGCACGCAGCCATAGCCATCGCGCAGGCGGGCGGTATCGCTGGTGATCAGCGGGAATGTCGCAGTCACGCTGCGCGCTTCCTCATCCTCGCTCAGCATGACCAGCTCCATGCCGGTGAGCAGGTCCTTCTCGCAATCGGCCAGATCCCGGCCCGCAACGAAGCGGCACGAGCAGGCGACTCGCGCCGAGTAGGCCGTCCCGGCACTGGCATAACCGGTGATCGGCGTGCGGAAGGCTATGAAAACTCCGCCCAAAATCAGAGCGAGCACCAGCAAGACCCACGGCCAGCGCCGCGCCTTGCGGGCTGAACCTGCGGCAGAAGGATTGCGTGGGCGGGAGGCGGGTTTTGCCATTGCGGGGTCTGGTCCATCATGCGAATGCGCTGCGCATCATGCCGACACGCCGCTGCCCCCCTATCGCCTTGCGAACCGCGTTGCCAACCGCCTTTATCGGGGCCGCGTCGCTGCTGCTGAACGCCTGCGATAGCGATCCCGCAGAACCGCCGCCGCTGAGCGAAGATGCCTTGGCCGCGATTGCCGCCGATCCGGGCGCGCCGAATGATCAGCTTGCGCGCCAGCTGGACGAGCTGTTCACGAATGACGCGGTGGGCGAGACACGGGCTGCTGTTGTCATGCATGGCGGGCAGATTGCGGCCGAACGTTATGCCGATGGATACACAGCCGACACGCGCTTTGTCAGCTGGTCGATGGCCAAGACGGTCACCGCCGTGATGATCGGGATGCTGGTGGCCGACGGCAAGCTCTCGCTGGATGAAACCCCGCCGATCCCGCGCTGGCGGCGGCCCGGTGATCCGCGCGGCGAGATTACCCTGCGCCAATTGCTCCAGATGCGGGCCGGTCTGCGGCACACGGAAGCAGGCAATCCGCCCTACGAATCCTCCGAAGTGCGGATGCTGTTTCTCGATGGCCGCGACAATATGGCCGATTACGCAACGTCGCAGCCGCTGGAGGCAGAGCCGGGGCGCGAGTTCGAATATTCCAGCAACACCACGGTCATTCTCGCCGATATCGCCGCGCGCGTGCTCACCGATGGCAGCGACGATCCCGAAACCCGCCGCAAAGCTGTCGCAGAGTTTCTCGAAGCCCGGATGTTCGGGCCGCTCGGCATGGAATCGATGGTGCCCGAATTCGATGCCGCGGGCACGTTGGTGGGCGGTAGTCTGATCCACGGCACAGCACGCGATTGGGGGCGCTTCGGGGATTTCCTACGCAATGAAGGGTCCTATCGCGGATCGCAACTGGTGCCGCGCAGCTGGATCGCCTTCATGACCGAGCCCAGCCCGGCATCGGGATTCTACGGCGGGCAGACTTGGCTCAACCGCGAATCCGGCATCGACCGGGACGACACGCTGGTGGATAGGGGGCCGGAGACCCTGTTCGCAGCCGTCGGGCATATGGGGCAATATGTGTTGGTATCGCCCAGTCAGAAACTCACTCTGGTCCGGCTGGGCCATTCGGATCAGGAAGAACGCAAGGCGCTGATCGCCGAGATGCTCGACGTGGTGGAGCTCTATCCAGAAACTTAAACGGTCACCTGAAATTTGCCCTCGACCACGGTCACGCATTCTCCGCCGAGCCACACCCGGTCGCCCGCATCGCTACGTTCCAACCGGCAGACCAGATCGCCGCCCCGCTGTGATGCCTGATGCGCGGTGAAGCTGTCACGGCCCAGCCGGTCCGCCCAGAACGGGGTGAGCGCCGCATGCGCAGAGCCGGTAACGCTGTCCTCGTCCACGCCCGCTCCGGGCACGAATACCCGGCTGACAATGTCGGTATTGTCTCCAGGCGCGGTGCAGGCGAACTGCTCCACTCCAAACTCGCCCAAAGCCCTGAGGTCCGGGTCGAGCGCGCGGACCTGCGCTTCATCTTCGAACAGGAAGATATTGTAGAGCGTGTCGTTGCGGTGGACGAGCTGCGGCTCGGCCCCAAGCAGCGCGACCGCTTCGGGATAGGCCTGCGGCTGAGTGGCGATGGCGGGCAGGCCGACTTCGTAGCCCTCACCCGTGCGCGCGACTTCCAGAATGCCGCTCTTCCGCGTGCGAAACCGCACACGGTCCCCGCCATCGCGGGTCAGCAGCACATGGCCGCTGGCCAGCGTCGCGTGGCCACATAGGGCGATCTCGTAGGTCGGCGTAGTCCAGCGCAGCTCCCAGTCGGCCTCGCCGCTCTCGTCCTTCACCACAAAGGCCGTTTCGGCGAACATGTTCTCGCCCCCGATGGCAATCAGCACATCGTCCGGCAGCCATTCATCCAGCACCATGACGGCGGCCTGATTGCCGGAGAAACTGCGCCCCGCGAATGCGTCGACATGCCAATAGGGGTGGCTGCTGGAAATGGTGCTCACGGGGTGTCGTCCTCCAATTCTTCAAATTCATCTGTCTCGACCAGCGGATTGTCCGGCTCGTCGACATGACCTTGCGGGTCGATATGGATCAGCAGCTCGGTGCCGGGAAAGGCGTCAAGCAAATCCGCCTCTACCCGGTCGATAATGTCATGCGCTTCGCTGACCGTCATGGTGCCCGGCAGATCGACATGGAACTGCGCGAAATCCCGGTTGCCTGCCGTCCGCGTGCGCAGATCGTGCAGGTTCGAAAGCTCCGGATGGGTAGCCGCCCGCTCCACAAAGGCGCGGCGTTTCTCCTCCGGCCATTCGCGATCCATCAGATGATCGACCGCCTCTTGAGACGCACCCCACGCGCCGTAAGCCAGCCATGCCGCAATCCCAAGGCCAAACACGGCATCGGCCTTGCCCCAGCCGATCTGCGTTTGCAGAACGAGCGCCGCGATCACCGCCAGATTGAGCAGCAGGTCAGCCTGATAATGCACGTGATCGGTGCGGATCGCGACCGAGCCGGTGCGCGCCAGAACGTAGCGTTGCCACGCAAGCAAAGCGAAGGTCAGCGCAATCGCTACCAGCGAAACACCAATGCCGGTCGGAGCTTCGCCCACCGGCGCGTCCTCTATCCATTGCTGGATGCTCCTGACGGCCAGTGCAAAGGCAGACAGCGCAATCAGAACGACCTGTACGATTGCGGCAATCGCCTCCGCCTTGCCGTGGCCGAAGCGGTGATTGCGGTCGGCCGGCATGGCGGCATAGACCACGCCCAGAAGCGTCACGAGGCTGGCCACCAGATCCAGCGCGCTGTCGGCCAGACTGCCCAGCATGGCGACCGAGCCGGTGCGGGCCGACGCCCACAGCTTCAGCGCGACCAGAACAATCGCGACGCTGATACTCGCAAAGGCAGCGCTGCGGGCGAGCCTGCCGCGTGCCGACAAGGCCTCTGCGCCGGTCACGGGTAGAGCAAAGTGTCCGACCAGCCCTGACCGGCGCGCGTGAACAGGCGGCGGTCATGCAGGCGGCCGGGGCGATCCTGCCAGAATTCGATGGCTTGCGGGGTGACGGTAAAGCCAGTCCAGTGCGGCGGACGCTCTACCGCGCGGCCTTCGAACTCGGCCTCGGCGGCGGCAAAGCGCTCCAGAAATGTTGCCCGGTCATCCAGCGGGCGCGACTGTTCCGAAGCCACGGCCCCCAATTGCGACTGCCGACTGCGCGAATGGAAATAGGCGGTTGCGGTTTCCGGTGACACTTCGCTCAGGGGGCCTTCGATGCGGATTTGCCGCTGCAGGCTTTTCCAGTGAAACAGCAATGCCGCCTGCGCGTTCGCCCGGATTTCCCCGCCCTTGCGGCTCTGTGCGTTGGTGTAAAAGGTGAAGCCTCCCTGCTCCCCGATATCGGGGCCGTGACCCTTCAGCAGGACCATCCGCACAGACGGCCCGCCATCGGGGGTCGCAGTCGCCAGCGCCATCGCATTGGGATCGTTGGGTTCGCTCTCCTCCGCTTCCGCCATCCACGCATCGAACAGTGCGAAGGGGTCGGTGACTGGAATTGCGCTGTTTTCTTGAGGGGTTTGGGATTGCGACATGATGCACTCTTCGAACGGGGAATATGCGGGTTTGGTAGGCGATCACGGCCCCGCTGCAAAGCCGCGAGAAAGGCATCGAGCCTTGCATGGCGCGCAACCGGACCTTAGCTGCAATCTATGGCCGATCCCTACGCTACATTGGGCGTGTCCCGTACTGCGTCCGAGAAGGACATCAAGAGCGCCTATCGCAAGCTCGCCAAAGAGCTGCACCCCGACACCAACCGCGACAATCCCGCAGCGGCCGACCGCTTCGGCAAAGTGACGCAGGCCTACGATCTGCTGTCCGACAAGGACAAGCGCGCTCAGTTCGACCGGGGCGAGATCGATGGTGATGGCAATCCGACCCATCCGTTCGGGGGCGGCGGCTTTGGTGGCGGCAATTCTGGCGGAGGATATCGCAGCCAGCAGGGCGGCTTCCGGGCCGAAGATTTCCAGGGTTTCGGCGGCGGCGAGGCCGACCTCGGTGATATCTTCGAAGGCCTGTTCGGCGGCGGCGCGAGAGGTGGTGGCGGCTCGCCTTTCGGCAGGCGTAGCCCGCCCCCGCCGCAAAAAGGGGCCGACATCAATTACCGGCTGCGCGTGCCGTTCACCGATGCGGCTACACGGGCCGATCAGCGGATTACCCTATCGGATGGCAAGACCATCGATCTGAAACTGCCTGCCGGGGTAGAAGACGGCACGCAGATGCGCCTGAAAGGCAAGGGCCAGCAGGGTCCGGGCGGCGCGGGCGACGGGTTGGTGACGATTTCGGTCGACAGCCACAAATTCTATGAGCGAGTGGGCGACGATGTCCGGCTCGACCTGCCGATCAGCGTCGACGAGGCGGTCAAGGGCGCGAAGGTCAAGGTGCCCACGGTCGATGGCCCGGTGATGTTGACCGTCAAGCCAGGCCTGTCCGGCGGGACGGTTATGCGCCTGAAAGGCAAGGGCTTTTCCAAGAAGGCGGGCGGGCGCGGCGATCAGCTCGTCACCTTGCGCATTACACTGCCCGATGACCTCGACTCCTTGACCGAGGCGCTGGGAGACTGGACAGATCCGGGGAACCCGCGCGCATCGCTAGGCGTTTGATTTTTCATGCGTAAGTGGAGCGAAATCACGGGTCCGGGGGACAAATTGCCCGACCCGCAAGATCGCACTGTCCGCTCCCTCACTCCCGAAGACCGCCGTAACGAAGCCATGCAACTGCAAGGCAGCGTCCGCCAGAAAGTCGCCACCAAAGTCGGCCCAGGCACGCGGATATTCGAAGTCACCAAACGCGTCGCCGTGGGCACCTTCAATGATGGCTTCATCCATGCCGGCAACCTTGCCTATCTGGCGATGCTGGCGATTTTTCCCTTCTTCATAACCGGCGCGGCCATCTTCTCCGCCATCGGTGAAGAAAGCGAGCGTGCGGCGACTGTGAATGCAGTCCTGGTCGCCCTGCCCCCCGTCGTGGCCGATGTCATCGAGCCGGTCGCGCGCAATGTGATCGAGCAACGCTCCGGCTGGCTGCTATGGGCCGGTGGTCTGGTCGGATTGTGGACCGTCAGCGGTCTGATCGAGACGATCCGCGACATGCTGCGCCGTGCCTATGGCACCGAGGCAACGCAGGCTTTCTGGAAATACCGCCTGCTGTCGGCGGGCGTCATTCTGGGGGCGGTTGTGCTGCTAATGGCATCGCTGCTGGCTCAGGTCCTCATCGGTGCGGCACAGCAGGTAATCGATGCCTATTTCCCGCTGCTGACCGATCTGCTTGCCAGCCTCGCACTGGCCCGGTTTGTCCCGGCCCTTGGCCTGTTCGGTTCGATGTATTTGCTGTTCTACACCCTCACACCCGGCGATTATCGCCATCGCCGTTATCCGAAATGGCCGGGAGCGCTCATCGTGACCGTCTGGTGGGTTGCGGTGACCATCGCGCTGCCGGTCGTCTTGCGCCAGTTCTTCGCGTACGATTTGACCTACGGGTCACTGGCCGGGATGATGATCACGCTTTTCTTTTTCTGGCTGGTCGGACTAGGTATGGTGGTGGGCGCGGAGCTGAACGCCGCGCTGGCCGAAACGCCTGAAGAAGAGGACTTCATCGGGCAGGCCGATAATCGCAGGCGCGCAGCCGACCGGGCAGCCGCCGCCACGAGAGAAGGTGCCGAATGACCGGACTGATGCAAGGCAAACGCGGGCTCATCATGGGTCTCGCCAACGATAAATCGCTCGCTTGGGGTATCGCAAAGCAATTGTCCGAGCAGGGAGCCGAGCTGGCTTTTTCCTATCAGGGCGATGCGCTGGCCAAGCGCGTGAAGCCACTCGCAGAGCAGCTCGGCAGCGACATTACCTTCAACTGCGATGTATCCGACATGGACTCGCTCGACGAGGCGTTCGCATCACTAGGGGAGCGATGGGACAGCCTCGATTTCGTGGTCCACGCCATCGGTTATTCGGACAAAAACGAGCTGCGCGGCAAATATGTCGATACCAGTCTCGATAACTTCCTGATGACGATGAACATCTCCGCCTATTCACTGGTGGCGGTGGCCCAGCGCGCGGCGAAGATGATGCCGGAAACGGGCGGAAGTATCGTAACGCTGAGCTATTACGGTGCCGAGAAAGTCATCCCGCATTACAATGTGATGGGCGTGGCGAAGGCGGCGCTGGAGGCCAGCGTGCGCTATCTCGCCAATGATCTGGGGCCGGACAATATCCGGGTCAATGCGATCAGCGCCGGACCGATCAAGACGCTGGCCGCCAGCGGGATCGGCGATTTCCGCTACATCCTGAAATGGAACGAATACAACGCGCCGCTGCGCCGCAATGTCAGCATCGACGATGTTGGCGGGGCGGGCCTGTATCTGTGCAGCGACCTGTCATCGGGCGTCACCGGCGAGGTGCATCATGTCGATGCAGGCTATCACACAGTCGGGATGAAGCAGGAAGACGCGCCGGATATCGAGACCACTTAGGCCGGTTGGCTAGGACGGTTGGCGCGTCCAGTCGGACAGAACAGTGCTGGGCTGATATTCCGGCACCAGCCGGGCAAGCAAATCGCGTGCCGCTTTGGGATCGCCTGAGGCAATGGCGCTGCGCATTTCCTCCAGCCGCGTCTCCAGTTCGGCGAGCGGCAGGAAGCTCTCATTGGCGCGCATGATCCGGGGGTGCTGGGATTCCTGCGCATTTTCGCCGATCAGCAGCTCTTCGTACAATTTCTCTGCCGGGCGCAAACCGGTGAAGCTGAGCGCAATATCGCCATCGGGCGTGTCGTCATCGCGCACCGTCAGGCCCGACAATTCGATCATATTGCGCGCCAGATCGACGATCCGCACCGGCTCGCCCATATCTAGGACGAACACATCGCCGCCGCGCGCCATCGCGCCGGCCTGCAGGACCAGCTGCGAAGCTTCCGGAATGGTCATGAAATAGCGGGTGATGTCAGGGTGAGTGATGGTCACCGGACCGCCCGCGGCAATCTGTTCGCGAAACAGCGGAATGACCGATCCGGAAGAACCCAGCACATTGCCGAACCGCACCATGGAGAAAGTCGTGGCGCTACCCTCGCCCGCAGCTTCTTGAAGCGCTTGTAAAATCATCTCCGCTAGCCGCTTGGTCGCGCCCATGATATTCGTCGGGCGCACGGCCTTGTCGGTGCTGACGAGGATCAGATTGGCGACCCCGTGCTGCTGCGCCAGACGGGCCACGGTGTATGTCCCGAAGACGTTGTTACGCACACCTTCGAGAGCATTCTGCTCGACCAGCGGGACATGCTTGTAAGCGGCGGCGTGGATCACCGTGGCGGGCTGCCAATGGGTCAGTATCTCCGCCATCCGGCGTTCGTCACACACCGACGCCAGCAGCGGAATCAGCACCGGGGCGGGATCGTCGGCCTCCCCCTGCCGGTCCAGCGCCACCATCTGGGCGAATTCCTGATGCGCGGTGTAGAGGTTGAACTCGCTGTGGTCGACCAGCAGCAGGCAGGCGGGAGCGTTCTTCAATATCTGGCGGCACAGCTCGCTGCCGATCGAACCGCCCGCGCCCGTCACCATCACCACCTTGCCGGTGATATTCTTGGTCAGCAGTGCCTGATCGGGCGGAATCTGGCTGCGGCCGAGCAGATCCTCGATCCCCGGCTCGCGCAGATCGCCAACCGAGATGGTGCCCCGGGCGATATCAACCATGCTGGGCAGAGTGCGGACATGCACTGGCAGCGGGCGCAGGGCCTGCAGCACCTCGCTGCGCCGCACCCGCGTGGCCTGAGGCATGGCGAGCAGCACATCGTCCACTTTACGGCGCTCTATCACGTCAGCCAGCGCGTCGGGGGCGTAAATGGTCACGCCGCGCAGGGTCGATCCGGTCAGCGATGTGTCATCATCGACAAAGCCGACCAGCTGCATTTCGCGCGCCGTGGCGATGGCTCCGGCCAGTTCGCGGCCCGCACGCCCGGCGCCGTAAATCAACACGCGGGTCGGTTTGTCGCCAACAAAAAGCGCGGTGTAGCTTTCCTCGAACAGCATCCGGGCCAGTAGCCGCGATCCGCTGACCATCAGGAACAGCAGGATAGGCTGGATCAGGCCGATTGTCCGCGGAACGCCCTGTACCCCGATCAGTGTGTAGATGATTGCAAAGGGGATCGAATAGATCAGAACCGCGCGGCCAATCGCGAAGAAGGCCTCTGCCCCGGCATAGCGGAAGATCGCCCGGTATAGCCCGAACACCACGAACAGCGGCAGAGCGAGCACGACCGAGACCACTGCCGGATGCAGCTGCATTCCGAAGAACGGCACCCAATATCCCACCCGCAGATAGACCGCGAGCCAGACCGAGAAAACGCAGATGGTGATGTCGACCGCGAGCGCCAGCGCGCGCTTTGCCGAGCGCGGCAAATTCAGCAAGACATCGGTCAGCCCGTCGATCCGGCGTTTGGCGGCCTCCACCATCAGGCTTTATCCCCATCATGCGAGCTGCTGTCGTGCGGCTTAGCCACCGTGGCCGCATCACCGCGCCCACCGCCCAGCGCCGTACTGACGATCAGCCGCACATCGCCGAGCGGGCGATCCACGGTAAAATACTCGGCCTCATAAGTAGCGAGACGCACCGGATCACTCATATCGATCCCGGCGATCTGGGCCGGACCGGTCACTCCGGGGCGCAGCGCAAACAGGCCGCGGCTTGCACGTTCGGCAACCAGCTCAGCCTGCCCCGGCAGACAGGGGCGCGGACCGACGAGGCTCATATGGCCTGCCAGCACGTTCCACAGCTGGGGCAATTCATCGAGTTTCAGGCGCCGCAGCAACGCACCAAGGCGGGTAATGCTCGCCGCGCCGACCTGATGGCTCGCGACATTGGCGGTGCCCGTGTGCATTGTGCGCAATTTGAGCATGTCGAAAGGCGCCTGGCCCTTGCCCACGCGGCGCTGCACAAACAGGGGCGAGCCGGGGGTTTCGAGCCGGATGGCAACCAGCAGCAGCAGGCAAACCGGCAAAACGACGAGCGCGAGCGGCACCGCAACCAGCAGGTCGAATAGACGCTGGAAGGGCATCGGCCGAGGAAGGGGCCCGGCCTCGGGGCGCGGCTGTGCCGTGGCAGGCTGCGCGGAAGACTGTTCCGACGAGGAAGAGGAGCTTTTGCTGACCATAATGCGACCCGGACCGACCTAGCGACCCGCTTCGGCCCAAGTAAATGGCATCGGGAGGCTTATCAAGTTTGCGCGCCCTCGCGTTCAAGCTGCAAATCGGCGCGCGTTGGCGCAAACGGTCCGGGTGCAAAACCGAAATCGGCGGCCGCGGCGCTGTGATCGAAGTCCTGATCCTGATTCATCCGCACCGCCATATCCGGCGTCCATTTGCGGAAGCGCGGAATCAGCCGCATGGCCTTAACCGCCAGCGCAAACAGGGGAAGCGGCACGGACGGTGTGCGCGGCTTGCGCCCTAGCGCTGCGAAAATCTGCTCCACCATCACACGGTATGGAAGCACTTCTCCGCCCGAAATGTTGTAGTCCTTGCCAGCAGCCGCGTCGCTGGCGCCCGCCTGCAAGCACGCGGCGGCAACGTCGCGGGCATGGATGGGCTGGCGCAAACCCTTGGCCGCGCCGAACAGAGGGAAGAAGCCAAGCCGCCCGATCATGCGGGCAATCTCGGTCACATTCTTGTCCTGCCCGTTGCCCCAGATCAGCGTCGGGCGCAGGATCGTGCAGCCGATCCCGGCGGCGGTGCAGGCCGCGTGGACCCGGGCTTCGGATTGTTCGAACAGCTTCCAGTCAGCCTGCTCGCTCTCGCTGGAAGAGGTCTGCTTGGTAAAGCGGCTGGTGGTCGACAGCGCGACCAGCCGGTTCACGCCTGCCGCCTTCATCGCGGGAATATGCTCCTCGATCACCCAGATATGCGCCACGCACAGGGCCAGCGGGATGCCTGCTCCGGCCAGCTCACCCAGCTGCGCAGTGTCGTGCCAGCGCACACCCTCACTGTCGGCAGGCAGGGCTTTGCGCGTCAGAGCAATCGCCTCGCGACGGCTTTTCTGTACAGCGGCGAGCAGCTCCTCCCCGACCAGACTCTTGGCCCCGAGGACGATGACTTTCTCAGGTTTCGGTGCGCTATTCATGACGGGGCCTGCCGTTAAGCGCCTTGCCTAGCGCTGTCCACGTCCGGTAGAGCCGAGCCGGTCGGGGCGAGGCCCCAAGCAACAGCACAACGGCACCCGGGGCGGGGCCACTTGAACGGGCGCGATCACACATGAAGGGCATCATCCTCGCAGGCGGCAGCGGTACGCGGCTGTTCCCCGCCACCATGGCGATTTCCAAGCAATTGCTGCCGGTGTTTGACAAGCCGATGATCTATTACCCGCTTTCCGTACTGATGCTGGCGGGCATCCGCGAGGTGCTGATCATCTCCACTCCGCGCGATCTACCGATGTTCGAGGCATTGCTGGGCGATGGCAGCGCCTTCGGGATCGATCTGTCCTATGCCGTGCAGCCAGAGCCCAACGGGCTGGCTGAAGCCTTCATCATCGGGCGGGATTTCGTCGGCGGGCAGCCAAGCGCGCTGATTCTGGGCGACAACATCTATCACGGCGACAAGATGGGCGAGAAATGCCGCGCCGCGGCGGACGAAGCGCAGGCGCGCGGGGCCAATGTCTTCGCCTATCATGTCGATGATCCGGAACGCTATGGCGTCGTCGATTTCGACGCGAGCGGCAAAGCGACTTCGGTCGAGGAAAAACCCGCTGCGCCGAAGTCGAACTGGGCCATCACCGGCCTCTATTTCTATGACAACCAAGTGTGCGATATCGCGGCAGGAATCGAACCCAGCGCACGGGGCGAGCTGGAGATCACCGACGTCAACCGGCATTATCTTGAACGTGATGCCCTCACGGTCAGCCGTCTGGGGCGCGGCTATGCGTGGCTCGACACCGGCACTCATGATTCGTTGCACGAAGCGAGCGCCTATGTCCGCACGCTGGAGCATCGCACGGGTATCAAGATTGCCTGTCTGGAGGAAATCGGTCTGGAAATGGGCTGGATCGGCGCAGACGATGTGCTGGCCCGCGCCGCCGGTCTGGGCAAGACCGGCTATGCCGATTACCTGCGCCGCCGCGTCGCCGAACTGGCGCGCTAACCTGCCGGAAAGCGTGCTGTCGTGACGTTATCGGACCTGCCACCCCCAGCCCAATTCGACGGTGCGCGCATCCTCATGACCGCGCCGCATTTCTTCGGCTATGACCGCGAGATCGTGGCCGAACTGGAACGGCGGGGGGCGCATGTCGATTACGTGCCTGACCGGCCCTTTGACGCCCCTTTGCTGAAAGCCGCCGCCCGATTTTCCCGCGCTGCTGTTCTTCGCCATACAGGGAATGTCTGGCGCGAGGCGTTGGAGAGGTTTGGCGATGTTCAGTACGACTACGTGCTGATCATCAACGGGCAGACCCTGCCTGAGGATGTTCTGGCTGATTTGCGCGCCAGCCAGAAAGGCGCCGCATTCCTATTCTATATCTGGGATTCGCTGGAAAACCGGGGCAGCGCGCTGAAACTGCTCAAATATTTTGACCGGACCAGCAGCTTCGAAATCGACGCCGCGCGCGCCAATGGCATGCGGTTCCGCCCGCTATTTTTCGCGCCCTCTTTTGCATTAAGCGCCGCAGACGAAGCGCCCGAAATCCGGCACGATCTTTCCTTCCTCGGCACAGCGCATTCGGATCGCTATGCGATCGTCAAATCCATCGATGCCGGATTGCCCGCCGATATCCGGCGGCGATGGTTCCTCTATTTGCAGGCGCGCTGGGTGCTGAGCGCCTACCGCATAACCAATCCCGGATTTCGCGGTGCCGATGCGGACGACTTCAGTTTCGAGCCCATGGGGAGGGAGGATGCAAAGGCCATCTTCTGGGCCTCGCGCACCATCCTCGATATCGAACATCCGCGCCAGAAGGGGCTGACCATCCGCACGTTCGAAACGCTCGGCGCGCGGCGCAAGCTGGTGACGACCAATGCCGAGATACGGCGGTATGCGTTCTACGATCCGGAATTGGTGCAGGTGATCGATCGCGCCGCACCTGTAGTGGATCCGGAATTCCTCGCCACCCCCGCCCCTGAATTGGACGCAGACCTTTACCAGCGGTACAGCGTCGCAGGGTTCGTGGACGAGCTGTTCGATCCGGTCGACCGGTCGGCCAGCCATTTGAGGGAAGCAGCATGAGCGATGGCAAGGCAAAGACCGCGCGCCTGTCACTGCGCAGCCTGCTGAAATCGGACCTGGAGCGGTATTGGCACTATTACGGGCGGCCCGGAACCACGCCGCGCACATGGAATTTGTGGCGCAATTTCCTGATCCCGCGCTGTGCGCCGGTCGCGCTGTACCGGCTTGCCCATTCGGCGCATCGCCGGGGCCTGCGCCCGATTGCGAAGCTGATCACGTGGCTGAATTTCTACCTTTATGGTTGCGAATTCCTGTCCGAATGCGAGATCGGGCCGCATTTCTTTATGCCGCACAGCCAGGGTTCGGTGATCGGGGCGCTGAAGATCGGGTCCTATGCGGTGATCTATCATCAGGTCACCATCGGCGCGAAGAGCATCGATCCGGGCAATGGCGAGCGGCCTGTGATCGGCGACCGGTGCTTTATCGCCAGCGGTGCAAAGATTGTCGGCGTGCTGACTCTGGGCGATGATGTGACTGTGGGGGCGAATGCCGTGGTGACGAAATCGGCGGGCTCGCAGGTGGCGCTGATGGGTATACCCGCGACCGAGAAACCGAAAGCACTCCCACAGGATTAAGCGCCTATTCGCATCTGTCTGCTAAGGCGCGGGTCCATATTAGCGAGGGTTTATGCGGGTTCTGATCACAGGTGCAGCGGGCTTTATCGGCGCGGCTTTGGCGGCGCGGCTTCTCGCACGCGGCGACAGCGTGCTCGGGATCGATAATCTCAACGATTACTATCAGGTATCGCTGAAGAAAGATCGCCTCGCGCAACTGGGCAATGGATTCGCCTTCAAACGGGTCGATTTTGCCAACAATGCGGCCTTGACCGCGGCACTGGCAGGCGAAGCGTTCGACCGGATCGTGCATCTGGGAGCGCAGGCCGGTGTCCGCTACTCAATCGAGAACCCGCACGCCTATGTGCAGTCCAATCTGGTCGGCCATGTGAACATGCTGGAAGTCGCCCGCGCGCGCGAAGTGCCGATGGTCTATGCCAGCTCCTCCAGCGTCTATGGCGGCAATGAAAAGCTGCCTTTCTCGGTCGAGGACCGGGCGGATCACCCTGTTTCGCTCTACGCCGCGACCAAGAAAGCGGACGAATTGATGAGCGAGACCTATGCGCATCTCTATCGCATCCCGCTGACCGGTCTGCGCTTCTTCACCGTCTACGGGCCATGGGGCCGACCGGACATGATGCTGTGGATGTTCACCCACAAAATCCTGTCGGGCATAACCATTCCGGTTTTCAATAATGGCGATATGTACCGTGATTTCACCTATATCGACGACATCGTTTCAGGCGTCGTCGCTTGCGTGGACAGCCCGCCCGCCGATGATGGCGCGGTCAAGGCAGGCGGCAGCGTGAAGCCGCATGCCCTCTACAATATCGGCAATCACCGGTCGGAGAAGCTGATGGATGTGATCGCCGTGCTAGAGGATGCCATCGGGCGGAAAGCGGAGATGGAAATGCTCCCGATGCAGCCTGGCGATGTTCACAAGACCTATGCCGATATCGAGGCGATCCGGAGTGACTTGGGGTACGAGCCGACTACCAGTGTGGAAATCGGCGTTCCCAAGTTTGTCGAGTGGTATCGCGAATATCACGGGGTCTAGCAGGGGCACCGCGCGCCCCTACCCGATCACCCCGTTCACCCTGAGCCTGTCGAAGGGCGGGATTTCGCCCGGTCAGCTCGCCAGTCGCAGACCCGGAGCCGCAGACTTCACCTGCGCATCGGGCCAGATACCGCGCGTATCGTACACAACGGCCCCGGCGCGTTCCTCTGCCGGGATCACCTTGAACACGTCATGGTCCACCAGCACGATCAGCACGCCGCAGGTTTCCAGCGCCGTGTCGATATCAACGAGAGCAGCGTCGCTGCCATCGAATTCTTTCGGTAGTTCAGCGGCATAAGGCTCCACCACGCTGATGCGTGATCCGTAATCACGGGCCAGGGCCGCTGCGACATAGCGCGCCGGGCTCTCGCGAAAATCGTCGATATTCGCTTTGAAAGCGAGGCCGAGGCAACCGATCTGTGCGCCCGGATTGTCTTCCACCAGCTCTTTGGCACGCGCCAGAACGTGGTGCATCTTCGCATCGTTCACTTCGCGGGCCTGACGGATCATTTTCGCCTGCTCCGGCGCGCCGTGCACAATAAACCACGGGTCCACCGCGATACAGTGGCCGCCAACACCGGGGCCAGGCTGCAGGATGTTCACACGCGGGTGACGATTGGCGAGGCGGATCACTTCCCACACATCGAGGCCCTGCGCATCGGCAATCATGCTCAGCTCGTTGGCAAAGGCGATGTTGGTGTCGCGGTAGGCGTTCTCGACCAGCTTGGTCATTTCCGCACTCGCGGCGTCGGTGGTCACGCACTCACCGCGCACGAATCGCTTGTAGAAAGCCAGCGCCTTGCGCGCACAGCGCGGCGTGATCCCGCCGATGGAACGATCATTGCGGATCAGCTCTTCGAGGATTTTGCCGGGCAGGACCCGCTCCGGGCAATAGGCGATGGAAATGTCCGGCGTTTTCTCGCTCAGGCCCGGCATCGCCAGGTCCGGACGCAAGCCCGCAATCAGATCGCGCATCGCCACAGTCGTGCCGACCGGCGAGGTCGATTCCAGAATGATCGTATCGCCCGCTTTCAGCACACCGGCGACTTCGGTTGCCGCGCTCATCACATAGCTGGTGTCGGGCGTGTGGTTGCCGTCCTTGGCGAAGGGCGTGGGTACGGCGATCACGAAAACATCGGCCGGCTGCACCTGCGTGCTGGCTTTCAATGTGCCGCGCTGGACGACGCTGCGCACCAGACCATCCAGATCGACTTCCTCGATATGGATTTCGCCGCGATTGATCGTATCGACCACGCTCTGGGTGATATCGATCCCAGTCACGGGGCAGCCGCTGCTGGCAATCACGGCTGCTGTGGGCAGGCCGATATAGCCGAGGCCTACGACGCAGACGTCCGGTTTGTTTTCGCCGATCATGATAGTGCGGTGCTTCCTGCTGGTGACGTTTCTGTCCGTCAGCCTTGGCAGGGCAAGGTAAAGATTGCGGTAACGCTGGGCGGTTTTGGCCCTCACAGAGGCACGGAGACACAGAGAGGAAGAATGCGGCGCCCGCCGCCTTAAGGGGAACACTTACCGTTACGCTCTGCGAAGCAATTCAATAACAACCCCACAAGAAAGCCTCGGCCCCTCCGTGCCTCTGCGCCTCTGTGAGCGTCAATTCGGTGCCAGCAAATCCGCAATCCGCTGTGCCGAGTGGCCATCGCCAAACGGATTATGCGCCTGCGCCATGGCCGCATAGGCCGCCGGATCATCCAGAAGACGGGTGACTTCGGTCACAATCGTATCCGCATCGGTGCCGACCAGCCTGGCCGTTCCGGCATCGACGCCCTCGGGCCGCTCGGTCGTCTCGCGCATGACCAGCACGGGTTTGCCGAGCGCGGGCGCTTCTTCCTGCACCCCGCCGCTATCGGTCAGCATCAAGTGCGAAATATCCAGCAGGCGGGCAAAATGCGGATAATCGAGTGGTTCGAGCAGGGCGACATTGTCCATTCCTGCAAGCTCGTCATTCATCACCGCCCGCACATTGGGGTTGAGGTGCACAGGGAAGATAATCGCCACGTCATCGCGCGCGGCGATCCGCTTCACCGCATCGGCAATGGCCCGCATGCCATCGCCGAAATTCTCGCGCCGGTGGCTGGTCATGCCAATGATCTTCTTGCCCGCAAAGCGCGCCTCGACATCGGCCAGGCCACTCGCCAAGGCAGGCTCGGCCTCCACTTTTGCCGTTATCCAATGCAGCGCGTCGATCACCGTGTTGCCGGTGACGTGAACGATGGAAGGATCGATATTCTCGCGCAGCAGGGCATTCTGCGAGACTTCGGTCGGCGCGCAATGCAGCGCGGCAAAGCTGCCGATGACCTTGCGATTCACCTCTTCGGGCCATGGATGATAGATATCCCCGCTGCGCAGTCCTGCCTCCACATGACAGACGGGGACCTTGCGGTAATAGGCGGCCAAAGCACCGCACATGGCGGTGGCAGTATCGCCCTGCACCACAACGTAATCCGGCTGCACCCGGTTCATCACTTCGCCGATCCCGGTCAGCAGGCGCGCGGTCAGGGCATCCAGCGTCTGGTCCGGTTGCATCACATCGAGATCATCATGCGGCGTGATTCCGGCGATTTCGAGGACCTGATCGAGCATTCCGCGGTGCTGGCCCGTCACCAACACGCGGCTGTCGAACCGATCGTCTGCGTCCAGCGCATGGACGAGCGGGAACAGCTTGATAGCCTCCGGGCGTGTGCCGAAGATGGTGAGGATTGTGCGTTGCGGGCCGGAATGGGTGCTCATCTGCCCGCCATTAACCACGATAGGTTAAGGCATGCCTAGCCTGCATCAGAAAACTAGGGAAGCCGGTCTCGGCGCAGTTCAGCTTTCGGGCGGCAGCGCCAGAGGCTCGACTTCGCGGTCCGCCGTCGCAGCCGGCGAATCAAGCGTTTCGTCACCCACCGGGGCGGCGCGTTCCCGCTCCAGCCGCTCGAGATATTCACGCTCGATCGCTTCGACTTCGGCCTGTCGGATGGCGGCGTCTTCGTCGATTGTCGAAAGCCGTTCTGCGCGCGCTTCGGCAATCAACTGGCCGAACCGCACGCTGGAAGCCTCGCGCTTCTCGCCGTAAGCGATGTCGATCAGTTCCTGCGTGCAGCCGGTATAGCCTGCCGCTCCGGTCGGGGAGCAGGACAGAGCACCGAAATCGCCCACGAATTCAAATGCCTCGACCCGCTCGGCCCAGGCCGTGTTGGCGGGGTCGCTGCTGAACCGCAGGCTTTCGGGAATACGGAAGCGCTCACTCTCGGGCAGACGGGCCACAACCACGATCTCATCCGCATTGGCGGGCGGCTGCACTTCATCATCACCATAGACGATGACCATATTGACCCGGTCGCCGCCCGCATCCTGCGCGGCGGCCGGGGTGGCCATGGCAATGCTTGCTGCGGCGAGAGAGAGAAGAATGGAACGCGTCTGCATTGAAAACCCTTTCACAGGCGAAAGGCCCGTTGGTGTCTGTTTAGCGCATTATTCGCTGAATATCATCTGAAGTGCGCACCCATCGAGCGAACGAGCCGGTGGGACGGTTCCCGCTCAGATGCGCTGGCTCACCTTGATCGCTGCCTTGCAGCCCAGCCGGATTATGCCCGACAAGAGAGGATATGCCGGGGCCTTTTCGGCGCCTGCCTCCAGTGCAGCATCGAGATGCTCGCGCTCATCCTCGCGGAACCGCTCGATCATTCCGGCGAGCTTCGGATCCGCACCGGTTTCTTCCAGCCGGTCCAATTGCTCGGAGTAGTGCTTGTCGATCTCTTCCTCGACAGCGGCGGTGCAGGCCATGGCGGCTTCCGGACCCATCAGGGCAGTGGCCGCGCCCAAAGCGTAGCCCGCCGCATGCCAGAACGGCTGCAGCGCCGTGGGGCGCACGCCGCGTTCGGCCATCAAGGCATCGAATTCCTCGCGGTGAACCGCTTCCTGCCGGGCCATGGCGCGAATTTCGCCCGAATGCGGCCCGCGGTCGCCCATCACCGCTAGCTGGCCTTCGTAAATGCGCGTTGCACCGAATTCGCCAGCCTGATCGACCCGGATCATCCGGTCGATCTCGTCCTTCGTCATCGCCGTTGTCATGCCGCGTGTGTATCCTTCCGGCCAATCAGCCACAGGATCACGCCTGCCGCCGCTGCCGATATCAAAAAGTTCCAACCTGCCAGCGAAACGCCCAACAAGTCCCATGGTGCCTGATCGCACCGCACAATCGGCGCATTCATGATCGAATCGAGCACATCTTCGCCCGGCCCGGCCGTGGTGGCGCAGCCGGTGATGCCTTCCCACCAGCCATATTCGACGCCGGCATGAAACAGCCCGATCAGACCGGATGCTAAAATAGCCAGGGCGGCCAAGCCGGTCCATACGCGCGAAGGGCCTATGAAGCTGGCTCCCAGCCCCAACGCTATCGCAGCAAAATGCGGCCAGCGCTGCCACCAGCACATCTCGCACGGATAGAGCCCGAAGCCGAATTCACCGAGATAGGCCCCGGCCAGAAGCAGGGACGGCACGGCCAGTGATATCTGGCGCGCGAGCCGGACATTGGGGGTTTCGGTCATGCCGCCGGTTTAGTCCCGCAGGGCTACGGAGCTGGGCGTGGTGCGGCGCAGGGTTTGCAGTGCATAATGCAGCTGGAAATCCTCGATCCCCTCTGCCTTCAGCTCCTCGGCGGTCTTGATGAAGCGGGGATCGATCGTCTTGTCGTTCTCCAACTCCTCGTCCTTCAGGCCCAGCTCGTTGACCAGATGTCCGCGCAAATCGGACTCGCGCATCTGATACTTGGTCCGCCGCGCCAGATCGGGATCGGACAATTGCGGCACGCGGATATCGGGCTTAATTCCGCCTTCCTGAACCGAATGGCCCGAAGGCGTGTAGTAGCGCGCCGTGGTTAGCTTAAGCGCAGCATCACGCCCCAGCGGCAGCAGCGACTGTACGCTGCCTTTGCCGAAACTGCGCTCACCCATAACGAGCGCGCGGCGGTGATCCTGCAAAGCGCCAGCAACGATCTCGCTGGCCGAGGCAGAGCCTGCATCGATCAGCACAACAACCGGAACCCCGGCGGCCATATCGCCCCGGAACACGGTTTCAGACCGGTAAAGCAGGTTCTCGGAACGGGTGCGCCCGCGCTGCGAGACGATGGCGCCGCTGTCGAGGAACAGGTCGGACAGCGCGACGGCTTCATCCAGCGAACCGCCGGGATTGGAACGCAGATCGAGTACCAGACCGTTCACCCGGCCGGTGGCCTCGGCCTTGATCTTTTCCCATGCGGCATAGACGTCCGAGCCGACATCGCGCGAAAACTCGTTCACGCTGATATGGCCGATATTGCCTTCTTTCAGCTCGTGGGTGACCGGCTCCAGCTCGATCACGCCGCGCGTTACGGTGACGTCGAAAGGCTCGTCACGGCCCGGGCGGAACAGGGTGAGTGTGATGTTGGTGCCCGCCTGCCCGCGCATTTTCTGCACCGCATCGTCCAGCTCGCCGCCATAAATCAGCGTCCCGTCGAGATGGGTGATGAAATCGCCGGCCTTCACGCCCGATTCTTCCGCCGGGCTGCCACGGAACGGGCTGATGACCTTCACCGCGCCATCATCCATGATGACCGACAGGCCAAGGCCGGAATAATTCCCGTCAATCAGTGTTTCGAGACGCTGGAGATCGCTGCCGTCGAGATAGGCGGAATGCGGATCGAGACTGCTGAGCATCCCGTCGATCGCCCCGCGCACCAGCTTGTCGTTGTCGACATCATCGACATAGGCCGCCTTGATTTGCTGATAGGTTGCAAAAAGCTTGGCGAATTCAGGCCCGGCGCGGCCATCGACCTGCGCGAAACCGGCGGTGGTCGCAGGGATCAGCGCAACAGCGGTGACCAGTGCGGCGGAGCGAACAATCGGGGCAAACTTCATCGGTGCAATTCTCCAAGAGAGTGCGGACACTATCGCGCAAAAGGAGTGAACGGAAGATGAGGATTTTGGCCAGCCTGCCAAAGACCGTGTCCCGGATGGGGGCGACGTGGCGGCCAACCGCTAACTCCCCGTCGCCGCCCGGCCCCCACGCTAGCCCACATAATCGAGCGGATTGACCGGCGTTTCGCCGCGCCTCAGCTCCAGCGTCACTTCCGGATCATCGACTCCGGCCACGCCCAGCGGCGCGCCGGCGACCAATTCCTCGCCCACATTCACATCGTTTCGGGCGAGGCCCGTGACCAGACTGGTCCAGCCACCGCCATGCTCGATAATCACGATCCGGCCAAATCCGCGATAAGGGCCCGAAAACGCCACCCGCCCTGCGGCAGGCGCGATGACCTGGGCACCCGCGCGGGGGGCGATGGTCACCCCTTCGGAGCGGATGCCTGCGGGCGTGAGCGAGCCAAAGCCGGTGATGGTCCGGCCTGCGACGGGCAGCTGCAGATCAACCGGAGCAAGCCGCGCCTGCGGGGTCGCGGTGGCGGGAGACGCCGGAGTGGCCGTTTGCGCGCTTCCACCCGCTCCAGTCCGCGTGCCGGGCTGTGCCGGGCGCAAAACCGGCCCTGCAAGCGCCGCCAATTCTTCGCGCAGCACAGCATTGGAGGACAATTGGCGCATCAGGCCGGACAGATCGCGTGCCTCTTCAGACAGCGCCAGCGCCCGGTCGGTCTCCCGCGCTGCGGCCCCGCTGGCCTGCCGCGACACAAGCCGCTGGCGGCTTTCCAGGGCGGCCAATTCGCGCTGACGCGTGGCCAGAACCTGCTCCTGCTGGCGCAGCGCGGCGATGCCCTGATCCGCCTCTGCAGCCAGAGCCTGCCCGCGCGCAATCGAGCTGCGCAGCGCCGCCGTGCGCTGCCGGACCTGCGGAACAGTCGAATCCAGCAAAGCGCTCAGATAGACGGTTTCCCTCAGTGATCCGGGGCGCAGCGCCGAAAGAGCCAGCGGGCGGCGAGCGAAGTTCTGGAGCGCTGCAGTAAGCCGCACGAGCGGCTCGCGCCGGGCGGCGAGCTGACGGTCGAGCTTCTCCCGCTCCGTCGCGATCAGCCCCAGCCGGGCTTCGGCCGACACGATGCCCGCTTCGGCCTGCTGAATGCGCGCCGCCAGCGCAGCGGCTTCCTGCGCGGTTTTTTCCGCTTCGGCAGTGGCTTTGCGAGCGGCTTCTTCCAGCTTGGCTCCGCGCGTCGCAGCGCGCTTGGCCTCGGCCTCCGCCCGCACCATCGCGGCGCGCGTCGCCTCCGGATCATCCAGAACACTGCCCTGCTGCGCTGTGCCGGGCACAAAGGTCAGCGCCAGCAATGCAGCGCCGGTAAGCGATCCGAATGTCAAAAAGGCAGCGCGTGGAGACATACGGCTAGCCTGCCCGATGATAGGGGTGGCCCGCAAGGATTGTCGTCGCCCGGTAGAGCTGTTCCATCAGCATCGCGCGGGCGAGCAGATGCGGCCAGGTTGCTTTTCCAAAGGCGAGCAGCAGGTCGGCCTCTGCACGGTCTTGCGCCGAATGCCCGTCGGCTGCGCCCAGCACGAACCGCGTCTCGCGCATCCCGTCATCGCGCCACCGACCCAGCGTTTCCGCCAGTTTTTCCGAGGGCAGATCCTTGCCGCGCTCGTCGAGCAGGACCGTGCGATAGGGTGTCTGTGCTTCTGGAATGCGGCCACCGGTTTCGGGCAGTTCGGTCAGCTTCACCGGCCAGCTCAGCCGCTTCTCGTAGCGCGCAACCAGCTCGGCCTCGGGAGAGCGGGCGATCTTTCCGCGAGCGATGATGTGGAGGAGCATCTTGTTTATAGACCCTGCGGGTGTTTTTGTTTGAGCCCTGCGGGCGGGGTGCATCCGCGCCCCTTGCTACGCCGCACAAGCGGCGGCGGGCGGTCGCCCTTTAGGAAACCTGCCGGTTTCGGACCATTCCAAGCCGCTGGGCTGAGTCTGATCACTCGCGCCACCACCAAGAATCCGTTCGCCCTGAGCCTGTCGAAGGGCCCGGTTTTCTGGGGACGCCAGCGCGTGCGGAAAACATCGTCCCCCTCGCTTCGCTGTCCGACTAAAGCTTCAATCCCCGCTCTCGTCGCCAAACGCCCACATGCGTTCCAGATTGTAGAAGCTGCGCACTTCGGGGCGGAAGATGTGGATCACCACGTCTCCGGCATCGACCAGCACCCAATCGGCAGCGGGCAGGCCTTCCAGCCGCACCGGTCCGTATCCGGCCTTCTTGATTTCCTCGGCCAGCTTCTGCGCCATGGACGCGACCTGCCGGGTCGAACGGCCCGACGCGATGACCATGTGATCGGCAATGGAGCTTTTCCCGGCGAGCGGGATCGAGACCATTTCCTGCGCCTGATCGTCGTCGAGCTGTTTGATGACGAGCGCGTGCAGCGAGCCGGGCTCGGCATCGGGAAGCGGGTTAGCCTGCAACGCGGCTATCGGGGTTTGCGGATCGGACATATCGGTATGCGCCTGGTTCATCGGCGAAGTGGTTACTCCTGTCATTGTGGAAAGATGGGGTGCGGCAGCGCGAATTGCGAATCGGGCGGTTCAAGCGATCCCCGCCATGGCTTGATTGCTGCCGGGGATTAGTCGGTGCGTGACCTGATCGCGCAAGGGAGCCTGGCCCAGCCCGGATGCCCAGTCCGGATCGGCGCTGCGAATAGCCGTGGCCGAGCGCGGGTCAGGATCGAAACGCATCATGATCAGTGCCGGTGCACTCCATTTGGCCCTTTGGCGAAAGCGGGCTGGCGACACTCGGTGGTCTCCCAGCCAGGCCATTGCAGGGCTGGCAATAGCAGCTGCATCATAGCCGGGCCGCGCAATTGTCGCAATCGGCATGGTGCGCGCGATGGCGCGCCAGTCCTTCCAGCGGTGAAAATCGGCCAGATTGTCCGATCCCATCAGCCACACAAAATCGCGCTTCGGGAAGCGCCTTGCGATGCCCTTCAGCGTGTCGATCGTATACCGCGTATCCAGCTCCTGCTCTATCGCTGTCACCCGGATCGGAGCGCGCCGCGCCATCTTCACAGCACTGCGGTAGCGAGCTTGCAAAGGCGCCATGCCTGCCTTGGGTTTGAGCGGATTTCCGGGAGAAACCAGCCACCACACCTCGTCGAGCCCCAGCGCCTTCTGCGCGAACAGCGAGATTCTCCGGTGCCCGCCATGGGCCGGGTTGAAGCTGCCGCCGAGCAGACCGGTCCTGAGGCCCATCAGGCGCGCACCCCAGTGCGAAATCCGCTGCCGTCGAAAGATCTCATGGCGTGATGCCTAGCAAGTCGGCCCTTCCGTGTCATGACAGAGGGGATCCGAGAGACATTCCCGTGACCTTCTTTTACAAGCGCGACGCTGCGGAATTCTGCGAATCCGGGCCTATCAACGTTTTCGAGCATGGTTAATTTCCCGGCGTTTCAACGCCTCATCGTGCGACTCACTCGACTCGCCCTCGGAATCCTCCCTGTGATTCGACCTTTGAGGATTCGTCGCGTATCGGCCCTCCCTGTCATTATAAAAAATAAGACACGGGGTCATTTTGCTTTCAGGACAGGACAGCGGCGGTATCGCCCGCCGATTGGCGAACCTATTCCCAGAGCGTGAGTTCTTCATGCGCTCGCAAGGAAACGTGCGCTTCATCAAGGTTTCATCGCGTCTTCAAAAGATGGTCGCGGGCGGCGTTGTCGTTGCTCTGCTCGTCTGGGCGATCAGCATGGGCGTGATGAGCTGGCTGCAATATCGCGCCGCCGCCGACCGCCTTTCGTTGCTCGAACGTGAAGCGCAAGTCGCCACCGCTGCTGAGCGGGTCGAGGCGTATCGCGATGATCTGGGATCGGTGGCGTCGGATCTGGAGCGCCGCCAGACCTTTATCGAAGACATGGTCGACGCCTTGCCGAGCGATGCGAAAGCCGGCGAAACTGTGACGGATTCGACCAGCGAAACGTCCAAGACCGTCGATCAGGTGAGTGCCGCTCTTCCCGAAGCGAAGGCTTTGGCCGAACTCGAAGCGCGGCAATTGGCGTTTGTCGAGAGGTTGACGCGTTATGCCGACCGCCGGGCAAGCCGCGCAGAGCAGGCCATTCGCAAGCTGGGTCTGAACCCGGCAGTGATGCTGTCCGGTGCCGATCAATCCGCGATGGGTGGCCCGCTCGAGCGTTTCACCCAGAGCGGTGAAATCGACCCCCGCTTCGAGCGTCTTGGCCTGAGCCTCGCGCGGATGAGCGCGTTGGAGCGCGGGTTGAAGGGTATTCCGCAGGTGTCGCCTGCCAATGTCGCAGCCGTCACCTCAAGCTATGGCTATCGCCGCGATCCCTTTACCGGTGCAGGCGCGATGCATTCCGGCCTCGATTTTCGTGGACCCACTGGCACGCCCATTTATGCCGCTGCGCAAGGGACCGTCAGCTTTGTCGGTTACAAGGGCGGTTACGGCAAGACCGTCGAGATCGAGCACGGAAACGGCCTGATGACCCGCTACGCCCATATGTCGCGTTTCAACGCGGTTGTCGGCCAGCGCATTGCCGCAGGAACGACCATCGGCGCGATTGGCAGCACGGGTCGCTCCACCGGCCCGCATTTGCATTTCGAAGTGCGTATCAATGATCGCGCGGTTAATCCGCGCCCCTTCCTGGAGGCAGCCCCCGATGTTCTCAAAGAAGCCCGACGATCAGCCGGCACCCAGGCCCGCACCGATGGCTAAATCCAACAGCTCCGGCAGCTTCTCGGTCATCGGCGCTGATGTGACCATCACCGGCGACGTGACGGCCACCACCGAACTCCACGTCGATGGTACGATCAATGGGGACATTTCCTGCGCCTCGCTGGTTCAGGGCGAAGGCAGCAGCGTCAAAGGCGGCATCAAAGCTGAAAGCGCGCGGCTTGCCGGCGAAGTCGATGGTTCCATCGATGCACGCGAGCTGGTCATCCTGCGCTCTGCCAGCATCAAGGGCGATGTGCATTATGATGCGCTGACCATCGAGCAGGGCGCGCAGGTCGATGGCCGCTTTGCTCCGCGCGGCAGCGGTAATGCCAAGCCGCAATCGCCGCTCGCTTCGAAAGCGCCGGCAGGAGCCAAGGACAGCGGCGATCCGCAGCTGTCCATCGCCACCTGAGGCAATCAGGCGGCAGATAATTTCCGGTTAGAGGACCTCGGCCCTCAAGGCCTTGCGGTCCAGCTTGCCGATCATGGTCTTGGGCAATTCCTTGCGGATGACGATTGCGTCGACCCGCTCGTGCTTGCCCACGCGGCTGTTGAGCCATTTGGCCAATTCTTCGCCAGACGCATCCGCCCCTTCGCGCAAGGTGATGTAAGCACGCGGCACCTCGCCTTTGTAATCGTCCGGCACGCCGATCACGAGCGCCTCTTTCACCGCGTCGTTTTCGAGCAGAACGTCCTCGACCTGGCTCGGGAAGACCTTGAAGCCCCCGACCGCAATCATATCCTTGATCCGGTCGACAATCTGCAAAAATCCGTCATCATCCACGACGGCAACATCGCCCGTGCGCAGCCATTGCTTGCCGTGATGCTCGACAAAGACGTCTTTCGCCGCTTCGGGCCGGTTCCAGTATCCCGACATCATCTGCGGGCCGTGCAGCGCCAACTCGCCCGGTTCGCCGTCCGGTGCGATGGCAGCCGGGTCTTCCTTGTCGAGCAGCAGAACCTCTGTCTGCGCCACAACTTGGCCGATCGTGCCCGGCTGACGGATCCCGGCATAGGGGTTGACCGAGACCACTCCGCTGCTTTCCGTTAGGCCATAGCCCTCGACCATCCGCACGCCGGTGCGCTCTTCCCATTGCTCGCGCAAGGGCGCAGGCAACGGAGCGCCGCCGGAGATGCATACTTTGAGCGAGGAGAGATCGGTCTTGGCAATATCGGGGTGATCGAGCAGCGCCTGAAACATGGTCGGCACGCCGGGAAAGCCGGTGCAGCCATATTTCTCGATCGTCTCGAGCACCTGCTTGACTTCGAACCGTGGAACCACAGCGATAGCCCCGCCGCTGGCCACCGCGTGATTCAAAAGCGCGGTGTTGGCGAAGACGTGGAACATGGGCAGTGCGCCCATGAACACTTCGTTTTCCGGATTGTCGAACGGATTGATCGCGGCGACCTGCTGCGCGTTTACCGTCAAATTGGCGTGGGTCAGCATCGCGCCCTTGGGCGTGCCCGTGGTCCCGCCGGTATATTGCAGCAATGCTAGATCGGTCGGTGCCAGCGGTTGGTAATCCGGCAGCTCGGAATCGAGCCACCAGCCCCAACCCGCCTCGACCATCACATCGTCCCAGCGCCAGATTGCCTCGCCATACCGGACGGAGGCGATCTTGCTGCGGGCGAACAGCTTCATGCCGATACGTTTGGCGGTAGGGAGCATCGATGCGAGTTCACCGACCACCAGCGTTTCGAGCTGCGAGGCCTGCAGCACCTTCTCTGCCGTACCATAAAGCTCCGGCACATCGACTGTGACCAGCACTCTGGTTCCGCTATCGGCAACTTGCTGGGACAGCTCGTCAACTGAATAGAGCGGCGAGAAGTTCACCACCACCGCACCGGCCATCATTGCGCCGTAATAGGCGGCGACGTAAATAGGGACATTGGGCAGGAAGAGGCCGACCCGGTCGCCGCGCTTGATGCCGCGTTCGCGCAAACCGGCGGCAAAGGCCGTGGCCTCAGTATAGAGCTGCGAATAGCTGTAAGTCCGCCCCATGAAATGCAGCAGCGGAGCGGAAAGCCGCTCGGCCGTCGTCGCCGCAAACATTTCGGGCAGCGTCGTGGGTTCGAATTCTATATCCCAGCCAAGGGGATGGTGGTTCGGCAGCTTACTGACATCCATGTCAGCACGCATGGCAACGGGCGACCCCTTGCGCAAGGCGAAAGGGCTCTAAACACGCGCAAACCTGCGTTTTTTAGCCTGCAGCGGGCGGGTCGCCAGCTTCTTCCTCGGCACGCTTGTTGGCGAGCCATTCAGCGGCTTCGGCTTCCTGAACCGCCTCGGCAGCCGCTTTCTCGTTGGCGTCGCGTTCTGCGCGCAGCTCTTCGATCAGTTTTTCGCGATCATTGGTGTTGCTCGCTGCCACGGCCTCGGCATCTTCGGCCAGACCGGCTTTCTTCGCAGCCTTCGCCACAACCGCATCCAGTTCGCGCTGCGAGCACAGGCCCAGCGTCACGGGATCTTTCGGCTGGATGTTCTGGATGTTCCAGTGGCTCCGCTCGCGGATCGCGCCGATCGTGTTGCGGGTCGTGCCGATCAGCTTGGAGATCTGAGCATCCGAGACTTCCGGATGGCTCTTGAGAATCCACGCGATGCCATCGGGCTTGTCCTGCCGCTTGGACACCGGAGTGTAGCGGGGGCCCTTGGTGCGCGTCACTTCGACCGGCGCCTTCTGCATGACGAGCGCGTAGTCGCTGTCCTTCTCGCCCTTGGCGATTTCCTCCTGCGTCAGCTCGCCCGAATGCAACGGATCGCGCCCGGTATATTTGCTGCCCGCCAGATCGTCCGCCATGGCCTGCACCTCAAGGATGTGCAGCCCGCAGAATTCCGCAATCTGTTCGAAGCCCAGCCCGGTATTGTCGATCAGCCAGGTGGCGGTCGCGTGGGGCATCAGGGGTTTGGGTTGGTCAGCCATTTCGGGTTCCCGCAAAAGGAGGGTAAAAATAGAAGGGCCGCCCCTTTCGGAGCGGCCGCTTGGCGTTCCATCTAGTCGGTCACGGCCCTCAGGGCAAGCAATTGCGCGCTTTGGCGTTCGCCAGCGCCGCTATTCGGGCGCGACATCCAGCACGATTTTGCCGATGTGATCGCCCGCTTCCATCCGCGCATGGGCGGCAGCGGCCTCTGCCAGCGGGAAGCTGCGGTCCATCACCGGGCGGATGGTGCCATCCGCAACCAACGGCCAAGCATGCTCGGCGATTTCGCTGCACAGCGCCGATTTGAAGCGGTCGGAACGCGGGCGCAGGGTCGATCCGGTGAGCACCAGGCGGCGGCTCATGATGAAAGCCATGTTGAGCTCGGCCTTCATTCCGCCCAGCACCGCGATGGTTACATGCCGCCCGCTTTCGCACAACGCCTTGAGGTTGCGAGGGACGTAATCGCCCGACACCATATCGAGGACGATCTCCACGCCCTTGCCGCCGGTGATGGCCTTCACTTCCTCGACAAAGTCCGCCGCCTTGTAGTTGATTGCGTGATCCGCCCCCACGTCGCGAGCAGCCGAGCATTTCTCATCGCTGCCGCAAGTGACGATGGCCGTCATCCCGAATGCCTTGGCCAGCATGATCGCCATAGTGCCGATGCCACTGGTCCCGCCATGCACCAGAAGCGTTTCGCCCGGCTTGGCACAGCCGCGCTGGAAGACATTGTGCCATACGGTGAAGAGCGTTTCCGGCAGCGCCGCAGCTTCCTTGAGCGCCAGTCCATCCGGCACCGGCAGACAATGCCCGGCAGGGGCGGTGCAATATTCGGCATAGCCCCCACCCGGTGTCAGCGCCGCCACCCGGTCGCCAATCGCAAGGTTTTCAACCCCTTCGCCCAGCGCCACGACGTCACCCGCCACCTCCAGCCCCAGCAGGGGCGAGGCTCCGGGCGGCGCGGGATAGTGGCCGGCGCGCTGGATGCAGTCCGGGCGGTTGACCCCGGCATGGGCGACGCGGATCAGCACTTCACCGGCTTTCGGTTGCGGCGTATCGACCTCGGTCAATGCCAGAACCTCCGGCCCGCCCGGCGCATCGAAGTGGATTGCGTGCATCTGCCGCGGGATTGCCATGCCGATTGCCCCTGTGATTGCTGCCCAAATGCACCGATCATTGCTGAAACGGGTGCTTTCGCGATTGATTAGGGCGCAAGGCCATTGACAGCAAGCCATGCGTCTTGCGAGATCCTGTTTTGCAAACGGAGGGCCCGATGGAAGAGGATGACCGCCCGCGCCCACAGGGCGATGCTGCCAGCAAGTTGGCGGTCGAGGATCTCGGCCCCTATTCGCAGGGCGAGCTTTCCGAACGCATCCGCCTCCTGCAGCTTGAGATTGCCCGTGTGGAGCAGCACCGCGCCCGTGCGGACCAGCACAGAACCGCGGCAGACGCCCTGTTCAGCCCGAAGCGGGCGAGTTGATTGCCTGGCCGATCCGCGCTGACGACACGACCCCGGCCTTGGGTCCCCATGGACTCTGCGACGACAGACCCCATATTCGTCGGGTAAAGCGTACCGAAATGCGCCGCTCCCCCTGGCGCCTCTGATGGCCGCGCTAACCCTGTATTAACCTTAAAGGTTCAAACTTTCTTCATGCCCAGCTTTGCCTCAAATCTCGAAAAGACCCTCCACAACGCTCTCGCCTTCGCGTCGGAGCGACGACACGAATACGCCACGCTGGAGCATCTGCTGCTCGCGCTGGTGGGCGATGACGACGCCGCCGAAGTGATGAACGCCTGCGGTGTGGATATGGGCGAGCTGGGCGATGTGGTGCAGACCTATCTCGATCAGGAATACCAGTCCCTGCAGACCGACGAGGCCGCCGATCCGCAGCCGACCGCCGGTTTCCAGCGGGTGATCCAGCGCGCGATTCTGCATGTGCAATCGGCGCAGAAAGACACGGTGACCGGCGCGAATGTGCTGGTCGCATTGTTCAGCGAGCGCGATTCTTACGCGGTCTATTTCCTTCAGCAACAGGATATGAGCCGGCTCGATGCGGTCAGCTTCATCAGCCACGGCATCGGTAAAGGCGGCAAGCAGATCGAATCCAGCACGCCGTCCGGTGCCGACGACGGCGAGGCGGATCAGAAGGGCGATGGCAAAGGCAAGAAAGAAACCGCGCTTGACCAGTTCACCGTCAATCTCAACCAGAAGGCGGAGAACGGCAAGATCGACCCGCTGATCGGGCGCGGCCCGGAAGTCGACCGGACCGTCCAGATCCTGTGCCGCCGGAGCAAGAACAATCCCCTCTATGTCGGCGACCCCGGCGTCGGGAAAACCGCGATTGCCGAAGGTCTGGCGCGCAAGATCGTCGAGAAGGACGTGCCAGAGGTCCTGGAAGATGCCGTCATCTACTCGCTCGATATGGGCGCATTGCTGGCGGGCACCCGCTATCGCGGCGATTTCGAGGAGCGGCTGAAGCAGGTCGTCTCCGAACTGGAGAAGATGCCGGAAGCGATCCTCTTTATCGACGAGATCCACACGGTGATCGGTGCAGGCGCGACCAGCGGCGGGGCGATGGACGCCTCCAACCTGCTGAAACCTGCCCTGTCCGGCGGGACGATCCGCTGCATTGGCTCGACCACTTACAAGGAATTCCGCAATCACTTCGAGAAGGACCGCGCCCTGCTGCGCCGGTTCCAGAAGATCGACGTGAACGAGCCGACTATCGAAGACACGATCAAGATTCTTAAGGGCCTCAAGAGCGCCTTCGAGGAGCATCACAAGGTGAAATACACGCCCGACGCGCTGAAGACGGCCGTCGAGCTGTCGGCGCGATACATCAATGATCGCAAATTGCCCGACAAGGCGATCGACGTGGTTGACGAGGTTGGCGCGATGCAGATGCTGGTCGCCCCCAGCCGCCGGAAGAAGAAGATCACCGCCAAGGAAATCGAGGCGGTCATCGCGACGATGGCCCGCATCCCGCCCAAATCAGTCAGCAAGGACGACAAGGCGGCGCTGGAAAATCTCGAACGCGATCTGAAGCATGTGGTGTTCGGTCAGGACGCGGCGGTGAAGAAGCTGTCCACCGCGATGAAGCTGAGCCGCGCAGGCCTCCGCGATCCGGACAAGCCCATCGGCAGCTTCCTGTTCAGCGGCCCCACCGGCGTCGGCAAGACCGAAGTCGCCCGCCAGCTGGCCAGCATCATGGGTATCGAGCTGAAACGCTTCGATATGTCCGAATATATGGAGCGTCACAGCGTCAGCCGTTTGATTGGCGCGCCTCCGGGCTATGTCGGTTACGATCAGGGCGGGCAGCTGACCGATGCAATCGACCAGAACCCGCACTGCGTGTTGCTGCTGGATGAGATCGAGAAGGCCCATCCGGACCTGTTCAACATCCTGTTGCAGGTGATGGATAATGGCCGCCTGACCGACCACCACGGCAAGACGGTCGATTTCCGCAATGTCGTGCTGATCATGACCACCAATGCCGGGGCCGCCGATATGGCGCGGCAGGGTATCGGGTTCGGCGATGTGTCGAAGGAAGACGCCAGCGAGGAAGCGGTCAAACGCATGTTCACGCCCGAATTCCGCAACCGTCTCGATGCGGTCGTGCCCTTCGGCTATCTGGGCAAAGACACCATCGCCCGCGTGGTCGACAAATTCATCCTGCAGCTGGAAATCCAGCTGGCCGAGCAGAATGTCGACATCCAGTTCGACGACGATGCGAAGGAGTGGCTGGGCGACAAGGGCTATGACCGCCTGTTCGGCGCGCGTCCGATGGGCCGCCTGATTCAGGAGCGGATCAAGCAGCCGCTGGCGGAAGAACTGCTGTTCGGCAAGCTGGCCGATGGCGGCGAAGTGCAGGTCAGCATAAAGGACGGCAAGCCGAGCTTCGAACTGACCCCCGCACCGCCCAAGGCCAAACGCAAACCGCCAGTCCGGAAAAAGAAACCGGCGGCGAAAAAGCCCGATGCGGATGCGGGCGGCGACAGCTAAGCCCAAATTCACAATGGCTCAAAAGGGGCGCGATCCGGGAACGGTTCGCGCCCCTTTCGCTTGAGTATCCTATGAGCGCGCTCTTTTCCTGGATCCGGTCCGAACCGTGGGGCATCCATGTCGTGCCTGCCGATGCGTGGGTCGATCCCGGCAAGGCGGTCGCGCGGGCGCTGGTGACTCATGGCCATGCCGATCATGCTCGCGGCGGGCATGGGGCGACTGTCGCGACACCTGAAACGCTGGCGATCATGAAACTGCGCTACCAGACCGGCGATGGCCCCTCTGGCGGGGAGACCACACCTGTTCAATATGGCGAGACGATCCGCCTGCCCGGCGGCGTCGATGCGACCTATATCCCCGCAGGCCATGTGCTGGGCAGCGCGCAGATCCTGCTGGAACATGGCGGAGAACGGGTGATCTGCACCGGCGATTACAAGCGCCGCGCCGATCCCACCTGTCCGCCGTTCGAAGTCACACCCTGCGACATCTTCATCACCGAGGCGACATTCGGCCTGCCTCTATTCACCCACCCACCGATCGAAGGCGAGATGGCCAAGCTGCTGGAGCGGCTGGCAGCCTATCCGGATCGCTGCGTGCTGGTGGGCGCCTATGCGCTGGGCAAGGCGCAGCGAGTGATCGCGGAGCTGCGCGCCGCGGGCCATCATCAGCCGATCTATCTCCATGGCGCGATGGAGAAAATGTGCCGCCTCTATGAAGAACATGGTGTCGAGCTGGGCGAGTTGCGACTGGTGGCAGACACTGCGAAGGATGACATGCGCGGGCATATCGTCATCGCCCCGCCGTCGGCGCTCAATGACCGTTGGAGCCGCCGTCTGCCTGACCCGATCGCCGCCTTCGCAAGCGGATGGATGCGCGTTCGCCAGCGCGCGCGGCAACGCAATGTCGAATTGCCGCTGGTGATCTCCGACCATGCCGACTGGAACGAGCTGACCCGAACCATCGAGGAAGTCGATCCGGTCGAAACGTGGATCACACATGGCCGCGAGGAAGCGCTGCTGCGCTGGAACCAGCTCCACCAGCGCCGCGCCCGCGCACTCGCGCTTGTCGGGCGCGAGGATGAGGACGAGTAGCAGATGGAGGAGTTTGCCGCTCTCATCGATGCGCTGGTCTACACGCGCAGCCGCAACGAGAAATTGCGCCTGATTGCGGAGTATTTGCGCGCTACACCCGATCCCGACCGCGGCTGGGCGCTCGCTGCGCTGACCGACGGCCTCGATTTCCCGGCGGTCAAATCCTCCACCATCCGCAACATCATGAAGGAGCGCATCGACCCGGTGCTGTGGTCGCTGAGCCGCGATTTCGTCGGTGATACGGCAGAAACGGCCAGCCTGCTGTGGGAAACAGCGCAGATGGGCGAGACCGGCGACGCCGCTCCGCCGCCCTCGGTCAGCGAAACGGTTGCCGCGCTGGAAGCAATGAACCGCAAGAGCGTGGTGACCGAATTGCCCGCCCTGCTCGACCGGCTGGATTCCTCGGGGCGCTATGCGCTCCTCAAACTGGCGACAGGCGCGATGCGGATCGGCGTGTCCAGCCGGCTCGGCAAAGTGGCTTTCGCGCAGGCCTTCGACGTGTCGGTCGACGAGGTGGAGGAGTACTGGCATGCCCTCACCCCGCCTTTTGCCGAGTTGTTCGCCTGGGCCGCTGACGGTGGTGCCCCGCCGGACATCGCCAATATGCCGACCTTCCGCCCCTTCATGCTGGCCCATCCGCTGGAGGGGACGGTGGTCGATATGCCGGACTATGCGGCCGAGTGGAAATGGGACGGCATCCGCGTGCAGCTGGTCCATGTTGCCAATGACTCGGGCGGCGAGACCCGCGTCTACTCACGCAGCGGCGACGATATTTCCGCGACCTTTCCCGAAATGCTGGATGCACTGACCATTCCGGCAGTGCTGGACGGCGAACTGCTGGTGCGCGGCAATGTGCAGGGCGGTGAAGAAGGCGGGGCCGCCAGTTTCAATGCACTCCAGCAACGGCTGGGCCGCAAGACCGTCAGCAAGAAGATGTTGGCCGAAAGCCCCGCCTTCGTTCGTCTGTATGACGCGATGGTGATCGAGGGCGAGGATGTGCGCGCACTGGAATGGCAAGATCGCCGGCGGCGGCTCGAAGAATTCTTGCCCAGACTGCCCGCCAGTCATTTCGACATCAGCGCCATTGTCGAGGCGGAGAGCTTCGAAGCCCTCGCCGAAATCCGCGAGGGCACCCGCGACGATGCCATCGAAGGGCTGATGCTGAAACGCCGCGACAGCCCCTATATCGCCGGGCGCAAAACCGGGCTGTGGTACAAATGGAAGCGCGACCCGCTGCTGATCGACTGCGTGCTGATGTACGCCCAGCGCGGCAGCGGGAAACGCTCCAGCTTCTTCTCCGACTACACCTTCGGCTGCTGGAACGGCGATCCCGATGCGGGCGCGGAACTTCTGCCGGTGGGCAAGGCCTATTCCGGCTTCACCGACGAGGAACTGAAAAAGCTCGACAAGCATGTCCGCAGCAAGACGGTGAACCGCTTCGGCCCGGTGCGCGAAACGGACAAGAGCCTCGTGTTCGAAGTGGCCTTCGACAGCGTGCACGAAAGCAAACGCCACAAGAGCGGCCTAGCGATGCGCTTTCCGAGGATCCACCGGATCCGGTGGGACAAACCGGTGCACGAGGCGGATCGTATTGAGAGTCTTCGTTCGCTAATCAGAGATTAGGGGGTCTCTGCGCACCCGCGTGGACTGGCAGCCCACTGGGTTTAGGACCGGTCGCCGCCTGCCCGTCTCAATGCGCTCATCCTGAGCTTGTCGAAGAATCGCACTTGTCCTTTTGGCGCTTCGCCACACAGCTGAGGCCCTTCGACAGGCTCAGGGCGAACGGGTTGTGTGGTGGGCGCACATCGAAACACCGTCCGATAAGTTAGAATGGCCCCGGGGCCGAGAGGCCCCGCAAGGCCGACTGGCCGCCCGCAGCGACGCGACCTTCAGGTCGCATGAGCGAGGAAGCAAGGGGCGCGGATGCGCCCCGCCCGCAGGGTCACAAACGAAAAGTAACGCGACGCGACTCCCGCCGCCCTGACGTCAGCTTCCCAGCGCTGCGTCCACGGCCTTCGCATGCTCTTTTGCGTTGTGCGCATAATGCGCCGTCCCCATGCGCATTCCGGCGATGGCGGCCTCGGACAGCTCCTTCATCGGCTTGGCGGGCCTGCCTGCCCAGAGGGTGCGCGGCTCCATCACCTTCCCCTCTGTCAGCATCGCGCCCGCTGCCAGCATGGCGTCGCTGCCGATCACCGCCTTGTTCATCGCAATCGCGCCGAGGCCGACAAAGCCGCGATCCTCGATCGTGCAGCCATGGACCATTGCCAAATGGCCGATCAGCACATCGTCCCCAATAATTAGCGGAGAGCCATCGGGATCGCCCGGCCGCTCTGGGTCGCAATGCAGCACGCTGCCGTCCTGCACATTCGACCGCTGGCCAATCACGATGCGGCTGACATCGGCCCGCAGCACGCAATTGTACCACACCGAGCTGTCTTCCCCGATCTCCACATCGCCAATGATCGTGCAACCGGGTGCAATGAAGGCGCTGTCGTGAATGCGCGGGCTCTTCCCGTGGATCGGGACGATATTGACGCCGGGTCTGGTGGTCATTGCGAATTCTCCCATTGCTCTTGTGTGAGCGAGTATTGGATTACGGGGCTATCGTCAGGTTCATAGGCGGGATCGTCGAAATCCAGATCCTCGCGCCGTGCCATTCCAAACTTTTCCATCAATCGCCAGCTCGCTTCGTTCGAAAGGCTGGTGAGCGCGACCAGTTCCGGCACGCCGTGCCGCGTGAACGCCCATTCGATTATGGCCGCCACTGCCTCGCCCGCATAGCCCCGCCGCCACCGGTCCGGCCGGATGGCCCAGCCGATTTCGTGCATGCCGGTATTGGGTGCGAGTGGATTGTCGACCCGCTTCATCCCCGCCTGCCCCACAGGCTCGCCGCTGGCTTTTTCGATCAGCAACATGAACCCGAATCCCTCGCGGGCGAAACCGGCCGTCGACTTGGCCTGCTTGGCCTCGATTTCATGCAATTCACGCACGCCGCCGATGTGTTTCATGATCTCCGGAGAGTTCAGATAGCGCGCATGCAGCTCTACATCGCCCTCTCCGAACTGGCGCAGGATCAGCCGCTCTGTCTCCAGCACAATGTCAGCCATTGGCGGCATCACGGCGATTGAGAACATACACCACCTGGCGGCGGAGCGGGTGGTCACTGGCAATGGCCGGGTGATCGAAGTCCCGTTCCGGGCTGTGGATGAAACCAAGTTTGCCCATCAGGTTCCGGCTCGGCTGATTGGCAGCGGAGGTGTATGATACAAGCCGAGCACGGTTCGTGTTTTGCCAGAACCAGTCTGCGCAGGCGCTCGCCGCTTCATGCGCGTATCCACGACGCCAGTATTTCTGCGCCAGCCGCCAGCCGATCTCGGTCTCGCCCTGCACAGGGGTGTTTTCAGGACATGAAGAGAAACCCGTAAATCCCAGAAAAGCACCGTCGCTCTTGCGCTCAAGGGCGAACAGGCCAAAGCCGTGGGTCCTGAAATGCAGAGCGATGCGGTCGACCAGTGCATCGCTTTCCGATTTTGTCAGCGTGGACTGGAAATAGCGCATCACCTCGGGATCGGCATTCATCGCCGCAAAGGGTTGGCGATCTTCCTCTCGCCATTCGCGCAGGATCAGCCGCTCGGTTTCGATTGCAATTTCAGGCGCAATTTCAACCATTCGCGGCCTCGCTGCGCAGCGCTTCCCATTGCGACCGGTCCATGCGGTAAACGATGATCGTCTCGCCCACGGCCCAGGATGCGCTGTCGGGAAAATCCATGTCCTCGCGGCGTTCCATTCCCAGCCGTTTCATCAGCCCCCAGCTGGGCGCATTCTCGTCCACGGTCAGGGCGATAACATGCGGCGCATCGAACCGCTCGAAAGCAAGATCGAGCGACGCCTGCGCGGCTTCTTTCGCATAACCGTGGCCCCACGCATCCTCGCGCAAGCGCCAGCCGGCTTCGAAGTCGCCGACCGGCCCCTTCGGTTCATTGCATCGCTTCAAACCGCAGAAGCCGATGATTTCCCCCGACAAATGCCCGCCGTCGCGGCGTCGCTGCGTCACCCAGAAGGTGTGGCCGTGCTCGCGCCGGTAGAGCTCGAGCCTCTGCCGTGCCCGCTGGCGACCCTCGGCATCGGCCAGACCGCCCAGATGACGTGTAACGTTCGGCGTATTGAGATGCCGCCAGAAGGGCTCCCAGTCCTCCTCGCGCCAATCGCGCAAAATCAGCCGCCCGGTCTCGTGGTGAAAATCAGCCATTGAGCAGCCGCGCCGCCAGAGGCGCATGATACGTCAATACGCCGCTGCACCCGGCGCGCTTGAACGCGATCAGTTTCTCCATCAGCAGCGGCTCGCGTTCGCCCACACCGGCGGCGACACCGGCTTCGATCAGCGCGTATTCGCCGCTCACCTGATAGGCGAAAACCGGTATTTCAAAGCGGGCCTTGGCGCGGGTGATAATGTCCAGATAGGCGAGCCCGGGCTTGACCATCACGCTGTCCGCGCCCTCGGCAATGTCCATAGCAATTTCGCGCAGGGCCTCGTCGCCATTGGCGGGGTCCATCTGGTAGCTCTTCTTGTCGCCCTTCAGCCGCCCGCCCGACCCCACGGCGTCACGAAACGGTCCGTAGAACGCCGAGGCGTATTTCGCAGCATAGGACATGATCTGCACATTGGGTTGGCCGTTCATCTCCAGCCCCATCCGGATCGCGTGCACGCGGCCATCCATCATATCCGACGGGGCGACGATATCCGCGCCCGCCTCTGCCTGCGCGACAGCCTGATCGACCAGCACGGCGACCGTATTGTCATTCACGACATAGCCGGAGCCATCCACCAGCCCGTCCTGCCCGTGCGTGGTGTAGGGATCGAGCGCGACGTCGGTGAGAATGCCCAGATCGCCGCCCACCGCATCGCGCACCGCTCGGATCGTCCGGCACATCAGATTGTCGGAATTGTAGGCTTCCGCCCCGTCATCGCTGCGCTTGCCGTCGGGAGTGTTGGGAAACAGCGCGATACAGGGGATGCCCAGATCGACCGCCTCTTTCGCCCGCGCAACGATCCCGTCGATCGACCAGCGCGACACGCCGGGCAGGCTGGCGACTGGTTCTTCTGCGCCCTTCCCCTCGATAATGAACAACGGCCAGATCAGATCGGCGCTGGTCATCACGGTTTCGCGGTGCAGGGAGCGGCTCCATGCAGTGGCGCGGGTGCGGCGAAGGCGCGTGGCCGGATAGGAAGCTGTCATGGCGGCAGTCTTTGGCACGAAACCGCGCGAATTATCAATCAGCAGGGCGCGCCATCTCCGGTGCGTCAAGCTTGTCGATCTCGCGGCGCACTTCCACCTCTTGCGGGCCGCTGGGCGCAATGTCCGTCAGCGCAGCACCCGCCTCAACCGTCTTCAACGACGCCAGGCGACTTCGGAAACGGCGCAATTCGTCGCCGTTCAATTCGGAGCGGGTGACATAGCTGACCGACGCCGGATTGATCTTCCGGTTGCCGCGATACATTTCGTAATGGAGATGCGGACCGGTGGAGAGGCCGGTCGAACCGACATAGCCGATCACCTGCCCGCGCCGCACCGATGCGCCATTTCGCACCGCGATACGGCTCATATGGGCATAGCCTGTGCCAAGCCCACCAGCATGGTTCAGCCGGACGAAATTGCCATACCCGCCCTTGCGCCCGGCATACACAACCCGGCCATCCGTCACGGCGCGAATGGGTGTGCCATGTCCCGCACGGTAATCCTGCCCCGAATGCATCCGGCGATAGCCAAGGATCGGGTGGCGGCGCATGCCGTAATTCGAGCTGACTGCACCTGGCACGGGCCGGACAAGTCCCGTGCGCGTTTCACCTACGCCGGAGGCTTCGTAGAACTTTCCTTTGTCGCCCCAGCGCATCAGCTGGGTGGTCGATTTCCCGCCCCGGTCAACACCGGCATACATCAGCTGGCCGGCCTGTCGCTCGCCCGTTTCGGCGCGGCGATAGGACAGGATCATGTCGAAGGTGTCGGTGGCGCGAACGGAACGGTCGATATCCATGTGGCCGCCCAGCGCTTTAAGATAGGCCTGCACCGCGCTCGGCGGAGCGCCTGCCGCGCGGGCCGAGCGGTAGAGGCTGTTGCCCACCGTACCGCGAATACGCAGCGGGGTTTCGTCGATGGCAATCGGCTTGCGGATCAGCGCGAGACCAGCCGGGCCGCGCTCCACTTCCAGAGCAAGATCGAACCGCGCCCGGAAGGAAAGCGATTCAAGCGCCCGCGGCTCCCCTTCGGCAGCGCGGCGCCCGAGGGTAATGTCGAGCTGTGTGCCAGGTTCGATATCGCCAACCGCAATTGCCCGCGCGACCAGATCGGTCACCCGGCTCGCGTCGGATCGGCCCACTCCAGCGCGCTGAAGCATGCGGCTGAAGCTATCGCCTTTCGCAAGAGTGGCGACCAGCTGGATTTGCGGACGCTCCGGCGCGTCTGCGAGCGGCCGCACGGCCTGCGTTGCGCCCATACGGCGGCCCGAATCGCTGCCGAGGGCGAGCGGCATGATCGACTGGCTGCGAAATTCGTCTTGCACGTCTGTGTCCAAAGGCATGGCGGGCGCTGCTTCCAGCGGAGCAAAGCTGGGCCAGAACGAGATGGCCGCCAATCCCAGTCCGAGCATCGTGCCCAATCCGCGCCACCATCGGCGACTGCCGATATTGTCGGCCAGGCTGGGTGTCAGATCCAGCCGGTCGAGCTTGGCAGAGGTGTCGACCACCCAAGCGTCCAACCGCGCATTGAGCGATGCTGTCCGGCGCAAGAGGAAGGAACCCTGTGCGGGAATGATCTGGGCATGCGACAGGGTCGCGCCGCGCCATCCGGCATCGCCTTTCCCGTCCTGCGGGCTGTCGTCCGGATGACCACCGGCATCGGATGTTATCCGCTCAGCGTACATTGGCCCTTTTTCTGCAAAGGGGTCGGCAGACGTGGTTGTGGGTTTTGTGCGACCCGACCCGTCTGAGTCCCATGCCAAACCTCACTGCCGAATTAAAGTTAATGCCGGTTTAATGTGCGACCAGCAGACTCCGCAGGGCGATGAGTTGAAAGCACAGGTTTCGCGCCTTGCAGCGGGCCGTTTGCAATGCCACAGACAGACCGTGAGCGACGCCCCGATCAAGGCGGTCCTCGGACCCACCAACACCGGCAAGACGCATCTCGCGATCGAGCGGATGTGCGGCCATTCCAGCGGGATGATCGGCTTCCCGCTGCGGCTGCTGGCGCGCGAGGTGTATGACCGCGTGGTGGCAATCAAGGGCGAGAAACAAGTCGCGCTGATCACCGGCGAGGAGCGGATCGAGCCGCCGAATGCGCGCTATTTCCTGTGCACAGCGGAGGCGATGGACCGGACTGGCGGCGGCCATGCCTTTGTCGCGCTGGACGAAGCGCAGCTCGCCGCCGACCGCGAGCGGGGGCATATCTTCACCGACCGTCTGCTCCATGCCCGGGGTCGTGAGGAAACGATGCTGATGGGGGCCGCCACGCTGGAGCCGGTGCTGCGCCAGCTGGTGCCCGAAGCCGAAATTACCGAGCGTCCGCGCTTTTCCACCCTCACCCATATCGGCCCGCGCAAACTGTCACGCCTGCCCCCGCGCAGCGCGGTCGTCGCGTTCAGTTCCGAAGGGGTCTACACCGCCGCCGAAATGCTCCGGCGGTATCGCGGCGGCGCGGCTGTGGTGATGGGCGCGCTCAGCCCGGAAACCCGTAACAAGCAGGTCGAATTGTTCCAGTCGGGCGAGGTCGATTACATCGTCGCGACCGACGCCATCGGGATGGGGCTCAATCTCGATCTCAACCACGTGGCCTTTGCCGCACTGACCAAATTCGACGGGGTGCGCAAACGGCGTTTGAGTCCTGCCGAACTGGCCCAGATTGCCGGACGCGCAGGCCGGCACCAGCGCGACGGGACCTTCGGCGTGCTGGGCGGCACGTCCAACAAAGGGCGCGGTGCTCCGCTCGAGCTGGAAGAGGAAGAGATCTACGCGATCGAGGAGAACGCCTTTGCGCCGCTGACCCAGCTCTATTGGCGCAATGCGGAGCCGCGTTTCGATACTTTGCCGGTGCTGATTGGCGATCTGGAAGCGCGCCCGATGGTCGGCACCTTGCGCGCGGCGCCCGAAGCAATCGACCTGACCGTTCTCAAAACCCTTGCCGACGATCCGCTGGCCGACGGCGTCAAAGGCGCGGGCAGCGTGCGGCGTTTCTGGGAGGCGTGCTCGCTGCCCGATTTCCGGCAGGCGGGGGCCGATCAGCATGCGCGCTTTGTCGCCCGGCTTTGGCGCGACCTGCAAAACGGGTATATCGGGGCGGATTTTGTGGCCGCGCGCATTGCAGAGCTGGATCAGGTTCAGGGCGATATTGCCACATTGCAGGGGAGGATAGCCGCGATCCGATCCTGGGCCTATATCTGCCAGCGGCCCGACTGGGTGCTGGCGCGTGACGAAATGGCGGCACGCGCCCGCGCGGTGGAGGCCCGCCTGTCCGACGCGCTGCATGCGCGGCTGACCGAGCGTTTTGTAAACCGGAGGACTGCGATCCTGATGAAGAATATGGGCCAAGACCCGAACCTGCTGCCCGTCACGCTGGAAGAGGACGGCACTTTGCGGGTCGAAGAGGAAGCGATCGGGAAGGTCGAAGGCTTCCGCTTTGTCGTCGACACGCGTGCAGGCCATGAGGACCGGCGCATGTTGCTTGCCGCTGGTGAGAAGGCCCTGCCCCGTATTCTGGGAGAGAAAGCTGCCGCGCTGCGCACTTCCGGGTTCGAGAATGTCGAATTGGTGCGCGGGGACATCCGCATGGAAGGGCATTTGCTCGCCACGCTCGATCTTGCCGCCGACCCTGCGAAGCCGCGCCTTTCCCTTGCGCGCGAGTTAGATGTGCTGCCCGATGGCGAGCGCGCGCAATTCGAAGCGGCGCTGCAGACCTGGGTCGAAGTGCGCCTTGCCCCGCTTGCGGGGCTGTCGAAGCTGGTTGCCGCGACGCGCGATCCCGAGGCCGGATCGCAGGCGCGCGCGCTGTTGCTGGCGCTGGTGGAAGGGCATGGTTACGCCGCGCGCGACCGTGCGGGGATCGAGCATTTGCCCAAGGAAATGCGCCCCTTCCTGCGGCGTCTGGGCGTCACTTTCGGAGCGCTGGACATCTTCGCGCGGGACCTGCTCAAGCCCGCCCCGCGCGAGGCGATGCATGCCGCCGGAATCGACCGGCGCTCGCTGGAGCCGGCGATGCGCGCCGTCTTGCCGGGGGACGGCAAAATGCCCTCCGGATATCGCGCGGCAGGCGATCAATATGTCCGCGTGGATGTCGCAGAGAAGCTGCTGCGCGCAGCGCATGAGGCACGTGCGAAGGCGGACAGCGGAAAGCGAGGTGGAAAAACTGGTGTCCCGCTTAACCCAGCCCTTGCGATTTCGACTGGGCTCACGCTGGATAGCTGGCAGCGTCTGCTCGGCGCAGCGGGATTCCGCCAGCACAAGGCGAAGGTCTTGGCCGAAGGAGCCTTTGGCCCCCCTGCGCTCGATCAATGGAGCTGGCGGCCCGGTGGAATGCCGAAGAAGAAACGCGGGCCCCAGAATTCCCAACACAAGCGCCAGGATAAGCCGAAAGGCCCATCCGGCACGCGGAAAGGCGATAAGCGACGTCATAACAAGCCCTCGGGCCCACCGAAGAAGCCTTCGACGGGTCCGGCGACCGGAAAGGCGTTTGCCGGTCTTGCCGATCTGATGAAGCCCTAGGCCGCGAATGCGCCTCGACCTTCTGCTCTGCCGCCTCCGGTTCGCCCGGACCCGCAGCATGGCGCAGGCCAAGGCGCTCACCGGCCATATCCGCATCAACGGCGCCCGTGTCCGCCGCGCAAGCCATCCGGTTAGCGTGGGCGATGTTCTCACTCTCCCGCAGGCCAAGAGCGTGCTGGTGTGCCGGATCGAGCGCCTGCCGGAACGCCACGGACCGGCGGAAGAGGCACAATCGTGCTATCTCGTGCTTGACCCCGACGGGATAAGCGATTTAGCACGCACGCAACATCAGGCACACGCAAGGACCGAGCGCCCATGACTTATGTCGTCACCGACGCATGCATCAAATGCAAATACACCGACTGCGTAGAGGTGTGCCCCGTGGATTGTTTCTACGAAGGCGAAAACATGCTGGTCATCAATCCCAGCGAATGCATCGATTGCGGCGTGTGCGAGCCGGAATGCCCGGCGGAGGCCATCCTGCCCGACACCGAAGACAATCTGGAAAAATGGCTGGAGATTAACACCAAGATGTCGGCCGAATGGCCCAACATCACCAGTCAGAAAGAACCACCTGCCGACGCCGATGAGCATAAGGGCGAAGAGGGAAAATACGAGAAGTTCTTCAGTGAGGCACCGGGCGAAGGCGACTGACGCTTCGCCTTTCGGGGGCCGTCATTGACGGCTCTGGCCTTCTAACAAATCACCGTCTCGCCCAGGCCTTTACGCTTCGGTGAGCGAAGACTCGCAATTTTTGCAAACTCATGCTATATAATCAGCACACTGCGCGGGTTTTGATCTTGCGCAGAACGGTTTGTTGAAAGGCAGGATACCCCCGACAGCGTTGGAACTGGCCCGGCTCATGCAGCTTTCGCATGGGACACGGGGCTTTGACGCAAAGCGCTTTCAGGCTCTGCCGAATGGAAAGGAATGTTCATGGCCGCCAAGGCACCTGCCTTCGACGTAGGCGATTACGTTGTTTATCCCAAGCACGGCGTGGGCCGCGTGATGGAACTGCAGAATGAAGAGATCGCCGGCATGCAGCTGGAGCTCTACGTGCTGCGGTTCGAAAAAGAGCGAATGACTCTTCGCGTGCCGACCAACAAGGTCGAATCGATCGGTATGCGCAAACTTTCCAGCGACAAGACGCTGAAAGAGGCGATGGAAACGCTCAAGGGCAAGCCCAAGGTCAAGCGGACCATGTGGAGCCGCCGGGCCCAGGAATATGAAGCGAAGATCAATTCCGGCGAACTGGTGTCGATTGCCGAAGTGACGCGCGATCTGTTCCGCCCAGACGATCAGCCCGAGCAGAGCTATTCCGAGCGGCAGATTTTCGAAGCCGCTTCCAGCCGCCTCGCCCGCGAACTGGCCGCGATGGAAAAGACCGATGAGCCGACCGCGCTCGAGAAGATTCTCGAAATCCTGCGCGAGCACGCTCCGCAATATTACGAGAACGACGACGACGACAAAGCGTAAGCGCGCTTCTCGACCAGCGGCCGATACAGGCCGATGAAGGGCCGTCCCGCAGGGGCGGCCCTTTGTGTGTCGGCTTGCCATGTGTCTGTTAGCGTATTATATCGCTAATACACATTTTGGAGGGACCGATGCTCAACCGTTTCATGAAATCGCTGGCGCCCGTTGCCGCGCTGCTTTTCGCCACCGCGACAACCGGCTGCGACGGGGTGGATATTTCCATTGGTGATGGCGACGCCGTGCCGCTCGCCGAGCTCGACATGAGCGGCCCCGCGCCGACCGAGATTGTTCTGGCGGGGCCGGATAATGTCATCGTGACCGAAGGCGACACGCTGGATATCACGGTCGAGGGCGACAGCGACGTGACCGAGGCTCTTCGGTTCTCGCGCAGCGACGACGCATTGGCCATTTCCCGCAAAGGCAATAGCTGGGGTGACGAGAAGGCCACCATCCGTGTGACGATGCCTTTGCCCAGCAGCATGGTGCTGGCCGGTAGCGGATCGATCGAACTGCCGGGCATGGCCGGCAGCGCCGATGCCACCATCGCCGGATCGGGCAAGGCCCGCGTCGCCGCTCTGGCGGCCGAGCGGATGGAAGTGACGATCGCGGGATCGGGGTCGCTCGACGCCGAGGGAACTGCCGATCGCCTCGAACTGACTCTCGCCGGGTCGGGTAAAGCCAATATGGGCGGCCTGAAAGTCGAGCGCGCCGAGGTGAATATCGCCGGGTCGGGCAAGGCTGGTTTTGCGTCGGACGGCAATGTCGAGGCCAACATCATGGGTTCGGGCACAGTCGATGTGGTCGGGAATGCAACTTGCGAGATCAATTCGATGGGCTCGGGCAAATTGCGCTGCAACAAGGGCAAGGTAAAGGCCAAGGACAAGGATACTGCCCCCAAAGCTGCAGCCGCGCCCACCGCGCCGGAAGCTCCGGAAGCACCTGCTGCGCCCTCCTCGGCCGACGCGAGTGTCGCCGAGGCCGAGCTGCGCGCGGCGCAGGCCGAAGCACGCGCTGCACGGGCCGAAGCCGATGCGGCACGCGCCGAAGCGAACGCCCTGCGGGCGCAAGCGGGCGGGGAGTAGTCGCACTCGCGGTCACGATAGGGTAAGGACTGATGTGTCAGGCGGTTTCGCCTCAGGAGAACACCGCCATGCGCCAGCCCTTCCCCAACCTTTCCAGCCGCAGCACCGTCATGCGCTTTGCACTGATTGTCCCTGCCGCCTTCATGATGCAGGGATGCCTTGCGAAAACCGCTCTTGATGTGGTCACTTTGCCGGTGAGGGCAGCGGGCAAGGCCGTCGACGTGGCCACCACCAGCCAGTCCGAAGCGGACGAGAAGCGCGGGCGCGAAATCCGTCAGCGGGAGGCGAAGCTGGCCGAGCTGGAGCGGCAATACTCGAAAGAACGCGCGCGATGCGAAGGTGGCGATGCAGGCGCCTGCGCCGATGCGCGCGAGACCTATGCGGAAATCCAGGCGATCCTGCCCACCGTTCCGCTCGAACCGCGCTAAACGGTAAAGCGGCTAGGCGGCAGCCCGCTTCAGCCGGTCATTGATCGCTGTTCCCAGCCCCTCATGCGGGATCGGCGCGACTGCAATGCGCGCTTGCCCCGACTGCGCGGCCCGGTGAAGCCCCGCGTAGAGCCGCGCCGCCGCCTCTGCCAGATCGCCGCCGGGTGAGAGCGACCAGTCCCCCAACACTTCGCCGAAGCCAATAAGGAACTCATCCGCCCGCGCCGTCTGCGCCTCCAGCCGCACCGGTTTACCCGGAGCATAATGCCGCGCCAATTGCCCCGGTGCGCGGATCGTTCCCCCAGCATCCTCCGGCGCTGTTCCCGTCACCGCAGCAAGTTGGCCCACAGCGATCGGGCCGGGCCGGAGCACCGACCACCCGCCATCGCGCTCCACCGCCACAATCGTCGATTCCAGACCGCGCTCGCAGGGGCCAGCATCCAGAACGGCGTCGATCCGTCCGTCCAGCGTGGCCAGCACATGGCCGGCCTGCGTCGGGCTGACCGTTTCGCTGCGATTGGCCGATGGGGCTGCCAGAGGAGTGCCCAACCCCGCCAGCACATCGCGCATAACGGGGTGCGCCGGGCACCGCAGGGCAATCGTATCGAGGCCGCCCGTCACTGCCGGCGCAAGGCCTGCATCTGCGCACAGCGGTAATACAATGGTCAGCGGCCCCGGCCAAAACGCCGCAGCCAGCGACCGTGCCCTTTCGTCCCACTCGGCAAGCGCCTCTGCTGCCGCCATATCCGGCACATGCACGATCAGCGGATTGAAAGACGGGCGGCCCTTCGCGGCGTAGATCGCCGCGACAGCATCCGCATCATCGGCTCGCGCCGCCAACCCGTACACCGTCTCTGTCGGAATCGCCGCAAGGCCACCCCGCCGGAGAATCTCCACCGCCCGCGCGATTCCCGCATCATCGGCATCCAGCCGTTCCGTAGCGCGCTTGCCGGTCATGCCCGCGCGCTATATTCGCCCCAGCAACAAGCCAAGAGGAAATGCACGTGACCCCCTATTCCCCCGCCACCCAGGATCAGTTGCTGGCCATCAAAGTAAACGCCGGGATCGCAGATCTGGCGAGCCACGAACGCTTTGCCGCGGCCGAGGCCGATATGGTGGAAGCGATCGTCGGCGGGATCGGTGAGTTCGCGGCGGGCGAATGGGCTCCGCTCAACCGGATTGGCGATACCGAGGGCGCGAAGCTGGAGAACGGCGTTGTCCGCCTACCTGAAGGCTTTAGGCAAGCCTATGAGGGCTATGTCGAGCAGGGCTGGAACGCCATTTCCGGACCGGTGGAACATGGCGGCCAGGGTCTACCCTTCACCCTCGCCTGCAACGTGCTGGAAAATCTCGGATCGGCCAATTACGCCTTCACTTTGCTGCCGATGCTGTCGGTAGGGGCCGTCGAAGCATTGGAGCACCACGGCAGCGCGGTGCAGCAGGCGAAATATCTGCCCAAGCTGGTGTCCGGCGCATGGTCGGGCACGATGAACCTGACCGAGCCGCAAGCGGGCAGCGATGTCGGCGCGCTTCGCTCCACCGCCACGCCCATCGAAACGGGCGAACATGCGGGCAAATGGTCGATCAAGGGCCAGAAAATCTACATCACCTTCGGCGATCACGAGATGGTCGAGAACATCATCCATCTGGTGCTGGCCCGCACGCCGGGCGCACCCGAAGGAAGCCGGGGCATCTCGCTGTTCGTGGTCCCCAAATACCATGTGAACGACGATGGCTCGCTCGGCCCGCGCAATGATCTGCGCCCTGTCAGTCTGGAGCATAAGCTGGGCATCAATGCCTCGCCCACATGCGTCATGAGCTACGGCGACAACGATGAATGCATCGGCGAAATGGTCGGCGCGGAAAATCGCGGGCTGGCGGCGATGTTCACGATGATGAACAATGCCCGGATCAATGTCGGTGCGCAGGGCGTGCAGATCGGCGAGCGCGCGACCCAGCAGGCGATGGCCTATGCCCGCGACCGAGTGCAGTCGGCCCGCGCCGGTTCGCCCGACAAATCGCCGGTCGCCATTATGGAGCATCCCGATGTGCGCCGGATGCTGGTCCGGATGAAGGCGCTGACCGAAGGGATGCGGGCGCTGCTCTATTACACATCCGGCCAAGTCGATCGCGGAACACTGGGCGACGAGAACGCCAAAATACGTGCAGAAGTGCTGGTCCCGATGCTGAAGGCTTGGGCGACAGACACCGGGATCGATGTCGCCAGCATCGGCGTGCAAATTCATGGCGGGATGGGCTTTGTCGAGGAAACCGGCGCCGCCCAGCATTACCGCGATGCGCGAATTGCCCCGATTTACGAAGGCACCAATGGCATTCAGGCCGCCGATCTTGTCACCCGCAAACTGGGCCTGGCCGGCGGCGAAGCGCTGATCGGTCTGTTCGAAGACATTGCCCGTGATGCGGCCGATGAGCCTGCGCTGTTTGCGCTGGCTGGAGATTGCGCCGGAATTGCCCGGTGGATGCGCGAGGAAGCGAGCCTCGATGACCGGCTGGCGGGCAGCGTACCCTTCACTGCGATGGCGGCGGTTGCTGTCACTTCATGGCAATTGCTGCGGCAATCACAGGCAGTCGCAGCTGGCGAAGTCCCGGCACTGGCCAAGACCAAGCCGGTGACGGCGCGCTATTTCCTCGATCACGTCGTGCCCGAAGCTGCGGGCCTCAAAGCCGCTGCCACTGCAGGTGCAGAGCTGTTCTACGCGCTGGACGCCGACGCTCTGATGGGTTGAGAATTACTCTCCGCCGATGGCATTCCGCTCGCGGGCGAAATCTTCGGAGAAGCTGGCCGCCGGATCACCGCGCAGTTCGATCTGCGGGCGGAGCGATTCGGTACGGAACCGGGCAATCGCCGGAGCCGCCTCTGCACCCGGTGCGACCACGCGCCAGACGATACCGGCGGTGTCGTCGGTAACCAGCAGTGACCCGTCGCTCGCCCACTCGACCCATGTCGGGCGACCTTTGGTGGTACCGTCTTCGTTGAGGAAGCCCGTCAGGATATCGATCGGCTTGCCCTCAGGATTGCCCCGCTCGTCGAACGCAACATACACGACGTCATAGCCAGAAGGCGGTTTCCGGTTCCACGACCCGTGGCGGGCGATGAAAGCACCGCGAGCGAAATCTGCGCCCATCCGGTTGCCTTCCGCGCTGAATACCAGGCCCAAAGCCGCCACGTGTGGCCCCAGCGCGTATTCGGGACGGCGGGCATATTCGGTCAGATAAGCCGGCATCGGGGCTTCTACCCGCTGGTCGATAGTGTCCTTCCAATACACCCACGGCCAACCATATTGCGCGCCGACCGGCACGTTGGTCAGGTAATCGGGCACCAGATCCCCGCCGAGCATGTCGCGCTCGTTCACAGTGGTCCACAGCTCGCCCGACATCGGGTTCCAGTCCAGCCCGTTGGGATTTCGCAAGCCGACTGCGAATTGGCGCTGCTTGCCCTCGGCAATGTCATATTCCCAAATCATCGCGCGGCCTTCTTCGACCTCCATGCCCTGCTCGCCGATATTGGAAACAGAGCCGACTGCGATGTAAATCTTGGTGCCTTCCGGATTGAGCTCGATATTGCGCATCCAGTGTCCACCACCCGGCGGCAGATCCATCAGCTTGCGCGGTTCACCGCCAAGGGTTTCATCGCCAAGCGCATAGTCGAATGCGAGCAGCGCATTGTGATTGGCCACATAAAGCGTGCCATCGTTCCACGCCATTCCGGAAGGCGAATCGAGTGCATCCGTCAGCACCTGCTTCACTTCAGCCACGCCGTCGCCATCGGCATCGCGCATCAGTACGATCTGGTTGGCCGAATCGCCCACCGCCCCGGCCTGGCTCATCAATTTCTCGGCGATCCACGCCATGATCCCGCCGTCTTCCTCGGATTTTGGAGACCGCGTCAGCGTGACCAGCACGTCGCCATTGGGCAGCGCGTGGAGGACGCGCGGATGCTCCAGTCCGTCGGCAAAGCGCTGAACCACAAGTCCCTCAGCCGCGACGGGCAGCTCGCCGTCTTCCCAGCCGACCGGCTTGGCGATGGCGACAGTCGGGAACAGGCCTCCACCGGGTTCGGTCAGCTCCGGATCGGTCCCGGCAACTGCATCGACAGACAATTCCGCGCTGCTGCCGCGGGTGATGAAGTAGATTGCAATCCCGATGATCAGGATAATGGCAAGAATGGCGAAGAGGATTTTCCGGCGTGTGCTCATGGATAAATGCGATACGCACCGCGCGCCCCTGCCGCAATGACCTTGCCGCAATGACTTCTCGCAAACCGGGCCAATCTCGCGCTAGGGGCGGCTGCTATGTATGATTTCAAAGCAGACGAAACCGCCAGCGCAGAAGAACGCTACCGGCAATTGGGGCAAGCCGCATCAGCCTTGATCGAGGGCGAGAGCGACACCGTGGCCAATATGGCCAACATCGCTGCCCTGTTGTGGGAGTTTATCCCGCGGATGAACTGGGCGGGGTTTTACCGCGTGATCGATGGCGAGCTGGTGTTGGGGCCGTTTGCCGGGCGGCCGGCCTGCATTCGCATTCCCATGGGGCAAGGCGTATGCGGGGCAGCGGCGGCGAGCGGCACAACGCAGCTAGTCGAGGACGTCCATGCGTTCCCCGGCCATATCGCCTGCGATGCCGTGACCCAGTCAGAACTGGTCGTGCCGGTGATTCGGGACGGCAAAGTGATCGCAGTGATTGATTGCGATAGTCCAGAGCCTGCTCGCTTCTCATCAGACGATGCAGCCGGGTTGGAAGCCTTGGCCACCATTATCGCCCCCTTCATTTAGGAGGCCATTTTGGGCGCCCAACCATTACAGTTAACCCGTGATCCTTATGCCCCGAAACGGGACAGCAGCCCGCCAGCCCCCTGACTCTGCGGAACACGATGGTAGATTTTCCCTTAACGGCAAGGAGTCGCCCGATTTTCGGTGGCTGTCTGACACGCCAATTTGAGAAGGGGAAATACCATGACGATCCGCCAGAGTTTCGCCGCCGGGACGGCGCTCGTCGCTGTTGCCGTAGCTGCATCGCCCGCCCTCGCAGCGCAGGAAATGTCCTACGAACAGACCGAATATGAATTCGCCCAGCCGCTGCCGGCTGCCGAGGCGCAGACCGTGTTCACCAGCGAGCCTGTGGTTCAGGCCATCCCGTCGCCCACAACCTATCGCACGGCATCGCCCTATCCGGTGAGCTATGAGCGGGAAGTCGAAGTAGTGCGGCCCGCTTCCTATCACGGCACAGTCGAGAATGGCGGATACACCCCGCCGATGCCGGGGCATGCACAGCCAATCCCGCAGCCGGTACCCCAAACAATCCCTGCGCCGCAGACGCACCAGACGCATCAAGTGCCCACGGTTCCGCAGCATTACCCCTCGCAGCCGCATGCGCATACGCAGGCTCCGCACTATCCCGCACAGCCCGTCGCGCATCACGGCGGCCCGCCGCTGCCGCCTGCGCCCAGCTTCGATCGCAGCGGATGGCTCGACAATTGTGAAGATGAATTGCGCCGCCGCAAGAATCGCGGAGCGACCACCGGCGGCCTTCTGGGCGCGATTGCTGGCGGCGTGATCGGCAACCGCGTGGCCGATAGCGAGCGCCTGGGCGGAACGCTGATCGGTGCCGGTGTCGGCGGCTTGGCCGGACTGGCCATCGGATCGGCTATTGGCTCTGCAGTGGGCGGCAATCCTTATCTGAAGGAGTGCAAAGCCTATCTCGAGAACTGGGAGCGCGGCGGATACGGCCAGGGCGGTTATGCTCAGGGCGGATACGGCCAGCACGCGTACGGCTACGGCTATGGCCATCATGGCTATGCCTATGGCCACCACGGCTACACCTATGTGCCCGCGATGGCCTATGTGACGACCTATCCGATTTCACGGCCGGTCATCCGCGAATATGTCACCGAGGAGTGGGTCGATGTGCCGGTCGAGCATGTCGAGTACGAGACAGTGACCGTGCACCACCCCGCTCCTCAGCCGGTCCGCTATATCAAGCAGAAGCCGGTTACCCATGTGAAATATATCAAGGGGCAGTAACACCCCCGCAAAATCTGCGGATCAGGAGCCGGGCGCGCCCTCTTCCACGCTCTCGCCAGTGGCGATCGTGAGGGGCGGTCCGGCTTCCATCTTGATGGTGCCCAGCCGCGCGATTTCGTCCGGCTGACCCACACGGATCCCGCTTTCCAGATCGGCCTTCACTTCCAGACGCCGCGCCATGCCGGGTGCCACCCGCAGGCGATAGGTGCCATAGGGTACGCGGTCGAACAGGAAGAACCCGTCAAACTCACTCACCGTTTCGGACACGACCTGCCCCCTTGCATCGAGCAGCTCCAGCTGGACGCCCTGCATCTCGTAACCGGTGGTGGAGAGCAGCAAGCCCTCGACCTCGCCCGATCGCGTCACCGGCAGCTCCACCGAAAGAGGCACGCCCGGGCGCGGGACAATCACGGTGCCGACAGAGCCCGGAGCGAGATAGGGATCACCCAGCGATCCTTCGTCGAGCCGAACCAGAACCGGCTTGTAGGGCTGCAGCCCGTCGATCACCGTGCGGCCATCCTCATTGGTCGGCTGCTGGCTGATGCGCATGCCGGCAGCGGCATCGACTTCCGGCAGGAAGGGCTCCTCCTCGCCGCGTACGCCGTCGCCATTCTCGTCGAGGAACACGCTGACCACTGCCTGCCCGCGTCGGGCGATCCGATCACTCGTCACGCGCACCCCGCCATTGGCCGGGTCAGGTCCCAGGCTGAACGCAAGCGACAGGCCCGCCCCGAAGGCGCCCGCCGTGCTGTAGCTGGTATTGGCCGTCATCGCGAACTGGTCGAACAGGCGGGTGAAACCGAGATTGAAGAAGGCGGTATCAGTCTTGGGCAGATAGTCGACATTGACCGACAGATCCGACCGCTCGCCGACGCTCTTGCGGGTGGCGACACGGACGGAGCGCAGGCCGGTGTCCCGCCCGGCAAGGCCGATCTCCGCCGTGCCCCTGAGCCGCAACCCGAATACCCGCGCATTCGCCAACAATTTCAACTCGGTCTGGGCTTCCAGCTCGCCCGCGACAGCATCATCCGCAATCTGATGGGATAATTGGCTGGTGAGGCTTAACCCTTTGAAATTAAACGATGTTGCCGCGCCCAATTGGGTGGCCGATGAGCCGTTCTTGAGCGTGATCCTGTTGACAGACGCCTGTAAAGGCAGGGAAAATCTGCCCAGCCGCAGCGAAGTATCGGCGCGCAGGCCGAACTGATGCGCCGTGCCGGGCGCGACGAATTCGCTTTCGAACCCGCCATTCACCCACAGCGCATTGGCGCCGAGGTTGAAACGGCCCACCCGGCCCGCAGCCGCCGCACGCGCGGCAAAAGCGCCGGTGTCATCGGCGGCACCGGTTGCCTCGATCTGCCAGCTGCCAAGCGTGCGGTTGAGCGTCGCCTCCGCGTAGTTTCGTCGTCGCCCGCGCAAGGAAATGCTGTGGACGCCCGCCGCAATCGAAGTCTGTTCGTCGATCCCGTGCTCCAACCCGGCCCCAAGACGCCATGTCCCGCGCACTTGCCCCGGAATGGTGGTTTGTGTGCCGATCTCCAGCAGGCTGGTGTTGTCCTGCAGCGCATGGGCCCAGTAATAGGTCTTGCCCGGCTCGATCGTGTTGTACCCGACGGGCTGGGAGGTGCGCTCGCGCTTCTCCTGCCCTTGCGGCCCGTACAGCACGACTTCGAAATCGTTGCGGCCATAGAACAGCTCGACATCCTCGAATTCATACCGCCCGTCGCGGGCCTCCGCCTGAAACGCGATCAGCTGGCCGTTGCGATAGAGCTCTGCATCCCATCCCGCCGGCAGAGTGCCTCGCAAGACGGTGGTGGTGAACAAATTTGTCCGCCCCAGCGGTTGATTGGAGATGTAGGCACCGCGCCCGACGCCGCCAAAGGCGGTCAAACGCCCCTGTTCGCCGGTGACATCGCCAGCGACAACTTGAGTCGCCTTTAACGGACCAAGAAGATTGCCATCGGGATCCTGTCGGAAGGCCCGCACCCGCAGGGATTGGGGTTTGAGCGAATTGTCGGAAGCCAGGCGGGCCTCCACACTCGCGCCCAGCAGCTCGCCCGCAGCAAACAGTTCATAGCGCCCGGTCACATCTGTTCCGTTGCCGCTGACCTTGCGCGCGTCGGTCCGCGCGACGACATCGACCGAAGGCGTGCGCCAGACCCGGTAATCGGCATCGGCGCGGGGATATTCGGCGAGGTCGAAGCCGTTTTTCTTTGGACGAAGTCGCGCCGCGCGACTTCTGCGCTCGATCGCCTCGATAAAGGGGAGTTTTGTGTCGCTTTCGAGCGAAACCACGGCATTGTAGATGTCGGGGCGGAACGTCACGCCGAACCAGCGGGACAGCGCCCCGGTTTCGACACACCACCCCTCGGGCGTATCGGTAATGTCTCCCGCCACCGGCGCACGACCGTTGTTCACGTTTTGTACCGTACCAGCCGCCCGGTCGAGTGTGAAAGACTGATCTTCCGAGAACAGCCAGCCAGTTGCGCGGCGCGACTTCTTGTCGAGCCGCACTGGCAGCTCGAGCGACTGAATGACGTCAGCCAGATCGAGGCAGATATCGTCGCCGTCGTTGATTTGGTAGCCGCGAATTTCAAGCGGCATGGAATAGCTGCCGACTTTCATCTGCAGCATCAGAAAATCGTCTTCCTCGACGGCGAACCCGCGCGCGCCATCCTGCGCGAATGCGGGAGAGGCCGAAACGCCAGAAAGCGCTGCCGCAAATGCTGCGGCAGCGCCCATTCTCCCTAAGGGAGTGTTCTGTATGATCCGGCGGAAGGACATTCAGGCGGGCACTTTCAGAGGCTTACCGGAATTTCCGGCAGTCTCCGCTCGCACTCCGGGGCTTTAGCCCAGATCCGTATCGATTGCCGCGATCACGTCACCTCCGCGCTCGGGAGGCTCGCGATATTCCAGCCGGACTTTGCCGCGCATGACCGCAGCCTGCTCTTCGCTCAGGACCACATTGACCATCCGGCGGTCGAGTTCGGGATAGACCGCCACGCCGCGTGCGAGAAACATGGGTTCCCCGCGCGCCGGAATGGCAACCAGATCGCCAAACACCGAGGCATCGCCCGAACGCTCGATAGCGAAGGACAAAATCGGGCGGCCATCATTGGTCTGGAGCATGCGCGCCGTATCGATGGCGGCATTGGCCTGAACCTGGCCATGGCGGATGATCAGCGGAATGGTCACCCCGTAAATCGGGATGAGCTTTACCGAGAGGCCTTGCGCCGGCGTACCGTCGGAAACGGCAGGGCGTGGCTTGGGAATAGCATTGAAAGAGAGGTGCACGCGGTACTCGCCATCGGGCAACTCCGCGTCGGGACGCGCTGCGATCCGCACCGCCTGCGGTTGGCCGGGCGGCAATTTGATGCGCCGGGGAGCGTACCGGACCATAGAAAGAGCCGCAGCTTCCAGTGCGTTAGCTTCTTCCTTGGAAACCTCGACGAGATTGCCATCGGGGCCCATCCGGCGCAGCACCATACCGATCCGGTAGGTGGCTTCTTCGCTGCCGATATTGCTCAGGATTACCTGCGCGCCTCGGCGACCGTCGAGAATCACACGCGTCGGCGCGACCAGCAGGTCCCCCTGTGCACTCGCGGGAACCGGTGCAATCGCTGCGCCGGCAAGGAGGGAAGCCATGGCAATCTTGGTGGCATGGCGGGCAAGGCGGTTGATCATTTTTCTCGTGCTCCCTGGGCTCACGCGGGGAAGGCGCGAGCGGTCAAGAACAGTTCCTATCTAAAGAGGGTTAACAGCCTGCTAAGCTTGGCCTGTGGCCGCTCGCGCGATTGAAACACGCAGCTGAAACGACAGAGGCCGCGCGCTTTCCAGCGCACGGCCCCCGTTTGTGTTCGTGTGCCCCGGTTGGGGCCGCAGCGATTAGTTGTAGTTCACTTCAACCGTGAAGGTGTGCTCGTACAGGCCAGGCTCCTGACCGGCGACCAGAGCGATCGAACCACCGACCGGGAAGGTGGCCGTGCCGCCTGCCAGCAGAACACCGTCATACTGGACCCAGATCGGGTCACCGGTGATCGGATCGAAAACCGGCAGGCCGAAGCCGTCAACAACCTGCGTGGTCGAATCGAGCTTGGCGTTGGTTTCGAACTCGGTGATGTCGATCGAGTGGACGGTCACACCGTCGTCGAACTGCAGTTCGTCGGTAGCTGCCGAAGCGTCGGGCAGCGTGATGCTGACAGCCTTGCCGTCGGAGCCCGAAACTTCGAACTCGGCAACGTCGGTCGTGCCGGAGCAGACAGCGGCGGCTGCCGGGCAGCTGATGGCGCTGCCGTCGGAAGGCACGGATACGGTGCCTGCGCCGAGAACGACGATCGAACCGAAGTCGAGCGAGCTACCTGCAACATTGGTCAGCGTCAGGCCGGCCAGAATTTCAGCGCGAGCGTCGGCGTCAGCCTGGTTGGCGTTCGGGTCGCCAGCGGTCTGTGCCATGGCAGGCATAGCTGCGAAAGCGACAGCGGCAACGGCGGTAGCGGCAGCGCCGCGGAAAAACGTTTTCATGGTAAAATCCCTTACAAATTTGGTCTTCAGTGTCCCTGGACGGGGACAAGCTGTGACCGGCCCCGTTCGAACGGGTCTCCATCCGTTCGTGGCCTTTAGGTAGAACTACCAAGTAAGGGTTTTGTTGGTGGACATGGTTAACGCGTGAACGGTTTTTCGTTAACTTTTTGGACCATACCTCCAATAATTTCAGTGGTTTAGATATCCCCGCCAGTCAGACGCTGGCAAATCAGATCCAGCTGATCGAGCGTTTTGTAACGTATTGTCACCGCGCCCGTACGGGGATCGGTGTCCGTTTTGATACGTACCGACAGGCCGAGAAACTCCTCCAGATGACGTTGGACCGCCGCAATATCGGCGTCCTTTACGGGATCGCGCGAAGGCGTTTGCGTCTTACCCGCGCTTTTGCCCGGGGCACTCCCGCCCTTTGCCAGTTTCTCCATGTCGCGCACTGAGAGGGAACCCCGCACAGCATCGCGCGCCAGCGCAGAGGCTTCTTTATGGCCCACAAGCGCACGGGCATGGCCCATGGACAGATCACCGCGCTCCACGAGATCCACCACATCGTCTGGCAAGGTCAGCAGCCGCTGGAGATTGGCGACGTGGCTGCGCGATTTGTCGACCATGCTGGCAATGTCGCTCTGGCTCAGGCCCTCCTCGTCAGCGAGACGGCGATAGGCGCGCGCCTCCTCGATCGGGTTGAGATCGACGCGCTGCAGGTTCTCGATCAACGCCAGCGCCATAACCTCCCGCTTGTCCAGATCGCGAACCAGTGCGGGAATTTCGTGGAGCCGCGCCTTTTGCGCCGCCCGCCAACGGCGCTCGCCCGCGACAAGCTGATATTTGTCGCCCGAGAGCGGGCGCACGATAATCGGCTGGATAACGCCGCGCTGGGCAATCGACGCAGCAAGCTCGTCCAGCGAAGCCGGATCGAAGACAGTCCGTGGCTGGCCGGGAAGCGGCTCGATGGAGGCGACAGGGATCGAGGCGAGGCCATTTCCAGCGGGCGCTTCACGCGAACCGGATCCCGCCGCACTCCCCTGCCCGCTCGTTACCAGTGGCTCTTCGCGCCGGGTTTCGCCCATCAGGGCGCCTAATCCCTTGCCAAGCTTCTGCTTGCGGTCGGCAGCCTTGCGCGGAATGGGCGAGAGATAAATGGGCTCGTCGGACTTGCTCATGCGGCTTTCCTCTCTTCAGGCAGGCGTCCGATCAATTCACGGGCGAGCGCCATGTAAGCGCGGCTGCCAGCGCAGGCGTGATCATAGACCAGTGCCGGAAGGCCATGGCTTGGCGCTTCGGACAGCCGGACATTGCGCGGAATGACGGATTCGAACACCAGACCACCCAGGCAATCGCGCACATCGTCAGCCACCTGATCGGTCAGGCGGTTGCGGCGGTCGAACATGGTCAGGGCGACACCAATAATTCCCAGATCGGGGTTAAACCGCTGCTGCACGCGCTCAACCGTCTGCAGAAGCTGACTCAGACCCTCCAGCGCGAAAAACTCGCATTGCAGTGGGACCAACAGAGTGTTCGCCGCCCCCAGGGCATTCAAGGTCAGCAGCCCGAGTGAAGGCGGGCAATCAATGAAACAGATATCGTGGCCGGTGTGCCCATCCAGCGCGGCCCGCAAGCGGTCGGTGCGGTCCGTCACGGAGACCAGCTCCACCTCCGCTCCACTCAAGTCGACTGTGGCAGGAAGCACGTCGAGCCCGGGAATGCTGCTGGGCTGGATGCATTCTGACAGCGGAACCTGATCGACCAGCAACTCATAGCTCGATTGCGCACGATCTTCGGTCGATACACCCATGCCGGTAGAAGCGTTGCCCTGCGGATCGAGATCGATCAGCAGCGTTTTCCATCCGGTGGCGGCCATGGCCGTCGCGATGTTTATGGCGGTGGTCGTCTTTCCAACGCCGCCCTTCTGGTTCGCAATCGCAATCCTGATCATCGCTTTCCTTCCGGTTTGATACGCCCCCGACCCACAAGAATGGCCGCATCCCCATCTGTCGCCGATTGTTCCACGTGAAACATCTGGCGGCTGCGCTTTTTCAGCGCATGCAATTCCTGCGCCGCCGACCGGCCCTTCGGCAAGACCCATTCTGTCCGCACAGTGGAAAAGGCTGCGGATAGGTTGAGGAGCTTTTCCAACGGAGCGAAGGCCCGGGCCGTGACAACATCCACGGGAAACGGTTCGATCAACTCCAGCCGCTGGCCATGCATGCGGCAATTCGCAAGGCCCAGAGACTCGATTGCATACCCCAGCCATTCCACCCGCCGCTTGCGGGATTCGACCAAATGGATTGTCGCTTCGGGGAGCATGATTGCCAATGCAATGCCGGGGAAGCCCGCGCCGGAGCCGAGATCGAGCCACGCGCCTGTTTCACGTGAAACATGATCGACGATCTGCGCGCTGTCGGCAAAGTGCCGGACCCACACCATTTCCAGAGAGGATTTCGACACCAGGTTTTGGCGGGTGTTCTCCTCGACGAGAAGATCGGCCAAGCGCTCGAACATGCCGAACCGCCCATGTGGCATACGCTCATGAATGAAGGCGCGCGCCCATTCTTCGGTCAAGTCTGCGCTCACGCGGCGACCTTTGCGAGACGCTTTGCGTGCACCATCAGCACCGCAAGCGCTGCGGGGGTCACACCGCGCACACGGCCCGCCGCCGCCAATGTGTCCGGCCTCGCCGTGGTGAGCTTCTCGACCATCTCGTTGGAGAGACCCGCCACATCGCGATAAGGGAAATCCGCCGCAAGCGGCACGTTCTCGCTCGCCCTCAGGTCGCGCAGCTCGGCATCCTGCCGTTCCAGATACGGGGCGTAGGCGGCATCCTCTGCCAATTCCGATGCGAGCGCACTGTCGATACCGCCCCCAAGATCCAGAGCAGAGGCCACATGGGCGAAGGCGACTGCAGGGAAACGCAACCATTCGCGCGCGGGGCGTTTTGCACCATCATCGCGGACATCCGCTCCGGCGTCGATAATAGCCCTCGACGGAAGAGCGGCGTCCAACTGGCCGTCGATGGCCGAACGCTCGGTCTCCCGCTTCTCGAACCAGCGCATGCGCTCTTCACCCAGACACCCGATCTCCAACGCAAGCGGGGTCAGGCGCGTAGCAGCGTTGTTGGCCCTCAGCCGCAGGCGGTACTCGGCGCGCGAGGTCAACATGCGGTACGGCTCGCTCACCCCGTGCAGGGTCAGATCGTCGATCATCACCGCGATATAGCTGTTTGCGCGGTCCAGCGCCGGGCCCGGCTTCTCCAATATTGTGGCCGCCGCCGAGAGACCCGCCACCAGGCCCTGTGCAGCCGCCTCCTCATAGCCCGTGGTGCCGTTGATCTGGCCGGCGCAATAGAGCCCCGGTACCTCGCCCACCATCAACCCCCGGGTGAGCGCTCTCGGATCGATATAGTCATATTCGACGGCATAGCCCGGCACCGCCATCTCCACCGCGCCCAAGCCATCCATGCTGCGGAGCATAGCAAGCTGGACATCGACCGGCAGAGAGGTGCTGATCCCGTTGGGATAAACCGTGGCCGAATCCAAACCCTCGGGCTCCAGAAAAACTTGGTGCCCGTCACGGTCACCGAAGCGGTGGATCTTGTCTTCGATCGACGGGCAATAGCGCGGGCCTTGCGCATCAATCGCACCGGAGAACAGCGGCGAGCGGTCCAGATTCGCCCGGATGATATCGTGGCTGCGCTCATTGGTGCGCGTGATCGCGCAGAACACTTCCGGGTTAGTGCGCGCCTGCGTGAGGTCGGACATAGTCCACCCCTCCCCGTCAGACGGCTGCTCGGGCAGCGAGGCCCAGTCAATCGTCCGGCCATCGAGCCGGGGCGGCGTCCCCGTTTTGAGCCGCGCCATCGGCAATCCGAAGTCGCGGACCTGCTGTGCCAGAAGCGTCGCCGAATCCTCTCCGACACGCCCGCCAGTCAGGATCTCCTCGCCGCGGAACAGCTTGCCGCCGAGAAAAGTCCCGGTGCACAGAATCACCGCCTGCGCATCCACAGCCGACCCGTCGGCAAGAACCACCCCGCGTGCCTCCCCGCCGGACAGCTGCAACGCCGCCACCTCGCCCTCGATAACCGAAAGCTCGGCCTGACCCTCGACAATCTCCTGCACCGCAGCCCGGAATAGTTTCCGGTCCGCCTGAATACGCGGGCCCCACACAGCGCTGCCTTTCGACCGATTGAGCATCCGGTAGTGGATCGCGGCAGCGTCAGCCGCACGGCCAATCACCCCATCAAAGGCATCGACCTCGCGGACCAGATGCCCCTTGCCCAATCCGCCAATTGCCGGATTGCAGCTCATCGCGCCGACCGTGGCACCGTCGAACGTGACCAGAGCCGTGCGCACACCCATGCGCGCAGCCGCACACGCTGCCTCGACACCAGCGTGCCCGCCGCCAACCACCAGAACATCGAACCGAGCGCTCATAGCGCCCCTATAACGCCGAACTCCGCCGTGGCCCACCGGGATTTGCAGGATGTTTCACGTGGAACATCTCACTTCCCGATGCAGAACCGCCCGAAAAGTGTGTCGAGCATGTCCTCGGTAGCGACGGTCCCGAGAATGCGATCGAAGGCGAAGCGGGCTGTCCGCAGGTTTTCTGCGGTCACGAGGAGATCGTGGGCGAAGCCTTCGGACAAAGCCCGCTGTGCCTCGGCCAACAATTCGGATTGCCGCTGGTTGACGGCATGTTCCCCCGGTTTGGGCAGCATGGTGCGGGCTGTTTCGCCAAGATCGGCCAGCAATGCAGCAATGCCCTCCCCTGTTAGTCCCGACACTGTGTGACGGGCATAGGACTTACCACTGCCGCCCTCGTCACACCGTGTGGCAATCTCCCACGCTCCTTCTGGCCCCTCGCCCTCTAGCCCGAGCCACAGGATAATGTCGGCCCGCTGTACTTCCGCCTCTGCACGCGCAATGCCGATGGCTTCAATGCTGTCTGGCGTATCCGTTCTAAGACCCGCCGTATCGATCAACACAAAAGGAATGCCATCGATGGCGACCGGCCTTTCGATTGCATCGCGCGTCGTGCCGGCAATGGGTGAAACGATCGCCGCATCGGTGCGCAGGATTGCATTGAAGAGGGTGGACTTCCCGGCATTGGGAGGCCCGGCCAAGACGACCCGGATCCCGTCCTGCAACCGCTCCACCTGCGGGCGGCCCAACAGAGACGAAATCTCTTCCTCCAGCGCGGTCCAGCCATCGGCAAAGGAAGCGGGCAATTCCCCCACATCGTCCTCGTCCGAAAAATCGAGCGCGCTCTCCACATGCGCGGACAACACCAATAAGCGTGACCGCCAATCGGCGAACAGCTGCGACTGCCCGCCGCCCGCCGCATCCACCGCCACCGCGCGCTGAAGCTCGGTCTCTGCCGAGAGCAAATCCGCCAGACCCTCGGCCTGCGCCAGATCGAGGCGACCATTCGCAAAGGCGCGCTGGGTAAACTCGCCCGCTTCGGCAGCCCGCAAACCAGTCAGCTTGGACAATCGCTCCAGCAGCGCGGCCACAACCGCACGTCCGCCATGACAATGGAGCTCGGCACAATCCTCGCCGGTGGCCGTCGCCGGTCCGGGAAACCACAGGAGCAAAGCCTCATCGAGCAGGCCACCTTCTGAATCCCGCAGCTTCGCCAGGCTGGGTCGGCGCGGCTCTGGTACTCGGCCCGCGAGGGCCTTCAGCGCGTCAGCCGCGTTAGGCCCCGAAATGCGGATAACCCCGATGGCGGCGGGCGGAGCGCCACTCGACAGGGCAAAGATCGTATCCATGGCTCTCGCAATAATGGGCCGACAGGCGCGCGGTCAGTCCGTTTTGCCTTTTGACTTTGGAGTCAGCGCGCTGCCCGCAGCCATGCTGCCCTCGACGAAATTCTGAAACATTTTCAGTCCCATCTGGCCCATCGGAGCAATCGACTTGGCAATGTCCTGCAATTGATCCGGACTGGTCACGCCCTTCATCGCCTTAGTTACCGTGTCGACATAGACGGCATTGGCCTTGCTCACATCGGGGAGCCCCAGAAAGGCGCGCGCTTCCTCTGGCGTGCAGTCGATTTCCACGTGGACCTTCATGGCGTTTCCTCCGTTTGTATTTCTGTGACCCGTTTATTGGGTTGGCGGGAACGCTTTAGCAAGCGATACCCGCCCCATATGCCCTGACACACCGATCAAGGAGTTTCCGTGATGACCAGCACCGTTTCCATTCCAACCCTGTCGGGAGGGGACGAATTCTCCGCCTATGTCGCGCGGCCTGCCGGTGACGCCAAAGCCGCAATTATCGTAATTCAGGAGATATTCGGGGTGAATGCCGGAATCCGACGCAAATGCGATCTGCTGGCGGAGCAAGGCTATCTGGCAGTCGCGCCAGACCTGTTCTGGCAACTGGAGCGCGGCATCGAGCTCGATCCCGATGTGGAGCCGGAATTCAAGCGCGCGCTCGATCTGATGGGCCAGTTCGATCCCGACGGGGGCGTGCGCGATATCGAGGCCGCGATCCGCTGGGCGCGCTCAGAAACCGGCGGCAAAAAAGTCGGCGCGGTCGGTTACTGTCTTGGCGGGAAGCTGGCCTATATGACAGCGGCGCGGACCGACAGCGATGCCAGTGTGGGCTATTACGCGGTGGGCGTTCCGGACATGCTCGGCGAGGCGAAGGCAATCGCGAACCCGCTCATGCTCCACATCCCCGAAGAAGACGGCTTTGTGGACAAGGCCGCGCAAAAGGCCATGCATGACGGGCTGGACGATCACCCCAAGGTAACGCTCCACGATTATCCCGGTCTCGACCACGGCTTTGCCACCCAGTTCGGTGATCGCCGCGACGACGCCGGAGCGACCCTTGCCGACGAACGCACCGATGCGTTTTTCGCGCAGCATCTCGGCTGAGGCGGCGCATGTCCGAAATGATCCCGTGGCGCTATGTCACCCCGCTTACCCTGCTGGCGCTTTGCGGATTGGCTCTCTGGCTTTGGCCGTGGGGCCTGATCGTCGCCGCCCCGCTCGCACTGCTTGCCGTGTGGGATTTCTTCCAATCGGATCATACCCTTAGGCGGAATTACCCGCTCGCCGCCCGCATCCGCTGGATCATGGAAGATTTGCGCCCCTTCGCGCAGTCCTATCTGGTCGAAGGCGATCTGGAAGGCCGCCCTTTCAGCCATCAGGCCCGCGCCCTGATCTATGCCCGCGCCAAGGGCGATCTCGACGCGCATCCGATGGGCACCGAGCTGGATGTTTACTCGGACGAATATGAATGGATGAGCCACTCCATCGCCCCCGATGCCAGCGCACCTGAGGAATGGCGGCTCGACATCGGCGCGGGCACCTGCGCCAAACCCTATTCCTCCTCTCTGCTCAACATCTCGGCGATGAGCTTCGGATCACTGTCGGCCCGTGCAATCGAGGCGCTCAACGCCGGCGCGGCGATGGGCAATTTCGCCCACAACACCGGCGAGGGCAGCATCAGCAAATACCATCGCGGACCGGGCGGTGATCTGATCTGGGAGCTGGGCAGCGGCTATTTCGGCTGCCGGGCAAAGGATGGCACATTCGATCCCGCCCAGTTCATCGACAATTCCGCCTCCGATCAGGTCAAGATGATTGAGGTGAAACTCAGCCAGGGGGCAAAGCCGGGTCATGGCGGAGTCTTGCCCGGCGAAAAAGTCACCGAAGAAATCGCCGAAGCACGCGGTGTTCCTGTCGGGGAGACCGTTACCTCTCCCGCCGCCCATTCGGCATTCTCGACCCCCATCGAGATGCTCGAATGGCTCACGAAACTGCGCGAATTGTCGGGCGGCAAGCCGGTCGGTATAAAGCTGTGCGTCGGCCAGCCGCATGAATTGATGGCGGTGGGCAAGGCGATGTTGGAAACAGGCCTTCACCCTGATTTCATTACGGTGGACGGGGCGGAAGGCGGCACGGGCGCAGCCCCGCTGGAGCTGTCGAACAGCGTCGGCATGCCGCTGCGCGAAGGGCAGATCTGGGTGCGCAATATGCTGGTCGGCACAGGCTTCAAGGAGCGGGTCAAGATCGCCGCTTCAGGCAAGATTCACTCCGGGGCGCAAATGGCCAAAGCCTTCGCGATTGGCGCTGACTGGTGCAACGCGGCGCGGCCCTTCATGTTTTCACTGGGATGCATTCAATCGATGCAATGCCATACCGGCCACTGCCCGACCGGCGTCGCAACCCAGATCGCGTGGCGACAGGAGGGCTTGGTTGTCGAGGACAAGGCCCCCCGCGTTGCCCGTTTCCAACGCCAGACGCTGCATTCTCTGCGCGAAATTACCGTCGCGATGGGGCTGGATAATCCATGGGCCATCGAACCGCGCGACATGCGCGAGAGGATCAATGGCGCCCGCTCCGATGCTATCGACCGCGTCTATTCCTTCGTCGAGCCGGGTTCGCTTGCACAGGACCCGGACAGCACCAAGCTTGCCCATCACTGGCACGCCGCGCGGGCCGACAGCTTCAGGAGAGCCGCATGACCACGACACACGACGCCCTCGCCGAATGGCACCAACTCGCCACTGCGCCCAATCCCGAACGACTGTCCAAGCTCGTCCACAAAAACGCGGTTTTCCACTCGCCGGTTGTTCACACTCCGCAAGCGGGGCGCGAACTGGTTGTCGCCTATCTTTCGGCCGCCGCCCAGACACTGGGGAGCCAGGACTTTCGCTATGAACGCGAACTAGTCGACGGGCAGAACGTGATGCTGGAATTCACCTGCAGCATGGACGGAGTGCATGTGAACGGGATCGACCTCATCCGCTTCGACGAGGATGGAAAGATCATCGATTTCAAGGTGATGGTGCGGCCACTCAAAGCCGTCAACAAGGTATGGGAATCGATGGCCGCCCAGCTTGAGCGGCAAAAGGCGTAACGCCCTTCCCTCAGCCCGCCGGCGCTTCGAGAAATTCCGTGACGATCTCCATGATCCCATCCGCTTCCGGCTTGCCTGCCAGATTGGCCCGGATCGCTTCCATTGCGGGAACGTCGGCGAAGGTAATCAGGCGCTTCATTTCCCAATCCGAGAAAAGCCGTTCTCGCGCGGCTTCACGATTGAGTATTTCAATGGAGTGATGGCGCGGGTCGCGATTGAGGTCTTCGATCAGTTCCTCGATCTTGCCGGCCGGCCCCTCGATCATCTGCAGGAAGCGGTCTTCGTCATAGAGCAAAAATCCGGTGATTTCGCGCGCCGAATTCCGCCGGGCTGAGGTTTCGACAATGTCGAACACATCACGGGCCCCGACATTTTCGCCCGCTCTGCTGCGATAGATCAGTCTTTCCAAGATCCTATCCGTCTTTCCCTGACGCTTTCTCTGCGCTCGTCACAAGTCCCGAACCCGGGAGAATTGCTCCCGGTTTACTGGTTCATCGTATCGAAGAAATCTTCGTTGGTCTTGGAATCCTTCATCTTGTCGAGGAGGAATTCCATCGCGTCGATGGTGCCCATCTGCATCAGGATACGGCGCAGGACCCACATCTTCGAAAGCTTGTCCTTCTCGACCAGCAGTTCTTCCTTGCGCGTGCCTGACTTGCCGACATCGAGCGCCGGGAAGATACGCTTGTCGGCAACCTTGCGGTCGAGCACGATTTCGCTGTTACCGGTGCCCTTGAATTCCTCGAAGATAACCTCGTCCATCCGGCTGCCGGTATCGATCAGCGCCGTGGCGATGATCGACAGCGAGCCGCCTTCCTCGATGTTCCGCGCCGCACCGAAGAATCGCTTGGGGCGCTGCAGTGCATTGGCATCGACACCGCCGGTCAGCACCTTACCGGAACTGGGGACGACGGTGTTGTAGGCGCGGCCTAGGCGGGTGATTGAATCGAGCAGGATCACGACATCGCGCTTGTGCTCGACCAGACGTTTCGCTTTCTCGATCACCATTTCGGCAACCTGCACGTGGCGGGTGGCTGGCTCGTCGAAGGTGGAGGAAATCACCTCGCCCTTCACGCTGCGCTGCATGTCCGTGACTTCTTCCGGGCGTTCGTCCACCAGCAGGACCAGCAGGAACACTTCAGGATGGTTGTCGGTAATCGCCTTCGCAATGTTCTGCAGCAGCACGGTTTTACCGGTGCGCGGCGGCGCGACAATCAAGGCGCGCTGGCCTTTGCCCTGCGGCGAAATGATGTCGATCACGCGGGCGGATTTGTCGACCACAGTGGGGTCGAGCGTATCGAGTGACAGCTTCTCTTCCGGATAAAGCGGCGTGAGGTTGTCGAAATTGGTCCGCATCCGGACCGCGTCGGGATCTTCGTAATTGACGCTGGTCAGCTTGGTCAGGGCGAAATAGCGCTCGCCTTCCTTCGGCGCGCGAATTTCGCCTTCGACGGTGTCACCGGTGCGCAGGCCCGATTTGCGGACCTGATTGGGCGAGACGTAAATATCGTCGGGCCCGGCAAGATAGCTCGCCTCGGGGCTGCGCAGGAAGCCGAAGCCATCCTGCAGCACTTCGATCGTGCCGATGCCCATGATCTTTTCGTTGTAGTCTTCGTCTTCCGCCAGTTCGCGCAGGATGCAGAACATCAGGTCCTGGCGGCGCATGGTCGATGCGCCTTCGACGTCGAGTTCTTCCGCCATCTTGACCAGATCGGCCGGCGCTTTCAGTTTCAAGTCTTTGAGATGCATTGGTATTTCCGTATTCTGGTATTTCGTAGAAAGGCCGGCACTTCCATTGGGCTTGGAGAAAGCGGGAAGCGGTGGGAGGGCGCGGTGCGTGCCTCGCGAACCGATAGCCGGTTGATGGATTGGGAATTAGGCGCGCGGCGTCCCGCCGTCAATCGCCAGAATTGCGCCGGTTGCTTTCGGCAAGGCTCAGAACGGTTTGACAATCACCAGCACCACCACCAGCACTGTGATGATCGCAGGAACCTCGCCCCACAGCCGCAGGGCCTTTTCGCTCAGGGGCCGTTCGCCCCGCGCCATGGCCTTCGCCTTCGCACTGATAAATCCGTGATAGCCCGACAGCGCCAGGACCAGCAGCAATTTTACATGGAACCAGCCCTGCGTGTGCGCGCCGATGGCCGACATCAACAGCAAACCCAGCACCCAGACCACAATGATGCTCGGGATCAGGATAACGCGCTTGAGAGTCTGCGTGCGCTTTGCCCACAGCGCTTCTTCCTCGGACCCGGCAGCAGAGGCGTGCATATACAGCATCTGGCGGGGCAGGATGAACAGGCCCGCCATCCAGAAGATCACGAAAATGATGTGACCGGCCTTCAGCCAAGCCTGAAGGAAGATAAGAGTTTCCTGCATGGTGTTAATCTAGGGGCTTCTTACTGAATCGTCACCCCCTCCCCGCATTAATCGCTGCGTTTGTTAACCGCGCCAGCCCCGGACAGCAGCCACCAATGCCTCGACATTCTCGATTGGCGTGAACTGGCCAATCCCATGGCCCAGATTGAACACATGCGGCCGTTCCCGCAACGTTTCCATAATGGTCACAGCGCGGGCTGTGATCGCTTCGGGTGTGCTCATCAGGATCAGCGGATCGAGATTGCCCTGCACCGGCATACCGGCGGGCAGGACCGTATCGGCCCAGGCCGGATCGACCGTCTCATCGAGACCGATCGCATCGACGCCGGTCTCGCGCGCATAATCGGCCAGCTTCTCGCCTGAACCTTTCGGGAAGCCGATGATCGGTGTGTCGGGATGCAGCGCTTTCAGGCCTTCGACAATCCGCGCATTGGGCGCGATGACCCATTTTTCGAACTGGTCGGGAGCAAGGCTGCCAGCCCAGCTATCGAACAATTGCACCGCTTCGGCCCCGGCCTTGATCTGGCCCGACAAATACCCGACTGAGCTTTCGATAATCGCGTCAACAATTTCCTGCATCGCAACAGGATCTCGGTAGGCCATTTCGCGGGTTGCATGCTGATCGCGGCTGCCCTCGCCCGCCACCATATAGGTCGCGACGGTCCACGGGCTGCCTGCAAAGCCCAGCATGGTCGTCTCAGGGCCCAAAGCAGCGCTGACCTTGGCCACGGTCCGGTAAATCGCGTCAAAGCGCTCTGGCACCGCTTCCAGGCTGCTGAGCGCATGATCCACCAGCGTGGGCGAGAGCTTGGGACCTTCCCCTGCCAGAAATTCCAGCTTCTGACCCAGCGCATGGGGCACGATCAGAATGTCGGAAAACAGGATCGCCCCGTCGAACCCGAACCGCCGGATCGGCTGCAAGGTCACCTCGCACGCTGCATCGCTGTCATAGACGAGATCGAGAAACCCGCCCTTCTCTGCCCTGAGAGCCCGATATTCGGGCAGATACCGCCCGGCCTGACGCATCAGCCAAAGCGGGGTTTCCTCGGTGCGCTGGCCGCGCATGGTTTCAAGCAAAATTCCGGGCATCGAGGGATGAGTCCAATCAATATAATATTATTAATAGAATCTGATGTTGTATGTTGGCCCTGTGGAAAGCGGGGACACAGGGTTCCTGCCCGAATTCTCACCAGTTTTCCAGCCGCTCGTGGCTAAGCGACTCGGCAGCGTCGTTGAGTCAATCGAAAGCTGTGCACACTGTCCGCGCGCTGTCGACAAGCCAGCGTTCCTGCCCACAACCCCTCCGATGAAAACCAAGGTAGCGGGGGCGGAATCCCATCCCCCGCTTGTCCGCCAATTGCTCCCGTGGTTTATGCGGGCACTTGTCCACACCCCCTGATCCCCTCGGGAGAAGGGCATCCCTCAATGGAAAGGCACCCGTCTCTGTCACGCATTCATCTCCATCTGCTGTCCGATTCCACCGGCGAAACACTGGAGATGATCGCCAAGGCGGCGCTCGCCCAGTTCGAAACCGCCGATGTCGTGCGGCATTTCTGGCCGATGGTGCGCAGCCGTGCGCATCTCGACCGGATTGTGCCGGAACTCGCGGCCAGTCCCGGCCTGGTGCTCTATACGCTGGTCAATGCCGATACGCGAAAACGGCTGGAGGAAAGCTGCCGACAAATGTCTCTGCCCGCTGTGGACGCGCTGGAGACGGTGACCGTCGCGCTGGAAGCGCAGCTGGGCGAGGAAGCGCATGGCCGCCCGGGTCGCCAGCACCGGATGGATGCGGCCTATTTCGAGCGAGTCGAGGCGATCCAGTTCACCATAGCCCATGATGACGGGATTGCGCATGAGAACTGGGAACAGGCGGATATTCTGCTCGCCGGGGTATCGCGCAGTTCGAAAACGCCGACCAGCATCTATCTCGCCAATCGCGGATACAAGGTGGCGAATATCCCGCTGGTGGTGGAAAGCCCGCCGCCCCCTGCCCTGTATGAATTGAAAGGACCGACCATTGTCGGACTGACGACTGCGCCCGAACGGCTGGTCCAGATCCGGCGCAATCGCCTGCTGACGCTGAACGAGCGGGAGCAGACCGATTACATCGATAACGAGCGGGTGAAAAAGGAAGTGCAGTTCGCCCGGCGTCTGTTCTCGGACAACAACTGGCCGGTGATCGACGTGACGCGCCGCTCGATCGAGGAAACGGCGGCGGCAATCATTCGAATCCACAATGAACGCCAGCGCAGGGTCAAACCCGGCGAGAAGCCGATATGAGCGGCACTCTCATTCTCGCGTCGAAAAGCGCGTCGCGTCGCGCCATGCTGGACGATGCCGGTGTTGCGCACGAATGCATGCCCGCCAATGTCGACGAACGCGGGCTGGAAGCGGAAATGGCGGGGGCTGATCCTGCCGAGATTGCGCAGGCGCTGGCCGCTGCCAAGGCTGCAGCAGTTTCGGCGGAGCAGCCGGAACGGTGGGTCCTGGGAAGCGATTCGCTGGTTGAGGTAGAAGGCCGCCGGTTCGACAAACCGCAAACCCGCGAACAGGCGGCGGAGCATCTGCGCTTCTTTTCCGGCAAGCCGATGCGTCTGCACAGTGCGGCGGCTCTCGCGCAGGACGGCGCGATCGACTGGGTCGCACCCAGCATGGCGACCTTGCATGTGCGCGCTTTGACGCACGATTTTATCGAGCATTATCTGGATGCCGAATGGCCTGCGGTCAGCCATTGCGTCGGCGTGTTCCGGATCGAAGCGCGCGGCGTGCAATTGTTCGAGAAGATTATCGGCGAGCATTTCACGGTGCTGGGCATGCCGCTCCTCCCGGTGCTGGGCGCGCTGCGGGAACGGGGCCTGCTGGACACATGAGCACGCCCTACGCCGAAGTGATCGGCGATCCGATCAGCCAATCCAAATCGCCTGACATTCATGGCTTCTGGCTGGGTGAGCTGGGTCTGGCGTCGGATTATCGCGCGACCCGTGTGCAGGATGGGGAGTTGCCGGATTATCTGTCCGGCCGCCGGGGCGATCCCGATTGGCTGGGATGCAATGTCACCATGCCGCACAAGCAGACGATCATTCCCTTGCTTGACCGCCTGCATCCCCTGGCCAAGCGTGTTGGTGCGGTGAATACTGTGGTGCGCGCCGGAGATGGCGCGCTTGTAGGCTACAACACCGATGTCGCCGGATTTCTCGAGCCGTTGCAGAGCATGTTGGCCGACAAACACCTGTTCCGCATGGCGCGCATTCTCGGCACGGGCGGGGCAGCGCGGGCGATCATCGCGGGACTGGCGCAGGAAGGCTTCACTCTGGTGATTGCGGGTCGCAATCCGGCGAAGGCGCGCGCTTTGCTCGACGAGCTGGCTCCCGATGGCGAGCACCACACGCCCCCGCTCGATCACTTTGCCACCGAAACCGATTTCGCATTCGACGACCGCGAGGGCTGCTGCGATCTGATCGTCAACGCGTCGCCGCTGGGCATGCGCGGACAGCCGCCGCTCGCTTTCGATTTCAGCCACGCGCCGCCCGGCTCGATTGTCTACGATATCGTCACCGATCCGCTCGACACTCCGCTTCTGAAGGACGCCCGCGCCGCCGGATTGCACACCGTGGACGGCCTCTCGATGCTGATCGGGCAGGCCGCGGCGGCGTTCGAGAAATTCTTCGGCGTCCCCGCCCCGCGCGGCAGCGACGACCGCTTGCGTGAAAGGCTGATGCAATGACAAAGCCCCTGATCCTCGGCCTAACCGGTTCCATCGGTATGGGTAAATCGACCGTCGCGCAGATGTTTGTCGATCTGGGCATTCCGATGTTCGATGCCGATGCCGAGGTTCGCCGTCTGCAGGGGCCGGGCGGAGCCTTGCTGCCCGACATCGAAGCCGCGTTTCCCGGTTCGACCGGCCCTGACGGGGTGGACCGCGATGCGCTGGGCACTCTGGTGTTCAACAATCCGGAGAAGCTCGCTGTGCTGGAGGGGATTGTGCATCCCGCCGTGGCCAAGGTGCGGGCCGAATTCATGGAGGCGCATAGGGATGCGCCGATGGTGTTGTTCGACATCCCGCTCCTGTTCGAGAAAGGCGGATTTACGGCGGTCGATCACATCGTGGTCGTGTCCGCACCGGCCGAGACCCAGCGCGAACGTGTGCTGGCCCGTCCGGACATGACCGTGGAAAAATTCGAGAAAATTCTGGGGCTTCAGGTACCGGACGCCGAAAAACGCGAACGCGCCGACACGGTGATCGACACCGGCCAGTCGCTGGAGGCGACGCGCGCCGAGGTTGAAGCCCTAGTGGCACGCCTTTCTGCGAACTGAGTGCGCCAGACCCCCTTGCCAGCCGCACATCTTGGGCCGATAGTCTGTGTCACATGCGTGAAATAGTATTCGACACAGAAACCACCGGACTCGACCCGAAAAAGGGCGACCGAATGGTTGAAATCGGTTGCGTCGAGATGATCAACCGGATGCCTACCGGCGAAACCTTCCACGCCTATTACAACCCGGAACGCGACATGCCGGCAGAGGCCGAGGCGGTGCACGGTCTGTCGGCGCAGTTTCTTTCGGACAAGCCTCTGTTTGCCGACGGCGCGCAGGCTTTGCTCGATTTTCTCGGCGATGCGCCGCTGGTCGCCCACAATGCCAGCTTCGATTTCGGCTTTCTCAATGGAGAGCTCACGCTGTGCGGGCGCGAGATCATCGATCTGGACCGGATGGTCGATACCGTCACCATGGCCCGGCGCAAATTTCCCGGGGCAAAGGTCTCGCTCGACGCATTGTGCACCCGCTTCGGCGTGGATCGCAGCCACCGTGTGAAGCACGGCGCGCTGCTCGATGCCGAATTGCTGGCGCAGGTCTATGTCGAGCTGACCGGCGGCCGCCAGATCGGGCTGGAGTTGGCGGCGGAAGAGGTTAGCGCCGAAGCACAGCCATCGCGGATCGCCGCACGCGCCGTCAATCGCGAGGTCCGCCCTCCCCGCCCGCATTCGGCCAGCGAGGAGGAATTGTCCCGCCACCGATCGTTTCTCGAACAAATGGAAAAGCCTCTCTGGGCAGGCTGACGAGATATGAATCTCAAGATTCGGGCGAACCGTCCCGGATCAGCCCCGGCAAAAAAGACAAGACAAGCAAGGAGTGCCCACCATGGATATTCGCGTTTCAGGTCATCAGGTCGAAACCGGCGCCGCGCTGCAGGATCACGCGCGCGACCGGATGGAGTCCATGGTCGAGAAGTATTTCAGCCGGGCCATCTCCTCGCATGTCACCTTCGGCAAGGCCGGGGCCGGCGCGTTTTCCTGCGATATCGTCCTGCATGTGATGCAGGGCCTGATCCTGAAAGGTCATGCCGAGGCGCATGACGCGCACCAATCGTGCGACAAGGCGGCAGAGAAGATCGAGAAGCAGCTGCGTCGCTACAAGCGCCGTCTGAAGGACCGCCACGAGCAGGCGGATCACGCGATTCAGCAGGAAGAAGCAGCGTACCGGGTCTTCGCCACGGCAGAGCCCGACGAGGTCGAGGAAGAAGTTGGCGAGGATGGTCCGCTGATTGTAGCGGAAACGAAAGTCGACATCCCGGAGTCCTCGGTGGCCGATGCGGTGATGATGCTCGATCTGCGGGACACCGCCGCAATGTTCTTCAAGAATGCGGGAACCGGGCGGCACAATATGGTCTATCGCCGCCGCGACGGATCGGTGGGATGGGTCGAACCGCATTAAGCGCATCGGGTTTGAACGGCGTTTTGACGACAATGCAGAGGTCTATGTCCGATGGCGGATGAAAACCCGGATCGACTTCAGAGTGGAGCACAGTCGCATTTTCGCGCGCTGGAGCGGCTTTACAGCTCCGCGCCGGTGAACCGGCTGTTCGAATCCACGCTGGCGATCGAGAAGGAGGGCCATGCGCGGCTGGTGTTCCAGGTTGCGCCGCAATCCTATCACGCGGCGGGCGCGGCGCACGGGACGATCTATTTCAAGATGCTGGACGACGCGGCCTTTTATGCCGCCAACACCATGGTCAGCGACCGGTTCCTCCTGACGACTTCGTTCAACCTGCATTTTACCAAGCCCGTACGCGAGGGCGAGGTGGTGGCCGAAGGGCGCTGGGTCAGTGGAAGGCGCCGCGTGCTGGTGGCGGAATCGCGGCTGGTCGATGCCGAAGGCGACGAGATCGGACGCGGGACCGGCACTTTCATGCGCTCACACATCCCGCTGGCCGGATTGGCGGGATACGACCCCGCAAAATCGCCTGATGAGTGATTCGCGGCTCCCCGCTCATTTGGAAATCGGGGCGATACGGCGGCTGATAGAGGCGCAGGGCGGGTTTGCGAGTGTCCTGTTCAAAGGCGAACGCGACGCCGGGACGATCATGCTTTTAACCATAGAAAATGGCACAAGCGCGCAACTTTACGAAAGGATGCCGCAGATGGACGGGTCACGGCAATGGACCCTTTCTCTGCCAAAAGGTATTGAAACTTATAGGGAGTTTTCCGAATATTGCCGGAAAAGACACGCTTCCGATCCCGACCTCTGGATTCTGGAGGCAGACATCGCTGATCCGGCACGCTTCATCGAAAGCCTGTCTGCGTTAAGTTGACTTAAACGCCCGTCGGCCTACTTGGCCGCCATCTTCTGACAGCGCAGGCGTTTCGTTCCGGGCATTTCGGCTCGCGAGATAGCACGCAGACGGGGAGTGGCCGGCAGGCCAAAACAGACCAACCCAACAATTGCATATAACGCAAACAGGTCTTCGCCTGCGCCAGTGCTCGCTCACCGCTCAAAGATGACAGTTTCATGAGTCGCAAGACCCACAAGATTTCCCTCGCCGCAATCGCGGCTGGTATGGTTCTAACCTTCGCAGCCGTCGAAGGTTCCGGCGCAAACGCCGAAGACGCAGAACAGGTACAGGTGCAGACACCTGTCGCTCTGGTCGACGAAACGGTTCCCGTTTTCGTGGCCGAGGAAGTGGTTCAGCCGCTTCCCGAAATTACCGAAGAAGAAGAGGCCGAGGCCGAGCCCGAAGTTCAGGAGCCCGCCCCTACTCCATCTGCCGGCTCCCTGCGCGAGATGATCGCCAAGGTAGAGGCACCCGCCACGCTGAGCGGCGAGCTCGAATGCTTGGCTGGTGCTGTCTATTTCGAATCGCGCGGTGAGCCGATCGACGGCCAGCTGGCTGTCGCGCAGGTCGTGATCAACCGCGCCGATGCGCGCGCATTCCCGTCCAGCTATTGCGGCGTCGTTTATCAGCGTGCGCAGTTCTCTTTCGTGAAGAATGGCCGGATGCCCCGCATCAACCGTGGTTCGTCCGCGTGGGTCAAGGCCAAGAAGATCGCCACCATCGCCCACCGCGGGCTGTGGGAAAGCCAAGCCGACGACTCGCTCTATTTCCACGCGAAATATGTCAGCCCGCGCTGGGCCCGCGTGAAATCGCGCCGCGCGACGATCAACACGCACATTTTTTACCGCTAACCCCAAGGGGGCAGATCGCCTCCGGGTCGCAAGAAGGGCCGCTGGTTCCAGATGGGACCAGCGGCCCTTTTCGCGTCAGGACCTAAGAGTCCGCCAATTCGACCCAGACGGGCGCGTGATCGCTGGCCTTTTCCCGGCCGCGATGCTCCTTGTCGACGCCAGCAGAGATCAACCGGTCGGCAAGCTCTGGGGAGAGCAGGCAGTGGTCGATCCGAAACCCGTGATCGCGCTGCCACGCGCCGCGCTGGTAGTCCCAATAGGTCCACACTCCGCCGCGCGGATTGAGCGTGCCCAGCGCATCGGTCCACCCGTCGGCCAGCAGCCGCATATAGGCGTCGCGCGATTCCGGCTGGGTCAGCGCATCATCGGCCATCGCGCGCACCGAAAAGGTGTCCTTCGCTTCCGGGATGACATTGAAATCGCCCAGCACGATGGCGGGTGTCTCGCTGTCCCACAGGGTTTGCATCCGCGCCCGAAGGCGCTTCATCCAGCGCAGTTTGTAATCGAATTTTGGCCCCGGCTGCGGGTTGCCATTGGGCAGATACAGATTGGCAATCCGCACGCCGTTCACTTCTGCTTCCAGATAACGGGATTGCTCGTCGGCCTCGTCATCATCGCTCAAGAGCGGCAGACCGCGCATGGTTTCGACCGGCTCGACACCGTCCGCCAGAATGGCAACGCCGTTGAAACTCTTCTGGCCGTGCCAGATCGCCTTGTAGCCAATCTTCTCGAATGCGTCGGCGGGGAAGCCCTCGTCCTGCGTCTTTATTTCCTGCAGGCAGGCGACGGTGGGCCGGGTTTCTTCCAGCCATTCCAGCAGACGCGGCAGCCGCGCCTTGATCCCGTTGATGTTGAATGTGGCAATGCGCATGGCGCGCCTAATGCCCGATGCGGGGCCCTCCGGTAAACCGAAATCCCGCCTGACTTAAACCCCAAACGAGGATCCGCAGCCGCAGCCCGCCGCGGCCATCGGGTTCTCGACCTTGAACGCCGCTCCGCCGAGCGACTCGACGTAGTCGACAGTGCTGCCGGCCACCAGATCGAGGCTGACCGGATCAATCACCAGCCGCGCATCGGCGGTTTCGCTGGTCAGATCATCCGCATCCGGCCCGTCGGCCAGTTCGAACTTGTATTGAAAGCCGGAGCAACCGCCCCCTTCGACAGACAGGCGCAGGATCGCCGGTTTGCCCTGCTTGTCGGCAATCCAGGCAATGCGCGATGCGGCGGCTTCGGTGAGTTGAGGTGTCTCGGCCATTGGCTTTATGTAGGGACCTCGGCTGGCGTCCTCAACCACTTCCCTTCAAGCGGTCTGGATATAGGACCGCATGGATTCCGCATCGCGCTCCACCTCGTCCATCCGCGTCTTCACCAGATCGCCGATCGACACGAAGCCGATCAGCCCGCCCCCTTCCACCACCGGCAGGTGCCGGATGCGCCGCCTGGTCATCAGATCGAGCGCATCGTCGATTTTGTCGGTCCGCGTGACGGTGATCGCGGGCGACGTCATGACCTCGGAGACGGGACGGTCGAGGCACAGCGCCCCTTCGCTCGCCAGCCGGTAAATCACGTCGCGCTCGGAGAAAATGCCCACCACGGCCCCGCCATCGACAATCGGCAGCGCGCCAATGCGCTTTCCGGCAAGCAAGCCTACCGCCTCGCGGACAGGTATCGCGGGATCGCATGTCAGGATATCGCTCGCATCGCGGTGCTGGATGATTCGCTCAATTGTCATGGACGTCTCCTTTCCCTCGTCGTCAGAAGATGCCACGAAGCGGGACAAATGGCGAATCCGGCGGTTGACGCAGGGCGCTCCGCCGAAAAGGAAGGGATGCAATGACCCCGAAATCGCCTTTAGAGGATCCGGAAACGGCAGCCTATGCGTGGGCCCGCTATCGCCGCATCATGCGGTTTATGTTTCTGATCACCGTGGGTGTGGTCGCGATTGCCGTGGCGCTTCTTTACACCCGTGAAGGCGACATTTCGGTCCATTTCTACATTGCGGTCGCGCTGGGGATTGGTTTCACCATGCTGCTGGGCAGCGCGCTGATGGGCCTGGTGTTCCTGTCTAATGGCACGGGCCATGACGAAGCGATCGACGACCGGTTCGAAGAAGAGCGCAAGCGCAACAGTTAAGCCGTGTCTTCGGCCTGTTTGAGCCGAAACTCCTCCACCGGCACGCCGCCGATCAGATGCTCCTGAAGGATGCGCTCCAGCACGGCTTCGGTGCAGGAATGGTACCAGACATTGCCCGGCTGGACGACGGCGATGGGCCCCGCCGCGCAGATTTGCAGACAATCGGCCTTGGTCCGCTGAACGGTGCCCCCTCGGCCGACGAGACCCAGTTCCTTCATCCGGCGCTTGAGGTACTTCCACGCCCGCTCGCCCTCGTCACGGCGGCAGCATTTCTGCTTCTCCGAGACGGCGCAGAGGAAAATATGCCGCTCGATCCCGCCCGCGCCGATCTTGGCGAATGCGTTGACGGCCTTTTCCAGGCTTTCGGATCGATTGGTCATTCAGGTAGTGCTGGCAGAGGGGATGACGGAGGACGCTGGTCTGCTCAGCCCTTCTTACCGGCAATCCGGCTGATTTCGGCCTGCACCATTTTCTCGACCATTCCGGGCAGATTGGCATCAAGCCATTCGGCCAGCATGGGCCGCAGCATTTCGCGCACGAGTCCTTCGAGCGAGGTTTCGCCGCTGCGCACGATTTGCGGCGCAGCGGGCGGGGTAGCCATCATCGCCAGGGCGGCGAGATTATCGCGCATCGCCTCGCTCGCTGCATCGGTCAGCAGGGCATCGGCGTTTGCATCGAAGTCTTCGCCAGCCTCGACGTCACCCGATTCGACCAATTCTTCCTCGACCAGCTCGCCTTCCACCATGGCATCGTCCAGATCGAGCACTTCGTCGGCTTCTTCCTGAACGACCGGTTCGGGCGGGTCCTGCTCGTCGGCAGCGCGTTCACGGCGGACGCGGGCTTCGGCGGCCATGGCCCGGTTGTCGCGCGCGATAACCTTCTTGATGGATTCAAGAATCTCTTCGACCGATGATTCGCCCGGCTGAGGCATTGTGCTTATTCCCCCGTGTCGGCGGCTGGTTCAGCCATATCCGCAGTGGGTGAAACAATCGCATTCGCGGCCGGAATGTCAACGGTGCGTGTCGCCACCGGAACGGGATTTGGGTCACGCTGCCAATCCCACCACTGGCCCTGCACCCGTTCGAAATTGACGGCCGGATCATACAGCGCCCCGCCTTCCAGCCCGAGATCGCGTGCCTCGGCCAGACCCATCGCGGCGAGCAGGGTGAAACCGGCGACATAGGCGTTGCGCCGCGCGGTCACCAATTGCGTGCGCGAGACCAGCAATTCCTGCTCGGCATTCAGCACATCCAGCACAGTGCGGTTGCCGATCGAGTTTTCCGCCCGCACCCCTTCGAGGCTCAGCTCCGCCGCCGAAACCGCGGTGCGCGAGGAATCGATGATCGCCAGCGCCGCGCGGTAGCTGGCGAAGGAAGCGCGGACCTGCGCAATGACATTGCGCTCGGCGAGGATGATCTGCTCCAGCGCCGCCCCTTCGCGGGCCTGCGCCTGACGCTGCAGTGCGGCGGGACGACCGCCCTGATAGATCGGGATGGTGAATTGAACACCAGCATTGGCCGTCACTTCGCGCTGCGAAAACTGCGCCGAGGTGGGCCCACCCAGAGTGCCGAAAAAGTCCGAATAGTCGGCTCCGGTGAAGACATTCACCCGGGGCAGTCGGCTCGACCCGGCAACGCGCACATCGAGCCGCGCGGCATCGGCCCGCTCGCGCGCGGCGATCAGGTCGGGGTTCCGCTCCAGCGCCACATCCACGGCCATATCCGGATCGGTCGGCAAATTGGGCAGGGGCGGCGGGGGCTGCAGGGCGACCGGCGCTTGGCCGACTAGCCGGATATAGGTCTCGCGGGCGCCGATCAGGTTCGACTGCGCGCTGCGCAAATCGCCCTCGGCCAGCGCCAGACGCGACTGAGACTGGGCCACATCGGTGCGCGTCAGGTCGCCAATTTCGAACCGGTCGCCGGTTGCCTCGACATTGGTCGCCAGCACCTGCACCTGATTGACATTCAGGCCGACCAGCGCCTCGGCTTGCAGCACATCCATATAGGCGGCGACAACCTGGCTGAAGACGGAGCTTTCCGTCCCGCGCAAATCGGCCCGGCCTGCGGCGACCCGCTCCTCGGCGGCGAGAACCGAATTCTTGACCGCGCCGCCCTGATAGATCGGCACGGTCAGATCCGGCCCGACAGTCAGATTGCGCGAGGGGGCGGTGAAGCTGTTGGCCGAAGTGACGAGAAATTCGACATGCGTACCGGCAATCTGCGCGCTCGGGCGACCGGCGGCCTTCTCGATCGGTACGCCTTCATCGGTGGCGCGTTGCTGCGCCCGGGCGGCCTGCAATGTCGGATTGGTTTGATAGGCCTGCGCCAGCGCCTCGCGCAGCGTATCGGCATGCGCTGGCGTCGCCAGTAGCGAGCTGCCGAGCAGCAATCCTGCGAGGAGGCTGCGACCTGTCATTCGTTAAAAGCTCCATTCCTTCGCCCGGGCAAACATCGGGAACGCGGGCAGGGCAGTATCAGCCACCATGTCGAAGGCGATCCGGTCACCGGTGCGGCGGCCCACGGCCAGGCGGGAAACGCCGTTCTCTATTATACCGGCTACGATGCGCCCGGCAGGATCCAGCGTTTTCACCAGCGCCTTGGGCACATCGTCCAATGCGCCATCGACCAGCACCAGATCGAAATCCTTCTTGCGCGATTTGCCGCCGGCCAATGTCTGGGCGTCGAGGGTCTCGACCGAGGCGACTAGCGGGCGGAGCAATTCGGCCAGATATCCGGTGCCATGCTCGATCACCAGAGCGCGGTCGGCTGCTCTGGGCCGGGCTTCCATCAGCATCCGACCATGGGCCACTGGCGATGCGAGAAAGCGGCCGTCGCCCAGCGGCAGCGTGCGATCGACATAGGCGGTGTTTCTGATCGATTCCGGCACAAAATCTTCGCGCGGCACCGTCCCCATCCGTTCCAGAACGAAGGTTTCGTTGATGCCGCTGGTGCGCAGCTGGCTGTTGATCATGGCGCGTCGGGCGGATTCAAAATTCATAGGACCTCTGAAGGGTGTATTACAATAACAACACAGTAGGTCAATGCCATAGTATCAATGCCACCTGCTCGCCAAGTGCTTTGACCCCTAAGGCGACCTCGGCGTAAGGGGAGGCAGGTTCGACTGACAGGAGCATACCTTCGATGAGCGACATGGTGACGATTACGGAAAACGACCTCATCGAGAGCGTTTGCGACGCGCTGCAATATATCTCTTACTACCATCCGATGGACTACATCCGCGCTCTGGGCGAGGCGTATGAGGCGGAGCAGGGCGCGGCAGCGAAGGACGCAATTGCGCAAATTCTGACCAACAGCCGGATGTGCGCCGAGGGGCACCGGCCGATCTGTCAGGACACCGGCATCGTCAACGTGTTCGTCAAATGGGGGCAGGAATGCCGCCTCGACAGCAAGCGGGCGCTGCAGGATGTGGTCGATGAAGGCGTGCGGCAGGCTTACAATCACTCGGAGAACAAGCTGCGGGCGAGCATTCTCGCCGATCCGGCCTTCACCCGCCGCAACACGCGCGACAACACGCCTTGTGTGCTGAGCGTGGAGATGGTTCCGGGCAATACCGTCTCCATCGATGTGGCGGCCAAGGGCGGGGGCAGCGAGAACAAGTCGAAATTCAAGATGATGAATCCCAGCGACAATATCGTCGACTGGGTGGTGGAGCAGATTCCTTCCATGGGCGCGGGCTGGTGCCCGCCGGGGATGCTGGGCATCGGCATCGGCGGCACGGCGGAGCGTTGCGTCCAGCTGGCCAAGGAAAGCCTGATGGACCCGATCGATATGGGCCAGCTGAAGGCGCGCGGCGCCACGAGCGATATCGAACAACTGCGGATCGACATCTTTGATGCCGTCAACGCGCAAGGCGTGGGCGCACAAGGGCTGGGCGGGCTTTCCACCGTGCTCGATGTGAAAATCCACGACTGGCCGTGCCACGCAGCGGGCAAGCCGGTGGCGATGATCCCCAATTGCGCCGCCACCCGCCATGCGCATTTCACGCTGGATGGCAGCGGCCCTACCTATCTGGAGAAGCCCGATCTGGACCAGTGGCCCAAGGTCAACTGGCAACCCGACGCCTCGGCCAAGCGGGTCGATCTGGACGCTCTGACACAAGAGGAAGTGAACAGCTGGCAGCATGGTGACCGCCTGCTGCTGTCGGGCAAGATGCTGACCGGGCGCGATGCCGCGCATAAGCGCATTCAGGATATGCTGGACAAGGGCGAGGAGCTGCCGGTCGATTTCAGGGGCCGGGCGATCTATTATGTCGGCCCTGTCGATCCGGTGATGGGCGAAGTCGTCGGCCCCGCCGGCCCGACAACTGCCACGCGGATGGACCGCTTCACCGAAATGATGCTCGATCTCGGCCTGCTGGCGATGATCGGCAAGGCGGAGCGCGGGCATGACGCAGTCGATGTCATCAGCCGCTACAAAGTCGCCTATCTGATGGCGACGGGCGGGGCCGCCTATCTGGTCAGCCGGGCGATCAAGGAAAGCAAAGTCGTCGGCTTCGAGGATCTCGGCATGGAAGCGATCTACGAATTCACCGTCAAAGACATGCCGGTGACGGTGGCGGTGGATAGCGCGGGCAACAATGTCCACACGCTGGCTCCGGCGCAGTGGAAGAAGCGGATTGCCGAGGAGAATCTGCTGCCCACCGGCTGATTCGCTCTGAAAACGGCCTGAAGGACTTCGACAAAGGGGCTTGCCCGCTCGACCGCTGTTCTGGCGCTGGAGGGCTCTGTGGGGCTAGGGCGGGATATGTTTTCGCAAGCAGCCCTAGCGCCCGACACCACGGACCGCCTGTCGCCCCGCCTCGTGCTGGCCAGTATTGTCGGCCTATGGCTGTTCTATTTTGTGATGGTCACCCTGCGCGGCTCGATCCTCGGGCTGGAGCTGCAGGCCGAGATGATGTGGCGGCGCAGCCTGGTCAGCGTGGCGGGTGTCGCCGTCACCTGTGTCCTGTGGATGGTTCTCAGGCTCGTCGACAACCGCACGCTCGGCTGGAAGGTCGCTGTAGCGATGATTGCCGCGCTGCCCGCCTCGATCCTGATCGCGCAGATCAACCAGTGGGTGTTTGCGGATCTGGAAGGAAAGCTGGTCGAGAAAGTCGGCGAGCGTGAAGGCATCAAGCTGCGCAAGGACGAGGCGGGCAATGTTCTGATCGATATTCCCGGCGTTTCCGGTCAAGTTGACGAAACCTCGCCCGATGGCGAGCAGCGGGTCGAAACCGTCACGGTCACGCTCCAAAGCGCGCCCACCGGCTTCGACAAATGGCGTCAGATCAGCGACATCGCGCTGGGCCGCTATTTCCTCCTGATTGCGTGGGCCTCGCTCTATCTGGCGCTTCTCGCAGGCGCACAGGCGCGGGCGGCGGAGCGGCGGGAAGGCGAATTTCGCCGTGCGGCCAAGGCGGCCGAACTGCGCTCCCTGCGCTATCAGGTAAACCCGCATTTCCTGTTCAACACGCTCAATTCGCTGTCCTCGCTGGTGATGACGGGCCGGACCGAACGGGCCGAGGACATGATTCAGGCGATGAGCAATTTCTATCGCCATTCTCTGGCAGACGACACCACGGCGGACGTGCCGCTGGCCGACGAATTCGCCCTCCAGCGGCATTATCTGGATATCGAGGAAGCACGTTTTCCGGACCGGCTGGCGACCCGCTTCGATCTGCCCGCCGGGCTGGAAGAATGCCGGGTGCCGGGCATGATCCTCCAGCCGCTGGTCGAAAACTCGGTGAAATACGCCGTCGCCCCGGCCAAGCGCACCGCGACAATCGAAATCTCCGCCCGTGCCGAGGGTGGCACCATCATCTTGCGCGTTGCCGATGACGGATCGGGCCAGGGCGTCGATATCGGCGTTACGCCGGGATTCGGCATCGGCCTTGCGAATGTGCGCGACCGGCTGAAGGCCCGCTTCGGCGACCGCGTGACTGTGCGCTCCGGCCCCGAAGGCGATGGCTACGCGACCGAAATCACCCTGCCCAAGGATTGCCGATGACCGCCGCAACCGACTCCAGCGAAACGCCCATGCGCACATTGATCGTCGATGACGAGCCACTGGCCGTCGAGCGGATGCAGGTGATCTGCGCCAAGCTGGACAGTCTGGCAGTGGTCGGCACCGCCAATGACGGCGAAGCGGCCTTGCGCCTGTCCGAAGCTCTGCATCCTGATCTGGTGCTGCTCGACATGACCATGCCGGGGATGGACGGGCTGGAAGTCGCGCGCGGTCTGGCCACGGCCAGGGGCGACAACAGTCAGGGCCCGGCAGTGATCTTCGTGACCGCGCATGACCATTTCGCTGTCGAGGCGTTCGATTGCGATGCGGTCGATTATGTCCTGAAGCCTGTCGCCAAGGACCGTCTCGCCCGCGCGATCGACCGCGCATCCGAACGGCGCGGCGCCACGCGGGAAGCGGCGGAAAGCCAGTGGCTGCAGGAATTGTGGGTGCCGCACCGCTCTGAACTGATCCGGCTGGAAACCTCGCAAGTCAGCCGGGTGGATGCGGAGCGCGATTATGTCCGCCTGCATGTCGAGGACCGGTCCTATCTGCTCCTGCAGACGATTGCCGGGCTGGAGAAGAAGCTGGACCCGGCGCAATTCATCCGCATCCACCGCTCCACCATCCTGCGCAAGGACGGCATTCGGGGCTTACGCCATGACGGGCTGGGTGTATGGTCGGTCGAGCTCGACAATGGCGACGCCTTGCGGATCGGGCGGACCTATCTGTCCAAGGTGAAGGCGATGGCCGGGCGCTAAGCGGCAGCTGATCGAGCCACTCGCCCGATATTTTTCCGAAAGCAAAAAAGAACCCGGGCCGGGGACTGAGTCCGGCCCGGGAGGGGCAGCCTTACAGGGGAGCTAGGCCGCGAGAGTGGGGGTGTGCCGCGGCTCAGCCGGTGCGCTGGTCCTGCTCGACCGCGAGGGCGAAGGCCTGTGCAGCGCTGGCCCGCGCCTTGCTGACGCAGCGCCGTGCTTCGGCGGTTGCCAGAGCGCCGTTCGCCGGAGCGGACGAAAACTGGCAAACCTTGCGGGCGGCCGCGTTGATCCGGCGATCCAGTGTCTTCTGGCCCTCGACCGTGGCGAGGTTCAGGTCGGCATGCTGGACGACGATTGATCCTGCCGGGGCGGGCGATCCTGCCGAGGCGGGAGCGGCGAGAACAGCAGCGGCTGCGGCGATGGTAACAAAAACGGTCTTCATTATCCTTCTCCTTGGGTGCGGGCTCTCCTGGGGGAGGAGGGGGAATTGAACCCGCCCGATTGGTAATAGGGGAAAGGGGTGCGGCGCGCGCCCGACCTTCGATTGGGCGCGTCACCGGGTCGACTGCGGATGCAGCGTCCCGACCGATGGATTAGTCTTGCCGACGAAGCGCTCTTTGCAATCGACCGGCGAATGGCCATGTTGGAGCGGATGGCAATTCTCGCAATATTCCTGCTCGGCATCGGCAATTTCGCCATGCACAAGGCTGTTCTGGAAAGCGGCCACCCCCTGATCGGACAGGTTCCGTGGTTCGTCCACATGATGGGCGGGCGCATCACTTTGCTGTTCGAGTTTCTCGTTCTGCTCGCCGCGCTGCTTTTGGCGGCCAATGGCTGGCCGGGTCTGGCGTGGGGCTATCTGGCCTATTCCGCGCTCAACGGGCTGGCCGCATGGCTGATCCTGACGCGGCGGGTCTGAGGCCCCCAGTGACGGCAACCGTGACCGCTACGCGCCTGTTCCACGTCAGCGATGTGCATTTCGGGGTGGAGAATCCCGACGCAATGCGCTGGTTTGCGGATGCGGTCGCGGCGGAGCAGCCCCACGGCGTGATCTGCACCGGCGATCTGACCCAGCGCGCCACGCACGCGCAATATGACGCCGCGCGTGAATGGTTCACGGGGCTAGGCGTGCCGGTCATGGTGCAGCCGGGCAATCACGACATGCCCTATTACAATCTGTGGGAGCGGTTTCGGCGGCCCTACAAGCGCTTCGGCGCGCTGGAGAAGGCGGTGGGGGCGCGGCTTTCCTTCGACCATGCGGTCATCATCCCGCTCGACACCAATGTCCCGGCCCAGTGGCGCTGGCCATGGTCGGACGGGGTCGTAAAAGCGGCCAAGCTGGAGGCGGCGCTGGCAGATCTTGGCAGGCTGTCAGGCGATCCGCGGGTCAAGATTATCGCATGCCACCACCCTCTGCTGCCCAAGACGGACGGCGAGGCAAACCCGACGATTGGCGGCGATGAAGCTTTTGCTGCGCTTGCCAAGGCGGGCGCGGACGCGGTGCTGACCGGCCATGTCCACACGCCGTTCGACATGGAGCGCGCGCGCGGCAATCACGCGATGCGGATGATCGGGGCAGGCACGCTCTCCACTCGCCTGCGCGGTGCGCCGCCATCCTATAATGTCGTGACGATTGCTGCCGATGGTGCGGTGAAGGCGGAGCGACGGGACTTCACGCTCGATTGAGGCTCCACGTTGAAGCAGGAATAAAAAAGGGCGACCCCTTCGCAGGAGCCGCCCTCTCTTGGTGATGTGGTGGCCCATAGGGCCCAGCCATTAACGCTTCGAGAACTGGAAGCTCTTGCGCGCCTTGGCCTTGCCGTACTTCTTACGCTCGACCACACGGCTGTCGCGGGTCAGGAACCCGGCGGCCTTGATCGTGCCGCGAAGTTCGGGCTCGTACTTGCTCAGTGCCTGGCTGATGCCGTGCTTCACCGCGCCGGCCTGACCGGACAGACCGCCGCCGCGCACGGTGGCGACCACGTCATACTGGCCCTGACGTTCGGTAATGGCGAAGGGCTGGTCGAGGATCAGACGCAGCGTCGGACGTGCGAAATAGGTTTCCTGATCCTTGCCGTTGACGGTGATCGTGCCCTTGCCGGGCTTCACCCAGACGCGGGCAACCGCATCCTTGCGGCGGCCGGTGGCATAGGCGCGGCCCTGCTGGTCCAGCTCCTGCTCGCGCAGCGGCGTAGCGGGGTTGTTGGCAATCGCCTTCGCATCCGCATCCGGCGCATCACCGGCAATCGCGCCGAGGTCGGCGAGATCGGTGACGGTTTCAGCTTTCGCTTCAGGAGCAGCTTCCGCAGCTTCAGAGGCGCCTTCGGGCGCAGCCTCAGCCGTTTCCTCAACCTTGGGTGCTTCAGCTTCGGCGCCTTTGGTTTCGGGGGTTTCTTCGGGTTTCTTGTCGTCAGCCATCACGAAGTAGCCTTGTTCTTGCGGTTCATCGAGGCAACGTCGAGCGTCTTCGGCTTCTGGCCGTCATGCGGATGCTCGGTGCCGTTATACAGGTGCAGGGCGCGCATCTGGTCGCGGCCCAGCGGCCCGCGCGGAATCATGCGCTGCACAGCCTTTTCCAGCACACGCTCGGGGAAGCGGCCTTCCAGCACTTTCGCCGGGGTCGTTTCCTTGATGCCGCCGGGGTGGCCGGTGTGCTTGTAATAGGTCTTGTCGGTCATTTTCTTGCCGGTGAACTTCACCTTGTCGGCATTGATGACGATCACGTGGTCGCCGCAATCGACATGCGGGGTGTAGCTCGGCTTGTGCTTGCCGCGCAGGTGGTTCGCGATGATCGCGGCCAGACGGCCGACAACCAGATTTTCGGCATCGATAATGTGCCAGTCTTTTTCGACCTCTGCCGGTTTGATCGACCGGGTCGCTTTGGTGAGCGCCTTCATGGCTGGTAAGTCCTTATGTCTCTTGTCGTGGATGCGGAGCGTAATGGCCCGCCTGCGCAGCGTGCGGTGCACCTGCGCGATCCGGGCGGGCAGATGGCTGTGAAGTGCGTCTAAGTCAAGCTGGAAGCGGGATTGGCGCAAGGTAACATGATACCGTGCGTTTTTTGGGCGGGTTAACCGGTGGGTGTCAGAACCCAGGTTTCGACCGATTCGCTGGTGGTCAGGCCCGCTCTGGTCACGACGCTGCGCCGCGCGGTCTGCAACAGTCCCGTTTCCGGATGGGCAGTGGCCGATTGCTCGATTGTAACGCTTCCCGCAGAGCCATCGGGCAGAGTGATGGCAATGGTTTCCGGCCCTTGCGGGGGAACAGGATAGAGCAGATCGCGCGGGATCCGCCCGAGATGCTCGGCCGAGGCAGCCGCCACCTGCGCGACAAAACTGTGCATGGCATCGGCGGCAGCCGGATCGGGCTCCAGTGCCGTTATGATCGCTGCGGCGGCTTCCTGCATTTCCAGCAGGGTGCCTCCGTTCTTCTGCCCTGCCGAAGGCTGGATCAGACCGTCAGGGCTCATAACCAGCGGGAACATGCCGGTTTCGACCCGCTTTTCTTCCAGCCGGGCCAGCGCCGTCAGGGCAGGCGGCGCGTCGACCGCAACGCTCGACTGCTCGCCATCCATCCGCAGGTCGCCCTGCTCGACAACAAACCGAACCGTCCAGCATCGCTTGACGCCCAGAACTGCTCCGTCCTCCAGAGACCGGACCAGTTCGCGGCAGAGTTCATGCGGACCCTGCGGAGCGATCTGTGCAGACAAAGGCTGGTGCAATCCGCTGGCGAGGAGAGCGGCTGCCGCCAGACCTATGGCCGGGATTTTCACGCGGTCCGGCCAGCGACATGCGCGGCCCAGGCGAATGCGGCGACCAGCAATGCCCCCACCAATTGGTGGGCGACGGCGATCCACAGCGCCACGCCGGTCATCACCGTCGCTATGCCGAGCACCATCTGCACGCCAAGCAACGCGTTGAGCGCCGCCGAGGGGTTGCGGCTGAGCTTCTTCACGTGTCGCGCGAACAGCAGCACAGCGACAAACGCGACCCACGCCCACCAGCGATGGAGGAAGTGGAGCAGATAGGGATCATGGGTGACGGCCCAGAACAGACCCTTGGCTGTGTCATATTCCGGAATGACCCGCTCCTGCATCAGCGGCCAAGTGTCCGACGCATGGCCGGCATTGAGCCCGGCCACCCATGCGCCGAGCAGCAGCTGGATGAAAAGTATGGCAGCCGCGATGATCGCAAGGCCGGTCAGCCGGGCGGGGCGGGCATCCTTCATCTGCGCGAGCCGCCGCAGATCCAGCGCGGTCCAGATCAAGCCGGCAAGTGTGAAGAGCGCGGTCAGCAGATGGATCGACAGCCAGAAATGGCTCACATCCGTCATCTCGCCCGACAGGCCGGAGCGGACCATGAACCACCCGAACGCGCCTTGCAGCCCGCCCAGTGCCAGCAGCGCGAGGAGGCGCGGCTTGTAGCCGGCGGGGATCATCTTGCGCACCCAGAAGAACGCAAGCGGCAGTGCGAAGGCTAGCCCGATCAGCCGCCCGATAAAGCGGTGAAACCACTCCCAAAAGAAGATGAATTTGAAATCGGCCATCGTCATTCCGGCGGGCCCCGCCTCGAACCGGTATTCCGGTGTCGCGCGGTACAGGTCGAATTCGGCCTGCCACTGCGCCTCGGTGAGCGGGGGCAGGGTTCCGGTAATCGGCTGCCACTGGGTGATCGAGAGACCCGATTCGGTCAGCCGGGTAATCCCGCCGACCATCACGATCCCGACTATCATTGCCGCCACGACAAACAGCCAGCGCGCCAACAGATCGGGGCGCGCGGAGGATGCGTAAGCGGGTGTGCTGGAAGGGGCAGGGGCAGCGGTGGTGGCCATGCAAAGCTTATTGGGGGCGCAGTGCCCGGCTTGCAAGCGCGGCCAAAGGGTATGGGACCAATGGCCAGTACAATGCCTAGTCCAATGGCTGACCCAAGGGCCGCACTTGTATCATGATACACTATACCATATATCGCCCGCACGATGAGTCGTCCCATCAATCCCATGCGCCAACGGCTGGACCGGGCTGGCATTGTCCTGTCGGGCCTGTGCGCCGTGCATTGCCTCGCGAGCATCGCGGTGGTCTCGGCGCTCGGGCTGGGTGGGCAGTGGTTCTTCGCGCCGGAGATCCATCGCTGGGGGCTGCTTGTGGCGCTGATTGTTGCCGCAGTCACCATCGGCTGGGGCGCCATGCGCCACCGCCGCCGCGCGCCTTTCGTTGTTGCCATGATGGGGCTGAGCTTTATGGGCGGGGCTCTGGCCGCGCCGCACGGGCTGGAAGAGGCGGTTCTGACGATTATCGGCGTGGCGCTGGTGTCGCTCGGCCACATCCTCAATCTGCGCCCGCACTTGTCTGGCCAGCGCTGAACGCTATCTCGCTCCCATGAGCGATACCAAAACCCTCACCGTCAACGGCGACAGCCGCACCACCTCTGCCGCCACCATCGCGCAGCTTGTCCAGGAGCTGGGCCTCGCGCCGGAGAAGGTCGCGGTTGAGCATAATGGCGTGATTGCCCCGCGTTCGACACTCGCGGATGTGGAGCTAGGCGAGGGCGATTCGCTGGAGATCGTGCATTTCGTCGGCGGCGGCGATGCGGCGCAGGATGATGACACATGGTCGGTCGCAGGCCGCACCTTCACCTCGCGCCTGATTGTCGGCACGGGCAAATACAAGGATTTCGAGCAGAACGCCGCCGCGCTGAAGGCGAGCGGGGCGGAAATCGTCACCGTCGCCGTGCGGCGCGTGAATGTCAGCGATCCGGGCGCGCCGATGCTGACCGACTTTATCGATCCGAAAGAGACCACCTATCTGCCCAACACGGCGGGCTGCTTCACGGCGGACGACGCAATCCGCACTCTGCGGCTGGCGCGCGAGGCGGGGGGCTGGGATCTGGTCAAGCTGGAAGTGCTGGGCGAGGCCCGCACGCTCTATCCCGACATGCGCGAAACGCTGAAAGCGACCGAAGTGCTGGCCAAGGAAGGCTTCCATCCCATGGTCTATTGCGCCGACGATCCCATCGCCGCGCAGCAGCTGGAAGAGGCGGGCGCGGTCGCCATCATGCCGCTCGGCGCGCCGATTGGCAGCGGGCTGGGCATCCAGAACCGCGTGACCATCCGCCTGATCGTCGAAGGCGCGAAGGTGCCGGTGCTGGTCGATGCCGGCGTCGGCACGGCTAGCGATGCGGCGGTTGCGATGGAGCTGGGCTGCGATGGGGTGCTGATGAACACCGCCATCGCCGAGGCGAAGGACCCGATCCGCATGGCCCGCGCGATGAAGCTCGCCGTGGAGGCGGGGCGCGATGCGTATCTGGCCGGGCGCATGGCAACGCGGAAATATGCCGACCCGAGTAGCCCGCTGGCGGGGTTGATTTGATTTACGAACCCGCATCCGCGGGTTCATCCTCGGTGCTGTTTCGACCCGTTCCGGGTCGAGCACCTGCGGGCGGGCAGTCGCCCTTGCGGCCCGCTGGTCGCGGGCCGGAGCAGCGCTTGCCGCTGAAGCAATAGATAAAATCCCGCTCATCCTGAGCTTGTCGAAGGATCGCACTTTTCTTCTAGCACTTGGCTTGAAACCGGGGCCCTTCGACAGGCTCAGGGCGAACGGATCTGGGAAAGAGCGCCCTATAAGACGATAGAGGCTATTGGATCAGAGTGGCCCGGGACCGTAAGGTCCCGCAAGGCCGACTGGCCGCCCGCAGCGACGCGCCCGTCAGGGCGCATGAGCGAGGAAGCAAGCGGGGCGGATGCCCCGCGCCCGCAGCGCCAAGCAAACAAAAAAGCTTTTATCCCGCAGGGATAACAGCTTGCGCCGCTTGCCCGTCGCCTTCGGGCGCGGCGATGATGTCGCGGGTTACGCGGCCCTTGGCCACGGTGTTGGTCCGCTCGCTGCCGACAGCCGAGCGGATGCCCGGTACCGCTTCGCCTGCGCGGTCCAGGACGCTGGTTTCCACGCTGGAGCGCGGGGCCGGGCCACCGAACAATACGTCGAGCGCCTGCTCGCTGGCCGTGCCGCCTGCCGGGCGGGGTGCGCCTTCGGACGGGGGCACGAGGTTGAAGTCCGGCGGGACCACCAGCGGCGCCTGACGCTGAACGGCAAACTCGTCCGGACGGTCGCGGTCCAGCAGACCGCCACCGCCGCAGCCCACCAGGGCCAGGGTCGAGAGGCTGAGAATAGCGGGCTTCAGGGCATTACGCATCAATTCGTCTCCGTAGACGCGGCAACCGCGTCCTTTGGTGTGTCCTCTTCACTGTCGCGCAGGAAGAAGGAACGGGCAAGGATTATCAGCACGCCAATGGTGATCGCGGCATCGGCGACGTTGAAAATAAGGAACGGGCGGAACTCGCCGATATGCAGATCGGCATAGTCGATCACATAGCCCCAGGTGTAGCGGTCATAGATATTCCCCAGCGCGCCGCCGAGGATCATTGCGAGGCCGAGAATGTCGCCCATCGCCCGTTCGCGCAGCATCCAGACGAACACCACGCCCGCGATCAGCGCGGTCACCAGCACCAGCATCCAGCGCATTTCCACGCTGGTCGCCTCGAACATGCCGAGCGACACGCCAAAATTCTGCGTCCAGCGCAGGTCGAAGAACGGGATCAGCTCGATCACGCCTTTCTCGCGCAGCTCCAGCGGCACGCGCACCAGCCATTTGATATACTGGTCCACCGCGCAGATAATCAGCGCGATTCCGAGGCCGATCAGGCGGTTCTTGGTGAAGATACCGCTCATCCCACCACTCCTTCGCAGCGGCTGCACAGCGCGCCGTCTTCCGCCACGGAGGGCAGCAGGCGCCAGCAGCGGCCGCATTTGTCTTCGGAGGAACGGGTGACCATCACCTCCCCTCCATCGCTGCGCGTGACTGACGCGCAAATGAACAGCTCTGCCAAAGCTTCATCGGAAAACCCCTCGGGTACGTCCGCAGCGGGCACGGTGACGTCCGCCTCGTTGCTGGAGCGGATGGTCTTCTCCCGCCGCAAGGGCTCGATGGCTTCGGTCACACGTTCGCGCAGATTGCGCAGCTTTGCCCAGCGGTCGCCGGTAATCGGCACCTCGGGCACCGGCGGCCATTCCAGCAGGTGCACGCTACCGCCGTCAGGATAGCGTGTGCTCCACACTTCCTCGGCGGTGAACACCAGCACGGGCGAGACATAGCGGACCAGCGCGTGGAACAGAATGTCCAGCACGGTGCGATAGGCGTTGCGCGTGGTGCTCTCCGGCCCATCGCAATAGAGCGTGTCCTTGCGGATATCGAAGAAGAAGGCCGAGAGGTCCTCGTTGCAGAAATCGACCAGCAGGCGGGTGTAGGTGTTAAAGTCGAAATCATGCACCGCCTGCTTCAGCTTGCCGTCCAGTTCGGACAGCAGGCCGAGCACATAGATCTCCAGCTCCGGTACTTCGCCCGTATCGCCCGCATCGCCGATAAACCCGTCCAGCGCGCCCAGCAGATAGCGGAACGTGTTGCGCAGGCGGCGGTACTGGTCGCCCACGCCTTTGAGGATCTCGTCCCCGATCCGGTGGTCTTCGGTGTAATCGACGCTCAGCGCCCACAGGCGGATGATGTCCGCGCCGTATTGCTCCATCACCTTGTTCGGATCGGTGGTGTTGCCCAGCGATTTGGACTGTTTGTAGCCCTTGGAATCCATCGTGAACCCGTGGGTCAGCACTGCCTCGTAAGGCGCGCGGCCTCTGGTGCCGCAGCTTTCCAGCAAAGACGACTGGAACCAGCCGCGATGCTGGTCGCTGCCTTCCAGATAGAGATCGGCGGGGCTGGTCAGTTCCGGCCACTCGTCCGATTCGAGCACGAAAGCGTGGGTGGAGCCGCTGTCGAACCACACGTCGAGAATGTCGGTGACCATCTCGTAGTCGTCCGGGTTGCGATCCGGGCCGAGAAACTCTGCGGCGCGGCTTTCTTCCCACGCATCGACGGTATCGGCGGCGATGGCCGTCTGGATGCGGTGGTTGACCTGGGGATCGACCAGCAATTCGCCGGTTGCGCGGTGCACGAAAAGGGCGAGCGGCACGCCCCAGGCGCGCTGGCGGCTGATCAGCCAGTCGGGGCGGCCTTCGACCATACTGCGCAGGCGGTTGCGGCCCTTCTCCGGCACGAAGCGCACCCGCTCGATTTCCGACAAAGCGCGCTCGCGCAGGGTGGGGGAAGCGCACAGGGTCTCGTCGGCGGGATCAATCGCGCCGCCTTCGCCTTCCCAGCCCTTTTCGGCCTGCGTTTTGGGCGTGATGTGCTCCAGCGTCTCGTCGATCGCGATGAACCATTGCGGCGTGCAGCGATAGACGACCTTGGCTTTCGAGCGCCATGAATGCGGGTAGCTGTGCGCGTAATCTGCGCTCGCGCTGAGCAGCGCGCCCGCTTCGGCCAAGTCGGAGCAGATCGGCCCGTCGGGCGCATTGAAGGGTTTGTTGATCACGCTGCGGCGGCGGTCATCCTCGCCGCCCAGCCACAGCCAGTCGTCGCGATAGCGCCCGTCGCCCATCACAGCGAAGACCGGATCGATGCCGTTCGCCTTGCACAGATCGAAATCGTCCTCGCCGTGATCGGGCGCCATATGGACAATGCCGGTGCCGCTGTCGGTGGTGACGAAATCGCCAGCGAGCATCGGACGCGGCTTGGCGTAGAACCCGCCGAGATGGTGCATCGGGTGGCGGACGATGGTTCCGGCGAGGTCGGAGCCTTTGCCTTCCCAAAGCTCGGTCACCTGAGCCTTAACCGAAGATCCGGCATTTCGCTCAAGAAACGCCGCTTGCAGCGATTTCGCAATTAGCAGCTGAAAGTCCATCGACCCACGACCGGACGATGCACCGATGCTCGGCGCGAAAAAACTCGCTTTAAGAAGCACATATTCAATTTCCGGCCCATAGGCCAAAGCCTGATTCACCGGAATCGTCCAAGGTGTCGTCGTCCAGATCACCGCATGCGCGCCGACTAGTTCGGGGATACCGCTCTCGACAATCTCGAACGCCACGTCGATCTGCGGGCTGTCGGTCAGGTCCTGATATTCGACCTCTGCATCGGCCAGCGCGGTTTCCTCCACCGGCGACCACATCACCGGCTTCGCACCGCGATAGAGCTGGCCGGTCTCGGCGAATTTGTGCAGTTCGGCGACAATCGCGCCCTCCGCTTCGGGGCGCATGGTCAGATAGGGTTTGTCCCACCGGCCCTGAATGCCGAGCCGCTTCAGCTGCTCGCGCTGAACATCGACCCATTTCTGGGCGTATTCGCGGCATTCGCGGCGGAATTCCTTGGCCGGAACGTCCTTCTTGTTGCGCTTCTTCTTGCGGTAGAGCTCCTCCACCTTCCACTCGATCGGCAGGCCGTGGCAATCCCAGCCCGGCACATAGGGCGCGTCCTTGCCCAGCAGGCTTTGCGAGCGGACCACCGTGTCCTTCAGCACATGATTAAGCGCGTGGCCGATATGCATGTCGCCATTGGCGTAGGGCGGGCCATCGTGGAGGATGAACTTCTCGCGCCCGGCGCGGGTTTCGCGCAGTTCCTCGTACAGCTTCTCGTCCTGCCAGCGGGCCAGAATACCCGGCTCCTTCTGCGGCAGACCCGCCTTCATGGGGAAGTCGGTCTTCGGCAGGAAGACGGTGTCTTTATAGTCTGGCTTGTTGTCGGGCATGATGGGGTGGGCGGTTAGGGCATAATGCAGGGCGGATAAAGCCTGCTTGTCAGCGCGCCGCGCCGAGTTCTTGCAGGACTTCGCGCAAGGCGGCGTGCCAGTCGGGCCGGTCGATCCCGAATGCGGCCCGTGTAGCGCTGCAATCCATCCGCGAATTGAGCGGGCGCGCGGCGGGTGTGGGATAGGCGCTTGTGGGGATGTCCTCGACCTTCACAGCCTTTCCGCTTGCCTCGAAGACTGCTCGCGCAAAGTCTGCCCAAGTCGTGTCGGGGCTGCCGGAGAAGTGGTAGGTGCCGCTCTTCTCGGGCGCGGTGGCCAGTTGATGGGCGATGTTGTGGCACGCTGCGGCAATGGCGCGTGCCGGGGTTGGCCCGCCATGCTGGTCGCCCACAACCGTCAGAGACTTGCGGGTCTCGGCCAAACGCAGCATGGTTTTGACAAAATTGTTGCCATGCGCGGAGAAAACCCAACTGGTGCGCAGGATGGCATAAACGCCGCCCGCGCCGCGTACTGCGTCCTCGCCCGCCAATTTGGTCCGGCCATAAGCGCCCAAGGGGCCAGTGGGATCGGAGGGATTAAACGGCATGTCGCCCCCGCCTTCGAAGACATAATCGGTCGAGATGTGGACAAAAGGCACGCCCTTTTCGGCAGCGACGCGTGCCATCGCAGCAGGCGCGTCTGCGTTGGTCACCTGAGCAGCGGCTTCGTCCTCCTCCGCCTTGTCGACCGCAGTGTAGGCCGCTGCATTGATGACAGCTGCGCACTCGGTCTCGCGGATTAGAGTGGCGCAGGCCTCTGGATCGTTCAAATCCGCCTCGGCCCGCGAGAGGGAGTGCACTCCATCGAGCTTTGCCAGTTCGATACCGACTTGCCCAGTGCTGCCGAAGACGAGGATGGTCACAGCTTCAGGCCTTGGTGCCGAGCCGCTGGCCGACGCCAGTGCGTTCCCGCAGCGCGCGCCACCAGTCCTCGTTTTCCAGATACCAATCAACGGTGGCGGAGAGGCCTTCCTCCAGCGTCACGCTCGGTCGCCAGCCGAGTTCGGTGCGGATCCGTTCCGGGTCGATGGCATAGCGCATATCGTGCCCCGGCCGGTCGGTAACGAAGGCGATTTGTTCTTCGCGGGGGGTGTTTCCCGGACGTTTTTCATCGAGCAGTCGGCAGATCGTGCGCACGATGTCGATATTCTTCGCCTCGTTCTCGCCGCCGATATTGTACGTACGGCCCAGCGCGCCCTTGCCCAGCACAGTCAGCAGAGCGTCGGCGTGATCCTCGACATACAGCCAGTCGCGCACATTCTCGCCCGCGCCGTAGACCGGGATGTCCTCGCCCGCCAGCGCCCGCAGGATGACCACGGGAATCAGCTTTTCGGGGAATTGGAACGGACCGTAATTGTTGCTGCAATTGGTGACGATCACCGGCAGGCCGTATGTTTCGGCCCATGCCCGCGCCAAATGGTCGCTGGCGGCTTTGCTGGCGCTGTAGGGGCTGCGCGGATCGTAGGGCGTATCCTCGGTAAACATGCCGGTTTCGCCGAGCGAACCATACACTTCGTCGGTCGAAACATGGTGGAAGCGGAAGGTTTCCGGCTTGCCCGCCTGCGTCCAGTACGCGCGCGCTGCCTCCAGCAGATGAAACGTGCCCATGACATTGGTGTCGATGAAAGTGCCCGGCCCGTCGATCGAGCGGTCGACATGGCTCTCTGCTGCTAGGTGCATGATCGCATCGGGCTGGAACCCGCCGATCACCCGGTCGAGCGAATCGCGGTCGCGGATATCGACCTGCGCGAAGCTGTAATGCTCGCTGGTCGATACGCTCGCCAGATTGTCGAGACAGGCCGCATAGGTCAGCGCATCGAGCGCGCAGACATCATGGCCCGCCGCAATGGCCTGACGGGTCACAGCCGATCCGATAAATCCGGCGGCGCCGGTGACGAGCAATCTCATGGTTCAGTTCTCATATTGGAAGGGCGTGCCCGTTTCGGCCAGCGACGGTGCAGCGGCGTCCTTCGCGGAAAGCACGGCATCCTCGCGCGCAATGCCCCAGTCGATGGCGAGATCGGGATCGTCGAAGCGGATGGTGCCGTCGCATTCGGGGGCATAGAAATCGGAGCATTTGTAGAGCAGCTGGGTGTCCGCCTCCAGCGCCACAAAGCCATGGAGGAAGCCCGCCGGGATAAACAATTGCCGGCCATTCTCGGCCGACAATTCCACCACGATGTGCTCGCCATAGGTCGGCGAGCCTTGGCGGAAATCGACCGCGACATCGCGCACCGCGCCCGCTGCGACGCGGACCAGTTTCGCCTGCGCATGGGGCGGCGATTGGTAATGCAGCCCGCGCACTGTCCCTGCTTCGCGGCTGAGCGAATGGTTGTCCTGCACGAAATCACAAGTGATCCCGGCCTCGGCCAGCGCGCGCTTGGAATACACCTCGCTAAACCATCCGCGATCATCGGCGAACCGGCGCGGGGTCAGGATGAGGCAACCGGGCAGGGCGGTTTGTTCGACTTGCATGGAAGATGAAGGTCCTGAGTCTGGATTAGCCGGCGGGCGCGGCAGGCGGCAGCGAATGCGGCCGGGGATGTGGCTGCGGGCCGTGCGCTGGCGGAGCGTAAGTCGGGCGCGGCCCGGGCTGGGGCAAGCGGGCGGCGCGCTGTTGGGCTATACCGTAAATCAGCGCGGCATAGACGATCGAGAAAGACGGCGTCGCCAGATAGAGCTGCCCGAGGAAGCAGAAAAACGCCGCCGCCGTCAGAAGGCCCGCCTGATGGGCCGAAAAATCGACCAGAAAACGCTTGATGAACAGGAACAGGATCGGGAGCGAGAAGAATCCCGCCTGAACGAAAATCAGCCCGAAGCCCGACGCCGCGCCGCCTTCCGACAGATTATACACCCAGCCGTTCTCGACCAGAATGCGCGCGCGCATCTCCAGCCACGCCTGCCACGAAATGCCCGAAGGCAGGAGGCCGGCGCGCATTGTTTCCCAAATGGGCAAGAAGATCCCGCTCAGCCGGGCATTCGCACTGGCATCGGCCACCAGCACATCGAAACCGCTGTAGAGGAAGCGGTCGACCAGCTGCACCAGCCGTGAATCGCCCGAAAGCAGCGCCGGCAAGAACGTGCTCAGCAGCATGCCGACAATGGCGAGCACGAAGAACCAGCTGCGCTTGAGCGGAGCGCTGGCGGCCCAGATTATCGTTCCCACCGCTAGCGCCATCACCGCAAAAGATGATCCGGCAAGCAGGACGGCCCCGCCCAGCGCCAGACCGACAACCACCCGGTTTCCCCGCAACAGCATCAGCGCCGCAGCCATACTGATCAGATGCAGCGCATGGTGGGTCGGCTCCGGTGCGAAACCCAGAACCCCGCGCCCCGATGCGGCGATATTGACGCTCAAATCCTCGCTCTGCGTAACCAGAAAATTGAGGAATGTCAGGCTGATAAAGCGCTGAATCGCACCGACAATGACCCACGCAATAATCGCCCATGTCAGCAGCCGCCGGGCGATGGCTGGCCTATTGCGCATCACATAATAAAGTGGCGGGACAACCAGCAAAGGCGTCAGGTAACTGACGAGATAGAGCAGTTCGCGCGGGTCCAGTCCCTGGGGAACCTCGACGAAAAATATCACCAGTCCGAGCACCGCCAGATAAATCAGCGCGAGCCGGTCATTCCGCGGAATCTGCAGCAGCGAAAGCGGGACGATGGCCAGAAACAGCGCGCTGAAGATAATCGCATACGGCTGATTGTACGTTTCCAGCGGGTAGAGCTGGGTGAACGGAAACATCGCAAACACGAAGACAGCAAGGGCGATGAAATAGGCCATGTGTCGAGACGTTTCGCTGGTTCGCTTTGCAGGTTGGGGCAGATTGGAACGGAGGCGTGCTCTATAGGCTAGCCACTCCTTGCGCGCCACCCCGCGCGCTATACGGCCATGCCCGAATGGCTCCTGCGCTAATGGCTCTGCGAAGGCCCCCGGTCACGCGCACGGCGCAGCCCCAGATATGCGCCCAGCATATACAATGCGCGCAGGCCCTCTCCCGCCGCCACGCTCGCGACAAAACCGGGCACGCCGAGCGCCATGGCCGATGCCACCAGAAATCCGCCATAGGTTACGGCAGTCGACACGATTGCCGCACGCAGCACGTAGCGTTCCGCATCGAAGGCGAGCAACACGAACGACAATTGCATGTGAAACGCGGCGAGCATGGCGATAGTGGTCAGCCCGATGGCCAGCACGCCCAGATTGTAAGTCGCCCAGAATTGCGCGGCTTGCGGGATCTGCAGGCTGATCAGGAACGCCGCGAAGGACCCCGCCGCCAGCACAGTGAGGAGAAAGGCGGGTACTTTCAATTGCCGCAGCAGCCCGGTCTCGCCGCGCCGGGCCAGCTTGATGACCAGCGGCCCCTCGCGCTGGGCAACCGATCCGGCAAACATCTGGGCGATCTGCACGAAGACCATGGCCACCGCATAGGCCCCCGCCGTGGCGGCATCGGCGATGAGCGCAATGAACCCGCGCCCGCCAAAGGGCACGAGGCTGCCGATCAGGTTGGAGGAATAAAGCTGGCGGCCCTCACGCACTGCTCCCGCTGTTTCCTCGAACGCATTGGCCGCGTCATGTGAAGGGGCAGCAAACCGGCGCCGTACCGTCAGCCAGGACCAGAGCGCGACCAGAGCTTGCGCCAATGCTTCCCCGGCCAGCGCCCACTCCCACCCCGCAAGCATCGCCAAAGGCGCGGCGATCAGCAAGGCAAGGCCGGAACGCGCCGTCGTAAACGCGAGCAGCAACCGCATGGAACCGATCGCGCGCATGCCCGACGCGGTGAGGAGCAAGATCACTCCGGGCACCACCAACAGGGCAGCCAGCGCAAGCCCGGTGGCAGTCGTTTCCGGCAGCCAGCCCGCGACAGTCCCCAAGCCTGCCAGCGCCAGCATGACCATGGCGACAATGCCCCCGCGCAAGGCCAGCAGGCGGCTGGCCGAGGCCTGATCAAGTGCCAGAAAAGCGAAATCCCCTTCCTCCCACGCCCGGGGCCATGCCTTTGTCGTGCGTTCTATTCTGCCCAGACTGATCAGGATCGTCGCGACGACGGCCACGCCCATGAAGACGGCGTATCGGCCAAACGAGGCCGGCTCGAGCAGCGCTGCCAGCAGCAGGGTCTTCACCAGACCGATGGCCGCCGCAGCCGAGATAGCGACGGGGAACAGCAGGGCGGGGGAGAGGCGCGGCAAAGTGGTCTTGGCCCCCGCGCCGCTCAGCCCAGCCCGACGAGGCGGGCGAGCACTTTTTCGTCGAGATCCGGGCGCAGCGCCACGGCCCCTTCCAGAATGGCCTGCGCGTTGTCGGTCACGGCGCGGTCCGGCTTCGTATAGGGCATGTCGGAATTGAAGGTGAGGAACACCGCCATCCGCTCACGCTGGCAGCGGCTGCCATAGTGATAGCACGCTGCGGGGTCGACAAAGACGGTGGAGCCCGCTTCGCCGTAAAACCGGTGGATCTGGCCATCGCCCAGTTCCGCTTCGAAGGTCGGGTCGTCGATCCGGCGAATAATCGGTGAACCCGAAATCCGGCGCGTATCCGCCTTGTCCACGAACACAAACGGTCCGGCGTCCTCGTCCAGCACATCGTTCAAGTAAGTGATCGCGTGAAAACTGCGCGAATCGTCGTAATCGCGGTGCCAGAACTGGCTTTCCGACAAGGCGCCACCTGGTCTGGCGGGGGAATAGAGCAGGTTGATCCCGTCGAGCCGGCAGCGCCCGCTGAAATAGTCGATGGCGGCGTCGATTACGTCCGCGCGGAACACCCATTGGAGCAGCGGATTGCCCGCATTGTAATCCTCGGCCCATGCGAGATTGACATGCGGACGGCCCGGCGGAATCTTCTCTGGAGCAGGGATGCGCGGCTCGTAATAGGCTCTGGTTGCTGCGATCAGCTCGGCGGGCATGAGCGGCCCTTCGGCATGTCCCGTGCGCTCCACCTGCGTGCTCGCGGCGGTTTTGCCACCGGCCACGGGCGAGCGGAGCCGGTCCGGCCCGATAAACCGCAAACGACCCGCCTTGCGCACGGGCACCAGCCGCCAGCGCAGGAAGCTCGCCATGCGGCGGAACATGCTCCGCTGGCTGCCGGACTGCGTGGTCGCCATCATGGGTTGGCCTCCTTCGCGTCCCGGCCTTGCGGCAAAGCGACACCGGGCCCTGACCAGGCCTGCGATACGACATCGGAAATCTTGCGCGCCGGGCAGCCGGCATAGGTTCCGGGCTCTGTAATATCGCGGTTCACCAGCGACATCGCGCCGATCACGACATTGTCGCAAATCGTCACCGGGCCGATCACCACGCTGTTGCTGCCAATCACCACATTGTCACCCAGATCGAATACGCGCTTCTCGGCATGGCGGGCGAGATATTCCGGATCATCCGGGGCGCGGCCGACGAACTTTACTCCGGCATTCACCACTAATGTTCCGCGCGAGCGCAGGCCGTTTCCCCCCAGCAACACGCCGACCGGGTGGCCAATCCGCAAATCGGGCACGAACACGTTACGGCTAGCGACATCCAGACTGTAAAATACCAGCACCAACCGGTCGACGATCATCGACAGCGGCAGGCCCAGCAGCGGCAGGCGGTTGCCCAGCCAGTGGCCCAGCCCGATCCAGAATCGGATATGCGTGGGGAGCGACCACAGGGCCAGCAATGCGCGTTTCATGATGCTGCCCCCTCCTCTGCGGCCACTTGCAGCAAGCGGTCGATCATTTCACCGGCGCGGGGGATGTCCGTCCGCCCGCGCATGAATTGCCCCTCTACACAGTGCCGGTTGAGAAAGTCGCCATACCAGCTTTGCAGCGCCTCTTCACCTGACCCTGAATCCTGGCCTTGCGCATCCCAATCAACAGCAAAATTGTTCCAGTCGTCCACCGGCGTGACGCCCGGCATACTGCGAAAATGCGGCTGGCCGACGACGAAGGCGGGGCGGCCATGCATCACCGTTTCCAGCACGGCGGTGGAACCGATGCTGACCAGTGCGCTGGGCCCTGCGAGCAGATCGGCCATTTTCACCGTGCCGTGAATGCGTTTGACCCGCGCATTGGCGAGCAAATCCTGCCACTTGTCCTGTTGCAGTGCGCCCGGCTGCGAGGGATGCTCTTTGAGAAGCAGATAGGTGTCGGCGGGCAGATGCTCGAACGCCTCCATCGCCAGCGCCAGCTGGTTGGTGAAGGACGACCAATAGCTGATGACCGCCTCGGGCTCGTAATGCAGCGGATAGATCACGCATTTCGCACCCGACGCCGCAATGTCTTTCGGATCGTCATATTTGGCGGTGATTGACGCCGCGAGGCTGCTGGCCATGAAATCATGCGGCCACGGATCGGCATCGAGGAAGGTTTCTGCTTTCACCATGCGCCGCCGCATGCCCATCGCGCCATATTTCGCCGCTGCTTTCAAAGGCCGGAGCACGCCGCGATAATTGTGCAGATAGGCGGGCAGACCGGCATCGCGCTTGCGCTGCGCGATATGCGCGGCGACTTTCGCGGGCCCGTCGTCCAGCAAGTCCAGCGCGATTGGCCGGTCCTGCATGGCCCCGCGCGCAAACCAGATATGGCCCGGCACCCAGCCGACATTGAAGTGCGCACCCAGCCCGCCTTGCGCCGTAACAAAACGGTCCAGCGCATCGTTCACGATCCCGCTGACGGGTTCATCCAGCAACAGGGCAATCGGGCCTGCCTCTGCCAACGCGTCTTCCAGTAGTTTGATGCCTTGCAGGATGGTGGCGATCTTAGGCAGGTCCATCCGCGCGACATAGCGATCGCGCCGGACGAGCTTAGCCAGTGCGTGAAAGCGCTCATCGCGGACCGGCTCCATCGCCTCGGCAGCGGCAAGATAGTCGCCCAGCACAAACACACGCCCCACCGGGTCGTTGGCTTGCACTTGCTCGGCTTCGGCCCGTTTGCTGACGATGTAGAAACGGGGCCTTTCGCCTGCCTCACCGGTCAGCGCCGCGCCCAACCTGCTGAATTCATCGGCGAGGAAATCGCGCGCATAGAAGGCGATTGCGGGGAGGGGGGCGGACTGGGTCATGATGGTGCTGGCTCAAGCCGATAGGCCGAGGGTTACGCGCCTGCAATATTCAACCGCGCAATGCCGGGATGGGGCAGCAGGCAATCGGGGCCCCATGGCGGGATGGCGCAGGTTACGTTTCGACCGGCTTCCAGCGCAATCACCATGGCCATTGAGTGCAATCCGGCGACATGCTCAGCGCCTTGCAAAGCGGCGGAGATGTCGGCGGAAGTGTCGAGCGTCCATCCGGGCCGAGCTGTCAGCCAGTCGGCGTATTTGCCGGGGGGATCGGACGGGTGCGGGCGCAACCGGACGTTGGCTGCAGCTGCACCGCCATGCTCTGCGAACCAGTCAAGCGCCTGAAACTCGCCCTGTCTGCCTCGCCCCCAATCGCTGCGCGCAGGCTCGCACACAAACAGGGTGTCGCCGTTTGCGGGAGGCTCGCCCGCTTTTGCTGCCTGCTCTGCAACGTAGGTATTGGGCCACAGCGCCATCGTCTGATCAGGGAAGGTGCCTCGGGCGATATCCTGTGCGAGGGCGTCACCCACCACAACCACGTCGGGTAATACCGTCTCGCCCTTCCGTTCGAACCGCGCGGCGTAATTCACCCAATGGTCGATCACGGCGACGCTGTGGGCGCTTCCCTGCGCGAGAATTCGGGCGCGGTGCTCCAGATCGCTGGCCCAGCCTGTGCCGCTGAGCACACAGGCCGCGCCCTCGATGGCTTCTTCGAGACTGCAAGACGATGTCTCGCCGAACCGCCCATTCCAATTGGCTGCTGCCGGGCCGCTGACACACACAAAGTCCGGCGGAGAGCCTGCGCTGGCGCACCAGCTGGCGATCATGTTCGCTGCGCCCGCATCATGGGCCACAACCGCCAGCGGGCGAGGCAAGTTGTCGATGGGGGAAACCTCAGGCGGCGAAGCGGGCATAGAGCACAATGTCCATCGGCGCGCCGTCCACGATCTCGTGGTCCTTGCGCGTCGCCTCCAGATGCATGCCGGAGCGTTCGAATATCCGCACCATACCGCGATTGCCCGCCAGCGTACCGCCGGTCAGCTTGCGCGTGCCGTTGGCCAGCAACCATTTCGACAGCAGATCCCATGCCGCCTGCCCGTATCCGCCGCCCCAGCGCGTGCGCTCCCCCACCATGATGCCGATATCGGCCAGCCCATGATGCGGATTGCGATAGGCGGTCATGGTACCGATAGGCGTATCATCGGCTGCATCGTGGATCGACAGGAACAGGTTCGGAGTATCGGTGAAGCTCGCGAGATAGTGCTCGCAGTTTTCGGCTGTGTGCTGGCGAAATCGCTGGCTGGAAAACCGGGTGACTTCGGGGTCATTCAGCCATGCGAGATAGGCGGGCGTAATGTCGGCCTGCGTAAAGGCGCGCAAAGTCACTTTTTCGCCCGAAAGACCCGGAAAACTGCTCATCCGCGCAGACTATCCAGCTGGCTCCACACCTTCTGGAAGGCGTTGATCACCAACTGCACTTCGTCTTCGGGGAACTGGAACATGCAAAGGTTCAGCCCTAGAAAATCGCCATCATGCAGCCGCTCGGCCACCGGGCAGGTGCTGGTGCCATAGGCGAAACTGCGGTCCTCGCGCAGAGACCACGGATGCCCGCCCGTGCCATAGGCGATCTGTTTGGTGAAAATCGGCAAACGGTGGACGTTGACATAGCCCGGCATCAGCCCCGGCACGCCTTCGGCCTTGAGCGCTTCGATAAGGGCCGCGCGGCCCACTTCGCGCGCCGCGCCGTCCAGCGTTAGGCCGTACACGTAATACACATGTGTGCTGTAATCGGCGACGAAGGGTGTGGAGAGGCCTCCCAGTCCCAATAGCCCGGCATTCAATTGCGCGGCCACCCGCTGGCGATCGGCGATGCGCTCTTCCAGCTTGTCGAGCTGGCAGCTGGCAATCGCCGCTTCGATCTCGCCCATGCGGAAATTGTAGCCGATCATATTGGCAAGGCTGGCCGGATCGTCCTGCTGCACCACCGATTCCGCGTGATTGCGCAACAATGCCAGCTTCTCCGCCAGTTTGTCGTCATCGGTGACCAGAATGCCGCCTTCGCCGCAATGAATATGCTTGTGATAATTGAGCGAGAAACCGCCTATGTCGGCCCGCGTGCCGGTCAGCCCGTCGCCGCGCTTCGATCCCGGAGCCTGCGCCGTATCGCCCAGCAGTTTCAGCCCGTGCTTGTCGGCAATCGCCTTCAACGCATCAACATCGGCGCTCTGGCCGAAAATATCGACCAGCATGATCGCCTTGGTGCGCGGAGTGATCAGCGCTTCCACGCAGGCGGGGTCGATGTTGAAAGTGCGCGGGTCGATATCGGCGAACACCGGGATCGCGTTCCAATGCAGGATCGCCATGGCCGTGGCGGACATGGTCCACGGCGTGGTGATGATCTCGTCGCCTGGCTCCACGCGAATCGCGCCCACCTCGGCAATCAGTCCGCTGGTCCAGCTGTTGACGCCCAGCGCATGTTTGACGCCGAAATACTCGGCGGCCTTCTTCTCGAAGGCGCGGACGTAAGTGCCGCCCATAAAGCCATCGCCCGGCGCGCCGATATAGGCGGACAGGACACCGCTGCGCACCACGCTCGCGGCGGCTTCTTCCTCGGCAGACCCCATGCTTTTGAACGGCTGCAAGGGTCTGCCGATCACCGGTGTTCCGCCGTGGAGGGCGAGAGGCTGGGTCATTGTCGTTCCTTATCCGGATATTGCCGGCGGCATTAGCGCCGCGAGGGGGCAGCCTTCAAGTCTGCCGTTTGGGCCTGCCGTTCAGGTCTGGGTTGCTCGCGTTACCCTGTCCATCAGGCTGGCGGCAAACAGACTGGTTTCTAATGTGCTGGGCAGGGGGCTGTCTGTGTCCAGCAGCGCCTCCAGATTGCGGTAGGTTCCATCCAGCATGGCTTCACAGTGCAGCTGCGCATCGGGGTGCGCCGTGGCGGGGGCGAGATGGCGGAAGCCGGGGTAATCGGGATTGGGCACGGCCAATTCCTCGCGCAGTCCCAGCCCGCCCCGCACCACCGATAGGCGGCGATCCGCAAACACTGCAGAAATCTCGATGCAATGATAGGGCAGGTCCATGCCGGTGATGGTCACGCGCGTGCTCCCGATGCGGAACCCGAAGGATGGATTGTCCGGGTCGCTCGCTTCGATCCAGTCGAGTTCCGGAGCCTCGCTGACATCCAGAACCGCGCCGATCTGGTCGAGTATATGCACGCCATTGACGGCAAGGCCCCGGCTGTATGTCGCATTCAGCGCTATCGGAGCCAGATCCGCCGCTGCAGCCTGCAACGCGGCATATTGTGGCAGCCCCCGGCGCAGATAATTGACGCCGATGCGGGGCGGATTGCTCAGGCCGCGCCACTTCTCCAGCAGCGCCTCATGGTCGGCGAGCGCCAGCGTCACTGGCTTTTCCACCCATAGGAATCGTGCATCTGTGTCCAGTAGCCGCTCAATATGCGCCGCGTGATGCTCGGATGGCGAGCACACCGACACGCATTCCGGGGAAAGCGCGAGCACTTCCTCCAGATCGCCGGTGACCACTGGCTCGCCCGACCCCCTATAGCCGCTTGAAAAGGCTGCGCGCGCTGCTGCGTCAGGCTCGTACACGGCGACCAGCTGCGTGGCGGGGTGCCGGTCATAACAGGCAGCGTGGCTGACGCTGCGCTGGCCATCCCACGCGCCGCCATCATAGCTCCAGCCGATCCGGCCTGCGCCCAGGATCGCGCATGGAATGGGTGTGGTCTGGCTCATACAGGCAGCCTAGCCGCGTTTGAGGAATCCGGCCAATTCTTGCGTGGCCTTTTCGCTCCGGTCCTCTTCCACCGGTTGTTCCAGCGCCCAGTCGACCGTGCGCGAGAGGCCCTCGGGCAAGTCGACTTCAGGGGTGAAGCCCAGATGCTGCTCCATCCGCGCAACGTCCGCATAATTGTGCCGGATATCGCCAGGACGGAACCGGCCGGAAATTTTGGAGCTGTTCGGGCGGCCCATCTTGGCCTCAAGCAGGGCGACCATTTCGCTGACCGTGTAGGCTTTCCCGAGACCGACATTCATCGCATCAGGGGCATCTTCGCCAAGTGTGAGAGCAGTCTGGAACGCTCGTGCAACATCTTCGACAAACACGAAATCCCGGCTTTCCTCGCCATCTTCGAAAATGTCGATCTGGCCTTCCTGCCGCAGGATATTGGTGAAGATCGACAGGATGCCGGTGTAGGGATTTTTCAGCGATTGGCCCGGCCCGTAGACATTCTGCAGGCGCAGACCGTGGAACCGGATACCCACGCTTTCGCAGGCGATCCGGCACATCTGCTCCTGCGCCAGTTTGGATGCGGCATAGAGCGAGCGGGGATCGGCGGGGTCGCTTTCACGCGTGGCGACCGGCACCAGCTGCGTGCCGTCGGGCGCTGCAAAGTCGAACCGGCCTGCGTCCATATCGGCCACCGTTCGCGCGGCGGGATAGAAGCGCTGCGCCTGCGCGTCGGCCTCTTCGCCTGCCTTCACATAAGCGCCCTCTCCGTAAATCGAGCGGGACGAGGCCAGCAAAAGGCATTCGGGCCGCAGTTCCGGTGTCTTGACGATTTCTTCCAGCAGGATTGCGGTGCCGGTGACATTGGTGCGGTAATACCGCTCGATCTCGTACATGGACTGGCCGGTGCCAGTCTCGGCGGCGAGATGGATCACTGCATCGGCCTTTTCGGCCAGCGCGGCGCGTAGCACGCCCGGTTCGGCAATGTCGGCCTGCACGAAGGTGACCGCGTCGTGGCCGGTGATGTCGGGATAGGTCTCGCCCTCGGCATGAACCTGTGGGCTGAGCATATCGACGATGGTCAGGTGGTGGCCGCCCTCCGCCAGCAGGCGGCGGGAAATCGCGCGACCGATAAAGCCAAGGCCGCCGGTGATGAGAATATGCATTGTGGGTAGTGCCCGGTTTGGATGGATTGGGATTAGCTGGCGGGAGCTATGCGGATCGTTTCGACCGCAATGTCATAGCCTTCCGCGTCGTCGACCGATTCGGCCTGCACTTCGATCCAGCCAAAGGCGCAATTGTCGGAAGGGACGGTGAAGCGCCCGGACGAGTTGCGCTCGGTCAGCTCGACGCCGGCAAATTGGGTTCTCGCACGGTTGGCGCAGCGCATGGTGACACTGGCAGGTGCTTCGGCCGTGTTCATCAGTCGGGCCTGTACTGTCATCAAATATGTGCCCGGCGCCACGGCGATCAGGCGCTGTGCCACGGTGCCGCCAGTGCGGGCCATGGCGCTGATCCCCAGCTCGCCCAGTTGCGGATCGTAATAGCCGCCATATTCGCCTTCGCTGACGACATCCCACGCAAATGGTGGCAGGCCGCCTGACTCGGTGAAGTCGAAAGTCAGCGTTCCGCCGCTGGTCAGGCGCAGAGGCTCAGTGTCGCCCAGCTCCGCTGCCAGCGATTGCGCCGCATCCAGCTTGCCCGCCTCTGCCAGCGCAAACAGGAAAGCGCGGTCAAATCCGGGCGGCGTCTCTAGCCCAAGCCGGTGCGCGCGCGCCCGCAACTCCGCGCCATTGTCGAAGGCCGCCGGTTTGCGGACGAGCGACCACCAATATTGCCACGCCCAAGGCGGATTGTCGGCCAGCTCGGCCTCGATCGCAGGGACAGCGCCCTCGATTGCGGTCGCATCGGCCAGGCCCGGCATGATCCGGTCGCGCGCCTGCACATTGCTGCGGAATAGCTGGTCGGCGGAGCGCATCATCGGCCCCAGCTGTTCCCTGTTGCCGTAATCGAACAGCTGCCAGAGATTGGCGAGCGTCTGGCGCTTGTCGAGCTCGCTCAGAATGGCGAACATATCCCGCGCACGGTTCGCATCACCAGTGGCTGAGGCGTCGAGCGCCAACAGGCTCAGGGCGTAATAGGCGGACGGCTCCTTTGCGAAGGCCTGCCGCGCGAGGACGCCATCTTCCGGGCGGTAAGCGCTGTCGATCTGGGTCAACTCGTCGCCGATGCGCGAGGCAAAGGATGTCTCCGCCTGCTTCTGGAAGGTCAGGCCGGGGGTCGGCCACATTTGCTCGGCGACTGACGGATTGCGCAGTTTCGTGGCGCCACCAATCGCCGCGCTCATCGCGAGCGCCGCCAGTGGCAATGCCAGCAGCCAGACAATCAGTTTGCGCAAAGCAGACCCCTTTCGCGCCGGATCAGGCTACCGCGTCGGCGCCGCGCTGGCCGTCTTTGCCATATCCATAGCCATAACCGTATCCGTAGCCATAGCCGTAGGCCGCGTCGGCCTTGTCCAGCTTGGTAACGATGCCGCCGAATATCGCGGTGCCCGGTAGGCTGATGCGGTCGAGCGCGGATTTGATCTCGCGGATACGCACGCCGCGCGCTTCGACCATATAGACAATGCCTTCGACCGCGGAGGCGAGCAGCGGCACGTCTGCCAGACCCAGAACAGGCGGCGAATCGACGACGACGTGATCGAACTGCGCGGTCATGGCGCTGACCAGATCGGCCATCCGGTCACCGCTGAGCAGCTCTGCCGCGTTGGGTGGCCGCTGGCCGGCAGACATCACGGAGAGGTTGGGATTGTCGCTCTGGCGGATAAGTTTCGCCAGATCGTTCTCGCCCGTCAGATAGGTCGACAGGCCGCGCTCGTTATCCATATCGAACACGCCGTGGATCGACGGGTTGCGCATGTCGGAATCGATCAGCAGCACGCGCTTGCCGGTGGTCGCCATGATCCGGGCGAGCGCGACGGCGGTGGTCGTCTTGCCTTCGTTGGGGCGGGTGCTGATCGTCAGGAATGATTTCGGCAATCCATGCTCGGTGGCGAAGGACAGGCTGGTCATGACCGACAGATACGCTTCGAACGGAGCCGATTTCCGGTCGCGCAGCTGATCGAGAATATCGCCCTCGGCGAATTGCGGGACCGCGCCGAGGAACGGAATGCCAAGGCCGTCCGTCACATCGTCCGACGAGGTGACCGTCTGGTCCAGCTGGTTGCTGATGAAGACATAGGCGGAAGACAGCGCCAGACCGGCAATCAGGGCAAGCGCCAGATTGATCGGAATGCTGGGGCTAGAAGGCGAGGTCGGGACGCTGGCCCGGTCGACAATCGCGATATTGTTGCTGCCGACGCTGGCAACGCCGATCTCCTTGTAGCGCTGGAGCAGCGAATCATACAGCTCGCGGTTGGTGTCCACTTCGCGCTGGAAGATGTTGTACTGGATCGAATCCGCCTGCTGGGTCGTGAAGTCTCCCTTCAGCTGATTGACCCGCGCCTGCAATTCGCGCTCGCGCTGGAGCGCTTCCTGATAGGATGTGTTGCTGGACTGTCGCACCCGGCCCGCCTCGGCGGCAATCGCGGCGTCCAAAGCTGCCACTTGAGAAGTCAATGCTTCGACCGCAGGATAGGCAGGTTCGAACCGGGCGAGCAGCGCGGCGCGCTCCGATGCTGCATCGGCCCGGCGGGCGCGAAGCTGCGACAAGGTGGCATTGGTGACGTCGGCCTCATTGGCGTTGCCCGCCTGCCCGGCCACGCTCTGCGCGCGGATGCGGTCGGCCGTGGCCTCTGCCAAAGCGTCGTTAAGCGCCTGCAGATCGGCATCGACCAGCGTGCGCCTTGTGCCTGCCTCCTCTCCGGTCCCGCCCAGCGCCACGATGGATTTGTCGGTCGCGTAAGTCACCAGATTGCGCTCGGATTCTTCGAGCCTTTCGCGCAATTCTGCCAGACGCCCTTCGAGGAACTGGCGTGCCTCGGCGGTGGAATCGAAGCGGCGATCCAGTGTCGCGGCGGTGAACTGCTCGACCCAGGCATTGGCGATATTGGCCGAATAGGCCGCGTCGGGGCTGGTGAATTTGACGTCCACAAGGCTCGACCCGCGCACCGGCTCGATCGAGATATTGTCGAGCAGAATGCGTCCGGCCTGCGCCACGCGGGCACGGCGTTCTGCAGCAGCGGCATTGCCACCCGCGCCGCTAGCGCCCGCGATCTGGGCGCCGAACATTTCGTAGAAACGCGGATCGCCCGACAGGTTCAGGCTGCGCGCCACCCGTTCGGCTAAGGAATCGGATTCCAGCAGCGCATACTGCGTTTCATAGAATTCGATGCTTTGGGAATAATCCTCGGTCTCCACACCCTCGACGTTGGAGATATTGTCGGTCTTCCGGCTGATCTCGATGCGCGATTCGGCGGTGTATTCGCGGGTCATCAGCAGACTGATCACCACTCCGGCGAGCAGGCAGGCGATGATGATCGCCGCGATCATCTTCCAGCGGCGGGCGACCATCCGCCACAACGCTTCGAGATCGATCGTGCCGAAACCGTCTCCGGCATAACCGTAGTCGCCCTTTACAGGCGCACCGCTGCCATAGGGGCCTTGGTAAGGATCGGGCTGGCCCGCAGGCGGATTAGGATAGGTCGTGGCCATCGCCTCAGGTCTCGATCAGCGGAACAGGATAATGAGCGGGGTGGTAAGCAGCGGCGACGCGGCAAGCACATCTTCGAACATCCGCCGCTGGGGCGAATCGCCGACAATCACGATGTCGTTGGCGAACACTTCGGGATCTTCGTAATTGCCCCGGCGGATGGCCCCCAGATTGTACAATCCCGCATAGGTCCGCCCGTCGACATCGCGGAAGATGATCACGTCATCCAGCTTGGCATATTCGCTCGTGCCTGAAGCGGTCGCAATGGCGCGCATCAGGGTGAAGCGCCCGACCACCGGATAGATACCCGGCTCGTTGACTTGTCCGTCCACGGTGACGGTCTGGCTGATTGTCTCGACCAGATTGACGGTCACCTGCGGGTCACGCACGAAGCGCCCACGCAGCCGGCTGTCGACAAGTGCGGCCAGCTGATTGGGCGTCAGGCCTGCTGCCTCGACCGTGCCGATCAGCGGGAAGGACAATTGCCCGCTGGCATCGATCTGGACATCGCGCTGCAAGTCCTCGACCCCGAACACCTCGATCCGCAATTTGTCGAACGGACCGACAAGATAGGGGCGGCTGGCGGCGACCAGATCGCTGCTCTTCGGCATGGGTAGGGCATCGCCGACCACGGATGTGACGTTCGGGCTGCTGCCGACAGTCTTGTCTCCCGCACAAGCAGCGAGGGCTGCGACACCCATCAGAACCGCAATACGGCGGAAGAGAAAAAGCAAACTCATAAAAGCGACCCGAATACCGAAAGACGGCCCCTTGCATGCAAGGGAGCCGGACCTAAGACTTCGTCCTTAATGGGCGGCGGCGTTTATGGCAACGCGCGAGAGGCCAGTGTTTGCCCCGTGTTCGCGCGATGCGTTGCTAGGACCTCTTCTCGCCGGATGCGAAAACGGCGACAATTACCGCCAACAGCGCCATCATGATCGGCGTCCGCAGCGGATAGTCGACCGCGCTGGCCAGCACGAGTTGCATGACGAAAAGGACCGCGAGGCGCTTGGTCGCGGCATCCGACATCCGGAAGCCGAGCGATCCCCCGGCTTGGGGGTAAGGGTTCGTGCTGGTCCGGAATGCCGCCAGCCCGCGCACGATCATCCACACCGCCAATGCACCGGCGATCAGCACCGCCGGGATGCCTCCTTCGATGACCCATTGCAGGAGATCGTTATGCGCCTCGTTGAAATATTTGGGCTGGAGCATCTCGACCGGCTCGTAAGCACGGAATGCGAATTCAAAGCTCCCGAAACCGGAACCCCACGGCAGCATGGCGCGGGCCATTTCGATCAGGACCGGCAGCACGCGGCCGCGGTTTTCCTGCAATGGATCGCCTTCGATCAGCCGGTCGAGGGCCTGAGTCTGCTGGGTGGCGAAAATCACGCCCAGAATCAGCACCAGCCCGGCAACATAGCCTGCAGGCACAAGATATTTGCGCCACTGTGTGCCCAATTGCGCGCCGCCTGATTTCGATTTGGACTTGGACCGGCTGCTGCCTTCTCCGCGTAGCAAAGCGGAATCCTTCACGAAGAGGAAGGACGCGATCACCGATACGCCGGTGATGACAAGGCCCGCACGCGAGGCGGCAATGAAACCGTGCAGGAACAGGATGACCGTAAATCCGGCGATTACGGCAAGTTTCAGAGCCAGCCACGGGCTGCGGCGGGTCAGTGTCCCGAAATACCACGCCAACCCCAGCAGCATCATGCCGCCCATCACCGCATTGTGGTTGCGATTGGCAAACAGGCCCACGGGAAAACCGCCGCTGCTGATGCGGTAGAGGTGCAGACTGTCGCCGGACGGCAGGGCATATTGCACGAAACCATAGAGAATGCTCAGCAGCGACAATGCGCCCACCAGCAGCATTGTGCGCGCGCGGTTGCGATTGTCCTGCACCGCGATCAGCAGCAGGACGGCAGCCGGGATGGTCAGCGAGAACAGCGCATTCAAAGTCCCCTCGACCGACAGGGTCATGGGACGCGCAAACGGTTCTATTCCGGCCAGTTCTTGCAGGCGAGCATAGGGTTCGCGCCCGGGCAGAGCAGCCCACCAGTCGAACGGGATCGGCACCAGCTGAAGCCCCATCCACAGCGCGAGCAGGGCCAGAAGCCCCAGCGGCACGGCAAACTCGCGCAATTGCTCGATCCGCGCGACCGACAGCGCATACGCTCCAGCGAGGACAGCAAGCGGGCGCAGCAGGATCAGGTGAATCTCGTCCTCGCGCGATGCTCCGCCGAGAAGGAATACGGCAACCAGAAACGCCGCGAGCACCAAGAAGCGCCGCCGTGCGATTGCCGTCTGGGTGGTCAGAACAGGAAGGTTGCGAGAAGCCATTGTGATCTTTGCGACATTACCCTGCGAGGCCGGTTAGCCAAGCAGATCCCACTGCATGGGCGTGCCGCGAGTGACATCGCGGTTGACCCGTTTGCCGATCAGGAGATCGAAGAATTTTGGCGGCATGCCGTAGCCGGGGCGGATCGCCCGCAGGTTCTCCTCGGTCAGAGTGTCCCCCGCCTTCATGTCCTGCGCGATATAGAGCGAACGGCGAAATGCCTTGCTGGCCTCCTCGGCCTTCGATCCGCCATAACTGACTTTGCCGAGCGACTGCCACGCGCGCTCTGTTTCATCGCGCAGGGATTGCAGCTCGGCCGGTTCCAGCGAGAATGCGCTGTCCACGCCGCCATCGGCCCGTGCAAGAGTGAAATGCTTTTCCACGAGCACAGCGCCCAGCGTTACGGCAGCGGCAGGCACACCCACGCCCATCGTGTGGTCCGAGAGCCCGATCAGACACCCAGTCGCCTCGGCCAGATTGGGGATGGTGCGGATATTGGTGTTGTCGGGAGTGGCGGGATAGGTGCTGGTGCATTTCAGCACGACCAGCTGATCGTTGCCTTCCTCTTTGGCCGCGGCAATCGCCTCGCCGATCTCCTCCAGCGTCGCCATCCCGGTGGAAATAATCATCGGCTTGCCGGTGCGCGCAACTTTGCGGATCAGCGGCAGGTCGGTCATTTCGAAGCTGGCGATCTTGTAAGCCGGAACGTTGAGCGTCTCCAGAAAGTCCACCGCGCTCGCATCGAAGGGCGAGCTGAAGCAATGGATGCCCAGCGAGCGGGCGTGCTCCATCAGCGGCCCGTGCCAGTCCCACGGGGTGTGCGCCTCGTCATACAGATCATAGAGCTGACGGCCCGCCCACAGGCTCTTCTCGTCCTCGATCACGAAGCCAGGGCCGTCGTAATCCAGCGTCATCGTGTCGGCGGTGTAGGTCTGCAGCTTGACCGCATCTGCGCCGTTTTCCGCCGCAGACGTGACGATCTCCATCGCCCGGTCGAGCGAGTTGTTATGGTTCCCGCTCATCTCGGCGATGATGTAGGGACGCGCGCCGGGGCCGATTTCGCGACCGGCGATAGAGATGGAAGCAGCGGTCATTGGCCCAGAGTTTTCATGCGATTGCGCCCGTTTGGTCTTCAACGGGGCGCTCATAGAGCAGCGAGCCGATGGGCGCAAAGCCTGCGCGATTGAAGATCGCTTGCGAGGGCGCGTTGCGGTCGTCGATCTGGGCCAGCAAGCGCTTGGCGCGCGGCTCGTTTTCGATCAGCCAGAGCCGTCCGGCCTCCAATGCGCGGGTGCCTAGTCCAAGCCCGGTGGCAGCGGGATCGAAGTAGATTGAGACGATGGCTGCACCATCTTTAGCAACGTCGAAACGAAGGATACCGACTTCGCGTGAGCCCAGACTGACGACCAGCAAATTGCGGTCGGGATCGGCCACAGCGGCGGCCCACCAGTGCTTATGCGATGCCCATTCGATTTCCGAGGGGTCGGTCGAGAGCGCCCGCGTTTCGGGGGCATTGCGCCAGCCATGGGCCTGCGTTGCGTCCTCGGCCCGGGCGGTCCGCAGATCGAGCGGTGTGAGCGCTGCCGCAACCCGCAAGGCTCCGCGACCGTCGACCAGCTTGCGGGAGGCGTCGGCATAGCTGGCGCGTCGGGGGGCGTTATTCAGCAGATCGCTGATTTCGGCAGCTAGTTTCACAGGATCGATCGGGCTGGCACCGTGAAGATGCAGCACATCTTTTTCCGCGAGAGCTGGCAGTGAGGCACGCTGATTGTCGGCGGTGATTGCCGCGATGGTCGGCGCGGCTGCCGCGCATCGCTCCCACGTCGCGCCGCCACCTGCGCCGATTTGCAGACCATGCCGCGCCATGAACGCGGCGAGGTCGGGCAGATCGACGCTGAGCGTCCAGCTGGGCTGCTCCTGAATCGCTGTGCGCAAGGCTGCAAGGTGCGGATTGGCCGAGGTTGCGACCACTTCGACCGTGCCTTCGAAGCCGGATAGTGAAATTGCCTCTAATACCCTCGCCGTAGCGCCAGCTGCATCGGATGCGCCCATGAAAACTCCGATGCTTGTCACTTTGTCAGCGACGGGCGCCAGCGGGGCGTCGGCGAAATTGGGATCGAGCAGGGCGTGCCGCGGCCCTGTCAGGAGGCTGGAATCGTCGCCCCTCAGGACTGAAGCATATTTCTCCGCATGGTCGGCGTGCCAATTGTGGTCGATCAGCCAGTCGGCGCTGATGGGCCGGTCGGCCAGATCGTCGATCACCGCAATCCGTGCTCCGGTTGCCGCGCGCACGGCATCGTGCCAATCTACGCTCAGGCCGTAGTGGTCGACAATCACGAGGTCGGGGGCGAAATCCTGCGCTGCAGCTTCCCGAACGGTCGCGGCTGCGTCGGATGTCTGATCGGTGATTTGGGGCAGCAGAACGATCTGTTCGTCCGTGATGCCTAGCGCTGAATAATCCAGCCCGAGATCGCGCACGGCATAGCGGCATTCCGCGCCCAGACTGGCCAACCCGTCCGCCAATGCGCGGCAGCGCCGTGCGTGGCCGCCGCCCATGTCGGGCGATGCATCGACCCGCAGCAGGACCTTCATCGGCTCGCGTCGGCACCGCGCTGGCGCAGGGCGTCGAAAGCCAGCTCTGCCCGGTCCCAATCTTCCGGCGTGTCGATATCGACCACCCGCCATTCCGGCAGCACCACGGTGTGCGCGTCGAGATGGATCGTCCCGCCGGCCAACCATGTGTCGGCGTGCGCCCAGTAGAACTGGCCTGCATCGTAGAAAGCCGGTTCCAGATCCTGCGTCCGGGTGAGCGCGTGTTCCGGCTGGTACGGCGCAGACCGGCCAGTGTCCTCGCGCCGCAGCGCCCGCTGGATCGCACTGGGAAATTCGGCAACCGGAAAGGCGTATCCGGCGCCTCCGCCCGCTTCTAGAACGTCCAGAGCACCCGCAATATCGCCTGCATCGATCAGCGGTACACCGGGATAGATACAGGCGACTTTGTCCAGCTCCCACCCCAGCCCGCGCAGCGTTTCGATTGCATGCGCGATCACCGGCACTGTGGGCGTGTGATCGTCGGCCAGTTCCGGCGGGCGGGTGAAGGGCAGCTCGGCCCCGTATCCTCTCGCAATCCGGGCGATCTCATCGTCGTCGGTCGAGACGACCACCGTGTCGCACACCCCGCTGCTGCGCGCCGCTTCTATCGCGTAAGCGATCATCGGCTTGCCCGCGAAGGGCTTGATGTTCTTGCGCGGGATGCGCTTGGAACCGCCGCGTGCGGGGATAACCGCGATGTTCATGATGCCCTCACAGCACTGCGCCGCGAATGACCTCGGCCACGCGGTCCTGTTCGGCGTCGGTCATGGCCGGGAAAAGCGGGATGGTGACTGCATGCTCGTAATATTCGACCGATGCGGGAAAATCTCCGCGCTTGAAGCCGAGCCGCTCGTAATAGGGGTGCGTGTGGATCGGGATGTAGTGCATATTTGCCCCGATCTCCGCCTCGCGTAGCGCAGCAAACAGGGCCGCGCGGTCGCACCGGGCGCTGTCTGCCAGCTCGATCACATAAAGGTGCCACGCGCTCACCCGGTCGGCGATCCGCACGGGCAGTTTCAGCGGCAATTCGGCCAGTATTTTGTCATACCGGTCCGCCCGCGCAATGCGCTCCGCCTGCATCGTGTCGATGCGCTTGAGCTGCGAGAGGCCCAGCGCCGCCTGCACATCGGTGATGCGGAAATTGTAGCCCAGATCGATCTGCTCGTAATACCAGCCGCCTTCGCTTTCCCGCTCCAGCTGATCGGGATCGCGGGAAATGCCGTGGCTGCGCAGCAGTGCGATGTTTTTGGCCAATTCGGGATCGTTGGTCGTGACCATCCCGCCCTCGGCAGTGGTGACGATCTTCACCGCGTGGAAGCTGAATACGGTGGCGTGGGCTTGCCCACTGCCCACAGGTTCACCCTGATAGGATGCGCCGGTGGCGTGGCTGGCATCTTCAAGTATTTTGAAGCCGTATCGATCGGCCAGAGCGCGGATGTCCGCCAGATCGCAGGGCAAGCCGGAGAAATCGACCGGAATCACCACATCGGGCAACGCGCCCTCGGCCTGCGCCCTTTGGAGCTTGGCCTCCAGCTCGCTGGTCGACATATTGCGGGTCGCCGGCTCGATATCGACGAAATCCACGCTCGCGCCGCAATAGAGCGCGCAATTGGCGCTGGCGGCGAAGCTGTTGGGGCTGGTCCAGACACGGCTGCCGGGGCCGACGCCCATGGCGAGGCAGGCGATATGCAGCGCGGCCGTGGCGTTGGACAGGGCGATGGCATGCTCGGCCCCGTGCCGCTTGGCGAATGCCGTCTCGAAATCGGTGATGGCCGGGCCCTGCGTCACGAAATCGGAGCGCAGGACATCCGTCACCGCGTCGATATCGGCCTGGGTAATCGCCTGTTTGCTATAGGGTATGAACGCCATGGCTTCGGGTCCTAGCGCAAAGCGCCGCTGTCAGTCGACGGAATTGCCGACCACATGCTCGTCGATCAGATCGCGCAATTGCTCGACCGTCAGGAAATCCTCGTTGTCGCCGCTGTTGTAAGCGAAGCCCGGCTCGACCCGCGTGCCGCCATTGCGTTCGTTATAGGCGTCGATGTCCATCTGCACTGGCAGGATGGCGTAGAATTTGCCCAGATCGACCGTGTTGAAGCTATCCGACGCGGTGATCATTTCCTCGTGGATTTTCTCGCCGGGGCGCACGCCGACCACCGGATGCTTGCAATCCGGCCCGATGGCCTCGGCGACATCGGTGATGCGGTAGCTGGGGATTTTGGGGACCAGAATTTCGCCGCCCTCGGCATTTTCCAGGCTCCACAGCACCATTTCCACCCCGTCTTGCAGCGAGATATTGAAGCGCGTCATCCGCTCGTCGGTGATCGGCAGAGTGCCGGTGGATTTCTTGTCGAGGAAGAACGGGATCACCGATCCGCGGCTGCCCATGACATTGCCGTATCGCACGACCGAGAAACGAATGCCCCGGTCGCCCTGAATGGTGTTCGCGGCAACGAACAGCTTGTCCGATGCCAGCTTGGTCGCACCATACAGGTTGATCGGCGCGGCGGCCTTGTCCGTCGACAGGGCAACCAGCCGCTCTACGTCCGAATCCAGACACGCTTCGATCAGGTTCTGTGCGCCGAGAATATTGGTCTTGATGCATTCGAACGGATTATACTCCGCTGCTGGCACCTGTTTCAGCGCAGCGGCGTGGATCACGATATCGATCCCTTCCAACGCGCGGCGCAGGCGGGCCTCGTCGCGCACATCGCCGAGGAAATAACGCAGGCCGGGATATTTCGACTGGGGAAATTCCTGCTGCATCTCGAACTGCTTGAGCTCGTCGCGGCTGAAAATCACCAGCCGTTTGATGCCGGGATACCGCTCCAGCACAGTGCGGACAAAGGCTTTGCCGAACGAGCCGGTGCCGCCGGTGATGAAGATGGATTTGTTTTCGAGCATGATAGGGGTGCGAACCGTGGGAGGAAAGGATGAAGAGCGTTGCCGCGCGGCCTTGCGCCCCGCGTATTTCATGGCGCGCCCTAGAGCCTAAGCTGCGCGATTTTGCAAGCTCAGCCCTAGCGCTGCGACCGTCTCTCGGAAAGCGCACGCGCGGTCGCATCGATCTCTGCCTGCCGCCGCGTGTCGAAGCGGGGATAGAGCGCAGGCAGAATGGCAAAGGCGTCATCGACCCACAAATAGCCGTTGAAGGTCGAGGGCACTTCGCCAATCTGCTCCGGCAAATCGATGCCCGACAGGGGGTCGGCACCGGGTGCCGAGATGACCACGTTGCCGCCCTCCGCTTCCATGCGTGCGAGCAGGCGGTTGGGCCAGCCCCAATACACAATCTGGTTATCCAGCCGGACCAGCATAGTTTTGCCCTTGCAGCTGCCAGGTAGAAAGCCGGTCCAGCCGATCAGGATATAGTCGCGGCTGCAGGCCTCCGCTTCGTCTGGGTTCCACGCCCAGACATCGGGATGGCGGGCGCGGATGACGGCCAAGGCTTCGGGGCTGCCGAGAAATCCGTCCCGTTCCTGGGCGGGATCGCGGCCTGCTTCGGCCAGACTGTCCAGCACACCTTCAGTCAGGCGCGCATCGGCCGACGTCAGATTGAACATCAGCCGCGCATGACGGGTCAGTTGAGGCAACAGGTCGGCCAGACTGGCCGGTTCGGCATCCCCGCAGGCGGGGCCCACGGGAAGCAGGACCGCTCCGTCTGCGCCCTGCCCCACACGCACCTCGACCATGGCCGCGCCCAGCTTGTCGGCCCTGAGGATGCTTGCGAGACTGTTGGGGGCGAACCCGTGATAGGGCGCGGACCCCCCGCAACCGCTGGCTGGACCCAGCCCTGCAGCCGTCACCAGCTTCACGCCGCCCTTTGGCTCGGGCGCGAGCCACTGCGCGTTGAGCACCGTCAGGCCGAGGATGGCGACCGCGAGGATCGCGCCGATGCGAAGCAGCCAACGCTTCATGCCAGTAACTCGCGCGCCCGTTCACAATCGCGCTCCATCTGTGCGACCAGATCATCCAGCGAATCGAATTTTGCCTCGCCGCGCAGGAAGTGGTGGAAGGCCACCTCGATTTCCTGCCCGTAGAGATCGCCGGAAAAATCGAAGAAATGCGGCTCCAGCAACTCCTTGGGCGGTTCGAATTGGGGGCGCACGCCAATATTGGCTGCGCCTTTCAGCACCTCTCCGGTGGAGAGGATTTTGCCGGTGACCGCGTAGATGCCGTAACGCGGGCGCAGATAGCTCTCGATGTCGAGATTGGCTGTCGGGTAGCCGATTTCGCGGCCTCTCTTGTCGCCATGCTGCACGATGCCGCGAATGGCGAAGGGGCGGGTGAGAAGTTCGGTTGCCGTGGCGCAGTCGCCCTGACGCAAGGCCTCGCGGACCCGGCTGGAAGAGACTGGCGCATCCCCGTCAGCAACCGGCGCGACAGCGCGGTGCGACAGGCCGACCATCGCGCCATAGCCGGACAGCAGATCGACATTGCCCTTCGCGCCTTTGCCGAAGGTGAAATCCTCGCCTGTCACGATGCCATGCGCGCCCAGCCGGTCGACCAGAATGTCGCTGATGAAATCGCTTGCCTCGGTTCCGGCCAGATCGGCATCGAAATGGAACACCAGCATCGCTGCGGCGCCGGCGGCAATATACAGCTCCTGCCGTTGCTCGAGCGTGGTCAGGCGGAAAGGCGGCGTGTCGGGCCGGAAATGGCGCACCGGATGCGGGTCGAATGTTGCGACAATGGCAGGGCGGCCTTCCTCGCGTGCCCAGCGGATCGCTTCGCCAGCCACCGCCTGGTGGCCCCGGTGAAACCCGTCGAAATTGCCCAGCGCAATGATCGCCCCGCGCAAGGGCGCAGGCGCGGGTTCACGGTGATCGAGCCACCTCATTCGCTCTCGTCCCGAGCCGGACAGCGATAGGTCATGAAGGAAAATGCCGGACGCTCACCCTCGGCCGGATGGTCTTCCTGCGATTGCAGTTCCCATCCTGCGCCCAGCGGTTTCATAAACGTGTCGCCCGAGAAATCGGCGTGGATCGCGGTGAGTTCAACGCGGTCTGCCAGGGGGCGGAACACATCATAGACTGCAGCGCCGCCGACAATCGCGATGTCGGTATCGGGATCGTCCTCACGCGCGGCGGCCAGCGCTTCCGCCACGGAGCCGACGATCTGCGCACCCTCTGCCTCGAAACTGTCACGCCGCGTCAGCACGATGTGTTTGCGGCCTGGCAGAATGCCCGGAAGGCTCTCAAAGGTTTTGCGGCCCATGATCATGGGCTTGTCCATCGTCAGAGCCTTGAAGCGCTTGAGGTCTGCGGGGATATGCCAGGGCAGCTGGCCATCCTTGCCGATGGTGCCATTGGCAGCACGGGCGTAGATCAGGAAAATCTCGCCCATCAGTCGAGCATCCCCATCAATCGAACTTCAATGTGGTGGTGTGGCCCATCTTGCGCCCATCGAGCGCGCGGGCTTTGCCGTATAGGTGCAATTGAGTGGCCGGGTCGGATAGTGTCTCGTGCGGGGTATTTGCATCTTTCCCGACGATGTTGCGCATGACCATGCCGGGCGCAATCGTGCGGGTGTCGCCCAGCGGCAGGCCGCAGATCGCCCGGATATGGTTGGTGAACTGGCTCGTGGCCGCGCCTTCGATGGTCCAGTGGCCCGAATTGTGGACCCTCGGGGCCATTTCGTTGAACACCGGCCCGCTGGAGGTCGCGAAGAACTCCAGTGTCAGCACGCCGACATAGTTCAGTGCATCGGCCACCTGGCGAGCAAGATTGCGCGCTTTTTCCACCTGCATGGTCACGCTATCGGGCGCGGGCAGAGTGGATGTCGCCAGCATACCTCCCTCGTGGATATTATGCGTGCTGTCCCAGAACACCATTTCGCCGTCCGCCCCGCGCGCCAGAATAACGGAAAACTCCGCCTCGAACGTCACGAAGCCTTCGTAGATTGCCGGCGTGCTAGGGATCGAGACGCCTTCTGCATCATGGGCCGACTGGATCCGCCACTGGCCCTTGCCGTCATAGCCTTCGCCGCGGGTCTTGAGGATGCCCGGCGCGCCGATCCGGTCGATGGCTTCGATCAGATCGCTGCGGCTATCAACGGTGGCATAGGGCGCGGGCTGCCCGCCCAGCCCTTCGACAAAACGCTTCTCGTTCAGCCGGTCCTGCGCCGTTTCCAGCGCGCGGGCATTCGGCACCAGCTTCTCGCCCAGAGCGGCAAGCGGGGCGACGGGGACATTCTCGAATTCCCACGTCACCACATCGCAGGCCTGCCCGAAAGCGGCCATTGCCTGCGCATCGTCCCATTTGTTGCGAAACACATCGGCGCACACATCGCCTGCGACGATTTCCTTTTCAGGGCTGTAGGCGATGCAGCGGTAGCCCATTTGCGCGGCTGCAATGGCCAGCATCCGGCCCAATTGGCCGCCGCCCAAGATGCCTATGGTGGAGCCGGGTTTCAGCATTAGGGGTTCGTAGGCCGGTCGGCGACGGCATCGCTGCGATTGGCGCGCCACGTTTTCAGCCGCTCGGCCAGATTCTGGTCGGACAGGCAAAGAATGCTCGCCGCGAGCAGGCCCGCATTGGTCGCGCCCGCTTCGCCGATGGCCAGCGTTCCGGTAGGCACACCGGCGGGCATCTGGACGATGGAGAGCAGGCTATCCATGCCCGACAGCGCCTTGGACTGAACCGGCACGCCCAGCACCGGCAGATGCGTCATCGCGGCGATCATGCCGGGCAAATGGGCTGCGCCGCCTGCGCCCGCGATAATCACTTTCACGCCTTCGCTGGCGGCACCGCGAGCAAACTCCACCATCCGGTCGGGCGTCCGGTGGGCGGAGACGATGCGCGCCTCGTGACGCACTTCCAGTTCTTCCAGAACCTTGGCGGCGCATTGCATGGTCGGCCAGTCGGACTGGCTGCCCATCACGATCATCACATCCGGCGTGTCGGTCATCCGTGCGTCTCCCCCACCAGCGCGCTTACCGGTCTTTCAGGTAATAGCGCATGCCCGGCGTCATGCTATCATCGAATTCGTAAACGATGGGCTGACCGGTGGGAATTTCGAGGCCGGTGATTTCATCATCCGAAATGCCCGACAGATGCTTAACCAGCGCGCGCAGGGAATTGCCATGGGCGGAGACAATCACCGGACCGCCTTCTTTCAGCACCGGAACAATTGCGCTCTCATAATAGGGCAGCACCCGCTCGATGGTCAGTTTTAGGCTTTCGGAGGCCGGCACGTCTACTCCGGCGTAGCGCGGGTCGGATGACAGATCGAACTCGCTGCCTGCCTCCAGCGCGGGAGGCGGGACGTCATAGCTCCGCCGCCAGATATGCACCTGCTCGTCACCGTGCTTGTCGCGCGTTTCCTGCTTGTTGAGCCCAGTCAGCCCGCCATAGTGCCGCTCGTTCAGCCGCCAGTCCTTGGTTTCAGGGATCCACAGCCGGTCGCATTCTTCAAGCGCCAGGTGCAGCGTGCGGATCGCGCGGCTCTGGAAAGATGTGAATGCGCGCACCGGCAGCATATCGGCATGCTGGCTGAGCAGCTTCCCCGCCTCGCGCGCTTCGGCCACGCCCTGATCGGTCAGGCCGACATCCCACCAGCCGGTGAACCGGTTGGCGAGGTTCCACTCGCTTTGCCCGTGACGGACAAGAATCAGTTTCGAAGTGGGGCTGGACACAGACTTGGGCTCCATTGGTCATCAAGAGCGCGCTGCGTTAGCCTGCGCCATCTTCATTGGGAAGGGGGGCAGACGGCTTCTTATTGGCCACTCTTGTCGGCCATCTTGCTGGCGGTGTCGCTTTGCCCCATTTCGCGGGCCTGCGCTTTGCGGCGGCGCAGGTTCTCGCGCAGCTTGGCGGCCATGCGCTCTTCTCGGGTGCCGGCTTCACGGGATAGGTTGTCGCTCATATGGAGGTCTTGCCAATTGCGGCCGTCTCGCTCAAGCATTGCTTGACTTGAGGCGCGCATCAGGCAAAGGGCGCGCCTGCCTTTCAACGGGCACTTCCGGAGCCGCGGTAGCTCAGTGGTAGAGCGCACCCTTGGTAAGGGTGAGGCCGAGAGTTCAATTCTCTCTCGTGGCACCATTTTCCCTTCGGTCAAATGTCGGCACGTCCCTTGGATGTTCGGCCTTCGGCCTGAACGGGGCACCATTTTTCCAACCATTCCCGACAGCCCAAGAAGGACATTCATCGAATGCCTGCTTGAAAAGAAACGCGCGGGGATTCATGCCGGTGGCATGAGCGAACAGGAAATCGACACGCCCGCCCCTGAAGCGCAGGATGATGCGCTGACCCGGCTGCATCCCAATCATGAGAAAGCGATGCGGGTGCAGGGTGTGGGCTTTGCGATTCCGGCTCTGGTAGCGGCGGGTATTGCAGATTGGGCACTGCCGCTTTTTCCCGGCGCCATCTTTCTGGTCGCGCTCGGCATTGCGATTGTTCTGGTGCTGCGCCTGCCCCATCGCCGCTTCACCGCGCGCGGATTTGCCATGAGCGATGACCGGTTGCGGGTCGTGCGCGGGCTGCTGTTCCGCTCCGATACCGTCGTCCCATTCGGACGCGTCCAGCATATCGATGTCGATCGCGGTCCGCTGGAGCGGTATTACGATCTCGCCACCCTGACGCTGCATACGGCCGGCAGCCATAATGCTTCGGTGCACCTGCCCGGCCTGAACCACGACGACGCGCTGGCCATGCGCGAGACGATCCGCGCCCATATCAAGCGTGAGAGCCTGTGAGCGAGGCCGTTTTGGAACATTCCGCGCCCGGCGAAGGCGAGCCGCAACGGACTGACCCGTTATCCTTCGCGGTCAAGGCGCTGATGTTGCTGCCGCAGCTGGCCATCCCGCTTGCCTTTGCTTTCTTTAGCATAACTCGCGAATCAGGGCTGGAGGGGTTCGGCGGCATCACACTGATCCTCTTGCTGATCGCAGCGGGCATCGCGCTCAATCTGGGGATCGCATGGGTGCAATGGCGGCGGTTTACGTACCGTGTCGGAGCAGCCGACATCCGCGTGGAGAGCGGCATTCTGTCGCGCAGCGCCCGTTCGGTTCCTTACGAGCGCATTCAGGACGTAAGCCTAGAGCAGAAATTTGTCGCCCGCCTGCTGGGGCTAGTCGAAGTGCGCTTCGAGACCGGCGCGGGCGGCAAGGACGAGCTGGCGCTGGCCTATTTGTCGCAGGCTCAGGGTGCTGCGTTGCGCGAACTGGTCCGCGAGCGGCGCGACGGCGTGGAAGTTTCGGTAGCCGGGAGCGAATCAGCACCCGTTGAAGCGGAGGAAACCAGCGCGCCCTTGTTCGCCATGGGACCCAAACGCCTCTTCACTTTCGGGCTGTTCGAATTTTCATTGGCGCTGGTCGCTGTGCTGGCAGCAGCGGTGCAGCAGCTCGATTTTCTGTTGCCCTTCGAGCTTTGGGATGCCGATTTCTGGATGCAGACCTTTGCCGGGCCGGGTCAGCAATTGGCTGCGGCGGGGCCTGTGCTGCAGATAATCGGGGTCCTGGCGCTCCTCGCCACGGTGTCGGTCGCGGGTGTCATTACCGGACTGGTACGCACATTCTTGCGCGATTGGGATTTTCGGCTGGACCGCACCGCCAAGGGGTTCCGCCGCCGCCGGGGCCTGTTCACCCGCACCGATGTGGTGATGCCCGCCCACCGCGTGCAGGCGCTGCGCTTTACCACCGGCATTGTGCGTCGCCGATTCGGTTGGCGCGGGCTGAAATTTGTCAGTCTGGCGCAGGATAGCGGAGCGGCGAATCACGTGGTCGCGCCGTTTGCCCGCGATGCCGAGCTGGTGCCCATTGCCGAGGCTGCTGGCTTTACACCTCCGCCTGATGACCTGCAGTGGCGGCGCGCTGCCAAGGCGCACCGGATTGCCAGCGCTGTTATCGAAGGCGGCATTCTGGTGCTGATCGGCATTGCCATCGAAATCGGGTTGGTGGTGTTCGATCTCGATCTATTTCCATGGCAGAAACTGGCTGGGCTGATCCCGGTTGCCTTCGGGATTGCTGCGGCGAGTTGGCAGATTTTTCTATGGCGCTACGAACGGCACGCGCTTGGCAAGAGCCAGCTCTATATCCGGACCGGCTGGCTCGCCCCGACGCTCAGCATCGGCCGGCGCGTGAAGCTGCAATCGGTGGAGATCGCACAGGGGCCGATTGCCCGGCGCTACGGCTTTGCGACGCTGCATCTGGGGTTGGCGGGCGGCAAGCTGGCGATAGATGGTATTCCGCTGGAGCGCGCGCGCAAATGGCGCGAGGCGATCCTGCGCAGCATTGCGACCAGCGATTTCTCCGAGCTTACGTAAGCGCCCTAAGCGCGCAAATCTGCCCAATCGGGGTTCTCGTCGAACTTCTTTGCGACATAGGAACATTGCGGCACGATTTTGAAGCCGTGCTCGCGGGCATCGGCCACCAAACGCTTGACCAGATGCCCGGCCACGCCGCGCCCGCCGATTTCGCGGGGCACGATGGTGTGGGTGGCCACGCGGATATCCTCGCCGCTGCTGTTCTGGCGAGGCTCCCATTCGAGATAGCCGTTTGTGGTTTCGCCCGCGAGTTCGGCGACATATTTGCCGCCTTGCCCTTGGCCGTGGTGGGTGATGGTTACGTCTGCTTGATCGATGCTCACGGATGATGCTCCTTCTTGCGCTCAACGATGCGGGGCGTAAGGGCGTTCCCCATGAGCCATTCGCCCTCTTCACCCGCCCGCTTCCTGTCGGACAATGCCGCCACCGTGCACCCTGCGCTGTGGGATGCGATGCGTGCGGCGGATGAGGGCGATGCGCCCTATGACGGCGATGCCTTGTCGCAGCGGCTGGATGACGCATTCGGCGCTGTTTTCGGGCAGGACGTCGCGGTGCTGTGGGTCGCTACCGGCACAGCGGCGAACTGCCTTGCCCTGTCGGCCATGGTGCCCCCGCATGGCGGGGTTGTGTGCCACCGCGAGGCGCATATCGAGATGGACGAAGGCGGCGCGCCCGGCTTTTATCTCCACGGGGCCAAGTTGCTATTGGCCGAGGGTGAGGGCGCGAAGCTGACGCCGGAGGCCATCGCGGCGGTAATCGACCCGATCCGCGACGATGTGCACCAGGTGCAGCCGCACGCCATCTCTGTAACGCAGGCGAGCGAATATGGCCGCAGCTACCGCCCCGAGGAGCTGGCAGCGATTGGCGCGCTCGCACACGAACGCGGACTGGGCCTGCATGTCGACGGGGCGCGCTTTGCCAATGCGGTGGCGCATCTCGGCTGCACTCCGGCAGAGGCTGTCGGCTCTGCACAGGCGCTCAGTTTCGGCTGTGTCAAAAACGGCGGTATGAATGCCGAAGCGATCGTGTTCTTCGATCCCGCGTTGGCCGACATGGTGCGCTATCGCCGCAAACGCTCGGGCCATTTGCAATCCAAGGGCCGCTATCTCGCCGCGCAATTGCTGGCGATGGTGGAGGGCGATGTGTGGCTCAGCAATGCCCGCGCGGCCAACGCGGCGGCACAAGCGATTGTCGCCGAGGTGGGCGAGCGGTTGATGCATCCGGTGGAGGCCAACGAGGTCTTCATGCGCTTGGATGCGGCCGAGCGCGAGGCGTTGCGGGCGCAGGGTTTCGAGTTTTACGACTGGGGCGCGGATGCGGCGCGGTTCGTGGCTAGCTGGGACAGCGACCAGAGCGCAGCTCAGGCTCTGGGCAAGGCCATCGCGGCGCTATGACATCACCGCAGCAGGCCATGCTCAGCTGGCGGGTGGTTATCCCGTTCCTGCTGACGGGGACGATCTGGGGCTCGACCTGGTTCGTCATCACCGGACAAATCAGCGGCGTTCCGGCGGCGTGGTCAGTGTTCTACCGTTTCGCGCTGGCAACGCCTGCTCTATTCCTCGTCGCTTTGCTGATGAAACGCCGCTTGCGTCTCACAGCGGCGGAGCATCGGCTGGCGATATTGGTCGGCATATTCCAGTTCAGCGGCAATTTCCTGTTTGTCTATCATGCGGAGCTTTACGTGACGTCCGGCATCGTCGCGATGATGTTCGGGCTGTTGATGGTGCCCAATGCATTGCTCGCCCGGTTCTTCCTCGGCGAACGCCAGCAAGGAACCTTCTGGCTCGGCAGTGCGGTCGCGATTGTCGGGGTTTCACTGCTGTTGCTGCACGAATGGCGCGCCAATCCCGATGCGGGGGTGATTGGCGGCAATGTGGCACTGGGGATCCTGCTGGCGATGCTGGGTATTGTCGCTGCTTCGGTGGCGAATGTCATTCAGGCGAACCCTGTCGGGCGCGGCGTGCCGATGGTCAGCCTGCTTGCATGGGCGATGCTGTACGGGACGCTTTTCGATCTCGGCTTTGCGCTGGCGACCGCTGGCCCGCCACCTGTGCCGACTGGCACGCAATACTGGACGGGGATCGTCTATCTCGCGCTGATCGGGTCGGTTGTCACCTTTCCGCTGCATTACAATCTGGTGCGCGAGATCGGGGCGGGGCGCACGGCCTATAATTCGATTTTGACGATCTCTGTTGCGATGCTGATTTCGACTTTGTTCGAGGATTACCGCTGGACCGGCCTGACGATCGGCGGGATGGTGCTCGCGGTTATCGGCATGGTCTTGGCCCTGCGTGCGAAGCAAGCGCCAAAGCCCTAGATCAGCGCGCGCAAACCCTCGCGGTAAGTGCGATATTTCGGCTCCCACCCCAGCACGCGCTTGGCTTTGCCGTTCGCGACCCGCCGGTTTTCCGAGTAGAAGCCCATCGCCATTTCCGAGAGATTGGCCTCCTCCAGCGTCTGCATTGGCGGCGGCGCGACACCCAGCAACCGGCACGCTTCTTCCGTCACGGCATTGCCGCTGGCAGGCAGATCATCGCCGAGGTTGTAAGCACCCGCCGGTGCATTGCTCTTGACCGCCGCGACCACGCCGCTGGCGATGTCCTCGACATGCACGCGGCTGAACACCTGTCCGGGCATGTCGATCCGCCGCGCCTTCCCCTCCTTCACCCTGTCCAGCGCGCTGCGTCCGGGGCCGTAAATACCGGGCAGGCGAAACACCCGCGCGCCCAGTTCCATCCAGCGCGCATCCGCATCGCTGCGAGCTGTGCGTCTGCCCGTCCCGGTGGGCGAAGTCTCGTCCACCCACGCACCATCCTGATCGCCGTATACGCCGGTCGAGGAGAGATAGCCGAGCCAGGTTTGCTGCAAGGCGTCCGCGTATTTTTCCAGCACTGGATCGGTGCCGCTTTCCCGGTCCGGTGGCACGGAAGACAAAATATGGCTCGAAGCCGCCAGCGCCGCGCGCACTGCGTCGCCATCGGCAAAGTCGACCGTGCCATCGCTGCCCGTGGCCACAACGCTCCAGCCGTCGCTCTCCAGCGCCGCGGCAATGCGTTTGGCCGAATAGCCGAGGCCGAAAATGAACATTTGCTTCATAGGCAGGTTCTACCCATTTGAGAGCTTCAGGAAAGAGAGTAGCTGACACCCTATGGATATCGCCCGCACCCCCTCGACCGCCGATGGCAACCCGCAACTGGCCGATGCGCCGCCGGAGCCAAAGGAACCCGCGATTATCCGCCGCGAGGATTATGCCCCGTTCGCGTGGCTGGTGCCGACAACGCATCTCGATTTCGATCTGGGGCTGGAGCGCACGACCGTTGTCGCGACTCTGCAGGTAGAGCGCAATCCGGCGGCCGATCCTTCGCCGACGATCCGTCTGAACGGTGACGGGCTTACGCTTGAGTCACTGAGCGTCGATGGCGCGGAGCATGCCGGCTGGACCATGGAGGGCGATGATCTGCTGATCACTCTGCCGGGTGACGCGCATCAGCTGCAGATCACCACGATTATCGACCCAAGCGCCAACAGCGCTCTGATGGGCCTGTTCGCCTCCAACGGAATGCTGTGTACCCAATGCGAGGCAGAGGGCTTCCGCCGGATAACCTTCTTCCCCGACCGCCCCGATGTGCTGTCCAGCTACACAGTGCGCATGGAGGCATCGAAGGCCGATTTTCCGATCCTGCTAGCCAATGGCAACGAAGTGGAGACGGGCGATGCCGAGGGCGCCGAAGACGGAGAAGAGCGCCACTATGCTGTGTGGCAGGACCCGTGGCTGAAACCGTCCTATCTCTTCGCGCTGGTCGCCGGCGATCTGGTAGCGCGGCGGGACAGCTTCACCACCATGAATGGCCGGGAGGTCGACCTGGCTGTGTGGGTCCGCGATGGCGATCTGGACCGGACCGAGCATGCGATGGAATCGCTGAAAACCTCGATGAAATGGGACGAGGAGACCTTCGGGCGCGAATACGATCTCGACATCTACAACATCGTGGCGGTCAGCGATTTCAACATGGGCGCGATGGAGAACAAGGGCCTCAACGTCTTCAACACGAAATATGTGCTGGCCGATCAGGACACCGCGACCGATGGCGATTTCGATGCGGTCGAGGGTGTGATTGCCCACGAATACTTCCATAATTGGTCGGGCAACCGCATCACTTGCCGCGACTGGTTCCAGCTGTCGCTGAAAGAAGGCTTCACCGTTTTGCGCGACCAGCTTTTCTCGCAGGATATGCAGGGCGAGGCAGTCAAGCGGATCGAGGATGTGCGGATCTTGCGTGGCATCCAGTTCCCCGAGGATTCCGGCCCGCTGGCGCATCCGATCCGGCCCGATTCCTACCGCGAGATCAGCAACTTCTATACCTCCACCGTCTATAACAAAGGCGCCGAAGTCATCCGGATGATGCGGGTGATGGCGGGCGAGGCGGCTTTCCGTGCAGGGTGCGACCTCTATTTCGATCGCCATGACGGCGAGGCCGCGAGCTGCGAGGATTTCGTCAAGGCGATGGAAGACGGCACGGGCCTCGATCTCGCGCAGTTCCGCCTGTGGTATCGGCAGGCCGGCACGCCCAAGGTCGAGGTTTCGCTGGAGCATGAGGGCGACACCGCAACGCTGAAGCTGACCCAGACCGTTCCGCCCACACCGGGCCAACCGGCGAAACTCCCGATGCCGATTCCGCTGAAGATCGCGCTGCTAGACCGGGAAACCGGCCAGCATTCGGGCGAGCAATTGGTGATGCTGGATGCGCCGAGCAAAACGCTGCGTTTCGATGGCTTTGCGAAGGCGCCGGTCCTGTCGATCAATCGCGGCTTTACCGCGCCGGTGTCGATCGAACGCACCGTTCCGCGAGACGATCTGGTGTTCCTCGCTGCGCATGATGATGACAGTTTCGCCCGCTACGAGGCGATGCAGGAACTGATGGTCGGGGTACTGCTGGACGCGGTGAACGGCACCGGCGATGCACAGGCTGGACGTCAGGCGGTCGCCACTGCGCTGCGGGCGATCCTGACCGACGAAGCGCTGGACGATTCGATGCGCGGCGAATTGATGCTGATGCCCAGCCAGACCTATCTGATGGAGCAGATGCTGACCGCGCAGCCGGGCGCAATCCATGCCGAACGCGAAGCGCTGAAGGCCTATCTCGGGCGCGAACTGGCGGCGGAACTACACGCGCTTTACGAGCGGGCGGAGGCGGTGCCCTTCGGCATGTCGCAGGAAGCGCGCGGTGCCCGCAAGGTGAAGACGCAGGTGCTGATCTACGCCGCCGCGAGCGATCCGGCCAAGGCTGCCGAGCTGGCGGCGCAGCAATATGCAGCGGCCGACAATATGACTGACCGGCAGGGCGCGCTGATGGTGCTTTGCGGGCTGGAGGGGCCGGAGCGGGATGCCGCGCTGGCCGATTTCTACGAGCGCTATCGGGGCAATCCGCTGGTCATCGACAAGTGGTTCGCGCTTCAGGCGGGCTCGTTGCACCCGGATGTCATCGCGCATGTGAAGGCATTGGCCGATCATCCGGATTTCACCCTGCGCAACCCGAACCGGGTGCGCTCGCTCTATATGGCGTTCGCGGCCAGCCCGCATGCCTTCCATAGCGAGAGCGGCGCGGGCTATTCGATGATTGCTGACCTCATTCTGGCACTCGACCCGATCAACCCGCAGACTGCGGCGCGGTTCGTTTCGCCGCTGGGCCGGTGGCGGCGGATGGAGCCGGGCCGGGCCGCGCTGATGCGGGCGGAGCTGGAGCGAATCGCTGCTGCGGACTCGCTCTCGCGCGACACCTATGAGCAGGTCAGCCGCAGCCTTGGCTAATCGCTGGAACGAGACCGACGCGCCGGTTTCCCCGATCCGCGCCGATGCGTTGGACCGTATACCCCACGGCTTCCTGACCCGCGAGGGCGGCGTTTCCACTGGACCGGTGGCGGGCTTGCAATTCGGGATGGGTGCAGGCGACGATCCCGCCAGTGTGGCCGAGAATCGTCGCCGGGCGGTCGCCTCCATCCTGCCGGGTGCGCAGCTCGCTATGCCGTATCAGGTGCATAGCGCCGATGCGGTGGTGGTCGAGAGGCCGGTGGAGGGTGACGAGCGCCCGCGCGCCGATGCTCTGGTCACTGCAGTTCCCGGCCTGCTGGTCGGCGTCGTCACTGCCGATTGCGCGCCGGTACTGCTCGCCGACCGCAAGGCCGGCGTGGTTGCCGCTGCCCATGCGGGGTGGCGCGGCGCTGTGGGCGGAATTCTGGAAGCCACACTGGATGTGATGGAAAGCGTTGGCGCGCGCCGGGCCGATATCGCCTGCGCGATCGGGCCATCCATTGCTCAGGCAAGCTACGAAGTCGGGCCGGAAATGCGTAGCGAATTTGCCGAAGACGACGGACGCTTTTTCGCTGCCGGGAAAGGCGACCGCCTGCATTTCGATCTGGAGGGCTTTGTGGCCGCACGGTTGCGCCAAGCCGGGGCCGGAGTAGTCCAGCCGCTCGGTCTCGATACCTACACGGATGAAGCGCGTTTCTACTCTTTCCGCCGTTCGACTCACCGCGGCGAAGCGGACTACGGACGACAGGCGGCATTGATCGGGTTGCATTAAGCGCGATATCAGATGCGCTAAAGGCCATTGGCATTGCACGGCAGAGCGGCTAGGGCCGCCCCGCATTCGGGGAACCGTTATGCGTAGGGGCTGTATTTACGTTAAGCGCAATGCAGGCCGTTTGAAACAGGTCGGGCGATCCATAATTTTGTCGCCTGCTGATTAGGGTAGGAATTGATGGCTGATACGTCAGGCACAGCAACTGCAGAAAACGTCGCAGAGCATGACGGCGATGACGGAGTCCGTCGGCGCGATTTCATTAACATTGCGGCGCTCAGCGCAGCCGGTGTTGGTGCCTTGGGCGCGGTCTATCCACTGATCACCCAGATGGCCCCCTCGGCTGACGTGCTTGCCGAAAGCAGCACGGATGTGGATGTCTCGGCTATCGAGCCGGGTCAGGCGATCAAGGCCGTTTTCCGCAAGCAGCCGCTGTTCGTGCGCCGCCTGACACCGGCAGAAATCAGCGCGGCCAACGACACGCCGACCGGTTCGCTGCGCGACGCGGAAAGCCTCGCCGACCGGACCAAGGAAGGCCATGAAGATGTGCTCGTCACCATGGGCGTGTGCACCCATCTCGGCTGCGTGCCGCTGGGCGCTGCCGAGGGTGAGGACAAGGGCGAGTTCGGGGGCTATTTCTGCCCCTGCCACGGCTCGCAATTCGATACCGCAGGGCGCATCCGCAAGGGCCCCGCACCGACCAATCTCGAAGTGCCGGACTATGAATTCACGTCCGACACCACCATCCGCGTAGGCTAAGCGCTAGAGAGAATGAAATTATGAGCTTTCCCTGGGCCAAGCAATACACCCCCGGCAACGATTTCACGAAGTGGATCGACGAGAAGCTGCCTTTGCCGCGCCTCGTCTACAATGCCGTGGGCGCGGGTTACCCCGTGCCGCGCAACCTGTCTTACATGTGGAATTTCGGTGTGCTGGCGGGCTTTTGCCTTGTCTTGCAGATCGTCACCGGTGTCATTCTGGCGATGCACTATGCGCCCAACGCGCTGGTTGCGTTCTCCAGCACCGAGCACATCATGCGCAACGTCAATTGGGGCTGGATGCTGCGGTACGCCCACGCCAACGGGGCGAGCTTCTTCTTCCTCGTGCTGTATCTGCATATTTTCCGCGGGCTCTATTACAGTTCTTACAAGGCGCCGCGCGAGATGATCTGGCTGCTCGGCGTGGTGATCTTCCTGCTGGTGATGGCGACGGCCTTCATGGGCTACGTGCTGCCATGGGGCCAGATGAGCTTCTGGGGCGCGAAGGTGATTACCGGCCTGTTCGGCGCCATCCCGCTGGTGGGTGAGCCGATCCAGATCTGGCTGCTGGGCGGTTATGCGCCCGACAACGCCGCTCTGAACCGCTTCTTCAGCCTGCACTTCCTGCTGCCCTTCGTAACGGCGGGTGTGATCATCCTGCATATCTGGGCACTGCACATTCCGGGTTCGTCGAACCCGACCGGCGTTGAAGTGAAGAGCGAAAGCGACACGGTGCCGTTCCACCCGTATTATACGGCGAAGGACGGTTTCGGACTGGGCGTCTTCCTGATTGCCTATCTCGCGATGGTGTTCTTCCTGCCGAACTTCCTCGGCCATGCGGATAACTATATCGAGGCGAACCCGCTGGCCACGCCTGCGAACATCGTGCCGGAATGGTATTTCTGGCCGTTCTACGCGATCCTGCGGGCCTTCACCTTCGACTTCATTCTCCCGGCCAAGCTGTGGGGCGTGATCGGAATGTTTGCATCGATCCTGCTGTGGTTCATCCTGCCCTGGCTCGACCGGTCGCCGGTCCGCAGCGGTCACTATCGCCCGCTGTTCCGCAAGTTCTTCTGGTTCGGTCTGATCCCGTGTATTCTGGTGCTCGGCTATTGCGGGGGCGCGCCTCTGTCGACCTTCACCATTCTGGCCAGCCAGATCGGGACCGCCTATTACTTCCTGCACTTCCTCGTGATCCTGCCGCTCATCTCTTCTTTCGAGAAGCCGGAGCCGCTGCCCTATTCGATTACCGAGGCCGTGTTGGGGTCCGACAAACAAGCAGTGCTGGGTGAAAACGCCCAGCCCGCCGTCTGAGCGAATTAGGAAAGAGTTTTACTATGGTTCGCCTACTCGCAATCGGTGCAGGCCTGCTCTTCACCCTGGTGGTGATGGTCTCCTTCGTGGTTGACGCTTACAATGCCGCGACGACCGAAACGCCCAAGACCGCTGAAAAGGTCTTCCATCTCGACGCCAAGGCACCCGAAGGCGGCTGGTCGTTCTCAGGGCCGCTGGGCAAATGGGACATCGCCCAGCTCCAGCGTGGCTACAAGGTCTACAAGGAAGTGTGCTCGGCCTGCCACGGCATGAAGTTCATCGCTTTCCGTAATCTTGCAGAGCTCGGCTACACCGAGAATCAGGTGCGCGCAGAGGCGGCCACGTGGCAGGTCCCCGGTGTCGATCCGGCGACCGGCGAGTCGATTATGCGTCCCGCAGAGCCGACCGACTACATTCCCTCGCCCTATCCAAATGACGTTGCGGCGGCTGCGGCCAACAACAACGCCATTCCGCCTGATCTTTCGCTGATCACCAAGGCGCGCAAGAACGGGACAAATTACGTCTATTCGCTGCTGTCGGGCTATCAGGAAATCCCTGCTGAACTGACCGAGCAATTCCCCGAATTCTCGACGCCCTTCGGCCTCTATTACAACCCGTATTTCAAGTACCTCAACATCGCGATGGCGCCGCCGCTGATGTCCGATGGGCAGGTGACCTATGATGACGGGACAGAGGCCACGGTTCCGCAAATGTCGGAAGACGTGACGGCATTCCTGACCTGGGGCGCCGAGCCGACAATGATCAAGCGCAAGCAGACCGGCTGGCCGGTGATGATCTTCCTCGTCTTCGCCACGATCCTTGCATGGATGGCCAAGCAGCAGATCTGGTCGGCTGTGAAGCCGTCCAAGCGCAAGGACTGATCTCTCGCTGCGGGTGATCCTGCTTTGCGAAAGCACCGGGCCATGAGCCCGGACGAACTGCGCGCCATCATCCGCACGGTGCCGGACTTTCCCAAGCCCGGCATCCAGTTCCGAGATATCGGTACATTGCTGGCGCATCCCGAGGCCTTGGGTGCCGCCATCGAGCATCTGGCCGAGCGCTCGCACGGCGCACAGGCCATTGCCGGCATGGAAGCGCGCGGATTTATCTTCGGCGCGGCCGTGGCGATCCGGCTGGGTGTGGGCTTCATCCCGATCCGCAAGCCCGGCAAATTGCCGGTCGAAACGATCGGCGTGGACTACGATCTCGAATACGGCACCGACCGGCTCGAGCTGGACCCGTCGACCATGACGCACGGCGCGCGCGTCGCGATTGTCGACGATCTGATTGCCACCGGCGGCACTGCCTGCGCCGCTGCGCAATTGCTGCGTCAGGCGGGGGCGGAGATTGACCGGGCGGTCTTTGTGATCGACCTGCCGGATCTGGGCGGGGCGGCAAAACTGCGCTCCAGCGGCGTCGAAGTCGAAGCGCTCATCGCATTCGACGGGGAATGACGGGTGTACGGCGCAGCGGGCTAAGCCGCTGAAAACCTTGGAGGGGATGGCGCCCGCCCCCGATACGCTGTAGGCTCTGCCGCTGCGGCGTGTCTGATGCACCGTTTTGAGGAACTCTGATGGAATCGCAAGCGCTCGTCATTGCAACAGTCGGTGTTCTGGGAATCGGCGCCCAATGGGTTGCGTGGCGCACGGGCTGGCCCGCAATTGTCCTGATGCTGCTGGCTGGCTTTCTGGCCGGGCCGGTCTTCGGCATTTTCGACCCTGAAGAAACCTTCGGCGATTTGCTGGAGCCGATGATAGGCCTCGGCGTGGCCCTTATCCTGTTCGAAGGGGGCCTGAGCCTCGACCTGCGCGAATTGCGCCATTCGGGCGATGGCGTCTGGCGACTGGTGGTGTTCGGTGTCCCGCTCGGCTGGCTGTTCGGAGCACTCGCCGCCTATTATGTGGCCGGTCTTGTCTGGCCGGTTGCGATCCTGTTCGCCGGAATTCTGGTGGTGACAGGGCCGACCGTGGTGATCCCGATGCTGCGGCAGTCCAGCGTGCAGACCCGCCCGGCCTCGACGCTGAAATGGGAAGCCATCGTCAACGATCCCTTCGGCGCGCTGGCCGCGGTCATCGCCTACGAATATTTCCGCATCGCCGCCGAGACACCCGGAGCCTCGGTTTTCGAAGTCGTGCCCCCGCTCATTTTCGCGGCAATTATCGCCGGACTGCTGGGCTTTGCGGCCGCCGCCGCCATTGCCTGGGCTTTCCCGCGCGGCGCGGTGCCGGAATATCTCAAAGTGCCGGTGCTGTTCACCACGGTGATCGGTGTCTTCGTCATTTCCAACAAGATCGAGCACGAGGCCGGGCTGGTCGCCGTCACCGTGATGGGCATTGCGCTGGCCAATATGAATGTCTCCAGCCTGCGCAGCATCCACCCGTTCAAAGAAAATATCGCCGTCATTCTGGTATCCGGCATCTTTATCCTGCTGTCGGCCGGGCTCGATTTCGAGGAATTGCGTGATTTCGAGTGGCGCTTCGGCCTGTTCCTTCTCGCGCTCCTGTTTCTCGTGCGTCCGGCCACGGTGTTGCTCAGCTTGCTTGGAAGCTCGGTGCCCTGGAACGAGCGCCTGTTCCTCGCATGGATTGCCCCGCGCGGCATTGTGCTGGTCGCCATTTGCGGCCTGTTCGCGTTGCGCCTGAACGAGCTGGGCTATGGCGATGGCTCGATCCTCGTGGGTCTGAGCTTCGCGGTGGTCGTCACTACGATCATCGCGCATGGATTCACGGTCGACTTCGTGGCCAAGCTGCTCAAGGTGAAGGGCGATACACGGCCCGGCCTTCTGATTGCCGGCAGCACGCCGTGGACCATTGCCCTCGCCAAGCAGATGCTGGAGCTGAAGACACCGGTCATGATCGTCGATTCGAGCTGGCAGCGCCTCGCCGCCGCCCGCCGTGCCGGTCTGCCCTATTACCACGGGGAAATCCTGAACGAAGCGACCGAGCATAATCTCGATCTGGGGCCCTATCAGGTGCTCGTCGCGGCAACCGATAACGAGGCCTATAACGCGCTGGTATGCAACGAATTCGCGCACGAAGTCGGTCGCGATTCGGTTTACCAGCTGGGCGATTCGGATGACGAGGACCACCGCGCCTTGCCGGAAAGCTTGCGGGGCCGGTCGCTGTTCGAAAGCGGATTCGGCGTAGGGGACGTGCAGGAACGCCAGCAGCAAGGCTGGGTGTTCCGCCGCACAAAGCTGTCCGACCAGTTCGATTTCGAGGACGCGCAGGAGAAACTGCCCGATTCGACCCATATGCTGCTCTTGCTGCGCGAGAGCGGGCGGATGCGCTTCTTTACCCACGCTGCCCGCCCCGAACCGCGTGCGGGTGATGTCATCGTCTCGTACAGTCCGCCGCAGCCGAAAACCGCGGATGAGATGACCGCCAAGCGCGAGGCGCGCAAGGACAGCAAGAAACCGAAAGATAAGCCGAAGGATGGGGGCAGCGGCGCGCGTCCCAAACCGGCATGACAATGAGGATGAGCATGACACTCCGCACGCTTCTCGTGGCCACGGCGAGCCTGGCGCTCGCTGCCTGCGCGGATGCCGATCCGGCTCCGGAGCCCACGGCTGATATCGAAGAGGCCCCGAGCGCCAATACCGGAGAGCAAGCCTCCATCATTCGACCGGATATCGAGATTGCGCGAACGCTGGAGCTGGAACCGCTTACGCTCACTCTTGGATTTGGCGATAGCGGCACGGAATTGACCGGCGAAGCGGTCAACGCGCTCTCGGAGTTGCTGGAAAGCCCGCAAATTGCGCAGTTCGATGGCTTGATTACCTTGCGCGGCCACAGCGATGCGGGGGGCAATGATGCGCTCAATCTGCGCATGTCTCAGGAGCGCGCTGATGCTGTGGCGCAGTGGCTGGTGGACAATGGCGTGGCCGAGAGCCGCATCACCACCGTCGCCTTTGGCGAGCAAAATCCGCTGGAGCCGAACGCCCTGCCCGATGGCACACCGAACGAGCCCGGGCGCGCGGCCAATCGACGGGTCGATATCCATGTTGCGGTGCCCGAAGGGGCGACTATTCCCGCGCCAGCCGAACCCGAAGCACCAACCACCGAACCGGGCGCGACAGGCAGTCTGCTCAGGGACCCTGTTGGCAGCTAGAACCGGCGATGGTGCGTCGAAATGGTTGACCAACCGCCCCTGCCGGTGGCATCGGCGTTTCTCTCGGATCGCGGGTATAGCATAGTGGTAATGCTCTAGCCTTCCAAGCTAGCTAGAGGGGTTCGATTCCCCTTACCCGCTCCAGAGACCGCACCCGGCAAGGACCAGGTCAAAGGCCGAATGCCCCCAGACAAGCTGATGACACCCGGCCCCTGCGACCCTTAGGTGCGGCCCTCGCGCCGGCCCATGGGGACGGCCTCGGGACGCGCCCCATAGGGCTGCTCTTGCGAGCAATGATTGTTTATCACACTTTCCGAATGTTACGCGTCACCTAGGTAGGGGACAGGCAGATAAGCCCTTGGTCAGGCTCGATTAATCCATGCCTTCTAGGTTCATCCAACAGCAAGATTATCGATCAATCTTGTGCTCCCGATCCGGGCCGCCACAAGCAGCCTTGCGGGTTCCTCACCCAGCTTTTCCAGCACCTGCAGCGAACCTGCATCCGCAAGATTGGCATAGTCGACACTATCGAAGCCGGAGGTCAGCAAGACCTCGCGCAGGGTCGCCATCGCTGTGTCGGCGGGCGCGCCCATTTCCATCTCGGCCTTGGCCAGCTGCATGGCATTGGGAAGTGCAGCGGCGGCCGCGCGCTGCGGCGGGGTCAGATACCGGTTGCGGCTCGACATGGCGAGACCGTCGGGCTCACGCACAGTCGGCACGCCGATAATGTCGGTGACATGCGGGCGGGTAAGATCGAGATCGCGCGCCATCGCGCGGATGACTGCCAATTGCTGCCAGTCTTTCTCCCCGAACAGCGCCACATGCGGCAGCACCTGATGGAATAGCTTGCAGACGACAGTGGCGACTCCGTCGAAATGGCCCGGGCGGTTTGCACCGCAAAAGCCTGCGCTCACGCCCTCCACCGCGATGGAACTGGCAAAGCCCATTGGATACATCTCCCCGACAGTCGGGGCCCACAAGAGCGAAACGCCCTCTGCCTCCAGCATGGCGCTGTCCTCTGCCAGCTGCCGCGGATAGGCGTCCAGATCCTCGTTCGGGCCAAACTGGGTGGGGTTCACGAAAATCGAAACGGCAACGTGATCTGCGTGCTTTGCCGCCTCGCGCACCAGCGTCAAATGCCCCTCATGCAGAGCGCCCATCGTGGGCACCAGAGCCAGGCGCGCGCCGCCATCGGTCAGCGCGGCAACCTCTGTTCTCAACATGTCCAGTCGTTCGAATGTTTGCACGGATTCCAGCCCTTCGATATGCCAAGCCCTGTAATAGCGCTGGCCCGCGCCCGATACCACCGCGAGCCATACAATCCGAAGGACCCGTCCGCGTGACCCGAAACCGCCCCCACCGCATTGTTTTCGCAAATGAAAAGGGCGGCACCGGGAAATCGACGACAGCGGTGCATGTTGCGGTCGCGCTGGCCTATGGCGGGGCCAAGGTTGCGGCAATCGACCTCGATCCCCGTCAGCGCACGATGGACCGCTATCTCGAAAACCGCGCCGAAACCGCCGCGCGCCGCAAGATCGAGTTACCAACGGCCACCAGCGCGGTGTTTGATGGCGATGATGTGAACGCGCTTGAAGACCTCGTTTCCAGCCATGCCGCAGAGGCCGATTTTGTGCTGTTCGATACGCCGGGCCGTGACGATCCGATGGCGCGCCATGCCGCCACGCAAGCCGATACGCTGGTCACTCCGCTGAATGACAGTTTTGTCGATTTCGATCTGATTGGACAGGTGGATGCGGAGACGTTCAAGGTCCGCCGCCTCAGCTTCTATGCCGAACTGATCTGGGAAGCACGGATGAAACGCAGCCGCGCGACCATTGACGAGCAGCGCGGCGAAATGGACTGGGTCGTGGTGCGCAACCGCACCGGCCATGTCGAGGCGCGCAATATGGCGCGGATCGAGCGAGCACTGACCGAGCTCAGCAAGCGAGTCGGATTTCGTATCACTGCCGGCCTCAGCGAACGGGTGATTTACCGCGAATTGTTCCCCAGCGGGCTTACGCTGCTCGACAAAGGACATCTGGGCGATTTGGGCACCAGCCATCTGGTTGCGCGTCAGGAACTCAGGCAATTGCTCAAGGGTCTGAACCTTCCGACCATTCCTAATATGGCGCGACAGCTCGAACCCGCCTAAGGTCACCGCCAATGATGCGGTTTCTGATCATTGTCGCTGTGTTGTCACTCGCCTGCCGGGTCGTCTTCGGACGCTGGCCGTGGCAATATTTGCGGGCCCGCTCGACCCGGGCGCAGGCGGTGTTCAATGCCCGCAAACTTCTCTCTGTGCCCGCAAATGCCAACAAAGCTGAAATATTGGCCGCGCATAAGCGGCTGGTCGCCATGGTCCATCCGGATCGCGGCGGCACCAACGCACAGGTCCACGAGGCTTCGGCTGCGCGCGACCTTCTCCTCGATGAACTCCCAGATGAAGGCCCGACCCAATGAGCCATACGTTCAATCCGACCATCCTGCGCGAATACGACATTCGCGGCATCATCGGCGAAACGCTGGAAGCCGAGGATGCCCGCGCCATCGGGCGCAGTTTCGGCACGATGATGGTGCGCGCCGGCGGCAAGACCGTGGCGGTCGGCTATGACGGGCGGGTCAGCTCGCCCATTCTGGAGAGCGCGTTGGTCGAAGGCCTGACTGCCAGCGGCTGCAACGTAGTGACTATCGGCATGGGTCCCACCCCGATGCTGTATTATGCCGAAGCTTCACGCGAAGAGGTGGATGGCGGCATTGAAATAACCGGCAGCCACAATCCCGCCAATTACAACGGCTTCAAAATGGTGTTTCAGGGCCGACCGTTTTTCGGGCAGGACATCCAGGACCTCGGCGCCATGGCCGCTGCCGGAGACTGGCTCGACGGAGCTGGCGAAGTCACTGATCTGCCCATTCTCGACGACTATATAGACCGGCTTATGGGGGCACTGGACGGGATCGACCATGACAGTCTGGCCGGGCTGCGCATCGGCTGGGATGCCGGAAACGGCGCCGCCGGTCCCGCGCTTGAGAAGCTCGTTGCGAAGCTCCCTGGTGAACATCATGTCCTGTTCGCTGAAGTTGATGGCAATTTCCCCAATCATCATCCCGATCCCACTGTTGAGGCCAATCTGGCCGACCTGCGCACTCTGGTCGCCGACAAGAAGCTCGACTTCGGTGTGGCTTTCGACGGCGATGGCGACCGGATCGGCGCAATCGACGGCGAGGGCCGCGTGGTCTGGGGTGACCAGCTACTGATGATCTACGCCGAGGATCTATTGGGGAGACTACCTAACGCCACGATTATCGCGGATGTGAAGGCGAGCCGCGCGCTGTTCGATCATGTCGCGGAGCATGGCGGGACGCCGGTGATGTGGAAGACCGGTCACAGCCTTATTAAGTCCAAAATGAAGGAAACAGGCGCTCCGCTGGCCGGCGAAATGAGCGGCCATGTGTTCTTTGCCGACACCTATTACGGCTATGATGATGCTCTGTATGCCGGGCTGCGCCTGATGGCGGCCTCGGCCAATCTGGGCAAATCGGTCACGCAGTTGCGCGGCGCGATGAAGCCGATGATCAACACGCCGGAAATGCGGTTCCAGGTCGACGAGTCGCGCAAATTCGCCGCGATCGACGAAGTGAAGGCGCGTCTTGCCGACAGCCCCGCAGATGTCGACAGCACCGACGGTGTGCGCGTGACCACCGATGACGGCTGGTGGCTGCTGCGGGCCTCGAATACGCAGGATGTGCTGGTCGCCCGGGCAGAAAGCGATGATGAAGCCGGTCTGGAACGCCTGATGGCCCAGATCGACGAGCAGCTGGGCCTGAGCGGTCTGGAGCGCGGCGAACAGGCGGGGCATTGAAACCGGTCGTCGCCGGATGAGCCCCGATCCATGGAAAATACTGGGCATCGGGCCGACCAGCGATGCCTACGCTATCCATGACGCGTATCGCCGCAAACTCGCCAAGCTAAAGCTGGACACGCCGGCGGAACGGTATTCGCAGCTCATGCATGCGCGGACCGATGCGCTGAAGCAGGCGCAGAACGCACAGACGGGGGTAAGCGATCGGACGGAGGCAACGGAAACGGCCGCGGTTTCCGAGACCAACCGAACCGATCAGTCGGAAAGGGCCTTCCCCGCCTCGCCACGCGTCGTTCTGGTTGGCAGCGAGGATCAAAAGCCTCCGAAGGACGCTTCCGGCCCGGCATCGCGGGAACATCCGCCAGCCTTTGCCACACAGCCATTTTTCGACAAGCTGGATCGCTTTCGCCTTTATGCCGCAGGCGTCGGCCTCCTCTTGGTTGGCATCTTCATGCTGACCGAAGTGGTCGACGACTTTCGAGAGGGATGGAACGACGCCGGGGCCTATTACGACGAATACGAGCCGCTTCCCGATGGCCCTGCCAGAGACCGCGCCGACGCGGCAGCGGTTCAGCTGTTCGGTACCGACGTGACATGGCGGCAGGTGGAGGAAGCTGACCCGTGGATGGCAGGTGCGCTGGTTCGGCGCGTGGCATGGGATGAAGAGAATGACCTCGCGACCAGTGTCGCAGAGGCCCGGTCAAGCCTGCGCCTTGCCATGCTCTTCTCGCGTCTGGACTTGCCCCGCTCTGACGTCGTGGCGGTCAATCGGCTTTACCTTGGCTGGCTGAAGACGGCTCTGACCCAGGAAGACGGTGCGTGCCGCGAAGTGACGGGACGAGCCTTTTTCGATGGTATCCCCCGAATGGGCGAGGAGGCTTTGAGCAAGGAGCGTCAGCTTGTCTGGCGCTTGATTCGCGATGAATCCCTGCACTACACCGAAGGGGAAATCGTCCCTCTTCGCTTTCCGCAGGATATTTTGGAGGCAGCGTCCGAAAACTCGGGGGTGGGTGTCCCGGCGCTCCGGCGCAGTATGTCAGAAATAACCGAGCCCGGAAATTGCGCCGCCACGATTGCCATTCTTGAGGCGACGCTGGATCAGGGTGAAGATGCGCCGATCGACTTGCTTCGGGGCATATAGCCTGCCCCGCACTCGGCCTTTCCGGTTAAGACTGTGTTGGGGTGGGATCGTTAGATTGCAGGTAAACGGCCTAGAGGTGGATACGATGAAGAAAATGGGAATGTTGATCGCAGCGCCGCTCGGTGCATTGGCTCTTGGCCTCAGCGCGCCGCTCGCGGCGCAAGACTGGTCGAGCACTTCTTCCGAAGAAATGTCGGCCGAGGATATGGCGGCTTTCAGCGTAATGATGGGCGGCATGTTCGCGCCCGAGCCCCTGACCGAGGAACAGACCGCGCGGTTGCCGCTGGCCAACGCTGTGGTGAGCAAGATGCTGCCGCCCGGCTTCTATGAAGAACTGATGGGTGACGTCATGGGTACGACCTTGCGGCCCATCCTTTCGATGTTTTCCGGCCCGGAGATGGTCGTTATGGGCAGCGTCTCGCTCGATCAGGGTCTGCCGGAATTGTCCGATGGCGAATGGGCGGAGCTCGCCGAAACGCTGGACCCAGCCTATGCGACGCGCACCGACACCATGATTGCCGCCATGACGTCCGGTATGGGCGAGATGTTTGCGGTGATGGAAGGGCCGATGCGTGAAGGCATGGCGCGGGCCTATGTCACGCGCTTTACGACCCGGCAGCTGGAAGAGATCGGAGCGTTTTTCGATACGCCCACAGGGGCGCTCTATGCGCGCGAATCGATGGCGATGGCGGCGGACCCGCAATTCATGTCGTCGATCATGGGTTCCATGCCGCAGATGATGGGCCAGATGGGCGATTTCGAAGCCACTATGGAAGCTGCGATGGCCAATGTGCCTGAAGCGAAGGCCTTCGATCAGCTTTCCGGCGGGGAGCGCGAAAAGGCGGCGCGCCTTCTGGGCATTAGCGTCGAGCAATTGCGGGCGGGCATGGCAGCCGCCGCCGAGGCCAAGGATGCAGACGAGACAATGGAGTATGAAGGGGAGTAAGAGGGGGAGCAAGAAGCGCCGACTATCGGGCCGCTGTTCTCTGCCGGTCAAATATGCTTGATCGGCGCGTGATGCTGCTGCCCGCCCTTCCCGCATGTCTGTAATCCCGCCCGAAATCGAAGCGTGGTTCTCCAGCCGCGACTGGCGCATTCGACGGCATCAGACCGCAATGCTGGAAGCCAGCGATGCGGGGCAGCACAGCCTGCTGGTCGCGGACACGGGCGCGGGCAAGACGCTTGCCGGGTTCCTGCCGACCCTGGCCGCCTTCACGCCCTCGCGGCTGGCGGGGGCAGAGCCGCCGGAGGGCCTGCACACGCTCTATATCTCGCCGCTAAAGGCGCTTGCCCATGATGTGCAGCGCAATCTGGTGACGCCGGTCGAGGAAATGGGGTTGCCGGTGCGGATCGAGACCCGCAGCGGCGATACACCGTCCGATCGCAAGCGTCGCCAGCGTGAGCGCCCGCCACACATTCTAATGACGACGCCCGAATCGCTCTCTTTGCTGCTGAGCTATCCGGAAAGTGCGACGCTGTTTGCGGGCCTCAAGCGCGTGGTGGTGGACGAAATCCACGCTTTCGCGACCGGCAAGCGTGGTGATTTGCTCGCTTTGGCGCTCTCCCGCCTGCAGGCATTGGCGCCGGATATGCAGCGCGCTGCCCTGTCCGCCACCGTCGCCAATCCGGAAGCCTATCGCGGGTGGCTGGCCCCGTGGGGCGATATCGACACAGTGACATTGGTGGAAGGCGAGCCGGGCGCGCCTGCGGAGGTCGAGATTCTGCTGCCCGATGAGGAGCGCATCCCGTGGGGCGGGCATGCCGCGACCTGGGCAATCCCCCAGCTGACCGAGGTGATCAGGGCCAACCGCACCACGCTCGTCTTCACCAATACGCGGTTTCTGGCCGAGTTCGTCTTCCAGAACCTGTGGGACGCGAATGAGGACAATCTGCCCATTGGCATTCACCACGGAAGCCTGAGCAAGGAAGCGCGCCGCAAGGTCGAGGGCGCAATGGCACGGGGCGAATTGCGCGCGCTGGTGGCGACGGCTTCGCTCGATTTGGGGGTCGATTGGGGCGATATCGATTGCGTTGTGCAGATGGGGGCGCCGAAGGGGTCCAGTCGCCTGCTCCAGCGGGTGGGGCGGGCCAACCATCGCCTCGACCAGCCTAGCCGCGCGCTGCTCGTGCCCGGCAATCGCTTCGAGTTTCTGGAAGCGACCGCAGCCAAGGATGCGGTGGATGCGGGGCAGCGCGATGGCGAGGATTTCCGCCCGGGCGGGCTGGATGTGCTGGCCCAGCACGCGATGGCTTGCGCCTGCGCGGGACCATTTGATGAAGCGGAGCTGCTGGCCGAAATCCGCTCCAGCCTCGCTTATGCCTGGGTGGACGATACGATCTGGCAGCGCGTGTTGAACTTCGTGGCGACCGGCGGGTACGCGCTGAAGGCCTATGACAAGTTCCGCCGGATCGTACGGGAGAAGGACGGGATGTGGCGCCTAGCCCATCCGTCGCAGGCTGCGCGGCACCGGCTTAATGCAGGCATCATCATGGATGGCGAGATGATCTCTGTCCGGTTCCGCAATGGCCGGTCACTGGGGCGGGTGGAAGAGCGGTTTGCCGCCCAGCTTTCGCCGGGCGACACCTTCGCCTTTGCCGGGATGGCGCTCGAGGTGGAGAAAATGAAGGACATGGAGGTGACTGTGAAAGCCTCCTCCAAATCGGCGATGATCCCGTCTTATGGCGGCGCGCGAATGCCGTTGACGACGCATCTGGCGGACCGGGTGCGCGGTATGCTGGTTGACCGCGCAGGGTGGGGCCGTTTCCCCGACGATGTGCGCGAATGGCTGGAGGTGCAGGACTGGCGCAGCGAAATGCCAGGCCCCGACAATTTGCTGGTCGAAAGCTTCGTCCACGGGCAGCGGCACTACACCGTCTATTACACCTTTGCGGGCTGGAATGCGAACCAGTCGCTCGGCATGTTGATCACTAAACGGATGGCCGATCGCGGCCTGATGCCGGGCGGTTTTGTGGCCAATGACTATTGCCTCGCCGTGTGGGGGCTGAAGCCGGTGAAGGATCCCTTGCCGCTGCTCTCGCCCGATATTCTGGCGGACGAGTTTATCGATTGGGTGCAGGATTCGCATCTCCTGCGCCGCTCGTTCCGCGAGGTGGCGGTGATCGGCGGGCTGGTCGAGCGCCAGCAGCCGGGCAAGCGCAAGAGCGGCAAGCAGGTCACCTTCTCGACCGATCTGATCTACGATGTCTTGCGCAAATACGAGCCGGAGCATGTTTTGCTCGAGGCCGCATGGGCCGATGCGCGCGAGCGCATGACCGATGTTGGACGGCTGGCCGACGTGCTGGAGACAGCGGCCGAGCGGCTGGTTCATGTCGAGCTTGACCGGGTCAGCCCTCTGGCAGTGCCTGTCATGGTCATGATCGGGCGCGAGGCCACCCCGCAAGGCGCAGTCGATGACGAGCTGCTCCTGGAGGCCGAGAGCCTCGCGGGCGCTGCCATGCGGGTGGATGAATTGCCCGGCTAGCGCCGCGTTTCCAAGAATGGCGGCTTGGGTGCGGCGGCGTGTTCTAGAGAAGGTCTTCCAGGGCCTTACGAGTTGCGCGGGCGGACCCAGCTTCTCGCTAACGACCGAATGTGCGGTGCTGATCGTTGCCAACAAACGCAAACTGTTCGATCCCGGCATCTTTGATCAGGGCAATGGTTTTTGCCGATCGATCATAGCTTGCATTGGAATGTGGTTCGAAGCGGACGGTCGCCTTGTCGCCCAGTTTGGAAGTAGCAGCCAATTGATTGAGAAGCGCGTCGTCGCCCATCGCACGGCCATTCCAGAATAGTCTGTCTGTGGCGCTGATCGACACCGTGTTTTGCTGCGTAACCGCAAACGGCGCATCGCCGGATGGGAGCGGCACCTCAAGAGAATGTGTGGAGAGCGGCATGGTCAGGAGAATCATGACCAGCAGCACAAGCAGGACATCGATCAGCGGGGTCATATTGAGCTCGCCGGTCGAGCGCGGCGGCAAGGGGCGGTAGGGGTTGGTGCGACGCATCATCATTCTCCCTCTTTTAGACGATACAGTGTATCATGACATGCGAGGGGAATGCAAATGAGGCACTGGCGTCTGGCGCTGGGCATTTGGTGACCGGCAGTTTGCAATGGTGTGATTATGGCCACCAACATTCTCTCCCGATCAAGGGCGCGGCGATCAGGGACCGGCACAGTCACAGGCACAGGCACAGGCACAAAAAAAGGGGCGGATCGCTCCGCCCCTTTCGGTGTTTATCAGCTCGCAAATGCTGCGGTTATTTGCCGAAGCTGCGATATTGTTCGTTGCCGACGAAGCCGAACCGGGTGACGCCCGATCCCTTGATGACGTTCAGCACGCGGGCCGAAAGGTCATAGCTGGCCGAAGCCTCGGGTTCGAATTGCAGTTCCGGCTCGGGAACGATGTTCTTGGTGAACTGCAGATTGCGAACCAGCTCGTTCTGGTTGATCGCTGTGCCATTCCACAGAATCTCGTTCGCCTGGGTGAGGACGATCTTGTTCTGGTCCGGCTCGATCATGTTCTCCGGCGGAGGATTGGGATCGGGCTGCGGAAGGTCGATATTCACCGCGTGGGTGGCGACCGGGATGGTGATAATGAACATGATCAGCAGAACGAGCAAAACGTCGATCAGCGGAGTCATGTTCATGTCCAGCATCGGCGCGCCGTCGTCTTTGCCGCCTGACATTGCCATATGCGTTACTCCTTAGTTCTCTGTGGCCCGATCAGCCGTTCGGATCGACCGGGTTGGAGATGAATCCGACAGTCGGATAACCGGCTGCCTGAACATTGTAGATGGCCCCGGCAACGCAGCGCCACGGGGCGTTCTTGTCACCGCGAATATGGACCTGCGGAATAGCTTCCGGATCGTCCATGATCGCTTCGGGCCCGCCCGCACGCTGCACAATGGCATCGAGACGGCTGAAAGCCTGATCGTAGAGTTCTTCCGATGTCACAGGGGTGACATTGTTGAAATAGATCCGGCATTGCCCGCCGCGCGATGCGCCCTGGAAATTGCCTTCCCCGGCGGCCACGCCGGCGTCATCCGTCGTACTCACAGTCAGGAGCAGGTTTTCCACCTTATCCTTCGACTCGACCGACTCCATGATCGGAATTTCGAGCTTTTCAATCGTCTGAATGGCGACCGGAACTGCGATCAGAAAGATGATCAGCAACACCAGCATCACATCGACGAGCGGGGTGGTGTTGATGTCCGACATCGGCGTTTCGCCGCCTGCCATCGAAATTGCCATGGTTACTTCCTATCCGTGTACCGAGTAAGTTTCGAGGTTGGCGGGCGACCCGTGTGGGCCGCCCGTAACCATCCTTACTTCTTGACCGTGGTCGTTGCCGGCTTGGCGGCCGGCTTTGCAGCAGGCTTGGCCGATGCAGCAGTCATCACCTGCGGCTTGATTGCGCCGTTGGAGTTGATGTTGGCCAGCAGGTCGGTGGAGAAGCTGGAGAGCTTCTCGGCGATCCGGCGATTGCGGCTCTGCAGCCAGTTGTAGGCCAGCACGGCAGGCACGGCCACCAGCAGACCGATGGCGGTCATGATCAGAGCTTCACCAACGGGGCCGGCGACCTTGTCGATCGAGGCCGAACCGGCGAGGCCGATGTTGATCAGAGCGCGGTAGATACCGATCACCGTACCCAGCAGACCGATGAACGGTGCGGTTGCACCCACCGATGCGAGGAACGGGAGACCGCCTGCCAGCTTGGCATTGATGCTGTCTTCGGAACGCGAGAGCGAACCGTGCAGCCAGTCATGCGCTTCCAGCTTGTCGGTCATCTTGCCGTGCTTGTCGTCGGCTGCCAGAGCGTCATCGACCAGCTGGCGCCATGCGCTGTTCTTTTCCAGCTTGGTTGCGCCGTCACGCAGCGTACCGGCCTTCCAGAACTGCGAGCGGACCTGCTCGTACTGGCTGTTGATCTTGCGCTGCTCGAGGAGCTTGGTGAACAGAATGTAGAACGAACCGATCGACATGATCACGAGAACGCCGAAGATGAACCAGGCGATCGCACCGCCCTGTTCCATGGCTTCCCAGAAACCGAACTGGTTTTGCGGTGCGGCTTCCCCGGCCGCTGCGGTAAGAATTTCAAAGGTCATTGTTTCAGTCCTCTCGGAAAAAGAGATAATTCAGAAGGTTGGGCGTCAATCCGGCAATACGTACCGGATCGATTGCGAAGTTGTGGAGCTAACCGGGTTGCCCGCATCGTCCAGCGCCGGGTTGTACCGCGCGTAACGCTGCATACCACGGCACGCGGCCTGATCGAGTGCACTTGAACCCGATCCACCAGTAACCGTGCAGGCAGAGACCCGCCCGTTCGCACCCACAGTGATCCGCATCGTCACAGTACCCTGTTCCTCGGCGCGCAGAGCACGCGAGGGGTAATCACCCTGAATACGGCCAGCCCAACGGTTGAGGTTGTCAGGCGAAGCAGCCCGTGCCTGCGAAGGCGGCGGGGGTGGCGGTGGCGGCGGCGGAGGCGGCGGAGGCGCGGCAGCCGGTGGTGCCGGCGGCGGTATGACTCGCGCAGGCGGCGACGGCGGCGGAATGGTCTGCACCGTACGAATTGGCGGCGGATTAGGCGCAATGCTAATCGGCGGCGGGGGCGCAACCGGCGGCGGCGGTGCCACATCCGGAATTTCTTCGGGCGGTGGTGGCTCTTCTTCTGGTGGCGGCTCATCCTCGATGTCCACCGTGGTCACCCGCTCAACGACCTTCTTGGCCGCTTCGTAGGCAAGTCCGGTGACGAGAATATAGCCGATAGCCACATGAATAAGAGCAACGATGATGATCGCAATTATGCGATTACCGCTCATCTCTTGGTCAGCATAGGCCATGCAGTCGCATCACTCCGTCTGCACCGGGCATCGCCCGGCAGGTTCAACCGGGCATGAAAACCCGGCAATTTATAGTCGAACCCGGTGCGCAAACCGTCATGGAGTTGAGGTGTCGACCCCTCCTCCGGCTGCTTGCCGGGGTTTGTCGTGAGGAGCCGATTCTGTGTGTCGCCTTCCCCAAGACCAGCGCTTTCCTTAGCATTCAGCGGCACGCGCGCAAACGCTTTCTCGGTTAAGCCGCAATTCACTGGTCGCCTTGTTCTAATGGATGCACCCGGCCAATGTTCCCTATGCTAAGGGGGTACGCCCTCTTGGAGATGTCGATGTCACGCCCGCCCACGCCCCTTTCCCCTGCTGCGCCTGTATGGCTGGCTACCGCCGCCCTTGCGCTCTCTGCCTGCACGGCGGTCGGGGCGCAGGAATTCCCCAATGCGGGATCGGCCCCGATGCAGCCGACATATGCGGATCTGGCCGATCTCTCCGACGGAACTCCGCTGGTTCTGCGGGCCGAAATCAAGCGCCAGGCCGAAGTCGACCGCGAGCGTGCGCCGGGCCTGCCGATGGATCAGGCGCGGCTGTATATCGAGGCAGAAACGATCTCTCTGATTGCGGGCAGTGTGCCGGTCGGCGAATCGCTCAAATATCTTGTAGACGTGCCGCTGGATGCGCGTGGCAAGGTGCCGAAGCTGAAAAGAAGCGAGGTGATCCTGTTCGCACGCCCGGTGCCGGGCCGCGCTTCAGAGATCCAATTGGTGACCCAGTCCGCACAATTGCCGTGGTCAGCCGAGACCGAGCAGCGCCTGCGACCCATCTTGGCCGAACTGGCCTCCCCCACATCGCCTCCGCGCGTCGATGGCGTACGGGATGCCTTGTCGGTCGCGGGCAACCTGACGGGCGAATCGGAAACGCAGCTGTTCCTGAGCACCCAGAGCGGTCGCCCAGCCTCCATTACGGTTGTGCGCCGGCCGGGGATGGAGCCCGGATGGGGCGTATCCTGGACCGAGATTGTCGATCGGTCTGCCAGTCAGCCTGCCCGCAACACGCTGCCATGGTACCGCTTGGCTTGCTCCTTGCCAGCCGCTTTGCCGGTGGAGGCGAATTTGTCGAACACCGAGATAGACCGCAGCCGCGCGGCCCGCGATTACGCCTATGTAATCGAGTCGCTGGGCCCATGCCCCCGCACGCTGTGATGCAGCGTGACTGACGCTCGCAATGATAAGGTCAGAGTCGACATGGGATAGGTTCCCTCAATTCCGCCTAGAGTCAGGCCAAGATTAACTGCGTGCATAGCAGGCGATAGGGCCGCTAGAGGCTGGCAGCATGAGCGAGAATGAAAGCGAAACCTCTGCCCGCCCATCGGGACCTGCCGGTCTGACAAGCCAGAAGCCACTGCGTCTGGGCATTGCCGGTCTCGGAACGGTCGGAGTTGGTGTCATCCGGCTGCTGGCCGAGAACCGTGACCTGATCGAGGCCCGCAGCGGGCGCCCCATCGAAGTGGTTGCTGTCACCGCGCAAACCCGCGCAAAAGATCGCGGGATCGATCTTGCGCCCTTCGCCTGGGCGGAGACAATGGACGATCTCGCGCAGCGCGGTGATGTCGATGTGGTTGTCGAGCTGGTCGGCGGATCGGGCGGGTCTACCCTGGCGCTTGCGCAGGCTGCACTGCAGGCGGGCAAGGGCGTGGTCACGGCAAACAAGGCGATGATTGCGCATCACGGCCACGCGCTCGCCACGGCAGCCGAAAGCAGCGGCGCGCCCTTGCGGTTCGAGGCCGCAGTCGCTGGCGGCATTCCGATCATATCGGGCCTGCGCGAGGGCGCATCGGGCAATGCGCTCAAGCGGGTTTACGGCATTCTCAACGGCACCTCCAATTACATCCTCTCGCAGATGGAATCGTCCGGCGCTGATTTTGCCGAGACACTCGGCGACGCGCAGGCGCTGGGTTACGCCGAAGCCGATCCCGCCTTCGATATCGACGGGGTCGATGCCGCGCACAAGCTGGCGATCCTGTCGGCGCTTTCCTTCGGCACGCAGGTCGATTTCGACGGGGTGGAAATCGAAGGCATCCGGCAGGTGCGCGCCGTGGATATCGCCCGGGCCGACGCTCTGGGATTTGTCGTCCGGCTGATCGGTGTCGCCGATATCGAGAACCAGCCCGGCGGTGTGCCTCGCCTGCTGCAGCGGGTGCGCCCGTGCCTTATTGCCAAGGATCACCCGCTCGCCCCGATTGACGGGGCAACCAACGCCGTAGTCGCGGAAGGCAATTTCTCGGGACAATTGCTGTTTCAGGGCGCCGGGGCGGGCGAAGGACCGACCGCCAGCGCGGTGGTGGCCGACATTATCGCTATCGCACGCGGCGACCGGACGCCGCCGTTTTCGATTCCTACCGGCAGTCTGCGACCAGCGACCCGTGCCGATTCGGGCGCACGCGTCAGCCGGTCCTATCTGCGCTTTACCGTCGCGGACAAACCGGGCGTGCTGGCGGAGCTGGCCGCAGCCATGCGCGATGCCGATGTCTCGATCGAAAGCCTGATCCAAGACGGCTCGCCCGGACAGGACGGCGTCTTGATTGCGATGGTCACGCATCCCGGTCCGGTGGCCAATGTGCGCAAAGCAGTGGCTGCGGCGAAACAGTCGCCCAGCCTGACAGGCGCCCCGTTGGTGATGCCGATCCTGCAGAATTGAACGCCTGAACACTTCGGCTTCACGCGACAGCTTTACTCGACAGGGCCGCGCCCCCTGTCTAAGCGCGCTGGAACACCGCATAGTAGCTGACAGGATGTGCCCGGAATGACCGAACCAACCAGTGGAAACGAACTCGACCGCGTCCTTGTGATGGAAATGGTCCGGGTGACTGAGGCGGCGGCCATTGCCGCATCGAAGCTGATCGGACGCGGCGATGAAAAGGCCGCCGACGCTGCCGCTGTTGAAGCGATGCGTGAAGCCTTCGACCTGCTCTACATGGACGGGACCGTCGTAATCGGCGAGGGCGAGCGTGACGAAGCGCCCATGCTGTATATCGGCGAGAAAGTCGGCGGCGCGCCGGGCAAGGGCCCAAAAATCGACATCGCGCTCGATCCGCTGGAGGGCACCACCATCACCGCCAAGGCCGGCCCCAATTCGCTGGCCGTGCTGGCTGCTGCGGAAGAAGGCTGCCTGCTAAATGCGCCCGACACCTATATGGACAAGCTGGCCGTGGGGCCGGGCTATCCTCAAGGCGTGATCGATCTGGCAAAGAGCCCGACCGAAAATGTGCAGGCTGTGGCTGCGGCAAAAGGCGTCGAGCCGGCCGACATCATCGTCTGCGTGCTTGATCGCCCGCGTCATGCCGAGTTGATCGCAGAATTGCGTTCGATCGGTTGCGGTGTCGTGCTGATCGGCGACGGCGATGTCGCTGGCGTGATTGCGACCACGGACGAAGACACCACGGTCGATATGTATATGGGGCAGGGCGGTGCGCCGGAGGGTGTGCTGGCTGCTGCAGCGCTGCGCTGTGTCGGAGGGCAGTTCAACGGGCGTCTGGTGTTCCGCAATGACGACGAGAAAGCCCGCGCCCGCAAATGGGGCATTCCCGACGCTGATTTTGACCGCATCTACAAGCTCGACGAACTGGCGAGCGGCGACTGCATCTTTGCGGCCACCGGCGTGACGTCGGGATCGCTGCTCGAAGGCGTCAAGCGCAAGCGGGGCGGGATCATGACGACCGAAAGCGTCGTGATGCGCGCTTCCAGCGGCACCGTCCGGTGGATCAAGGGCGAACACCGGATCTGATCTGTCCGCTAAGTCGGCAGCCCGGAGACGGGAATATGGGAATACCGCAGCCCACTCTGTTGCAAAATGATGACCGCAGCGTAAGCCGCAGACATCACCACCAGCGCAGGAAATACTCCGCATGAAAATCATGGCCGCCAATTCGAACCTGCCGCTGGCCCGGGCCATCGCGGCCTATCTCGAAATGCCGCTGGTCGATGCGGGGGTCCGCCGCTTCGCCGACGAGGAAATCTTCGTCGAGATCCACGAAAATGTGCGCGGCGAAGATGTGTTCGTGGTCCAGTCCACCAGCTATCCGGCGAATGATAACCTGATGGAATTGCTGATCGGGATCGACGCGCTGCGCCGTGCATCGGCCCGGCGAATCACTGCCGTAATCCCGTATTTCGGCTATGCCCGGCAGGACCGGAAGCCCGGCCCGCGCACGCCGATTTCGGCCAAGCTGGTCGCCAATCTGATTACCGAAGCAGGGGCCGACCGCGTGCTGTCGGTCGATCTGCATGCGGGTCAGATTCAGGGCTTCTTCGATATCCCGACGGACAATCTCTACGGCGCGCCGGTCATGGCAGCAGACATTCAGGCCCGCTACGGCGATCAGGATTTGATGGTCGTCTCGCCCGATGTTGGCGGTGTTGTGCGCGCGCGCGCACTAGCCAAGCGACTAGACAATGCCCCGCTGGCCATCGTTGACAAACGCCGCGATCGCCCCGGCGAAAGCGAAGTGATGAACATTATCGGCGAGGTCGAAGGACGGCACTGCATCCTGATCGACGACATTGTCGATTCGGGCGGCACCTTGTGCAATGCAGCGCAGGCCTTGCTCGACAAGGGCGCGACCAGTGTGGCGGCGTATATTACGCACGGCGTACTGTCGGGCGGCGCAGTGGCGCGGGTCAATGGATCGGCGCTGAAGGAACTGGTCATCACCGATTCGATCCGCCCGACCGACGATGCGCTGGATTCGGACCGCATCCGCATCCTGACGATTGCTCCGCTGATTGGCGAGGCGGTCCGCCGGATTGCCGATGAAAGCTCGGTCAGCTCGCTGTTCGACTGAGGGGCGCGTCCGGCCCGCCTAGATCCAGGGCCGTTTCGCACCTTCGTCCAGCCGCCCCAATTCTTCCAGCCGCCGGGCTTGCCGTTGCTCAAGCACGATGGTCAGCAGAGGGCGCGGTTTGGAACGGAATTTTTTCGGCGTCACACCGAAGAATGCCGAAAACTCGCGGATCAGATGCGACTGATCGAAATAACGCAGCATTAGCTCGTCTTCCTCGGCATCATCGGCCACTCCGCAGAGCAGTGCCGCCAGATCGAGCGCCCGCGCGCGGCGGAGAACTCTCTTTGGCGGAATGCCGAAATCGCGCCGAACCGTGCGCTCCAATGTCCGCAAGGCGATTCCCTGTTCCTCGGCGAAGTCGGCGGGCGAAATGTTCGGATCGCGAAAAGCCTGCAGCTCGAATGCAGTGGAGACCGGATCGGGCGGTGGCGGATCATTTTTGGCAATAAAGCGGCGCATCGCCTCCTCCATCGCCAGCGTCCATTCGGCCGGTGAATGTTCGCCCGAGTGAATTTCGCGCAAATCGTCCTGCAGCAGGCCGAACGTATCTTCCGGTGCAATCCGGTCCAGCATTTCGGCGCAGGATCGGCCGGTCAGCGCAAAGAGCGCGCCTGCCCGAAGGCCAAATCCGGCGGAAAAGACATGCCCTTCACAGGTGAGCGGCATGAATTTGGAATGGGGCCCGAACAGCAGGACCTGATCTTCGTATTGTTTCCGGCCCTCTTTGCTGGTCGCTGTCCATCTCGCGCCGAAGATTGAGCGCACATAGGCGAGGTCATTGACCATGCCGCAGGAGATGACGGTGTCGGGCATGGTCGGAATTTTGGCTGCCACCAGCCGCCCGATCCATGGATCGAGATCATCTGCCGCCCGCCTGTTTTCCGATAGCGGCTGCCCGCCATCTCTGGTCACTGCGGCGAGCCGACGCGTTGCGATCACGCCGGGATCGACTGGAATTTCCATCCTCTGCGCCCCTGTCCTGCGCATTGTTTGCGCTCTCAAGGCCGATCCGGCAAGCTTTCAGGCGAATTTACATTGACCTGCGCGGCATGGCTGCTGCCCAATATGGCTTAGGAAGCCTGCGCGCTGATCGGTCGAAACGGACGGCGCATCCATGGCCGCACGGCGCCGGGTTCTATCCTGTCCAGCAATTCGAGCCGGCGGGCTTGCCGGATTTCGAGGCTGAGGGTGAGCAAGGCCTGGCGTTCCTGCGCAAACTGTTTCGGGCTGGTTCCGAAGAAGGAAGAAAAGTCGCGGATCAGATGCGCCTGATCGAAATAGCGCGCGAGAAACTCGTCCGCTTCTTCCTCGTCAGCCACGCCGCACAGCCGTGCCGCCAGATCGAGTACGCGGGCACGGCGCATGATGTGCTTTGGCGAAAGCCCGAAATCACGCTTGCATATACGTTGCAGGGTCCGCAGTTCGACACCATTGGCATCAGCCAGATCGCGCGTGGTAACATTCGGATTGGCAAACGCGGCTTCCTCCACGCGGCGCGTCAATTGATCAGGCTGCTTGATATCATTGCGCTCAATATGATCGGCCAGCCAGCTTTCCAGGCGAGCCAGCCATTGCTCCGGCTCTAGCTCCAGATTGTAGAGTCCCGTGACGCTTGAATCGGAAATGCCAGCCTCTTCTATCGGACGAAGCCGATCGACCAGCACCGCGTCCTCGATACCGAACAGGGCGCGCATGGCGCCGGGCCGAAGCATCAGGCCAGCGACTTTTACGCCCCCGGCATAGCGCAGCGGCATGGCTTTGGTGTGCTGCCCGGTCAGGAATGTCTGGTCGCGTACTGCCACCATTCCGTCGGCGGTCCCGACATTCCAATCGACACCCACGGCGGTGCGCAGATAGGATGCGTCGTTGCACAGCAATCCGTTGATCGGATGACGGGTGGGCTCGTAGGCATAGGCGACCATGGAGCGCCCGATCCACGGGTCCAGACGCTCGTCCGGCCTGCGGTTGATCGACAGCGGCACACCGTCTTGGGTGCGACCTGTTTCCGACAGCATTTCCGGGCTGTAGGCTTGGCGGTTCAAATCCAACTGCTGCTCCGCTCCTTGCGCAGTCCGATCTGCTTTTTCGCTTTCACCGCCGGTCATGCCGCGTGTTCATAAGGGGCGGGCGCGGCTTGTCACGCATTCAATGCTTGCCCGAGCGCGCCGTGCGTGGAACCAGCAGGACTATGACTGAAAAGGATTTCACCCTCGCAAACCGGCTGGCCGATGCTGCCGGTGCCGTTATCCGCCCTGCATTCAGGGGTGACTGGTCGCATGAGCGCAAGGCCGATGCTTCGCCCGTGACCGAGATCGACCAGTCGGCAGAGGCTGCGATGCGCGCCATTCTGGAAGCAGAGCGCAGCGATGACGGGATCATCGGCGAGGAATACGGCACCCGCAACGAGGGCGCGGGGCGGCAATGGGTCCTCGATCCGATCGACGGCACGGTCAGCTTTATGGCGGGCCGCCCGATCTTCGGCACGCTGCTCGCCCTGTTGCAGGATGGCTGGCCCGTTCTGGGCATTATCGACCAGCCGATTGCGGGCGAGCGCTGGGCCGGGCGAATCGGGCATGGCACGACGCTCAACGGCCTCCCGGCGAAGGTGCGGTCGTGCAAGGAATTGTCACAGGCGACGCTGGCTTCGACCGGGCCGCAATATTTCTCCGATGCCGAAGCAGGCGCTTTCATGTCGCTCGCCGCGCAGACATCGCAGCAGGTGATTTGGGGCGGAGATTGCTACAATTACGGACTGCTGGCCTCTGGACACGTCGATATCGTGTGCGAGGCGGGTCTGAAATTGCACGATTATGCGGCTCTGGTTCCGATTGTGGAGGGTGCAGGCGGGATGATGGCCGATTGGCAGGGCAATCCGCTGGATGCCGAAAGCGACGGGACGGTCATCGCGCTGGGCGAGCCGGCGCGGCTGGAGGATGTGCTGGAAGCGATGGGGTAGCGCCCCCGCTGACGGCAAAGCTTGCATTGCGCCCGCAATCCGCTATCTGCGCGCACTTCACCGACACGTGATTCATCCGCCGGTCTGGCCGTTAGGGCTGCCAGGGCTGGTCGGGACGTGTCTATTAAATCGACTTCCGACAGGAGATGAAAATGCCCAAACTGAAGACCAAAAGCGGTGTGAAGAAGCGCTTCAAGATCACCGCAACCGGCAAGATCAAGCACGGCGTCGCTGGCAAGCGTCACCGCCTGATCAGCCACAATTCGAAGTATATCCGCCAGAACCGCGGCACCGAGGTCCTCGCCAAGTGTGACCAGAAAGCCGTGAAGAAATGGGCCCCTTACGGGCTCGGCTGAAGCAGGAGTACTGAGAAATGCCACGCATTAAACGCGGCGTCACCACGCGCCAGAAGCACAAACGTCTCCTCGACCAAGCCAAGGGCTATCGCGGTCGCCGGAAGAACACCATCCGCGTTGCACGTCAGGCGGTCGAAAAGGCCGGCCAGTACGCTTACCGCGATCGCAAGGTTAAGAAGCGCAGCTTCCGCGCCCTGTGGATCCAGCGCATCAACGCAGCTGTCCGCGCCGAAGGTCTCACCTATTCGCAGTTCATGCACGGCGTAAAGCTGGCCGGGATCGAACTGGACCGCAAAGTCATGGCCGATCTGGCGATGAACGAAGAAGCGGCGTTCAAGACGATTATCGCTCAGGCGAAGGACGCGCTCCCTGCCTAAGGGATAACGCAACACAGATTGCGATGGGGCGGCTGTGACACTGTCACAGCCGCCCCTTCTCGTTTGGTCGCTGATGTTTGAGCAATGATGGTAGAAATCGACCTGAAGGGGGGCACTCCGGCAAATTCGCTTGGCATTAACGTGCCTTGCTCTAGACATGCGGCAAATCAGATACGCGCCTGCGATGGCGCTGGAGGATCGCACATTGGGGCGCGACGACGCGCAGAACCGGATAGGCTATGATCAGCGCTTTTTCGCTGCGCCGGAAGGTATGGATGGCTGCTTTACCGCGATCACCCGCCTCACGATCACTGTTCCCGAAGCGCTGCGCGGGCAAGAACACATGCAGCCCGAATGGGCGACTTTGCGCTTTTTCGATCCCCCTCCGACTGATCTGATAGCAGCCAACGGTAGCCATTTCGGCTCTGCGCGTGCGGTGGCCAGCGGGCCCTCCACCTCGCCCAATTATTACCGTGCTCAGGACGTGCATTGCTGGGGCATTGGCTTGTTGCCACTTGGATGGGCGCGGCTGATGAACTGCGATGCGGCGCCGCTTGCCAACGGGCTGTTCGACATTGAAAGCCATCCTGCTTTCGCCGCCTTTGCACCATTGGCTCAGAAATTGCGGGACACGCCGCATCATGATGATGAGGCGCAATATGCGGTGATTTGCGAACACTTGCAGTCGCTTGATCGGCCGGACAGTGATGCGAGCGCAATCAACGCCGCTCACGCCGCCCTGCTCGATCCGGCAACCAAGAACGTGGGCCAGTTTGCCGAGCGCTCGGGGCTTTCGACCCGCACTCTCGGGCGCCTGTGCAATCGCTTCTTCGGGTTCCCACCGGCCCTGTTGCTGCGGCGGCAGCGCCTGATGCGCAGTCTGACGCAGTTTATCATGACCAATGGCCATCGATGGAGCGACACGATCGACGACAGTTTTGTCGATCAGGCGCATTTCGTGCGGGAATTTCGCGCTTTCATGAAGGTTTCGCCGAACCAGTATCTGGGGCAGATCGGTCCCATCCTGCGGGCCGGGATCGAAAGCCGGGCGCAGGCTCTGGGCCGCCCCGTCCAAACAATGGAGCCTCCGGCTTAAGCCACGGGCACATTCGGCGCGCTTCAATCGTGGGCGCCTGGGGCAGTTTCGGCCTTTGCCTTGCAGGCGAATAACAGGTAGCGGGCATCCGCTATGACTGAACCAGATTCCCGCCGCGACGAGACCCTTCTCGCAATTGCCAAGGCCGAGACGATAGACGCTCTGGAAGCGCTGCGCGTGGAGGCGCTGGGCAAGAAGGGCTGGGTCAGCGCGCTGCTCAAAACGCTGGGCGGGATGACGCCTGACGAACGCCAGACCGAAGGGCCGAAAATTCAGGGCGTCCGGGCTGCGATTGCCGATGCGATTGCGGCGCGTAAGGCGGAGCTGGAAACGGCAGAACTGAACGCGCGCCTCGCCAGTGAAACGCTCGACCTGACGCTGCCCGCACCTGCTGCGCCCAAGGGGAGCGTGCACCCGGTGAGCCAGGTGATGGATGAGCTGGCCGAAATTTTCGCCGACCTAGGTTTCGCGGTGGCGACGGGGCCGGAGATCGAAGACGACTGGCACAATTTCACCGCCCTCAATATGGCGGAAACCCACCCTGCGCGGGCGATGCACGATACGTTCTATTTCCCGGATCACGATGCCATGACGGTCCCCGCCTCAAGTAGCGAAGCGGTAGGCGAAAAAAGGCGCATGCTGCTACGGACACACACCTCGCCGGTTCAGATCCGCAGTATGGTGAAGCAGGGCGCGCCCATTCGGATTATCGCGCCGGGCCGCGTCTATCGCAGCGACAGCGACGCGACCCATACGCCGATGTTCCATCAGGTGGAGGGGCTGGTGATCGACCGCGATATCCATCTCGGCCACCTGAAATGGACGCTGGAAACCTTCCTCAAGGCGTTCTTCGAGCGCGAGGATATCGTCCTGCGCCTGCGCCCGTCCTACTTTCCCTTCACCGAGCCGAGCGTCGAAGTCGACGTCGGGTGGAAGGACGAAAAAGGCAGGCGAGTGCTTGGCGGAGACGGCGATGCGCCGGGCCATGGCTGGATGGAATTGCTCGGCAGCGGGATGGTCAATGCCCGTGTGCTGGAATTTGCCGGGCTCGACCCCAGCGAATGGCAGGGCTTCGCCTTCGGCGTGGGCGTCGACCGGCTGGCCATGCTGAAATACGGGATGGACGATTTGCGCGCATTTTTCGACGGCGATGGGCGCTGGCTCGATCATTACGGGTTCAGCGCGTTCGATCAGCCGACACTCTCCTCCGGTGTGGGAGCGCGGGCATGAAGTTCTCTCTCGAATGGCTGAAATACTTCCTCGAAACCGATGCCTCGGTCGAAGACGTCGCCGCTGCGCTCAACCAAATTGGCCACGAGGTCGAAGGGATTGACGGTCCTGCGGAACGTCTGGACGGTTTCCGCGTGGCCGAAGTGCTGACGGCTGCGAAGCATCCCGATGCCGACAAGCTGCAAGTCCTCAGCGTTGATACCGGCGATGGCAATCCGTTGCAGGTCGTTTGCGGTGCGCCCAATGCCCGTGCGGGCATGAAGGGCGTGCTCGGCCTGCCTGGTGCGGTGGTTCCGGCCAATGGCATGGAACTTCGTAAGAGCGCCATTCGCGGCGTCGAGAGCAATGGCATGATGTGCAGCGTGCGCGAGCTGGAGCTGGGCGAGGAGCATGACGGGATCATCGAGCTGCCCGCCGATGCGCCGGTTGGCCAGAGCTTCGCCGAGTATCACGATACCAGCCCGGTCTTCGATGTGGCGATCACGCCCGACCGTCCCGATTGCATGGGCGTGCAGGGAATCGCCCGCGATCTGGCGGCGGCTGGCCTCGGGACGTTCACGCCGGTCGAGCCGAGCGAAATTGCTGGCGACTTCCCGTGCCCGATTGAAATTCGCACCGATGATGCAGAGGGTTGCCCTGCTTTCTACGGCCGTGTCATTCGCGGGGTCGACAACAGCGTCCCCGCGCCGGAATGGATGCAGCGCCGCCTGATTGCGGCGGGTCAGCGGCCTATCTCGGCGATTGTCGATATCACCAATTACCTGATGCTCGCCTTCGGGCGGCCAGCGCATGCCTATGATCTGGCCAAGCTAAGCGGCGCGGTCGTCGCCCGCCGCGCGAAGAATGGCGAGCAGGTCGAGGCGCTCAACGAGAAGATCTATACGCTGGATGATAGCATGACGGTCATTGCCGACGATGCAGGCGTGCATGACATCGCCGGGATCATGGGCGGCCAGCATTCGGGTGTTACCGAAACGACCACCGATGTTCTGCTTGAGATTGCCTATTTCGATCCGGCATCCATCGGCGTGACCGGGCGCAAGCTGGGGCTGGCCTCCGATGCGCGCACGCGGTTCGAGCGCGGGGTGGACCCGGCGTTCCTCGATGATGGTCTGGCGATCATGACCTCGCTCATCCAGCGCATATGCGGCGGCGAGGCCAGCGAGGTGGTCCGTGCAGGCTCACCGCCAAGCGAGGCGATGACGCTCCACTTCGAACCTGACCTCGTTCGGAGGCTGGGCGGTGTCGATATCGCCGAAGACGAGCAGCTGCGCATTCTGCAGGCGCTCGATTTCGATATTGGCCACAAGCAAATCGGAGACGGCGCGACCCGCTGGCAGGTCACTGTCCCGCTGCGCCGCCATGATATTGAAGGCACAGCGGACCTTGTCGAAGAGGTTGTCCGGATTCACGGGCTCGACAAAGTGGCCAGCGTCGCCCTGCCACGCGCCGAGGGTGTGGCGCGGCCTACTGCAACGCCCCAGCAAGCGCTGGAACGCAAGCTGCGCCGCGCTGCTGCTGCCAGCGGGCTGAACGAAGCCGTCACCTGGTCATTCCTGCCTCTGCCCGATGCTGAGCATTTTTCTGATGGTGCGCCCCTGTGGGTGCTCGACAATCCGATAAGCGAAGACATGAAGGCAATGCGCCCTTCCATGCTGCCGGGTTTGCTCTTAGCCGCCAAACGCAATGCCGATCGCGGGGCAAGTACCGCGCGCCTGTTCGAAATCGGGCGGCGCTATTTCCGCGGGGAAGGCGGCGCGAGCGACGAGAAGCCGACGCTCGGAGTGATTCTCGCAGGAGAGAAAACACCGCGCGGCTGGGCCACCGGAAAAGCGGCGCATTTTGATGCCTTCGATGCGAAGTCCGCCGCTTTGGAACTGCTCGAAGCGGCGGGTGCGCCGGTCGGCAATTTGATGGTGATGGGCGATGCCGGCGAACAGTTCCATCCGGGCCAATCCGCCACTCTGCGCCTCGGCCCGAAGAATGTCCTGGCCCGCTTTGGCGCGCTGCATCCTGCTACGCTCAAGGCATTTGATGTCGACGGGCCGGTCGTTGCAGTCGAGATATTGCTCGATGCGATCCCCGCGAAGAAAGGCAACGGAGGATTCGCTCGCGCACCCTATGCGCCGCCCGCGTTGCAGGCCGTCACCCGCGACTTTGCGTTCCTCGTGCCGTTTGGATTGCCGGCTGGGGAATTGCTGCGGGCGGTGAGGGGCGCGGACAAAAAAGCCATCATTGATGCACGCATCTTCGATCTGTTCGAAGGGCAGGGCGTGCCTGAGGGCAAGAAGTCCATTGCGCTGGAGGTCACCATGCAGCCGGGCGAGAAGAGTTTCACCGACGACGAGCTGAAGGCGATTTCCGACAAGGTCGTGGCCGCCGCCGCCAAGCAGGGAGCAGAGCTGCGGGGATGATCCCGTAACCCCCGTTCGCCCTGAGCTTGTCGAAGGGCAGGCAGGTCGGCACGGGTGCTTCGACAGGCTCAGCACGAACGGTAATTTGCAATGACATCGACCACCAATTCGCCCGAAAACAGCAGGCGCACCTTTGCCATCATCTCGCACCCCGATGCGGGTAAGACCACGCTGACCGAGAAGCTGCTGCTGACCGGCGGCGCGATCCATTTGGCGGGCGAAGTCAAGGCGCGCGGGGCCGCGCGGCGGGCGCGCTCGGACTGGATGAAGATCGAGCAGCAGCGTGGGATTTCGGTCACTTCCAGCGTAATGACATTCGAGCGCGAGGGACCTGATGGCGAGACCGTCACCTTCAACCTGCTCGACACGCCGGGCCACGAAGACTTCTCCGAAGACACTTACCGAACGCTGACGGCAGTCGATTCCGCAATTATGGTGATCGACGCTGCAAAAGGCATCGAGCCGCAGACCCGCAAGCTGTTCGAGGTGTGCCGGCTGCGCAACGTGCCGATCATCACCTTCGTCAACAAGGTTGACCGCGAGGGGCGCGATCCATTCGAGACGCTGGACGAAGTGGCGGACATGCTGGCGCTGGATGTCAGCCCGCAGACATGGCCGATCGGAATGGGCGGCGAGTTCGAAGGCGTGCTGGACTTCGCCACCGGCCACGTGGCGCGGCCCGAAGGCGGCTCAAAGGAATTTCTCGGCACGTTCGACGAGGACCCTGCCATCCCCGAACGGTTTGCCGAGCAGGCTGAGCTGGCGCAGATCGGCTATCCCGAGTTTGACGCCGAGGCCTATCGCAATGGCGATCTGACCCCGGTCTACTTCGGCAGCGCTCTGAAGAACTTCGGGGTCATTAAGCTGATCGAGGCCATTGCCGAGCACGCCCCGCCGCCGCGCCCGCAGCCTGCTGGCGAGGAGCTGATCGAGCCTGCACATGACGAAGTGACCGGCTTCATCTTCAAGGTGCAGGCGAATATGGACCCCAATCACCGCGACCGTATCGCGTTCATGCGGCAGGTGTCGGGCACCTTCAAACGCGGGATGAAGCTGACGCCCAGCGGTCTGGGCAAGCCAATCGCCATTCATTCGCCGATCCTGTTTTTCGCGCAAGACCGGGAGATTGCCGACACCGCACAGGCAGGCGACATTATCGGCATTCCCAACCACGGCACACTGCGGGTGGGCGACACGCTGAGTGAAAAAGACGCGATCCGCTTTACCGGCCTGCCCAACTTCGCGCCGGAAATTCTGCGGCGCGTGCAATTGCGCGATCCTACCAAGACCAAGCAGCTGCGCAAGGCGCTGGACGATCTGTCCGAAGAGGGCGTGATTCAGGTGTTTTATCCAGAGCTGGGCGCGCAGCATATTGTCGGCGTGGTGGGCCAGCTGCAGCTCGAAGTGCTCGTGTCGCGGCTGTCGGCGGAATACAAGGTGGAGGCGGGGCTGGAAGCAGCGCCTTTCGCGACGGCCCGCTGGGTTTCGGGCGACGAGGCGGCGCTGGACGAGTTCGAGCGTTTCAACCGCGCCAATCTCGCGCGGGACCGCGACGGCGATCTGGTGTTCATGGCCAAGAGCCCGTGGGATGTCGGCTATCAGGAAGAGAAAAATCCGAAGCTGAAATTCTCGGCGACCAAGGAACGGTGACCGAAATGGGTCAGCGGGCAGTCGATCGGTATATCGGAAGCTGCCATTGCGGCACCGTCCGGTTCGCGATCGAGACCGACTTCCCTGAACTGACCACGTGCGATTGCTCGATCTGCCGCCGCAAGAATGCGCTGATGGTCAAGGTCCACGAAAGCGCATTCGAGTTGCTGGCGGGCGAAGAAGCGCTGACCGAATACCGGTTCAACACCCACACCGCGCGGCATTTTTTCTGCAGTACGTGCGGCATCTATCCGTTTCATCGCAAGCGCGTGACGCCCGATTGGGTGGGCGTAAATGTCTTTTGCCTGGACGGGTTCGATCCCGAAGGCATTCCGGTGCGCGCAACGGATGGGGCCGGGATGAGTTAAGTTGACGCTTGTCGCGATGGGGTAGCGCGCCTAGCCTTTGCCCATGGCTGAATTCTTCGATGCGCTGACCGATGATCATGCTGCCATGATCGGCAAGCAATCCGTGTTCTTCGTGGCAACGGCGGCGGCGGATGCGCGGATCAATCTCAGCCCCAAGGGCTACGACGCTTTTCGCATCCTTTCGCCAACACAGGTGGCCTATCTCGATCTGGGCGGATCGGGGAACGAGACGCATGCGCATCTGACTGCGGACGATAATGGCTCCGGGGGGCGGATCACCATCATGGTCTGCAACTTCCAGCAGCCAGCCCTGATCCTGCGGATATACGGGCGCGGGCGTCCGGTCTTGCCGCAGGATGAGGGGTGGGAGGCGCTGGCCGAGCATTTCACGCTGCTGCCCGGCACGCGGCAGATTTTCGTGATCGACATCGAAAGCGTGCAGACCAGTTGCGGCTGGGGTGTGCCTGTTATGGCGCTGGAGGCGGAGCGCAAGACTTTGCTGAAAGCGCATACACGGCTCGATGGGGAAGCATGGGTGGAGAAAGTCACCGGGCGGACCACCAGCATCGATGGCCTGCCGACCCGGCCCACCGACCGCTATATCGAAGGCGCACCGGGCACACGTCCGGACTGATACCCCTTCGCCGTGCAACTGAAGTTCGCCAGCTACAATATTCACAAGGCCGTCGGGGTGGACCGGAAACGGGACCCGCTGCGGATCATCGCCGTGCTGCGCGAAATCGACGCCGATGTGATCGCCTTGCAGGAAGCGGATTTGCGTTTCGGCGAGCGGGCCAGTGTGCTGCCGCGTGCCGCTTTGCAGGACACCGACTGGAAAGTGGTCGATGTGGCGCGCAGGCCCCGCAGCATCGGCTGGCACGGCAATGCCCTGCTGGTGCGGAGAGGGATCGAGATCGTGCGGTCGCAAGCGCTGGTTCTGCCCATGCTGGAGCCGCGCGGGGCCGTGTGCGCCGATCTGGTCGCAAAGGGCGCGCATTTTCGCGTTGTCGGGATGCATCTCGATCTGTCCGGCTTTCGCCGCCGCGACCAGTTGCATGCCGTCATCGATCACCTGGCCGCCGCCCGCCCGAAATGCCCCGAGGTGGTCATGGGGGACTACAACCAGTGGCAGATTTCTCGCGGCGCGATCCGGGCCTTCGACAAAGGCTGGCGGATGCTCGCACCGGGGCCGACCTTTCCCAGCGGCCGGCCCATCGGCCGCCTCGACCGGATGGCGATATCGCCATCGTGGCAAGTGATGGACCAGCACGTGCACCGGAGCGCGCTGTCGCATGTCGCCTCGGATCATTTGCCGGTGACCGCGAGACTAGGGATGCCTAAAAAGTAGGCATTGCGCAATTTGTAGGCAATCTGGCGGTCCCACTGCCCCAAGAATCCCCGAAATCCTGCCAAAGCGTTAACTGGCACAGCTCTTGCTCCATTTGCGAGGCGCGGGATTGCCTCCCGCAAATATCGCATTGGGCAAAAGGGGTGCGCCATGAAATTCATCATCGCCGTCATCAAGCCATTCAAGCTGGACGAGGTGCGCGAAGCACTCGGCAGCATTGGCGTGGCGGGCATGACCGTTTCCGAGGTCAAGGGCTTCGGGCGGCAAAAGGGTCAGACCGAGATTTATCGCGGGGCCGAGTATTCGACCAATATGCTTCCGAAAGTGAAGCTGGAAATCGCAGTGGGTGACGATCTGGCTGCGCAAGCCGTCGAGACCATTCAGCAGACCGCCGGGACCGAGAGCATCGGCGACGGCAAGATCTTCGTCTTCGATCTGGGCAGCGTCACGCGCATCCGCACCGGTGAAACCGGGGAGACCGCGCTGTGATCCACGCATCCGATACCAAGGGGGTAACCACCATGCGCCTCAAGCCATTCGTTACCGTTGCCGGCCTCGCGGCTGTTGTAACGGCCACTTCAGTCTCCGCCGCTGTTCCTGCGACCGATGCAGCGGCGGAGGCTGTTGCTGATGCTGTGGGCGGCGGCACTGCCTACATCCTCAACACGCTTCTCTTCCTGATCGGCGGCTTTTTGGTCATGTGGATGGCCGCAGGCTTTGCCATGCTGGAAGCCGGTCTCGTCCGGTCCAAGAACACTTCCACCCAGTGTCTCAAGAACATTGGCCTGTATTCGATTGCGGGCCTGATGTTCTGGGTCATCGGCTACAACATCGCCTATCCGGGCTTTGGCGACGATTCGCTCGGCCTATTCGGCATGGCAGGCGGCCCGTACGGAATGCAGGGCGTCGGTGAAGCCGATCTGGATACTGGATACTCGGTAGCGTCCGACTGGTTCTTCCAAATGGTCTTCTGCGCCACCACTGCTTCGATCGTCTCGGGCACTGTGGCGGAGCGGGTCAAGATCGTTCCGTTCTTCATCTTCGTGACCGTGCTGACCGGCATCATCTACCCTGTGGTGGTGAGCTGGGAGTGGGGCGGTGGCTACCTCGACTCGGTTTGGGGCTTCAGCGACTTCGCAGGCTCCACTCTGGTGCATTCGACTGGCGGCTGGGCAGCTCTCGTCGGTGCTCTCATCATCGGCTCGCGGGCCGGACGATACGGCGCGGATGGCAAGGTCAACGTGTTCCCGGGTTCGAACATTCCTCTCGCAACGCTTGGTACGTTTATCCTGTGGCTTGGCTGGTTCGGCTTCAACGGTGCCTCGCAGCTTGCGATGGGTACGGTCGGCGATGCCTCGGATGTGTCCAAGATCTTCGTAAACACCAATATGGCCGCTGCTGGCGGTGTGGTGGTCGCGATTGTTCTGACGCAGCTGCGCTATAAGAAGGCTGACGTGACCATGGCGCTGAACGGCGCACTGGCCGGCCTCGTATCGATCACTGCAGAACCGCTTGCGCCTTCCGTAGGCCAGTCGATCCTGATCGGCGGCATTGGCGGGGCCATCGTGGTCTTCACCGTTCCGCTGCTCGACAAGCTGAAAATCGACGATGTCGTCGGCGCGATCCCGGTCCACCTTGTGGCTGGTATCTGGGGCACGCTGATCGTTGCCTGGACCGGCGATGCAACTTTTGTTGGCCAGTTGGTCGGTGTGTTGCTGACCGCCGTATGGGTCAGCGCAGCATCCGCCATCGTCTGGCTTGCTCTGAAATACACCATCGGCGTCCGTCCGACGGCTGAAGAAGAGCAGATCGGCCTCGACCAGGCAGAGATCGGCGTCGAAGCCTATCCCGAATTCGCTCGGGGCACCTGAGCGCACCTAATTGGTGGGCCGGGCGGACCCTCTCCCCCGCCCGGCCCACCGATCTTTGTTCCTCCTGCGAACAGACAACTTAATGAGCCGGGGTGTAAGAACCTCGGCTCTTTTTTGTCTGGGTGTGTTTGTTTCGTGCGCCTACATCCGTGGGCGCGTCCTCGGTGCTGTTTCGACCCTGCGGGTTGAGCACCTGCGGGGCGGCCGCGTGGCCTTGCGGCCTGCTGGTCGCAGGCCGTGCTCCGCAGCAAGGTTGATGGCTTGGAATGTTCTGGGGCCGAGAGGCCCCACAATGGCCGACCGGCCGCCCGCAGCGACGCGCCTGAAAGGCGTGTTAGCGAGGATAGCTTGACGGAGCGAATGCGACCGCCGGCGCTTGAGGCCAAAAAATTCACCCCGCCCGCAGGGTCTCAAACAAAGATTCCCGCGCGAAACGCAGCGCCTACATCTGAGTCAGCGCACCTACTCCGCCGCCATCACGAAGTCTGCGCATCTTTCGCCGATCATTATGCTGGGGGCGTTGGTGTTGCCGCTTACCAGCCTTGGCATGATCGAGGCATCGGCGACCCACAGGCCGTCTACGCCGCGCGCTTTCAACTTCGTGTCGACCACTGAATCCTCGTCCGATCCCATCCGGCACGTACCGACCGGGTGATAGACCGTGTCGGCGCGGTTGCGGATCAGTTCGTCCAGGGCATTCTCGTCGTTCAAATCGACTGCGTGCCGGTCTTTCGGCGCGTAGCCGGAAAGCGGCGGCGCATCGACGATCCGGTGGGACAGGCGCACCCCTTCTCTCAGCACAGCAATGTCGCGGTCATCGTCGAGGAAGTTGGGATCGATCCGGGGCGCATCCTTCGCGTCGCCTGAATTCAGCCGCACAGTACCTCGGCTCTCTGGTCGCAGGACACAGGCGTGGAGCGAGAAGCCATGCCCCTTCACCTTTTCGCGCCCGTGGTCCTCCAGCATGGCAGGCACAAAATGCCACTGTACATCGGGTGCGGGGGCATCCGGCATGACGCTCCAGAACCCGCCGCTTTCAGCATAGGGCGAGGTCATGATGCCGGTACGCTTGCGGCGATGTTCGATGATGGCCTTGGCCATGCGCATCGTGCCTTCGACGCTATCGCCGATGGGCTCGCGGCTCTCCGTTTCCCAGCTGGACACATAATCGATGTGGTCCTGCAGATCGCTGCCCACAGCGGGCCGGTCGACTTTGACTGCAATTCCGTGCGATTTCAGATGCTCGGCAGGTCCAATGCCGGAGAGCATCAGGATTTGCGGGCTGTTGAACGCGCCAGCCGAGAGGATCACGCCCTTGCGCGCCGTCAGCGTTTCGGTGCGTCGTCCGCGTTTCACGACTACACCGGTGACCTTCCCGCCCTCGATCACCAGCTTTTGCGTCATGGTGCCAGTGCGGATGTCGATATTGGACTGGTCGCGAATCGGCTCGACATAGGCGCGCGCAGCCGACCACCGCTCGCCGCCTCGCTGGGTCACCTGATACATGCCGAACCCGGCCTGGCTGTCATCGTTGAAGTCGTCGTTCTGCGGCAATTGCAGCTTGGCCGCGCTCTCGACAAAGGCCTTGCTGACCGGGTTGGGATAATGCTGGTCCGAGACGAACAGCGGCCCGCCCGCGCCGTGATAATCATCGCCGCCGCGCTCGTTGGCTTCGGATTTTATGAACCACGGCAGTACATCATCGTAAGACCAGCCATCGCAACCGAGCGCCGCCCAATTGTCGTAATCATATCGGTTGCCGCGAATATAGACCATCGCATTGATCGCGCTCGATCCGCCCAGCCCCTTGCCGCGCGGTTGGTAGCCGATGCGGCCATTCAGCCCCTTTTGCGGGACCGTGTCGTAGCGGTAATTGGCGTTTTTCAGCAGGAACGGCATCATGCCCGGGGTCTTGACCAGCATGTTGTTGTTGCGCCCGCCGGCCTCGACCAGACAGACCGAGCGTGTGCCGTCGACGGCCAGCCGTCCTGCCACTGCAGACCCGGCGGACCCGCCGCCTATTACGATGTAATCATATTGGCTCATGCAACCTCTCCTTGGCCGGAGGGGTTAGTGGGCGCGGACCTTTGCTTCAATCGGCATTTGGTCGGGGGTATTGGTTTGCGGCTCACCGGCCGCTCGATGACGTGCGGCCCAGCGCGCGCGAATTGTGTCGGATGTGTCGCGGCTGCCGTCGTGGGTCCAGCCCGGCTCGCGCAAGAGATAAGATAATTTGTGCCGCATGGGCGCGCGCCAGATGTCGCTTATCATCCCGATCCATTCATGGAAGACGGCCCACAGCAAATTGAAGCTGCCCAGCTGCTTCACAATGCCATAGCGGATGCGCTCCTGATCGGGCAGCTCCTCCTGAAACGTGCCGAACATCCGGTCCCACACAATGAAAACACCGGCATAGTTGCGGTCCAGATAGCGCGGGTTGGTCGCATGGTGGACACGGTGATGGCTCGGCGTGTTCATCACCGCTTCGAACCAGCGCGGCATCTTGCCGATCGCCTCGGTGTGGATCCAGAACTGGTAGATCAGGTTGAAGCCCCCGCAGATGGCGATCATCGCCGGGTGGAAACCGAGCAGGGCCAGCGGCAGAGCAAACAACAGGCCAAAGGTGAATGCGCCGGTCCAGCTCTGCCGTAGGGCGGTCGAGAGGTTGTAATGCTGGCTGGAATGGTGGTTCACGTGGCTTGCCCACATCCACCGGATGCGGTGGCCGGCGCGGTGGACCCAGTAATACTTAAGATCGTCGAGCACGAAGCACAGCGGCCAGGCCCACCATGCCCAGCCGACATCGAACAGCCGGTACTCATAGGCCGCAATGAACACTGCAACGGCGAACCCGCCGAACAGCAACCCGGCGACCGTGCTGCCAAGGCCGAAACTCAGGCTGACCAGAGTGTCGCGTGGCTCGTAAGCGTCAGGGCGGCGCATGCGGGCCCAGATCATCTCGATCAGGACCAGCGCCACGAAGCCCGGCACAGCATAATCGGTTGGAGAAAAGTCAGGCATGGTCTGCATCCGATAGGCGATTGATCGCGTCGGCCCAAGTGTTCGCATCCTCGATTGCCAGCACCACCGTGCCAAAGCGCCGCTCCCCGCAATCGACGTCCAGCATGATGTCGTCCCCATCCTGCAGGATCCGCGCGGTCGCACCGGCCCTCAGAATACGCGCCGCGATATGCCCGCCATGCGGGCGCAGCACCATGATCCCGCCCCTTGCGTCCTGCGCCAGAGCGGCGATCCCGTGCCGGTCGCGCGCGATGGCAACCGGTTCGTAGCCATCCTCCGCCTGCCCCGCCGCCAGCCGGACGGCTTCGTCGCTATCCAGCGTGGGCCGCGCGCCCAGACCCAGCTTTCCGGTCAGCCACGCAAGCACAAGGATGGCCAGCAGAGAGCCGCCGAATTGCAGAACCACCGGAGAGAACAGGTCGGTCATCGGTTGGACTTCCGAACGGTTTTGCCGCGCGGATTACTCGCTGCTCCTGGCGGCGAACATATCCATGGCCGGGCGGATGGGTGACACGTCATAGCCCGCCTGCGCGGCCGCTCTGGTCACCGATTCGGGATCGCCCCCGCAGCTTGCCTGAGCGAGCGACCAGAGGAAGGTGGAGCGTGTGCCCGAGCGGCAATAGGCCAGCACCTTGCCCCCGGAACTGTCCAGCGCCTGCGCCATCGCCTCCACTTGCGGCTGGCTGAAGCCCGCCGAGGTGACGGGAATAGCGCAGTAATCCAGCCCGATTTCTTTCGCCGCAGCCTCTATCACTGCACCATCGGGCTGACCGGCTTCCTCCCCGTCGGGCCGGTTGTTGATCACCAGCGTGACCCCCTGATTTTTTGCCAAAGCAAGCTGCTCCGGCACGATTTGCGGGCTGGCGAGAACCGTATCCGAAAGAGTTCTGAAATCGGCCATCGGGTGAGTCCTTGGGATAATGCAGCGAAAGTATGCTGCTGGAAGTAGCACGTAGCGCCCATGCTACAATCGCAAATCATTGCCCAGCTTGAAGCAAATCCGACACAATTCTCCGCGATAGATGAGCCTCACGTTAATTCATTCGCGCAGACATGGCTTTTGCGCTACGTAGATCGTGCATAACTGCGGGATTCGGCCATCCGGGACCTCCGGCTGCGGGATTTTGCGAATTGGCGCACTGGTTACCGTCCCGGGTGCGCCTTCATTGATGAGCGGACGGACGATTAAGGTACTAGACGAGTTATGGGTTACGACAGAGGACGTCGCAAAGGTCGCGACAAGCGGGACAATATCGGCGAAGACAGCTTCGATCCGTTCGGCGGAGGCAGCGGTTTCGGCGGTAATGACCGTGGCGGCGATCGCGGCGGCTATGGCGGCGGCGGTGGCAACCGGGGCGGCTATGGCGGCGGTGGCGGCGGCTACAATAGCGGCGGTGATCGCGGCGGCTTCGGCGGCGGCGGCGGCGGCGGCCCGCGTGGCGGCGGCGGTGGTGGTGGCGGTGGCGGCGGTTTCAACCGTATGCCCGCCCAGGTTGTCGGAACCGGCAAGGGAACGGTAAAGTTCTTCAACGCGCAAAAGGGCTTCGGCTTCATCCAGCAGGATGAGGGCGGCGAAGACGTCTTCGTGCACATTTCTGCTGTCGAACGTGCCGGCCTCGAAGGCCTCGGCGAAGGTCAGGGCCTTGAATACAATCTCGTCGATCGCGGCGGCAAGGTTTCGGCACAGGATCTGCAGATTGTCGGTGATGTCGTCGAAGTGCAGGGCGGCGGAGGCGGTGCGGATCGCGGCGGTGCACCCCGGCGCGAGCTGACCGGCGAGAAAGCCACCGGCACGGTCAAGTTCTTCAACTCCATGAAGGGCTTTGGCTTCCTAGTCCGCGATGACGGCCAGCCCGATGCGTTCGTGCATATCAGTGCTGTCGAGCGCTCTGGCCTGTCGCAGATCAATGAAGGCGAACGCTACGAATTCGATCTCGAAGTGGACCGACGAGGCAAGCATTCGGCGGTGAATCTGGTGCCTGCCCAAGGCTGATACCGGACCACCTTCGAAGGCTGTTTGACCGTTTGCGCGGCGCGGCCTAAACCCAATCCAAATGGCGGCTCCTGAGGGGTCGCCATTTGTGTTTCGCGAACCACCCACCTGTCCCGAGGATTTCGACGATGTCCATCACTCCGCTCATGCCTGTCTATCCGCGCTGCGGCGTTCGCCCCGTGCGCGGCGAGCATTGCCACCTGATCGACGAGGACGGGACCCGCTATCTCGACTTTGCGAGCGGTATCGCCGTGAACCTGCTCGGCCACAGCCATGAAGGGCTGATCAGAGCCATTCAGGAACAGGCGGCCACGCTGATGCACGTGTCAAACCTCTATGGCAGTCCGCAAGGTGAGGCTCTGGCGCAGCAGCTGGTCGACAACACATTCGGTGACACGGCATTCTTCTGCAATTCTGGTGCCGAGGCGGTCGAAACCGCGATCAAGACCGCGCGCGCCTATCACCAGCACGAAGGCGGCGACGAGAACCGCACCGAACTCATCACCTTTGCGAACGCTTTTCACGGCCGGACAATGGCCACGATCAGCGCCAGCAACCAGACCAAGATGCACAAGGGCTTCCGGCCCTTGCTGCGCGGCTTCATGTATTCCGAGTTCGATGATCTCGATGCGGTGAAGGAACTGATCAACGAGCGGACAGCGGGCTTTCTGGTCGAGCCGATCCAGGGTGAGGGCGGCATTCGCCCGGCATCGCAGGAATTCATGACGGGCCTGCGCGCATTGGCCGACGAACATGATCTGATGCTGGTGCTGGACGAGGTGCAATGCGGCGTGGCACGCACGGGCAAGCTCTATGCTCACGAACATTACGGGATCGAGCCCGATATTCTGGCCACTGCAAAGGGGATCGGTGGCGGGTTCCCGCTGGGTGCCTGCATCGCGACCGAGAAGGCGGCGCGCGGCATGGGCTTTGGCACCCACGGCTCGACCTACGGCGGCAACCCGCTGGCGATGGCGGCGGGCAAGGCCGTGCTCGACACGGTGGCGAACGAGGAGTTCCTTGCCGAAGTGACCGAGAAGGGCGAGCGTATCCGCACCCGGCTGGAGCAGTTCATCGGCAATTATCCCGACCTGTTCGAGCTGGTGCGCGGTAAGGGCCTGATGCTGGGTATCAAGATGAAGGTCGAAAGCCGGCCGTTCTTCGTGCACCTGCGCGATAACCATCAATTGCTGATGGTGGCTGCTGGCGACCAGACGTTGCGGGTGCTCCCGCCGCTGGTAATCGGCGATGCAGAGATCGAGGAGTTCTTTGACAAGCTGTCCGCAGGCGCGGCGAGCTATGCGATTCCGGAAGCTGCGTGATGTCTGAGACACGCTCGCCCCGGCACTTTCTCGATCTGTCCGATGCAGGCGCCGATGCGATTGCCGCGATGATCAATGACGCGCAGGACCGCAAGGCTGCGCGGCGCGATCTACCCAAGGGCGCGGCCGATGCCGATGCTCGGCTGGCGGGCCGCGTGCTGGCGATGATTTTCGAGAAAAGCTCGACCCGCACACGCGTCAGCTTCGACATGGCCATGCGTCAGCTGGGCGGCAGCGCCATCGTCATGGAGGCGGGCAGCATGCAGCTCGGGAGGGGCGAGAGCATCGCCGATACGGCGCGCGTGCTCAGCCGAATGGTCGATGCCATCATGATCCGCACCGACGATCACGCGAAGATCGAGGAGCTGGCGGCCAATGCCAGTGTGCCGGTTATCAACGGCCTGACCGATCGCAGCCATCCCTGCCAGATCGTCGCTGACCTGCTGACAGTGATCGAACACGGCAAAGCCCTGCCGGGGCTGGAAGTCGCCTGGCTGGGCGACGGCAACAATGTGCTGCATTCCATTCTCGAAGCGGCGGGCCTTATGAAGTTTAACGTCCGTGTCGGTTGCCCGTCCGGTTATGAGCCGGAGGCAGAATTTGTCCGTATGGCCGAGGCCGGAGGTGCGCGCGTGGATGTGACACGCGATGCGGTCGCGGCTGCCAAAGACGCCGATGTGATCGTCACCGACACTTGGGTCTCGATGGGGCAAGAGCATGCCTCGGCCAAACTGGATGCGATGCAGCCGTTCCGCGTTGATGCGGCGCTGATGGCGCAGGCGAAGCCCGATGCGCTGTTCCTTCACTGCCTGCCCGCCCATGTGGGCGACGAAGTAACGCAGGATGTGATCGAGGGGCCGCAATCGGTGGTCTTCGACGAAGCAGAAAACCGCATTCATGCGCAGAAATCGATCCTGCGCTGGGCATTCGGCCAGCTGTAGCGGGGACGGGCAACAGCAGCTTGGGGGTGGTAGCGGGCCGGATCGTCCCCATATCGCCGCCATGCTGACCACCACCGAAACCTTTTCCGACAGCCTCCTCGGCTTCTCTATTCCGGGCCGCGATGCGCGTGGACGCGGCGTGCGGCTGGATGATGTCGTCGATGTGATCTTGTCCGCACACGCTTACCCCCCGGCCATTACCCATTTGCTGGGAGAAGCGCTGGTGGTGGCAGCGCTGATCGGCGGCACGATCGACAAGGGCGAGGGCCAGCTGACTTTGCAGGCTCAGGCGCAAAATGGCGCGGTGCGTCTGCTGGTCTGCGATTATCGCGGCGGCGAATTGCGCGGCTATGCTGATTTCGATGCGGAGCGCGTGGCTTCCCTTGGGCCGACTCCCGATCTGGAGGCTCTGTTCGGAAGCGGGCATCTGGCGATTACCTTCGACATGAATGACGAACGGGGCCGCTATCAGGGCATCGTTCCGCTCGAAGGCGCGTCACTGGCCGCCGCATGTGAGGCTTACTTCGTGCAGTCGCAGCAGGTGCCGACATTGATCCGGGTGGCGGTGAATGCAGGCGTGGACGGAGTGCGGGCAGGCGGATTGCTGATCCAGCATTTGCCGCAAGGCGAGCAGGGCCGCGAGCGGCTGCATGTGCGCCTCGATCATCCCCATTGGGAGCATGTCGCCATATTGGGCGGCTCGGTCAAAGATGCCGAATTGCTCGATCCCGACCTTTCGATGGAGGCGTTGGTCTGGCGTCTGTTCCACGAGGAAGAAGAAGTTCGGGTCACGCCGGGCGAGCCGATTTCGCGCGGATGTCGCTGCACGGTAGAGCATTATGAGAGTGTGATTTCCGGCTTCCCCGCAGCGGAGCGCGACGAAATGCGTGACGAGAACGGAAAGATCGTTGTCGATTGCGCGTTTTGCTCGAAACTGTTCACGCTGGAGGCCTGAGCCCCTACGCGGCGAATTAGCGCTTGGGGGCTCACCTCGCTTGGGCTAGCCGAGGCCGCATGAACACGACGACTTCTCCTGCCGCAGTGGTTCTCCTCTCGGGTGGACTGGATTCCATGGTGAGCGCTGCGCTGGCGAGCAAGCAGGGCTTTAATGTTTTCGCGCTGACGATCGATTACGGCCAGCGTCATGTGCGCGAATTGCAATCCGCGCGGGCGATTGCCAAGCAGCTTGGCCTCGCCAAACACAGTGAAATCGCGCTCGATCTGCGCAGCTTCGGCGGATCGGCGCTGACCGACGATATCGAGGTGCCCAAGGGCGGCGTGGGTGATGACATTCCCGTCACCTATGTCCCGGCGCGCAATCTGGTTTTCCTCGCCCTGACCACCGCCTTTGCCGAAGCAAGCGGGGCTAACGACATTTTTATCGGAGTGAATGCGCTCGATTACTCCGGTTATCCCGATTGCCGCCCCGAATTCATCGCCAGTTTTGCCGAGACGGCGCGGCTGGGTACCAAGAGCGGCGTGGAGGGCGCGCCCTTCACAATCCATGCCCCGCTGCAGCATATGACCAAAGCGGATATCGCCCGCGAGGCGCACCGTTTGGGTCTCGACCCTGCGTGGAGCTGGTCGTGCTACGACCCGACACCAGACGGCCTGGCCTGCGGAGAATGCGACAGCTGCCGCCTGCGCAAGAAGGGTTTTGATGAAGCCGGACTTGTAGACGGCACGGTTTACGGCAACAACGGGCAAACAGCGCACTCGGCAATCGGGGCCATCCATCGGGAGACGTGATTTGACGGCGGAAACCAACCAGGCCGAGCAGCCTGACGTCACGGCACCGGAGGCCGATGCCAAGGTCCCGGCCTATAGCTGGTATGCTCTTGGCGTTCTGGTGATCGTCTACGTTCTCAACTTCGTCGACCGGAACATCATCTCGATTCTGGCTGAGGATATCAAAGCCGATCTGGGTCTGCGCGACGACCAGATCGGGTTCCTCTATGGAACCGCTTTCGGCGTGTTTTACGCGCTGTTCGGTATTCCCCTGGGCAAGCTGGCAGACAATTGGCACCGCATCCGGCTGATGACGGCGGGTCTGTTTATCTGGTCCGCCTTCACCGCCCTGTCGGGGTTTGCCAAGAGCTTCACTGCGCTTAGCGTCGCGAGGATTGGCGTGGGCGTCGGTGAGGCGACCGCCAGCCCGAGCGCCTACTCGCTGATTTCCGACTGGTTTCCGAAGAAGATGCGCGCAACCGCGCTCGCGATCTATTCGTCCGGCCTGTATATTGGCGGCGGTATCTCGCTGCTGATCGGCGGGGCCATCGTCGAGAATTGGAACGAGGCCTATCCGGTCGACGCCCCGCTGGGACTGGCGGGGTGGCAAGCGGCGTTCATCGCAGTCGGCTTGCCCGGTATTCTGCTCGCCTGCCTCGTCTTTACCCTGCGCGAGCCATTGCGCGGCCAGAGCGACGGCATCATCACGCCGCCAGCCAAGGATCCGTTCCGCGGCTTTGCGCGCGAACTTGTCGCGGTCATCCCGCCCTTCACATTGATTGGAGCGGCGCAAGCGGGGCCGAAAGGCATTGCCACCAACCTGGCGGGCATGCTCGTGATCGGGGGAGCCGCCTACGCATTGGCTGTCGCGACGGGCAGCTACCAGCAATGGATTGCCGTGGGCATCGGCTATTATGCGATCTTCTCTTGGGCCTCGACCTTGAAGCGCCGTGATGAAGCTGCGTTCAAGCTGATCTGGGGAACACCGGCCTTCCTGACGACAATTCTGGGTTACGGGATGGTCGCCTTCATGTCCTACGCCGCCTCGTTCTGGGCGGCCCCTTACGCCATCCGGATCCTCGGCGAAGCGCCGTCTACGGCGGGCTTCTGGATTGGCGGCCCGGGTGCTCTGGGCGGCTTTCTGGGTGTGATCCTCGGCGGTGCGGCTGCCGACTACCTGCGCAAGAGAAATCCGGCTGGACGACTTCTGGTGGTCGCTTTCGGTCTCGTGGGGGCGGCACCGTTCCTGTTCCTGATGTTCACGACCGAATCGACGCTGGTCTTTTACGTCGCCGCCTTCTTCCAGTCCGTCTTCGGCAGCTCGGCATTGGGCGGGGCTGCGGCGACTTCGCAGGATCTCGTCCTGCCGCGGATGCGCGGCACGGCGACGGCGACATTCTTCCTTTCGACAACCTTGGTGGGCCTGGCGCTTGGCCCGTATATGGCCGGACAGGTTTCGACGCTCAGCGAGAGCCTCTCGACCGGGGGGCTTAGCCTACTGATCGCGGTGCCGATCGGGTTGGTGCTCCTGTTGGTGGCGTATCGCACGGTGCCGGAGGCGGAGCGCACTCTGATCGAGCGCGCCCGTGCCGCCGGCGAGGATGTCTAGGATAGACTAGCTCTTTGTGAGGACGCCGCAGGCGATGCGGTCGCCAGCATTGCCTGAAGGCTCGCTGGTCCCGTCATCGGGGTCGGCGTGGATCATCACGGCTGTTCCGTCGGCATCGAAGATGTAGCCTTCGATTTCGGCGCGGCTGCCGCGCAAATCGACCGTCGTGGTGACTGTGCCGGACGAGGGCACCGAGAGATTGGGCAGGTCGCCCAGATGGCTGCCGTCGTCATCGTCCAGCCCGTGCCCTTCATTGGTCGGGTTCAAATGGCCTCCAGCCGAGGTGAAGTCCGGACGCTTGCACTCGCCCACAGTGTGCAGGTGAAAGCCATGCTCGCCCGGTGTGATCCCCGTGGCGGCAATTGCGAGGGTGAGCGTATTGCCATTGGCGAGGAGCTGCGCGGTTCCCGCAGGAACGCCATTGGCCAATGTCAGCCGGGCCGAGGCGATGCGCTCTGTCGGGATCTGGTCAATCGACTGACAAGCGGTGAGCGCAAGGGCCATCGTGGCTACAACCGAAGCCTTGGCAATAGCGGATGCGGTGGCGGACGCGGGTGTGCGCAGGCTGTTAGGTTTGGTCGTATGGATGGTCATGCGGGCATTCCTTCGCTGGAGACTATGCCCACACAACGAAAAAGGGGCCGGATTGCTCCGGCCCCTCTTCATTTTCTTCGCTGCTGCGAAACTTACATGCCCGAACCCGGACCGTAAGTGATTTCCACGCGGCGGTTCTGCAGTTCGCGAACACCGTCGGCGGTCGGAACGCGGGGCTGCGATTCGCCGAAGGCTTCGCTGCTGATCCGCATGCCCGGAATACCGCGACCCGTCAGGTAATCGGTAACCGAGGAGTTACGACGCTCGGCCAGGCCGATGTTGTACTGCACGCTGCCCGAACGGTCGGTGTGGCCTGCCAGCATGACCGAAGCCGTGCCGCAATTGGCGTATGCCGAAACCGCGTTGTTCAGGATCGTTGCTGCTTCCGGCGTGATATCCGACTGATCCCAGTTGAAGAACACGATGTACGGACCCGTGTTGCACTCAGCGACCGGCGGAGGCGGTGGCGGAGGCGGCGGGGGCGGCGGAGGCGGCGGTGGGGGCGGCGGAGGCGGAGGCGGAGGCGGCGGAGCCGCACCGAAGTTGAACGCCAGCGTACCCAGCAGGGAGTGCGAACGCGACTGCGCGCTGTTCGTCCGGCCGGCACGGTCCAGTACGGACACGCCCTGTGCGGTGAACATGCGATACTTCAGGCCAACGTCGATCGTGTCGGTCAGCGGAGCGCGCACACCAGCGAGCAGCTGGTAAGCGAAGCCGGTGTCCGAATCGTCGAAGCCGTCAGGAACGTTCGTGTTGATCGTCGCGCCGATGTCGGTGCGAGCTACGCCCAGACCACCACCGATGAATGCCTGAAGGCCGTCATCGGGACCGAAGTCTGCGAGAGCGTTGATCATGAAGCTCAGCGAGCTCGTGCTGCCGTTGGCAGGATAGATACCGTTCGAAACGAAACCGGTACCATTCGTGCCGCCACCGGGAAAACCACGGTTGCCGACAGTGACACCTTCGATGTCAGCTTCACGATAGCTGGCTTCGGCTTCGAGGCGAACGCCGCCGAAGTCGTAACCGACGATACCGCCGAAATCGAAACCTTCGTCGTGACCGAGTGTCAGATCGTCGGCCTGGCCATTAATGTCCAGATCGATGTCCTGCATAACAGTCACGCCGCCGTCGAATTCGACGTACCACGCATCTTCGCGGGCATGGGCCGGCACAGTGAGTGCCGTCGATGCCATCGCCATTCCAATGACGAGTTTCCGCATTACAAATTCCCCTTTTAAAGCGAAATGGAGCCACCAAGAGGCCCCTCATCTAACTTTTGAACAAAGGCGAAGCAAGCAAACATCCATGTGATAGTGTTGCAAGAATGCCGCGATTGGCTGTCTTGCGCCACAAAATGCCTGAATTCTCCGTCCTGTGGGGTGCTAACGGCGCATCACCAGCGAAGTTCCAGCGATTTTCGATTTCTGCGAAAACAAGTCGATTCAGATGATTCCCGATTGCTCCAATGCGGCCACGAGATCGGCAATGGCCGCCCGTGCTTCAGTGTCCTGCGTCGTGCCGCCATCGATTGCAGCCGGGCCTTGCGGGCGCTGCCAGATACCGTCGTAGAACAATGTCGCTCCGGTCGATATTTCATAGCAGCGCTGGCCGATGACCGGCTCCACAAACGCCCAAGCATCATCAATCCGGCACGCGACCGACCCGTCATGGCCTTCCCAGCTGCCGGTTGCCGATGGAGCCACAAGCCAGCATTCGCCTTCCTCCGCGGTGGAAGGCGGCGTGTCCGATTCGCCCCCCACTGTCATATGCAGAAGCGCGGAAATCCGGGTCAGCGCGTCGTTGACGGTGAACTCCTTCTGGGCCTGTCCGGCGAACAGCAGGGGCAAATCGAACCGGGCGGTGCGCGAAGTATAGGTTATGGACTGGGTCATCTTGTGGTCCTTTGTCGTGGGGGCTGGGATGCTGCTTGAGAGCTAGAGCGCGGTCAGGCTCAGGGGAGTGGAGCGCGCGAAGGTGCCTTGCTGCTGAACCCACAGCGTTTTTCCCGTGTGGGTTGCGGACAGTTCGCTCACCTCGTCGGCAGAGAGATCGAGCCGTGGTTCGCTGGCCTCCCAGTTGGCGACAGGTGCATCGACGGGGCCAAGCCCCACCAGATAGCTTTCGGTTTCCTCGACCAGCGGAGCATCGACAGCGTCACGCCAGACCCATGCGCCGCGCGAGCGGCGGGTCCAGCACAGGGTGAGGCCACCATCGCCAGCCCGATAGGCCTGCCCGTGAACAGGCGTCAGCGGTCGCAGCGACGTGTCGGGTCCGGCAATGGCCGCCGTCACTGGCTCAGCATCGCCAAGCCCGCTGGCAGCGATGGCGGGATCGGCTTTTTCTGCAAGACCGGGAGCCAGCGACACGAGGCGGTCATCCAGCAGCACGGCCAGCGCGCCACCGTTGTGGCCCGCCATCGCCGCCGCCTCTGTTCCGCCGCGACCGCGCAGCAGCCCTTCCAGCCGCCACTGCCCGCCACCAAGCGGTACTGGCAAAGCAAACTGCACGATCTCCGCGCCGATAAGCAGGCGATTCGCGCCGACCGCCAAGTCCTGCATGGTGGCGGGGGCCAGCCGTGTGTCCGGCCCGGTAAATGCGACCTCAAGCGAGGCGCAAGGCTCGAATCGCACGGCTCGCGACGGGCCGAGCGGCGCGGCCAATGTGCCTTGCAGCGCATCGCCTCGGGCGGAGCCTGCGGGCTCCAATCCGTTGTCTTGAACGGTGAACAGCGAGGCTCTGGTAGAAGACGAGCCGGTGGTGACGGCGGCAAACATCTGCGCAGTGCCCGCGCTGCCATTGCCGTCCCACGGCAAGCCAAAGGCGGACAGGGTTGTCGGCCCGGCCTGCACATCCCCGGGCAAAGGAATCCGGCCCGGATCGGAGGCCGGTATCGCACCGTCGGGGAAAGAATGCCGGACCAGTTCTAGCTCGACCGCGCGCTCCCGCCATTCCCATGCCAGCACGCGGTAATGGCCTGCGCGGCCGGGCAATGTGACCAATTGGCCGGGACGGATCGCAGGGTCGAGCTCGGCCATCCGCCAGGCAATCGTCTCTGCGGTAGCCGCGCCGCGCCGTGCAGCCTGCGCAGTCAACGCCTTGGCTGCCGGGGCCGCAATCGTGGCGGGAAACTCCACAATGGAGGCGCGCCCACTGGCCGCGCGCCCATCGAGCCGCTGGACGCCCGGTTGGTAGTCGCGCGCCGGATCGTAATGCCTTACCCCGGCAATCGTGGCCCGTGCACCGTCGGCGCGCTGCGCAGCGAGACCTCCAGCCTGTCCGTAATCCTGACCATCCCATGCAGCAACGCGGTCCGGCGGAAGGAGCAGGGCGGTGTCCGCACCGAGACGGGAAACTTGTGCAATCGACAGCCTGTCGCCCGAGGCATCAAAGGCTAGCGGATACAATTGACCGACCGTTTCAAAATGCTGCGCTAACGACCCTGTTTCTGCCGCATACCCGGCAAGGCCCGCGAAAACGTCATCGGCTTCGACCGGTTCAGGAAGCGAGGCGGGCGTCGGGCTTGCAAGCTGTGTCAGCCGGACATCGCCGGAACCGGCAATAATCTCAAAGGTCAGGGCGGGAATACGATTGCCGAAATCGCCCAGCTGCAAATCCTCGAACACCGCATAGGCAAGTCCGCGAAATGCGGGGGCGGACGCGCCTTCGGCAGACGCGATCAGCGGGTCGGGGGCCTGATCGGCAAAGCCGCGATGCAGCCGGAACGTGCCGCCTGTCTTCAGATCACCGGCAGCCCCGCGCAGCAGATTGCCATCGGCCCAGATGCGCCCGACGCTCTCGATCGGGCTGCTGGAAAGCGCGACGGCGAAGGAGCTAGAATAGCTGTAGGTCGTGGTGCCCGGCTGTCCTTTTCCACCGCCGCTGCTCTCGCTGCTTTCCACAAGTTCGGTGGCCCAGATGATCGTCCCGCCGCTGCGCGAGGTGCCGTAATGGCGGGCCACCGGATTGCCATAGCTGGAGGTGGTGACATCCAGTTCCTTGAGGCGCGGGCCTTCACGGGTGCCGGTGCCGATAATAGCGCTGTCGATCTGGCGACCGGCCAGTGCGCCGAGTGCGCCGCCAAGCGGTCCGCCCAGCGCAGTGCCGACGGCGGTAAGAAGAAGCGTTGCCATATGCCGGGGTGTCCTTTGGCTGGTTCAGTCGAAGCGCCACCGCGCAAGGGCGGGCCAGGGCGGCGTACCGGGCGTGCGAACCACGCGGCGCAGGCCCGCATGGGCGTGAATGAAGGAGACTTGCGAGGATGGCCGCAGGCCTGAATGCTCGATAATCAGCAGGTGGTGCTGGCCCGATCCTAAAGCGCACAGGACGATATCGCCGGTTCGATCGGGAATGCGCGGCTCGTCAGTGCGCCGGGCGGGAGCCTCGCCCAGTGCGTTTAGAAGCGGGGCAATGGAGGCATTGCGGAGCCGGTAGGAAAGCGGTGTTTCGAGCGCATAGCCCGCCCCCTGCATGGCCGCCTCGATCAGGCCGACGCAATCGAGCCCCGTCACCGGGTCGCGACCGTGAAGGCGGAAGGGCGTGCCTATCAGTTGTGCGGCGGCGGCGGCGAGGGCCTCGCCATTTCCGCTCATCGCGCGCTCAGCCCGGAGAGCCGTAGCGGGCCAGCAGATCATTGCCCGGCAGGAACGGCTCGCCTTGAAAATTGGCGGCATTGCCGAAGCGGGTGGAGCAGGTGGCCAGCGTATGGTCGCAGCCTTCTCGCAAGGCGACCGGTGCTCCGACCATTTCGACCAGAACAGGCGGAGGATCGTCCAGCTTCAGCCATCCATTATCGATGCCGAGCACTTCGCACCTCTTGCCGATATGCGCGCCGCTCAGCCAACGCAGTTCGCCCGACAGAAACAAGGCCGCGTCGGTTACGGAGACGCGCACCGATCCGGCTGTGCCATCGGCCTCCGTAATCTCGCCATGGTGGGTGAACCGTGCCGCCGACAAAGTGCAGCCCGGCCCGCAAAATTGTGCGCGGCAGGAGGGGCTGGTGCGCACGGGTTCGCCCGTATCGAGCACAGCTTTCGCGGATTGCAACTCGGCGATAAACGCCCCGTCTTCCTGCGAGACCGAGCCCAGCGTGCCATGAAACAGGGTGGCGCTTTCGGCTGTTTCCCAGTCGACTGCGCCCACTTCCACCCGCGCATTGTCGTATCGACCCTGCTGCAAATCCTCTTCCGAAATGCTCCAGTGGCCGAGCGGCCCCTGCATCTCGGCACTGTCGCCATCGATCCGTTCGGTTTTGCGTAGCGAGGCGGGCAGAATGCCGGGCGCGGCGCGGTGAAGGATGCCATCAAACGTGATGTCGCGGTCATGGCTGACAAAGCCCAGAGCGACCCCGTCGGTGCGAAAAATCCGCCAGAAAGTCGCTACGCCTTCCAGTTCGGACGCGAAGTAGACGTGCCCGCTCATACCGCCTCGCGCACTTCGATCAGCGGCACGGACGGGGCCTCTCCGGCGGCATAATTGGCGCTGGTCACATCCAGCCGGTCTTCGGCAAAACGCACCGATACATCGAACAGGAAGCCTGCCGTGATGGCCGCGCCTTGGGGCGGTGCTTCATCGAACATTAGCACTCCGCCTGCTTGCAGGCTCCAGCCAGTCACCTCCGCCCCGTCCACGGCCACACGGACCGTCTCGGCACGCGGGCGCGTGATCCGGCGAATTTGCGGCTCGTCGAACCCGCCGGGGGAATTGGCACCATAGGATTTGATCAGCGGGAAGCGCGCCGCCAGCCCGTCGCCGGTCGCGATGGTCTGGTCGAGCGGACCGGGCGTACCGGTCATGGCGTTGGAGCTGAAATCGAACGGATCGGACAGGCGGAAAGCGCGCGCCGCCCCGCGCCGGGCGCGGAAGAAGGCGATCAGCGTGCCCAGCTCCTTCTCGCTGCGGATGCCCGGCCCGACATCGAAGCTGAGCCGCGCGTCAGACCACAGCGAGCTGCGCCGCTCATGGCCTGAAGCGGTGACCGCAATCGTGGTCGAAAATTCCGGGCTGACCCCGGCATCTCGGCCCAGAGCCAGCGGGTAGAGAACGTCGTCATAGGCCTGCATGGTGTCATCCTCCTGAAAGGGCAATCGGGTGTATCCGTCGCGCGCGACCTGCGGCAGCGCCCAGACATAGCGCTGGGCCACGCCGCGTTCCCGCGCTTCCTCCAGGCCCGCATCGATGATCGGCCAGAAGCGCGCTGCATCTTCCGCGAGGAGCACAAAGCCGGAGAGATAATCCTGCCGGTCCAGCGGATAGCCGAGCCGCTGATCGACAAATGTGTAAGCGGCCCTGCGCAGGCCGTCGGCTCCGCCGGTCAACCAGTCGTAATCTTCGAGCTGGAGCCGGTCGAAAGCGGGAAAGGCCCACTCCACCGGCAGATTGGCGCGCCGTGCTTCGGGCATGGCAGGGTCCAGAATGGTCGGCGTGAAAGCCAGCAGCAGGATCTCCGCCGGGCCGCTGGCCGCATCGCGCACGGCCTGTCCCAGTGCGGCGGTGGAGTTCGCAAGCACAGTGCCCGCCAGATCCAGCACCTGTTTCTGGCGGAAATTGAAACTCGCCGTCATGTCGTCGACCAGCGGGAGCGAGCCGAATTCGGCAAGGATCAACGCCCGCATGGAGGTGTCGTACAGGCAAATGGAGGCGGTGGCGGGGATGATCCACCACCATGGCTCGCCGATCTGGAACAGCACCGGCAAAGCTGCAGTCTCTTGCAAAGCGACGAACCGCGCGGCGACCGATTGCAGATACGCCATAGCGGGTGCGCTTGCCGGAGAAAGCAGCGCGGAGGGCGGGACCCAGCCGGTGCGGGCGTAATTGCCCTGACGGTCCTGCTGCTGCCAGTCGAGCGGACAATGCTCGGCAAACAGCTCGTAAGAGAGGGAGACGATCGGGTTGATGCGCGCTTGTTTGCAAGCTGCGAAGAACGCCTCGTGCCAGCGGTTTGCGGGGGTGCACAGGTTGCCTGTCTGGTCGACCAGCAAATCGTCCACATCGCGTTCCAGCCGGAAGAAATGGCTCATCCCGACATAATGGACCAGCCGATCGCGGTAACCGAGACCGATGATGGAGCGTAGCAGCCGTTCGGGCGTCTGGTTGAAGCTATCGTCATAGGCGGTGGCGATCCGCTCCCCGTGTTCGGGCAGCATCACATCGCCGATGGGCAGCACGGCATGTTCGCCCTCGCAGCGTATCGCGCTCAGCTCTACCCAGCCATCCGCCCGTGCGGGCAAAGGCTGGTCGCTCCCTTGCACAAAAGCGGGCGGGACGCAGGAGATAAACATCCGGTCGATATCGGCGGGGTGCACCGCCTCGCCCGGCAGGACGAAGCCCGATTGGAGCGAGGAGAAGGGCAGGCTGATCTGCGCATCCTCCGGCGTGCCCGAGGCGTAGTTCCACAGCCGGACATACCAGCTGCGCGGAGTGCCCGCAGCGTCGCGGCCCTCGATGGTCAGCGTCGGGCCATTGACCGCATCGAGCGCAATCACCCCGCCCGACCGCCACCGGAAATGCAGCACAGTGTGCGCATAGTCGCGATTGGTGTCGTAGCCGAGCAGCGGGTGATCGAGCGTGTCTTCGCTCTCCCAGATCAGCCCGGCGAGCTCGCCCTCGTTGTGAAACTCCAGATCGACCCGCAGCGAATCCGCGCCGGTAGTGACGATGCTGGCCATCATCGGACGGGGAAAATTGACCGTCCAGAACCGCGGATCGAAGCGCTGGATGAAATCGCTGTCCTGTCCTTGGCGTTTGCTCGCCAGCCAGAATGCCATAATGTTTCCTTTGAGCTGTGACCGGTTCGCCCCCGCGAACCGCAAGGCCGACTGGCCGCCCGCAGCGACGCGGCCTTCAGGCCGCATGAGCGAGGAAATCGCGAGCGCGGATGCGCTTGCGGAGAAGAAACTCAGGCTTGCCTGAGTGCTCGGCTAACCGCGCTGGCGACCTGGCGGCTAGAGCGCTGCATTGCCGTGGGGGCTGAGAGACCGCGTTCGGCATTCAGCCTTATGGCCACATTGATGTTGCGCCCGCCGGAAGCGCCAGAGGTGCCGGAGCCGGTTTCCACCCGGCCCGCGCTGGTCGGCACGAACAATTCGGGTCCGCGCTCGCCGACGATATAACCGCGTCCGGGGGAGACCGGCCCGCCGGTGGCGCGTCCGGGCAGGCCGAACAATGCGCCCAGCGTGCCGCCGAGCAAGCCACCCAACCCGCTGTTGGATCCACCGAACAGCGAACCCAGACCGAGATTGAGCGCCTGCGAAGCTATCTGGTCCAACGCAGCGCTGGCCGTGCGCTTCAGGTCGTCAAAGCCAAGGCTTCCCTTGCGCAAGGCGGTAAGCAGCCCGCGCTCCAGAACGCCGCCAGCCTTCTCGAACCCTTGCACCAGAGTGCCGTCGAAGCTCGAGCGCATCTGGGCGATATCGGCCTGAAAGCCTTGCGTGCTGGCGCGAACCTCGACCAGCATTTCGTCGATCGGATCATCCATGGCGGTGCCTTTTGTGTGTGTCGGTTGCGGTCATGCGGTCGATGTCGTCCCGTGAAATCGTATCTCGCGATGCCGCGCCCGCCGGAGGGGCGAGGGACAGCGCCAGTTCGGCAGGAGTGGCGGACCAGAACTCGCGCGGTTTCCAGCCAAGAGCCTGTGCGGCGAGGGCCGCCAGTTGCGGAACGCTGTCCGCCAATCGCTCTTGCATTACCCGCGCTAGCCCTGGCCCTGCAGGATCGCCCCGAGCAGAGCGCGCAAAGGTTTGGCGCAAGCCGCGAGCCCGGCTTCCATCACGGCGGTTCCCACTTCGTCGCGGGTCAGGTCCTGCCGCTGTGCAAGGCAGTGCCAGAACAGCGCGGTCATTTCGGAGAGGCGCAATTGTCCCTCGCCCGCCCGCTCGACCAGCGCGAAGAGCGGGCCCAGCTCTTCCTCTGCCGCAATCAGCGCGGTGAATGTCGGGCGCAGCAAATGCGGAGTGCCGGCTATCACCAACTCGGCCTCACCGCGTAAGCTGTTCGCGCTCATGCGGGCAGCACCGGGCCTGAGCTTTCCAGCTGGAGCGTGTAATTGCGCTCGCCATTGAAATCGCCCGAATAATCGAGCCGCTGGATCAGGAAGCGCCCCTGCATCCGTGCGCCGTCTTCGAAGCTTAGCTCGTAATCGGCGACCGTGCCGGACAGCGCTTCGGACTGGATCTGAGCTTCGGCTGCGGAGCCGAGAAAGATGCCGCTGGCAGAGACACTGACCGAGCGGGTGCCCGCGCCGGAAAGCAAATCGCGCCAGCCGCCCGATTCCTTGTGCGTGACGACGACGGTGTCGCCATTGATCGACATCTGCGTGGTGCGCAGACCGGCGACGGTTTCGTAGGCTGGAGGCTGCGCTCCATCGGAAATCTTGAGGAGGAAGGCGGAGCCTTTTTGTGCAGGCATTGGGGGAGGTCCTTTCGGGCGTGGGTTCAATTGGGAATGTTGCCGAGTTCGCGCAGAGAGCGCGGAGAAACGCAGAGGTCTTGTGCGAGCGGCGAGGCCGCTTTGGAATTGCGACGGTGCGACGCGGTGCGATGTGCACCGATCGAGTGCGGCTTCGCCGCGAGCGAGACATCTTCGCATCTCTGCTCCTCTGCGGTCTCTGCGCGAAATACTGGCGCGGGCTGAGGCATTATGCCTTTGGTGGAAAAAACATCGTCATTGCGAGGAGCGAAGCGACGCGGCAATCCAGAGTGCGACCACATTCGCCGGTCACTGCCGGTCCACTTGATTGGAACGGCATCCCATGGATTGCCGCGCTCCCTGCGGTCGCTCGCAATGACGAAGTCGGGGGCAAGGTCTCTAAGTCAGCACTACCCGGAACCGATACTCCACCAGACTTGCCCGCTCGTTCTTTGCGCGGCGTTCGGTGCGGGCGCGCAGGAACTGGATGCCGGCGATCTCGTAGCCATTTTGCTGGGTAGGCAGCGTTTCCACCCGCGCTTCGATTGCCCGGAGCAGTTCAGCCGCATCGCCCGGCACGTCGCCGCGGTGGCGTAGCTCCAGCGCGATGCGGATTTCGCGGCCCGTGTGGGTCTTGCTGCTCCAGTCGACAGAGGCGCTGGCGACAAGCGCGAGCCACGGCATCATGGCCCGGCTGGTCTCGGCCTCGTCCACCAGATTGACCGCTGCGGTAATCGTGGGTTCGCCGCGCAGCCAGCCGAGTAGATCGGTGCGCAATTGGGTTTCCATGGGCTATTCCTCGAACATGTCGGGCCACAGGCCGCGCGGATCGCGCGACAGCGCTGCGGAGCGGCGGGCGTTGACGGCGTCCACCGCCATCCTCGCGGCGCGCGCGGCAAGGCGGCGGGTGAGAGCTGCGGCAGGCGGGCGGATGCGGGTGTCGATCACGGCGCCGTTCAAGTCAGCCGCATGATGCGCCACGGCCGCCACAAGGCAGCAACCGCAGCGGGCGGCGAGGAGCGCGGATCATCCTCGCGGGCCCGGTAATAATGCGCGGCAAGGCGTAGAATACCGTGGCGCAGGCCATCGGGCAGGCTGGCCCAATCGGGTGACAGGCCGGCAACAAATCGTACCGCGACCCGGCCTGCTGCGCCCGGGCGGATCACGCGCACACACGCTGTCCCGTCAGCGCCCAGCTCGACCGCCCACGCATCGGAGGGAAGCGCGAAACGCGGCCCCTCGGCAGGAATGCCCTCGATCCCCAGCACGGCCTGAACCGGCTGCGCAGGAACGCCTTGCCAGTCTTTGACGACCGGCAGGATCGCCTCTGCTTCAAAATTGATCGGGACGATACCGGTGAAAGCCTCGCACGCCTCCAGCGCGGCGCGAAGCAGGCTCGCCAGTTGCGGATTCTCGCTGTCGCGCGAAACGGCAAGCCACTGGCGCAATTCATCGAGTGCCCCCGCCATCACGGGGGGCACGAGGGTGGTTTTTGGCATAATGGTCGTCCCTGTATGGGGAGGGGCGCATGATCGAGAGCGCGCGTGATGTGTGGCGGTTGTTGCGGTGTTTTTGTCTCATGCGCCTGCATCCGCAGGCGCGTCCTCGGTGCTGTTTCGATGCTTTGCATCGAGCACCTGCGGTCGGGCGGTCGCCCTCTGTCGGTCGCTGGTCGCGCCCGAGATCAGTCCGACATTGGTAGCCGGCGATGGTATCGGAGCCGATAGGCGACGACAGCGCGCGACCGCGCGCCGCCGCTTATGCGGCGTAGCAAGGGGTGCGGATGCACCCCGCCCGCAGGGTCCAAACAAAAAAGGCAGCGCGGGTGCAGCGCCAGCAATTGGCACTACACCCGCACGCGCTGCGCCCTACTCCTCGATCCGCAGCAGTTTGATCGCGCTGCTATCCAGCACCTGCCCGCCCACGCGCTTGGTCGCGTAGAAGTGGACGAAGGGCTTGTTGGTGAACGGATCGCGCAGCACCTGCGTCGCGCTGCGTTCTGCAATCAGATAGCCGTGGCGGAAATTGCCGAATGCGACGGGGAATTCGCCCGCGCCGATATCGGGCATGTCCTCCGCCTCGACCACCGGATAGCCGAGCAATCGGTCGGGTTGACCATCGACCAGACCCGGCTGCCACAGAAACGCGCCATCGGCGGTCTTCAGCTTGCGGACCTGCGCCAGTGTGGCGCTGTTCATCACGAAGCTGGCGCCCTGGCGATGCCCGGCCTTAATCGTGTGGACCAGATCGATCAGCTTCGCATCGGGATCCGTGCCAAAACCGGCCGCGTCGCCGGTGCCGATATATTGCAGGGTGCCAAACGCGCGCGCGCCGTCGTCAGCGGTGGAGAAGGGCGCGGAGAGGAACCCCTCGGGTTGGTCCGAGCCGGAGCCGCTGACGAAGGCAGCCCCTTCGGCGCGGGCGAATTCCATGGCGATCTCGCTCGCCAGCCAGCTTTCCAGATCGAAACCGGCATCGTCCAGCATGGTCTGGCTGGCCGCCGGATTGGCATAGAGATCACCCGATGGCGGCGCGATCTCGGCAAATTCCGGCGTTTCGGTCTCCGGGCGGGCCGCCGATTCGGAGACCCAGCCGCTGGCTGTGCCGCTGGTGCTGACCAGCTTGCGATAGCCTGCGCTACCGGTCTGTACCACTTGGGCGAGGCTGCGGATCGGGCTGATCTCGGTCAGCTCGCGGGCAATCATCGCATCGATGACGCGCGGCACGGCATAGCCGCCGTCGCTGGGTGTGATCGTGTTGAGCGATTTGAGCTCGTGCGTGGAGCCGCGCCGCAGATAGCCATCGACGAAGCCTTTTACCTCGGGCGTGGCGGTGTCTGCTCCGCCGATGGCGGGGCGCGACGCGACGCGCCCGATGCGGTCGACGCGGGCCTTCACCTCGTCGACATCGCTGCGCAGCGCGGTGACATCGGCCTCGGTTTTGTCCTGACGGGCGGCAATGTCGAAGCTCTGCATCGCAGGGTCGCGGGCCGGGTCTGGGGCCGTTTCTGCAGCGGAAATGGTGGAAGTGATGGTGTCCATAGGGGGTGCCTTTCCTGGCGTTGGGGATGGGGGAGTGTTTGTTGTCCGCACGCCATCCGGCGTGCGAAATCCTCGCGCCTGCGGCGCTGCGGGCGGCCGGTCGGCCTTGCGGTCGGCTAGTCGCCGACCGAGCTCCGGGACGAGGCTGAACCCGCGGACACGGGTTCAAGAAATAAAAATCACCCGCGCCTGATCCTGCAGCGGGTGGGTGACAAGGCTCACTTCGAACAGGTCGATTTCGTCCAGCTGGCGGCCTGATGGCTCTTGGCGGCTGGCCCGTGCGCGGTAGCCGAAGCTGAGGCCATCGACTGCGCGATTGGCGAGGAGGTTCGCGGCGCGGCTGTGGGGATTGTCGATTCTAGCAACGACCCGCAGGCCGCGCGCATCCTCCTCGGCGCGTTCGATCCAGCCGATCCGCTGCTCCGGATGGTGCTGCCAATAGAGCGGCAGCGGAGTGTCGCGTTCTCCCAGCGTACGGGCAAAGGCGCCGGGATGGATCGTATCGCGCGCGGCGTCGGGTGTGCCAAACAGGGCAGCGTATCCGGCAAAGCGCATGATCGGCGAACTCATCGGACCATCTCCGGCACGCCCAGCCTGACCGCAATGCCGATCAACAGAAGCGCGAACATTCCGCGCATGATCCAGTCGAGCGCAGCCTTCAGCGCGCCCGATTTCGTTTCACGCCATGCGCCGAGCAGTTCGCGCAGTTCGTCGATGTCGTCCTGCGCGCTCTCATCGGCCAGACCCATGCGGCCCAGCGCCCGCGCCGCGCCTGCCTCGCTGGCTTCCTCGACAATCGCGCGCAGGGTGATCAGGTTGCTCGCACCCGCGCCATCATCGCTCGTCGCCTGTGCGATCAGTCGCGCAATCATGTCTTCCGATGGCAGGGGGCTGTTCTCCATCCGGCTCATTGCGCAGCTCCTGTGTCCAGACCCAGCATCACCCGCTTCTCCTCGTCCGAGAGGAAATCGGCGGCGGTGACCTGGCTCCATAGTTTCTCGCGGTCGTCGGCCAGAGCGGGCACCCGGTCGAGATCGACCGAGAGGCTGGCATCGGGGAACCACGGCGACAGACCATCGGCGATGCCCGACAGGATCTTGCCGGCCAGCGGCAGCAGGGTCAGCCGCCACAGGGCGCGGTTGGCCTCGCGGTAATTGGCGTACGTATTGTCGCCCGGCAGGCCGAGCAGCATGGGCGGCACGCCAAACGCCAGCGCGATATCGCGTGCGGCGGCGGCTTTCAGCGTGGCGAAGTCCATTTCTGCGGGGCTCATCGCCATGGATTGCCAGCTCAGCCCGCCATCCAGCAGCATGGGCCGCCCGACATTGGCTTCGCCGGAGAAGGCACGGGTCAGCTCGTCCTTCAGCCGCTCGAATTGCTCCGGCGTCAGCGAAGCGCCCTCGCTGGCATCGTGGACCAACGCCCCGCTGGGCCGCGCCGAATTGGCCAGCAGCGCGCGGTTCCATTCGCTCGCGGCGTTGTGGATCGCGACCGCGCCATGGGCGGCGGCGAGGCAGCCTGCGCCGTAATGGTCGTCGCCCGGATTGAAGCTGCGCAGATGGATGATTTCGGGCCAGCCATTGTCATCCTCCAGCGGCACGGTGATGGTGCGTTCCGCGAGGCGATATTCGTAAGCGCAGGGCCAGCCATCAGGCCCGGCGACAACGCTCACCCGCTCGGGCCGCAGGGCGAACAATTCGACCGGCTTGCCGCCGGCATCTTTCATGATCTGGACATAGCCATTGCCATGCAGTGTCAGATGCGCGGCCAGCGTTTCGATCAGGCTTTGTCCGGCGGAAGGCGCATTGATCAGCGCGGCGAGCTTCGTATCGGTCTCGCCGAGCGGCGCGCTACCTACCCCTTCGGCGACAATCCGCACGGCGCGCTGGGCCACGGGATTGTCGATAAAGCCGCTTTGCAGCGCGCTGTTGTAGTTAAAGGCTGCGCGGCCCGTGCCCGCTTCAAACGCCGTCGCCCAAGGCGAGACATAGCCGCTCGGAATGGCACGGTTCAAAGGTACACGGGCGCCGCCCCCGCCCTTGAAGGCAGAGGACAGGGTATCGAGAAATGACATGGGATTTCCTTTTCTTGCGCTCACATCTGTGAGCGCGTCCTCGGTGCAGTTTCGATGCTGCGCATCGAGCACCTGCGGGGCGGCCGCGTGGCCTTGCGGTTGGCTGGTTGCCAACCGAGATTGGGAAGACAGTACTGGCTAGGAATGGGTCGAGGCCGCGAGGCCTCGCAAGGGCGACTGCCCGCCCGAGCTTATGCGAGGAAGCAAGGGGCGCGGATGCGACCCGCCCGCAGGGCCCAAAACAAACAACTCAAAACACCTGCACCCTCGGCGCGCCCTGTTTGCCAAGCATCAATTCAGTCAGCGCCCAGACCAGAGCATCGGCGCGGTCGGGTGATCGGCCGGGGCCCTCGTAGCTGCCGCCTGTCATCAGGCCGCAGAGTTGGTCTTCGAGCGGTCCGAACAGGCCAGAGTGCTGGACGCGGCCTGCTTCGTATAGCGCCGCGACCGGTTCGGCCCTTGCGGACTTGCCGCGGCTGGCGTGGACCAGTTTGACCGGCAGCGAGATGTCGGCAGCGCGCAACACGCTTTCGACCATCGCGCCGCCCTGATTGGCTTCGGCCACCACGCGGTCGGCACCCCACAGGGATGCGGTGTCGGCCACCGCCCGCGCCCAGCGTTCGGGGCTGGCTTTCTCTACCGTGGCATCGGCGAGGATAGCCGCGTTGCCGCCGGCATCCACGCCAGCGACCACGATACCGCACGCATCGCCGCGCGCCGAGGCCGGGGGATCGACCGCCACCACCAGCCGCACCATGGCAGGCGGAACATCGCTTCGGCACCGCTCCAGCAAAGTGCGGCTCCATAAAGCGCCTTCGACATCGCGCAGCAGCTCCCCTTCCAGCTCCTGCCGCCCGAGGGCGCTGCCGCCAAACTGGCGATAGACCGCCGTCAGGAAATTGGCCGAGAGATTGGCCGCGTTATCCAGCGTGCTTCCGCCGGTAATGGCAATGGCCGCTTCAGCCGTTTGCGCCTCGTCGACCAGACGCTGGACGACTGGCACCGCTCTGGGCGTCGTAGTCACAACCGTTTGCGGCATGTCGCCCAGCCGCAGGCCGAGCTGCAGATTGTCCCAACAGCGCAGCGCGCGATTGCTTGAGTTGTCCCATTTCGCCAGCTCGTCACACCACGCATGGCTGTGCTGCGGCCCGCGCAAGCTTTCCGGTTCAGCGGCAGAGAACAGTTGCGCCTGCGCGCCGCCTGGCCAGCGCAGCCTGCGCAAAGAGGGTTCGAATACCGGCACGCAGCCGGGGCTGGCGACGGCGATCAGGCCGCTATCGCCCTCCACCATCACGGCCCGCGCTTCGCCGAGCGACGCCGCTACCAGTGCAATGCGCGCGGACGGGTGGTTGATGGCGATATTGCTGACCCATTCGGACCCGGCCCGCGTTTTGCCAAAGCCCCGTCCGGCCATCATAAGCCAGGTAGCCCATTTCTGGCTGGGCGGGCGCTGCCCCTCATGGGCGAAATTGCTGAAATCGGAATTGAACCCGTTGCGCTCGTCCTGGTTCAATGTGCGAATGAAGGAGAGCTTTTCCGCAGGTGTTGCTTCGGCATAAAGCTCCCCGCGTGACTTATTGTCCGTCATGGGCCTCCTTCGCTTTTCGTTTGGCGACCTGCTGGCGCAGCTTTTCCACCTTGCGCTCGATGGAGGCGCGCACCTCGGCTGCGGTCACATTCTGCCGCTGCGCATGTTCACGGGCGAAGCTGTCACGGTGGGCGGCGAGAAGGCGCAGTGCATTGGTGATATCCATCGGGCGGGTCGGATCGGGGTCGCGCAGATGGCCCAGCACTTCCATCTCCAGATTGGTGTATCCTTCGAACAAGGCGGCCTGCCAGCTTTGCGCAAAGGCGGGATTTTTGCTGCGCTCGCGGTAAACGGTGGAGACCGGGATATTGGCCTCCTGCGCCGCCTTCGTGATATTCGAGCTGTCGGCCAGCGCGCTCAAAAACGCGTCTTTCCAGCCGCCATTGGCCGGCACTTCGATCAGGTTCTTCTGTGCGTCGCGCGCCGCTTTGGCAGTCAGCTTGCCGTCCAGCGCATCGCGCCATGCGGTGGCAAAGGCGAGGTTCCGATTGCGCTGGGCGTAGATTGTACCGGGCGTCTTCCCGGTGGCAGTCATGGCATCGCTGACGATCCGAGTTTCGACCAGCGTTTCGAGGAAGACCGGGATCCATTTGGGGCCGGGGATCGGGTCACGCATCATATCCTCCCGAAAATTAAGTGTGTGCGGGTGTACGAGCCGGGCGGACACAAGAAAGGGCGGAAAGCCTGTGCGGCTCCGCCCTTGTGTTTCCGCCATCGGGAACGTTGCCCGTTCCGACTCGGTCTATCGCGATGTTCCAGTTGTCTAGGCCAAGAGCGTTACGATGTCAACAGAAAAGAACCAAATAGGTTATTACTAGGGGGGCTCCAACCGCATTGCGCGCACCAGACGCCTCGCCTAGAGGCGCAGCCGAACAATGAGGGCGAGAATCGATGCTGCGCGGTTTGTATAACTGGACAATGGAGAAGGCGGCGCACCCACACGCGGTGTGGTGGCTGGCCTTTTTCTGCTTCATCGAAGCGAGCTTCTTCCCCATTCCGCCGCATCCGCTGCTGGGGCTGATGTGTCTGGCCGAGCCGAAAAAGGCGATCCGCTTCGGTCTGGTTGCGACCTTTGCTTCGGTGCTGGGCGGTCTGTTCGGCTACGGCATCGGTTATTTTCTGTTCGACGCGGTGGGCGTGCCGCTGATGGCGGCGATCGGTCTGGCGGATAGCCTGCCAGCTGCCCGCTGCACCTTCGACGAATACGGTGTGGCCGCGGTAATTATCGCCGCAGCAACGCCGGTGCCGTTCAAGCTACTGACGATCACCGCCGGTTTTCTGGGCATGTCGCTGATACCGTTCATCCTCGCCAGCGTGGCGGGCCGCGCGCTGATCTTCCTGACGGTGGGCATCCTGTTCCGCGCCTTCGGTGCGCCGATTAAACGGATCATCGACAAATATCTCGGCACCGTCACGACTGTCTTCGTCGTGTTGGTCGTCGGAGGCATCCTCGCCATCACCCAGCTGGGCGGGGACGAGGACGAGGCCGACCCCTGCGCTGCCACGCAAAGTCCCGCTGCCGAAAGACTCACCTTGAACGGAGCGGCGCTGTAGGACTCAGCCCATCATCGCATGCATTGCGGCGGGCGCCATGGCGGCCACCAGAAACAGCATCGAGACGAGGCTGAGCGCGGTACCGCCCAGGGTGGTGAGGGCGCTACGGTCGGCGGAAAGTGCGAGGGCAGTCATGGTCGTTTCTCCTGTGAATGTGACAGGAGTTTCGCCGGGTAAGGCGACCAGGTTACACTTGCCCCGTCAGATGATCCCGGTCTTCTTGCCCGCCGCTTCGAACATGCTCAGGATCGTGCCGACTTCTTCGTCGCTATGCTCGGCGCAGAGCGAGCAGCGCAGCAGGGTCATATTGGCAGGGGTAGCCGGCGGCCGCGCCAGATTGACGTAGAGCCCTTCGGTCAGCAGCGCTTCCCACATCGCCGCGCCTTGCACCAGATCGGGCATGATCACCGCGATGATCGCGCTCTCAGGCTCGTCGGTGCCAATGGTGAAACCGAGTTCCTTCAGCCCCTTGTGCAGACGCTTGGAGTTTTCCCACAAATGCGCGCGCTTGTTGTGGCCCTCGACCTGCAGCTTGCGAATGCTCGTCGCGGCAGTGGCGACCACGCTGGGTGGCAGCGATGCGGTGAACACATAGGGCCGGCACACCAGACGCATGATCTCGAATTTCGGGTGGTTGGAAACGCAAAAGCCGCCGACTGTACCGACGCTTTTGGAGAAGGTGCCAATGATGAAATCGACATCCTCCATCACGCCCTGCGCCTCCACGACACCCCGGCCATTTTCGCCGATGAAGCCCATCGAATGCGCCTCGTCGACCAGAACCATCGCGCCGTGCTCTTTAGCGATGCGGACCATTTCCTTCAGCGGGGCAACATCGCCCAGCATCGAGTAGACGCCTTCCAGAATGACCAGTTTCCCCGCCCCCTCGGGAACCCGCTTCAGGCGCTTTTCCATCGCCTCGATATCGTTGTGCTTGAACGGCACTATCTCCGCATCGCCCAGCTTGCACCCGTCATAAATCGACGCATGGCTGTCGATATCGAGGATGATGTAATCGCCCTTGCCCGCAATGGTCGAAATGATGCCGAGATTGGCAAGGTAGCCGGTGGAAAAGACCATCGCATGGTCCATCCCGTAAAAATCCTTCAGCGCGTCTTCGCATTCCTTGTGGCCCTGATAGGTTCCGTTAAGGACGCGGCTGCCAGTCGTGCCGGTGCCATAATCGCGCAGAGCCTGATTTCCCGCCTCGATCACCTGCGGGTCAAACGTCATCCCCATATAGTTATACGTGCCGAGAAGGATGGTGTCGCGCCCATTGCAGATCGCGCGGGTCGGAGAGAGCACCTTCTCCATCACCAGCGCATAGGGGTCCTGCTGTCCGGTGGAGAGCAACCCTTCCCGCATCTGGATCAAAGGATCGAACTTGCTGAACAGGTCGCTCTCGCCGCCCTTCAGGTTCTGCGGCTTTTCCGACTGGGCAATGCCTTCGCTCATCGTGATCAGTCCCGCTGCTTGTGCACGGCGTCGACCAGCTGGCCGTAGGTTTCGATTTCCGCCTGCTGGTTCATTGAGATGATGATGTCGAATTCATCTTCGATCGCGGCGACGAAATCCATCACCGTCAGGCTGTCGAATTCCAGATCGCCCTGAAAGGTCGTCTCTTCCTTGATGTCGACGCCCTTCTTGTTGAACGGCTCGATCTGAGCGCGGATGCGGGTGTCGGTGTCTGCTCGGTCCATGACGGGTCCTTTTTTCGGGCGGGAGATTGCCCTGCCGGTTTAGCGCAGGGCGCTAGCGTGCTTTGGGAAATGGGTAAAGCTGGGCGAATGTCCACGCCATTGACAGCGCCTTACCGTGGATTGCGTACGCCCTAGCCGGTGGGCGATGAAGCGGGGCTGAGCAAACGATCCACCGCCATACGGAACGGACCAATAGAAACGGGCTTGGAAAGATATTCGTTAGCGCCTGCCCCGCGAATCTGTTCCTCGTCGCCCTTCCCGGCATAGGCAGTGACTGCCAAAATGGGCACGTCTTGAAGCGCCGGGTTCTTCCGCAAAGTAAGGATCAGGTCCAGGCCGGAGATGTTCGGCAGCTGGATATCCATGATCACCAGATCGGGCGCGAACTTCAGCGCTGTGCGCAGCACTGCCTCGCCATCGGCGCAGCCTTCCACTTCGTGCCCGCCCGCCCGCAGCACGTCGCAAAACAGCTTCCGGTTGAGATCGTTGTCCTCGACAACGAGGATACGCTTTGCCACTGATCGGCTCCTTCAAAACTTACCGTCCATTACGCGACCGCCAAGGGGTGTGACAATCATGCAAAGCCCGCAAGAACCCGAAGCGCTGGCTCTGGGCGCGCTGGGTTGGCTGCTGACGGACGAAAAACGCGCAGATCGCCTGCTCTCGCTCACCGGCCTGACGCCGGATATTCTGCGGGAACGGCTGACCGACCGGTCGGTTCAGGCTGCAGTACTGGAATTTCTGACCAATTATGAACCCGATCTTCTGGGCGCTGCCGAAGCGCTGGATGTATCGCCGGAAACCCTGATCGACGCCCACCGCAAGCTTGGCGGCGCGATGCACAGCTAATGAGATATCTTCGATGACCTACAATCCGGATGGCCGCCCGCTCATCATTTCCGATTGCGACGAGGTGCTGCTGTTCATGGTGGAGCCGTTCAAGCAATGGCTGGACGAAACACAGGACATTGCCTTCCATCTGGAGGGCAATGATTTTTCCAACGCGCTGCGCGACAAGGCGACTGGCGAGCCGGTGGAGCAGAAAGAAATCTGGCGCCTGCTTAACGGGTTCTTCGATACGGAAATGGGCCGTCAGGAACCGATCCCGGGCGCAGTCGAGGCGCTGACCGCCCTTATGGACCACGCCGATGTGGTGATCTTGACCAATTTGCTCGACGAGCGGCGCGAAACCCGCGCGGCCCAGTTGCAGGCGGTCGGCATCGAGGCGAAAGTCTACACCAATCAGGGTCCCAAAGGCCCCGCGATTGCCGCCATTCTGGAAGAATACAAACCCAGCCACGCCATTTTTATCGACGATCTGGCCCAGCATCACGGTTCAGCGAAAGAAGAGGTGCCGCATGTCACCCGTCTGCATCTGTGCGGCGAGCCCAGCCTTGCCCCGCATATCACTTGCGGCGAAAAGGCAGGCCATGCCCATGCGCGGATCGACAGCTGGGACGAAGCCTTGCCATGGATTATGAGCCGGTTGGAGGAAGCAGCATGAATATCGAAGCCCGCCTTGCCGAACTCGGCATTGTCCTGCCCGAAGCAGCAGCGCCGGTGGCCAGTTATCTGCCCGTCGTGGTGGAAAACGACGTCGCGTATGTGTCCGGCCAGCTGCCGTTTGTCGACGGAGAGCTGGTGACCGGGCGGCTGGGCGAAGATGTGTCGCTCGAACAGGGACAGGCTGCCGCGCGGGCCTGTGGTCTAATGATCCTTGCGCAGCTGAAAACCGCGATGATCCCGCTGGACCGGGTGAAGCGGGTGGTGAAGCTGGGCGGCTTCGTCAGCTCGACTGCCGATTTCACCGACCAGCCCAAGGTCATCAACGGGGCGTCGGATCTGATGTTCGACGTGTTCGGCAATCAGGGCCGCCATGCGCGCGCAGCGGTCGGCGTGCCGGTGCTGCCGCTGGGCGCTGCTGTCGAAGTCGATGCGGTCATTGCCCTCTACGCCGACAAATAGGGCCTTGGCTGGCTCTGCCGACCCGGAACGGACGCGCTGGCTGGGCGAGTGGGCCTATGCTCATCGCGGCTTGCACGGCGTGGGACCGGATGGCGTGTCGCGGGTCGAGAATGCCCCTGCCGCCTTCGCTGCTGCCATTGCTGCGGGAGTGGGTATCGAATGCGATATCCAGCGCAGCGCCGATTCTGTCCCGATGGTGTTCCACGACTGGGATTTCAAACGCCTGATCGGCCGCCCGGACCGGGCCGAGGCGCTCACTGCGGCGGAATGGAAACGCTTGAGCTATCTCGAGCACGAAGATGCGCCGATCACGTTCTCCGACCTGCTCGACATGGTTGTCGGTCAGGTGCCGCTGCTGATCGAGATCAAGTCCAAGGCGGGCTATAATGTAGAGACCACCTGCCTGAAAGTCTGCGATGCGCTGGCAGGATATTCCGGCCATCACGCTGTCATGAGCTTCGATCCCCGTGTCTCGCGCTGGCTGCGCCGCCATTCGCCCCAAACGGTACGCGGGCTGGTGATCCGCGAGGACGAGAAGGGCCATACGCAAAAGGCGTGGCAGCGGCGGCTCGCCCTGTGGACCGCAAAGCCCGATTTTCTGGCCTACCACATCGATGCCTTGCCCAGCGCGTGGGTCGCCGGGCTCCGTGCGCGGGGCATGCCTGTCACCACCTGGACCGTGCAAAGCGAGGACGAACGCGCGCGCGCCAAAGCGCACGCCGATGCGCCCATTTTCGAAGGTGCCGTCCCGCTATGAGCGAGCTGGAGCTGTCAGCCCGCCTGCTGGGTTCGATCAATGATGTCGATGCGCGCGATTGGGATGCCCTCAACACTTCGGACAATCCGTTTGTAAGCCATGCTTTCCTGTCGGCTTGTGAAGATTCCGGTTCGGTCGGTCCGGGTACCGGCTGGCAAGCCGCGCCCATCGTTCTGGAAAGCGATAGCGGCGCTCTGCTCGGCGCGATGCCGGCCTTCCTGAAGGGCCATAGCCAGGGCGAATATGTCTTCGATCACAGCTGGGCCGATGCTTATGAGCGGGCCGGGGGAAGCTATTACCCCAAGCTGCAAATCGCCGCGCCGTTCACGCCCGCCACCGGCCCGCGCCTGCTGCTGGCCGATGATGCTTTGGCCCCGGCGCTGCTGAGCGCGGCGGCGCAGATTTGCGCCCAGAACAGCCTCTCCAGCGCCCACGCGACTTTTATCGAGCCGGAACAATTGCCGCTGTTCGAGGATAATGGCTGGCTACTGCGCAGCGATATCCAGTTCCACTGGCACAACCGGGACTATGACAATTTCGATGGCTTTCTGGCCGATCTGGCGAGCCGCAAGCGCAAGGATTTGCGTAAAGAGCGGGCAAAGGCGCAAGCGGCAGTAGAAATCCGGCACCTGTCAGGCAGCGATATCACCGAGGCCGACTGGGACGCGTTCTGGGTGTTTTATCAAGACACAGGCGCGCGCAAATGGGGTACGCCCTATCTGACGCGCGAAGCCTTCACGCTGATGAGCGAGCGGATGCCGGACAAGCTGCTCCTGATCATGGGATACCGCGACGGCGTGCCGATTGCAGGCGCGCTCAACGTCATCGGGCGCGATGCGCTGTATGGCCGGTATTGGGGGTGCACGGAAACGGTCCCGTTCCTGCATTTCGAGATTTGCTATTATCAGGCCATCGACGCGGCGATAGCGCGCGGTCTGGCGCGCGTGGAAGCGGGCGCGCAGGGCGGGCACAAGCTGGCCCGGGGATATGCTCCGGTGGAGACCTGGTCGGCCCACTGGATGGTCGATGCCGGCTTCCGCGAGGCGGTGGCCGATTTTCTGGAGCGCGAGCGGCAAGGCGTCGCGACCGACAAGATATATTTGAACCGCAGGACGCCCTTCAGGAAAGGCGACTGACGAGGGTTCAGGCGGCTCGGCGTTCGGCGCTCAGCCATTCGCGGGCCTGACGCTGGGCCTCGGCAATTTCGCGGGCGGTCATTTCTTCTGCGATATCCGCGCGGCACCAGCCGGCTTCTTCGTGGCCTTTGGATGCGGCCAGATTGAACCACTTGTGCGCTTCAACCAGATCGCAAGGGCAATCATGGCTGCCGGTCGAATACATCACGCCCAGATTATACAATGCGGCGAGATCGCCAGCTGCTGCTTCGGCCAGACTGCGCGCGACGGCCAGATTTGGCGCGTTCTCGGAAGTGGCGTTTTGAGCGCTTTCGATTGTGGTAAATTGCATGTCCCGAATTCCCTGTTGTTGTGGCGGACTTTCTAGCGTGTCCGGCCAGCAGGGTTCTTACCGATCATAGTCAACAAATGGTTAACGGTGTAAAACGATGTAACGTTCTCGCCCCGCTTTCCAGCCAGGAATTTGGTCTCTTTCTGCATCCGTTCGGCAACGCTTAATCCGTGATTTGCAAGGGGGCGCACAAATGGAACAAACGCCGCTTGCGGGACATTGGGGCCATACGTATAGGGCGCGCATCGAAGGCTGCCGGACAGAGCCGGAATACCGGACGGCAGCTTTACGAACGGGTCTCGCGCGCAAGGGGTTTATTTCGAGAGGACGCCATGGCTGCATCTGCGCCTAAAGAAAGCGATATCCTGGAAGAGGCCAAGCGTTCGCTTGATGCCGTTTACGTTCCGTCGGACGACGAACCCTATATGAACGCGAAGCAGCAGGCCTATTTCAAGGAGCTGCTGCTGCAGTGGAAACGCTCCATTCAGGACGCGGCCGGGGCCACCCTGCAATCATTGCAAGACGGGCCGATCCGCGAACCCGATCCCAATGACCGCGCCTCCAGCGAGAGCGATTGGGGACTTGAGCTGCGCACCCGGGACCGCCAGCGTAAGCTGATCGGCAAGATCGATGCGGCCCTGCGCCGGATCGAAGAGGGCGAATACGGCTATTGCGACAAGACTGGCGAACCCATTGGTCTGCGCCGCCTTATCGCCCGTCCGGTCGCGACCATGACGGTCGAGGCGCAGGAAGCGCATGAACGCCGCGAGAAGATCTCCCGCGACGATTGAGGCTCGAAGGATTGAGCGAAAATCGTGGCATTTCAAAGGCTGTTAACGGCGCCCAATCCACCGGAATCGGCGGGTTTTCATTCTTAAACCTTCGTTAGGCTTTGCCGATGTAAAACGCTTGCTCACAGGTTGAACCTGCCTGGGCCGAGTGCGCCGGGCGAATGCAAGGAGCGCGTCTTAACGATGTCCGGTGTTGATACCCGTCATATTGCACGCGACAGCCTGTTCCTGATGGCCGAAGTCCGGATTGAGGGCGAGAGTTCGCCGTTCCGTGTGAAAGTGCGCAATCTGTCGAACGGCGGCATGATGGCCGAATGCGACCGGACCGGGCAAACGCCTGTGCAAGGCGGCACCAAGCTGTCCGTCAATCTGCGCAATATCGGCCAGGTAGAAGGCACGGTCGCATGGGTTCAGGAAAACCGCTTCGGCATCGCCTTTGCCCGCGAGATCGACGCGGCCGAGGCGCGTGCCAAACCGAACAATGCGAACGACAGCGACACACCGCGCTATGTTCGCCCCTCCAGCCTGCACCCTTCTGCGGCGGGCAATGGCAACTCCCTGCGGAAAATCTGAACCTGACGCGGGCCTGCCGGGGTGCTAACCCGGCTCCATGACACACAAGCGCTTTCTGGCAATAATTGGCATAGTGGCCGGCTCAGCTGCGCTTGCCGCTTGCTCTGAAAGCACCGGCGCACTGGTCGATATCGCGGTGGTCGAGACGACCGAGACTTTGTCGGTCGACGGAATGCGCTTGTCTTACGGCCAGCAATTGGTGCGCGGAGCGAGCTCCGAGGGGCTCGTCACGCTCGATGCCAATGGCGACACGGTGCCGGCTCTCGCCGAGCGCTGGATCGTTACCGACGATGGCCGCAGTTTCATCTTTCGCCTGCGTGAGGCAAACTGGAGCGATGGCAGCGCAGTCGATGCGCAGAGTGTGCGGGCCGAAATGCTGCGCCAGATCACTGCACTGGAAGGCACCTCGCTTGGCCTCGATCTGGCGATGATCGACGATATCCGGGCGATGACCGACCGGGTGATCGAGATTCGTCTAAGCCGGGCTATGCCATCATTCCTGCAATTGCTCTCCCAGCCGGAGTTCGGACTGCGCCGGGGCGATGCGGGCACTGGGCCGATGCGCGCATCCTCCGGCGACGACGGCGTGTTGCTGACCCCGATGCTCCCTGAAGAACGGGGCCTGCCCGGAGAGCGTGATTTCGCGGAGCGTTCGCGCCCGCTGCGGCTGGTGGCGCTGGCCGCGCCGCAGGCGGTCGAAGCGTTTAATGAAGGGGATGCCGATCTGGTCGTCGGCGGGACATTGGCCAGCCTGCCGCTCGCCGAAACGGGCCCGCTATCGCGCGGCAATTTGCGGCTCGACAGCGCACTGGGTCTTTTCGGTCTGCAAGTCACCAATCCACGCGGATTTCTGGAAACGCCCGAGCGGCGCGAGGCGCTGGCCATGGCCATCGACCGGTCGACGCTGCTCGATCCCTTCAACCTTACCGACTGGCCGTCCACCACGCGTATCGTTCCGGTGACCATGCTGGCGGAAAGTGTCGGCGGTGACGTGGAGAATGTCCGGGAAGAACGCTGGGCCGGGCTGGAGCTGGAAACCCGCCGGTCGCGCGCCGCCCGCCGGGTTGCGGAATGGCAAGCCTCGTCCGGCAGCGAGGCGAGCGTCGCGATTTTCCTTCCTGCCGGTCCCGGCTCCGATCGGCTGTTTAATCGGCTGGCGGCTGATTTTGCCACCATCGGCGTTGCCTCCACCCGCGCACCCGAGAGGGCGGAGGCCGATCTGGTGCTGGTCGACCGGCTGGCCCGCTATGCCGCGCCGCGATGGTTCCTGAACCAGTTCCACTGCGCCATCCAGCGCGCTGTGTGCGTGGAGGAAGCCGATACGCTGTCCAGTGAAGCGCTCGGCAGCGAGGAAACACCGCAAAATCCTTCGCTGTTGGTCCGGGCGGATGCGCTGCTCATCGAAACAAACCACTACATCCCGCTGGGCGCGCCGGTGCGCTGGTCCCTGGTTCGCGGGGGTTTGAACGGGTTCAACGAGAACCGCTGGGCCAGCCATCCCTTGTTGCCGCTCGCTGTCGACCCCATATTCTAGGGCAGGAGATGCCGATGGACCGCCCAGAAATGAATGGCACACGCGACACGGTGCGCCCCGAAGCCATGGGGCTCGATCTGCCGACAGGCAATGACCCGGCCTCTATCCGCCGCCGGATCGAGGCGATGGAGCAGGTGCTCGAACGCAGCTTCCGCATTCCTGGCGTCAATTATCCGGTCGGGCTGGATTCGATAATCGGGCTGGTCCCGGTGGTGGGTGATTTCATCACTGCGGCGATGGGCGCCTATATCGTGTGGGAGGCCCGCAATCTGGGTCTGCCCAAGTGGAAGCTGTGGCGCATGGGCGGGAACATTGCATTCGACAGCTTGCTGGGCGCGGTGCCGTTGGCGGGCGATGCGTTCGATCTGGTGTTCCGTTCCAACACGCGAAACCTGCGCATCATCAAGAAGCATCTCGACACCCATCATCCGGCGCAGCGCACGATAGATGGCTGACCTTGCGCGCTGCCTGCGCTAGGCAGTCGCCATGCCCAACGACGTATCCTACGCTAGCTACCTCGATCTCGACCGCATCCTGTCGGCCCAGCACCCGGCCTCCGATGCGCATGACGAGATGCTGTTCATCATCGTCCATCAGGCCAGCGAGCTGTGGCTGAAACTGTGCCTGCACGAGCTGGAGCTGGCGCGCGAGCATATCGCGAAGGATGATTTGCGGCCCGCCTTCAAGATGCTGTCCCGTGTCGCCCGGGCGCAAGGGCAGTTGATCCAGAGCTGGGACGTGCTGAGCACGATGACCCCGCATGACTATTCGACCGTGCGCCCGCATCTGGGCAATTCCAGCGGCTTCCAGAGCGCGCAGTACCGGATGATGGAATTCCTCCTCGGCGGGCGAAAAATCGACATGGTGAAGCTGCACCAGTTCACGCCCGATGTGGCGGCGCGGCTGGAGGCGGAACTGGCGCGGCCGAGCATTTACGCGGTGGCGGTGAAGCTGCTTGCGGATCGGGGTTTTGATATTCCTGCCGAGGTTCTGGCGCGCCCGCTGGATGCCACGTGGGAGCGCAGCGAGGCCGTGGAGGCGGCCTGGGCGGAGATCTACCGCAATCCCGACCAGCATTGGGACCTCTATGAATTGGCCGAAAAGCTGGTCGATCTGGAATATCATTTCCAGCGCTGGCGGTTCGGGCATTTGAAGACGGTCGAGCGGATTATCGGCTTCAAGACCGGCACTGGCGGCACCCCCGGCGTGCCCTATCTGGCCGGCGTACTGAAGAAGGCGTTCTTCCCTGAATTGCTGAGTGTCAGGACGGCGCTATGAGCCGGCGCATCTGGGACATCTCGCAGGTTCTCCGCCCCGGCTTGCCCGTGTGGCCGGGCGATACGGACTTCGCGTTCGACCGGACATGGCGGATGGACGAAGGCTCGCCGGTCAATGTCGGCAAGATGGCGATGAGCACGCATTCGGGCACCCACGCCGATGCTCCGCTGCATTACGACGCGGACGGGCTGGATGCAGCCAGCATGGATTTGGCTCCGTTTATCGGGACCTGTCTGGTGGTTGATGCGCGCGGTGTCTCGGGCGAGATCGACGTCGCCGACCTGCCGCATATCGAAAGCGCTGACCGCGTGCTGTTCCGCCAGTGGGATGCTTTCCCGCATGACGAATGGCGCAGCGACTGGCTGCCAATAGCGCCGGAAACGGTGGAGTGGCTGGCGCTGCAAGGCGTGAAGCTAGTTGGTACCGATGCGCCCAGCGTGGACCCTCAGGACAGCAAGACGATGGACGCGCACCGGATGGTCGCGAAGCACGATATGCGCATATTGGAGGGGCTGGTTCTCGATGATGTGCCGGAGGGGCGATACGAGCTGATTGCCCTGCCGCTGAAGGTCGGCGGCGGCGATGCCGGGCTGTGCCGTGCGATCTTGAGGGAACTGCCATGACTATGCTGGAACGCGCGCGCGAACTGGATACGGCGGACCCGCTCGCGGACTATCGCGACCGGTTCGATCTGCCCGAGGGCGTGATTTATCTCGACGGCAATTCGCTGGGCGCTCTGCCGAAGACGACGCCCGACCGGCTGGCTCAGGTGATAGGCGAGGAATGGGGCCACGACCTCATCAAGAGTTGGAACACCGCAGACTGGATTTCGCTGCCCCAGCGTGTTGGCGGAAAGATTGCACCGCTGATCGGTGCGCAATCACATGAGGTGATTGTTGCCGACAGCGTCTCGGTTAACCTGTTCAAGCTGATTTCGGCGGCTTTGGCGATGAATCCGGGTCGGAAGGTGATTCTGAGCGAACCGGGCAATTTCCCGACCGATCTGTATATGATTCAGGGGCTGGAGAAGCAGGGCCTCGCCACGCAGCGATTGGCGGCACGCGATGCGCTTGTCGATGCGCTGGACGAGGACGTGGCGCTGCTGCTGCTGACCCACGTGCATTACAAGACCGGCGAGAAACACGATATGGCCTCGCTGACCAAAGCCGCGCATGAGGCGGGCGCGCTGGTGCTGTGGGATCTCTCGCATACCGGCGGCGCGATGCCTGTGGAGCTGAACGAATGCGCCGCCGATTTCGCGGTCGGATGCGGGTATAAATATCTGAATGGCGGCCCCGGTGCACCGGCCTATGCGTTTGTGGCCGAGCGGCATCACGAGGCGCTGGAGCAGCCCCTCAGCGGCTGGATGGGGCACGCGCAGCCCTTCGCCTTTGACGATGATTACCAGCCTGCCCCCGGTGTCGACCGCCTGCTCTGCGGCACCGCCCCGATCCTGAGCGTCGCGGCGCTGGAGGAAGGCGTGGACCTCGTTGCCGAAATCGGCGTCGACCGGTTGTGGGAGAAAAGCCGGGCGCTTTCCGAATTCTTCCGCGAGTGCCTGTCCGAAGCAGGCGTGAAGCTCGACCTCGTTAGCCCGGAAGATGCATACCATCGCGGCAGCCAGCTAAGCTTCCGCCACGAGGATGCCTACGCCCTGTGTCAGGCCCTGATCGCCCGCGGCGTGATCGGAGACTTCCGCGCGCCCGACGTCCTGCGCCTAGGCTTCGCGCCCGCTTACTTGCGCTTCGAAGACATGGCCGAAACAGCGCGGCATCTGGCCGAAGTGCTGGAGAGCGGGGAGTGGCGGCAAGCCGAGTTCAGCGAACGAGCAGCGGTGACGTGACGTAGCTCCATGGATTGCCGCGCTTCGCTCGCAATGACGAGAAAACTTCAATTCGTCATTGCGAGGAGCGCAGCGACAAAGCAATCCATGGACCATGCACCCCAACTTTCAGCCTGCCGTTTACATAGTCGCCAATCACAAGCGCGGCACCGTTTATGTGGGCGTAACATCCGATCTCCCCAAACGGGCTTGTCAGCATCGCGAAGGCGAAGTCGAGGGCTTTACCAAGCGTTATGGTTGCAAACGGCTGGTCTGGTTCCAGCTGCACGCTACAATGGACCATGCCATTTCGCGCGAGAAGCAGATCAAGGGTGGTTCGAGGGCCAGAAAGATAGCGCTGATCGAGAGCGACAACCCGGAATGGCGCGACTTGTTCTTTGATTTGAACCGTTAGGCCGTGGATTGCTTCGCCTGCGGCTCGCAATGACGAATTAAGGGTCTAGCTTAAGCCTCCAGCTCGATGTCCCAGTAGAGCCAGTCCCGCCACGTTTCGTGCAGGTGGTTTGGCGGGAAGCTCTTGCCGTATTGCTGAAGCTGCCAGCTGGTCGGGCGGATCGGGGCGCTTTGCAGGGTCATGTGCGCCTGCTTCGGCGTACGGCCGCCCTTCTTCATGTTGCACGGCGCGCAGGCGGTGGCGATGTTTTCCCACGTCGTTTTGCCGCCCAGCCTGCGGGGCGTGACGTGGTCGAATGTCAGCGTGTCGGGGCTGCCGCAATATTGGCACTGGAAGCGGTCGCGCAGGAACAGGTTGAAGCGGGTGAAGGCCGGGAATTCGGAGTGCTTCACATATTGCTTCAGCGCAATCACGCTGGGAACGGCCATGTCGAGGTTGGGCGAATGCACCTCGCGCTCGTAGCTTTCGACGATGGTCACGCGGTCCAGAAACACCGCCTTGATCGCCGTTTGCCACGGCCACAGGCTGAGCGGGTAATAGCTGAGCGGGGTGTAATCCGCATTGAGCACCAGCGCCGGACAGGCGCTGAGATTGCGGGTCGGATCATCCGCTGCACTGCGCAGGCGCGCCTTGCTTTCGATCAATTCGGCTTTGAACACGTGGGTGTTTCCTCTTCCGATCTGGACCGAAAGCACCATTTACGGATGAAAGCGTCAACCCTGTTACAAATGGGGTATCCCCCGCTTTTTAAGTGACGATTTCGCGATGGCCCTTCGACAGGCTCAGAGCGAACGCGCTAAGGGTGCGCTATGATTGTCACCCGCTTTGCCCCCAGCCCGAACGGGCCGCTCCATTGGGGGCACGCCTATAGTGCGATTGCCGCGCATGATCTGGCGCGCGATGCGCGGGGAAAATTCCTGCTGCGGATCGAGGACATTGACGGCCCGCGCAGCCGCCCGGAAATGGCGGACGAGTTTCGCCGCGATCTGGAATGGCTGGGGCTGGAATGGGACGAAGTGCCGCCGCAATCGACGCGGGGGGCGCAGTATCAATTGGGGGCGCAGCGGTTGGGGGAGATGGGCTTGCTCTACGCATGCACGTGCACGCGCGCGGAGATTGCTTCTGCGGCCAAAGCAGTGGGGCCAGAGGGTCCGGTCTATCCCGGCACCTGCCGTCACCGCGGGGTATCGCCCGATGGCCCGGCAGCGCTCAGGATGGATATCGCCAAAGCGCTTGCCATCACCGGTCCGCTCACATGGCACGATGCGCTGACGGGCGAGCAACAGGCCGACCCGCTGGCGCTGGGCGATCCGGTGCTGGTGCGCAAGGACCTGCCGGCCAGCTATCACCTTGCCGCCACGCTGGATGATGCCGCCGACGGCGTGACACTGGTCACACGGGGCCGCGATCTGTTTGCCGCAACGCATATCCACCGCCTGCTGCAGGCGCTGCTCGAACTGCCGGTTCCGCGCTGGCACCATCACCCGTTGCTGCTCGACCCGGAAGGCCGGAAACTCGCAAAACGGCGCGGATCGAAGGCCCTGTCCGACCACCGCAAAGCGGGCCAGGACGGGCGCGACTGGGCGCAAAAGGTCCGTATGGGCGAATGGCCATGTGGAAATCGGCTCGAAAGCGCCTAGATACTGCGCATGCAAACCATACTCGTCATCGCAATTGTCGTTCTCGCCATACTGGTCGTCGTATCGCTGGTGCGCGGGATCGTCGCCTTCCTGAAGACAACCAAGGTCGATCTGGAATCGGGTGAGACCGAGAACGTGACCGAGATGCAGGTCCTGCAGAACAAGATGATGTTCAACCGGATCAAGTATCAGGCGCTGGCTGTTGTCGCGGTGGCAATCCTGCTCGCACTGACGCAGTAGGACCGCTAGGGCGGGGCGATGGTCAAGCTCAACAAAATTTACACCCGCACCGGCGATGATGGCTCTACCGGCCTTGTGGATGGATCGCGCCGGGCCAAACACGATGCACGGATGGTCGCCATCGGCTTGGTGGATGAGGCGAACAGCGCGATCGGGCTGGCAGCAGCCTCTTTGGGCAATGGCCATCATGCCGATATTCTGTTCCGCATCCAGAACGATATGTTCGATCTCGGCGCGGATATCGCCACCCCCGGCGAAGATTTTGAGCCGGGCGAGATGACGCTGCGCATGGTGCCTGCCCAGACCTATTGGCTGGAAACGACCATCGACGCGCTGAATGACCGGCTGGAGCCGCTCGCCAGTTTCGTCCTGCCCGGTGGCAGCGAGGCGGCGGCCCGCACCCATGTCGCGCGCGCCGGCACCCGCGCGGCGGAGCGCGGCGTGACAGCTCTGGCGGAGGCTGAGCCGGTCAATCCAGCAGCGCTGGCATACATCAATCGCCTGTCGGACCTTTTGTTTGTGCTCGCCCGCGTGCTCAACGATGATGGCAAGGCGGATGTGAAATGGGTGCCCGGACAAAACAGGTGAGCCAGAACCGGTAACCCAGAATAGGTGAGCCGGAACGGCTAGCCTTCCCGTCCTCGCCCCGCTAACAGCGCCGTTTTGCTGCACTTGCGAAGAGACGGGAAAACATCATGCAAACAATCGGGGTCATCGGGGCCGGACAAATGGGCCGCGGCATTGCGCAGACGGTTGCCGCGCACGGGATGAAGGTGTTGCTCGCCGATATCGATCTGGCGACCGCGCAGGCGTCCTTGGATGTGATTGACCGCGGGCTGGCCAAGCTGGTCGGACGCGGCAAGATGGAAGTGGCCGAGGCGGAAAGCCTGATGGGCCGGATCAGCGCAGTCGCCGATTACACGCCGATGGCCGATGCCGACCTGATCATTGAAGCGGCGACCGAGAAAGAGCCGATCAAGCAAGCCATTTTCGAGAAGGCCGGAGAGATCCTGTCGCAGGGCGCGATCCTCGCTTCCAACACCAGCTCCATCCCGATCACCCGGATGGCCAATTACTCCCCCGATCCGGAGCGGTTTATCGGCCTGCACTTCTTCAATCCAGTGCCTGTGATGGGCCTGATCGAAGTGATCCCCGGACTCGCTACCGATCCGCAGGTTACCGAACGGACTGTCGCCTTTGCCGAGGGTCTGGGCAAGCAGGTCGTCCTCTCGCAGGACGAGCCCGGCTTCGTGGTCAACCGCATTCTGCTGCCGATGATCAATGAAGCGGTGTTCGTGCTGGGCCAGTCGACTGCCAGCATCGAGGATATCGACAAGGGCGCGCGGCTGGGCCTCAATCACCCGATGGGCCCGCTGCAACTGGCCGATTTCGTCGGACTGGATACCTGTCTCGACATCATCATGGTGCTCTACAACACTACAGGCGACAGCAAATATCGCCCCGCGCCGCTGTTGCAGAAATATGTCGAAGCGGGCTGGCTTGGCCGCAAGACCGGCAAGGGCTTTTACGATTATTCGGGCGAAATGCCGGTCGCGACCCGTTAGGTTCTGCGTCCGCCCATCCGGGCGGACGTCCTCGGTGCTGTTCCTCCCTGCAATCGAGCATCTGCGGGTGGCCGGTCGGCCTTTGGCGAGCCTTGCGGCTCGCGCTCGGCTATAATTTGGAACGTCCGAGGTTCCCTGTCCGTTGGTCGGGCAAAGGAGAACAACAATGTCCGATACCCGACCCGAAAGCCAGGAACAGCGCCAAGCCGGCCTCGCGCCCGAAACCCATAATGACGAGCAGGACGATCACCGCAGTCAGGCTCAGGAAGTGGCGCAGCAGGCGCAGGCGGTGACGACCGAGACGGTCAGCCCGACCGAGAGCACCAAAAAGGCCGACAGCTCGGACCCGATCGGCTCATCGGAGCAGGATACCATCGACCATATGCGCGACATGGAAAGCTCGGGCCGCGTGGATATGGATGCTTATGCGGGCGAGCCGAACCATGACGACAATGTCGATAAATTCGGCCAATCCGCAAAGCTTGATGGCTTGCGCGGCGACGGCACGTAATCAGCCGCCGCTTAGCGGCCCTGCATCGTGCAGGACCCATAAAGCCATCGCGAGCAGGACAGCGCCTGCCGACACGCCCCAGCCTATCCAGCGAATGCTGGGTATCTGGGGGGCGTTCATTTCATGCGCGGTCAGGCGCTCGAAAGTGCGGCAGGCCCGGCGCTCGGCAGTATAGGCCACCACTGCGCCGAGCAGGATAAACGCCGTTGCAATGGCCCGGGCGAGCCACGGCGGGTCGAATTCGCCGAACACGGCGCGGAAAGCGAGGCCGATGCCGATGGCGGCGAAGGCCGTCCGCATCCAACCTGCAAAAGTCCGCTCCATCGCCATGATATTGCGGTCTTCAGCCAGATCGGTGCGTTCGGATGCGAGATCGTTGCTGTCCTCGCCATCATGCTTGGACGGGGCTTTGTCTGGAGTGCTCATGCAGCTTCAACGCATGAGACAGCAATCAGGGTTCCTGAACCTCGACTACCACCGGATCGGCATCGGAAGCGCTGGCTCCTACTTCTTCGGCCACGACCGCGACGACCTCACCCTCGGCGGGATTGTCGAAGGCTGGTGAGGGGTCGAAGCCCGACGCGTCGTCAATCAGGCTTTCGTCTTCGGCAAATCCGGCGGCGGATGGCGGAGCGGGCGGAGCGGCTTGCGCCGAGGGCGCTTGTGATGACGCGGGCGACGAAGCGGGCTGCGGGGCCATTTTTGAGGCAGGCGCCCGTTCTTCGGACGAGGCACCGCGGGCCTTCTCTGCCCATGCCTGTGTCGCGCCCGTCAGCGCGCCTTCATTCTCGTCCGTGCCGACCAGGCCTGCAACACCGGCCAGGACCAGCCCGACAATGGCAAGCGCTGCAACGCGCGGAGAAAGAATCTGGCTTGACATGAGCGGCACGCTAACCGGTAACGCGTTAAGCTTTGGTTGCGGTTGCTTGGGCTGGCAGGTCAGGCCCGCTCAGCTCTCGTCCGACAGCCTTTTGAGCTCGTAAAGTTTCTCCAGCGCCTCGCGCGGGCTGAGCGCATCCACATCGAGCGCTGCAAATGCCTCGGCCAGCGGATCGCCCTGCTCGCCCGGATCATCGGGCAGAGCGGCGGCAAACAGCGGCAGATCGCCCAGGCCCGCGGCCAGACCGCCCGTTTCCTCGCGGCCCTTTTCCAGCTTCTCCAGCACCGACTTTGCCCGCGCGACCACCGGTGGCGGCACGCCTGCCAGTTTCGCCACGGCGAGGCCATAGCTGCGGTCTGCCGGGCCGGTGGCGAGTTCGTGCAGCAGCACCAGATCGCCCTTCCATTCGCGGGCGCGAACATGGTGCAGGCTGAGCGCGTCGCAGCTTTCAGCCAGACGCGACAGCTCGTGATAATGCGTAGCAAACAGGCAGCGGCTGCGGTTGGTCTCGTGCACCGCCTCCACCACGGCCCATGCCAGCGCCAGCCCGTCATAGGTGGAGGTGCCGCGCCCCACTTCGTCCAGAATAACGAAACTGCGTTCCGTTGCCTGGCTCAGGATCGCGGCGGTCTCGACCATTTCGACCATGAAGGTGGAGCGGCCCCGCGCCAGATTGTCCGATGCGCCAACGCGGCTGAACAGCCGGTCGACCAGTCCGATCCGCGCAGCGCTGGCGGGTACGTATCCCCCAGCTTGCGCGAGCAGCACGATCAGCGCGTTCTGACGCAGGAAGGTCGATTTACCGCCCATATTCGGGCCGCCAATCAGCCACAGGCGATCATCGGAGGCCAGCGTGCAATCATTCGGGACAAACCGCTCGCCAGACTTTGCCAGCGCGCTTTCCACCACCGGGTGGCGGCCTGCCTCGATGCGGAGGCAGGGCTCCTCAAGTATCTCGGGCCGCGCCCAGTCGCCCTCTGCTGCGCGCTCCGCCTGTCCGGCGGCAACATCGATCCGGGCGAGGGCATCGGCGGTTCTGGCAATGGCTTCGCGGCTGGCGGTGACATGCTCCACCAGTTCCTCGAAATGCGCTTCCTCGGCCGCCAGTGCCCGCCCGCCCGCTTCGCTGATCCGCCCAGCTTCCTCGTGCAATTGCAGCGAATTGAACCGCACCGCCCCGGCCATGGTCTGGCGGTGGGTGAAACCGCTATCGGGCGCCATCAGGGCGTCGGCGCTCTTTGCCGGAACCTCGATGAAGTAGCCCAGCACGCCATTGTGCTTGATCTTCAGCCGGTCGATCCCCGTCTCGCCGCGATAGCGGGCCTCCAACGAAGCAATCGCGCGGCGGGCGTTGCCAGAGACATCGCGCAACTCGTCCAGCGCTGCATCGAAGCCTGAAGCGATATAGCCGCCTTGGTCGCGCGAGGTGGGCGGGGCAGGCACCAGCGCGCGCTGCAAATGATCCACCAGTGCCCCGTGTCCGCCGAGTGCGGGCAGCAGCGTGTCGAACAGGGTAGGCCGGTCCTGCTGGCCGGAAAGGTAGTCACGCAGCCGCCGCGCTTCGGACAGGCCGTCGCGCACTTGCCCGATATCGCGCGGGCTGCCTCGGCCCGCCACGATGCGGCCCAGTGCCCGCCCGATATCGGGCACGCCGCGCAAAACCTCGCGCAGATCGGCGCGCAGGATCGGGTCATCATGGAAGAACCGGACCAGTGCGAGCCGGTCTTCGATGGCCTGCCGCTCACACAAAGGCGCGCCCAGATCCTCCGCCAGCTGGCGCGCGCCCGCGCCGGTCACACAGCGGTCGATCGCGGCCAGCAGGCTCCCTTCGCGCCCGCCGTTCTGGGCGCTGAGGATTTCGAGGCTGGAGCGGGTGGCACCGTCCATCGCCATATGCGCAGAGCGGCCCCGCGCCACAGGCGGCAACAGCAGAGGCAGTTTCCCGCGCCCCGCATGGTCGAGATAGGCAATCAGTCCGCCTGCCGCCGCCAACATGGCCCGCGTGAACTGCCCGAATCCGTCCAGCGCTGCGACCGAGTGGATGGTCTTCAGCCGCCGCTCCCCGTCCTCGCTCGAAAATTCGGTTTTGGCGCGCTCGAACGCGTCCGCCGGGGCCTGCGCCCAATCCTCCGGTACAACCGTCTCGCTCGGACCCAATCGCGCCAAGGCAGCATCCAGTGCATGCGGCTCGATTTCCTCCAGCACCATGCGCCCGGTGGAAATATCGACCGAGGCCAGCCCTACACTGCCACGCACTTCGCACGCCGCTGCCAGAACATTGGCTGCGCGCGGTTCCAGCAGAGCATCCTCGGTCAAGGTGCCCGCCGTCACGAAGCGCACAATATTGCGGGCGACCAGCACTTTGGACGCGGGCTTGCCATCGGCCTTGGCGCGGGCCTTGGCTTCTTCAGGCGTCTCAGTCTGTTCGGCAATTGCCACCCGGCATCCGGCCTTAATCAGCCGGGCGAGATAGCCCTCTGCCGAATGCACGGGCACACCGCACATCGGCACCGGCTCTCCGTTCTTTTCTCCGCGTGCCGTCAGCGCAATGTCGAGAATCCCGGCAGCGACCTTCGCATCATCGAAAAACAGCTCGAAGAAATCGCCCATCCGGTAGAACAGCAGGCAATCGCCGGCCTCTTCCTTCAGCGCGCCATATTGCGCCATCATCGGGGTTAACTTGCCTGCCACATATCGGGCGTAGCGGCACCTCCGGCGATTCGGGAGTCGCGGCGCTCACGCTTTCCCCTATCGCCGCACCCGCGCCCGCGTTAAGTGCCGCACCAAATCAAGCAAAAGGGTTGCCGCATGGCCGACGAGACTAGTCCCAACGAGAAGCAGGCAGGCTTCACCGCGCGCGAGGCGCTGTTTTACCACGAGACGATCCGGCCCGGTAAGATCGAGATTATCGCCAGCAAGCCGATGGCGACGCAGCGGGACTTGTCGCTCGCCTATTCGCCCGGTGTTGCGGCTCCGGTGGAGGCGATTGCCGCGAACCCTGCAGACGCCGCGAAATACACCGCGCGCTCCAATCTGGTGGCGGTGATTTCCAACGGAACCGCGATCCTCGGCCTCGGCAATCTGGGCGCGCTGGCGTCGAAGCCGGTGATGGAAGGCAAGGCGGTGCTGTTCAAACGCTTCGCCGATGTGGACTCGATCGATATCGAGCTCGACACGGAAGATCCGGACAAGTTCATCGAAGCGGTCGCGCTGATGGAACCGAGCTTTGGCGGTATCAATCTGGAGGATATCGCCGCGCCCGAATGCTTCATTATCGAGCAGGCTTTGCGCGAGCGGATGAACATTCCGGTGATGCATGACGATCAGCACGGCACCGCGATTATTGCGGCGGCGGGCCTGATCAATGCTGCTCACCTGACGGGCCGCGATCTGAAGGATTGCCGCATGGTCGTGAACGGGGCGGGGGCCAGTGCGCTGGCCTGTACCGCGCTGATCAAGGCGCTGGGGATCCGCCACGAAAACGTCATCGTCTGCGACCGGAAGGGGCCGATTTATCCGGGCCGCGAGAATGTCGACCAGTGGAAGAGCGCGCATGCCGTCCCGACCGAGGCGCGCAGTCTGGAGGAAGCGCTGGAGGGCGCAGATATTTTCCTCGGCCTGTCAGCCGCCGGTGCCTTGAAGCCGGAATGGGTGGAGAAAATGGCGGACAATCCGATCATTTTCGCCATGGCCAATCCCGTGCCGGAAATCATGCCGGACGAGGCCAAGGCCGTGCGCCCCGATGCGATCATCGCCACCGGGCGCAGTGATTATCCCAACCAGGTCAACAATGTGCTGGGCTTCCCCTTCATTTTCCGCGGCGCGCTGGATGTGCGGGCCACCGCCATCAATGAGGAAATGAAGATCGCCGCCGCCAATGCGATTGCCGAGCTGGCCCGCGAGCGGGTGCCCGAGGAAGTCGCCGCGGCTTACGGGATCAACCACCAGTTCGGGCAGGATTACATCATCCCCGCCCCGTTCGATCCGCGTTTGATGGAGGTCGTCTCCAGCGCCGTGGCCAAGGCCGCAATGGACAGCGGCGTGGCCCAGGACAGCATCGAGGATTTCGATGCCTACCGCACCAGCCTGAAGGCGCGTCTCAATCCCACCACCTCTGTCCTGACGCGGGTGTATGAAGACGCGAAGGCCAACCCGAAGCGGGTGGTGTTTGCCGAGGCGGAAGAAGAGGTGATGCTGCGCGCGGCCATCCAGTTCCGCGATTTCGGCTATGGCGAGCCGGTGCTGGTCGGGCGGACCGAGAAGGTGAAGGCCAAGCTGCGCGAACTGGCAGTCGACGATCCTGACAGCTATATTATCGAGAACTCCAAGACGTCGGACAAAGTACCGGCCATGGCGGACTATCTCTATAAACGCCTGCAACGGCGCGGGTTTACCGAGCGCGATGTGGGCCGGATGGTCAATCAGGAGCGGAATGTCTTTTCTGCGCTGCTGGTCGCGCTGGGCCACGGCGACGCGATGATTTCCGGCATGACGCGGACCTTTGCGCAAACGGCGCGCGAAGTGAATCTGGTGCTCGATCCCAAGCCTGATGCGCTGTCTTTCGGCATCCATATGATGATCGGCAAGCATCACACCACCTTCATGGCGGATACAACTATCAACGAACGACCTTCGGCCGAGGATCTGGCGTTCATTGCAAAGGAAACCGCTGCGGTGGCCCGCCGCATGGGGCACGAGCCGCGGGTCGCGTTCCTCTCCTATTCCACCTTCGGCAATCCGTCGGGCAAATGGCTGGAGAACATCCGCGAGGCCGTGGCCATTCTGGACGCAGAGGACCCGGGCTTCGAATATGAAGGCGAAATGGCGCCCGACGCTGCGCTCAATCCCAAGGTGATGGAGCTCTATCCGTTCAGCCGTCTGTCCGCGCAGGCCAATGTGCTGATCATGCCGGGCCTGCAATCGGCCAATCTGTCAGCCAAGCTGCTGCGCGAACTGGGCGGCGATGCCACCATCGGCCCGATGCTGATCGGGATGGAGAAGCCGGTGCAGATCGCCCCGATGACAGCGCTCGCGCCTGATGTCTTGACGCTGGCCGTGCTCGCGGCGGCGGGCGTTGTGGGGTAGGGTCTCTAATTTCCTTCGACAACGATGGAGCATGCACGGGGGCGTGGCTCCATCAGACAATTGAAGCCAATTTTTGATCGCCCAGGATCCTAACTTCCCGCGTGCAAGGCAAGCAGATCAAGAGCATTGTCACGCATGGTGTCGCTACGCTTGAGTACATCGTCCAAGCTGTAGGCCAGACGAATGTCCGGCCGTACAGCTTCATCAATTGACAGGCTGGGCGCAGCGACATCGAAGCGCATTCTGGCCACGGTGTAAGTAATGCCGGAATGACTTGCCGCCAGACGGATTTTTCCGTCCGACGTTGATTTGCCACCTCCTGACGGCTCTCCGATCAGCGTCGCAATATTGTTTTCTTTGGCGAGCGCGAGGAAATGCGACACTGATGACACGGTTGGCCCGTCCATCAATATATAGGTTGGCCCCTCGAAACCTGTGCTGATCGGACGCTGCAATTCCTGCAGACCTTCGTTGCCCCGCGGATCCGAAATTTCGTTGTCGAAGTAAGCGAATGGCTCTTTGGCCAAGTGCCGCAACAGATAGCTGCCAACCAGACCCGATCCACCCAATACACCGCGCACATCGATCAGGAGGCCTGCCCTGTTGCTTGCTGCCAGATCATCAAATGCTGCTGCGGTGAAATCTGCAAATATCTGCCCATCACTGCCGTAATAGTCGAACGAACGGATGGTCATAATCCCAATATTGCGCTGTTCGTCGATCGAGTAGCAAAGGGACTCCTGACACTCCGCCTGAGGACTAATGATTGGCTTTGGACTGAAATCCTCAAGCGGGGCGAGCGTGATGGGCTTCGTGTCCCCACGCACAGTAAGCTCGTAGGATTCGGCGAAATTCAAAGCATAAGTGAGGTAGGATGTTGCGTAGAAGTTGAACGCGGGCTCCTTGAAATTCGGGATATTGGTATCGGCGCCGATATGCGCGAATATCTCGTTTCTCAAATCGGCCACGGAGATGCCGTTGATTGACACGATTTCCTGACCAATCGAAAGCTGGTCGGCGTTGGATAGCGGGTCCATGATAAACAGGCGTCCGCCATACATGCGGACTTCAACCGGGAAACGTTGGCCCACCTCGATCAGAGCGTCTTCTTGATTGAAATGCGGCATGCTGGAATGCGCGCAGCCTATGCTGGCGAGTATTCCACTCATCGCCCACAGCAGGTCGGCCCGATTTGCGTTCTCATCTAAAGATGCGGTCCCTTCTGCGACCAACTCATCGAAGCGCTCTTCGGAAATCACGCGGAAAGGCCGTGGGTGGTGAAGTTTGATGTTGCTTGCCAGTTCGGTAAGATCCTCGCGCATCAGGGCGGGACTCATCTTCAGGACCGGCGTCGCCTCCTCCTTCGCCTCAGCTTGGAAAATCGGCAATGTCAGGCACGACAAGGATGCAGTGGCAGCCAGCATAGAGGCGAGAATTCTTGATTTCACCGGGGTATCTCCGTTTAGAAAATCGCATGGTCCTGCTATGCGACCCCGCCTGCGAAGTCTTATCGATTTCGCGCTTAAACCTGTCGATTTCGCGTAGCCCCCTCGAGGAGATATGGATTTGACCCGATGGCCGCCCGATTGTCTTGGGTGTCAGACACATGATCCTGTTTGATGCGATATTCCGGTATTCGGGTACTGCACTGCTCATCATCTTGGCGCTTTTGGCCTTTAGACGTGCCCAGAATTCTCTTCCGCACCTGTTTCTGTGCCTGTCCAGCATCAGCCTGGCAGGCTTGTTCATGGGCTACACGCCTGAAGCACTGACCTTGCCGGACGTTTTTCTGGTGCCCGCCAGACTTTTGGATGTGCCGCACCTGGTCTTCATCTGGCTGTTCGCTCTGTCCCTTTTCGAAAAGGATTTCAGGGTGCGCCCATGGCACTGGCTGGTTGGAACGGTGTTCTGCTTGCCGATTATAATAGCTCGCATTTTTCAATTCACCGAACTGGGGCCCTTCCCCTTGTGGGCTACGGCTTTGTCGGGCGTGTTGTCGTTTGGTATTGCCTTGCACATGATTGTCACTGTGTTGCTGGGGCGAACAGATGACATGTCGTCTCAGCGCCGAGCAAGCAGGGTCTATTTCTCGGCGATGATTGCCTTTGTAATTGTCGCCGCAGCCGCAATAGAGTTGATTCTTGTGGGAGAGTGGGCCGTCTACCTCCGGACGGCGAAAGTGCTGACAATCTGGCCTGCGATCGTTTGGACAATGGTGTGGCTGGTCGAGCTAAGACCCGCTGCTTTCGCCTTCGATCCCCCAGCCCGAAAGCGGCTGCATGATCCGGAAATTGTATCAAGACTGCATGACCAATTGATCACCGAGATGCAGATCAACAAAGCCTATCAAGAACCTGATATTACGATACTGACCCTGGCCAAAAGATTAGCGGTAACCCAGCACAGTTTGCGTGAATTCATCAATTCCCGCTTGGGCTTCAAGAATTTTAGTGATTTCATTAACAGCTACCGCATTGAAGCCGTCAAAAGCGCCCTATCCGATCCAGATCACCAGCATAAATCTGTGTTGCAGATTGCGTTGGACAATGGATTTAGCTCACTCTCGCCATTCAACCGAGCCTTCAAAAACCAAGTGGGTTTGACGCCCAGAGAGTTCAGAGAAGCACAGCGCGAGCGTCGGGAAGCGCGTTGATAGGTCAGCTTTTCTTGCGGAAGCGGAAATACCAGACCTCGTGCCCGAAGGTGTTGCGGGCCTTGTGTTCGTAGCGGGTTTCGCACCAGCCTGAGGGGCGCTTTTCGAAGCTTTCGCGGTTCTCGGCGACCCATTCGAACTGGTCAGTGAAGCGCCGCATTACCATCAGCGCATGGCGCAGATAGATGTCATGATCGGTGCCGAAGCGGAACTCGCCGCCGGGTTTCAGCTTGTCGGCGATCATCTGTACCGGGCCGTCATTCATCATCCGCCGCTTGGCATGGCGCGCCTTGGGCCATGGGTCGGGATGAAGCAGATAGGCCATGGTCAGCGCGCCGTCGGGTATGCGGGCAAGCACTTGCAGTGCGTCCCCGTGATGCAAGCGGATATTGGCGAGCGCCTGCGCTTCGATATGGCCCAGAGCCGCTGCGACGCCGTTGAGATAGGGCTCGGCACCGATCAGGCCGTGATTGGGCAGCAGATCGGCGCGGTAGGCGAGATGCTCGCCCGCGCCGAAACCGATTTCGAAATGAAGCGGGCAGTCTTCGCCGAACAATCGCTCGGCGGTCACGGGGCCTTCTTGCGGCACAGCGATCTTGGGCAGCAGGTTTTCGACCAGCTGCGCCTGATGCGCGCGCAAGGGTTTGCCGATGGACCGGCCATAGAGACGGTTAAGCGTGGTGGGGTCGCCGGGTTTGTGCGCTGTCATGCTGGCAAGCGCATAAGAAAAAACCCTCCGACCGCAAGGCCGAAGGGTTTTCCCCGTCATTCGGGTAACGAATGTTTTTATCTCTATTGCATCGCTTACGATGCCAGAGGGCGATAGCTCGCCCCCGCAGAGGCCTTCAGCCGCGAGCGAATATCACGCAGCCTCGGCTTCTGCTTCCGGATCGCGCAGCACATAGCCGCGGCCCCAGACTGTCTCGATGTAGTTCTCGCCGCCGCATGCGTGGCTGAGTTTCTTGCGCAGCTTGCAGATGAAGACGTCGATGATTTTCAGTTCCGGCTCGTCCATCCCGCCATACAGGTGGTTGAGGAACATTTCCTTGGTCAGCGTGGTGCCTTTGCGCAAGCTGAGCAGCTCGAGCATCGCATATTCCTTGCCGGTCAGATGGACGCGGGCGCCGTCGACTTCGACGGTTTTCGCATCGAGGTTCACGGCCAGCTTGCCGGTGCGGATGATCGACTGGCTGTGGCCCTTCGAACGGCGCACCACAGCGTGGATGCGGGCGACCAGCTCTTCGCGGTGGAAGGGCTTGGTCACGTAATCGTCGGCACCGAAGCCGAACGAACGGATCTTGGAATCCATCTCGGCAATACCGGAGAGGATCAGGACCGGCGTCTGCACCTTGGCGACGCGCAGTTTCTTGAGCACGTCATAGCCGTGCATGTCCGGCAGATTCAGGTCCAGCAGGATGATATCGTAATCATACAGCTTGCCGAGGTCCAAACCCTCTTCGCCGAGATCGGTCGAATAGACATTGAAGCCTTCCGTCGTCAGCATCAGCTCGATTGCTTTTGCCGTAGTCGGCTCGTCTTCGATCAACAGTACGCGCATCGGGTATTCCCCCTGAAACCTGGTAACATGTGTCTTGTGCCCCGAGAGGCCGGTAACCCCCCGTCAAGAGGTGTTGCCATGGATTAACCACAAAAGGTCTGAATGAAAAAGGTTAATATAGCGTAAACCCGCCTGACTCCACGAGTCGCGGGGTGTTGTGCCGGTTAGAGAACGCGCGTGACGTGCGTCGGCTGTTGAGGTTTTTGTCTCATGCACCCGCATCCGCGGGTGCGTCCTCGGGGCTGTTCCTTCGCTGCGCTACGGGCCCCTGCGGGCGGCCGGTCGGCCTTTGTCGGTCGCTGGTCGCGACCGAGATAATTCCCAGCCTATGGTGGTCGGCGATGTTTTCGTCGCCCTAGGCGACGACAGCGCGCGACCGCGCGCCGCCGCCCCTGCGGCGTAGCAAGGGGTGCGGATGCACCCCGCCCGCAGGGCCTAAGACAAAGAAGCCAGCTTCTTCGCCCGCCGCCGCTGCACGCTGCTCCCGATGCCCATCGCTTCGCGATATTTCGCCACTGTGCGCCGTGCGATGTCGAAACCTTCGCCTTTCAGCAGCTCGACCAGCTTGTCGTCCGACAGGATCTTCTTTGGCTCCTCGGCATCGGTCAGCGCCTTGATGCGGGCCTTCACCGCCTCGCTCGAGGCGCCTTCGCCCTCGCTATTGGTAACGCCGCTGGTGAAGAAATATTTCAGCTCGAACGTGCCGCGCGCGGTGCTGATATATTTGTTGCTGGTCACCCGGCTAACCGTGCTTTCGTGCATTTCGATCTCTTCGGCCACTTCGCGCAAGGTGAGCGGTTTGAGTTTCGAAACACCCTCTTTAAAAAAGCCTGCCTGCTGCTTAACGATTTCGGCGGAGACGGCGAGAATGGTCTTCTGCCGCTGATCGAGCGCATTGATCAGCCAGCGGGCGTCGGCCAGTTTCTCCTTGAGCCACGACTGGCTGGCCTTGTCGGTGCAGCCGCCTTCCAGTTCCAAAGCGTATTCGCGGTTGACCACCAGACGCGGCAGCGTGGCGGGGTTAAGGGTGATCTTCCAGCCTCCATCCCCGCTGCCTTCCGCGCCGCCTTCCTCCAGCAATATATCGGGGACAACCGCGCTGGCCGTGCTGCTGCCGAAAGCGAGGCCGGGCTTGGGATCATATTGCCGCAGCTCGTTGAGCATATCGGCGAAATCTTCGTCATCGACATCGCACATGCGGCGCAGGCGGGGCAGTTCGCCCTTGGCCAGAAGATCGAGATTGTCGATCAGCTTGGCCATGCAGGGGTCATACCGGTCCGCTTCCTTGGCCTGCAAGGCAAGGCATTCGGCGAGGCTCCTCGCGCCCACGCCTGTGGGGTCAAGCGACTGGACGACATACAGCGCGTCCTCCAGATCATCGATACTCGCGCCCAGTTCATGCGCCACTGTGCGCAGATCGGCAGGCAGATAACCGGCGTCGTCCATCTGCCCGATCAGATGGCGGGCGATCAGCTCCTCGCGCGGATTGGCGGCGATGCTGCCGACCTGCTCCAGCAAGTGGTCGGCCAGCGATAGATCGGCGCTGGCCCGTTCCTCGAACGGGGCTGCATCATCGGCCACCGATGCCGCTCCGCCGCTGCCCCACTCGCCGTCACCGGTATCGCGGTCCCGGTCCAGCGCATTGGTGTTGATGTCGAGCGCTTCATCGCCGGAGCTGGCATCGGAAGATGTTTCGACCGGTTCCGGCGCATCGGGAGTGTCGTCGCCCTTCTCCCGCGTAACCTCGCCCGCTTCCAGCAGCGGGTTCTCTTCCAGCGCCTCGGCAACGAAGGTTTCGATTTCCAGATTGGACGCGGCCAGCAGACGGATCGCCTGCTGCAATTGCGGCGTCATCACCAGCGATTGCGATTGCCTGAGATCGAGGCGGGGGCCGAGTGCCATTATGCTTGCTCGCTAACGCTCGGACGGGTCCAGCCCGCTCCCCCACCCAGCCACCCGATCATGGTCCGATACGGTATCGGGTGGCTGGGTGGGGGAGCGGGCTGGCACCGGGCACCAGCCTTCAGGCTGGAGAAGAAATCCATCACAATTCGAAATTCTCGCCGAGATACAGGCGCTTCACATTTTCATCGGCGACCAGTTCCTGCGGCGTTCCGGCGAACAGCACCTGTCCGCCATAGATGATGCAAGCGCGGTCGACGATTTCCAGCGTCTCGCGGACATTGTGATCGGTGATCAGCACGCCGATGCCGCGCGTTTTCAGATCGGCGACCAGATCGCGGATATCGCTGATCGAGAGCGGATCAATGCCAGCGAACGGCTCGTCCAGCAGCATGATCGAAGGCTTTGCCGCCAGCGCGCGGGCGATCTCGCAGCGGCGGCGTTCCCCGCCTGACAGTGCCATGGCGGGCGATGAGCGCAGCCGTGTAAGGCCAAACTCGTCGAGCAGGCGCTCAAGCTCGGCGGCACGTGTCTGTTTGTCGGGCTCCGCCATTTCGAGCACCGAATTGATGTTCTGCTCCACCGTCATCCCGCGAAAGATGCTGGTTTCCTGCGGCAGATAGCCCAGACCCAGGATCGCGCGGCGATACATCGGCAGGTTGGTCACATCCTCCCCGTCCATCAGGATGCGCCCGGCATCGGGGCGGACCAGACCCATGATCGAATAGAAACACGTCGTCTTGCCCGCGCCATTGGGGCCGAGCAGGCCGAGCACCTCGCCCTTACCGACCGAGAGCGAGATATCGCTGAGCACCGCACGCTTGTCGTAAGCCTTGGCAATCGAGACGACTTCCAGCCCGCCCTGCGGGATCGGCGGAGCAGCCCCGCGTTCCAGCCGGGCGTCGTCCTGCATGGCGCTTTCGTTAACTGCGGGGCCTGTTTCGGTCGTGCTCATGGTTACGTCGTTTAGCAGCGCTGGGCTGTCGCAAAACCCCCGTTTGTCGAAAATTGGCAGGCTTTGTGCATGGTGCATCCTCAAAGCCGCTGTGACAATTGCGCATGGCCGCAACTATCTTGCGAAATCCTTACCCGCTCTTGATCTAAACCCCCGCCTTTGGGATAGGTTGGTCCGAGAGAGAACATGGGGAGAGAGTCGAATGGCAAAGGCTATCGACGATAATGGTCGCACCGCCGCGGCGGATTCCGGCGTTTCGGCACAGGCCGGTGGCCGTGACTGGCGCAAATCGATGAGCGATAATGTCGCCTACGCATTGCTGATGTACACCGGCCTGCAGATTTTCGTGACTGTTGGTGCCTTGAAAGAAGGCACATCGACGATCCTGCCCTATCTTGCATTGGTTGTTCTGGTGGCCGCGATTATCCCGGCCTGCCGCGCGTTCGAGGCACGGTGGAAATACCGCAGCGATGCCGAAGCGGCGGACCCTGCCCTTTCCGGCGAGTTCCGCCGCGACCAGTTGTTTCTGTGGGTTCTGGCCATCGGGCTGCCCTTCCTCCTGACCGGTCTGTTCAAGGCGTTTCTTGCGGTCGGCTGACGGTTTCGGGAACTGACTGCCCGTCCCGCTCGCTTTGAGCGGGATGAGAGATAATTTTTCCAGCTTTTTGAAGCATGTCGCGGCTGCGTTTCTGCTTCTCGTCAGCGCGCCGTTGGCTGCCCTGCCTATGGGCGCACCGGAGGAGGCCGCCGGGGAAGCCGCGTCTGCCGTGGCCGGAGACATCGCTGCGCCGCCCGAGGAGGGCACAGACATTGCGGTCAAAAACCGCATAGCCAATATTTTCGATGAGCTGCCCAGCCTGGCGGGCGTGGGATATGACGTGCAGGCAGGGGTCGTCACCCTGTCGGGCCAGGCCCCCGATGCCGAGGCTATCCAGCGGGCCGAAAATCTCGCCATGCGCATCGACGGTGTGGTGACGGTTCGCAACGAAATCGAGCGATCCGCCACCGTCACTGACGGGATCGGCGTGCTCGACGGGCTGGCCGACAAGGCGAAGCGCTGGATGGAGATGCTCCCGCTGATCGGACTGGCCGCACTGGTCGGGCTGCTGATTGCGCTGGCAGGATACGCCATCGCCGGGTTCCGCCCGCTCTGGAACCGGATCGCGCCCAACGGCTTTCTTGCGGAGCTGATTGCCAGCGCCATCCGGTTTATCTTTGCGGTTCTCGGCATCGTGGTGGCGCTCGATATCATCGGAGCGGGCGCATTACTGGGCGCGGTGCTCGGCGGTGCCGGCGTGGTCGGCATCGCGCTGGGCTTTGCCATGCGTGATACGATCGAGAATTATGTCGCCTCGCTGATGCTCAGCCTGCGCCAGCCGTTCCGGGCGAACGACCATGTGATGATCGACGACAAGGAAGGGCGGATTATCCGCCTGACCAGCCGCGCCACCATCATGATGACGCTGGACGGCAATCATTTGCGCATTCCCAACGGGCAGGTGTTCCGCGCGATCATCCTCAACTTCACGACCAATCCGCAGCGCCGGTTCGAATTCGATCTGGGCGTCGATGCGGATGACGACGCGCAGGCGGCCCGCCGTCTGGGGCGCGAAACCTTGCAGGCATTGCCCTTCGTCCTGGACCACCCGCCAGCCGAGGCGCGGATTGTCGAAGTGGGCGATTCCAACGTGCTGATCCGCTTCATGGGCTGGGTCGATCAGCGTGAAGCCGATTTTATCAAAGCCCAGAGCCGCGCCATCCCGGCGGTGAAGGTGGCACTGGAAGATGCTGGCTTTGGCCTGCCTGAACCGATCTACCGCCTGCGCTTCGACCCGCGCACCACGCCCCTGCCTTTCAGCAATATCAAAAGTGACGGAAGCCAGAAACCGGACGCACCGTCAAAACCGTCAACCCGGCCCGCTACTTCCAGCGATCCTGCGGATGACGATGTGCGCCCAAGCGACGAGATTGCCGAGATGGTCGAGGCTGAACGAGCCGGTCCGTCGCAGGAAGCCGATCTGCTCGATGCCGAGCGCCCGACCGAATAGCTAGCCTTTGCTCTTCGCCAACTTGATCGCATCGAGCACGACCTGTCGCGCTTCCTCTGCATCACCCCATTTGCCGATCCGGACCCATTTTTCGGCTTCCAGATCCTTGTAGTGGGTGAAGAAGTGCTCGATCTGCTGGAAGATGATCGAGGGTAGATCCTTGGTCTCGCCGACATCCGAATAATACGGGAAGGTCGTGTCGACCGGCACGCAGATCAGCTTCTCGTCGCCGCCATGCTCGTCTTCGAGGTTGAGCACGCCGATGGGCCGGGCGCGCACGACGCAGCCGGCCATGAACGGGCTGCGCGCGATGACCAGCGCATCCAGCGGATCGCCATCCGGGCTCAGCGTGTGGGGGACAAAGCCGTAATTGGCGGGATAGCGCATCGGTGTGTGCAGGATGCGGTCGACGAACAAGGCGCCCGATTCCTTGTCGAACTCGTACTTCACCGGCTCGCCGCCAGTGGGCACTTCGATGATGACATTCAGGTCATGGGGCGGATTGGTTCCGGTCGGGATCTTGTCGATGCGCATAATGGTGCGCGCTTTAGTCGGCATTGTGCAGGTGCGAAAGGGAATTCTCGGCTTTTGGTTCGCGCAGAGAACGCAGAGGAGCAAATCTCGCAGAGAAGTGGCGCGAGTGAGCGCCGCAGGTATTGGAATGAAGCAATCATCATTGCCTCGGCGTTGCTAAATAGATGCGGCTCCGCCGCAGGCACAGTGCCTCTGCGCTCTCTGCTCCCCGCGTCCTCTGCGCGAACCGCCTTCTTTCTTCTTTAATCTGGCCAGCGCGTCGCCTAACTGCGCGGCTATGAGCAAGAACAGCCAGCCCAAGACGCCTCAGGCCATTCGCGGGACGCAGGACATTTTCGGCCCCGATGCAGAGGCCTTCGCCTTCGTCGTCGATACGTTCGAGCGCGTTCGCAAGCTCTACCGCTTCCGCCGGATCGAGATGCCGGTGTTCGAGAAGACCGAGGTGTTTGCACGCTCTCTGGGCGAGACCACCGATGTCGTTTCGAAGGAAATGTATTCGTTCGATGATCGCGGCGGTGAATCGCTGACCCTGCGCCCGGAATTCACCGCAGGGATTGCCCGCGGATTTCTGACCAATGGCTGGCAGCAGCACGCCCCGCTCAAGGTCGGCACGCACGGCCCGCTGTTCCGCTACGAGCGGCCGCAAAAGGGCCGCTACCGGCAATTCCACCAGCTCGATGCGGAGATTATCGGCGCAGCCGAGCCGCAGGCGGACGTGGAATTGCTGGCCATGGCCGACCAGCTTTTGAAAGAGCTGGGGATCGAAGGCGTGACGCTGCATCTCAACACGCTGGGCGATGGCGACAGCCGCGAGGCGTGGCGTGCGGCGTTGATCGACTATTTCAGCGCGGTGAAGGACGAGCTGAGCGAAGATTCGCAGGAGCGGCTGGAGAAGAACCCCTTGCGGATTCTCGACAGCAAGGACCGGCGCGACCAGCGCTTCCTCGCCGATGCTCCGAAGATCGACGCGTTTTTGAGCGACGAGGCAAAGGCGTTTTTTGAGGCGGTCACCAGCGGGCTCGACGCGGCCGGTGTCCAATGGGTCCGCGCGGAAAATCTCGTGCGCGGGCTCGACTATTACCGCCACACCGCCTTCGAATTCATTCCCGACAAAGGCAGCGCCGCCGCCGAGGCTTTGGGCAGCCAAAGCACCATTCTGGGCGGCGGACGCTATGACGGCCTGATGGAAAGCCTCGGCGGCCCCGCCACGCCTGCGGTCGGCTGGGCAGCGGGGATCGAGCGGCTGGCGATGTTGGTGGGGGAGACTGGCGAAGCAGCTGCCGACGCCATCGTGGTGGTTGAAAATGACGATCTGCTTGGTGAAGCGATCGCTGCTACGGGCAAGCTTCGCCGTGCCGGGTTCAACGCTGAAATGCTCGCGTCCGGCAGTGTGCGTAAACGGTTCGACAAAGCCCAGAAGATGGGCGCAGAGAATATTGTCTCGTTTATCTCGCCGGATGAAGTTCGCGTGCGTGGAGACCGGATTGCCGAGATCGAGGCCCTGATCGCGTGACCATCCCCGACGACCGCCTGCGGCAGATCGCCGACCGCTTTGCAGAGCTGGAAGCGCGCATGGCTTCGGGTCAGCTGGAGGGCGATGAGTTCGTAGCTGCGAGCCGCGATTATGCCGAGTTGGAGCCGGTCGCACAGACGGCGGCGCAGGTGCAGTCCATGCGCGCCGAGATTGCCGAGCTAGAAGAGATGCTGGCCGATCCGGAAATGAAGGCGATGGCGGAGGAGGAGCTGGCCTCGCTGCGAGCGCAACTGCCGGAGGCAGAGCGCACGCTTTCCATCGCCATGCTGCCGCGCGATTCCGCCGATGCGCGGCCCGCCATGCTGGAAATCCGCGCGGGCACCGGCGGCGATGAGGCGGCTCTATTCGCAGGCGATCTGTACCGGATGTACGAGAAATATGCCGGCGAGCAGGGTTGGAAGGTCGAGCCTGTCAGCATGAGCGCGAGCGAAGTCGGTGGCTTCAAGGAGATCGTCGCCAATGTCCGTGGCACCGGCGTATTTGCGAAACTGAAATTCGAAAGCGGGGTCCACCGCGTGCAGCGCGTGCCGGTGACCGAGAGCGGCGGGCGCATTCACACCAGCGCGGCGACTGTGGCGGTACTGCCCGAACCCGATGCGGTGGATGTCCATATCGAGCCGGGCGATCTGAAAATCGACACCTACCGCGCCAGCGGGGCGGGTGGTCAGCACGTCAACACCACCGACAGCGCGATCCGCATCACGCATGAGCCGACCGGGCTGGTGGTCACCTGTCAGGATGGTCGCAGTCAGCACAAGAACAAGGAAAAGGCGATGCAGGTGCTGCGCGCGCGCCTCTACGAGCAACAGCGCGACGCGGCGCAGGGGGCCGAGGCCGAAGCGCGCAAGGCGATGGTCGGCAGCGGCGATCGGTCCGAACGCATCCGCACTTACAATTTCCCGCAAGGGCGGGTCACCGACCACCGGATCGGGCTGACTTTGCACAAGCTGCCGGAGATTATTGCTGGGCCGGGTTTGGGAGAGCTGGTCGATGCGTTGATTGCCGAGGACGAGGCCAAGCGGCTCGCGGCTCTGGCCGAGTAGTTTGGGCCGCGTGACCCGATGACCGTGGCCGAGGCGATCAGAGCAGGCGCAGACCGGCTGACGGCCGCTTCCGATATGCCGCGCATGGATGCCGAGTGGCTGATGGCTGCGGCTCTGAACTGCGAACGGAGCCAATTGCTGGTCTCGCATATGCAGACACAAGCGCCAGAGGCTTTCGAGGCATTGATCGAGCGCCGCGCGTCGGGCGAGCCATTGGCCTATGTAATCGGCACCCAGTCCTTTTTCGGACGGGATTTCTCGGTCTCGCCCGACGTGCTGATCCCCCGCGCCGACAGCGAGGCGGTGGTGGCGACTGCGCTCGAATTGCTCCATGAAGGTGCGCGCATTCTCGACTGCGGCACGGGGTCCGGGGCCTTGCTGCTCACGCTGCTGGCCGAGCGCGAAGACGTGACTGGAATCGGTATCGACAGCTCCCCTGCTGCGCTCGCCATTGCCCGCGCCAATGCACAGAAATTGGGCGTCGAGGACCGGGCTGACCTGCAGCGTGCGGACTGGACACAGCACGGCTGGGCACAGCCACTCGGGCAATTCGATCTGGTCATCGCCAACCCGCCTTATGTGGAAACGGATGCCGAGCTGGATGCGGGCGTGCGTGATTACGAACCGCACAGCGCTCTGTTTGCCGGTGAAGACGGGCTGGATGATTACCGCATTCTGGTCCCGCAAGTGCCAGCACTGCTGCGCGCCGGGGGCGTGGCGGTGCTTGAAATCGGCTATCGTCAGGAGGCTGCCGTGCGCGCGCTGTCGAACGATATCGGGGCACACTGCGAACTGGTGCGGGATCTGGCGCAGCGGCCACGCGGCATGGTTTTGCGGTTTGGCCGAGTTCAGGGGGGTGAAGGTTAAGGGGGGTTGGCAAAGCCCAAGGGACGGGCTAGATCAGAACCAAGACTGGTGACGAGCGCGTATTTGCTCCCTCGGTCTTGATCCAACATTTGCGGCGGATTCCTCGGCACCCACGGTGCTGGTCTATGCAAAGCAGATGCGGAGCCGCGTTCTGAGGCCAGCATGGCGGGCGCGGCGAGGGGCTTTGCGGGTGCGCCCCGAACGGTAGCGCCCGATAATAAGGAAGAGCATTCCTTGAACAACCAACGTAATAACAATCGCCGCCGCAGTCGTAACAATAATCGCAACCAGGGCGGTGGCGGCAATCCCAATGCGATGAATCGCATCGACAGCCGCGCGCGGGGCAATGCGCCCCAGCTGCTGGATAAGTACAAGAAGCTTGCCCAGGACGCGCATCATCACGGTGACCGGGTGCAGCAGGAATACTATCTGCAATTTGCAGACCACTATTTCCGTGTGATTGCCGACAACAAGGCCCGTCAGGAAGAGCAGCGCGCCAAGCGGGATGCCGAGCGCGGCAATGACAAAGGCAATGATCGGGTCAATGATCGGGCCGGTGAGCGCTCGCAAGACAATGACGGCGACGAGAGCGGTGACGACAATCGCGAGAATGGCCGTCGCCCGCGCCGCAATTCGCGTTCACGCGGTGATGCTCAGGATAGCAATCGTGACGACCGCGGCGATAGCCGGAATGAAGATCGCGGAGACTCGCGCCGTGGCAATGGCCACGACGACGATGCGGCGGAGCACACGGAGGCGGAAGCCGAGAAGCCGGCCCGTCGCCCGCGCAAACCGCGCGCCAAACCGGCAGAGGCCGATGGCGAAATCGATGCAGCAGTCTTGCCGCCCTCTATTTCGGCCGAACCGTCTGAGGAAAAGCCCAAGCGGGCACCGCGCCGCCGCAAGCCCAAGGCCGACGATGCGGATGGCAATGACACGTTGAGCGTCGCCAGCTGATCCGGCAAAGTTCCGGGTGCTGCTGAGCAATGGTCGGGCAATCGGACAGCGGGGCGGAGACGCCAGCCAGTTCGTGGCTTGATAAGGTGCTCGGCTGGCGCCGGCTTACAGCTTTGGTCGCGGGCGCGATCGGGGCGGTCGGTTATCCGCCCCTTGGGCTGTGGCCCGCCACACTCGCCAGTATTGCCGTGCTCATCTGGCTCGTGCGCGATGCGCCACGCTGGAAAGCGGCCGCGATGCGGGGCTGGCTGTTTGGCGTCGCCCACCTGACCATCGCCAACAACTGGATCGCCACTGCGTTCACGCACCAAAGCGAAATGCCGGCCTTTCTCGGCTGGATCGCCGTGCCGCTGCTGTGTCTTTACCTCGCCATCTACCCCGCGCTCGCCAGTGCCCTCACCCACCGGCTGGCGGCGAGCAAGGCTGTGCCGGTGTTTGTTGCCGTCTTTGCAGCGCTGTGGATCGTTACCGAATGGCTGCGTAGCTGGGTGTTTACCGGCTATCCCTGGCCACCGCTCGGCCTTGCGCTGCTTGGCCCGTTCGACCGCCCCGGCTGGGCTGCGGTTTTGCCCTTTACCGGCACCTATGCGCTGTCCGGACTGGCCGTGCTGTTTGCCGGGGCTATCCTGTGGGCGCTGGGGGGGAGGCGTTGGCTGGCGCTTGCGGGCACTGCGGCTGTGGTCATCGCAGGAAGCTTCTGGCCCGCCGGGGAAGAGCGCGAGGGCACCTTGCGTTACACTCTTGTGCAGCCGAATTTCGATCAGGCAACACTGAACGACCCGCGCCAGTATGAGCCCTCCTTCCTGACCATCGCAGCGTTCAGTGTCCGCGAGCAGACAGACGAGCCAAGGCTGGTCCTATGGCCCGAATCCGCACTGCCCGACTATCTGCGCCCCGGCTATCCGCTGCGCTATTACGTCGCCACCACGGCGCGCGCCGATCCGGAATTCGCGCGGCAGCGGGTTGCCGATGTCATCGGTGAGAACAGCCTGCTGCTGACCGGCGCGACCGATCTGGAAATCGGCACCGACGAGACCGGGCGGGAGCGGGCGCTGGGCGCGTATAATGTCGTCACCGCGCTCGACGATCAGGGCGATTTTGCTGGCAGCTACAGCAAGGCGCATCTGGTGCCCTATGGCGAGTATCTGGCATTGCGATGGCTGCTTGAACCTCTCGGGGCGAGCAGGCTGGTGGCGGGCACGATCGACTTCATTCCCGGCCCCGGTCCCCGCACGCTGGAGCTTGGCGAGTATGGCGATGCCGGTATCCAGATCTGTTACGAGATCGTGTTCTCGGGGCAGGTGACGGATCGCCGCAATCGCCCCGATTACATCTTTAACCCGTCCAATGATGGCTGGTTTGGCGCGTGGGGTCCGCCGCAGCATCTGGCGCAGGCCCGGCTGCGCGCCATCGAGGAGGGGCTGCCGGTCTTGCGCTCCACCACTACGGGTATCAGCGCGGTTATCGATGCGCGCGGCGTCGTGCGGCGATCGCTCGGGGCGCAGGAACGCGACAAGCTGGACGGGTTCGTGCCGCCCGCCCACGCGCCCACATGGTTTGCCCGCGCAGGAAACTGGCTGCCGCTGGGTTGGGCCTTTTTGCTTATGTTCGGAGCTCTCATCGCCTCTGTTATTGCCACGCGCCGCGCGGCTCGCTAAGTCGACATATCAAGACATAAAGCTATCTTTATATGTGAGGTTCACAGGCATCATGCGCAGCAATTATCTCTTCACGTCCGAAAGCGTTTCCGAAGGCCATCCGGATAAGGTTTCCGACCAGATTTCCGATGCGATTGTCGATCTGATGCTGGCCAAGGATCCCGAATCCCGCGTCGCGTGCGAGACGATGACCACCACGCAACGTGTTATTCTTTCAGGCGAAATCCGCTGCGCCCCGATGTATGATGAAGCCAACGAAGCTTGGGCCGTGAATGGCGGCTGGGCACCGGGCGCGAAGGAAGAGATCGAGAAGGCGGTTCGCTCCACTGTGCGCGATATCGGCTATGAACAGGATGGCTTCCACTGGAAGACGCTGACCTTCGAGAATCACCTGCACGGCCAGTCCTCGGAAATCGCGCAGGGCGTCGATGCCAGCGGCAATAAGGATGAAGGTGCCGGCGACCAGGGCATCATGTTCGGCTTCGCCTGCGATGAAACGCCCGACCTGATGCCGGCGCCGCTCGATTACAGCCACAAGATCCTCGAACAGCTCGCCGAAGACCGCAAGAGCGGAAAGGCCCCGTTCCTCGAGCCCGATGCGAAGAGCCAGCTGTCGCTGCGTTATGAAGACGGCAAGCCGGTTGCCTGCACGGCGGTCGTCGTCTCGACCCAGCATGGCAAAGGCTATGACGAGGGCGAGAAGGAAGCCGAGCTCAAGGCCTATGTGAAAGAAGTCGTCACCGCGATCCTGCCCGAAGGCTGGCTGAGCGATGCAACCGAATGGCACATCAACCCCACCGGCGCTTTCGAGATTGGGGGGCCTGACGGGGACGCCGGCCTAACCGGACGCAAGATCATCGTCGACACCTACGGCGGCGCGGCCCCGCATGGCGGCGGCGCATTCTCTGGCAAGGACCCGACCAAGGTCGACCGCTCGGCTGCGTACATTACGCGCTACATGGCGAAGAATATCGTGGCGGCAGGCCTCGCCAGCCGCTGCACCATCCAGCTCGCCTATGCGATCGGCGTGTCCAAACCGCTGTCGCTCTATGTCGATACCCACGGCACCGGCACGGTCTCCGACGAGCAGCTCGAAACCGCTTTAGCGGGTATCGAGAAGCTGGGCGGTCTGACTCCGCGCGGCATTCGCACGCATCTGGGTCTCAACAAGGCGATCTACCGCAAAAGCGCCGCCTACGGCCATTTCGGCCGGACAGCCGATGGTGATCACTTCCCATGGGAGCGGACCGATCTGGTCGACGATCTGAAGGCGGCTGTGGGGTAAGCTGGGCTGCTACCTAGTTTGCCGGAGTATGCGCTCCCTTCGGGGGCGAGGGCGTGTCCAGCGCCAGTTCCGCATCGGAGAACGTGAAGGGGCTGCGCACTCCGGCAATGCCATCCAGCTCTATCTGCATGCCGCGCGCCTTGACCTGCGGGTCGGCGAAAACCTGATCGATCGCGTTGATCGGTCCGGCGGGGATGCCTGCCGCAGCGCAGGCGTCCAGCAGGTCCGCACGGGTTCTATGCGCTGTTGCCTCGGCGATAATGGCGTCCAGCGCGGTACGGTTCGCCAGCCTCCCCTCATTGGTGACGAAGCGGGGATCCTCCAGCAGGTCATCGCGCCCCAGCACGCCCAGCAAACGCCGGAACAGGCCGTCATTGGCGGGCGCCAGCACGATCTCGCCATCGCTCGTCGGGAACACTCCGTAAGCGCTGACCTGCGCGTGCTCGTTGCCCATGCGCGGCGGGTTCTCGCCGGTTGCAAACAGATGCATTGCCTGACTGGCGAGCAGCCCGACCGAGCAGTCGAGTAGCGCCATATCGACATGCTGTCCCTTTCCGGTCCGCTCCCGCATCGCCAGCGCGGACTGGATCGCAATGACCGAATAAAGCCCGCAGGTGAGGTCTGAGATGGAGACCCCCATCTTCATCGGCTGCCCATCCGGCTCGCCGGTCAGCGCCATGAACCCGCTCATTCCCTGAATGACGAAATCGTAGCCGGCCTCCTTCGCACGCGGCCCGGTCTGACCGAAGCCGGTGATCGAGCAATAGACAAGGCCCTCGTTCGCAGCACGCAGCGACGGATAATCGAGAGCGAATTTCGCCAGCGCTCCGGTCTTGAAGTTCTCGATCACGACATCGGCTTCAGCAGCCAGTGCTTTGACCCGCGCCAGGTCCTCAGCGCTCTTGAAATCGGCCACCACGCTCCGTTTGCCGCGATTGCAGGCGTGGTAATAGGCCGCCTCGCGTACGGTCTCTCCGTCCGGTCCCTCGCGCTCGATCCATGGCGGGCCCCAGAGACGAGTGCCATCGCCTTCGGGGCTCTCGATCTTGATGACATCCGCGCCCAGATCGGCCAGCGTCTGCCCCACCCATGGCCCGGCCAGAACGCGGGCCAGTTCGAGCACTTTCAGCCCCGCCAGAGGCGCGTTCGCGTTGCGCGGTTCATCCAGCCACATAGTCGCGCTATTCCTGCTGGAGCAGGCTAGAGAGCCCCTCGACCGCGGCGAGAAACTCTTCGCGGAAATCCATCACCACCTGACGGCTGGAGCGGACATCTTCGACCAGCCCGACGCCCTGACCGACAAAATAGCTGACCAGTTCGCGGGCCTCTGCATTGCCCGCCGCTGCTGCGCGTTCGACGCGGGCAAAAGCGGGTTCGGAAACCATGCCCATCAGCGGCATCGGCAGCGTGCCCGGACCATCCCCGGCTTCCCACGCATCGTGCCAAGCGGTCTTTAACTGACGCGCCGGTTTGCCGGTCCGGCTGCGGCTGCGCACCGTGTCGCGGCTGCGCGCGGCGACCATTTTCTCGCGAAAGGCTTCGGATGTTTCCGCTTCCGGCGTGGCGAGCCAGACCGAACCGGTCCATGCGCCCTGCGCGCCGGCCGCCATCATTCCGGCCATCTGCGCACCGCCCATGATCCCGCCAGCGGCCAGCACCGGAATGTCGTGCCCGGCACGGGTGAGGGCGCGGACGACTTCAGGGATCAGCACCAGCGTGGAGACCTCGCCGCAATGGCCGCCCGCCTCGCCGCCCTGCGCCACGATGATATCGACCCCGGCTTCGGCCTGACGGATGGCGTGTTCCTTCGCGCCCACCAAGGCCGCGACCGGCACGCCGCGCTTTTTGCCCTCTTCGATCATGGCGGCAGGCGCGATGCCCAGCGCATTGGCAATCAGCCGGATGGGATGGCGAAAGGCGACTTCCATCAGCGCCAGCCCGTTTTCCGGCGTAATACCCATCCTCTCGCGCAGAATCGGCATTTCGGCTTCCGGAGCGATGCCATATTGGCCGAGCACCTGATTGGCGAAGCTCTGGTAAGAAGGATCGATCGCCTGCGCGCGGCTCTTGTTATCCGCCAGACCCGCCACTGCCGGGTCGATAACCTCGGGCACCAGCACGTCGACCCCATAGGGTGCACCATCGACATGCGCGTCGATCCACGCCAGCTCTTCTTCGAGGGCTTCGGGACTAAAGCGGGTCGCGCCCAGCACTCCGAAACCGCCCGCCTTGCTGACAGCGGCAACCACATCGCGGCAGTGAGAGAATGCAAACAGCGGAAACTCCGCGCCGGTCATTTCGCAAACGCGGTTCATCGCCATGGCAGTGCCTCCTGATCAGCTCTCGTAATGCGCGGTGGTCTTTGCCGCGATCTCGTCCGCTGTCACGCCTGGGGCGATCTCGATCAGTTTGAACGCGCTGTCATGATCGGGCCGGTGGAACACGCCGAGATTGGTGATGATCATATCGACCACATTGGTGCCGGTCAGCGGCAGGGTGCATTCGGGAATGAACTTCGCGCTGCCGTCTTTGGCGTTGTGGTCCATCACCACGATGATCTTCTTCACCCCGGCGACCAGATCCATCGCGCCGCCCATCCCCTTGATCATCTTGCCTGGGATCATCCAGTTGGCGATATCGCCATTCTGGGCCACTTCCATCGCGCCGAGCACGGTCAAATCGATATGGCCGCCCCGGATCATGGAGAAGCTGGTCGCGCTGTCGAAATAGGCGCTCTGCGGCAGCTCGCTGATGGTCTGCTTGCCGGCATTGATCAGGTCGGGATCGACCTCGTCGTCGTAAGGGAAGGGCCCGATCCCCAGCATCCCGTTCTCGCTTTGCAGCGTGACCGTCATGCCGTCCGGAATATGGTTGGCTACCAGCGTGGGAATGCCGATCCCGAGATTGACGTAATAGCCATCGCGCAATTCCTGCGCGGCGCGGGCGGCCATTTGATCGCGGGTCCAGCCTTGGGTTTCGGACATAGGTTTTCCAGTCTCAGTCGAGGGGTGTCGGGGCGAGGAACCAGCGATTGCCGACCAGCCGTTCGAGCGTGACCGCATCGTCGGGTGTGCGCAGGTAATCGTAGAGTTCGTCGAAATCGGATTTTTCGTCGCCGAGCAGAGCCACGATGCAATGCTCGTCAGCAAAAGCGCGGCGACGGGTCTGTTTGCGATCCTGAGGGTAGCGCATCACGATAAGGCGATCTTCGGCAGCGGGGTCGAGGTCCGACAGGATCAGGCGCGTGCGGACCTCTCCGGCATGATCGGCAGTGCGCCCTGTGACCCAGAAAATTGTCACCCCGCGCGCCCGCAGAGCCGAGACAACTCGTGCCAGCGGCGCGTTCAGCGAGGGTTCGCCGGTCAGCGGTACCAGCCCGTCCGCCGGATCGATATCGATCATGACTGCCGGCGGGCGAAAGCCGCAGGGCAAGGTGTCGGCATCGAGCTTGCCGGGATTGCTGAGCAACGCCGATTGCCGTTCTTCTCCCGACAGCGGATCTTGCGAGACTTGCGACAGCACGTAGCCGAAGAACGGATCGTAAGCGCGATTGCCTGCCAAAAGCCGCGCCGCAAGCCCGCCTGCGCTGGCATCGCCGGGCCTTGGAAGCGTTGTCGAGGCGATCAGCTCGACTTCGGGCGCTTCGGCTGGCGCGTTGAGGCTCTCCAGCAGGGCGCGGCTGGCGGGAAGCAATGTCGGTGCGGGCTCGCCAGCCGGTGCAGGCGTAGCTGCGGTCGCAACAGCAACGCTTTCAATCGGCCGGTTTTGTGCAGAGCGAACCTCGGCACCGCGGGTGTCGGAGATAAAGCCGGGATTGGCCTGCTTGGTCACCAACAGGCCTCCCGCCAAAACAGGGATCGCCGCTGCCGCGCAGCCCTGAAGCGCTAGGGCGGCTGCGCCCAGCAGCATCATGCGCAAAAGTGGCGAAGGACGCAGCATATGACCCTCAGGCAGACTCGCGTTCGCGCACGGTCCGGAATTCGATCTTCTTGTCGTAGGGTGCGCCGACGATCATCCGCTGGACGAAGACGCCGGGCAGATGGATGCAATCGGGATCGAGCGAACCGGTGGGGACAATTTCCTCCACCTCGACCACGCAGACCTTCCCGCAAGTCGCGGCGGGCTGGTTGAAATTGCGCGCGGTTTTGCGGAACACAACATTGCCCGTTTCGTCCGCCTTCCACGCTTTCACAATGGCAAGATCGGCGAAGATGCCCTCTTCGAGCAGATAATCTTCCCCGCCGAAGCTCTTCACTTCCTTGCCCTCGGCAACCTGCGTGCCCACGCCGGTCTTGGTGTAGAAGCCCGGAATGCCTGCCCCTGCTGCCCGCATGCGCTCGGCCAGTGTCCCTTGCGGGCAGAACTCGACTTCCAGTTCGCCTGCGAGAAACTGGCGCTCGAATTCCTTGTTTTCGCCGACATAGCTGGCGATCATCTTGCTCACCTGCTTGGTGCGCAACAGCTTGCCGATGCCTTCATTGTCGATCCCGGCATTGTTGCTGGCAAAGGTCAGCCCGGTCACACCGCTGTCGCGGATTGCGTCCAGCAGCCGTTCGGGAATACCGCACAGGCCAAAGCCGCCACTGGCGATCAGCATATCGTTGCGAAGAATGCCGTCGAGGGCAGCGGCGGCATCGGGATAGATTTTGTTCATTGGGGCTCCATTGCGAAGGCGACGTAATACGATGCGCGCCCGTTCCTGTCACCCCTAGCGGGGCGCATCGCCAGGCAAGGAACGCGCATCATAATTGCGATTTATGCAACACACATTGTGCCTTTCGCACTTGCACAAAACCATGCTGCACCGCACATAGGGCGGGCCTTTACAGGCATCCTCTCCCAAACTTTTCCAGCCCGGCGGGTTCTCCTGCCGGGCTTTTTTCTTGCCCGTATTCGCCGCGACCCCTGCGGTTAATCGGCCCTTTGGTATGCCTACCCATTTGAAAGCACGGGGAAGGCCCCCTAGCTAGGCGTTCAGACACACGGACACGATACCAGAGGATACCCCATGGCCGACGGCGACAGCGCGACACAAGAGAAGCAGGCAAGGCTGCAGGTCGCCGCCGCGCGGCAGGAAGAAAGCGGACAGGGGATTGCCCGGATGCCGCGCAGTGCATTCCAGACGCTCGGCGTTACCGAGGGCGATGTGGTGGAGATCCAAGGCAAGCGGACCACGGTTGCCATCGCCATGCCGGCCTATGACGAGGACCAGTCGCTGGAGGTTGTCCGGCTGGACGGATTGCAGCGCGGCAATGCCGAGGCCGGATCGGGCGAGCATGTGATTATTCGCGCCGCCGAATCGCGCCCCGCAACCCGCGTCGTCTTCGCCCCCGCCAACCGCGAAATGCGCTTGCAGGGGCCAACTCAGGCACTGCAGCGCAATTTCTTCCGCAAGCCTTTGCTGGCAGGCGATCTGGTCGCCACAACCGGCCAGCAGCCGGTCCAGAACATGCCGCCCGAAGTGCGCCGGATGTTCAATGCGCCCGCCTACGCCCTCACCCAGATCCGCCTGTCAGTGGTCAGCACGGTGCCCAAGGGCATCGTCCATATCGACGAGAACACCGAGGTCGAGCTGCGCGCCGAGTTTGAAGCTCCGCGCGATGCGCGCGCGGTGGTGAACTACGACGATGTCGGCGGGATCGACGATACGATCCAGCAATTGCGCGAGATGGTGGAATTGCCGCTGCGCTATCCCGAATTGTTCACCCGGCTGGGCGTCGATCCGCCAAAGGGTGTGTTGCTGCATGGCCCGCCCGGGACCGGCAAGACCCGGCTGGCCCAGGCCGTCGCCAACGAATCGGATGCCGACTTCTCGATTATCAATGGCCCGGAGATTATGGGTTCCGGGTATGGCGAGAGCGAAAAGCGCCTGCGCGAGGTGTTTGAAAAGGCTTCCAAAAACGCCCCCGCGATCATCTTTATCGACGAGATCGATTCGATTGCGCCAAAGCGCGACCAAGTCGCCGGTGAGGCAGAGAAGCGTTTGGTTGCGCAGCTGCTGACCCTGATGGACGGTCTGGAATCGCGGGCCAATGTGGTGGTGATTGCGGCCACGAACCGACCTGACGCCATCGACGAAGCGCTGCGCCGTCCCGGCCGGTTCGACCGCGAGATCATCATCGGTGTGCCGGACGAGAAAGGCCGCCGCGAAATCCTCGCCATTCACACGCGCGGTATGCCGCTGGGTGAGAAGGTCGATCTGAACGAGCTGTCGCGCATGACTTATGGCTTTGTCGGGGCAGATATCGCTGCTCTGGCGCGTGAAGCCGCCATCGATGCGGTCCGCCGGATCATGCCGCGGCTCGATCTGGACGAGCGCACGGTTCCGCAGGAGGTTCTCGAGGACCTGTGCGTGACCCGCGAAGACTTCCTCTCCGCCCTTAAGCGCATTCAGCCCAGCGCCATGCGCGAAGTGATGGTGCAAGTGCCGCAAGTCGGCTGGGACGATATCGGCGGCGTCGACGAGTCGATCGAGAAACTGAAGGAAGGCATCGAACTTCCGCTGAAAAATCAGGAAGCATTCCGGCGTTTGGGCATTCGCCCGGCGAAGGGCTTCCTGCTCTATGGCCCGCCCGGCACCGGCAAGACCCTGCTGGCGAAGGCTGTCGCGAAAGAGGCCGAGGCCAATTTTATCTCGATGAAGAGCAGCGACTTGTTGAGCAAATGGTATGGCGAGAGCGAGCAGCAAATCGCTAAAATGTTCCAGCGCGCCCGCGCTGTGGCCCCGTGCGTTATTTTTATCGACGAGATCGATTCTCTGGTCCCCGCGCGCGGATCATCCGGAATGGAGCCGCAGGTAACGGGCCGCGTGGTGAACACTGTGCTGGCCGAGATGGACGGGCTGGAAGAGCTTCAGTCGGTCGTTGTGATCGGGGCGACAAACCGTCCCACACTGGTCGATCCCGCTTTGCTGCGCCCCGGCCGGTTTGACGAGCTCGTCTATGTTGGCACGCCAGACAAGAAAGGCCGCGAGCAAATTCTCGGCATCCACACCTCGGCCATGCCGCTCGCAGACGACGTGAAGCTGGCGGATGTCGCTGCCAAGACCGACCGCTTCACCGGCGCCGATCTGGAAGATGTGGTCCGCCGTGCGGGTCTGAATGCGCTGCACCGTGAAGGGGCGGACGTCACGCATGTGACTGCGGCCGACTTTGCCGAAGCGCTCAAAGACAGCCGCGCGACCGTCACCAGCAAGATGGAGGCGGAGTACAAGAAAATGCGCGGCGAACTGAAGAAGCGCGCCGCCGAAGCGCTGCCCATCGGCTTCGTGCATGAAGGCATGGTGGAAAGCACCCGCGCCAAGAAGCACGGAGAAGTCACCGACAAGAGCTAAACCTGCGGGGGCGGACAGCGCATTATTCGGTCCCGTCCCCTAGGGTTCGCCCGGTTCGGGGGCCTTGTCGGTTCCGCCGGGCACTTCGAGCCGGTGTCGGATCAGGGCTTCGGGCTGGTGCTCGTTGAGCCATGCAATCATATGTTCCCGTGCTGCGCAGCGCAGGTTGAACAGATCGGCCACCGTATTGGCGCTCACCGCCATGCGGACTTCGACTGACTCGGGATAGGCTTCCGTGACAAGCACGCTGACCGTGCGTTTGTCCCACAGCGGATGGGCCTCGATGAAGCGGGTGAATTCCTGCCGGATGGGCCCGATATCGGCAATCGGATCGAGATGCAGGAAAACCGGCCCGGAGAGCGATTCGGCGCGCCGGGTCCAGTTCTCGAACCCGTCATCAAGGAACTGGTCGGTCGGAATGATCACTGCCCGTTCGTCCCACGTCCGCACAATTACGAAGCTCATCTTGATCTCTTCGACCCGCCCCGTGTGTCCATCGATCACCACCAGATCGCCGATCCGGACGGGCTCGGTAATGGCCATTTGCAGGCCCGCAATCAGCGATTTGAGCGCAGGCTGGGCCGCCGCACCAATGGCGAGGGCTGCGAAACCGGCAGAGGCCAGCAGCGTGGTCCCGATATCGCGCACGCCAGGTATGCCGAGCATCATCAGGCCGACAGTGATTACGACAATCGCTATGGTTGCGGTGCGCGACAGGATCGCAATCCGGGTCCGCCGACTGCGCATCGCGACGGGATCCTCGGTATGCTCCAGCCGCAGTTCCAGTGCGGTGGAGAAGCCCTTCACCAGAGTATAGGCGATCCAGCCGAGCAGAGCGGGCCGAAGGAACCGCGCAAAGGGCTCCCAAAGAGAACCGAGAAGCGCATTCTGCTCCGCTGCAATCGTTACCGCAATGGCGAGAACCGACCATTTGACCGGCGCCCGCATCCGGTCGACCACAATGTGATCGGTTTCGCTGGCGGACAGAGCCGTCAGCTTGCCCACCAGCGCAAACAGGGCGCGGTACAGCAGATAAGCAACCAGCAATGCCGCAACCAGAACGGCAGAGGCGATTAGAACCGCGCTCCAGTCGACTTGCCAGCTTCGGATATCGAAATTCTCGAACATGCGCGCGCCCTATGGTTCGCCGCCCCTCAGCACAAGCGCTGCGGGGTTATCCTGCGTCTAATGCGCGGCGTCCCAACTTGCTCCCGTGCCGATCTCTATTCCCAGCGGCACGCTGAGGTCCACAGATGGAAGCGCAGCCTCTGCCATGACCCGTTCGATCACCGGGGAGGCAGCGGCAATGTCGCCTTCCGGCAGTTCGAACACCAGTTCATCGTGGACCTGCAGAAGCATCCGCACATCGGACAGGCCTGCATCGCGCAGCGCCGGGAGCATGCGCACCATGGCGCGCTTGATGATGTCGGCGCTGGTCCCCTGAATGGGGGCGTTGATGGCTGCACGCTCACTGCCTTGCCGTTCGGCCTGGTTCTTGGATTTGATCCGCGGGAACCACGTCTTGCGGCCAAACAGCGTTTCGGAATAGCCGCGCTCGCGCACCGTCTCCAAGGTCTCGGCAATATAGCGCTGGATACCGGGAAAACGTTCGAAATAGCGGTCGATCATCGCCTGCGCTTCGTCCGCTTCCACGCCCAGACGGCCCGCCAGACCCCAACGGCTGATGCCATATAGAATGGCGAAGTTGATCGTCTTGGCCTGCGCCCGCGTATCGCGGCTGACCTCGCCGTACATTTCCTGTGCGGTGCGATTGTGGATGTCTTCGCCCTTGGCAAACGCATCCTTTAGCGCATCGACATCGGCCATATGCGCCGCCAGTCGCAATTCGATCTGGCTATAGTCGGCCGCCAGCAGCACGTTGCCATCCTCGGGCACGAAAGCCTCGCGGATCTGGCGCCCGATAGGCGTGCGGATGGGAATGTTCTGCAGGTTCGGATCGGTGCTCGACAGCCGCCCGGTCTGCGCGCCGACCAGACTGTAACTGGTATGGACGCGCTGCGTATCGGGATTGATTGCGGCCTGCAGGGCCTCGGTATAGGTCGAGCGCAGCTTGGACAGCTGGCGCCATTCGAGCACTTTGCTGGCAATGTCGGCGCCGCTCGCGTCGAGCTTCTCCAGAACGCTCTGATCGGTGGAGTACTGCCCGCTCTTGCCCTTCTTGCCGCCTTTATATCCCATCTTGTCGAACAGGATTTCGCCCAATTGCTTGGGGCTGCCGACAGAGAATTCCTCGCCGGCAACGGTGTGGATTTCCTTCTCCAGCTTGGCGGTTTCGGTGGCGAATTCTTCCGACAGCTTAGCCAGACGCGCACGATCGACTTTGATCCCTTCGCGCTCCATTCCGGCAACGGTCGGGATCAGCGGACGGTCGACCCGCTGATAGATGCTCGTGCCGCCTTCGATAGCGAGGCGGGGCTTCAAATGCTGGTGGAGCCGCCAAGTAACGTCGGCATCCTCGGCTGCGTACTCGGTCGCTTTATCCAGCGGGACTTCGCCGAACGGGATCTGCTTCTTGCCCGTGCCGCACACATCCTTGAAGCTCATCGGGCTATGGCCGAGATGCCGCACGCTCAATTCGTCCATGCCGTGCCCGCCGCCAATGCCGCCTTCGCCCCGGCCTGCATCCAGCGCAAAGCTGATGACCATAGTATCGTCGATCGGCGCGACGTGAATATCGTGGCGGGCCAGAACGTTGAGATCGTATTTGATGTTCTGGCCGATTTTCAGAACCGCATCGCTTTCCAGCAGCGGTTTGAGCGCGGCGAGAGCTTCCTCCAAGGGCACCTGCTCCGGCTTCTCGGCGAACATGTCGCTGCCGCCGCCGCCTTCGTTGAGATGCGCCAGCGGGATATAGCAGGCTTCGTTCGGCCCGGTCGCAAGGCTGATGCCGACCAGATCGGCCTGCATCGCGTCGAGCGCGCTGGTTTCGGTGTCCACCGCAATAGTGCGGGCCGCCAAACACTGCGCAATCCAGTGGTCGAGCCGTTCGCGGGTCTGGACCGTTTCGTAAGTCGAGCGGTCGATGGCCGGGAAGTCGGGCAGAGCCTGGCTGGCTCCGGCGGGTGCAGCATCGGCCCCCGGCTTGTCGGCTTTGGCCGGGTTCAGATCGTTCTTGCGGTCAGGGCTGCCCGATCCGGCATCCAGCCGTCGCAGCAGACTGGTGAAGCCATGCGTGGTGAGAAATTCGGCCAGCGGTTCAGGCGGCACGCCGTCGAGCTTCATATCGCTCAGCGGAATGGGGAGCTCGCAATCCTCTTTCAAAGTAACCAGCACCCGGCTGAGCTCTGCATCGGCGCGGTGTTCCAGCAGGCGCTCTTTCAGCTTGCTCTTCTTCATGTCCTTCGCAGCATCCAGCGCGCCGGTCAGCGATCCGTGCTCCTGAATAAGCTTGGTCGCGGTTTTCGGCCCGACGCCGAAGATGCCGGGAATGTTATCCGCTGTATCGCCCATCAGCGCGAGCACATCGCCGACCAGTTCCGGCCCGACTCCGAACTTCTCGGTCACTTCCTCGACCCCGATCCGCGCGCTCTTCATCGTGTCGAGCATATCGATTGCACCGACACCATCGCCGCCCGTACCGACCAATTGCATCAGGTCCTTGTCGGATGAGACGATGGTGACATCGAATCCCTCGGCTGCCGCTTTGCGGGCGTAGCTCGCGATAACATCGTCCGCCTCCACGTCGGGCTCCTCGATGCAGGGCAGGGAGAATGCCCGAGTCGCATCGCGAATCAGCGGGAATTGGGGGACCAGATCTTCCGGCGGATCGGGACGGTTGGCTTTGTACTGGTCGTAAATCTCGTTGCGGAAGGAATGACTCGACTTGTCGAGGATGACCGCAAGGTGCGTCGGGCCGTCGGCCTTGTCCAAATCTTCGGCCAATTTCCACAACATAGTGGTGTACCCATAGACCGCGCCGACCGGCGTCCCTTCGGGATTCGTCAGTGGCGGGAGACGGTGGTAGGCGCGGAAAATATAGGCGGAGCCGTCGACCAGATAGAGATGCTGTTTGTCAGTCATAGCGCCTGCTAGCAGCGCAGGCCGTGCAGGTCAGCCGGGATTTGCACCGCGAGGGCAGCGGGACAATCGTCTGAAAAATGGCGGAAATCCGGCGAAATTGTGCCAAATGTGGCAGAAATTAGGCAAAATGTGGCAAAAAGGCTTGCGTTGCCACAAAGCCGCCACTATTTAGAGTGTCGAAGCCACCCATGTGGGGGAGGTTTCGTCGGCCAGCTCAGAAGGGCAGGACGACCACCCACTCGATTGAGTTAAGGAACTAATATTATGCGTAAAATCGCTATGATCTCCGCTGCTGCAGCTGCTGCTCTGACCCTGGCTGCTTGCTCGGAAGGCACCACCGACGCCGCTGAAGGCGCTGTCGACGGCGCAATGGCCGACGCAGAAGCCAACGTTGACGCGATGGCTGAAGGTGCCGAAGGCGCCATGGAAGACGGCGCGGACGCCGTTGCTGAAGGTGCCGACGCAATGGTCGAAGGCGCTGAAGAAGCTGCTTCCGACGCTGAAGAAGCCATGGAAGAAGCTGCTTCCTAAGCTCTTCTGCTTACGAACAAAGAAGGGCGGTACCGTGAGGTGCCGCCCTTTCTTTATGTGCGCTGCTTTTCGCTAGCCGCTGGTCGGACCGACCGACTCACCCACCCGAATAGGTAGCGCCCGCGTAATTGCGGCCACGATTGGCGATCATCCCGTCATACAGGGCCCGGGCAATCGAGGCGATCTTGCGTTCGCGGTTCAGTTTTGCCCCCTGGCCGGTCACGTAAATTGCGACTGCAATCGAACGCCCATTCGGCCCGCGAATAATTCCGACATCGCTGGAGGTGTTGTTCAGCGAACCGGTCTTGTGCAGCACCTGTGCTTCGGCCGGCATCAGAGCAGGGATGCGGCGCGTGCCAGTACGGGTCCGGCTCATGGAAGACAGGATCACCTGCCGGCTGCCTGCCGACAAGACCCGACCGTTATTGAGCGCCGCAAGCATGCGGACAATGTCGCGCGGCGTGGCGCTGTCGCGCAGATCGATATAGCTTGCCGGGTCGTATTCCCCGTCATCGCGCACTAGCGTCGCGATATCGCGGTCGATGCTGAAATTGCGGAAGCCATTGCGCCATGCCCAGTTGTTCACCGCACGCGGGCCACCAACCACATCCAGCAAGGCGTCGGTCGCCGAATTGGACGAGCGCGTGATCATGATTTCAATGAGGTCGCGCGCAGCCATATAATTGCCGCGCCGTACCGGAGCGGTGGGCGAGCTGTATTTCTTGGAACGCATGGGGATCAGCAGAGGGAATTCGCTGGAAAGGCTCCACCGGCCCTGCTCCACGCCTTCGAGAAACGCAGCGGCCACGGCGATCTTGCTGGTCGAAGCCATGGGGAAACGCTGGTCGGCAAGGACCATGACCTCTTCGCCGGTGCTCAGATCAATTGCGGCAACGCCGATCCGTCCGTCCGAACCATCGGCCAATTGGGCAATTCTACGCTCAAGCGCGGTATCATAGACAGCCTGAAAGCTTTGCGGGGCCCGCACCTGCGTGCCGAATGTCCGGTCGAATGCAGACTCCAGATTGGTTGTCTGGGCGATGGCGGGGGAAGCCGAGAAGCCCGTAAGAGCGGCAGCAGCAGCGAAGAATGTGAAAATTGCGCGTTTCATGGGGTCCAGATGTAGCAATCGTATGGTTGGCAAACACTTAACGGCCCTTTGTGTTCGCGAAGCAAGGCCTCAACCTCGTGAGGGGCACAAAGGACACGACGAACGACTCCTGATGCGCGACGGGCCGAGTATTCCTATCGACCCGCTCCGGCGCACAGCTGCATCAATTGGCGCGTATCTGGATGATTCTCCTGCGCGCATGACGCACAGCCTCGACAATTTGTCTCCACTTTGCCCGGCTGCAATGATCGAACTGCCAAAATGTTGCGTTGTATTGCTCCGCAGGTGCTGCGAGCAGAGACCGCAATGTCGATTCAACTGACCGATCTGACCGCTGGCTTAACCCGGGCGCTGGCCCGCGCCGACATAGGGCCGCCCGAGAACATCATTCGCCTTACAGGTGGGGCAACGATGGAAAGCTGGCGGTTCACGGCGGGCGGGCTCGACTATGTCCTGCGCCGTGCGCCGACGCTGGAGTTTCTCGCGCAGCGCCCTTTCGGCCATGATACAGAGGCCGCGATCATTCGCGCGGCTCATGGGGCGGGCATCGCCGCACCCGAGGTGGTGGCCGAACTGGAGCCCGGCGACGGGATAGGTAGCGGCTTCGTGATGAAGGCCTTGCCCGGCACCCCAGATCCCAAAGCCATCCTGGCGATGGACGGGCCAGACCGGCTCCTATCCGAATGCGCGAACCAGCTGGCGCAAATCCATGCGCTATCGATTGCCGATCTCCCGCCCGACTTACCGGCGCTCGATCCCGCAGAAGGCGTGGCAGATTTCACCGCGCAGTTCGAGGAAGCGGGCGGCGATCGGCCGATCATCGCGTTGGGTCTTCGCTGGTTACTGGACAACATTCCTAAGCCCGTGGACCCCGTGCTCAATCACGGCGACTACCGCGTCGGCAATCTGCTGGTCGGAGACGGTAGGCTCACCGGCGTGCTCGACTGGGAACTGGCCCATTTGAGCGACTGGCACGAAGATTTGGCCTTTGGCTGCATGACCGTCTGGCGCTTCTCGCGCATTGATCGGCCTGCGCTGGGGCTGGGCACATTAGAGCAGTATTTTTCCGCTTACGAAGCTGCGGGCGGGCGAAAAGTCGATCCCGCGCGGTTCCATTTCTGGCTGGTCTACCGGACCGTGTGGTGGGCGCTGGGATGCCTCAGGATGGGCGGACAATGGCGCAGCGGAGCGGACCGCAGTCTGGAGCGGGCCCTGATTTCCCGCCGGACCGGAGAGCAGGAGCTTGATCTGCTCCTGCTGTTGGAGGGCGAGGCACCGGATGCGGAGAAAGCACATGCGCTACCGCGTTCGCCCGGCACCGAAACTTTGGCAGGGCAGGCCTCTATCGGCGAACTGGCTACGGCCATCTCGGAATGGCTCGCCACGGTCAAACCGCGCATGGAGGGGCATGACCGGTTCCAGCACGCGGTGGCCCGCAACGCGCTGGGCCTGATCGCGCGGGAGGCCGAGGCTGGCGCGGTGGGGTCCGATCGGGCGCTGGCGCAGCGATTGCTCGATGGCAGCGCGGGTCTGCGCGATAAGGGGCTGCTGGCGAGCCTGCGCCGCCGCGCGCTCGATACAGTCTCGACAGACATGCCCAAATACCCCGCACTGGCCGTCGCCCGGGCCAGGTGGCTGATCGAAGCGTGAGAGCCATTCGTACCGATACCTGCCCAATGCTGCCTTGACCGCGCGAACAGAAAGAGGCTTTGTGCGGTCAAGAGAATTCAAGGGACCTTATATCATGCCGCTTACCATCCTTCGCGTGTCCACCACCGCTTTGCTTCTTGGCACCTCCGCCATCGCAGCCGCCCAGTCCGCTCCGATTGTGCAGCCCGGCGCGCCCGGTGCTGCGCCCAAAACCCTGACCAGCGACGAAGCGACCAGGCTGGCCGACAACCGGTATTCCCCAGCGGATCTCGCCTTTATGCAAGGCATGATCCATCACCACTATCAGGCGGTACAAATGGTGGCGCTGGTAGAGGACCGGACGAACACGCCTGACATCGTCGCCTTGGCGAAGAAGATCCGCGCCTCGCAGGAAGACGAAATCACTTTTATGCGCGGCTGGCTGACCGAGCGCGGCGAGAATGCGCCCGATCCTGCGGAGCATGCGCGCCATGCTGCTATGGGGCATTCCATGCCGGGCATGAGCGGCATGAAAATGGCCGGAATGGCGACACCTGCCCAGATGGCAGCGCTTGCTAATGCCAGCGGCACGGAATTCGACCGCCAGTTCCTGACCCTGATGGTCGCCCATCATGATGGCGCGCTGACGATGGTCGAGGACCTGCTCGAACAGCCGGGCTCTGCCTATGATCCGGTGCTGTTCGATTTTACCAATGACGTGGTGACCGACCAGAAGGCGGAAATCGAGCGGATGAATGGGTTGCTGGCTGGCCTGTCCGGCGACCCGCGCGCCAATCTGGCGGCGGGCTTCCGCGACGCAGGCGAAGCGATTTCGGGCCTTCGCAAACTGGTCTCGCTGGAGAAACCGGCTGGCTTTTTCGACCCCGCCAACCCCGCCGGTCTCGCTCCGCCCAAGCCTAAGAAGGATAAGGATGGCGACGAAGAGGGCGCCGACGAGACAGCCGAGGGAGAGGAAGGCAAGACGGAGTTCTCCGAGCGTTCCCCGCTTCTGAACTTTGCCAACACCGATCTTGCGTTCAGCGGCGATATGCTGGTCGCGGGCAATTATCACGGCTTCAATATTTACACGCTGGATGCAGAGGGCGTGCCCAGCCTGCTGAGCTCGGTCGTGTGTCCGGGCGGGCAGGGCGACATCTCGATTGCGGGCGATCTTCTGGTCATGTCGGTCGAGCAGACGCGCGGGCGGGTCGATTGTGGCCGTCAGGGCGTTGCCGAGAAGGTCAGTGAAGACCGCTTCCGCGGCCTGCGCATTTTCGACATTTCCGACCGGACATCGCCGCGTCAGGTCGGGCAGGTGCAGACCTGCCGGGGCAGCCACACCCATTCGATTGTGTCCGAAACGGCCGAGACATTGCTGGTCTACAATTCCGGCACTTCGGGTGTGCGGGACGAGGAAGAGCTCGCGGGCTGCATCGGCAATGTCGCAGGCGATGACCGCACGGCACTGTTCAGCATCGACGTGATCGAGATCCCTGTGGCGGACCCCGCCTCGGCCCGCATCATCGACAGTCCGCGCGTCTTTGCCGATCCCGAAACCGGCCAGATCGCAGGGCTATGGCGCGGCGGTGATCATGGCGAGGGGACGCAGGACACGCGTGAGACGAACCAGTGCCACGACATCACCGCCTACCCCGCTCTCGGGCTGGCAGCGGGCGCATGCTCGGGCAATGGCATCCTGCTCGATATCTCGGACCCCAGCGCACCCAAGCGCATCGACGCGGTGACGGATAAGGGGTTTGCCTATTGGCACTCCGCGACATTCTCCAACGATGGCACCAAGGTGCTGTTCACCGATGAGTGGGGCGGCGGCGGTCGGCCCCGCTGTCAGGCCAGCGACCCGCTCAACTGGGGCGCGAATGCAATCTACGAAGTGGTCGACGGCAAGCTGGAATTCCGTAGCCTCTACAAACTGCCTGCGCCGCAGAGCGACAAGGAAAACTGCGTCGCGCATAACGGTTCGATCATTCCCGTTCCGGGACGCGATATCTTTGTGCAGGCATGGTATCAGGGCGGCATCAGCGTGATCGACTTCACCGATGCAGCCAATCCGGTGGAGATCGCCTATTTCGACCGTGGCCCGATTGACGAGGAACAGCTGGTCACCGGCGGATACTGGTCGGCCTATTGGTACAATGGCCGCATCTACGGCACAGAAATCGTGCGCGGGCTGGACGTCTTCGCGCTGGAGCCCAGCGAGTTTCTGACCGCCGAGGAAATCGCCGCGGCCGAAGCCGCCAGCATGGGCACCACCTTCAACCCGCAAACCCAGACACGGGTGACGTGGGACGACGAAGTAAAGGCCGCTGCTGAGGCGAGCCGCAAGGGTGGATGAGTAGAGGTGGGAGCGGCATGAAAGTGCCGCTCCCCGACCTTTGACGGTTCAGCCGCCCTTCTGGCTGGCGATCCAGTTGTCGACTTGCGTTTCCAGAATGGTCAGCGGCACGCTGCCGCCGCCCAACACGGTGTCATGGAAGCCGCGAATGTCGAAATCATCGCCCAGCTCGGCCTCCGCTTTGGCGCGCAATTCCTGTATTTTGATCATCCCGATTTTGTAGCTGGTCGCCTGACCGGGCATCACCAGATAGCGCATCACTTCCGACCGCACTGCGGTTTCGGGGATCGGTGAATTGGCAAGGAAATAGGCCACGGCCTGCTCCTGATCCCAGCCCTTCGCATGCAGGCCGGTGTCCACCACCAGCCGGATTGCGCGCCACATCTCGGTCGTCAAGCGGCCGAAGTCGGAATAGGGATCGTCATACGCGCCCATTTCCTTGGCCAGCAGCTCCGAATACAGCGCCCAGCCTTCGCCAAAGGCGGAGATGAAATTGCCCTGACTGCGGAATTTGGGCAGGCTCTCCAGCTCCTGCGAGATCGACACCTGCATGTGGTGGCCCGGATTGCCTTCGTGATAGGCAATCACTTCCAGCGTTGTGATCGGCATGGCGCGCATATCGGACAGGTGGGCGTAATAGGTGCCCGGACGGCTGCCATCGGGCGTGCCGGGGCGATAATGCTGCGCTGCGCCGGGCTGTTCGCGGAACGGTTCGACCCGCTTCACCACCAGATCGGCCTTGGGCAGCGTGCCGAAAAACTCCGGCAGGCGCTTGTTCAGCTCCTCCAGATGCCCTTCGGCGGCGTCGATGTAATCCTGCGCGCCCTTGTCGTCCTGCGAGAAGTAGAATTGGTCGTCCTCGCGCAGAAAGGTGAAGAAGGCCTGCAGATCGCCCTCGAAGCCGACGCTTTCCTTGATCGCCTCCATCTCGCTGCGGATGCGCGCGACTTCGCTGAGGCCGATGTCATGGATTGCGTTTGCCGTCAGGTCGGTGGTGGTCATTTGGCCAAGGCGGTAATTGTAGAACGCCTCGCCATTGGGCTGAGCAGAGACACCCTGCGCCACTTCGCTGGTATTGGCGATGTCGCTTTCAAACCATGCGATGATCCGCGCATAGGCAGGCTGCAGCGCTTCTGTCAGCGCTGCGCGCGCTTCGGCCCGCAAGGCGTCGGACCGGGTTTGGTCGATCGTGCCTGCCTCGACCAGTGAGGCCAGCTTGGTGTCGGTCGCGGACCAGAGCGCGCTTGCTTCGCCATCGGTGAAGGGCGCGCCGGTGGTGATTTTGCGCGACTGGTCGATGACGCCTTCATAGGCGAAGCGGGGCGGACGCACACCGGCCGCAGCATTGGCCTGCGACTGGGCAAGCGACTGGTCCAGCGCGCGGGCGCTTTCCCTCAGGCGGGAGATAAAGGCGACCATGTCGCTCTCGCTCTCCACCCGGTGCTGATTGATCAGAAAGGTCGGATAGAAGGACTGCGTGCCGTTGAATTGGTGGAGCACATAGCGATTGCTGCGGAACGGGACGCCGGCCTCTGCCGTGGCGAGGTTCCATTCCCACATATCCCACGAAATTTGGCCTTCGGGTGTGAGGTCGTCGCGGTTGAAATTCGTCTGCATCTCCGCCGTCGCAGCCCGCATCCACGCCAGATAGCGGTCTTCCGCCGCAAGGCTGGCATCGTCGATTTTGTCGTAATCGGTCTTGCGGCCGAGATAGGTCTGCTGGATCGGGCTGAACGCAAGCCCTTCTTCGAATTTGGCATCGAACCAAGTGTTCAGCCGCTGGGTGGTCTGCTCGGCCGTTTCTGTTGCAGCGACGGGAACCACTGGAGCTGTGGCCACCGGTTCGGCTGCGGGGACAGTGGCGCAGGCCCCGACCAGTGCAATCAGGGGCAGGGCGAAAATGCGTTTCGTCATAATGGTGGGTCCTTGGCCAAGCGAAGTTGTGCGCGCGGTGTGGCATGCCTGACGGGTCTTGCCAATCGGTCCGCTCTCAGGCCCCTAATGCTTGCCTCACATCCTGGACAAAGCTGGTGCGTTTGATCCCGTGATACAGCGCGCTGGCGGCGAGGTTGCCGGCTGGCTTCAGAGGCCTGCGCACCTGCAGCATCAGGACCACGCGCGGCTCGCCCGTGTCGTTCCAGACCTCGTGGGGATGGGTCTCGTCGAAGACCAGCCATTCGCCTTCCTTCCAGCGCACGGTTTCGCCCCCGACCTGCATCTCGCAGCGGCCCGCTGCCCGCGGGACGATCAGCGGCAGATGGCAATTGAGCCACGCCTTGGTCAGCCCGCGATGGCGCGGCACATGCGCGTCGCCCGCCATGATAGAATAGAATGCGACGACGAGGCCCGCCACTTGGTCGATCAGCGCTGCGGTCTGCGGACAGGTCTGCCGGTTGGTTTCGGAGCGGAATCCATAGCCTTCGAAGAAGAAGCTCTTCCATTGCGGACCGCTCGCAATGCGCCGGTGGTCGGGCGATATTTTGCCGAATGGCGGAATCTTTTCGCGCGAGGAAAGCAGAGCTTCGGCTTCGCTCCGGATGGTGCGCCAATGGGGGTGCATCTGCGCAAGGCCGGGCACTTGCGCTGGCGGCACAATAGCGCTGGTGTCGATTAAGGACTGGCGTTGGAACCAGCGATTGACCGGATCGCGCAGGCGCTTGCCATACCGGATAATGGCCGATTGCTTCGGGCGCACGAAAGTGGGCGGGGCCTCTACAGCCTCACCCGTTGATGTGGCGACCCTCTGGTCGTTTCCAACCGCCATATCGCCGGCGATAATAGCGCAAACGCGTCTGATTTTCAAAGACCGGCCGGGTCGCCGAACCTTCGCAGGCTGGGATCAACTCAGAACGGTCGTCAGAGCCTGCTCGATCTGCTCCGCCGTATAGGGCTTCACTACGAGGGGCAGATTGCCGAACTCCGGCGGAATTATGTCGCGGCTGCCATAGCCGGAGGCGAAGAAGAACGGGATACCGCGCTCGGCCAGTCGTTCGGCGATCGGCAGGCTGGTTTCCTGGCCCAGATTGTAGTCGAGCATGGCTACGGAAATATCGCCTTCCTCGATGGCCGCCAACGCCGATCGTGTGCTCGCTGCAAGGCTGACTTCGGCCACGCCGAGATCGCGGATTTTGTCCTCTGCATCGATAGCGATCAGCATGCTGTCTTCGACCAGAAGCATGTGACAATCATTGAGCGCGACCTGCTGCGGCGTCGGATGGGCCTTGTCTTTGGCAGCTGGATTGTGCGCTGCCGCTTGTTCCTCGACAAATTTGGCCGGGACGACAAAGGTCGCCTCTACCCCGCCTGCTTTGTAGGAAATTTCGGCCTCCCCGCCCAATTCATGGGGGATGGAGGTGCCGATGATCGTGGTGCCGAAACCCTTGCGTGTGGGCGCCTTTACAGCCGGCCCGCCCTGCTCCTTCCAGGTGAAGGACAGGTCATTGTTCATCAGCAAGGACCATTCGATCCGCAATTTGCCACTGTCGCTGAGCGCGCCGTATTTCGCTGCATTGGTTGCCATCTCGTGCATGACCAGCGCAAGGATAGGGATCGCTTCGGGCAGGATCGACACCTCCGGCCCCTCCAGCACAACCCGCCTCTGCTCATTATCGAGATAGGCTTCCAATTCTGTCTTCATCAGCTTGGTGAACGCAATCGGGCCCCAATTGTCGGCGGTGAGCAGGTCATGCGCATTGGCCAGAGCCTTCACCCGGCTTTCCAGCGTATCGATGACTGCATCCAGATTGCCACCTTCCCTGCGCGACTGCGACATAAGTGCGCGGATCAGGGCCAGAATGTTGCGGACACGGTGGTTGAGCTCGGCAATCAGCAGTTTCTGCTGATCGCCGGCCTTGCGCTGCTCCTCGCTGGCCGCATCGGTCAGATGAAGCACTACTTCGAGCAGAGTCGTGCGCAGAGCTTCGGCCACCCGCACTTCGGCTTCGGTGAAGGGGGCCGATTGCCCGCGCACCAGCTCGCGAAATTCGGCGAAGCTTTCGCGGGGGGTCAGGCGGGTCCCGAACTCGCCATGCTCGGTGGTCTTTTCCTGATCGCCAGCCCAACGGATCGATTCCACCTGTTCTTTCCGGAACAGGATCATGTGGTCACGCGGGCGCCGGGAGATGGGGATGGCCAAAAATCCCGCAACCGCGCTCCTGTCGGGATCGATGGCGGGCACGAACCCGGAAATCTTGGCCGAATGATGGATCGTCTGCGCGTCCTCACGATTGAGCGCTTTCACCAGCTCGAGAAACTCGTCCTCCGACGGGGTGAGCCCGGCCAGCGACGTGACGCCTTCGACCATCACGCCCACACCGTCGCAGCCAATCGCGCGGGGCATCAGTTCGAGCAGCCAGTCGGCATCGAGCAATTTCGACGAGTCCTTGGCAGCGGACGTCATCAGCCGGTTGGAAACGTGCCTTGCGGTATCTTCCTTGGCCGAGGCTTCTGCGCGAAGCCGGCTTTCCAGTTGCAGCGAGAATATCTGGCCGAATAGCTCGGCAGCGCTGCGTGCTGCGAAGGAGGGTACGCGCGGGCTCGCATGGTGGCAGGCGATCAGGCCCCAGAATTTGCCATCGACAATGATCGACACGGACAGCGACGCCCGCACGCCCATATTGCGCAGATATTCCAGATGGACCGGCGACACTGCCCGGTACAGTGCCATGGAAAGGTCAAGCGGCTGCCCTTCGCCGACTTTCTCGACCGGGATAGGCTCTGCATGCGCATCGGCGATGATACGGAAAGTATTGCGCACATAGAGCTTGCGCGCCTGCTCGGGAATGTCGGTGGCAGGGAAGTGCAGACCAAGGAAACTGTCCTGCCCGTCTGCCTTGGATTGGGCCACTACTTCGCCGCTGCCATCGGGGGCAAAGCGATACAGCATCACGCGGTCGTAGCCGACCAGAGCGCGAAACTGACGCGCGCCTTCGTTGAGCAGAGTCTGCACCGATTTCGCATCTCCCAGCTTGCCCAGGACGCCGCGCGTGGCCGACGAGACTTCGGTCTGGTCTTCCTTCGCGGGCTCGCACTCGACGATCACGCTCTTGCCGGAAAAATGGACGGCCATGTCGTAAAGGCTGCCGTCTCCGAACAGCGACAGGGCAAAAACCCGTTCGATGGAGTCATCGCCGCGCAGGTTGGCAATTTTGCTGCGTAGGGTAGCGAAGGCGTCCTCGCTGAACACGTCCGACAGCGGTCTGCCCAGCAATGCGAGGGGGTCTTCGCCCAGAAAAGGCGCCGTGTTGGCGGCACGGGCAATCAGCCAGTCGGCACTCAGCGCGAGCAGGAAACCCAGCGGCTGGATACCGCCGGGAATATGGATCGGTTCGCGGTCGCAATTGGTCAGGCTCAGCGGTTGGTTGAGCGGCGTCAGATCATTCATCGGTTTTGGGGTTCCATTTGCCGAGCACTCTTCTGAAAAGCAGCAAAAGCATGGCGCGCGCCGCGCTCCGCCTGGGCTATCCAACTGGTGCGGCCATTAAGTTTCGAGGCGGCAAGCGCCTCATTGTCGAGCGCATCGCAAAAGCAGCGCCATGAACGGCCTGCTGATTTACCACGTGTAAGGTATGATCGGGGCAAGCCGGGTTCGATGCGCGCACCGAGAACCTGTCCGCCCAGCGCCGATCCCTCGATCACATATTGGGCGCCCCATGCCTCGGCGTTCGATAGGGGCTGCATGGCGCAGCGCTCGGAAGCGCGGGCCGCCTCGCCCAGGCCATTCAGATCGGCTCTGAGCAGCGGAGCCCGAGGCTGCCATTCAGACCACCCCTGACCGGCGACCGCCTTTTCCAGACTATCCAGCGCGGCGAGATGGGCCCGCAGGAACGCAGTGTAATGATCGGCAAAGGTCAGATCGAAGCGCGAAAAAGCTTCTTCGGTCTCCAGATGGCAGTCGGCTGTGCGCTCCCGCATCGCAAATCGCGCTGATTTTTGGGTGCCCGCCGCTGGCCTTCTGTCGTGTTCGGCATCCAGAATTTTGTTTAGATTCAACGGAGCGATAGACCTCATTCAAGGGAAAAAGCCCTTTAATTGAGTGTGATAGCCAGATTGTACACCTACGTAAACAGGGTCAAATTTCTCGCACCCGCGAAAAAAGGCCCGGCAGGATCGCTCCCGCCGGGCCTGTCTTGTTGTGCATCCGGTTGGACAGGTAGTGAGTGGCTTAGAAGCCGCCCATTCCGCCCATTCCGCCCATTCCGCCCATATCGGGCATGCCGCCACCGGCGGGCTTGTCTTCCGGAATTTCCGAAATCGCCGCTTCAGTGGTGATCAGCAGACCGGCCACGGACGCCGCATCCTGCAGAGCCACACGGACAACCTTGGTCGGGTCGATCACGCCGGCGTTTACGAGGTTCTCGTAAGTGTCGGTCGCAGCGTTGAAGCCCTGCGTTTCGTCGCCTTCGCGCAGGAGATTGCCCGATACCACAGCGCCGTCATGTCCGGCATTGGTGGCAATCTGGCGCACCGGAGCGATGATCGCCTTGCGCACAATATCGATGCCGCGCGTCTGGTCGTCGTTCTCGCCCTTCAGGCCGTCGAGAGCCTTGGAAGCGTAGAGCAACGCCGTACCGCCGCCGGGAACAATGCCTTCTTCGACGGCAGCACGGGTTGCGTGCAGCGCATCGTCGACGCGGTCCTTGCGTTCTTTCACTTCGACTTCCGACGCGCCGCCGACCTTGATCACGGCAACACCGCCAGCCAGTTTGGCCAGACGTTCCTGCAGCTTTTCTTTGTCGTAGTCGGACGTCGTGTTGTCGATCTGCGTGCGGATTTCACCGACGCGGGCCTTGATGTCGTCTTCGCTACCCGCACCGTCGACAATCGTGGTGTTGTCCTTGTCGATGGTGACGCGCTTTGCTTCGCCGAGCATGCCGAGCGTTACGTTCTCAAGCTTGATGCCGAGGTCTTCGGAAATCATCTCGCCCTTGGTCAGGATCGCGATGTCCTGCAGCATGGCCTTGCGGCGATCGCCGAAGCCCGGTGCCTTGACCGCAGCAACCTTCAGGCCGCCGCGCAGCTTGTTGACCACGAGGGTCGCCAGCGCTTCGCCTTCGATGTCTTCCGCAATGATCAGCAGCGGACGGCCCGACTGGACAGCTGCCTCGAGGATCGGGAGCATCGCCTGCAGGTTGCTGAGCTTCTTTTCGAAGATCAGGATGTAGGGATTGTCCAGCTCGACAGTCATCTTGTCGGGGTTGGTGATGAAGTAGGGCGACAGGTAACCACGGTCGAACTGCATGCCTTCGACGACGTCGAGTTCAAACTCGAGGCCCTTGGCTTCCTCGACGGTGATCACGCCTTCCTTGCCGACCTTCTCCATGGCTTCGGCGATCTTCTCGCCGACTTCCTTGTCGCCATTGGCGGAAATGATGCCGACCTGGGCGATTTCCTGACTGCCCGACACGTCCTTGGAACGGCCCTTCAGGTTTTCCACGACCTTGGCAGTGGCCATGTCGATGCCGCGCTTCAGGTCCATCGGGTTCATCCCGGCTGCGACGGCGGTCATGCCTTCGCGGGCAATTGCCTGGCCCAGAACGGTCGCGGTGGTCGTGCCGTCACCAGCGAGATCGTTGGTCTTGGAGGCCACTTCGCGCAGCATCTGCGCGCCCATGTTCTCGTACTTGTCTTTGAGCTCGATTTCCTTGGCGACGGTCACGCCGTCCTTGGTGATGCGCGGTGCGCCGAAGCTCTTGTCGATCACGACGTTGCGGCCCTTCGGCCCCAGCGTCACTTTAACGGCGTTAGCGAGCGTATCCACGCCCTTGAGGATGCCTTCGCGGGCATCGCGGCCGAACTTTACGTCCTTGGCTGCCATGTTGGTTTCTCCTGAGAAATTCTAAAATTGGGAAAGGAAAGTCGGATGCGGGCTATCAGCCCATCACACCCATGATGTCGCTTTCCTTCATGATCAGCAGGTCTTCGCCGTCGAGCTTGACCTCGGTGCCGGACCATTTGCCGAACAGGACGCGGTCGCCTGCTTTGACGTCGAGCGGGGTAACCGTGCCGTCTTCAGCTTTGGAACCGGTACCGACGGAGACGATTTCGCCTTCGCTCGGCTTTTCCTGTGCGCTGTCGGGAATGATGATGCCGCCGGCGGTCTTGGCGTCGGCTTCGATGCGACGTACCAGAACGCGGTCGTGCAGCGGACGAAATGCCATAATATGACCTCTTGAATTAGAGTGAAAGAATAAGCGTTGGCACTCTTGGTTGGTGAGTGCCAGCAGCGCGCAAATGGTGATGCGCGGTCAGGGAGTCAACGGCTGTCTGGCGAAAAAAGTTGCGCCGGGGCGGGGCGCATTCGCTGGCCTGTGCCTGCGGTCAGCCAGCCTGCACCGGCTGCGCGTCCCGCCCGGTCAATTCCAGCCTTTCGCGCATCAGCCAGCGGCCGGTCAGCAGCAAAGTGGCAAAGGTCAGCCCGACGGCAAACCCGATCCAGATGCCCGTACCCTCCAGCGGGGTGTAAAAGCCGAGATAATAGGACGTGCCAAAGCCCGGCACCCAATAGCTGAAAATCGCCATCCACATCGGCACGCGCGTATCCTGCAGGCCGCGCAATGCCCCGGCGGCCACCACTTGCAGCCCGTCGACCAGCTGGAACAGGGCCGCGATCACGATATATTGCAGCGCGAAGGCGGTCATTGCGGCATTCGCGGACTTCGACGTGTCGATATAGAGGCCGAGAATGGCTTCGGGCATCAACACCATCAGCGACGCAGTGAACGCCATGAAGGCGACTGCCATCAATAGCGCCACAGCGCCCGCGCGCTTGATCGCTTCGTGGTCGCGGGCTCCATAGAAATAGCCCACCCGGATCGTTGCCGCCTGGCTGACGCCGAACGGAACCTGAAAAGCAAAGGCCGCGATCTGCAGCGCTATGGTGTGGCCGGCCAGCTCCGAATCTCCGATCAGCCCCATCAGCAGAGCCGCACCGCCAAATAATCCTGCCTCGGCAATGGTGGTGAAGAACACTGGCGTGCCCAGCACGACCAGCTCGCGCAGCCGGTCCCATTCGGGGCGCCAGAACCGGCCCCAGATGACATAGCGGCGGAGCCTGCGGTCGCTTTCAATGGCGACGCAATAGGCCAGCAGAATGAAGATCGACGTGAAGATCGTCGCGATGGCCGAGCCCTCCAGCCCGAGCGCGGGTGCCCCTAAATTGCCGAACACCAGCGCATAATTGCCCAGCGCATTCACGCCGATGGCCAGCGCGGTGATCGCGGTGGCGAAAATCGGGCGGCCGAGCGCGGAGACGAAATTGCGCAGCACGCTGGCCATCAGCAGCGGCACGGTCGACCATAAAACAATGGCCATGTAATCGAAGGCGCGCGCCGCCAGATCCGGCCGCTGTCCCGCTGCAAGCAGGATCGCTTCGGTCTGGCTGAGCACCAGCATCACCAGCGCTCCGCAGATAACGCTTAGCCACACGCCCATGCGCACGCTGCGGCGCACCTCGGCGATGGCGTAGCGCGACCGGCCAAGCTCGGCCGAGATCAGCGCAGCGACCATGCTGACCAGCGTGATCGTGCCCCACACCAGAATACTGAACAGCGATACCGCGAGACTGGAGGCCGCCAGTTCGAACTCGCCCAGGCGCGCGACGAAGAACACGTCGATGGCCCAGATTAGCATTTGCAACAAATTGGCGAGCGCCAGCGGCCAGCTCAGCCGGAAGGTCGCGATGAACTCGTCTCGCCAGCCGTTGGCGGGCATTTCCGGCAGCTCCGGCAGGGCGCCATCGCCGCTGGTGAGCGGGGGCAGGGAAGCGGGGGCGTCCGACATGAAGGCGCGCAACTAGGCCCGCAGTCGGGGCGGGGGCAAACCTTTTCCCACATCCTGCATGACAGCGCTGCCCAATCCGCCCGAACTCTTCAGCGTCACGCAGGCTGTTCAGCTTGGGTTGGCCCAGGCTGCCATACTGCGCTTGTGTTATTCAGGGGATGGCTGCACCGTCAGGGTGTCGCGTCTCTTTTTGATTTAGAAAGCCATCGCCATGCGTTTGATCCTTCCCGTACTTTCCGCCGCACTTCTTTCTGCCGTCCCTGCTCAGGCCCAGGCACAGGCCGAGGACGAGGTGCTCGATTATCAGAGCGCGATGCGGTGCAGCGCCGTGTACGCCTTCATGTCAGCGATGGGTGAGGACGAACAGGACGCGGAGACCATCGCCGCGATGGACGAATTCGGCCAGCGCTGGTTGATCATGGCCATGGAGCGCGACGGTGAAGACGGCACCCGCGCAATCGCGGAACTGGAGCCGGTAGCCGAGGCACTGGTGAGCAAGGTCGAGGAATTGGGCGAAGCCGAGGCAGAGGCCTTCCTGATCGATCACCTGACCCGCTGCGACACGCTGGAAGAAACCTATAGCGAAGAATTTTACGGCATCGATTTGGAGTAACCGGGTATGACGGGTCGCACCGGCGCTACGGCGCTTTTCGGCATTGCGGGAACCGCAGCATTGGCGGCGCTGGCTTTACCGGCTCCGGCGCACGCACAGGAAGTCTATGGCGGGGTCTATGCCCACGCCGTGGACACGCCCTTCACTTTCGATACGGGCGAGGGCGGGGTCGATCTGCAGGCCGGATACCGCTTCGCCCCGATTGAAAGCCTGTCTGCCATCGGATCGCCGGAGCCCTATGTCTTTGCCTCGGTCAATCTGGATGGCGACACCAATTTCGCGGGCGCCGGTATCGGCTGGAAAGCGGAAATCGGCACATTCTATCTCCGCCCCGGCGTAGGTCTGGTCATTCACGATGCGCCCGACCTGCGCGTCGATCCCGCCACGCGCATCCGCACCGATCTGGGCAGCCGCATCCTGTTCGCGCCCGAGATTGCGATTGGCGCGCAGGTTTCAGAGCGGGTTTCTGTTGAGGCCAGCTGGGTCCATATCAGCAACGCGCAGATCTTCGACAGCGACCAGAACCCGGGGATCGATACGATCGGGGTGCGGGTGAATTTTGTGCTTTGATGAGGACGGACAGCAGCATGCCGCAATCGTTACCTGATGCTGGCAAGATCAATCCCTCCCATCCAATGTTCGAGCTCATAGAAGCTGCGTACGGCGTCTTCGACTGCAACACTCCTGCAGACCTAGACGTTTGCACGCAAAAGTGCTGCATGGAAGCGGAAGTTGCCGCTGATTTTTTCAAGCATCAAATCAGAGACTTGCCATTCGATTATCTCAGGCAATGGCATTCTGCTGCATATTCCAGTGAAGGCGTTGCGAAGGATATTTGGACCTATCTTTTGCCGCGTACTCTGGAGAGTTTGGCATCGGGAAAAGAGCCTAACTCACTCGGCCTTGAACTTAGTCTGCGCCGGTTTGACACAGGAAACCGAAGAGAATGGTCAGAAGCACAATGGTCGGCTCTGGACTCCTTCCAGCGTACTTTCTTAGCTGGCGGATTTATTGCTGAAAATGTGTGGGGCGATCATCAAAATTTGGATGACGTTTTATGCATGTTCCGACTGGGAGGTTGGACACTGGAGCCGCTTTTCGATCAGATCATGTCGATGCCACTCGAGGGCATTGCCACGCGGCTGCACAGACATTGGTGCTGCGAGACTTTCGGATCAATCTGGCAATCGGCATTTTGGGAGAAGTCCGACAAACAAATTGTCCATCAATTCTACACCTCTACGACGCTTAGAGAGCGAATGGAATCTCTCGCTTTGTCGAGCGACCATCCACCTGTATTGACCGATCGAGCTGCAGCGGTTTTCGACGTGATGGACACTGCTGGCTGAAAACTTGCAGGTGCTTTCGACTTAGGCGGCGCGGCTTGGCCCAAAGAAAAGGGGCGGCACCTTGCGGCACCACCCCTTCCTTTTGCGGGCGCTTCAAGACACCCACAAAACTTGAAACGAAGCTTACTTGAGCGAGCCCAAGCAACCTCGTGAACTCAATTACTTGAGTTCAACAGTACCGCCGGCTGCTTCGATCTTGCCCTTGATCTCTTCGGCTTCTGCTTTCGCAACGCCTTCCTTGATCGGCTTCGGTGCGCCTTCGACGAGAGCCTTGGCTTCGCCCAGACCCAGACCGGTGATCGCACGGACTTCCTTGATGACCTGGATCTTCTTGCCACCGTCGCCGGTGAGAACCACGTCGAATTCGTCCTTTTCTTCAGCAGCGGCTGCATCGCCACCACCAGCGGCCGGGCCTGCGACGGCGACGGCTGCTGCGGCGCTCACGCCCCACTCTTCTTCCAGTGCCTTGGCCAGCTCTGCAGCTTCCAGGACAGTCAGTTTGCTCAGTTCTTCAACCAGCTTGGCAATATCGGCCATGTTGTATCACTCCAAAATAATCGGCGGGGCGCAGCGTCATGCTGCAATCGAACCCCATTGAATGTCTGCTATTCGCGTTGAACCGCTTATGCCGCTTCCTTGGCGCCATAGGCACCGAAGACACGGGCAAGCTTGTTGGCGGGCGCGTTGACGACCTGGGCGATTTTCGTCGCCGGGGCGTTGACGAGACCGACAATCGTGCCACGCAGCTCGTCAAGGCTCGGCATCGAGGCGAGCGCCTTGATCCCTGCTTCGTCGAGCACCTGTCCGCCCATGCTGCCACCGACGATTTCGAGCTTGTCGTTCGTCTTGGCAAATTCGACGGCAGCCTTGGCGGCTGCGACCGGGTCTTCGGAATAACCGAGGGCGGTCGGCCCCGTCAGCATGTCTTCCATGCCGGCATACGGGGTGTCTTTCAGGGCGAGCTTGGCGAGGCGGTTCTTCGCAACCTTGTAGGATGCACCGGCTTCACGCATCTTCCCGCGCAGATCGGTGGATTGCTCCACCGTCAGGCCGAGATTGCGGGTCACGACGACCACACCAACCTCGTTGAAGATTGCATTGAGCTGGGCAACCGCATCGGCTTTTTGCGAACGATCCATGCCATACTCCTTCACTATGGCCATCCGGGATGGCTCCCGAACGACCGGCTACGTTTGTCCAAGGCACAGCCTGAGCCGCGCCGAGGGCGAGTCCGCTTGTCGAAGGGAAGGAGGTGGTGCGAACTGGCACCGGAAGCGTGCGGCATGACACCGCGCGCGAAAATCTCTTTTCCCATCTCGGCTGGAAATTAAGAAGGGCGAATATCCCTCACCAACTGTCTCGGACGGATGACCTTCACGCCGAGGCGCATTGGTCGATGCGGGCCACTAAGGAATTGGGCCGCTGAGTCAAGCGCTATGTCAAGCTTTGGAAGGTCGTATCAGGGCCACACCCAGCCAGATAAACCAGACGATCTGCCCCAGACCGAAGATCGAAGTGAGTTCTTCCGATAGCGGCCAAGCCGTCGCCAGCCCGACTAGTCCCAGTGCAATGCCAAGCCATGCGAGAGGCCGCGAGAATGTGCCCGTCTTCAGCGCTATGATGCTGACGAGGATCGACCATGCGCCGCCGACGAACTCGATTCCTCCGCCAAGGCCGTTCTGGACCGTGCCGACCGCCGCCCAGATGGTGGCCGCGCTCTCGGCGTCGTCCGCTGCAATCTGCATCACGGATTGTATCCCGGTGATGCTGACCATGCCGCTGGCAAGCAGCAGCGTGGCCCACGCCAGACCAAAGCCTGCCGCGACCAAGCTGGCGCCGCGCATAGTGTCTCGCATCCTTTCATACAGAGCGCAGACCAGCACGATGAGCGCGGAGCCGCAAACCAGATAGAGCACTATCATCGCCAAGGTGAGCGCAGCCCAATTGTCGGTGGCGAAGGCCAGTCTGCCCGCCAAACCCTCATAGCCCGACGAATCAAGGACGAAGATAAACAGCGCGAACCCGAACAGATAGGTCGCGGCAATGGTGAGCGAGGCGAGGCCTCCGGCTTTTGCAAGTGTCAGGCGCATTATCCGGCCTCCTCGGACGGGGTGGAAATGATTACGGGCTCGCTTTCGTCCGGGAGCAGGCTCGCACCCTTTCGATCAGCAGCGTGACGCGCTGCGAATATCATGCTCCCCGTCATCGTGAGCGCGAGGAAGCCGGTGACGACCGAATCGAAGGCCATGATGATCCAGTCCAGCCAATGGGGCGTCCACAGGATCGCCGCGTAGCCCAGTCCATAATGCAGGGCCATGAGCGGCAAGACGCCCGCCAGAAGCAATGCGACGGCGTACCAGAAGGAACCGGTCATGATGCGGAACGAGCGGATCGGGCCGATCCGCGCATTGCCGAGAGGCCAGGCGATCATCCAGCAGGTGAAATAGATGCCGAGGATCGTGGCAAAAAGCGACAGTCCACCGCTTGCAAGACCGGCTGCGTTCCCGTCGAGCCCCACCATTTGCGGGAGGCTCCCTCCGAACATCTGCCAGTAAAGCTGCGCAGCGCTGATTGCGGCAAGAACCAGCCAGAGGCCGATCGCCGGCCACGCCAACCTGCGTGCCTCGACTGCATCGTTGCCGAACATCACGAAGCGAACGAACCAATATCCCGGCAAAAGCAGCGCCAGCGTCTTTGCAAACCCGAACTGCATCCGCAGCGGATGATCGGCTGCGGCAGCGGCGCCTTCTTCGCCCGTATACATGCCCGTCTGCATCTCGACGACATGCTGCGCGAACTCGACCAGCACCGGAATGAGGAACAAGAGCGGGCACGCCAGCATGAACGCCCATGCGCTGGTGTAGAGAGCCTTGAAGTCGGATTTCATCACAAGCCCTTCGGTTCGTATGCGAGCAGATCGCCCGGCTGGCAGCCGAGTTCGCGGCAGATGGCTTCGAGCGTGGTGAAACGAATGGCCTTGGCCTTGCCGGTCTTGAGAATCGACAGGTTGGCCTGGGTCAGCCCGACCCGCTCGGCCAGCTCCGTCTGGGTCATGCCCCGTTCCTCAAGCAGCCGGTCAAGATGGACGGTGATGGAATTGCCACCGGCCATCAAACCGTGCCCTCCAGCTCTTCGCGCATGGCCCGGCCTTCCTCGAAAATGCGGGCGAGGATGAACAGCAGGCCGGAAACGAGCCAGATCGAGACAGACGGCGACCACCCCAGATATTCGCCGGTTTGTTCACTCACCTTCACCGAAGTCAGTCCGAAAACGAGGTCGCCCACGCTGATGCCGAGCATGCACAGCGCGATCGTCCTGAGCGTCGCAATGCTGGAGGGCGAGAAAACGTCGCCGGTTTGAAGCTCGCGGATCATCCGGCGCAGCCGGGTGAAGATGACATGCGCCAGCGGTACGGTGGCGAGCGTGACCGCGCAGGACACCCAGAGCCATGTGACAAGCGCGCCCGTCTGCTGCGGATCGAACTCGGTTTCGATCTTGGCGGGCAGGGCGTCAGGCTCGATCGCGAGGAACGCGAAGAGGAGCACGAACATCACTCCCAGCGCCCAGTTAAGCGCGTTGAGAAAGCCGAGCGCGATATGCGCGGTGCGAAGCATGGGATATGCCTTTCAATGTAAGTTATCGTTTTTCGATAAGTGGGATTTTCCTTATCGTCAATCAATAATATCGAAAAACGATAAGCAAAACCGTTCCGCTGTTTGACAAATCGCCGGCCCGATCCTATCTGCACCCCATCGCGCGCTTCGAGCACGGCCTGTCCAGACGCGGGGATTGGCCACGGAAGGAAGCCGCGAATGCCATAATCGCGACGTTTTGAGACGAAAGCTGCAGCCCGCAGGCCTGGAAAGGCTATGCGAATCGCTGCGGCCTTTTGCTGCGTCTGGCGATCATGGCTTTTCCCGTGACGGACATATTTTTACCAAGGTCGGCGGGATTTCCCCTGCCGTCCGGGACGAGAGAAGGCGAAACTCCTCCATGGCGACTAAAGCGAAACGGCCCACCCGCAAACAGACGGGTACCGCGAAGAAGCGCATCCGGAAAATCTTCGGCGACATCCACGAAGTCGTGCAGATGCCGAACCTGATCGAGGTGCAGCGCGAGAGCTACGAACAGTTCCTACGCTCCAACAAGGCGGAAGATTATGTTTCCGGCCTCGAAAAGACGCTGCGCAGCGTGTTTCCGATCCGCGATTTCGCCGGCACCGCCGAGCTGGACTTCGTCGACTACGAACTCGAACCGCCGAAATACGACACCACCGAATGCCGCCAGCGCGGGATCACCTACGCCGCGCCGATGCGGGTGACGCTGCGCCTGATCGTGTTCGAGGTGGATCAGGAAACCGAAACCCGCTCCGTGCTCGATATCAAGGAGCAGGAAGTCTATATGGGCGACATGCCGCTCATGACGGGCAACGGCACCTTCATCATCAACGGCACCGAGCGCGTGATCGTCAGCCAGATGCACCGTTCGCCCGGTGTGCTGTTCGACCATGACCGCGGCAAAACGCATTCCTCGGGAAAGCTTCTGTTTGCCGCCCGCGTCATTCCGTATCGCGGCAGCTGGCTCGACTTCGAATTCGACGCCAAGGATGTCGTGAACGTCCGGATCGACCGCAAGCGCAAGCTGCCGGTCACCAGCCTGCTGTTTGCGCTAGGTCTGGATAGCGAAGGCATCCTGCATCACTTCTACGATATCATGACGTGGGAACGCGCGAAAGACGGGTGGAAGATCCCGTTCGACGCGGAAAGCTGGCGCAACACCAAGCCGAGCTTTGCTCTGGTTGACGCCAAGACCGGCGAGGAAATCTTCGCCGCCAACCAGAAGATCAGCCCCCGTGCCGCCAACAAGGCTGCGAAAGACGGCCTGACCACGTTGCTGCTGCCGACCGAGGAAGTAATCGGCCGCTACGCCGCGCGTGACATGATCGATGAAAGCACCGGCCGCATTTATGTTGAGGCTGGCGATGAAATCTCTGTCGAGCATCTTGAAGCGCTTGACGGCGCAGGCATCGACAAGCTCGACCTGCTCGACATCGACGAGATCAATACCGGCCCGTGGATCCGCAACACTCTCGCCGTCGACAAGGCCGAGAACCGCGACGAGGGCCTGGAAGCCATCTACAAGGTGATGCGTCCGGGCGAGCCGCCGACCAAGGAAACCGCCGAAGCGCTGTTCGAAGGCCTGTTCTTCGATGGCGAGCGCTATGACCTTTCCGCAGTTGGCCGCGTAAAGCTGAACATGCGTCTGGAACTGGACGCGGAAGACACTGTGACCACGCTGCGCAAGGAAGACATCCTGGCTGTGGTCAAGGAAATGGTCGACCTGAAGGACGGCAAGGGCGAAGTCGACGACATCGACAATCTCGGCAACCGCCGCGTGCGTTCGGTGGGCGAGCTGCTGGAAAACCAGTACCGCGTCGGCCTGCTGCGCATGGAGCGCGCGGTGAAGGAGCGTATGAGCTCGGTCGATGTTTCGACCGTCATGCCGAACGATCTGATTAACGCGAAGCCCGCAGTGGCTGCCGTGCGTGAATTCTTCGGCTCTTCGCAGCTGTCCCAGTTCATGGACCAGACCAACCCGCTCTCGGAAGTCACCCACAAGCGCCGCGTGTCCGCACTCGGCCCCGGTGGTTTGACGCGTGAGCGCGCTGGCTTCGAAGTCCGCGACGTTCACCCGACCCATTATGGCCGCATCTGCCCGATTGAGACGCCGGAAGGACCGAATATCGGTCTGATCAACTCGCTGGCGTCGTTCAGCCGGGTGAACAAGTATGGCTTCATCGAAACGCCCTATCGTCAGGTGAAGGACGGCAAGGTCACATCCGATGTGATCTACCTCTCCGCGATGGAAGAGCAGAAGCACACCGTGGCGCAGGCGTCTGCCGAGCTGAACGAAGACGGCAGCTTCGTCGAAGAGCTGATCTCGGCTCGTCAGAACGGTGACAACCTGATGGCTCCGCGCGAAACCATCACGCTGATGGACGTTTCGCCCAAGCAGCTGGTCTCGGTCGCCGCATCGCTCATTCCGTTCCTGGAAAACGATGACGCCAACCGCGCTCTGATGGGCTCGAACATGCAGCGTCAGGCCGTGCCGCTGGTGAAGGCGGAAGCGCCCTTCGTCGGCACCGGCATGGAAGAAACCGTGGCCCGTGACAGCGGCGCTGCGATTACAGCTACGCGCGGCGGTATCGTCGATCAGGTCGATGCGACCCGTATCGTGATCCGTGCGCAGGGCGATGTCGAACCCGGCCAGTCCGGCGTCGATATCTACACGCTGCAGAAATTCCAGCGTTCGAACCAGAACACCTGCATCAACCAGCGTCCGCTGGTGAAGGTGAACGACGTGATCGAAGTGGGCGATATTATCGCCGATGGTCCGTCGACCGATCTGGGTGAGCTGGCGCTGGGCAAGAACAGCCTCGTCGCGTTTATGCCGTGGAACGGCTACAACTACGAGGACAGCATCCTCATCTCCGAGCGCATCGTGAAGGACGATGTCTTCACCTCGATCCATATCGAGGAATTCGAAGTCATGGCCCGCGATACGAAGCTTGGGCCTGAGGACATCACCCGCGACATTCCCAATGTCGGCGAGGAAGCCCTGCGAAACCTCGACGAAGCGGGCATCGTCTATATCGGCGCAGAAGTGCATCCGGGCGATATTCTGGCCGGTAAGATCACGCCGAAGGGTGAAAGCCCGATGACGCCGGAGGAAAAACTTCTCCGCGCCATCTTCGGCGAGAAAGCCAGCGACGTGCGCGACACCTCGCTCCGCCTGCCGCCGGGTGTTGCCGGGACAGTGGTCGAAGTGCGGGTGTTCAACCGTCATGGTATCGAGATCGATGACCGTACGCGTGCCATCCAGAACGAGGAAATCGAACGCCTCAAGAAGGACAGCGCCGACGAACGCGCCATTCTCAACCGGGCGACCTATAACCGTCTGGGCGAAATGCTGCTGGGCCAGACCGCGTCTGCGGCGCCCAAGGGCATCAAGAAGGGCGTCGTGATCGACAAGGATCTGCTGGACACCGTCGAGCGCCACGAATGGTTCAAATTCGCGGTCGCCGATGATGGCCGTCAGACCCAGATCGAAGCGGTCAAGAGCCAGTATGACGATGCCGTCAAACTGATCGACGACAAGTTCGAAGACCGGAAGGAAAAGTTGGAGCGCGGCGACGAGCTGGCTCCGGGCGTCCTCAAGATGGTCAAGGTCTTCGTCGCAGTGAAGCGCAAGCTGCAGCCGGGCGACAAGATGGCCGGCCGTCACGGCAACAAGGGTGTAATCTCGCGCATCCTGCCGGAAGAAGACATGCCGTTCCTCGAAGACGGCACACCGGTCGATATCGTGCTGAACCCGCTGGGCGTGCCTTCGCGTATGAACGTGGGGCAGATTTTCGAAACGCACCTGGGCATGGCTGCTCGCGGGCTTGGTCAGCAGATCACCCACGCTCTGGAAGAGTGGAAACTGGCCAACCCGAATGCCAAGCAAGACTACGCCAAGGCGACCCCGCCTGACGCCGTGGTCGAGCGGCTGAAGGAAGCTTACGGCGAGGATTACCACGCCGAAATCGAGAAGCGCAGCACGGAAGAAGTGGTCGAGCTGGCAGGCTATCTGAAGGACGGTGTCCCGATGGGTACGCCGGTCTTCGATGGCGCACGCGAAGGCGATGTGACCACCTATCTCGAAAAGGCGGACCTGCCGGGCAGCGGACAGGTCACCCTGTTCGACGGCCGCACGGGCGATGCCTTCGACCGTCAGGTGACCGTCGGCTACATCTATATGCTGAAGCTGCATCACCTTGTGGACGACAAGATCCACGCCCGTTCGATCGGACCCTACAGCCTCGTCACCCAGCAGCCGCTGGGCGGTAAGGCGCAGTTCGGCGGACAGCGCTTCGGTGAGATGGAGGTCTGGGCACTCCAGGCCTACGGCGCGGCATACACGCTGCAGGAAATGCTCACTGTGAAGTCCGATGACGTGATCGGCCGGACCAAGGTTTACGAAGCCATCGTCAAGGGTGACGACACCTTCGAAGCCGGCATTCCGGAAAGCTTCAACGTGCTCGTGAAGGAAATGCGCAGCCTCGGCCTCAACGTCGAATTGTCCTCGCTGTCTGACGGCGATGACGATGACGACGGCATGCAGATCGCGGCGCAATAGTGGTTGGCCGGGCGCAGGGGCTTTGCCTCATGCCCGGCCTGACCATTCGCTGACCCAATTTCTCCCCCTCAAGGGAACGACAAAATGAACGAACTGACCAAATTCACCAACCAGCTGGCCAAGCCGGAAACCTTCGACCAGATCCAGATCGGGATCGCGTCGCCAGAGCGTATTCGCAGCTGGTCCTTCGGCGAGATCAAGAAGCCCGAAACGATCAACTACCGGACCTTCAAGCCGGAGCGCGACGGACTGTTCTGCGCCCGCATCTTTGGCCCGGTGAAGGATTACGAGTGCCTGTGCGGCAAGTACAAGCGGATGAAATACAAGGGCGTCGTCTGCGAGAAGTGCGGCGTCGAAGTGACCGTGACCAAGGTCCGCCGCGAGCGGATGGGCCACATCGAACTGGCTGCGCCGGTTGCGCATATCTGGTTCCTGAAGTCGCTGCCCTCGCGCATCGGCCTGCTGCTCGACATGCAGCTCAAGCAGCTGGAGCGCGTGCTCTATTTCGAGAGCTACATCGTGGTCGAGCCGGGCCTGACGCCGCTCGAAAAATTCCAGCTGATGACCGAAGACGAACTGCTCGAAGCGCAGGATGAATACGGCGAGGACGCGTTCTCCGCCGGCATCGGTGCCGAGGCGGTCAAGATCATGCTTATGGAGCTCGACCTCGAGCAAGAGCGTGACGATCTCATGGAAGAGCTGGCGACGACCAAGTCGAAGCTGAAGCCGGCCAAGATCATCAAGCGCCTGAAGGTCGTGGAAAGCTTCATCGATTCCGGCAACCGCCCGGAATGGATGATCCTCGAAGTCGTCCCTGTGATCCCGCCGGAACTGCGCCCGCTGGTGCCGCTCGATGGTGGCCGTTTCGCGACGTCCGATCTTAACGATCTCTATCGCCGCGTGATCAACCGGAACAACCGTTTGAAGCGCCTGATCGAACTGCGCGCGCCCGACATCATCGTGCGTAACGAAAAGCGCATGCTGCAGGAAGCTGTCGACGCTCTGTTCGACAACGGCCGCCGTGGCCGCGTGATCACGGGTGCCAACAAGCGTCCGCTGAAATCGCTCAGCGATATGCTCAAGGGCAAGCAGGGCCGCTTCCGCCAGAACCTTCTGGGTAAGCGCGTCGACTATTCCGGCCGTTCGGTCATCGTGACCGGTCCGGAACTGAAACTGCATCAGTGCGGTCTGCCCAAGAAGATGGCGCTCGAGCTGTTCAAGCCGTTCATCTACGCCCGTCTGGACGCGAAGGGTCTTTCCATGACCTTGAAGCAGGCCAAGAAATGGGTCGAGAAGGAGCGCAAGGAAGTCTGGGACATTCTGGATGAAGTCATCCGTGAGCACCCCGTTCTGCTGAACCGCGCTCCGACGCTTCACCGTCTCGGCATTCAGGCGTTCGAGCCTGTTCTGATTGAGGGTAAGGCCATCCAATTGCACCCGCTCGTCTGTTCGGCCTTCAACGCCGACTTCGATGGTGACCAAATGGCCGTCCACGTTCCGCTGAGCCTCGAAGCCCAGCTGGAAGCGCGCGTGCTGATGATGTCCACCAACAACATCCTGTCGCCTGCGAACGGCAAGCCGATCATCGTGCCTTCGCAGGACATGGTGCTGGGCCTCTATTACCTGTCGATGGAACGGCAGGAGAAGAAGCCCGAATTCGTCGAAGACGAGAACGGCAACAAGGTCGAGAAACTGCCGCGCTTTGCCGATATGGCCGAAGTGCATCAGGCGCTGGAAACCAAGGCTGTCACCCTGCACACCCGCATCATCACCCGCGTTCCGCAGGCCGATGAGAAGGGCAAGATCGAGATGAAGCGCTTCATCACGACGCCGGGCCGGATGCTGATCGGTGAATGCATGCCGAAGAACCACAAGGTTCCCTTCGACATCGTCAACCGCCTGCTGACGAAGAAAGACATCGGCGACGTGATCGACGAAGTCTATCGCCACACCGGCCAGAAGGACACGGTGCTGTTCGCTGACGCCATCATGGCGCTGGGCTTCAGCAACGCGTTCAAGGCGGGTATCTCGTTCGGCAAGGACGACATGATCATTCCCGACAGCAAGGAAGGCATGATCGAGAAGGCTAAGGCTGAAGTTGCTGATTACGAACAGCAATATCAGGACGGCCTGATCACCCAGCAGGAAAAATACAACAAGGTCATCGACGCCTGGAGCAAGACCGGCGATCAGGTGGCCGACGCCATGATGGAAGAGATCAAGTCGCAGCCGATCGACAAGGACGGCAAGGAAGCGCAGATCAACTCGATCTACATGATGAGCCATTCGGGTGCGCGTGGTTCGCCAGCGCAGATGAAGCAGCTCGCCGGTATGCGCGGCCTGATGGCCAAGCCTTCGGGCGAGATCATCGAGACGCCGATTATCAGTAACTTCAAGGAAGGCCTGACCGTTCTTGAATACTTCAACTCGACCCACGGCGCGCGTAAGGGCCTCGCGGATACGGCGTTGAAGACGGCAAACTCGGGTTACCTGACGCGCCGTCTGGTCGACGTGTCGCAGGACTGCGTCATCGTGACCGAGAACTGCAAGACCGAGAACGCGCTGGAAATGCGCGCCATCGTTCAGGGTGGTTCGGTCATCGCATCGCTGGGTGAGCGTATTCTGGGCCGCACCGTGGCCGAGGATATCGTCAACGCGGCGTCGGGCGAAGTGATCGTGAAGAAGGGCACTCTGGTGGACGAGCCGATGGTGAAGGCCATCGAGGAAGCCGAAGTGCAGGTTGCCAAGATCCGTTCGCCGCTGGTTTGCGAAGCCGATCAGGGCGTGTGCGGCACGTGCTATGGCCGTGATCTGGCGCGCGGTACTCCGGTCAACATCGGTGAAGCTGTCGGCGTTATTGCTGCACAGTCCATCGGTGAGCCGGGCACCCAGCTGACGATGCGGACCTTCCACATCGGCGGCGCCGCACAGCTCAACGAAACGAGCCATCTGGAAGCGATTTCGGACGGCAAGATCGTGTACCGCGACATGCCGACCATCGTGGACAAGAAGGATCGTATCCTGTCGCTCGCCCGTAACGGCGAACTGGCAGTGATCGATGCCGAGGGCCGCGAGCGCGAAATCCACAAAGTGCCTTACGGTACCGTGCTGATGCACAAGGATGGCGCGAAGGTGAAGGAAGGCGACCGTCTGGCAGAATGGGATCCGTTCACCCTGCCGATCATCACCGAGCAATCGGGCGTCGTGAAGTTCCAGGACCTCGTCGACGGCACGACCATGGAAGAGCGCGTTGATGACGCAACGGGCATCGCTCAGCGTGTTGTCACCGAGAACCGGGCAACCGGGCGCAAGAAGAAAGAAGATCTGCGTCCGCGCCTGACCCTGCTGGGCGAAGGCCAGAGCGCCGATGCCGACGAGACCGAAGCACAGCGCTACATGCTGGCGCCGGGCACGTCGCTGTCGGTCGAGGATGGCCAGACGGTCGAGGCCGGCGACATTCTCGCCCGTGCATCGCGTGAAGCCGCCAAGACGCGCGACATCACCGGCGGTCTGCCGCGTGTTGCCGAGCTGTTCGAAGCGCGCATCCCTAAGGATGTGTCGGTCATTGCCAAGATTTCCGGCAAGATCGAATTCGTCCGCGAATACAAGGCGAAGCGCAAGATCGCCATCGTCCCCGAGGAAGGGGATCCGGTGGAGTACCTGATCGCGAAGACCAAGGTCATCGACGTTCAGGAAGGCGACTTCGTGAAGAAGGGCGATACGCTGGTTTCGGGCAGCCCGAACCCGCACGACATTCTGGAAGTTCTGGGCGTGGAGGCTCTGGCCGAATACCTCGTCGACGAAATCCAGGAAGTGTATCGTTTGCAGGGCGTGAAGATCAACGACAAGCACATCGAGGTGATCGTTCGCCAGATGCTGCAAAAGGTCGAGATCACATTCGGCGGCGACACCACGCTGCTGCCGGGTGAGCAGGTCGATCTGGAGGAAATGCAGGAAGCCAATGCCAAGCTGACGCGCAGCAAGAAGCCCGCCACCGGCGTGCCGATCCTGCTGGGCATCACCAAGGCATCGCTCCAGACGCGTTCCTTCATCTCGGCCGCCTCGTTCCAGGAAACAACGCGCGTTCTGACCCAAGCTTCGGTCGAGGGGAAGAAGGACACGCTGATCGGTCTGAAGGAAAACGTGATCGTCGGACGTCTCATCCCTGCCGGTACCGGTGCGGCGATGAACCGCGTGCGCGTCACCGCCTCCAGCCGCGATGCGGCGCTGCGGGCGCAGTGGAAGAAGCAGCAGGAAGCCCTGCTCGCTGCCGAGGCTGCCAAGCAGGAAGCGGCCATGGCAGACGCGCCAGCCGCCGAACCGGTCGTGGACGAAGAACCCGCCGGCGAAGTGATGGATGCAGCCGCAATGGCAGCAGCCATGGGCGGCGCGGAGACACCGGTGGAGGAAGCTCCCGCCGAGGAGCCCAAAGCCGACGACGCCGAATAACCGGTTTCGACCGAGCAATAAAAAGCCCCGCCGGAGCGATTCGGCGGGGCTTTTTTCGGATGGAGCTTGTTTACGGGACGGGCGACATCAGTCCTGCACGTAGACCCGCCGTTCGGAACGGACCGGGATGTCGTTCACCTTACCCAGAATGAGGTTCACCGGCACATTGTAGCTGGTGCTCAGCGTTACATATTTCGTGCCGTTCGCGGCCGTTCCGTGGGAGACGCCCAGCACGACGGAGACGGTGGATTCTTCCTTCAACAACGCATCGTCGAACAGGGCCTGCAGCTGGGTGTCGCTGGGGGTGGGGTAGATCGCCGCTTCGCGTGCTGCGACCTCCACCGCATTGTTGACGGAGTTCTGCGCGAAGAAATAGATGCCGATATTCATAGCGCCGACCAGCAGAGTGATCAGAATCGGCGCCACAAGCGCGAATTCCACCATCGCCGCACCGCGCGTATTGCGGGCTATCCGTTTGCAAAATGTCATGGTGCCGGTATCCGCACCACTGCCGTCCCGGTCAGGGCCGTGCTCGGCACGAAGTCGGCAATCCCCTCGATAGCCAGGATAGGCTGATAGGTATCGGTGACGGCGATCTGCATGTAATTCGCCTTGTTGTCCGATGCGCCGGGGCACGAACCATAGGTCGATTGCTTCGCCTGATTGCACTCGGTCCATTTGGTGACGCTGATTGCCGCGGGATCGAGACCGCTGACCGCAGCGACTTCGGTCGACACCTCGGCATCGGTCGGCAAATTCTCGCCATTGGCGATCACGAAATCGGCACCCGATTGCGCGTATTGCTGCAGGTTCATCTTGTAGCCAAAGCCGAGAACGAAATCGATCGAGGCCAAGGCCATCACGGTGAGCACAGGCAGCGCCATGGCCAGTTCGATTGTGGCAGTGCCGCGCGCATCGGGACGCAGTTTGCGGAAGATATAGCGCATCATCAGCTCACCAACCTGATCGTGCCGTCACCACCGAAAGCGGCAGCGCCGCCGCCGCCGGGGCAATTGTTCGATACGCTGGTGTTCCCGGTGAATGTCGCAAACAGGGCAACGATCTGGAAGCACGGGGTTTCGATGCCTGCCGCGCCGCTGATATCGCTGTTGCCGATCATCGTGACTTCGACGGTCGGGGCGTAAATTGCCCCCTCGAAACTGGAATCCGAGTTGCCGGTAATTTTCAGGCCATTGTTCTTCGCGGGCGTCCGGGGGTCCTGATACATCAGAACGCCGGCATATGTGCCGCTTGTAGGTGCAGACAGGTTGATCGTCGCGCTACCGTTCGCCCAGAAACTGCCGATCTTGCCCGAATTAAACGGCGTCTGGGTGTTGGTGAATATCAATGTTACGCCGGTACCCTGCAGTGTAGCCTTGGCCGATACCGAGATACCGCTCGCACCGATCAGATATGTTCCGGGGCGCAGCGTAACGACGCCATCGTTGATTTGCAGACCCTGATAGCAAATCGTTCCGCCGGCCGTCGGACCAATGGTGACTGAAGATTTGATCAAGGGGTAGCTATTCGGCGAACAACTCGATTGGGCATTGGGCATTGGCAATTTGGAGGCGAACGGATCGCTTACCTCATTGATGCCATCGTTGACCTTCGTATCACCCGTGATGTTGGCACCTTGGGTGACGGTTCCCACCGCAGAAAGAGCACCTGCTTTCAGATAATCGCTGGTGGTCGCATCGAAGTCGGAATTGGAGGCAAGGCCGCAATTCATGTCCACGGTGGAGCTGCCCGTGATGCTGACACCGGTTCCCGATTTGTCGAGCGTGATGACGCAATTGGGAACGGTCTTGGCGTTCTCGGCAATGGCCTCCACCGTGATCTTCGGGGAGGCCTTCAGGAACATCCCCGAGAAGGGCAGAGGTTGTGAAGTGCTCAGGACCACGCGGACCTTGTCGTCGTCATCCTTGAAAGGGCCGACCGTTGGCGCGTTTTCGATCGCGTCGGTATCGAAGGCGCGCAAATCGTTCTGAGCCAGGGAGCGCTCGACATTGATCTTGACCGGATGGCCATCGGCGAGAGCGCGGGCACCGGCCAAGGCGCCCAGATCGGCTGCCGTGTGAAGCTGCCGTTTCCAGACCACCCATTGTGCAACATCCACGCCCAGACCGATCGTGCCGACCATGGGAATCATGGCCATGCCGACCAGCGCAAGGGTATTGCCTCCGGTATGCCGGAGGAGCGATGCGATCTTTCTGCGAAAGTATGTACGACGTTTCATATGTTGTTCTTTTTATGTTGTGATGCTCCCTTTAACGCCTCGGTGCTCATGCCCGATTTCCGCACGTGGTAAGTTTTGGGTTAATCGTGAACGGATCTTAACTAGGGGATTGCCCTGATCCTGCGGCCTTCCGTGCCGTGACCCCGGATTGGGGAGATTCTTCGCAGCAAGTCCTATAAACCATCGGCTATGGCTCGCTCTGCGCGGCAGCATCAGCTAGTCCGAATCGCATGACCACAACCACCCGCTTCGCTCCCTCACCGACAGGCCGCCTGCATGTCGGCAATATCCGCACGGCACTGCACAACTGGTTTCTCGCCCGTAAAAGTGGCGGGCGTTTCATGCTGCGGATCGATGATACCGATGCCGCGCGCAGCCGTGACGAATATGTCGATGCGATCCGTGCCGATCTCGCATGGCTCGGGATGGAGCCCGACGGAGAGGAACGACAATCGGAGCGGCTGGCGCTGTATGAAGCGGCGTTCGAGCGGCTGAGGGCAACGGGCCGCGTCTACCCGGCCTATGAAACGTCGCAGGAGCTGGAACTGAAGCGCAAGGTCCAGCTCGGGCGCGGGCTGCCGCCGATCTATGATCGCGGCGCGCTGGCTCTGACCGATGAAGAGCGCGCAGCGAAGGAAGCCGACGGCATCGCCCCGCATTGGCGTTTTAAGCTGGACCATGACGCGCCGATTGCGTGGGACGATGGCGTGCGGGGAAGCGTGAAGTTCGACCCCGCGCAATTGTCCGACCCGGTGATCCGGCGCGCCGACGGGAGCTGGCTTTATATGCTGCCGAGCGCGGTCGATGATATCGAGATGGGTGTCACCGACGTGCTGCGCGGGGAAGACCATGTGTCGAACACAGCCGTGCAGGTGCAGATGTTCGAGGCACTTGGGGCAGCCCCGCCTCGCTTCGCGCACGAGGCTTTGCTGGTGGGGAAGGAGGGCAAGCTGTCCAAGCGCCTGGGCTCGCTGGGCTGCGATGCGTTTCGGGAGCGCGGGCTGGAGCCGGAAGCTCTGGTGGCCTTGCTCGCACGGCTGGGCACATCACAGCCGGTGGAGCCGATTGCCGACAGGCAGACGCTGGTGGAGAGCTTCGATCTCTCGACCTTCGGGCGCGCGCCGGCCAAATTCGACGACAGCGAGCTCGACCGGCTGAATGCGGCCATCGTTCACCAGATGGATTATGCTCACGTATCGGATCGCCTGCCAGCCGGAATGGACGAGGCCGGGTGGCATACGGTGCGCCCCAATCTGGCGACTGTGGGCGAGGCTGGCGATTGGTGGAAGCTGGTGACCGGCCCGATCGAGCAGCCTGAGTTTTCCGACGAAGACCGGGCCTATCTGGCGCAGGCTGCCGAGGCGCTCAAATGGGACGAGGACCCGTGGGGAACGCTGACGGGCAAGCTGAAAGAAGCAACGGGGCGCAAAGGCAAGGCGCTGTTCCTGCCACTCCGCCAGGCACTGACCGGCATGAACCACGGCCCCGATATGGGGGAATTGCTGTCGCTGATCGGCGAGGCCGAGGCCAAAAATCGGCTGGAGCGAAGCCGCTAACCAGAGAGGATGTTCATGAGCGACACTTATAGAAAGGCTTCAGATTTCTTTGGAGACAAGCTTTATCAAAGCCGCGCACGGCAAGCGTTGCCCCTACTCGTTCGACAGGCCGAAGCCAGAGCGACGATTTATTACGCCGACCTAGCTGAAGAACTTAGAATGCCCAATCCGCGGAATCTGAATTATGTGCTCGGGTGCGTTGGAACAGGACTGGAGGCGTTGGCGCGCGATACCGGCAGATCAATTCCGCATATTCAGGCATTGGTCGTGAACCAAGGATCAGATACCCCTGGGGATGGCTTTGATGCGTTCTTGCGAGAAGCCGGCGAAACTTGGGAAACGGAAGAAGATCGCTGGGCGATTCTTGAAACCTACTGGGACAGGATTAGGAATTACCCACATTGGGGATGGGTACTTTCCGAGCTAAATATAGGCCGCGTCGTCTCTAATATTGATGAAAAGTTGGAGGCGGTTGGCAACACACAAAGAGGCGGAGAAGGACCGGAACACAAAGCTCTAAAGGAATTTGTGCGCACCCACCCTCTCATGGTTGGGTTGCCGTCTGAGTGCGGAGAGGGGAACGCTGAGTATCTCCTCCCATCAGGTGACCGCGTTGATGTCGTGTTTGTCAGAAACGGTTCGCTTGACTGCTTTGAAGTGAAACCAATCGGTGCTTCAGATCTCGACGTGGTTCGAGGCCTTTTTCAATGCGTAAAATATGCTGCCGTGGCTGAAGCCCAAGAAACTTTTCGACAAAATGGGATAGAAGTTAGTGCTCAGTTGGTCCTCGGCGGGAAACTGCCCACATCACTTGTTCCATTACGAAATAGTTTAGGTGTGAAGGTCTGGGAAGAGGTCGGTCGCTCCTAGCCCCGATGCTTCTCCAATTCATTGCCGCTCAGCGTCACGATATGCAGCAGATTGGTGCTGCCCGGTGTGCCGAAAGGAACACCCGCCAGTGCGATCAGCTTACTCCCCGCCTCGCCGAAGCCGTGGCGCAGGGCCATGCGTTTGCCCTTGGCGATCATCTCTTCAAAGCTGCCGATATCCTTGGTTGCCACGGCGTGCGCGCCCCATAGCAGGGCAAGCCGCCGGGCCGTGCGCATCGACGGGGTGAGGACCAGCATAGGTACGCTGGGCCGTTCGCGGGCCACACGGCGGGCTGTGCTGCCCGAGCCGGTGAAGACGGTGACCGCGCCGATCTTCACCGTATCGGCGATGGTCATGCAGGCATGGCTCAGCGCGTCGGCGGTCGTCGGGTCGGGCGGCGTATCAAGGAAGCGTACGCGGCCCATATAATCGGGGTCGTTTTCCACCTTGGTTGCGATCCGGTGCATGATGGTGACGGCTTCTTCCGGCCATTCGCCCGCTGCCGTCTCCGCGCTAAGCATCACGGCGTCCGCGCCGTCATAGACAGCATTGGCAACGTCGCTGACTTCGGCCCGCGTGGGGCTGGGGCTTTCAATCATGCTTTCCAGCATCTGGGTGGCGACAATCACCGGCTTGCCCGCAGTGCGCGTCTTGTTGACGATCGTCTTCTGCAGCGGGGGCACGTCTTCCGGGTCCAACTCAACCCCCAGATCGCCGCGTGCGACCATGATCCCGTCGGACAGTTCGATAATTTCATCCAGCCGCCGGACCGCCATCGGCTTCTCGATCTTGGCACACAGCGCGCCGTATCCGCCCATCAGGCGGCGTGCCTCGGCCAGGTCTTCCGGGCGTTGGACGAAGGATAGCCCGATCCAGTCCGCCCCTTGTTCGACAGCGAAAGCAAGGTCCTTGCGGTCCTTTGCCGTCAGCGCAGGGATCGGGATTTCCGCATCGGGCACGTTCACGCCCTTGCGGTCGGAAATCACGCCGCCGACTTCGGCCGAGCACAGGATAGCATCGTCGCTTGCCTCGATCACCCGCAGACGGATTTTGCCGTCATTGATCAGCAGGCGCTGGCCCTTTTCCATCAGGCCGAACAGTTCGGGATGGGGCAGGCAGACACGGGTTTCGTCACCCGGCTCTTCTTTGCGGTCGAGCGTGAAATGGCCGGAGTGCCGGATCACCGCCTTGCCATCCTTGAACTTGCCGACCCGCAGCTTGGGACCCTGCAAATCGCAGAAAATCGCGATGGGGCGGTGAAACTCTTTTTCCAGCTTGCGGATCGCGGCAATGGTCTTCGCATGCTGGGCGTGTTCGCCGTGGCTCATATTGACGCGGAAGGCATCGACGCCCGCCCTGAAAAGGCGGCGGAGCATTTCCGGGCTGTTGCTGGCCGGGCCGGTGGTCGCGAGTATCTTGACCTTGCGGCCACGCGGGTCGAGTTTGACAGGGCTTTTGTCGGGCGCTTGGCGATTTTCCATGGGGAAACGCTATGGCACCGCCATATTTCAACTCAAGGACCAATGCGCATGGATACGAATACGAACGACCCGCTGGACCAGCTCGATGACGCAGTGGCGGCCGCTGCATTCCGCCGGCTGGTGCGCCATTTGCAGCATCGCCATGATGCGCAGAATATCGATCTGATGGGGCTGTCGGGCTTTTGCCGCAATTGCCTGGCGGACTGGATCAGGGATGCCGGGTTCGCGGGCGACAAGGCGCAGGCGCGCGAAGTGATCCACGGAATGCCGATGGATGAATGGAAAGCGACCCGGCAGACCCCGGCTACCGAAGAGCAATTGGCGCGGATGAAAGCCAGCGTGGCGAAGAACCAACAGGATTAATTTTGGGGGTCGGTTCACCCGCTCCGGCTGCCTCGCTAAAGCGCAGGCAACTGATTCTCTTAATCCCATTTCCGGAGCACTATGATGGCCGATACTGACGCCAATTCCACCGATGACCGCCTGCGCCTGCTGATCGAGCGGATCGAGAGGCTGGAAGAAGAAAAGAAGGGCATCGCCGACGATATCCGCGATGTCTATGCCGAGGCAAAGGCCGTGGGTTATGATCCGAAGATCATGCGGCAGATCGTGCGCTTGCGCAAAATGAAGCCGGATGATCGCAGCGAGCAGGAAATGGTGCTCGATACATACAAGAACGCGCTCGGTATGGTCTGACCCCGATTGGTGTGTTAGGCAGATGACACACTATTGGAGAATAACATGGCAGGACCCTGGAAAGACGCGCGCGGCATTATCGTAACGACAACCCCGACTATCGAGGGGCGCCCAATCGAAGGTTATCTCGGAATAGTTACAGGGGAAGTAATCGTGGGCGCCAATGTGGTGCGCGATATGTTCGCCAATATCCGCGATATCGTCGGTGGGCGTTCGGGGAGCTACGAGCGGATCCTGAGCGATGCGCGCAAGCAAGCCATCGAGGAGCTGCAGGCGGAATGCGGTGCGCTGGGCGGCAATGCTGTGGTTGCTGTCGATCTGGATTACGAAGTGATCGGCGGTACCGGTTCCATGCTGATGGTCAGCGCCAGCGGCACAGCAGTCAAGCTGCCGGACTAACCCGCTGCGGGCAGCGCCTCACCCATCATCAACACCAGTAGAACCGCGGTGCCATTGTGCATGGCATGGAGCAGAATCGCGGCCCACAGCCCGTATTGGACGCGGGCATAGCCGAACAGCGTGCCTGCGATGAACTGCGGGAGGACCAGCGGAAGCAGGACATACAGCGCGCCCTCCTGATAATTGGTCAGATGGACGAGCGCGAAGGCCAGTGTCACCAGCCAGAAAATGCCCGGAAACCCCCGCGCGAACCAGCGCATCGGACTGCGCTTCCGCCAATGCCACAATGCGCCGATGGCTGCCGGCAGCAAGATTACCATGACGACAACGATGGCGGATTCAAACGCAGCCTCGTCAAAAATGTTTTCTGGCTGAAGATAGAAAGCGACTGCGCCGAGCAGACACGCCGCCACATGACCAGGCCTGCCCGATAGCCAGCCGCGGAAAACCAGCTCCTCAGCCAGCGGAGCACCCAGAACGATGATGGCGATGAAACCGGGCGTCAGCTCGATCTCGTTCAGAGTGTTGGTCGGAAACTCAAAGCCCGTCGCAACCACGGCCAGCGCGATGATTCCCAGCACGCTCATCGCCGCGAAATCGACTGCGTATAACCGCAGCACGCCGCGCAGCCCGTCCATCCCGAAGCCGGTGGCGCGGTCGGGAGCTACCGGCCGCCGCAGGAAAGCGCGCAGCGGCTGGCGGCCCGCATCAGACAGGGCGTCCACCGGGGCGGCCATGCGATCATCATGCGCGGCAAGGGTTGAGGGAGACGGGGTCATGCGGCTATTGGCGGTCGCCTAAACGTTTTCCTCTTACGAACTGGTGTACGTGACCCATGGCAGGCCATTCCAAATTCAAGAACATCATGCACCGCAAGGGTGCGCAGGACAAGAAACGCTCCAACCTGTTTTCCAAGCTTTCGCGCGAAATCACCGTTGCGGCCAAGATGGGCACGCCCGATCCCGACATGAACCCGCGCCTGCGGCTGGCCGTCAACACGGCCAAGGCGCAGTCGATGCCGAAGGACAATATCCAGCGCGCGATCGACAAGGCGAGCGCAGGCGATGACGAGAATTACGAAGAAGTCCGCTACGAAGGCTATGGCCCCGGCGGCAGCGCGATCATCGTCGAGGCGCTGACCGACAACCGCAACCGCACCGCCACCGCCGTTCGCACCGCCTTCAGCAAGAACGGCGGCAATCTCGGCACCGAAGGCAGCGTGGCGCATGGCTTTGAACGGCTGGGCTATATCGAATATGGCGCCGATGCGGGCAGCGAAGACAAGGTCCTCGAAGCAGCGATGGAAGCGGGCGCGGAGGACATTTCCTCCAGCGCGGACGGCCACGAAATCTGGACCGCCGCAGAAGACCTGCACCAGGTGTCCAGCGATCTGGAAAAGTCGCTCGGCGAGGCCAAAGAGGTGAAGCTTGCCTGGAAGCCGAACATCACGGTCGACATGGACGAAAAGGGCGCGAGCACGCTGCTGAAGCTGATCGACGCACTGGACGATGACGACGATGTCCAGACCGTGTGGGGCAATTACGACATTTCCGACGAGGTGATGGCCAAGCTGGACGCAGACGCTTGATATCGGGCTGCGAATGGCACTCTTTTGCGCTTCCGGTGCTCACGGACCATAGGTCCGCTGCGCGCCGGTTCTCAAACAGCACCATTCTCGCTCCGATCTCAAACGCCTGTGCATGTGTCTGAGTGCTGATCCTCGGCCTTGATCCCTCGCTTAGCTGTACGGGCTGGGGCGTGATCCGGGTCGAGGGCAGCCGCCTGGCGCACATTGCCAACGGCCAGGTTCCGACCAAGCCTAAAGCGCCGATGGCCGAGCGGCTGGACCATATCTATGCCGGGATCGCGGCGGTGATCGCTGCACATGCCCCTGACCGTGCGGCAGCTGAGGAAGTCTTCGCCAACAAGAACGCGCAGTCGACCCTGAAACTGGCGCAGGCGCGCGGCGCTGTGCTGGCAGCGTGCGGGGCGCGAGGCCTCTCCGTGAACGAGCATGCTGCGCGGCTGGTCAAGAAGGCGGTTGTCGGCACCGGGGCGGCAGATAAAAATCAGGTTCAGGCGATGCTGAAGGTGCTTTTGCCCGGAGCGCAGATTGCCGGAGCCGACGCTGCCGACGCGCTCGCCGTGGCCATTGCAGATGCCCATCTGGTGAGGGGCTGAGCGCGCTCCATGTATCTGGTCGTGTTCCGCAATCGCAAACGCGCCGACATCGATGCGGATGCCTATGCGCAGGACGCAGCGCGGATGGAGGCTATGGCAACGCAGCGCCCCGGCTATCTCTCCTTCAAATCCTATGTAGCCGACGACGGCGAGGTCGTCGCAATCTCGGAGTGGGAAACACGCGCTGCGGCCAAGGCATGGCGGGCGGAGGCGCATCACGCGGAAATTCAGGCGCGGGGGCGGGCGGAATATTACGAGAGCTACACGGTTATCACTTGCGACAATCCATGGACCCACAGCTTCCCCTGAGTGCACGCAAAAGCACTCTGTTCGGCCTTCCTTCATCTGCCGGTTTGCAATGACCCTGTCATGAGCGGCTGCTTGTCTTGATGTGTGATCAGTCTTTCCAAACCTTCCATTTTCAGGGTTCCCCAATGACCATTCAGTTCTACGGCATTCCCAATTGCGACACGGTCAAGAAGGCCCGCAAATGGTGCGATGCTAACGACATCGAATACGTCTTCCACGACTACAAAAAGGAGGGCGCAGACCCGGACAATCTGGAGCGCTGGGCCGACACGGTGGGCTGGGAAGTTCTGCTTAACCGGCGCGGCACCACGTTCCGCAAGCTGGACGAGGCGGAGAAGGCCGACATGACCCGCGAGAAAGCTATCGCGCTGATGGCTCGGCACCCCAGCATGATCAAGCGCCCCGTCGCCGAGCACGAAGATGGCGCACGGGTACTGGTCGGCTTTACGCCAAGCGAGTGGGAGAATGCGTTTTGCTGAAATTGATCGGAGTTCTGGCGCTGGCGCTTTCGCCGGTCGTGGCAGCGGCGCAGGACGGCCCGCTCATCATCGCACATCGCGGCGCGAGCGGCGAGCGGCCCGAACACACACTTGCTGCCTATGAGCGTGCCATCGATCAGGGGGCCGACTATATCGAGCCTGATCTGGTGGTGACGAAGGACCTGGTGCTGGTTGCCCGGCACGAGAACGAAATCGGCGGCACCACCGATGTGGCCACCCGCGACGAATTCCGCGACCGGCGGCGCAGCAAGATGGTGGACGGCGAACTGATATCGGGCTGGTTTGCCGAGGATTTCACGCTGGCCGAATTGCGCATTTTGCGGGCCAAAGAACGCCTGCCCGGTATTCGCCCGGCCAACACCCGCTTTGACGGGCTGTATTCCGTGCCGACCTTCGCAGATATCGTGACGCTGGTCCGTGCCAAAGAGGCCGAGACGGGCCGGACCATCGGCATCTATCCCGAGCTGAAACACCCGACCTTCCTGCTGCAGGATGCGGGCATCGACATGGTCGATCTGCTGGTTGCGGAACTGCGCCGGTCGGGCTTCGATGGCGCTGACGATGCGATTTTCGTCCAGAGCTTCGAAGTGGAGGTGCTCAAACGGCTCGACCGGATGCTGGATGTGAAACTGGTCCAGCTGGTGAAGGACACAGGCGGTCCGGCGGATCTGCCCGGGGTCACTTATGCGAATATGCTGTCGCCGAGCGGACTGGCCGACATCGCTGCCTATGCGGACGGGATCGGGGCACCCGTTCCGCTTTTGCTTGGTCCCGCTGGCACCGCATTGCCTCTGATCGATCAGGCGAAGCAGGCCGGATTGCAGGTCCATGTCTGGACGGTCCGCAAGGAAAATGCCTTTCTGCCCGAGCAATTGCGGGGGAGCGGCGGCCCTGCGCAGACCGGCTGCGACGAGTCGCTCTACGCAACCATTGCCAGCACTGGCATCGACGGGGTGTTTACCGACGATCCGGGCCGCATGGCCGCGCCCGATCCGACGAACAACACGGTCTGCATGGGCGGCGGCTAGCGCGGTCTAAATTTTGCGCACGCTCATAATGTAGTTGAGCGAAACATCGTCCGACAGATGCAGGCCCTTGTCCGGGCGCCACGCTATCCCTTGCGTCTCGCACACTTGCAGCCCGAGAACGGCCAGCATCGGCTCCAGCTCGTCGGGCGTCACGAAATCGTCCCAATGGTGCGTGCCGCGGGGTATCGCTCCGCTCATCTCGGCAGCCCCGACCAGCAGCAGGCGGCTGGCGGCGGTGCGGTTGGGGGTGGAGAGGATCATCAGCCCGCCATCGGCCAGACTGCCTGCCAGCTGCTCCAGAAACGCTGGCTTGTCGGCCACATGCTCCAGCACTTCGAGCGAAGTTACCAGATCGAACTGCCCTAGCTTGGCTTCGCCCAACTCGCCCGCCCGGTAATCAATGCTGAGGCCAGCCCCTTCGGCATGCGCCTTGGCCGCGGCGATATTCTCCGGCGCGGCGTCCAGCCCCCTCACTGCCGCGCCCAATCTAGCCAACGGTTCGCACAGCAGCCCGGCGCCGCAGCCGACATCCAGCGCCGACTTGCCCACCAGCGGCTGCGGCTCGCGCACATCGCCGCCCCAATGCGTGTCCACCGCCTTGCGCACAAAGCCCAGCCGCACCGGATTGAGCTTGTGCAGCATGGCCGAGGATCCGCGTGGGTCCCACCAGTCTGCCGCCAGCGCTCCGAAATGCGCCGCTTCGTCGGGGCGGATTGTTGGGCTGCCCTTAGAATTGCTTGGGGCTTCAATTGTTGCATCAGTCATGCGCCCTTCGTAACAGCACGCGGGTAAGCCGACCAGCGGGAGAGTGGCGGGCACATGGCGCGCATCGTGATGAAATTTGGCGGCACGTCGATGGCCGGGACCGAGCGCATTCGCCGCGTCGCGCAGATCGTGCGCCGGCAGGCCGCCCCCAAACCCGATGGCACCCGCGACGAGGTCGTCGTCGTCGTCTCTGCCATGGCGGGGGAGACCGACCGGCTGGTCAATTTCGCCCGCGAGGCCCACGCGCTGTATGACCCCGCCGAGTATGACGTGGTGGTCGCCAGCGGGGAGCAGGTCACGTCCGGCCTGCTCGCCATGACCCTGCAATCCATGGGCTGCAAGGCGCGCAGCTGGCTCGGCTGGCAGCTGCCGGTCCGCACGGTGGAGGCGCACGCCAAGGCCCGGGTCGAGACGATCGACGCTGACGCCCTGCTCGCCTCCCTTGCCGAAGGCTCCATCGCCGTGATCCCCGGCTTTCAGGGCCTTAGCCACGAGGGCCGCATCACCACCATGGGCCGCGGTGGATCGGACACCAGCGCCGTCGCCGTCGCCGCCGCGGTGAAGGCCGACCGCTGCGACATCTACACCGATGTCGACGGGGTCTACACCACCGACCCCCGCATCGTGGCCCGCGCCCGCAAGCTGAAGGCGGTGACCTACGAGGAGATGCTGGAGCTCGCCAGCGTCGGCGCGAAGGTCCTCCAGACCCGCTCCGTCGGCCTCGCCATGAAGGAACAGGTCCGCGTCCAGGTCCTCTCCAGCTTCACCGATGAAGACTCCCCCGCCGCCGACGATCTGCCCGGCACGCTGATCGTATCCGACAGCGAAATGGACGCCATCCTTGAAAGGAACGACATGGAACGCCAGCACGTCACCGGCATCGCGCATGACAAGAACGAGGCCAAGATCATCCTCACCCGCGTGCCCGACGAACCGGGCGCCGTGGCCGAGATTTTCGAACCGCTGGCCGCCGCGTCGATCAATGTCGACATGATCATTCAGAACGTGGGCCGCGACAAGGGCGAGACGGACGTCACCTTCACCATCCCCCAGACCGACCTGCCCCGTGCGCAGGCCCTGCTGGAGGACCGGCGCGGCGCCATCGGCTTCAACCGCATCATCACCGACAGCCACATCGCCAAGATCAGCGTTGTGGGCGTGGGCATGAAAAGCCACGCCGGCGTCGCCAGCACGATGTTCCGCAGCCTGTCCGACCGCGGCATCAACATCCAGGCGATCAGCACCTCCGAGATCAAGGTCAGCGTGATGATCGACGAGGACGAAACCGAACTCGCCGTCCGCGTCCTGCACACCGCCTACGGGCTGGATGCAGCCGAAGAATGATGTTGGATTGGCTTGACGCTTTTGACAGGGTGTCAAGCAAACCAATCAGGGAAAATATGGGTAAATCAGGCGCTTGCGGGAAATCTCCAGCTTGACACATTGCTTGGCGTTTTTTCGAGAACCGCCCCCGCGCGTGCGTAGGCGCCAGCGGGCTGTCCCCACGAGTCGGACGGGTTCAAAGCAACGCTAGCGGGAGGCGGGCGTGTAGGAAAATTGTTTGGTTGGTTTGTCTATTCGAGATGTTAAAGTCGGACGAACAGGGGGGCAGATGTCGCTAGCCAAAGATTACTTCGAAGCTGTGCATGCTGCCGCACGAGGTTCGGTCGATGCAGAAGAAGAGGCACAGCTCACTACTCCTGTCGAGAAGCTGTTTACGGGCCTTTGCGAGCAGGCCGATCTTGGCACTCTGCAGCTTATTCGTGAGACGCGCACCGGCAGGACACGGCCTGATTTCGCAGCCCTTCTTACCCGCAATCGCAAAACGATGCAGAAGGGCTTCGTCGAACTGAAAGCCCCCTCCATTTCCGTCGATACAGCGACCTGGAGCGGACGCAACGCAACGCAGTGGACGCGCATGAGCGAAGAGGCGGAAATCCTCATTGTCTGCAATGGACGCGAGGCGCAGCTTTACCGCGGTGTATTGGAGCAAGGACCGCCCGCGAGCCTGCCTTACGACCATGCTGACGGGTGGGACGCACAACCTCTGATCGATCTGCTCAATCGTTTCTTCGAACTCAATCCATCTCCGATCCGGGCAATCGGCGATCTCACAAAGCGGCTTGCCGTCCGCACACGCGACCTGCGCGACCGGATCGAATGGTTGCTGGACGAGGCCGACGGACCGGCAAACAGCGAGGCGCAGGGAAGCTATGCGGCTTGGCGCCGTCATGTGTTTCCCGATGCGTCGCAGCGAGACTTTGCAGACGGGGTGGCGCAGACTATCGCTTACGGCATGGTGCTCGCCGCACTCACTCCGGGAAACGCGGATGCGGATGGTGACGGGCACCTGACAGTCGGCGAAGCGCGCGATGCCATACGCGCAATCAGCCCGGTACTGGCAGCGGCCTTTGCCCCCTTGCTGGACAAGCCGGTCCTGCGCGACGCTACGACGGTAGAGGTCGGCGCGCTTGAGACGCTGGTAAGCGCCATCGAGCCTGACAGGATCGCAACGCCTGACCGGCGCGGCGACGCATGGCTGCGGTTCTACGAGGATTTCCTGTCAGTCTATGACCCGCAGGAGCGCAAGGAGGCGGGTGTTTATTATACCCCGGTGGACGCCGTTGCCGCAATGACGGCGATTACCGGACACCTGCTGGTCGAGCGGTTTGGCAAGCGTATGGGGTTCGGCGATGCGAGCGTGGTCACGCTTGATCCGGCGACCGGCACCGGCACTTTCCCGTTGGCCGCTATCGAGCGGGCGGTGCTCCGCGCGCCGGACGTGCGTGGACCAGGCGGAGAGCAGCAGGCGGCGCGCAACCTCGCGGCCAATATGTACGCGTTCGAATTGCTGCCCGGACCCTACGCGGTCGCACATCTGCGTCTGTCGCAGCTGCTGTCCGAACTGGCTGGCGAACCGACCTTTGCCAATGTCGTGCTGACCGACACGTTGGAAGCACCCGACGAAAGCGCGGTCTCGCCTGCCGATTTCTTCGGCGACCAGCAGGTACTGGCGGAAGAGCAGGAGCGCGCGAACCGTATCAAGCGCGAGAAGAAGGTGACGGTTGTGATCGGCAACCCGCCTTATCGCCGTGTGTCAGGCGATCTGAGAGGGCGCGGCTCCGGTGGCTGGGTCCTGGAAGGGCAGGTCGAAGGACGCAATAGTGAAAACAGCCTGTTCGACGACATTCTCGATGTGGCGAAGGCGCACACGATCTTCAGCCACCATGCCAGCCTGTATAACCTCTACGTCTATTTTTGGCGCTGGGCGCTGTGGAAGGCTTTCGAAGCGCACGAGGACGGGCCTGGCATCGTCACTTTCATCACCGGCAGTTCCTGGCTCACGGGGCCCGGCTTTGTCGGCTTGCGGCAATATGCGCGCGAGCTGGCGGACGAAATCTGGGTGCTGGATCTGGGCGGCGATAACAAGGGCGCCAACCCGGAAGACAACATCTTTGCCATTGAAACGCCCGTTGCCATCGTAACGCTGGTGCGTGACGATGCGACAGACAAGAACACTCCTGCACCGGTGAATTACAGACGCATTCGCGGGACAAGCGAGGCCAAGCTGGCGGCGCTGCGCGCGGTGGCTGACGCCGACAGTCCGTTCGATGGCGAATGGGACCGTGCCCCGGACGGCTGGCTTGCGCCCATGGTGCCGCCCACCGGTGATGCGGCATGGACCGAGATGCCGCTGATTACCGACATGTTTCCTTGGCAGCAGCCTGGATGCATGCACAGCCGCACTTGGCCAGTTTCACCGAGCGTTTCAATCCTCAATGAGCGTTGGGAAAAATTTCGCAATGCATCGATTGATGAACGTCCTGAGCTTTATGTAACGCCCACACATGGTAGGAACATCGAGACCAAAGTTGGTGATCGGAAAAAGCTTATTGATCTCAAACCTTCAGACGATCCGGAGCCAACGGTGCAATTCGGCATGCGGAGTTTTGACCGTCAATGGTCATTCAATGATCCTCGACTTGCAAAAACAGATAGCCCTTCGCTTTGGCAAAGCCTTTCCAATCGTCAAATTTTCTTTGCATCACTTCTCACCGGAAAAATCGGGCAAGGTCCCGCTCTCACCTCAACGACCGGCGTTCCGGACAAACATTTCTTCCGCGGCTCTTATGGAGCGAAAGACATCATCCCGCTCTACCGCGACGCCGCTGCCAGCGAACCCAATATCACCTCCGGCCTCCCTGCGACGCTTGCTGTAGTTCTCGGACTTGAACCGCCTTACCCGGAGGACATTGCGGCCTACACCTACGCCCTGCTTGCCAATCACGCATACCAGCAGCGATTCGCGGAAGCCCTGCAGACTCCCGGCCTTCGGGTGCCGTTGACAGCCGACGCCGGTCTGTGGGCGGAGGCGGTGGCAGCGGGGCGCGAGCTTTTGTGGCTTCACACCTATGCCGAACGTTTCGTCGATCCGTCGGCAGGACGCGGCGCGCATGTGCCGTCCGTCGAAGGGCTAGGCTGGACTCGCGCCGTTACACGTATGCCGCACGATAACGGCGATATCGCCTATGATACGGAAGAAGGCACGATCACCATCGGCGACGGCCAGGTCGGCGGTGTGCGCGAGGAGGTGTGGAAATTTTCGGTCAGCGGAATGCAGGTCGTGCCCAAATGGCTGGGGTATCGCACCCGCAAGGGGACGGGCAGGGCGACCAGCTCAACCAGTGCGCTCGACTATATCCGCCCGTCGCAATGGGCCGATGAATGGAATGACGAATTGCTCGATCTGCTGCGCATCCTCACCATTACGCTGGACCGGGAGGATTTGCTGGCCGATTTGCTCGCCCGCATCTGCGACGGAGAGCTGATTCCTGCCGAGGATCTGCCACACCCTGCGGATGAGGAGCGCAAGCCGCCGCCGACGCTGTAGTGGCTCGGTCCGATGTTCAAGCCCGGACACTTTTGCATCGTCAACAGCTTTTCCCCTGCCGCCTCCTTCAAACATATTGCGTGGCATCGCCGGTGTGTTGCATCACCTGTGTGCAATGGCTGACCAACTGAACATGTTTCCAGCAGAGCGCCGGCAGGAGCGCGTCGATCCGGAAGAAATCCGTGACCAGATGATCGCGCTGCTCGATCGGGCGCGGGCGGCGCGCGATACTGCGCCATGGGATACGCGGCGTCAGCGATACTGGCGCAAGGTTTATCCCCAGATGTCGAACCACCTGATCGACCGTGCAGAAGCCGATCAGCTGTGTTTCGCGTTCGCTGCGGAACTAGACCGGATTGAAACGCTGCTAGCTGCCTGACGCTTGCCCCTCCTTCCCCGCTCCCCTAACCGCACCCCCATGACCACTTACCCCAAAAGCCACGCTCTTATGCAGCGTGGCGCTGAGTTTCTTGGCTGCGAGCATGCGGTGCTGTGCGGCGCTATGTCCTGGGTGAGCGAGCGCAATCTCGTCTCGGCCATTTCCAATGCGGGCGGCTTTGGCGTGATTGCCTGCGGGGCGATGACGCCGGAGCTGCTCGATACCGAGATCGCCGCGACCCGCGCGCTGACGGACAGGCCCTTTGGCGTGAACCTCATCACCATGCACCCGCAGCTGATGGAGCTGATCGATGTGTGCGCGAAGCACGGCGTCACCCATGTGGTGCTGGCGGGCGGTATCCCTCCCAAGGGCAGTGTGGAGAAGATCAAGGAAGGCGGGGCGAAGGTCATCGTCTTTGCCCCCACGCTGGCTTTGGCGAAGAAGCTGCTGCGATCAGGCGGCGATGCGCTGGTGATCGAGGGGATGGAGGCGGGCGGCCATATCGGGCCTGTTTCCACCAGCGTGCTGGCGCAGGAATTCCTGCCTGCCTTGGCGCAGGACCATCTGGTCTTCGTCGCCGGAGGCATCGGGCGGGGCGAGGCGATTGCCGGCTATCTGGAGATGGGCGCGGTCGGCGTGCAGCTGGGCACGCGCTTTGCCTGCGCCAGCGAGAGCATCGCCCATCCCGACTTCAAGAAGGCGTTCTTCCGCGCCAACGCCCGCGATGCGGTGGCCAGCGTGCAGGTCGATCCGCGCCTGCCGGTGATTCCGGTGCGGGCCTTGAAGAACAAGGGCACCGAGGACTTCACCGCCAAGCAGCGCGAAGTCGCCGCTCTGGTGGACAATGAAGGGCTGGAGATGATGGAAGCCCAGCTGCAGATCGAGCATTACTGGGCAGGCGCGCTGCGCCGCGCGGTGGTCGATGGCGATGTGGAAAATGGCAGCCTGATGGCCGGGCAGAGCGTCGGCATGGTCAAGGCCGAGGAGCCGGTGGCCGACATCATGGCTTCGCTGATGGACCAGTGCGAAGCGGCGCTGGGCCAGAGACACGCAAAGCGGTGAGCGAGCCGCTCGTCCTGCGGCTGGCCTGCGCGGATCGCCCCGGCATCACGGCGCGGGTGACGTCCTTCCTGTATGAGCGCGGCGGCAATGTGCTGGAAGCGCAGCAATTCAATGACCGCGAGAGCGACCGCTTTTTCATGCGGGTGGAATTCGATCCGGGGGGCGCGGCGGCCGAAACCCTGCGCCGAAACTTCACCCCGCTGGCAGATGAATTCGCGATGGAGTGGAAGCTGGTCAGCCGCGACCGCCCGCGCCGCGTACTGCTGATGGTCAGCAAGTTCGACCACTGCCTCGCCGACCTGCTCTATCGCTGGCGGATCGGGGAGCTGGGGATCGAACCCGTCGCGGTCATCTCCAACCACCCGCGCGAGGCGGTGACCGATACGCAGATCGGCGACATCCCCTTCCACCACCTGCTCGTGACCCGCGAGACCAAGCCCGCTCAGGAGGCGGAGGTGCGCCGGATTGCGGAGGAAACCGGCGCAGAACTGGTGGTGCTGGCGCGCTATATGCAGATCCTCTCGGACGAGCAGGCGGCGCATTTTGCAGGCCGCTGCATCAATATCCACCACTCTTTCCTGCCCGGCTTCAAGGGCGCGAAACCTTATCATCAGGCCCACGCGCGCGGGGTAAAGATGATCGGCGCGACGGCGCATTACGTGACGACCGATCTCGATGAAGGGCCGATCATCCATCAGGATGTGGAGGCGATCACCCATGCCGACACGCCCGAAGCGCTGGTCCGCAAGGGCCGCGATATCGAACGCCGCGTGCTGGCCGAGGCGGTGCGGCTGCATGTCGAGGAGCGCGTGGTGCTGAGCGGCGGGCGTACAGTAGTTTTCTAAGGGGACGGTATGAGCGGGATTGATCTGAGCGGGCGCGTGGCGCTGGTAACTGGCGCATCGTCGGGCTTTGGCGAGCGGTTCGCCCGCGTGTTGGCGGCGCATGGCGCGAAGGTGGTGCTGGCCGCGCGGCGGCTGGACCGGCTGGAGGCGCTGGCAGACGAATTAGGCCGCGATAAGGCGCTGCCCGTGGCGATGGATGCCACCGATGCAGAAGCGCTGGTGGCGGCTGTCGAGGCGGGCGAACAGGCGTTTGGCACGATTGACATCCTCGTCAACAATGCCGGCATTCCCGATGCCCAACGGGCGCACAAGATGAGCCTTGAGCTGACCGACCGCGTGCTGGGCGTAAACCTGCGCGCGCCATGGGTGCTTAGCTGCGAAGTCGCCCGGCGACTGATCGCGGCGAAGAAACCGGGCCGCATCGTCAACATCTCCAGCACTGCGCATTACCGCTATGATGGCGGCGGTGCGGCGCTGTATGCAGTGACCAAGACCGCCATTGCCCGCATGACCGAGGCGCTGAGCGTCGAGTGGGCCTATGCGAACATCAACGTCAACGCGATTGCCCCCGGCATGTTCGTCACCGAGATGACCGACGGAATGTTTGAACGCATCGGCGACCCGCGCCCCGGCCTCGCCCGCCAGCGCGTGCCCGAGCCGGAGGGGCTGGACACTAGCCTGCTCTATCTGGTCGATCCCGCCAGCGAATGCGTGACCGGCGCAGTGATCAAGGTCGATGACGGACAAAGCGCGCGGATGGCACTGAAATAGAAGAGTTTTACCCCTTGGTTATCAAATCCGTTTAACCAAGCCTCCTGTTACGAAGGGGGTAATCTGCGATGTTTGACGGCAATTTCGAGCTTGTCCGGCTGGCCGCGTTTCTTGGCGTCATGGTGCCGGCTCTGGTTGACAATATCCGGACGGGGCAGCTGCCGAACTGGAGCATGGGTCTTATTCTGGTCGCCGGGATTGTCCTCGCCTTTGTCCAGGGCGGCGAAGTGCCCTGGCTCTTCTGGATCGCCGGTGTTGTGGTTGGTCTGGCGCTGTTCGTGACACGGGTGGTGCCTGCCGGGGTGGTGAAGTTTCTGATTGCCTTCCTGCCGTGGTTTTTCGACCCGTCTGCCTTCCTGATCTTTTTCACCGTCGGTTTTCTTGCGACCGTGCTGTATGGCAAGGTTGCGGGCCGCACGGACATCCCGATTGCTCCGGGGTTCTTCGTCGCCGGTCTGGGCGTGTTCGGAATGTCGCTTCTGGGGTGAATGCGCGTCGTTTGGGAGAGCGGGAATGATTGTCGAGCGGCTGGACCATGTAAACATCATCACCGACCGGCTGGCCGAGACCGCGCGGTTCTATGCCGAGCTGCTCGATCTGGAAGAGCGCGACGGCCCGCCGCCGCTGAAGCCCGAACAGGTGCGCTGGATGTTCGATGCGAACGGCATCGCGGTGCTGCATCTCAATTCGGTCGACTGCCCGCGCGCCTATGACCGCGAAGTGGTGCAGGGCGGCGCCACAGGAGCGATCCACCACGTCGCCCTGCGCTGCGGCGAGTTCGACACGGTGAAGGGACGGCTGGACCAGCGCGGCGCGGACTACACCGTCAACGAAGTGCCCGCTGCGGGGCTGAAGCAGATATTTACCGCCGACCCGAACAACGTTTTGCTGGAGCTGAACTTTTTCGAGGCGGGTTAGCGCAAGCCACAATCAAATCGCCCCAAGGTTTGGCAGCGGGGTGATCAGCGCTCGCCGGGTCCCATTGCTCTGCCATCAGTGCGTGTGCAGCGGCTTCATCCATCCCTTGCTCTAGGTGCAGCAGATAGAAGAACGCCGATACGCGGTAATTCATAATGCAGTGCACGTGGACCGGACCCTCTGCCGTCTCGATTGCCTGACAGAATGCGGCATAATCGTCTGGCGACGGGGCGTCGAAGGGCACAGGGATATGCGTGTATCCAATGCCTTGCTCGGCCAGCAGCGCCGCCTCGTCCGCAAGGGCTTCCGGATGATTGTCGAGCGCGAGGTTGATGACGTTCCGCACACCGATGGCTGCAAGCCGGGCGGGGTCGCCCGCTTCCAGCTTGCCCGATGTCGTTACGTCGTCCGACAAGCGTTGCCATGCGCGGATGTCGGACGGTTCGGCGTTCCCACCGCTGGGGAGTGGGCCATCAACTCCCGTCATTCTCCATCGCCTTGTCCTCATTGGCACGCTTGATCACATATTCGCGGATCGCGTCCATTTCGTCCTTGCTGAGCGACTCCGCAAAGCTCGCCATGCCGTTGTCTTTCAGCAGGCCGTCATGGACCACGGCCATCCAGCTGGCCTTGTTGCCCAGCGTGCCGCTGCGGCGCAGGTCGGGCAGGACGGTGCTGCCCACCGCGCCCGGGGCGTGGCATACGGCGCAGTAGCGCGCGTATTTCTCTGCGCCCAGCGCGATCACTTCGGGAGTGGCCCGGCTTGGCGGCGGGTCGAGCGGGATGTCGGCGAGCGCGGGCGGCGGGGGCAGTTCGCCCTCTGCGCCCAGTTTGAACACCAGCAGGCGCGATACATTGCGCACGGGTGCCTTGTCCTTGATCAGGCTGCCATCCACGCTCAGCGCATAGGCGCCGCCCCAACCGGCCAGCACGGCGACATATTGCTCGCCATCCACGGTGTAGGTGACGGGCGGAGCGACGATGCCGGTCTGGGCGGCAAAGCTCCACAGCTCGCTGCCGTCGGCCGCGTTGAAGGCCTTGAAGTCGCTGCCGGCGGTGCCCTGGAACACGAGGCCGCCCGCGGTGGCCAGCAATCCGCCATTCCACGGGCCGGGATGCTCGACGGTCCAGCGGGGTTTCTTCGCCACCGGATCCCATGCGACCAGCATGCCGCGCAGCGTGCCTGCCACTTCCTTGCGGAAGCCCAGATCGGGCGGCAGATCGCCCGCGCCGAGATTGAAGCCTACATTGAAACCGCGCGCCCGGTCGGGCTTCCAGTCGGCTTCGGGCGCATAGACCATGCCTGCCTCGAAAGCCGGGATGTAGACGAGGTTTTCGCCCGGGTGATAGGCCATCGGGTGCCAGTTGTGCCCGCCCAGCGCGCCCGGCGTGACCATGGCGGGCTGGCCGGTCTTGTCGATGCGGGTTTCGGGGTTCTCGATCGGGCGGCCGTTTTCATCGATACCGGTCGCCCAATTGACGGTGACATAGGGATTGCCGCTGATGAATTCTCCAGTCGCGCGGTCGATCACGTAGAAGAAGCCGTTCTTGGGTGCCTGCATCAGCACCTGACGTTCGCGCCCGTCGATTTCCATGTCCGCCAGCATGATGTGCTGCGTGGCGGTGAAGTCCCATGTCTCGCCCGGCGTGGTCTGGTAATGCCAGACATATTCGCCGGTGGAGGGCCGGATGGCGACGATGCTGGAGAGATACAGATTGTCGCCTTCGCCGGTGCCGTCTTCGCCGGGGCTGCGATAGGCGCGGTTCCATGGGCTACCATTGCCGACGCCGATATACATCATGTCGAGCTCTGCGTCGTAGGCCATCGCGTCCCACACGGTGCCGCCGCCGCCAATGCCGTCCTCGCCGGTCAACGTATCGCCGCTCCACGTCTTGGCCGCGTCTTGCAAGTAAGCGTCGGAGTTTTCGTCCTCCGTGCCATCGGGCACGGTGTAGAAGCGCCAGACTTCCTCGCCATTCGCCGCGTCATAGGCCGCGACGTAGCCGCGCACGCCGAACTCCGCGCCGCCATTGCCGATGATGACCTTGCCGTCGATCACGCGGGGCGCACCCGTGACGGTGTAGCTCTTGGACTGGTCGACTGTGACCGTTTCCCATTCCACCTCGCCCGTATCGCGGTCCAGTGCGATCAGGCGGCCATCAAGCGTGCCAAGGAACAGCCGGTCGCCCCATGCGGCGAGGCCCCGGTTCACCACATCGCAGCAGGCTTTGACGGCGGTTTCGCCGGGCACTTCGGGGTCGTAGCTCCACAGCGGTTCGCCGGTGGCGGCGTCATAGGCCTTCACCTTGCTCCACGCGGTGGTGATGTACATTTTGCCGTCCATCACCAGCGGCGTGGTTTCCTGACCGCGCGCGGTGTCCATGTCGGCGGACCATTCCAGACCCAGTTCGCCGACATTTTCGGTGCTGATCTGGGCCAGCGGGCTGAAGCGCTGCTCCTCGTAATTGCGGCCGTAGCTGATCCAGTTCGCGCCATCGGCCTGCGCATTCAGCAGGCGCGCGCCGTCGATCCCGCCATTGGCCGCCGGGTCGAAGGCTTCCTCGCACGATCCCAGAGCCAGCGGCAGCAGACACGCGGCAAGCGCAGCGGTGGCAAATTTCTTCATGTGTTTTCCCTCTCCCCGCTCCACTTAAAGTAGAGCTAGCGCCTTGTTAGGTCGCCATATGCAACCCTTCCTGCCGCGAACCGGCGCGCATGTCCATCACGGGATTTGATCGGCCTTGTGCAAGGACGGGGAGGGACTAGGCTGCGCCGCAAATGAAAAGGACCAAGCGACCATGTGCGATGAAACCACTCTGCCCGAAGACGGCAACACCGGTTGGCAACTGACACGGCGGCAGTTTGGCGCGGGGCTGGGGGCGGGCACCGGCGCGCTGGCGCTGGCTGGCTGCACCGGCATGGTCAGCGAGGGTGAGGATGCACCCACCGCCAGCGGCCTCGTTGAAAACACCGTGGTGATCGATACGCCCGATGGCGATGCGGACGCATTCTTCGTCCACCCTGCCAGCGGCAAACACCCGGCGGTGATCCTGTGGCCCGACATTGCCGGCCTGCGCGAGGCCAAGCGGATGATGGCCCGGCGGCTGGCGGGCGAGGGCTATGCCGTGCTGGTGGTGAACCCCTATTACCGCGACGTGACGGGCGAGCAGTTCGAGGATTTCCCCGCCTTCCGCGCTGCGGGCGGTTTCCAGAAAGTCGGCCCGTGGCGCGACAATCTCTCCAGCTATGCGGTGATGCGCGATGCCACTGCATTGGTCGGCTGGCTCGACGGGCAGGAGGCGGTCGATACGGCGCGCGGGATCGGCAATCAGGGCTATTGCATGGGCGGGCCGTTCACCGTCTACAGCGCCCACGCCGTGCCTGCGCGGATCAAGGCTGCGGCCAGCTTCCACGGCGGGGGGCTGGTGCGCGAGGACGACCAGAGCCCGCACCGCCTGCTCGCCGATACGCCGGATACAGGATACCTCTTCGCCATCGCAAAAAACGATGACGAGAAGGCGCCGGGCGACAAGGGCGCTCTGCGCGAAGCCGCCGATGCAGCGGGCGTGGCCGCCGAAGTGGAAGTCTATGCCGGCGATCACGGCTGGTGCGTGCTCGACAGCCCGGCCTACGACAGGGACGCGGCAGAGCGCGCATGGGGCCGGTTGCTCGCGCTGTATTCTGCCAATCTGTAATCACACCGCGCGGACCAAGAAGCGTCAAAGCCTTGGCGCGTCGGACCTGTTGGGCTAGCTTGCGCGCAAGGAGATAAACGCAATGGAATTTCTGCTCGGCCTCGTCATTTTCGTCCTGATCGTGTTCATCCTGCTGGGTGTGCGGGTCGTGCGGCAGGGCTTCGTCTATACGATCGAGCGCTTGGGGAAATTCACCCTCGCTGCCGAGCCGGGGCTGCATCTCATCATCCCGTTCATCGACCGCGTCGGGCACAAGATCAACATGATGGAGCAGGTGCTCGATATACCCGGGCAGGAAATCATCACCGCCGATAACGCCATGGTCGGCGTGGATGCTGTGGTGTTCTTTCAGGTGCTGGATGCGGCCAAGGCGGCCTATGAAGTCAGCGGACTGCAAAATGCGATCATGGCGCTCACCACCACCAATCTGCGCACCGTCATGGGCAGCATGGATCTGGATGAAACGCTGTCCAAGCGCGACGAGATCAATGCCCGGCTGCTGAGCGTGGTCGACCATGCGACCTCGCCCTGGGGGATCAAGATCACCCGCGTGGAGATCAAGGACATCCGCCCGCCGCTCGACATCAGCGAGGCCATGGCGCGCCAGATGAAGGCCGAGCGCCTGAAGCGTGCCGAAATCCTCGAGGCCGAGGGCGACCGCGCTTCCAACATCCTGCGCGCAGAGGGCGACAAGCAGTCCGCCATTCTGACAGCAGAGGGCAAGCGCGAAGCCGCCTTCCGTGACGCTGAAGCGCGCGAACGGGAAGCCGAAGCCGAAGCGAAAGCGACGCAGTTGGTGTCCGACGCCATCGCCAGTTCCGGCAGTCAGGCGATCAATTACTTCATCGCGCAGGAATATACGAAGGCCGTGGGCAAGTTTGCCGACAGCCCGAATGCCAAGACCATCCTGTTCCCGGTCGAGGCGACCCAGCTGATCGGATCGCTCGGCGGGATCGGCGAATTGGTAAAAGACGCTGTGGGCGAAGGGCTGGTCAACACCACGCTCGACACCAATGGCACGCCGCTGCCCAAGGGGCGCGCCCGGGCCAGCGTTCCGCGCGCCGGCGACAAGAGCTAGGGCGCGCTGGCGATGCTCGACGGTATCGAACCGCACTGGATCTGGGTTGCGCTGGGGCTGATTCTGGCGGCGGCGGAAATGCTGGTGCCCGGCGTGTTCCTGATCTGGCTGGCCATGGCCGCGCTGGCCACAGGCCTCCTGACCTTCATGTTCGATCTCGGCCCGGTGATGCAGGTCGTCCAGTTCGTGACGGTGGCGCTGATCACCGTGTTCAGCGCCAAACGCATCCTGCGCGACCGGCCCATTGTCAGCTCCGATCCGCTGCTGAACAACCGGATGGGGCGGCTGGTGGGCGAAACCGCCACCGTGACCGTCGCGATCAGCCACGGGTCAGGCCGCATCCATGTCGGTGATAGCGACTGGAGCGCGCGCGGGCCGGACCTCTCGGTGGGCGAGCGGGTGCGGATTACCGGCAATGACGGCTCTGTCCTGCTGGTAGAGCCGCTGCAGGCCGCTCAGCAGGTTATCGAAGGGTAGCCAGCCGCTTCCTTACATCTTCCCCGCATTCGCCAGCTTGTCGGAAAACCGGCCATGCTTGCGGTAATGGGTCATCCAGCGATCGAGAAACAGGTCGAGCGGCGCAGGCTCGATCCCGAACTCCTTGAACCCCGGCAAATCGCCCGAGACAGTGCTGCCTTGCTTCAGCAGGGCCCACTGGTCGGTCCCCATTGGCGTGCCGGGCAGCGCGGCAAACACGCCTGAAATGGCATCGGGCATGGGGATGAAAGCGCGGCTGCGGCGCTGGCCATCGGCGATCCGTTGGTTGATCTCCATCATGGTCAGCACTTCCGGCCCGCCCAGTTCGTAGGTCTTGCCGCCATGCTTGCCCGGGTTCTCCGCCGCCAGCGCAACCGCCTCGGCGCAGTCATCGACATGGACCAGTTGCAGCTTCGCATCCGGCCCGAACACCGGCAGCACGGGCATCATCTGGATCAGCCCGGCGAACATATTCAGGAAATTGTCGTCCTGCCCGAAGATGATCGACGGGCGCAGCACGGTCGCCTTGGGGAAGGCTTCCAGCACCAGCCGTTCACCGCGCGCCTTGCCTTGCGCATAGCCGGTCGGGCTGTCTTCATCCGCCCCGATCGCGCTCACCTGCACCATGGCAGAGCAACCCTCGGAAGCCGCCGCCTCGGCAATCGTGCCCGCCGCATCGCCCATCAGCTTCAGTAGATTGCCTTCGAAGGATCCGACCAGATTGATCACCACGTCGGACCCCTGCACGCAGGCCTGCACGCTGGCCTCGTTCAGGATATCGCAGCGGGCAAATTGCAGCTGCCCCAGATTGGCGAGCGGCTTCAGCGTGAAGGCGGTTTCCGGATTGCGGCTGGCAATCCGCAGCCGCGCGCCGCGCTCCAGCAAGGCCTGCGCGACATGCGTCCCGAAGAAACCGCTGCCACCGAAAACGGTGACAAGCTTGCCGTGAAGAGAGGAGCGAGCGGGCATGGGTAGGGTCCTTGAAAAGGGGTCTGTGTGCTGTGGGGCGCTTTGCCCGAACCGGCGCGCGCGGGCAACCGTTCCCAAAGGCGGGCGTTTCGGGCGGCGTGAGATGGGTAGGCCGGGGGCGGAGCGCGAGGCGGGCGGCAGCCATTTGCATGGGACCGCTGGCAAATCGCCTTCGATGCAAGAAGTGTTGTTGACATCCCGCCAGCCCGTTGGCTAGTGGCCCCCACTTACCGGCGACCGGATGCGCAAGAGCACCCGCCCTCGCCCGTATGCCCAGATGGCGGAATTGGTAGACGCGCATGCTTCAGGTGCATGTATTCGCAAGGATGTGGAGGTTCGAGTCCTCTTCTGGGCACCACTCTTACACTCCATAGCATCTCGAAAATCACTCGTGACGGCGGCAGCGCATTGTCATTGGTGATGCTGTTCCGATTGTCCTGACGCAATGCGTTGGTTGGCGTCCGGTTGGCCATCAATTCATGGCTACGAAGCCACCCTATTCGGGAATCGGATGCGACTCGCTGCGCCGCGCAGTGCCGAAAGTCACAAGCGCTATCAGTTCATAAACACCGGACCCGCATCTGGCGCGCCCGTGCGCTGGACTGAACGGCTTTGCGCCCCAACGCTTCAGCGGGGTCACGCATTCCAATCCTCGCCCACGCCGCCCGGCACCTTGGCAAAGCCCTAGCCCAAATTGGTATGACAGAAATTTAGCAACAGGTATCAACAACCGGTTGACAAGCGTGGTCTAGACAGTATCCCACCTTCCACAGATAAAAGTCTGGGAGGGAAATTCAGATGTCGAAGACCGCTTTTGGCGGCCGTGGGGCCGCGTTCAATTCTCGTTTTGTTGCAAAGATTCTCACCGGCACGGCCCTGACCGCGCTGGCGCTGCCGGGCGTTGCGCATGCTCAGGAGGCCGATGAAGGCGTGGCCACCGATAATGGCGATGTCATCGTTGTTACCGGCATTCGCAGCTCGCTGCAGAGCGCTCTCTCTGAAAAGCGCAATGCAGACAGCCTGGTCGAAGTCATCCAGGCTGAAGATATCGGCAAACTGCCTGACCAGAACCTCGCAGAAGTTCTCGAAAACGTCACCGGCATCCAGATCACCCGTACAGCCGGCGTGGGCACCGGGGTCCAGATTCGCGGTACCAATGACAACCGCACGGAAATCAACGGCGTGTCGACGGTCGGTTCGGGCACGGGCCGCGGCGGCATCAATTTCGAAGACGTGAACGCCGCGATCATTTCTTCGGTCGAGGTCATCAAGGCTCCCGAAGCGAAAACGATCGAAGGCTCTGTCGGTGGTACGATCAATCTGCGGACGATTCGCCCGCTCGACCTGACCGAGACGCTTCTCGTTCTGCGTGCGCAGGGGGAATACAGCGAGCTCTCGGAAAGCGTGACCCCGCGTATTGCAGGCAGCTTCGGCAAGGCCTGGGATACCGAGATGGGCGAGATCGGCATTGTTCTCGCCGGCAGCTATTCGGAGCAGGAAGCGACATCGTTCCGTCCGCGTGTCGACCGCGACAACCGCGTTCTGGCGAACACGGCTCGCACATCGGCCGGTGCTCCGGGGCCGGACTTCCCGTATCTCGGCATTCAGTTCCTCAATCAGGAGCTGGAGAATTTCGAATACGAGACGATCAACTTTGCCGGGACCCTGGAGTGGGCGCCCAGCAACAATGTGAAGATCTTCTTCGATACGATCATCAACGATCAGGAGCGCCGTCAGGACAGCTCGCGCGTTCAGGGTTCGGGCGTGAGCGCCGTTATCCTGACCAACGTCCCGACCGCTTTCGAAACGATCAATTTCGGTTCGCTCGGCGGGACCGAGCTGGGCAGCATCGAAGCGGCGCTGGCCGGCACGATCGAGCCCAATCTCAACTTCGATCCTGCCGATCCGGAGTATGACAGCAACGATCCCAACCTGCGCTTCTCCAGCGATACGGGTGCGCGTCTGACCGACAGCAAGATCTTCCGTCTGGGCGCGGATTTCGAGCGCGGACGGTTCTCCGGCCGGGTGGAGGCGTCGACTTCGCGTTCCGATACGACCAATCCGAACCTCAGCACCACGCTGAACTTCATCAACCCGAACGCGCTCTATGATCTGTCGAGCAACGACAACCCGGTGCCGTTCATCTACGATCTGTCGGGGAATTCGCTGACATTCGGGGTGAATTTCGACTCCCCGTTTGCTCCCACGGTTGCCGACTTGCTGAACCCGAACAACACGGTTCTGGATGCGGTTTCGGCTGGCAACAACCGGACCGAGAACAAGGAAGATGCCTTCCGTCTGGACGGATCGCTTGATCTGGAAGACCTGACGGGCTTCTTCACCTCGTTCGATGCAGGCTATCGTTACAGCAAGAAATCGACCGATTTCGATCTCGTCCGTTCGACCTTCGGCACCGGTGATCCGCGTCGTTCGGTTCTGGGCTCTGCCATTGCCGATCTGATCGTGCCGGGGCCGGACAATTTCGGTGATTTCGACGGGCGGGAACTGGCGTTCCGCAACTTCGTGCTGATCGATCCCAATCGCGCATTCTCGGACCGTGAAGCGGTCTTCGCCACTCTGCAGGCTGCCCTTGCGGCGACTCCTGTCGGCATAGAGCGCGCGGCCAATGGCGATTCTCCGCTGCTGGCCGATCTCGATCCCACTTCGCTGGGCAATCTGGAGGGTTCGTTCGACATCTCCGAGACGACACACACCGTTTACGGTCAGGCCAATTTCGAATTCGGCGTCGTGCGCGGCAATGCGGGTCTGCGCTGGGTGAGCACCGACATCTCGTCGCGCGGTAACTCGATCCTGAACGGCGTAGCCGTGCCGGTGAGTTCGGGTGGCAGCTATGTCGAATTGCTGCCTCGTATCAACCTGGTCGCAGACGTGACGCCCGACATCGTGATCCGGGCCAGCTACACCGAGGACATCAACCGTCCCGATTTCGACCGCCTGTCGCTTTCGACCGAATTCCCGACCGGCCCCAACAACACGGTTGTGCAGGGCAATCCTGGCCTCGCTCCGGAAACGGTTCAGTCGTTCGACGCGTCGGTTTCGTGGTACTTTGCGCCGGCATCGGTGCTGAGCGTGGGCGTATTCCACAAGGAACGCACCAACCTGTTCGTTACGCAGGTGGAAGACGTCGCGCTGGATGCAAACGGCTTCCGCGACATCACCGCGCCCTGTGAAGGCGGCGGCGTGTTCAACCCGCTGCCCGACCGCAACGTGCTGTCCAACGTGCCCGGCAACGGCCTTTGTGTCCCGCTTGAAACAACCATCAACGATCCCGGCACGACGACCCAGACCGGTATCGAAGTGGCTTTCCAGTACGATCTGTCGCAGTTCGAAGATACGCTGGGCTTCGCATCGGGCTTCGGTATCATCGCCAACTACACCTATCAGGACTTTGGCGGCGGCGAAGCAACCAACGCGAACTCGTCGCGCGGCGGCCAGATTTTCCAGGCGATCAATCCGAACCTGACCTTGCCGGTCGAGGCGGTGCAAGGTCTGCTGGACTTCTCGCCCCACGCCTACAACGTCACGTTGTATTACGAGAAGTACGGCCTCTCGGCCCGCGCCCGTTATACATGGCGCGACGAGTTCCGGACTCTGGATACAGCTGGCGGCGCAAGCCTCAACTCGACGCTGGGCTATCCGGTTGTCACCGATGCCCGTGGTCAGCTGAACGCCAGCATCAACTATGACATCAGCGACAATCTGAGTGTCGGGGTCGAGGGCGTCAATCTGACCAAGTCGAAGATCAACCAGTATTGCGTCAACAACGGTGCATTGCTGTGCTTCCAGGGTCTGCCTGATCGCCGGATCACCTTCGGAGCGACGCTGAAACTGTAAGCGACAGGAAGGCGCCGGATACCGGGTCGCAGCCTTCCTCTCCCAAGGCGTCCCGCCGTCTCTCACCCTCTCTAGGAGAAGACGGCGGGACTGCCGAATTGGTTTTTCCCGAAAACGTGTCTAGGAAAATTGGTATACACACACGCAATTGATCCGGAGCTTGAGAATTCATGGCCGCGAAGCGACTTTTCCAATCCGTAGCCGAGCAGATCGCAGCGCTGATCGATAGCGGTGCCTATCCTGCCGGAACCCGTCTGCCGGGCGAGCGCGAGCTGGCCGAAAAGCTGGGGGTCAGCCGGGTGACGATACGCGAAGCGGAAATTGCCTTGCAGGCGGTCGGCCGCTTGGAAATCAAAACCGGTTCGGGCGTGTATGTGAGCGAAAGCGCTCCGATGCGTGACGAGCGGCTTCCCGCCGCAAGCGCTTTCGAAGTGACCGAGGCGCGCCTGCTGGTCGAGGCTGAAGCGGCGGCATTGGCCGCGCGCAACATCACCGACGAGGATATTGAAAAGCTGGGCGCTCTGATCGACCAGATGGCATCGGGCGGGGAAGATGCCGCCAACGAAGCCGATGAGAAATTCCACCTGACCATTGCCGAAGCTTCCAACAATGCGGCGATGGTCCATACGATCAAATCGCTGTGGCGGATGCGGGAAGAAATTCCCGAAGTGAAGGCAACCTATGAAGCGGTCTGCGTGCACGATGCGGAAACCCGGACCGACGAGCATCGCGCGGTGTACGAGGCGCTGAAGAACAGGGCTCCGATTGATGCGCGCAATGCCATGCGCGAGCACTTCCACCGTCTGCTGGAGACGATGCTCGAAGCGACCGAACGCCTGGCCCTGGCCGAGGTTCAGCAGCAAGCCAGCGAGAGCCGCGAGCGCTTCCTCGCAGGCGCCAAGATTGGCTAGGCCAATTGGCCAGACAAAAATAGATTTATATCAGTCCAGATTGATTGACACACCGCCTTTTCCGGTTATGGTCACGCCATAACAAGAAGGAAGGGATGGGGAGATGGCAACAAGGCTTGGCCTTGTGTGTGTAGCTGCGAGCCTGATCGGTTCGCCGGCTCTTGCGGAGGACCTGCTGGTCCGGACGCAGGCCGCTTACTCTGCCGCTCTTGAACAGGCCGAGCCCGGCGATACGATCATCCTCGCAAATGGCGAATGGCGCGATTTCGATATGGTCGTGCTGGGCAATGGCCGCGCCGATGCCCCGCTCACAGTCACCGCCCAGCAGGCCGGTAAGGTGTTCCTGACCGGCCAGTCCAGCCTGCGCATGGGTGGTGAGCACCTCGTGGTGTCGAACCTTGTTTTCAAAGATGGCTACAGCCCGCGCGGTGAAACGGTTTCCTACCGGGTCAGCGACGCAGTGCTCGCCAGCAACAGCCGGGTTACCGGCGTGGTCATTGACGGCTTCAGCAAGCCTGACCGGTACGAATCCGATTATTGGGTCGGCATTTATGGCCGGAACAACCGGTTCGATCACAACCATCTCTCCGGCAAGAGCAATAAGGGTGTGACACTGGCTGTCCGCCTCAACAGCGAGGAAAGCCGCGAGAACAACCACCGGATCGATCACAATTATTTCGGCCCGCGCGCAACGCTGGGCTCCAATGGCGGCGAGACCTTACGGATCGGCACCAGCGTCTATTCGATGTTCAACTCCAATACGGTCGTAGAGCGCAATGTGTTCGACCGGACCAGCGGAGAGGTGGAGATCATCTCGTCCAAATCGGGCGGCAATGTCTTCCGCGAAAACGTGTTCCTGCGCGCCAAAGGCAATCTGACCCTGCGGCACGGCGACAACAATGTGGTCGAGCGCAATGTGTTTCTGGGCGACGGGCAGGATTACACCGGCGGAATCCGGGTGATCAATCGCGGCCAGACGGTGCGCCAGAACTATATGGAGGGCCTGCGCGGCGCAGCATTCTCCAGCGCGCTGGCGGTGATGAACGGCGTCCCCAATTCGCCAGTCAACCGCTATGTGGAAGTTGAGGGCGCGCGCATTTCGAACAACACGATTGTCGATAGCGCGGCCATCGGTTTCGGCATTGGCGCCGACGAGGAACGCTCGGCCCGCCCAAGCAACTCGACTTTCACGGCCAACCTGCTGGGCGGCGCGGATGCGGGGCCGTTTGTCGAGGCGTTCGACGATATGTCGGGCATCGCGTTTGCGAATAATCGCGTCATTCAGGGCCAGGTGGATGCAGCGCTGCCCGGCCTGCCGGTTGCTCCGGCACAATTGCAAAGGGCAGGCAATGGCTTGCTCTATCCGGTTGCTGCGGAGCTGGCCTCGATCGGTGCGCCGTCGGACCTCGCCCCGGTGGCGCTGGCCGAAGTGGGCGCGCCCTATTATCCCAAGGCGGAAGAGCGCGAACCGTTCGGCTTCGCTGGCAAGACCACACGCGTCTATCCCGGCGGCACGTCACTGTTCGACGCCATCGCGCAGGCCTGCGCCGGTGAGGTCCTGCTGCTGACGCCGGGCGATTATGTGCTTGATCGAACCATTGCGCTGGACAAGCCACTGACGCTGCGCGGCGACGCGGCGGATACTGCGGACAGGCCCGTAATCCGCTTCTCGCGCCCCTCACTGATCGAGCTGCGCGAAGGCGGCGATTTGCAGCTGCAGAACCTCGTTATCGACGGTGAGCTCGCGCCGGATTCGGTCGGCAATGCGGTCATCCGCACATCGACCTTCCCGATCCAGTCGAATATCGACATCGAGCTGAATGGCGTCGAAGTCCGCGGATTGAACGTCAACAAGTCGTTCCATGTGTTGGCACTGGGCAAAAGCTCGCTCGCGGACCGGGTAAAGATCACCGGCAGCAGCTTCACCGATATTTCCGGCGCGGTCGTCCTCGCCGCTGCCGAGACCGAGGATTACGGCCAGTACAATGTCGACTATCTCGACATTACCGGCAGCAGCTTCACCGATATCGGCGGTCCGATTGCCAATATCTATCGCGGCGGACGCGACGAAAGCACCTTCGGGCCCAATGTCACAATCACCGGCAATACCCTGACGAATGTCGGCAGCGCGGCGACCAACGGGCCGGGCGCTTCGATCAATCTGCACGGTGTCCAGATCGCCGATGTTTCGGGCAATGCGGTCAGGGACTCCGCGCCTTTGCGGGTCGTCCATACGGTCGGCACACCGAAAACTTCGATCCGGGGCAATGTCTTTACGGGCACGCCCGAGTCGGTGCTTGAAGAGCTCAATTTTGGCGGCGCATTCCGCGCCGAAATGTCCGGCAATGTGGCCGGTGGAGGCGTACAATGATCGCCCGGCCTTCGGCCCGCCTGACGCTCGCAGCCCTGCTGCTGCCTGCGACGAGCGCCTGTGCCACCAGCGGAGATGTGGCCGCGGCAAATGTGCCGGCAGCGGCGTCGGCGCAATCCGTGGCGGAGGCTGCTCAGGCAGAGACGCTGCCGCCGCTCTTCGCCCTTGAAATGCAGCGGGGCGAGGAATTCCTCGCGGGCATGATGGAGCAAGGCGTTGTGGTCCCGCTGCCCAAGGACCCCGGCGGCGGATACACGCACGAGCAGCACAAGCGGAACTTCCGCGCCATCTACCAGGGCGGCCAACTGTACCGCATCACCGGTGACGAGAAATACCGCGCCTATGTGCGCGATATGCTGCTGGCCTATGCCGATATGTATCCCGCGCTGGGCGATCATCCCGCAAAGGCAAACCAGAATGTCGGGCGCCTGTTCTGGCAGGTCCTGAATGATGCGATGTGGCTGGTCCACAGCGTGCAGGGCTATGCCGATATTCGCGGAACGCTGACACCGGCAGAGCGCCAGCGGATCGACGACAATGTCTTCCGCCCGGCGGCGCGCTTCCTCTCCGTGGATTCGCAGCGCACATTCGATCGCATCCACAACCATGCGACCTGGGCCACAGCGGGCGTCGGCATGACCGGCTATCTGCTCGGCGATGACGATATGGTCCAGCGGGCCCTGCTCGGTTCCGACAAAAGCGGCGAGGCCGGATTTCTGCGCCAGACCGAACTGCTGTTCTCGCCCGACGGATATTATACCGAAGGGCCGTATTACCAGCGCTTCGCATTGCTGCCGTTCATGGTGTTCGCCGATGCCATCGCCAAGAACGAACCCGAGCGAGACATCTTTGCATATCGCGACGGCATTCTGGTCAAGGCGCTGCGGACCACGATCCAGCTGACCTATGGCGGCTATTTCTTCCCCTTCAACGATGCGATCCGCGACAAGAGCCTGAACACCGCAGAGCTCTATGAAGGCGTGGCCATCGGCTATGCCAACACCAAGAATCCCGATCTTCTGTCCATCGCCGAATTTCAGGGTCGCACGGTCCTCAGCGCAAACGGGCTCACGCTGTCGCGCGATCTCGCCTCTGGCCGGGCCGAACCTTTTCCCTTCCGGTCCCTTCTTCTCTCCGACGGGCCGGAAGGGAAGCAGGGCGCCGTTGCCGTGTTGCGCGATGGCGAGGGACCAGACCATATGGCGCTGGTCGCCAAGAACAGCTCGCAGGGCATGGGGCATGGCCATTTCGACAAGCTCAGCTGGCAGCTTTACGACAATGGCAACGAAATCGTGCGCGATTACGGCGCGGCCCGGTTCCTGAATATCGAGGCGAAGGAAGGCGGCCGCTACCTTCCCGAGAACGAAAGCTGGGCCAAGCAGACCGTCGCGCACAACGCGCTGGTGGTTGACCAGACCACGCATTTCGATGGCGATGCAAAAGTCGCGGATAGCTTCGCGCCGGAGCAGCTCTATTTCTCCGACAGCGACGCATTGCAGATCACCACGGCGCGGATCGACACGGCCTACCCGCAAAGCCCTGTTGCCATGCTGCGCTCGCTTGCTCTTCTGGAAGTCGATGGACTGGCCGAGCCGGTCATCATCGATGTCCTGCGCGCCTCGGGGGATGGCGCGCGAACTTTCGACCTGCCGCTGCATTATTCCGGCCACATCATGGAAACCGGCTTCGACGTGACGCGCAATGTCGCGGGCCGCCCGGTGCTGGGCGACAGCGACGGGTACCAGCATATCTGGGTGGATGGCACTGCCGTGCCGCAGGCCGGCAAGAGCCACATGACATGGCTGCTGGACGGGCGCTTCTACAGCTACCGCTTCGTGCCGCGCGCCGGGCTGCAGGTGATCCTCGCCGAGAGCGGGGCGAACGATCCGAACTTCAACCTGCGCCGCGAGCCGATTGCGATCCAGCGGGTGAGCGGCGTCGATGCGGTGACCTTTGTCAGCATGATCGAGCCGCATGGTCTTTATGACGGCGCAACCGAGCAAACCATCGACAGCCGCAGCCTCGTCGCGTCGCTGGAGCACATCAAGCAGGGCAATAACGACATTGTGATTGTGAAGACGAAGGGCGGCGCAAAGACCGCTCTGGCGATCTCTTACGACACCGATCCCGCGCGCCGGCACAGCGCGACCATCGACGGAGCTCCCGTCAGCTGGACGGGCTTCGCTGCAAGGATCGAACTTCCCGGGGAGGGGAACTGACATGGCCACCAGAATGCGCGAGCAAAGCGCCGCTTTCGTCAAGGCGGACACGATACCGAAAGAAGATCTCGGCGGCGGCATATCGCGCCAGATCCTCGGCTACGGGCCTGATCTGATGGTGGTGCGCGTCTGGTTCGACGAAGGCGCCGTGGGCGAAGTCCATGCGCATCCGCACAGCCAGTCGACGCTGGTGGAAAGCGGCAAGTTCGAGGTGTTCGTCGACGGCCACAAGCAGGTGCTGGGCGCTGGCGATGCCTTCTATATCGCGCCGCATCTTGATCACGGGGCGGTCTGTCTGGAAGCCGGGGTGCTGATCGACACGTTCAGTCCTGCACGCGAAGACTTTCTGGAAGCGGGAGACCCGGCATGATGAAGGGCAAACTTCGTTATTGGATCGTCATGCTTGTCGCTCTGGCGACGATCATCAACTACATTGATCGCGGTGCGCTGGGCTTCCTGTGGCCGGAGATCTCCGAAGATCTCGGCATGACGAAGGAAGAATATGCGATCATCCTCAATGTCTTCACCTTCGCCTATGCGTTCGGTCAGACACTGTTCGGCAAGATATTCGACTGGATCGGCGTGCGGCTTGGCTTCGTGCTCTCCATCGTCGTCTGGTCCGCCGCGACGATCCTGCACGCTTTTGCACAAGGTCTGCTGAGCTTCGCGGCCTTCCGCGCCATTCTGGGTGTATCCGAAGCGGGCAACTGGCCCGGCGCGACCAAGGCCAATGCCGAGTGGTTTCCGATCAACGAGCGTGCATTGGCGCAGGGCATCTTCAATTCCGGTGCCGCAATCGGCGGCATCGTTTCGGCCCCCATCATCGGTCTGCTGTTCGTGTTTCTCGGCAGCTGGCAGGCAACCTTTGTGGCCATCGGTGCGCTGGGCTTCCTCTGGCTAATCCCTTGGTTGATCGTTTACAAATCCGGCCCCGAAGCACACCCGTGGATCAGCGCTGAAGAGCGGGAGTTCATCCTCACCGGACAGCGCAACACGGAGACCAACGAAACTGCCGAATACGCTCCTGGATCGGGCGAGATACTATCGCGCAAGGAAAGCTGGGGCGTCATCATGGCGTCGTTCTTCCTCGATCCGATCTGGTGGTTGTTCGTCGGCTGGTTGCCGCTTTACCTCAACGAAACATACGGCTTTGGGGTAGAGGAAATCGCCCTATATGGCTGGATCCCCTATGTCGGGGCGATGTTCGGCGCGTGGTTCGGTGGCCTGCTTGCCCAGAACCGCCTGAAGGCCGGCTGGACCGTCAACAAGGCGCGCAAGAGCGTTATCACACTAGGCGGGCTCATCATGCTGGTGTCCCTGCTGGCCACCACGCAGGCATCGACACCGCTGTTCGCCGTGTTGCTGATGGCGGCGATCCTGTTCGGCTTCCAGACGGCAGTCGGCAACATCCAGACGCTGCCGAGCGACTTCTACAGCGGCAAATCGGTCGGCACTCTGGCGGGTTACGCCGGTACCGCGGCCAAGCTTGCGGTGGTCGCTCTCAACTTCCTGATCCCGGTGATTACCGTGAACAGCTACGCTCCGGCCTTCGTTGTCGGCGCGGCGCTGGCCATCCTGACCGTCCTTTCGGTCTGGGTGCTGTGTCCGGATATCAAGCCGCTCAAATCCAAAACAATCTGATCATTATTTCCAACCGACGGGGCAAACCATAATGAAATTCCAAGGCAAGACAGCGATCGTAACCGGCGGAAGCCGCGATATCGGCCGCGCCATTTGCGTGAAGCTGGCTGGCGAAGGCGCAAACGTCGTCGTCAATTACAACAGCAATGAAGGCGACGCAGATGCAACGCTGGCGGCCATCGAAGCGGCTGGCGGCGGGAAAGGCATCAAGGTGAAGGCCGATGTGACGAAAGCAGGCGATGTCGCTGCGCTGGTCAAGGCTGCACAGGATGCCTTCGGTGAGGAAATCCATGTTCTGGTGAACAATGCCGGGGGTCTGGTTGCCCGCAAGACACTGGATGAAATGGACGAGGAGTTCTTCAACTTCGTCATGCAGCTCAACGTCACCTCAGCATTTCTCGCAACCAAAGCGGCGGCTCCGCATATGAAAGAAGGCGCAGCCATCGTGAACCTTGCCTCGCTGGCAGGCCGTGATGGCGGCGGCGGCGGCGCGATTGCCTACGCCACGTCGAAGGGCGCCTTGATGACCATGACCCGCGGTCTGGCCAAGGAGCTGGGGCCCAAGGGGATCCGCGTGAATGCGCTGTGCCCGGGCATGATTGCCACGGCTTTCCACGACAAGTTCACGCCGGATGCCGCGCGCGAGAATGTCGCCAATTCCACGCCGTTGAAGCGTCAGGGTCGCCCGGAAGAAACCGCCGACGCCGTCGCCTATCTGGCATCGGACGAAGCCTCGTTCATCCATGGCGCGAATGTCGACATCAATGGCGGTCTCGCTTTCTCCTGACCGCTTGAGAGAACACCGTCATGGATGTGCAATCCGAAATCGACCGCAGGTTGTCTGCCGCTCCTGTCGTCCCGCTGGTCTCGGCGGACGATCCGCAGGTTGCGGTTGAAACGGCCAAGGCTCTTCAGGATGGCGGGCTCAGCGTAATCGAGGTCGTCCTGCGCAGCGATGCCGCGCAGGCCTGCATGGAAGCGATCATCGACCAGACCGAGGGCCTGATCGTCGGGGCTGGTACGGTGTTGACCTTGCAGCAGGCGCAATCGGTCGTGGCATCGGGCGCGCAATTTGTGGTGTGCCCCGGCCTGGTGGACGAGGTGGTGGAATACTGCCTCGATCAGGGCGTGCCGGTCTATCCGGGCACCATGACGGCGGGCGAAGTCCAGCGCGCCTATGCGCTCGGCCTGCGAGCGGTGAAGTTCTTCCCCGCGACGCTGGCGGGCGGGGTGCCGATGCTCAAGGCGTTCGGCTCGGTCTTTCGCGAAATGCGCTTCATGCCGACCGGCGGCGTATCGGCCGGCAATCTCGCCGAGTTTCTGGCGCTGCCCAGCGTGCTCGCCTGCGGTGGCAGCTGGCTGACACCCGCCGATGCAATTGCCGCTGGCGACTATTCCAAAATCACCGATCTTGCCCGCGAAGCCGTCGCCATCGCTGCGGACGCGCGCTGATCTAACCCCCAAGACAAGAGAGTCCTCCCCATGGCTGAATTCCTATCCTTCGGTGAAATCATGCTGCGGCTGAAAACGCCCGGCCACGAACGTTTCTTCCAGTCGCCATCGTTCGAAGCGACTTTCGGCGGAGGCGAGGCCAATGTCGCTGTCGCGCTGAGCAATTACGGACTGGATGCCGGTTTCGTGACAGCATTGCCGGACAACGATATCGGCGAAAACGCGATTATGGAGCTGCGCAAGTTTGGCGTCGATACCGCGCATGTCAGCCGTTCGGGCGACCGGGTCGGGATCTATTTTCTAGAGACAGGTTCGAACCAGCGCCCCTCCAAGGTGGTGTATGACCGCGCCAATTCCTCGATCTGCAATGCCGGCATGGACGAGTTTGACTGGCCGACCATCTTCAAAGGCGTGAAGTGGCTGCACATCACCGGCATCACGCCCGCGCTCAGCCTGTCGGCGGCGGAGCTTTCCATGGCCTGCGTCAAGGCGGCGAAGGAAGCGGGCGTCACCGTATCCTGCGATTTCAACTTCCGGGGCAAGCTGTGGAAATACGGCAAGACCGCGCCCGAAGTGATGCGCGAGCTGGTGAAATATGTCGATGTCGGCATCGCCAATGAAGAAGACTGCCAAAAGTCGCTCGACATCACAGTGGATGTGGACGTGGAATCGGGCGAGCTGGATACGGCGAAATACGAAGCGCTGGGCCAGAAGGTGCTGGATATCTATCCGGAGATGCACACCATCGCGATCACTCTGCGCGAAAGCCTGAGTGCGGACCGCAACAATTGGTCGGCCTGCCTGCGGACGCGGGATGGCGGCTTCAAGCTGTCGAAGAAATACGAGCTGACCGATATTGTCGACCGTGTCGGCGGCGGGGACAGCTTTGCTTCTGCGCTGATTTACGGCCTCAACGCCTATGAAGACCGGCAGCAGAGCCTTGAATTTGCCGTCGCGGCGAGCGCGCTGAAACATACGGTCATGGGCGATTTCAACCGCGTGACGGTGCCCGAAGTCGAAAAGCTGATGAGCGGGGACGGATCGGGCCGCGTCCAGCGGTAAGGCGTCGCTCCGCCTCCGGGCGGCTGGCTGATCTCAGCCCGCGCGTTCGAACAGGCGGACGAGGGCCATCCCTGCGAGCATCGCTGCGACGAATATCGCCGCCGAGACCGGTTCGATTACCAGCGCGGCGATCCCCGGGCCCGGACACAGGCCGGCAATACCCCATCCGATCCCGAACAGCGCCGATCCGCCGATCAGGCGCGGGGTCAGATCGCTGGTGCCGGGCAAGGCGAAACCGTCTGCGAACAGGGGCCGGGCCAGTCGTGGCTGGATGCGCCATGCGGCAACCATCACCAGCACTGCTCCGCCCATCACGAAGGCCAGCGTCGGGTCCCAATCGCCAAACAGGTCGAGAAAGCCGCGCACGCGTGCCGGGTCGGTCATGCCGCCCAGCGCCAGACCGGCGCCAAAGATCGTGCCCGACAGGGCCGGAACCAGAATACGCCCGCTCATGGCAGCACCACCAGACCCAGCGCGTTCATCACCGCGACGGTGGCAAAGCCGGTGACCATGAAGGTCAGCGTGGCGACGATAGAGCGTTGTGAAAACCGGCTCATCCCGCACACGCCGTGCCCGCTGGTGCAGCCGCTGCCGAGCCGCGTTCCGATGCCGACGACCAGTCCGGCCAGCGCCAGAATCCATGGCGAGGCAAAATTGGCCGGCAGGCCGCCTTGGGCGAGCATCACAAGCAGTGCGCCCGCAGGCAACCCGATCACGAACGCCCAAGCCGAGCTGCGCGGCAGGCTGCCATCGGAGAGACCGGTGGCGCAGGCGGCTATACCCGAAATCCCCGCAATGCGACCCATGCCCAGCAGCATCAGCGCAGCTGCGAGCCCGATCAGAACACCGCCGGCAAGGCCAGCAAGCGGGGCGGCGTCCGGAAAGCCGGGCAGCATCATACCGCGTTCACCGGTATCTTGATGTAGCTCACACCGTTATCCTCCGGTTCGGGCAGGCGGCCGCCACGGATATTCACCTGCACCGATGGCAGGATAAGGCCCGGCATGGAAAGCGTCGCATCGCGCGAGGTGCGCAGGGCGACAAATTCTTCCTCGGTGACACCGTCGCGCACATGCACATTGCTGGCCCGTTGCTGCTCCACGGTGGTCTCCCACGCATAGTCATCGCGCCCCGGTGCCTTGTAATCGTGGCACAGGAACAGCCGCGTCCCGCCCGGCAGCGCAAGAAGGCGGCGGATCGAGCGGAACAATTGCCGCGCGTCCCCGCCCGGAAAATCTGCCCGCGCCGTCCCGAAATCGGGCATGAACATCGTGTCGCCCACAAAGGCCGCATCGCCGATGATGAAAGCCATGTCGGCTGGTGTATGCCCGGGCACATGCAGCGCGATGCCCGCAATCGAGCCCAGGCTGAACGTCTCGCCATCCACGAACAGATGGTCGAATTGCGACCCGTCCCGCTCGAAATCGGTGCCCGCATTGAACAGCTTGCCGAAGACATCCTGCACCCGGATGATGTCCTTCCCGATGGCGAGTTTCCCGCCGAGCTTTTCCTGCAGATAGGGCGCAGCCGAGATGTGATCGGCATGGGCATGGGTCTCGATCAGCCAGACCACGCTCAGATCATGCGCAGTCACATATTCGATGACCCGCTCGGCCGAGACATAGGATGTCCGCCCCGACGCCGCTTCGTAATCGAGCACCGAGTCGATGATCGCCGCTTCCCGTGTGGCGGGATCGTGCACCACATAGCTGACGGTGTTGGTCGCCTCGTCGAAAAAGCCTGCAATCGAGGGGCGACGCTCAGGTTCCTGCTGGGCCTCAGCGATTTGGCTCGTGGCGGCGTTTAACGCTGCGTCGTTCGGTTTCATGGCGCTCCCCATCGGCACGGCATCGATCAGAGCAACACTTTACAGTTTTTCTGCGTCTTTCGCCACGCTGCGCCCGGTAGATTATGCTGCCCTGACCAGCTTGCCCGGACGCGCGCCGGTTGACTGGTCGAACCGCCGGATGATCTCGCCCGATACGATCGTCGCGTCATACCCCGTCGCCCGCTGGTGAAGACGCCTGCCCCCGGCGGGCAGATCGCGGACGATTTCGGGCAGGTGGAGCCTGAGATTGTCCAGATCGATCACATTGATATCCGCCTTGCCGCCGACTTTCAGCAGGCCGCGATCCGGCAGGCCGACCGCGCGCGCCGCCTTGTTGCCCAGCATATGCACCGCCTCTGCCAGCCCGAACCGCAGTGGGCCGTCGCCCTTCACGAACTGGGTCAGCAGATAGGTGGAATAGCTCGCATCGCAAATCGCGCCGTAATGCGCGCCGCCATCGCCGAGGCCGGGGATGCAATGCTGGTGGCTGAGCATCTCGTGCGCGCTGTCCAGCGTGGCGTTTTCGTAATTGCCGAGCGCGGCCAGAAACAGCCCCTTGCCATCCGTTTCGAGGATCCGGTCATAGGCGATTTCCTGCGGAGTGCAGCCCCTGGCCGCCGCTTGCCCCGCCATGCTCATCTCTGCGGGAGGTGCGTAATCCGGCGGATCGTCCAGCGGGAACAGCCAGCGCCAGTCGCGGGCCAGTTCGTTGAACGGATGGCCTTCCTCGAACTCCTCCGTGATCAGGGCGGCGCGCAAAGCGGGATCGCGCATCGCCGCGACTTGCTCCGGGATGGAGAGGTCGGCAATTTTCGCCCAGCTGGGGCACAACACGAAGGGGTGCACAGTCAACTCCAGCCCCGCGATCAGCCCGATTGGGCGGGGCATGATCTGGGCCGTTGCCTGCCCGCCTCTGGCGTTGGTTTCCTCCAGCATGCCCAGCACTTTGCGCCAGCGCGGCGGGGCGTCATTGCCTGAGGCAAGCGTGAAGGTTGCAGGCCGCCCGGTGGCCGATACCACGCGCTCGATGACCTGATATTCGCGGTCCCACCCTTGAAACGCATCGAGCACGATCTGGAAGGTACCGCTGCCTGCATCAGCCATCCCGCTGCAGATCGCCTCCAGCTCGGCCACATCCGCCTCGAATGTGGGGATGGAGTCGCCGTCGGCGGTTTTGTGGATGGAGAGGCGTGAGGAGGCGAAGCCCAGCGCGCCCGCCTTGATCGCTTCGCTGGTCAGTTGCCGCATCAGCGCCAGATCGTCGGCATTGGCAGGCTCGCGCCCCGCGCCCCGCTCCCCCATTGCGTAGACCCTGAGCGGGGAATGCGGGAGATAGGCGGCGACATCGATATCGCGTTTGCCGCGCTCGACCGTGTCGAGATATTCGGGGAATGTCTCCCAGTTCCACGGCAGGCCATCGGCCATCACCACGCCGGGAATGTCCTCCACTCCCTCCATGACATTGATCAGCATGTCGTGATCGGGCGCGCGGCACGGGGCAAAGCCGACGCCGCAATTGCCCATGATCGCCATGGTCACGCCGTGCGAGGAGGAGGGGCTCAGCTCCTCTGCCCAGATGCACTGGCCGTCATAATGGGTGTGCACATCGATAAAGCCAGGCGTGACGATGCGGCCCTTGGCGTCGATTTCCTCGGCGCCTGTGCCCGCGACAGTGCCGATTGCGGAAATGACGCCGCCCGTGACAGCAATATCACCGTTGAGCAGATCGCCGCCCGTGCCATCGGCAATGGTCCCGCCGCGGATAACCAGATCGTGTTCGTTGCTCATAGCGCAGGCCTTTCGGCGCAAGGATTTCGCATCGGGCCGGGGCAGCGGCAACTCGCACAAATGCTACGCGGTGCCATGCTCCCGGCGCGATTATGCGGTTGCTATGCCGGGGGGCATTGCGCAAGCTGTCTGCCAGCGTTCGATTGCCGGGGGAGCTTTTGCATGAAACGACTACTGTGTTCGGCGGCTCTTGCGGCCACTCTCGCCACGTCCGCTGCCGCCGAGGACGGCCCCCGCCTGTTCACTGCAGAGGACGTTTTCGATCTGGAATGGGCGGACTCGCCGGAAATCTCGCCCGACGGGACGCAGGCGATCTATGTCCGCCGGTCCAACGATATCATGACCGACCGCACGGTTTCGCAGGTGTGGATTGTCGATCTGGATGGCTCCTCGCATCAGCCGCTGCTGGCCGACGGGGGCTCCTACCGCTCGCCCGTCTGGTCGCCCGACGGCACGCGCATCGCCTATATGAAGCGCGCATCAGGGCGCACCGGGCTGTATGTGCATTATCTGGAGAGCGGCCGCGACGCGCTGCTCGGCACATTCGGCGAAGGGCCCGGCGATCTGACATGGTCACCCGATGGCACCATGCTGGCCTTCACCATGGCGGTGAAGGGGAAGGCCGAGAAACTGGTCAGCGCCCCCAAGAAACCCGAAGGGGCCGAGTGGGCCGAAGCACCCAGGCTGATCGACCGCGCACGCTATCGCTCCAATGGAGCAGGCTTTCTCGAGCTGGCTTACGACCATGTGTTCGTGATCCCTGCCGACGGAGGCACCGCGCGCCAGCTGACTAAGGGCGATTTCAATCACGGGGGCAGCCTGTCCTTCAGTCCGGATGGGCAGGAAATCCTTTTCTCGGCCAACCGGAACGCGGAATGGGAACTGCAATCGCGCGAAGCCGATCTGTTCTCGGTCAGTGTGGCATCGGGCGCGCTCACCCGGCTCACGCAGACCCCCGGTGTGGAGACCAGTCCGCAGGTCTCTCCCGATGGGCGCTCGGTTGCTTTTCTGGGATACAGCAATGCGCGCGAACCCTTTGTGCCGACCGATGTGTTCCTGATGGACCGGGCAGGCGGGAACGTCCGCAATCTGACCGCAGGGCTCGACCGCCGGGCGGGCAATCTCCAATGGTTGGGCCGGAGCGAGCTTGCTTTCACCTACCAGAATCGCGGCGTGAACAATATCGGCGTGGTCACCACCAGCGGCCAGCGCCGCCTTGCGGTCGAGGGCATCGGCGGGACGACCATTGGCAGGCCCTATGTCAGCGGCACCTATGATGCAGGGCCCGGCGGAGCGCTGGTCTATACCAAGGGCAGCGCGCAGCGTCCGGCGGACCTTTATTCCACGCGCCGGGGCCAGACGCGTCAACTGACCCGGCTGAACGAAGACCTGCTCGCCCACCGCGATCTGGGCGAGGTGCGCGCCTTCACCTATGCTTCTTCGCTCGACGGATTGGCCATCGACGGCTGGATGATTACGCCTCCGGGCTATCAGGCGGGCAAGACCTATCCGCTCATCATCGAAATCCATGGCGGGCCGCATCTCGCCTACGGACCGCATTTCTCCGCCGAGCTGCAACGCATGGCCGCCGCAGGATATGTCGTGATCTACGACAATCATCGCGGCTCGATCGGCTATGGCAGTGAATTCGCCAATCTGCTGAAATACAAATATTCCAGCCCGGATGATTTTGCCGATCATATGTCGGCGGTCGATTGGGCGATCGACAATGGTTTTGCGGACAAGGACAATCTGTTCATTGCAGGCGGATCGGCGGGCGGCATCGCTGCGGCCTACGCCATCGGTCTGACGAACCGATTCAACGCGGCCGTGGCGGCCAAACCCGTGATCAACTGGGTTTCCAAAGTGCTGACGGCGGACAGCTATATCGGCCAGATCGCCAACCAGTTTCCCGGCCCGCCCTGGGAGCATCTGGAGCATTACTGGGAGCGGTCACCTCTCTCTCTGGTCGGCAATGTCGAAACGCCAACCATGCTGATTACCGGCGAGGAAGATTACCGCACGCCAATCTCGGAGACCGAGCAATTCTATCAGGCGCTGCAATTGCGCGAGATACCGAGCGTTATGGTGCGCATCCCCGATACCAATCACGGCATTGCCGGGCGGCCATCGCTGCTCAATGCGAAGACCGATTACACGCTGGCGTGGTTTGCAAAATACCGTGTGGATGCAGCGAAGGCGGAACCGGCAGCGACGGGCGATTGAGATTCGCCGCGCTGCTCAGTTCGACACAAGGGTGAACTGCACCGGCTGGGAGCCGGAATTCGCGACGGTGATCTCGTAGCGGCCTGAAAACAGCGGGATCCATTCGCAGCCGGTTTTGCCCGAGCCGGAGGGGCGCAGGCAGACCGGTTTGCCATCGGACTGGCGTATTTCGAGGCGCAGGCCGGACCGCGCTGCTGCCGGGCCCTGTCCCGCAAGCGCGACTTTGGCCTTCTTGCCTGCCAGATAAAGCTGGGTGGTGACTTTGGCAGAGCCTGCCGCAACCGTGCCGCGCTGGTAGGACGGGCCGAGCACGCGGCCCCGCATCGGCGGAATGTTCGCGGACGGATCGAGCGCGCGGGCGGCGGCGAGCCAGCGGGTTTCGAGAGAAGCGGCTTCGTCTGGCGCATCCTCGCTCTGCCGTGCACCGGCGCTACGCAGCGCTCTGACCCCGTCCAGATAATCAGCCGCGGCAATCGCCCCTTCCGCTTCCAGCGCGCCAATTGTCTCAATGGTTTGCACAGTCCGCACAACCGGATCATCCGCTGCGACCGTCTGCCCAACAGATCCGCCATCAGCAGAAGCGACCGGGGCGGGCGTTGTCGCGCATCCGGCGCACAGGCCAGCCAGCACGGCCATGATTGCGCGTTCAAGCATCTCGGCGATCCCCCTTGCCAACCACAAACACCGCACCGGGATTGTTGTCCAGCACGTGGATGGTCAGGCCGTGCCGCCGGGCGATCGCTTGCGACAGGGCCAGCCCCAGTCCGTGCCCGTTTGTATCGCTCTCGGCCCGTTCGAAGCGCTGGAAAATTCGTGTTTTCCAGTCATCGGGCACGCCGGGGCCGGTATCGCTCACCCGAAGCTCCGGCCCTTCGCGCAAGGACAGATGCACTTCGCCGCCAGAGGGCGTAAATTTCAGCGCATTGTCGAGCAGGTTGGACACCAGACGTTGCAACATCGGCCGGTCGCCGGCCAGCGTAACGCCCGGCACAATATCGCTGGTGAAGCAAACGCCCATATCCTCCGCGCTGTCGGCAAACAGTTCGGCGATGCTGGCGGTGGTTTCCGACAGATCGACCGGCACCAGCCCGATCCGCTCGCCCGAACGCGCCTCGGTCACGGCGATATCCAGCAGGCCTTCGAGCAGCTGGACCAGATCGCGGATGTTCTCGCGTGCGGCATTCAGCGCTTCGGCAGATGCGTTCTCCGGGCCATCGGCCAGCGCGGCCAGCCGGTTATCGAGATGCACCAAAGGCGTGCGGATTTCGTGCGCCAGATGATCGTTGACTTGCCGCTGGCTGGCCAGCAGCGCGCCGATCCGGTGCTTCAGCGCCAGCGCATGGGCGGTCAGCTCGCCCAGCTCGTCGGGCGGGCCGGTCACGGGCAGGTCGGGCGCGCTCGCTCCATCGCCGATGGCCCGGAACAGCGTGTTGACCCGGTCCACCCGCGTCCTGAGCGCACGGGCCGCGAGGAAGGCCCAGAGCAGCAGAGCCGCCAGCAACGCCGCCGCCGCCAGCGCAAAGCCGGTGCGGATGTCCCGGCGCATCGCGGTCTGGGCGGCGAATTCATGGCCGACCACCAGCCGCACGCCCGGCTCCAGCATGGTCGCCTGCGCCAATACCGGCCCGCCTATACCCGGCCCTTGCGGCGTGATGATCGCCATTTCCGATGTCTCGGCAGAGATTTGGGGCCAGCGCTCCAGATCGCCCGCGAGCTTGCGCCCGTCGCCCGTGCTCAAGAGGTAATGCCGCGCGTCCCCTTCGGCGGAGGGCATCGCCAGCCGGTCGCCGATCCGCGCGGTCAGCTCCGCCTCGCCGGAGGTGACATAGATATCGACCAGCCCGGCCAGATCGGTCGCCACCGCCTGCTCCACGATCTGCCTGCTGGAGGCTGCCGTCGTCCGGTCGACCACCATGAAAAGCACGCCCAGCCCGGCCAGCCCGACCAGCAATGTGCCGGCCAGCCAGCGCCAGACCAGCGAGCGTGATGCGCGGGGGATGAGCGGGTCGTCCATGCCTCAAACAGCGCGCAGCCGGTAGCCCGATCCCCAGATCGTCTCCAGCACCGGACTGTCGAAACCCTGCTCCAGCTTGCGCCGCAGCCGCCCGACATTGACGTCCACCACATTGGTCTGCGGATCGAAATCGAGGTTCCACACATCCTTCAGCAGCATGACGCGGGTGACCACCTCGCCGCCGTTCTGCATGAAATACCGGAACAGCTCGAACTCCTTCGGGCTGAGCGCGATATGCTTGCCCTGACGATAGGCCGCGCGGGCCTTCACATGGCATTCCATATCGCCAAACAGGATGATCGCGCTGCTTCCTTCGCCCGACGCGCGACGGTGCAACGCACGCAGGCGCGCGAGCAATTCATCGGCGGCAAAGGGTTTGGCGAGGTAATCATCGACGCCCGCATCCAGCCCCTCGACCCGGTTCTCAGAGCGGCCCAGCGCCGACACCATCAGCACCGGCACTTCCGATCCGGCGGCGCGCATTTTGGAAACGATATCGATCCCGCTCATATCGGGCAGCATCCGATCGAGCAGAACAACATCATAGTCCCCGCCGCCCAGCGCTTTCAGCCCATGCGCGCCATTGCCCGCATGATCGAGCACCAGCCCCTCGCGCTCGACCATCGCCGCGACATCGCTGGCCTGCTGGCTGTCGTCTTCGATGTAGAGAATGCGCATGGGGTTGCTCTGCTGCGATGTTCGATGGCCCATCATTAGACCAGTCGCATGAGCAGAGAAAATGACAATTGCTGTTACATTGTGGCGCGTTACATTTGCGCCCCTACATTTCTGGCGAAGCATGAGGAGAAACCCCATTCGCAAGCTTACGCAGGCCGCAACATTACTGGCCGGAATGTCCGCACTCGTCGCTGTTCCGCTATCGGCGCAGGAGGCCGCAGAAGATACGCCGGTAGAGGCTCCGGCAGAGGGCTCGCCCGCAGCGCTGAAAGCCGCCGCCGAGGCGATCGATCCGCTGGGCCAGGCGGCAGAGGCCGTGGCCGCGTGGGAGCTTTATCTGAAGGCGGTCGAGGCGAGTGGCGGACCGGTGACCGAGCAGGCGCTGGCGCTCAACAAGATGGGCGATTCCCGCTATTACAGCCAGGATTTCCCCGGTGCGCTGGAGGCTTCGCTGGAAGCCAAGCGGCGGCTGGAGGAAGCGGGCGAAACAGATGGCGAGCCGATGGCCAGCTCGCTTGCCAATGTGGCAACGTTTTACGATGCCAACGGACAGCCGGACAAGGTCATTCCCTTGCAGGAACAGTCGCTCGCCATAAGGCAGCGCATATACGGTGAAAGTCCGCAGGGGCTGGAGCCGGAAGAGGCCAAGGCGCTGGGACTGGGCTATCTCAATTACGCCTCGGCGCTCTATTCGCGCGGGAGGTTTACCGAGGCGGCAAGCTATATCGATCCGGCGATTGACGGGCTGGTGATCGGCGGTTTGAAGGACGCGACTCTGTTCCTGTCGATGACCAGCGGGGCCAACATCCTGATCGATGCAGGCCGTTCCAGCGATGCGCTGGCGATGGCGCAGCGCGGCACGCAGCTGGCCAATGAATTGCTGCCCCCGCGCCATCCTTTCAACGGTATCGCGCAGGCGTCTCTGGCGCGAATCCTGCGCGATACGGACCGGTTCGAGGAGGCCGAGGAACCCGCCCGCAATGCGCTCGATATCCTCAATGAAGGCATCGGCCCGACGCACCCCTATACGCTGACCGCGCTGCACAATCTGGGTGTGATCCTCGCCAATCTGGGCCGGTTCGAGGAAGCGGTCGAGCTGACGACATCGCGGTTCGAACTGACGCGGGAGGGCGACCCCGGCGAGAGCGTGATCTCGATTGTCACCGCGTCCAACGCTCTGTGGGAATCCGGCAATGCGGAGCGTGCGCTGGAGCTGGCGCGGATTGGCGGAGAGTTGGCTGCGGGCCTTCCGGTAGAAAACGAGAAGGCCCTGCGCGGTCTGGAAACGCTCTCGCTGCGGCTGGAAGAGCAGGGCGATTATGCGGGCGCGCTGGAGCTGCTGGAGCGGCCCAGAATGGTAGACGCCAGTGATGGTGTCGATCCGCCGCGCATGATCCGCCGCGGGCTGCTGAATATCCGGCTGGGCAGAGCCGATGCTGGCTGGCCGATGGTCGAACAGGGGACCGCTGTTCTGACCGAATCGATGCTTGCACAGGCGGAGCGGCTGGAACTCGGTGCCGATCTTTCGAGCTATTACGAGCCGCTGATGCAGATTGCCGAGGCGGCGATTGCCGCGGGCAGGCCGGAGGCTGCGCTGGAAGCGTTCGAGCTGGCCAGCTGGGGCGTGAATGCGCGGGCACGGCAATTCCTCGCCTTCAGCGCCGACCGGTCGGACAATCCGGAACTCGCCGCGCGGATCGACCGATTGCGCACCGACCGCGAACGGCTGCGTGTGCTTCACCGCGAATGGACCAGCCTTCTGGCATCGGGCAATGCGGAGCTGGCGAAGGAGCGCAAGGCGGCAATCGACACGTTGACACCGCAAGTGGAAGCGCTGGGCGCGTCTCTGGAAGAGGACGTGCCTGATTTCGCGCGCTGGCTCCATCCCGCGACGCCCGATGTGGCAGAGATTGCCGCGCGGCTGGCGGCGGATCAGGCGATTCTGATTGCCATGCCCGCGCGCCACCGCACGCTGACGATGGTCCTGACCGCAGACGGCGTGACGATGGCCGAAACCGAGGGCGGGCGACCCGTCATCCGTCCGCTGGTGACGCAGCTGCGCGCTTCGCTCGATGGCGACGCGCAGGGTGCAGGCGATTTCCCGTTCGAGGCGGCCAAGGCGCTGAACGACCAGATTTTGCCGCCGCAAATGGCCGCCGCGCTGGCCGGAAAGACGCGCGTTTCGGTCATCACCAGCGACGCCTTGTCGCGCATACCCTTCGCCATTCTGCTGCCGGAACTGCCCAGCGGCACGGTGATGGATGTGAAGGACGCGGACTGGCTGGCGAAGTCCCACGCCTTCTCGACCGCGCTCACCCCGTCGGAAGCCTTTGCCGGCGGCCCGGGCAGCGCATCGGGCGCAGGTTTTCTGGGTGTTGGCGCTCCGGCGCTGGCCGGGGACAGCGGCGCGCCGGTGGCCGGGGCAAGCCTTTATCGCGGTGTCTCGGTGTCGCTCGACGATGTGCGCGCTCTGCCCGCTCTACCGGCGACCCAATCCGAAGTGGCGAATGTCGCCGCAGCCTTCGACGCCGATGAACGCACCATCCTGACCGGCGCGGAAGCGACCGAGGCGCGCGTGCGGAGCCTTGGCGAAGTTCGGCGCTCGGTTGCCCTGTTTGCCACGCACGGCTTGCTGGCAGGCGAGATCGGGGGCCTACGCGAACCGGCGCTGGTGCTCACTCCGCCGCAGGAGGCGACGGGCGCAGATGATGACGGCTTGCTGCAAGCCAGCGAGATTGCCCGGCTGGGTCTGGCGGCGGATCTGGTGATCCTCTCTGCCTGCAACAGCGCGGCCGGCCGCAATGCTACTGCGCCTGCCTATACCGGCCTTGCCAACGCGTTCCTCACATCGGGCACACAGTCGCTGATGCTGTCTCATTGGCGAGTGCGGGATGATGCGGCGGCGCGCCTGACTGTCGATACGCTGGGCGCTTCGCGTGATGGCACCGACCTGGCAACAGCGCTGCAGCAGGCGCAGCTGACCTTGATGGCGGATGCCAGCGTTACAGGATCGGCGCATCCGTCAGTCTGGGCACCTTTCGTCCTGATCGGCGAATAGCGCACACAAAAAAAGGCGCGGGGCCCTGATATCGATCAGGCCCCCGCGCCAGTCCTCCGTCGCCGGGTCGCTTGCAACCTGCTACTGCAGGTCTTCGACGGAAACCCATCCTGTGTTGCCGTAACTGTCGCTCACTTCCACAAACAGGCCGTCCTTCTGGCCTGTCGGGGTCAGCTCGGTTCCGGCGCGCAGCGAACGCACTTCGCCGCTCAAAGTGTTGGCCGCTTTGTACAGCTTGCTGTCGGCGGCCACGGTGTAGGTCGTGCTGACAGTCGCGGTCGGGGCTGCTGCCGCAGCACCGGTCGCCACCGTCAGGGCGCCGGCCTGCGACACCACATTGTTGAACGCGATGACAAATGCCTCGGTCAGCATCCGGCCGTCTTTCTTGCTGGTATAGCCGCTGGAACCGGTCGCCTGCTGCACGCCGTATGCCCAGGTGCCGGTGGGCACGCGGCGGAACGACAGGCTCGATTTCTTCACTTCGCCGCTGCCTGCGACCAGCGTCATGCCGTTGGCCGGGCTGATCACGCGGATACCCGCCGCCACGGTTTTCTTCTTGCCGCCAAAGCCGCCAAACGCGCCCAGCAATGCACCGCCCATCGGCACTTTGGAGAGGATCGTGCTGGCCGCGCCGGAGCGCAGAAGGCCTTCGGTGGCGGCTGTCGTCGCCATCTGCACGCCGCGGTCGACCTCTTCCTTGTCACCGGCGATGACGTTCAGGAGGAAATCGGCCTGCGCGCCGCTGGCGGCGTTGTGCGGTGTGAAACAGCCGGATTCGGTGGCCAGCGCATTGACCAGATCGCGCGGCGAGGAGAGCCCGAATTTCGTCCAGCCCTGCGTGTCGCCGTCGACCACCGCTATGGTGCCGTAGCTGCCTTCGCATTTGACCAGCTCGACTTCGTCCTTGGCCATGGCGGGTGGGCCCATCATTGCCGCGATCCCTGCCAGCAGCAGTGCCCGTGATTTGAAACCTGTGTGAATCATTGCAGTCATCCTTCCGTTACCCGGCGCCTCAGATGCGCTGGAAGTGTGATGCAGCAATTGGCGGGGCACGGGGGCGACAAGGCCGGTTAGGTCGATGACAAATGCTGTTATGAATGCGGTATCGGCTCGTTTGAGAGCCGCTATCGCGTCTTGCGCTCAAGGGTGGCATAGGGCCCTCGCGCACTCCTCTTGCATTCCTCGCGCATCCCGGCGGAGACCATTTTGACCGACTTCCTGCTGCTCGCTTTCATCTTTCTGGTTGCCGGGATCGCGGCGGTGCCGATTGCCTCGCGGCTGGGGCTGGGATCGGTGCTGGGCTATCTGATCGCCGGTATCGCGATCAGCCCGCTGCTCGCCTTCCTTCAGGTGGACATCATCGCGATCCAGCATTTCGCCGAATTTGGCGTGGTGATGATGCTGTTTCTGGTCGGGCTGGAGCTTGAGCCGAAATTGCTCTGGTCGATGCGCGGGCGGCTGCTCGGCCTGGGCGGCGGGCAGGTGGGGCTGACCACGCTGGTGGTGATGGGCGCGGCGATGGTGCTGGGCCAGGTGTGGTCCGTGGCGCTCGCCATCGGTCTGGTGCTGGCGCTGTCCTCCACCGCAATTGTGCTGCAGACTTTGGGCGAGAAGGGCCTGATGAAAAGCGATGGCGGGCAATCGAGTTTCTCCGTCCTGTTGTTTCAGGACATTGCCGTCATCCCGATGCTGGCGCTGATCCCGCTGCTGGCGCTGCCCGAACTGGCAGGCGCGATGGGGCACGGGGCTGGAGGAGACCATTCGGGCGGATCGTTCAGCCTGGTCGAGCATCTGCCGGCCTGGGGCGCGGCTCTGGTGACGCTGGGCGCAATCGGTGCGGTGATCGCCATCGGGTATTACCTGACCGGGCCGGTGTTCCGGTTCGTGTCTGCGGCCAATTTGCGCGAGCTGTTCGTCGCCGCCGCGCTGATGTTCGTGATCGGGATTGCGCTGCTGATGTCGCTGGTCGGCCTGTCGCCCGCGCTCGGCACTTTCCTTGCCGGAGTGGTGCTGGCGACCAGCGAATACCGACACGAGCTGGAAGCCGATATCGCGCCATTCAAAGGCCTGCTGCTGGGCCTGTTCTTCATGACGGTGGGTGCGGGCATCAATTTCGGTCTTCTGATGGACGGCCCCATGGCGATCATCGGCCTTACGCTGGGCCTGATGGCGGCGAAGGCGGCGGTGCTTTACTGCCTCGCGGTCGCTTTCAAGATCACCGGATCGGATCGCTGGCTGTTCAGTCTGGGGCTGGCGCATGCCGGGGAGTTCGGCTTCGTGCTGCTCTCGCTCACCGTGTCGAGCGCGGTCCTGCCGGTGGAGCTGGCGGACCGTCTGCTGCTGATCGTGGCGCTGTCCATGCTGCTCACGCCGCTGCTGTTCATCCTGTATGACAAGGTCATCGCGCCGCGGATGCTGAGGGCCGAGGCGCGGGCAATGGATACCATCGAGGAACGCTGCGAGATCATTATCGCGGGCCATGGCCGGGTCGGCGGAATTGTCAGCCGGATCCTGCGCGCATCGGGCTGGTCACCGACGGTGATCGATTTCAGCTCGAAGCAGCTCGAAATGCTGAAGCGGTTCAACACCCACGCCTATTTTGGGGATGCCACCCGGCCCGATATGCTGGAGGCAGCGGGCATTGGGGAAGCCAAGTTGTTCGTCATCGCAATTGACCAGAAGGACCAGACCACCCAGCTGGTGCGCCACATCACCAAGCATTATCCGCATGTCCACATCCTGGCGCGGGCGGTCGACCGCGAGCATGTTTACGATCTCTATTACGCCGGGTGCCGCGACATCATCCGCGAGACCTATGACAGCTCGCTGCGGATGGGGCGCTCGGCGATCGAGGCAATGGGCTATAGCCGCGATCAGGCGGAGCGGGTTGTCGGCAGCTTCAACGCAATGGACCGGGAGGTGATGCTGGAAGCGGCGCAGCATTACGATCCTGCTCTCCCGACGATGGAGAACGAAACCTATATTGCCGAAATCAATCGACGGCGCAGCGATTGGGAGGGGCAACTGCAATCCCGGCTGGCCGCGATTCTGGCCGAGCCGAAGGGCGTGGAAGGCTAGGGGCCGGGCTGGGGCAGCCAGTCGAGTATCGTGTCGACGCTCTGTATTTCGGCGTATTTCTTGCCGAGGTCGGACAGGTTGGCATCGTGCGTCGCGCTGTCCCGGTCGGCGCAGGCGTCTTCGGCAATGATCGGGATGAAACCGTATTGCAGCGCGTCGAGCGCGCTCGCCCGCACACAGCCTGAGGTAGAATAGCCCGCCACAATCACGGTATCGACACCCAGATCATGCAGGTGCCTGTCCAACGCGGTGCCGAAAAAGGCGGACGGGTATTGCTTGGTGAAAACCGGCTCGCCGTCTTGCGGGGTGATTGCCTGCGGGAATGCGCCCAGCGGCGAGCCTTCCACGAAGGCCGAGAGTGCGGGCACTTTGCGGAAGAAATGCCCGCCATCCGAACCGTCGGCTTTGTATGCGACATTGGTGAACACAACGGGCGTGCCGCTTTGCCGGGCGCGCGCAAGCAATCGGACCGCCTGAACCAACGCCGCCTGCGCGGTTTCCAGATAGAGCGGCGAAGTCTCCTGCAGATAGGCCTCCACCATATCGACCAGCAGCAATGCGGGCCGTTCGCCCGGCTGCAAATGCCCGGCGAAGGCGTCGGCATGCGCGACCGGCTGCTCGGAGCCCGCCGTCATCAGAGCACGCCTGCCGCTGCCATTCGTAGGAAATCGCTCTCGTCCCAGCCATTCAGCGCGCCGTACACCTCGGCATTGTCCTGACCCGGCGTCGCCGGAGCGGGGCGGCGGACAGAGGAAGGCGTGCGGCTGAATTTGGGGAAGGCGTTCTGCATTTTCAGTGGCCCGCGCGTTTCGGTCTCGACTTCGATGATCGCCTCACGCGCCTTGAAATGCGGGTCCTCCAGCATGTCCGGCGCGCGGTAGACCCGGCCAGCAGGGATCGAATGCTCGATCATCAGGGCATCGACTTCGTCCACGGTCTTGGTGGCAGTCCACGCATTGACCAGATTGTCGAGCTCGGTCTGGTTTTCGCCGCGCGCCAGATGGGTGGCGTATTTCGGGCTTTCGGCCAATTCCGGCTGACCCATCGCCACGGCAAGCCGAGCGAAGATCGCATCGTTATTGGCCCCGATCATGAACGGGCCGTCCTTGCATGAATAGACATTGGACGGCGCGATGCCGGGCAGGATGGAACCGGAGCGCTCGCGGATAAAGCCGTTGTGATCATATTCGGGGACCAGCCCCTCCATGACCTGCAACACAGCCTCGTACAGCGCGGTATCGACCACCTGACCCTTGCCTGTCTTCTCGCGGCTATGCAGCGCGGCCAGCACGCCCATGCAGCCATAGGTCGCGCACAGCGTATCGCCGATAGACACACCCATGCGGGCAGGCGGGCGGTCGGGATCGCCCACGACATAGCGCCAGCCGCCCATCGCCTCGCCAATCCCGCCAAAGCCTGCGCGGCCCGAATAGGGGCCGTCCTGGCCGTAACCGGACATGCGGGCGATAATCAGGCGCGGATATTGCTCCAGCAGGACATCGGGGCCCAAACCCCAACGCTCCAGCGTGCCGGGCTTGAAATTCTCGATCAGAATATCCGCTGTGCCGATCAATTTGCGGACGAGTTCCTGCCCCTCCGGCACGCGCAGATTGGCAGTCACGGATTTCTTGTTGCGGGCGATGACTTCCCACTGGACCTTTTCCTCGCCCTGGCCCCAATCGCGCATCGGATCGCCCTTTCCGGGCGGCTCCACCTTGATGATCTCCGCGCCCATATCGCCCAGCAGCTGCCCGCAGAACGGACCGGCCAGCAGCTGGCCCAGCTCGACGACCCGCAGGCCTGCCAGCGCGCCTGTATTGGCGCCCTCTTTCGTCTGGCTCATTCGGCGGCCTCCGCGATGGCCGCGCTGTGCCATTTGGGCTGGATCGGGGCGGGCAGGCCGGTTTCTTCCTCGCAGGCTTCGCGCAAGGCTTCGATGCCCGGGCCATAATCGAACAGCTTGGGCTCGCCGCGCTCGGCTTTCATGTCGGCGCGCAAGGCGGTGGTGGCTGCCTCATCGACAGTGCCATCGTCCAGCATCACCACGCCGTATTCGCGCGCGCCCTCGGCGGTTAGCAAGCCCTGCTCGATTTCCAGCGCGACCAGCGCCGGGTCACGCTCGAACGGATCGCCCCAGCCGCCGCCGCCCCAAGTGATGAAGTGGAGCTGGTCGCCATCGCGGACCTCCACATCCTCCACCTTGTTGCCGACAATTTCGGTGGTGCCGTCGGCGCGCTCCAGTATCTTTCTCGCCCGCTTGCCCGGCAGACCGCCATTGACGCCCCATGGCGGCACGAACCAGCGGTCATCGTGAATGGCGATGCGGCCATCGGCGAGGAAGCGATAGGTCATGCGGATACCGTTGCCACCGCGGTGCAGGCCCGCGCCGCCGCTATCGGGCTCGGTCTCGTAGCGCTCGATCCGCATCGGGAAATAGCGCTCCAGAAACTCGTTGGGCACATTGGTGAAGCCGGGCCACAGCGAGTGCCCGTCCGGCCCGTCGCCCAGCGGGCGGCCGGGGATCCCGCCAAAGCCGATCTGGAACAGCTGGAACCACTCGCCCGATTTGCCTTCCCGATTGTCATTGCCGGAATAGAACAGGTGGGGGGACGAACTGAAGCCCGCCGCATTGAGAAACTCCGGCGTTTTCTGGCCCAGCAGACCGCCGAGAATATCGAAAATCCGGCCCAGCGCGTGGGTGCGGCCCGACAGGGCGGCGGGGAATTCCGGCTTGAGCAAAGACCCGCTGGGAATGCGCACATCGATCAGATCGTAGAACCCGTCATTGAACAGGATCTGCGGGTCGAAGACCATGATCATGTAGATGCCGAAGAACATTTTGAACATGTTTTCGTTGAGGAAGAAATTGATCGACGCGGCGGATTGCGGATCGGTCCCGGCGAAGTCCAGAATGACCCGGTCGCCTTCGCGCCACATGGTGCATTTGATCTTGTACGGGCCGTAGCCCATGCCGTCATCGCAGATGTAATCCTCGAAGCTCACCGGCTCCTCGGCAATGGCCATGGCGAGCAGTGATTTCATCGCGCGGTAATTGCGATCAAGCAGGGCTTGCGTCGCCGAGTAATAGACATCCGGCCCGAACCGGTCGGCCATTTCCACGATGCGTTTGGATGCGACCCGGCATGATGCGATCAGTGCGTTGAGATCGGCCTGACACCAGTCCGCCTTGCGTGTCTGGTGCATCACCAGCTTCATCAGGTCATCGTTGTATTCGCCCTTCTTCCAGATTTTCACCGGAGGAATCCGCACGCCTTCTTCGAAGATCGAATGCGCCTTGATCGGCATGGAGCCGACGACCTTGCCGCCAATGTCGCTCATATGGCCGAACATGGCGGTGTAGGCGATCAGGCGCCCTTCGTGGAACACCGGCAGCATCACCAGCCAGTCATTCGAATGGCTGATGGCCCCGCCGCAGCTATACGGATCGGACAGGAAGATCATGTCCCCGTCCTCGATCGTGCCGTCAAAGGTTTGCAGGAACCCGTCGATAAAGCTGCCGAACTGGCCGACAATCATCTTGCCTGCCGGATCGGCAATCAGCGGAAACGCGTCACCCTGCTCGCGGATGCCGGGGGACATGGCGGTGCGTACCAGCGTCGCGTCCATCTCGATGCGCGCATTGCGCAGCGCATTTTCGATAATGTCGAGGGTGACCGGATCGATCTCTACCGTGTCGAACGGCGTGGTGTTTTCCTGAATGAGCTGCGCAGGCATTATTTGCCCTCCAGATTGATGAGAATGTTGCCGACTGCGTCGATGGTGGCGACGCATCCGGTTTCAACGAGTGTGGTGGAATCCATTTCGGTGATGATGGCGGGGCCGGGGATGGTGTCCCCCTGTTTCAGCCTGGCCCGGTCGTAGATTGCACCCTGCTGCTCCTTCCCGTCCATCCACAGCGTGTGGTCGCGGATCTTGGCGTGAGCGGGGTCGCCATTGCCTTTCTCCAGCTCGGCTGCGGGCAATTCGGGCGCTTCGCCCATCGCCACGGCGCGCAGGTTCACGATCTCGTGCGGGGTATCCATGTTGAAGGTGAAGAGACGATTGTGTTCCTCGTCGAAGCGCTGGAGGATTGCCTCGATCCCGCCTGACCGCAGCGTCTCGGGGTCGATCGTCAGCGGCACTTCGAAGGCTTGACCGGCATAGCGGATGTCGACCTCGAATTGCGTGGTGATCTCGCTTTCGGGCACGCCGTCGCCCAGCAATTCGGAGCGGGTCTGGGTGGCCATTTCATCGAGCACCGCGACCAGTTCTTCGACCTTGGTGTCGCTCGCCAGACGGCTGAAACTGCGCGCGGTTTCGGTCCGCATACGGGTGGTGGCATCGCCCAGAGCGCACAGCACGCCGGGGGAGACCGGCGAGATGGCGGGCCAGCTGTCCATCAACCGCGCGACCGCATTGACATGCAGCGGGCCGGCCCCGCCAAAGCCCATCAGCGCGAAATGGCGCGGGTCGTAGCCCTGCTGCACCGAAATCATCCGCAGCGCGCCGAACATGTTCTCGTTGACGATGTCGATGATGCCGCGCGCCGCCTCCATCAGGCCGATGCCCAGAGCGTCGGCGATGGTCTGGACGGATTTCTCCGCGCCTGCGCGGTCCAGCTTGAATGAACCGCCCAGCAGGTCTTCGGGCAGATAGCCCAGCACGACATTGGCGTCGGTCACGGTCGGTTCCTCGCCGCCTTTGCCATAGGCGACAGGGCCGGGGACCGCGCCCGCCGATTGCGGGCCGACGCGCAATGCGCCGGTCAGTTCGGGCACGTAAGCGATCGAGCCGCCGCCTGCGCCCACGGTCTTCACATCCAGCGCCGAGGCGCGGACCGACAGGTGCCCGACTTCGGTCGTGCGTTCGCGGCGCGGCTCCAGATTTTCGATCAGAGCCACGTCTGTAGAAGTGCCGCCGACGTCCAATGTCAGGATGTTGTCGAAACCGGCATTCTTTGCGACCCAAAGGGCACCAGTAACGCCGCCGGCGGGGCCGGACATGAGGATGTTCACGGGATGCTCTTCGGCTTTCTCCGCGCTCATCAGTCCGCCATCGGAACGCAGCAGCGACAGATTGCCCTGCATCCCTGCATCGGCCAGGCCGGTGCGTAGTTTCGAAACATATTTGCCCACCACGGGGCGCACCGCAGCGTTCGCCACGGTCGAAAGGGTGCGCTCGTATTCCTGCATTTCGGGCAGCACTTCGTGGCTGAGCGAGACGGGGATATCGGGCATCAGTTCCGCGGCGATGTCGCCGATGCGCTTCTCGTGCTCGCCATTCACATAGGCGTTCATCAGGCTGACGGTCAGCGCCTCGACGCCCTTGGCCTTCAGCGTCGCAATCGCGGCGCGCACCCCGTCTTCGTCGAGTGGGCGCACTTCCTTGCCATCGGCATCCATTCGGCCGCCGACTTCCAACGTATCCTCCAGCGCGGCGAGTGGCTGCGGTTTGGGCCAAATGATCCAAGCGGCCAAGCCGCCGGGCACGAAACTGCGCGCGATCTGTAGAATGTGGCGATAGCCTTCGGTCGTGATCAGGCCGACGCGCGCACCCTTGCCTTCCAGCACGGCGTTGGTCGCAACGGTGGTGCCGTGGAGGAAATAGCCGATCTCGCTCGCGTCTATTCCGGCGGTGGCGGTGATTTCGCCCACGCCAGTCAGGATACCTTCGGAACTGTCATGCGGGGTGCTGGGGGTTTTATGCCGCCAGAACCCGCCGGTTTCATTGTCGAACAGCAGCAGGTCGGTAAAAGTCCCGCCAACATCGACGCCCAAGCGATAACGCATCAAACAGCTTCCTTTTCGTGTGTTTCGTCGGATTGTGCAGCGGGGAAGGGGCCTGCCTTCGCCACCATTGCGGACAGCGGCCTGTCCATTATTTCGTCCAGCCAGCGATTTGCTGCGGCGAGTTTCGGCTGATCGAGCCCGGTGGCAATTCCGGCCCGCTCCAGCATGTAAGTGACATCCTCGGTCGCCACATTGCCCGCTGCGCCCGGCGCAAAGGGGCAACCACCCAAGCCGCCCAATGACGCATCGACCGTCCGCGCGCCCGCCTGCACCGCCGCCCAGACATTGGCGAGGCCGGTGCCGCGCGTGTTGTGGAAGTGGACCCGCACCGGCAGGTCGGGCAATTCGGCGCGCAGCCGCTCGACTAGCCGGGTGACATGCGCCGGATTGCCCACACCAATCGTGTCGGCCAGCGCGATCTCGACCGGACCGGCTTCGGCGATGGACGTCGCCATGGCGATCACGCGGTCGTCGGCGACTTCGCCTTCGAACGGGCAGCCGAAGCTGGCGGCGATGGTGGCTTGCGCGGTTTTGCCGGCCTCGCGGGCGAGAGTGATAATTTCCTTCGCTGCCTCGACCGAACCGTCGCTGGTCTGGCCCTGATTGCGCATCGCGAAACTATCGGTCGCGACAGACACTGCGCCCAGCTGGTCGATCCGGCCTGTCGCGAGCGCCCGCTCCGCTCCGCGCCGGTTCATCACCAGGCCGATGAAGGTCACGTCGTCGCGCGCGGGCAACCCCGCGCACACATCCTCTGCATCGGCCATCTGCGGAACGGCGCGCGGATTGACGAAGCTGGTCACTTCGATCCGCCGCGATCCGGCGGCGATGGCGTGGCCGATCAGAGCCAGCTTGTCGGCGGTGGAAATGGCCTGCTTCTCGTTCTGCAAGCCGTCGCGCGGGCTGACTTCGAGCATCTCGATTGCGCCTGCGCCCGTGTTCCTGACACTCTGAACTGTATACATTCCAGACATTACGAGCTTCTCCGGGCCGGAGCGGTATCGATCGCGGAAAGGCCGCCATGCGCATCGGCATAGGCGTGGAACGCGCGGCGAATATGCGCGCCCATAATGTCCTGCGCCCACTGGCCGTCGCGCCGGGCAAAGGCCGCCAGCAGCTCGCCATGCTCGCGGTGGGACCGGCGCAGCTCCTCGGCACCGTAATGATGCGCAGTGCGCCAGACGATCGGCTGCTCGACCAGAGTCGCCAGAATGCCAGCCAGACGGGGGGACGCGGCGGCCTCGACAATCAGCGCGTGAAACTCGCGATTGGCATCGAGATAGGCGTCCACATCGGCTGTGTCGCGGGCCACAGCCTCGCTGATTGCCGTGTCGCAGCGGCGCATTTTCTGCAGAATTTCGGGCGTCATCCGCTCTGCCGCACGGCGCGCTGCAATGCCTTCGATGACCGCGCGCAGTTCGAAGGCGTCGGCCACTTCATCGAGCGACCACTCGGCCACGAAGCTGCGCTGCGATTCGGTCCGCTGGATCAGCAATTCCGCTTCGAGACGGTTAAGGGCCTCGCGGATCGGCGTGCGGGATACGCCGCATTTCTCCGCCAGCGCTTCCTCGCGCAGGGGAGCGCCCGCCGCCAGCTCGCCGGAGAGAATCAGGTCTCTTATGACCGAATAGGCTCTGTCCGATGCTTTCGACACAGTTGCTCTCCCTAAGGCCCCCTGATGACGGCTTTCTCTGGCCCGATTGCGTGCAGGCCCTAAAAAACTTGACCTGTGCATTTTGTATACAATACATGGCGCATTCATCAAGCCCGGTTTGCGAGCGGCACATCGCCGCAGGATTGTATCGCAGCGGGTGGCCCGGACCGTGGGCCGGACAGCAACGGGAGCAGTCAATGCGGATTACGAAGCCTTTCCTTCTCGCCTCAATCGCAGTTGGAGCGCTCGTCTCCGCCCCCGCCGCCGCGCAGGAAGTCGCCGGTGCTGATGCGCAGGTCGATGCCGGGGCCGATGACGGCGTCATTATCGTCACCGCCCGCCGCCAGTCGGAAACGCTGCAGGATACGCCCGCCTCGGTCACCGTGCTCACAGCGGATGCGCTGGAGAAAACCGGCGCGGACAATGCGTCTGACTTTGCCCAGCTCACCCCCGGCGTGACCATCGTCACCGGCACGGCAGAGGCGGGCGACACGCAGGTCAATATTCGCGGCATCAACGGTGCGCGCGATGCGGAAAGCTCGATCGCGCTGGTGGTCGACGGCATTCTGAAGACCAACACCGCGCAGCTCAATCAGGTGCAGGGCACGCTGCGGCAGGCGGAAATCCTGAAAGGTCCGCAAGGCGCGCTGTATGGCCGGAACGCCGCGGCGGGGGCTGTCGTGCTGCAAACGCTCAAGCCCGGCAGCTTCTTCGAAGGGGCGGCCAACCTCTCTTACGCCAATGAGAAGACCATTGAAGGCACCGCGCATATTGCCGGTCCGATTGCCGAGAATCTGGGCTTCGTCCTGTCCGGCTATTACCGCACGACGGATGGCTTCTTCACCAACACCTTCCTGAACGACAAGGTGGTGGACGACCAAGAAGTTTGGACTGTCGATGGCCGGGTGGTGGCGGACCTCTCGCCCGCGACCGAGCTGGATGTGAAGGCCCGCTATTCGCAGCTGCGCGGCGCGTCGATCAACTTCAACGCCTCGTTCCACCTGCCCAATTTCGCAGGCGTGAACCCGGCCTTTTACGAGGACATCAACACCCGCGAGTTTGGCTATCAGGGCAATATCCGCCCGACCAACAGCCAGGACAGCTTCGATGTGTCGGCCAAGATCGAGCATCAATTCGATTCGGCCATCCTCACCGCATGGGCGCTCTATTCCGACATTTCGCAGGAGCTGACGGCAGACGGCACCTCAGCCGATTTCGCGCGCTATATCAGCGCCGTCGATCCGGCAGGCGCAGCGGCGATCAATTCCTGTTTCGCCTCGACCGCGAACCTCACCGGTTTCCCGATCAACCAGCCCGGCTTCATCGGGCAGATCCCGGTGCCGTTTATCTTCGCGCCGGCCAATGGCTCGACCTTCGGCGCGTACAGCCCGACGACCTGCGACGGGACCCAGCTGCAGACGCGGGACCAGAAAGACATCAGCGCGGAAATCCGGCTGGCGTCGGACACGGGTGGCCCGCTCAGCTGGCAGGTCGGCGCGTATTATCTCAATATCGACCGCGAAGTCGGTGTCAGCCTGGGCGCGGATACCGGAGCAGGCGTGAGCCGCGAGCTGTTCAACGCGCCGGGCAGTTCCAACCCCACATCGCTGCTGCTGGCCGACGGGTTCGACACCAATGTCTACGCCGCGTTTGCTTCGCTGGAATATCAGCCGAGCGAGAAGTTCTCTGCCGGACTGGCGCTCCGCTACGATATTGAAGATCGGACGACGTCCTCGCTGGTCCCGACAGGCGCGATCGATCCCTTCACCGGCGGTCCGATCAATCCGGGGCAAGCCTTCGGCCCGCTGACCGACAAGGACGCGACCTACAAGCAGCTGCAGCCCAAGGTGACGCTCAGCTACCGCCCCACACCCGATGTAAACATCTATGCCAACTGGGGCATCGGCTTCAAATCGGGCGGCTTTAACAATCAGGGCTCCGCCGCGCTGGTCGATGCCAATTTCAACCAGTTTATCGGCGCCAACGTCACCATCCGTGACGATTACGACAAGGAAGTGTCGAGCGCGTTCGAGCTGGGCGTGAAGGGCAATGTGTGGGACGGGCGTCTGACGTTCGATCTGGCTGGATATTACACCGAAATCGACGACATGCAGTTCTTCGAATTCTTCGTCGGCAGCTTTGGCCTGCTGCGCGTGGTGTCCAATATCGACGAGGTGGAGGTCTACGGCGCAGAGCTCAACATGACCGCCGAGATTGTGGATGGCTGGCGTCTGTTCGGTGCGTTCAACGTGACCGAGAGCGAGATCAAGGCCAACAGCTCGCGGACCTATACGGTCGGCAACAAATCGCCCTACACCGCCGATTACACGATCAATTTCGGCAGCGAGATGGACGTGCCGCTGAGCAATTCCATAGATCTGCTGGTGCGGGCCGATTACCGCGTGACCGGCCCGACATGGTTCCACACGGTGCAGGATCAGACACGGCCCACGCTGTTCTCCGGTCTCCTGCCGATCTCGGCTCTGGCCTTGCCCGGCTTCGTCGGCGATGCGCGCTATGACGTCGCCCAGCGCGATGCCTTCGGCGTGTTCAATCTGCGCGCCGGGATCGACACCGGCCAATTCAGCGTGACTGTTTTCGCCGAGAACCTCTTCAACGAGAAATATATCAACGAAGCCATTCCGGCGATCGAGTTCGGCGGATCGTTCATTTCCCCCGGGGCACGCCGCCTGATCGGCGTGGAGATCGGCGCGAAGTTCTAACGCGCCGCCTTCCCTTCGGATCGCGACGATGTGGCCGATTGCATTTGCGTGCAGTCGGCCACATTGCTTTAGGTGCTAGGGTGTCAGGTGAAGGCAGGGGATCGTCTGGTCTCGAGAATGGGGAAAGTTCATATGCGGGGTGACTGGATGGGCCGGATGGTCGCGTTTCTTGCGGCGGCACTCTGGCTGGTGCATCCGGCGCAGGCGCAGTCTTATCTCGATGCCGATTTCGACCCCGCCATTCCCACTCTGACCACCACGGTGGGCCATGCACCGGGCGAGCGCATCACGTCCCCCGCCGAAACGCTGACCTATCTGCGGGCGCTGGCAGAGGCCGCGCCGGACCGCATGAAAATCGTCCGCTATGCAACCAGCTGGGAAGGCCGCCCGCTGCATTACGTCATCCTGACGGCGCGCGAGAATATGGCGCGGATCGATGCGGTGCAGGCCGATCTGGCCGGTATCGCCGAGGGCCGTGCGTCGAACGGGCAGGCGCTGCCGGTGACGTGGCTGACCTACGGCGTGCATGGCAACGAGATTTCCTCAACCGATGCCGCGCTGATGATGGCCTACCATCTGCTTGCCGCGCGCGGGGACAGCCGGGTGGACCGGATCCTGCGCGAAAGCGTCGTGGTGCTCGACCCGATGCAGAACCCCGATGGCCGCGCGCGGTTCGTCAATCATTTCCGCACCGCTGTGGGGATCGAGCCCGCAGCCGACCGTCAGGCGGCGGAGCATGACGAGCCATGGCCCAGCGGGCGCGTGAACCATTACATGTTCGATCTCAACCGCGACTGGTTCACATTGAGCCAGCCCGAAACGCGGGGCAAAGTGGCCGCCATCCGCGATTGGAATCCGGTGGTGGTGGTGGACGTCCACGAAATGGGCGGCGACCAGAGCTATTTCTTCAGCCCCGCCGCGCGCCCGCTCAACCCCAACATAACCGCCGCCCAGCGCCGGTCCTACGAGGTGATCGGGCGCAACAACGCCGCCTGGTTCGACCGGATGGGCGAGCCCTATTTCACGCGCGAAGTCTACGACCTGTTCTACCCCGGCTATGGCGACACGTGGAACACGCATCACGGCGCAATCGGCAGCACCTACGAGCAGGGCTCTGCGCGCGGGCTGGTGTTCCAGCGGCGCGATGGCACGGTGCTGACCTATGGCGACGGCGTGCGCAATCACTTCATCGCCAGCTTCTCCACCGCCGAGGCTGTGGCGGACAATGCCGCGCGGTTCCTGAACGGATTTGCCGGATACCGCGCGGCCAATAATGGCGGGGCAGCCGGGCGCGGCCAGTATGTGATCGATCTGGGCCAGCGGCGCTGGAATGCAGAGGCGCTGGGCCGCAGGCTGACGGCGCAGGGCATTACCGTGCTGCGGCGCTCCGGCCCCGCAAATGCGTGCGGCAGGTCTTATCCCGCAGGCTATCTGGCCGTTCCGCAGGCGCAGCCCGCCGCGCGGCTGGTGCGCAGCCTGCTCGACCGCGATACCCCGCTTCCGGCCGATTTCCTGTCCGAGCAGGAACGCCGCCGCGACGATGGTCTGCCGCACGAGCTGTATGATGTCACCGCATGGTCGGTCGGGCTGATGTCGGGTGTGGATGTCGCCCTGTGCGGAGGCGCGGCGACGGGCGCGCAGCTTGCCTCCGATGCGCCTATCGAGCCGGTGGCAGAGGGCGGCGGCAGCTTTGCCGTGGCCGTGCCGTGGACCGATAGCGGACAGGCCCGGCTGGTGATCCGTGCCTTGCGCGAAGGGCTGGAGGCGCGCGTCACGGACAAGAGCTTCACCAAAGACGGACGGGTCTTTCCGCGCGGGACTGTGCTGTTCCCCGCCGGTGCCAATGATGCCGAGGCCCTCACGCGGCTGAGCCAATTGGCGCGCGAGACCGGCGCGCACACCGTGGCGCTGGATTCCAGCTGGGTCGAGGAAGGGCCCAATCTGGGCAGCGAATCCTTCGTCCGCCTGACTCTGCCCAGAGTGGCGATTGCGTGGGACGAAGGCATCTCGCAGCTGAGTGCAGGCGCATCGCGCTATGTGCTGGAGCAGCGGCTGGGCCTGCCCGTGGTGCCGATCCGCACCCATCGTTTTGCCCGTGCTTCTCTGGCCGGATATGATGTGTTGCTGGTTCCCGATGGCAGTCCGGCTGCCACGATGGGTGCTGGCGGGCTGAAGACGATCCGTGACTTTGTCGCGCGGGGCGGCGTGCTGGTGGCCATTGGCAATAGTGTCGGTGCTTTTGCCGGAGGCGATGCACCGCTGCTGTCTGTGCAGCGCGAGGCCGCTCTCGGCCGCGAAGTGTCTGACGGAGACGAGGAACCGGCCAAACAGAGCGGGCTTGCTGAGGCGGAAGAAATCACCAGCGACGCCCAATACCGCGAAGCGATCCGGAACGAGAAGGCCTTGCCCGACACGCTGCCCGGCGCGCTGCTCAATACGGTGGCGGATCGCAGCCATTTCCTTTCGGCCGGATACGACAATGGCGCGGTCGTGCTGGCCAGCGGCTCGCAGATATTCACCCCGCTGGACCGGTCCAAAGGCATCAATGTGATGCGCTTTGCCGCAGCCGACGCGCTGATTGCGAGCGGCCATGTGTGGGACGAAAACCGCCGCCAGCTGGCCTTCAAACCCTATATGATCGCGCAGCCGACGGGCGGAGGGCTGAGCATCGGCTTCGCCCACGATCCCGCCACGCGCGCCTATCTCGACGGGCTGGACCTGTTGCTCGCTAATGCGGTTCTGGTGGCCCCCTCGCGGGTGCGTTGAAGAGGGCGTTAGCTCCGCTCGAACACGGCGTGTTCGCCGAGGTCCACGCTGCCTCCCCCGGTGATGATGTCGGCGTAATGGCCGGGCAGGGTATCGCTGCCGGTGGAGGGGGTGGCGTCCGCTGAATATGCGCCGGTTTGCGGATCGAGGACCAGCATGGATTCGGTGGCGTAATACCGCCCGATCCGCGCCAGCTCGGCTTTGTCTGCGGCCTTGCGCGAAACCTTTCCCAGCAGGCCGAGCACGGCAATGATGGCGTCGAGCAGGGCCACAGGCACGTGGCGGATGCGCGGCTTGTCTCCCAGTAGGCCGAACAGCGCCTCTGCCTGATCCAGCGGCGTGATGGCTGGACCCGGGCCGCCGATGGGCAGGATGGCATTACGGCGCGCCGGGTCGGTGATGCATTCCGACAGGTACCGGCCCAGATCGCGGTCGCTGATCGGCTTGCAGGAGGTGAGCGTGCCGTCGCCAAACACCAGAAACGGCTTGCCCTGCTGCACGCGGCCTATCTGGCCCGACAGCGATTTGAAAAAGGCTGTGGGGCGGACAATCGAATAGGTCAGACCGGATTCGATCAGCGCTTGCTCGAACGCCAGCTTGGCATGCTGAAAGGCGAGGCGGGGTTTCTGGACGCAAATGGCCGAGAGCAGAACGAAGTGGGGAATGCCCGCTTCCTTCGCCACTTCCAGCACTTCGAGATTGGCCTGATAGTCCACCAGCCAAGCATCGTCCGGCAGGCCGGTGCGCGAGGCGAGACAGGAGACGGCGACATCGAAATGCTCGCCGCGCAAAGCCTCCGCTGCGCCGCATTGCGTGCCGACAATGCTTGCTGTCCGCATGTCTGCTCCATCCCACTCGCCCGGTCTGTCGGAGCTGGCGAATTGCGGGCGGACAACGCCCACCACATCGTGACCGGCCTCCACCATGGCTTTTACCGTCGCGCGTCCGATCGTCCCGCTCGCGCCGAATACGATAACCCGCTTGGGCGCGACCCGTTTGGACGTGCTTTGGGATGCGGCTGTGCTCACATCCCACCGGTATCAGCAGGCGCGTTCACTTCAAAGCCGCGGGTACAGGCATGCAGGACAGGAGCAAGCGCAGCGATTGACCGCCCCCGCGCGAATGATACAACGCCAGCCCATGTCCGTCTTTCCGTTCAGCGCCATAGTCGGCCAGCAAGAAATGAAACAGGCGCTGCTCATCGCCGCCACCGATGCGCGGATTGGCGGTGTGATGATCTTCGGCGACAGGGGCACTGGCAAATCGACCGCGGCCCGCGCGCTTGCTGCCACGCTGCCGCCGATCACGGCGGTGGAGGGATGCCGCTACAATTGCGCGCCGGAGGATCGCGGATCGTGCCCCGATTGCTGCTCCAGCAAACGGGTGCGCAAAGTGCCGGTGCCGTTTGTCGATCTGCCGCTGGGATCGACCGAAGACCGCGTGCTGGGCACGCTTGATCTGGAGAAAGCGCTGTCGGCAGGCGAGAAGCATTTCGAACCCGGCCTGCTGGCCAAGGCGCATCGCGGCTTCCTGTATATCGACGAGATCAACTTGCTGGAGGATCACGTGGTCGATCTGCTGCTGGATGTCGCGGCGTCGGGTGAAAATCTGGTCGAGCGCGACGGGCTGAGCGTACGGCACAAGGCGCGCTTCGTCCTGATCGGCAGCGGCAATCCCGAAGAAGGCGAACTGCGCCCGCAATTGCTCGACCGGTTCGGCCTGTCGGTCGAGGTGCGCACGCCGGATACGATTGCCGAACGGGTGGAGATCATGCGCCGCTGCGATGCGCAGGAGCGGGGGCCTGAAAAATTCGCCGCCAAGTGGAAGGCCGACGATGCCAAGGTGCTGCGCCAGATCGACCGGGCGAAGATGGCTTTGCCCAAGGTGAAGATGCCCGCCAAAATGCTGAAAAGCGCTGCGGAATTGTCGCAGGCGGTGGGGGCGGACGGTCTGCGCGGGGAACTGACCCTGATGCGCGGGGCGCGGGCGTTGGCGGCGCTGGAAGGCGCGCCGTCTGTCACGGTGGACCATCTCAAATCCATCGCTCCGCTCGCCTTGCGGCACCGCTTGCGGCGCGACGTGCTGGATGAAACCGGCTCCACCGTGCGGATCGAAATGGCGCTGGCCGAGATGTTCGGTTGAGTGAAGACGCCCTGATCGAAGACGCTCTGCTGGCAGCGCAGGCCTTCGCGCAGTCGCCCCATGCCTTTGGCGGAATTGTGCTGCGCGGGGCGGGTCCGGTGCGGGATCGCCTGCTGGACCAGATGCTCGCCGCTCTGGAGCCGCGAATGCCGGTGGTGCGCATCCCGATCAACGCCGATGCCGAACAGATGCTGGGCGGGCTGGACCTGACGCAGACTTTGGCCACCGGGCGGGCCGCGCATCGCCCCGGCCTGATCGAACGCGCAAGGGGCGGCGTGGCGATTGTCTCCATGGCCGAGCGAACGGACAGGGGCATCGCGGCTCTTCTCACCCAGTCCATCGATAGAGGCGATTGTGCGGTGATCCTGCTCGATGACGGGCTGGATGCGGATGAAGCGCCGCCAGCCACTTTGCTGGAGCGCGCTGCGTTTCATTGCGATTTGTCGCGGTGCCGGACGCTGGATTTCGAGTGGGCGGGGGATTGGCAGAATGCAAAGCGCGCCCGGCCCCTGCTCAAGGGTCAGCGCGAGGCGCTTGCTTTGACAGCGGCCGCGCTGGGCATCCACTCGGTTCGCCCCGTCCTGATGGCCGAAAGTTATGCCCGTGGAATTGCAGGTGCGCGGGGGCTGGGCAAAGCGGGGGAGGCGGAGCTTGAGGCGGCGATCCGGCTCGTGCTCGCCCCGCGCGCCACGCAGCGGCCCGAGATGGAGCCGCCCGAACGACCAGAGCCACCGCCGCCTGATGGCGCGCCGGACACCGCCACCGATCAGGGAGCGGAGGAGCAGCAATCGCAGGATTTGCCCTTGGAAGACCTGCTTCTGGCGGCCGCAGCGGCCTCTATCCCGAACCATATTCTGGACGGGATCGACAAGGGTCTTACGCGTCCCAAAGGCGGCTCTGGCGGCCAATCGGGCAACCGCGAGACATCGTCCAGACGCGGGCGGCCGCTGGGCGCGCGGCCCGGCATTCCCGGCGACGGGCGCAAGCTGGCCCTGATCGATACTTTGCGCGCTGCGGCCCCGTGGCAGGCGATCCGTAGGGAAAACGCAGGGGATTCCAACACAGGCAGACGATCGCTCCACATCCGAAAATCCGATTTGCGCATCCGCCATTTCGAACAGCGGCAGGAAAGCCTCACGATCTTCGCCGTCGATGCCTCCGGCTCCTCGGCCATGGCGCGGCTGGCCGAGGCGAAGGGCGCGGTCGAGCTGATGCTGGCTCAGGCCCATGTCAAACGCTCGCAAGTCGCGCTGATCGCATTCCGGCATAGCGGAGCGGAAATTCTGCTCCCGCCCACCCGCTCGCTCACCCGCGCCCGGCGAGCGCTGTCAGGTTTGCCGGGCGGCGGAGGCACGCCGCTTGCCGCCGGATTACTGGAGGCGCGGCTGATGGCCGATGCGTCGGGCAAGCGCGGCCAGACTCCGATGATCGCCCTGCTGACCGACGGGAAGGCGAATGTCACTCTGCAAGGCGAGCCGGACCGCGCCCGCGCCATGGCGGAGGCCGAAGATGCCGCCAAAGGCATCGCCGCGGCGGGCCATCACGCGGTGGTGATCGACATCTCGCCCCGCCCACGCGAGGAAGCCGCCGCTCTGGCAGAGGCCCTGCGCGGCAAGTATCTGGCGCTGCCCTATGCCGGCAGCGCGGCGATGGTCGAGGCGATAGAGAGCGTGGCCGAGAGCGTGTCGGCATGAGCGCGCGCTATCCCGATTGGGAACGGGACGGGGCCGACTGGCCGAACAGAAGCGCCAGTTCCTTCGTTTCGGCAGAGGGCTATCGCTGGCACGTCCAGATGATGGGCCCGGAAGTTGCACCCGTCAGCCTGCTCCTCCACGGGACCGGCGCGGCGACGCATAGCTGGCGCGACCTGATGCCGGTGCTGGCCGCGAAATACCGCGTCATTGCGATGGATTTGCCGGGGCATGGCTTCACCCGCCCCAGCCACCGGCGGCGCGTGACATTGCCGCAGATGGCGGCGTCCATCGGCGTGCTGCTGGATGTGCTGGAAGTGGAGCCGGACCTGATTGTCGGCCATTCCGCAGGGGCAGCTATCGGTGCGGAATTGCTACTGGCGCGCGGCTGGCATGCGCCGCTGGTGGGCCTCAATCCGGCGCTGCTGCCGTTTCCGGGCCTCGCTGCAAAACTGTTCCCGCAGCTTGCCAAAATCCTGTTCACCAACCCGCTGGTGTCGATCATTTTTGCCCGCATGGCCCGCGCACCGGGAGAGCCCGAGCGGTTCCTGCACAAGGCAACTGGATCGGTCATCGACCGGGCGGGCAACCGGCAATATCGCCTGCTGCTTACCCGCTCCGGCCATTGCGACGGAGCGATCCGGATGATGGCAAGCTGGCGGCTGGAGCCATTGCGCGACCGGCTCCACGCCCTCAAAGCGCCGGTGCTGCTGATCCATGCCACGGGCGACACAGCCATCCCGCGCTCCGCCGTCCGGCAGGCTGCGGATTTGATTCCGCAATGCGAGTATCAGGAGATGCCCGGTCTCGGGCACCTTGCGCATGAGGAGCAGCCGGAGCAGACTGCGCAGATCATCACCGCGTTTGCAGACGCCGCCAAAGCCTGAGGAGGGGACGGACAATGGAAACCAGCTTCGCAGACAATTTCGGCTGGATCGAAATCGTCTTTTCCGGCGCGGTCGCGCTCGGCTTCGGCTTCTACCAATTGTGGTCGGTCAATCGCGAAATTGCCAAGGACAAGGAAAAGGCCGCTGCGAAAGAGGCTGCCGAGCAGCAACACGCGGCTGACTGAGCTAAACCTCTCTGGGCATCTTGTAAGGCAGCATGAACTGCACCACCGGATGGATCAGGCGATTGAGGGAAATGCTCTCCTGCACCGCCGTCACCGGCTTTCCGAAGATCCGCATCGACAGCGCAGAACGGGCGTAAAAGGGCGAATCCTCCCACGTCCTGAGCACCGAAGCATGGCCCCGGTCGGCGCGTGTCTGGCGCTTCATCGCCCATAATGTCGGCGGCAGCGGGGCGACCAGCGGCAGTTCCTCCTCATGCGGCGTACCGTGCTGGTCAAACCGCAGCGCGCTGGCGAAATGGCTGCCATCGCGGCGGGTGCCCTCGTAAATCACCGCGACATCCTCGCCGGCATGGGCGCGGGACCAGTGCCAGTCGCGAAAGCCGTCCTCGATCGGTTCGCTGCCATGATTGCCATCCAGATAGGCGCTGCCGGTCCATTGTATATCGGGCTGATCCATTGCCACGTCGATGCGCGCGCGGGGCGCTATCGTGTGCCAATTGTGCTTGCCGGCAGCATCGAGTTTGAATGAACGCGCGTTCAACACTTCCGGCGTCAGGACGATCCGCCCCTTCACCCGGCGCCGCCATGGAATGCCGAGACGGATATCGCGTTCCTCGATGTCGATGATCAGCTTGTCGTTCTGCCACCGCATCGCGCTCGGCCCGATTTGCAAATGGTCGCGGCTCTGCGCGATGTCCGCTGCGCCGCGTTCGGTCATCACCCAGCGCGCGCCGCTTTTGCCGTAAAGCGCGATATTGAGGCAGCTGTGATCGAGCGGAATATCCCGGCCCGATTTCTTGTAATAGGGGCTGAAGACGCTGCCGATGAACCCGATTATCGTCAGCCCGTAGCGGCCGTCGGCGCTGATGGCGTCGACATACCACCAGCGATATCCCCCCGGTGGTACCAGCGCGTCGAAATACGGTCGGACAGCACGGCTTCGCTTGCCAGTGTCCCTGACAAGGCGGCCATCGGGACGCCCGCGCCAGGATGGGTCGCCCCGCCCGCGCAATAGAGCCCACGGATCTTCGTCCGGCAGCCGGGCCTGAGGAAGGAGGCCGCCCATCCGTGCGAAGCCCTGCCATAAAGCGCCCCGCCGGTCGCCGGGAAGAGTGTCGAGAAATCGCTCGGCGTGACGAGCCTGTGCTGCATCGGCGTATCCATGCCTGCCGGGTCCAGGTCCAGTCCGCAGGCTCTCAGCCGCGCCATCATGTTCGACGTGCATTGGTCTTTCTCCCCGGCGGTGTAATCGTGAATGTCGCCATTGGCCGGTGCGTTGACGATGATCTGGAAACGCTGCGCGGTGCCGCTTGCGCTGTCGCTCGCACCCTCTTCGCCATGGTCCAGCGCGCAGACATAGGCAGTGGGATCTGTGGGCACGTGCCCCGCTTCGATCTGGGCAAATTCGCGGGCGTAATCGGGCGAAAAGAAGACGTTGTGATGCGTCAGCGGCAGGCCCTGTGGCCTGGCCTTGGCGAGCCAGACCATCGCCGAGAGTGACCGGTCCTTTTCGGCCATCGGTTTTGCGGCCCGTCTGAGGCCCTCCCCGAACACGCCTGCACCCAGAGCGGACGGATCGGCATTGCAGATCACCGAGCGGGTTGGGATATGCTCGCCGCTTTCCAGCGTTACGCCGCTCACGCCTTTGCGGCTTGTATGAATGCCCGTGACCTGCGCGCCATAACGAAACCACACCCCGTTCTGGCGGGCGACCGCTTCCAGCGCATTGGCCAGCGCAGTCATGCCGCCCTCGATGGCCCAGACCCCCTGCTGCTCGACATGGGCAATCAGCATCAGCGTGGCGGGCGTGTGGAAGGGGGACGAGCCGCAATAGGTGGTGTACCGCCCGAACAGCTGCCGCAGGCGCGGATCGTCAAAATGCTCGCCCAGCACCTTCCACAGGCTCTCATACGGGCGGATCGCCAGCAGCGCGCCCACCCGGTGCAGCCCGATGCGCCACATCAGATTGGGAGGATAGGGCTTCGACGAGCGCAGGAAGGGCTTGTCGAGAATGCCGAAAATCCGCGCGGCCTCGGCGGAGAAACTACGGAAGCCTGCCGCGGCCTTCGCTCCGGCAAACTCGCCCACGGCCTCCGCGCTGCGTTCGGGATCGGCGAACAGGTCCAGATGGCCGGTACCGTCCCACGCATGGCGCGCGAGCCGGTCGGCTCTGGTCAGGGTCAGATGATCATCCAGTGAAGCGCCAGCCTCTTCGAAGATATTCTCGATCACCGGGCGCATGGTGAAGACGGTCGGCCCGGCATCGATCGGCACGCCTTCGACCTCCAACTGGCGGACCTTCCCGCCGGGCTGCGCTTCCTTTTCCAGCACCGTCACAGGCACGCCTCGCGCAGACAGAATGGCCGCACTGGTCAGCCCGCCAATGCCCGCTCCGATGATGACTGTAGGCGCTGCCGCCACGCATCCTCCCCTGTCTGCGATCCCTCGCGCTGATCGCTTTTGTTTGACGCAAGTGTATCGTAAGTCCACTCAAATGGACATAATTTTATGTCAGCACAAATAGACCATCCTTCGCAGACACTTTCTTGGCGCACCCGCTGGGCACTCCGGCGCAACCGCATCTTGGGCAGCGCACGCTTTCAGGCATGGGCTGCAAAAATGCCGGTTTTCCGCAGTGTCGCGCGGGCCAAGGCGGCAGGGCAATTCGATCTGATTGCAGGCTTCGTCTACACCCAGATCACCTATCTATTCGCGCAGACAGGGCTGATCGGCTTTCTTGCCGGAACCGCGCGTACCCATGCCGAGGTGACGGCATTTCTCGAATTGTCACCCGAGGCGAGCGAGCGAATCCTCAAGGCGGCGGGTGCCCTGAAGCTGTCCGAGTCGCCGCAAGAGGGCCTGTGGATTCTCGGCGAAACGGGCGCGGCATTATCGGCCAATGAGGGCGCGATGGCGATGATCCGCCACCATGCTTTGCTCTACCGCGATCTGGCCGACCCGTTGGCCCTGATGGCGCAGCCGGGCGGAAACGGCAGCGAGCTTTCCGCCTTCTGGACCTATGCGTCGAGAGGTGCGGGTATCGAGGAAGGGGCAGCCCCGTATTCGGAGCTGATGCGGGCGACCCAGCCCATGGTCTGGCAGCAGATTATCGGCCAATATCCGTTCGATAAGCATCGGCGCATGCTCGATATCGGCGGCGGTTCGGGTGCTTTCGCGGAGGCAGTCGGCACCGCGACGCCCGATTTGGAGCTCGGCATTTTCGATCTGCCCGATGTGGTCCCCCTCGCGCAGGAGCGTATGGCCGGAACAGCTCTGGCGGGGCGCGTCAGCATCCATCCCGGCAGCTTCCGGACTGATCCGTTGCCCGCCGGTTTCGACCTCATCACCTTGATCCGGATTGTGCACGATCATGACGATGAACCGGCACAGGCGCTGCTGCACGCGTGTCAGCAGGCACTGCCCGCAGGCGGCCGGCTTTTGATTGTCGAGCCGATGGCCGGGACGCGCGGGGCTGAAGGCATGGGGGAAGCCTATTTCGGCATGTATCTGTGGGCCATGGCATCGGGCCGGCCGCGGACCATGGCGGAGAATATGCGGATGGCTGAAAAGGCGGGTTTTTCCGCCATCAAAGAGCTGAAAACCCCGCTCCCGATGATCGCCAGGGCACTCGTTGCAACCAAGTGACGCTATCCATGACAGTGCTAGTGTCCAGTTTGGTTGACAACTTGTCCTGTTAAGTTCATTTACCGCAAGTCGGATTCCCTGCCATCAGTAGCGGAATCGCCGGAGGGGAATGCTGCAAACTTCTGCCATCATACTTGACGCACCGGGACGTTTGGCGATGCGGGAAACCGCGCTCAAACCCATGGAATCCGGCGATCTTCGCGTGGATATCCAGTGGAGCGGCATCAGTACGGGCACGGAGAAACTCCTCTGGACAGGGCAAATGCCCAGCTTCCCCGGAATGGGATATCCGCTGGTCCCCGGATACGAGTCGGTCGGCCGAGTCGTTGATGCCGGGGCGGAAGTCAGCGACCGGATCGGCGAGTGGGTCTTTGTCCCCGGTGCCAATTGCTACCGCGACGCACGCGGACTGTTCGGCGGATCGGCCAGCACGGTCATCGTCCCCTCGGCGCGTGCTCTGCCGATTTCAGAAACGCTGGGCAAAGATGGCATCCTCTATGCGCTCGCCGCCACGGCATTGCATGCCATTGCCCATGGCAAGCCGCCCGAACTGATCGTCGGCCATGGCGTGTTGGGCCGCTTGCTGGCCCGCCTGACCATGGCTGCGGGGGCAAAACCGCCTGTAGTATGGGACACCAACGCCGGTCGACAAGAGGGCGCTCAGGGATACAGCGTCATCCACCCGGACGATGATGACCGGCACGATTACGCCTCGGTCTACGATGTCAGCGGCGATGCCTCGTCGATCGGTGATTTTATCGCCCGGCTCGCCAAAGGCGGGGAGCTCGTTCTCGCCGGATTTTACAACCAGCCGATCAGCTTTGCCTTTCCGCCCGCCTTCCAGCGCGAAGCGCGCCTGCGCATCGCTGCGGAATGGCAGCCGGAAGATATCGCCTCGACCGATGCCCTGATCGCCACCGGCGCGCTCGATCTGTCGGGCCTGATCACGAATGTCGAGCCGGCTGCGAATGCCGCGACGGCTTACCCCGCCGCCTTTGAAGACACCGATTGCCTGAAAATGGTGCTCGACTGGAGAGAAACTGCATGAGCGTGCTTGATATCGACACATTGCGAGCCGAAGCCGCGCAGGAGCCTGATCCGGTCCACACCGGCGAGGTGAAATCCGAAACGCAGGTGATCGCGATTTACGGGAAAGGCGGGAGCGGCAAGAGCTTCGCGCTCTCCAATCTCAGCTACATGATGGCCCAGCAGGGCAAGCGCGTGCTGCTGATCGGCTGCGATCCGAAGAGCGACACGACCAGCCTGCTGTTTGGCGGCAAATCCTGCCCGACCATCATCGAGACCTCTTCGAAAAAGAAACTCGCCGGCGAGGAAGTCACCATCGAAGACGTGTGCTTCCAGCGTGACGGTGTCTTCGCGATGGAACTCGGCGGCCCCGAAGTCGGGCGCGGCTGCGGCGGGCGCGGTATCATTCACGGGTTCGAATTGCTGGAGAAGCTGGGCTTCCACGAATGGGGCTTCGACTATGTCCTGCTCGATTTCCTCGGCGATGTGGTGTGCGGCGGCTTCGGCCTGCCGATTGCGCGCGACATGTGCCAGAAAGTCATCGTGGTCGGATCGAACGATCTGCAATCGCTCTATGTCGCCAACAATGTCTGCCACGCGGTTGAATATTTCCGCAAGATGGGTGGCAATGTCGGCGTGGCCGGCATGATCGTGAACAAGGATGACGGGACGGGCGAGGCGCAGGCTTTTGCCGAGGCGGTCGACATCCCCGTGCTCACCGCGATCCCTGCGGATGAAGATATCCGCCGCAAGAGCGCCAATTACCAGATTATCGGAAAGCCTGGCGGCGAATGGAGCGGGCTTTTCGAAGAGCTTGCGAAGAACGTCGCTGAGGCACCGCCGCGCCAACCCTCTCCCCTCGACCAGGATGGCCTTCTCGACCTTTTCTCGCCCGAAGATACGGGTGGAAATGTCGAGCTGATCCCGGCCACCCAGGCCGATATGCGCGGCGGCACTTATGAAGAGAAGCCATCCCTCGAAGTGATTTACGACGAGGTCTGATGCGTGACTGACGCCTTTGCCCCTCCTGCCTCGCGCCAATCGAACCGGTCCCCGGACCGGATCGATCTCGCTTCTGCTGCTCCCGCCGAGGGCAGCGGCTGCCATGGCGGCGCGGATACCATGCGCGCGGCGGCGAAGAAGGCGGGCCAATCCGAGATTCTCGACCAGTACGAGAAGGACTACCCCCTCGGCCCGCACGATCAGCCGCAGAGCATGTGCCCGGCATTCGGAAGCCTGCGCGTCGGCCTGCGGATGCGGCGCACAGCCACGATCCTGTCGGGCTCGGCCTGCTGCGTTTACGGACTGACCTTCACCTCGCATTTCTACGGTGCGCGGCGCAGCGTCGGCTATGTGCCTTTCAGCAGCGAGACGCTGGTCACCGGCAAGCTGTTCGAAGACATCAAGGAAGCCGTCGAGCAGATGGCCGATCCTGAGAAATACGACACCATCGTTGTCACCAATTTGTGCGTGCCAACGGCCAGCGGCGTGCCGCTGCGCCTGCTGCCCGACGCGATTAACGGCGTGCGTGTCGTCGGCATCGACGTGCCGGGTTTCGGTGTGCCAACTCACGCAGAGGCGAAGGACGTTCTTGCCGGCGCCATGCTGAAATATGCCCGCGAGGAAGCCGAGCAGGGTCCCGTCGCCGCTCCGAAAGAACGCGCGGACAAGCCATCTGTCACACTGCTGGGCGAGATGTTCCCGGCGGACCCCGTGGGTATCGGGCACATGCTTGCCCCCCTCGGTCTGGCTGCTGGCCCGGTTGTCCCAACTCGTGAATGGCGCGAGCTCTACACCGCGCTCGACGGTGCCGTGATCGCCGCGATCCACCCGTTTTACACCGCCAGCGTGCGTGAATTCGAAGCGGCGGGCCGCAAAGTCGTAGGCTCTGCACCCGTGGGCCGCGATGGGACAGCCGCCTGGTTGAAGGCCATCGGCGAGGCCACCGGAGCCTCCGCAGACCAGATTGCCGAGGCGCAAAACGCGATGCTCCCCGCAATTGACGGCGCTCTCGCCGCCAAGCCGATCAAGGGCCGGATCACCGTGTCGGGCTATGAAGGCTCTGAATTGCTGGTCGCGCGCCTGCTGATCGAAAGCGGCGCGGATGTACCTTATGTGGGCACCGCTTGCCCGCGGACCAAATGGTCCGATCCGGATCGCGAATGGCTGGAGGCGAAAGGCGTGCGCGTCAATTACCGCGCCAGTCTGGAAGAAGATATCGCCGCGGTCGAGGAATTCGGCCCGGACCTGTCCATCGGCACAACCCCGGTGGTGCAGCATGCCAAAGCCAAGGCCATCCCGGCGCTCTACTTCACCAATCTCATCTCCGCCCGTCCGCTGATGGGTCCGGCCGGGGCCGGCAGTCTGGCACAAGTGATAAACGCGGCCATGGGCAACAAGGACCGCTTTACCCGGATGACCGAATTCTTCGAAGGCGTAGGCGAAGGCCATGCCAGCGGCATCTGGTCGGAAACGCCGACAGACCGCCCGAAGTTCAAGAAGAAATACGCCGCGCAAAACGCCATGGCTGCAAAGGCAGCAGAGGCGGTGGGCACATGACCCTCATCCTCGATCATGACAGGGCGGGCGGCTATTGGGGTGCCGTCTACGCCTTCACGGCGATCAAAGGTCTACAAGTGATCATTGATGGTCCGGTCGGGTGCGAGAACCTGCCTGTGACATCGGTCCTGCATTACACAGACGGCCTGCCGCCGCACGAATTGCCGATTGTCGTGACGGGTCTTGGCGAGGAAGAGCTGGGCAAGACCGGGACCGAAGGCGCGATGCGCCGGGCCTGGCAGTCACTCGATCCCGATCTGCCCGCTGTGGTGGTGACCGGCTCCATCGCCGAGATGATTGGCGGCGGGGTGACGCCCGAAGGCACTAATATCAAGCGCTTCCTCCCGCGCACGATCGACGAGGACCAGTGGGAATCCGAAGACCGGGCGCTGACCTGGCTGTGGACCGAATTCGGGCCAAAAAAAATGCCCGCGCCGCGCAAGCTGGCCGATGGGGAGAAGCCCAAGGTCAACATCATCGGGCCATCCTACGGCATGTTCAACATGCCCTCCGATGTGGCGGAAATCCGCCGTCTGGTCGAAGGGATCGGCGCAGATGTCAACATGGTGTTCCCGCTGGGCAGCCACCTTGCCGATATCCGCAAGCTGGCCGATGCGTCGGTCAATATCTGCATGTACCGCGAGTTCGGCCGGAACCTGTGCGAGAAGCTGGAGCGGCCCTATCTGCAGGCCCCCGTTGGCCTCGATTCCACCACCAAATTCCTGCGCCAGCTGGGCCAGATGACCGGCCTCGATCCGGAGCCCTTCATCACACGCGAGAAGCACACCACGATCAAGCCGCTGTGGGATCTTTGGCGCTCGGTCACGCAAGACTTCTTCGGCACGGCGAATTTCGGGATCGTCGCGAACGAGACATACGCCCGAGGCATCCGCAATTTCCTCGAAAACGATATGGGACTGCCCTGCTCGTTTTCCTTCAGCCGCACCGCCGGGGTGAAGCCCGACAATGAAGCGGTGCGCGCAGCGATTTTCGAGAACCCGCCGATGGTGGTGTTCGGCAGTTACAATGAACGCATGTATATGGCGGAGGCTGGCGCGCGTGGAATTTTCATTCCCGCTTCCTTCCCCGGGGCCGCGATCCGCCGTCACACCGGAACGCCCTATATGGGGTATTCCGGTGCGACATATCTGGTGCAGGAAGTGTGCAATGCGCTGTTCGATGCGCTGTTCCACATCCTGCCGCTGTCCACCCAGATGGATGCTGGCGAGGCGACCCCCGCAAAGGCCGGAGCGCGGCCCGATATTCCGCTGGAATGGGATGAGGACGCCAAGCAAAAATTCGATGCGATTGTCGAAGCGCAGCCGGTTCTGGTGCGCATTTCCGCCGCCAAGAACCTGCGCGACGCAGCCGAACGGGATGCCCGTCTGGCGGGCGCGACGCATGTTTCTGCCGACCGGCTGGCGGCAGTTTTACTCAAAGGGGAAAGCGCATGATGCGTCGCGCTTTCGCCCCAACAGATTTGCCGGGCGCGTGCCCGGCATCCGCAACCTGGACCGCCACGTTGGCAGGCCGGGAAATACCCGTGGGGGGCGCCTCTGGCGGCTTGCAGGGGCCAATAATGGAGATGGAATATGAGTGAGGAGAACGACCGCTTCGGTCCGGGGGCTTACCTGACCCCGGAAGAAGCCAAGGAGTTCCACAAGATTTTCGTGTCAAGCTTCATCGGCTTCACGATCATCGCGATCATCGCACACGTTCTGGTGTGGATGTGGCGCCCGTGGTTCCCCGGCGTGAACGGCTATGCGGCACTGGATGACGGCATCCGTGTAGCACAGGCCACGCTCGCACCGCTGTTCGGATAGGAGAAAGACTATGTGGAGACTTTGGTTAATTTTCGACCCGCGTCGGACACTGGTCGCACTGGCGATCTTCCTGTTCGTCCTTGCGCTCCTGATCCACTTCATCCTGTTGAGCACTGACCGCTTCAACTGGATCGAGGGACCGGGCGCCGGAACCGAGACAGCCATGATCGAGCAGTCAGAACGACTCACCTGATCATGGCCCTATTGGAGGTCACGGCGCGAAAGCGCCGTGCCTCCCACTGGGTTATCAATCGACGGGCCTGGCGAAAACAGGCCCGAAACCGGGGACCGCTCCCAAACCGGATGCGGCTCTGAATCTGACAACCGTCGCCTGATGGGCGGCAAGCATGAGCGCGCAGGGGAAATGCCATGTCGCTGTTGAGTTTCGAGAGAAAATACCGGGTCAGGGGTGGCACCCTGATTGGCGGCGACCTGTTCGATTTCTGGATCGGGCCGTTTTACGTCGGGTTTTTCGGGGTCGTCGGCGCGATTGCGGCCATTCTGGGCACGGCGTTGATTTTCTATGCGGCCTCTCTCGGGCCGACATGGAACCCGTGGCTCATATCAATCAATCCGCCTGACCTGTCCTATGGCCTCGGCTTTGCGCCATTGGCCGAGGGAGGCTTCTGGCAAGTCATCACCATCTGCGCGATTGTCGCCTTCGTTTCGTGGGCGCTGCGCGAAGTGGAAATCTGCCGCAAGCTGGGCATGGGCTATCACGTGCCGATTGCCTTTGGTGTGGCGATTTTCGCCTATGTCACGCTCGTGGTGTTCCGCCCGTTCCTGATGGGCGCATGGGGGCACGGCTTCCCCTACGGCATTTTCAGCCACCTCGATTGGGTGTCCAATGTCGGATACGCCTATGTGAACTTTCACTACAATCCGGCGCATATGATCGCGGTGACGTTCTTCTTCACCACGACGCTGGCGCTGGCGCTGCACGGCGCCCTGATCCTGTCGGCGGTCAATCCGGCCAAGGGCGAGAATGTGAAAACGCCGGAATATGAAGACACCTTCTTCCGCGACTTCATCGGCTACTCGGTCGGCACCATCGGCATCCACCGGCTGGGCCTGTTTCTGGCGCTGAATGCCGGTTTCTGGAGCGCGGTGTGCATTATCATCGCTGGTCCGCTGTTCGAAGGCGGTTGGCCGGAATGGTGGGAATGGTGGCGCAACATGCCGATCTGGTCGTGAGGGGGATGAGCGATGCTAAATAGATATCAGAACATTTTCACCCAGGTTCAGCTGGAGCACGCGCCGGAGATGGGCATTCCCCTGTCGGGTGTGGAGCGCAGCGAGCGCACGCAGGACACCGGCTTCAGCTACTGGATGGGCAAGTTCGGCCAGGCGCAGATCGGCCCGATCTATCTGGGCTGGCTGGGCATCGCCTCGCTGGTGTGCGGGTTCATTGCTATCGAGATCATCGGTCTGAACATGGCTGCCTCTGTCAATTGGAGCCCGACCGAATTCCTCCGCCAGTTCTTCTGGCTCTCGCTCGATCCTCCGGGGCCGGAATACGGCTTCTCGCCCTTTGTCCCGCTGAATGAAGGCGGCTGGTGGATCATGGCCGGTTTCTTCCTGACCGCATCGATCCTCCTGTGGTGGGTGCGCACCTATCGCCGGGCGCGCGCGCTGGGCATGGGAACGCATGTGGCATGGGCCTTCATGAGCGCCATCTGGCTGTATCTCGTGCTCGGCTTCATTCGCCCGTTCTTCATGGGCAGCTGGTCCGAGGCGGTTCCGTTCGGCATTTTCTCGCACCTTGAATGGACCAACAATCTGTCGCTGCTGTACGGCAATCTGTTCTACAACCCGTTCCACGCGCTTTCGATTGTCTTCCTCTACGGCTCGGCCCTGCTGTTCGCGATGCACGGGGCGACGATCCTGGCCGTGGGCCGCTATGGCGGCGAGCGGGAGCTGGAGCAGATCACCGATCGCGGGACGGCTTCGGAACGCGCCGGTCTGTTCTGGCGCTGGACCATGGGCTTCAACGCCACGATGGAATCGATCCACCGCTGGGCTTGGTGGTTTGCAGTGCTCTGCACGCTGACCGGCGGCATCGGCATTCTGCTGACCGGCACGGTGGTCGACAATTGGTACCTGTGGGCAATCGAGCACCATTACGCGCCCGATTACTGAGCAGGTTCCCAAGCCTGAAAAAGAGGAGCCCGGCCTGTGACAGGTCGGGCTTTTCTGTATCCGAAACCCTGCCAAAGCGGACAGTCGCTGTGCCTCGGCTTTAACGGCATAACAATCGGCAGAAACGTTCGGGAGTGCGACAATGGATCTTCAGCTGGCAGGCAAACGGGCCGTGGTTCTGGGGGCAAGCAAAGGCCTTGGCGCGGCGATTGCGCAGGAACTCGCCGACGAGGGTGCGCATGTGCTCGGCGTGTCGCGCAGTGCGCCCGATACTCTGGATTGGCCGATGCTGGGGGTCGATCTCGCCGCTCCCGATGCCGCCACGACCATTGCCGGTCACGCGCACGCCAAGCTGGGCGGGGTGGATATTCTGGTCAACAATTGCGGCGGGCCGGTCCCCACGGCTGCGCATCAGACAGAGACATCCCAGCTGACCGATGCCATCCAGCCCATGCTCCTGACCATTACGGAGCTGACCCGTCTTGTCTTGCCCGGCATGCGCAGCGCGGGCTTCGGCCGTATCCTCAGCGTCACCTCTGCGGGTGTACGCGAGCCGATCCCCGGCCTGGCGCTATCCAACACTATACGCGCAGCGCTGCATGGCTGGATGAAAACGCTGGCGAAGGAAGTCGCTGCCGACGGTGTCACGGTCAACATGCTGATGCCGGGGCAGGTGGATACCGACCGGCTGCGCTCGCTGCACCAGAACATCGCGCGGCAGGCCGGGGTGGAGCCGGAGATGATTGCCGCCAAGTCTGTAGAGAACATACCGGCAGGGCGTTTCGGAGAGCCGCGCGAATTCGGCGCCGTAGCCGCGTTTCTCGCCAGCCCGCGCGCATCCTATGTCACGGGGGCGGAGATCCCGATTGATGGCGGTTTCTTGAAATCCTGACGCAACTGATCAGCGTTCGCCGATCAGTTTTTGCCGAGCATCGACCGGCGGCGCAGATCATACAGATGCACCGGAAAGGCTGCGGCCAACGGTATCGAGATATAGGGCCATGCCATTCCGGTGAGCGCGGCGCGCAGGGCCACCATCATCAGCACGGCAGGAACCAGCGCGGGCAGGATATCGGCCCAGCTTTGCCCGCGCCATTTCAGCCAGAGAGCCTCAGCCACAAGCACCGCCAGCACCACATCGACCGCGCGTCCGCTGGTGAAGAAGGCCTCCACCGGCGCGGGCCTTATCCGAAGGGACCGTTGAGCTGGACGACCTGATAATTCAGCGCTCCGGCGATGGTCACCCAGACCAGATAGGGCACCAGCAACACGCTCGATAATTTCGAAAAGCGGCCGCAAAACACGATCAGCCCGGCGATGGAAATCCACAGCAGGATCAGTTCGTAAAATGCCCAATCGGGCCGCTGCATGCGGAAGAACAGGAAGCTCCACAGCAGATTGAGGAAGCCGTTAAAGGCGAACATGCCGAGCATAACTTCGGCGTCGCGGCGCGTTGGCGCTTTCTCCCAGCCCAGCACACCGGCAATCGCGATCAGTGCGAAAATCGCGGTCCAGATGACCCCGAACATATAGCCGGGCGGTGCCCAGTCGGGCTGTTGCAGGCTGTAATACCACTCGTCCAGCACCGTGATCGTGCCGCCGACCACAGCAGTGCCAAAGGCCAGAACGGCGGCAATTATGATCGGGAGAAGAGACGCGCGGCTCATGCTTTGGCGGGTCTCAATCCCAGCAAATGCGCGGTGTCTTTCAGGAAGATACGGATATGGGCCATGGGATCTCGCTTGACGAGTTCCTTGTTCATATAGGCTTCCCACGTCAAGCGCTGGACATCGGGATCGGCGCACATTTTCACGAAGCTCTCGCGGCGTTTGTCGCTGCTATACCAGAAATACTGCATGATCCCGAGGATCCAGAACACCCGGCCATGCGCCTTCATGAATGCCTTGCGCGCGCCCTTTAGCGCCTTCGGATTGCCGGTGACGAGAAATTCGCCCACCGCATTGGCGCTCAGCCGTCCGGCACACATGGCGTAGTAAATGCCTTCACCCGAAGACGGTGCCACAACGCCCGCCGCATCGCCCGCGACCAGCACATTGCGGCCATTGTCCCAGCGCTTGAGGGGTTTGAGCGGAATGGGTGCACCTTCCTTGCGCACGGTTTCCCAATCGGCAAAGCCGGCTTCTTGGCGCATGATGCGGGTTGTCTCGCGCAACGGGAAACCCTTGTTCGCGCTGCCCAGGCCGATGCTGGCGGTCTTCCCGTGCGGGAATACCCACGCGTAGAAATCGGGCGAGAGATGTCCCTGATAATAGACATCGCAGCGGTCGGGTTCGTAGTCGGCGGCCTGCTGCGCCGCAGCGCCCTCGGGCACCTTCACGATTTCGTGATAGGCGAACACGCATTTCACATTTTCGCCATTGGGGATGCACTGCCGGGCCACGCGGGAGCGGGCTCCGTCCGCGCCGATCACGCAGCGTGCGGTGACCGTGACCGGCTCGGCGCTGCGATCTGTGCGGTAAGTGAGGGTGGCGACGCCGCCTTCGCCGTCCTGCACGGTCTCGCAAGTGCCGGTGACGCGGGTTGCACCGGCATCGGCGGCACGGGTCCGCAGCCATTCGTCGAACTGGTCACGGTCCACCATGCCGACATAGCCATCGCCGCAGGGCATGCTCACCTTGTTGTTGGACGGGGCGATGATCCGCGCAGAATTGGCATGTGCCACCAGAAGCGATTGCGGGATGTCGAAGTCTTTCAGCAGGCGCGGGGGAACAGCGCCGCCGCACGGCTTGATCCGGCCAGCCTTGTCCAACAGCATCACTTTGTGGCCCTGCATGGTCAGGTCATGCGCAGCGGTGGCCCCGGAAGGTCCGCCGCCCACGACAATGACGTCATAATCGGTTTGAACGCTCATACTGCTAACCCCTTTTCCTGCCCCGATGGCCGGATCAATGTGGTGCCCGTCGCAACCACCGCAGCGGCGAGGAACAGCAGCGCCTCGACCGTGAAGACGATCTGGAAGGCGCTGGCGTCCTGCCCTGTGAAACTGCGCAATTGATCGACCAGCACGGCACCGGTCAGTCCGCCCGTGCCGAAAGCTATCGCCTGCGCCGCGCCCCACACGCCCATCCGCGTGCCTTCGCCCGCGCTGCGTCCCTTGCTGGCGAGCCCGAGCATTGCTCCGACCGCAGCGACGGCAAACACGCCATTGGCAAGGCCGAGGCCGAAGACATTGGCAACCAGCGGCCACGACGTCCCCTGCGTTGCGGCAAAGGACAGCCCGGCCAGCATCAGCGCCGAGCCGAGGCACCCTGCGACGATCCAGATTTTGAGGTTCTGGCCAAAGCGTTTCGCGTAGAGGCTGCCTCCGACACCGCAGAGGAGCATACCGACCAGAATGCCGCTGTGCTGGATGCCGGAAAGCTGGGTCGATTCCCCCGGGGTCATTTCAAACAGGAACCCGGCGAAGGGCTCCATAATCAAATCCTGCATTGAATAGGCGAGCATCGAGATGAACACGAAATAGGTGAAGCGGCGGGCCTCTTTCTCGTGCCAGATTTCACGCAAGGCATCGGGAAAGCTCTGTGCCGGCTGCGACGGCTGGGCCTGCTCCACCGGCGGATTGCGCGCTTCCAGATTGTGCAGCGCAAGCATGGCGAGGCAGAAGGCGACCAGCACCACGATGCTGGTGACAATGGCGAGACGCTGTTCACTGAACGGATCGAGAAACGCGCCGGACAACCCTGCGGCAATGACAATCCCGGCGATCATCATGGTCCAGCTGATGGCAGCCGCAGCCGGTTTACGATGGGGGGACACGCGCGATGCCAGCAGGGCGAGCAGCGCCGTGCCCGACATACCCACGCCAAAGCCGATCATCGTGAAGCTGACAATGGCCAGCAGCGCTGCGCCGATACCCGGATCGGCCATCATGATCGTCGCATCGACCGCCAGCACCGCTCCGAGGGCAAGAATGCTCATCCCCCCGATGATCCACGGTGTCCGGCTGCGCGAGCGGTCCGATTTGTGACCCCATAGAGGGCGCGTGAGCTGCACGCCGTAATGCCATGCGACCAGCGCAGCCGGGACAGCGGCAGCGACCGAATACTCCACCACCATCACCCGGTTGAACAGCGAGGTCGCGAGCATGACCATCGCACCGATTGCCGCCTGCACCGTGCCCAGGCGGACGATGCCGAACCAGCCGAGGCCCCGATTGTCTGGTGCTGCACCGGCCTCCGGAATTGCTGCGACGCTCATATATATCCCCCCAGACCCAAAGCCGCGGCCAGCATGCCGAATACGTAGAGCGAGACGCCGGTCGCATTGTACCAGGGCGCAAAGCGGCGCGGGTCGCGAACCAGACGGACCATGCAGGCCAGTTGCAAAGCGAGAAGCGCCGACACGGCGATGCCGGACAGCGTGAATTGCTCGGCAAGCAGCAGCGCAATCACGGCGAGTTGCGACAGCGCGATCACCGCGCAGGCGATCATCGCGGCGCTGGGCACACCCAGTGTCACCGGCAGCGATTTGAGGCCCATCTGCGCATCGCCATCGACGGCCTTGAAATCGTTCAACGTCATGATGCCGAAGGCGCCCAGACTATAAAGCAGCAGCACAGCCAGCACATTCGTGCCCGGCAAGGCAGCCAGCATCACGGCAGCGCCGGTGAACCATGACAGCCCTTCATAGCTCAGGCCGCAGACAGCCGGCCCCCACCATCCGCTGCGTTTGAAGCGGAAGGGCGGGGCGCTGTAGGCCCAGCCGAAAAACAGCGCCACACAGGTCGCGGCGAAAACCCAGAAGCCGAGTAGTGCACCCAGCGCCAGCGAAAGTGCGGTGCCCGCAAGCGCGATCCCGACCGGCCAGCGTCCCGGCACGCGGCCCGAGGGGATCGGGCGATCCGGTTCGTTGATGGCATCGACATGCCGGTCACACCAATCGTTGATGACCTGACTGGTGCCGCAAACAACCGGTCCGGTCAGCACGATACCCGCCAGCAGGAAGCCCCAATTGTCGCCGAGCGAAACACCGGAGGAGACCACGCCGCATAGAAAGGCCCACATCGGGGGAAACCATGTGACGGGCTTGGTCAGAGCGATAACATCCTTCAGCGCCGGAACGCGGGGGGATGCAGCGGGAATCGTCAAATCCGACATTTGGTGAGGCTATGCCTCGCGCACCATAGTGTCAAATTTTGTGGACACTCTAATTGTCGCCTGAAACGGCCGTCAGCCGATCAGCTTTTGTCGGAAAGATTCCCGAGGCCGTGGCGGTGCAATTTGGAATAGAGGCTCTGGCGGCTCAGTCCCAGGATCTCCGCCGCAGAGGCGCGATTGTCAGAAGTGTGGATCAACGCCGCCTCGATGCACATGCGCTCGATCAAATCGCTGCTCTCGCGCACGATTTCCTTCAGCGGCCTACGCCCGACCAGTTCGGTCAGTTGATCGACAGAGCGCAATTCCTCGCCCGATCCGGGCAAATCACGTTCCCGCCGACCGACTGTGCGGACCGAGTATCCGAACAGCGGCTGGTCCTGCTCGATCATGATGGCAGAGATTTCGACCGGCTCCTCGCCGCCGCTCAGATCGTTGACCACAGAGCTGAAATTGCGGACATTCTGGTGATCTTTCAGCTGCTTGCGCAGCAGGTTCAGATCGACATCGGGGCGTCCGATAAACCGGTTGAGCGATACGCCGACCAATTGCTCCTGCGATCCGGCCTGCACCAGTTCGGCAAAGGCGCGGTTGGCCACGACGATTTCCTGCTTGCTGTTCGCCAGAACGAACGCATCGGGCATCTGCTCGACCGCATCGAGAACGTAGCGATCCGATTGCCTGCCGGGGACCCGGTGTTCCCCGTCATCGATATTGACCAGCCAGTACTGTTTTCCCGATTGCCGGAAAGCCGACATGGTCAGCCGCACAGGATCGCCCTGACCGGCGAGCTGGATACTGACAGGATCGGACACATTGCTGACCGACGCCGCGCCGATATGGGCGACCAGCGCATCGCGCGATTCCTCGGCCACCAGACTGGTCAGCGATTTGCTGTCGAGACTGCCCGGAGCGGCATTGACCAGACTATGCAGCGCGCTGTTCGCCTGCTGGATGCTGAGATCGTCTGCATCGACAATCATCACCGGATAGGAGATGTTGTCGAACAGCAGGCGATATCGGGTCTCTGTCTGGCGCAGATTGAGGTAATCGCGCTCCATCGATTGCTGCGTTCGCAGCAGCCGTTGTTGCAAGGCGGAAACGACGCGCAAATCGCGGCCGACGGCAATCGTCCAGGGGCCGCTTTCCGGTTTGATCGTGCGATATTTGACGGGAATATCCTCGCCGTCATGGTGATGGTTGACTTGCCGCCATTTGGTATCGAGCCCCTGCCTTGAATCGAGCATCCGCTCGATTTTCGGCTGGCTTTCGACGGTTACCGTCTCGGCCCATTTCTTGCCGATCCAGCGGTTGGCGAGCTGATATTCCTTGCCGCTGAATGCCACGTCGCGGATGACATTGCTTTCATCGATGGCCAGCATGAAGTCACCGGCGCAATAGGCGAGCTCTACGAAATCATCCTGGCTGAAGCCTGAGAACATCGCATCCGCATCGCTGAACGGGGTGCGCTCATTTCCAGAAGCTCGAAGGTCCATGACCGGGCCGACCTATGCCAGCAGATCAGGCGCTGTCGCCTCTAACGGGACCAACCGGTTAGCCAGCTCGATCGCGGTCACAGCATCGGGCGCAGTGCCGTCGGCACCGCATGCGCGCACCAAATCGGGATTCTCGTTGATCAGCCGCCCGCCGAGCATGACGCACACTCCGGAATTTTTGGATACGGACCGGATCGAAGTGATCAGCCCTGCGATCTCTTCGCTAGGGCAGTCATTGCTGAGGGTCAATCCGACCAGATCGTAATGTCGTCCGGCAAATTTTCCGGTCAGCTCGGAGCGTGTGGGCTCCATCAGAATATCGGCGTCCCAACCCGCGCGCTGGAAGCATTCTGCCACCATTAGAGTGCCCAGACTGTGCTGTTCGCCGGGCATGGTGGAGAACAAGGCCGACCGGCGACCTTGCCCGGGCTTCCCGCTGGGCGGGATACGCAGAGTCAATTCGCGCAAGACTTCCTGAATGCGCCACAGGCCCATCGTCACATCGACGAAATCTTCGCTGTCTTCTTCCCAGAATTCGCCCAGGCGCCGTGCAGACGGGGCGAGAAGGTTGACATAGATCGCTTCCACCGAGCTCCCGGTGGCAAGGCAATTGTCGATAAAATCGAGCAGTTCGGACGCTTCGCTCTTCAAAGTCAGATCGGTGAAGGCTTCTACATCTTCTGCCGAAATAGGCCGTTTGCGCTCGGTACCAATGGTTTCCGCGAGGCCTTGCTTGCCGATCCGGCGGGAAGGCTTGCCTCGCCCTGCAATCAGCTTCGGGATCACGATGTTTTCAAGCAAGACGGACAAGTCGAACGCGCCTTTGGGATCATGTACAATCGTGCAGACATGCGGCTCGGCTGCGGTCTCATCAAGCTCCCGCGCAGCATCGTTCTTGCGGCCGCTACGCCAGTCGACGTATTTCGAACGCAGTTCCTTCATGCTGAAAACCGAGGCCATAGACAGGCTCTCCCACCGATTGGGGCGGCATAATATAACGCCGTCCCGGCAGGCAGTTTTCTGCTCTGCGCGAGTCGCAGGCTATGGGAAAATCCCGCGCTTGGCAATTATCCTGTGTCAACTTTTCTATATGTCCAAAAAACTTGACACTTTGCTCCGGCAGGCCGTAGTTTCCGCAGGGTATAGTGGCGGGAGAAGGTCAGCTGTCCAGGAACGGACCAGACGCATTGGCGCAAAACGCCGGAAATGCTGCGCCCGAGAGCGGAAAGCACGGTCTTTACACGCCCGAGCAACGCAAGCGCCGTGACGAGTCGGTCTGGACCACGATTCAGGGTGCACTCGCTCCGATCCAGTTCCTTATCTTCGCTGTCAGCCTTGCTCTGGTGGTGCGGTTCCTCGCCACGGGCGAGGGCGAAACGGCGGCGGAGATTTCCATCGTTCTGAAGACCTGCGCGCTTTACGCCATCATGATCACCGGCTCGATCTGGGAGAAAGTGGTCTTCGACAAGTGGCTGTTTGCCAAGCCGTTCTTCTGGGAAGACGTATTCAGCATGGCGGTGCTGGCGCTGCACACGGCCTATCTAGTGATGCTCTTCACCGGCTGGGGCACCACGCACCAGCAGATGTATGTCGCTCTGGCCGCCTATGGCACCTATCTCGTCAATGCCGGCCAGTTCCTCTGGAAACTGCGGCTCGCGCGCTTGCAAGGGCGGCAGATTGAGCAAGACAGCATGCGGCTGGCGGTGGCGGCATGAACGCGCCCGCTGCCCTGAAGGCTCCCGCCGGCGCCGACTGTGCGCCCGTCTTGAAAGAGCGCGGCCAGCGCGAAGTGTTCTGCGGACTGACAGGCATCATCTGGCTTCATCGCAAGATGCAGGACGCGTTCTTCCTTGTGGTCGGTTCGCGCACCTGCGCGCATCTGATCCAGTCCGCAGCGGGCGTGATGATATTTGCCGAACCACGCTTTGCCACGGCCATCATGGAAGAGCGGGACCTCGCAGGTCTGGCCGACGCCAATGAGGAACTCGACCGGATTGTCGACCAGCTTCTAGCCCGCCGCCCCGAGATCAAGTCGCTGTTTCTGGTCGGCAGCTGCCCGTCCGAAGTGATCAAGCTCGACCTGTCGAAAGCGGCTCAGCGGCTATCCATGAAGCACGCGCCACAGGTCCGCGTGCTCAACTATTCCGGCAGCGGGATTGAGACGACCTTTACGCAGGGCGAGGACGCCTGCCTCGAAGCGCTGGTCCCGGAAATGCCGGTGCTGGACGCGGATGCGCCTGCCAATCTGGTGATTGTCGGCTCCCTGCCCGATATCGTCGAGGACCAGTTCAAGCGTCTGTTCGCAGGCATCGGGATCGAGCATGTCGCAAGCCTGCCGGAACGCGCGGTGGCGGATTTGCCCGGCGTCGGCCCCAATACGCGCTTCCTGCTGGCCCAGCCTTTCCTGAATGATACCGCGCACCAGTTGACGAAGCGCGGGGCGCGCCGGATCGATGCGCTTTTCCCGTTCGGAGTGGAAGGCACCAGCAACTGGCTCCACGCGGCCGCGGCTGCGTTCGGAATTGACGCCGCGCATGTCGATGCGGTTATCGCGCCTTATCAGGAGCGTGCGCGCACCGCCTTGGCCCATCAGCGCGAGCGGCTGGCGGGGAAGACCATCTTCTTCATGCCGGATTCGCAGCTGGAAGTTCCGCTTGCACGCTTCCTGGCGAACGAGCTGGGCATGATCCCGATCGAAGTCGGCACGCCCTATCTGCACACCGCCCATATGGCGCAGGAATTGGCAGCGTTGCCCGCTGGCGTGCAGCTGAGCGAGGGGCAGGATGTCGACAAGCAGCTGGACCGGGTGCGCAGCGCCAAGCCCGACCTTACGGTGTGCGGGCTGGGCCTCGCCAATCCGCTTGAGGCCGAAGGGCTGTCCACCAAATGGGCGATCGAGCTGGTCTTCTCCCCGATCCACGGTTTCGACCAGGCGGGCGATCTGGCGGAGCTGTTTGCCCGCCCGCTGCGCCGCCGCGATGTGTTGAAGGTATAGCGCGATGCAGCTTTCCGTCTGGACATATGAAGGCCCGCCCCATGTCGGCGCGATGCGCGTTGCGACGGGGATGAAGGGCATTCACTACCTGCTGCATTCACCGCAGGGCGATACCTATGCCGATCTGCTGTTCACTATGATCGAGCGGCGCGACCAGCGGCCGCCGGTAACCTACACAACATTTCAGGCGCGCGATCTGGGCAAAGATACGTCCCAGCTTTTCCAGGACGCGGCCAACGATCTGATCGAGCGCTACGCCCCCGATGCCCTGCTGGTGGGTGCATCCTGCACAGCCGAACTCATTCAGGACGATCCCGCCGGGCTGGTCGAAAAGATGGGTCTGCCGCTGCCGGTGGTGCCGCTGGAGCTGCCCAGCTACCAGCGCAAGGAACATTGGGGCGCCGCAGAGACGTTCTACCAGATTGTCCGCACGCTGTGCGACAAGACCCGCACTGCCAGCGACCCTGCCGGACGCCGCCCGCTCGCCAATCTGCTTGGGCCGACCGCGCTGGGCTTCCGCAACCGCGACGACATAGTCGAAGTCACCGGCCTGCTCGACAAATTGGGCGTCGATGTGAATGTCGTCGCCCCGCTAGGCGCGAGCGCGGCCGATATCGCCCGGCTGGGCGAGGCGGATTTCAACATCGTCATGTATCCCGAAACTGGCGATCTGGCGGCGGATTATCTCAAGCGAGAATTTGGCCAGCCAGCCATTCGCACGGTTCCCATCGGCGTAGGCGCAACGCAGGATTTCGTCCGCGAAGTCGCGGAGCTGGCAGGGACCGATCCCGAGCCTCTGCTGGCCGAGGGCCTCTCGCGCCTGTCATGGTGGAGCCGCTCGGTCGATTCCAATTACCTGACCGGCAAGCGCGTTTTCATCTTTGGTGACGGCACGCACGCGGTGGCCGCCGCTCGGGTTGCTTCGGAGGAGATGGGCTTCAAGGTCGTCGGCCTTGGTTGCTACAACAGGGAATATGCCCGCGATGTGCGCGCTGCGGCGAAGACATACGGTGTCGAACCACTGATCACCGACGATCATCTGGCGGTCGAAAGCGCGATCGAGGCGGCGCAGCCGGAGCTGGTGCTGGGCACCCAGATGGAGCGCCACATCGCCAAACGCTTTGGCATTGGCTGCTCGGTCATTTCCTCACCGGTCCATGTGCAAGATTTCCCCGCGCGGTATTCGCCGCATATGGGCTTTGAAGGCGCGAACGTGCTGTTCGACGAATGGGTTCACCCGCTCGTGATGGGGCTGGAAGAGCACCTGCTGACCATGTTCCGCGACGATTTCGAGTTCAACGACAGCGCCGTGCCCTCGCATCTCGGACCCGGACATTCTGTCCCTCAAGAGCAGGTCGCAGAACCGGCAAATGACAGCGAAGCGGTGTGGAGCGACGATGCCCAGCGTGAACTGAAGAAAATCCCGTTCTTCGTGCGCGGCAAGGCTCGTAAGAACACCGAGGCCTTTGCCGCCGAACGGGGTGTCGGGACCATCGAGCTGGAAACGCTTTACGAAGCGAAGGCGCATTATGCCCGGTAGCGTCTCCTCGAACTCCCCCGCTGTTCGGGCAGTGATTATCACGCTGGACAACCATCTGGCGGGCGCAGTGGAGCGCGCGAACGAGCAGCTGGCGCGCGATAATGTGACGCTGTCGCTCTATGCCGCGTCCGACTGGGACCGCGACCCTGCCGTTCTGGAGCGCGCCAAGGCCGACATCGCGAAGGCCGATATCATCATCGCCACGATGCTGTTTCTGGAAGACCATGTGCGGGCGATCCACCCGGCACTGATGGAGCGGCGCGAGCACTGCGATGCGATTGTCGGGCTGATGTCGCAAAGCGATATCGTCAAGCTGACCCGGCTCGGCAATTACCGGATGGACAAGCCCGCCAAGGGGCCGCTGGCGCTGCTCAAGAAATTGCGCGGTTCGAAGAAGCCGGGCGGAAGCTCCGGCGCAGGCCAGATGCGCATGCTGCGCCGTCTGCCCAAGATCCTGAAATTCGTACCCGGCTCGGCGCAGGATGTGCGCCAGTATTTCCTGACCATGCAATATTGGCTGGCCGGGTCGGACGACAATGTGGTCGACATGGTGCGCGGCCTGATCGACCGGTATGCCAGCGGCGAACGTGCCAGCCTGCTCGGCACGATGCCGGTCGATGCCCCGCGCGAATATCCCGAAGTCGGTGTCTATCACCCGCGCATGAAGGGCCTGATGGCCGAGAGTGCGGCGAAGCTGCCGAAGAGCCGCAAGGCCACCGGCACTGTCGGCGTGCTGATGCTGCGGTCTTATCTGCTGGGCCGTGATACGGGCCACTATGACGGCATGATCGCCGCCCTTGAGGCGCAGGGTCTGAACGTCATTCCCGCCTTCGCCAGCGGGCTCGATGCGCGGCCTGCGATCGACGAATTTTTCATGCGTGACGGCGCATGCATCGTCGACAGCGTGGTCAACCTGACCGGCTTCTCGCTGGTTGGCGGCCCGGCTTACAATGATGTGGACGCAGCGGTGGAGGCGCTGACTGCGCTCAACGTTCCTTACATCGCTGCCCATCCGATCGAGTTTCAGTCGCTGGAGCAATGGGGCGCGGGCAAGCAGGGTTTGCTGCCGCTGGAAACCACCATGATGCAGGCCATTCCAGAGCTGGATGGTGCGATCGTGCCCAGCGTGTTTGGCGGACGCGCGGACGGGTCGCCCGAAGGGTGCACCGGCTGCGCGCGCAATTGCCATTTCGATGCCGCAAGCAGCGTCCGTGCGATGCAGAGTTGCCCAGACCGGGTGGAAGCGCTGGCAGCCAAGGTTCAAGGCCTCATCCGTCAGCGTCAGTCCGAAAAGGCTGCGCGCAAGCTGGCCATCGTGCTGTTCAACTTCCCGCCCAATTCCGGTGCAACCGGCACGGCGGCGCATCTGGCGGTGTTCGAATCGCTCCACGCCACGCTCCGGCGCTTGCAGGCGGAAGGTTATGACTGCGAAGCTCCGGCCACGGTGGACGATCTGCGCGAAGCGATCCTGCACGGTAATGCCCAGCACTATGGCGCTGATGCCAATGTCGCCGCGCGGATCAGTGCCGACGATCACGTACGCGCCGAACCGTATTTGAAGGAAATCGAAGCGCAGTGGGGCGCGGCGCCCGGTCGCCAGCAAAGCGACGGGCAAAGCATCCATGTCTATGGCGCGCATTTCGGCAATGTGTTCGTCGGGGTGCAGCCAGCCTTTGGCTATGAAGGCGATCCGATGCGGCTGCTGTTCGAAGGCGGCTTTACACCGACCCACGCATTCTCGGCCTTTTACCGCTACATCCGCGAAGATTTCGGAGCCGATGCGGCGCTGCATTTCGGCACCCATGGCGCGCTGGAATTCATGCCGGGCAAGCAGGCCGGAATGAGCGGCGATTGTTGGCCGGAACGCCTGATCGGCGATCTGCCCAATTACTATCTCTACGCGTCGAACAACCCCTCGGAAGGCATCATTGCCAAGCGGCGTTCGGGCGCGACCTTGGTCAGCTACCTTACCCCGCCACTAGCCGAGGCAGGGCTCACCAAGGGCTTCGGAGAATTGAAAGCGCTGGTCGAACGCTTTCGCACCAGCGATCCTGCCGATCCCGAACGCGCAGAGCTTGATACCATGATCCGCGATGCGTGCGACGAGCTGGATATCGGTGTGGGTGATATCGAGACACTGGCCGGCCGGGTTTACGAGATCGAGCGCGAACTGATCCCGCATGGCCTGCATGTCTTTGGCGGAGCAATGTCGCCGGAAGAACGCGGCGATCTGGTCGATGCGATGTTGGCTGCGACCCCGGCACTGGACCGGGCCGAGCTGGAAACGACGATCGATGCGAATGATGAGCTGGGTGCATTGATGCGCGCGCTGGATGGCAATTACGTGCCGCCTGCACCGGGCGGCGATGTGCTCCACAATCCCGAGGTTCTCCCGACGGGCCGGAACATCCACGGCTTCGATCCCTTCCGCCTGCCCAGCAGCTTTGCCTGCAAGCAGGGCGCGGCGCAGGCCGAACAACTCTTGGCGCGCCATGCTGCCGGCGGCGCGGCTCTGCCGGAAAGCATCGCCATGGTACTTTGGGGTACGGATAATCTGAAGAGCGAAGGCGCGCAGATTGCGCAGGCCATGGCGCTGCTCGGCGCGCGGCCCCGGTTCGACGATTATGGCCGTCTGGCCGGTGCGGAATTGATCCCGCTGGAAGAGCTGGGCCGACCGCGCATCGACGTGGTGGTGACGCTGTCCGGCATCTTCCGCGATCTGTTGCCGCTGCAAACCCGGATGATTGCCGAGGCGACCTATCTGGCGACCATGGCCGATGAGGCGCCGGAGCAGAACTTCGTGCGCAAGCACAGCCTCGCGCATCAGGCCAGGCATGGCTGCGATCTGGAAACGGCCGCTCTCAGGGTCTTCTCGAATGCACAAGGTGCCTACGGCGCGAATGTGAACATGATGATTGATGGCGGAGCGTGGGACGATCCCGAAGAACTGGCCAGCATGTTCGAAACCCACAAAGGCTATGCCTATGGCCGCACGGGCCAGCCCACACAGCACCGCGAGCTGCTCGAAAGCGAGCTGGCGCAGGTCGACCTGACCTACCAGAATCTGGAATCGGTGGAGCTCGGCGTCACCGATATCGATCATTACGTCGATGGTCTGGGCGGCATGAGCAGGGCGGTCGAGAAAGCGCGCGGCACGGCGGCCCCTGTCTATGTGGTCGATGCGACGCAGGGCGACACCAAAGTGCGCACACTGGGCGAGCAGATCGATCTGGAAACCCGTACCCGCATGCTCAACCCGAAATGGTACGAGGGCATGCTCAAGCATGGCTTCGAAGGCGTGAAGCACATCGAAGGCCATGTGACCAACACGATGGGCTGGTCCGCCACCACCGGAACCGTGTCGCCATGGGTCTATCAGCAGATCAGCGAGACCTTCGTGCTCGACGAAGACATGCGCAAGCGCCTGTCCGCCCTCAATCCCAAATCCTCGGCCCGCGTCGCAGAGCGCCTGCTGGAAGCGACCGAACGCGATTTGTGGACCCCCGATGCCGAAACCCTCGCTGCCCTGAAAGCAGCAAGCAATGATCTGGAGGACCGGCTGGAAGGCCTGGTCCCCGCCGAGTGAACTGGAGAGAAAAGCCATGACCCTATTGGACGGCAGCGACGCACCCGCAGACGGGGAAGGCAGCGTACAAGTCGCGCTCGACCCGAAGGACGAGATCAAGGGCGCGAAGGTTTTCGCGGTCTATGGCAAGGGCGGGATCGGCAAATCGACGACCTCTTCCAACCTTTCGGCTGCCTTTTCGAAGCTGGGTCACCGCGTGCTGCAGATCGGCTGCGATCCCAAGCATGACAGCACCTTCACCCTGACCAAGAAGATGATGCCGACGGTGATTGACGTTTTGGAGGAAGTGGATTTCCACGCCGAGGAACTGCGCACCGAGGACTTCATGTTCGAAGGCTATAACGGCGTGATGTGCGTCGAAGCAGGCGGGCCCCCCGCGGGTACGGGCTGCGGCGGCTATGTGGTTGGCCAGACAGTCAAGCTGCTGAAACAGCACCACCTGCTGGAAGACACAGACGTGGTGATCTTCGACGTGCTGGGCGACGTGGTGTGCGGCGGTTTTGCGGCCCCGTTGCAGCACGCCGATAATGCCATTGTCGTGGCGGCCAACGATTTCGACAGCATCTTCGCGATGAACCGCATCGTCGCGGCCATCAATGCGAAGGCCAAGAATTACGATGTGAAGCTGGCAGGCGTGGTTGCCAACCGCTCCGCCGCAACCGACGAGATCGACCGGTTTGCCGATGCCACCGGCATGCAGCGGCTTGCCCATTTTGCCGATCTCGACGCCATCCGCCGCTCGCGCCTGAAAAAATGCACGCTGTTCGAAATGGAAGACAGCCCCGAAGTCGAGGCGGCCCGCGAGGAATATATGAACCTTGCGCGCAAGCTGTGGGACGGGGTCGAACATAGCGAAGCGACGCCGATGAAAGACCGCGACATCTTCGAATTTCTGGGCTTCGAATAATGGCCCATAGCGTTGCCTCGAACACCTATGCCGAAAGCCGGGGACGGCTGGAGCAGTATTTCGACCAGACGGCGCGCAAGGCGTGGGAAGACCTGACGTCGGATGTGCCAGTCAGCGGTATTCGCGCCACGGTGCGTGCAGGCCGCGATGAAATGCGGGGGCTCTTGCTGTCGACCTTGCCGACGGACATGCATGGTATGCGTCTGCTGGATGCCGGATGCGGTACAGGCGCTTTGGCAATTGCAGCGGCAGAGCGCGGCGCGGAAGTGGTTGCGATCGATGTGTCGCAGGGGCTGATCGACGTTGCTGCGCGGCGCGCGCCGGAGGGCCTTTCGATCGATTGGCGCGTTGGCGATATGCGCGACCGCAGCCTGGGCATTTTCGACCATGTCATCGCCATGGATTCGCTCATCCATTACGAGATGATGGATGTTGTCGGGGTGCTGGACGCCTGGAGTGGCCGGACCAATCACATCGCCTTCACCTTTGCTCCTGGAACACTGATGCTGCGCGCCATGCATATGGCGGGCAAGCTGTTCCCGCGCAGCGACCGGTCCCCTGCAATCAAACCGATTGCCGAAGCAAGCCTGTCCCGGGCGATCGATACTGCTTTGCCGGAATGGCAAGTCGATTTCACGAAGCGTGTCTCGAGCGGGTTCTACAAATCGCAAGCCATGGGGGTCAGCCGCCGGTGAACCAGCGCCCGCCATCTGCGAATTTCTGGCAGGCCGTGGGCACACGGTTCCTGCCTTTCGCCGATGCGGCCAGTGAAGCTCTGCCTCTATCCCGGATTCTGCGCCTCGCCCTGTTTCAGGTCAGCGTCGGGATTGCGGCGGTGCTGCTCAACGGCACGCTCAACAGGGTGATGATTGTCGAGTTGGGCCTGCCCACATGGATTGTCGCGCTGATGATTGCCATTCCGCTGCTGATCGCGCCGCTGCGCGCGCTGATAGGTTATCGCAGCGACACGCATCGCTCGGTCCTCGGCTGGCGACGGGTGCCCTATATCTGGTTTGGCAGCATGGCACAGTTCGGCGGGCTCGCGATCATGCCCTTCGCGCTGGTCCTGCTTACCCGTCCCGACACTTTTGCGGCTGGTTTGATGGCGGGTTGCCTCGCCTTCCTGCTGACCGGTGCAGGCATGCATGTAACGCAAACCGCCGGCCTCGCGCTGGCGACCGACATTGCCCCCGAGGCCAAGCGTCCCGGCGTGGTCGCATTGCTGTATGTGATGCTGCTCGTGGGGATGATGCTGGCCTCCTTCACCATCGGCAATCTGCTGCTCGATTTCAGCTCCACCCGGCTGATTCAAGTTATTCAGGGCGCTGCGGCGCTGACCATGGTGCTGAACATCACAGCGCTGTGGAAGCAGGAGGCGCGCGGTTCAGCCCGCGCCAAATCCGCCGCATCTGCACCTGCTTTCCGGGAGATGTGGGCGGCCTTTACAGCGTTGCCGAATACCAAGCGGTTGCTCTGCGCCATTGGCGTGGGGGCAATGGCATTTTCCATGCAGGACGCGCTGCTGGAGCCCTATGGCGGCGAGATACTGGGTCTTTCGGTTGGCTCGACCACCGGCCTTACCGGCGCATGGGCCATTGGCGCGCTGATCGCCTTCGCTCTTTGCGCCAATCGCCTGCCGACCGGCTCCGACCCGCTGCGTCTAGCAGGTTTTGGCGTCGTGCTCGGCATTGGCGCTTTTCTGATGACGCTGTTCGCCGGTCCGCTCGGGTCCGTAGCCCTGCTGTTTGCAGGCGCTGCGGCCATCGGGTTCGGCACGGGGCTCTTTTCGGTCGGGACGATGATTGCCGCCATGGGCCTCGCAAAAGACGGCTCTGCCGGAATGGCGCTGGGCGCATGGGGCGCGGTGCAGGCCAGCGCTGCCGGGGCTGGCATCGCGCTGGGCGGCCTGATCCGCGACGGCATGACGCAGGTTGCGCTGAGCAGTGCAATGGGCACCACACTGGCCGACCGCACCACCGGATACGGCACCGTTTATGTTCTGGAGGTCATTCTGCTGCTGGTGACCTTGCTTCTGCTGGGGCCGGTGGTCGGCAAGCTGGCCCGGATCAATCAGGAAACCACAGCAGGCGGGCCGCACGCGTTTGGCCTGAGAGAATTCCCGACCTGATGGGCGGGTGCAAGAGAGTGAGCAGGGAGGTCTGAGATGGATGACGTAAAGATAGTGGGCACGTTCGACGTGACGGAGATGGTGTTCCTCGCCTTCGTCCTGTTCTTCATCGCGCTGTTATTTTACCTGCGCCGCGAGGACCGGCGCGAGGGATATCCGGTGGAAGATGAAGTCACCGGCCGGATTGATCGGCCCGGCGGCATCCTGACCACGGGCAACCCCAAGACATTCAAGATGCCGTTTGGCCGCGACGATGTGACCACCCCCACCGGCGGGCGGGAGAAGGTCGATGTGGCAGGTCCACGCACCTTCCGTTCGCCCGGCGCGCCCTATTACCCGACCGGTAATCCGCTGGAAGACGGCCTTGGCCCGGCTGCATGGGCGGACCGCGCCAAACATCCCGATCTCGACGCGGAAGGCCGCAACCGCATCGTGCCGATCGGCATTGCTTCGGGAATTACGGTGCACCGGAAGGATCGCGATCCCCGCGGCATGGCGGCCATCGGTGCGGACGGCGAAGTGGCCGGGACAATCACCGATATCTGGGTCGACCGGGCCGAACATCAGGTGCGCTATCTGGAAATCGATACCGGCGCGAAGAAAGTGCTCGCCCCGATGGGCATGTCCAAAGTGAAGGGCAAAAAAGGCCAGGTCATTATCGACGCGCTGAATGCCGCCGATTTTGCTGCTGCGCCGGTGCCTGCCAAGGCCGATGAAATCACCTTCTACGAAGAGGAGCGGGTGATGGCCTATTTCGGCGGCGGGTATCTTTACGCCAATCGCGCGCGTCAGGAGCCGATCCTGTGAGCGAATACGACCACGAACCGGTGCGCGGCCTGCCCGAGGCCTTGCCAGAGGGCGAGCACATCCTCTGGCAGGGCGCACCGGACTGGAAAAGGATGGCCAGATCGGCACTCCATATCCGGCTGGTGCTGCTGTATTTCGCGGTCATCGGCGGGCTGGCCGTGGTGCAGGGCGATATGCCCACCGCTGGAGCGATGGTGGTGTTTGCCGCCATCGTCACCGGGTTCCTGACGCTATACGCCTACGGTGTGGGCCGCACGACGGTGTACACTTTGACCAACAAGCGGATCGTCCTGCGGATCGGTGTTGCGCTGAACAAGTGCATCAACATTCCGCTCAGCGAGATTGAAACCGCCGATCTCAAAATGCTTGGCGGCGATACGGGGAGCATCGTGCTGAGCCTGAAGGGCATGCCGCGCATGGGCTACACCATGTTGTGGCCCCACGCGCGTTCGCTCCGCTTTGTCCGTCCGCAACCCATGCTTCGCGCCATTCCCGATGCGCAGGGCGTGGCGAAACAATTGTTCGATGCGACGGTGCAACTGCAGCCGGTTGTCAGTGCAAACGACGCAGCGCGCCGCGCGCCGCTTCAACCCGAAATGGAAGGCCTCACCGCATGAGCGCTGCGCATGATCATGACCCCACGGTGCCGCGCCCGGTCCTGATCGGCGTGGCGGCAATGCTGCTGACCATTCTCGCGCTGACTGCCGCCGTCAGCTTCGGCGTGCTGCCCAAGGAAGGCGACCCTGAACTGTCGCGTGCTGCTGCCAATATCGCTCCGGCCGAGCAGCGCGACCTGCGCTTTGCCGACCGCGAGGATGGCGCGGTGGTCGTCTCCGATGCGGCAACCGGCGAAACGGTGAAGATCATCGGCTTCGGCGAAGAGGGCTTCACCCGCGCAACCATGCGGCGGCTGGCCAAGCGCCGTGTGCATGCCGGGGTCGGCGCGGAGCAACCCTTCACGCTGATCCGCTGGGAAAATGGCGCGCTCTCGCTGCGCGACCCGCAAACGGGCGCGGAGGCGGAGATTTACGGTTTTGGCGCGGATCACGTCGCAGCTTTCGCCGAAATGCTGGAAGGCACGAAATCATGATGGGCTTCCTGACCGCTGACACATTCGAGACCGGCTGCCGGATAGAGATCGAGCAGAGCCCCGATCACTTCCACGCCCATGTGAAGTTGGACGGCAACGTCCCGATTTATCCCGGTGACAGCGTGCAGGTGCATGGCGAACCGGTGATGGTGTCGTTCGGCGAGAAAGTCAGTTTCCAGCGCACGGCCACGGTCCAGCGGGCGAGCGCTCTGAAACGTGCCTGGACCAGGCTCTCCGGCCATTTCGAGATGGCCGAACTTTACGAAGTCAGTTTCAACCCGGGAAGATTGTGATGAACGCCCAGACCAAGATCTCCGCTGCCCGCTCAGCCCCGTCCAAGGCGCTGGAGGATGTTCCCGATACGATGGATATCGCGCAGCAGGACACGGTCCTCGCGCCGCGTTTCTACACCACCGATTACGATGCGATGGACAAACTCGATGTCTCGCTGGTGCGCCAGGAATGGGACGAACTGATGGCCGAAATGGTCGGCGATCCCAACAAAAAGCACTTCAAGAAAACAGACGCTTTCGACGGCGTGATCGAAGGGCTGGAGCCGGAACTGCGCAAGGAGTTCATCGACTTCCTCGCCAGTTCGCTCACATCGGAATTTTCCGGCTGCATCCTCTATGCCGAGATCGCCCGCCGGACGAAGAACCCCGACATGAAGCAGCTGTTCAAACTGCTCGCTCGCGACGAGAGCCGCCATGCCGGGTTTATCAACGAAACGCTCAAAGGCTCCGGCATCGGGGTTGATCTCAGTTTCCTGACCAAGACCAAGAAATACACCTATTTCCGCCCGAAATTCATTTTCTACGCCGTCTATCTGTCGGAGAAGATCGGCTACGCCCGCTACATCACGATCTTCCGCGAACTGGCCAAAAACCCGCAGAACAAGTTCCACCCCATTTTCGACTGGTTCGAGGAATGGTGCAATGACGAGTTCCGCCATGGCGAGGCCTTTGCCCTGTTGCTGCGGGCCGATCCCAAGCTGCTGAAGGGCCACAACAAGCTGTGGATCCGTTTCTTTCTGCTGTCGGTCTACGCCACCATGTATGTGCGCGATCACAACCGCCCGCTGTTCCATCAGGCGCTGGGCGTCGATCCGGCGGAGTATGGCTACAAGGTCTTCTCCATCACCACCGAGATCAGCAAGCAGGTCTTCCCGATCGAGCTGGACACCGATGATCCGCGCTTCCGCGCTGCGATGGAAGATTTGCGGCTGGCTTCGAACGGCATCGAAGACGCCAAGGAGCGTGGCGGAGTTGCGGGTCAGCTGTCGAAGATCAAGCATACCGCCAAGGCCGGTTACGCCTTTGCGCGTATGTATTTTATGCGGCCCCGCGTGAACGAATTGCCGCAAACCGTCAGGCTTGCCCCCGCATGGTAGGGTTCGCGGACCTTGGACTGCCTTTTGCCGTGGTGATTGCGCTGTGGTTCGTCAGCACCGGCCTTGTGGCGATGCTGAACCACCGCCTGCGCCAGTCGCTGGGCCGTGCGCTGGTTATCTCCGGCGTATGCGCTATCGGCGGCTTGTCGCTGGTGGTGCTGACCAGCAATTCCATGGCCGAGTGGGCTGTCTACGCATCGTTCGTAGGCGGCTTGCTGATCTGGAGCTGGCACGAAATCAGCTTCCTGACCGGCGCAGTCTCCGGGTCGCACCGTGAACCCTGTCGTGCCGGGGCGCGGGGGTGGGAACGGTTCTCCGCCGCAACCATGGCTCTGATCCATCATGAAATCGCGCTGGCGATGACAGCGGGCCTGCTGCTTTCGCTGGCGGCGTTCACGGTCAATCCGGTCGGGGCCTATACGTTCGCCCTGCTGCTGATTTTCCGCCTGTCATCCAAGCTCAACATCTATTGGGGGGTGCCCAATATGAGCGACGAATTGCTGCCGAGGCACATGGAATATCTCAAAACCTATTTCGGGCCGAAGCGGCTGCGGCCGTTCCTGCCGCTGAGCATTGCGCTGATCTGTGCTGCGGCGGTTACTTTCGGAATGGCCGCATCGGCGGCCACAACAACGGGCCTGATGGTCCAGAATGCGCTGCTGTGCTGCCTGTGTCTGCTGGCCGCGCTCGAGCATCTGTTTCTTGCATTACCGTTTCGCGATTCCGCTCTGTGGCAATGGGCCCTGGACGGAAATGCGGCGCGTGACGAAGTTTGAATTGGGGGTCTTAGACGATGGATTACGAGACATTTTTCGGCGGTGAACTGCAGTCCGTGCGGGATGAAGGGCGCTACCGCGTCTTTGCCGAGATCGAGCGCAAGGCTGGTCAGTTCCCGCAGGCCAAACGCTATGTCGATGGCGAGACCAGCAATGTCACCGTCTGGTGCTCCAACGATTATCTGGGCATGGGCCAGCACCCCAAAGTGCTGGAGGCGATGCACAACGTGCTGAACGAATGCGGCGCGGGGGCAGGAGGCACGCGCAATATCTCCGGCACCAATCATCACCATGTGCTGCTGGAAAACGAGCTGGCCGATTTGCACGGCAAGGAAGACGCGCTGCTTTTTACCAGCGGCTATGTGTCGAACTGGGCCGCGCTCGGCACGCTGGCTGCCCGGATCCCCAATTGCATGGTTCTGTCGGACGCGCTCAATCACGCCTCGATGATCGAAGGCATCCGCCACAGCAAAGCCGACCGGATGATCTTCGAGCACAATTCGCCTGAGGACCTCGACCGCAAACTGGCGACTCTCGATCCTGATCGGCCCAAGCTGGTGGCGTTTGAAAGCGTCTATTCGATGGACGGCGACATTGCACCGATCGCCGAAATTCTTGACGTGTGCGAGAAGCACAATGCAATGAGCTATATCGACGAGGTCCACGGTGTGGGCCTATACGGCGAACGCGGCGGCGGTGTGGCGGAGCGCGAAGGCCTGATGGACCGGATCACCGTGATCGAAGGAACGCTGGGCAAGGCGTTCGGCGTGATGGGCGGCTATATCGCGGCGTCGAAAAACCTGTGCGACTATGTGCGCACCTTTGCGAGCGGGTTCATCTTCACCACCGCTCTGCCCCCCGCGATTGCGGCGGGTGCCTGCGCCAGCATCAAGCATCTGAAAGTGAGCAATGCAGAGCGTGAGCGGCAGCAGGAGCGGGTCGCCAAGGTGCGCGCCGCGCTGGACCGGATGGGGATCCCCCATCTGCCCAATCCCAGCCACATCATCCCGGTCATGGTGGGTGATGCGCACAAGTGCAAATTCATCAGCGACTGGCTGATGGAGAACCACGGGATCTATGTGCAGCCGATCAATTACCCGACCGTGCCGCGCGGCGAAGAACGGCTGCGGCTCACCCCTTCTCCGGTTCACAGCGACGGCGATATCGACCGCCTGCTGACCGCGCTGAGCGATATCTGGTCACAGTGTGAACTGGCGCGGCGCGACGTCGCTGCCTGACGGCTTCACCGTCACCCAATAAAAAAGGGCCGGTTTCCCGGCCCTTTTTCTTGTCCAGAAGACGTGCCCGATCAGGTCGGGCTCTTCAGATAAGCAATGATATCCGCGCGCTTCTGCGCATCGCGCAGGCCGGGGTAGATCATCTTGGTGCCCGGAACCACTTTCTGCGGGTCCTCGAGGTAGACATACATCTGCTCTTCGGTCCAGGTGATGCCGCTATTCGCGTTGGCCGGCGAGTACTCGTATCCCTCGACCGAACCGGCCGGGCGGCCGACGATGCCCGCAAGCGATGGGCCGGTCTTGTTGACGCCTTCCTCGACAGCGTGACAGCTGCGGCACTGTGCGAACACAACGCGGCCCGCAGCAGCATCGCCGGTCAGGCTGGCAAAGGCGATACCATCGGTTGTCGCCATCGCGCCGCCTTCGGCAGCAGCCGTATCGGTGGTCTCTTCAGCCGGGGCTTCTTCTTCGGCCGGGGCTTCTTCTTCAACCGCCGTTTCTTCAGCCGGCGCCGCTTCTTCTGCCGGTGCAGCAGGTTCCGCCTCGCCGCCGCCGCAAGCTGCTGTCATCACCGCCAGTGCAGTAACGCTCGCCAATGTCGTAAATTTACGCATGCTCACTCCCTTGTTAATTCCCAAGATTCTCTCCGGAGGAAGGCTAAACCAGAAAGGAACTGGTTGAAAGGGGATTTATGGAGGTAGTGTGCCGCGTTCGCCTCTCTCAGTCGGATTCGAGGTCCGACTGTTTCAGGACGGTCCCCCGCGTCCGGTGTACGAAGGCGTAGATCAAAGCGATGACGGGCAGCGTCACGGCCGCGATCACGATCTCCGTCTGCGATCCTGCCGGCCACGCCGCAGCCCCTTTGACGATAAAGGCAATCAGCCCGACCAGATAATAGGCCGCGGCAATCACGGACAATCCCTCGACCAGGCTCTGCAAGCGGAATTGCAGCTGGATCGACCGCTCCATCCGCTTGGTGAGTGTGAGGTTCTGTTCCTTGATCCGCGTGTCGACTCGCACATCCAGCGTGTGCATTACCCGCGAAATCCGCTCCGCAATGCGCGCCAGCCGATCGGTAAAGACAGAGCATGTGCGCGCGGCAGGGACCAGCCGGCGCTCGGTAAATTCATCGAGGCTCTGGTGATTGGCGACGGAGCGTACGTCCAGCGCCGCCAGCCTGTCAGCCGCGATTTCGGCATAGGCGGCCGTGGCGCTGAGGCGAAAACTGGTGAGCGAACGAATGACTTCCAGCCGCGAGGAGATTTCGATCAGCTCCTGCAGAAATGCATCATCCTGTTCGCCATCTTCGGCCTGCGAAACGCGGGCTGCATGCTCCGATAGATTCTGCTCCAGCGCATCGACTTGCGGCCCGTATTTCTGGACTTCGGACAGGCCGAGCAGCGCCATGTTCCGGTAATTGCCCAGTTCCTGCACCCGCTGGATAATCCGCCCGCGTTCCCCGTCAGAGACATCGGCGGCGTCAACGATCAATCGGCCATAGCCATCGGGCCGCAGGCCGAAATCGGACCAGATCCGCAAGCCCCCGCTGATGTCGCTACAGACCAGATCGCCCATATCCACATCATGCCGCGTCAAGAGGTCGCCGATCGCATCGCGGTCCGGCACGACGAAAATCCGTGTCGCGCGTACGACTTGTCCGGCCCACTGCTCCATCCATGCAATATAGGGCGCGCGGTCCTCTTGCGGGCACTCGTTCTGGAAGATCAGCGTGAGCGTAGTCGCTTCGGTGTGGCGTTCCCAAAGAAAGAAAATGCCCGGCTCCGCGTTGCCGCTGGCATTGCGTCTGGCCTGCCGCCACTCATCGAACTTCGGCCGTCTCTCCGTAAGGAGTGCGCTTTCTTCTTCGCGCCCGTCAGTGTCGACCAGCAACACGGCCTGATAAATCTCGCAGCGGGATGGGACAGGGACGAAACGACGCAGATGAATTTCATCGACGGCCCATTGCCGCAAGGGATGATCCTTCGTCCGCATTGGCCGGTTCCCCCGCTCGGTTGCTCCCAATTCCGGTGGCAATCGTGCACGAGCAAGCGGCTCTTGGCAATTCAACGCTTTCTGGGCGGCCCGGCAGTGTTTACCGAGAGCCAGAACGAGGACGAGGACGGAGTCGGCGCTGCCGGATGCCGAAGAAAAGGATCAATGGCTTCATGACCACGAATGCGACCATTTTTTCAGGCTGCATGCCGGCGCTGATGACGCCGTGCGATGCGGCGGGCGTGCCCGATTTTGGCGCGCTGGCGGCGAAGGGCGCGGAGCTGATTGCAGCCGGAATGTCGGCGGTCATTTACTGCGGATCGATGGGCGATTGGCCGCTGCTCAGCGATGAACAGCGCTGCGAGGGTGTGGAGGCGCTGTGCGCTTCCGGGGTTCCGGTGATTGTGGGCACGGGCGCTCAGAACACACGCGCCGCTGCGGCAATTGCGGCCCATGCGCAGTCGGTTGGCGCAGCCGGGCTGATGGTCATTCCGCGCGTCCTGTCACGCGGCAGTTCGGCGGCGGCGCAGGCTGCGCATTTTGAAGCCGTGCTGCGGGCCGCGCCCGATCTCCCTGCGGTGATCTACAACAGCCCTTATTACGGGTTCGAGACCAAGGCGGAATTGTTCACCAGCTTGCGAGCAAAACATCGCAATCTGGTCGGTTTCAAGGAATTCGGCGGGGCAGCCTCGCTCAGCTACGCCGCAGAGAATATCACCGCGGGCGATTCCGATTTGTCGCTGATGGTTGGTGTCGATACGCAGGTCTTTCACGGGTTCGTCAATTGCGGCGCGCAAGGCGCGATCACTGGCGTGGGCAATGCTCTGCCGCGTGAAGTCTTGCGGCTGGTCACGCTCTGCCAGAAGGCGGCAGCGGGCGATGCGAAGGCGAGGGTGCTGGCGAAGGAACTGGACGACGCCATGCGCGTGCTGGCGACCTTCGACGAAGGGCCCGATCTGGTGCTCTATTACAAGCATTTGATGGTGCTGGAAGGCAGCGCGGAATACGCCAACCAGCTCTACCCTTCGGACCGGCTGAGCCCGACCCAGCAGGCCCATCTGGAATATCACTGGAAGCTGTTTCGCGATTGGTGGGCGAGCTGGCCCGGCGCGGATTACTGATCCGGTGCGGGTGATCGATTCGCACACCGGCGGGATGCCGACGCGGGTGATCGTGGAAGGCGGCCCCGATTTGGGCAGCGGCACTCTGGCGGAGCGGAAGCTGCGATTTGCGCAAGAATTCGACGCGTTCCGGATGCAGGCGATTCTGGAGCCGCGCGGTCTGGACGCTGCAGTCGGCGCGCTGCTGTGCCCGCCATCCTCGCCCGACGATGGATGCTGCACCGGCGTCATCTTCTTCAACAACACCGGCTATCTGGACATGTGCGGCCACGGCACCATCGGGCTGATGGTGACGCTCGCTCATCTGGGCCTGATCGGCGCGGGCCGGCACCGTCTGGATACGCCGGTGGGCGTCGTGAACACCGAATTGCTCGGCCCGAACACCGTCTCGGTCGAAAATGTCCCGAGCTACCGGCTGGTGAAGAATGTCAGCGTGCAGGTTGAGGGCCTCGGCGAAGTGACAGGCAGCATCGCTTGGGGCGGCAACTGGTTCTTCCTAGTCGAGCGAGCACCTGTGCCTTTGCAGCGGGACAATATTCCGGCGCTGACCAAGGCGGGGACCAGCATTCGCCATGCGCTTGTGGCGCAGTCGATTACCGGGGCGGATGGCGCGGAGATCGACCATGTCGAGTTCTTCGAAACGCCCGCGAGCGGCCCGGAAGGCACGCGCGCAAGCAGCCGCAATTTCGTTCTCTGTCCCGGGCTTGCCTATGATCGCTCCCCCTGCGGGACGGGGACCAGCGCGAAGCTGGCCTGTCTGGCAGCGGACGGCAAACTGGCACCGGGCGAGGAGTGGATACAGGAGAGCATTATCGGCAGCCGCTTTCGTGGGTCCTACCGCCGCGATTCTGAGGGGAGGGTCGTCCCGACGATTATCGGTGATGCGCATATCACTGCCCGGAGCGAGCTGATCTTCCAGCCCGGCGATCCTTTCCGAGAAGGGATCGGGTGAGGTGTCGCAGCCCGGCGAGAGCGTGATCATCATCGGCGGCGGGATCATCGGGATCGCCTGCGCGCACTACCTGTCGCGCGCGGGATACGGGGTGACGGTGATCGAACAGGGGACGGTCGCCGGAGCGTGCTCGCACGGCAATTGCGGGTATATCGCGCCGAGCCACGTCCTGCCGCTGACCACCCCCGACGCCATCGGAGAGGCGGCACGCTCGCTGTTCAATCCTGCGGCGGCGTTTCGGGTAAAGCCGCGGGCCGATCCGGCATTTCTGAAATGGCTGTGGCAGTTCGCCCGGCGCTGCAATCGCCGTGATATGCTCAGCGCGGCGGCGCATTTGCATGCGATCCTGCAATCCTCTGCAGCAGAATACGCCGCGCTGCTGAGCGATGACCCGATGGGCAGCCAATGGCGCAAAGCCGGACTGCTCTATGTCTTCCAGACGGAGGAAGGCCTCGCTGCTCATGCCGAAGAGGACCGTCTGCTGACCGAGCATTTCGGCGTCTCGGCCCGCAGGATCGAGGGGGCGGAATTGCCGCAATTCGATGGCGCACTGCGGTCGGGATTGGCGGGCGGGTATCTCTACGAGGACGACACCAGCGTGCGCGCCGACCGGCTGAGCAAGGGATGGCGCCGGAAGCTGAAGGACAGCGGCGTTCGGTTCATCGAGCATTGCAGTTTCGAGGGGCTGGAGAAAAACGGGCGGATCGTGCGCCGGATACTGACGTCGGGCGGCCCGATGCAGGCGGATCATTACGTTCTGGCGACCGGCGCGCTCAGCACCCAGCTGGCGCAGCATTTCGGCGCAGCGCTGCCGATCCAGCCGGGCAAGGGCTATTCGATTACTATGGAGGCGCCGGATCATGGCCCGACGCATCCCATGCTGCTGCCGGAACATCATGTCGGCATCACGCCGTTTGACGACGGGTTCCGGCTTGGCTCGATGATGGAATTTGCCGGCTACGACCGCTCGATCCCCAAGGTCCGATTGCAGCAATTGCGCAGCTCGGCAGAGCCGTATTTGCGTGCTCCTCTACCCGAGACAAACCAGGAGGAATGGTTCGGCTGGCGTCCGATGACATGGGACAGTCTGCCGATCATCGGACGCGCCCCTGCGCTGGCCAATGCGCTGTTTGCCACTGGCCACAACATGCTGGGCCTGACACTGGCACCCGCAACCGGCAGGCTGGTTGGCGAGATGATCGCAGGCCAGACGCCGCACATCGACCCCGAGCCGTATTCCCCGGCGCGCTTCAACTGATTTCTCTCACTGGTAGAAACCCATGACCGACACATCATTTCCCCCCTTCATCGGCAATGCAGAACGCGCCCAGCGGGTGGATGCTTTGCGGGCCGCGATGGCTGCCGCGGGGAAAGATGCTGTGATCCTCACGCCCGGCCCCAATATGCGCTATTTTCTGGGCGAGGCGTTTTACGAAAGCGAGCGGTTTCACGGGGCGATTGTCACGGCTGGGCGCTCGATCTTTGTCGCGCCCAAGTTCGAAGATACCGCCATAATGGCGAAACTGCCGGTGCCGATGGAGATGGTCTATTGGGAGGAGCATGAGAGCCCCTATGATCTGATTGCCGGTTTGCTGGCGGCGCAGAATGTGCGTGCGTGTGCGCTCGACCCGCAATGCTGCTATGGCCACGCGGCACAGATCGGGGATGCGTTGGGTGCGCTCGACAATCGGGTTCGGTGTGGCTCTGCGGCGCCGGTTATCGTGCCTCTGCGTGCGCGCAAATCGCCTGCGGAGTTGGCTCTAATGACAGCGGCGAAACAGCTTACCCTGTCGGTCCATCAAACCATTTCCGGCTGGATCAAGCCCGGCATGAAAGCCAGCGAAGTGCGCGCAGAGATCGACCGGCTGCACCGCGCGGGCAGGGCGGATAATGGGAATTCGTTCTGCGCGGTCCAATTTGGGGAGGCGACATCGCACCCGCACGGTGTGCCCGGTGATCCCGCTTTGCAAGCCGGCGAATTGATCCTGATCGACACCGGCTGCACGCTCGATGGCTACAATTCGGACATCACCCGCACCTACGCGCTGGATGAGGTGGAGGGCGAGATCGAGACCCTGTGGCAGGTGGAAAAGGATGCGCAACAGACCGCCTTCGACCGCGCCGCGCCGGGTGTGCCGTGCGAGGAGGTCGACGCGGCGGCGCGCGATGTGCTGATCGCGCATGGTCTGGGGCCGGATTATAAGCTTCCCGGCCTGCCCCACCGCACCGGCCACGGGATCGGCCTGGAAATCCACGAAGGCCCCTATCTGGTTCGCGGTGACACAACTCCGCTTGCCGAAGGCATGTGCTTCTCGAATGAGCCGATGATCGTGGTGCCGGGGAGATTCGGCATTCGTCTGGAGGACCATTTCTATATGACGGATACCGGCCCGCGCTGGTTTACGGAGCCGCAGCACAGCCTTTACCAGCCCTTCGGCTAGAGATGACTTGCGCATTGCGGGCCAACGCCGCACGGGGTTCGGTGTGAGCACGACACGATCCTACGCCATCATTGGCTGCGGCATGATGGGCCGCGAACACATGCGCAATATCGCGCTGGTGGACGGGGCGGAGCTGGTCGCGATTGTCGATCCAGACGCCGGATCCCGGCAGGCTGCGGCTGAGCTGGCCGGGGAGCTGGGGCAGACGTTCGCGGTGTATGAGGATACGCAGGCTCTGTTCGCTTCTGGCGTCCCCGATGCCGTCATCATCGCTTCGCCGAATTTCACGCATTATGCCGTGATTCAGGAGGTCATGAAATATCGCCCGGCCATTCTGGTCGAGAAACCCTTCTGCACCACGGTCGCCGACGCGGAGACGCTGGAGCGGCAACTAAGCACTTATGATCCGCTGGTCTGGGTCGGGCTGGAATACCGTTACATGCCGCCCGTCGCGCGGTTTATCGAGCGGGTGCAGGCGGGCGAGGCTGGCACGGTGCGGATGCTGACCATCCGCGAGCACCGGTTTCCGTTCCTGAAGAAAGTCGGCGACTGGAACCGTTTCAACCGCAATTCCGGCGGCACTCTGGTGGAGAAGTGCTGCCATTTCTTCGACCTGATGCGGCACACTTTGCGCGATGAACCGGTGCGCATTTTCGCCAGCGGCGCGCAAGATGTGAACCATCTGGACGAGGTGTATGATGGCGAGGTGCCCGACATACTCGACAACGCCTATGTCATCGTCGACTTCAAACGCGGCGCGCGGGCCGTGCTCGATCTATGCATGTTCGCCGAAGGGGCGGAGCAGCAGGAAGAGATTATCGCGGTGGGCGAGGTGGGCCGGCTTGATGTAACTATTCCTGCCGCGAAAGTGCGCTGGTCCCCGCGCGATAAGAGCGGGGTGCAGGTGGAGCATGTGGAGACGCCGCCCGATGCTTTGGCCGCTGGCGATCACCACGGCGCGACCTATTTCCAGCTGAAGAATTTTCACGCTGCATTGGTTGGCGGCGGCGCGCCTGCTCTTAGTGCATTGGACGGACTGCGGAGTGTTGCCATGGGCGCAGCGGCACAGGAATCCATTGCCACGGGGCTGCCGGTGGCGCTCAATTTCGAACCCGAAGGACAAATATCGTGCTGAAAGACATGCCCCCCATCGGTTTCGGCCTGTGGAAGATCGCGCCGGAGGATTGCGAGGCCACGGTGCTGGAAGCGATCAGGGCAGGCTATCGCCATTTCGACAGCGCGGCGGATTACGGCAACGAAGTCGAAGTCGGGCGCGGGATAGCGGCGGCGATTGCGCAGGGTCTGGCGACGCGCGAGGAACTGTGGATCACGTCCAAGTTGTGGAACACCTTCCATGCGCCGGAACATGTTGCACTGGCCTGCCAGAAATCGCTTGATGATCTGGGGCTGGACTATCTCGACCTTTTCATGATCCATTTCCCCATCGCGCTGGAATATGTGCCTATCGAGGAACGGTATCCGCCCGAATGGCTGCATGATCCCGCCGCTGCCGAGCCGGTGATGAAGCCTGCCCGTGTGCCCCTGCATGAAACATGGGGCGCGATGGAGAAGCTGGTCGATGGCGGGCAGGTGCGGCGCATTGGCGTGTGCAATTACAACACCGCGCTGATCCATGATCTGATGCGCTATTGCCGGATTGCCCCTGCAGAGCTGCAGGTGGAATCGCATCCCTATTTGGTGCAGCCGGGGCTGATGCGGCTGGCGCGTGACTATGGCATTCACGTCACCGCGTTCTCTCCGCTGGGCTCGCTGTCCTATGTGGAGATCGGCATGGCTGGCTCCGGCGATACCGTTTTGACGGAACCCGTGGTGGTCGCTGCTGCTAATGCACATGCCAAGACACCGGCGCAAATCGTGCTTCGCTGGGGCATCCAGCGGGGCAATGCGGTGATCCCGAAATCCACCAATCCGGGACGTATGCGGGAGAATTTGGCAGTGACCGGCTTCAGCTTGAGCGATGCCGAGATGGCCGCAATCGACGCGCTGGACCAGGGCCGCCGGTTCAACGATCCGGGCGTATTCTGCGAAGGCGCATTTGGTACCTTCCACCCGATTTACGATTGAGGTTCCGGCGATGAGTGCATTTCCGCATGTGATCGAGGCGCAAGGCGATCTGGCCGCTTATATCGGCGCAAACAAAGGCGCAGTGGACGATCATTTGTCGCAGGCAGGCGCGGTGCTGTTTCGCGGCTTCGATGTGCCCGACGCGCAGGCCTTCGACGCAGGCATAGCTTCTTATGGCGAGACGAACTTCACCTACGCCAAATCGCTCTCCAATGCGGTGCGGGTGAATGTGACCGAGCGGGTCTTTACCGCGAACGAAGCGCCGCCCGAAACGCGTATCCACCTGCATCACGAGATGGCGCAGACGCCGATCTATCCCTCCAAACTGTTCTTCTATTGCGAGATTGCGCCGGGCGAGGGCGGAGCGACGCCGCTGTGCCGCTCCGATGTGGTGTATGATCGCCTGCTGGCCGATGATCCCGCGCTGGCTGCTGCATTCGAGGAGCGCGGTGTGCGCTATTCCAACACTATGCCAGCTGCTGATGATGCAGGGTCAGGCCAAGGCCGCAGTTGGCGCAGCACTTTGGGGGTCGATACGCGCGAAGCAGCGGAAGCACGGCTGAAAGAGCTCGGCTATGATTGGGAGTGGCAGGAGGGCGAAAGCCTGCGTGTCACCACGCCGGTGCTGCAAGCTGTGCGGATTTTGCCCGATGGCCGGAAGACCTTCTTCAACCAGTTGGTCGCAGCCTTTCGTGGCTGGTCCGATACCCGCAACGAGGCGACCAAAGCCGTGCGGTTTGGTGATGGCGAACTCATCACAGCCGACCATATGGCCGCACCCATCGCGCTGTCCGAGGAACTGACTTACGATCACGCGTGGCAGGCTGGCGATGTGGTGCTGGTCGATAATTTTCTGGTCATGCACGGGCGCAAGCCATTTGTCGGCAAGCGCCGGGTTTTGGCTTCGCTGGTTGCCTGATCAGGCAGGGGCCACCGCGCGCTGACCTTTGGCTGCCATTACCCACACCACCAGATTGCCGACAACCAGAGCTGCCATCAGCACAGCCAGCAGCGTTCCGCCGCCGGCTCCTGCCAATCCCAGCGGCGAGAACAGCAGGTACAGCGCCACCACACACGACAGCAGCGTAAATGCGGTGGGCCGGGCAAACCGCCATGGGGTCATGTCGACCTTCTCGTTATGGGGCGGCACGTATGGCTCGGCCTGCGGGCGCAGCCTGCCCGCCAGCAGCATGATGCCGACCTCGATCACGAACAGGATGGCGTAGAGGTGGATGAAGTGCAGCGTGACCACATCGGCCAGCACGAACCGTACCAGTCCGTAAGCAAGCACATGGAACACGATCACCAGCTTCGCGCCGAGCGCAGGCACGCGGGCGGTGAACAGGCCAACAATTATGATCACTACAGTCGGGATGTTGTAGAACCCGGTGAAGATCCGCACGATCTGCCACAGGCCTTCCTCCGCATAATACAGCATCGGCGCGACCCCGAAGGAGAACAGCGCAATCACCACGCTGGCGATCTTTGCTACCCGCACCAGATGCGCGTCATCCACCGGAGTGCGGCGCATCGGGGCATAGACATCCAGCGTGAACAGCGTCGCCGCGCTGTTGAGCAGCGAGTTGAACGAACTGAACACCGCGCCCAGCAACACCGCCAGAAAGAGCCCGGTCAGAGCTGACGGCAGCACATCCTTGATCAGGCGCGGATAGGCCTCGTCGATACTGCCCATTCCCGGCCCGTAGAGGTGAAACGCGATGACCCCGGGGATCATCATCATGAAGGGCACCAGCACCTTGAAGAAGCCCGACGCAAGCACGCCCTTCTGTCCCTCTGCCAGCGACCGCGCGCCCAGCGTGCGCTGGATCACATATTGGTTCGTGCACCAGTAAAACAGATTGGCGAAGATCATGCCGGTGAAGATTGTGCCGAAAGGGGTGGGATCGTCAGGTCCGCCAATCGCGTTCAGCTTCTCCGGATGGTCGGACACCAGCCGCGTGAACCCGTCGCCGAAGTTACCGCCGCCCAGCAAAATAATGCCCAGCACCGGCACCAGCAGCCCGATGAACAGCAGGCCAATCCCGTTCAGCGTGTCGGAAACAGCGACCGCCTTCAGTCCGCCAAGCACCGCATAGGCGGCCCCCGTCACGCCGATCACAATCACGGTGAGCCACAATGCCGGGACGGTGGACAGCCCGGTCATCAGCGGCACATCGAAAAACTGCATCACCGCAAGGGAGCCGGAATACAGCACCGAGGGAATGGTCACGAGGCCATAGCCCAGCATGAACAGCACCACCGACATCCGCCGCACCGTGGGGTCGAACCGGTCGTTCAAAAACTCGGGCAGTGTGGTGAAGGCGCCGGCGAGGTATCGCGGCAGGAAGACGAAGGCCATGGCGATGGTCGCCACCGCGGCGGTCACTTCCCACGCCATGCTCGACATGTTCGCGCCATAGGCCGAGCCATTGAGCCCGATCAGCTGCTCAGCCGAAAGATTGGTCAGCAGCAAGGATCCGGCGATGAACGTAGCACCAAGCCCGCGTCCGGCGAGGAAATAGCCGTCCTTGGTTTCGGCCGTCCCCCGCGTTTTCAGCCAGCTGATCCAGGCGACCAGCGCCATCACAGCGACACAGCTGGCTGCGGTGTAGAGCAAGCCCTTGTCCATTCCCGGTATTCCCCTTCCAACCCGCGAAACGCCCTAAGTGACAATTGCGCCGCTGGCTATCCGCGCGCGCCACACGGAACCTATGCCTAGTCATATTACCACTTGAGGCCGCCGCTCCGCGCGCACAGCAATCGGGGCGCATTCCAGCCAAAGACAGCCAAAGGATACAGTCTCCATGGTCCAGAACCGCAAAGTCACCCTGAAAGAATACGCCGTCGAATGGCCGACGCAGGACAATTTCGCGGTCGAGGAAGAAACGCTGGGGGATCCCGCAGAAGGACACCTGATCGTCAAGAACCACACGCTGTCGGTCGATGCGTGGATACGCACCACGCTAAGCGATGCCGGAATGCACACCACTTCTGCGCTGGGGGATACGATTCGGGCGTTCGGAGTGGGTCAGGTTGTGGCGAGCGGCGACCCCGACTGGGCGGTGGGCGACTGGGCTTACGGAATGCTGTGCGCGCAAAGCCACGCGGTGGTGCCTGCTGCCGAAATGAGCAAGGTAGAAGTCGGCAACCAGATCGGCCCGGAGGCCCATGTCGGGCCGCTGGGCATCACCACAGGGCTGACCGCATGGGTCGGCCTGTGCGCCGTCGGCGAGGCGGCGAAGGGCGATGTGGTGGTCGTTTCCGGCGCGGCAGGCGCGGTCGGATCATGTGTGGTGCAAATCGCCAAGGCACGCGGCTGCCATGTGATCGGCATCGCGGGCGGCCCGGAAAAATGCGCCTACCTGACCGATCAGGTCGGCGCGGATGTGGCGATTGATTACAAGGCCAAAGACAAGGAGGGCGGTGTTCGCGCTGCTTTGGCCAAGGCTGCACCCGATGGCGTGGACGTGTTCTTCGACAATGTCGGCGGCGATATATTGGACGATGTGCTCGACAATCTGCGCCCCACCGGCGGCGCGCGGGTGGTGATCTGCGGGGCGATCTCGCAGTATGAAGACCTCGACAATGTGCAGGGCCCCAGCCTCTATCTGCGGCTGGCCGAGCGCAATGCCAGTATGCGCGGGTTCGTGGTAAGCTATCATGCCGCGCGCTTCCCGGAAGCGAGGGCGGAAATCAGCGATCTCATCCGTTCGGGCGATTTGCAGCTGGAAGAGCATGTGGTCGAGGGAATCGACAATTTCCCGGAGGCGCTGATGATGCTGTTCAGCGGCGGGCACCGGGGCAATCTGGTGGTCCGGGCCTGACCACAGCGGGCCCGTCTATTTTTCTGTCAGCAGGCGAAGCACACGGCGCACGGTTTGCAGATCCTCCTCCGAGACGTCTGCAGTGTCCGAGCGCTCCAGCGCCTGAAGCACAAATTCTGTCGCCAGGGCCAGCTGTTGGTCTTCCGTTGAGGCGGTTGCGTCCCCGCCGTCGCGCGGTCGGTGATCGGCATAGCGGCCCCCGTGGAATAGCAACGGGGCTTCATCGCGCGCTTCGAAATCGACCACCTCGCCCACCATGATGATGTGATCGCCACCATCATATTGGTGGCGAGTCGCGCATTCGAACAGGGCGGCGTGTTCGGTGAAGACGGGCGAACCGAGCTTGCCTGCCGACCATTCGATCCCGCCAAACTTGTCCGCACCGGTACGGGCGAAGCGGTTCGATAGCTCTTCCTGACTGGCTGCCAAGACATGCACCGCGAAATGGCCGCTATCGCAGAAGGCATCGCGTGACTGGCTGTTCTTGGCCAGCGACCACAGGACCAGCGGCGGATCGAGGCTGACCGAATTGAAACTGCTGGCCGTGACGCCGACCGGCCTGTTCTGGTCATCCAGCGTGGTGGCGATGGTTACGCCCGTGGCGAACGATCCCAGCGCATCACGGAAGGCGCGCCGGTGGGCGGCATCCATGGCATCTTGTGAAGGGGGCGGTGCGGTCACGGTGCTGCATCTATGCCTGAGCGGGCGGGGGTTCAACGGGCAATCGCGCGCACCGGCCACCGGCACCTGTTTGGAGGCGACGAATAGCAAATTCACCAGTTACCCTTTGGTCGGTGCCCGATAAGGAAGACGCCAACAATTCATCCGCACAAAGGACACAGGGCCCATGCTGAATGCAAGCGACGGAAAAGCCATGCTGGAAGGGATCAAGATTGTCGATCTGACCACCGTCGTCTTCGGCCCCTATTGCACGCAGTTGCTGGCCGATCTGGGCGCGGACGTGATCAAGGTGGAGGCGCGCGGCGGTGATACGTTCCGCTATGCGCAGAAATGGGCGAACACGGCGGGTATGGGGCCGGGCTTCATGGCCCTCAATCAGGGCAAGAAATCGGTCGAGCTGAACCTGAAGGACGAGGGCGATCTGGCCAGCATGAAGGCCCTGCTGGCCGATGCGGACGTGTTTGTGACCAATGTGCGGGGCAAGGGGCTGGCGCGGTTGGGACTGGACGAACCGGCGGTGCGCGCGCTGGTGCCCGATATCATCTACGCCCACTGCGTCGGCTTTGCGCAGGACGGGCCCTATGCCGATTTGCAGGCCTATGATGACGTGATCCAGGCGCTGTCGGGCACCACCACGCTGCTGCCGCGCGTGGATGGAGATCCCCGTGCGCGCTATCTGCCCAGCCTGATTGCGGACAAGATCGCCGGGCAGACGGCGGCCTACGGCGTGCTGGGCGCGGTGGTCCACCGGCTGCGGACCGGCGAGGGGCAAAAGCTTGAAATCCCGATGTTCGAGGCCTTCACCAATTTCATGATGCAGGAGCATCTGAGCGGGCTGACTTTCGATCCGCCCAATGCGCCCGCCGGATATGCCCGCCAGCTGGACCCGGACCGTCAGCCGTTCCCGACCAAGGACGGGTACCTCTCCATCGTGCCTTACACCGGCAAGGCATGGGACCGCGTGTTCGAGGTGCTGGGCGATCTGGAATTTCTCGAGGACGAGAAGTTCGCCGACGAACGCGGGCGGTTCAAGAACGGTGCGCTGCTGTATCGGCGCATGGCGGAGCTGACCCAGGGCTTCACGACAGACGATCTGGTCAAGCGCTTCCAGGCGGCTGACATTCCGGCCCAGCCCGTGCGTGATCTGGAGGATGTCATGGATGACCCGCATTTGCAGGCGACCGATTTCTTCCAGCGGTTCGAACATCCGACCGAAGGCCCGATCCGCATGATGCGCCCGCCTGTACGGTTCGGCGCGGATTTCGAGCCGAGGCGCGGCGGCGCCCCGACACTGGGGCAGCACAATGACCAGCTGAAAAGCGGGTAGCAGTCGTCAAAAATGGCAATTGCCGCGCGAGGCTGTTGCGAGGATTGTGAGCGCTTATCCATTCGGAGACTAATCCCGTGTCACGTGAACAATTGCTCGAAATGAACCGCTCCCTGATCGCCCATGGCGAGGCGGGGACGCTGGAAATGACCGATGGCGTGATGAAAGTCCCCGCCTCCAGCTACACCGATCCCGAACTGTTCGAGCGCGAGAAAGAGAAAATCTTCAAGCGCCTGCCGCTAATGGTCGCGCCATCGTGCGAACTGCCGGAACCTGGCGATTACAAGGCGATGGACATTGCCGGGGTCCCGCTCCTGCTGACCCGCAAACGCGATGGCACGGTTGGCGCGTTTCTTAATATGTGCAGCCACCGGGGCAATCCGGTGGTCGAGGGCACGGGCAACGCCACGCGCTTCACCTGCGGCTATCACGGCTGGACGTTCAAGAACGACGGCGATCTGGTCGGGGTGGCGAGCCCGAAAGACTTCGGCCCGGTCGACAAGGCCGAGCTGTGCCTGAAGCAGTTTCCTGTGCTCGAGCGCGCTGGCCTGATCTGGGCGACCCTGGATCAGAACTCCACATTGAGCATCGAGCAATATCTGTGCGGGTATGACGAGCTGCTGGCAGCCTTCGGGTTCGAGGACTGGATCTTGTTCGACCAGCGCACATTGGCGGGGCCGAACTGGAAAACAGCCTATGACGGCTATCTCGATTTCTACCACCTTCCGGTGCTGCATAAGGACACCTTCGGGGCGGATTTCTTCAACCGGGCAAACTACTTCGCATGGGGCCCGCATCAGCGGCTGGCCAACCCGTCGCAATTCGCGCAGCGCACGGGCAGCGATGAGCAGCTCGATCTGACGAAGATGCCGGAAGACGAATGGCCGATCGACGCGCTGGTGCAGGGCGTCTGGACGATCTTCCCGCATATCTCGATTGCCAGTTTTTATGGCGGTGGCGGGCGCGGGGCGATGATCAGCCAACTCTTCCCGGGCGAGAATGTGGGCGAAAGCTACACCACCCAGTACTACGTGATGGAGCGTGAGCCGGAAAATGACGAGCAGCGACAGGGCGCGCAGGACCAGTTCAATTTTCTGGAGATCGTCGTCCGGGACGAGGATTACACGACCGGCAAACGCCAGCACGATGCGTTGATGAGCGGGCAGATGGACCATGTGCTCTTCGGTCAGAACGAGGGCGGCGGACAGGCCTTCCACGGCTGGGCGGCCAAGCTGACCAATGCCACCGACGAAGAGCTGATCGAGATCTTTGCGGCGGAGAACGCGGTCGCCGAAGCAGCGGAATAACGCCTAGAAAGCGAAGGGGCGCTGCGGCTGCGTAGGTCCTTTCGCTGTCGGGTTGTCGTTCAGCGCCAGCTCGACCAGAGCGGTATCGAAAAACTCGTGCAGCTGCGTGATCAAGCCATCGGTGATGGTCATGATCTGGCAGTAGGTCTGCAAATATTCATGGCCGTTATTGCCCATGCCGCCACCAATCATAATGCCCACAACGCGTTCCTCGTCGGCGCACATGATCTTCCATTTGCGGGAAAACTGCAGCGTAGCCGGGTCCAGCTTGCCGACGACCATATCGGCAACCAAGGGGCCAAAGCACTCCGCCTTGCCTTCCCAGCGGCCTGATACCGGTGTCTGGCCGACCAGATTGAAGACGACATCCTCGGCATGGAGCGCGGCCAAGGCATCGAAATCGCCATCGGCCAGCGCCTGATAATAGATCTCCGCCAGAGCGATGTTGGCGGTGCGCTTGTCTGTCATGGATTGTCCTCCAGCACTTGGTCGGGGTTCAACTATTGAGCGGTGTAGCCCCCGTCGACGACCAGTTCTGCGCCGGTGACATAGGTGGATTCGTCTGAGGCGAGGAACAGCACGCAGTCCGCTATGTCTTCTGGTTCACCCAGACGGCCAGCGGGAATGGCGGCTTCGATGGCTTCGTAATTGACCTCGTTCGCAGCGCCGCCCGCCTTCTGCATGTTGGTACGGATGATGCCGGGATGGACGGTGTTGACCCGGATGTTCTCGGCAGCGGTCTCCAGCGCGACCGATTTGCTCATCAATTTCACCGCGCCTTTTGACGCGGCATAGGTCGAGCTCCCCCGAAAACCGACCAGCCCGGCGACGGAAGACAGGTTGATGATCGATCCGCCCCCGCTTTTGCGCATGGCGGCAACACCGGCCTGAGTGCCCATGAAGCAGCCGGCAACATTGACGTCGAACTGCCGCCGCAAACTGCCCAAGGCATTGTCATCACCGACGGCAGCGATTTCCAGAATTCCGGCATTGTTGACTAGAATATCCAGCTTCCCATGCTGGTTGGTGATGGCTGCCACGACCCGATCCCAGTCTTCCTGCGACGTCACGTCCTGAGGCACAGCGTCGCATGTTCCTCCGGCTTCGCGGATCAGGGCTGCGCTCTGCTCCACCCCGTCCCGGTCGACATCGGTCAATACAACATGCGCGCCTTCCTCCGCCAGTCGTTGGCCGATGGCGTAGCCGATTCCGGGGCGCGAGGCCCCGCCGGTTACAAGTGCGATCTTCCCTTGGAGGCGGTGCGCCATCCGGTCAGCCTATCCAAAGGCCGGGCGATGGTTGCTCTCGCTCCAGTCCTGTTTGGGCACCCATTCATCCATGGTTTCCAGATTGCCTTCCAGTTCCGGGAAACGCTCGTAGACATGGTCCATCTCGACCGCGAACGGTTTGGTCGGCGCGCTGTTGTTGTATTCGTAGAAAGCAGCAATCCCGTCGGCCAGCTCCTTGCGCTGTTCTTCAGGCACCCCGTCACCGCCGGCATTGGCCAGCAGATTGCCAAACTCTCGCGGAGTGCACGGATCGTATTTGATCTCGTGGCCGAAATGATCGGTCAGAATGGCGGCGACTTCCTTGCCCACCATGCGCTTCGGCCCGCCAATATTGATCCACGCGCCTTCCATATCGGGCCGTTCCAGGCTGGCCAGCATGAAGCGCGCCACGTCGTCGAGGCTGATCCAGTTCGCCTCGAGTTGGGGGTTGTGCGGATAGACGTAGCGGTTCTCGTTCACGATGAAGGGCCGGGCCCAATTGGTCAGCAGATTGTCCATGAACAGTACGCTGCCAAAAACGGTGCCCGGCGCACCGGAGCGCCACAGCGCATTGATGCCCGCCGTGTTGCCTGCATAAGTGAAGGCGTCGCCCGGCTTGTCGGGAATCCAGCTGGAAGTGTTCCACACAACGCGCTTCACATCCAGCTCTGCCGCCGCTTTGCCGACATCGCCGACCAGCGTTGCGCGGTCTGCGCGGGCCTGCAGCGGATGGGTGTAAAACACGTAATCGCTGCCTTCGAGCGCGTGCTTGTAGGTGCCGGTGTCATACAGATCCATCGGCCGCACTTCGACATCGTCGATGCCGGGAATGTCGTAACCGGCAAAGGGGTCTGCCTGACGGCTGATGGCGCGCACATCGTAGCCCGCTTCCAGTGCCTTTTTGACCTGCGCGAGACCTTGCCGCCCGCTCGAACCGATGACTGTGATGAGTGCCATTGCCGCTCTCCTGATCTGTATGTCGATGCCAACCCTGATTCTTCCCTGACCCTACGACAAGCGTGCGTGCAGGGCGCTGGACAGATTAGATAGCGGGCCCGCCACCCCACTTCGTGGTAGCGAGGCCCGCATAAGACACGGGAGTTTGGGAGGGACTATGAAGACCCGCTATTGGCGTCTCGATGCGCGGCCTCAGGGCAATGACTTCGCCTCCGCGCTTAATCTGGTCGAGCACGATTTTGGCCCCTGCGGCGATGGCGAGATCGTCATCGACACGCGCTATCTTTCCATGGATGCCGGAACCCGGATGTGGATGACCGAACGCACCGATGGCTATCAGCCGCCGCTGGAGCTGGGCGTCCCGATGAGCGGGCTGGTGATGGGTCCGGTGCTGGAATGCCGTGCCGAGGGTTTTCAGGAAGGCGACTGGGTCCGCGCATTCGGCACGTGGGCCGACTTCTCCTGCGTCGATGCAGTTATGTCTGGCGCTATGGTGCTGGACCGCGATGTGGGCGATATGCGCGATCATCTGGGGCCGCTCGGCATGAACGGCTGGACTGCGCTGTGGGGCGTGGAGACAACCGGTGCGGCCAAGCCCGGCGAGAACGTTCTGGTGTCAGCCGCGGCGGGTTCGACCGGGCTGCTGGCGTGCCAGATCGCGCAGATTCTGGGAGCGGAAGCTTACGGGATTGCAGGTGGCCCGGAAAAATGCGCGCTGTTGAAAGATCAGTATGGCGTGGTGGACGCGTTTGACTACCGCAGCGATGATCTTTCCGGCAAGCTGGCATCAATCGAAGGCGGGATTGACGTCTATTTCGACAATGTCGGCGGCGCGATTCTGGAGGCGGTGCTGGACAATATGGCCTTGTACGGGCGGGTTGCAGTGTGCGGTCTGATCGCTGAATACACCGACCCGGCGCGCGGCGGACCGGCCAATTTCGATCAGATTCTGATGAAACGTCTGCGGGTCGAAGGCTTCTTCTCGCCCGATTTCATGGCCAATGGGCCGGAATTGACGCAGCGCTTAAAGGGCTGGGTGGCGCAAGGGAAACTGTCGCTGCCCTTTGACGTGACACCGGGGCTGGAGAACACGCTGGATGCCTATGCCAAGCTGTTCACCGGCGGGAATGTCGGCAAGGTATTGGTGGAGCTTGAAAAATGAACCCTTCGATTGAAGATCGCGAGGCTATCCGCGACATTATTGCGGCCTATTGCCATGCTATCGACCGGCGGCGCTGGGACATCATGCCCGGGCTATTTCACGAGGATGCGACCTTTGCCTTCGGGCCGCTGGTGGGGGACTGGCGCAGCTTTGTGGAGCAGGCGCGCGGAGTAATCGACGATTGCACCCACACGCACCACCATCTGGGGCAGGTGCTCTTCGGCCAGATGGCGGACGGCGTCGTCCACACCGAAACCTACATGTCTGCCATGCATATCATTCCGCCCGGCTATCCGCTCACCGATGTCTTTCCGGCACGCGATGAGGAATACGCCGCAGTGATTGCGGGCCGTTATATCGACCGGTTCGAGAAGCGTGCAGGCGAGTGGCGGATCGCGCAGCGCACCGGCGTTTATGACTGGCGCGAGTTTCGCGATATCGGCGAGGCCTCGCTGACCAATCTGCCGGGAGAGGCGTGCGGCCAGCACGATGACAGCGATCCTTCGACACCGGCAGCGGCGCACTGGCGCGGATGACTAACCCTCCGGTTTCGGCCGCAGGATCGTGAACACCCCGCTCATTGTCATCAGAACTTCTTCCCCGCAGCGGATGGTGCCGCTGGTATAGGCGATCCGTCCGCCCATTCGGTCAATCCGTGCGTCGGCCTCCAGCCAGTCGCCCAGCTTGGCGCCGCTCAGGAAGTTGGTTGTCAGCGAATTGGTCACCACATTCAGCCGCGGCATCTCGCTGGCGTGCACCTGATAAGACAAGGCCACATCCGCCAATGTCGTCAGCACGCCGCCATGGGCCAGCTTCACGTAATTGATATGGCTGTCCCCCACGCGCAGGCCGACACGGGTGAAGGTATGCCCGTCTTTCTCCACTTCCTTGAGGTAATACGGCCCCGCCACATCGAGGAAGCCAATGGCGAAATTGGCGGGTGAATAGCCGTCCGGAATGTCGCTCATAGTCTGCCTTCCTCCTCGCGGACCTGTCTGCGCCATCCCGTCTCTGGCGGGCACTATGGTTTTTGCCAATGGCCGCGCTGCGCCGCGCGCCTAGACATTTCAATGAAAGAGCGATGGAGAAACCAATGGCGCCGATGGCCGAGCCGGAAACGATACCCGATGTTGTTCGGGCCCATGCGCGCGAAACGCCGGATGTGGCAGCTTTCACCTATGGCGAGGAGACCATCAGCTTTGCCGATCTGGAGCAGGGCGCACGGCGTGCGGCCAATGGCCTGAAATCGCTCGGCGTCAAAGCGGGTGAGCGGATCAGCTTCATCGGCAAGAACCATCCGCTCTATTTCGAAGTGCTGCTGGGCGCGGCCAAGATCGGCGCGGTGATGACGCCGGTCAACTGGCGGCTGGCGGGGCCGGAAGTGTCCTACATCCTCGACAATTGCGAAGCGCGCGTGGTGTTTGTCGGCGAAGGCTTTGGCGAAGTGATCGACCGTGTGCGGGCCGAGAACAAGCGGATCGAAACCGTCATTGCCATCGATGCGCCCGATGAGGCTCCGATAGATTACCGGACATGGCGTGATGGCTTCCCCGCCGATGACAGCGACTTGAAGCTGACCGCCGATGACGATCTGTTGCAGCTCTACACGTCTGGCACCACGGGGCGGCCAAAGGGTGCGGTGATGACGCATGGCTCCATCCTGTCCTCGCGTGACAGCACGGGTGAAGCCGAAGAGCTACGCCCATGGCAGGAGCCGGTCGAGGGCGATGCGACCCTGCTGGCGATGCCGTGTTTCCATATCAGCGGTACAGGGACGGGGCTGGGCACACTGGTTGCGGGCACGACCTCTATCGTGCTGCCCGAATATGATCCGACCAAGGCGCTCGATCTGATCGAGAATTACAACATCTCGAAAATCTTCATGGTCCCTGCCGCGATCCAGATCATGCTCAATCATCCGCGTGTGAGCGAAGTGGATTTCTCTCAGCTGAAGATCATCACCTACGGCGCGTCGCCCATTCCGCTGGAACTGATGAAAGCGGCGATGGACCGGTTCGGCTGCGGGTTCGTCCAGATGTACGGCATGACCGAGACCAGCGGCACGATCGTTGCACTGGACCCGGAAGATCACGTGCCCGAGGGCAGCCCGAAAATGCGCTCTGTCGGCACCGCCTTGCCCGGCGTGGAGCTGAAGATTGTCGATGAGGATGGCAATACGCTGCCGCCCGATACGGTTGGGGAAATCGCCACACGGTCGAGCAAGAATATGAGCCGGTACTGGAACAATCCGGACGCCACCGCCTCCACCATTGATGCCGATGGCTGGCTGCTGACGGGTGATGCGGGCTATATGGATGCAGACGGGTATCTCTACATTCACGACCGGATGAAGGACATGATCATCTCCGGCGGAGAGAATATCTACCCCGCCGAGGTGGAGAACGCGGTCTATTCCAATCCGGCGGTGGAGGATGTCGCGGTGATTGGTGTGCCGGATGACAAATGGGGCGAGGCGGTGAAGGCCTGCGTGGTGCTGAAAGAGGGCGCGGAGCAGTCCGAGGCGGACATTATCGCCCATGCGCGGGAGCATATTGCTGGCTACAAATGCCCCAAATCGGTGGACTTTATCGACGCCTTGCCGCGCAATCCCAGCGGCAAGGTGCTGCGCCGCGAACTGCGCGAACCCTATTGGAAGGGCAAGGACCGGGCGGTTAACTGAGCTTGGCAAATCGCCCCGACTTGCCGCCGCGCCAGCTGGCTTATTTCGTGCCCGACATCGAAACGGCTGCGAGGGCGCATAGCGAGACCTTCGGCTCCGGGCCGTATTTCATTGCCCGCCATGTGCCGCTGTCCAGCAGCGTGCATCGCGGTGTCGACCAGACCTTCGATCATTCCTCCGCTTACGGGCAATGGGGCGACGTGATGCTCGAATTTGTCCAGCAGCACGGCGATGATCCCAGCGCATGCCATGATCTCTATCCTGTCGGCAGCGGGCGTTACGGCCTGCACCATACGGCGCTGTTCGTAGACGATCTGGACCGCGCAATTGCCCGGTTAGAGGCGGAGGGCATGGCTCTGGCGCAGCTGTCCGAAACCACCAGCGGCGCGCGCTTCGCCTTCGCCGATGCCACCGCCACGCTGGGCCATATGATCGAACTTTACGAGCCGTCGGAATTGCTCACCGGCTTTTACGGCATGGTCGCAGGCGCAGCGGACGGCTGGGACGGAACGCAAATAATCAGGGAACTGGGCTGACGCAGAGCAATAAGGGGAGAGGAATATGCCGGGAGAGGCACACACAATAATAGAGCGGTTCTGGCGCATTCAGGACGAGGGCGACTACACCAAGCTCGCCCCGCTATTCGCCGAGGATGCCGTGCTGGAGGACCCGACCTGGGGCCGCTATGAGGGGCGCAAGGCGATCCTGGGTTTCATGACCACCATGGTCGCCGAAATGGGGGAGCGCAAAATCAGCTTCACCGTCGATGAAATCTGCGGCGACGAGCACACGGCATGGGCGCGCTGGACCATGCATTCGCCCGATGGCGACCGCGGCGGGGTAGGCATCTACAAGGTGCGCGGCGGGGAGATGATCTACTACCGCGACTACATTGACCCGCCCGTGGAAGATGTGACCGACAACGGTTGAGCCGTCACATCGGGCGGTAAAACGGATGGCCGCTATCGGCGATTTGCAATGTCGGTAGCGGGAAATCGGGATTGGGTGTAAAACCCGGCTGGTCGGTCAACCTGTGTTGCCAGTCGAGGATATAGGTCCGCGCCGAAACCCGCCATTCCATCCCGCCATCGCTTTCTCGTTTCTCCCATTCGTCGAGATAACGGCCGCCGAACATATTGCCTGCCAGCGTTTCATCCTCCTGCACCGAAGCGCCTGCAAAAATGCCATAGCACTCGCTGCTCGCGCTTGTTTCGGAATTCAGCTTGATGATGAGGCCGCCGAGCATGTGCCAGCGCCGGTCGGAGTTGCGTTCCGTCTGCATCACCACCGGCAGAAACTCGTCCGCGCGTCCTTTAAAGAAGCCGTAATCGATGGCGGCATCGGGCCAGTAGCAGCTTGCCTGTCCCTCGTCGTCGATCCAGTCGAGCGTGCGGGCATAGCGCGCGACGACTTCGGTGATGGCCTGCTTGTCGAGCAGCGCCTGTATTTCGGGGTCCCGGGTCATGCGCGGCCTTTCCACCAGTCGGCAATGCTGATCGGGTAGCGCTCCTGCGCGGTGCGCTGGTCGCCCGTAGCGTCATCGGGGAGTGGCGGATCCTCGGTGCGCGCGAGACCGCTGCCCCCGCCTTCTACAGGATCGATATACTCCAGTTTGATATCGGCAATTACGTCGCCAAAATCCTGCGTTTCGTGGTGCTCGCTCATCTGGTGGTGGTAGAACGCTTCCTTGTCGCGGAAGGACAGCAGGCAATACCAGAAATTGGGTTCCTGCCCCTTCCAGTATTCATAGCGGACCACGCCTTCCTCGTGTTTATGCGTGGCGGAGACCATGGTTTTGAGGATGCCTTCCCACTTTTCCTCCTTGCCGGGCTTGATCCAGATATGGGTGAGCAGGGTCGTCATCGTTCAGGCTCCTTGGGATGGGGTCAGGTTGAGCGGCAAATCCAGCGCGCCGAGCATAATACCTGGCTGGTGGCGAACGGTGTGGCCGGGCACGGCTTCGATGGCGTCCAGACGATCGCACAGGCGGTTCCAGGCAATTGTCTGCTCCAGCCGCGACAGGCCCGCGCCGGGGCACACGCGCGGTCCGGCTGAGAAGGCGAGATGTCGGGTCACGGCCTTGCGCTCCAGATCGAGGGTGCGCGGGTTGTCGAATTCCTGCGGGTCCACATTGGCTGCGCCATACCGCAGATGCAGCGTCGATCCGGCTGGCACGGCGACGCCTACGAATTCCTCGTCCTGCGAGGTCACGCGCGTGGACAGGCCCTGCGTCGGACTGCGGAGCCGCATTCCTTCCTCCATGAACGGGCGGATGAGCGCTCGATCGCCTTTCAGCCGGTCGAACAATTCGTCATGCGCGCAGACCAGCCGGGCCTGCTCGCAAATCGCATATTGCGTCGTCTCCAGCCCGCCGATGACCATGGCATAGACCACGCCGTTGATTTCGTCGTCGGTCAGGGTGCGGTCCAGCGCCTCGTAATGAACCTGCGTCAGGAAGCTGATCATGTCGTCGGCAGGGCGCGCGCGTTTTTCGCGCACTTTCTCGCGGACATAGTCGGACATGCCATCGAGCAGGCGGAATTTCTCCGCCGTCTGTTCCGGCGTCAGGCGGTTGTTGTGCCCGCAGCCATGCACGTAAGACATGACCTGCGCATTGCCCCAGATTTCCAGCCGGGGGATGTCTTCCAGCGGAAAGCCCAACACGCTGGCCATTGTCCGTTGGGGCAGGGGGCGAGCGAAGTCGGCGACGAAGTCGACCGTCTCGCCGGCTTGCGCCTTCGCCAGACATTCGGCGAGCAAATCATCAACATGCCTTTCGATCATCGCCTGATGCCGCGATGCGCCGGGGCCGACCCATGGATCGGTCAGCTCCTTGCGATGCGCGCGCCACAGCTCCTGCGTCGGGCGCAGCGTCACCATCGACTGTACCATGGCATCGAGGTCGGGCATGGCAGTTGGCAATTTCCCCGATTGCTGGATCTGCGCAATCAGCAGGTCGAGCGTCGGGGGAAAACGCGTCCAGTCCTTCACGACGCGGGAAATGTCGGCGTGACGCGTCAGGATGAAGGCATCGCGGTCGGGCGTCAGACCTTCACCCGGTAGGCGAAGAACCGGCGCTTCATCATGCAGGATAGCGTAGGCATCGTACCAGTGCTCGGGCGCGCCAGGGGCGAACAGGTCGACATCCTGCGCCGATCGCGGGCAGCTGACTGTATTGCCTGTGTGCTGGCTTTCCATCGCCTCTCCTCGCGGCAGGCAGGGCCACGCTTTGCCGCGCGCTCTATCGAATCTGCCAATTGCCGCCGGTGCACTATCCCCGCAGCCTTGCCCTTATGACCACGCGCGTTTTTGGGAGGGCCTGACAGCATGAGCCGCATCGAGAAGTTGCCGCCCGAGGAATGGGACCCTCGGATTGCCGCAGCGGTCCAGCCCGACCAGCTGACCGATCTGGAGCAGGGCCTGACGCGCTATTTCGCGCATTGTCCGGAGCAGGCGCTGGGATTGATGCAGTTCGGCGGCGCGTTGAAGATGAACCGCTCGCTGCCGGACAGGCTGGTGGAGCTGGTGCGCTTGCGCGTCGCGTTCTTCAACCAGTGCCGCAGCTGCATGGCGATCCGCTATTCCGATGCCGTGGCCGACGGGGTCGACGAGACGTTGGTGTGCTCGCTGGAACAACCGCAAGAGGCGGCAAACCTGACGCCTTCCGAGAAGGCAGCGATCCGGTACGGAGAATTGATGGCGAGCGACCACCTTGCCATCGACGATGCGGTTTACGACGATCTCCGGCAGCATTTCACCGAGGCACAGATTGTCGAGCTGGGTATGACAGTCGCCTTCTTTGTCGGCTTTGGGCGATTGGCTGCGACCTGGAAGATGGTCGAGGAATTGCCCGAGGCGTTCCAGAAAGCCGAAGCCATAGCGCCGTGGGGCGAAGAGAAAATCGAGGTGCGATAATGGCGACGAAGACTGAGAACGACACCGCCGCGCCGCAGATCAATCTGTTCGATCCGCAGGTGCAGCAATGCCCCTACGAGGCTTACAAGACGCTGCGGGATGAGGCTCCGATCTATCGGATTCCCGGCACGCCGATGTTTGTCGTCAGCCGCTATGACGATGTCCGCGAAGTGCTGATGGACCCGGTGCGGTTCCGCAGCACGGCGATGGACCAGAGCACCCGCAATTCCCCGATCGACGTTGAACGGGGGAACAAGATCACGCAGCGCTTTTCGGAGAAAGGCTGGGTGCCGGCTCCGGCTCTCGCCGCGCGGGACGATCCGAACCACAAACAGATGCGCGCGATGTTCAATCAGGCGTTCAAACCGTCCAAGATCAAGGAGATCGATCCGCAAGTCGAAGGGCTTGCCTATCAGCTGATCGACGAATTCGTGGGCGATGGCCATTGCGACTGGGTCAAGCAGTTCTGCATTCCCCTGCCGCTGTTCATTATCGGTGAGCAGATGGGCGCGAAGCGGCAGGATATGTGGCGGATCAAGGGCTGGACCGATGCCTTCTTCCACCGCATTTCGATGATGCTACCCGAAGACCGGCACATGGAGATGATCGACCGCGAGATCGAGGCGCAGCATTACTTTCAGCCGATCTTCGAACGCTTGCGCAAAAACCCCGATGACAGCCTGATCAGCGTGCTGGTCAACACCGTCATCGAGGAATGGGGACGTCCGCTGAACGACAACGAACTGCATGCCGAGATGATGGCGGATACTTTCGTGGGCGGGTCGGAGACGACCACCAATGCGCTGGCTGCGGGCATGAAGCTGTTGATCGAGAACAAGGATATCTGGCAGCAGCTGAAATCCGATCCCGACCGCTACATGAAAACCTTCGTCGAGGAGGTCGTCCGACTGGAAAGCCCCGTGCAATCGCTGATGCGCTTCACCCATGAGGACGTGGAGCTGGCGGGCGAGACCATTCCGGCTGGCTCTGTCATCAACGTCCGTTATGCCGCTGCCAATCGCGACGAGCGGCAGTTCGAATGCCCGGAGAAGATCGATCTCGAAAGGCCCAAGGCGGGCAGTCATATGGGCTTCGGCTCAGGCGTGCATCACTGCCTTGGTGCACCGTTGGCGCGGCGGGAATTGACCTGGGGCTTCACCGCCGTGGTCGACCGTTTCGAGGATATGTGGTTCGCGGACGGGAAGAACGACTTCACCTACCACCCGCATTTCCTGCTGCGCAGCCTGAAAGAGCTGCATATCGAGTTTGAGCCGAAGAAGGGGTAGTTCACCCTCTTCGTCATTGCGAGGAGCCGCAGGCGACGCGGCAATCCAAGGGGCGGCCTTACACCCGATTGGGCCTGCCCAATTGTGACGCGGCGTTTAGGCCATGGATTGCTTCGCTACGCTCGCAATGACGAGATCAGCTTTCACAAATTGTCCCGCTGGGCCGCTGCCTGCCCGGCGATTACGCCAAATGTCAGCGCCGGGCCAAGCGTACCGCCAGCACCTGCGTAAATTCCGCCTGTGGGGCAAGCGATGGCGTTGCCTGCGCCATAGAGGCCGGGAATAGGCTCGCCATCGTGGCGCAGAATGCGGGCCGACCCGTCGGTGCGCGGGCCGCCATTGGTGCCGAGCAGCCCCATGTGGATTTCGACGGCGTAGAACGGGCCTTGCTCCACCGGGCCGAGCGTCACGGCTTTGCCCTCGCGGCTGCGGTCGCCGTAGAAATGGTCGTAGGCGCTGGTCCCGCGTTCGAAGTCGGGATCGTGGCCAGCGCGGGCGTGGTCGTTGAAGCGAGCGACAGTGGCTTCCAGCGCGGGGCCATCAATGTCCAGCTTCTCTGCCAGTCCACCGAGCGTGTCGGCGCGCAGCACCCAGTCTGGAATCGGCTCGTTCGGCATCCGTGTGCCGATCGGATAGCGCTCCACATATTGCGCATCGAACACCAGCCATGCGGGCAGGTTCTGGTAATCATAGCTCTGCGGATCGAATGCATGGAAGGCTCCCGCAAGCGCCGAGTAATTCGCGGCCTCGTTGCAGAAGCGTTTGCCAGCGCGGTTGACCATCAGAGAATGCGGGCAGGTGCGCTCGATCAGCACCGGTTCGGCGCGCTGCTGTCCCTCGGCCCATTCGCGGCCGGGCGGGGCGAGGGTGGGCGCCCACCAGGCCTGGGTCATATTGCCCAGCTTTGCCCCGGCGGCCATTGCCAGCGCATGGCCTGTGCCGGCGGCGGATGGCGGAGAGGCAGGTGCATCCATCGGCCCACGCAGGAAAGTCTGGCGCATCTCTTTGTCCCATTCAAACCCGCCCGTGGAGAGCACAACGCCGCGCGCCGCGCGTATCTCGGTGCCATCGTCCAGCACCACGCCGGTGATCCGCCCGTCCTCTTCCAGCAGGCGCGCGACTTCGCAGCCGGTCCGTGGCTCGATCCCGCGATCCAGACACGCCTTCAGCATCCGGCCCACCATGGCCTGACCAAACCCGCGTTCCTGATTGGCGATGCGGCGACCCATTTCTTCCGGCTCCACAACGCCCGTCCCGCCGCCCAGCGGGGTTTCGCGCAGCATCATCGGTTTCATGTCTTCGATCGCGGTGATGCGCCCGGCCCATTCGCCCAATTCGCCCAGTGCAAACAGGTCATGGTCAAGCGCGCGGCCGCCCTCCGGCTTGGCGCCGGGCCGGTCGAGATAATAGTCGGGATAGCCTTCCAGCAGCGCGACTTTCATCGCGCCGATATCTTCCAGAAACGCCAATGCTTCCGGCCCCCGGTCGACGAAGGCTTCCAGCGTCTCGTCCACCAGATCGCCGTGATCCAGACTGCGGAAATAGGCCAGCGCCTCCTCCCGGCTGTCCGCCATACCCGCGGCGCGCATCCGGGGATTGTCCGCCACCCAGATCACGCCGCCAGAGACAGCACCCGTGCCGCCCACCCTCTCGTCACGCTCCAGCAAAGCGACCGACGCCCCGCTCTCATGCGCGGCGAGGGCTGCCGTCATGCCCGCAGGCCCGGCACCGAGGACGATTACATCTACATTTTCCATGGCGAACACATCGCGGGAATGATGGGCCAGCGGCAACCCATCAATTTGGCAAGGTGCAGGCCCGCGCTTGGCCCGCTAGGCCGATTGCCAACAAGGAGAATGCGCGATGAAACTTGAAGGCAAAGTAGCAGCGATCACCGGCGGCACAGCAGGTCTGGGACGCGGCATCGCGGAGGCGTTTCTGGCCGAGGGTGCCAAGGTCGCGCTGATGGCGCGCAATCCCGAAAAAGGCGCGAAAGTCGTCGCGGAGCTGGAGGCGGAGTACGGCGCAGGCAAGGCGGTATTCATTGCTGGCGATGTCATGCAGCAGGCCGATGTCGAGGGTTTCGTCGACGGGGCTATCGCAGCGCATGGCACGCTGGACATTCTGGTCAATAATGCGGGCGGCGCGGGTGATCTGCAGCCGTTCCAGAACCTGTCGGACGAGACGTTTGACGAGACGATGAAGTGGAATGTCTATTCCACATTCTGGGCCAGCCGCCGCGCTCTGCCGACAATGCTGGATAAATCCGATGGCCGGATCATCAATATCAGTTCGATGGAGGGCAAGCATGGCAAGCCCATCCTGACCGCGTACTCCGCCGCGAAGCACGCGGTGAACGGGATGACCAAATCACTCGCGCGCGAGGTTGGCGTGCAGGGCGTAACCGTCAACGCGATCTGTCCCGGCCTGGTGATTACCGATATCATCAAGAACAACGGCCCCGAAACCGCCAAGGCGATGGGCATGGAGTTCGAGGAAATGATCAATACATTTGCTCAAGAAGCAGCGATCAAGCGGCCCAACACGGTCGAGGAAATCGCCGCGATGGCGCTGCTGCTCGCGTCAAAAGAAGGCGCAGGAATTACCGGCGCGACGCTGAGCGTGGATGGCGGGACGGCCCAATATTAGCGGCCAGTACTAGGGGCTACCCGTCTAGAATGCTGTCCAGCTTGTAAACTCGGCGCGCGTTCTCACTCAAGAAGGCCGGCCAAGTCGTATCGTCGAGCGGCAGGTCGTCCATCTCGCTGAAAATCCGTTCGTAGCTGATCCCCGGGTAGTATCCGGCAAACAGCACCTTGTCCCGCCCGCGCTTGTTGGCGAACTCGAGCACATTGCGGGGGTAATGCTTGGGCGCCCACGCGCTGGTCGAGTAATACAGGTTGGGCCATTTCAGCAGTAGCTTCACGCACAGATCGGTCCATGGATCGCCGCCATGGCGCATAACAATGCTGAGCTCGGGGAAGAAATACGCCACCTCGTCCAGCAATCCGGGATGCTGGCATTTGTAGGGCACGCGCGGGCCAGGCACGCCGACCAGCAGATTGATCGGAATGCCTAGCTCTGCGCATTTGGCATAGATCGGATACCACCGCGCATCATCCAGCGGGACTTGCGGATTAAGCAAGCAGGCCGCCCCTGCCGCAGCCACGATATTGGGATGCAACTTCACTGTGGCTTCCAGTGCCCGCACGCCTTTCATGCCCAGCAGCGGATTGACCCCGACCTCGCCGATGAAGCGGGTGGGGTAGGCCTCGAACAAGGCCAACGCGGCCTCGGGATATTTGGGATGCACATGGATCAGGGCGCATTGAACCCCGTGGGCGTCCATCATTGCGACAATTTCGTCGGCGGTCCTCTGCTCCCCCATCCGCTCGCCCGCATCCTTGAAAAGATACTGCGCCGGGTGGTGAGAGAATTCATCGGAGCCGCTGTCGCGCAGAAGCTTCTTTGCCTCGCCCATGCCCATGCCCGCTTTGCCGGTGGGCAATTCCATCATCAGGTCGACAATGCCGATACCGGAAGGGCGCGGCACCGGATCAGCTCTCGGCCAGCTTGGCCATCGCCGCGCCGACAGAGGCCTCAAGATCCGTTGCCTGCGGATTGCCGCGCAGGGTCAGGCCGCCGTTGGGCTGGATGTTCTGGCCCGTCAGGAAGGCTTCGTCGGTGCACAGCCACAGACAGGCATTGGCGACATCTTCCGATGTGTTCAGTCGGCCGAGCGGATAGCGCGGGGTGAACGCGTCGACGATACCCGGCGTCTGGAAGCTCTGCGCCGTCATCGGGCTTTCGGTGAAGGCGGGGGAGACGGTGTTCGCCTTGATTCCGTACTTCCCGTAATCATTTGCGACACATTCAATCAGCGCCTCCGATCCGCGCTTGGTGCCGATATAGGCGGCGTGATTGTTGATCAGTGCCTTGGTCGTGGCAGAGGACAGGCTGATCAGCGATCCGCCCTGCGGGTCCTGCTCCATCATCTTTTCGATAAACGCCTGCAGGAAATGGTGGACGCCCTTGAACTGCAGATCAACGATCTGGTCGAGCTGTTCTTCGGTCGTATCGACGAAGGATTCCAGCAGACCCCAGCCGGAGCAATTGATCGCTGCATCGACCCGGCCCATATCGGCCACCGCCTTGTCGGCCATCGCGCGCACCTGGGCTTTGTCAGTAATATCGCACAGCGCATAGTGCCCGCCAATTTCGCTGGCGAGCGCGGCCAACGGCTCCTCGTGCCGTCCTGCGACCATCACCGTGGCACCTTCGCTGGCGAACAGACGGGCCATCACCTGGCCCATATTGCCCTCGCTCGCTGCGCCCAGAATTACTGCCTTCTTGCCGTCCAGCCGTGCCATCGCTCATCTCTCCATTATCTCATTGTGGCGACCACCGTAGGCTGCGCAGGGCAAAGGCGCTCTTGCCAAAAGTGACCATTGTCGCTGCCCCGCCTGCTGGCCGATAGCGACACCATAAGAGGAGAGCCTGCATGTTCACTGGACCGCTGGAAGACCGCATCGCAATACGCGAACTGAATGATACCTATGGCGATGGCGTGGTGCGGATTGACGCCGATACGTGGGGTTCTGTGTGGGCCGATGATGCCCACTGGAACCTGATGGGCCATGAGACGAACGGCAAGGAAGCGATTGTCGGTTTCTGGACGCAGGCGATGAGCGGGCTGGAATCGGTCAGTTTCACCGGCGCCATGGCGTCTTGCGAAATCGATGGCGATACCGCCACCTCTCGGGTGCAGACGCAGGAAATTCTCAACCCAAAGGATGGCGATACGCGCGTCGTCGGCGGGCTTTATGAAGACAAGCTGGAAAGGCGCGGCGGGCAATGGCTGTTTACTAGCCGCATCTTCAAGATCGTTGCCGAATACACACCTCCCAAAAACTAACTCTTGAGGCTGATTGAACATGGCGAAAATCGTAATTTCCGCGCAGGTCGACCTGCCTGCCGAGAAGCGCGACGAGGCGCTGCGAACTGCGCAGCCCTTTATTGACGGCGCATTGTCGCAGGACGGCTGCATCCATTATGACTGGAGTGCGGATCTGAACAATCCGACCCGCGTCAATGTGTTCGAGGAATGGGAAAGCGAGGAAGCGCTGGCCCATCACTTTGCGAACAAGGAATATGCCGGAATGCTGGCCCATATGGGCAGCTTCGGGATCGAAAATGCGGTCAGCAAGAAATACCGCGTCGATGCGGAAGGCCCTGTCTATGGCAGCGAAGGCAAGCCGACCGAGAAGTTTGAATAGCCACGTATGAAGCTGCTGGGGGCGGTGTTGGCCGGTGGGCAATCGCGCCGGTTCGGGAGCGACAAGGCTGAGGCATTGCTTGAGGGTCGCAGGCTGATTGACCTTGTCGCGGATGCGCTCGCCCCGCAATGCGCGGCGCTTGTCGTGTGTGGCCGGGTAGACCATGCGTTCACCTGTCTGCCCGACCGACCAGGACCCGGCATCGGTCCGCTAGGCGGGCTTGCCGCTGCACTGCATCATGCTGCGTCGCAGGGGTATGATGCAGTGCTCAGTGCCGGTTGCGATGTGCCGAACCTGCCGGGCAATCTTGCGCAGCTTCTTTCGGGCGATCGCGCCCGCGCATCCATTGCCGAAAGCCAGCCTGTGATCGGGTTATGGCCATCCGGGCTGACCGTGCCGCTGGACGGGTTTATCGCTGACGGAGGCCGCGCGCTTTATGGATTCGCCGAGCATGTGAAGGCGCGGTCGGTCGTCATCGATCCGCCGCTCGCCAATGTGAACAGGCCGGAGGATTTGCCCCCGGCCTAGCTCGCTTTAGAGCTTCAACATCTGCTTTCCGCGGTTCTTCCCGGTGAAAAGCCGCTTCAATGTCTCTGGCGCGTTTTCGAAGCCTTCCTGAATGTCTTCCTGATAGGTCAGCTTGCCGTCCTGCACGAAGCTTTCGATCCGCTTACGGATGGCTGGAAACTCCGCCATCCAATCGATTACGATAAAGCCGGCCATGCTCGCGCGGCGGAAGATCAGGTTGAAATAATTGCCCGGGCCAGTGGGTGTGCCGCCGCTTTCGTACCGGCTGATCCCGCCGCACACGACCACCCGTGCTCCGGTGGCGATATTGGCCAGCATATCGTCAAGGATCGCACCGCCGACATTGTCGAAGATGACATCGACACCGCGCGGGCAATGCTGCTTGATCTGGGCTTTCACATCGTCGGCCTTGTAATCGATTGCCGCGTCATAGCCGCCTTCTTCGACCAGCCATTTGCACTTGTCCGGTCCGCCCGCGATACCAACGGCGCGGCACCCGGCGACTTTCGCCAATTGCCCGACCACAGAGCCGGTCGCGCCGGCAGCGCCCGAGACCAGAACGGTATCACCTGCCACCGGCTTGCCCACTTTGAACAGCCCGCAATAGGCCGTCATGCCGGTGGTGCCCAAGACCGAGAGATGCGCCGTCGGTGGCAGGTCGGTATCGACTTTGAACAGTCCCTCGCCGTCATGCAGGCAATATTCGGTCCAGATATTGCTGCCGAAAACCATGTCGCCCTTGGCAAATTTGCCGCCATTGCTTTCCACCACTTCGAGAATGGCACTGCCGCGCATGACATCGCCGATATTCATTGGCGCGACGTAGTCCGCGATGTTCTCCATCCAGCCCTTCATCGCCGGATCGAAGCCGAGGTAATGCGTTTTGAGCAGCATCTGCCCTTCGCTCGGATCGCCGATCTCTGTCTCGACCAGCTTGAAGTCGCCATCTTCGATGCCCCGTCCGCGAGGGTGATCGTTCAGCAGCCATTGGCGCGATGTCGTGGTCATGGGGAAGTCTCCTTCAGATGGGATGATCTGTGTGGCTGCCCTAATCGTGGGGAGCGCGCCGGCACACCACGGGCAAAAGTGTCAGTCGGTGCGGCCCTGCTTCTCTGGTAATTCAGCGACAATCAAAAGAGGACCGAGACGATGGGTATCCAGACACACAAGACTTTCTGCCGTTTTTGCCATGCCAATTGCGCTATGCTGGTCGATGTGGAGGACGGGAAAGTTCTTTCCGTTCGCGGCGACCCGGATGATCCGGAATATGGCGGCTACACCTGCAAAAAGGGCCGCGAACTGCCCGATAGCCACAATTCCGAAGACCGCCTGCACCACAGTCTGGTGCGCGGTGACGACGGGGTTCGCCGGGAAACGCCGATGCCCGAGGCGCTGGCGCATGTCAGCAGCGAAATACGCCGCCTGATCGACGAGCACGGCCCTGATTCCATCGCGCTGTTCATGGGCTCTGGCGGTTATCAAAACAGCTCTGCGATGATGGCCACGATGAGCCTGGCGCAGGCGATCGGAACCAAACACTTCTTCACCTCTGTGACGCTGGACCAGCCTGCGAAGGTGTTCACCACCGAACGCTATGGCAAGTGGATGGGCGGATCGAACAATTTCTCCGAAGCCGACGTTGCGCTGTTCATTGGCAACAACCCGATCGTCTCGCATTATTCGCCTGTGGGCGGCGTGCCGCCGTTCAGCCCTTCCAAACGGATTAGGGACCGGAAGAAAGAGGGCATGAAAGTGATCGTGGCCGACCCGCGTCTCGCGGAGGTGGGCCAGCTCGCCGATATTCATCTGCCCGTGAAGCCGGGCGAGGATCCTGCGCTACTGGCCGGTATGCTCAATGTAATTTTCAACGAAGAGCTGTACGATCGCAATTTCGCTGCTGCCCATATCGACGGGATGGAGCAATTGATGAAGGCGGTCGAAGCGTTCCCGCCCGATGTCGCGGCCGAGCGTGCGGGTGTGGAGAAGGACCAGCTAATCGCCGCCGCACGGATGTTTGCTGGCGGGTCCAAGGGCTGCGCTGTCACCGGCACAGGTCCGGAAATGGCGGGGAACGGCACGCTGACCGAATATCTGGTCACCTGCCTCAACACCGTATGCGCGCGGTTCAAGCAGGAAGGCGAGAAATGCAGCGTGCCGGGTGTGTTTACCGCCCAGTCGCCCAAGCGCGCGCAGGTTGCCCCGCCCGCGCCTATGTTTGGCGCAGAAGGCATGGCAAAATCGCGTTTCCGCGGTCTTGGCCAATTGCTGTTCGAAATGCCCTGCAACATTATGGCGGATGAGATTCTCACTCCCGGCGAAGGGCAAATCCGCGCGCTGATCTCTGTGGGCGGCAATCCCGAAGTCGGCTTCCCAAACCAGCTCAAAATGCGCCGCGCGCTCGATGATCTGGAGCTGTTCGTGCAGATCGATCCATGGATGTCGGCCAGCGCGAAACGTGCCGATGTTATCCTTGCGCCCAAGCAATGTCTGGAGCGTGAGGATATCACCAACCTGTCGGAATGGTGGCACGAGAAAGCCTATGCCCGCTATACCGAAGCGGTGACCGACGCGCCCGGCGACACCATCGATGAGTTCGAAATGATGTGGCACATTGGCAAGCATCTGGGCGTCGAGATGAAGCTGCCCGGCGGTCCGGTGCCGATGGACGAATGCCCCAGCAAGCAGGAATTCCTCGATCTGATGACCGCTGGCTGTCTGGTCCCGCCCAGCAAGGTGCGCGAAGATGCGCGTGCTGCTGGAGGTTCGGCTGTGGTCTATGACGATCTGCACCCAATCGTGGAATCTGCCGACGAGCAAGAGGAGCAGCGCCGGTTCAACCTCAATGCTGGCGATATGCCCAAGCAGCTGGAGAAATACGGAGCCGACGAAGCGCGCGCTGCCGGTTTCGATTTCCGCCTGATCTCGCGTCGTTCAAAAGGGCGGTTCAACTCGATTGGCCAGCCGCTCAAGAACCTCGGCAAGAAGGTCACCACCAACCCGGCCTATATCCATCCTGAGGATATGGAGGCGAAGGGGATCGCAGAGGGGGATATTGTCGAGATCAGCAGTGCTCATTCCAGCATCCACGGCGTGGCAAAGCCCAGTGACCGCGTGCGGCGTGGGCTGATTTCCATGGCGCATGCCTTCGGTGATTCCGAAGCGGGCAAGCACAATGTCCGCGAAATGGGCGGCTCGACCAACCGGCTGACAAGTGACGAGGTCGATTACGATCCGATCACCGGACAGGCGTTGCAGAGCGCCATTCCGGTGCGGATCGCGGCGGCTTAGCGCAACAACACACCGGCCCCTTTTCCCGCTCATCCTGAGCTTGTCGAAGGATTGCTCTCTTCTTTTGCTGTCGGGCAAAAAAGCAGGACAACCCTTCGGCAGGCTCAGGGCGAGCGGCCTCTCTTTGGAGTTCAAATATCCATGCCTGACAATCGCCGTTTCCTACTTCAGCGCCGCCCTGATGGCGAGCCTGTCGAACAAGATTTCGAGCTGGTCACCCAGCCGAATCCGGAACTGGCGGATGGCCAGTTTCTGATCCGCAACCACTACGCGTCACTCGATCCGGCGATGCGCGGCTGGATGGATGCAGGGGGCAATTACATGCCGCCCGTTCCGCTTGGCGATGCCATGCGGGCCTCCACCATCGGCGTGGTCGAGGAAAGCAAGGCGGAAGGGTTCGAGAAGGGCCAGTGGGTCATGGGTCTGAACGCGATCGAGGAATATTCGGTCGGCGAAGTGGGCGGCTTTACCCAGCCGATCGACCCTTCGCTGGTGCCCAGCGTGACCAACTATCTGTCGATCTTCGGCGCGGTCGGGATGACCGCCTATTTCGGTTTCCTCGAAGTGTGCGAGCCGAAGGAAGGCGAGACCGTTCTGGTGACAGGCGCGGCGGGCGCGGTGGGTTCGCTGGTCGGCCAATTGGCCAAGATCAAAGGATGCCGCGCTGTCGGCATCGCTGGCGGGCCGGAGAAATGCGCAAAGTTGACCGAGAAATACGGCTTCGATGCAGCGATTGATTACAAGGGCAAGGACGAGGAAGCGCTGACCAAGGCCATCGCCGAAGCAGCGCCAGGCGGCGTCGATGTGATCTTCGAGAACGTTGGCGGCATCATTCTTGATGCAGGCCTTATGAACCTCAATCTCTACGCCCGGATCGGCCTGTGCGGCCTGATCAGCGAGTACAACAAGCCGCCCGTTGGCGCACGCAATCTATGGCAGCTGATCGTCAACCGCGCCCATATCCGCGGGCTGCTGGTGGCTGACTATGTCGAACGTTTCGGCGAAGGCGCAGCCACAATGGGCGAATGGGCTGCAGCCGGTAAGCTGACCATCGAAGAGCATGTCGATGAAGGCATCGAGGGCACTTACGACAGCTTCATGCGCCTGTTTGCCGGGACCAATCAGGGCAAGATGATCCTGAAACTGGCTTAGCCCGGTGACCGGCAGTCTTCTTGTCCTGTCCTGGGGGCATCCCTACGAGGCAGAGCCCTTTGATGAGCTGATCAACAATCTGGGCGATTGGGATGTGACACACCTGCTTCATCCGGAAGCGGAGGAGGCCGTTGCGGGCGGGGCAGCACGGGATGCCGACGCTGTGCTGTTCTACGATATGGGCGGCTACACTTTCGCCGATAATTGGGTCACGTCCCGTCCGCCGTCCGAAGGGTTCCGCCGCGCAATTGTCGAGCGTTTCGAGAGCGGTCGCGGCGCGGTGGCCATGCACCACGCGCTGGCCGGCTGGGCCGACTGGCCCGAATGGCATGAGATGCTGGGCGGCCGCTTCCTCTATACGCCCGGCGAAGTACGCGGGAAAAAAGTGCTCGATTCCGGCTATCGCCATGATGTGGAGTACAACGCGCAGGTCGTGGCGCGGCATCCGGTGACAGAGGGCCTGCCTGACAGCTTCCCGGTGTGCGACGAGCTGTATCTGGCGGAAATTTTCGAAGCCGATGTCGAGCCGCTCGTCCGCTCCGACTACGCGTTTACGCGCGACAATTTCTATTCCGCGGCGCTGGGCATTTCGGGCACGATGTACTCCAATGAAGGCTGGGACCATCCGCCCGGCAGCAATCTGGTCGCGTGGCACAAGCAGGTTGCCAACGCTCCGCTGGTCTATCTGCAGTTCGGGGATAGCCCGGTCACATACCGCAACCCGCATGTCCGCAAGATGCTGGCCAATGCGCTTAAATTCGTTGGAGAAAAACCATGACCCCGACCGAGACCGTCGAAGCCTTCATCGCCATGTGGAACAACGGCGACTTTGCGGCGATGGAGGGGGTGTTTACCGACGATGCCGTCTACCACAATATTCCGATGGAGCCGGTCACAGGCAAGGCCGCGATCATGGCGGTCATCAACGGCTTCATGGCCGATGTGAACCATTGCGACTGGGAGACCCACCATATCGCGGCCAATGGCGGTGTCGTTCTGACCGAACGGACCGACCGGTTCATGATGAACAGTGGCAAGGTGGCAGCTGTCCGTGTGATGGGCACGTTCGAGGTCGACAGCGATGGTCTGATTTCCGCATGGCGCGACTATTTCGACAGCGCCGAGATGGCCCGCGAATTCGGCATGGGTGCTCCGGGCGACGGTTGAGGCAAGCCGCCTAACAATTTCACGTATCGCTCTTGGCGGCACGGGCGGGCAGAGTCCCGGCAATTGAACTCTGGAGTGCCGTTTCGTGAACAAGCCCGTCGACCCCGCCACATTCTTCGCGCCCGAAGTCCTGACAGACCCGTTCGACTATTACCGTCAAATGTTCGACGACGGCGTGAAAATGCGGCAATTCCCCGAAATGAACACACATGTTGTGTTCGATTACGCGCTCTGCAGCGAAGCTACCGGCCGACCGGAAGAGTTTTCCAACGACTTCGCCGGGATGATGGGCGCGGAAGACGAAGAAATTCAGGAGATATTGAAGGACGGCTGGGACAATCCTGCGACGCTGCTCACCGCCGATCATCCGGTCCACACCCGCAATCGCAAGCTCGTCAATCTCGCCTTCTCCGCCCCGCGCGTCAACGCGATCGAGGAAGACATGCGGACCAAGTCGATCGAGCTGATCGAGAAGATGGCCGACAAGGGCAAAGCGGAGTTCGTCGAAGAATTTGCCATCCCCTTGCCGGTGGCGATGATTGCCCAGCAGATCGGTCTCGACAACGATCCCAAGCAGGTAAAATATTGGTCCGATGCTGCGGTCGACCGGTTCAGCCAGATGGTCGGGCGTGAACGGCAGCTCGAATGCGCGCGCAGCTTCGTGCAGTACCAGAAATACATGAAGACCAAGATCGACGAGCGCCGCGCCAATGGCGGGGACGATCTGCTGACCGATCTGGTCGAGGCGCGGGTCGAGGGCGAGACTCCGCTGACCGACGAGGAAATCATGTCGATCATGCAGCAATTCATGGTCGCCGGTAACGAGACGACGACGTCCACCATTGCAGGCGGACTGCTCCAACTGATCCGCAATCCCGAACAGATGGAAAAAGCGAAAGCCGCTGCCGGCGGACGCGATCCCAAGCTGATCGGCAATCTGGTGGAGGAAGCACTGCGTTACGAAACGCCGACCGCCGGCATGTGGCGCGTGGTTACGAAGGATACCGAACTGGGCGGCGTCGAGCTGAAGCAAGGCAGCATGCTGCAGCTTCGCTATGCCGCCGCCAATCGCGATCCGGCCAAGTTCGAGAACCCCGACAAGTTCGATATCGAGCGCAAGAATGCGCGCGCGCACCTCGCCTTTGGCAAGGGTCCGCATATGTGTGTGGGTAACATGCTGAGCCGCAAGGAAATGCTGGTCGCGTTCGACGAATTGCTGGAGCGGCTGGACCATTTCGAAGTGGATGATGAGAGCGGGATTACGGTCCTCCCCAACATCCTGCTGCGCGGCATCACCAAATTGCCGATCAAGTTTCAGCGAGCGGACGCTGCCTGAGCCATGAATTTCGATCTTTCCGAAGAGCAGGAGCTCTACAAGGCGGCGGTTGAGCGCTTCACCCAGCCGGTCGATACCGAGTGGCGGCGCACATTGCGTGCGCTGGACGGTGGCTATGATCCCGCACGGTGGCAGGGCCTTGCAGAATTGGGCCTGATTGCCCTGGCTGCGCCTGAAGCGGTGGGCGGCATGGGCGGCTCATCGCTCGATCTGGTCGTGATCGCGGAAGCTCTGGGGCGCGGCAATTCGCCTGATCCCTGGCTCGAAAACGGAGTATTGCCTGCGCGCATTCTGGCCGAGGCCGGGCGTGAGGAGGAGCTGGAGAGTGTCATTTCCGGAGAGCGGTTGGCCGCCTGCGCTTTGGCCGAGCGGGGCCAGCGCTTCAATTTGGCCGCCGCGCATATGAAAGCCAGCGGGACAGGTGATGACTTCACCCTGACAGGTGAGAAAACCGCTGTGCTTGGCGGTGCGCGGGCCGATCTGTTCATCGTTTCAGCGCTACTCGATGGCGCGACGACGCTGTTTGTGGTCGATGCGGACGCGGAGGGCTGCGAACGCCGCCGCTACCGCATTGCCGATGGATCGATGGCCTGCGAATTGAAGCTGACCCGCGCTGCGGCCATCCGGCTGGACTGCGATGACGCAGCGCTTGCCCGCATTGTTGATGATGCGCGCCTGCTGGCTGCTGCGGAAATGCTCGGCCTTGGCCAGCGTCTGCTGGATGACACAGTGGCCTATGTCAAAGAGCGCGAGCAATTTGGCGTTGCCATTGGCAGTTTTCAGGCTCTGCAGCACCGGCTGGTCGATTGCTATGCCCGGATAGAGCAGGCGCGGTCCATGCTGCTGCGCGCGGCTATGGGCGACCGCGCCGACCATGCTGCCTGGTGCAAGGCTGCGGCTGGCGCGAAGGCCTATGTCGGCATTCAGGCAGATCACGTCGCGCGCGAGGCAGTGCAGATGCACGGCGGGATGGGCGTGACGGACGAATTGTCCATCGGCCACGCCATGAAGCGCGTTCTGGTGCTGAACACGCTGTTCGGGGACGCGGACACGGCTCTCGTCGATTATGCACAAGCGGCCTGAGGAGGCATCCATTGAGCGCACTGACCCCGATCGATCCCGACTTGTGGAGCACCGATGACCAGCCCCATCTGATGGGCGGCAAGCTGCCTTCGGGCGAGATCGTCTTCCCGATGCCGATGGGCGATGCAGCCAGGGACGTCGAACCTTACAAGCTGTCGCGCCATGGCAAATTGTGGTCGTGGACCACGCAAGGGTTCCTGCCCAAGGAGCCCTATGAAGGGCCGGGCACAGGCGAGGGCGAGGGGCCGCCCGATTTCGAACCGTTTCTGCTCGGCTATGTCGAGCTGCCGGGCGAAGTGATCGTGGAAAGCCGGATCGTCGGGGCGAAGCTGGAAGATCTGTCGCTCGGGCTTCCGGTCGAATTCTGCATCATGCCCTTCAACAGCCAGCACACCACCTACGCATTCCGGCCGACAGGCACTGCCGAAGGATCAGACGCATGAGCGAGAATGTCTATATCATCGGCGCAGGAATCCATCCGTTTGGCCGGACCGAGGAACGTTCGGGCCGCGAGCAGGGCGTGTATGCCGTGCGTCAGGCCCTGGCCGATGCCGGGCTGGAATGGCCCGATATCGAGACGGCCTATGGCGGCTCGGCAGCGGCGGGCAGTGCAGACATCATGGTCAACGAGCTGGGCCTGACCAGCCTGCCTTTCACCAATGTCGCCAATGGCTGCGCCACTGGGGGAAGCGCGCTCGCCAGTGCGCAGCAGGCGATTGCCAGCGGGATGTATGACCTCGCGCTCGCGGTCGGTTTCGACAAGCATCCGCGCGGGGCGTTCAACGCGAAGCCTGCCGAATACGGCCTGCCCGAATGGTATGGCCAGACGGGCATGATGCTGACCACGCAGTTCTTCGCTCTTAAAATCCAGCGCTACATGCAGCAGCACGGGATCAGCCGGAAAACGCTGGGTCTGGTGGCGCAGAAGGCCTTCCAGAACGGCGCGGTCACGCCCCATGCGTGGCGGCGCAGCGAGATCGATCTGGAGACGATCCTGAATGCGCCGATGATCAACGATCCGCTGACCAAATATATGTTCTGCGCCCCGGCTGAAGGCGGCGTCGCGCTGATCCTCGCTTCGGAAAAGAAGATGAAGGAGCTGGGCGCGGACGGGGTGAAAATCGCCAACATCTCTGTAAGAACCCGCCCGCCGAACAGCTTCGAAGTGTTTCAGGCCGGGGTCAGCATCGAGGAAGGCGGCAAGCCTACTGTCCTTGCTTCACAGGCTGCATTCGAGAAGGCCGGGATAGGCCCGGAAGACGTCCATGTGGCGCAGCTGCAGGACACCGAGAGCGGCGCGGAAATCATGCACATGGCCGAAAACGGCTTCTGCAAGGATGGTGAGCAGGAGGAATGGCTCGCCAATGGATGGACGGCCCGCAACGGCAAGCTGCCGGTCAACACGGATGGCGGCTGCCTCGCTTGCGGGGAACCGGTCGGCGCATCGGGCCTCCGGCAGGTTTACGAGAATGTCGAGCAATTGCGCGGACGCGGCGGGGAACGGCAGGTCGCCGGACCCGACGGGAAAGGTCCGAAAGTCGGCTACAGCCATGTGTACGGCGCGCCGGGCCTGAGCGCCGTCGCGATATTGGAACGATAGGAAACACTATGGGCCGCATGACGGGTAAGGTCGCGCTGGTAACGGGCGGGGCAGAGGGAATCGGGGCCACAGTCGGCCGCATGATCGTGGCCGAAGGCGGCAGCGTGATGCTGTGCGACGTGCAGATCGACAAGGCGAAGGCTCTGGCCGAGGAACTGGGCGAGAGTGCTGAGGCGTTCGAGCTGGATGTGCGCGAGCTGGACCAGTGGCACGCAGCAGTCGAGGCCACAGTCGAGACATTCGGCAAGCTGACCGTGCTGTGCAATATCGCCGGTATTTCGGAGCCCGGCAATGTCGTCGATGTCGATCTCGATAGCTGGCAGCGGACCATCGACATCAATTTGGTCGGCCCGTTTTATGGCTGCCGCGCAGCATTGCCCGCGATGGAGAAGACCGGCGAACCTTGCGCCATCGTCAATATTGGTTCGATGATCGCTATTCGTCCCGCAGCGTTTGTCGCGGCCTATAGTGCCTCGAAAGCCGGGCTGGTCGGGCTGACCCGGTCCATCGCGCTGGACTGCGCCGAACGCGGCGTGCCGGTGCGGGCCAACATGGTCCATCCCGGCGCGATCCGCACGCCGATGTATGACCGCTACAAATATTCCGGGATGGATACGCCCGAGAATATCGAGACCAATTTCGCAGCGACCCATCCCATGAACCGTATTGGCGAGCCGGACGAAGTGGCTAAAGCCGTGGTGTTCCTCGCCAGCGACGATGCCAGTTTCACCACCGGTGTCGACTTTACCGTCGATGGCGGCGGATCGATCAGGAGTTAAGCCGATGGGCGAACAACACAGCAGCCAGCCAGCCACCCGCATCGATGCGCATTTCGTCGCAGCGGGCAAATATCACGACATCGATTATGCGCGGCTGGAAATCCTCAAGCTGCTGATGGAGCATCCGCATATCCGCACCACTGTGGCGGCGGATTATTCCGGGTTGGAGCGGCTGAATAATTGCCGGTTCCTGATCACCTATACGTGCGATCTGGTGCCGAGCGAGGAGCAGGCGAAACAACTGCGTGCTTTTGTTGAAGGCGGCGGCAAATGGCTCGCGCTGCATGGCACCAACTCCATCCTGGTCTTTACCGAGGAAGGCCTTGTCGATGCGCCGGATGACCGGCCCGATTTCATGGAAATCGTCGGCACCCAGTTCAAAGCGCATCCGCCCATCGGCCAGTTCCCCATCGAAGTGGTGAACAAAGATCACGAGCTGACCAAGGGCATCGATGATTTCGAAATTACCGACGAGCTGTATCTGTCGAACACGACAGCGCCCATCGACATTCTGATGCAGACCACATTCGATGGCGAGGCAACCGGCTTTGTCGAGGACAAGTGGGACAATGCCACGGTGCCGGTGCTGTACACCCGCGACATGGGCGGCGGCCGCATCGTCTATAATGCGCTGGGCCATTGCCGGGGCCATTATGACCTGCCGGGGATGCAGGATTTCTACCCGCACAAGGAGATGTGCGCGTGGAATTACGACGTTTACTACGACATGCTGCGCCGCTCCATCAAATGGGCCATGAGAGATGATGCGCGAGAGGATCGGTGAGATGATGGGCGGGATGAAACGCGGGGTTAGGGAATAAGCCGATGGATATGGAATTTTCGCCCGAGGATCAGGCCTTCCGCGAGGAAGTACGTGAATTTCTCAGCGCCAAGCTGCCTGACCATTTGCGCGTCGGCGCGAAGCAGACGCCCGGCGTGTTTGTGGAGCCGGACATCGGGATGGAATGGCACCGGATCCTGTATGAGCAGGGCTGGGTCGCTTACCACTGGCCGAAAGAGGACGGCGGGACAGGATGGACCCCGACGCAGAAATTCATCTTCGAAAAGGAATGCGCACTTGCCGGCGCACCGGGCATTTCGATCCTCGGGCTGCGGTTGGTCGGCCCGGTGATCTGCGCCTTCGGTACTCAGGAGCAGAAGGATCGCTTCCTTCCCGGCATCCTGTCCGGCGAAGATTACTGGTGTCAGGGCTATTCCGAACCGGGCAGCGGTTCCGATCTGGCGTCGCTCAAAACATCGGCGCGGTTGGAGGGCGATGAATACATCGTCAATGGCTCCAAAATCTGGACCACGCACGCGCATCATGCGGACTGGATTTTCGCGCTGGTGCGGACCAATCCTGACGTGAAGAAGCAGGCGGGGATCACCTTCCTGCTGCTGCCGATGGATCAGGATGGGGTGGAAGTTGCTCCGATCCTGTCCATGTCGGGCGACCACGAAGTCAACCAGGTGTTCTTCGACAATGCCCGGACCTCGGTCGACAACCGCATTGGGGAAGAGGGCCAGGGCTGGACGATTGCCAAATATCTGCTGGAGAACGAGCGCGGCGGTTCCTGCTATGCGCCGCGTCTGTTGAAGAATATCGACGAGCTGGAAAAGCTGGCCGACCAGCAACCATCGGGCGTCAACGGGGCGCTGGGCCATGACGCGCGGCTGCGTGACAGGATTTCGCGCGTGCGTCTGGATGCAGAGGCGCTGGAAGTGACCGAGCTGCGTATTCTCGCCGAGCTGGCGAAAGGGCGCTCGCCCGGCCCGCAAACATCTTTGTGCAAGCTGCTCGGCTCCAATATCGGGCAAAGCATCGACACTTTGCGGCTCGAAATTCTCGGCTACGACGCCTTGCAATTGCCGCTCGAGCGCCCGCTTTATGGCAATGAGGCACCCGAGCCAGTGGGCAGCGAATTGGCGCAGGTTGCGATGGGCAAATATCTCAACAACCGCGCTGCGACGATCTTTGGCGGATCGGACGAGGTGCAGAAAAACATCATCGCGAAGACCGTTCTAGGCCTTTGATAGCAACGATAGTGCATTAACCTTCGGTCAGACGTGGCGAACTGTCGGTCGGCCCAAAACGGGACTCTGTCGAAAGCCCATTGCCGTAACGGCAGAATTGGCGCACACCTGTGCCAATGGGAGCTGCAACAAAGATTCTCCGGCCCGTCGTCAGGGCGCTCACGGTCGATGAAATCGTCGAATCGGTGACGGTGGGATGTGCAGAGGATATTCACGGCGCTGCCGAGGCTCTGCACGAATTGGCTCAGGAGCGCGGGCTGCAGGTCGCGACTTGCGACGACATTTCTTCCAAGGAACCGATGGTCGATGCCGAGGGCACGGTCATCAATGGCGATGTGTTCGGCTGGGTCGAGGAAGGGCGCCGGTGGTGGGAAGATCACCGCCTTGCTCTGCATTCGCCGCTACCGCGCGCCTGCCGCTATGAGAGCGAGCCTTTCTGGGTCAATGCCGAGGGCTTCCACGGTCTCTGGCCCAACAGCTATCTCGACGAGATCGATCTGCGCGGGTTCGAGAAAAACTCACTCTGCAAGGCGGCGATTGTTGTGCCGGTGCATCTGCCCTTCGCCCAGATCAGCGCGAACAGCTTCATCCCGCTCGACCCGGACCAGACCGATTTGTCGAAGCCGTTCGAGGAGCATGGTGAAATCCTCGCACTCGCAACGCGGCGCTTTATCGCCGGATATGTTCAGGCGATGCGGCGTCAGCGGCGCATCCCCACCGATTGCGTGTTGTCGAAGCGCGAAGTCGAGTGTCTGCGCTGGGCTGCGGTCGGCAAGACGGATATGGAAGTCTCCATGATCCTGGAGCGGAGCCATGCGACCATCCGCTATCACATCCACCGCGCAGGCGAGAAGCTGAACGCGGTCAACCGCGCACAGGCGATCTTCAAGGCGGGCCAGCTAGGGTATCTCGGCGCAAACAGTTGATGATGGAAGTTCCCGCCCAAAGTTGGGCGCGGAGCTAACCCAATTTCCTCACCGGATCGCTGCCGTCCCAATCGACGCCAGCCTGCTTGATCATTGCGAACAGCTCGTGCGTGCCCGGCTGGGTTTGCAGCATCTCGACGACATGGCCGGGGCCGCCGCCGGGATCGGCATAGATCACTGCGCCCTCATCCCCGACCTTGCCCTCGACCAGAATCTTTGCGCCATGTTTCTCGCAGGCGGCATAGGCATCCTGAATATCGTCAAGCAGCAGGCACGTATGGTGGAGCCGGTCGCGCACGCCATATTCGCCCGACAGGTGCGAGGGCGCGTCGTTTTCGGGCCGGATCAGCTCGATCTGCATGTCGCCCCAATAGGCGAGGGCAAGCGTGAAAACGGCATCGGTGGGCTCGCCCATACATTTCATGTCGTCCAGCCGGATATTCTCCATCAGGAAGAACGGCCCGACCCCCATCACAGTCGTCCAATGCTTGATCGCCGCATCGAAATCTGTGGGCACAAAAGCCAGCTGCATGACCGGCCCAAGGCTCGCTATTGTCTTGTCGATACCCGCCATATGCGTTTCTCCCTCACAGTTACGCTAGGTAAACAGAGCCGGATGTTGTGGCATGGTTCCCCTTCACAACACTGCGCAATTAGTGAGTACGGATAGCCTGCCATGAATGAGAGCACGAAGATCATCCGGGAAGATCGCTGCCCCGGCACGACTTACACCGATATGCTGGAAGCGGACACGCGCACCCCGCCGGATTATCTCTTTGAAGAAACGGTCGCAGAGATGCCGACCGATCCGCTGCCGATCGCGCCCTATATCAGCGAGGAATTTGCCGCGCTGGAGCGGGAGAAGATGTGGCCCAATGTGTGGCTGTTTGCCGCGCGTGAAGACGAAATGCCGGAAACCGGCGATACCGTCGTGTATGACTTGAACGAGAAGAGCTTCCTGCTGGTCCGCCAAAAAGATGGCAGCGTAAAGGCGTTCTACAATGTCTGCCTGCACCGCGGCCGCAAACTGCGCACAAAAGCGGGCAATACGACGCAGCTGATCTGCCCCTTCCACGGATTTGCATGGAAGAATGACGGCTCGCTGAAAGATATTCCGTGCAGCTGGGATTTCACCCATCTGGACGACAAGGATATGAGCCTGCCCGAAGTGCGCGTGGAGCTGTGGCAGGGCTTCGTGATGATCACGGAGAATGCCGATCTGCCGGACTTCAAGACCTGGCTTGGCCCCGCCGCATCGCATTACGAGAAATACGATTTCGAGAACCGCTACACTGGCATGTGGGTGGCCAAGCGGATCGACGCCAACTGGAAGGCGACGGCCGAAGCATTTATGGAAGCGTGGCATTCGGTCACCACGCACCCCCAGCTGCTGCCGTTTCTAGGCGATGCGAACACGCGCTATGATCACATCGGCGATCACTTCAACCGCGCGATTACCCCCTCCGGCGTCCTCAGCCCTCATTTGAAGGGCAAGGACCAGCAATATGTGCTGGACAAAATGAACGAGTTCTCCGGCGGCAGCGACGGGGAAACCAATCGCCGCTTTGCTGCGGGATCGATGGACGAAAGCCTCGATCCCGATGATCCGATGTTGGCGCGCAAGGTTCTGGCCGAGGCAAGCCGCAAGGGCTTCACCGAGCAATATGGGCGCGATTATTCCGAAGCGTCGGACACAGAGTTGCTCGACAACTTCACTTACAACATCTTCCCCAATTTCAGCCCGTGGATCGGCTATTTGCCGACTCTCGTCTATCGGTGGCTACCGGGAGACACGCCCGACTGGTGCGTGATGGAAATCCGCCTGCTGTTCCCGGTGAAGGAAGGCGAAGAACGCCCCCGCGCGGTGGAGCGGACCTACATTCCCGATGATGAGCCGTTTGCCTGGGCGAACGACAAGATGGGCGAGCAATTGGCCAATGTGTTCGATCAGGACATGGCGAACCTGCCCTTCGTTCAGGAAGGCATGAAGTCGTCGGCCAATGGCGTGATGGAACTGGGCGCCTATCAGGACAGCCGCGTGCGGCATTTCCAGACGACGCTGATGAAATATATCGACGGCGAATTGCCGGCCAAATCTTGAGCGGCTTCTCCTTTGATCTGACGGGGCGCACGGCGCTGGTCACGGGCGCCTCTTCCGGTCTGGGGGAGCGTTTCGGGCGGCTGCTGGCGGGTTCCGGCGCAAAGGTCGCTTTGGCCGCGCGGCGCAAGGAACGGCTCGATGCTTTAGCGGATGAGCTAGGCGAGGGCGTGTGTTCCATAGCCATGGATGTCGCCATCGGGGACGAGATCGTTGCCGGCTATGATGCGGCGGAAGCGGCACTGGGCTCAGTCGATACGGTTGTCGCCAATGCCGGTGTCGATGGCGGCGGGATGGCCACGCAGATCTCCGAGGATGAGATCGAGCGCACTCTGGCGATCAATCTGAAGGGCGCGATCCTGACCGCGCGTGAGGGTGCGAAGCGGATGATTGCGGCGGGCACGCCCAATGGGCGCATTGTCATGATCGCGTCCATCACCGCGTTTGAAGCCTCGCCGGGTCTCGTCGCCTACAGCGCCAGCAAGGCAGGCGTGGTGCAGGCGGGCAAGAGCATGGCCCGCGAATGGGCGCGCAACGGGATTTGCATCAACACCATCTCGCCGGGCTATATCCGCACCGATATCAATGCCGACTGGTTCGAGACAGAGCAGGGCAAGCGGCACATCAACCGCTTTCCGCGCAAACGGCTGATGGAGCAGGAGGGGCTGGACGCAGCGTTGCTGTTCCTGTGCTCCGATGCCAGCGAGTTTGTGACCGGGACCGATTTCGTGCTGGATGACGGGCAGACGCTTTGAGCACGCGCCCGCTATCGATGGCGGCGGGCATCATGCCAGAGGCGACGCCTGCGCAATTGATCGAGGCCGCAGTAAGTTCGGGGCACGATCTGGGCGGCATGTGGGTAGAGCAGGACGATTGGTCCGACGCTGTAACGCGCGCGGTCCGCAAGCAGCTCAGCGATAGCGGTTTGAAACTGCTCGATGTGGAGGTCGCGTGGATCAAGCCCGGCGATCCCGACCCATGGCTGGAACAGCTCGTCGATATCGCGGCGGAGCTGGGGTCGCCCAATCTGCTATGTGTTTCGAGCGATCCGGAGGATGCATCCACGGCCGCCAAATTGCAGCGTCTGCTGGACCGGGCGAAGGGCACCGGTGTGCGGATCAATCTGGAGTTCGGTCTGTTCACCGAGGTCAAGTCGATCGGACAGGCGCGGGCCATCGTGGATCGGCTGGACGGCACCGGAAAAGGGATTCTTTGCGACACGCTGCACTGGTCGCGGTCCGGTGGCACGGCGCAGGCCATAGCGGACTTGCCCGGCGAGTGGGTCGGTTATGCGCAATTGTGTGATGCGCCCGCTGCCGGGCCGGATCTCGAGGATATGGACGACATTATCGAGGATGCTGTGGACCGGCGGATGGCGATGGGCCGGGGCGGTCTGGATATCGCTGCGATGCTCTCCGCCTTGCCTGCGGACCTGCCCGTTTCGGTGGAGGAGCGCTCCGCTGCCTTGCGCAAGAACTTCCCCGATTTGAACGACCGGGCGCGCGAAGTCGCACGAACCAGCCGTGCTTGGCTGGCGCAGCATGATAATTCCGACGTTTAAGTAAACACTCGGCGCGCGCTAGTCTGCGGGCGGCAGTCCCGCAGTCCAGTCCTTCGACTTGGCCCAATCCAGATGGCTGGTATGCTTCATCCCCAGCAGGTCCCGCGCATGCGCCGGGTCGACCACCAGCGGGGATTGCGGCTGGGCGTTATACCAGGCGTAGAACTTGGCCATGCCTTCATACGGCGTGCCCGGCGTCACTTCGGGCGATCCGGTGACCAGCATGCTCATGGCGGAGGCGAATTCTTCCGGCTTCAGGCTTTTGAACGCGACGTCACGCCCAAGCGCCTGCGCGAGGTTCGCTGCAACTTCGTCGCCTGTCAGCGCTTGCGGCCCGCCCAGCGGCACGTGTTGTCCGTCGGCGGCATCGGTTTGCAAGGCCCGCGTCATCGCCTGTGCCACATCTTCCAGACACACCCAATTTATGACGAGATCGGGCTTTGCGGGATAGGCGAACACGCCGTCGCGCATGATCGCCGGGCGGGTCCAGATGCGGTATTGGTTGTCCATGAACACGGTGGGTTCGATGAACACACATGGTATGCCGGTGGCCTCCAGCGCCGCCTCGATATCGCGGCGGCCGTCATGGGCCGACAAATCCAGATCATGGTTGGCAACGAAGCAGGCGGTGTTGAAGACGATCTTCTTGAGACCTGCGCGCTTGGCCCCTTCGGCGATGGCCGCGCCGAAGCTGGCGGCTCTTGCGCGGTCGAATTCGAACGGCAGGTGAAACGCGGCGGCGTCTTGTCCGGCAAAGGCGCTGGCCATTGCATCCCCGTCCGTGATGTCGGCATGCACAGTCGGCAGATCGGGGAACGGCGTTCCCTCCATCGCATTGTCGCGGCGCACGCCTGCGGTCACCGCGAAGCCCTCGTTCAGGAGCGATTCCACCAGTGGCAGGCCCTGGTCCGCCGGAGCGCCAAGGACGCAGATTTTCTCGATTGTCATAGGGTCAGGCCTTTTCGGCGACTTCGGCAGAGTCGAAATAGTGGATGCGGAGCTCCTTCATCAGGCCGTCTTCGAAACGCCCTGCCTCGCACACAGTCTGGTCGAAGGTCTCGCCTGTGGTCTTGGAGGTCATCGTCAGCGTCAGGATAGTGACGCCCCAATCCTTCCCGCCGACGATCTCGTGAATGTCGACATTGGCTTTTTCCCACGTGCCATACATGGCGGCGGCGCAGCGTTGCAGGGCATCGCGGCCTTTCCATTCGCCGCCAAAGGGCAGAGACGCGCCCTCGTAGAGGATGAAATCGGGGTGCAGCCGCGCTTCCACCGCCTCCCAGTCGCGCTCACCCGCCAGCCGATAGATATCGGCCTGCAATTGGCCTGCATCGCTCATTCGATTGTGCCGACGATATCGCCCACCTTGTAGGTCGCACCTTCCTCGCCGGTGGGATGGATCACCCCGCCGGCCTGCGCTTCGATATCGACCGTCGTCTTGTCGGTTTCGACGGTGTAGATGACGTCGCCCTTGGCCACGGTTTCCCCGTCACCGAACATCCATTCGTTGAGGACAACGGTCTGGGCGCTCATCCCCAGCTTGGGGATACGGATTTCCGATGCCATCAGGCTTTCCCCATGCTCGCCTTGATCTGACCGACAATCTCTTCCTTTGTCGGGATCCAGGCCTGTTCCAGATGGGTGGCGAAGGGCACTGCGGCAAAAGTGCCGCCGACACGGCGGACGGGGCCTTTCAGCTTGTCCCAGCATTTTTCCTGAATGTTCGCCGCCAGCTCTGCGCCGGTGCCGAACGGACGGACCGCCTCGTGCAGGGTCAGCGCGCGACCGGTCTTGTTGACCGAGGCCAGCACAGTTTCCTCGTCATACGGAGCGATCGTGCGCAGATCGATGACTTCGACGCTGATGCCTTCCTTGTCGAGCTCGCCCGCCACTTCCAGTGCATCGAGCACAGTGCGACCATAGGTGATAAGGCTGATATCGGTGCCTTCTTTCGCCACCGCCGCCTTGCCTAGCGGGACACGGTATCCCGGACCAGGATCTTCGCTCGTGAGCCCGTAGCACAGGATGTTCTCGATGAAGATCACCGGGTCGTTGGCATCGATGCTCGCCCGCATCAGCCCGCGCGCATCGGCGGCGTTGCTGGGGGTGACCACATGAATGCCGGCGACATGGGCGAACCACGCTTCCAGCATATCGGAGTGCTGTCCGCCAAAGCCGACGCCTACGCCGGTCGTGGTGCGCAATACCATCGGGCACGGCGTCTGCCCGCCCGACATGAAGCGCAATTTCGCCGCGTGGTTGACGATCTGGTCCATGCATACGCCGACGAAATTCATCAGCATGATCTCGCAAATCGGGCGCTGCCCGGCGAGCGCTGCGCCCACCGCCGCGCCAACAATGGCGGTTTCCGAGATGGGCGTCGCGCGGATGCGGTGTTCGCCGTATTTCTCGGTCAGGCCGGACGTGACCTTGAACACGCCGCCGCCCTGCTTGGCTGCAACATCTTCGCCGAGGCAGAAAACGCCGTCATCTTCGGCCATGGCTTCGTCGATGGCCTTGTTGAGGGCCTGGGTCATTGTGATTTCGGCCATCAGGCGGTCTCCTCGAGAACGTCTTTGTAGATTTCATCGGTGCTCGGCAGCGGCGCGTCGAGCGCGTGCTGCACCGCCTCGTCGATTTCCGCGTCGATGTCGGCGACGATGGTGTCCAGCTCGTCTTCGGTAAACTGGTGCTCCAGCATCACTTTGCGCAGCTTGGGCAGCGGGTCTTCCGCTTTCATTTCAGCGATGTGCTCTTCCGGCATGTAGCTGAAATCGGCGCCGAAGAAGTGGCCCATCATGCGGTAGCACATGGCCTCGACCAGCACGGGGCCTTTGCCGGAGCGCGCGTGCTCGACTGCCTCGACCATAGCCGGGTAAATGTCGTTCACATCATTGCCGTCAGCCTTGATGCCCTTCATCCCGTAACCGGCGGCGCGGCTGGAGATATCGGGGCTGTCGGTATGGTCGGCATAGGCGGTGTGCTCGCCATACCGGTTGTTCTGGCACAGGAAGATGACCGGCAGCTTGTACAGCTGGGCCATGTTCATCGCCTCGTGGAAGCCGCCAATATTGGCCGCCCCGTCGCCGAAGCTGACCAGCGTCACCCGCCCGTCGCCATTGTTCTGGCTGGCCATCGCCAGACCATTGGCAATCGGAAGGCCCGAGCCGACGACGCCGGTGGTGACCATGATCCCGGTATCGGGATCGGTGATGTGCATCGTACCGCCCTTGCCTTTGCAGGTGCCGGTTTCCTTGCCGAGGCATTCGCCCCACCACTTCTTGATCGGGATGCCTTTGGCCGTTTGCTCACCCTGTCCGCGATAGGTGCACACGACGTAATCATCGTCTTCAAGCGCGGCCATGGCAGCGGCAGAAACCAGTTCCTGCCCCCGCACGCAGTAATACATCACGGCGACCTTGCCTTCCATCAGCAGGGCACGGAATTTCTCGTCCGTGCGGTTCACCTTCATGGTGCGGGTGTAAATGTCGCGCAATTTGTCGCGGTCTATATCGGCCATTTGCGGGCCCTTTCAGCTAGGTTTGCTTAGAACTGGACGCGCTGGGTAAACCCGCCGTCGATGACGATGTTCGAACCCGTCATGTAAGGGCATGCCGGGCTGGCGACGAAGACAACTGCCTTGGCCACTTCTTCAGGCTCGCCGAAACGGCCCATCGGCATTTTCGCCAGCGTGCCTTCGTAAAGCGGGGGTACGGCGTCCTTGATCATTTCCCAGTTGCCGCCGGGATATTCGATCGCGCCGGGCGAGACACAGTTCACGCGGATGCCCTGCGGCGCGAGCGCCTGGCTGAGCTGCGAGCCGTGCGTGATCAGCGCGGCTTTCAATGCGTTAAAGGCTTGCGGTGCCACGAAAGTCTCCAGCGCAGCGGTGGAGGACATCAGCACGATGGAGCCCGTGCCAGATGCTTCCAGATGCGGGGTCAGGACTTCGATGGCGTGGACAGCGCCCAGAATATCCATGTCGAGCCCGGCCTGCCAGTCGCCCGTGCCGCCGGTGCCGCTGGAACTCGCCATGTGGACGAAGATGTCGCAGCCGCCCAGCGCGTCTGCGGCATCGCCGATCCATTTCTTATAGGCTTCCGCACCGTCGGCCATATCAAACACTTCGCCATGCACCTTGCCCGGGCCTGCCGCGTCGATCTGCTTCTTGGCCGCTTCGATCTTGTCTTCCTTGCGGCTGAAGAAAGCCACATCCGCGCCTTCGGCAGCGAAATGCGTGAGCGAGGCGAGGCCAAGGCCGTGCGCGCCGCCATTCATGATCACTTTTTTGCCTTTAAGACCCAGATCCATTGCAGCTCTCCTTGAGATGAAAATTTCGTTTTCCGATGATGGGGATGGCCTATCGGATGGGGTGTGCCCCGCCCATCCGCAAAAATAAGAGCGGCGGCGTTTCGGCGATCTGGTAGGCCAAGCTGACGTTTATTCCCGCATCGCCTTCACAGGAGCGCCCCGCCGATGAAATTGCATTCCAGCCTTGGCCCCAATCCCCGCCTTGTCCGCATGTTTCTGGCCGAGAAGGGCCTGACAGAGGGCAGCGATTTCGAGCGCGTCCACTATGACATCATCACTGGAGAGAACCGGCAGAGCGATGATCTGACCGCCAAGAACCCATTGCAGACATTGCCCGTGCTGGAACTGGATGACGGCACGCTGCTGACCGAAAGCTGGCCGATCTGCGAGTTTATCGAGGAAAAGCATGCCACGCCCAATCTGATCGGCACCAGCGCAGAGGAGCGCGCCGAGGTGCGCAAATGGGTGCGCTGGTTCGATCAGGATGTGGTCGTGCCGATGACTATGGGCTTCCGCGCGACCGGCGGCCGTCCGATGTTCGAGCCGCGCATGGCCGTGGTGAGTGAAAGCGCCGGCGCCGAGCTGAGCGCCATGGCCGACAACCAGTTCAAATGGCTGGATGGGCAGCTGGGCGATAGCAATCACATCTGTTGCGGGCGCTTCACGCTCGCCGATCTGATCGTGTTCTGCTTCATCAATTTCGGTTTCACCGTGGGCTGGAAACTGCCCGAGGGGACAGACAATCTCGCCCGCTTTGTGGAAACGCATCAGAAGCGCGAAAGCGCGGGCGTCTGGCAGCAGCCGGAATAATGGCCGACCTGTCCGGCAAAGTCGCGATCGTAACCGGCTGCGCCTCCGGCATTGGCGCGGCAACCGTGCGCAGGCTCGTGGCGGACGGGGCGCAAGTGCTGGGCACCGATATCGATGCGGAGGGCGGCAAGGCGCTGTGCGATGAAGCGGGCGCGCGCTTTGCGGTGCAGGATGTGTCCGACCGCGCGCTATGGCCTGACATTATCGCGCAGGCGGTGAGCGCATTCGGGCGGCTCGACATTTTGGTGAACAATGCCGGCATGGTCTCTCAGCAATCGATTGGCGATGTGCAGGACGAAGTGTGGGACCGGGTGCTGGCGGTTAATCTGACCGGGACAATGACCGGTTGCCGCGCGGCAATTCCTGCAATGAAGGAAAGCGGTGGCGGCTCGATCATCAACATCGCCTCCACCACCGCGATGGCTCCGCTGCCCACCGACGTCGGCTATTCCGCCAGCAAAGGGGCGGTGCGCGTGCTGTCCAAATCGGTTGCCACATGGTGTGCCCAGCAGGGGTTGGACATTCGCTGCAACACGGTGATCCCCGGCGCGACCGAGACAGGCATCCTCAACAAGGCCGAGGAGGCCGCGCCCGGGTTGAAGGCTGCGGTGGCGGCCACGTCTCCGATGAACCGGCTGGCCGATCCTGCGGAGACCGCGGCGGCCATTGCCTTCCTCGCCAGCGACGACTGCCCGTTTATGACCGGAGCGGAGATGCTGGTGGATGGCGGCGCACTGTCGATCCATCCGGGTTTTTAGTCCCGGCTTTTAAGTCAGCCGTCCTACTCCTGACCCATCCGGGCAAGGTATCCGCTGGAGCGCATTTGCGCGGCGGTCCACGCGAAGACAGCCATGGCCGCAACGCCTGACACCAGACAAACCCCGAACACCGCAATGCTGAGCGAGACGCTGCCATATTCCGGCGTCAGCCAATCGCTCACCGCGCCAATCACGGCCAGCCCCAGCGCCTGCCCGACCAGATTGTTGAAGAACAGCGCTATGGCCACGGCAAAACCGCGCTGCGAAGGTTCGACCGCTGCCTGAATGCCCGACAGGATCGGGGCCTGACTGGCGACATAGATGGCATAAGCAAAGGCGAAGAAGCCGAGAAACACCACGATGTCTTTCGACATCAGGCTGATGGCCAGCGGGATCAGGCACAGCAGGCTGACCAGGCCGGGAAGCCATGCCCGCCAGCGCTCGTCACGATTGGTCAGCCACTGCGCGACATAACCGCCCAGAATGGGGCCGGGTATGCCCCCGATAAAAAACGCAGCGCCCAGATACAGCCCGACATCGCCCACCGGGATCCCGAAATTGCGCAGCATCACCGCCGCCATCCAGAAGGCGAGGCCGTAGCCAATCAGGATCTGGATCGCCCATCCGATGGACAGGCCGAAGAACACCTTGTTGGCCAGCAGGGCGCGAACTGTTTCGCCCAGCGGCTGCTGCTCCAGAACCGAGCCTTCCGGCGCATAGCGTCCGCGCCGGGGTTCGCGCACGGTGAAATACAGGATCAACCCGATCAGCACGCCGGGCAGTCCCATCAGCACAAAGGCCCAGCGCCAGCCGAAAAACTCGGCCAGCTGACCGCCCACGACCAATCCGCCCGCAGTGCCCATCGCTGCCCCGATGGTCAGGAAACCCATCGCCTTCGCCAGTTCCCCGCGCGGGAAATAGTCCGCGACCAATGACTGCGAGGCTGGCCCCGAGCATCCCTCGCCGACCCCCACACCGACGCGCGCGAGGAACAGAGTCCAGAAGCCCGTAGCCAGGCCGCACAGCGCCGTCATGAAGCTCCAGAACGCAATCGCCGCTGAAACGATATTCTTGCGCGTCGAACGATCGGCCAGCCGCGCGGCAGGGAACCCCGCAATCACATAGACGATGGAAAAGGCGAGCCCGCCCAGCAGCCCGAGCTCGAAATCGCTGAGGGAAAACTCGGCCTTGATGTCCTCCACCAGAATGCCGAACACCAGCCGGTCGGCCACGCTGAACATGCTGACCACCGTCAGCATTCCGAGCACATACCAGCGATAGTAAGGAGCCTCTTCAGAGGCGGGAGCGGTGGCCGGTGTGGCTGGGGCGGCTGGCTCCGTCACCTCTCGGGCCGTGCTTTCAGGCCGTTGTCGATCGGGTATTCGTTGCCCGTCTGGAACCGCGATTCATCGCTGGCGAGGAACAGCACCATGTTGGCGACATCCTTGGGGGCGCCGAGCGAATCCTTGGGCAAAACGCCTTCGGGAATATCCATCGGCTTCTCGCCTGCACGCCCCGACACACCCTGAACCATTGGCGTTTCGATCCCGCCGGGCATCAACACGTTGACGCGGATCTTGTTGTCCTCGTCCTGACAATACATCGCGATGGATTTGGTCATGGAGCGGATCGCGCCCTTGGCCGCCGTGTAGGCGGGGATGTTGCCGTATCCCAGCAGCGATGCGGTGGAGGCCATGTTGATGATCGAGCCGCCACCTTTTTTGGCCATCAGCGGAATGGCCTTCTGGCAGCCGAGAAACGTGCCTTCCACATGGATGGCGAGATGCAGGCGGAAATGATCCAGCGAGCATTCGAGAATATCCTCGAAAATCACATTGCCGGCATTGTTGACCAGAATGTCCAGCCGGCCGTGCTCTTTCTCGACATCGGCAATGATCTCCTCCCAGCGGGCCTCGTCGCGCACGTCGTGCTGGTAGAAGCTTCCGCCAACAGAAGCGGCCACTTCCTTGCCTTTCTCCTCGTCGATATCGGTGACGATGACAGTTGCGCCTTCTTCGGCCAGCCGTTCGCAATCGGCTTTGCCCAGACCCATCGCGCCGCCTGTGACCAGCGCAACCTTGCCCTCTACCCGTCCGCTCAACATCTCTCTCCCGATAGCAGTCTTTTGTCGGTGGTAGCCGCGTTGCGCACCGCCCCCCATTGTCAAAAGGGTGAGTGGGCGGATGCGTGATGCCGGTGCAGTCTTGGCGGCATGGCTATGGATCAGGCAGAGATCGACCGGTTGAAGGCGCAAATGGAGTGGGAGGGGCAGCGCATCGCGCCGCCTGAAAACTTCCCCGATCTGCCCGATATGCCCGCCGCCCGATACACCAGCCCCGAATATTACGCGCTGGAGCAGGAGCATATCTTCCGCAAAAGCTGGCTGTTTGCGGGCCACATTGACGAGGTGCCGGAACCGGGCTGCTATATGCGCTGGCACAATGCGGGCGATCCCATCGTCATCGTGCACGGCATGGATGGACAGGTGCGCGCGTTTTACAACACCTGCCGCCATCGCGGTGCGCCGGTGGTAACGCAGGACAAGGGCAAATCCAGCCGCCTGATGTGCGGCTATCATAATTGGACCTACAAGACGGACGGCACTCTTGTTGGCGTGCCCGAGCGGCAGGACTTCCCGCCCGATTTCGACATGAGCTGCCGGGGCCTCATTCCCGTGCGCTGCGAAATGTTCGGCAATTGCATCTTCGTCAATTTCGACGAGGACGCGATGAGCCTGCTCGACTGGCTGGGTCCGCTGGCCGACGAATGGGCCGAGTTCCGCTTCGACAAGGTCCGGCTGGCCGCGCGCTACAGCTTTGACCTCAATTGCAACTGGAAGGTCGCGATGGAGGCCAACATGGAAGTGTACCATGTACCCTTTATCCATCCGGACACGGTCGCGCCGCTGGTCGACTCCAAGCGCAATCTCAATACGATGTACCCCAATGGCCATGCCCGTATGCTCGCGCCCGCACCCCTCCAGACGGACCGCGAGCATGTTCGCGCGATCGACAGCCCGCCCGAATGGCAGGATATCGAAAGCGTTGGCGAACTGGGCCGCACCTCCACCCAGAGCTACACGCTGTTTCCCAACTGGGTTTCGCCGCTCAGCAATTTCTTTGTGCCCCCGCTGCTGTTCTGGCCGACATCGCTGAACACCACGCGTCTGGAGCTGGTCACCATGGCGCTGGACTGGGGTGACGGGCCGACGCCCGATCTGTGGACTGTGCCGGATGAGACCAAGCCCAATGGAAGGGATATGAGCCCTATCATTCTGGAGGACACACAATTCGGTGAAGCCATTCAGAAATCGATGGAAAGTGATGGCTTTCGCAGTGTGCCGCTCAGCTACCAGGAAGCGCGCATCTACAGCTTCCACCAGACTTGTGACCGCATGATCGGCGCGAACCGGATCCCTGCTGAATTGCGGGTCGACCCGGTGATCGGCGAGGAGTGGGTGTGGCCCAGTGATCCGAGGATCGCACAGATGGAGCGCGAGAATGCGTTGTAATCCGCGCGCGGCACTCAGTGCAAAAAAGCCACGGTTTCCTAGCGTCAACGCGCGCCTATCCGTTTTGCTAGATGAGCCTGACCTTAGGTCCGCATACTAAAGAGAGACAGTCGGACACGGCTGCGAGAATTTTTTGAGGCTCGGTAAACCGCATGCAATCGGTGCCGGCCATCTTGGGAGGGAAACATATGATCGCGAGTATTGGACACGCCCGGACTCTTCGCCGGATGCGGCCATTGCTGCTAGCTTCGGCTGCCGGCCTCTTTACCGTGCCGGGCGTCGCATTGGCGCAGGATGATGTCGGTTCCGAAAACCAGACCGAGGCCGGGCCAGGCGTCATCATCGTCACCGCACGTAAACAGGAAGAGACTCTTCAGGAAGTGCCGGTTACGGTGACCGTCCTTGGTGGCGACACGCTTGAAAAATACAATGTCGATCAGGTGGCCGACGTTGTTAGCCGCGTTCCCACACTGAATGTGCAGGTCGGCGGCTCCGGATCGGGTGGGCAACTCTCGCTGCGCGGTGTGGGCTCTTCCAATATTTCGGCAGCCTTCGATTCCGCCGTCGCCTTCGACTATGATGGCGTGCAAATCAGCACGATGCGGATGGTGCAGGCGGGTTTCTTCGACACGCAGCAGATCGATATTCTGAAAGGTCCGCAATCGCTCTTCTTCGGGAAAAGCGCTTCGGCCGGCGTGTTCTCCATCAAATCGGCCAATCCGACCCCGACCTGGGAAATCGGGGGCAAGGCTTCCTACGAAATCGAGGAAAAAGGCTACACGGTCAGCGGGTTCGTCTCCGGACCGGTGTCCGATACGCTCGGCATCCGGCTAGCTGCGCAGTACAACAAGATTGACGAGTATGTGGAGTTGCAGCCCGGAACGCCAGCGGCAAATGGCCCGTTCCGCGGGCAGAAAAACATCGTCGCGCGCGGCACCATCCAATGGGATCCGGCGCCGGAGTTCACGGCCAATCTCAAATTGCAGTATGTCCGCCACGAAAACGATGGCGCCATCGGCCACTCCGACATCTTTTGTGGAGCGAATGGCGTTGCGGACCCGGTCTTCCTGTTGAGCGGGGTAGCGGCAATCCCAGCGGGCAATGATTGCGACATCCAGGATGGTCGTTACTTCCTGCCCGATGTCGCTCCCGCGCTCGCCGCGCAGGTGCCGGGCAACGATGCGTCGGTCGGTTTCAACGGCGTTCCGTTCGGCGAAACCGACATCAAGTTTGGCCGACTGCGGATGGACTGGGACGCGACCGATTCGTTGACCCTGACATCCGTCACTGGCCTGCTGGAAATGGATGCGATCGATGTCGACAGCTACTCCTATGTCGGGATTGGTCCAGCCTTCTCGCCGATTGGCAACGCGATCGGGGATCCGACCTTCCTGGCGACAAACGCTCCCGCACTCGCTGCGACAAACGGACCGGGTGTTCCACTCGGAACCGGAGCAAGCGATCCGATCAACCGGCTCGACCAGTTCAGCCAGGAACTGCGACTGGCTTCTGATTTCGGAGGAGCCTTCGACTTCATGGTTGGCGCGTATTACGAAACACGGACTTTCGTGTTCGACACCGCGCAGCAGGGCGTCAATATCTCCCTGATCGCGCCGGATCCGGTCACCGGAAATACGTTCGATTGGGACAAGATTCACACGACCGATACCGAAGCGAAATCGATTTTCGGCTCGGTCAGCTTCGATCTCACCGAGCAGCTCGAAATCTCGGGCGGTGTCCGCTACACGGATGAGGAGAAGGTCCAGACGATCTCCATCCCTTACGTGCACACGTTCCTTTCGTCCGGGCCTGCCTTCGTCAACAGCGGCTTCTTCTCCGGCCCGATTGCTTTCAGCGACAGCAACTGGTCACCGGAAGCGACGATCCGCTATCAGGCGACGCCGGATATCAACGTGTTCGCATCGTTCAAGACCGGCTTCAAATCGGGCGGTATCGACAACAGCGCGCTGCCATCGTTCTCCCTGCTCGGGTTCGACAGTCCGGACCCGGCCGTGCGTCAGGCCACAGCCGATGGTCTGATCTTCCAGTCGGAAGAGGCAATCGGCGGCGAAATCGGTGTGAAATCGCAGTTCGACAATCGCAATATAACCCTCAACGTGACGGGCTATCATTACGTCTTTGACAATCTGCAGGTGCAGAACTTCAACGCCACGACGATCCAGTTCATCACCCTGAATGCGGGTGAAGTCACCACGCAGGGTATCGACGTCGCCTGGGCCTATCGCACCCCGCTGGACGGTCTCTCCTTCTCGGGCAATCTGTCCTATCTTGACGCGACCTTCTCGGACGACTTCTTCACCCCTGGTGCAGATGGCCAGTTCAACACCGGCGATGATATCAACCTTAATGGCCGCGATGTGGCGCGCGCCCCGAAATGGGCGGGCAACATCGCAGCAGACTGGTTTATCCCGATGGGGAATTCGCTGGAGCTCGGACTGAACGGGAACGTCAGCTACTCGGATAGCTACTTTACTGACGAGGATACGCTGAACGATTTCGTGCAGGACAGCTTCATAACGATCGACGCTTCGGTCTCTGTTGGGCATCCGGACGGCAATTGGCGGCTGGCGCTTGTCGGCGTAAACCTGACTGACGAAATCTATGTCAACACTTCTGGCGGTCGACCCTTCCTGTCGCCCGGTGGTGCGGCCGGCTTCGGTCTACCGGCGGGCGACGATCTCGTGGTGACCCAGAACCGCGGCCGTCAGGTATTCGTGGAAGCCAGCTTCCGCTTCTAGGCTTTTGTACCAACATAAAAGAGGGCCGCCCGGACGAAATGTCCGGGCGGCCTTTTTCTTTGGGCTGGATTTTCTGTTGCTGGCTCAGCTGCCGGTGAACTCCGCCTTGGTTTTCTTCAGGAACGCAATAGCTCCGATGCGCGCGTCCTTGCTGTTCCCGGCGACGCGCTGGCCCTCGGCTTCGGCTCGCAGGGTATTGGCAAAGTCGCTTTCCAGCCCGGCGCGGAGCGTCTGCTTCATCTGGCCAAGCGCGATGGTCGGGCCGTCTGCCAGCTTGTGCGCCAGAGCTTCGGCCTCCGCCATCAGCGCATCGTCCTCCACACATTTATAGATCAGACCGAGCCGTTCGGCTTCCTCGCCATGGATGCGTTCGCCCAGCATCATCATACGGGTGGCCTGCGCCAGACCGATCAGGCGCGGGAGCATCCAGCTGGAGCCGCCATCGGGAACCAGACCGATATTGACGAAGGCCTGAAGGAAATAGCCCTTTTTGCCTGCCAGCACGAAATCGGCAGCCAGCGCAATCGAACAACCGACACCGGCGGCTGGACCGCCCACGGCAGCGACAACCGGCACCGGCACATTGGCGAGCATCTGGATCATGGGATTATAATGCTTTTGCAGCGCGGTGTAGGACCGCGCGCCCCCTTCGATGGAGGCTCCGCCCTCGGCATTGGCCGCCAGATCGGCACCGGAGCAGAAGGCGCGGCCCTCGCCGGTAATCAGCACGGCGCGGGCATCGCCCAGATCGCGCAGCGCAGCAAAGATCTCGTCGGCCATTTGTGGCGGGCAGGCATTCAGCCGCTCGGGCCGATTGAGCGTAATTTTGAGGACATTGCCGTCCTGCTCGGTTCGGATCGTTTCGTAGGACATGGTCTCTCCCGTTGGTGATTCTTGCGGCGCGGCCGCAGTCCCGGGCTGCTTGTCAGCCCCGAAGCGCTGCGTCGACCATTCAATTCGCTATTTGCTAGCCAGACGGCAAGATGGAGGCATCTTTGCAGGTCAGGATCATGCGCCTCATCTATCGTCGTCGCCGCCGATCAAGTCATCCACATCCGCCGCGAACTCGGGCAACAACGCGCTCCACTGGTCGATGGCGTCTGACAGAATATCGCCCGGCCGATCCTCGAATTCGGCCAGCGACTCTGCTGTCGCAAACATGAGTGGGCCGGACAACTGCGGATTGACGAACACATGCTCGGCGCGCCCGGCCACAAAGCGCCCTTGCGAAAGTGCCACCGGGTCCCATCCGTTAAAGCCCGGCCAATACTCGTCGCGTGAGGAGGAGGATGTCTGTCCCCGCGCGTACAGAGCGCCGCGATAATATTCCAGATCGCCCTCTTCGCCCGCAACAGGTGCTCCGTCGATAATCGAATGCAGTTGCACTCCGCCAAAAGCGACGCGGCTGGCGTTCACGGGGGTGCGACGTCCATTGATGGCCAGTCGCTCGACGCCCAGATCGATCATCGCATTGAGGCCCGAAAACAGCCCTTCGTCGAACTCGCTTTCGATGGGCGCGAATTCTTGCGAGTCCCGCAATTCCCAGACCATTTCATAGGCCAGCTCAACGCGGTCACTCTCGTCCACTTCGGGGATCATGCCGGCCAGACGCTGCGATATCGCAATTTCCCAGAGGTCGAAAATATCGTCCTTGATGTCGGGGATCGGCACTGCGTTGGACGCGCCGAGCGTGTTGGCAGCGGCAATCGCGGTTTCCAGCTTGTTCTGCGCCCACGTGTTCCGGTTCTCCTCGCTGCTGAAGAGGACCGGACGCTCGAACCCGTATTTTTCGTTCAATTCCAGAATTTCGGGAAGGCCGGGCGTTGCCCTCTCCTCGGCGATCTCTACCGGATCATACCCATTGAATATCGGCCACGCCCCGCGAATTTCGAACATGTCTTCGTCATCTTTCGTGGCGACCAGCGCGCCGCGATAGAAGACTGGAAGTGTCCGATCACCAAGAACGGCTTCGCCACCTTCCATGGCCCACACCGAATGGCCGCCAAAAGCAAAGCCTTGCGCGTCGGTCGGCGTCCGGCCGGTCGCAAAATTCAGCGTGCTGCGAAGGGCCATCGCATCGATACCCTCTGCCGATGCCTTATCGGTATATTCGGCGCTGTCCTGAACAGATTTGGCCAGGGCAATGGTCGCGTTCACCCCTTCGGGAAGTTCCTGAGCGACCGCCTGAGCGAAGTTCGCTGCCTCGACGAGCTGGCTGTCATCAGCGGGCAAATCGCCTGCATAATCGGGGCGCTGTGCCAGCCAGTTTTCGCGGGCCGCCAAATAGAGCGATCCGTCGCCGCGTTTCCAGGCTTCGCGATTGGCCTCGCTGGCGAACAGGGCATAGGGGCGCGGGTCTTCGGTATCCGAGGGATCATTGGCCAATTCCGCCAGTCCGCTGACGAAATTGCCCTTGGCCAGTTCGACCGGGTCCCAGCCGTTGAGAAGCGGCCAATGCTCAGCGATTTTCTCCGCATTACGTCGGTCAGCCAGCGCGACGCGCGCGCCGCGAAACAGGATGGTCGCATCGGAGGACCCGCGTCGGTAGAGTCGCGGTGCTACGCTTTCCAGCGTGGTGCCGCCAAAGGCGATTCCGCCATCGTCCACCGGACTACGCCCGGGCGAAGGCAGCATGGCATTGGCCGCCAGTGTCATCTTCTCGACACTGGTCGCCCCCGGCCTGTCCAGCACATCGGACATGGCGGCATTTGCGCTGGCTATCGCATCGGGCCCCGCACCGAAAACTTGCCGGGCGCGGGCCCAAATCCGCTCGCGGTCGGCCAGATAATGCAGCGCCTCCGGTTTCAAACGCACCCATTGGTCCGCCGCCTGCAGTGCAATTCCGGCCGGGTCGGCTTGCCAGCGGCGCAAGGAAGCCTCGCTGGCGAACAAGGCATAGGTCGACAGCATTCCATTGGCCTCGGGCGCAATCTCGCCCGTGATGCGGGGCGACCCGGCAACCAGATCTCCTCGAGCCAGAGCCACCGGGTCGAACCCGTTGAAAGAAGGCCAATCGCCCCAATCGGCGGCGGTATCGTCTTCGACGGCATAGAGGCCGCCCGAGGCCCAGCCATACATCGGCACTTCGGGTCTTTTGGGGCTGCCCGCGCGGATCGATTCCGGCAGATAGCCCGCAAAGGCGATGCCGCGTGCATCGACGGGCAGGTGGGCCTTTTCAAAGGCAAGCAGTTCGTTGGCTTTGGCGTATTTCTCGATGGTCTCCGGATCATCCGGGAGATAGGCTTCCGCCTCACTCAGGATCGATTGGGCAAGGACCGGCATCGGCGCGCTACGTTCCGCTGCGAAGCGGGAGATGCCAGCCAGAAACTCCCGCGCGGATTCCGGCCCGACGCCGCGATTGTAGGTATCCATCGCGGCGAGAAATGCTTCGCCGCCCCACAGCGGATCATCGCTGTGGCGGAAATACCACGTATTCTTCCGGCCAAAATCATTCTCGTATCCGAAGCCGAAGACCTGCTTTTGGTGGGCCTGGCGCGCACGAAAACGGGCCATCTGGTCCGGCCCCAGAAAGTCTTCCCCCACACGGACCAGATCGCCTGTCGGGTTCGGATTGCCGCCTTTGGACGCCCAATCGAGATAGGGATAGAGCGCGTTGAATCCCTCGCGGGTGCTAAACAATTCCGTCCCATCTGCGTCTTCGACATGCGCCAGCTTGTGGAACGCGCTTTGCAGGGCGTTGCGGGTATAGGCCGCCCAGATGCGGTCATCGGCCACCGGCTGGCAATAATCCTGCAGTTCGCGGGCAGCGGAAACCAGCGTGGAGAGATCGGTGGACCCCATCATGTCCAGCCGGTCACCATGCATCCGGCACCCCAGATTGACGACATGCCGATCCCAGAATGTAGGCACCCTGTCGCCCTGCAGAATGCGGGTCAGCGCCGCATTGGTGACCTGCAGTGCGCGCGCATCGTCGACCAGTCCGGTCGTCGTGTCATCGTCGTCATTCTCTTCGCGCTTTACGATCTGGTACACGGTGTCGAGCGTCTGGAAACTGCCGGGCAGTTCGCTCAAAGTGACAAGGCTGACATCGATGGCGGTGTCGATGAAGTCCTGCCGGTTGATCGGCTGGACGCCGGCCTCGTCGCGCGCGTCGGCCCATTCGCGCCAGCCGATATCCACGAACAAGCCGGTGCTCCAACGGCGCAGCGCTTTTCCGTCGGACTGTGACAGAACATAGGAAAAATCGCCGCGGGCCTCGTTGATTTGCGCAAGGCATTGCTGCGAATAGAGGCTCAGCTTGCTGGCGTGGTCTGCAAGGGTCAGTTCCACCTCTGCGTCGTCCCAAATGCCTGCAACCGACGAGGCCTGCTGCAGGCGCGCGATCGATTCCGCAGTGGCACCTTCACGCGAGGCGATGGTTTGAACGAGACTTGCATCGCAATACTTGCCGATCTTGACGTCGGAACTGCCGAAATTGTTGGCAATCTCTATTTCGAGATTCTCCAGTGACCCAATGCGTTCGCCCAATTCCGTAAATGGCAATTTGAGCGCGGCGAGTTCAGGCGTGTCCTGAAATTCCGACCGGACGGACCGTTCAATGCTGGCTTTCCGCGAGGGAGAACGGTTCTCCGCCGATACTTTGGCAAACTCGCGCTCGACTTCCTCGTCAATTTTGTCTTGCCGTGCCGCGAAGTAGACTTTCCCGGCCGCATTTCGTTCGATTTTCAACTGGCCGATCAGGGCTTCCGCTGCCCGCTTGGCGCTCGCTTGGGATCGATTGGCACCGGCCATATTGGCATCGATCAGCGCGAGCCGTGTGCGCTCGTCGAACGGATCCTTGGCGAGGGATTCGCGGGCGCGGGCGCGGGCGCCTTGCGCAATACTATCGATATCGCCGACGGAGCCCGCCTCTTCGGTCGCCGCGGCCAGACTGCCGATTGCGCAATTGAGCTTTGCCCGCGTCACCCTGCGGTCCAGCGGATCGGGCGCAAGCAGTTCCATTGTCTCGCTGATGTCGCAGGTCAGCTCGGCATTTTCCGCAGCGGAGGAATCGTCTTCCACTTCCGTCAGACCCTGAGCAATCACACCCAGCGCTTCCAGCGCGGAATTCATCTGCGCCTCGTCGTCGAAATCGAGGTCGACCCTCCATTCGAGGATCAGATTGGCAATACCCAGCAGACGAAGCTCGGCATCGGTCTGCTTGTCAGGATCGGGCTGATACTCGCGGTGTACCGTCATCTGCAGGATGGCGATGCGGGCCAGATCGGTGGCCAGCTCCATATCCTGAGCGCCAGTCAAAGCGTCCACATCGAAACCGGCGGCAATCGCTTCGATATCGGAAAAACCGCGCTGCGCTTTGCCCGACTGGCGCACTTCGCGCGCATCGAGCAGCCAGTTGTACGACGCCTGCAAATAGGCGCTGCGCAGTTTCGGATCGTCCAGAACGGATTGCCGCCCGCGCCGCTCTAGCAATCTCAGTCCTGCATCATGCGCCCGCTCATAGGCGCCGATGGATTCCTTCCAGTTACGGGCGGTGAACCACGCTTTGCCCAGCATGGTGTTGATCTGCAGGATTTCAGCGGGATCGGCCGATCCGCCTCCCGGTCCACTCCCCTGTCCGAGGGAACCGCTCCGGCTGAGCTGAGCTTCGAAAAACTGCGCCAGTTCACGGGCGAGACACTGGGTTTGCAGGCTGCCCGGCAGACGGTCCATCTGCCGGTCGGGTTCCAGCTCGGCGATCAATTGCCATTCGGGCAAGCACGGCCGTTCGCGCGGCGCGCTGCGTGCTTCCGGCGCGGCTGCGGAGGAGGCAGATGCAGAGGCGGCAAGCGATGCTTCGCTGGTAAGGGGCAGGCTGACGGCGAGCGCCAAGGGGATGGCGCTACCGCCTCCTTGGCCGGGTTGCACACGCGGCGCCGCGCGGCTCTGGTCGGGCAAGCGTTCGCGCACCTCGTCGCGCAATTCGTCGCCGGTCACTTCTTCGGTGCCGCCGCCGACCGTGATGGCTTCCCCGATCCGGCGGATCAGATCGACATTGGCATCGGCCTGCTCCTCGGCCTGCCTGCGCGCGGCCTCCGCAGCGGCTTCCGCCGCGCGGGCTTCGGCGAGATTTGACTGCGCTTGCTGTTCGCTGAGCGCAGCGCGCTGTGCGGCCTCCTGCTGGGCGAGAGCGGCTGCCTCGGCCTGATTGGCGGCGAGCAGCGCTGCAGCGGCTTCGTCCTCGGCGCGTTTCTCGGCCAGTCCGGCGCGCTCGGCCGCCAATGCCTGTGCCTCGGTTGCCTTCTTTTGTTCCTCGGTTGCTGCCAGTGCAGCGGCTTCCGAACTGCGGGCCTCTGCGGCCTGCGTGAAGCCGTAATAGGCCCCGCCCAGCGCGACGAAGGCTAGCGCGGCTGTACCGGCGAGCCAGACACGCAGCCGGTTGGTTTTGCGGCGCTGCTCGGCCTCCGCCTCGGCCCGCTGGCGTTCGTCGGTTTCCTTGCTGGTCTTGTAAAAGCTCTCGATGGCGGCAAAGTCGCCGCCATGACGCTCGGCCCAAGCAGCGGTCGGGCGTTCGCTTTCCCAGAATTCCGACAAATTGGCGAGCGCCAGACCGGTGAGCAGATCGCTGCGCCCGTCGGCAAAGGCCTCTTGTTGGCTGTGCAATTGCTGCCACGCGACGCCCGCCTCGCGTTCTTCCTCGAACCAGCCGGTCAGCAGGTTCCATTGGCGGATCAGGCTTTCGTGGCTGATGTCGATGACGGTATCGTCGGCCAGCGGCTCGCCTTCATAGGGGCGCAGGAAATTGACCCCGTGGGCGCGGAACGCATCGACGACGGTGCGGGTCGCCGCTTCGTCGCCGGTCGCGCGAGCCAGCTCGTCGAACCGGCACGGACGGCGCACCGCCTTGGCCAGAGACGGGCCTGCCACCAGAGCGCGGAAGACCTGCGCCACCAGAGTATGATCGACCTCGCCCGGGGCGCGGGTGTCGTTTGCCGCTTTGCCTTTCGCGGGCACGCGGTCCGGATCGGACGGAGCGGCACCCAGCCGCTCAAGCACCTGCAATCCGTGGACATCCAGCGCACCGGTCAGCCCGCCGATTTCGCGGTAATGATCGCGCCGCAGCACGATATTGTCGTCGCCGTCGCGTTCCTTGGTTTCCAGATACAGCTGGTTGAGCACGTGCTGCATCAGCGGCAACTGGTCCGCGCGGCTGGCCATCGTCTGGCTGACGTCGTCCTTGTCTTCCCACGGGGCCAGCGTGGCCATGTCGTTCAGCAGCTGGTTGGCCAGCTTCGGCTCGACTTCAAAGCCGGAGACACCCGCCGGACCGACAATCGCTTCCTCGCACTCATCGCGGTTCATGCGCGGGGTGAGATACAGCCCGTCATTGATCCGCTCGGCAAGGCCGGGGATCATCGCGCAGTCGGCAAGGAATTCGGTCCGCATGGTCAGGCAGACCGAGATCGGGAAATCGGGGCACTCGCTGCTTTCGATCAGCAGGCGGGCAAAGGCTTCGGCCTCTTCGCGCTCGGCATAGCTGGAGAAACGGAACAGCTCCTCGAACTGGTCAGCCATCAGCAGCAGATTGCGGCCTTCGGGCAGGTGCCCCGCCTGACACCATTCGATCACCGCGCGCGGGCCGCGCCGCAGGCTGTGGGCCATCAGGTCGAATTCTTCGCCCTTTACGTCCATCCCCTGCGCGGCGAACAGGCCCGCCGCCAGCGACCCGATGGGATCGCCTGCGGGGTGAAAATCGATCACCATCCAGTCCGAGCCGGCCGGGTGCAGGCCCAGCTCCAGATATTCCAGCAGACCGGTGCGCACGAGCGAGGATTTGCCGCTGCCCGAAGACCCCAGAACAGCGAGGAACCGGCTATCCGCCAGCTTGTCGATCAGCTCGGTAACCTGACTGTCGCGGCCAAAGAACAGATAGCTTTCGTCGCGGGTAAAGGCCCGCAGGCCGGGGAACGGAACCTGCTCGATGTGATTTTGCCCCTCACTCATGCCGACAGGCTCGACACCAGCTTGCGGACATCGGTCATGTCCCAATTCTCGCCGCAATCAATCACCTGCGCATTGGCGAGGCGGAACTTGATATCCTCTTTCGGCCCCGGCGGGCCCTTGCAGATTGCCATCAGCTTCAGTTTCTCGTTCCGCTTGGCCGAAAGCTTGGTGAAGAGCACCAGCTGGCTCTTCACCCAGGTGCTGGGCGCATTGCCGTGCAGCAGGATCAGTGCATCACAGCTTGTGAAGTTCTGCTCCAGATCGGCCAGCCGCGCCTTGGCATCGGTGCTTTCCGGCTCCGGCCCCATGCATAGCAGGCCGGTATCTTCCAGCTCGTCCAGCACCCGGTCGATGGCTTCGCGGTCGCGGTCGTCGGCATCGACAAACAGGAATTGGCCCGCCTCCAGCGCGACCTGCGCGGGTTCAGGCTCGGGTTCGGGCTGCAGAGCATCGACCAGCCGCGCCTTGAATTCCGACAGAGTGGAGCAGATGACATGCTCCGTCTCCAGCAAATCGCGGTGATCATCGGGCACCGGATCGAGCTGCAATTCAGGATTGCGCCACTGCATCACGGGCACACCGGCGGCGATCGCCGCGTCATACTGATGCCGCGCCTTACCAGTGGGCATGGCGGGGGGTTTGCGCCCGACATGCGGGCCGACCAGCTGGATCATCATCGAGGCCTGACCCAGCGCAGCATTATATTCGCTCAGGAACTGGTCCATCCCGTCATAACTGCTCGCGACCGGCAGGACGTGGATGTCATATTGCTCCAGATGCGCGCGCACCTGCGCGACCTCGTCTTCCAGATCGTCGGTCGGTTCGGCGATCAGCGCGCGCTTTGCGCCTTTGGGCAGATCGATATTGCCGCTGGCGACCATGACACGCGAGGGCGTGCTGGCGCTGGCTGCGACAGCGGGGGCAGACGCCTTGGCGACGCCCGTTTCGCGCAGCTGCACCAGCCGCTCGACAATCTGCTCGGCGAGCGAATAGATCCGGTCACGGTAGAGGCGGCTGTCATCCTCCGGCGTCATCGGAATGCGGGTGCTCGATTCCTCGCTTACCGCGCGGTGGAACCGGAACCGGACATGATCGGTGATCGGGGCAGGGTAGGTGTCGCCCGGCAATAGCGGCAAATGCTCAGCCACAAAGATATTGCGCAAATCCCCGCGCGACCCGTGAAAGGCGGCCAGTTCCTGCGGGCAAAAGTCGCTGCCGGCCCAGCTGGGGGAACCGACAATCAGCAGCAGCGCGGAATTGCTGGCTGCGTCCAGCATGTCGCCCAATTGATCGTTCGCGCGGTTTTGCGAATCGAAAAAGACGCTCAGCTCTTCCTCGCGTGTGCCCAGACGCTGGCGCAGCACGGCGCGCAGGCTGTTATACAGCCGCGTAATATCCTTCGTCCCGTCCAGCGAGTCAAAGTTATCGGCATGGGCATAGCTGACAAACAGATCGTGCCTGCACCCTGGTATGACCGGCAAAAGGTGCCTCCCCCAAATCGCTCATCCGCCCGGTAGGCGGACAATCTCTCTCCAATGGTTTTTCTTTCGGCGACCCGGGCACCATAATGCCCGAATTTCAGGAGGAAGCAAGGTTGCGGGTCCGGGTTAGCAATCCTTGAATTGCGGCGCTCTTTTGTCGGTGAATGCGTCCACCGCCTCGGCATGATCCTCCGTGTGATGAGCCAGCGCCTGATAGGCCGCGCTGAGTTCCAGCAAGGGTGCGAGCTTCATATCCTGCCCTTCGCGCAGCAGCCGTTTGGCCATACGGGTGGAGTGGCCGGGATTGGCTGCGATCATCTGCGCCATTTCCACCGCGCGCGGCAGGCACTGATCGTGCGACGTCACCTCGCTGATAAGCCCGAATTCCAGCGCTTTGGCCGCGTCGATGATCTCGCCTGTCAGAGTCATCTGCGTGGCGCGGGCCATGCCGATCACGCGGGGCAGCAACCATGCGCCGCCATCGCCGGGAATGATGCCCAGCTTTACGAAGGTCTCGCCGAAGATCGCTTTCTCGCTGCCGATGCGGATGTCGGCCATGCAAGCCAGGTCGAGCCCCGCACCAATCGCCGGTCCATTAACAGCGGCCACCACGGGCACTTCCAGGTCATACAGCGCGGCGGGGATCAGCTGGATGCCGGTGCGATAGCGATTGCGGATCTCGTAGGGGCTGCCTGCGAACATCCCTGCCTTGTTCGCCATATCCTTCACATTGCCGCCCGCGCAGAAAGCGCTGCCTTCGCCGGTGAGAACCACGGCGCGCACGCTGCGGTCGCGGGTCATGTCGGCACAGAACTGCGCGATCTCCTCGCTATGCGCGGTTTCGGAAATGGCGTTGCGGGTTTCGGGGCGATTGAGACTGGCGATGACGACGGAGCCATCGCGCTCGATTTTCAAGAAGGGTTCCATAGCTCTTGTGCTAGGTTGCAAGGGCCCCGCCCGCAAACCTAAAAGTGAGAGCACAAGGCGCTTTAGGAGCTTTCCCCTGTTCGATACTCTCACCCTTGCCGCCATTCCGCCCGGAGACGAGGCGCTGCGCGGGAAAGTGCGCGCGCTGGCGCAGGAGGCGGTGGCCGATATGTCGCTGGCCGAGCGGTCGCGGTCGTGGTCGGGCTTCGATGCGGATTTCAGCCGCAAGCTGGGCGAGGCCGGGCTGCTGGGCCTGACCCTGCCGACCGAATATGGCGGCGGTGGGCGCGGGCCGTTTGCGCGGTTTGTGGTGGTGGAGGAATTGCTGGCCGCCGGTGCGCCGGTGGCGGCGCACTGGATCGCGGACCGGCAAAGCGCGCCGCTGATCCTGAATTTTGGCACCGAGGAACAGCGCCGGAAATACATCCCCGCCATCTGCCGGGGGGAGCTGCTGTTTTGCATCGGGATGAGCGAGCCGGGCAGCGGGTCGGATTTGGCGAGCGTTCGGACACGGGCGGAGCGGACCGAGAAGGGCTGGCTGCTCAACGGCCAGAAGATCTGGACCACCAATTCGATGCATTCCGATTACATGATCGCACTGGTCCGCACATCGGGCACCACCGACGATCGGCACCGCGGGCTGTCGCAGATCATCGTCGATCTGAAAGCACCGGGTGTCGATATCCGCCCGATCACCGATCTGGCGGGCGATGCGCATTTCTCCGAAGTGTTTTTCGACAATGTGGAACTGGCTGAGGACGCGCTGATTGGCGAAGAAGGCGGCGGCTGGCAGCAGGTCGTGGCCGAACTGGCCTTCGAGCGCAGCGGGCCGGAACGCATCTATTCCAGCATTGTGTTGTTCGACGCGTGGCTGGCGCATCTGCGTTCGGTTGGGCGCGATGACCCTGCAACCACGGCGCTGGTCGGCGGATTTATGGCGAAGCTGTCGGCGCTCAGGGCCATGTCGCTGGCGTGCACAGGGCAGCTGGCGGCGGGCGAAAGCCCGGTGGTCGAGGCCTCGGTGGTGAAAGACCTCGGCACAGCGTTCGAACAGGATTTGCCGCTGGCGATTGGGGATGATCTGGCGGCGCACCCTGATGAGGCGGTGAGCGAGGAACTGCAGGACGCGCTGACCTATGTGACGCATATCGCGCCGAGCTTTTCGCTGCGCGGAGGCACGCGGGAAATCCTGCGCGGCATTATCGCGCGCGGTTTGGGCCTGAGATGAGGGCGCGGTAATGACGAGTGAATTTCTCGAACCGTTCGAGCAGATGCTGGGCGAGGTCTTCGCGCCTTCTGCAGTCCGTGCCATCGAAGCTGGCGAGGGCAGCGCTGCCGCCATGCAGACTGTCGAGCAGTCGGGCTTCCTCGATGCGCTGGTTGCCGAGAGCGAAGGCGGCGCAGGGCTGTCTCTGGCCGATGTCGCGCCGCTGTGGATGGCGCTGGGCCGCCATGCAGTACCCGTCGGGATTGGCGAAGCGATGATCGAGCGGGCAACCGGCGACAATGAAGCCGCGCGGCGAGAGAATGCCACCGCGCTTCTCCACGCGGCCCTGATCGCCGGCGCGGCGGGCAAGCTGCTCGATATGGCCGTCGCCTACGCCAATGAGCGGGTCCAGTTCGGCAAGCTCATCGGCAAGCAGCAGGCGCTCCAGCAAAACCTCGCCGTGATGGCACAGGATGTGGTCGCAGTGCGGCTGGCCGTCGAGCTTGCTGCGAGCAAAGGCTGGCCCGAAACGGCGCAGGCCGCTGTCGCCAAGTCCGTCGCTGCCGAAGCCGCCCCGCGCATTGCCAACACCGCCCACGCCGTCTTCGGCGCAATCGGTATCAGCGCAGAGCACGACCTTAATCTCTATACCCGCGCGCTGCACCGGTGGCGGCTGGCGGGCGGGGCAGAAACGCTATGGTCGCGCAGGCTGGGCGAAGAAGTTCTCGCTTCCTCGCAAACCGCAGTCGACTGGACACGCAGCCTTTGGGCTTAGGAATGTCGACCGCAATTTGGTGCCGCGCCATTCAGCATTTGGTGGATATTTCCTTCTAGGGTGCCAGCATTGGCGCTTGCTCGTGGTAGGTCGCCATCACGGAGTATCCCATGCGGTTTGGCCAGCTCAGTACGCGCGCGCTTGCGACCATCCTCCCGATCGGCTTGCTCCTGTTCGGGTTGTCGACCTGGCTGGCCTATGGCGAAGCGCGCAATCGCGAGATCGGCGCAGCGCTGTCGCTGCTGCGCGAGGACCGGTCGCTGGCTCAACAGGGCCTGCAAGTCCGCTTTGAGGAGATGGAGAGCGCTCAGGCAGCGGCGGCCAAGCGGTTGAACTCGGAAATAGACGCAGGCGGATTGGCCGCAGCGGAATTCAACCGTCTGTTCCCCGCAAGGCCGGATGGCACAAGGCGCAGCGCAGACAGTCTGTGGACCGGAACAATGACACCGCGTGGGCCTGTGTCGGGGTTCGGCGGGTTTATTCCGGCGCAAGATCTGTCCCCAGAACGGCGCGTTACCGTGTCCTCTGCCTTCGCCACTCTCGCAGGTATGGTGGACGGTCTGCCGCAGCAGAATGTCGATAATCTGTACTTCTTCTCGCCCGACAATGATTTGGTGATGTACGCTCCCGGCAGAGCGGACAATCTGCAGTTCTATCGCCGTGATGCCCCCGCAACGCTCGATTTCCAGAGCGAAGAGTTCTCCGAAATTGTAAAACCGGGCGTCAATCCCGACGGTGTTATGCGGTGCACCGGCTTGCAGCCCATCCTCTATGACGAATCCCGCACGACATGGACGACCGGTTGCATGACGCCCGTGCGGGACGGTGCCAGACACATCGGTGCGTTTGGAACCAGCATCGTGCTCGATTCGATCTTTGACGATGAGGGTGCGCTCCCCCCGCAAGGGGTCGAGCGGATGGTCGTCACCGGTGATGGCAAACTGATCCGCCATCCCCGTTATACCGTTCAGTCGAGCGAACAGACCGGCGCGTTTCTCGATCTTGCGACAACTTCGGAACCCGAGCTGGGCGCAGTCTGGAGTTTGCTTTCCGTGCTGGAGCGGCGAACGGCACTGACGTTTCTGGAAGATGCCGACCTCTATGTGGCGGCCGCGAGACTTGATAATCCCGACTGGTTCATTGTGTCGGCGATCCCCGGTCAGCAGGTGCGGGCGGCTGCGTTCGAGTCGGCTCTACCGATCCTGATTGGCGGGTTGCTGACCACGGCGGCGTTTGCCCTGTTCATCATCTGGTTCGTGCGGAACAGCTTGTCCCGTCCGCTAGAACAATTGGCAGACAGAGCGGATGCGATTGCTCTGGCAGAGAAGAACAGCGAGCCGGTGGATGGCGCGGATGGGGATGAGCTCGCCCGCCTCGACCGCGCCTTCGATGCCATGGAAAGCCGGGTGACGCGGGAACGGCTTCGCCTCACTCAGTCGTTCGATCTGCTGGTCGATGCGCTTGAAGAATATGCGGTGCTCCTGCTCGATGCAGAAGGGCGCATCACGCGGGCCAACAGTGCGGCCAAGGACGTGTTCGGATGGGATGGCGCGAAGGATGAGGGCATCGCGCAAATCATCGGAAATTCCGATGGAAACGGAAACAGGCTTGAACAGGCGCGGGACCTTCTCGCAAAGGTTGCGCAAGATGGGCGGGTTTCCCACTCCGTGGAACGCGTGAACGGGCACGGGCAGACGTTCTGGGCCTATGAAGCGATCGAGGCGATCACGATGGAGGACGGCAACCTGTCCGGCTTCGCCTATATTGCCCGCGACATCACATCCCAAAAAGAGGGCGAGGCCGCCCTGATGGCCGCCCGCGATGAAGCGCAAAGCGCGGCCGACATTCGCAAGAACCTGCTGGCAACCGTCAGCCACGAAATCCGTACGCCGATGACCGGCATCTTGGGCATGCTGGAGCAGGTTCGGCAGGACAATTCCGCTCGCCAGCGCGACCGGGCTCTGGCGACAATCGAGAGTTCGGCAGAGGCTCTGATGCGGGTGCTCGACGATGTGTTGAGCACGGCCCGCGGCGAAAGCGGGGCTTTGCAGATCGAGGAGCGCGCTTTCGATACGCACGACATGGTGCAGCGCGGTGGGGAGCTGTTCGGTCCCCTCGCAAGAGGCAAGGGAGTTGAGCTGATCTTGGAGCCGGGACCGAGGGAAATGCTGATTGGCGATGAAGCGCGCATCCAGCAGATCCTCGCGAATTTCCTCAGCAATGCGATCAAGTTTACAGCGCAGGGGCAAGTCGCGGTGCGATGCGAAACGCGGGCTGACGAGAAGCCAGATACGCCTGATGCGGTCATCATGGCCCTGTCGGTCAGCGACAGCGGAATCGGCATTCCGGCCAGCAGGCTGGACGCGCTGTTTACGCCGTTCGAGCAAGTCGATGCGTCAACCGAGCGGCTCTTCGGCGGCACCGGTCTGGGTCTGTCGATCTGCCGCAATCTCGCCCGCGCTATGGGCGGCGATGTGTCGGTCACCAGCGTCGAAGGTGAAGGCAGTACTTTTACGCTGGAAATCCCGCTCAGGCGCGCAGCCGACATCGGCGATTCGCTGCCCGGCACGGGCCTGAGCGCACTGGTTGTTGGCGGCAGCGCGGTCGCACGGCTGGCTGGAGAGGCATCGCTCGAAGAACTGGGCTACACAGTCGCCTCCAGCGCTGGCTGTGCAGACGTGCCGACACCGGACGCGCAATACGATCTGGTTCTGCGGCTAGACCCCGCGCAGCCATTGCCAGCCGGGCTTACGGGGGCAAGGGCACTCACGATGCACGACATGCCGACCCCGGACGCCCTTCGCCTGATGCTGCTGGAGGCTTGAATGATTTCCCCGGACACCCAGCAGCCATCGCCGGAGCGAATGGTGGAAATCCTGCAGAGAAAGCTCGCGCGGGCCGAAACCGCCCTTGCTGAAGCGGAAACCGCACTGGAAGGGCGAATGCGCGAGCTCGACCTGGCCAACCGGGAATTGCTGGTCCGGGAGGAGGACCTCGTGCGCAGGTTGGATCTGCAGAACATGCAGCTGCTCAACGCGCAGCGCACCGGCGGCTTTGCCACGATTTTTGGCGCACCGGATGAACCGTTCCAAAGCTCGCCCCAGCTCAACGCGATTCTTGGTTTTCCGGCCGATACCAAACTGACCCCGGAGCATTTGATCAGCGTTCTGCATCCGTTGGACCGCAACCGGATGATGGCGGAGGCGACGCAATTCTATAGCAACCTGCCAGCGGACGAGGACCACACCTTCGAGCACAGGATTATCCATCCTCACGAGGGGACGCGCTGGCTCCGCTGGCATATCCGCCGGTCCAGCGGTGATGAAAACCGGCTGCGCGGGATCTACGGTTCTGTCCGCGACATCACTCAACTCCGAGCAAATGAGCGCGCCGTCAAAATGCTACAATTGCGCGCGGAACGCCGCGTGCGTGAGCTAAATATGCTGACCGGAGAGCTGGAGGCGGAACGCGAAAAGACGGAAATGGCGCTGGCGGTGAGGACACGGTTCCTGTCCACCATGGCGCATAATTTCCGCACGCCTTTGGCGACCCTGTCTGGCGTCATCGACCTGCTCGAAGGGGCCGCTGAAGGCGACGGCGACCGGCGCAAGCTCGATCTGGCAGAGCACTCCGTCGAACGGATCGGGGCGTTGCTGGACGAAGCGCTCGCCGAATCCGAAGGCCAGTCGGATTCCATTGCCCTGTTTGCCGCGCCGCTCTCGCTGCACCGTCTGTTGGATCAAAGCAAACGGTTCTGGGCCGAGGTCGGGAGCAACCAGCAGGGCGAAATGAGCTGGCAGCTGGCTGACGATCTTCCCGCCAAAGTGGTGGCGGATGCGGTCCGGCTGCGCGAACTGATCGACAATCTGTGCGGTTTCGCGATGGAAGAGGGCTATGGCGGCTCAGTTGCCGTCGCATGGAAAGGCGGTTTGTCGATCTCGCTGACAAGCGATCGTATGGGATACGAATTGGCGCGGGGCAGCGATGCACTGCAAGACCCACAATTCCGCCGGGCGATGCATCTGGTCGAAGCGATGGACGGCGAAGTTACGCGCAATCCAGATGGATGCGCAATTGTGCTCGCTCTGGAGACTGCCGCTCATGATGGCGCCGGAATGTCGGCCCCGTTACGCACTGCGGCCGGCGATAGTCCGCAGGTGCTGCTCGCTGAAGACACCGAAAGCAACCGTCAGATCATCACGTCGCTGCTGGAAAAAATCGGCTGCACGGTCCAGACTGCAACGAACGGCGCAGAGGCAGTCGAGCTCGTAAGCAAAGAGCGGTTCGATGCTGTGCTGATGGATGTGCAGATGCCGGTGATGGATGGCGAACAGGCGGTCAGGACGATCCGGGCCATGGATGGTCCGGCTTCGCGTACGCCGGTCATTGGGGTGACTGCCCACAGCCTGCAGGAAGAGCGCGAACGGTTGCTCGCTGCCGGCATGTCGGCCTGTCTTGCCAAACCGGTCAAGCAGTCTGAAATCAGGGCTGCTCTCACCACGGCATTGGCCGCGGGTGCTGGTGCCGCCGCTGGTGATCAGGGCGGATCGCCCTTGTTCGATCTGGTCCGGTTCAGACAGGCTTTCGAAGCGTTGCCAACCCATTTCGGGGAGCGGTTTCTTGCCGCCGTCAAAAGCGACCTTGTTTCCTACGGCGATGCGCTCACTGGGGCTCTGGAGCAGGGCGACCGCGAGGCTGCCGACAGGCAGGCCCATGCTCTCAAAGGTGTGGCCGGGAATGTCGGGGCGCTGCGCTTGCTGGGTGCCGTCGAGAAATTCCGCGCGCCCGATGCCGATTGGCGGGGCGCGGCCGCCGGAGACTTGGCGGCCGCGCTGGAAGAAACGTATCAGGGATGTGATGAGGCTTACCGTGTGCTGATCGCGGATCAGTAGGCGCCCCGTCCGCCGAAGACCGCCGGGACCGTGCGGGCAAGCAGTGCCAGATCCGTCAAAAGGCCGCGGCGCTGGAGATATGCGACATCCATGGTCAGCTGGCGCGCAAACGGGATGTCGGCCCGACCGGACACCTGCCAGATGCAAGTCAGGCCCGGCTTGCCGCGCAGGCGGCGGTAGGCGCGGGGTTCATAGGCTGCCACTTCGCAGGCGAGCGCCGGGCGCGGGCCGACCAGGGACATTTCGCCGCGCAGCACGTTGATCAGCTGGGGCAGCTCGTCGATCGAGAACCGGCGGATGAACCGGCCTGTGCGGGTGATGCGCGGATCATCGGAAATCTTGAAACAGATACCGGCGCGGTCGCTCTGACCAAGCAAGGCGGCGCGGCGGGCTTCGGCATCGACATACATGCTGCGCAGTTTGAGCATCTCGAAACTGCGACCGTTTTCGCCGATCCGGAGCTGGCGGAAGAACACCGGTCCGCGATCTTCCAGACGGATCGCCAGAGCCACCATCGCCAGAATGGGCAGGAGCATGGCAAGGGCGACCGCCGCGACCGTTACATCAACTGCGCGCTTGAGGGCCGCAGAGAGTGCATCGGCAAAACCGCGCTGTTCGAAAGCGTGGCGCGCTGCGTGCATCAGGAACACCGCATTGCCGATGAGATAGCGCTGGGCCAGCCGGCGCGGTTCCATCGCCAGACGCCATGCCCATTCGCAGCCAACCGCGCGGATGGGGGCAGGCGCGCGGGCAATGCGCCCCGAATAGTAATCGAACAGGCCGCCAACGGCGAGCACCACTGCGACATCCAGCCGGTCACGTAGGCGAGTGATCCATTTTTCCTGCAGCGGCACGCCGAAACCGACGAACAGGATCGTGGCACCGGACCGGTTGATCCGTTCGATCAACGCGTCTTCCTGTGCGGGTCGGAAATAGCCGTCGGCCGTTCCTGCAATCTGCAAGCCGGGCGTTGCGGCGACCATTGTGGCGCCTGCCTGCATGGCAATGCCGGGCTGCCCGCCCAGCAGGAAGATCGACTGGCCAGCCTCGGCGGCGTGGGCGCAGATTTCCGGGAAGAGGTCGGTGCCGTTGAGATTGTCGCCGAAACTGCGGCCCGCAAGCTTGGCAGCAATGCGCATCCCGCTGCCGTCCGGCAGGATCATGTCGGACTGGCGCAGGGCATCGCGGTAGCTGCTGTCCTTGTGGGCGACATTGACGCAGTGGGCATTGGCGAAGCTGATTGTAAGGCGCTTTTGGACTGCTGCCGCCGCGACGATACGCCGGGCCATTTGCGAGCGCTTTGCGCATTCGATGTCGAGATCGAACAGCTGGGTCGTTTCAGAGCTGTGCGTGGGCGACAGCGCCGTCTGGACCGTGTGGTCGGAGTGGACGGATGCGTCGAGAAGGGCGAGATCGTGTTTCATGGCAAACTCCGGTTGAAGATTGCCGGTCACTCAGCATCGGTCGTGCCAGTTTGGATAAGTATTTGAAATATCGTAGATAAATCGTATAATGTGACTGTGGCTCGGGTCCGAGAACTGCAGCTTTCGCAATTTGCGATACTGGAAATGCGAATTTCCCATGCCATCGTCGCAAATTGCGAAATCTGAGGGCTGGATTTTCCCGGGGCCTGCAGAAAAGCGGCTGGAAACCGCCGTTCTGGAGAACTGGCACGCGTCTTGAATAGGGTGGGGCAACTTCACCCGGAGACACCCAGTGTTCGCAATACGCCTACAAAACATGCTTCCCGAAGGCCTGCAGCCCGTGCTGCGGGGTTTCGCCGGATATGCATCTGCAGAACTGGCCAACCGGGTCGTGCGTCTGGGAGCGATCCTCGTCATTGCGCGCCATACGGATGCGGCCATGCTCGGCACTGCCGCGCTTGCACTGTCTCTGTTTGAACTGGTCCGCGTGCTCGCCAATGTCGGCATCGGCCAGCGCATCATTGTTGCCACCGCCGAGGAGCTGGAAGCGATCTGCAAGACAGCGTCCCGGCTGTTCCAGGCCCTGTGCGCAGCTGTTGCGGCGGTGCAGCTGGGCGTAGCGGCCATCCTCGCCTGGGGCTTCGGCTTGCCGGAAGCGGGCGCGATGCTGGCTGTTCTGGCCGCAGTCTACGCTTTTATGCCTGCCGGGCTGGTGCAGATCCATCTCGCCATGCGCGAAGGGAAGCTGGGCGCGACTGCACGCATCGCGGCGACGCAGGCCATTCTGGATCACGTGCTGACGATGGCATTGGTCATCATCTGGCCGTCGGCCTGGGCGATTATTCTGCCGAAGCTGCTGACCGCGCCCGTCTGGACCGTTCTGGCCCGCCGCGCACGCCCTTGGGCGAAGTCGGCAGCGGTGGCTGGCGCTCCGATGCCGGAGTTCCGCGCATTCTTCGGCGGTGTTCTGGGCAGTGAAGCAATGATCGCTCTGCGCGGTCAGGCCGACAAGCTCATTATCGGCGCGCTGATGGGTGTGAAGACGCTGGGTGTTTACTACTTCGCGTTCGGAGCAGGTCTGGGCATCGCGCAATCGCTGGTGACGGCGTTCGGCATCGTTCTGTTCCCCAATCTGGCCAGCATCGCCGATGCGCAGCTGCGCTCTGCCCGCCTGCGCCAGGCTACGCTTGCGGGTCTTGCTTGCCTGATCCCGTTTGCCGGGCTGCAGGCGGTGGCAGCACACCTCTATGTGCCCCTCGTTTTCGGCGAGCATTGGGCTCACGCAGCCCCCTATGTGGCACTGCTGGCCCTGTCCGCGATCCCGCTTTTCCTGGCGGCGGCGGTCGGTGCGGGTCTCCGTGCCGATCGTCGACCGGGAGCGGAAGCGGCCATTTCCTGCGCCGCAACTGTCGCCGCGCTGGGCGGCCTCGCCCTTGGCTCCCAGTTTTCGCTGGCTGCTGCCTGCGCGGGATATGCCCTCGGCCTTGCCATCGTGCTGCTGCCCGCCGGTGCGCGCATCCTCTTTCCATCCTCTCCTATCCTTACATTCAACCGGAAGGCTGCCTGACCATGACCTGCAACGCCCCACGCTTCTCCATCGTCATCCCCGTCTTCAACGCGGCCGACACGATCTGCCAAACCGTCCGCAGCGTTCTGGCGCAGAGCTTTCAGCACTGGGAGCTGATCCTCGTCGATGATGGCTCCACCGACCGGTCGTTGCATGTCATGCGCGAGCTGGCCGGTCAGGACAGCCGGATCCGCCTTATTTCCCAGACAAACGCCGGAGTGTCCGCAGCCCGCAATCTCGGTGCCGAGATGGCACGCGGCGAGCTGCTTGCATTCCTCGATTCCGACGATTGCTGGGAATCCGACAAACTGGCGATCCACGATATGTGCCACCAGGCCGACCCGGCGATCGCAGCAAGCTACGCGATGATCGCGTTCTGCACTGTTTCGAGCAGCAGCGAATTGAAGCCCCGCGTCTATAGCAGCGTGCCCTCCGGGTGCCTTTCGGTAGCCCAGCTCGTCGGCGAGAATCCGGTCTGCTCGACCAGCAACCTGGTGGTGAACCGGGAAGCCTTCACCGCTGCTGGTGGTTTTCGCCGAGGTATGCAGCACGCCGAGGATCAGGAATTCCTCGCCCGCTTTGCAGCCAAAGGAGGCCGCATCCAGGGGATCGACCGGCATCTCGTGAATTACCGGATGAGCGCCGATGGCCTCTCTGCCGATCTGGCGGCCATGTATGATGGCTGGCGCATTCTGGCCCGCGAGTATGTTTCTCCGGCAGAGCTGCCGGGCGCGGAAGCGCTGTATTGCCGTTACCTCGCACGCCGCGCCCTGCGCACCGGCGGTCCTGCCGCCGAGGCGCTGCGCTTTGCAATGGCCGGGCTGCGGCTGGATGCCGGGCAATTTCTGGCTGACCGCAAGCGCGGCGGTCTCACCCTTCTGTGTGCATTTGCAGGCGTGGTCATGCCCGGTGCGATGCGCCGCCGCGTCTTCGCCTGATCGATCTCAACTTATTCAAGGAATACAATCATGACCCAGCTTCCGAACACTCCGAAAATGTCCGTCGTCATGCCGGTTTACAATGTCGAAGCCTATGTTTCGCAAGCCATTCAGTCTGTTCTGGCCCAGTCGCTTCCTGATTTCGAACTTATCATCGTGGACGATGGCGCGACCGACCGCTCGCTCGAAATTTGCCGCAGTTTCGATGATCCGCGTATCCGGATCATCAGCCAGAAAAACCGCGGCCTGCCGGGCGCGCGCAATACTGGCATCGCGGCGGCGCGGGCGCCCTTCGTTGCTTTACTGGATTCCGATGACGCTTTCCATGTGGACAAGCTGCTGCTGCATTTCGTTCATATGAGCGCTAATCCCGATGTCGCGATCAGCTTCGCGGGCTCCCGGATGATCGACGCAAGCGGCCGCGCCTTGAAGGTCGCCATGCGGCCCCAATTGACCGACATAAGCGCTGTCGATGTGCTGTGCCGTAACCCGGTCGGCAATGGCAGTGCGGCTGTTCTGCGGATGTCGGCGATGCTGCTTGCAGCCTTCCCTCACCCGGACGAGCCCCACCGCACCTGCTGGTTCGACGAGACGTTCCGCCAGTCGGAAGATATCGAATTCTGGACCCGCTGCGCCGTGAAACACGGAATGAAGTTCGAAGGTATTGAGGGACTGCTGACAGACTACCGCATCATCGGCGGCGCGCTTTCGGCCAATATCGTCAAGCAATATGTCAGCTGGCAGACCATGCTGCGCAAGATTGGCGATATTGCCCCCGCTTTCGTGGCCAAGCATGGCGGGCGGGCACGAGCGTTCCAGCTGCGCTATCTGGCGCGGCGGGCGGTCCAGCTGGGCGAAACCGCTTTCGCACGGGATTTGCTGGTGGATGCTCTGAAAGCCGATTGGCGCATCGCCGCCAAGGAGCCGAAGAAGACAGCGATTACTGCTCTGGCCGTTGCAGCGGGTTCGGTGATTGGCCGCACTGCCTTTGCCGCGCTCTCCCGCCGTGTCCTCAAGGGTGCGGCTGCGGGTGCGTGACCCGGGCGCGCCGGTGCTATAGACCGGAGCCGATGAAACGCGTTGTCCACCTGCTCGATGATTTCGCCATGGGCGGGGTCACCCGCGCACTGGGTGTTTTCGAGGAAGCGGAACTGCGTCTGCTGGCGCATTCCGAGATAGAACCCGTCGATCAGGGTGACGTGATTGCGCCGGCGCTGGATGCAGACATCATCGTCACCCACTTTCCCGTTTCATGGCGAAGGCTCGCCTGGTTCGGCAGTCTGCGCGTCCGCAACCGGCGGGCGCGCATTGTCTATGTAGAGCACAGCTACACCCGCAGTTTCGAAAGCCATAATGTCGGATCGCAGGTGCGTTTCAGAGCCTTGCTGCGCGGCCTTGTTCGGCTGGTAGACGCAGTCGTCTGCGTCTCTCAGGGCCAGCGCGAGTGGTTGCTGGAGGCATCATCGATTGCCCCTGACCGTTGCCGGGTCATCTACCCGTGGAGCGGGCGCGACGAGCTGCTGCAGGTTCCTCCCTTGGCTGACAGGGGTGTAGCGCAGCCGCTCCGGCTGGCCGCCTATGGCCGTTATTCCGAAGTGAAGAACTTTGCCGCGCTGATCGAAGCTGCGGGCGCGCGGCCCGACTTATGCACTCTCACAATTGGTGGAGGCGGCCCGCTGGAGGAGGATCTTCATGAGCGGGCCGCCCACTATCCCAATGTCGCTCTGGTTGGCAGGGTCGATGATGTGACGGACTTTCTGGCAGAGGCAGACGCAGTGGTCGTGCCTTCGCTGTGGGAGGCCTTCGGGCTCGTCGCCACGGAAGCGCGGCTTGCTGCGCGCCCCATATTGGTGGCCGATGTCGATGGCCTGCCCGAACAGGTTGGCTCGGCCGGGTTGTATGTGCCCATGGGCGACGCAAAGGCTATCGCACAGGCGATTGACCGCTTTGCCGCGATGCCGCTGCCCGCAATGGGCGCCGCTGGCCGGAATGATGTGCTGGATATGCGCAGCACGGTGATCAGCGGATGGGCGGAACTGCTAGCCTAACCAGTCTTAGGCGCTGGCTCCAGTAGCCCCGCGCAGCTTGCGGGCTTCGGCAAGCGATGTGCCTATTGCCACCCATGCGGGCCACACGAGATAGGCGAGCATCTCCAGATTTTCACCGAAGCTGTAGAGCGCCATCACGGCAATCATCGCGAAGCCGCACCGGCCCCCTGCGCTCGACAGGGCAGCGCTGCCCAGGACCGCAATTGTGGCGATCATCGGTACCGCCAGAGCGAGGGCTCCCGTCAGTCCTTTGACAAACAGCAGGCCATACCAGCTGTGGTGGCTGCCGATGGGCATGTACTCGACCAGATGGGGGCCGGCCTCGACGATCCCGTGGCCAAACCACGGCGCTTCGTTCTGCCAGCGCTCGATGGCAATCCGTCCCAGAGTTGCCCGCACCCGCGAGCTGTCTGCCCGCGCGCTGCTGAAGTCGGCGACCAGTTGCTGGGCCCAGTCGATCAATGCGCCGCCGAAAATGCCCGCGAGCAGGATGACCGGCACCGCCGCCAGCCACAATCCGGGACGGCTCCCATGCCGCAGAGCCCAGATTGTCGGCAGGATCACGGCCAGCGCAACCAGCGCAAGGCGCGATTGCGACAGCAGCGCGATCAGCACGGCTGCGGTGATGCCAGCAGTGCGCCAGCCCAGATGTTTTTCCTGCAAGGCGAGGATCACATAGATGACAGCAATCATCCCGGCCGCGGGGGACCACGGGGCGAAGAACTGCCAGCGCGGAACGCCCGAACCCGGCTCCAGAGTGTAGAGAGTCACAGCGAAATATTCCGGGCCAGAACCGCCGATAATGCTGAGCGGAGAGACCCACAGCGTTTCGGGCAGGCCGACAAACGGAGCGAGCAGGAAGACCGGGATCAGCCAGAGCGTCTGCACGCCAAGCTTGCACACAGCGCGGGCAATCACTTCCAGCCGGATATTCAGAACCGCACCGGCAAATGGGAACAGAGCGATCAACGCCCACCCCTTGGCCCAGCCGATGGTCGATTTGATCGTCGTGGCCAGCCCCAGCGCGTTGGTCGTGTGGCCGATCCACAGGATCAGCAGCATGGCTGCCATGCCGGCGATCCATGTGTGGATGACCCAATCGGGGCTGGCCGCGCGCGCATCGGGGGCTCTGCCGGGGGCGGAATAGAGCGCCCAGGCAGCCATGCCTGCAAGGATCCAGCCAAGGGCGGGGCCGGCGATATACAATCCCCCGACCAGCCAGAGCAGCCAAGTGGATTGTATGACCGCGCCGATCAGCCGTTCGGCAGGATTTTGCGGATGATCGGCTGACGAAGCCATAGCAGCATGAACCCGATAAGGAGGAGGAAGGTGGCTCCGGCAGCGCCGCCAAGGACGAGCAGGGGCTGGGGCGATGCCTTGCCGCGTGGCAGCGAAGGCACTTCGAGTGTCTGGACCAGCGGATAAGACGCGAAATGATCGGCCTTGTTGGTATCGAGCCGGGCCAGCGCAGAGCTGAAAACCGCCTCGGCCACGCGCAGTTCGCGGGTCAGTTCGGACAGCTCGGCGGCATGGCGGACAAGGCTGCCCTTGCGCGCGGATTGCTCGCCGATCTGGCGGCGGACTTCGGACAGGGCAGCCTGCGCACCGGCCCCGTCACTGTCGCGGGTCATCAGCGATTCAAACAGCGCGGCGCGGTTGCCCGATACGGACAGATCGGCGAATTTCATCACGGTTGCGCGGTTGAGACCGGCAAGCGTGCGGCCCCGGCTGGCGAGTTCGCCAAGCAATTCGCCTTTCTCTGCGCCCAGTTCCTCCATTTTGCCATGGGCCGGACCCAGGGTCGCGCCCTGTTCGGTCTTTTCGGTGGTGATTTCGGCATAACGGTCGAGCAGTTTCAGGAAAACCGGATCGGATTGCAAGCGCAGGGCGCGGTTGGCCGTGGCGGTCGAAACACCCAGTGTTGAAGCAAGGCGTCCGGTGGCCGCGCTGGACTGGCGCGCCGATACGCGTGCCATACGCTCGCGGTCGCGCAGCGTGTCGAGAGTGGAAATACGGTCGGCAAACTGGTCGAGCGAGACGAGGCCCGTGCGGCCCTGAAATGCGAGCAGTTTCTGCTGCGCCTCGCCAACCTTGTCCTGCAATTCGGCAATACGCTGTTGGTCAGCCTCTTCGCGCATGGCGGCTTCATCGGCGCGCAATCCGTCGAGCGCGGTGAGAAACGCGGTGCGCACGGCTTCGCTGCGGTCCCGTGCCTGCTTAGCTGTGGCGCCGGGCATGGAGACCGAGATCAGGTTTGTCTGGTCGACCAGCTTCACAGTCGGCTGGGGGAAGTCGGACGGCTTCTCGCCTAGAATCCGCGCGGCATTGGTCGTGATCCGGTCCGACATCAGCAAGCGTTTGTAGTTCTCCGTCGGGCTCAAGGTGGAGCTGGAGAATGCGGAGGTCGTGTTGCTGCTGGCCTGCCCGATGGACTCCAGATTGAGCGAGCCGCCTGCGCCGCTGCCGGGAAGGATCAAGGTCATCTCGCTGTCGTAGCGATCAGGAGCGAAGGCCATCACAGCCAGTGCAAGGCCCCAGATCGCCGCCATCGGCGGAAGGATCGCCATGATGTAGCGGCGATACCGGCCGAACGAAGGCAAGCCGTCGCGCAGCCAGCGGCCCGCGCGCACCAGACGCCGGGGCTGAGTGGTCATCATGTCCATCAGTTCGCCGCCTGTTGCAGGACGATGGCAGGCGTCGCAGCGCCCGCGACGTCGGAGAAAAGGCTCAGGGCTTCGCGGAAATTGGTCCACTTGCTGTCATAGCAGGCGAGGGCATCGCCGGGCATGAGATAGGGGTCGGCCAGATCGCGATCGGCCTTGCGGACCAGCTTCTCGATGTCGCGTTCGATAACGATCGACTGGCCATTGCGCGGATTGCGGCTGATCAGAACAGCGCGGCGGTCGGACTGCATATAGGTCCCGCCGACACAGTTCATCGCGACCAGCGCCTGCAGCATGCGTGTGCCGTAAGGCAGTTCCCCGGTCTTTGCGCCGATGGCGGCACCGGCATTGTTGTTCGCGCTGCGGGTGAGGTTCGACATATAGACCTTGATGCCCGGCTGGGTCAGCGGGCCGGGGCGAACAAGGCTCTCGTCGAAGCACGACGTCTCCGGCACGATGATCCGGTCACCGGCAGCAAGCACGGGGTCGTTTGCGGGCAAGGTGCCCATCATGCCGCTCATGTCGAACACGGTGAACTGGCTGCCACGCACCAGCGTGATGGCCGTGACGTCGGCATCGGGACGCACTCCGCCTGCCGCGCGCAGAGCTGTCGAAAGCGTGCGGCCAGCATTGGCATCGCCAGAAACCTCGCCTTCCTTCTGGCCTATGCGGGTCTGTGCAGTGCGCTCTCCCGGGCGGACCGATCCTGCCTGAAAGACAGCGCCCGACACGGTAACCGCGACGCCGCCTGCTTCGGCCAGCCGCACACGGACGGCGTTGCGCAAGGGGCGCACCAGGCCCGCACCGATGAGCGATGCGCGCAGTTCATTGGAGAATTCGGCTGCGGTGCGACCTTGCGCTTTAACTGCGGGGAGGGTGCCCAGCGATACCGTGCCATCGGAATCGACCACGTAGCTTCCGCTGAGACCGTCCGGATCGCCCAGTACCTCGATCAGCAGGCGGTCACCGGGGCCGAGGCGCAAGGTTGCCGCGCCAAGCTCGCGAGGGGAGACCTGCTGGTACCCGGTAAGGTTCGGGGCAGCATCCAGAGCGCACTGCTGCGATGCGGGAGCCAAGGCCCGATCGACCCACTCGCCCTTGGGGTGGTCGCCCGATTGCACCGACTGGCCCGGTGCCCAGCGGGCAGAAGAGACGTTGGCAGGTGCCGGTCCAGCGCTGCATGCGCCCAGCACGAGGCTGGATGAAAGCAGAGCCGCAATGGCTGATTTGGCAGAACGGGTACGGGTCATAGCATTGGGTCCGGTCGGAATAGGATGCCTCCACCTGTTCAAGACCCGTGCCAATTCCCCGGAATGGCGGAAAACCGTGCCTTTTAGCAGAATGCGAAAAAGCTATTCGCAAAATGCAGCGGCAACATTTTGCATTTTGGGAAGGAATTTGCATTATGGGATGGTTTTCGGACGAATTCGGGTGATTTGTCGTGTCAAATTGCGGCATGATTTTTGCATGAAGCGGGATGTCATCGATGAAAGGACATCCATGAAGGGTATTATCTTTGCCGAGCTGATCGGCTTTATGGAGGAAGTGGGCGGGCTCGATTTTGCCGAGCAGGTGCTTGCTTCATCCGAGTTACCAAACGACGGTGCGTTCACCCGTATCGGTACCTATCCGGCCGCCTATGCACTCAAAATGGTGGGCGTCGCCAGCGAGGTGAGCGGAATTCCCGCTGACCAGCTGTGCAGGCAATATGGCGAATGGCTGTTCGCGCGGTTCGTCATTCTGTACCCGAAGATTGTGGGGCAATATCCGACCGCCGAAGTCATGTTGGAGCATGTGGGGTCGCACATCCATGAGGAAGTCGTCGTTCTGTATCCCGATGCCAAACCGCCCAAGGTCACAGCCACCCGGGATGATGAAGATCTGATCATCCACTACAGCTCGCACCGTCCGATGGCGCATATTGCATACGGCCTCGTGAAAGGCTGCATGGTGCATTACGGCGATACGCGTCAGGTGGAGTGGGTCGGCGACAATGACCCGGCCAGTGCGAGTTTCCGGATTGCTGCTCCGGAGACATTGGCCGCATGACAGGTGCCCGCATCCTGATTGTGGAGGACAGTGCCTCGCTGGCGATGAGCTATGCGGCGCAGCTTACCGATGCCGGCCATGAGGTCGAGCTGGCACAAACAGGGGCAGAAGCCGAGGCGCAGCTGGGCGCTGCGCAATTCGATGTGGTCCTGCTGGACCTGCAACTGCCCGACGCCAACGGCCTGGACCTGTTTCAGGCGCAGGCCTCGCGTTTACAGGAAACCAGCGTCATCGTGGTAACGGCCGATGGCTCGCTGGGCCGCGCGGTCGAGGCGATGCGGCTGGGGGCCTATGATTTCCTGGTAAAGCCGGTCAGTTCGGAACGCTTGCTGACCACCGTGCGGAACGGGGCCGAGCGGCACCAGCTGGCGCGCGAAGTGAAAGCCGTCCGCTCGGCCAGCCGCCGCGACAGTTTCCATGGCTTCATTGGTGCATCGCCTGTGATGCAGGCGATTTACCGGGCGATCGAGAACATCGGCGATTCAAAAGCGGCGGTGTTCATCACCGGCGAAAGCGGCAGCGGCAAGGAGGTGGCAGCAGAAGCGATCCATTTGTCCGGACGGCGCGCAAAGAAGCCGTTCATCGCGATCAATTGCGGCGCGATCCCTGAAAACCTGCTCGAATCCGAGCTGTTCGGCCACGTAAAGGGGGCTTTTACCGGTGCACTGGAAAACCGAATCGGGGCTGCCAAGGCGGCGGATGGCGGGACGCTGTTCCTCGATGAAATTTGCGAGATGGAACTGAAGCTGCAGGTCAAATTGCTCCGCTTCCTCCAGACAGGTATGATCCAGCGTGTCGGCAACAGCAAGGCTGAGCCGGTCGATGTGCGCATTGTCTGTGCCACCAATCGCCAGCCGCAGGTCGAAGTCGCCGAAGGCCGTTTCCGCGAAGACCTGTATTACCGGCTCAACGTTATCCCGCTGGAGCTTCCCCCATTGCGTGACCGGGGCGACGACGTCCTGGTGATCGCCCGCAAATTCGCCGAGCGCTTTGCCGACGAGGAAGGGCGGTTGATCGAGCAGATTACGCCCGAGAGCGAAGAGAGCCTGCTGGCGCATAGCTGGCCGGGCAATGTCCGTGAGCTGCAGAACACGATCCGCCGCGCCATCGTTATGGGCGACGGGCCGGAACTGATTGTCGAGCCGATGCCGCGCATAGCGAGCAGCGCTGCGAGCCTCGCCATGACGCCAGAACCCGGTGCCTCGGCAGATGGGCAGGAACGCGCTCCAGCGGCCTCGCCCGGCCCATCATTCGACGCAGGCCAGGCGCGCGAAATGGGTGCTGATCTCTCCGTCAGCCTCGATGCGATCGAGCGGGTGGCCATCGAAGCGCGGCTGGGTGCACTGGACGGCAATGTGGTCCAGACGGCCCGCACGCTCGGCGTCAGCCCGTCCACGATCTATCGCAAGATGGAGAAGTGGGAGCAGGCCGGCTAAGCCAGCCCGCTCCAATGACTTAGACTGTCTCGACAATAATCGCCGGGGCCATGCCGCCCGCAGCGCACATGGTCACAAGGCCGCGCTTCTTGCCCTGACGCTCAAGCTCATCGACCATCGTGCCGATCAGCATGGAACCGGTCGCGCCGATCGGATGGCCCAGTGCAATCGCGCCGCCATTCACATTGACCTTGTCCCAATCCAGATCGAGATCGCGGACGAATTTGGCAGCGACCACGGCGAATGCCTCGTTGATTTCGAACAGGTCGATATCGTCCAGTGTCATTCCGGCCCGTTCCAGCACCCGCTTGGCAGCGGGGACCGGTGCGTTGAGCATCAGCGTGGGGTCATCGCCCATATTGGCGGTCGCGACGATCTTTGCGCGCGGCTTCAGGCCGTGCTCGTCGCAATATTCTTTCGAAGCAATCAGCACCGCTGCTGCGCCATCGACCACGCCCGAGCTGTTCCCGGCATGGTGGAAGTGCTGGATGTCCAGATCAGGGTATTTCTGGTTGATCAGCTTGCGGAAGGTGGTGCCGTCCTTGTCCAGCGGCACATCGGCCAGCTTGGGGAAGGCAGGTTCCAGCTGGGCCAAAGTTTCCATCGTCGTCTGCGGGCGGGGAAATTCCTCGCGGTCAAGAATGACGGTGCCCTCGTCATCGACCACCGGCACCACCGACTTGTCGAAGCGCCCTTCCTCGATGGCCTGCGCGGCGCGTTGCTGGCTGCGATAGCCGACCTCGTCCAGCTCCTCGCGGGTGAAGCCTTCCATGCTGGCAATCGCATCGCCGCACACGCCCTGATGGCTCTGCGGATGCTTGGCTTGCAGGCGCTCGTTATAGCTGCCCATCATCGGCGGAGCGATGCCGGCGGCCATTTTGTCCTTGGCCATTTGCGCGGTCAGGCTCATCATTTCCGTACCGCCTGCGACCACGCAATCGGCCATGCCCGACATGACCTGCGCAGCGGCCAGATTGACCGAGGTGATCCCGCCGCCACAGAACCGGTCCAGCGTCATACCGCTGCTGGTGATGTCGTAGCCTGCATCCAGCGCAGCCATCCGGCCCATATCGCCGGCCTGTTTTCCGTCTTGCGTGGAGACCGACCAGATCACATCGTCCACCGTCTTGGTGTCGATCCCGTTGCGCTCCGCGATGGCCTTCAGGACCGTCGCGGCGAGATGCTGCGGATGTTCGGCTGCCAGAGCGCCCTTGCCCTGCTTGCCGATCCCGCGCGGGGTGCGGACGGCGTCTACGATATAGGCTGTATGGGGCTGCGTACTCATAGGAATCGGTCCTCTCACTTTTTGTCGGTTGACGTTTTCGTAAAGGCTGGGCAGCACCGCCACAAGGAAAGTTTCAAAAAGCTACGGAGAGACATTCATGACCGATACCGGAACCGACGAACTGCTGGCTGAAGAGCGGGACGGCGTCCTGATCCTGACGATCAATCGCCCCGAGGCGAAGAACGCCATGACCAAGGCGTGCTCGGAAGCCATCGCCGCACAGCTCGACCGGCTGGATGCGGAAGACGATCTGCGCGTGGGCATTCTGACCGGCGCGGGCGGCACCTTCTGTTCGGGCATGGACCTCAAAGGCTTCCTGCGCGGCGAAAGCCCCAGCGTGAAGGGGCGAGGGTTTGGCGGCCTGACCGAGAAGAAACCGGTCAAACCGCTGATCGCTGCTGTCGAGGGTTACGCGCTGGCCGGCGGTCTGGAACTGATGATCGCCTGCGATTTGGTGGTCGCCAATTCCAAGGCCAAATTCGGTATTCCCGAAGCCAAGCGCGGTCTTGCCGCTGCGGCGGGCGGCCTGATGGTTCTGCCCGATCTGATTCCGCACAAGGTAGCGATGGAGCTGGCGCTGACCGGTGACTTTATCGATGCGGCCCGCGCTTACGAGCTCGGCATGATCAACCGGGTCACCGACGGCGACGCGCTGGATGGCGCGCTGGAACTGGCCAAGGCGATCACCGCCAACGGCCCGATTGCCGTGCGCGTGTCGAAGCAGATCATGGACGAATCGCGCGGCTGGGAGCTGGACAAGCGCTACGAGCATCAGGCCAAGCTGCTGCCGCAGGTCTTCATGTCGGCAGACGCGCAGGAAGGCAGCAAGGCCTTCGCCGAGAAGCGTGCGCCTAACTGGCAGGGCAAGTAAGCATGTCGGGACCACTTTCGGGGCTTCGCATCATCGAATTCGCCGGGATTGGTCCCGGCCCGTTCTGCGGCATGATGCTGGCCGATCACGGCGCGGAAGTCATCCGTGTCGATCGCGCCAGCGGCGGGCGGGGCGGCAGCCAGCCGATCACGACCAAGGACGTCCTGGCGCGCGGGCGCAAGTCCATCGCGCTGAATCTTAAGAGCGAAGAAGGCGTCGCGCTGGCCCGCAAGCTGTGCGCCAGTGCCGACGGCATCATCGAGGGATTCCGGCCCGGTGTGATGGAGCGTCTCGGCCTCGGGCCGGACGAACTGCTGAAAGACAATCCGAAGCTGGTCTATGGCCGGATGACGGGCTGGGGTCAGACTGGCCCGTACAGCCCCTATGCCGGGCACGATATTAACTACATCGCTCTTGCCGGGGCGCTCGCGCATTTCGGGCGCAAGGGCGAGAAGCCGACGCCGCCGATCAACATGGTCGGTGATTTCGGCGGTGGCGGGATGATGCTTGCCTTCGGCATGGTCAGTGCGCTGCTCGGTGTGGCGCGCGGCGGAGCCGGACAGGTGATCGACGCCGCGATGACCGATGGCACAGCGGTGCTGATGAGCATGATGCACGGGATGAAAAACACCGGCACCTGGCGCGAGGATCTGGGCGTCAACCTGCTCGATACCGGCGCGCATTTCTATGACACGTACGAGACGGCGGACGGAAAATTCGTCTCCATCGGCAGCATCGAGCCACAATTTTATGCGGAGCTTCGGCGGCTTGCCGGGCTGGCAGAGGACAGCGATTTCGACGCGCAGATGGTCCCGGCAAACTGGGACGCGCTGAAGGCGAAGCTCACCGCGCTGTTCAAGACCAAAACCCGCGACGAATGGGATGCTCTGATGGAGCATACCGATGTCTGCTACGCACCCGTTCTCACCATGAGCGAGGCTGCGCAGCACCCGCATAACACCGCGCGCGAGACCTTTATCGAGGTGGGCGGCGATACCCAGCCCGCGCCGGCTCCGCGCTATTCCGGCACGCCCACGGCTAGGCCCACAGCGGCGCCGATGCCGGGCGACCAGACCGATGCTATCCTCGCCGATCTCGGCATGGATGAAGACCAACGAACCGCTCTGCGCGAAGCAGGGACGGTCGGCTAACAGGACACGATTGACCGATGCTCGATACCGCAACCCGCACCGCCTATACCGACGATCACCACGCCTTCCGCGACACCGTGCGCAAGGTGTTCGCCGAACATATGGAGCCCTTCCTCGACCAGCATGAGGAAGAGGGCATTGTCGGGCGGGGGCCGTGGAAGGCGCTGGGCGAGGCAGGCATGCTGTGCCCCACCGTCGCCGAGGAGCATGGCGGTCTCGGCCTCGATTTCGGGTTCAATTGCGTGGTGGCCGAAGAGCTGGCCTATATGGGCTCGTCCGCCGGCTTCACGCTGCAGAACGACATCACGGTCAATTACTTCGAGCGGCTCGGCAGCCCGGAGCAAAAGGAGAAGTATCTCCCCGGCATGATCTCGGGCGACGTCATTTCCGCCATTGCCATGACCGAGCCGGGCGCGGGCTCCGACCTGCAGGGCATCCGCACCACTGCCAAGGAAGATGACAATCATCTGATCATCAATGGATCGAAAACCTACATCACCAACGGCCAGAACGCCGATGTGGTGATCGTCGTCGCCAAGACCGATCCTAGCGCGGGCGCGAAGGGCACCTCGCTGGTGCTAGTCGATGCCGGCACCGAAGGCTTCGAGCGCGGGCGCAATCTCGACAAGATCGGCCAGCATTCGGCGGATACGAGCGAGCTGTTCTTCAACGACGTGCGCGTGCCCAAGACCAATATTCTTGGCGGGGAAAATCGCGGCTTCATCCACCTGATGGAAGAGCTGCCGCAGGAGCGCCTGTCCATTGCCGTCAGCGCACAGGCCGGTGCCCAGCGCGCCTTCGACGAGGCGGTGAAGTTCACCAAGGACCGCAAGGCCTTTGGCAAAACCGTGTTCGAGTTCCAGAACACCCGCTTCACGCTGGCCGACCTGAAAGCTCGGCTGCAGGTCGGGTGGGCCCATCTTGACTGGGCCATCGCCCGCCATCTGCGCGGCGAACTGACCACTGGCGAGGCGAGCGCTGCCAAGCTGTGGCATACCGAAATGCAATGGGACTGCGTCGACACCGCGCTGCAACTGCATGGCGGGGCAGGCTATATGAACGAATACGCCATCGCGCGCCTGTGGCGCGACGCCCGCGTCCAGCGCATCTACGGCGGCACGAGCGAGATCATGAAGGAAGTGGTGAGCCGCGAGGTTTGAGGCGAGCGCTTGAAACTCTGCATTGCTTAGAGTTCGTCATTGCGAGGAGCGAAGCGACGCGGCAATCCAGAGTGATGACGCGCCACTTCCAACCCGCCTGCTATATCATGGCAAGCGCCCGCAACGGCACGATCTATGTTGGGGTAACGTCGGATTTGCCAAAGCGCGCGTATCAACACCGCGAAGGTGTGGCTGACGGTTTTACACAGCGGCACGGTTGCAAAATGCTGGTCTGGTTTGAGCTGCATGCAACCATGGAACACGCGATATTGCGCGAGAAACAGCTGAAGGCTGGTTCACGGAAGAAGAAACTAGCGCTGATCGAAAGCACTAATCCACAATGGCGCGATCTGTTTGCGGAGGTATGCGCCTAGTCACTCTGGATTGCCGCGCTTCGCTCGCAATGACGAATTGGGAGGGGTGCGAAATGAGAATTCATCTCACCCGATAAACCCCTTCACCTCGCTCACGAAATCCTCGAACCGGTCGTGATGCACCCAGTGGCCCGCACGCTCATACGCGCTCACGCTTACATTCTCGCCGAAGTGCTTCATTCGTCCGTCTTCTTGCGGATTGCTGGCCCAGCTGTCGTTTCCGTAGACCAGCAGGGTGGGGCAGGTCAGGCGGCCCCACAGTTCCTCCACCTGTGCATGCGTCAGATCGTCCGGCGGCCAGGCGTGGAGGTGGGGGTCGAATTTCCAGCTATAGGTGCCGTCCTCGTTGCGGATCACAGCGTGCAGGGTCAGGTGCTCGGCCTGCTCGCGGCTGAGGTAGGAATTGGCCTCGTGCATCCGATCCAGCGCGGTTTGGAACGTGTCGTATTTGCGGATGCTGCGGGAGCTGGCCTCGCGCTTCTTGTCGATCCATTCGATCCGGCGCTCATACCAAGGCGTTTGTTCTTGCTCTGCCTGCACCTTGGGGCTGGGGCCAAGGCCCTCGATCGCGACCAGCTTGCGCACCTTGTCCGGATACATCCCGGCAAACCTTGTGGAGACATTGCCGCCTAGCGAGTGGGCCACGATGGTGACCGGGGCCAGCTCCAGCTGGTGGACCAGCTGCGCCAGATCATAAACGTAGGAGCTGACATTATAGACCCCGGTATTGGTCCATTCGCTGTCGCCATGCCCGCGCAGATCGGGGCAGATTACGTGCCAGTCATGGCGCAATTCCTCCGCCACCCAGTCCCAGCTGCGGCAATGATCGCGCCCGCCATGCTGCAAGATCAGCGGCGGCGCATCCGGATTGCCCCAATCGGCATAGTGCAGCCGGGTTCGCTGGCTGATGAAAGTCTGCGAAGTGGGGCCAATCAGCTCCATGGGAATGTCCTGTCAAATATGGTCTTCGGAACGCGTTGCGAACCGCTACCGATTGTATACGGTGGATGGCAACATAAGAAACCGAGAGGAACACCCGATGACCACAGTCAATGTGCCGCAGCCCGAATTTATGGATGACGAGGAAATCTCGATCTTCGCCGATGCGGTGGGCAAGTTCTATCAGGACAAGGCGCCTGAAAAACGCGTGCTGAAATGGCGCGAAGAGGGCCAGGTGGAGCGCGGTTTCTGGAACGAAGCGGGCGAGGCCGGGCTGCTCGGCGTGTCCGTGCCGGAGGAATATGGCGGCCATGGCGGCGATTTCCGCCACGACATGGTGGTGATCGATCAGCAGGCGAAGCACGGCGTGGAAGGCTTCGCAGCCAGCCTGCATAACACCGTGATCCTGCCCTATCTGGTGCGCCACGGCACCGAAGAGCAGAAGAAGAAATACCTGCCCAAGCTCGTGACCGGCGAACTGGTCAGCGCGATCGCCATGACCGAGCCGGGCGTCGGCTCCGACCTGCAGAGCATCACGACCACCGCGCTGAAGGACGGCAACGGCTACCGGATCAACGGGGCCAAGACCTATATCTCCAACGGTCAGACGGCTGACTTCATCATCGTGGTCGCGAAGACCGATCCCAAGGAGCGGGCGAAGGGTATCTCGCTGATGCTGCTGGAAACAGAGGGCGCCGATGGCTTCCAGCGCGGCAAGAAGCTCGACAAGATCGGGCTGGATGCGGCCGATACGTCCGAACTGTTCTTCGACGATGTGTTTGTACCCAGCGACGCCGTTCTTGGCGGTGAAGAGGGCAAGGGCTTCTACCAGCTGATGGGCGAGCTGCCGCAGGAACGCCTGATTATCGCCATGGGCGCGATGACCGGCATCGAGAAAGCGCTCGAAGTCACCATGGAATTCGTCAAGGATCGCAAGGCGTTCGGCCAGACGATTTGGGATTTCCAGAACACGCAGTTCACGCTGGCCGAGCTGAACGCGCGCGCGACGGCCGCCCGCGTCTTCGTCAACCACTGCATCGCCCAGCATCTGGAGGGCAAGCTCGACGTGCCGACCGCCTGCATGGCGAAACTGATGGTCACCGAACTGCAGGGCGAAGTGGTCGACAAATGCCTGCAATTCCACGGCGGGGCCGGCTTCATCAACGATTACCCCATCGCCCGCATGTACCGCGATTGCCGCATCACGCGCATCTTTGGCGGTTCGAACGAGGTCATGAAGATGGTGATCGCCAGAAGCATGTGACGCAGCATGTAAGCAGGGCCGATTGCAGGAGCGAATTGCAGGGCTGACAAAAATCGGGTTAAACCGGCGTAATCCTTGGGAGGGGAGTATGCGTGTGAAGAATGGTTTGGTTTTGGCCAGCGTGGCGGCGGGCGCTTTGGCGCTTGCCGGGTGCGATGCATTGGGTGGTGGGCCAAGCGAGGAACAGCGCGGCGATGGCGAGGGCACCATCGAGCTCGCCGAGTATCCCGACCGGCCCTATTGGGGCGACACGCATCTCCACACCGATAATTCGGTCGATGCCTTCGGCTTTGGCACGCGGCTGGGGCCGGAAGCTGCGCTGCGCTTTGCCCGGGGCGAGGAAGTCACCGCCACCACCGGTATGCCTGCGCAGCTGGACCGTCCGCTCGATTTTCTGGTCATTGCCGATCACTCTGACGGGCTGGGCGCGACCAAGCGCCTGATGAACGCACCGCGTCCGCTGGTGCGCGATCCCGTCATGCGCCGGTGGCAGGCGATGCTGCGTGAAGGCGGGGAGCAATCGCAGCTGGCCGTGGCGGAGCTCATCACCGCCGCTGCCGATGGCACTTTGCCCGAAGCGTTTCGCAATCCCGATCCGGAGGTGGGTAAGGAAATCTGGGAAGACCATCTGGAGACGGTCGACCGGTTCAACGAGCCGGGCAAATTCACTGCGTTTGGCGGGTTCGAATGGACCCTGATGCCGGATGGAAACAACCTACACCGGGTGGTGATGTTTCGCGATGGCAGCGACCGCACGTCGCAAGTCGTGCCGTTCCCCGGCCTCGACAACACGCCCGACCAGCTGTGGGATTACATGGCGTCTTACGAGGAAACGACCGGCGGTCAGGCGCTGGCGATCCCGCATAACGGTAACCTCTCGAACGGCCTGATGTGGCAGGAAACCGGCCCCGATGGCGCACCTATGTCCGCCGAATACGCGGCCAAGCGAGCCCAGTGGGAACCGGTGGTTGAAGTCACCCAGATCAAGGGCGACAGCGAAACGCATTCCTCGCTTTCCCCCAATGACGAATTTGCCGGCTATGGCGATTGGGGCTGGGAGCTGGGCAATCTGCCGCTGACCAATAAGGCCACGCCCGATATGTTTGGCGGCAGCTATGTCCGCGAGGCGCTGAAGCGCGGGCTGTCTATCGAGCAGCGCACCGGCGCGAACCCGTACCAGTTTGGCATGATCGGTTCGACCGACAGCCACACCTCGCTGGCCACGGCGGACGAGGACAATTTCTTCGGCAAGCATACCGGCAACGAACCGGATGCAGAGCGCGCGATGGCGGGGCAAAATCTCGGCACGCGGGTCGGGCGGTTCGGCTGGCATTATCTTGCCAGCGGATACGCCGCGGCTTGGGCGAGAGGGAACACACGGGCGGAAATCTTCGATGCGTTCAAACGGCGCGAGGTTTACGCGACCACTGGATCGCGCATGACTGTGCGAGTGTTTGGCGGGTTCGACTTTACCGACGAGGATTTCGGCGCCGATGGTTCAGCAGGGGGCTGGGTCGAGGCCGGGTACACACGCGGCGTGCCGATGGGCGGTGATCTGGCGGGGGGCGAGACTGCGCCCAGCTTCATGATCGAGGCGATGAAGGATACCGAAGGGGCCAATCTCGACCGGGTGCAGGTAGTGAAAGGCTGGGTCGCCGCCGATGGTTCGACGCAGGAGCGCGTCTTCGATGTTGCATGGAGCGATCCTGACACGCGCAGCATTTCCGGTGGCAAGCTGGCTCCTGTCGGTTCCACCGTGGACGAGGCGCAGGCGACTTACACCAATGATATCGGAGCGGCGCAATTGCGCACGGTGTGGACCGATCCGGACTACACCGCCGGGCAGCGCGCGTTCTACTATGTCCGCGTGCTGGAGATCCCGACCCCGCGCTGGGTGCTGTTCGATGCCTTGCGCTTTGGCCTGACGCTGCCGGACGAGGTGGTGAAAACGGTGCAGGAGCGCGCCTACACCTCGCCGATATGGGTCGGCCCCAAGGCGGCAAGCGGAGCATCCGGGGGGTGAGCGAGACGTCCCGCGCACGCCGATTGCTGCGCGAACCATTGGTCCATTTCCTGATTGCAGGGGCGGCCATCTTCGCGCTGTTCGCGTGGATCGGCGAGCCGGTCGATCCCGCCGACCGGACCATCACTCTGGACCGCGAGCAGCAGGCCCTGATCGCGCTCGATTTCGAGCGGATGACGCAGCGCCCGCCCACCGATGCCGAGCTGGATGGATTGATAGAGCGGTGGGTGCGCGAGGAAATTCTCTACCGCGAGGCCCTGCGACTGGGGCTGGATGACCGCGACCCGGTGGTGCGGCGGCGGATGGCCAAGAAAATGGACTTTATCGCTGCCTCGCAGGCCGATCTGGCGAAGCCGGACGGAGCGGAATTGCGCGAATGGTACGAGGCGAATGCGGCGCGGTTTTCTGAGGACGGGCAGGTTTCGTTCGAGCAACGTTATTTCACCGAGCAGGCGCCTGCTTTGGCCGCGATGGAAAGCGGTGCGGGCGGGGAGCCTTCTTCGCTGCCGGCAAGCTTGACCGATCGGCCACTGCGCGATGTGGAGGCACAGTTCGGCGCAGCATTTGCCGATGCACTGGCACGTTTGGCACCGGGCGAGGAATGGCAGGGGCCGGTTCGCTCCGGGCTGGGATGGCATCTGGTGCGGCTGACATCGCTGGAGGCTGGCGCCGCGCCGGACTTTGCCGAAATCCGCGATCAGGTGGAAGACGAATGGCGCTTGTCCGAAGGCGAGGCGCGGCGCGAAGCAGCCTACCGAGTATTCGCCGATGCCTACACGGTCGAGATCGCCGAATGATCCGCTGGCTTGCGGGTTTGGTAGCTCTGCTAATCTCCGCCCCCTTGGCGGCGGATGAACTGCGGCCCGGATCGATTGCTTTCACGCAAGATACGCCCCAGGATTGGTCGCTCGCGTGGAAACAGCCCCTGGTATCGGCAGGCCGCGACGCGCTGGCGATACCGATCATCCCGGACACATGCGCCTATGCTGCCGAGCCCGTGGGCCGCGCCATACCCGGTGCGCTGGTGGGCGAGGCAAAAGTCTTGTGCTCCGGCACAGTCGAGGGCGACCAACTCGGCTTCGAAGCGATCCCCGGCGGGGGCGATGTGCTGCTGCGCGTGATACCCCAGGGCCGCCCGGTCCAGACATTCCGGCTGACCGATGCAGAGCCCGCCGCGACCATCGCGGCGCAGGCCAGCGCAGCGCAGGTCTGGCGCAGCTATTTCCTGCTCGGCGTGGAGCATATTCTGGAAGGCTGGGATCATCTGTTGTTCGTCATCGCGCTGGTCCTGTTGGTGCGGCGCGGCTGGGCGGTGGCCAAGGCGGTGACGGCGTTTACCCTCGCGCATTCGCTGACACTGGCGGGCGTGACGCTGGGGCTGGTCGGCCTGCCGCAGCGCCCGGTGGAAGCGGTGGTCGCGCTGTCGATTGTCCTTCTGGCGTGGGAGCTTGTGCGCGAAGGCGACAGCTGGACAAAGCGCTGGCCGTGGCTGGTCGCGTTTCTTTTCGGGCTGATCCATGGCTTCGGCTTTGCCGGGGCGCTGGCGGAAATCGGCTTGCCCGAAGGCGAAGTGCCTGCCGCGCTGATCAGCTTCAATCTGGGGGTCGAAGCGGGGCAGCTGGCGGTCGTGGCGGCCGTGCTTCTGGTGCTGGAGGCGGTCCGGCGGCTGTCCGCCAAGTCTCTCGACCCTGCGCTCAAACTGGCGAGCTACGGGATCGGGATTACCGGCGCATATTGGCTGGTGGATCGGCTGATTGGTTAGGAATTTTGCCCGGCAGGCGTGAAGCCATCGCCGCCAAGAGCCTGCCACAACAGGATGCGCGCGCGCTGCGCCCGGCCTCTGGCGGCAGCAGCCCGTTCTCCGCTGGCATCGGCGGAGCGACGGGCTTCCAGCACTTCGAGAAAATTGCTTAAGCCTGCGGAAAAGCGCGTCTCGGCAAGCGCTGCGGCACGCTGGGCGCTGGCGGCTTCCTGCACGGCTGCGGCCAGCTCCCGGTCGGCGGCGTCGACCAGACCGTAGCCTGTCTCGGCGTCGCCCAGCGCGGTGAACACAGCGCGGCGATAGGATTGGAAGGCGAGGCGCTTGTCTGCCTCGGGGGCGTCGATCCCCGCCTCGATCCGCCCGAAATCGAGCAGCGGGGCTAGCAATCCGCCAGTGGCCGTGCCGACCAGCGAATCCTCACTGAACAGATCGCCCAGATCGAAGGCCAGCAGGCCCAGAGCGGCCGACAGGGTGAATTGCGGGAAACGCGCGGCGGATGCTGCGTAAAGCTCCGCATCGCTCGCCTCCAGCCGGGCAGCGGCGGCAAGCACATCGGGCCGGTTCGCAAGCAATTGGCTCGGCAGCGTGGCGGGCGCGGCAGGCTGCGCTGCTTCGGCAGCCGATTGGCTCAGAAGATCGAGAACCGTCTGCGCAGGCTGGGCGGTCAGCGTCACCAGCCGCCCCGCAATCCGTGCGCGTTCGCTGGCCAGTGCGGCAATGCGGCTCTGGCTTGTCTGGGCAGCGCTTTCCGCGCGGACCCGGTCGAAACCCGGCGCAATGCCCGCCCGCTCGCGAGAGCCGGCCAAAGCAACCAGCCGCTGAGCCGAAGCAAGATCGCTTTCCAGTGCGCTTTGCCTCTCGGCGAGTGCGCGCCAGTCGACCACTGCCGCCGCAATCTCTGCGACGAGAGCCAGCCGCACACCTTGCGCGTCGGCGGTGGCAGCGCCCAGCCGCGCGGCAGCGGCGCGTTCCTGCGCGCGCAGGCGGCCGAAAATGTCCGGGTCCCAGCTGGCAATCAAATTGGTGCCATAGGTGACCTGCTCGGTATCGATGGTGATGCCCGGAGGCAGGGCCCCGCCGAACTGGGCGGGATTGATCCGGCTGCCGGTGACAGAGGCATCGGCGCTGACGCTGGGCAACCGGTTCGCCCCGGCGCGCGCTGCCCCGGCCCGGGCAGCATCGATGCGGGCTGCGGCTTCGCCCAAAGTCGGCGCATCGGCCAGCGCAAGCCTGCTCAGGGCGGCAAACGCCGGATCGGTGCTGGGCAGCAGCGAGGCGATCTGGGCATCGGTCGTTTCGTCAGGTGCAAAGGCGAAGCTGGCCGGGATGGCGGGCGGCGTGGTCGCGATTTCCGCAGGCGGACCTGCAACGCAGGCGCCCAGCGAGGATGCGGCGATCAGGGCAAAGGCAGCGCGCATTCTCACTCGCCCGAACTCCCCTGTTCCCCATCCGTGGCCGGAATAAAGGCATCGACCTGCTGGCCTACCCGGAAGGCATCGCGCGCCTCGGCGGGCAGGGCGTAGATGATTTGCAAGACGCGTACATCGACCCGCTCGGATGCAGTGTTGGTCAATTGCCGCTTGGGCACGACCTGCGGTTCGGCGCGCACGAAGCTGGCCTTCACCTGATTGTCGGCGGCGCCGCGCGGGGAGACAGTCGCGGGCTCGCCCATGGCGAGACGGCCTGCCTGCTCTTCGTCGATATCGACGCGGATATGCAGCGGGCGGGTCTCGCCCATGGTGATAAAGGGCGCAGAATTGCCGCCGCCTTGATTGGAGAGGAATTCGCCCGGGCGGATATTCACCGCGAGGATTTCTCCGGCAATCGGGGCGCGCACGGTGGCGCGGCTGAGCTCGGTGCGGGTGGTCCCGGCCTGCGATTGCGCGCTCTGGATGCGGGCATTGGCCTGATCGACGCGGGCGCGGGCCTGTTGCAGGCGGGTCTCGGCCAGACGGCGACGGTCGCGGGCGCTGGCGGCCTCGCCCTCTGCGCGGATGACTTCGGACCGGCTGACGGCGGCGGGATCATCGACACCGCGATACAATGCCAATTGGCGCGCAGCGGTCTGTTCCGCCGTGCGCGCTTCGGCAATCGCGGCCTGCGCTTCGTTCATGGAGGCGCGGGCTTCACCCAGCGCAGCGCGCGCCTCGGTGATTGCAGCCTGCGTCTCGGCAGCGCGAGCGCGGATAGCACGGGTATCCACGGTGAACAGCGGCTGGCCTTTATCCACGAACTGCCCCGGCTGGACCAGCAAATCGGTCACCAGCCCGGACAAAGCCGTGCCCACCTCAATCAATTCACTGGAGGGCTCCACAATGCCCGATCCGGCCACCCGTGCGCCATTCGCCATCTCTCCGGTGGCGCGGGGCGGTTCCTTGGCAGGTTCGGATTGCTCGCGGTCCGGCAGGCCAAAGGCGATGAAGAGCACCGCCAGAACCAGTGCGCCAATGGCGATGATCGGCAGAACCTTGCGGGAGAAGCTGAGATTGTCGGGCAGCAGGGCCATTGTCAGTGTTCCACTCTAATGGTCATCGGGCATGTCTTTGCCGTCATGGGTAATCAGGCCGTCTTCCAGCACCAGAATGCGGTCGGCCAGGTCGAATACGCGGTTGTCATGGGTCACGATGATGCAGGCGCGGTCCTCCGCCACGGCCACTTCGCGCAGCAGGTCCATCACCCGGCGGCCCGAATTTGCATCCAGCGCCGCGGTCGGTTCGTCACACACCACGAGGCGGGGCTCGTGGACCAGCGCGCGGGCAATTGCGACGCGCTGCTGCTGGCCGCCCGACAGCTGATTGGGCAGCTTGTCCGCCTGATCGCCGATATTGAGCTTCTCCAGCATACCGCGCGCTTTCTCGCGCGCCTCGTGCCGGTCCATACCCTGCGCGATCAGCGGAACGGCGGCATTGCTGGCTGCATCGATGCTCGGGATGAGATTGTATTGCTGGAAAATGAAGCCGATATTCGCCAGCCGGAAATCGACCAGCGCGGTATCGTCGAGATCGTAAATGTCGGTGCCGAAGACGGTCACTTCACCCTTGGTCGGCCAGAGAATGCCGCACATGATCGAGATCAGCGTGGTTTTGCCACTGCCGCTTTCGCCCACCACATAGGTCAGCTCGCCAGCGCGGATTTCGGTGTCGATGCCGTGCAGCACGGTGATCGTCTGCGATCCCGACTGGAAATCGCGGGTGACGCCGCGCGTGGTAATGGCGACTTGCTGGCTCACCGGAACACCGCCGCCGGTTCGGTTTTGAGCACGGTGCGCAGCGAGAGCCAGCCGGTCAGGCCGAGGATCACGAACACCGCCGCACAACTGATCAGCGGAATCTGCCAGGGGATGTAGAAGCCCTTGAAATCGGGATTGCCGCTGAAGCCCCAGATGAAAGCGACGGTGGCAAGGATGCCCAGACCATAACCGATCAGGCCGACCAGCCCGGCCTGCACCGTCACCATCTTGCGGATCTTGGCATTGGTCACGCCAATCGCTTTGAGCGCACCGAACTGCTTGATGTTGTCGCGGATAAACAGGCTGAAAGTCAGGCCGACAATTGCCACGCCGACGATAAAGCCGAGGGCCACCGTGATCCCGAAATTCAAAGGAATGCCGGTGTTCTCGATGATGAAGTCGATCCCGTCCTGAGCGAACTCCTCGCGGGTGCGGGCGCGCAGGCCGGTCTGCTCCTCAATGCGGCTGGCCAGCTCTTCATGGGTGATTCCGTCGGCGGCATTGGCAATGACGAAGGTCATGCGGTTGCGCGTGCCGGGCACGTAGTTCAGCGCCTGGCTGTATTTGGTGTAAAGCGTGACCTGGCTGGTGAAGGTCGGGATGGCATCGGCAATCCCGCGAATAACGGCGCGCTGGTCGTTCAGTTCCAGCCGCGCACCGATCGGGTCCGCGCCGTTTTCGAACAATTTGCCTGCGCCCACATCGTCGATGATCACGCTGTCGGGCTGCGAGAGGACCGAGATATCGCCCTCGATCAGCCGCTTGGGTAGGCCGATCAGTGTGGCATCATCCACGCCGACAATCGATACGCCTTCCAGATCGCCATCGGAGGTGCGGACCGATGCACCCGCGCGCAAATGCGGCACCGCCCATTCGACGCCGGGCACGCCGCGCACCTTGTCGAGCGCGGTAGCGGGCATGGGGAAATTGACATCGGGTGTGCGGCTGACCGGGTCCATCACCCACACATCAGCGGTTGGCTCGGAATAGACCGCGCTCGCCCCGCGCTCGATCAGATTGATGAAGATGGTCAGCTGCTGCGTGATCAGCAGGGTGGAAAAGGCGATGCCGAACACCAGCCCGTAGAACTTCTGCTTGTCGCCGGTCAGCATTCTGATTGCGATCCAGAGCATGGCGGAAAGGCAAGTCCCTTGCGTTTGTAACAACATCCGCCCATAACTGAACGGTCGCGTTCAATTGAACGGAGCCGTTCAGTTTGTCAAACGGAAAAACGCTATGGAAAAACTCAGACCCTCCAGCGAGGCCAAGCGGGAGGCCATTCTGGAGACCGCATCGCAGCATTTCTTCGCCCACGGTTTCGCCGCCAGCGCGATTGAATCGATTGCCGAGGATGCCGGTGTCTCGAAGGTGACGGTTTACAACCACTTCGGTTCCAAGAAGGCGCTGTTCACCGCCGCTGTGGAGCAGGAATGCGAAAAGATGCGCGGACACTTCCGCATCGAATCGATGCCGGGGGCGAGCCTGCGCGCGCGGCTGACAGCGATTGGCGAAGGCATGGTCGCGTTTCTCTCGCGGGACGAGATGATCCATTTCGAACGCCGCATCGCAGCCGAGACCGAACACGAACCCAGCGTGGGCCTGACCTTCCTTGCCGCCGGGCCGCACCGGATGCGGGCCGCCTTCCGCGATCTGCTCGCCGCGATGCACGAGGCAGGCGAAGTGAATGTGCCCGACCCGGCGCTGGCGGCCGAACAGTTCGCGTCGCTGTGCAAAGGCATGGGCGATCTCGACCGCCGCTTCGGCATGGCCAGAGACGAGCGCCGCGATGCCGAGCGGATCGCGGGCGCGGTCGAGCTGTTCTGCCGCGCCTATGCGGTCGACGATCCCCAAGAACCTGCGAATGAAAGGCCAGCCAAATGAGCGACCACTCCTATGCGCTGGACGAAGCGCTGCACCTCGAGCCGCTGGGCCCGGGCCATTACCGGCTGGGCGCGGCGCAGGCCTATTGGAACTTCACCAGCGCATTTGGCGGCTGGGCACTGGCGGCTGCTTTCGCCGGGGTCAGCCGGCACGAAGATTCCGCCGGTGATCTGCTGACACTGGGAGCGGTGTTTCCCGATGCTCTGCCCGAAGAGCCTCTGGACCTGCATGTGTCGCCCATCCGGATGCGCTCGCGGACCCAGTTCTGGAAGGCGCAGATCGTCCGGCCCGAACAGACCGGTGCTGTGTTGTTCGAATGCCAGCTGGTCCTGTCCAAACGAAAAGAACACGAAACCGGCTTCGACCGGCCACCGCCAGCGGCAAAAGCGCCCGAAGACTGCACCGAAATGGACATGACGATGGGGCTGAAATGGCTGCGGCATTATCGCCAGCGTCCGGTATCGGGCACGCCGTTTTCGAAGCAGGAAGAACCCGCCAGCCTTGTCTGGATAGAGGAAGCCGATGGCCGCCCTTGGGATGAGGCCGGGCTGATTGCCGTGTCGGACACGATGATGCCCCGCGTGTTCTTCGCCGATACGGTCCCGCGCTTCGGAGCGACGGCCTCCTACAGCCTGCACAGCTTCGTCACCGCGGAAGAGATACGCAAGCTGGGGACCATGCCTTTGCTGGTCGAAACCAACAGCGATGCGATAGCGCTTGGCTCCTACGATCAGCGCGCGCGTGTCTGGTCGCAAGCGGGCCAATTGCTCTTCGTGACCAATCAGGTCGGCATCTTCCGCTAACGCCCCGGCGGAATTAGGTCTTCGGGCTAACTTGCCATTCACCCCTGCGCGCCTACATATCGTGCAGCACTGAAAGGACTCGCACCCGCGATGAACGACAATAATCAGCCCGAAGAGCCCGGCCAAGGCGGCCCGAACCCTTGGATGAAAAGCCTTATGCTGTGGGGCGGGATTTTCCTCGCGCTGCTGCTGGTCGTCTCCATGTTCGGCAATGCCGGCCAGCCTGCGGGCACGCAGATCGGCTATTCCGATTTCCGTGACCGGGTGGCCGAAGGGACGGTCCAGTCTGTCCAGATCGCGCCCGACCGGATCACCGGCACGCTGAAAAACGAGCAGACTTTCACCACCGTGCCGATTGCCAATGATGCGGAGCTGACGACGCTGTTGGAAGAAAACGGCGTGCAGTATTCGGGCGTCGAGGCGGAAGAGCCCAATGTGCTCCTGTATATCCTCCTGCAATCCCTGCCCTTCCTGCTGATCCTCGGCATTGCCTTCTTCGCGCTGCGTCAGGTGCAGAAAGGCGGCGGCGCAGGCGGCGCGATGGGCTTTGGCAAGTCCAAGGCCAAGATGCTGACCGAGAAGCAGGGCAAGGTAACGTTCGAGGATGTCGCCGGCATCGACGAAGCGCGCGAAGAGCTGGAAGAAATCGTCGAGTTCCTGAAGGACCCCTCGCGCTTCTCCAAGCTGGGCGGCCAGATCCCCAAGGGCGCGCTGCTGGTCGGTTCGCCGGGTACCGGTAAGACGCTGCTGGCCCGCGCCATTGCGGGCGAGGCAGGCGTGCCGTTTTTCACCATTTCAGGTTCGGACTTCGTCGAGATGTTCGTCGGCGTGGGCGCTAGCCGCGTGCGCGACATGTTCGAGCAAGCCAAGAAAAACGCGCCGTGCATCGTCTTCATCGACGAGATCGACGCTGTCGGGCGTTCGCGCGGTGGCGGCCTCGGCAACTCCAATGACGAGCGCGAGCAGACGCTGAACCAGCTGCTGGTCGAGATGGATGGTTTCGAGGCGAATGAAGGCATCATCATCATCGCGGCGACCAACCGCCCCGATGTGCTCGACCCCGCATTGCTGCGTCCGGGCCGGTTCGACCGTCAGGTCGTGGTGCCGATCCCCGATATCGACGGGCGCGAGAAGATTCTCGCCGTGCATATGAAGAAGGTGCCGCTGGCGCCCGATGTGAACAGCCGCACAATTGCTCGCGGGACGCCCGGTTTCTCCGGTGCCGATCTTGCGAACCTTGTCAACGAAGCTGCATTGCTCGCCGCGCGCCGTAACAAGCGTCTGGTCGCGATGCAGGAATTCGAGGACGCGAAGGACAAGGTCATGATGGGCAGCGAACGCCGCTCCATGGTCATGACCGACGACGAGAAGAAGATGACCGCCTATCACGAGGCAGGCCACGCGCTGGTCAGCCTCAACGAGCCGGCATCGGACCCGATCCACAAGGCAACGATCATCCCGCGCGGCCGCGCGCTGGGCATGGTGATGCGCCTGCCGGAGCGGGACAATTACTCCTACCACCGCGACAAGATGCATGCCGATCTGGCCGTATCGATGGGTGGCCGCGTGGCCGAAGAAATCATCTTCGGACATGACAAGGTCTCCAGCGGTGCTTCCTCGGACATCCAGTATGCGACCAATCTGGCCCGCAATATGGTGACCAAATGGGGCATGTCGGACAAGCTTGGCCCGCTGCAATATGAAGAGCAGCAGGAAGGCTATCTCGGCATGGGTCAGTCGGCCCGGACCATGGGTTCTGCCGAAACCAACAAGCTGATCGACAGCGAGATCAAGGATCTGGTCGAAGGCGCGCTGAAGCGGGCCACCACCATCCTGACCGAGCAGGAAGACAAGCTGCATCTGCTGGCGCAGGCCATGCTGGAATACGAGACCCTGACCGGTGACGAGATCAACCAGCTGCTGGAAGACGGCAAGCTGGACCGGCCGGACGAGCCGAGAGGCCCGGCCAAAGTTCGCCCCATCGCAGGCAGCGCCATCCCCAAAGCGGGCAAGCGCTTCGGCGGTGCCGGAGAAGGCGGCGGCGCGGAACCGCAAGGGGCGTAGGGCCCTTCCGACCAGCTAATCGGCTGTTCATCGACAGTCACGCAAAGCCCTCCGGATTGATTTCCGGAGGGTTTTTCGCATGCGCCGTTTGATTGTGCCACTTGCCTGCCTGCTCGTTCTGGGTGCTCCCGCCTCCGCCGCGCCGGGCGATATGAGCGTCGCGACGTTTCTGGCCAAAGCCGAGAAGCTGAAGGCCAAGGGGCTGACGGCGATGTTCTCCTCCGACCTCAAGGTCGTGAAGCGGGAGGCAGAGGGCGCTGGCGACCATTACCGGGCGCGCATTGCCGCTGATCGCAAGGCAGGCCGCACGCCGCATTCCTGCCCGCCGCCCAAGGGCAAGGCCTCGATCAATGCCGACACCATGCTCGCCCATCTGCGCAGCTATCCGGCCTCGCGGCGCGGCAGCGTGACCATGAAAACGGCCTTCGCCGATCTGATGAAGAAGGAATATCCCTGCTAGGGCCCTGACTCTGGACCGCCTTGGCTCAGAAAGCTCCCAGCATGAGCAATATCCATAGGAACGGGATCGAAACCCCGAACAGGATCGAGAACAGCAGCGCGATTGTCCGCCATATCGCCGAACGACGGGAAAGCTCGTAAGCGCCTCTCAGCTGGCGATAAATGTGGATCACGGGGATAATCATCCCCGCGAGGACAAGCGGCTCTGTCGGGACGCCAGCCACCCCCAGCACCGAGAGCACCAGAAACAGCAGCGACATGAATGCCAGCGAGTAGGTCACGAATATCGCGTGGTCATACGCCTTGAACCGGCGCTTCCAGAAAAACAGCAGCCAGACAGACGGGATCGACAGCGGGATCAGCAGGAAACTGAATTTGTAGAAATTGTTCTGCAATTTGTAGAGCATGAGCCCCGGATTATCGCGCCATTTTTGCACGATGCCCTGATCGATCGACTCGATGCCGGTCACGTTCATTGTCATGGATCCGGACTCTTCTGTCAGGATATCCGTGCCGCGTTCCAGCCCGCGCTTGGCCTCGCGCGCTTCCGTAAGATCGGCAAGCAGTTCGTCTCGCGAGGGATCGCTTTCGGGAAGTTCGGAAATCTCTTCTTCCAGCCCGGCGATCTCCGCATCAACCTGTTCGGACATCTTTTCGAATTGTTGCCCGGCCGTGCCGGGCACGCCGATGTCGGTCGGGGCCGAAATTCCGGCCACCTGAAACACGGCGAACATCAGGAACACGGAAAACAGGAAGATCGCCATGGGCGAAACGAAACGCGCGCGTTGGCCCTCGATATAGCGGCGGGTCAGCTCGCCCGGCTTCCACGCCAGCAGCGGCAGTGTGCGCCATAGCTTGCCATCGAAATGCAGCGCGCCGTGGATCAGATCGTGCCAGAAGGCCGACAGGGTGCGGTGGAGCTGCGCCTTCTGGCCGCAATGGCTGCAGAAAATTCCGCTGACCGCCGCACCGCAATTGGGACAGGCTGATCCGCCTTCCGGGCCGTCACCCGGTCCATTATCGCCTTTGCCGCCATGCGCCGGTTCGACCGCCGCGCCCAGCAGAGCGCCTTCCGCAATTTGCCCCAGCGCGTCCAGATTGTCCCCACTCATGGGCCCAGCCTACAAAGCTGCACGCAAAAGCGTAACCCCTGCTGTCAGGATCGCGATTGCCACCGCGCTTGCGATCAGCAGGGCGGCGCAGCGCCAGACTGTGCCTGCCCATTCCAGAAAGTATGCGCCGCGCAGATGGAATGCGGTGTGGGCGATCAATCCGGCTAGCACGATCCCCGCGATCGGCATGAAGGGCAGACCCGCTGCAATCAGCGCTGTGCCGGCGGCCAGAGCGAGCGCTGTGAACGCGGTTGCATGGGCGAGGAAGCGCGCGTGTCCGAGGCTGTCTTGGGTCGAAGCCCCTTTGAAAAATCCCGCCATCGCCGGAATCAGCAGCGGGATCAGCAGCCAGCCCAGCACCGGGAAAAGGCCGGGCAGGGTCGACAGCGCTTGCTGTACTCCGGCACGCCAGGACGCAGGCGCAGGCTTATCGGCGACAGGGTTCCATGCCTTGCGCGCCTGATCGGTAAAGAACTGCGTACTCAGCGCCCGCTCGCGGCGTTCTTCGGCAGACAGCGCCGAGCGGGCGGCCTGTTCCTCGCCGCGCAGGAAGGCAGGCCCGCCGGGTGCATCCTCCGCCTCGCCAGAAGCGTAGTCCTCCAAGGCGCCATCGGCCCGTTCGAGCGAGGCTGTCACCGTGCTTTCGCTGGTCAGCGCCTGATCGGGGCCACCGGCGAGCCACTGGACGCCGTGGAGCACCAGCATGGCAAACAGCAAGGTGACGAAGGGAGAGACGAAGCGCTGGCGCTTCCCCTCATTGATCGCGCGGGTCAGCGCGCCGGGGCTGGTGAGCAGGCCGACCAGCGTTTCAAAGAACCGCCCGCCCGGTGTGGCGATTGACGCAAACCACTGCGCCGCCTGCCCGCGCAATGTTGCGCCCCGCTGGTCCTGCTGGCCGCAGGCGTGGCAATAGGCGCCCTGCAGCGGGGTTTCGCAATTGCGGCAAAGGGTTGGTTCTGCTGCGCCGGGCTGAGGCAACGTCTGCGGCATCGTCTGATGTTCCTTCGCGCGTCACTATAGGGGGCGGGAAGGGCGGGGCGCAATCGCGCTTGTGTCCTCCTGCCATCGTCCCGATATGGCAGGCTATGGAGATATTCGGTCTCGATGCACCGCTGGTCGGTCTGGCGATTATTGCCGGAGCCTTTGCATTGTTCGCGCTGGCGGAATTGGCCGTGCCCTTCCGCCAGCAGCCTCTGCCCCGCAAGTCCCGCTGGACGGCCAATCTCGGTCTGTATGTGATCGATACGCTGGCCGTGCGATTGCTCCTGCCGCTGGCAATGGTCGGCGCGGCGGTCTGGGCGCAGGACCGCGGGTGGGGTGTGCTGCCCCTGCTGGGCCTGCCTGACTGGGCGAGCTTTGTGGCGGCGATCCTCCTGCTCGATCTGGCATTGTATCTTCAGCACCGCGCGACGCATGTCGTCCCGCTGCTGTGGCGGCTGCACAAGGTCCACCATGTCGACCCCGGCTTCGATGTGACCACGGCGGCGCGGTTTCATCCGGTCGAGATTGTCCTGTCGATGGCCTACAAGATGAGCGTCGTCGTCGCGCTGGGCGCTAGCCCGCTGGCGGTGTTCGTGTTCGAGGTGGGCTTTGCCGTCTTCACCCTGTTTACTCACGCCAATATCCGCCTGCCTGCACCGCTGGAGCGTATCTGGCGGTTAGTGTTCATCACGCCTGATTTGCACCGCATCCATCACTCCACCCTGCCGCGCGAAACGAACAGCAATTACGGCACCTTCCTGTCGCTGTGGGACCGGCTGCTGGGAACGTATGTGGGGGCAGGGCGCGATGGCCAGCAGGCGATGGATATCGGGCTGGCGAGCTTTCAGGATGACCGGCCCGGGCGGCTGGGCTGGAGCCTTACATTGCCGTTCGCTGCGCAGCCGAAGGGCGAGGAATAGCGGTAACGCAAACGCCTATTTGCGCTTCGCCAGTTTCCGCTCGATAGCGGTCCACAGGTGCTGGAAGGAACGCGCCGCCGGGCTGCGCGGGGCGAACGCGCCGACCGGTTGCTGCCGCACGGCGCATTGCTCCACGGCGCTGGCCTGCGGCACGGTGGGCCAGTCCGGATGCTCTTCCCGCGTGGCGCGGTGCAGATTGCGCCTCAGGTCCAGCATGGAGAGAACCGGCAGGATCGGCGGATGGCGCGACGTGTTGGCTTTCACAACCTCAACAACCCGGTCGAAGGCGCGGGTCGAGAGCGGGGAGGGCGGCAACGGCACGATAATCAGGTCCGCTGCACGCACCACCTGCGCGCTGGTTTCATTCAGAACCGGAGGGCAATCGAAGATGATCCGCTCGTAATCCTTGCCCAGCTGCGCGGCGATCTTGGCCAGACGCTTGCGCTTGCCCATGTCCATGAACTGGTTTTCCAGCGCGCGGATCGTCTCATCGGCGGGCAGCACATCCAGCCGTTTGTGCGCGGTTTTGCGGATCAGTTTGGCCGGGTCACGCTCCAGCGCGAAGACACTGGTCGCCACCTTTTTCTTGCGCGGTTCCACGCCGAGGAGGAAGCTGGCCCCGCCCGACGCATCCAGATCCCACAGCAGCGTGCGGCGGCAGGAAATCTCTGCCGAGCACCAGGCGAGATTGGCGGCCATTGTCGTTTTCCCGACGCCGCCCTTCACGCTGTATACTGCTACGACTGCCATGCTGCCTGCTGCGTGTCCTTATGCTATCCTGAAATTGCGTCGCTGACTGGTTTAGCCGCGATAGGCCCGATTCCGAGACACAAAAAAAGGCCGCCCCGATGCGGGACGGCCTTTTCCGGTGTTTCTGCCGCGAGCGCTTAGCCCTCGTAATCGGAACCGATCGAGGTGGATCGGGTCGGGGCTGATGCGGTGATCCGCAGCGCCTCTGCCGACTGGCTCAGCGAACCGACTTCATCGATATCGTCATCATCGTCCGGCAGGATTTTCTGGAGGTTGGTAATCACCTCTTCCTTCAGCTCTTTCGGCTTCACATTCTGCTCGGCAATTTCGCGCAGGGCGACGACGGGGTTCTTGTCCCGGTCACGCTCCAGCGTCAGATCGGCACCGCCGGAAATGTCGCGTGCGCGCTGTGCAGCAAGCAGGACGAGATCGAAACGGTTGGGAATTTTGTCGACACAGTCTTCGACGGTAACGCGCGCCATATGTGGGCACTCCGGGCAAAATTGGAATTTCGGGGTTGACGCTGCCTAGTCACGGGGCCGCTCCGAGTCAAGAAAATCGCGTTTCCTTGTCGCGCCAGCCGGGGCCGCCTAAAGCGCCCGCAATGCCCGATCCTGCGCAGCCCCTAACCCCGGACGACACACCGGCCACCCCACCGGCGCAATACACCGATCCGCCGATGTTTTCCGCTTCGGTGGAAGGGCTCGATCTGTGGGTCTATCCTTGCGGGAAGGAGCGGCTGGAAGCGCTGCTGCTGCTGATCGACGGGGCGCAGCATTCGCTCAAACTCTGCTTCTACATTTACGCGAAGGACGATGCCGGGCGCACCGTGCGCGATGCGCTGATCCGGGCGGCGCAGCGGGGCGTGAAGGCAACGCTGATTGTCGATGGTTTCGGGGCGGAGGCGGATGCGCGGTTCTTCCGTGATTTCACGGCTGCGGGCGGCGATTTCCGCGTGTTCTCCTCACGCAAATCGCTGCGCTATCTGGTCCGCAACCACCAGAAGATCGCGCTGGCCGACGATGCCAGAGCCATTGTGGGCGGGTTCAATATCTCGGACGATTACTTCGCCCCGCCGCAGGAGAACGGGTGGAACGATCTGGCCGTGTGGCTGGAAGGCCGGGCGGTGTCGCCGCTGGTCGACTGGTACGACAATCTGCTGGAATGGACCGATGCGGACGGGGTGGAATGGCGGCATATGCGCCATGCGGTGCGCGATTGGGACGCCGGATCGGGCGCGGTGCGCTGGCTGATGGGCGGGCTGACGCGGCAATTGTCAGGCTGGGCGCGCAATGTCGGGCGCGATCTGGACAAGGGGCGGCGGCTGGACCTGATGATGGCCTATTTTTCGCCCCCCAAGCGCCTGCTGAAAAAGATCACCGCCATTGCCGGGCGCGGGGAGGCACGGCTGGTGATGGCGGGCAAATCCGACAATGCCGCGACCATCGGTGCCTCGCGCTCGCTTTATCGCAAGCTGCTGCGGGGCGGGACCGAGATTTACGAATTCGACCCGTGCAAGATGCATACGAAGCTGCTGGTGGTGGACGATGTGGTCTATCTCGGCAGCGCGAATTTCGACATGCGCAGCCTCTATATCAATCTGGAGATCGTCCTGCGGGTGGAGGACGCCGCCTTTGCTGCCAAAATGCGCGAATATATCGCAGGGCGACTGGCCGCGTCTGTGCAAGTGACACCGGAGCTGCATGCGCGGCGTGGCACGTTCTGGAACCGCCTGCGGTGGAAGGTCAGCTGGTGGCTGGTCGGTGTGGCCGATTACACGGTGAGCAGAAGGCTCAATCTGGGATTGTAGCGCGGGGGAGCGGGCTGCTTGTTTGGTTGCGGAAAGCGCATCCGCGCTTCCCTACGGTGCCGGCCCACTCCCCCGCCCAACCACCCGATACCTTATCGAGGCATGATCGGGTGTTTGGGTGGGGGAGCGGGCTGGCACCGCATCTGCCGCTCAGGCCGGAAAACCCTCCCCCTCACTCATACCCCAAATCCGAATAATCACGGAAATTTGCATCGGTGAACTTCGTGACTTCGCTTTCGAAGTGCAGGTCGACATTGCCGGTCGAACCGTGGCGCTGTTTGGCTACGATCAGTGTCGCATTGCCCCGGAGCTGGTCATACTTCTCTTCCCATGCCCGGTATTTCTCCACCACGTCCTGGGAACTCGTTTCATTGGGAACTTCGGGGCGGATCGCCTCGTGATAGTAATCGCCGCGATAGATAAACCACACCATATCGGCGTCCTGCTCGATCGAGCCGGATTCGCGCAGGTCGGACAGCATCGGCTTCTTGTCTTCGCGCTGCTCCACCGCACGGCTCAGCTGCGAGAGCGCGATCACCGGCAAAGACAGCTCCTTGGCCAGCGTTTTGAGACCACGACTGATTTCCGAAATCTCGTTGACGCGGTTGTCCTGACTGCGGCCCGAACCCTGCATCAGCTGCAGATAGTCGACGACAATCAGCCCGATATCATGCTTGCGCTTGAGGCGGCGGGCGCGGTTGCGCAGGCCCGAAATCGACAGCGCTGCCGTGTCGTCGATAAAAAGCGGCAATTCGGACAGCCTCTGGCTGGCATTGGCCAGTTTCTGAAACTCGTCGCGATTGAGCTTGCCCGACCGCAAGGAGGAAGAGGAAATCCCGGCCTGCTCTGCCAGAATACGGGTGGCCAGCTGGTCGGCGCTCATCTCCAGACTGAAAAACGCCACTGGCGCCCCCTGATTGACGTCGCCGCCATCGCGCTGGAAATCGAGATGCTCTGCCGCGCAGTTGAAGGCGATATTTGTCGCCAGCGAGGTTTTGCCCATGCCCGGACGTCCGGCCAGAATGATCAGGTCGGAATCATGCAGGCCGGCCGTCTTGTAGTCGATGTTCTTGAGGCCCGAAGTGCGCCCCGAAACGCCGCCGCCCGAATTCATCGCCGCTTCGGCCAGTTTCAGCGCGGTCTTGGTGGCCGTGGCAAAGGTCGTCGCCTCGCTGCCCGATGCCGCGCCCTCGGCCACCTGGAACAGCGACGCTTCGGCCTGCTCGATCTGCTTCATCGGTTCGACCGTTTCGCTGGTGTCGAGCGCGCCCTCCACCAGATCGCGGCCAACGGTGACCAATTCGCGCAGCAATGCCAGATCGTAAATCTGCTGGGCCAGATCGCGCGGGGCGAGCAGGCCCTGCCCATCGGCGGTCAGCTGCGCGAGATAGGTCGTGCCGCCCAGTTCGGACAGTCCCTCGTCGCCTTCGAAATAGGGCTTCAGCGTCACCGGGCTTGCGGTGGCATTGCGGTCGATCAGCGCCAGCACGCGTTCGAAAATCTTGCCGTGGATCGGCGCATAGAAATGCTGCGCGCCCAGCGGGGTCTGCAAATCTTCCACCACACGGTTGTCGATCAGCACTGCGCCCAGAAACGCCGCCTCTGCCTCTACGTTGGCTGGCAGGGTGCGGCCCGATTCGCCTTCCTTTGCGGATGGGCCGGTGGCTGCGGGGTTCTCGTCGGTTCGGATCAGGAGGTCTTGGTCGGACATGCCACGCTGTGTGGCCGCGCCGCCGCAGGGTGGCAAGGGGCTATGGGGGCGCATAAGCCACACCCCGCCTGTGGATAGTGGGGATGGTTCTCACACCCCTTGCAGGAAGCGGCGGCAATCTGCGAAAGCGCACCTGCTAACAATTATGTCCGATCCCGTTTCATCCTCCCCGGAAGACCCGCAGCCGACCTGGCGACTCTCGCATGTGGAGCTGGATGAAGAGACGATTCTGTGGCGCAATGCCGATGTCGAGCAGGAGCGCCGGGTCGCCATTTTCGATCTGATCGATGAAAACCTGTTCCGCCCCGTGCGCGCGTCTGAGGCCGGGCATCAGGGGCCGTACCGGTTGAAACTGGCGGTGCAGGACGGGCGTCTGGCGATGGATATCCGCAATGAAGCGGATGAAGAGCTGGAGATGCTGCTGCTTGGGCTGGCACGGTTCCGCCGCCCGATCCGCGAGTATTTCGCCATTTGCGACAGCTATTATCAGGCCATCCGCAAGGCTACGCCGGCGGAGATCGAGACAATCGATATGGCCCGGCGGGGCGTGCACAACAATGCAGCCGAACTGCTGGTCGAACGGCTGGAGGGCAAGGTCCACACCGATTTCGCCACCGCGCGCCGCCTGTTTACGCTGATATGCGTGCTGCATATCCGGGGCTGACATATGGCGCGGGGGAGCAGCAGACGGGGTAAGCGGAAAAGCGGCTGGCTGATCAAAGGGCTGGCTGTGCTGGCGCTGGTCATCGGCATCGGCGCAGCGTGGCTGTGGTGGGACACCCAGCACTGGCGGCCCGACGAAGGCGCCTATCCCGATCAGGGCGTGGAGATTTCCGCCAGCGACGGCGTGGTCAATTTCCGCACTCTTCGGGCGCTGGGCGCGGGCTTTGCCTATCTGCATGCCAGCGACGGCGAAGGCGCGCAGGACCCGGCCTTTACCGCCAATCTGCGCAGCGCGCGCGAGGCGGGGCTGCAGGTCGGAGCGATCCACCGCTTCGACCCATGCCGCCCGGCCGACAAGCAATCGGCCAATTTCGTCACTATGGTCCCGCGCGACACGGACCTGCTCCCGCCCGTCATCGCGCTGACGCGGGATGCCGCGACATGCGAGGCGCGGATCAACGAGGCGGCGGTCGAAAGCGAGCTGATGACGCTGGCCAACCAGATCGAGAATCACGAGGGCAAGCCGGTGATCCTGAAAATCGGCCCCGAATTCGAAGCGCAATACGGGCTGGCCGGCCGGATCGAGCGGCAATTGTGGCTGGTCCGCACGCGGCTGCTGCCCGATTATGGCGGGCGTCCATGGCTGATCTGGACCGCGAACGAGGCCATGGTGGTCGACGGAGCGGACGAACCGCTGCGCTGGCTGGTGGTGCGATCATGACGGAGGCTGTTGTGGACGAAGGCGATCTGATTGCAGCGGCACATGCGGCTGCGGCCCATTCCTACAGCCCCTATTCCGACTATGCGGTGGGCGCGGCGCTGGGCTTCGCTGATGGCAGTGTGGTGACCGGCACCAATATCGAAAACGCGAGCTACGGTCTCGCCTTGTGCGCCGAGACAGTGGCGGTGGCCAGGGCGATGGGCGAGGGCGCCCGCGGCGGTCTACAGATGGTCGCCGTGGTCGGCCCGGCGGACAAAGGCGGGGGAGAGCCGATCACCCCGTGCGGACGGTGCCGGCAGGTGCTTAACGAGCTGGCGGCGCTGGGCGGGACGGATCCGCTGATCCTGTGCGTGGGCGCTCAGGAAACGCGGCGTGTACAGCTGAGCGCGCTGCTCCCCGATGCTTTCGGACCGGCCAGCCTGGATTAAATCAGCCTCGCCTAGCTTGCCTTCACGATTTCGGCACCGGGGTCGGCATCCTTGTCCGATGCAGGCTCGAACGATTCGATAATTTCGCCCTCGCCATCGCGCAGGCAGAAACGCCCCTTCATCGGCAAATGGTCTGCGCCGACATTCTCCAGCACTTCGAAAGATTGCAGGCGGATTTCGTTCTTCACAAGCAACTGGTCGAGCGGCCAGCCGACAAATGCGAATTTCGCCGGGAAAGTTGGGTAGGTGCCGCGTCCGGCGCGCGGATCGCGGTAGTCGCCGTCTTCACGGAAACGCGTGGTCGTGGTGGACCATGGCACATCGTTGAAATCGCCCATCACAATCACGTCGGCCAGCTTGTCCGGCGTAATCTCTCCGGCCCGCGCGATCATGGCATCGCGCTGCGTCGTGTTCTGGCCCGGCAAAGGCGGGCGGGGATGCAGCCCGATAAACTCGAACGCCGATTTGTTGGGCAGGCGCAGCGTGGCGTAAAGCGTGGGCGTATCCTCGGCGATATTGGTCAGCATCTTCGCCTTGATCACTTGCAATCGGCTGGCGAAGACCATGCCGTAGGTGTTCTCCAGCGGCATGGAGAGCGTTTCGGAATAGGCACTCAGCTGCGGTTCCAGTGCGTCCATCCACGCCGCATTGGTCTCCATCAGAAACAGCAGATCGGGGTTCTCGCGCTCTATCAGGGCGGCCACGCGGTCATACTGGTCGTTCGACTGTTTGACGTTGAGCGAGAGGGCGGTGAAGCACGACCCGGCAGCGTCATCGTCCGAAAACGCGATTTGCTCCTCCGCCATCGGGGCATAGGGCCACAACCGTGCGACCTGAATGGCTATGACCACGGCGAGACCGCCCGCAATCCACCAGCCCGCCCGTTGACGAAACGCCAGCGCGAGCAGGGCAAGAACGACAGCCAGATAAAGGATCGGTTGCCGCACCAGATCGACCACCCGGATAAGCCAGAAATCGCTGTCGCTGAGCGAGGCAAGGCTCGCGATCAGTAGAAGGGCAGTGGCAATACCAAGGACCAAAAGCCCCGCTTTGCGCATGGTCACTGCGCCTCGATCCACTCCAGCAATGCGCCGAGACACTCGCGGGCCAGCGCTTTGCAGCGTTCCGGGCTCCAACCCTGCGCGTCGTCGGGCCAGTCGTCATTGTCCTTGAACGGCATTTCCAGCGTCATGGCGCAGGCGCTGTAGCGCTCGGCCACCTGATTGGTGCTGATCGTCAGATTGGCCTTGCCCGGCGCGGATTTGGGATAGCCGAGTCTGGTCTGGAAATCGGGCGTGCGGCGCTCGAGGATATTCTGATAGCGATAAAACGCATCGCCCAGTTCATCGGTCCATGCCGGAATGCCCTCGAACCCGGCAAGGAACACAGCGGCAATCGCTTCGTCGCCATGCACATCCATGGCGAAGTGGACGCCGCTTTCATCCATCGCGTTCCGGATGGCGAGCACTTCGGGCGATTTTTCTGCGCTCGGTTCGGCCCATTCGCGGTTGAGATTGGTGCCCACCGCATTGGTGCGCAAATGCCCCCGGCGCGAACCGTCGGGATTGCAATTGGGCACAATATGCAGGCGGCAATGCTGGCGCAGCGCGCGCGCCACGGTGTCGGCCGGGTCGCACAGCATTTCCAATGCGCCCTCCATCCACCATTCGGCCATACTCTCGCCGGGATGCTGGCGGGCATAGAGCCACACCTGCTTCTCGCCCGTGCCCATTTCGAGGCAGTCGAGCGGCTGTCCGTCCAGCGTTTCGCCGAGACGGCGATAATGAACGCCCTCGGATGCGGCGCTTTCGGCCACCAGATCGTGGTGCCGCTCCATCGAATAGGGCGCGAAATAGGCGAACCATGTCACATCTGTGCCGGGGGCGTAGCGGATGGTCAGCGTGCCATCGTCCTCGTCCTTGTCGAAGCTGGACGGGGCGCGGCCCCAGAAATCGCGGTCTTCGGAGACGCAGGCATTGTAGCCCGGCCAGCCCTGCGGATAGGCGCTGGCATTTAGGCCAGTGATCTTCAGCTCCAGCTCGCGGTCTCCCGCACCGGTGACGCGGAAGTGGAACCACTGGGCAAAGTCCGACTGGTGATCCTTGCGCAGGGCCAGTGTGGCCTTCGCGCCATCGATCGAGAGGATTTCGATATTGCCGCTGTCAAAACCGGTGTCGATTGCGATGTTGCCTTGGGGGCCCGCCATCAGTCCACCTCCACCAAAATTGTCTCGCCGTTCGCGCCGGGAAATTCGCGGAACAGCGCGTCGGCAACGATGGCTGCGTTGGTTTGCGTTTCTGCTGCATCGGAGCCGGCAGACGCATCGAACTCGGCGCGGCCTTCCCACAAGACGGTGTTGCTGGCCGCGTCTCTCAGAGTGACGGCCATCCGCGTTGTCACCTGCTCGCGCGCGCCGCCGCCCAGATTGATCCCGACGCCCACGCCGACACCGGAGCCATAGCTGCCCGTGCTACCGCCAACACCCACGCTGACAGGGGAGCGTTGACCAGCTTCGCCGCGCACAAATCGCTCCAGCTGCACCTGCGCCACGCGCTGCGCGCCGTCGCGGCTCTGCTCGGAATAGCCCAATCGCGCCAGCTCGGCGGCAATGGCTGCTTTGTACGGGGCCAGTTCCAGACCTTCGCCTTCATATCCCGGGGCGCTTTCGATAAACAGCGTCGTGCCGCCCAGCATCGCATCCGCGGCTACAAAGCGGGTGACCTGCACCGGTCCTGGCGCAGGCGTGGCGCAGGCGGCGAGTGCCAGAGGAGCTGACAGGGCAAGCGCGAAAGTGCGGAGGCGAATGTTGGTGGCTTTTGGCAAAGTCATAGTTGCAATTCCTTCATGGAAAGGCGCTATTGGCATGGGAATGCTTAACCGGGGCAATCTGTGCCGGAATTGCCGCAATAGCCTGTAATCAGAGAAAGAACCACCGCATGACAAGCAGCCAATCCTCTGCCGTACTGGTCACCGGGGGCGCGGGCTATATCGGCAGCCACGCCGTGCTGGCGCTGCGCGATGCCGGGCGCAAAGTGGCGGTGATCGACAATCTTGTGACGGGCTTTCGCTTTGCCGTGCCTGATGATGTGCCGTTTTACGAAGGCGACATCGCCGACGCCGAACTGATCGCCCGCATCGTTGCCGAGCAGAATATCGGCGCGATCATGCATTTTGCAGGCAGCGTCGTGGTGCCCGAATCGGTCGAGGACCCGCTCAAATATTACGACAACAACACTGGCCGTACGCGCAGCCTGCTGGCCGCCGCCGTGACAGCCGGTGTGCCGCATTTCATCTTCAGCTCGACCGCCGCGACCTACGGCGTGCCCGATGTGTCCAGCGTGACCGAAGACACCCCGCAAGCGCCGATCAACCCCTATGGCTGGTCGAAGCTGTTTACCGAGCGGATGCTGGCCGACACAGCTGCCGCGCATCCGATGAACTATTGCGCGCTCAGATATTTCAATGTCGCCGGGGCCGATCCGCAGGGCCGCACCGGGCAATCGACCAAGGGCGCGACGCATCTCATCAAGGTCGCGGTCGAGGCGGCGCTGGGCAAGCGTGACAGCGTGGCGGTGTTCGGCACGGATTACGACACGCCCGACGGAACCGGCGTGCGCGATTACATCCATGTCAGCGATCTGGCCGCCGCCCATGTGCACGCGCTGGACGCGCTTGAGGCCGACCCTGCGCGCAGTCTGACGATGAATTGCGGCTATGGCCGGGGCTTCAGCGTGCTGGAGGTGCTAGACGCGGTGGACCGCGTGACCAATGCGCAGATAACCCGCGAGATGCAGCCGCGACGGGCGGGCGATCCGGGTGAGCTGGTGTCCGACCCCTCGCTGATCCGGGCGACCCTGCCGTGGCAGCCGCGGCACGATGATCTCGACACAATCGTCGGCCATGCCCTGCAGTGGGAGCGTATTTTGAGTGAGAAGACGAGCGCCGACAGCCCCGACAAGTCTTGACGGGGCGCGATTCGCCGCTTAGGCGCGCCCCTTGAATTTCAGGCATCGGAGAACCATCTCCGGTGCCGATTTTATTCTCGGGAAATATGTATGAAAGTCCGTAACAGCCTTAAGTCGCTGAAGAACCGTCATCGCGACTGCCGCGTGATCCGCCGTCGTGGCCGGACCTACGTGATCAACAAGACCAACCGCCGCTTCAAAGCGCGCCAGGGTTAGTTTTTTGTAGTGCGGTCAGGACATCCGTCCTGACCTTGCGGCACCGGCCCGCTCCCCCTCCCAACCACCCGATCATGCCTTTACAGGTACCGGGTGCTTGGGAGGAGGAGCGGGCCGATGCCGTTCCCGGCTTCCATGATTGCCACGGAGAAAGATGTTGAACACCGACTCTGAGACCAAGGCTGTCGTGTTCGACGTCGGACGTGTGATCGTGCAGTGGGATCTGCGCCATCTGGTCGAGAAGGTCGTGACCGATCCCGCCGAGTGCGATTGGGTGGTCGATCATGTCATCACCCTCAATTGGCATTTCCAGCATGATGCGGGCCGCCCGATTGCCGGTATGGTGGCCGAGCGCAAGGCGCTTTTCCCGCAATATGCCGAGGTGATCGACGCCTATGCGAACCGCTTTATCGAAACGATACCGGGCCGCGTGCCCGGCACGGCCGAGCTGATCCAGCGGCTGCATGAGCAGGGCACGCCGCTGTTTGCCATCACCAATTTCGGGGCCGATTTCTGGGAGCAGTTCGCGCCGACCGAGCCGGTGCTGGAGCTGTTCCGTGACATCGTGGTGAGCGGGCAGGAGAAGTTGGTGAAGCCCGATCCCGCAATCTTCCGCCATGCGGCGCGCCGGTTCGGATACGCGCCGGCCGAGATGCTGTTTATCGATGACAGCCCCGCCAATGTGCAGCGCGCGGCGGATGAAGGGTGGCAGGCTCACCACTTCACCGATGCGGCCACGCTGGAGGCCGATTTGCAGCAGCGCGGCCTGCTTTAGGCGGCCCACCACAAAAAAGGGACCTCCGGCGGGGGAAGGCCGAAGGTCCCTGGAGTGTCACCCGGACGGAGAGAACGGGTGGGGGGTACCGGTCAATTCGGGATCGATCAGGCGCCGATCAGGCAGGCTGGCACTTGGCCATCTTGTCCTCGGCCAGCGCTTCACCCTTCACGGTAAAGGTCGCGACTTCGCCGAATTCCCGCACGAAAGCCTTGCAGACATTCACGGGGCGCGAGCCCGCCTTGGGCGCGACGCATACGGTGCCCTTGCACTGCCACGGCGTGCCGCGGATGATTTCGAGCGTCTTGGTCGTCGGCTGGGCCAGCTCCGCGCGGTAATGGGTGGTGCCATCGCGGGCCTCTGCCGCGACGGGGGTGATCGCCGTGCCGAAGGTCAGCGCGGTGTAAGCGACAGCGAGCAGGACGCCGGAGGATTTGCGGAAAGCGGGGAGAGAGAGGGTCATTTCGGATTGCTCCTTAGGTTTGATTCAATGCCCTGATCCGGGGGGAGGTGAAGATCAGTTGCGAATCACTACCTAATGAATTAGATTTTAAGTTGCAACCTAAAATGTAGTTTGCATTTGGAGTCGGGCGGCGTTTCCCGCTACACCGGTGAAAAGTTGAGAGGATTGAGTGCCCATGGGCAGCGAAATGCGCGAACCACTAAAGGATCTGAACGCCTGCGGTCTGCCGGAGGCGCTGGAAGTGATGGGCGAACGCTGGAGCTTCATGATCCTGCGCGCCAGCTTCAACGGGCTGCACCATTTCGAGGAATTCCTGAGCGAGCTGGGCATTGCCCGCAACATCCTGTCCAACCGGCTGGGCCGGCTGGTCGATCACGGCATTCTGGACCGCGAGCCTGATCCCGATGATCGCCGCCGCATCGAATACCGGCTGACGGAGAAAGGCTTCGACCTGCTGCCCGCCATGCTGGCGCTGCGCCAGTTCGGGCAGAAATATGTCGACGGCTTCGTGGCGACCGACCCGGTGCTGGTGGACGAACGCGACCGTATGCCCGTCGGCCCCGTGGCGATCCTGGCGCATGATGGCCGGGTGCTCAGCCACCAGGACCTCAATATGGTCGCCCGCGCCAGCCTTCCGCCCGAGGCGAAGGACCGCCAGGAAGGTGAACTCGACCCCGGCACACGCGGCTGGATCGACGACAGCGAAGAGGCAGCTGTCGCGGCGGAGTGACCATCGGCAGATGGCAGACGATGCGGAGCCGCCCGGCAGCAATGTCCAGCGCACACCGGATGGCCGCTACATCATCGTGCGCGGCCGCCTGTGGCGCGCCACCAATCCGAATTTGCCTGAAGAAGAGCGTCAGCGCTGGGTGAACGCCCTGATGGACGCCCGCCGCGCGGTGAAGGCCGCCAAGGCTAGCGGCGACGATGCGGAACTGAAATCCGCCCGCGCACAAGTGCAAGAGGCGAAAGTCGCGTTAGGCGAACGCGGGCCGGTGTGGTGGGACGATGGCGCGCCCGATTACAACCGGAAGATGGTTGAGAACACGCCTTATGCCAGCTGGTGGGCTACTCAGAAATCCTCTTCGAATTCGGGTTGAAACGCCTGAGGGTTGGCAATCCGGCCCACAAACAGCGGCGCGCCGAGCTCAAGATCGCGGATCACAACCATGAACGGTCGGTCCACCCTGAACTCGTAAGGATCCTCCGGCAGTCGCCGAGCCGAAACCGGAATGATCCGCATAATAGTGACCGCAGCGGCTTTGGTGCCGATGTCAAATATCTGCAGTTTCGACAGATGCGTCACCTTGTCGACATAGAGTCGGGATTGGCCCGGCTGAGCCATGGCCGAGAGATCGGCGCGGGCCGGGTCGAAGGGAAGCGTCAGCCCGAGTGAACGAAGTGGACCGATGAGCCCGCTTTCGTAATCGATCTCCATCTGGGGAAGGGCCATTCGCACAACCTGCTTATCCGTCTCCGCCAGCTTCTCCCCGATAGTGGCGATGGTTTCGATATCCGGCGCGCTCTGCATCACAATACGCTTGCGCGGCATGATCACGTCCATGGCATAACGCGGATTCCGGTAAGGCAGCCTCACTGCGATCCAGTCGCCCTGCCGCGCCGTGGCGAGATCGAAGATGTCTGTCATCAGCCTGAAATCACGCTCTTTCCCGTCGCCGAACAGGAAGGGTGCATTTTCGGAACCGTCGAAAGCATTCGCCCACAGCCCGTCGAAATACAGAGCATTGCTGATGAAGGCCGCACCACCGGGATCGACTGCATCGGCGGATATCACCTGCGGGATAAGCCCCTCGGTTGCTTCATCGGCCCATGCGTTGATCCGGTCTGCCGCCGCCTGCTGCTGACTGAAATCGAGCCGCTCTGCCGTTGCATCATAGCGTGCGGCGGCCGCCTCTACGAAGCCCTGTTGAAAGCGCCACTGATCCGATAGCCAAAGCGCGTTGGCGAGCCGCACTTCGACACCGTCGCTGTCGTTTTCGAGTGCCCGCGCCGAAGCAGGTGGCGGCAAGACAGACTGCAATTGCGTCCGCGTCTCGCCCGCACTGCCAAGCGTCAGAATGCCGAATGCCTGCTCGATCGAGGCGGGCGAGAAGAAGACATTCTCCTCTGCTCCGGCATTGGTATCCAAAACCGGCAAAAGCGCCATGGCGCCGTCGCTCGCCACATCGGCGCGGTCCGCTGGATTTGCCACATCGGATGCAGGTGCCGTCTGTGCGGGAACAGTGCCGCACGCCGTCAATGCGACCGAGGCTGACAGAGCGATGATAAGGCTGCGTATTTTCATGAAAACCAAACAAGCAGGGACTTCATCCGGTTCCCACGCCTCCAGTCAGGTTATCGTGTTTGTCACCCCCGCATCGTCATCCGCCGGTAACTCAGCGCCTCGGCGACATGGATGCGGCCAACGTCCTCCACCCCCGCCAGATCGGCGATTGTCCGCGCGACTCTCAGCATCCGTGTGTAGCTCCTCGCTGACAGCCGCATCGTCTCGGCAGCCTGCATCAGCAGCGTGCGGCCGGCCTCGTCGGGGGAGGCGAATTCTTCCAGCGCGTCTCCGTCCAGCTCGGCATTGGTGCGCGCCTTTGACTGGTCGAAACGGGCGGACTGGCGGGCTCTGGCGGCGGTGACGCGGGCGAGCACCTGCGCGCTGCCCTCGGCGGGTGGGGGCAAAGCGAGGTCGGCGGCGCTGACGGGGTCGACATCGACATGCAGGTCGATCCGGTCCAGCATGGGCCCGCTGATCTTGGCCTGATAGTCGACCGCGCAGCGCGGGGCGCGGCTGCAGGCGAGGGCGGCGTCGCCCAGATGGCCGCAGCGGCACGGGTTCATCGCCGCAATTAGCTGGACCCGCGCGGGGAAGCTGACATGGGCATTGGCCCGCGCGACATCGACTTTTCCGGTCTCCAGCGGCTGGCGCAGCGAATCGAGCACCGGGCGCTGAAACTCTGGCAGTTCATCCAGAAACAGCACGCCGAGATGCGCCAGGCTGACTTCGCCGGGGCGCACTTTCAGTCCGCCGCCGGTCAGCGCGGCCATGCTGGCCGAATGGTGCGGCGCACGGAACGGGCGGGCGCGGCTGATCCGTCCGCCCTCCAGCATCCCCGCGACTGATTGCACCATGCTGACCTCCAGCGCCTCTGCCGGGGTGAGCGGCGGCAATATGCCCGGCAGACACGCCGCAAGTAGCGATTTGCCAGCGCCCGGTGGTCCGCTCATCAACAGATTGTGCCCGCCCGCCGCCGCGATTTCGAGCGCACGCTTGGCGGTTTCCTGGCCCTTGACCCGGTTAAGGTCCGGGCCGGGCTCGGGTTTCTCCACCTCGCCCTGTTCCGGCGCGGGCAATTGGCCATGACCCTTCAGATGGTTGAGCAGCGCGGTCAGATCGGGCGCGGCGACCACCGGTACGTCGCTGGCCCAGCGCGCTTCGGACCCTTGCGCGGCGGGGCAGATGAGGCCCAGCTCCGCCTCGTTCGCATGGATCGCGGCGAGCAGCACGCCGGGGCTGGGCACCACGCGGCCATCCAGAGCCAGCTCCCCTACAGCGACATAATCGCCCAATTGCTCGGCATCGGTCACGCCCATCGCTGCCAGCAGTGCCAGCGCAATCGGCAGATCGTAATGGCTGCCTTCCTTGGGCAGATCGGCCGGAGAGAGGTTCACCGTGATCCGCTTGGGTGGAAGAGCGAGGCCCATGGCGGCGAGCGCAGCCTGCACCCGCTCGCGGCTTTCGCCCACCGCCTTGTCCGGCAGGCCGACGACGGAAAAGCGCGGCAGGCCGGGCGCAACCTGGCACTGCACCTCCACCTCGCGGGCCTCCAGCCCCAGATAGGCAACCGTTCTGACAAGTGCGACCACGCGAGCAAACCCCATGCTTTCAGGCGGCGCGGCCCTGCAATGCAGAGGCCACGCCGGTGCGCGATCGAGCGCCCTTAGGACACTATGGTTACGCGCCCGGCAACCATTATCGTTCGCCATTGCGCAAGACGGACGCGCCATTCCGTTTTGCATGCAACGGCTTGTGCCCCTTCTTCTGGCGATCTTCGCGTGTTTCGGTGCCCCGGCAACGGCCCAACAATACGTCATCGTCGAGACCGTGATCATCGAGGAGTGGATTGAGGTCGGCGCCAGCCGTGCAACCCCGTTCCACGCAGCGCCCGCCATGCGCCCGGCGGTTGCCAGCTACGGTTCGTTCCGAGTGCTGGACGATGGCACGGCAGCGCTGGTCGGCACGACCACGGCGGCCAGCCCGGCCAACTTCGCCCGGATGCTGCGCGACTACCCAGGCCTCAAAACGCTCGAGCTGATCGAATGCCCCGGCACGGAAGACGATGTCGCCAATCTGGAAGTGGGCCGGATGATTCGCGAGGCGGGCCTGACCACGCATGTGCCGAACAATGGCTCTGTTCGCTCCGGCGCGGTGGAACTGTTCCTGTCGGGCAAAGAGCGCACGCTGGATGATGGCGCACGCTTCGCGGTGCACAGCTGGATCGATGATCTGGGCCAGCAGGCGGACGATTACGCCGCCGACGCTCCGATCCACGGCGAATATGTCGGCTTCTATCAGGAAATGGGCTTTAGCGCCGAGGACGCGCGGGCGTTTTACGACATGACCAATTCCGTGCCGCATGATACCGCGCTGTGGCTGAGTGCGCAGGATATGCGCGGCTGGATCGGGCAGGATGCACCGGCAGCGGAAGACGCGGTTTCGGTCGCTGCGCCCAAGCTGGCTTATCTTGACTTCGACGGCGCCAGCTTCTAATCGCGCGGTTCAATACGGCGGTCGCCTGTGCAGGGCGGCCCTTTTTATTGGCGCACTGATTCGGTTCAGGCACCGCAAGACATTCAATCTAAGGACTTCGCCATGAAGCGGACATTCCAGCCCAGCAATCTCGTTCGCGCCCGTCGCCACGGCTTCTTCGCGCGCAAGGCAACCGTCGGTGGCCGCAAGGTCCTCCGCGCACGCCGTCGTCGCGGCCGTAAGAAGCTCAGCGCGTAATTTGTCTTAGCCTCAGGCGCCGGCGGTCGCATCCGCTCCCTTAGGCTAACGCGCCATAAGGCGCGGCGGGCGGTCGCCCTTGCGGGACCATTCGGTCCCGAACCATTCCAGGCCATTGGGTTATCTTCGAGAAGCGCCCCCTTCTCTCACACCCGTTCGCCCTGAGCCTGTCGGAAGCGAAGCTGGCCTTAGCCAACGGCCGCACTTTCTTCTGCGATGTGGTTCCAGAAAAAGAACGATCCTTCGACAGGCTCAGGATGAGCGGGTTTTGGGGTGTAGTTCCTCGATAAAGCGCGAGCACGGTCCGCGACCAGCGGACCGCAAGGCCACGCGGCCGCCCCGCAGGTGCTCGACCTAAAAGGTCGAAACAGCACCGAGGACGCGCGCCCGGATGGGCGTGCGCAAATCAAAAGACTCCGCTACACAGCTACCGTGACCGAAACCGCCACCCAGCCACTTTCCACCCAGCCCCTCTCCACCATGCGCAAGCGTGCCGACTTTCTCGCGGCGAATCGCGGTATCAGGGTCGCGCGGCCCGGCTTCGTTCTGCTCGCCCATCCCAACAAGGGCGCGGGCAAGCGGTTCGGGATCACCATCACCAAGAAGGTCGGCAATGCTGTGGTGCGCAACCGGATGAAGCGGCGATTTCGAGAATTGCTGCGCGATGCCTTGCCCAGCGAGGGTCTGCCCGATCACGATCATGTGCTGATTGGCCGCGATCAGGGGATCGAGCGGGAATTTACCGCCTTGCGAAGCGAGCTCAGTGCAGCATTGGAGCGCGCCCGTAATGGCAAGGGCGACCCTCGCAGAGGTCGCGGACGGCCTGGCAAGAGGTCTCGAAAATGAAGCGCGTCCTGATCCTCATCGCGCGCGGTTGGCAGCTTGGCCCCAGCCGGATTTTGCCGCCATCATGCCGCTATCAGCCCAGCTGCAGCGCCTTTGCGATAGAGGCGCTGGAGAAGCATGGTGCACTCAGGGGTGGATGGATGGCGCTCAAGCGTATAATGCGCTGCCACCCGTGGGGTGGGCACGGCTATGATCCTGTGCCCTGACGCCCCGCGACACATCATTCTGGCACGCATCCTACAAGCGCAAGACGGACACACTTCCCTTGGATAACAATCGCAATTTGCTTTTCGCCGTCGTGCTGTGCGCGGTCCTGCTGATCGGGTGGGATGCGGGGGTCAAATATCTGTATCCGCAGCCGGAAACCCCGGTAGAGGCGGTCGAGCCTGACGCGGCTGCAGCGACAGCCACTGCTCCCGGCGCGGAAGCCATCGATCGCGGAGCGGCAGCGCCCGCTGGCCCGGTCGATCTGGCGGAGGCACTGGCCAGCGAGCAGCGTGTGCGGATCGACGCACCGCGCGTGGAAGGCTCCATCAATCTGATCGGCGCGCGAATCGACGATATCGAGCTGAAGGACCACCGCGCGACGGTGGACGAGGATAGCGGGCCGGTGCAGCTGTTCGCGCCGCAGGGCACGGCGGGCCAGCATTTCGCCCAGTTCGGCTGGGTGGGTGAAGGCGCAGCTCTGCCCGATGCCAAAACCGTGTGGCAGGCCGATGGCGAGGCGCTGACCCCCCAGACACCGGTCACGCTGGCCTATGACAATGGCGAAGGGCAGCAATTCCGCATCAAGCTGTCGATTGACGAGAATTACATGATCGTCGCCGAGCAGACGGCTGCCAACACCGGCAGCGGCCCGATTGTGGCGCGGCCGTTTGCCACCGTCACGCGGACCAATGCCGGGGCCAGCCTCGACACATGGCTCGCCCATTCCGGCCCCATGGGCGCATTTGGTGACAGCGCCGAATACGGCCCCGACTACGATGATCTGGCCGAAGAAGGCGTAGCCAATCCCGAAGGCGGCCGCACGCACTGGATCGGCTTTTCGGATATTTACTGGCTCAGCGCGCTGGTCCCGCAGGCAGGCTCCGATCCGCAATCCGCTTTCCGCGCGATGAGCGACAGCGTGTTCCGTGCCGACGTGATCTACCAGCCCGCCACCATCGGCGCAGGCCGCCAAGTTACGCGCACGACGCAGCTCTTTGCCGGCGCGAAGGAAAGCCAACTGCTCGACGCCTACGAAGACACCGGCATCGAGAAATTCGGCCTCGCCATCGACTGGGGCTGGTTCCGCTGGTTTGAAAAGCCGCTGCTGTGGCTGCTGCGGAGCATCTTCGAACTGGTCGGCAATTTCGGCGTGGCGATCATTCTGCTGACGGTGATCGTGCGCGGCCTGATGTTCCCCATCGCGCAAAAGGGCTTTGCCAGCATGGCCGCGATGAAGGCCATCCAGCCCAAGATGAAGGTCATTCAGGACCGCTACAAGGACGACAAGCCGAAGCAGCAGCAGGAAATGAGCAAGCTGTTCAAGGACGAGGGCGTCAATCCGCTGGCCGGTTGTCTGCCCATGCTGCTGCAGATTCCGGTGTTCTTCGCGCTGTACAAGGTGCTGATCCTGGCGATCGAAATGCGTCACCAGCCCTTTATCCTGTGGATCAAGGATCTCAGCGCACCCGATCCGGCGATGATCTTGAATCTGTTCGGCCTGCTGCCATTCACGCCGCCCAGCTTCCTCGGCATCGGGGTGCTCGCGGTGCTGCTCGGCTTCACCATGTGGCTGACATTCCAGATGAACCCGGTGACCGATCCCGTGCAGCGGCAGATCTTCAACATCATGCCATGGGTGCTGATGTTCGTGATGGCCCCGTTCGCCGCGGGTCTGCTGATCTACTGGAACACCTCCAACATCCTGACGCTGGCGCAGCAGAAATATCTCTATTCCAAGCATCCGCAGCTAAAGGCGGCGGCAGAGAAAGAGCGGCTGGAGAAGGAACGCGATAAGGCGAAGGCAAAGGAAGCAGCGGACGCCGGGGAAAAGGGCGCGTGATCGGCTCGCCCGAGACGCCTGAGGAAATCGCCGCCGCCAAGCTGTTTTCGGGCCGGGTTGATTTCCTGTTGTCCGCACCGCAGCTGAAATTCTTGCCCGAGCCGACTGTGCCCGAAATCGCCTTTTGCGGGCGCAGCAATGTCGGCAAGAGCTCGCTCCTCAACGCGTTGACGGGCCGCAAATCCATTGCCCGCGCCTCGGTCACGCCGGGCCGGACACAGGAATTGAATTTCTTCGAAGTAGGTGATCCGCTGCAATTCCGGCTGGTTGATATGCCCGGCTACGGTTTTGCCAAGGCGCCGCTGGCGGTGGTCGAGAAGTGGAAGAAGCTGGTTCGCACCTTTCTGCGCGGGCGGCCGGTGCTGGCGCGGACGTTGGTGCTGGTTGATAGCCGTCACGGGCTAAAAGACGTCGACCGCGACATGATGAAGATGCTCGACGAGGCTGCTGTCGGTTACCGCATCGTTCTGACCAAGGCGGACAAGATCAAGGCCAGCGCGCTGGATGCCGTCACCGCCAAGGTGGCCGAGGAAGCACGCAAGCACCCGGCGGCCTATCCCGAAATGCATGTCACCAGCGCGGAAAAAGGCATGGGCATCGCCGCCCTGCGCGCCGCCGTGGTGGCGGATGCGCTGAACGGTTGATCCATTCAGGCTCGACAGGAAATTGCTGAACGGCTAGCCCCTGCCGCAACTGGCGTAAGGTGGAACGACGCATGAAACTCATCATCGGCAACAAGAACTATTCCAGCTGGAGCCTGCGCGCATGGCTGGCGGCCAAGCAGTCGGGCCTGTCGTTCGAGGAAATCCTCGTGCCGTTGTTCGGCGAGCAGTGGGAACAGGCCAAGCAGGACGATAGCGGCCTCTCGCCCAGCCACGGCAAGGTGCCGATCCTGTGGGACGAGGAAACCGTGGTGTGGGACAGTCTCGCCATCATGGAATATCTGTCCGACAAGGTCGGGCGCGACCGGTTCTGGCCCAAGGATGACACCGCGCGCGGCATGGCCCGGGCGATGGTGGCGGAAATGCATTCCAGCTACGGATCCTTGCGCAGCGAATGCCCGATGAATGTGCGCAAGCGGTTTCAGGGCGCGCAGATCAGCGAGGCGACGCGGCAGGATGTCGTGCGTATTCTGGGCCTGTGGGCAGAGGCGCGGGCGCGCTTTGGCGCTGGCGGGCCGTTCCTGTTCGGCACCTTTGGCGCGGCGGATATTTTCTACGCGCCCGTGGTTAGCCGCTTCCTGACGTACGGTTTTCAGGTCCCCGGTTTTGCCGAGGGGTATATGCAAGCGGTGTGGGAACACGAATGGCTGGCCGAATGGATCGCCGCTGCGGAGGACGAAGAATGGGTGCTGGAACAATACGACAGCATCGCCGCCGAATAGCCGCAACTTTCGCGGGCGCCTGTGCGGTCTTGCTGGCGCTGGTGCAGGCCGCCCCCGCGCAGGCGTGGGGCTTCTACGCGCACGGCGTGACGGGCGAAATCGCTCTGGCCAACATTACGCCGGAAAGCCGCCGGGCGATGAACCGCCTGTTCGCTGCAGAGGCGCTGCTGGGCACGCCCGACTGCGCGCTGTCCACCATCACCGAGGCGAGCGTCTGGCCGGATTGCGTGCGCCGCGATTACTGGCGCTGGGGCTACACCGCTGCGTGGCATTATCAGACCGAGCCGATCACCGAAGAATATGACGCGCGCAAGAACTGTGGCGGCGGATCATGCGTCAGCGCACAGATTAGCCGCAATCACCGCATTCTGGCCGATGAGAGCCTGCCTGCGAATGTGCGGCTGGAGGCACTGGCCTTCATGGTGCATTTCGCGGGCGATATTCACATGCCGCTGCATTCCGGCGATCTGGGCGACCGGGGCGGGAATGACCGCACGGCATCCTATGGCATCGTGCCGGGCATGAACCTGCACTGGATCTGGGACGGCCCGCTGGCCGAACGCGCGATCACCGCCGCGCGGCCTGCGCTGGTGCGGCGCTATTCTGCTGCGGAACGGGCCGAGCTGGGAACCGGCGGTCCCGCTGACTGGGGCCGCGAAAGCTGGCAGATTGCGCGCGACTTTATTTATCCGAGGGCCTTCGGCTGCGACCCGTGTGAGGGCGATCTGCCGGAGGAAACCGCTCTGACGCAGGAGGATATTGCCGCATCCATCCCGATTGCCGAGCGCCGGGTGACACAGGCGGGCCTGCGCATCGCGCGCTTGCTGGACGAGGCGTTCGCCCCGGGCCCTCTGCCGGAGCCTGAGCGCCGTTAGGGTATCCGCTCCGCGTCATACCGAGTGCCGTCCTTGCGGGCGTAACCGTCCGCGTCGAACACCATGTCGATATCGGGATACTCGCCCGAATCCCTCTCGCGCGGACCGGCGCTGATGGCGACAAACACGCAGGGCGCGCCGGAGCGGTTATGCAGCCGGTGGCCGTTTTCTTCGCCTGCCGGGAAGGCCAGCACATCGCCGGGGCCGACCGGTGTCTCTCCGCCATCCTCGATCAGCACGGCCTCGCCCGAGAGCATCACCACCAGCTCGTCCTGCCCGCGGTGCCAGTGCCGCTGCGAGGAATAGGCACCAGGCTCCAGTGTCACATGGCTCGCGCCCAGTTTGGTGAGGCCCGCAGGCGGCGCTAGGCGGCGATACCAGCGCCCCTCAACATCCGCATCGAACGGCGGCGGATAGCCTGTCGCATTGGTTTTTTCGATTTCGTTCAAATCGATCTTTGGCATGATCGCAGCCTCCTGATAGCGAGGCAAATATGTCCCAAGCACTCAACCTTGCCAAGCGCCTGATGGCCGCGCCCAGTGTCACCCCGGCCACTGGCAGCGTGTTCGATGAAATGCAGGCCATGCTGGAGCCGCTGGGCTTTGCGGTGCACCGCTTCACGCGTGGGCAGGGGGCGAAGGGCACGCCGGAAGCTCCGGTCGAGAACCTGTTTGCGATCCGGCGCGGGCCGCAAGGATCGAAGCATTTCAGCTTTGCCGGGCATCTGGATGTGGTGCCGCCCGGTTCGGGCTGGGCGAGCGAAGCATTCGCGCCTGAAGTGAGGGGCGACCTGCTTTACGGGCGGGGCGCGGTGGACATGAAGGGCTCTATCGCCTGCATGGTCGATGCGGTTGCTCATGTCCCCGCCGAGGCTGGCACGATCAGTTTCATCATCACAGGCGACGAGGAAGGCCCCGCGCTGCACGGCACCCGCGCCCTGATCGACTACATGCGCGAGGTGGGCGAGCAGCCCGATTTGTGCCTTGTCGGCGAGCCGACCAGCGTGAACCGGCTGGGCGATATGATGAAGATCGGTCGGCGCGGCTCGGTCAATATCTGGCTGGAGGTCGAGGGCAGCCAGGGCCACGTCGCTTATCCGCATCTGGCCGACAATCCGATCCCCAAGCTGGTGGCGATGCTGGCCGAGCTGGATGCGCTGGTGCTGGACGAGGGCACCGACTGGTTCCAGCCGAGCAATCTGGAGATCACCGATCTGGAAGTGGGCAATATGGCCCACAATGTGATTCCCGCGAAGGCCGAGGCGCGCATTTCCATCCGCTTCAACGACCAGCATTCGGGCGCGTCTCTCTCCGAAAAGGTCGGCGCTATTGCGCGCAAACACGGCGGCGTGGCGAAGCCGATTATCTCCGGCGAACCGTTCCTGACCCCGCCGGGCGAGTTTTCGGATATCATTGCCGCTGCGGTGGAAGCGGAAACGGGTAGTGCGCCCGAGGCCTCCACCACCGGCGGGACATCGGATGCGCGGTTCCTGCGCGCTGTGTGCCCGGTGATCGAATTCGGGCTGGTCAACGCCACCATGCACAAGACGGACGAGGCTGTCGCGGTGGCCGATCTCGACGTGCTGGCGCGGATTTACCGGCGCATCGCGGAAGCGGCGCTCTCCAACTAACATGACCCGTCACCCCGGACCTGATCCGGGGCCCAGCTAACTTCTGGCAAGGCGCGGTGCCTCAAACAAGCGGGACCCCGGATCAGGTCCGGGGTGACGATTGGGTTTAGATTAGGCGACGATTACGGGGGCATCGGACGTATTGAACGCTTGACCTGAACACGCGTCATTGCGAGCGTAGCGCGGCAATCCATGGGCCTGCGCTCTGGATTGCCGCGTCGCCTGCGGCTCCTCGCAATGACGATGGTTTGGGGGATTGGACTTGCTTCGCACTTGGTTTGAAATTCCGCTGTGGCAGCGGGTTGTCACCGCGCTCATCCTCGGCATCCTGACCGGCTGGGCCTGGGGGCCGGAGGCGGAAAGTATCAAGTGGATCGGCGACTTCTTCATCAAGTCGATCAAGATGCTGGTCGTCCCGCTGATCTTCTTCAGCCTGGTAGCCGGCGTCGCCGCGATTGGCGATTTGCGCAAGCTGGGCGCGGTCGGCGGGCGTGCCATGCTGCTGTTCGTCATTACCGGCCAGATTGCGGTGTGGATGGGCCTGACCATGGGGACGATCTTCGCCCCCGGTGCGGGCGTGGATGTCAGCGCAATCAGCAAGGGCGAAACGCCCGAGCCCAATGAAACCACCGCCGTGGACATGATCCTCTCGATCATCCCCGAAAGCCCGGTGCAGGTGATGGCCGATGCGCAGGTTCTGCCGCTGATCGTCTTCGCGCTGCTGATCGGGATCGGCATATTGATGGCGGAGAAGGACGGAGAGCCGGTCAAGAAGATCTTCGATAGCGGCGCGATCATCATGCAGAAGGTGACCCTGATCGTGATGGAACTCACCCCCTTCGGCGTCTTCGCGCTGATGGCATGGGTGGCCGGCACGCTGGGGCTGGATGCGCTGGTCAGCCTCGCCCAGCTGGTCGGCCTCAATTATCTCGGCTGCCTTCTGATCATCTTCGTGATGTATTCCTCGCTGATCAAATTTGTCGCGAAGCTGCCGGTCCGGCATTTCTTCCGCGGGATCGTGGACGCCATGGCGGTGAGCTATTCCACCGCCAGTTCCAACGCGACGTTGCCCGTGACGCTGCGCTGCACCCAGCGCAATCTGGGGGTCAGCCCGTCAGTCAGCAGCTTCGTCGTGTCACTGGGCGCGACGATCAACATGAACGGCACGGCGATGTATCTGGGCCTCGCCACGCTGTTCGGCGCGCAGATTTTTGGGGTCGATCTGACCTGGGGCGACTACTTCCTGATCTCGATCCTCGCCACGCTGGCGGCCATCGGCGCGGCGGGCATTCCCGGCGCAGGGCTGATCATGATGGCGCTGGTGTTCGGCGCGGTGGGCGTGCCGCTGGAAACCATCGCCTTCGTCGCAGGCGTGGACCGGATCATGGACATGATGCGCACCACCACCAATGTCAGCGGAGACGCCGCAATTGCGACCACGGTGGCGGTGATGGTGGGCGAGATCGACCGCGAGGAAATGATCAGCGCGGATGATGTTTAGAGTATGTCGGAGTTAGAGATCGTCCCTTACGGCGCGGAGCACCGCGACGCTCTGTTACACATAACCGAGGAGGCTTGGGGGCCTGTCTTTGCGCAAAGCGAAACACAGCTTCCACAGTTTGTGCTTCGTGCCTTTTTTCCCAATGGGTGGATGCCGCGCCAGAAATCGGACGTATCGGCTTTGCTCGAAACGGAGGCTGACCTGTTTTGGGTCGCCACGTCACATGGCAGAGTCGCCGGTTTCGTCGGGATTCGCATTCACGCCGAAGATTCGATGGGTGAAATCCACATCATCGCCGTTTCGCCCGGTGCGCAGCGCGCAGGAGTTGCACGCGCACTGATCGACCACTCGGAAGCGGTCGTGCAGGAGCGCGGCATGTCAATGATGATGGTCGAGACGATCGGCGATGAAGGCCATGCGCCAGCTCGAAAAACTTATGAATCCATGGGCTACCAGCAATGGCCTGTGGCGCGGTATTTCAAGCCGTTGGATTGATCGCCAACCAGCTGGATTGATTGGAATCCTGCCCAAGCTCACCGGATCACGCCGCAATGTTTGTGCCGCTAAGCGCTAAATGCCTGCTGGCGCATGATCCAGCGGACGAAGCCGGATGGGCCCTTGTCTTGGCAGGGTAGGCTTGCGCTCGCCGCTCAGCCCTCATCCTCCTCCACCAGTTCCACCGGCACGAATTCGCCCAGTCCGCAGCCTGCGCCGCGTTGCACTCCGCCGCCGATGCGGTCGAGCACGTAGATGATGTCCGGGCTGCACAACTGGCCGCCGCGCACGTCGTAGGAAATTGCTTCCTCGAAGCCCAGTCGTGGGCAGCGGCGGGGCAGCGTGTTGCGGTAGATGTCGCCGCCGGTCAGCACGAAATCGATGGTCCGGTCATCATGCACGCGGGTTGAGCGGATGCGGCTGTGGTTGAGGCAGCTGACCGGCTCGCCCACCACGCGCGCTGCCGGGGCGTCGCTGACGAAATCGGTATCTTCCTCATAAGCCGCACAGGCCGCAACCAGCGGCAGCGCGGCCAGCGGGACGAGCGGGCGAAGAATGGAGCGGGACTTGTGCGACATTGGGGATGACATAGTGCGCGACCTCCTGTGATGCAGGGGCGCAGCATACCATAATGCGGCGGTTCAGCCTGCCTTTTTCAAACTCTTCGCGGCCCCGCGCGGTTCCGTTACTTTCTTGCGGAAGCTGCACAGATCCACCAGCCCGCAGCGCCAGCACTCCGGCGTGCGGGCTTTGCAGACATAGCGGCCGTGCAGGATCAGCCAGTGATGGGCGTGCAGGCGGAAGGGCCCGGGCACGCGCTTTTCCAGCTTGGCCTCGACGCTTTCGGGCGTCTTGCCCTTGGCCAGACCGGTGCGATTGCCGACCCGCAGGATGTGTGTGTCGACCGCGAAGGTCTCCTGTTTGAACCAGCAATTGAGCACGACATTGGCCGTCTTGCGGCCCACGCCCGGCAGGCGCACCAGATCATCGCGCGTGTCCGGAACCTCGCCGCCATATTCGTCCACCAGCAGCTGGCTGAGCAGGATGACGTTCTTGGCCTTGGAGTTGAACAGGCCGATCGTCTTGATGTGCTCCTTCAGTCCGTCCTCGCCCAGATCGAGCATCTGCTGCGGCGTCGTGACTTTCTCGAACAGCGCACGGGTCGCCTTGTTTACCCCGACATCGGTCGCCTGTGCCGAAAGAGCGACGGCCACGACCAGCTGGTAGGCATTGCCATATTCCAGCTCGGTCTCCGGCTCGGGATTGTCCTCCGCCAGCCGCCGGAAAAACTCGAAGATCTGGTCCTTGGTCATTCGGGGGTCATTCGGCAGGGGCGGACGGGCCGGCCTCTTGAAGGTTTGCCGCCTTCCACTCCATCGCCCTCAGAATGCGGTTCTCGACCGACGGGTGCGTGTAGAAGATCATTTCCTCCAGCGCGCCGGGGCGGGGGTAGCGGTATTCTGCCGTCTTGATCAGCGCGCCTGCCAGCGCATCGGGCAGGCCCACGGTTTCCAGCGAATAGGCATCGGCCTCCGCCTCTCCCACACGGGTCAGCGTGTTGGTAATCGGGCTCGCCAGCGTCGCCAGTGCGCCCGCAACGAAGGCCAGCACCGGCAGGCCGCGAATATCGTCAATCGGTGCTTTGCTACCGAAAAGGCGCGCGGCGGCGGGATAGAGTTTTGCTGTCAGGAAAAGCACGAGGATTGCCGTGCCGCTGAGCACCAGAACCGAGCGCCAGACATGGCCCAGCACATAATGCCCGATCTCGTGGCCGGTCACCGCCTTGACCTCGTCCAGCGAAGCCTCGCCCAGCGCCACATCACTGATGGCGATCCGCGCGCTGCCGCCAATGCCGGAGACGTTGGCGGTGAAATTGTTGGACTGGCGCGAACCGTCAAACACGAAGATGCGGTCCTCCGGAATGTCCGCTTCCTCCGCCATGGCCAGCACGGCGTCGCGCACTTCGCCTTCGGGAATCGGCTGGAAGTCATTGAACAGCGGTTCGATCACTATGGGCGAGAGCAGCAGGACAAAGGCGAGGAAGCCGACCACCAGCGCGCCGCTCCACGCCCACCACAACCGCGCCGTGCGGCGGATCAGCGCGTACAGCGCGAGTAGGAACAGCGCGCCGATGATGGTGGAAATGACCATGCCGATCCCACCTTGCGCGAGGTAATCGCCGAGCGGCTGGCTGGTGCGATCATATTGGGTTTCGCGGTACCAGTCGGTGTAGATCGACCACGGCAGCGAAATGAGCGCGCTGACCACCAGATAGGTGGCCGCCACCGCCAAGGTCCGCAGCCAGAGGGCGCGCGATTCCAATTTGGCGAAAACTTTGTCCAACACGCCGCTTTTGATCACCAGCCACGCGATCACGGCAGAGACCACAATGCCCCAAAGCAGCAACCAGTGATTGCCGGTCGTATACGCTTCGGACTTGGCCAGCGCTTCCGCGCCCAGCCCGTCGATAAGGCTGCGCGTCGCAGCTTGGGGATCGAATGTTATTGCCATGGAGTTATACCTTTGAACCGTTTTCAGCCAATACCGAGCACATCGTTCATCGAATAGCGCCCCGGTTCTCGTTCGACGAGCCATGCGGCTCCGCGAACGGCACCGCGGGCGAAGATGCTGCGGTTTTCAGCCAGATGCGACAGGGTGATGCGCTCTTGCTCGCCGGCCAGAATGACCGAATGGTCGCCCGCCACCGTTCCGCCGCGCAGAGCGGCAAAACCGATCGCGCCTGTAGGACGCGCGCCGGTGTTTCCATCGCGCCCGCTGTCGGTGTGGTCCGCCAGATCAATGCCGCGCCCCGTCGCAGCCGCCTCGCCCAGCAGCTTCGCCGTACCGCTCGGCGCATCGACTTTCATCCGGTGGTGCATCTCGACAATCTCGATATCCCAATCGGGGCCAAGCCTTGCGGCGGCCTCCTGCACCAGATGCGCCAGCAGCGTGACGCCCAGTGATGTGTTTCCCGTCTGCAAAACCGGCACAGCGCGGGCGGCATTGTCGATCGCGGTGAAATGCGCCGCCTCCAGCCCGGTGGTGCCGATCAGGATCGGGATGCCCGCTCCAATGGCGGCGTGCAGATTGCCCTCCAGCGCGGCGGGGGCAGAGAAATCGACCAGCGCATCGCTTCGGTCCGCCAACGCCGCGACATCGCCGCCCCCTTGGTCATGGGCATCCACGCCGCCTGCGTGGGAATGTTCCTCCGAAGACCCTAGCACGTCGGCAATCGCCTGCCCCATGCGCCCTTCGCTGCCGATGATACCGATACGTGCCACATTCACTCCCGCTCATCCTGAGCTTGTCGAAGGATCGCCCTTACCCCATGCCCTGCGCTAGAAGAAAGTGCAGGGGTTGGACAAGCTCAGCCCGAACGGAGGTGGGGGTTTGTCCCGAAGCATTGAGAACATCGTCATCCTGACAGGCGCAGGCATCTCCGCCGAAAGCGGCATCGACACATTCCGTGACGCTGGTGGGCTGTGGGAACAGCACCGGGTGGAGGATGTCGCCACACCCGAAGGCTTCGCCCGCGATCCGGAGCTGGTGCAGCGGTTCTACGACATGCGCCGCGCGGCGGTGCAGGAGGTCGAGCCCAATCCCGCCCACCATGCGCTGGCACGGCTGGAGCGCGAATTTCCCGGCGAACTGTTGCTGGTCACCCAGAATGTCGATGACCTGCACGAGCGGGCGGGCGCCTCTCCGCTGCATATGCACGGGGAGCTGCTGAGCGCGCTGTGTGCAATATGCGAGGCGCGCCATCGATGGACCGGCACGCTGATCGAGGGGCCGCCATGTCCGGCTTGCGCGGCCAAGGCGCTGCGCCCCGATGTCGTGTGGTTCGGTGAGATGCCCTACCAGATGGACCGTATTTACCGCGCACTGGCGTCGTGCGACCTCTTCGTGTCCATCGGCACCTCAGGCGCAGTCTATCCGGCAGCAGGCTTTGTGCAGGAGGCAAAGGGCCACGGCGCACAGACGCTGGAGCTCAATCTGGAACCCAGCGAAGGCTCCCACTGGTTCGACGAATCGCGCCACGGCAGGGCGGGGGAACTGGTGCCTGAGTGGGTGGGGGAGGTTCTTACGACATAATCGCCGGACAGGTTGCTAAAGCTCATGTAAGCGATGTCAGCGCCAGCCCCCCGGTTGGAAGAGAAGCACAACAGCCATGAAACTCGCTATCACACATAGAATAAGTGAACAGTACGCAATCCAAGCGCCCAGAAAACGACGCTTCGTTCCCTTCCTCGAGGATTTTCTAAGTCGTCGCGCGAAAAGAAAAGTTCCCCCAAAAACGACCGCGTATACTGCAGCAAGGTAATCGCCAGTTCCGAATAAAAGCCCGACGGGGATGACGGCAAGCGAAACCAAGCCAAGAGCAACATTACCCCCGACTACGCCAAACGCGATTGCCCCGCTCTCCTTATTGTTGCGGTGCATCTGGCCTTGGGGATCGCTGTTAAGGGAGCTCATTTCTTTGGGTATGATGCCTAATCTTGTTGCGCAAGGCTAGAGGCTAACGGGCATTCCCAGCACACCCGCCACAAGCCGCATCCTTCCCAATCGTCAGCGTCCGCATCCCCGGCTTCAGGCCATCCATAAGATGCAGTTTGCCCCATTGCGGGTCCCCGAATGTGGCCTTGCCGTCCAGCAGCACCCGGACCGCCTGCATCGCGGCGAAGCTGCCGGTCCAGCCGACCATTGCGCCCAGAATGCCGTCCTCGGCGCAGGTGTCGCAGTCTTCCGCGTCAAAGGCATCGCCGACGAAGCAGCGGTAGCAGGGCTGATCGGGCAGGTGCCCGGCAAAGGCGCCGACCTGCCCCTGAAAGCGGCCCACGGCGGCTGACAGCAGCGGCACGCCCACCGCTACGCAGGCATCGGATATGGCAAGACGGGTGGCGAAATTGTCGGTCCCGTCGATCACCAGGTCCGCGCCGCCGACCAGTTCGCGGGCGTTGCCGCTGCCGATCCGCGCATCCTCGATCCGCACCTGCAGCTCGCGGTCGAAATTCGCCACCCAGCGGCGTGCGGACACTGCTTTGCCATGGCCGATATCGCGCTCGGTGTAGATCGTCTGGCGCTGGAGATTGCTCGCCTCGACATCGCCATCATCGAGCAAGGTAAACTGCCCCACACCAGCGCCTGCCAGATATTGCAGCACCGGCGCGCCTATCCCGCCAAGTCCGGCAAGCACCACATGCGCCTGCGCCAGCGCCGCCTGACCCGCTCCACCGATTTCCGGCAGGACAATATGGCGGGCGAAGCGCTCGGTGCGGGCTGGGGACAAGCTCATGGATAAGCTGTTTAGAGCCTGTGGGAATGGTGTCGATTGTTTGTTTAGCCTCAAGCGCCGGCGGTCGCATTTGCTCCCTCAGGCTTCCGGCCTACCGGCCGGCGCGCGGTCGCGCGCTGTCGTCTCCTAAGGGCGCCGAGACCTGCGCTAGTCTTGCAGGATTCGTTCGGTCGCACCTAGCGAGGACGAACCCGCGGATGCGGGGTCGCAAAACAAAAACCTCTCAGCTTTCAAGCTGCCGCAGCAGGCTCCGCACATCGCCGTCCATATCGGCATCGCGCTGGCGCAGATCTTCGATCAGGCGCACCGCGTGAATGACTGTGCTGTGATCGCGCCCGCCGAATTTGCGGCCGATTTCGGGGTAGCTGCGCGGGGTCAGGCATTTGGAAAGATACATCGCCACCTGCCGCGGGCGCACCACCGCGCGGGCGCGGCGTTTGCTGCTCATTTCGCTGCGGTCGATGCGGTAGAACTGGCAGACCGTGCGCTGGATTTCGTCGATCGTGATCCGGCGGCGATTGGCCGACAGGATATCGGTCAGCTGCTCTTCCGCCAGTTGCAGCGAGACGACCTGGCCGGTCAGCTGGGCATAGGCGATCAGCTTGTTCAGTCCGCCGACCAGCTCACGGACATTGCGCGTGATGGTCCGGGCGAGGAAGTCGATCACGTCTTCGGGCACAGCCAGCGGCGCGAACCGGGTCAGCTTGCTTTCGAGGATTTTCTTGCGCAGCTCGATATCGGCTGGCGCGATGTCCGCGACCAGACCCATCGACAGGCGGCTGAGCAGGCGCGGCTCCACACCGTCCAGTGCCTGCGGTGCACGGTCGGCGGCAAAGACGATCCGTTTGCCCTCGGCCAGCAGCGCATCGATGGTGTACAGCAGCTCTTCCTGAGCGCTCGCCTTGCCGATGATGAACTGGATATCGTCCACCAGCAGCAGATCGAAACTGCGCAGGCGGGCCTTGAATTCAATCGTCTGGTTCGATTTCAGCGCCTGAACGAATTCGACCATGAACCGCTCTGCGCTGCAGTAGAAAATGCGCGCACGGGGATGGGTGGCCAGATATTGGTGGCCGATGGCGTGCAGCAAATGCGTTTTGCCCTGACCGGTCGCGGCCTTCAGATAAAGCGGGCTGAACTGCGGTGTTTCGGTGGCGGCCATGCGCTGCGCCGCGTTGAAACCCAGAATGTTGGTTTCGCCAGTGATGAATGCAGCCAGTGTCAGCGACGGGTCAAGCCCGACCGAACTGGTAAAGCCCGCATCGCCGATCGTGGTACCTGCCCCTGCCAGCATGGAGCCGATATCCATCCCGTCATTAGCCGGACGGCGACCATCGCCCAGCGGCAGGTCGGCCAGTTTGCGACGGCCCGGATGAACCTGAATATTCACGCTGCGGATTTCGCTGCGGGCAATCTTCCACGCCAGCGTCAGCCGGTCGGCAAAGCGGTCCTTCACCCAATTCGCGCTGAATTCGGTAGGCATGTAGAGATCGAGCACGCCGGTTTCGGCATCGATGCCGCCCAGCTGGATCGGCTTGATCCACTGGCTGAATAGCTGATGGCCCAGATCCTTGCGCAGGCCGGCGCTGATATCGGACCAGTCAGCGGCGAGGTTCACTGCATCCTGATCTTCCGGCTCGGCCCCTTTTCTGCGTGCCGAACCATTACCGCTACCACTTGCCATATGCGCGCACCCTCTCCGTTACCGGAATCGCCTTCGATCCGGCTGTTCTCGTCTTATTGACAGGCAAAGCTTCGCCTTGACCCGAAACAGGCGTTTCGGGGTTCCCCCCCGTCATTCCGTTTGTAAGTGCCGGCCTGTCCCGTGCCAGCGCTGAGCCCTTTAAAGAGGGTCCCGCGATGAGTCGCAAGCGCAGAACTGTAAATAATATGAAATAAAGAAATTGACACGCCGCAACACCGCAGGCGTGCGTTTAACAGACTGTTTACCAACAACATTCCCTTTGCAGGGGCCGCGAATCGCGGGAAATCCTAGGGTTCGCGTGCCGCGCGCTGTCACACGCATGTCATAGACGCAAAAAGGGCCGCCAGGCGGAAGCCGGCGGCCCTTCGTATTTCTACGTTACCGACCAAAGTCGGTAGCGGTTAGAGCGCTGCGACTCGCTTTGACAGACGGCTCATTTTGCGAGCGGCTGTGTTCTTGTGCATCACGCCGCGCGCGACACCGCGAGCCAGTTCGGGCTGGGCGGTGTGCAGAGCTTCTGCCGCTGCTTTCGCGTCGCCACTTTCCAGAGCGGTTTCGACCTGCTTCAGGTAAGAGCGAATGCGGCTCATGCGCGCACCGTTGATTTCGGCGCGGCGATTGTTGCGGCGGATACGTTTGCGGGCTTGCGGCGTGTTGGCCATGGTCGTCCTTGATGTCTGGCCGCTGGTTGGTCGGCCCGATGAAACTGTCTCGTGTATACGAAAAAGCGGCGCAGAAACGCCGTGAAGCGGGGCACATAAGTGGGATGAGTCGAATCGTCAATGTTTGTTTGGTGCGGTTCGGACTTCCGTCCGAACCTTGCGGTGCCAGCCCGGCTCCCCCTCCCAACCACCCGATACCGTATCGGAGAATGATCGGGTGGTTGGGAGGGGGAGACGGGCCGGCACCGGATTCGCCGTGAGGCGAGAAAACAAACGTGCGGGCCACAGAGCGCGTCGCTCCGAACTCCCCCCTACCTCTGACACCTCGGACAATACCAGGTGCTGCGCCCGCCCTGCGTAAAGCGCCGGATTACGCCGCCATCTTCGCGGTGGCAGGGTTCGCCCTCGCGGCCATAGACGTGAAAGCGCGTGGCGAAATATCCCAGCTCTCCGTCGGGTCGGGCGTAATCGCGCAAAGACGAACCTCCGTCACGAATCGACTGCTCCAGCACGCTGCGGATTTCGGGGACCAGCCGCTCCAGCGCCTTGAGCGATACCCGTCCGGCGGCCTTGCGCGGATTGATCCCCGCGCGCCACAGCGCCTCGCACACATAGATATTGCCGAGCCCTGCAACGATCCGCTGATCCAGCAGCATCAGCTTCACCGATTGTTTGCGATCCTTGAAAGCACTTCGCAAATGACGCGCGGTCAGCAGGTCGCCCAGCGGCTCCGGACCCATCGCGGCGAAAGAAGGCCATTGATCGAGCGCGGGCGTATCGACCAGATCGACCCAGCCGAACCGGCGCGGATCGCACAGGGCAAACTGGTGGTCGGCGGTCTCCAGCACCAGATGGTCGTGCTTGTCCGGTGCTTCGGGATCGATGCGCCAGCGCCCGCTCATCCCCAGATGGAAGATCATCGTCCGGTCGCGGTCGGTATGGAGCAAACCATATTTGGCCCGGCGCCCCAGAGAATTGATGCGTGCACCCGTCAGCGCCTGCACCAGATCGGGTGGGAAGGGGCGGCGCATATCGGGCCGGTTGACCGCGACGCGCACAATCCGCTGCCCCTGCAGGAACCGCGCAAGGCCGCGCACCGTAGTTTCTACTTCGGGGAGCTCGGGCATATTTTTCCGGCTCTTCTACAGATGTGGCGCGGAGGCAAGGGATTGATCGCCGTATGACGGTGCCGGCCCACTCCCCCTCCCAGCCACCCGATACCCTACCAAGGCATGATCGGGTGGCTGGGAGGGGGAGTGGGCTGGAACCGCCTTCCTCTTGCCGCGTCAAATAAGAAGCAACAGGTTCCCCTATCACCCCCTGCGCAAGACCACTATGCCATCCCCGCAATTCCTCCTAAGGCGCGACCCTATGACAGAACCTGCAAAGAGCACCGCTTCCTTCGGTTATGAAGATATCGCCGTGGAGGAGAAAACCGAACGCGTCGGCGCGCTGTTTTCGCAGGTTGCCGAGAAATACGACATCATGAACGACGCCATGTCGGGCGGGATGCACCGGCTGTGGAAGGACCGCTTCGTGCGCCGGGTCAAACCGCAGGCTGGCGAGGCGATCTTGGACATGGCGGGCGGCACGGGTGACATTGCCTTTCGCATGGTGCCCAGCGGCGCAGAAATTACCGTGGCCGACATCAATCAGGAAATGCTGGATGTGGGCGTAGAACGCGCGATGGAGCGCGGGGTCGATGGGCTGGTGTGGAGCCGCCAGAATGCCGAGGAGCTGGATTATATTGACCGGCAGTTTGACGCCTACACCATCGTTTTCGGCATCCGGAACGTGACCCATATCGACCGCGCGCTGGCAGAAGCGCACCGCGTGCTGAAACATGGCGGGCGGTTCTACTGCATGGAATTTAACAGCACGCAGTGGCCGGGCTTCAAGGAAATCTACGACGCCTATTCGCACAAGCTGATGCCCAAAATCGGCGGACTGATTGCGGATGACGAGGACAGCTATCGCTATCTCGCCGAATCGATCCGCCGCTTCCCCCCGATGGAAACGTTCGAGCGGATGATCCGCGATGCAGGCTTTGCCCAGACGAAGGTGGAGCCGATCCTTGGTGGGGCTGTGGCGATCCATTCCGGCTGGAAGATTTAGCCGGGTGACGAGACCAGCAACACATATCTGGCGGCTTCTGAAATGGGGCCGGACCGCTGCCAGGCATGGCGCGCTGCGCGGGATCGAAAGCGATCCAAACACGCCCGATCCGGTGCGCAGGCTGACCCGTCTCGCGCGGCTGGGCACGATGCAGCCCAAGACGCCCGATTATGCCGAGGCGTTTCGCGCCATCGGGCCTGCGGCGATCAAGCTGGGCCAGTCGCTCGCCACGCGGCCCGATCTGGTGGGGGACGAGGCGGCGCAGAACCTGCTATCGCTGCAAGACAATCTGCCTCCGGTCGCTTTCGAGCAAATCGAAAACGCGGTCGCCGCAACATTCGAGCAGCCGCTCGATACGCTTTTCACCAGCATCGATCCCGATCCGGTCGGCGCGGCTTCCATCGCGCAGGTTCACCGCGCGATGACCAGCGACGGGCGGGAGGTCGCCTTGAAGGTGCTGCGCCCCGGTATCCGCGAGAAATTCGCCCGCGACATTGCCACGTATGAATGGGCTGCTGCGCATGTCGAGGCGATGGGCGGGGAGGCCGCCCGCCTGCGCCCGGCTCTGACGATTGCCAATTTCAAGCGCTGGACCAATTCGGAACTCGATCTGCGGCGCGAGGCCGCCAGCGCCAGCGAACTGGCCGAGGCCATGCACGGCTTTGACGGCTTTCGGGTGCCGACAATTGACTGGGACCGCACCAATGGCAAGGTGATGACCATCGAATGGATCGACGGCATAAAGATATCGCGCCGCGACGATCTGATTGCCGCCGGGCACGATCCCGCCGAACTGGCCGAGCGGCTGGTGCTGGCGTTCCTGACGCAGGCGATCAGTGGCGGGTTCTTCCATGCCGACATGCATCAGGGGAACCTGTTCGTGGAGGCGGACGGAACCATCGTGGCAATCGATTTCGGCATTATGGGCCGCATCGACCGGCGCGCGCGGCAATGGCTGGCGGAAATCCTCTATGGCTTGACGACGGGCAATTACCGCCGTGTGGCTGAGATTCACTTCGAAGCAGGGTATGTGCCCAGCCACCACGATGTCGGCGAGTTTGCGACCGCCCTGCGCGCTGTGGGTGAGCCGATGCGCGGCAAGCCGGTGAGCGAGTTGTCGGTCGGCCAGATGCTGGACGGGTTGTTCGCCATCACCCGCGATTTCGACATGCAGACCCAGCCGCATTTGCTGTTGCTGCAAAAAACCATGGTGATGGTGGAGGGTATCGCGACCCAGCTGAACCCGCAGATCAATATGTGGGACGTCAGCGCGCCTTATGTGCGCAGCTGGATCCGGGACGAGTTGGGACCGGAAGCGGCGATGGCCGATGCGGTGAAGGAAAACCTCGGCACCCTGCTGCGCCTGCCCGATCTTGTGCGACGCGTGGAGGACCGCTTCCCGGCCAAGGGTGGTGCGCCCGAAGCAGCACCGCTGCCGGAAATCGAGTTGATGTGGGAACGCCGCGCACGCGAAAAGTCCGCCGGCGGAAGCTGGGCGGGCTACATAATCTCCGCAGCAATCGGAGCGGGCGCGCTGGCGCTGGGCTGGATTGGCTGACGGCGCTACGCTTCGCGGATAGCTTCGCTGATCGGCTTGCGCACGGGCAACACCCACCAGCCAATCAGGCAGACGAGCACGGTGACCAGCTCGATCAGCATGAAGCCCGCCCAATACTGAAACCGGCCATCGGCCCACACGCTCACAAAACGCCCGATAAACGCGATGCCGAATAGGGCGGCGGATACCAGCAAGGGATCCCCGCGCCGTTGCCATGCGCCCCAGATCATTGCCCCGCCACCAACATAGAAAAACGCCGTCATATCGGCGCGCATCGTCGCCAGGCCGGAATTCCCGTCTGCAATCAGGCCAAAGTCACCACCCGCTGCTACCGGGTTCACGATAAAGCCCGCGCCCACGAATAGATAGAACAGCCCCATTACAAACAGCAGAGCCGAAAGAAACAAACGCATGCGATCCCCCAATTGTGTTTGCCGCCACGCTACAGGCCGTCGGGGCGGCGCGCTAGGCAAATCGTAACCATTCCCCAGCCAAGACTTCCACCGCACGCGCAGCCCCGCTAGGCTGACGCGGGTACAGCATATGGGGGATGGCGTTGTGGCCAAACTTGCAATTTTGCCAGCGGCGGCGAAGCCATGACCGCGCTTGGGACCGATACCGGCCCGCGCATTCTGCTGGTCGTTGGCGGAGGCATCGCGGCCTATAAGTCTTGCGAACTGGTGCGACTGATCCGCAGGAATGGCGGCGACGTTACCTGCGTGCTGACCGATGGCGGCGCGCAGTTCGTGACCCCGATGGCGCTGGCAGCGCTAAGCGAGAACGAAGTTCACACCACGCTCTGGGATCTCAAGAACGAAGTCGAGATGGGCCATATCCAGTTGAGCCGCGAGGCCGATCTGGTCGTCGTGTGCCCGGCCACCGCCAATATGCTGGCCAAGATGAGCGCCGGAATTGCCGACGATCTGGCGACCACGCTGATCTTGGCGACGGACAAGCCGGTGCTGGCCGTGCCTGCGATGAATGTCCGGATGTTCCAGCACGAGGCAACCCAGCGCAATATTGGCTGGCTGCGCGAGGCTGGCGTAGCCGTGATGGAGCCCGACACCGGCGCCATGGCATGCGGCGAATTCGGCCCCGGCCGCTTGCCCGAACCGGTGGATGTCTGGCGCGAGATTGCTCGCCAACTCGATATCGATCAGGGCGAAGAATCGCTGCTGGCGACGAACCGCGGCAGTGCGTCTGCGGCGGATGAAGTTGAGGAGACAGCGCGGGGCGGCGGACTGGGCGGATTGCTCTCGTCGCTTATCCCGCGCACCACGGCGCGGCGTTCTCAGGAAGAGCTCGACGCCCAGTGGGAGGAACCGGAAGGCGATATCCCAGAGGATGAGGAGCCGCCGGAGGACGAAGCCGACTGGGGCGAAACAGAGCTCGACGAGGCTGAAACCGATCCAACCTCTCCTGCACCTGAAACGGCACCTGTACCGGCCGCACCGCTGCTGGCCAGCAAGGGCAAGGCGCTGTCCGCCCCGCCGACCGATGTCGATGCGATCAATCACGAAGTTGCCACGGGAACGGGCGGCCAGAAGCCGGAGCCTCTTGTCGAAGAAACACCGCTGGAGGCCGATCCGCTGGCGGGGCAACCTGCGTTCGATGCCAACCCGGAGCATCGCCCGCTCTATGGCAAGCATGTGCTCATCACCGCCGGGCCGACGCGCGAGGCAATCGATCCTGTGCGCTACATCGCCAACCGGTCGAGCGGGAAGCAGGGCTTCGCCATCGCCGCCGCCGCCGCCGCTGCCGGCGCGCAGGTCACACTGGTCGCCGGTCCGGTGCATCTGGAAACGCCGCCGGGCGTGGACCGGATCGATGTGGAATCCGCCCGCGAGATGAACGAGGCGGTCCGTGCGGCTTTGCCCGCCGATGTCGCGGTGATGGTCGCAGCCGTTTCCGACTGGCGCACGCGCGATGTGGCCGACCAGAAGATGAAGAAACGCGGCAGCGCGCCGCCTGCACTGCTGCTGGAAGAGAACCCGGACATTCTCGCCAATCTCGCCGCTGACAAACGCCGCCCGGGCTTGTTGATCGGCTTTGCCGCAGAGACCAATGACGTGATCGAGAACGCGATTTCCAAGCGCAAGCGCAAGGGCGTCGATTGGATTGTCGCCAATGACGTCTCCGGCCCCGTCGGCGACAGCGTGATGGGCGGCACCCACAATCAGGTTCACATCGTGCGCGGCAAGACGGTTGAGGATTTGCCCGAACTGGCGAAGGACGATGTCGCGCGCCTTCTGGTGGAACGGATTGTCGAGGCTCTGGAAGAAGGCAATACCGATGACTGAGACAACGGTCGCTATCCAGCTGAAACGCCTGCCCCATGGGGAAGGCCTCGACCTGCCCACCTATGCCACCCAAGGTGCAGCGGGGATGGACGTGGTCTCCGCAGAGGACGCCGTCATCGCGCCAGGTGCGCGCCATGCGGTGGCGACCGGCCTCTCGGTCGCCATTCCAATGGGGTATGAAATTCAGGTGCGCCCGCGCTCCGGACTCGCGCTGAAACACGGGATCACCGTGCCCAACACGCCCGGCACGATCGATTCCGATTATCGCGGCGAGCTCAAAGTGATTCTGATTAATCACGGCACGCAGGACTTCACCATCGCGCGCGGAGACCGGGTGGCCCAGCTGGTGGTTGCGCCCGTGACGCAGGGTGAGTGGCAGGAAGTAGACGCTCTGGACGATACAGAGCGCGGCGCCGGCGGCTTCGGTTCGACCGGCGGCTCCGCCTCTCTCTAGCCCCTTCGTTCTAAATCTGCGCCAAATACGAAAAGGGCGAACCTGCTTTTGCAAGTTCGCCCTTAGAAGCGCGTCGATGCGACCCGAAGCGCTCTTTCGTTGCCGATCAGGTTAATTAACCCGGCGGACTTTCGTTTGTTCCGGCTTGATCGAAATGCGCAGGGTTTCGCCCGACTGCCCGGGGAAATCCGTGAACATGGCGTCGACCAGATTGGGCACCAGATATTGCAGGCGGTTGCTGGTCGACAGGGCCTGCGCCTTGCCTTCGAACAGCCGCTGTCCGGTCGCGGTATCATCGATCTTCATATCGATGCCGCTGGTATAGACCGTATAGCTGCGTACCTCATTTCCGCCGAACCAAGGATCATAGAAGCCGTAGCCCCACGCGCCCCGGGGCCGGTAGAAACCGCGATGGCGGAGGAATGGGTCGCGGTAAAACCCGCGGTGGAAGCGGCTGTAGCCAATCCACGGGCGGTAGAACGGATCGGCGCCAAAGCCCGTGCTGCGCACGCGTTCGCGGCCCTGATCGACGCCATAGTCAAAACGCACCAGCAGTGTGGCGTTTTCGGGCGAAGCTGCTGGAGTGTAGCCAAGCTCGCGCATTTCCGCACCAACCAGCGTGGCATATTGCGAGAACTCCAGCCCGCCCGCAAGCGCCGGATCATCCGCCACGACGGCGAAGGTCTGCCCCTGCGGTGCCGGCAATTGCGTCGCGAAGCGCGAAACATCGGCATTGAAGCCGGTGGCACAGGCTGACAGGCCCGCAAGCAACAATGGTGCTGCGGCAAAGCGCATCAGGCGTTTGCTGGTTGAAGTTTTCATGACGGCGGCCCTTTAATTTGTGTCGGCAGATGACGCAGCTAAGCCCACCCGTTCTGCATCGCGCCTGCCATCGGTATTTGCGACTATAACGCCGCGTTGTGAACGGTAATTGAACCCGCCACGCCGTCAATATGTTCCTTCTATAGCTGAAAAATCAAGGCCATAGCAGGCACGCGGGCCGATGGGCGGCCGTCAATGTCGCAGCAGGCCCAGCGCCTGATAGGCCGCCGTCAGAGTCGGTGCGGCGCTTTCCCGCGCTTTCGCCGCACCGCGAGCGAGAATCGCGTCGATTTCTTCAGGGTCAGCGAGCAATTCGCGCAGCCGCTGCGAAATCGGGCTGAGTTTGTCGATCATGAGCTCGCCCAGCGCGGGCTTGAATTTGCCGAATCCCTCGCCGCCAAAATCGCGCAACACCGATGCGGCATCGGTATCGGACAGTGCGGCATAGATCGTCACGAGGTTGAGCGCTTCGGGGCGATCTTCCAGCCCGGCCTCTTCTGAGGGAAGGGGTTCGGGATCGGTCTTGGCCTTTCTGACCTTCTTCATGATTGCATCGGCATCATCAACCAGCGCAATCCGGCTCATTTCTGATGGGTCGGATTTGCTCATCTTCGCGCTGCCATTGCGCAGCGACATGATCCGCGCGGCCTGCGGCGGCACGGTCGGTTCGGGGAGCGTAAAGACCGGCGCGTCCTCTGATGCGAAATCATTGTTGAATTTCTGGGCGATGTCGCGGGCCAGCTCCAGATGTTGCTTCTGGTCTTCGCCCACCGGCACGTGCGTCGCCTGATACAGCAGCACGTCGGCCGCCTGCAGCACGGGATAGCCGAACAGGGCGACGGACTGGCCTTCGCGGTTCTTGCCCGCCTTGTCCTTCCACTGCGTCATGCGGTTGAGCCAGCCCATCCGCGCCGTGCCATTGAGCAGCCATTGCAGCTCTGCGTGGGCGGGGACCTGCGCCTGATTGAACAGGGTGGAGCGCGTCGGATCGATGCCACAAGCAACCAGCGCAGCGGCCATCTCCAACGTGCCGCGCTTCAGCTCTGCCGGATCATGCGGCTGGCTGATGGCGTGCAGATCGGCGAGGAAGAAGAAACACTCCTGTCCCTCCTCCATGGCATCCTGCATGCGCACCCAGTTGCGGATCGCGCCCAGATAATTGCCGAGGTGGAGATTACCGGTGGGCTGGATGCCCGAGACGACTCGCATGGTGTGTGTCCTGAAGAATCGGGTGAGAGGATTAGCCTTGGCGGCGCATAAGCCGCGTGATTGTGGCGCGGTCAAGCACGCCGAGCGCGATGGCGGGAAGGGCGTAGGTCACAGCGCCGACTGCCATGATGGCACCGATGGCCGATGCCTGATCCAGCACGGAGCCAGTGAACCACGGGCTGATCTGCCCGGTCAACCACCAGAGAGCCACGCCCATAGCCGCTGCCGCCACGCAGATGCGGGCCACCCGCCCCAGCGTTCTGGCGGAAATGCGGTAGTAGTTCTTCGTGTAGAGGATCCCGCCCAGAAGCAGAATATTGACCCATGCCCCGGCTGCCCCCGCCACAGCCAGCCCTACCACTCCGATGCGCGGCACCAGCACGATGTTCAGCCCGACAGTGACGATCAGCGAGATCGCTGCCGTCACCACCGGGGTTCGCGTATCCTTGCGGGCGAAGAAATTGGGGGTGAGCACTTTCACCAACACATAAGCGGGAAGGCCCAGCACGAGCCCCTGAACCACCAGGCCGGTCATTAAAGCGTCTTCATTGGTGAAGTTCTGGCCAGCCATAAACACTTGGACAAAGCCGGCGCCGGTAAAGAACAGTGCCACGGCGCATGGCACGGTCAGCAGCATGGCGAGCTCTATCGCGTTGGATTGCAGGCGGGATGCTTCATCACCCTCTTCACGGCCAAGATGCCGCGACAGGGCCGGCAGGATCGCCGTGCCCAGCGCAATGCCGATAATGCCGAGCGGCAATTGGTTCCACCGGTCGGCCATCGCTAGATAGGTGTAGCTGCCGACCTCCAGCGTGGAGAGGAAGAACAGGTCGACGAAGCGGCTGATCTGGTAGACGCCGGCACCGAAAATGGCCGGGACCACAAGGACGCCCAGCTCCTTCACCCCGCCGGTCAGCTTTGGTGCGACCAGTGACAGGTTGAATCCAGCGCGGCGCATGAAAGCGCCCAGCCAGACAACTTGCAGCAGGCCCGATAGCGAGAGCGCCCACGCCATTGCCTGCGCCGAAGTCCAGCGGGCCTCGGCGCTATCACCAAGGCTCAGCCCGTAAGCGAGCGCAGCGATCAGGCAGATATTCAGCAGGATGGGTGCAGCCGCAGCCGCAGCAAAGCGCGACAAAGAGTTGAGCACCGCCGCAATCAGCGTCGCGACGCTCATGAACAACAGATAGGGGAAGGTCACACGGCCCATAAAGACCGCAATGGCCAGCGCATCGGGATCGTTCGCCAACCCGTCGGGCGCGAAGAACCCGACCACCCAGGGCATGGCGATCATCGCCGCTGCGCCGAACACGATCAGGATCGGTAGCAGGACCGCGAGCACGTTCTCGGCAAACATCCGCGCTTCGCTGACGTCGCCATCTTCCTTCATCCGCCGGTTGAACAGCGGGACAAATGCGCTGGCAAACGCCCCCTCGGCAAACAGGCGGCGGAAGATGTTGGGCAGCGTGAAGGCGAGCTGCCATGCATCGCCCATGGCGGTCGCGCCCAGCACGCGCGCGATCAATATATCGCGCACGAAGCCGAAGACGCGGCTGACCGCAGTCAGCCCGCCAATCGTCCCAACGTTTTTGAGCAGGCTCATGCGGTTATGCCCCTATCGGCGTCCGCATCCGGCCCTTTCACTCAGGCCGCGCCCGCCGGATCGCCCGCCGCGCCGCCTGCCTGTGCTTCTTCCTGCGCCTTTTGCTGCAGACGCTGCATATACAGCGCGTTGAAGTCGATCGGATCGAGCAGGAGTGGCTGGAAACCGGCATCGCGTGTTGCATCGGCCACGATGGCGCGGGCGAAGGGGAACAGGATGCGCGGGGCCTCTGCATAAAGAAACGCGTGTGCCTGATCTTCCGGCACATTGCGCACCGCGACCAGACCCGCATAGATCAGTTCGACCGCATACAGCACGCCGCTATCGGCCTTGGCACTCGCGTTCACGCGCACTTCCACTTCGTGCACGCCGTCGCCGGCTTCGGTCGCACCGATGTTCAGCTGCAGATCGACCTGCGGCGCTTCGTTCCACTGGAAGGATGCCGGGGCGTTGGGATTCTCGACCGAGAGATCCTTGATATATTGCGTCAGGAAACCGACCGATGGCTGGTTGTCCGCCCCGTTCGCGCCTGCTGCTGGATCGAGATCGAGATCGGTGAGGATGTCGCCTTCATCGGCCATGGAATACTGCCTTCATTAATGGATTATGGAATTTTCGAAATTGCGCCGCGCGCCTAGCACTGTGTGTGGCGGGCGGCAACAAATCGTCATGGGTTGTGATGGCGAAGCCGGGCGATCGGCCAAGCCGTCTGCACGCCCGATGGAACAGATTGCGGGCCGGAAAGCTTTGCTGGTGTCACCCCCAATGGTGCACGTTGTGGAAATGTCATAACGACCTATGTATGGGTGGTAACAGACTTCGATCGGGCGCAGCTGCCCGGACGGCTCTTCGCCCGGCCTTTACGGGGCGATGAAAAACCCCCTTCGCAAGGGGTTATGAAAGACAAGGTACGCCAGTGATTTACGAGATCGTCATCCTCGCCATGATTGCCGCCTTTTTGGGCTTGCGGCTGTATTCCGTGCTGGGCAACCGCGCCGAGCATGAGGAGGAGACGATCACGCACCGGTTCGATTCCGGGGACAGCGCAGTCGATCAACCTGTCCGCGAAGCGCCGCCTGCCGCGCCGGTTCAGGCGGTCAACACACAGCAGCAGGCCAATCTGTTGCCGGTGGTCGAAGAAGGCGTGCGGGCTATCGCGGCTGCCGATCGCAGCTTTGATGTGACCAGCTTCGTCGAAGGCGCGAAGGGCGCCTACGGCATGGTTCTGGATGCCTTCTGGAAAGGCGACAAGGACACATTGCGCGAGCTGTGCGACGATGATGTCTATGCCGGTTTCGCAGGCGCAATCGATGCACGCACCGCCGCTGGCGAGACGATGGACAACACGCTGATCCGCGTTGAAGAGGCGGTGATCCGCGATGCCGAACTGGATGGCCGCACCGCGCGTGTGACCATGCGCTTTGTTTCCGACATTGCCGCTGTCACCCGCGACAAGGACGGCGTGCTGATTGCCGGTTCGCTGGATGATGCGGTGGAAAGCCGCGACATCTGGACCTTTGCCCGCAATGTCGATGCGACCGGGCCGGATTGGCAACTGGTCGAAACCGACGAAGGCTGATCATCGGGTTTAATCCGCGCGGGCATATCGGCTGCGCCGCACTTGCGCTTTCGGGGGAATAGCAATGGCGATGCGTCAGGCGTTGAATGTGATGGCAATTGCCGCGCTGGCTGGTGTGGCCGGATGTGCCAGTACACCCGAACCCGTTAAGCCTCCAAGTCCGATTGCCGCCCCGGCTCCCACAGCACCTCCTGTACCCGAAGTGCAAAGCGCGGCATTTGTCGGCGTCGAGCGCGGACCGGCTTTCGAGGCTCTGCCCGTATCGGATAGCGACGCGAATGCCGCGCTCGCCGCCTTTGTCGAAAGCTGCGACTGGGTCAGCCGCAAGGATGACAAGAGCGGCCTGACCCGGCCGAGCGATTGGCAAGCCGCATGCGATGCCGCCCACAACACACGTTACGACCGTGGCCGCGCATTCTTTGCCGAGCATTTCCAACCGGTGCGGATCGGCAATGGCGAGGCGTTTGCCACCGGCTATTTCGAACCGGAACTGCGCGGCAGCCGGACGCGCGCCGCAGGGTATGATGTGCCGGTCTACTCCATGCCGGACGATCTGGTGCGCGCATGGCCCGAAACCATGGCCGAGAGCGAGCGTTCTGGCCGCCCGCCGCTTGGCCGCTATGACGAAACCGGTGCGCATGTGCCCTATTGGGACCGTGAGGCGATAGAGCTGGGCGCGTTGGCGGGACGCGGGCTGGAGATTGCCTGGGCCGCCGACGCGATCGAATTCTTCTTCTTGCAGATACAGGGCTCCGGCCTCCTGCGCCTGCCTGATAATTCGCTGATGCGGATCGGCTATGCCGGGCAGAACGGGCGCGGCTATACCGCGATTGGCCGGACTTTGCGTGAGCGCGGCGAAATCGGTGACGGCACAAACTACCCCGTCTCCATGCAAGGCATTGTCGATTGGCTGCGGGCCAATCCTAGCGAAGCTGACAGCGTGATGCGTGAAAACCAGAGCTGGATTTTCTTCCGCGAGCTGACCACCGACGGGCCGCTGGGATCACTCGGCGTGCCGGTGCGGGCGCGCGATTCCGTGGCCGTCGATCCGCGTTTTGTGCCTTACGGTGCCCCGGTGTTCCTCGATATAGAGGAAGACGAGGCGGACGGTCTGTGGGTGGCGCAGGACACTGGCGGCGCGATCAAAGGCGCGAACCGGTTTGACACCTTCTGGGGCAACGGCCCCAGCGCGCGCCGGATTGCTGGCGAGATGTCGAGTGGTGGCAATGCGCTGATCCTGCTGCCGAAGGGATCGGTTGACCGCCTGCTGGCGCGATGAGCCGACCCCTATGACACACCCGCGCGGTTTGACTCTGGAGGAGGCGGAGGCGTGGGAAGCGCTGTCGGCCACGGTCAATCCCCTGCATCCCCATACGCCTGTGCGCGTTGCCAAAGCAAAACCGGTGGCGCCCGCCCAGCATTTGAAGCCCGCTCCGCCGAAATTCGTCAAGCAGCCCAAGCGCGCACCCGTGGCGGCCACAAAGCCTGCGCTCGCCCCAAGTGCTCCCCCCGCTCGCGCCAAACCGCAAGCCCGCTCCCTGCGCGGAAGCCTCGACGGGCATTGGGATAGGCGCCTCAAATCGGGCGAGATCATGCCGGATGTCAGTCTCGATCTGCACGGCCATGGACTGGACGCCGCCTATACCCGCCTGATGCGCGGCATGATGCAGGCCAGCGCTTCGGGCGCGCGGGTAATGCTGGTGGTGACGGGGAAGGAACGGCCTGTGGATGCTGCGGACCGGGGCACCAGTCGCGGCGCAATCCGGGCGAAGATTCTCGATTGGCTGGCGGCCAGCGATTACGCAGACAATATCGCCGCCATCCGCAAGGCGCACCGCCGCCACGGGGGCGACGGCGCGCTGTATATTGTGCTGCGGCGGGGTTGATCGAGGCGCGCTGATAGGGCTGGGCTAAATGGGCCGGGCGGCTCAACCGTAGAGCATGACCCCCATCAGCCGATAATCGCCAAGGAATGCCCACACTCCTGGGATCATCAGCGAACCGAAGAACAATCCATAGATCTCGTTCTTATGCTTGCGCATGTCGCCTTTGCGGGCAGAACTGACCAGCGCCCAGACCGCGCGATAGGTCAGCGGTACGAAGATGTGGATCCAGCTCATTTCCATCCCGTCGCGGATGAACAGGGTGGTGGTGGCGGTGATAGCCATCAACAGCACCCAGAGCTTGCCCAGTTGCTTGTGCATCGGCGTGCCCTTGCGGTTCAGCAGCAGCCACATACCCAGCGGCACGCAGGGCAGCACCGTGATCACATGCAGGGTCACCGCCACGTTGCGCAGATGCGGCAGCTCTGGTGCAAAACCGAGCAGCGCGCGGCCAATGGCGAACAGACATACGGCCGTCATGCCTCCGCCGACAATGACAGTCGCTGCCCGAATGAAGGGGTCGATATTGGTGGTTGCGGAAGGCCGGAAGCGGGAAAGCAGGGGCAGTTGCTGGGTCAAGGTGGTCATCGGGGTTCTCCGTTTTTTGTAGATTGCCCCCTTTGTCTGGACGATGCCTGTTCGCCAGCAAGATCACCTGCGCAGGCTGGCATGATGCTTCGTAAAAAGCGCTGAATTCGGGCTATTTGCCACTTTACGAAGCGCGAATGGGCGCTAGTTTCGCGAGCGATGGCCAGCGATATCCACCCTCCAAAGGCCCCGCTTGCCCGGCGGCTGGTGATCGATTTTGCGATCATGACGATTGTCGGGATCGTGCTGGCGCTGATCGGGCCGTTTGGTAGTTTTCAGGATCCGCTGGCGACACGGCTGATCGTGTGGCTCGGCCTCGCCTATGCCGGATATGCGCTCTACACCCCGATCGATACGCTGGCGCAGCGGCTGGCACCCGTTCTGCAATTGCCGGTCTGGACCTTGCAATTGGCGGCTTGCCTGATTGCGACGGTGCCGATGGCGATTATCGTGTGGGTTCTCCCGCGCTATTCCAGCGGGGTGGAGTGGCCGGGGGCGAGCGTCGCCCTGCAGCATTATTTGCAGGTTCTGGTGATCGGCGCGATCATCACGGCGGTCTTTGTGATAGTGCGGCGGGACCCGGCACCCGAACCAGCGCCCATACCCCAGCCCGAGCCGAAGGCTTCGGAACAAGACACAACAGCGCGTGCCACCTTCATCGATCGTCTACCTCCTGAACTCGGCACACAGTTGATCGCGTTGGAGATGGAGGACCACTATGTCCGTGCGCACACTGCGCTCGGTTCCGATCTGGTGTTGATGCGGATGCGCGATGCGGTGGCGGAGCTGGACGGGATCGAGGGCCGCCAGGTCCACCGCAGCTGGTGGGTCGCGCGCGGCGCGGTCAGCGATGTGAAGCGCGAGGGGCGCAATATCCGGCTGGTGCTGGATGGCGGGCTGGAAGCTCCGGTGTCGCGCGCCAACGTCGCTCCGCTGAAAGACGCAGGCTGGCTGTAAAGCGCGCTATCGGCGGGTCAGCCGTTTGATTGCGATCAGTGCTGCTCCGGTCACTGCAAAGAATGCGGCCAAGCCCGTCTGGTAAAGCGCAATCTCGCCCCACGACAGCGTGCTCCGATCGAGAAAGAAATAGGCGTAGAAACCGGTCACTGCGCCCACGACCAGCGCAAACGCAGTGTAGACCAGCGGCCCGGCCATAATCACCACCAGCGCGCGCGGGATGGAGGCGACTTTGGGAGAGAACGCCATCCACCAGCCAATGGTCGCGACCGGGATGATCGTGTGGTGAAACTGGTTGGTCACGCGGTCCAGCCCGGCGGGGTGGTGCATCCCCGATAGCAGGCCCCAATAGACGACCGCGATGATCGCCAGCGCGGTGGACAGCGCCGCCATGATGTCCGCCCGCACGGTCTTGCCGCGCGCCAGATGCAGCATCAGGATCGCGGCGGCCAAATTGCCCCAGATGGTGAAATATCGCAGCATCAAGCCGGCAGAGGCGAACGGCGACAGCTCTTCGCCTGAATTGATCGTGATCTGCAGGCCCAGCGCGCCAAACGCGGCGAGCGCAATCGCCCCTGCGGATAGACGGGCGACTGGCGAAAGGCCGGATGTGGTCGGGGCGTTCATGCGGGTTCTTTCACAGGGTGGCTAAGCTTACGATGATAGCAAAAAGCCCCCGGCGTTTCCGCCGAGGGCTCCTTGCGACCCGAAGGATTATTCCTTTCGGGATTTTGTATTCTTAGGAATGATACTTCGCGTAAGAAATGTCAAACCGGTCTGCGTCCATCACCTTGGTCCATGCTGCGACGAAATCGCTGATGAAACGCTCTTCACCGCCATTTTCTGCATAGGTTTCAGCAATAGCCCGCAATTGCGAGTTGGAACCGAAGACCAGATCGGTGCGCGTGGCTGTGTATTTCTTTTCGCCAGACTTGCGATCGGTGCCGACAAATTCCTCGTCACCGCTCTCGTCGACCACGGTCCATTTGGTGCCCATGTCCAGCAGATTGACGAAGAAGTCGTTCGACAATGTGCCGGCCCGGTCGGTCAAAACGCCGTGCGACGTGTTGCCGGTGTTGGCTGCAAGCGCGCGCATCCCGCCGACCAATGCGGTCATTTCGGGGATGGACAGACCCAGCAGGTTCGCCTTGTCGACCAACATATCTTCGGTCTTCACCGATGCCTTGGTCCGCAGATAGTTGCGGAAACCATCGGCGAAGGGTTCCATTGGCTCCCAGCTTTCGGCGTCGAACTGGTCTTCGGTCGCGTCGCCGCGTCCGGTGGTGACATCGACGCTGACCGAGTGGCCGCCATCCTTGGCCGCTTTCTCGATCGCTGCCGCACCGCCTAGTACGATGGCATCCGCCATCGACAGGTCACCGCGAATACCGTCCAGCGTGCTCAGCACCTTGTCCAGCTCTTCGGTGTCGTTGACAGCCCAATTCTTGATCGCGTCAAACCGGATATGCGCGCCATTGGCCCCGCCGCGGTGGTCCGAATTGCGGTAGGTGGAAGCCGAAGCCCATGCCGCCTTGACCAGGGCCGATACGCTCAGGCCGCTATCCAGCACCTTCGCCTTGAAGGCGGAGACGGTGTCGGCTGACGGGGTTGTGCCAGCGGGGACCGGATCCATCCAGATCAGGTCTTCTTCCGGCACTTCAGGGCCCATGTAGCGGACCTTCGGGCCCATATCGCGGTGGCACAGCTTGAACCATGCGCGGGCGAAGGCGTCGTCCAGCTGTTCCGGGTTGGCAAGGAAACGCTCGGAAATCTTGCGATATTCCGGATCCATCTTCAGCGCCATATCGGCGGTGGTCATGATGGTCGGGACCTTCTTGTTCGGGTCACGTGCATCGGGGGCCATGTCGGCTTCTTCCGGATTGACCGGAGTCCACATCTTGGCGCCAGCGGGGCTTTCCGTCAGTTCGTAATCATACTTGAACAGCAGGCGGAAATAATCGTGGCTCCAGCTGGTTGGGTTGTTCGACCATGCGCCTTCGATGCCGGAGGTTGTGATGTTGCCCTTGGCAATCTCTTCCTCGTCATTCAGCCAGCCAAAGCCCTGCAGAGCGAGGACTTCGCTTTCCGGAGCGCCGCCGAACGTGTCGGACGGGGCCGCGCCGTGGGCCTTGCCAAAGGCGTGGCCGCCAGCGGTCAGAGCAACGGTTTCCTCGTCATTCATCGCCATACGGTCGAACGTGGTGCGCATGTCGCGGGCCGATTGCAGCGGATCGGGGTTGCCGCCCGGGCCTTCGGGATTGACGTAGATCAGGCCCATCTGGATCGCCGCGAGCGGGTTTTCCAGCGCCATGCCTTCATCGGGCTGGATGCGGGTTTCTGCGCCCGTATCGACCCACTGTTCTTCCGTGCCCCAATAAACCGTTTCTGGCTCAAACACGTCGGCACGGCCGCCGCCGAAACCGAAGACCGGGCCGCCCATGCTTTCGATGGCGACGTTGCCCGTCAGGATGAACAGATCGGCCCAGCTGATGTGCTTGCCGTATTTCTGTTTGATCGGCCACAGCAGACGGCGCGCCTTGTCGAGGTTGCCGTTATCGGGCCAGCTGTTGAGCGGAGCGAAACGCTGTTGGCCGCTACCTGCACCGCCGCGGCCATCGCCGGTGCGATAGGTGCCGGCGGCGTGCCATGCCATGCGGATGAAGAACGGGCCGTAATGGCCGTAATCGGCTGGCCACCACTCCTGATCGTCGGTCATCAGCGCGGTCAGATCAGCCTTCAGCGCATCATAATCGATCGCGTTGAAAGCTTCTGCGTAATCGAAATCTTCGCCCATCGGATCGGCAGTTTTGCCGCCCTGCGTCAGAATTTCGAGATCGAGGCTGTCGGGCCACCAGTCGCGGTTCTGCCGACCAAGCAGCGAGCGCATGCCCGCATCGCCATTGAAGGGGCATCCGCCGCTGATTTCACCTGTCTTCGCGTCCATTGTGTTCTCTCCTGAGATTTAGGGAATCGGTATAACTCTATGAGCGTTTGATGGGCCGAAAAGTTTCATCCGTCCAATCGATTAATTGCCGAATATTAATCGGCTTAGCCTGTCAGCGGCGAAAGAGCTTCTGGAGCTTTGGCCGATGCCGCAGGAACACGGTGTAAATCCGTTCCAAAACCCGCAGAACCGCTGCATTGCGGGCGAGCAGACCCAGCGGGCGCAGCATGGGAATGGCGCGCCACATGGCTGCAAAGGCCGCCGCCCCGGACAGCACTTCGCCATCCTCGCTCGCATGGAACCGGGCCAGCAATTCGCTTTGATCGATCGGGCAGCTTTCGGGCTGGCCTGCTGACACATCGACAAACTTGATTGCCCCGCGCCGGTCCAGTTTGCGCACGACGCCGATTTCCCGCAGGCAAAGCGGGCAAGCTCCATCGTACCAGACTGTGACGGCTGAACTCATGAGCTGCAGATGGTGCGGATCTCGCCGCGCTGCAAGCCGGGCCGAAGGACCATCTGCGCCGCCTGCTACCGCGTGCCCACCTGCGCGCGGTCGAGCAGGAAGTGATCGGCCAGCACCAGCGCCATCATCGCCTCCACCACCGGCACCCCGCGAATGCCGACGCAGGGGTCGTGGCGCCCCTTGGTGCGGATTTCGGTGGCATTGCCGTCGCGGTCGATCGTCTCCACGGGGGTCAGGATGGAACTGGTCGGCTTGAAGGCCACGCGGCTGCGCACCGGCTGTCCGGTGCTGATCCCTCCTGCGATGCCGCCTGCATGGTTGGCCCTGAATTCCGGAGTGTCGCCGTTACCGGGCCGCATGGCATCGGCATTGGCCTCTCCGCTGGCCATGGCAGCGGCGAAACCATCGCCGATCTCGACGCCCTTGGTAGCATTGATGCTCATCATGGCGGCCGCGATGTCGGCGTCCAGCTTGGCGTACACAGGCGCGCCCCAGCCAGCCGGAACGCCGGTTGCCTCGCACACCACATTTGCGCCCAGCGAAGAGCCAGCCTTCCGGGTATCGTCGATCAGCTTCTCCCAGGCTTTGGCGGCCTCGGGGTCGGGACAGAAGAAGGGGTTATTGCCGATCTCGTCCGCATCGAAGCGCGAGTAAAGGATGGGGCTCTCACCGATCTGCTCGGTCCAGCCGGTGATCGTGACATCGGGAATGATCTTACGCGCCACTGCGCCCACGGCCACCCGCATCGCGGTCTCCCGCGCGCTCGAGCGGCCACCGCCGCGATAATCGCGAAAGCCGTATTTGGCATCATAGGTGTAATCGGCATGGCCGGGGCGATAGGCCTTGGCGACTTCGGAATAGTCTTTGCTGCGCTGATCGACATTCTCGACCATCAGGCTGATCGGGGTTCCAGTGGTCCGCTGGACTCCATCAGGAGCCTCGAACACGCCGGAGAGGATGCGGACCTGATCGGGCTCGCGCCGCTGGGTGGTGAAGCGATTGGTGCCGGGACGGCGTTTGTCCATCCACGGCTGGATATCCTCTTCGCTGAGCGCGATGCCCGGCGGGCACCCGTCCAGCACCGCGCCAATGGCGGGGCCGTGGCTCTCGCCCCAGGTAGTAAAGCGCAAGATGCGTCCGAATGTGTTCCAGCTCATGTCGCGCCTCATGCCCGCAATTGTGGGAGCCTGTCCATTCCCGCTGGACCAATCTTGTCTTGTGCCCCAAGAACAAAGCATGATTGCAAAGCTCAAGGGTCTGCTCGACGAAACCGGCACCGACTGGGCGGTGATCGACGTCGCGGGCGTGGGCTATCTGGTCCACTGCTCGGCCCGCACACTCAGCGCGCTGGGCGAGACGGGGGAGGCGTGCACCGTTTATACCGATCTGCAGGTGAGCGAGAACGATATGCGGCTGCTGGGTTTTGCGGAGGCCGCCGAGCGTGACTGGTTCCGCCTGCTGACCAGTGTGCAGGGCGTGGGCAGCAAGGTCGCGCTTGCGATCCTGAGCGCGCTGTCGACCGGAGAGGTTCAGGCCGCGTGCGCGGGCGGCGATGCGGCCATGGTGGCGCGGGCGCAGGGCGTCGGGCCGAAACTGGCAGGGCGGATCGTGAACGAGCTGAAGGACAAGGCAGGCGCTCTGCCCGTGAGCGCTGGTGGCGGCGGTGCGGTGATGACACCAACCGGCGGGGCGAGTGCGGATGCGGTCTCGGCGCTGGAGAACCTCGGCTTCAAACCGGCACTCGCTGCGCAGGCCGTGGCCGCAGCGCAGGCCGAACTGGGCGAGGGCGCGGGCGAAGGCGACCTGATCCGCGTGGCGCTGAAGAAGGCGACGGGATGATGCGGGGCGTGATGATGGAGAGCGGGATGTTGAAAGCAGTGATTGGCTTCGTGGTCCTAACGGCGGCAACCGGCGCGTTGGCGCAGGAGCCGGACATGGGCCGCTTCTCCATGGGGCCGGTGTTCGAGGACTATGGCCCGGCGGCTGAGGTTGAGGCGACCATGCCGATCCCCGAAGGCGCGACCTTCCGCGTGGCGATGGACGCAGCGAAGCAGGCGGATGAGGGCGTGAACCTCACCCTGTTCAGCGCATCGCGGCTGATCAACATGCACGCCAAGGCTCGACTGCCGGTAGACGCAACGCAAGTGGCCGTGGTGGTACACGGCAAGGCCACGCTCGATCTGCTGACCGCCGAAGCCTACGCCGCCCGCTTCGATGGCGCGGAGAACCCGAATGTTGGCCTGATCAGCGCACTGACAGACCACGGCGTGCGCATCATCCTATGCGGCCAAAGCGCCGCCGCGCAGGGCGTGGACGAGACCGCTGACTTGCTGCCGGGCGTGGAAGTCGCGCTGTCCGCGATGACCGCCCACGCGCTGCTGCAAGCCGATGGCTATACGTTGAATCCGTTCTAGATGACCGACCAACCCCTCCACACACCAGACCGCCAGCCGGAGGACCCGGATGCGGCACTGCGCCCGAAATCGCTTAAAGAGTTTGTCGGGCAGCAGGGCGCGCGGGAAAACCTGCGCGTGTTCATTCAGGCCGCGAAATCGCGGGGCGAGGCGATGGACCATACGCTGTTCTTCGGGCCTCCAGGGCTGGGCAAGACCACGCTGGCGCAGATCGTCGCCAAGGAACTCGGCGTCGGCTTTCGCGCCACTTCCGGCCCGGTGATTGCCAAGGCGGGCGATTTGGCGGCGCTGCTGACCAATCTGGAGCCGCACGATGTGCTGTTCATCGACGAGATTCATCGTCTCAACCCCGTGGTCGAAGAAGTGCTGTACCCTGCCATGGAGGACCGCGCGCTCGATCTGATCATCGGGGAGGGGCCTTCTGCACGCAGTGTGCGGATCGATCTGCCGCCCTTCACCCTGATCGGCGCGACCACGCGGCAGGGGCTGCTGACCACCCCCTTGCGCGACCGTTTCGGCATCCCGATCCGCCTGACCTTCTACACCGAGGAAGAGCTGGAGCGGGTGGTGACGCGCGGTGCGGGGCTGATGGATCTGGCTATAGAGCCCGCAGGCGCGCGCGAGATTGCGCGCCGCGCGCGAGGCACGCCGCGCGTGGCGGGCCGCCTGCTGCGCCGGGTGCGCGACTTCGCCGAAGTGGCGCAGTCGGGCAGCGTAACTGCCGATATTGCCGACAAGGCGCTGACCCGGCTGGAAGTCGATAGCCTGGGTCTGGACGCGATGGACCGCCGTTACCTGCTGATGATCGCGGACATCTATAAAGGCGGCCCGGTGGGCGTGGAGACGTTGGCGGCGGGCCTCGCCGAGCCGCGCGATACGATCGAGGATGTGGTCGAACCGTTCTTGATCCAGCTGGGTCTGGTTGCCCGGACTGCGCGCGGGCGGTGCCTGAATGACCGCGCGTGGGAGCATCTGGACCGCTCCCCGCCTGCAGCTCCCCCGGCCTCTACGCCTGAGTCGCCGCAAACAGGTTTGTTCGACACAAAAGATTAACAGCGGCGAAAGGTTCACTGCCTGAACGGTTCCAGAACGGGACAAGTTGCCGAATCGCGCCGATTTCCGGTCATTTATTTCGACTCCGGAGGCCATTTTCATAGTTAACCGCATTGCCGCTTATAGGTTTGACCTGTTCCAAGGGGACCACGGGGATACGCCCACAGCCGGACCCGCCGGCCCAAGGGAAAGCCCCAGTTGGAATAGAGAGTTTGCCCATGTCGGTAAAAATGGCCCTGGCGAAATTGTCCGCAACAGCTGCGGGCGGAGCTTTGCTCGCAGGCGGCGCGGTTCACGTTGCGGAACAGCCGATCACAGATAGCCCTGTGTACAAATCCGGTAAGACGGTGAAGGCACAGCCCATCAAATACGTGAAGGAACGCAAGGTCGTCGAACGCCGCGTTCCCAAGACGGTTCAGCGCAAGCGCCGGATCGTTAAGCGCGTTGTCGAATGCGAACCCTACGGCGCTGGCGCCGGAATGGGCGGCGCAACGATCGCTCACGGTCCTGGTGGTGCGGGTGCCCAGCATGGCGCACCGATCGCTCACGGCCCGGCTTATGGCCAAGGTGCTTATGGATACGGTGCGGGAGCAGGCGGCATCGCTGGCGGTTCGCGCATTATGTATGATGCCAATGGCTGCGCCTACGGCACGCAGGTTGCAGTCGTCCCGACGGCTGTGCCCGTTCCTCTTCCGCCCGCACCGCCCTTCGTAGGCGGCAGCGGCAGCGGTGGCGGTGTGACCGTAATCGGCGGCAGCGGCGGCTTTGGCGGCGGCTTCGGTGGAGGCTTCTTCGGCGGCTTCTTCGGTGGCGGCGGTTCGGGCGGCGGCGGCAGCGTCGTTGTCAGCTCCACCACGACCACGTCGGGCGGCGGTACATCGGGCGGGTCGACGTCGACCTCCGGCGGCTCGACCTCGACCTCGGGTGGCACATCGGGCAACACGTCCGGCGGCACCACGACCACAACGACCAGCGGTGGCAACACCTCGGGCGGCACCACGACCACGACCACAAGCGGTGGCGGCGACGGAACCTCGGGCGGCATCAACATCGATATCAATATCGGTGGCAGCACGACCAGCACGGGCGGTGTCAGCACCTCCACCGGTGGAATCAGCACATCGACCAGCACGGGCGGCGTGACGAGTTCTTCGGGCAACGTGTCCTCGTCGGGCAACGTTTCGTCCAGCTCGGGCAATGTCTCCTCGTCGGGCAATGTGTCGAGCTCTTCGGGCAACGTCTCGTCCAGCTCCGGCAACGTTTCCAGTTCTTCGGGCAATGTCTCTTCGAGCTCCGGCAACGTCTCCAGCTCTTCGGGCAACGTCTCGTCAAGCTCGGGCAACGTTTCCAGCTCTTCGGGCAATGTCAGCTCGAGCAGCTCCAGCTCGTCTTCGTCCAGCAGCTCCTCGTCGTCGAGCTCCAGCTCGTCGGGCGGCACTTCGGGCGGAACCAGCGGGAACACGTCGGGTGGCTCCAGCGGCAGCAGCTCTTCGTCGAGCAGCTCGTCCAGTTCCTCCTCCTCGAGCAGCTCGGGCGGTACGTCCGGCGGCACGAGCGGCAACACCTCCGGCGGTTCTTCGTCGAGCAGCAGCTCCGGTTCTTCTTCGTCGAGTTCCAGCTCGTCGGGTGGCACCAGCGGCGGCACGTCGGGTGGTTCGAGCGGTAGCAGCTCTTCCTCGAGCAGTTCGTCCGGTTCGTCTTCGTCCAGCTCGGGCGGTAGCGGCGGCTCCGGCAGCAGCGGTTCGTCCAGCAGCAGCTCCAGCTCTTCGTCTTCCTCCAGCTCGTCGAGCTCTGGCGGTACGTCGGGCAACACGACAAGCGGTGGTCCTGGACCTCACCCGCCATCCACCACGACCAGCGGCGGCATGAACCCAGGTGGCAGCAGCTCCTCGTCGAGCGGCTCCAGCTCCTCCTCGTCCTCGTCGAGCTCCAGCTCGGGCGGTACGACCGGCGGAACGACCACTGGCGGCGCAACCAGCAGCGGCTCGAGCAGCAGCTCTTCTTCGAGCAGCTCCAGTTCGTCGGGCTCCAGCTCTTCGGGCGGCACCACGGGCGGCGCGACCTCCAGCGGTTCGTCTTCGGGCAGCTCGAGCAGCTCCGGCTCCTCGTCTTCCAGCGGCGGAACGTCGGGTGTCCTGACCTCGAGCACGAGCTCCTCGTCCTCCAGCAGCTCGAGCAGCAGCTCCAGCTCCTCGTCGGGCAGCAGCTCCGGCTCGTCCAGCTCCTCGGGCAGCAGCTCTTCGTCGAGCGGCGGAACCTCGGGTGGCACCAGCGGAACGCCGGTCCCGGCACCGCCCATGACTATCCTCTTCGGCGCAGCCGCAGCAGCCATTCTCGGCCGCCGCAAGTGGGCCGTGAAAAAAGACAAAAAGGCAGCGTAACGCTCGCCTCTTTGTTCCAACGGGAAAGGGCGGCCCCCATCACGGGAGCCGCCCTTTTCTTTGTCTTGGACAAGGATGTTAGTCCGGTGTTTCGACAGGAAGATCGGCGGCCTGCCAGGCGAGAATACCGCCGTCCAGATGCCGTATGGAGAGGCCCGTTGCCTCTACATATTGCTGGGCGGCCTGTCCCGATCGCCGGCTGGACCTGCAATAGAGGATGATCTCTGCATCGTCAGGATCGGGCAGGGCCAGCGGATCGAAATCGGCCAGTGGCATGTGGATCGCGCCCGGGATCATGCCTTCGGCGACCTCCTCGTCCGTGCGGACATCGACAAGGACAATCGAGCCGGCCTCGACAAGCGGTGCCAGCTCGCTTGCACTGAGCGTTGTGACGCTGGCGGCCACCGGTTCCCCGATGACCGTCGATGTCGATCCCGCATCCGCGCTGACGCAGCCGGCCGCCAGCAATACGAAAGGTATCAGGCAGCCGGCTAAGTGTCGCTGCATCAGTTGGCAGCCAGCTTGCGGATCACATACTGGAGAATGCCGCCATTGCGGTAATAATCCAACTCGTTTTCGGTATCGATCCGGCACAGTGCGGTGAACGCGAAGGTGCTGCCATCTTCGCGGGTCACTTCGACTTCGACATCCTGACGCGGGCTGAGGCTGGTCAGTCCCTTGATCGAGAAGGTATCGTTGGCGCCCAGGCTGAGCGTTTCGCGAGTGTCGCCGTCTTTGAACTGTAGCGGCAGCACGCCCATGCCGATCAGGTTCGAACGGTGGATCCGCTCGAAGCTTTCCACGATCACCGCGCGCACGCCCAGCAGGATAGTGCCCTTGGCCGCCCAGTCGCGGCTGGAGCCGGTGCCGTATTCCTTGCCCGCAACGACCACCAGCGGTGTGCCGTCTTCCTTGTGCTTCATGGCGGCATCGTAAATCGCCATCTGCTCGCCGTTATAGGTGGTGTATCCACCCTCCACGCCGGGGACCATTTCGTTGCGGATACGGATATTGGCAAAGGTGCCACGCATCATCACGTCGTGATTGCCGCGGCGGCTGCCGTAGGAGTTGAAGTCCGCCTTCGCGACCTGGTGATCGCGCAGATATTCGCCGGCGGGGCTTTCTTCTTTGATCGCGCCAGCAGGCGAAATGTGGTCGGTCGTGGTCGAATCGCCGAGGATCGCCAGCGGCTTCGCATCCGTGATGTCGGTGATCGGGGCCGGGGTCATCTCCATGCCTTCGAAATATGGCGGGCTGGCGATGTAGGTGCTGCCCGGGTTCCACTGATACGTGTCCGATGCGGTGACCTTTACTGCCTGCCAATGCTCGTCACCGTCATAGACGTTGGCGTAGCGCTTCTCGAACATGGAACGGTCGATATTGGCGGCGCGGTGCTCGGCGATTTCTTGATTGCTCGGCCACACGTCGGCCAACATCACGTCATTGCCGTCCTGATCCTGACCGAGCGGGGTCGTCGTGATGTCCTGCGTAACGGTGCCGAGGACTGAATAGGCGACCACGAGCGGCGGGCTGGCGAGGAAATTGGCGCGCACGTCGGGCGATACGCGGCCTTCGAAATTGCGGTTCCCCGACAATACAGAGGCGGCGACGATATCGTTGCCGTTGATCGCCTTGCTGATCGGCGCGGCCAGTGGGCCGGAATTGCCGATACAGGTGGTGCAGCCGTAACCGACCAGATCGAAGCCCATCGCATCGAGATCGTCCTGCAGGCCGGACTTCACGAGGTAATCGGTGACCACCTGCGAACCCGGTGCGAGTGAGGTCTTTACCCACGGCTTTGGCAGCAGGCCCTTCTCGCGCGCTTTTTTCGCAACCAGACCAGCGGCGATCAGCACATCCGGGTTGGAGGTGTTGGTGCAGCTGGTGATGGCAGCAATCACGACATCGCCGTCGCCGATATCGTGATCGGTCGCGTCCACATCGACACGGTGCGGTTCGCTCTTGCCGTACAGTTTCTTGAGGTCCGAATTGAACAGCTCGTCCACTTCGGGCAGCGCGACCTTATCCTGCGGACGCTTGGGTCCGGCCAGACTGGGGACAACGCTGGTCATGTCGAGGCTGAGCGTTTCGGTGAATACCGGCTCGTTCTCCGGCTCGAACCACATGCCTTGTTCGCGGCAATAGGCCTCTACCAGCGCGATCTGATGCTCTTCGCGGCCTGTCAGGCGCAAATAATCCAGAGTCTTGTCGTCCACGCCGAAGAAGCCGCAGGTCGCGCCGTATTCCGGAGCCATATTCGCAATGGTTGCACGGTCGGCCAGGCTCAGCGTGGAAACGCCGGGGCCGTAAAATTCGACGAAGCTGCCGACCACGCCGACTTCGCGCAGCATCTGCACGCAGGTCAGCACCAGATCGGTGGCGGTCACGCCTTCGTTCATCTTGCCTTCCAGCTTGAAGCCGACGACCTTAGGGATCAGCATGGAAACAGGCTGGCCAAGCATGGCAGCTTCCGCTTCGATGCCGCCGACGCCCCAGCCGAGAACGCCCAGACCATTGATCATGGTGGTGTGGCTGTCGGTGCCGACGCAGGTGTCGGGGTAAGCGGTCAGAACGCCGTTCTGGTCCTCGGTCGACCAGACGGTGCGGCCGATATGTTCCAGATTCACCTGATGGCAGATACCGGTTCCGGGAGGCACGGCGGAGAAGTTCTCGAAGCTCTTGGAACCCCATTTGAGGAAGTCGTAGCGTTCCGCATTGCGGGCATATTCCAGCTCGACATTCTTCTCGAAGGCCTTGGGGTGGCCGAATTCGTCGACCATAACGGAGTGGTCGATCACGAGGTTCACTGGAACTTGCGGATTGATCTTGGCTGTGTCGCCGCCCAGATCGGCAATGGCATCGCGCATGGCAGCCAGATCGACCACGCAAGGCACGCCGGTGAAATCCTGCAGTAGAACGCGGGCGGGGCGGTACTGGATCTCGCTGCCGGTCGTCGGGTTCTTCGCCCAGTCGGCGATTGCCTGCACGTCGTCGGTAGAAACCGTGTGGCCGCCATCTTCGAAGCGGAGCATGTTTTCCAGCAGCACTTTCATGCTGAACGGCAGACGCGAAACATCGCCGATTGTCTCGGCCGCTTTGGCAAAGGAGTAATAGGCGTAATCCTTGCCCTCTACCGTGAGCGTGCTGCGGGTGCCGAGCGTGTCCTTGCCGACCTGGGTCATATGCGTCCTTTCGAAGATGGTTTTGATGCGGGCCGCCGGGGGGTATCGGCGTGCGCTGCGCTTGCTGCGTCAACTGCGGCAGAGCGCCCTGTTCGTCAAGGGTATCCGGGGCGTGGAAGCAGGGCTCAGGGCATTTTACAGGAGTTTACTAGGGCGAATGCCCGGGCCCGTGTATTCCCTTGGTCAACGAAGAAACGTTCGGACACGGGGTAGGCGGAATGAAAACTTCACAGGCAGCAGCCGGAGAGCGTTCGCTCGCCAGTTTGCAAGCAGGGGTTATGTCTGCGGTTGTTTTCGTCGTTGCGTGCTTTTCTGCCGCGATCGTGTTTTCGGCATATCCTGCCGATGCACGCTCGTCCGATGCACGCGATCAAGCGCATGAGGTGGGCGAAGCCCAACCTTAAGCCATCGCTTCGCGTCCTAGTGGCGCGGGGGCCCGAGGGTCGCCTTCCAGGTTGCTTTATTCGCATCGCAGTTCTGGAAGCCTCGGCGGCCGCTCTCCAAGGGGTTGGGGAGCGGCCGTTATCTTTTTGCGGATGCGCAGCTTAGTCCTAAGCCTTGGGCGATCGGCCCCGGCTCGCCAGAAAACTTCCCGCTACAATCAGTGCTGTGCCTGCTAACGAGGTCAGCGTAACTTCCTCTGCGAAGAACAACCAGCCGAAGAGCACAGCCCACAGGAAGCCGGAATATTCCATCGGCACCAGCGCTTGTGCCTCTTCGCGGGCATAGGCCCAAGCGAGAAGCATGGCCCCCATAACGGTCAGGACCGCCGCCGCACCGATTTCCACGAGTGCCTCGGTCGCGGGCCATTCCAGCATCCACGGCGCTGCTACCGCAAGGACCAGAGCGGAAACGCCGCCGTGAAAAGTGGCAACTTCGGCCGGGCCTGCGGCCTGCGATTGCAAGCGGATGATGATGAAATTGGTGGCATAGAGCACTGCGGAAACGAGAATTGCGGCGAGGCCCAGCATGGTATCCACGCTGCCGTCGGCCTCACCCAATCGTCCGGCGACAATCACGATGGTCCCGCCGAACCCCAGCAGGGAGGCGACAATTGCGCGGCGTTGCACCGTCTCTTTCAGGATGATGGCTGCCAGATACAGTGCGATAAGCGGCGCAATGAATGAAATGGCAATCGCTTCTGCTATTGGCAGCTTGGTGATCGCATAGAAGAATGTCAGCGCCATGATGGCCGAGACAAAACCGCGCATCAGGTGCAGCTTGAGCGCCTTCTTCGCTGGCCAGCGGCCACCGCCAATCAGCCAGATCGGCGCCGCAAGCCCGCAAGACATTGCCGCGCGCAGCAAGGTCGCGCTGTAAACCCCCGCCGCCAAAGCCGCGCCTTTCATGAAGGCATCCATCAGTGCCAGCAGCCCGACAGCGGCGAATGTGGCCGCGATCGGCATCAGAGCATGTTGGCGGGTCATTCGGGCTGGCTCTATCCAATCGGCGGTGCTCCGTCATCAGGCGCGTGCAATCCCGCGAAATGATGCGGAAAACGCACAAGTCGTGCGAAATTCAGCTTGCGCTAAGCGCGGGTTCTTGATGACACGGGGCAATCGCGGCAAATTGGCTGCAACAAGGTGGACGATTGATGACACGTAAGACGAAAACCGCACTCATTCTGGCAACCGGCGCAGCATTCTGCTTGCCCGCCACGCTCAGCGCGCAGGCCGCCCCGGCGAACCTTTTGCCGGAGGAAAAGCCCCAGACAGAGAAGGCGGCGGAACCCGAATATGATGCGCCGACCACCGGCACCGCTCTCACCGCGCCCGCTCCTGCCGAAACCATGGCGACTGTTCAGCAGATCGCGCCCGACACGCAGAATTGGACAGCCGATCAGGCGATGGCGTTGGCGGATTTGATCGACGGGATTGCCGAGGAAGGTCTGAACCCTGCCGATTACGACGCGGCTAGCCTGCGCGTAATGGCGGCCGGGGGCGATAGCGATGCGCTTAACAGCGAAGCCAGCAAGCGCTTTGCCTGGCTGGTTGAAGACATGCGCGATGGCCGTACCCCGATGGATGCCCGCAAGCAGTGGTTCGTCATGGACCCTGATGCGGATCGCTACCGGACCGGCGATCTGATGCAGCGGGCATTGGCCGATGGCGATATTGCCGGCGTCCTGGCCTCGGTCGCGCCGGAACATCCCGATTATGCGCGTTTGCGCGAGGAACTCGCGACGGTCGATCCGATGTCCAAGCGCGGCAAGATGATCCGCGCCAATATGGATCGCTGGCGCTGGCTCCCACGCGATCTGGGTAGCCAGTACCTCATCACCAATGTGCCGGAATATCAGCTACGCCTGACGGTCAACGACAACATTGTTCGCACCTATCGGACTATCGTCGGCAAGCCGGGCCGCACGGCCACGCCGCAACTCGCGGAAAGCGTCGAGGGGGTAATCCTCAACCCGACATGGACGGTGCCGCAGAGCATTGTGAAAGGCGAGGGGCTTGGTGCCCGCGTGCTGAACAATCCCGGCTGGGCGCGCAGCAAGGGCTATACCGCGAAGAAGGGTGCCAATGGCTGGGTGACGGTCGTCCAGCAGCCCGGCCCGACCAATTCGCTCGGCAAAATGAAGCTGGATATGCCGAACCGGCATGCGATTTTCTTCCACGACACGCCGAGCCGCGGCCTGTTCAACAGCAGCAAGCGGGCGCTGAGCCATGGCTGCATCCGCACCGAGCGGGCGTCCGAGCTGGCGCTGACTCTGGCAATTCTGCAGGCCGGTCTGACGGCGGAAGAAGGCGTAGCAAAGCTCTCCAGCGGAAAATACACGCGGGTGCCGTTCAAGAAAACAATGCCCGCCTACATCACCTATTTCACGATGGCGCAGGACATTAACGGCAAGCTGTCGAGCTTCCCCGATATTTACGGCCGCGATGCACCTGTGCTCGCGTCGCTGGACGCCCCGCGCGTGGCGAATCGCAGCCGCGTGACCAATGAACAGATTATCGTGATCGAGGACGACCCGCGGGCGTGAGTTTCGCGGCCGCAATTTGGCGGCCGGGGAAACGCTTTAGTACACGCCGGGGTTGAGAATTTGCTCGCCCTGCGGCGGGTCTGGCTGCAGGATTTTGAGGTCCGGCTTCGGTTCGGGGGCAGGGGGCGTGACCCGGCTGCCATCAGCCGCCAGCCCTAGGCTGTCAGCATAAAGCAGCCGACCGCCCGACAGGTTTAGCAAAGCAATACGAAACTGGTCTTCGCCCATCGCGAAACACCCGTTGGAGCGGCCTAGGCGGCCCCAGCGCTCCAGATGCGATTGTTCTGCATATTTCGCACGGTGCATCACGATATAGCGGCGCAGCGCGTTATCATTGGTCGGGTCGAGCCCGCCGAGACGAACCGAGGTGCCATAGCGGCCCTTGTACCATTCCCAAGTGACGTAGGCGCCCTTGCTGGTGGCGTTGGAGCCTTCGACATTGGAATAATTGTTGAGCCAGCCATCATGCTCCGGATCGGAACCGGTGCCATGGCTGACGTGATAGCTGTCGACCTTGCCGAGGCCCAGATTGACGAAATGGAAACGCGGTTCGCTGGAGCGCACACCGTAATCGGCGATGCCGACAATGTCGCGTTTCCAGATGGCGTCGCCGGCCTTGTCCAGTTCCCGCTTGGCAATGGCAAATAGCTCGCGGTCGCGCAGGCTGCCCGCCATGGGTTGGGCAAAGACACGTGCAGGCAGAGCGCCCAGCGCCCCTGCAACAATGCCACCCTTGATGATTTCGCGCCTGTTCATGTTTGTTTTCTACCATAACCAAGCTTAATCGCAGCTTGAAGCCGAAATCGGGCTGCCGGACAGGAGTTGCCAGCCATGCGTCTTATCCTAGCCTCGTTCTGTCTTGCCGGAGCCAGTGCCTGCACGCAGGCGGCGGAATTGTCGAGCACGCCCATAGCCGAGGCAGCGCCACCGTCGGCAACTGAGTCAGTACCTGCAATCGATCCCCCTGCGGCGGCAGAACCTGTGTCAGGAACGCCGGCGCCTACCCGCGTTTCCAGTGCCGTCGATGCCACCCGGCTCAAACAGAACAGCGGCATGACCTTGCAATGGATCGGCTGGGAAGAACGCGGCCCGGCGCTGGTGTTCGAGGACCCGGAAGGCAGCTATCGCCTGTCCGGCCAGCAGAGCGGAGCCGATGGTGGCCGCCTGGCAGTCTACGGCGCGATTACCGAGATCGGCCCCGGCTATTTCGTACTCGATGGAACGATCGAGATTACCGGCACGCCCGATGCAGACCGGCAATGCAAAGCGGACCGTCTCTGGCGCTTCGAAGTCACTCAGGGGCGAAAATATTACCGGATGCGCACCTTCGAATGGTGCGATTATCTGACCGATTACATCGACATCTATTTCTAAAGCGCGCCCGCCAATTAGCCGGCGCTTCGAGCGGCCTGCTCAACCGCCAGTTTCTGCAGATTGGGGACGGCTGCCACGGTCGCGTCGCGGATTTTCATGGCCGCTGCCTTGGTCGCGTCGTCTGCCTCGCCCATGGCGGCCATGATCCGGGTGCCGGGGTCAAGCCGCGCCTTGCCCAGAAATTCCAAGATCGGCTCCTGCTGCGACCACAGCATCCGGTTCATCGCATTGCCGAGCAACGCCATCGGATAATCATTCGGCTCTGCCGTGATGGTGCACGGATTGGTAACGGCGTTTTTCTGCTCGTCCGTTTCGTAATGCGCTTCGATGAAGCCGACGACCGTTGCGCTGAGCGACACTAGAGGCACTTGCAGCAATTGCGGGATAATCCGGCCTTCCTGCCAGATCGGCTGGGGCGTTTTGGGTGTGGCTGCCGAGGCGGTGCAGTCGATGAACATGGCGTCTTCGGGAACCGGTGCATTGCCCTTGGCCCCGTGCAGCATTCCCCGCTCGACCTTGGATACCCGCCCGATGCGGATGATGTTATCTATGGTGCGTAGTTTCTCGACCTCGCCTTCCGAAATCGTCGGGAAGACGAATTTGGTCGGCAGAATATCTTTGTCGAACCGCAGCATATGGCCGCGTTCTTCCAGCGCGAGGAAGATGTCCTCTCCGCTCGATGCGGTTTTCGCAGCCTCCATCTGCGACAATTGCCAGTCCACCGTGTGGGACAGATACTTGGCCCCCGGCTGGGTGGAGAGGCGATTGATCATCCATGTCTCACGCGGACGCACCCAGCTGATATTGGCGGGCGCGACGCCCATCGCCAACAGCCAGACGCCGACATCCATCGCTGTCTTGCCCGCGCCCATGATCACGTAGTGTGATGGTGGGTCGAAGCCTTCCTCCGTCCTGCCCACCCACAGCTCCGGCAGTTTGCCCGGCGTGGTGATGCGCACATCATCGGCGACTTCGAACTTGCGCTTGTGGGTGGCAGGGACGCTGGCCGTATAGTCCCGCCCGTCCACCAGCTTGCGCCGGACATGGACCTCGGTTTCCGACCCGTCCAGCATGGAGGTAAAGCGGTGCTGCGCTCCTTCGCCGCCCGCATAATCGGACATAGGGTGGTAGGAGATGCGCCCTGTCGGGAGGAATTTCTCGCGCATCGCGCGGTCAAAATAATCGCGCACCTGAGTGCCGGTGGCCAATTCGTATAGGCCGGCATTAGGCCCGCTAACATCAATCCTGTCATCGCCGAGGCTCATCGAATTGAGCCCGTAGGTTGCGCTAGGCTGGTGCAGCGTGACGTAGGGATAGCTGACATTCCAGTGCCCGCCGGGCTTGGCGTGACGGTCCACCACGGTCACATGCCGGTCACTGTGGTTCAGGATGCTTTCGATAAAGCCCATCGCGAGCGCGCCTGCGCCGATAACCAGATAGTCCGTTTCGATTGTCGCCATGTGTGCAGCCTTCCTAATTTGGCGGCTGGCCTATCACGGGCGGCAGACCCTAGGAAGAGCGCGTCACGCTATTGCGCGCCCAGAATCATCCGGTCGTCGGCAATCTCGACATTGTCGACAGCCGAAAGGAAGGATTGGCCCAGCAGCGACGTGTCGAGTCCTTCGGGGATGATGACCGCCTGCACATTGCGCTTCGTAATCCCGCCCACTTCCACATCGGGCAGCATGGCGGGCACACCGAACACGTCGCCGCTGGCCCCGCGCCCGATCAGCGCGATTTCGCTGTCATTCCAGCTGAGACCGGCAGCGGTGGCATCGGACGCGGTCAAGGCGATCACGCTGGCTCCGGTATCGACCATCATCCGCATGGAGGATCCAGCCACGGCAACATTGGCATAGAAATGGCCATCGCTCTCGCGGACGAGGGTGTGCTCGCCCTGATACCATTGGGCATTGGCTTGGCCGGTCGATTGGCTCGACACAGCTTCGCTGCCTTCGGTTGCCTCTTCACCGGTACCTTCACCAAGGTCCGGAGCCATAGCCAGCACCATGGTGCAAACGCCAAATACGAGCAGTAGGGAACGTCCAATCATCCGGGCAGCTTAGCGCCATTGGATTAAGCGGTTCTAAAGGCCTCAAAGGGCGGGGTGGCGCGTGTTTTCCTCTGCCATGGCGAGCATCGAGCGGGCGTGGCGCCCGGCGACCTCGCGCTGGTCGTCGCCATATCCTCCTCCCAAAGCGCTGGCGACGGGGATGTCGCGCTGGCGAGCCTGAGCCACGACATAGCGGTCGCGCGCAGTCAGCCCTTCGTCGCTGAGGGCCAAGCGGCCAAGCCGGTCATTCTGGTGCGGATCGACGCCGGCCTGATAGAGCACGAGGTCGGGTTGCACCCGTTCCAGCAGTCCGGGCAAATGCGCCGCCAGGGCATCCAGATAGGCGGCATCTTCAGTTCCGTCCGGCAGGGCGACATCCAGATCGGACCGCGCCTTGCGCACAGGGAAGTTCTTCTCTGCATGCATGGAGAAGGTGACGATATCCTCCCGCCCGGCCGTCAGGCTGGCGGTCCCGTCCCCCTGATGGACGTCGAGGTCGACCACCAGAATGCGCTGTGCATCGCCGCCCGCAATCAGGCGATTGGCCGCCACCGCCAGATCGTTGAACACGCAATACCCTGCGCCGGTATCATACAGCGCATGGTGACTTCCCGCTGCGCTGTTGGCGGCATAGCCATGCTCCATCGCCAGTCGCGCGGCCAGCCATGTCCCGCCATTGGTGTGGCGCACACGGCTGGCGATATGCGGTGTGACGGGGAAGCCGATCCGTCGCTCTTTCTCGCGCGGCACGGTCTGGGTGAGCACTTGCTCGACATAGGCCGGATCATGCACCGCTTCCAACCACTCCAGCGGGCACGGCTCCGGCGCATGCTCTGTGATAGCTGCGCCGCTTTCGCGTAGCTCCATCATCACCAGCTGATACTTATCAAATTTAAACGTCCCGCGCTCCGGCGGCGGGGCCATGTAGTCAACGTGGTGGACGACGTGGAGCAGGGCTTAGTCTCGTGCTATTTCGGTCGTAGCCAGCAATGCCAGCTCCTCGAAAATCGCGTCTTCGCTGCGGCTGGCGGCGTTGCGCCAGCTTGTCGCGGTTTCCGGGTTCAGCAGGGCGCCATCCGGGTGCACCACCAGCACATTGGGCGTTCCGGGTAGCTCCTCCAGCCCGAAACGGCGCGCAATGGCAAGGTTATGCCCGTCGCCCGTTTGCGGCATGCCGACATTGACGAAGACGAGTTCGTAACGCTGTGCCACCAATGCAGCGAAGCGGGGCTGCTCCAGCCATCCGGCGAGGGCGCGGCTATCGTGGCACCAGTTTGCACCCATCACCAGCAGCACGGGCTTGCGGCTGGTGCTTGCGCGGGCCAGCGCCGCATCGACATCGGCCATCGCATCGGCGCTGACAGCATAGGAACGCGCTTCGGGATGGTCGGCGGCCTTCTCCGCCATCGCGCTGGTGGTGGCGCAGGCGGACAGGCTCAGCGCCAGCAGCGCGGCGGAGACGCTTCTTATCACTCCACCGCTTCCGCCGCGTGGGGGTCGAACGCGGTTGCTTCGCCCGCTTCGATCGCTGCGGCTTTCTCCTCCACCAGCTTCACGATATGGCTGAGCATGTCTTCGCTCTCGATATGGTGGTCTTTCACCCCCGAGAGATAGACCATGTGCTTGCCATTGCCGCCGCCGGTCAGGCCGATATCGGTTTCGCGCGCTTCGCCGGGGCCGTTGACTACGCAGCCGAGGACAGACAGGCTCATCGGAGTTTTGATGTGCTCCAACCGGCTTTCCAGCGCCTCCACCGTCCGGATCACGTCGAAGCCCTGCCGAGAGCAGCTGGGGCACGACACCACGCGAACACCGCGCGTGCGAAGGCCCAGCGCCTTGAGCATTTCGAAGCCGACTTTGACTTCCTGCTCCGGCTCGGCGCTCAGCGAAACGCGGATCGTGTCGCCGATCCCGGCCCATAGCAGGCTGCCAATGCCGATCGAGGATTTGACCGTGCCGCCGATCAGGCCGCCTGCCTCGGTGATGCCCAGATGCAGCGGGCAATCGACCGTCTCGGCCAGCGCGTGATAGGCGGCGACAGCGAGAAACACATCGCTTGCCTTCACCGCGACCTTGAATTCGTGGAAGTCGTGGTCCTGCAGCAGCTTGATATGGTCGAGCGCGCTTTCAACCAGAGCTTCGGGGCAGGGCTCGCCGTATTTTTCCAGCAGATCGCGCTCCAGCGAACCGGCATTCACACCGATGCGGATCGCGCAGCCATTGGCTTTCGCTGCGCGGACGACCTCGGCCACGCGGTCCGACCCGCCAATATTGCCGGGATTGATCCGCAGGCAGGCCGCACCCTTGTCGGCCGCTTCCAATGCGCGTTTGTAATGGAAGTGGATGTCGGCGACGATCGGGATCTGCGCCGCCTTGACGATCTGGTCGAAGTTTTCCGTCGATTCCTCGGTCGGACAGGACACGCGGATAATGTCCGCGCCCACATCCTCGCACCGGCGGATCTGGTCGATGGTCGCGCCCACATCCTCGGTCGGCGTGTTGGTCATCGTCTGCACGGTGATCGGCGCATCGCCGCCGACCGGCACGTTGCCGACCATGATCTGGCGGCATTCACGGCGTTCTATGGTGCGCCAGGGGCGGATGGCATTCATCGGTTGCTCTCTCGTGAAGCACGTTTGGAACACTTGGAACACGGTCCAAGGGCAATAAAGTCGAGCTGCGAGAAACTGGTTGCGCAGCCCGTATGTGGCTGCGGGATATAACCCCTTTGCTGCGGATTTGCGACCATTACCATTGCGCTGCTGCTAGCATGCGCAATACTTGTCGGAAAACGCTTACCAGCGGATGATACGGGGCAGGGCAATCCGGCCCAGCGCGCCGCAAACCACCACCGGCAGGACATGCCAAATGCCCAAATGCGCCAGCCCGTCGATCGGGCAGGACAGGCCATAGGCAAAACTGCCCGCCGCGCCCGCCGCCACACCGGCGATGGTGCCGGACAGGGTGGTGGAAACGGGCGCGCCGCGCTTCAGCCACCAGGCCAGCGCCACGAAGGTCAGCGCGCTGGTCGCGCTGCCCGCGGCAAAGCAGGTGAAGGCGTGGGGATCGATCAGGCTAGCCACGCCGCTGCCTTGGCCAAGCATCATGGCAATCGCTGCGATGGGCATCACACCCAGCATCGCCAGCGCCCAGCGCGGACCATCCTGCCGATTGCCGACATGGGGGCTGGCAAGCGCGATGCTCGCGCCGATGGCGGCCAGCGCCACCAGCAGCAGGAGGCCGTTGATGATGACGAAGAAAGGAGATGCCGTGCCGGTCAGCACGCCGTCCCATAATCCGGCGACCATCCATACGGCTCCGATGGTGACGGCTCCGGCCAGCGCCAGCACGGCGTAACCTTCGCGGGCCCGCATCGGGCGGACCGGTTCCAGTTCATCGGACAGCTCTGCGATCAGCGCAGCGTTGCGGGTATTCATGGTCATTCTGCCTTTTCGATCATAGCGGACAGCTTCTTCAGCCCGCGATGGATATTCACTTTCACCAGGCTCTCGCTCTGGCCGGTCCGTTCGCTGGCTTCGACGATGCTCAGCCCTTCGATTTTGACCATCTCGATAACTTCGGCCTGCTTTTGCGGCAGGTGGACGAACAGACGATCAAGGCTCATCCGCGCCATCACCGCTTCTTCTTCGCTTTCCTCGGCCGCGTCGTGGTCGCCCAGCTCGTCTTCCGCCGTGCGGTAGACTTTGCGCAGGTGATCGACCCAGCGGTACCGGGCAATCGCGGCGAGCCACGGCATGAAGGCGCGGTCCGGGTCCCAGCTGGAGCGCTTGCGGTGCACCGACATCAGCACATCCTGAACCAGATCGTCCAACTGCTGTGGCGGCACGCGCTTGCGGAAATAGCGCTGCAACCAATTTGAGCATTCATCCAGCAGCACGGCATAGGCGCGCTTGTCGCCGCCCTGCGCTTTGCGCATTAGATGAGCCAGCGTTGTCTCGTCTGCAATCATCGAACCGGCTCCCCGCCATCTCGTGTGTCGGGGAGTGTTTCGGACGGCAAGGGGCGCAGGTTACACACCGGGCGGATTTTTATCCGGCAAGTCTTTCTGAGAGGATCCAGAGCTGCTTTGCTTTGGCCGGATCGACGGCATAGCTGCGCACGCCGCCATTGGCGCTTTCATCGTCCAGCTCGGCCACTTGGCAATCTTCCAGATAGACGCCGCCTTGGCCTTCCAGCTCCGGCGCGGTGGCGGCATAGCAGGTTGTCGCTGCCCCTTGCGGGATGGTCTTCCATTGAAAGCTGCTGTCGCTTTCCTGCACCCGCTGCATCAGCGCAGCCGCGTCTTCCTCGCTCAGATGCCGCCCCAGATTGGTCTGGATGCCGCCGGGATGGACGGCATAGGCATGAATACCCTTGTCAGACAGACGCTTTTCCAGCCCGACCGCGTGCAGGATATTGGCGGTTTTCGCCTGTCCGTAACTCGCCCATTTCTCGTAATCGCGGTTGTCGAAATTAGGATCGTCCAGATCGACCGGCCCCATATGGTGCCCTCGGCTGGACAGGTTGACGATGCGCGGATTGGTGCCCTTTTCGACGAGTGGCAGCAATTCGTTGGTCAAGGTGAAGTGGCCCAGATGGTTGGTGCCGAACTGCATTTCATGGCCATCGGCGGTTTCCGCATAGGGGCAGGCCATGACGCCCGCATTGTTGATCAGCAGGTCGATCTTGTCGAACCGCTCGCGCGCTTCCTTCCCTGCCTCGCGCAGTTGCGCCTGATTGCCCAGATCGCAGACAAAGGCCTCGACCTGTTCATTGCCCGTCGCCTCCTTGATTTCGGCCACGGCGGCGTCCGCCTTTGCCTCATCGCGCCCGGCGACAATCACATGCGCGCCGCGTGCGGCCATCGCGCGGGCGGTTTCTTGGCCAAGGCCGGAATATCCGCCGGTAATGAGGGCGGTCTTGCCGGTCAGGTCCATGCCCGCCAGCACCTCGTCAGCCGTGCTCTCAAATCCGAAATCGCTCATGGTGGGTCTCTCCTATTGTGGCTGGCCGAGCCGCAGCTCGAACAGGAATTCGTGATCGGTCTGCGCGCCGACCTGAAAGGTGATGTCGGCGATTTTCGCGAAACCATAGCGGGCATAGAATCGCTGCGCGCCGTAATTCTCGCTCCACACCGATAGCTGGATGGCATCGTGGCCGCGTTCCCACGCGTGGGCAATGCTCCAATCCATCAGGGCTGCGCCGATCCCGCGTCCCGTTGCATCGGGCTGCGTGTAGAGCTGGCCCAAAGCGATTGGGCTGCGGGCATCGCTATGTTCGGCGTAGGGGCTGGGATCGCGTAACTTCACGAAGCCGAGCAAGCGTCCGCTCGCCTCATCCACTGCAAGCCGGTGGGTGTAAGTATCGTCAGCGATTTCTCGCCCGACAGCCGCTTGCGAATACACTTGCGTCAGGAATGCGTTGAGGTCCGCCTCGCAGTACAGATGCGCGAACGCTGCGCAAAAGCTGTCACGGCCCAGCGTGGCCAGAGGTTTGGTATCGTCCAAAGAAGCGGGGCGCAGGATCATGTGACCCTGCGCCCCTATCTTGTTCACCGGTAAGGGTGAAGCGGGAGACTTACTTTTTCGAGTTTGCGTCCCACTCTTCCAGCTTCTTGCCGGCCCACTCGCGGCCACCAAGGCCGAACGCGAGAGCGCCTGCGACAGCTGCACCGATCACCAGAGCGCTGAACGCGGTTTCGGTGATGATTTCGCCGACGCCGGTGTAGCTCAGGCCCATGAAGGTGAAGATCAGGATGGTCGCATAGCGCACAATCGTGCCCGGCGTACCGCCGATCAGCTTGGCCAGCATGTTGGCGATCAGGAAGCCTGCGCCGATGACCACGGCCCCGAAGACCACACGGCCTGCCAGTTCCAGAACTTCGTTCAGGATCGTCGTCAGCTCGGGGAAACCGAGCATGCGGGTCGCCGCAATGGCGAAGAACAGGATGATGCCGATCTGCACGACGCGGGCGATGATGCCCGATGCGCTGGTGCCTTCACCGACCAGACCCGTTGCCGCAAGCGAACGGTCCACGCCGAAGCCGGTCAGCAGTTCGGTGAGGATGTTCACAACGAACTTGCTGATCAGGTAGCCCAGACCAAGCAGGATAGCCGCTGCGATGATCCGCGGAATGGCCGCGAGGATCAGATCGAGCATTTCCGTTGCCGGACCAGAGATCGCTGCAATGTTCAGCACGCCCAGAGCGCCGATGGCCACCGGAATTGCGATGAAGATGTAAGCGATGGTTCCCAGCGTCTTGCTGATTGCGGTGCTGCCCGTCACTTCTTCGACATTGCCCGACGTCGCCGTATTGGCGAAGCGGTCAACATTCAGCGTCTGTGCCGTCGTGGTGACGAGGTCACGCACGATGCCTGCGATCATGAAGCCGACATAGCCCAGAATACCTGCGCCCAGCAGGTTCGGGATGAAGCCCATGATGTTGTTCAGCAGTTCATTGATCGGACCAGCCACTGCATTCAGGTCAAGCACCTGAAGGATTGCTAGCAGGCCGAACAGCCAGATCAGCAGCGAGACGATTTTGCCCAGTGCCATGCCGACACTCTGTCCGCTACCGGTGCCGCGCTGCAGCAGAGGCACTGCGTCCACCACCTTGGCGAACGCCCATTTTGCGGCTTTCGCCAAAATCCATGTGACGATCAGAATGCCGATGGCCATCGCCGCCTTTTCAAGCAGCGCGATCGCTACCTCTGAATCGAATTGGTAATTCCCTATTTGCATTAAGCTTCCCCAGTTTTTGTTTTGAATGGATAATCCATCCGCCCGTTAGCACGCGTGGGCGTGCCGCGACACCGCGTTAGGTTAATAAATCTTTATCGTGGCTGAAGCAGCGTTATTTTTATGATAGCGGGTCGTTATGGCACGTTTTTCACCCCTCACCCGTCTTCTCGCTGCCCCTCGTGTTGGGTTCCTAATGATCGGTGCTGTGATGGCGCTGGCCGCTCCCGCTACCGCTCAGGATATGGCCGTTGGGGATGAACCGGGCTGGTCGTTCGCCATTCATGGCGGGGCGGGGGTGATCGAGCGCGAGAACCTGACTGACGAGCAGGAAGCCGCTTATCGCGCTGCACTGGACGCCGCGCTGAGTGCTGGCACCGCTATTCTGGCAGAAGGCGGCACCGCGATGGAGGCGATCAAGGCTGCCATCGTTCTCATGGAGGACGACCCTTTGTTCAACGCCGGGCGCGGGGCGGTGTTTACGTGGGACGGTAGAATCGAACATGATGCCTCGATCATGGACGGTACCGACCGCAGCGCAGGGGCGGTGACGGGCACGCGGACGATCCGCAATCCGATCCTGCTGGCCGACACGGTGCGCACCGAAAGTCGCCACGTCTTCCTGTCCGGCGATGGTGCGGAAGAATTTGCCGGGGAGCACGCGATTGAAACCGTCCTGCCCGATTGGTTTGCGACCGAACGGCGTCTGGAATCGCTCAACCGCCTGAAGGCGCAGAAGCTCTCCGCCCTGGATGTAGATGTGAAATATGGGACTGTCGGAGCGGTGGCGCGCGATATGCAGGGCAATCTGGCGGCGGGCACCTCCACCGGCGGGATGACGGGCAAGCGCTGGGGCCGCATTGGCGATGCACCAATTATCGGGGCAGGAACCTATGCCGATAACGACAGCTGTGCCGTCAGCGCGACCGGGCATGGCGAGTATTTCATCCGCGTCGGCGTGGCGCGCGAGATCTGTTCGCGCATCGCACTGGTCGGGGAAGATCCGCAAACCGCATCCGACACGGTTCTGGCAGAAGTGCTGGAAATGGGTGGTGACGGCGGTGTGATTGTCGTTACTCCGGCTGGCGACGAAGTGTTCAGCTTCAACACGGCCGGCATGTATCGCGGGCGCGCCGACAGCGAGGGCCTGCGGGAAATCGCGATCTTCGGCGATCACGCGGGTGACGCCGAATAGCGCCTAGAGCCCCAGCTTGACCCCGCGCTTTTCAAGAATTGGGCGCATCTCCCAATAGGCATCTTTCGTTTTCAGCAGCGGGATATAGGGGTGCAGGTGGTGCACCACATGATACCCCATCCACATCGAAAGCGGATCGCCCAGCTTTGATTTCCAGCTTTTGGTGTTGCGATACCGTCCCGTCGTCAGGCCGGGGCTGTGCGGCGCCCAACTGAGGAAGAAGATGATGTAGGTCATCGCGATCTGGTAGGGCAGCCACCACAGCAGGAAGGCCTCCAGCGCCAGCCCGTTCCACGCCATCGCGAACAGGAAGATGAAGAACGCCAGTTTGTAGAGTGCGGTCAGCCCGATCAGATCGGCGCGCCCGGCCCGCTCCAGACTGGCGCGATAATCCTGCGCCCGCTTGGCATCGGGCTGACGTTGGCGGATCGATTCCAGCAGGGCTTTCCATGGTGTCTCCGCCTGCGTGGTAATGTCGCTGTCCAGTTCGGCGTCATTGGTGTGGCGGTGATGGTCCAGATGGGTGACGCGCAACGTGCCGAAGGGTAGCAGGATCATCCAGCTGGTCGCATGGCCCAGCAATTCGTTGAGCCAGCGCAGCTTCGTGCCCGGACGACCGATAATGTCGTGCTGCGCCTCGTGGGTTGGCAGATACACGGTCATCAGGCTTAGGCTGGAGAGAATAAAGCCGAGCCACAGCGGGATCGTATCGGTCAGCACCAATGGCCAGAGCGAGAGCCAGAAGACCAGATTGGCAAAGGCCCAAACGACCACACCCCACGGAACATCGCCCGCATATTTGCGCGCGATCTGGTTCTCCAGCTTGCGCATTTCCGTATCGCTCATTTGCGAGACGTCATGCTTCAAGGTTGCAGTGCTTGCCATTCTTGGTCGGACCCTCCGCTCCGCGTTCTAGCACCGGCGCGCAAAATGGCGAAGTGCGACTTTAGCCCCGTTCGCGCGCCACGGCATAGCTGCCCAGCACGCGCAATTCGCGGCAGTGGAAGGCCAGTTCCTCCATCGCCCGGTCGACTGCCGGATCGCCTGGTACGCCCAGAATGTCCGCATAGAACATGCTGGCGGAAAAGCTGGTGCCTTTCTGATAGCTTTCCAGCTTGGTCATATTGACCCCGTTGGTGGCGAACCCGCCCAGTGCTTTATAGAGCGCAGCGGGGATGTTCTTCACCTCGAAGATGAAGGTGGTCATGGTGTTGGCGGGGTCCATGCCGGCCACATCGAGCGGCTCGCGCGCGAGAGCCACGAAGCGGGTCATATTGTCCGCCGCGTCCTCCACCCGCTCGGCGAGAATTTCCAGCCCGTACAGCTCTGCCGCTATCGCCGGGGCAATCGCGCCGAATCGCGCCTCGGCCATTTCGGCGACATAGGCGGCCGCACCGGCGGTATCGGCATGGGCCAGCGGCACCAGTCCGCGCTCACCCAGAAAATGGCGCGACTGGCCCAGCGCCTGCGGGTGGCTGTAAACCGCCTCCATCGCGCCGATATCCGCGCCCGGCATGCCCATCAGCGCATGATGGATCGGCAGAAAATGCTCGGCCACAATCGCCAGCCCGCTTTCGGGCAGCATGAAGTGAATGTCGGCCACGCGGCCATGCTGCGAGTTTTCAATCGGGATCAGCGCGCGGTCGGCCTTCCCGGTCTTCACCGCATCGATCGCATCGTTAAATCCGTAGCAGGGCAAAGGCAGCCCGTCGGGCGCGTATTCACCCATCGCCTTGTGCGAATTGGAGCCCGGTGCCCCGCCGAACGAAACAGTGCGTCCGGGCGCGCCTTGTGCAGCGTTGCGCATGGTTTCGACCAGATGGCGGGCAGGGGCGGCAAATTTACGCATGATGGCTGGGCGGTTAGCGCTGCGGTGATGGGCGGGCAAGCGTGCCGCGCAACCATAATCGGTATTGTGCGTTACCGACTTGCGACCGCACTTGCTTATGGGGGGCAGGCTGACTAAGTGCTGGGCGCATCAAAGACCCCCGACTTTCTGGATAGCGTATCAGCATGCAAGACAACCGAAACACCGCCTTTGGCTGGATCCTTTTTTCCGGGATCATCGCTCTTGGTTTCAGCAGCCTGAGCTCCAAATATTTCCACGGCGATAGCGCTGAAGCGCCGGAGAAGCCCGGCTACTTTATCGACGCGCCGGAAGACACTGGGGAAGCGGATGCAGGACCCACCATCGCGCAGGCACTGGCCGCTGGCTCTGCCGAAGCGGGCGAGAAAGTCTTCGCAAAATGCACCGCCTGCCACTCGATCAATCAGGGCGGCGCAAACGGTATCGGCCCCAATCTCTACGGCGTTATGGGTAAGCCGGTTGGCGGCAGCGTTCCGGGCTTTGCCTACAGTTCGGCGCTGACCGAGAAGGGCGGCGTCTGGGATTATGAGGCGATGGACGCCTGGTTGAAGAGCCCGCGCGGTTTCGCCGCTGGTACCAAGATGAGTTTTGCCGGACTGGGTGATATTCAGGACCGTGCTAATGTCACGCTGTACATGGTCGCCAATGGCGGCGGCCCGCCGCTGCCGACCCCCGAGGCTGCAGAAGAACCTGCCGAGGGTGAAGAAGTCGACGGTGCGGGCGAAGGCCCCGGCGCAGTCGAAGGTGCCGAAGCAAGCGCCGTCGAGGCTGCTGGCGCGATGGGCGACGAACAGCCTGTGCCGGAAGCTGCACCTGCTACCTAAGCAACTCTAGTGTGGGCGAGAGGCCGGTTAATCCCGGCCTTTGAACCCTTGCGCGACGACATACCATTCGGATGAGCCCTTGCGGCTCGCCGGTGGTTTGGCGTGCTTCACTGTGGTGAAGTGCTTTTTCAGTAACGTCAGAAGGTCCTTGTCGGTGCCGCCCGCCAGAACCTTCGCGACAAAGCTGCCGCCCTTGTCCAGCGTTTCGATCGCAAACCATGCCGCCGCTTCGACGAGCCCCATGGTCCGCAAATGGTCGGTTTGTTTATGGCCGACCGTGTTGGCCGCCATGTCCGACATGACCAGATCCGGCGGTCCGTCAAGCGCGGCCTCCAGCCTGGCTGGTGCGGCGTCGTCCATGAAATCCATCAGCAGGATGGTCACGCCGTCGATGGGTTCCGTTTCGAGGAGGTCGATCCCCACGATCCCCGCTTTGGGCCGCTTCTGACGCACGACTTGCGCCCAGCCCCCGGGGGCAATGCCCAGATCGACGACACGGCTTGCTTTCGACAGAATGCTGAAACGCTCGTCCAGCTCCAGCAGTTTGTAGGCCGCGCGGCTGCGATAGCCATCGGCCTTGGCTTTCTTCACATAAGGATCGTTGAGCTGGCGCTGCAACCAAAGCCGGCTTGATTCGGAGCGCTTCTTCGATTTGCGAACGCGCTTGTCCGGATCGCGGCCCGAGCGGCTCAAAGCGCTGCGCCCGATTGGCCGGGCGTGCCCGAAGCAGACGGGGCTTTGCTGTGCGGTGTCAGGTCGGCGGCCATTAGGCTGCGCAAGATGCCTTCGCGGATGCCTCTGTCGGCGACCCCCAGCTGCTCGGTCGGCCACAGGTCTAGAATCGCCTCCAGAATGGCGCAGCCCGCCACCACCAGCTCTGCCCGGTCATGACCGATGCAGGGCAGGGCCGATCGCTCGTCCCAGGTCATCTCTGCCAGCCGCGTACAGATCTCGCGCATGGAAGCGGACGGAACGATGAGGCCGTCGACGGCCTGCCGGTCGTAATGTGGCAGTTCCAGATGCAGGCTGGCAAGCGTGGTCACCGTGCCGCTGGTGCCCAGCAGGCGCCGGTCTGGCCTCGCACGCCAGGAATCCACGCGGGTGGAAAAGGGCGCGAAACTGTCCGACACCGTTTGCCGCATCTCGGCATAGCGTGCGGCGCGTTGTTCGGGCGCGTCCCCCTTGCGCGCAATAGTATCGCTGAGCGAAACAACGCCCCACGGCACGCTCTGCCAGTCCAGAATGCGGGGCACATTGCTTTCCTGCTCTTCGCCCGGCTCGATCAGGACCAGCTCGGTGGAGCCGCCGCCAATGTCGAAAATCACCGCTGGGCCGTGGCTCTGTTCCAGCAGCACATGACACCCCAGCACCGCCAGCCGCGCCTCTTCCTGCGCGGAAATGATATCGAGCACGATGCCCGTTTCCTCGCGCACACGGTCGATAAAGCGCTGTCCATTGCTGGCCCGCCGGCAGGCCTCGGTCGCGACCGACCTTGCGAGGAAAACATTGCGGCGGCGCAATTTGTCGGCGCAGATGGCGAGTGCGCCCAGCGCGCGGTCCATTGCCTTTTCGGAAAGGCGCCCTGAATTCGCGAGCCCCTCACCCAGCTTCACTACCCGGCTGAAAGCATCGATAACCGTGAAATCTTCGCCGGCCGGTTTCGCAATCAGCAGGCGGCAATTGTTGGTTCCCAGATCGAGCGCGGCATAGGCCTGCCTGCGCGCAGGGCGAGGCCGGTGCGCGCCATTGGGGGGCTGCGTATGATTGGTGTGATCACGAGGTGCAGAGGCGGCCTCCATAAGAGGCGCAGCTTCGCCCTCGGTATCCTCCTGCGGCGGAGGGGTAGTGTCGGGCGGCGGGGAAGCTTTGTAGCGAAAATCGGCTACGCTGCCGGACGTGGTATTCCCCTTTGCGCCAGCCCCTTTGGCTTTGTCCGGCGGAAACCGATCCGCCATAACGCATGTATCTCTCTTTTCCTCTCGTAGCCAAACCGACCACGAGGACCTGACACCGATGCTAGCGCGCGCGGCCCGTTGCGGCAAGTGGCGAGGGCAGCAAGAAGCCGCGAGAGGTCTTGACCTGAGCCCAAGCCATCCATAGATGGCGCGCCTTGCCATTGCACCGGGCCAGACCCTGTGTCCGACTGGCAAGCCCGGTAATGCCCTGTCGTCTAATGGTAAGACTACGGACTCTGACTCCGTCAATCGAGGTTCGAATCCTCGCGGGGCATCCAGCTTCACTGCATCGGTGATTGACAGCGCTATGGCGCAGCGCCAATAGCTATTGCGACTGATTATCAATAATCATGCGCCATCCCCGCATTGACCGACTGGATTACCCGATGAGTTCACCCAAAGTCCGCAATCTGCTTGTCCTTGGCCACTTGCTGGCGGCGGGCCTGTTGGCACCGCTCTTCCTGCTCGTCGCTTTCACGGGCGGGAATTACCTGATCGACAACAAGGGCGAGGTGATCGAGACGCCGCTCACCGTGCCCAGCGGATTTACGCTCGACCCTGATGCCGCGACAATCGAAGATGACGTCCGCGCGGTTCTGACGGCGAACGAACTGCCGACCGATTTCGAGTATCTGCGGTTCCGCCCCGGCTCCATCACCACGCGGCCCACGTCGGAAGATTATGTCGTGTTTGCCGAGGAAGACGGCGTGTGGTCGGCGACATTGAACGAGCCGGACCTGCAATACCGCCTGATGGAACTGCATAAGGGCCATGGTCCCGAGAGCTTCAAGATCTATCAGATCATCGCCGCGATCACGCTGTTTCTCGTGGTTCTGGGCGGTCTGCTGGTCGGCTTCTTGTCGCCCGCCTATCGCGGCAAGACCGTTGGTTCGCTGGCCTTTGGCACCGTGGTCTTTGCACTGCTGGCGTTTGTCGTCTGACGTGGATGCGACTGTCGGCGTTGATTGCGTGCGGTTAGCGGCCTAATGGCCGCGCCATGACAGAAAAAGATTTGAAAGACCGCCGGTTTTATCCTGCGGAACAGGAAGCGAAGTTCTCTTCCGAAGACCCGAGCGATACCCCGCAAACCCGGCATCCGGCCTATCGGTTGGCGTTTCAGGATGACGAATTCCTGCTGCGCGAGGAACTGCGCCCGGTGCGGTTCCAGCTGGAATTGCTGAAGCCGGAAATGCTGCTGGACGAAGCGGGCGTGGGCTCCACACTGGTGATGTACGGCTCCGCCCGGATACCCTCACCGGAGCAGGCGCAGGCCAAGATCGACGCCGCGAAAGATGGTGACGATTTTGAGCAGAAAGTCGCCCAGCGGCTGGCCGACAAGGCAAAATACTACGCCGAGGCGCATAAGCTTGCCAAGCTGGTCAGCGAGAAATCCATCGTCGAAGACGGCAAGCGGCAGTTTGTCGTGTGCACGGGCGGCGGACCGTCGATCATGGAGGCGGGCAATCGGGGCGCCTCCGATGCGGGCGCAGAGAGCATCGGCCTCAACATCGTCCTGCCGCACGAGCAGGCCCCGAATGGCTATGTGACGCCCTACCTCTCGCTCAACTTCCACTACTTCGCGTTGCGGAAAATGCACTTCCTGCTGCGCGCACGGGCGGTAGCGGTGTTCCCCGGCGGCTTCGGCACGTTCGACGAATTTTTCGAGCTGCTGACTTTGATTCAGACAGGCAAGATGAAGGCGATGCCGATCCTGCTGTTCGGCAAGGATTTCTGGAACCGGGTGGTCAATTTCGAGGCGATTGCCGAAGAAGGCACCATCTCGAAAAAGGATCTCGATCTGATCACCTGGGTGGAAACCGCCGAAGAAGCGTGGGCGCACATCGCCGAGTTTTACGAGCTGGACGGTTAGTGAGCCGCCGCTACGCTTAGGTCAGCCGCACCGCCTGATGGCCTAGCGGGCCGCCGCCTTCGCCGAAGCCGGGGGCGTTCAGGATGCCTTCGCGCACGAAGCGGCGACCTAGCCGCACAGCGTGTTCGATCGGTTGCTCGTGCCCGATCAGTGTGGCGATGGCGGATGACAAGGTGCAGCCGGTGCCGTGGGTGTGGCGGGTGTCGATCCGCGCGTCGGTGAAGGACGCCATACCGGAGGCGCGACCATCTTTCGCTGGCGTGACCAGCAGGTCGATTACTTGCTCGTCTTGCGTATGGCCGCCTTTGGCGAGAACTTGGCATTCATATCGTTCGGCCATTTCGAGCGCGGCGTCGCGGACCAGATGGGTGTCGCGCAGTTCTGATCCTGCGAGCAATTCCAGTTCAGGCAGGTTGGGGGTGAGCAGGGTCGCGCGCGGGAACAGGCGTTCCTGCATGATCTCCACCGCATCATCCTGAAGCAATCGGGCGCCCGATGTGGCGACCATAACCGGATCGAGCACGATAGGAATGTCCGGATCCAGATCAGCCAAGGCCCCCGCCACCGCCTCGATGATATCGATGTTCTGGAGCATCCCGATCTTGATCGCATCCACGCCGATATCTTCGGCGCAGGACACTATCTGCCGAGCGACAAACTGCCCCTCCAGCGGTGTGATGCCTTGCACTCCCACAGAGTTCTGTGCGGTGACCGCGGTGATCGCAGTCATCGCATAACCACCCAGCATGGTGATCGTTTTGATATCGGCCTGAATGCCGGCTCCGCCGCTGCTGTCGGAGCCTGCAATCGCCAGAATGCGAGGGGGTATGCGGGGCGCTGATCGCGCGGCGTCGCTCACCCTTTGAATTTCCGTGTCGTGCTGGCCGGATATTTCTCCAGCAAGGCGCGGCTGCGGATCGGGCGGTCGGTCAGTTCGCCGCCGCAATTGGGGCACCGGTCATCCAGCACCTCGGCACATGGCGCGCAGAAAGTGCATTCGAAACTGCACAGAAATGCTCCGGGCGCATCGGCCGGCAGATCGGTGCCGCAACGTTCGCAATCGGGGCGCATTTCCAGCATAGATACTCCGTTCGCCCTGAGCTTGTCGCAGGGCTACATTGAAACTCTGCGCTCAGGCTAGAAGAAAAGGCGGTGCTTCGACAAGCTCGGCACGAGGGGCTTTTCTCAGGCGGCTTTCTTCAGGCGGCGGCCTTCACTGCGTCGCACACCCGGTCCACCACGGCCTCTACCTGCGCTGCGTCGTCGCCTTCTGCCATCACGCGGATTAGCGGTTCGGTGCCCGATGCGCGGATGACCAGACGGCCCTTGCCTGCCAGCTCTGCCTCGGCATCGGCGATGGCGGCTTTGACGCCCGCATTCTCCAGCGGGGCGCCGCCTGCATACCGCACGTTCTTAAGCAATTGCGGCACCGGCTCGAACTGGTGGAGCAGCTCGCTCGCGCGCTTGCCGGATCGGACAAGGCTGGCCAGCACCCGCAGTGCCGCCACAGTGCCGTCGCCCGTGGTTGCATGGTCGAGCAGGATCATATGCCCCGACTGCTCGCCGCCGATATTGAAACCGCCTTCGCGCATCCGGGCCAGCACATAGCGGTCGCCTACGCCGGTCCGTTCCAGTGTCAGGCCTTTGGCCTCAAGATATCGCTCCAGCCCCAGATTGCTCATCACGGTGGCCACAACGCCGCCGCCTTTCAGCTCGCCCTTTTCCGCCATGCGGCCTGCGATCAGCGCCATGATCTGGTCGCCATCGACCTCGCGGCCTGTCTCGTCGATCACGATCAGGCGGTCCGCGTCCCCATCCAGCGCGATGCCGATATCCGCGCCTTCTTCCACCACCTTGGCCTTGATCGCATCCAGCGACGTGGAGCCAACTCCGTCATTGATATTGGTGCCATTGGGGCTGACGCCCAGCGTGATAACCTCTGCGCCCAATTCCCAGATCGCGGAGGGCGCGACCTGATAGGACGCCCCGTTGGCGCAATCGACCACCACTTTCAGATCATCGAACCGGATATCGTCGGACACGGATTGCTTGATTGCGTGGATGTAGCGTCCACGGGCGTCGTCTATCCGCCGGGCACGGCCGATTTCGGCGGCGGGGACCAGCTGGGGATCCTCATCGATCAGGCGCTCGATTTCGCGCTCTGTATCGTCGTCCAGCTTAAAGCCATTGGGGCCGAACAGTTTGATCCCGTTGTCCTGATAGGGGTTGTGGCTGGCAGAAATCATCACGCCCAGATCGGCCCGCATTTCCCGCGTCAGCAAGGCAACCGCCGGAGTGGGCAGAGGGCCGGTCATGATCACGTCCACGCCGACACTGGTGAAACCTGCGACCAGCGCGCTTTCCATCATATAGCCCGAAAGGCGTGTATCCTTGCCGATCACCACGCGGTGGCGGTGATCGCCCCGGCGGAAATGGGTGCCTGCTGCCTGCGCCACGCGCATGGCTGTTGCGGCGGTCATTGCGCCGGAATTGGTCTCCCCCCGGATACCGTCCGTGCCGAAATATTTGCGTGTCATGCGTTCCCCTGCAAAGGCCCCCTGTAAGAATACAGCCTTTATAGCCCCCATAGACGCGCAGCCTTAATAGCGCATTAGTGACGGGGTCCCGGGCTAAAGCGAAGAGGGAGCGGGCAGGTTTTGGCCAATCAGAATGCAGACGAAACGGGGCTGGTAAAGATCACGCTGCCGGTGTGGTGGACATTTGGTGGTCTGGTCGGCGGGCTGGTGCTGGGCGCGCTGGTGCAGGGCAGCGACATACAGGCGTCCGCTGCGGCGATTACCCAGCCTATCGGTACGCTGTGGTTGCGGGCCTTGCAGATGACGATCATCCCGCTGGTCGCCGCGCTGCTGGTGATGGGCATTGCCCAGATGGTCGCCGCTGCGCGCGCAGGGGCGACGGCACGGCGGATGCTTGGCTGGGTGTTCGGTATACTCATCTTCAGCGGATTGATCAGCGCAGTGCTGATGCCGCTGCTGCTGGCCGCGTTCCCGATCCCGCAAGCGGCGACGGCATTGCTGGCGGGCGGAGAGGCGATGGAGCCACAAGCTGTGCCAGAGCTGGGCGATTTCGTCGCTTCGCTGGTCGCACCCAATCTGTTTGCGGCGGCGGCGGAAACGGCGATGCTGCCGCTCACCCTGTTCTTCGCTTTGTTTGCTGTTGCCATCACCCGCATCCCGCCGGGGCAGGGCGAGGTCCTGCTCCGGTTCTTCCGCGCGCTGGGCAATTCCATGCTGATCATTATCGGCTGGGTGCTGTGGCTCGCGCCGGTCGGGGTGTTTGCACTGGCCTTCGGAGTTGCTCTGCGGGCGGGGGGTGACGGGGCCTTTGCCACGCTGATCCACTATATCCTTACCGTCTCGGCAATGGGCGCGGTGGTGCTGCTGACCGCCTATGCGCTCGCTTTCGTGGTTGGCCGCGTCGGCCCGCTGCGTTTTGCGCGCGGGATATTGCCGGCACAGGCTGTGGCTGTCAGCACGCAAAGCTCGCTCGCCAGCCTGCCCGCCATGCTCGACAGCGCGCGCCGGCTGAAATTGCGCGAGGATACGGCCGATTTCGTCCTGCCGCTGGCCGTGGCGATTTTCCGCGCGACCAGCCCCGCAATGAACATGGCGGTGGCGATCTATGTCGCCACTCTGGTGGGTGTGGAATTGACCCCGCTGACCCTGGCGACCGGCATTGCCGTGGCTCTGGTGATCAGCGTTGGCTCGGTCAGCCTGCCGGGATCGATCAGCTTCGTGATTTCCATCGGCCCGATTGCACTGGCGATGGGCGTTCCGATAGAGCCGCTGGCACTGCTGGTGGCGGTGGAGATGCTCCCCGATATCATGCGCACGCTGGCCAATGTCACGATGAACGTCGCGGTTACGGCAGCGACGGATCGCGGGGCAGGGGGGCTGGAAGAGACAAGCGACGCACATAGCAACACAGGGGCGGCAGAATAAAATCTCCCTTGCCTGCAACCCACAGCCGCTTGGCGCGTTGAGTGGCTAAACCATCAATCTTTCTATTCGAGACTGGAGACCCATCATGGCTTTTGAAGTGACCCCGCTGCCCTATGCAGACACCGCATTGGCGCCCGCCGTTTCAGCTGAAACGCTCAGCTTCCACCACGGCAAGCACCACAAGGCATATGTCGACAAGACCAACGCCGCCATCGATGGGACAGACCACGCGGACAAGGCGCTGGAAGAGATTATCGCCGCTGCGCGCGGGGCCGACCAGGGCCTGTTCAACAACAGCGCACAAAGCTGGAATCACGGTTTCTACTGGCACTCCATGGCCGGAGAGGAAACCGCCCCGTCTGACGAGTTGAAGGCGATGATCGACGACAGTTTCGGTTCGGTCGACGAGCTGAAAACGCAGCTGCAGGATCGCGGCGCAGGCCACTTCGCCAGCGGTTGGGTCTGGCTGGCAGAAAAGGGCGGCAAGCTGACCATTGAAGAAACCCATGACGGCGACACGCTGGCCGATCAGGACGGAGTAAACCCGCTGCTGGTCATCGACCTTTGGGAGCATGCCTATTATCTCGATCACCAGAACGCCCGTCCGGCCTATCTCAAGGCTGTGACGACGGAGAAGCTCAACTGGAGCTTCGCCTCCGAGAATTTGGCGCGCGGCACCACCTGGAGCTACGCCGCCTAAACCCGATTGGGTCGCAACAAAGGAAGGTCCGCCCGGCACTCTCGCCGGGCGGGCCTTTTTTGTGCGCCGGTTCAAAGAGGGCCCGCCAGCTAGTTGGCCGGAGGCGGGTCGACGGAATTTTCTGCGCTTCCATCCTCTCCCAACACCATAAGCTGGTTGCCGAACAACGGTTCGCCGAAGACAAATCCGACCAGATTGGGCCTGCCGGTATGGTCAAACAGGGCGGTCAGCATCAGCAGGATGGGGACCGACAACAACGCCCCGAACACGCCCCATATCCAGCTGAAATAGGAAAACGCGATGAGGATCATCACGGGGTTCATCGTGAATCGCGCGCCCAGTATGGAAGGTGTGACAACGTTGGCTTCGACTGTATGCAGGGCGAGATAGGCTGCCGCTGGGATCAGGCCGAGCAGCACAGTCTCGCTGGTACCTACACCGAACAGGGTCAGGACCACGGTCATCACCAGCGGGCCGATATAGGGGATGAAGTTTAGCAGGGTGGCGAGCCCGCCCCACATCAAGGGTGCATCGACTCCCAGCAGCCAGGCTCCTGTCCCGACCACCACGCCGACCCCCAGATTGATCCACGCGACGGTCAGAATGTAGTTCGCCACCCTGTCTTGGACTTCGCGCAAGACCCGAGCGGCCTTGACGCTGGTGCCGAAGCTGGTGCGGCCGAACATCAGATTGCGGCGCAGGCGGACCCGCGCCTCGACCATGAAGAACGCCATCAGGAAGGTCAGCAAGACTTCCAGAACGACTGTCGGCGCGCCGACTGCAACCTGCTCGAATACCGAGGGGCCAGCCAGCACAACCTCGTTGGCGCCGGTATAGCCCACCGCTTCGGCAAACCGCTCGTTCGCGGCGGCCAGCCATGCGAACTGGTCGCGCAGCTCGGTGAAACGATCGGCGACCTGATCGGCGAGCCGGGGCAAATCATCGAACAGCGCGATGGCAGGCTGCAGGATCACGGCGAAGGCCAGCAGGACAATGGCAAAGAACACCAAGAGCGAAAGGAGCGATGCCAGCACATTGGGCACGCCCCAACTGGATAGCCGGTCCGCCAGCGGGGCCAGCAGGATCGACAGGATCAGAGCAGTCGTCAGCGGCAGGAAAACGACAGAGCCTATCGACAGCACAAACGGCAGCGCCAGAAACAGACCGATGCCGAGGAGAAGCACCAGCGTGCTGATCAGCCGCAATTCCTGCTGCGCAAAGGCCAGACGACCGCGCGCATTCTGCGCTTCTTTCAGCGAAGGCGGAATATCGGGCGGGGTATCTGTCTCACTCATGCGCCGACCCTTATCACGCGGGTCGCAGCGACAGGAAGGTCTGTTCGATCAGTTCGTTGGCGCGGCAACGCCATTGCCGGCGGCAACACTGTCCAGCTCTTCCAGAATGGCCCGGTGGGCGGAGGCATCGTCGGTCGATCTGTTGGGAATGCTTCCGTCTTCCAGCATGGCGCTGAGTGCCGAACGGGCGCGGCCCACCCGGCTCTTGATCGTGCCGACGGCACAGCCACAGATATTGGCCGCTTCTTCGTAGGAAAATCCGCCCGCGCCGACCAGCAGCAGTGCCTCACGCCGTTCCGGGGGCAGGGTCAGCAAGGCGCGGTGCATGTCGGAAAGATGGACGGGTTCTTCCTGTCCGGCCGGTGCGGTCAGGATCCGTTCGGCCACGCCTTCGTCATATTCACCGCGAAACCGGTTGCGGCGCATATCCGTGAGATAGGCATTGCGCAGGATGACAAAAGTCCAGGCGCGCATGGAGGTGCCGGGCTCGAAACGCTCGCGCGCGGCCCAAGCTTTCATCATTGCTTCCTGTACCAGATCGTCCGCCATATCGGGGCGTCCGCACAGGCCGCGTGCAAAGGCGCGCAGGTGGGGCACCACCTCGGTCAGTTCGCGTTTAAAGTCCGCCTGCTCGGCAGCGGTGCGTTTCGATTCGCTCATTTGGAATTGCCGTCCAGCTTAGAAAGGAGTTCCTTAAAGCTGTCGGGGAGCGGTTCGTCGACCACTGAATCGTATAATTGCTTCAGGCCGTTGGCCCATTGCGGGTCCTGACGCTTACCGGTTGCTGCCTTGCCGGTCGGCGTCGAGCCGGGCTCTTTCTTGTTCGTCACCAAAAATTTCCCTCGGGTGCCCGTTCCATCCAACGCCTTTGTTTGGCCGATGGCGGGAGTGAATCACGTGAGTGGGTGGAACGAATGTTGTCCAGCATGGTTCCCCCGTTGTCGCACATACCGCGCATAGCTTGACGAATAGATCCATTTGAAGGTTCCCGCTTGAGACCGTCCGACGCCTCCACATTGCGCAGAACCCGGCGCTGGCTCGTCAGCTACCCCCGGGCAGTACCGGTCGCGATTTTCGTTTTCATCGCGGCTATTACCGCGCTGAGCGTATGGGCGATCGAGCGCGGGGAACAAGCGGCAGAGCAGGCGCGGCTTGCCAAGACGGCGCAGGCGATTGCCTCGGCTCTGGATCGGCGGGGCAACACGACCAGTTCCTATTTGCGGGCGGGTGCGGCCCTGTTTGCTACGCTAGACGGCGTCGAGGCACCGGTTTTCCGCCGGTTCGTCACCGAATTACGGCTTGATGCGGATTATCGCGGAGCAGAAGGGATCGGCTGGGCGGAGCATCTGACCGCGAGCGAGATCATTGCCTTCGAGCAGCGAGTGCAGGCGGCGCAGTCTGGCGTAAACAGTGTGACACCCTATCCGCCGAGCGACCGCGACAATATTGTCCCCGTCACCTATCTCCAGCCCGATACACAGCGCAACCGCCGCGCGCTCGGCTTCGATATGTGGTCCGACAGCACCCGCCGGATTGCGATGCAGGAAGCGGTGCGCGCCGTCCGACCTACCGCGAGCGGCAAGGTTATTCTGAAGCAGGAGGGCAGCGGCGATGCCAATGGCTTTCTGGTCTTCATGCCTGTTTTCCAGACAGGCACGCGGGATTTGAAAGGGTTCATCTACAGTCCCTTCTCGGCGCAGGACTTCCTCGATTCCGTCGTCATAGCGGAGAATATCGGCGATCTCGGCGTGCAATTGTACGAAGGATCAGCCCAGCCGACCAATTTGCTCGCATCGGTACCACCTGCCACCGCGACCGGCTGGTATTCGACTGTCGAGTTTCGCCTGGCCAGCCGTCCGATGATTGTTCAGGTCGAATTTGCCCAGGGCAGCGCGCTGTCGTTCTTGTCGATGATGACCTTGCTCTTCGGTTTGGCCGTCGCCAGCCTGTCCATGCTTGTGGCACGCTTGCTGACCCAGCAGGCTTACGAAGATCAGGCGTCGCTCGATTATTTTACGGAGCAGAACCTGATTCGCAATTCGCTGACCCGCGAGCTGAACCACCGGGTGAAAAATACGCTGGCCAATGTCCTTTCGATTGTTTCGCTTACCCGCCGGCGGGCCAGCAATCTCGATGATTTTGCCGATGGTCTGGACGGGCGTATCCGCGCGCTTTCGGCGACGCATGATCTGCTGACTGAATCCGAATGGGGCACCACACCGATATGCGACGTGGTGGGGACGGAAATGGCGCCTTATTCAGACAATGGCGACACGACTTTGGTGATGGACGGCCCCAGTGTGGAGCTTGCTCCGGGCGATGCGTTGTCGCTTGGCCTCGCGATCCACGAGCTGGCGACGAATGCGTCCAAATACGGCGCGCTCAGCCAGCACGGCGGAAAAGTATCGGTGACGTGGTCGCTTGTGGAAGACAATCTCGCGCGGATCGAATGGGTGGAAAGCGGCGGACCACCTGTGTCTCAAACCCGCAAGCGGGGCTTTGGCACCGAGTTGATCGAGAAAATCGTCGCCCACGAATTGCAGCATCCGGTGGAGCTGGAATTCGCGGTGGATGGCGTCCGCTGTCAAATGGACGTGCCGGTCCGCAAACCCAGTGCCTTTGCGCTCAGAGCGCATCAGAAAGGCGGCGTGGTAACGGAGGGGTCTGCGGCGCAGATCGACAATATCCTCGCCGGTCCGCGCACGCATTAAGCCCGCACAATCAGTCCAAGGGCTGGCTTGAATTGAAGAACAGCGCCTGGCTGATAGCAGCCCGAACGGTCGCTTCCTGAAATGGCTTGGTGACCAGATAAGTCGGTTCGGGACGGTCGCCGGTCAACAGGCGTTCGGGATAGGCGGTGATGAAGATCACCGGCACCTCGGCAATCGCCAGAATATCATCCACCGCATCCAGCCCGCTGGAACCATCGGCCAACTGGATATCGGCGAGCACCAGTCCCGGTGTATTCTCAGCGACCAAATCCTGTGCCTGCGTACGCGTGGCGGCGGTGCCGAAAATGTCGTGACCCAGTCCGCGCACAAGATCTTCCAGCTGCATCGAAATCAGCGGTTCGTCCTCGATGATAAGGACATTGGTGGAAGACTCGCGATCTATCTCGGCAACGGCTTCCTGGACCATGGTTTCCACTTCGGTTTCGGGAAGATCCATGACCTGCGCCGCTTCTTCGATAGAGAAATCCTCCAGCGTGGTCAGCAACAAGGCCTGACGGTTGAGCGGAGTGATAGCCGACAGCCGTTGCCGCGCGGTTGCCTCGTGGCCCTCTGCGCCTGCGTCGGTAGCCAGATCATCGCCCGCATTGGCTTGGCTGCTATCGATGCTGGTGGCGGACCAAACCTTGTTGAAGGCCCGGTAAAGGGCCACGCGGCCCCCGCTCAACTCTGCTTTCAGCGCTTCGTCAGCCAATGCGGCCTCCAGAGTCTGACGCACAAACGCATCGCCGGTTGACTGAGCCCCGGTCAGCGCGCGCGCATAGCGGCGCAGATAGGGCAGGTTGGCAGCGACATTTTCTCCAAGCGACATATTTTCCCTTCCAGAGGCCGGGGGCCGGATATGGTCCACCCTGTTGGAACGCACAACGTGCGGTTCGTTACTCGGTTCCACAGGCGTAACACATTGCGAACACGCTCCGGATGTGCGGGCGCGACATTTTTTTTAAGAAATTTCGATGGGGGCGGGAACCCCATTTCAAATGGAGCATTATCCTTACATCACCGCCGAGACCCCCCCTCCCGTCCAAGCGGCGGTGATACGATCCCGAGGCCTCCTTTCGACTAATCTCGAATGGAGGCCTCATACGTTTCGGGGCAAGAAGACATTAGGGTGCGGTACGTTTGATGACCCGCGGCCAAAGGGCTTCGGTTAGGGGCGCAATCTTTGCAGCAAGCCCTTTTGCGGTGCAGGCATTGCCAGCGCCGCCAATTCCTCGGGCGCGTAGGGCTTTGCCAGAACCGTACCGAGCTTTCTGATCGACTGCGGGATATCGTCGGGCGAGCCGGTCGAGAAAATGATCCGCGGGCGCTTGGGGCCGATGGTCGCGACCAGTTCCGCTAGGGCCCAGCCATCGTCGCTGTCGGCCAGATGGACATCGAGGACCAGCACGTCGGGCAATTGCTTCTGCAACTGGGCCATCGCCTGTGCTGTCGAAGCGCACAAGCTTACGCTGAGTGCCCCGGCATCTATCAGAACAGCCTCGATCGTTGCGGCCAGCAGGCTGTCATCTTCCACCACCATACAGTGGCCGGGGCTGGGGGATTTAAGCTGCTTGCGGGCCATTCGGGCGGGGTTTCCTGTGCAGCGGCAAGGAATGCACCGCTGCAATTCCATTCCAATGCACCATGGGGCCGCAGGTTCCCTTGCACCAACGGACAGCTGCGAGAAAATTTATATGTTAGAGCGTCTTATCGAAAATCAGATATTCGCGGTTGATCTTTGAATCGATAGCATCCGCGATGGCGACCATTCCCTGATTGTCGTCCAGCACCCATCCGAGTTCTCCGCGCGTGGTGCCGTAAAGCCGGACTGCCTCCTGACGGATATCCTCGATCATCATAAAGGCAAGCTGGCTGGCCATGCGAGAATTGTGCAGTTCACGCAAAACGCCCATCAGAGGGACGCGCATCCCTGCGCCCATCGGCTTCCTGAGCCAGCGCAGGAGATGGAACCAGCCGGTCGGAAACAGCTTGCCGTCGATCCGGCCCATGATGTCGTTCACATCTGGGAAGGTCAGCATGAAAGCGACCGGCTTGCCGTCGACCTCGGCAATCCGGTTCAGCGGCGCCTTGATGATCGGCTTCAGCTTCTTGCCCGCATGCGCAACTTCGGCAGGAGTGAAGGGCACGAAACCCCAATTCGTCGACCAGGCATCGTTGAGTATCGCCAGAATCGTCGCGATCTCTTCGTCATAGTGCGCCAGATCGACGGGGCGCACGCTAATCCGATCGTTCTTGCTGCCAGAGCGCACGATTCGCTGGATAAGCGGGGAGAAGCCTCCGCGTACATCGAGATCGTACGTAACCAGCTTCTTGGCCGGCACATAGCCAGCATTCTCGATCCATTCGCGGTAATGCGCCGGGTGATGCCCCATCATGACCATGGGCGGATGGTCCTGCCCTTTCACCAGCAGGCCGGGCTCTTCCCAGATCGACATCGTGATCGGGCCAAGAGCGCGGGTCATCCCTTGCTGGCGCAGCCACGCCTCTGCGGTGTTTAGCAGGGCGCGCGCCACTTCTTCATCTTCGGCATCGAAATAGCCGAACATGCCGGTGCCCGGCCCCATTCCCTGCTCGGGCGATATTTCCAGAGCCAGATGATCGATATGGGCCGATATTCGCCCCACAGGCTGGCCATCGCGCGCGGCGATGAACAATTGCACAGTGGCATGTTCGAAGAACGGGTTTTTCGCCGGATCGACCAGTTCCAGTTCCTCGGACCGCAATTGCGGCACGGAATTGGGCACCCGTCGCGAGAAGGCCCGGCCGAGATCGACGAAGGCCGCCCGGTCGCGCTTCCCGGCCTTGCCCTTGTCCGAAAGGGGGCGAATATCTATTTTACTGCCCTGCATGGCTGGCCTGCTCTTTGGTGATGTTCAGCTTGCGTTCGCTCCTGTCTAGGCAGAGGCGCGCTTGTCAAGCAGCCCGCCTCAAGGGAGGCAGCCCTTCGCCGGTATGACGCAAGGCAATTTTGCAGTAAGAGCCCATCACACAAAAACCCAAGAAGCGTACATGAGTGTAGAACACAGCCTTGATCCTGCCACTGTGGCACAAGTCTCCGCCAGAGATGCTGGCGTTGGCGGCCCCCGTGCGCCCATAGCCGACGACAAGGCGATGCTGCGCGCTGCGCGGGATCTGACCAAAGATCTGTATGACGCGCGCGAGCGGTTCTACTGGCCCGATATGTTGCTCTCTGCAGGCATCGGCTACGCTTCCATTGCTGGCGCGATATTGACCGACAGTGTGGGCCTTGCGCTGGTGTTCGGGCTCATTGGTGCTCTGGCGCTCTACCGCGCATTGATGTTCAATCACGAGGTCGCGCATATTCACAAGGATGCTCTGCCGGGCTTCCGCTTTGCTTGGAATGCGCTGGTCGGCGTGCCTCTGTTGACCCCGTCATTCATGTATGAGGGCGTGCATGTGATCCATCACAAACGCACGCAATACGGCACCATCGAGGACCCAGAATACCTGCCGCTGGCTCTGATGAAGCCGTGGACACTGCCCACCTTTGTGCTGATCGCAATGCTGGCACCGATTGCGTTGATCTTCCGCTTCGCCGTACTGGTCCCGCTTGGCGCGATCCTGCCGCCGGTGCGGCGGGTGGTCTGGCAGCGCTTTTCCTCGCTTTCGATTAACCCTGAATTTCGCCGCCGCCCTGCGGAAGGCGAGATGAGCCGCCGCATATTTTGGCAGGAGCTGGGCGGCTTTGTCTGGAGCTGGACGCTGATTGGCAGCATGTTCGTGCTTGGCTGGCGTCCGCTGCTGATTGCACTGGCGATCCTGTCACTCACCGCCACGCTCAATCAGCTGCGCACCTTGGTGGCGCATTTGTGGGAGAATGAGGGCGAGCCGATGACGGTGACGGCGCAGTTCCTCGACAGCGTCAATGTCCCGCCGCCGGGCGTTCTGGCAGAGATCTGGGCACCGGTCGGCCTGCGCTATCACGCGCTGCACCACCTGATGCCTTCCATGCCGTATCATTCGCTTCCCGAAGCGCATCGGCGCTTGCACCGGGAACTGGGCGATGGCTCGACCTACAAGCAGGCGAACCATCCCGGCATGGTGTTTCTGGTCGGGAAGATTGCCCGCAGTACGATGGCGCGCGGACGCTAGGCTCCGTTATAAGGGGCCGGTTGGTTCCTCAATCGAGAAATCGGATCATCGCGCACCGGCGCTCCGGTGGCAGGCCGTTGTCTGCTTCCAGCGCGAGTTCCGCGCTGAGCCGGGGGTGAGCATCCAGCGCGGTGACTTCCTCAAACCCCAGCGCAGCATAGAAAGGGCCATTCCACGCCAGATCGCGGAAGGTGGTAAGGGTGACCGCTTTGAAGCCGGAATTATGCGCATCGACCAGACAGGCCCGCATCAGGGCTGAGCCGATGCCCAATCTCTGGCCGTCCGGATGGACCGACATTTCCCAAACATGCAGTTCGCGGCTGAACGGTTGGCTGGCCAGAAAGCCAATCGGGCGCTGGCCGAGGCTCGCCGAAAGGCAATGCCCCTTACGGATCAGTGCCCGCAGCTCGTCCGGCTCCCACGTTTCGTCGAAGTCCAGATCGGCCAGATCGGGGTCGCCCGAAAAAAGAGTGCCAGCTGCGCGCTCTATGGCAGGCCAATGATCCGCATCGCCGGGCTGGGCGAGGCGGATAGTCCAGTCGGTCATTTGCCGATCACTCTTCGGTCCGGATCAGAACTGTCTCACCGACCAGCAGGAAGAGGAAGAACGGTGCCCATGCCGCCAAAAACGGAGGGTACCCGCCAAAGCTGCCCATCGCGAGCGCGGCATTGTCGACCACGAAATAGGCAAAGCCCAGCGCCATTCCGATAATTGCGCGGACAAACAATTGCCCGGACCGGGCCAGCCCGAATGCAGCCACTGCGCCCAGCAGCGGCATAAGGAAGGCGGAGAGCGGCCCCGAAACCTTGTGCCACCACTTCGCCTCCAGCTCGGCCGTGGCGCGTCCGCTGGCTTTGTAGGCCTGAATGGAATCGCGCAGTTCCATGAAACCCAGCGCATCGGCATCGACGCTTTCCAGCTCGATCTGCGAAGGCGTGATACCAGGCGCTACGGTCACATCTGCAGCGTTGCGCGTTTCGGCGGTTCCGACGTCGAAGGCGGTGGCCCCGATCAGGCGCCAACCCGGCCCGGCAAATTCGGCGCTGTCTGCCCGCACCTGCCGCACGATCTGACCCGCATCGCTGCGGCGATACCAGGTGACACTCTGCAATTGTATCTTGTCGCCCCGCCCGGTCATGGTGGTGGCGGTCAGGATGTCATTGCCATCGGTCAGATAGAGGCCCTTGCGCGCATCATCCTCTAGTGGAACGGCACCGTATTCGGTTGCCTCCCAGGCTTTGAGCGATGCGGTGGCGCTCGTCACAACACGTTCGTTGAAAGCAAAGCTGATGACCGCCACCACCAGCGCCGTCAGCAGTAGCGGCGCGAGTACCTGATGGGCAGAAAGACCGGCAGCCTTCATCGCGATAACTTCGCTGTTTTGGTTCAGGGTGATCAGCGAAATGATCGTCGCCAGCAGAACCGAATAGGGCAGGAAGCGCTGGATCAGCTGGGGTATCCGGTACCCGGCATATTGCAGCAATTCTGCCTGTCCATTGCCGTCCACCGCCAAAATATCGCCGCTTCTCGACAGCAGATCCAGCATCAGCAGGACCAGCACCAGCATGACCAGCACGGCGAGGATGCGGACCACGAAGATCTTCGCGAGGTAGGTGGTCAGGGTCCACGAGGGGAAGAAATCGAGCTGCATCTGCGTAGCCGGGCTCTATTCCGCAGGCGCCGTAGCCGGATCGGCCACATCGGTTACGAAGGCGTCGGAACGGTGTTTGCGCCGCCGGAACAGCTTGCGCATTTTCTTGCCGAGATTAGCTGCGGCATTCTCCAGCGCACCAATCGGTTGCCCGCCCGGAACATAGGCCACCTGATAGAACATCCAGAAGATCAGCGCGGCGAACAGCACGAACGGCCCCCACAGGGCGATAATGGGATCAATCCGGCCAAGCGCGGCGATATCCTCCCCGTACTGGTTTATCTTGTGATAGCTGACCACCATGATGATCGACACGAAGACGCCCAGCGCGCTGGTCGATCGCTTCGGGGGTATGGCCAGCGCCACCGCCAGCAAGGGCAGCATCAGCATCATCACAACCTCGACCAGCCGGAAATTGAAACTCGCCTGACTGCCGTCGCGCGCTTCCTCCGTCTGCCCGGTGTCCCAGCCGATGCGGAGGAGTTCGGGGAGGATATACTCCCGCTCCGCCTCCCCGCGCTGCCGGAATTGCTCGATGGCAGGCAAGTCTATCGGTAGATCATGGCGGGTAAAGCTAAGGACGCGCGGGGTCGCGCCGGGTTCGTCCTGCACGATAGTCCCGTCGGTCAGTTGCAGGATGATGGTTTCGGGGCTGTCCGTGGTGGCGAGGAAAGTGCCTTCGCGCGCGGATACGGAAAGCACTTGTCCGTCCTCGTCCGAAATGCGCGCGAAAATGCCTTTCAACCGGCGGCCCTCATCCTCGCTTTCCTCGATCCTGAGCGCCATCCGGTCGGCCAACGTGGTGAACTCACCGACCTTGATCGAAGCACCCAGCGCGCCCGAGCGCAGATCGTATTCCAGCTGCTCGTAATAATACCGGCTGACGGGCTGGATGTAGAACACCAGAGCGATGTTCACCGCGACCAGCACGGCGGTGATCATATAGGGCACGCGCAGCAGGCGCAGGTAAGACATGCCCACGGCGCGCAAAATATCGAGTTCGCTGGAAGTCGCCAGTTTGCGGAAGGCGAAGAGGATGCCCAGCATCAGCCCCAGAGGTATCGCAAGACTGGCATATTCCGGGATCAGCGCGCCCAGCATCTTAAACACGATGGCGATCGGGCCGCCTTCGACCGCGACAAAATCGAACAGCCGCAGCATCTTGTCGAGCAGCAGCAGCGACGCAGCAAGCACGAAGACCGAGACCATCGGAACGATGACCAGCCGGAGGATATAACGATCAAGGGCGGGAAGAATGTTCAAGAATTCGGGCGGCTCTTTATGGTTCTCGCCATACCCCTAGCGATAAATCTGCGCGCGGTCATGCCCTGCTGTGCGTGGACTGGTCAGTCTACCAGAACTGGCTGCCGGGAATGCCTTTGAACGGCCCTGCTTCGCGGGAGGTGATCCATCCGCCATAGAACTGGCCGGGCTGCGGAGTGACAACTTCCCCATCGACCCAGCAGAAATCCAGCGGGTCGGGATAGAAGGCAAACATGTCGCGTATTCCGGCAAAGGCGGGGGTAGGGTCGGCATAGCTCCATGCGACTGCCTCCAGCTTCTTGTCCGCAATCACCAGATCCCAATAACGTGCCTGACCCTTCCATTCGCACATCGAGCGGCGTGGATTGGGCCGCAGATACTCGGTCAGAACATCTGCTGGCGGGATGTAGTAGGTCGGCGGATGGCTGGTCTCCAGCGTCCGCCAGGCGCTGCGTGTATCGGCAATCACCGTGCCGCGATGCTCGATTGTGATGTGGCGCGAAGTGGGTTCGGCGATGGCAGGTCGGGGATAGTCCCACACGCTTTCCTGCCCCTCTTTCGGGGTGTCGGGCTCGGGATGATGCGGCTGCCTCATCGGTCGAGTGATGCGCCGCTCACGCCTTCTCCAGCGTGCATTGCAGCGGGTGTTGGTTCTGCTTGGCGAAATCCATCACCTGATTGACCTTCGTTTCGGCCACTTCATAGGGATAGACGCCGCAGACGCCGACGCCCTTCTGGTGGACATGCAGCATCACTTGCGTGGCCTCGTCGATATCCATCCGGAAGAACCGCTTCAGAACGATCACCACGAATTCCATCGGCGTATAATCGTCGTTCAGCAGCAGAACCTTGTACTGGCTCGGCTTTTTCGGCTTCGCGCGCGTTTTCGTGGCGATACCGATTTCGGTGTCTTCCCCCCCATTGTTTCCGGGGCCACCGGGCGCGTCGTCTTCTCCGGCGGATCGGACTGCATAGGCGTTATGGGCGGGAGGGAAGGGCATCGGAAACTTCATACTCGGCGGTAATATCGGCGAAGGCGGGGCAGGTTGCAAGATGGGCGGAGGTCGGCAGGGCAAATTAGATGCCGCCGGGATGCACGGCCCATAGCCTGCAAAAGGTAAACGAAAAGAGCCGGACGCGGCTGGCGCATCCGGCTCTCTCGTTGTTTCCGGCTATCGGCGGGGAGGGAGGGGTCGCCGATAGCTGGGAAAGGCTTAGGCAGCTTTCTTGAAACGCTCGGCAGCCTCGCTTGCGCGGCTGGAAATCGGAGCGAATGCTTCGTTGGCCAGCTTCATCCATGCTTCGGTGCTCTTGGAGCTGTAAGCGATGGCGGCGTCGATGTTGCGGCGCGTGAAGTCGCCCTGCAGCTTAAACAGTTCGGTCGGCGACTTGACGGCAGCGATCAGGCGCACGTCTTCGGTAACCTGCTCGGCAGCTTTCTTGGTGTCAGCGACGGCTTCGCGGCCCATGTCCTGCATACCCGAGGTCAGGACTTTGCCCGACTCGACGATGGCTTCGAGGTTGTGCTTGTGAAAGTCGACCACTTCACCGGCAACGTCGGTGCCCTTCGCGTACACGCCCTTCAGACGGGTCTGCGCATCGGCAGCAACAGTCTTGGCAGTTTCGACGAAATCGGTCTTCTTGGCGGTGTTCTTTGCATTCTTGGCAGTGGCCATGATGGTGTCCTTTGCTTTGGTGATGGGGGAAGCGGCTTTGGCCGCGACGTTTTTCGTGGGTGCCTTGGCAGGTGCGGCCTTTTTGGCGGCTACCTTGCGGGTGGCGGTTTTCTTGGCTGCGGGCTTTTTCGCAGCAACTTTCTTCGGTGCGGCCTTTTTGGGCGCGGCCGGCTTGCGCTTCGCAGGAGTTTTCTTCGCTGCGGTCTTCTTCGCTACCGTCTTCTTGGCGGGGGGCGTTGGCGCTGCGACCGCCTTGGCGACGACTTCAGCCTTCGGAGCAGGAACAGTGTCCTTCTCGACGGCGGCTTCGACCTTGGCCGTGTCTACCTTGCGCGCAGCAGCTTCGGCATAAGCCTTCTCTGCGGCGGCATCGATTTTGCTGGTGGCTTCGTTTGCCATTAGTTCAATTCCTTACGGTCTTCGCGTCTTGTTGCACTGCACAATATACATGCTGCAAACGCGAATGCAAGGAGTTTTTGTGCACTGCAACATAAGCCGCGCGCAGCTCAGCCACGCCTCGTCGCACCCCTTTGATTTTACGAGAGTATTTGTCGTCGCGGGCCTAGCGGCTCATGACATAACGGCCTGGTGCGTCCTCGATCACGGTGTCGCTTTTCAGCTTGCCCGGCTGCCGTTTTCCCGTCGCCTTGACCGTTTTGGGAGCCTCGTTTTGCAGCCACTGGGCCCAATCGGGCCACCAGCTGCCGGGATGCTCGGTCGCGCCCTCGCGGAAGGCGGAGAGCGTGGTCACATCGGGATCGTCATTGGTCCAGTACTGATATTTCCCGCTGCCTGGCGGATTGACCACGCCGGCAATATGGCCCGAGCCTGCGAGGATAAAGCGGATCGGCCCGCTGAAATGCTCGCGCAGCCGCCAGACGCTCTCGGCAGGGGCGATATGGTCTTCCTTGCCCGCCTGCACATAGGTTGGCGTTTTGACCAGCGAGAGGTCGATTGGCGTTCCGCTTGCCGCCAGAGCATCTTTCTGCACCAGCTTGTTGTCGCGGTAGAGATCGCGGAGATAGGCGCCGTGCCATTTGGCAGGCAGGTTGGTGACGTCTCCGTTCCAGTGCAGCAGATCGAAGGCCGGGTAATCCTCCCCCATCAGGTAATTGTTGACCACATAGTTCCAGATCAGGTCGGTACTGCGCAGCAGATTGAACGTGGCCGCCATATAGCGTCCGTCCAGATAGCCCTTGTCCGACATTGCATCGACATTGGCCAATTGGCCGTCGTCGACAAAATGCAGCAGCTCGCCCGCGCGGTCGAAATCGACCTGGGCGGTGAAGAAGGTGCAGCTCTTTACCCTGTCTTCTTCCCCGCGGCGGTGGAGAATGGCCAGCGTTGCCGCCAGCGTCGTCCCGGCCACGCAATATCCGATCGTGTGGACATGCGGCACTTTCAGCCGTTCGCGCACAGTGTCGATCGCATCGATCTGGGCGGCAATGTAATCGTCCCACACAACGTTGCGCATACTGGCATCGGCGGATTTCCAGCTGACCATGAACACCGTGATGCCTTGGGCCACGGCCCAGCGCACGAAGCTCTTCTTCTCGTTCAGATCCAGAATGTAGAACCGGTTGATCCATGGCGGGAAGATGATCAGCGGGATCTCCAGCACTTCCTCGGTCGAGGGGCTGTATTGGATCAGCTGGTATAAAGGCGTTTCATGCACGACCTTGCCCGGCGACGTCGCGATATTCTCTCCCAAAGTGAAGGCATCGGGGTCGGTGTGGGTCAGCTGGCCGCGCTTCATATCGGCCAATAGATGCTGCATACCCTTGACCATGCTGGCGCCCTTGGTCTGCTTGGCGCGTTCCAGCACGACCGGATTGGTCGCGGCGAAATTGGCCGGGCTGAGCGCTTCGATCAGCGCTCTGGTGGCAAATTTCAGCTGTTTGCGTTTGGCCGCATCGATACTGTCCGCCCGGTCGACCATGGCTTCCATCTGCTCAGCCATCAGCAGATAAGTCTGGTGGATCAGCGCATAGGCCGGCTGCGTACGCCACAAATCGTCTTTGAAGCGGCGGTCCTTGCGCGGAAGATCAACCTCGGCAGTGCCGGCAGTTGCAAACTGGCTGATGACACCGGTCCACAGGGCCGATGCATCCTGCCAGAAAGATTGCAGATCAGCCGGGCTCGCCAGCGGCATCTTCTTCTGGAATTCCTGCAAATATCCGGCAAACTTCATCGGATCCGGCGGATTGGCCATCTGCTGCTCCAGCGCCTGCTTCGCCTGCGTGGCGGCAAATTCCGCCCACAATTTCTGCATCTGCGCGGCGTTTTTGCCCCACTCGGCCAGATCGCCCGCCGGCATCGCCTCCGACAGGCTGGCCGCACTCGGCCCCGGCATGCCCGCAAGTCCATCGGCACCCGCCGGCATCAGAGTAGCCATGACCTTTTGCCCCGCCTCGCGCTGAAGATCGAAAATCTTTGCGAACATGTCTGCTGGGGAGGGTGCATCGGTCTTCTTCATGGCGCAAAATGTCCTGTCGGCGAAACTGTGCTTGGCGTACCTATACGCATGCCCTGTTTGCATTGCGAGCAGGTTGAGGCAGGAGGGGCCTGTCATAAAGCACTATCCACCTGCCCAAGGGACCGCGAAAAGAGAATGAACGACCAGTTTTACCGCATGAAGCGCCTGCCGCCCTATGTGATCGCAGAAGTCAATGCGATGCGGCATGCGGCGCGTCAGGCGGGGCGCGATATTATCGATCTCGGCATGGGCAATCCTGATCGCCCGCCGCCGCAGCATGTCATCGATAAGTTGTGCGAAGTGGCCCAGAAGCCGACGGCCCATGGTTATTCCCAGTCGCGCGGCATTCCAGGCCTGCGCCGGGCACAAGCCAATTATTACGGCAACCGGTTCGGCGTCGATATCGATCCCGAAACAGAAGTGGTGGTGACGCTGGGCTCGAAAGAAGGGCTCGCCAGCCTCGCCACGGCCATCACCGCGCCGGGCGATGTGGTGCTGGCCCCCAACCCGTCTTACCCGATCCATCAGTTCGGCTTTATTCTGGCGGGCGCAACGATCCGCGCGGTTCCGACCACGCCGGACGAGGACTATTGGCGCGCATTGGAAAGCGCGATGGCCTTTACTGTGCCCCGGCCCAGTGTGCTGGTGGTCAACTACCCCTCCAACCCCACCGCAGAGGTCGTCGATCTGGCGTTTTACGAGCGGCTTGTGGCGTGGGCGAAGGAGAACGAGGTATGGATATTGTCCGACCTTGCTTATTCGGAGCTGTATTTTGATGGCAACCCGACGCCGTCGATCATGCAGGTGCCGGGTGCCAAGGATGTGGCGGTGGAATTCACCACTTTGTCCAAGACCTATTCCATGGCCGGATGGCGGATGGGCTTTGCCGTCGGCAACAAGGCGCTGATCGGCGCGATGACGCGGGTCAAATCCTATGTCGATTACGGGGCCTTCACGCCGATTCAGGCCGCCGCCTGCGCCGCGCTCAACGGGCCGCAGGATGTGGTCGAGGAAAACCGCCTGATTTACCACAAACGCCGCGATGTGATGGTGGAGGCTTTCGGCAGGGCAGGGTGGAGCATTCCTGCACCCCCGGCCTCCATGTTCGCATGGGCGCCCTTGCCAGCGGCGTTGGCGCATATGGGCAGTCTCGAATTTTCCAAGGAATTGCTGACCGAAGCCGACGTCGCGGTCGCCCCGGGTGTCGGCTATGGCGAAGAAGGTGAAGGATTTGTCCGCATTGCCATGGTCGAGAACGAACAAAGGCTCAGGCAGGCGGCCCGCAACGTGAAACGGTACCTAACATCCAAAGGCGTCAATTAGGCGGCGGGAGATTTTCCGGCACTTTGACCGCGCCTGTCCGTTGGTTTGAAAATATCACCGCAGCGTTTACTGTTAAAACTGGTCAAAGATGGAGCCTAAATATGCCTTCCCCCGGTTCGGACAAGCTGACGGACCGGCAGCGCGATGTGCTGGTTCTGATCGATCAGCGCATGCCGATCAAACGGATTGCGCACGAATTGAACATCTCGGAAAGCCGGGTGAACCAGCATATCCGTGCGCTCAAAGATGCATTCGGGGTGCAGGGTCTGGATGAATTGGTGCAGGCCTACCGTGAGCAAGCCTCTGAAAATAATGGGCATACAGACTACAGAAAACCTGCATCCAGCAATTCTGTAGTGCCGCCTTCGTCTTCCACGCAGCACAAAGAAGACCGGGTCGCACCCGGGGAGTTCGTGTTAGCTGATGTGGCGCCACTTGCGATCGAGGCGCCATGGGAAGCGAAGCACGGCCCCCGGGTAGTCCCCGGGGTGCTCGATGGTGATCATGCTGTCCTCTATCGCCTTGCCGTCATCATTGGACTGGCTCTCGCGTTTATCGTGTTGGTTGTTCTGGTGGTGACGGCGGCACTCTCCGTAGCCACTGCTTCGGGGGGGCAGGAGGTTACCGCCCCCGCCACGCAATCACAGCCGTAGGCGAGCGCACGCGGCTGGACAGGGGTTTGCCACAATGTCCAATCGTATTTCTGCCGATGCAATTTTGATCCGCAAGCAGGTCCGCGAGGCCGAAGCCGTGACAGATGAAGCGATGCTGGCCTGCGCGAAGCTGAAACAGGCGCTGCTGACCGCACGCCAGAACCCTGCCGTGGGGGTATCCGCCGGCCAGCGCGCCATCATGCGGCTCAATCAGGCCGAGCAGCAGGCCTTTGCCATGTCGACCAATCTGCTGCGCCTGCACGAGGAACTGAATCTGGTTGCGCGGGAATATATGGGCGATGACGATATGCCTGAAACGCCGGTGACCGCCTTGCCTGCGGCCGAACCGGAAACGGTTCGCCTGACCGCCTGACGGAAACAAACATGGAATCCACACGCGCCCTGATCGAGAACTTGCAGGACATTCTGCAGCTATCGGTCTGGGCGCTCGCGGCTTTTGCATTTTGGCGCGGTGCCGGGCCGGAAAAAGCGACCGCGGCCACGCTGTTCCTGCTGATGGTCCTCGATGATATCTATCATCTGGGCTTCGGCCCCTATTATCCGCTCGACCGGGTCGACCCGTGGCATGCCTTTCTCGACACAGCCGCGCTGATTTCCTTCACCGCCATCGCGCTGCAGGCGAATCGCTTTTATCCGATGGTTCTTGCATCCGCGCAGCTGGTGTCGGTCACCGCGCACCTCGTCCGTGCGACCGTACCAGCCATGACCAGCCTGTCTTACTATCTGCTCTACGTCATGCCGTTCTATTTCGCCATTCTGGTGCTGGCCGGCGGATTGTGGCGGCACCATTCGCGCCACCGCCGGATCGGGCCTTACCGCGAATGGCGTGGGCCGCCGCCAACGGGACCATCGCTGTTTCCCCAATGAGAGCTCTGCAAGCCTTTCCATCGGACCGTGAGCATGGCGGCGACGGTCAGCTCCGCCGGACCGGCATGTTTGTGGGCAATCCGAGACCGGCAGCCGGCGGTGCTGTTCGCTATTTGCATGGGATATTCGCCGGGCTGAGCGAAGAACGGCTCCACGCCGTCTTTCTCGGGGCCGATATGCGATATCTGCATGATCGCACCGTTGTGACCGGGGGACTGGGCGAGGTAACGGTGCGTGCGCGGTGGCTGCTGCAGGAGGCGTTTGCGAGCGGTGCCCACGGCATCGTTCTGGCGCACAACCACCTGTCAGGCATCTGCCGTCCCAGCGAAGCCGATATCCAGACCACGCGCCGCTTGGTTACGTTGTTCCGCGATGTCGAGATTGAACTGGTCGACCACTTCATTTTCACGACGGAGCGCGGCTTCAGCATGCGCGCCGGCGGATATCTGTGAGCGAGCGGCAGGCATTCTTGCCGCGTGAGTTCCGGATCGGGCCGCTCGTCCTCGATTTGTTTCACCGTGATGCACGCGCTCCTTCGGGGTGGCTGGCCCTGCATCCCCGCGAGTTTGAACTGCTCTGGCGGTTGGGCGAAGCGCGGGGAAGCACGGTGAGCAGAAAAACTCTGCTGCGGGATGTCTGGCGTCTTGAACATGTGCCGGAAACCAACAGTCTGGAAGTCCATGTCTATCGCTTGCGGGCCAAGCTGGGGGACCATGGCCATGCGGGTCTGGTGGTCACCGATGATCAGGGGGGATACCGCATTGATGTCCCCGATCGGAGCATTGGCCCAATTGAGGCCGAGCTGCAGGCTGAGCGAGTTTCCGGGACACAAGCGAAGGTCCATACTGCCAAATCCGGGCTGGACAGCCATGTTCTGCTGCGCGAAACGGATGCAGAAACACAAGAGGACCAGCATGACATTCCCAACGAGCGAGCGCGTATCGATCCAGCTGAGCGATAGCGGGGTGGCCCATGTCCGGCTGACCCGGCCGGAAAAGATGAATGCGCTGGACCCGCTGATGTTCACCGCAATCATCGAGGCCGCAGAAGCTCTGGAAACGGCCAAGGGTGTGCGCGTCGTCGTGCTGTCAGGCGATGGCCCATCATTTTGCGCCGGCCTCGATACCTCCACTTTCGGGGCAGAGCCTGACCCCGACAAGCCTGCACTGACAGAGCGTACGCATGGCGATTCGAACACCTTCCAGCAGGTCGCGACCGCTTGGCGGAAATTGCCGGTGCCGGTCATTGCCGCGATCCACGGCGTTTGCTTCGGCGGCGGTATGCAAATCGCCAGCGGCGCGGATATCCGCGTGGCCGCACCCGATGCGCGCATGGCAATCATGGAACTGAAATGGGGTCTGGTCCCCGATATGGGCGGCTACCAATTGTGGCGCGGCCTGGTGCGCGACGATGTTTTGCGCGAGCTGGTTTACACCAACCGGCAGTTTTCCGGTGAAGAAGCCCAAGGGTTTGGGCTTGCGACGCATGTCTCGGACGATCCGCTGGCGAAGGCGATGGAAATTGCCGACACCATTGCCGACCGCAACCCCCATGCAATCCGCGCGGCCAAGCGCCTGTCCAACGCCATGCATGACGAGACCGGGGAAGAAATGCTGATGCGCGAAAGCGTGGAGCAGGAAGCAATCATGCGCACCCCGAACCAGATCGAAGCGGTGATGGCTGGAATGACCAAACGCAAGGCCCAATACGAAGATGCGGCCTAGCGGTTTGCCCGTCAGCGCAGTCTAACCAAAAAGAGCCACGCATTGCTGGCCGACCATAACCAGGCGGCCCTCTGCATCCCACAATCGGAGCTGTTCGCTCGAATAGCCGAAATCGGCGTGATCGCTGGCGGTTTCGGCCAGCCACCAGCCGTCCCGCGTGGTGGCCTGCGGGTCGAGAATGTTGAAGCTCCAGTTGATCGAGCTGATCGGGCCCTGCCGCTCCATCGCGCGCATCGCGCCCGGCGGCAGCGTATCGCCGACAAGCACGAGGGTGGAAGTCGGATCGAGCGTATCGCGCTCCTTCAGGCGGATCCAGCGACGGACAACCGGATCACCCTTGCCCTGAACCTTTTGTGCCCGCCGGATCTCGAAATTGTTGCGGATGAATGCCGGGCCCTTTTCGGTCGTCGCATCGTCATTGTCTTCGGGCGCGCCGGGCCACGGTTTGACATCGGCTGCCGGATGCTGCGCGTTGGGATCACGGGCTGTCCCGAACAGGAAGAATGCCGTTAGCGCGGTGACCCCGCCGACCAGCAAATCGCACCGCACCTGCGCCACGTTCCGCCCACGGCGGACCACCTCGACCTTCGGTTCCACCTTGTCCCCGACAGGCGCCACGAACGCGATCTGGCCGGAGCGCAGCGGGGGAAGATCAGGCAGGGCACGCACCGCAGCGGTATAAGCGACCAGCGCGCTCGCTCCGCCATACAGCGTGCGACCCTGCAGCCATTCATCCGCTGGCAGAGTAATCCGCCCCTTTTCCGCCCCGATCGGGGCCAGCAATGCTTTAATCGACATGGCCGATGCCCTAGCATGGCGGTGGCCAGTAACAAGTGATGGCATAAGGCGGATTGCGCTCGGCGCAGGGACGCGCTAGTGGGCCGCCTTCCGATACACAGACATGCGGATTTTCCGTTGTCTGAAGCCGGTTGGCCCGATGGCGGAGTGGTGACGCAGCGGATTGCAAATCCGTGTACGCCGGTTCGATTCCGGCTCGGGCCTCCAGCCTCTTCTGCTCCAGAGCAGAGAGGCGAAACACATAGGGCGGAACACCACTCCCGCCTGTGAGCGCCGCTTTAGCTCAGGTGGTAGAGCACATCATTCGTAATGATGGGGTCACTGGTTCGAGTCCAGTAAGCGGCACCACTGCTTTCGGTAGGAAAACACAGCAGACTAAGCGGAAAGGCCGTTCGGCTGGTCGCGCGGTTGGGTCCTGTGTGGGTTCCTTCGGTAGGAAGTTAGGGCTCGACCCACTTTGCAGCCATTCGGTCTAGCCCCAATATCTCCAAGGCACCCTCAGCCCAGAGGTTAAACGAAGCCTTGGATCGGTTTCCCAACTGTCGATGCCTAATTGCTCGTTCGCGACATCACGCGATTGGGGCAGATAGAGAAATCGCCGACAGGGTATTCAATCAATGCCTATGGCAATTGCCGTGTGCGGTTCATGTGGTCCACGACCAGCTTTGCATCGCCAAGTTCGTAATAATCCACTGCAACATAGTTCGGCAACTTTCCAGCGGCGGAAAGGCACTTGTCAAACACGCGTGAATTCAATTTGTCGAACTGGTTGTCGATGGCTGCTCCTGCCGGGGTCGGTGTCCGGCGAAAATGGTTCATGATGAACAATCGATTCCAGTTTGCTTCGGTTTTGTCGAGGGGCACGTTATTGCGGCTCTCGCAGGCGATATCCTGACCCAGCGCGCCAAGGTCGAAGGTGTTTTCGACGGCGTAATCATTGCGTGCGCGGGCCAAGAAGCTTCTGTTCTGATATTCGCTGGTAAAGATGACCAACCGTTTGTTGTTCTGCCGCATCCATAGGAGCGGCGGCCAACCCCTTGCTTGGACATACCAATCATCCGACTCAGGATCGAAAATCAGGGGGAGCGCTTTGTCGGCCATAACGATTGGATTGATGAGTTGCCCGTCGCTCGTTCGATCTTCGAGAAAGATGGTAACAATTTCGGTGGGATTTTCCTGCAGCCACTGCCCAATTTCGTTGAGAGTCTCCGTCAATGTTCGGCGCGGCAGGGCATAACTGAAGCCTGCTCCACCGGAGCAGCTACCATGGCACATATAGACGCCGGGGCCATAGCAGTCGGTTCCCAAGCTGATTGCGCAGAGAGCATCTCCGCTGCCGGCAAACCAGTGCGCATCTAGCATGAGGCCTCGCACACCATTGTCCAATTGTCGCACAATGGAGTGCGATTGCATCACGTGGCTCCACCGCGCATCCTCGTAATTCGCGTAGGAATTGTGGGTGGTGAGCCAAGTGTATTCGTCGAACCGACGATCACCGGCATCCTGAGAATAGGCGGGCGTAGCGGTCAATAGCATCGCCATCATTGCACCAAGGATGGCGGCAATCGACCGGGGCGCTCGGCCAATTCTGATCCGATTTCTGGTGAGAATCATTGCGCATACTCCGGACTTAATTCTGATCAATAGACACCGCCAACTGAGGCGTTTCCTCGTGCGAAGCCGTCTGGTTCAACATTGATCGAGACTTGTTTGCTTGCCCTCACGCGTAACGATCGAACCGGTGAGTAAAATACAGGCCCCATCATCGAGTGTGATGGTTTTGTTAATCAGATCGAAGGTTCGCGTCAGTCCGACAGCGGTCGTTTGCACCTTGATATTATCGCGCGCCGCGTAGGGAATTGTCAGCGTGCGCTTCTGATTGATCGGCACATTCCTCTCATTCAGCGCGACTCCCCATAGCTTCCCGGGCTCCTTGAAGGTCACCTTCATATGCGCAAGGAATGCGCCCTGTTGGGAGATGACCAGCTTCAGATCCGCCGGAGTGGTGGGCGCAGTGGCAGGCGGAGTTGCGGGCGCAGTCGCGGGTGCGCCGCTCCGCTTGATCCCAAGCTGAGTTCCCGGAAGGGTGACGCCTTCCAGATTTTTGAAAAGCCACTGTGCGGACCACCAATTGTCTTGCACGGGGCCCGCTTCCAGAGCGCCATCCTGAATATGCAGCTTCGCCCCGCTATACAGGCTGGTGATGTGGAAATAGTCTCCGCTGACCTGTTCCAGAGCCCAAAGATCGCGCTTTGAACTGGGTTCGGAATCGCCGAGGACCAGTGGTCCCCGGCCTTCTTTGTTGATCAGATATTTGCCGGTCCAGCGGTTCCGCAAGCGGAAGGATGCAAACGAGTCCCCCTCGACTGCCCATTGCGCGCCCCAATATCCGTCAGGCGCGGCATTGCTGATCACTTTGTTCCGCTCATCAGTCACTGCCACATCGACCCGCTGATCCGGTTTCCAGCGATTGGAAATTCTGGTCAGCTCTTTGGTGTCAACCGATTGCCCATACTCCAATGAATGGACGGGTTTGGACGGCGGCGTGCTGTCAGCGACAGGCTTGCCCGGAGCGGGTTTGCTAACCGGCGGCTTGGCCGCCGGGCTGCGTGGCGGGGTGTTTTGCGCCTGGCGGGGGAACCCCTCACCCGCGTCGTTACTGCCGCCGCGCGGGCCCGTTCCGCCCACCTGCCGCGGTTCGGATTCCCATGGAGCACGCGGATCAGCCCCGCCACGGCCGGGGCCGCGTCCACGATACTCGAACGGAGGGCTGCTGGCCCATGCGCGGTTGGCCCAAGGGTCCGCCGGATCGAATGCGATCATGCCCAGAGCCAGCACAAACCGGCCGTCCGTACGCGCCGTCAGGCCGCCGAATTCGCGGTCGCGGCCAACATCGATGGTGCGTTTACCGTCATATGTTCTGGAGAAGACCCCGTAGGCATTGAGGTTGGTACCCAGATGGATGCCGGCAAGAGCGCCATTGCGACGGGTCCATACCGTTAACCGGTTCACTCGCTCTCCGGCACGCGGAGCAAAGTCGAATGCTTTACCTTCTGCCGACCCCATTGTGGGTGTCCACGCGGACGAGCCATCAAAGGGGTTCTGATACCGCAGTTTGATGCCAAATATGCGCCTGTTCTGGGAGTTTTCATCGGCATAGACTCGCAAGCCGATGATGTCCGCATCCGGGGGAACCGCCTGAACCACATAGGTGCCGCCGGCTGCACCATGAGGGCGCGCCAGCTGATTCATGCGCTGCACTTCGTTTTGCGCGAAGGCCGGTGCCTCCATGATCGGCGCGGCACCCAATCCCATCGCGCTGGCAAGAGCCGCTGCCATCAAGCGCCTTTTGATCGGCTTTTGACCCGATACCTTGCCCAAGATCGTTTGTGCGCTTGTTTGTTCTACGGACATAACCACTCCCCAACTGCGTGATCCTGTCTAACAATTTTCGGCCGCCGCACTATCACCAGATCAGGTGATGGCTCTGCGCCCGCCAATATGCGACTTGCAATCGGAGCGAGGGGAAGGCCGCCGCCATGATTCGTGTCGCGATTGTTGAAGATGATCCGGTGCTGCGATCGGTTCTGGCAGAAAGCATCGACGCATGTCCCGACATGCGCGTTGTCGCACAGGCCGCTAACGTGGCTGAGGCAACAGACCTGATTGCAGCGGGTGGCTATGATGTGATGCTGTGCGATCTGGGACTTCCGGATGGCAGCGGCGTCGACGTGATCCGCCGTGAAGTCGCATGCGAACGCGACACCGATATACTTGTGATCACAGTGTTCGCCAGCCAGAATAAAGTGCTCGGCGCCATTCAGGCAGGCGCTCGCGGATATCTGCTGAAGGATGAAAGGATCGAGGAATGCATCGAAGCCATCCGCAACATCCGCGAAGGCGGCTCTCCCATTAGCCCCATCATCGCGCGCCAATTGCTCGGGCAGATCAGGCAGGCACCGGCTGCGTCGGGCAACGTGTCTGCGAAAGGCGGGCGAGCCGACCGGGTTGGAGGCGAAAATATGCAGGACGCCCCCCAGCTATCGGCCCGCGAATACGAGGTGCTCAACACGATAGCCCGGGGCTTTTCCAACGCGGAATGCGCGGACCTGCTAAGTATTTCAGGCAATACCGTCGCCACACACATCAAGAACATTTATCGCAAGCTGGAAGTTAACAGCCGGGCAGAAGCGTTGTTCGAAGCATCCTCGCAAGGGCTTCTGTCCCGCTAAGGCGGATGAGGGGCAATCATGTGATCCGGTTTCTGATCCTGTGTTTGTTGCTGATCGGTACCCCTGCCATCGCTGGGCCAAGTCCTATTGCCGCCATCAATCATAGCGACGGCAAAATCCTCGAGTTCACTCACGGTGAATACAGCTTGGCCAGCAGCAAGATTCCGCCAACCAGCGATTTCGAACGGGCCGCGAGCCCGAAAATCTACCAGATCAATTGGGAAGGCTGGGAGTTTGGGGCCTTCCACGCGGTAACCGGGCGCTTCCGGATCGAGCGTGACACTCTGCCTGATGGCCCCCTCGCGCTCTACACCATCAGCACACGCGACCAGTTTATTGTCCTGATCAACAATGCCGAGGTGTACCGCAACTTCGCTGATGTGAGCGACAAGAAGCTTTCGTGGAACCGTCCGTATTTCATCGCTCTGGCCCCCGAAGTCTTCCGGGACGGGATGAACACGGTTGAAATCCGCACGGTCTCGCAAGGGTCGGTGGGGGTCGGGCGCGTGATGATCGGGCAGAGTATTGCGGTTCAGTCCTATTTTAACACGCAGTATTTCTGGCGCATTACCGCGCCGCAGATCGCCAATTACGCGATGCTGTTGCTTGGCGTGCTGGTGCTTCTGTTCTGGACCCGGCGCAGGCAAGAAACTGAGCTGCTGTTCCTCGCGCTTTCGACCTTCTTTTGGTTCGCACGATATTATCACTTCTTTGCGGAAGACGTGCCGTTCGATCTACAGCTTTTCTCCGATATTTCCGAGAATGCTTCCCTGTATGGATCATGGTCAACGCTGGCGTTCTATTTCTACTTCATTCGCGCCCGCCATGTTCGCAAAATCGTGACCAGCTTTTTCTTCATCGCTCTGTCGATCACCGTCATCCAGAAGATATTCGGGCTGGATTGGACGGTCTTCTATTTATGGTCGTTTCTGCTGAGCGTTGCCATGGCGATCGTCGGGCTCGCCAGTTTGTGGCGCAACCGCAATCTGGAATACGGCGCATTGGGATTGGCGATGGCCGCGACCCCGGTATTTGCCGTCATCGATATCTACGCAGCTTATCAGTATGGCGGGTCCGGCGGCGCGATTTACCTCAGCGTGTTCATGCCGTTTCTGTACACGTTCGCGTTTCTGCTCTCCTTCGGCAAGCGCGCTCTGGATGCGTTTTCCAGCGCTGAGAACGCCAACTCCGTGCTCGAGGCGCGGGTCGCGGAGACAAGGGCGGAACTGGCAGAAAGCGAGGAGGCGCGCCAGCAATTGCGAGTGGAGCAGGCCATCGCGACCGAGCATGGCCGCTTGATGCAGGAGATGCATGACGGGATCGGCTCGAACCTGGTGACTGCACTGGCTGTCGCACGGCAGCAGGACATGCCCCGCAGCACGGTGAAAGTCCTGTCAAACGCGCTCAACGATCTGAAACTGACGGTGGATTCGCTTGAGCCGGTGGAGGGCGATATTGTCGCTCTAATTGGCAATCTCAGGCACCGGATGGCGGGCGATTTGAAAGCGGCCGGGATCGAATGCAAATGGGAAGTCGAAGTCTGCGGCACTCTGCCATGGCTCGATGCAACCAATGCCCTCCACGTGCTCAGAATCTTTCAGGAAGCGATCAGCAACGCGGTCGCGCATTCCAAAGCAAAGGTGCTGCGCATTGGCTGCAAGGAAATGGTGCGGGGCGATATCAACGGGATTGTGGCCCATGTAATCGATGATGGTGTGGGGATGCATCCGGGCACGGTGCCGCGCGGGAAGGGCCTGGCAAACATCCAAGCCCGCGCCGCGGCTTTGCGCGGTGTGCTCGAGCACGACAGTTCAGTCGGCAATGGCACAAGTATTAGCCTGTGGTTGCCATATGAAAGGGAAAGTTTGGATTAATGCGTCGTAGAAAATGACGCCTTTCAGTTACCAATCTGTTTGGCCATGATCGATTTTTGGGCCAGAACTAAGACGTCTCGCTGCATGTAATGTGATGAATGGGACTAGGTCGATGGCTCAGAGCCCGCTCTGTGTTTGCGGCAGGAGATGATGGATGTCGAAGCGACGTGCAACGGGTCCGGAATGGTATCGTTATTGCCGTCTGATCCTCCCAAACTGATTTCAGTAGGAAGACGCTGAATCCAGACAGTTAGCGGGTTTTGATGATCAATGGGTTTTTGACCCTGACGTTCGATCCATGCGTCTAGATGTTTGATAATATGTATGCTTTTCGGATAACTTGCGTTGGTTCGCATTGATGGGATCACTGGTTCGAGCCCAGCAAGCGGCACCACTGCTCCTTTACACCAGTCGCGCTTGTCGTTTTCCACGGGCTGCGACTTGTCAGGGTGTCGCTGTAGAGGCGGGCCGGGGCCTGCGAGGTTGGCCCCGGCCGCGCCTTTCGCCGCGGGTCAGAACTCGCCGGCGACGCCTGCGCGCACTGCGGTGCTGTTGCCGCCGGCATAGCTGACGCCTGCGGTAATGGCGAAATCCCCGCCAAGACGGTGCATCACACCGGCGGAGAAGCCGACTTCGCCGCGGTAGGTCGCCACATTGCTGGCATAGCTGGTTTTGCCCTCCTCGCTGGGGAAGTGGGGGCTGGCTGCAGCGGCGATGGATGCGATGCCGCGCTGGGCATCGCGGTCGATCGTGTCGGTCAGGTCAAACAGTGTGCTGACCCGCCCTTCCAGTGCGCCGACGCTGTTCGAGAGGCCGGTGAACTGTGCATCGGTGATAGCCGCGATGTGATCGACCGAGCTTGCGACGCTGCGCAGCTGGCTGGTGCTGGCCGCCGCCTGACGCCCCAACGTTCCACTCGCATCAATCGTGACAACATCGACCGGTCCCACCTGTGCGGCAGTACTTGCATCGATATCGGCGATAACGACGGAGGAGCCGGTGCCGCCCAGCGCCACCTGATTATTGGCTGTGGTGCTGGCACCCGCGCCGATGGCGGTGGAATCGGTGAATCCAGCCGCTGCGCCATTGCCGATTGCGGTACCGCCAATGCCGGTGGCGGCGGCCTGGTGACCGACCGCCGTGGCATCGGCGCGGGTGGCGCTTGCGAGCCTTCCGACCGCAGTGGAACGGTTGGCGCTGGCGTTGGCTCCAAGACCGAAGGCGCTCGCCCCGCCGCCGCTTGCGCTCGCGCCGCTGCCGACCGCTGTCGTGTTCTGACCGAGTGCCTTGGCCGCGCGGCCAAAAGCGCTGGCGCTGGTTGCGGTAGCCTCGGCCCTGAAACCTGCCGCTGTGGCTTCCGCGCCGGATGCAACCGAACGCGGACCAAGCGCGCTGGCATCAACGCCAGTTGCCATTGCGGGGGCGGCCATGCTGTTCACAGCCACATAGGGTGTGCCCGGCGTGATCCCGGCAATTGCGGCGCTTAGCTGGCCGACATTCACCGCATCGGTCGCATCCTGACCGTCCGCCACATAGACCAGACGGCGGGTGAGGCCGGGGACATCGTCGCTGGTATCTCCCGGAGTGCCGCCATCATTGAAGGCGCGCCCAAACGATACGGTTTCAGCCTCCGTGGCGAAAGAGCCAGCGCCGATGGCGGCCGAGAGCTGACCGCTGGCTTGGCTGTCGGTGCCGAGAGCGACTGCTCCAAGAGCGGATGCCTGACTTGAGTCGCCGAAGGCAACAGTGGCTGTGCTGCTCGCGTCGCTCGCACGGCCAATCGCCACATTGTTGGCTGCCGCGTTGCTGCTTGAGCCGATGGCGACTCCGAAATTGAGGCTTGCTGATTGAAAACCAAGCGCCACGCCGCCCTGTCCGGTGGTCGCTGCGCTGTCTCCGATGGCGACCGAGAGCGATCCGGCTGCATTGGCGTCTTCGCCCAAGGCTACCGCTCCGAAATCGCTGGCGCTGCTGTCATTGCCTATCGCTACCGTGCCCTGGGCCGAAGCCTGCGCGCCGGAGCCGACAGCGGTCGCGTTCAGTGCGGTGCTGCGGGCACCGCGACCGATTGCCACGGTATCGGTAAACCCAGCCGACGCAGCGTCGCCGATTGCGATCGCCGACTCTGCGCCGGCCGAGGCGGAATTGCCCAGTGCGACCGATTCAAGCCCGGTTGCATCCGCGCCAGCTCCGAGTGCGGTGGCGCGCACACCCGATGCGACGGTGCCCTGTCCCAGAGCCGTTGCCGCCGTCGCATCGGCGAGCGCGTTGAAGCCGATCGCCGTAGCGAAGAAATCCGACGCGGTGGAATCGCGGCCGAAGGCGCTGGAGTTTGATGCGCTGGCCTGGGACGCCGTCCCGACCGCAGTCGCCGAGCTCCCCGAGGCGTTCGCGCTGCGACCGAAAGCCGAAGCGTCCGCGCCGCTCGCGCTGGCGGCATAGCCCGTCGCGGTGGCGAACTGGCCGCCGGCAATGGCGAGTCCACCCAGGGCTGTGCCCCGATCAGCCAGCACGGTTGCGTCCGCGCCAATGGCTGTCGCTTGCAATCCTTGCGCGTTGGCATCGAATCCGAGCGAGGTCGCTCCCGTTCCGTTAGCGATTGTCGGCGTCGGCGCGCCGAAGACGACATCGGAGCCGCCGATCGAGATGGCGCCATAGCCGGTCGCGGAAGCGCCGTTGCCAATCGAAATGGCTTCGGCGCCGTCCGATGTTGCTTCTTGGCCCAGAGCGACGGAATTGGCCATAAGGGCCTGAGAAGAATTGCCAATGGCAATCGCATTGGCTTGAAGAGCTCCGGATGCCTGCCCAAGCGCAAGCGAATTTTCCGCTGTTGCCTGTGAGGATGCACCGAGCGCGACTGCATTGGCGCCGGTCGCCGCAGAGAGATCCCCGACAGCAATCGATTTGAGCTCTGATGCGTTAGCTCCCGGACCAATCGCAATTGCTCGTTCGGCCGTTGCTCTGGACGAGCTGCCCAGCGCAGTGCTCGCAAAGCCTGACGATAAAGAACGGTCACCAAGCGCTGTCGCAAAGTCGTCGCTCGCCGTGGCATAGCTACCAATTGCCGTCAGGCCATCAGGAGTATCGACAGCGTAAACATCGGGATCATGGGCCTTCGCATTGTGGCCGATTGCGACGTTACCGTCACCAAAAGCTTTTGCACTGTTGCCAATCGCGACCGGAGAGGGATCCGACAGCGAACTGCTATTAAGATTGATCGGCGCACTGTGGCTCGCATTTGACAGATTGCCGATGGCAATTGCGGCGAAGGTTTCGGCGCCCGTGTCCCTGCCGATGGCAACGGTTGCACTTTCCAAGGCGGTCGCTTCTTGCCCCACAGCTACAGCGCCAAAATTCGCTGCATTGGCCATGGTGCCGATTGCAAGCGCGTCCTCACCGCTGGCACTTGCGCTTCTTCCGGCGGCAATCGAATCCGCCGCTGTACTCGCACTCCCTCGGCCGATCGCGATCGAGAAGCTGCCGGAAGCTTGGCTGAACGCGCCGATTGCGGTTGACGACGATGCGATAGCATCCGCGCCATATCCAACAGCGAGGGTATAGAGCTGTGAAGCCTGTGCTGTAGAACCGACAGCGACAGCGAAATCACCAGTGGCAGCCGTTTGCGCAAGTCCACCAATCTCGGTCACGGCCGCACCGATTGCTACTGAAGCGCTGCCGCTCGCCCCCACCTGATACCCGATCCCGATGGCGGAATTGCCACTGCTTGATGCTTCATAACCGTGCGCAATGGCAAAATTATCACTCGCAACAGAGCCAGTCCCCAGCGCGATCGCGCCGATGCCAGACGCTGATGCACCGTTCACAGGATCCTCCTCGCCGCCGATGGCAATACTGGCTATGGCCGTGGCGGATGCCCCGCTGCCCACCGAGACAGCGCCGGTGGCGCTCGCTATTGAATCCTCTCCAAGGGCGGTGCTTTCGAAGCCCGTCGCCTGGGTGTTTTCGCCGAGCGCTGTCGCTGCGTCGCCGCTCGCTATTGCCTGATATCCGATGCCGGTCGCGTTCAGGCCGCTGGCGACCGAAAACGCGCCGATTGCGGTCACGCCAGTAACTGGGTCCAGCGTGCCCGCCTGGGCCTGATCACCCAATGCTGTGGCGCCAGGCCCGTTGGCAAATGCCCGATAGCCAATCGCAGTTGGCGACGCCGTACCGCTGCTGCCAAGATTTCCGCCAATAGCTGCATTATTTGCATAAGATCGATATCCAACCGCGACGGCATTTTCGACAAAGGCACGCGAGTCCTTGCTTATCGAGGTGGAGCCTACGCCATTGGCTTGCGCGAAATGGCCTATCGCCGTCGCGTCTGCTGCGGCGTTAGCGCTTACACCGCAGGCCAGGGCGTCATCGTCATTCCCAGAATTGGCACCGCCGTCATTGTCGGTGCCCGCATCGACAACACCGTCATTGTCGCGGTCCAACAAACAGTCTTCCGCTTTCGCCGCCTCCGGCGTAGCGAGCAAGGCAATTGCCAAAACACCTCCCGCACAGGTCGCGAGCAGGCTGATCGAATTCATCTTGGTCATGGTCAGATTTCCCTTGTGATCGGATTTCGACGTGCAGCACCGTTTTGCCGGTTTGCTTCCACGTCTCTCTGGTTTCGGCTCGCGTCCCGATAAGCCGTTGCTGCTCCACGTATTTTCGTGGTTCGACCTTGTCATACGTCAGATGGCGTATAGGGTGCCGATTGTAGGCAATGGCAGGTGGGGCGATGCCGGGTGGCTGATGCAAGTGAGCGGGACGGGGTGCTGGATGCCGCCACACTGGAACTGGTCGCGGCAGCCTATCGCGGGATTTACGACAGCGACGGTTTCGATGAACTGATCGAGCGATGGCACGCGCTTGCGCCCAGTCGGCGCGAGGCGGCTGCACGCGGGTTCTCGCTGCAGTCGGAAGGGCTGAGAGCTGCCGTGTCCGGCGCTCCCGATCCGGAAAACGCATCGGGCGCTTTTTTTGCGATCAATCATGCGACCGGGCCTGCCTTGGTGATGAGCGAGGACCACGCCATCGTCGCTGCCAATTCGGCGGGCAGCACGGTTTTCGGCGCGCTGGTGGGCGGGCATTTCGACCGCGATATCCTGCGCGAGGAAGCCCGCCCCGAATTCGCCCGGCTGACGGCCGCATGCCGCGAGGGGCAACGGGAATATCATTGTCTTCTGCCCGTCACCTTGCCCGGCGGGCGCAGCGCGGTGGCGGCGGGGTATCTGACGCAGTCCGAATTGGGGCGCCCCACTCTGATCGTGATGCGCGCCATCGGCATCGGCTGGGACGAGCGGGTCAGCACGCTCCTGCAATCGCAATTCGCGCTGAGCGAGGCCGAAACGCTGATTGCCCGCGCCTTGTTCGAAACCGCCGATGTCGCTCGCATATCGCGCGAGCGCGGCACCAGTATCCGCACTGTCCGCACCCAATTGCGCGAGATCTACGCCAAGACGGGGACCAGCGGACAGGTGGAGCTGGTGCGGCTGATCTCCTCGCTTTGCGCTCGTCAGCCCGGCGAAGGCGGCGCGCCCAGCCAATGGCAGGACCCGCTGGGGCGAGAGAGGCAGTTCGAGGTGCCTGGACAAGGGCGTATTGCATTCAGCTGGATGGGGCGTGAGGGGGGCAGGCCCGCTCTGCTGATCCACGGCCCGTTTACAGGCTACATCCTACGCGATGAAATCCAGTCCCGGCTGGAAGCCGACAATATCCAGCTGTTTGCCATCCATCGCCCCGGATTCGGCAACACCACATTCAGGGCAGGAGGCGATGCGGTGAGCGATGCCTCCGCTGCGGTGGCCGCGTTGCTCGATCATCTGCAATTGGCCAGCGTGCCGGTTGTTTCGCTGGTCAGCGGCCTTGTCCCGGCCTTGCAGACGGCTGCCGATCATCCGGGCCGGGTGCGCGGCATGCTCAATCTGGGCGGCTGCGTTTCGGCCCATACACCCGAGCTTCGCCGCCATATGCCCCCGCGTCAGCGAATACTTCTCAGTCTGGCCAGCAGCAATCCGATGCTGTGCGATATTGCCGCACGGATCGGAGCGCGGGCCGTGCGGGCCAAGGGGCCGGAATTCATGCTCTCGCGGCTTTACGAGCACTCGCCCCGCGATCTTGCGGCTATTTCGGACCCGCGTGTATTCTCGCTGTTGATGGCGACGGTGCTGATGCTGACAGCGCAGGATCACAAGACATTCGTGCGCGATTTGCAGCTGATCGGCCATCCTATCGACGATCTTCTGCCCCGGATCGGATCCAGGCTGCACATTCTGGCCGGTGCCGAGGATCCGGTGTTTCCGCCCGATATTGTCGAGGCCATGGCGGCGCGCCACCAACACATAACAACCGAAATTGTGCCCGCCGCCGGACAGGCGCTGGTCCACAGTCACCCCGAACAGTCGGCAAAAGCGATGTCGGAGTTCTTCAAGGAGACCTGATCGCCAGCCCGCGAACGGTCACCCAACCCAGACATCCAGCAAATAGCGCTCTTCTACGATCATCGTGTCGATCCATTGGGCAGCGTCTGTCGCATTGGCACCTGACTTCGCGGCATAGATCGCCATAAGCGCGCGGCGCACATCGGGTTCCATGCGTGCGCCGTCACCACAGACATAAATGCGCGCGCCGGCTTCGATCAGCGACCACACCGTGTCCGCCTCGCGCGCGATCAGGTCCTGCACATAGGTGCGCGTGCCCTCGTGGCGCGAGAAAGCAGCATGGACGGCGGCGATCCCGCGCCGGTCGTAATCTTCCAGTTCTTCGCGGTAGAGATAGTCGTGATCGGGGTGGCGGCAGCCGAAGAACAGCAGCGCCGCGCCCAGCTGTGCACCGCCCTGCTGCTGGTGATCGCGTTGCTGCAGGAACCCCCGGAACGGGGCGATGCCGGTGCCGGGGCCAACCATGATGATCGGGGTCTTGGGGGCCTCGGGCAGGCGGAAATCGGCAGTCGGCTGGCGGATGGTAGCGTGGAAACGGGCTCCATCCTCCAATCCTGCCAAATAGGTGCTGCATGTGCCCTTGAACTCGCCCTTGCCCGACAGCGCCGGCCCTCTGACCACGCCCACCGTGATCGAGCATTGGCCCGGAGCATGTTCGGGAGAGGACGAGATCGAGTAATAGCGCGGGCTGAGAAACGGAATGAGCTCCAGAAAAACCGCCAGCGGCAGATCGCAGGCGGCGAATTCTTCCAGCAGATCGAGCACCGATTTCCGCTTCGCTAAAACCTCTGTCGCATAGAGATCTTCCGCGCCATCTTCGGCGGGCCTGGCCAGAGCCTCGAGCGCGCTGCGCGAATTGGGGCATTCCGAATGGCGGGCAAGGGTGGCGATATCGCGGCGGGTGGCGACGGCCTGCAATTCGCCCGCTGTCTGGGCCAGATTTTGGACCGAGAATGTGCTGCCGCTGGGGAAGGGGCCGCGCATATCGCTGCGGGATTCAATCCGCACATAGGTGTCGCGGTCCAGCTTGAAGCGCTTGAGAAGACGGTCGACCACCGCATCGTCATTTACCGGCACAACGCACAGGTGATCGCCGGGCTGATAAGTCATCCCCTCGGGCAAGGCGACTTCGATATGGCGGGTGGAGCGGCCTTCATCCTGAGCAACATCCTTCAGCTCGCGCGAGCTGATGACGGAGACTTCGCGCGCGCCGACCCGTTCTGCCACTGCGTTGGCCGTGACGCTTTCGGTGATCTGGACCGAATACAGCGGCTCGGCAATCGCGCCGTCATCGCGAGCGAGATCGAGATCGAAGGCATCGCCCAATTGCGGAATCAGCGCGTCCAGCCAGTCGTGGAATTGCGTATCGACATCGCCGCGCGCGTCGAGCTCCTGTGTCTCGACAAGGCGCTGCGCCCCCAGCGCCGCCAGCTTGGCATCGATGCGGCGCGGCACGGCCTGGAATGTGGCGGCCCAATCGCTGTTGCCGCAGCCGAGCATGAGATAGCGCACGCCATGGAGGGTCGTCGATGCTGGATCGGCCTGTTCCAGCCAGTCGAAGAAGCGCGCGGCATTATCTGGCGGCATGCCGTTATAGGAGGAGCAGGCGATGGCCACCGCGCCTTCGCCGGGCAGCTTGCCGGCGTATGAGTCGAGATGGGCCATCGTCACGTCGAACCCGTTGAATTCGCCCTTTTGGGCTAGTTCTCGGGCGAAGCTCTCGCTCGACCCAAGATTGGAACCGTACAGCACCAGTAGCGGGGTGCCATGGCTGGGTATTGGCGCTGCGGCTGGCGCTGTATCCTCGGCAATGTCAGCCGGGGCCGCTCCACCTCGTTCGACGTCTTTTCGCAGCTTGGCCCGGATGAAGAACTCGTCCGGCTTGATCGACAGCGTTTCCTTGATGTCGAGATGGTAGTCGGTGTGATCGAACAGGTCGAAGCGCTGCAGGATCATGCCCAGCACCAGAATGGATTCCTGCAATGCAAACTGCCGCCCGATGCAGGCGCGCTGGCCGTTGCCGAAGGGCTTGTAGCCCGCCGGATTGCGCGCGGCCTCTGCTTCGGGCGAGAAATGGTCCGGGTTGAAAGCTTCGGGATCATCGCCCCACACCGATTTGTCGCGGTGGAGCGCAGGCAGAACCACCGTGGTGAAGGTGCCCTTGGGAATGGCGTATTTGCCGCCGATCACCTCGTCCTCATACGGGGCCAGACCCAGCGCCGGGGCGGTGGGCCAGAGCCGCAGGGATTCCGACAGGATCGCGCGGATATAGGGCAGGCGGCCCAGCTGTGAGAGCGTCGGCGCGCGGTCGATATTGCGGCCTAGCACGGCGTCCACTTCGGCATAGGCCTTCTTCAGGACATCGCGGTTCTTGAGCAGATAGTATATCGTGAAGGACAGCAGGCCAGAGGTCGTCTCGTGTCCGGCAATCAGGAATGTGTTGATCTGGTAGCGGATGTTTTCATCGGACAGCCGCTCGCCCGTCACCGCATCGCGCCCGGAAAGCATGAAATCGAGCAGGTCTTCCGGTCCGTCACCGCCCTGATGCCGCCGCTCGGCAATGATCTCGTCGACCAGATTGTTCATATAGGCCGCATCTTTCTGCAGCTGAGCGATCTGGTCGCCCTTGAACAGTTTCTCGCCCGGCAACCCGCGCATTTTCAGCGTGGTGCCCAGTGTGCGGTTCAATGCCTCGATGAAGGGGTGGAAATCCTCGCGGTAGAAAGAGTTGAACCGGTAGCCGAAGCCGCACACGCCGATGGTGTCGAGCGTCAGGCGGATCATGTCCTTGGGGACGTCAATCACATCGTCGCCGTTCAGCCGTTCCCATTTCAGCATCAGCTGGTCGGCAATGTCGATCATCATCGGCAGGTAAGCGCCCATCGCTTTCTGACTGAAGGAGGGCAGCAGGATATTGTGCGCCTTCGACCAATTCGGGTCGCTGGTATCGCCGGTGAACAGCCCGTCTCCGGCAATCAGCCGCAGGCGCTTCAGCGGGCCGCGTACGGTCTTGTCGAAGCGCTTCTCGTCGCACACCTCGGCCACCAGATCGGCCCCCGACACCATGATCAGGGGCGTGCCCATCATGTCGAGCTGGTAGATCGGGCCGTATTCCTCGGCCAGCTCCATCAGTGACTGGATCATGCGGCCCGCATCCACCGTCATGGCGTTGCCAATCAGCGGTTTGCCGGGCGGTTGCGGGATCGGGACAAGCGCGTTTTTTGTGGCCATAGGCGGTTCTATTGCCAGACAATCACGTTAGCTGGAAGAGGGGCGCGCGGGCCTGCAAGCGAGACCGGCAATTCAGGGTTTGACGGTCAGCTTCAGTTCCGGCTGGGGCATGGCGAACATGCCGGTGACCTGGTGCGGCACATAGGGGGCCTCCAGCGCGGCTGTTTCCTCTGCTGTCAGTTCCAGATCGAGCGCGGCGACAGCATCATCGATATGCCTTGCTTTGGTCGCACCGACAATCGGGCTGGTGACTTCGGGCTTTTGCAGCACCCAGGCGAGCGCAACCTGCGCCATCGGCACGCCGCGTGTCGCTGCAATGCGTTCGACTTCGGCGATCACCTTGGCATCGGCCTCTGCCGTGCGATCGTACAGAACCGATTGAAGACGGTCCTTCTCCGCTCGCTCGGTCCCGCCATCCCCGGCAGGCCGCGCCAGTCTGCCGCGCGCAAGCGGGCTCCACGGCATCACCGCAATTCCGGCGTCCGCGCACAGGGGCAGCATCTCGCGCTCCTCCTCGCGGTAGATCAGGTTCACGTAATTCTGCATCGAGATGAACTGGTGAAGCCCGGCGTCCTGCGCCAGATGGAGCAGCTTCTGAAACTGCCACGCATACATGCTGGATGCGCCCAGATACCGGACCTTGCCGCTGCGCACGATGGCATCCAGCGCCTCGACGATTTCTTCCATCGGTACCAGCGGGTCGAGCCGGTGGATCTGGTAGAGGTCGATGTAATCGGTGCCCAAACGCCGCAGGCTGTCATCCACCGCATGCATCAGGGATTTGGCCGACAGGCCGCCCGCATTGGGGGCCTGTTTCCAGCGGAAGAAGCCCTTTGTGGCGATCACCAGCTCGTCACGGTGGCCCATTTCCATCAGCAATTTGCCGGTGATGATCTCGCTGGTCCCGCCCGAATAGGCATTTGCCGTGTCGAAGAAGTTGATCCCCGCTTCCAGCGCCTGCCGGAAGAATGGCCGCGCTTCGTCCTCCTGCATGGTCCAGTCATGCCCCTCGGCACCGGGATCGCCAAAGCTCATGCAGCCAAGGCAAAGCCGCGATACATCGAGGCCCGATTTGCCGAATTTCACATAGTCCACCGTGCGTCTCCCATCTTATGCAATGCGCTCTAACAGCGCGCCGCTGCTTGCGCGAACTGCGAAAGCGACTTGCACATATAACAATATCTTTATATCCCCCTATCCATGCGGATTGAAGGCATCATGCGGGCGCTTGCCGACCCCACGCGGCTCAGGATCATGCGGCTGCTCCAGACGATGGAGCTGGCCGTAGGGGAACTGGCGCAGGTTTTGGGGCAAAGCCAGCCGCGCGTCAGCCGCCATGTTGCTATCCTGACCGAATCCGGCCTTGCTGAACGTCGGCGCGAGGGGAGCTGGGTGTTCCTGCGCTCCACCTGCGGGCCGGATGGCGAGCCGCTGGCTGCTGCGGCTGCCAGCATGCTGGAAACGGCCGAGACCGAAGATGCCGGGTTCGCCGTCCAATGCGAGACCGATCGCCAGCAGCTTGCGGCCATTCGCCAATCGCGGGAAGCGGGCGCAACAGCTTGGTTCGCCGATCATGCGGAAGAGTGGGACGGGCTGCGCGGGCTGCACAGTCCCGATGGACAGGTGGAGCAGGCACTGGCCGATGCGCTGGGCGAGCAGCCTCTGGGCCGCCTGCTGGATATCGGCACAGGCACGGGCCGGATGGCCGAACTCTTTGCCGACCGCGCCGATCACATTGTGGCGCTCGACAAGAGCCTGGAGATGCTCCGCGTCGCGCGGGCCAAGTTGCAGAACCTTCCCGCAGACCGGGTGGAACTGGTGCAGGGGGATTTCTCCGCTTTGCCCTTCGCCGGTGCCGCGTTCGACACGGTGCTATTGCATCAGGTGCTGCATTTCGCGCAGGATCCCGCCCGCGCGCTGGCCGAAGCGGCACGGGTGGTTCGGCCTGGCGGTCGTATCGCCATCGTCGATTTCGCCGCGCATGACCGTGAGGAATTGCGCGAACGGTTTGCCCATGCCCGGCTTGGTTTCAGCGATGCCGATCTGGCCGATGCTCTGCATTTGGCAGGCTTCAAGCCGGACGAACCCACGGCGCTGTCGGGCGGCCCGTTGGTCGTGAAAATCTGGCTCGCGACGCGGGCAGGCGCTTCCGCCGATCCTTCAAACAGCTCGTCCAATGATAAGGTAGCCTCTCCATGACATCCGCGACCGCCCCTTCGCTGGCATCTCTGGCGACGCCGCCGCTGGACCCGAAACACGAACAGCGCACGGCGCATGATACGCCGCTGTTCTCCGGCCTGCCGGGCGATATCGGCGTCAGTTTCGAATTCTTCCCGCCCAAGAGCGAGAAGATGGAGGCGAAGCTGTGGGAGGCGGTTCAGGAGCTTGCTCCTCTGGGGCCGGATTTCGTGTCGGTCACCTATGGCGCGGGCGGTTCGACCCGAGAGCGCACCCACAACACCGTCGCGCGGATCATCAGCGAAGCGCACATTCCCGCCGCCGCGCATCTCACCTGCGTGGACGCAAGCCGGGCGGAAACCCAGAAAATCGCCGAGCAATATTGGGAAGCGGGCGTGCGCCATATTGTTGCCTTGCGCGGTGATGCGGGCGAACCCGGCGCGCCGTTCGTGGCCCACCCGGAAGGCTATGCCAGCGCCGCCGAGCTGGTCGCGGGCCTGAAAGAAGTGGCCGATTTTGAAATCTCGGTCGCGGCCTATCCCGAAACGCATCCCGACGCCGATTGCCCGCAATCCGACCTCGACAATCTGAAGCGCAAGATCGATGCCGGAGCGACCCGCGCAATCAGCCAGTTTTTCTTCAGCCACGAAACCTTCTTCGATTTTCGCGAGAAGGCGGCAGCGGCGGGCATTGCGGCGCCGGTTGTGCCGGGTATCCTGCCGGTGACCAATGTGGCGCAGGCGCGCAAATTTGCCGGGCAATGCGGGGCCGTGATCCCCGAATGGATGGACGGTTTGTTCGACGGGCTGGATGAACGCCCGGCGGCGCGGCAACTGGTCGCGGCCACCGTGGCGGCAGAGCTTTGCCGCCGCCTTTATGCTGGCGGTGTGCGCCAGTTTCATTTCTACACTCTCAACCGTGCGGATCTCGCCTATGCGATCTGCCACATGCTGGGCCGCCGCCCTCAGGAGCAAGCCCAATGAGTGCCCGCGAAAAACTGCAAGCCGCCGCAGCCGAGCGTATTCTCGTGTTCGATGGCGCTTTCGGCACGCAGATCCAGAACCGCAAGCTGACCGAGGAAGATTACGCCGGCGATCTGGGCCTGAAGGCCGACCAGAAGGGCAATAACGATATTCTGGCGCTATCCCGCCCGGATGTGATTGCCGATATCACCCGTGCGTATCTGGAAGCGGGATCGGACGTTGTCAGCACCAACACGTTCTCCGCCAACAGCATCAGTCAGGCGGATTACGCCGCCGAGGACAAGGTGCGCGATATCAATGTCGCATCTGGCAGACTGGCGCGCGAGTTGGCCGACGAATACGAGGGCAAGGATGGCCGCCCGCGCTTTGTCGCCGGTGCCATTGGCCCAACCAACAAGACCCTCTCGCTCAGCCCCGATGTCGAAGACCCGGGTTTTCGCGAAATCGACTTCGATACGCTGGTCGATGTCTATCACGAGCAAGCCGCCGCTCTGGTGGAGGGCGGGGTGGACTTCATCCTGATCGAGACAATCTTCGATACGCTGAATGCCAAAGCAGGCGTTTTCGCGGTCAAACAGCTGGAAGCGGAACTGGGCCGTGATGTGCCGGTCATGCTGTCCATGACGCTGACCGATCTGTCAGGCCGCAATCTGTCGGGTCATACGGTGGAGGCATTCTGGTATGCGGTGCGTCATGCGAACCCTGTGACCATCGGCCTCAATTGCAGCTTCGGGGCAGAGCAATTGCGCCCGCATGTCCAGCTGCTGTCCGACATCGCGGATACGCTGGTGCTGGCCTATCCCAATGCCGGCCTGCCCAACGATCTGGGCGAGTATGACGAGGAGCCGGAGACCACGGCATCGCTGGTGCGCCGCTGGGCAGAGAACGGCCGGGTCAATATTCTGGGCGGATGCTGCGGATCGACGCCCGACCATATCGCCGCGATTGCCAAGGCAGTCGATGGCCTGACACCGCGCTCATTGCCTCAGCGCGACACGAAAATGCGCCTCGCCGGGCTCGAACCTTTTACGATTGCAGCATAAATGAACGACCTATCCACCGCCCGCTTCGTCAATATCGGCGAGCGCACGAACGTGACCGGCTCGGCCCGGTTCAAGAAGCTCATTTTGGGCGATGATTACACCGCTGCGGTGGAGGTTGCGCGCAGTCAGGTGGAAAACGGCGCGCAGGTGATCGACGTCAACATGGACGAGGGGCTGCTCGATGCGGTCCACGCCATGACCACTTTCCTCAAACTGATCGCCGCCGAGCCCGACATTGCGCGGGTGCCGATCATGGTCGACAGTTCCAAATGGGAGGTGATCGAGGCCGGGCTGAAGTGTGTGTCCGGCAAGCCGATCGTGAACTCGATTTCGATGAAGGAAGGCGAAGAGCCATTCCTCGAACAGGCGCGCAAATGCATGGCCTATGGCGCGGCGGTGGTCGTGATGGCCTTCGACGAGACGGGCCAGGCCGATACGAAGGACCGCAAGGTCGAGATTTGCACGCGGGCCTATAATTTGCTGACCGGCATCGGCTTTCCGCCCGAAGATATCATCTTCGATCCCAACATCTTCGCCGTGGCGACGGGGATCGAGGAGCACGACCGCTACGGGCTGGATTTCATCGAGGCCTGCACCGAGATCAAGGCCGCTTGCCCGCACGCCAAGACCAGCGGCGGGCTATCGAACCTGTCCTTCAGTTTTCGCGGCAACGAAACGGTGCGCCGCGCGATGCATTCGGTGTTCCTCTACCACGCCATTCCGGCGGGGCTGGACATGGCCATCGTCAATGCCGGTCAGCTCGACGTGTATGATCAGATCGACCCGACCCTGAGAGAGGCGTGCGAGGATGTGATCCTGATGCGCCCCGTGGGGGGTGACGTGTCCGCCACGGAGCGGCTGATCGACCTTGCGGAAAGCTACAAGGGCGTTTCGAAGGAAGACGAAAAGAAAGCTGCCGAATGGCGCAGCTATCCGGTTGCCAAGCGGCTGGAGCATGCGCTGGTTAAGGGCATTGACGCGCATGTCGTCGAGGATACCGAGGAAATGCGCGCCGCCACTGCAGAGGCGGGCGGGCGACCCATCGAGGTGATCGAAGGCCCGCTGATGGACGGCATGAATGTCGTCGGCGACCTGTTCGGCAGCGGCAAGATGTTCCTGCCGCAAGTGGTCAAATCCGCCCGCGTGATGAAGAAGGCGGTCGCCCATCTCATCCCCTATATCGAGGCGGAGAAGGACCTGCTGCCCGAGGCCGAACGCAAGGCCAAGGGCAAGATCATCATGGCGACAGTGAAGGGCGATGTGCACGACATCGGCAAGAACATCGTCGGCGTGGTGTTGCAGTGCAATGGCTATGATGTGGTCGATCTGGGCGTGATGGTCCCGTGGTCGCAGATCATCCAGACGGCCAAGGACGAGAAAGCCGACATTATCGGCCTGTCCGGTCTGATCACCCCCTCGCTGGACGAGATGGTGACGGTGGCCGAGGAAATGGCCAATGCCGAAATGGATATCCCGCTGCTGATCGGCGGGGCGACCACCAGCAAGGTCCATACCGCGCTTCGCATCGATCCGAAATATGACGGCCCGGTAATCCATGTGCTCGACGCCAGCCGCGCGGTGGGTGTGGCCAGCCGCCTGCTCTCCGACACGCAGCGTGATGAATTTGTTGGCGATACGGCGGACGAATACGAAAAGGTCCGCGCCGCGCGCGAGGGCAAGTCGGCCAGTGTCCTTCTCAGCATCGAGGAAGCGCGGGCCAATTTCTACGACGCTTTCCTGAGCGACAAGCCCGCCCCGCCGGACAAGCCCGGCCTGCACGTGTTCGACGATTGGGATCTTGCCGATTTGCGCGACGTGATCGACTGGACACCGTTCTTCCGCGCTTGGGAATTGCACGGCAACTATCCGGCGATCCTGACCGACGAAGTGGTCGGCGAGACAGCGACCCAGCTTAAGGCCGACGCGGATGCCATGCTGGACCAGATCATCGAGGGCAAATGGCTGACCGCGCGCGGGGTGGCCGGGCTGTGGCCCTGTGCCCGCGACGGCGACGATGTGACGATCCACCGCGTCAACCGCGAAGAGCATGTCGTCCTGCCCTTCCTGCGCCAACAGGTGAAGAAATCACGCGACCGGGCGAATATGTGTCTCGCCGATTTCATCGATCCGGCAGGTGACTGGATCGGCGGCTTTGCTGTGGGCATCCATGGGATCGACGAGCATTCCGCACGGTTCCAGGCCGACAAGGACGATTATTCCGACATTCTCCTGAAATCGCTGGCCGACCGGTTCGCCGAAGCCTTCGCCGAGCGTCTGCACCAACACGTACGGACCGATCTGTGGGGCTATGCCCCCGGCGAGCAGCTGACCAACGAGGCGCTGATCAAGGAGCAGTATCGCGGCATTCGGCCAGCGCCAGGCTATCCCGCATGCCCCGACCACAGCCTGAAGCCGATGCTATTCGACCTGCTCGACGCGCCGAAAAATGCCGGCCTCACGCTGACAGAGAGCTTCGCCATGTGGCCGACGGCGGCTGTGTCGGGCTTCTATTTCGGCCATCCGGAATCGCAGTATTTCGGCGTGGCCCGAGTGGGCCGTGACCAGCTGGAGGATTACGCGACAAGGCGCGGGGTCGATCTGGAGACGGCAGAGCGCTGGCTGCGGCCCAATCTCGATTGACGGCAAACTCAATTGACGGCGTTGCGACATCGGGGCAGCTTCGGCCCATGCGCAGCTTGGCCCTTCTCATCGCTCCCTTTCTGGCTTCCTGCGCGAGCATGAGCGAACCTGAGGAACCGCGCGTGCCACCTGCTAGCATCGCCGTTGTTTTCGACCGCGAAAGTGCCACGCCGGTCATTGTCGAAGGGCTGGCCGACCGCACCACCGGCAGGCCTGCCCGGGCGAACGATCCTGTCCGTATCGCCAGCATTTCCAAGCTGGTCATGGCGCTCGCTGCCATGCGGCTGGTCGATGAAAGAAAGGTCGATCTGAACCGCGACGTGTCGGAGTATCTCGGCTGGCCGGTGCGCCATCCTTCCTATCCCGATGTGCCGATTACGCTGGCGCAATTGATGGCGCACAGATCGGGCCTGCGCGACGATGCGGGTTACGTTATTCCCCTTGGGGCAAACCTTGAGGACAAGCTGCGCGATCCGGCGGCGTGGTATGCGGATGCACCGCCTGGCGAAGCGCCGTTCGAATATGCCAATCTCGGCTCGCCGGTTGTGGCAACGGTTCTGGAGGCCGCCAGCGGCGAGCGATTTGACCGGCTGGTGGAGCGGACGGTCTTCGCGCCGCTCGGCGTGGAAGCGTGCTTCAACTGGATCGGCTGCTCGCGGGAATTCGCGGAAAGCGCAGTCACGCTCTATCGCAGCACCGGAGAAGTGGCGCGCGACGATGCTGCAGACCGCCCGCCGAATTGCGGTTTTCCGGTAGCCGAGGGTGTGGAATGCACACTGTACGGGTATGAGCCGGGCACGAATGCCAGCATTTTCTCCCCTCAAGGGGGTGTGCGGATCGGGATGATGGATTTGGCGAAGATCGGGCAGATGCTGATGAACGGGCCGGAAAGCGAATTTTTTGGCGCAAGGACGCTGGGGGAATGGGCCAAAGCCCTCGTTGATGGCATCTCTCGTGATCAAGAATTCTTTTGCGCCTATGGATTGCACGCGCAGATGATCCAGATTGATCCAAACTGTAATGACCAGCTCTTTGATGGAGGCGAAACACATTTTGGGCATGCGGGTGAGGCATATGGTCTTCGGTCTGGACTGTGGTGGAACGGTGATGGTGAGAAAGGCATAGCCTATTTCACTAGCGCCGTGCCCGACCGCTCCGCGCCCGACGAAGGCGGCTTCGCGCCAGAGGAAATCGCGCTGGTTCGCCGGGCCATGGCGGCTTCCAAGGCTCAAGGCGGGGAATAACGCCGCGCACGGCCTTTCAAACGCATTGACCGCTCCGCCGCTATGCCGCATCGCAGCATAGTCGGCTGCGGGAGCGATTCTGTAGCAGGCGCGCGCGGGAGAGATTGGCAGGGCCCGCCCTGCCGACGCCGAAGGAGCAACCGCCCCGGAAACTCTCAGGCCACCGGACCGCGCGGGCCATCGACACTCTGGAAAGCGCGAGGCGGCAACGCTTCGCCACCGAAGGAGAAAGCCCCCCGCTGATCTGCGCGGGGGAGCAAGCTCTCAGGTTTCCCGACAGAGGGGGCGGTAGGCCGACGCGCCGGATGGCGGAGCGTGGCCCTGTTGGGGACTGCTTGATTGTTATGAGCGAATTCGAAAACGAAATTCCCGAAGACGACGTTGGCGAGCCTGAAACGCAGGCCCTGCCGCTGGATGCATGGCACCGCGCGCGCGGCGGTAAAATGGTGGAGTTTGCAGGCTACTACCTGCCAATCCAGTATTCCGCCGAACATGGCGGCGGCATCGTGGCCGAGCATGAATGGACCCGCACGCAGGCTGGCCTGTTTGATGTGTCGCATATGGGCCAGCTGATGCTGACCGGGGAAAATCCGGCGGAGGCGCTGGAGGCACTGGTGCCCGGCGCGATCACCAGTCTGAAGCCGGGCCGGGTGCGCTACACCCTGCTGTTGGACGACAATGGCGGCGTGCTGGACGACCTGATGGTCACCAATGCCACGCCGTGGATAGAGGCCGACGAGGAAGCCGGGACCGAGGGGCACTGGGGCGATCCAGCCTATTATCTGGTCGTCAATGGCGCGATGAAGTGGGACGATATCGCCCATTTGCGCGAGCATCTGCCCGACGAAGTCGAGCTCAACCATATGGACGAGCATGCGCTGGTCGCGCTGCAAGGCCCGAATGCAGCGACGGCGCTGGGCCGGGTGATGCGCGGTGTGCCTGAAAGCCTGACCTTCATGCAGTCCACGCTTTACCAGTTCGGCGAATGGCCGCTGCGGATCACCCGCGCGGGCTATACCGGCGAGGACGGTTTCGAGATTTCCGTTCCGGCGGAATTCGCCGAAAGCCTGGCCGACCGGCTGATGGCGGAAATCGAGGTGCGCCCGGCGGGCCTTGGCGCACGGGATTCTCTCCGTCTGGAGGCGGGCCTACCGCTCTATGGTCATGACCTGACGCCCGAAATCGATCCGGTCAGCGCCGATCTGACTTTCGCGTTAAGCAAGAAGCGGCGCGAGACGGGCGGCTATCTGGGCCATGCAACAATTGCCGCCACGCTGGCCGATGGCCCTGCCACACAGCGGGTGGGCCTGACACTGGAAGGCCGGTTGCCTGCCCGCGAAGGCGCCCCCGTTTTTGCCGGCGAGACGCAAGTGGGCACGGTGACCAGCGGCGGTTTCTCGCCCACGCTCGGTCATCCGATTGCCATGGCCTATGTCGATGCCGCGCACGCTGCGCCGGGCACCGAACTGGAACTGCAGGTCAGGAACAAACGCCTGCCCGCGCGCGTCGCACCCATGCCTTTTGTACCGCATCGTTATTTCAGAGGGAGCTGAACCAATGGCCCGTTACTTCACCGACGAACATGAATGGATCGATGTGGAAGGCGACACCGCCACCGTCGGCATTACCGATTACGCACAGGAGCAATTGGGCGACATCGTCTTTGTCGAGCTGCCCGAAGTTGGTGCGATGGTGGAGAAGGGCAAAGACGCCGCCGTGGTCGAGAGTGTGAAGGCGGCGAGTGACGTCTATGCCCCGATCAGCGGTGAAGTGACCGAAGCCAACGATGCGCTGGAAGACGATCCGGCACTGGTGAACACTTCGCCCGAAGAGGAAGGCTGGTTCTTCAAACTGACCATCGGCGACAAGGAAGAGCTGGAAGGTCTGATGGATTTGAAGGCCTACAAGGCCTTCGTCGACGAGCTTTAAGATGCCGAGCTCCCCTCCTTTTTAAAGGAGGGGCCGGGGGTGGTTCCGGCGCGGCAGCGCCGTTCTGCAATCCAGCACCACCCCGCTGCGACTAGGCATTGCTTCGCAACGCCAAGTCTCACTGCCCCTCCTCTGAAGAGGAGGGGATTTGAGGATAGAAAATGCGCTACCTACCCCTGACCGACACTGATCGCAGTGACATGCTGGCCACCATTGGCGCGGACAGCATCGATGATCTGTTTACCGATGTGCCCGAAGAAGCGCGGCTGGATGGCCCGATCCATGGCCTGCCGATGCATGCCAGCGAGATGGCGGTCGAGAAGCACATGCGCAGGCTGAGCAAGAAGAACCTTGCAGCAGCCGATGCAGCGTTTTTTTTGGGGGCAGGGGCCTACAAGCATCACGTGCCAGCGTCGGTCGATCACATCATCCAGCGCGGCGAATTCCTAACCGCTTACACGCCCTATCAGCCGGAAATCGCGCAGGGCACGCTGCAGATGCTGTTCGAGTTCCAGACGCAGGTTGCGCGCCTCTATGGCTGCGCGGTGGCCAATGCCTCGATGTATGATGGCTCCACCGCCTGCTGGGAAGCGGTGGCGATGGCGGGCCGGGTTACGAAGCGCAAACGCGCGGTTCTGTCCGGCGCACTCCACCCGCATTACGCCGAGGTCGTGAAGACCATGGCGAAGTTCACCGGCGACACTATCGCCGATGCCAAGCCCTCTATCCAGCCGGAGCCGGACACGACCGGCCTTCGCGACCGGATCGACGAAGAGACATCCTGCGTCGTGGTGCAATATCCCGACATCCTGGGCAGGGTGAACGACCTGACAGAAATTGCCGAGGCCGCGCATGCCAAGGGCGCTTTGCTCGTGGTCGTCAATACAGAGCCGGTGGCGCTGGGCGCGATTAAATCGCCGGGCGAAATGGGCGCGGATATCGTGGTGGGCGAGGGCCAGTCGATTGGTGTCGGCCTCAATTTTGGCGGGCCGTATCTGGGTCTGTTCGCCGTGCGCAATCCCAAACATGTCCGCCAGATGCCGGGGCGCCTGTGCGGCGAGACCACCGATGCGGAAGGCAAGCGCGGTTTTGTGCTGACGCTCTCCACCCGCGAGCAGCATATCCGGCGCGAGAAGGCGACCAGCAATATCTGCACCAATAGCGGCTTGTGCGCGCTGGCTTTCAATGTGCACATGACGCTGCTGGGCGAAAAGGGTCTGCGTCAATTGGCGGCGGAGAACCACCGGCTCGCCTGTCTGGCTGCCGACAAGTTGGCGCAGGTGCCGGGCGTGACAGTGCTGAACAGCGCGTTTTTCAACGAATTCACCATCGTTCTGGAAACCGATGCGCGCGCGCTGGTGCGCAAACTGGCGGCAAAGAATGTGCTGGCCGGGGTTTCGCTGGGCCGTCTGTTCCCTGATGTGGATGCCCTGTCGCAGGGCCTGCTGGTCGCGGTGACCGAAACCACCAGCGAGGAGGACATCGAGACCCTCTGCTCCGCGCTTAAGGAGGAATTGGCATGAACGCGCTGCGCACCCCGTTCGTCCTGAGCTTGTCGAAGGGCGAGAGACCAAGCCAATCGTACTTCGACAAGCTCAGCACGAGCGGAGAGACACAATGAACGCGCCCAACAAATCCGGCTGGAAGCCTGCGATGAACGCCGCCGATCAAGACGGCATGCACAATGGCCCCGCCACTGTCAGCGGCAACCGTGCGTTGATGCTGGAAGAGCCGCTTTCTTTTGAAATCGGGCATGCAGAAATAACCGGCGTCGATTTGCCGGAAATCGATCCTGCTGCGGCCAATCGCTTGGGCGGGCTGGAGCGCAGCGATCCGATCGGACTGGTCGGCCTCTCGGAGCCGGAGACGGTGCGACATTACACCCGCCTCAGCCGTCAGAACTATGCCATCGATCTGGGCCTGTTCCCGCTCGGCAGCTGCACCATGAAGCACAATCCGCGCCTGAACGAGAAGGTCGCGCGGATGCCCGGCTTTGCCGATGTCCACCCGCTGCAGCCGGTCGATACCGTGCGCGGCGCGCTGGAGGTTATCAACGAACTGGCCTTTTGGCTGATTGACCTGACCGGCATGCACGGCGTCGCGATGAGCCCCAAGGCGGGCGCGCATGGCGAGCTGTGCGGGATGCTGTGCATCCGCGCTGCGCTTGAAGCGCGGGGCGATGCCCGCAAGGTCGTGCTGTGCCCCGAAAGCGCGCACGGGACCAACCCCGCCACCGCAGCCTTCGCCGGATACGAGACGGAGGACATTCCTGCAGGTGCCGACGGCCGCGTCGATCTGGAAGCGCTGAAGGCGCGCCTCGGCCCGGACGTGGCAGCGGTGATGATTACCAATCCCAACACGTGCGGATTGTTCGAGCGCGATATGAAAGCGATCTCTGACGCGGTCCACGCAGCGGGCGGCTTCGTTTATTGCGACGGCGCGAATTTCAACGCCATCGTCGGCAAGGTGCGCCCGGGCGACCTCGGCGTCGATGCGATGCATATCAACCTGCACAAGACCTTCTCCACCCCGCATGGCGGCGGTGGTCCGGGGTCCGGCCCGGTCGTGTTGTCGGAAGCGCTCAGCCCCTATGGCCCGCTGCCATACACCGCGCGGACCAAAGACGGGGTGGTGCATTTGATCGAGGAGGAAAGCGCCGACAGTTTCTCCGAGGAACATTTCGGCGGCGTGATGGACAGCTTTGGCCGGATGACCGCGTTCCATGGCCAGATGGGCATGTTCACCCGCGCTCTGACCTACATGCTCAGCCACGGGGCCGATGGCTTGCGGCAGGTGGCCGAGGACGCGGTGCTAAATGCCAATTACATCCTGCGCAGTCTGGAAGACTTGCTCCACGCACCCTACGCGGACAGTGGGCCGTGCATGCACGAGGCGCTGTTCGGCGATAAAGATTTCGGCGGCGATCTCTCGACGCTGGATCTGGCCAAGGGGATGATCGACGAGGGGTATCACCCGATGACGGTGTTCTTCCCGTTGGTGGTGCACGGTGCGATGCTGGTCGAGCCGACCGAGACGGAAAGCAAGGCGGCGCTGGACCAGTTCATCGCGTCCTTCCGCAGTGTGGCGGAGCGGGCCAATGCCGGCGATGAAAGCCTGAAGCAGGCCCCGTATTACGCGCCGCGTCGCCGCTTGGACGAGACTCAGGCCGCGCGCAAACCCGTGCTGGCGTGGAATGATCCGAATATGAGCTAGGCGTTTATTCCGCAGGGCGGTGCGTGGCCGGGTCCTTCGGGACTTCGGCGTCGTCGTGCGGTTTGATGGTAATGTCGAGGCGGCTGAGGATCGCGATCCAGAAGCCGACCACTGCCAGTGCGCTTGCGCCCAGTACACACAGCGCCGCGCCCTTCAGCCCCTGCCAGCCCATTGCAGCGTCCAGCGTGGCAAACGCGATGGCCATCGGCACTGCGCGGCACAGGAAGGCCGTGCCCGCGCGTCCGGCGCTGACCAGAAGGCTCTCCAGACTGGCCCCGACCAGCTCAACCGCGCCGCCAATCGCCAGAATGACCATCGCCCAGTAGACGACACGGAATTCCTCGCCTGCGATCAAAACCAGCGCCTCGCGTCCGAACAGCAGTGCTACACCGACGGCCAAAACCCCGCCAATCAGCGCGACGTTGGCGATGCGGCGCGCAATGGCCACTGCGTCTTCCTTTGCGTGCACGAGTTCGGGATAGACCGCCTTGCTGATGGTCTGCGCCAGTTGCACCAGCGCTTGGCCCAGTTGGCTGGCGACGCGGAAGCCTCCGGCAAAGGCCTCTCCTCCTATGGCGCCCACCAGCAAAATCATGACCTGTTTTCCAGCGATTAGCAGGCTGCCGGAGAAGTTGGTCGAGAGGACGAAGCGCCAGGCGTCGGGATGGGCTGCTGGGATTTTCCGCAGCGAAATCGCGGACGTGTCGATCTTTTCCGAACGCGCGGCGATGATCCAATAGGCTGCGGCCACGACCACTTCGGATGCCGCCCACGCCAGAATGAACCCCGTGACTGTGGGCATGAAGAAGAACGCAAGAACGGCCCCGATGGCGCGCACAATTGGCTGGGTCGCATCGGCGGCGGTGGCGCGGCCATATTGGAACCGCAGACGCAGCAGGCCGGTGGGCGTGGATCGGAGCGCCATTAGCGAGACGATGCAATAGAAGAACGTGATCCACAGAAGCTCATCAGGCAGCGGCAACCAAAGCTGCGCCGTGTAGACAAGGATGCCTGCAAGAATGGTCCCGGTCACCAGAGAGAGGAGGTCCAGCGCAATTGCAAAGCCGGTCGCATCGCGCGCGCCCTTCTCACCAGCGCCCCAGCGCACCACGAACTGCCATGTCTGGAAATTGGCAATGCCGGTGACCGTCTGGCCCAGCGCCACGATAATCGCGAAATGCCCGAACCCGTCCAGCCCCAGCGTGCGGGTCGCCAGCGCCAGATAGACGAGGCTGAGGACGGCATTGATGCCGCGTCCGCCGAGCAGCCAGCCCATATTCTTGACGATGCGTTGCATTGGAAGCGGGCCGGTCTTGCGCAAATTAGCGGGGAGGCAGGCCTTTAGACCGTGACCGCATGATTGGCAAAACTTGTCGCTGCGGACGAGGGCGGGCAGAGGCGGGGGCATGAGGATTATCTTCAGCAGAAAAGGCTTCGACAGCGCGGCGGGCGGCGGGCCGTCGCCCATCGTGGACGGCGTGCCGGTCAGCCTGCCCATTCCAAGCGGTGGGCACTCGCGCACGACCTATGGCGATCTGGGGCTGGGGGAGCACGCACGAGCGGCCAGTCGCGGCAAGCTGGGCGCGGCGGACGCATGCCACCATGATCCGATGTTCACCGGGGATGGCCGGTGCCTGTTCGGCCAATGCGGCGCTGCGCAAACGCATCTCGCCAATCAAGGTGTGGGCGTCGGCGATGTGTTCGTGTTCTTTGGATTGTTCCGCGCGCCCGATGGCGATCCGCACCACCGCATCTTTGGCTATCAGCGGATCGGGGAAATCGTCGATCTGACTGCGTGTGAGGACGTGCGGAAGGCGGAACTGGCTGCTCTCGGCCATCCGCACGCGCTGGGTATGCACGCGAAAAATGATGTGATTTATATCGGCGAGGGACGCACGGCGACGCGGGCTTCCGATGCCTTGCGCCTCACCGTGGCCGAGGGGCCACCGAGCCTGTGGAATCGTCCTTCATGGCTGAGGCGCGGCGGCCTGAGCTACCACGATCGCGCGGACCGATGGCTACGCGGTGGCCGCTTGCGCTCGGTGGCGCGCGGTCAGGAATTCGTCGCCGATATCGGGCGGCGTCACGCCCCGCGTGAGTGGCTGGACGGTGTTCTGGCCGAGATCAAAGCATAGAATGGTCATCGCGAGGGGCGCAGCCCCGCGGCGATCCAGAGCCAAGCGCGTTACGCTCTGGATTGCCGCGCTTCGCTCGCAATGACGAACTTAAGTGTAGGTCTTGATGATCGCGCTGAAGTCCAGTCCGCCATTGCCTGCGCCAGCGAAGTCTTCGTAAAGCGCCGCCGCGCGTGCACCTAATGGCACGGCGCTGTCGGAATTTTCCGCTGCTTCCATCGCGAGGCGCAAATCCTTCAGCATCAGCGCAGTGGCAAACCCGCCCTGATACTCATTGTCCGCCGGGCTATCGACGCCGACGCCGGGTAGGGGGGTGTAGGCATTGAGCGACCAGTTGTAGCCGCTCGACTGCGAGCTGATTTCGTAGAATTTCTGCGGATCAAGGCCTAGCTTCTCGGCCATTTTCATCGCTTCGGCGGTGCCGATCATGTGGATGGCGAGGAGCATATTGTTGCAGATCTTGGCCGTCTGCCCCGCACCTGCATCGCCCGCGTGGATCACTGCCTTGCCCATCGCCTCAAGGATTGGCTTGGCGCGCTCAAACGCCTTTTCCGTCCCGCCGACCATGAAGGTCAGCGTGCCGCCATTGGCCGCTGCGATGCCGCCGGAGACGGGCGTATCGACCATGTCGTATCCCTTGGCGCTCGCAGCCTCGATCACTTCCTTCGCCGTGGCGACATCGATGGTCGAGCAATCGAGGAACACCGCGCCTTCTGGCGCATGGCCGATCACATCATCGGTATAGACCGCCTTCACGATGGCCCCGTTGGGCAACATGGAGACAACCGCATCGACGCCTTGGACTGCTTCCTTGGCGCTGGCGAAAGTCTCACAGCCATTGCCGCGCGCGGTGGCTGCGGCTTCCGCGCTAAGATCGAACGCGCGCACGGAATGCCCCGCCTTCACAAGGTTCGCGGCCATCCCGCCGCCCATATTGCCGAGTCCGATAAAGGCGATTTTCATGTCAGTTCTCCAAATTCCGCGTAACCGATGACAAGCAAAATTATGCCTATGGGCAGTAGGGCTGCAAGCTCTAGCCAGCGGGTTATTGCTGCCATGTCACTCGTGTCCTCTGGCTCGTTCCAAATCAGATCGCGTATCCGCTGAAATACTCCAATTTTGTCAGCTAACAGCGCCCACATTTCGAACAACGACATTCCCACTGCGAGGCTTCCGCTCGCGAGTAATGCCGCAGCGACAATCACCGGCCCTTCCAGTTCCCTTCACGCTTCTCGATAAACGCGGCCATGCCTTCCTGTTTGTCCTCGCTCGCGGTGAGGATCTGGAAGATGCGGCGTTCCACGATCAGGCCCTGATCCAGCGTCATTTCGAAGGCGCTATTGACCATTTCCTTGTTTGCGATGGTCGCCATGGGCGGCATCGAGGCGATGGTCGCGGCGGTTTTCTTCGCCTCGGCCATCAGATCGGCGTGGGGAACGACGCGGGCGACAAGATTGCTGAGCTCGGCTTCATTGGCGTCCATCATCCGGCCGGTCAGGCACATTTCCATCGACTTCGATTTGCCGATGGCGCGGGTGAGGCGCTGGCTGCCGCCCATGCCGGGGGCCACGCCCAGCTTGATTTCGGGCTGGCCGAATTTGGCATTGTCCGAGGCGATGATGAAATCGGCCATCATCGCCAGCTCGCACCCGCCGCCCAGCGCAAAGCCGTTGACCGCCGCGATCCACGGCTTGCGCGTGGTCTTGACGATCTTGCTGGTCCAGTCGCCGAAGAAGTCCTCGAGGTAGAAATCGGCTGCCGCCTTGTCGGACATTTCCTTGATATCGGCGCCCGCGGCAAAAGCCTTGTCCCCGCTGCCGGTCAGGATCGCGCAGAGCTGGCTGTTATCGGCCTGATAGGCGGCGAAGGCTTCGATCAGTTCGGCCAGCACTACGCTGGACAATGCGTTCAAAGCCTTAGGCCGGTTGATCGTGATGATGGTCACCGCGCCGTCGGTTTCGGTCAGGATGGTTTCGTAATCGGCCATAATTCAATCTCTCTGTCATTCCCGCGAACGCGGGAACCTAGGGTGGTCGAGCGCTCCGTTGCTCTGGGTCCCCGCTTTCGCGGGGATGACGAAGCTATGTGTTCAGCGGCACCCACTCCTCACCCTCTGGCAATGGCGCGAAGATGCTGGCGATCAGCTCCTCGCTCACGTCCTGCGGGGTGGGGGGATCCCATTTCGGATCGTTGGTCTTGTCGGTAATCACCGCGCGCACGCCCTCGGCGAAATCGGGGCGCACCAGCACTCGGCTGGCGATGCGGTATTCCATCACCATGTTGTCGGCAAAGCTGTTCAGATCGGCGCTTTCCTTCAGCTGGCGAAGCGCCACCTTGCAGGTCTGCGGGCTCTTGGTGCCCAGCGTGTCGCGTTCCTTCGTGGCCCAGACATCGCCGTCTTCATGCGCTGCTTCCAGACTGGCGAGAATGTCCTCGTAGCTGTCGGACGCGAAGTGTTTGCGGATGAGATCGGCATTGTCCTCGATCCGCGCCTTGGGCGGAGTGCCCACCGGTTCGGACAAGATGCCGCCAATCCGGTCGGGCTTCTCGATTATACGCGCTTTCAGATCGGCCAGCAGGTCGCTGGGCACGTAATGCGTGGCGATACCGGCCCACAAGCACTCGGACCCGTCCAGCCGCGCTCCGGTCAGCGCTAGAAACTGGCCCAGCCGCCCGCCAAGGCGCGAGAGGTGCCAGCCTCCGCCCACATCGGGGAACAGGCCGATGCCAGTTTCCGGCATAGCAAAGCGCGTGTTTTCGGTTGCGACGCGGAACTTGGCGGGCAAGGCAATGCCCACGCCGCCGCCCATGGTGATGCCGTCCATGAAAGCCACGATGGGCTTTGCGTAGGTCATCATCTGGTGGTTCAGCTGATATTCGTCATGGAAGAATTTTCGCCCCGACACGCCGCCATCGTTCAGCGCCGAATTGCGCAGGAAGGCAATGTCGCCGCCCGCACAAAACCCGCGGCCCTCTGCATGGTCGAGGATAATGGCTTCCACCTCGTCATCGTCCGCCCAGTCGGTGAGTGCGGCGCTCATCGCGTGACACATCTCCAGCGTCAGCGCATGCAGCGCCTTGGGCCGGTTGAGGCTGATATGCCCCACGCGGCCATGTTTGTGGATGTTTACGTCTTGGGTCATTGCGACCAAACTCCGATATGGGAAGCCCACCCCACTGCGACTAAGCCAGCAAGCTGGCAAGTCTCGCTCCCCTCCCGCATGCGGGAGGGGGTGGTGAAGCTTAATGAGCGAAGCGAATTTAGCTGCAACGGGGTGGGTTTCGCGTCGGGTGTCACTGTCTCAGCAAATCCCGGCCCACGATCATGCGCATGACCTGGTTGGTGCCTTCGAGGATCGAGTGGACGCGCAGATCGCGCCAGAAGCGTTCGATCGGATAGTCTTTGAGATAGCCGTAACCACCGAACAATTGCAGCGCATCGTTCACGACCTTGCTGCCGTTGTCCGTCGCCAGCCGCTTTGCCATGGCGGAGAAGCGCGATTTGTCGGGCGCGTTATCGGTGACCTTTGCGGCTGCCAGATAGAGCAGGGCGCGCGCGCTTTCGAGGTCGGTCGCCATGTCGGCCAGCATGAACTGGGTGTTCTGGAAATCGGCGATGGGCGTATCGAACTGCTTGCGGTCTTTTGTGTAGGCAACCGCCTCGTCGAGACACCGCTGAGCGCCGCCCAGCGAGCATGCGCCAATATTCAAACGTCCGCCGTCGAGCCCCATCATCGCAAAGCGGAAACCTTCGCCCTCGTCCCCCACGCGGTTGGCGACCGGCACGCGGGCATCTTCGAAGATGACTTGCGCGGTGGGGGAGGCATTCCAGCCCAGCTTCTTCTCCGGCGCGCCGAAGCTGACGCCGGGCGTGTCCTTATCGATGACGAGGCAGGTGATGCCCTTTGTCTTGTGGTCGCTGGTGCGGACCATGGTGACGTAGACATCGTTCACGCCGCCGCCGCTGATGAACTGCTTGGTGCCGTTCAGCACGTAATGGTCGCCATCAAGCACGGCATTGGTCTTCAGCCCCGCAGCATCCGATCCGCTGCCGGGTTCGGTCAGGCAATAGCTGGCGATCTTTTCCATGGAGATCAGGTCGGGGAGGTAGCGATACTTCACCTCCTGCCCGCCAAATTCGTCGATCATCCACGCAGCCATATTGTGGATCGAGATGAAGGCGCTGGTGGTGGGGCAGCCATAGGCCATCGCCTCCATAATCAGCGCGGCCTCCAGCCGCCCAAGGCCGATGCCGCCGGATTCCTCCGAGACATAAATCGCGCCAAAGCCCAGTTCTGCGGTGGATTGAATCACATCGCGCGGGAAATGGTGCTGTTCGTCCCACTCGCCTGCATGGGGGGTGATATTATCGGCGGTGAAGCGCTGCGCCATGTCCTGGATTGCAAGCTGGTCTTCGGTGAGTTGAAACTGTCCTGTCATGGCATGATCCCTAGCCGCGCTGGCGGCGCGTTTCGATAGTTATCTTGATCGCCCGTTTCACTCACAGCGTTTGCGCGCGTCGGTTGGTTCCGGCGCGCCGGCTGGGTCGCTGATGACCATGCGCATGGCGGTGGAGTCCATTTCCAGTTTCAGCGTTTCCTCCCACGTTTCTCCCTCGCCAGACATGGCGAGTGTGACGATCCTGTCGCCATTGGGCCGGTTCACCACTGCGGTCACTTTGCCGATGGATTCGTAGAACGTCATCGTATCGCCGGTGATCGCGACACGAAGGTCCGATTCTCGCGCACAAGTGCCTTCGACATAGTCCCAGACGCCGTGATAATCCGCCGGAATGCCATTCTCTCCCATCCCGCGCGCGGCGGCATCCTTGCGGGCGTCTTCTTCCAGCAGGCCTTCATCCGGCCCGGTAATTTCAGGCTCGTCTTTCGGTGCAGCTTCCGTGTTCTCGGATGCATCCGGCAGAGGCTCCGCACCGTCACCAATGCCGCCATCGGGCTCCACCGGCATCATGGTTTCGGCAGGCTCGGGCGAGGTATCGGGAGAACTGGCTTCTCCGCAGGCTGAAAGGGCGAGGGCGGCGGCAAGAACGAGAGAAAAACGCATTGCCATCACCCCATCGTCGGGATGATGAAGGCGTTGCCCAGATCTTCATTGCCGTCGGGCCAGCGCTGGGTGATCTTCTTGGCCTTGGTCCAGAATTTCAGGCCTTCCATGCCGTATTGGTCGATGTCGCCAAAGCCAGAGCGTTTCCATCCGCCGAAGCTGTGATAACTGACAGGTACAGGGATCGGCACATTGATGCCGACCATGCCGACATTGACCCGGCTGGCAAATTCGCGTGCCGCGTGGCCGTTGCGGGTGAAGATGGCGACGCCATTGCCATATTGATGCTCGCTCGGCAGGCGCACCGCATCCTCGAAATCCTTCGCGCGGACAATTTGCAGCACGGGGCCGAAGATCTCTTCCTTGTAGCTTTCCATGTCGGTGGTCACGCGGTCGAGCAGGGTGGGGCCAACAAAGAAGCCGTCCTCGTGGCCCTGCAGGCTGAACCCGCGCCCGTCGATCACGACTTCGGCGCCTTCCTTCTCGGCGGTGTCGATCCAGCCTTCGACGCGGGCCTTGTGCTCCGGTGTGACGACGGGGCCGTAATGCGCGTCGGGATCGTTGGAGACACCGACCCGCAGCGCGTTGATCGCCGGAATCAGTTTCTCGCGCAGCTTGTCGGCCGTGTCCTCGCCCACCGGCACCACGACAGGCAGCGCCATGCAGCGCTCGCCAGCGGAACCGAAGGCTGCACCGGCCAGATCGTTCACCACCTGATCGAGATCGGCATCGGGCATCACGATGCCGTGGTTCTTCGCGCCGCCAAAGGCCTGCACCCGCTTCGCATTCGCCGCGCCGCGCTGGTAGATATAGTGCGCGATATCGGACGAACCGACAAAGCTGATCGCCGGAATATCGGGATGGTCGAGGATCGCGTCGACCATTTCCTTGTCACCATGCACCACCTGCAGCAGCCCCTCGGGCGCGCCCGCTTCCAGAAACAGTTCCGCCAGTCGCACCGGCACGCTAGGATCGCGCTCGCTGGGTTTCAGAATGAAAGCATTGCCCGCCGCAATCGCCATGCCGAACATCCACATCGGGATCATGGCGGGGAAGTTGAACGGGGTGATGCCTGCACCAATGCCCAGCGGCTGGCGCATGGAATAGACGTCGATGCCCGGACCTGCGCCTTGCGAATACTCGCCCTTCAGCGCCTGCGGAATGCCGCAAGCAAATTCGATCACTTCCAGCCCGCGCTGAACGTCGCCATGCGCGTCTTCCACGACCTTGCCGTGCTCGCTGGAAAGGAGCTCGGCCAGCTCCTGCTTGTTCGCTTCGACCAATGCCTTGAATTCGAACATCACGCGGGCGCGTTTTTGTGGATTGGTCGCGGCCCATGCGGGCTGCACTTCCTTGGCCTTGGCCACTGCGGCTTCCAGCGTGGCGGCGTTGCCCAGCGCGACTTCGGCCTGAATTTCGCCGGTGGACGGGTTCCAGATCTTGTGGGTCCGGCCGGTCGGGGCGGGCGATCCACCGGAAATGAAATGGTCGATCTGGCGCATGGGGTGTTCTCCTGAGAAATCTGTTGCCGCGTATCTAGCTGCGCTGGGCATCCAGACAAGCCGCACAAGTGATAATTGCCGCTCGCTAGACGATTGACCGTCATCGGCCCCTGAGGCAAAGGCTCGCGGCGCCGGATACGCGCCAACAGGCAGGCGGGTGTAGCTCAATGGTAGAGCAGCAGCTTCCCAAGCTGACGACGAGGGTTCGATTCCCTTCACCCGCTCCAGCGCCGCCTTCCCAAAACATCCCGGAAACGCTATAAAGCCCTTGGAAATTCGAGGGTTTTTGACGCTACTTAGTCCTGCATTTGCCCGGCTAGTCTCGTCAAGTCTCCCGAAATTAGGGGCCTTTTTGGGGGCCTCATAGGTTTCCACCAATTCGAGAGGCCCCCAATCTGGGGGCCTTTTCTGGGTAAAGGCTTGAAATCATGGCGCTAACAGATGTTAGAATTCGCAAGGCTAAGGTTGGTATCAAAGCCTACAAAATGAGCGACTCGTCCGGGCTTTTCCTTTTGGTGGAGCCAACCGGCGGAAAACTATGGCGGATGAAGTATCGCGTCGATGGCCGGGAAAAGAAGTTGGCGATCGGACGCTACCCGGAAATCGGGCTCGCAGAAGCCCGCAGAAGGCGCGACGCAGCGCGAGAGCAGCTGGCGCAGGGCAAGGACCCTTCACGCGAAAAACAGCGTGAGAAGGCGCGTGGGAAGCTCGGTGCTGAGAATACCTTTGCTTCAATTGCCGCCGAGTTCTGCGAGAAGCGCAGACACGATGGTTCAAGGGCCTGGGCACCCGCCACGGCGAAGCGCTGCGAATACCTCCTGTCAGTCCTCAACAGTTCGATCGGCAATCTCCCGATTGCTGATATTGAACCTGCCGACATCCTGACAGCCGTTCGCCGGATCGAGAGCAAAGGCAAACTGGAAAGCGCCAAACGAACCTTGCAATTGGCAGGCTCGGTGTTCCGCTATGCGGTCGCTACAGCGCGCCTCAAGTCCGATCCAACGCGCGACTTGAGAGGCGCGCTGATGAACCCGACCATCACACATTATGGAGCGGTGCTGGATCCCGGGGAGGCTGGCGAGCTGCTCAGAGCAATCGATGGCTACGAAGGCCAACCTATCACCAAACTGGCAATGCAGCTGGCCCCGCATGTGTTCGTGAGGCCCGGTGAACTCCGCCATGCCGAATGGAGCGAAATCGACTTCGATGGCGCTTTGTGGACGATCCCGGCGAGCAAAACGAAGATGCGCAAGGATCACCTCGTCCCTCTCTCACGCCAAGCCCTCACGATCTTGGAAGAGGCATACCGATTGACGGGGCCCGATGGCTATGTGTTCCCGTCAGTCCGAACCCGCAGGCGTCCCATGAGCGATAACACGATCAACGCTGGACTGCGCCGCCTCGGTTACACAACCGACGAAATGACCGCCCATGGATTCCGCGCGATGGCCTCTACGCTGCTGAACGAGAGTGGCAAGTGGAACCCAGACGCAATCGAGCGCGCGCTGGCGCACGGAGACGGCGACAAAGTCCGTGCAGCCTACCATCGCGGTGCCCACTGGAAAGAACGAGTGAAGATGATGAAATGGTGGAGTGACTACCTCGACCAGTTCCGCGAAGGTGCCGAAGTGGTGCCAATCAAGGCAGCGAAACGCTGACGGTTTGCGCTGAAATTCGCAACTCTTCCGCGACCCGCTAGAACGCGGAGAAATATCTCTTAATTTCTGCTACTTATCGCAAAGTGAGTTGCCTGCGGTTCAGCGCAAACCCGCTCAACTCGTAGGCGAGCTGATTCCGCCCAAAACGATATTACATCATAAAAACATGAGCTTATGTCCCGAAATCGCGGGGTAGGGTGTGCTTTCCAAATTCCTTTACCGGACAGGCCGGGTTCGATTGCTTTCAAGCTGAAGCTTCGACGGTCTTGAGCAAACCTCCAAATTGGTGCCCACGGCAACTCTTCTTATCGAAATCCGGCGAGAAAACTCGTCGCAGTCAACTCGATGTGCGACTCCAATGGAGGTCTTATCGAGAAAGCTTTCGGCTGCCGCGCGAAGTTCCAGAGCCGCACAAGGTGCCAGTCATCTCGCCGCGCATCTGCCACAGCTAGTTCGTTGCGCGAAATATGGAAGGGCGTGCGTTCCCAGCCGTTGGTCGTCTTCACTTCAATCAACCTCTCGCGTCCATCGCGCTCGAAGCTGGCAATGTCATAACCATAACCGTCGCCATCCTGGGTAGCGGTCCAGCGCACCTTGTCTGCCAAGTCTTGGCGCCCTGCTTCGCGCAAATTGGTCTGCTCATGCCGCAGTACAACCTCTTCGCCAGCTTTGCCCAAGGCCCGGTTGCGCGCGTCGCGCTCTGCAACATCATATTTGCGCGAAAGGGCAGCCATGAATTCAGGATCGATGGCTGATGGCTCATTCCGCTGTGTCGGTGGCGGCCCAATCCAGAGCGGTGACATCTCCCGTAGCCGCGAAGGCTTGTCGGCTGGTGGCTTAGGCAGGAGCCAGTTAGGCCGAGCGTCGAGCCAACGAAGTACGCCATCGACTAGCGCGTTCTGGAAATTGGAAGCAGGTTTGTAGCCCTCGATCCAGGGCTGGCCGAGGCCTAACAAGACAGCGCTGATATTCTGATGCTTGAACTCAATCGATCCTCGGCTGCGCCCCACCAATTCCTGCAGTGAGCGGTTGTGCTCGGCCTTATTGAAGGAATTGCCTTCTAGTTCGTCAACCAACATCGCGAAATAGTCCGCGACAATCAGATCGATCTCGGTATCTGTCCAGCTGTCGGCCAACTGCCGTTCTCCAAGCATACATTCTAGCGGGAGCCATTGGAATTCCCCGGACAAAGGAGAACAGTGATGGGCCGCACCGAATTTCACAGGTTTTTGCTGGCTTAATTTCGATCAAATCACAAATCTAGCTTGCATAACCCAAGCCGATCCTCGTGACGCTAGCTCCGACCTTTTGGACATAGTTCAACGCATATTCGTATCGTAGCTTGCCTAGAACAGTGGCCGTCTTTTCGTTCGGCTCGATGCCATCATTTGTGAGCTTCGGAACAAGCAGTTCAAGCCTTCTGTCCGTGAACCGCCCGCCTCCCTTCGCGATGAAGGTTCGCCATGTTGCTTTGTCGGCATTCCCCTCGGCATCACCATTTGGCGATCTTAAACCAAGACATTGAATCGTTCCTAGTGGGGTTTCGACGAAACAGTATTCACCGCTGTTGATGTCTGGCGAATGGTTCTCAGCGATTTGTTGTAGCTTCAGTGCCGTAAACGGCCTCAAATTTTGGCTATGCCCCACAAATGCTATGGAATTTTGCCCAGGCTGAAGGTCGCAGGCGGGCGTGGCACACACCCACCAATCATTGTCGATTTTGAAAATATGGCCGCAATCAAGTTGGTCGGCCCCAGGCTTTATGGGCAGTGTCGAGACATAGCTGTTAAAATGGTGGAGGGCCTTATTCGCTTCCCCGTCTTTCTCTAAATCAACGCCGTAGTGAGAATGGTACGACCGCCCACCGGCTTCATCAGAGTTGTGTATTTTCTCTCCAAAATCCGCAATCGAATCCTCGATCTGGAATGCCAAAGCCTCGACCTGTCTGCGAAGCTGGTCTCGTTGCAGGATAGCGCGCTCTTGCTCGGAATTTGCATTTTGGACCTGATCGTAAAAATATGCGAACACATGCTTTTTAGAAAGCGTGCGGTCTTCTGCTTCGACCCCATTACAGGTAATTTCATGGCGAAGTTTTGAGGACAACAGTCGCGATGGAGTAGGTTGCCAAGCAATGAGTGACTCTTGAAGCTCAGCCAGTAAATCAACCTCCTCTTTTTTTACGAAGGTTACAAAGCCACGCCCTGTACGTAACCAGAGCCGCCCTTCTTCAGAGGACCAACTGAGTCCATCGAACGGTGTGTCCGACAGCAATTCTCGCTTATTTTTCTCAAATTCTTTAATCGCCCATAATGCAAACGCCTTGCGCTCAGCGCCTTTCAGATCCAGCTCATCGGCCCATTTGGCAAGCGTCGAAAGAGGGCCAGCTGCCTTCCCACTGGGCCGCATGTATTGACCAAACGTATTTGACTGGCTGTTTCGCGGATGACGCAGTTTTAGATAAGAGCCGACGTCCAAATAGCTTTCCAGATCTTTAGGATTGAACTTTTCTTCATCAGCCCAATCATCCATCTTTTCTTCGAGCGCTGAGATGAGATCCTGCTGCTTGTCATCGAACTCAGCACTGCAGGCTTCGTGCAAACTGAGTATGCAATCGAAAAAGACAGCTTGCAGATCCGGCTCTTCAGTATGAACCACCACCAGATTGAAGTGCTGGTTCCGAAGGATTGACCCAAGATAAGACCGCGCAAGAATGCCTGGAACCCCCGTGCTCGATCCCTCCAAATTATAGTCCAGGATTAGCAAATCCGACTGATGAAGGTGATCCGGTGCCAACACCCCAGCCAGCCCCTCTTCTGTGTCAGGCTGAGGGGCAGTGGCGTCATGGATATCGATGACCAACGCGGGTTTCTGTTTCCGAAATTGCGCGATAATTGATGCAGGAGAATCTGGATCAGTTCGCCATTTCTTTGGTGGTTGCGGCTCTGCATCTTGTGCAGCCTCTGGGCGCCGATCGTTGAGAATTTCTTCCCAGGTCGGATACTGATCATCAACGATCAGCACAGACCGAATCGGGTCAATGAAGGCCTGTTTCACCAGTTCCGCGAACTCACAGTGATCAGTCAAAACTGGCCCCCTTGAAATCGATCACGAAGTTCGCTCCCGGTAGAAGCCGAAACTTCTTATCTGTTGCGTATCTGATCGAATGCCCGCCAGCTAAAAGGTTCATTCTGCAGAGATATAGGCCGATGCCTCGTCCCCCACTTACCTTGCGTGTGAAGAACATTTTGAAGAGCTGGTCCTGATCAAGTGCATCAATCCCCGGACCGTTGTCAGACACAATCACGTGCTCATCGACGACGTCGAGCAAAACCTTCGGCTCGACAGTATGGGAGTTCACCAACCAATAGGCACTGTTATTGACCAGATTGATGAACACGGGAAACAATCGTGAAGGTTGCTCGTCAACTGCGAATGCATTGAACTGATCGGACGCCTCTATCTTGATGTCTCTGGTTTCAGTCACAGTTCGGAAAAACTCACGAAGATACTCCGTGATGTTCTTGCCCGATATAGTCCGGCGTGTACGCGGGCCAGACAACTTGAGCGGCGACAGGAAGTCAAGTTGATGGCTAAGTGCCTCAAATCCTGCTTGAATTTGCTCGAGTCCGGGCTGTTCACCATCGTTCGATATTCGCTTTATTCCGGTCCGGATAAGCTGTTCATTTGTCGCCAATTCGTGGCCAAGAATTTCGACTGTTATTCCCAGCTGCGCAACTTGATTAAGGCGATTTAGTTGGTCGCGCAGCTCAATATTATCTGCGGTCCCTTCAGTCGCAATCAGTTCAATATTGATATTCTCTCGTAGGAGCTCCAGCGTATTAATATAGGACTGGAATATGTCTTCATTCTCATACTCGAGGCGCATTCGGATCGCTGCCATTTCCTCCAGAGCGTCATCCAAACCTAGGCGTCCCGACTTCACCTGTTCAATGAGGGGGTGGGCAGTCTGGTGGAAGGCCTTATGGCGCGCAGAGAGCAAATCAGAGATGCGCTTAGCCTCAAAATCCTGAATGCTGGCAATCTCTTTGCTCCATTGGCGTATTCGGCTCTGAAGCTGGCCCGCCAAGCTCTGCATTTGCTTCTCAGCAAGTTCTTCCGGCTTTGGAGGGTTGAGGCGCTCGATTGCCTTTTTGCGCTCGTTTGCCATGTCTTCAAGAATGCTTTGAGCTTTCGCGTAAAGTTGCCTGAACTCACGAAAGTCATCTTCGCTGGACCCGAGACTTGAAGGTGCGCCAACAATACGAAGATCTCGAAGTTCATTCCCTAAATCGTCAATCATTGATTGAGCTGCAGCGATATCTGAGATGCAATCTATGGAAAACTCAGAGCTTTCCGCATCAAGTCGATCGACTATCTTTGCCACAAGCGGAAGGTTGCGTTTGAGGCGCGATCGAAATTTTTGCCGGTTGCGCTTAGCGAGGACCTTCCGTTCTTCTTCCGCCCTGGCTTTTCGGTTCGCTTCTTGAATATCCGGCAATTCTTGTTTTCGAAGTTCTGAGGACGACCCGAAGTGGTCACGCGCTGCAGTTTTCAGAATGTTGATGACGATAGTCTTGAGCGATTTTGTGGCTCGGTTGTCTATGAACCCTTCGCGGCCAGCTTTATCTCTGAGGTTCGGGTTCGCCTCACGGGACAATGCAATTCGTCCAAACATTCTTCGCGAATTCCAGAATTCGCGACCCGCGCTCCTACTACGCCTTTCTTCGATTTCGAAGAAATCACTGTTCAGCCTTCCATAGGGCAAAACTCTCAGGCCGTTGCGGAAGATTAGAAATCCGCCGTATCTCTCAGCTAGAGCATCGAACTTCGCATGATCGTCATCTGTATGGGTCGAGCTCATACGGTCGCGTTCGTAGGTCGCGATATATAGACTGAAAGGGCCCACAAATGTTGTCGGTCCACTAGGAGGCGTGTAGTCGGCCGGCGGTGGGACGACATAGCCCGACTCAAATTCACGCCATTCTCCAAATGCCTTAATCAGCCCGCTAAATCTGCCCTTCTCGTCAATATTTCCACTTATGACATGTTCGAGTTCGTCACAAACTTGGCGACTCAATGTTCCACGATCTTCCTCAACGATTGATTGGCCAACCCCCGATGCCCAGATTTTCACCTCATAAGTGAAGTCAGGGTCGATTGCGTTCACTTCGTTTGCGACAGGATCGACAAATGGATCAGTGAAAGCCGAAAGCGTCGCATGGAATGTTTTTCGGATCCCTTTCACACCGCCATCAGCCGGAATGCTTGGCAACTGTGCACGCAAATCATAGTGGATGTCCGATACGAGAAGGGCAGTGCCGCTTGCTGATCCGTCATCGCTCCAAACGTCCCAAGGGTCGAGATACTCAAGCTTAAAAGTCGCGCCGACAATTGTGTTAGCAATTTGCTCGGATGGTTTGTTCTTAGTTTGGTCGCGCTCTTGAACAAAGGCGTCATATGTCGCCCATGCTTGTTTAAGCCGCTCGCTTCTTCGAGGGCTGTCGCTATTTCCCCAAACGTTATCGGTTAGGCGATCAAATAGCTCCGGCAGAAGCTTTTCAAGCTCGCTGCGATCTCGAAATGTTGTGACCGGAACTTCTATATCGGAGAGCACGAGATAAGGGTTTTCGAACTGCCGCCAATCGAGAAGCGCCGCGACGAAGTCACAGTTTCTGCGTTTGGAAATCAGAAGTAGGAGGGGGCCTAGGTTCGCCGACGATAGCCGGCCTATGCCCTTTTGGCCCTGCTTGGTTCTAATCGGAAGGCCATTCCGATCTTCTTCAGTCGTCTCGTTTTGATCGTACTTGGATTCCGTTCCGACAACGAGCCAGCGGCTGACAAACTCCTCATAGCTCATTCCATGACCATCATCGAAGATGGCTGCGACAGGCTCCTCGCCATCAAAAATATGAAGGCTTACCGATCGGGCATATGCATCATATGCGTTTTTCCAAAGCTCAGAGATCGCCGTGGGACAATCTGCGATTTGCTCTCGCCCAAGGTGGTCAACAGTGCGCGCCTGAGTCTTGAATGGGAGAGACTCAATCATGCGAATTGCGCCTCTTTAGACATCGCTGCCATTCCTTCTTCGTTTGGCAAATTGCCAATCTCTGCGGTCCCAGACAGTAGCGGTTTTAGGTGGTTGATTAGCACCTTGCCCAGCTCAACCGGCACTGCATTTCCAATCTGCCTCCCGGCTGCTGTCAGCCCCCCATGAAAAACAAAATCATCTGGGAAAGTTTGGATACGTGCTGCCTGCCGAACGGTAATTCCGTGATGCTCAGTTGGATGGACAAATCGCCCTTTTGACGGATTAATGCAAGCCGTTGTCATTGTCGGAGCGGGCTGTTTTGGATCTATCCGTCCATATACATCTTTGTGACCGTCATGCTCTTTATGACATGGCAAAATCCGTCCCGAATCTTTGCGGCTCCCACCATTTGCGGGCGTGTTCCTGAAGGCTTCCACCAGCGCTTCGCCGTGCCGCATATGAATGTCGTTGAGATCGCGATCCAAAGTCTTGTCAAAGGCTCTAGCGCAATTCACCCATGGCTTCCGTATGGGGTTTTTAAGGCGAGGATCAGCATGCGTCGCGACAGGAGGCCAAGCAAAATCCTTCCGAACAACGTCAGGCCTTAGCCCGAGGATGAAAACGCGACGACGCCTTTGCGGAATGCCATAGTCCCGCGCGTCTAAGATCTCAGGTTCAAACAGGTGATAACCTACGGCCCGCCCTTCTGAATAAAAGCGATCAAGGTAATCTTTGTGGCGATCCCAAAGGATGCCCGGGACATTCTCTAGCAAGAAAACCCGCGGCATAAACTCTCGCACAAAACTGAAATATGCCATTAGGAGTTCATTACGCGGATCGTTCACACCAGCGTCACGTATTCGGTGCGTGGAAAATCCTTGGCATGGGGGACCTCCAAGCAAAAGGTCGCACTCGCGATCTGAGAAATGCTCTTTTTTCAGTTCCTCGACATCACATGTGAGGATGTCTTGCCTATATATTTTCGTGCCTTTGCCGCCTTCGAGCTTGCAGATATTGTCTGCAAATGTTGCTATAGAGTGCTGGTCGTTCTCGACTGCAAACTTGATCTCGATGCCAGATTTCACGGCGGCTAAGGAAAAGCCGCCAGCGCCAGCGAATAGGTCAATTCCAAGTGGGCGAAAGCTCTCGTTCATAGGTTACGCAGCTAAACCATACTACGCAATTTGCAGCAAGAAATTGACCTTAAAGGCTAACAGTCCGGTGGATGTCGTTGGCTGCAGTGGATGGCACCGAGTGCTATCGACGGCTCTATCCAACTGGTTCGCCGCCCTTGGGGCGCGAAACAGGCATTAGCCGCGCTCAATCGCCGCGCGGCTCTTTGACGTCAGATGTTTTCCGGCATGACTGAACCGAGGTTTCAGCAAATGATGGGTAAACCGCGCGCAAATGGGAATCTGGCGAGCACACCGTACCCCGCGAATTCGGGGCATAAGTCTATGATATTTATATGAAATAGTGTTTTGGGCGGAATCGACCCGTCTACGAGTAGAGCGGGTTTGCGCTGAGCCGTGGACAACTCATAGTTTCATAAGCATATGAATTATGATGATAATATTGAGTCGAAGAGTGAGTTGTTTTCGATCCGCCGAATTTCTATTTTTGTTACCTGTTAAGGCTGCGCTCCACTCACATACGAGTTGCCAATCTTATCGGTGACAACCGATAGCTAGCAGGCTAATTGCGAAGCGCTGCGACGGGCGCAATTGTCCCTCTTCATCCCACGTTTTTCCACAGAAGCACGGGCAAGTGGGGGCCAGATTGGGGGCCTTTTATTTTTCGGGCTTTGAAAAATAACGTTAGTTCAGTTGCTTACTCTACCTATTGGTTTCCCTTCACCGCTCCATTCCGTTCCGCGAGGTTCCGGTTCCGTTGGCGGCTTGCGCCGCCTACTCCGCTTCGCTCCGAACCCACCCGCTTCATTGCATTGCGCTATGTTCCGGTGGCCGCTCTTGTTTTGGATTACGCGGTTCTCGGCTCGCCGATCGCTTCGATCTCTTCTTCTTCCTCCGCCACAAACATCCGTTTGAACCGGTCCACCGCGCGCATCTGCAGGATGGCGAGGGCGGGGATCAGCAGCACCAGCAGGACCGTACCGAACAGCACGCCAAAGCCGAGGCTGGCGGACATCGGGATCAGGAATTGCGCCTGCAGGCTGGTTTCGAAGGTAATCGGTGCGACGCCGAGGAAGGTGGTTATGGCTGTCAGCATGATGGGCCGGAACCGCGACTTAGCCGCGTCAATTACCGCCTCGCCCCGCTCCATCCCGGCTTCCAGATTTTCGTTCATGAAGTCGATCAGCACCAGTGCCCCGTTGATGATCACCCCCGACAGCGCAATGATGCCGAACATCGACAGGACGCCCAGCGGTATGCCCAGCATCAAATGCCCCAGCAATGCGCCGATGATGCCGAACGGGATCGCGGCCATGATGATCAGCGGCTGGATATAGGATTTGAAGGGCACCGCCAGCAGGCCGTAAATCACCACCAGTGCCAGCAGAAACGCGCTGCCGAGCGAGCCGAAGGTTTCCGCCTGCTCCTCCTGTTCCCCGCCAAAGCTGTATTGCAGCGCGGGGTAATCCGCACGGATGGCCGGCATGATCTCGTTGTCGAGCAATTGCGCCACTTCCTGACTGGTGACCACATCCTCGTCCAGATCGGCGGTGACGGTCGCCACCCGGCGGCCCGCTTCGCGGCGGATGACGGAGGGCGCTTCGGAGAAGGACACATCGGCGAGCGTGCTGAGCGGCACCTGCCCGCCCGGCACGCGGACCTGATAGCGAGCGATGTCGGCGATGGAATCGCGTTCTTCCTCCGGCAAGCGGACATAGACCCGCACATCCTCGCGCCCGCGCTGAACGCGCACGGCCTCTGCCCCGAAGAATGCTGCCCGCACCTGCCCCGCGACGTCCCTGAGCGATACGCCCAGCGTGCGCGCGGACGGTTTCAGGCGCAGCTCGATTTCCTGCATCCCCTCATCCTGATTGCTTTCAATATCGAACACGCCGCTCAGCCTCGCCAGCGCCGCCATAACCTGCGCGGATGCGCGGTCGAGCGTTTCATCGTCAGGGTGCGACAGCTGCACACTGACCGGGTCTCCGGCGGAGAGCAGCGATGAAGAAATGGCCAGCGAGCGCGCTTCGGGGACCGGCCCCAGCTCCTCGCGCCATGCTTCTTCCAGCTCTGCCGAGGAAACGCTGCGCTCGTCCGATGACACCAGGCTGAGCTGGATATTGGCGAGATTGGGCCGGAGGGTATCGACCGTCCCGCCCGGACCGCCGCCGCCGCTGGTCATCCCGATGGAGGTGTATATCGCCTCGACAAAGCCTGCCTCGCTGGCTTCGCCGTCGCTGTAGCGCTCGATAGCGCGCTCGCCCGCAGCTTCGATCCGCCGGGCGACCGCCGCCGTTCGCTCCACGGTCGTGCCCGCGGGCATTTCCAGCGAAGCGGCGACGGTGTTGCCTTCGATATTGGGGAAGAAGACGACTTTGAGGATGCCGCCGGGGATCATCGCGATAATCACGATCAGCAGGGCAACACCGGCGGACAGGATCAGATAGGGTGCGGCCACGGTGAAGCGCAGCGCGCGGTCCAGAGGCCCGTCGACAAAGGCCTTGAACCGGCGGTCGACCGCGCGTTGCAGCCGCTCGACCGCTGCCAGAACACGGTTCTTCGAGACGGTGCCGACAACCGGCAGATTGCTCAAATGGTGGGGTAGGACCAGCAGAGCTTCCACCAGCGACAGGCCCAGAACGGCGAGCACCACGAGCGGGATATCGGCCAGAACCTTGCCGATGGTGCCGCCCACGGCCAACAGCGGAGCGAAGGCGGTGATCGTGGTGGCGACGGCGAAAAGCACGGGCACCTTCACCCGCTGCCCGCCGGCGATGGCCGCGCCGATCCCGCTGCGCCCGCGTTCGCGCTCCGCATAGATATTCTCGCCGACCACCACCGCATCGTCGACCACCAGTCCGAGCGCGAGAATGAAGCCGAACAGGGAGAACATATTGATGCTCGACCCGGCCCATTCGAGGATGAAGATCGCGCCGACAAATGTCGCGCCGATGCCGATGGCGGTCCAGAAGGCGAGCCGCAGATCGAGGAACAGCGTCAGCGCGACCAGCACCAGAACCAGACCCATGGCGGCGTTTTTGAGGAGCAGGCTCAGGCGATCGTCGAGCAGCTCGGAATCGTCGTCCCAGATGGCGTACTCGACACCCGCAGGCGTCTGGTACTCGGTTTCGAGCAGGTTCCTGACCGCCGCCGACACGTCCAGGACGCGCTCGTCGCTGGTGCGGTAGACGTCCACAAAGGCGACCGGCTGACCGTTGAAGCTGGTGATCAGGTCGGCGTCCTCGAACCCGTCCTGCACGGTGGCGATATCGCCCAGCCGCAGGATATTTCCATCCTGACTGGTGAGGACCACAATATCCTCGAAATCCTGCTGGTCGTAATTCTGGCCGACCGTCCGCACGCGCACTTCTTCGTTTTTCGTGTCGATCGAGCCTGCAGGGCTGTCCAGACTGTCGGCGGCGATAATGTTCGAGACGTCGGTCAGCGACAGGCCGAGCGCGCGCAGCCGGTCTTGCGGCACATCGGCGAAGATCTGGTACTGGCGCACGCCGCTGGTCTGGACATAGCTGACATCGGGCAGGGCAGCGATGCTGTCTTCCAGCGCGTAAGCGGTTTCCTTGAGCGTCTCCTCAGGCACCTGGCCGTAGAGCGCGAGACGCATGACAATCTGGCGCGTGGTCAATTCGCGGATGTCGGGCTCTTCGGCTTCAATCGGGAAGGTCTGGATCTGGTCGACTTCGGACTTCACGTCATCCAGCGCGCGGTCGATATCGACACCGAGTTCCAGCTCGACATTGACCGTGCCGGACCCTTCCGAAGCCGTGGCGGTGATATCCTTGACGCCTTCGATAGCCTCGACCGCTTCTTCGACCTTCTGGACAATCGATTCCTCGATTTCCTCCGGCGTTGCCCCGGGATAGGCGACCGACACGGTGATGGTATCGAGGCTGCTTTCCGGGAACACCTCCTGCACGATGGTGGTGTAGGAGAGATACCCCGCCACCAGCATGACGAGCATCAGCAGGTTCGCAGCGACTCCGTTGCGGGCCATGAAAGCAATGACGCCGGTCCGCTCGCGCGCCCGGTCACCGGCGGCATTGCCGAACCGGTCGAGTGCGGTTTCCTCCGGCTCACTCATCGCCAGAGCCAGAGCCTGCGCCTGCGCCGGGAGCAGGGGCGACCCGGTTCACCCGCACATCCATACCGTCCACCGCCGCGCGCAGGCTGCTGGTGACCAGCCGCCCGCCTTCGGCAAGTGTCGGCGTGGTGATGTAAGCCAGATCATCGGTGCGCTGGATGACGCGGACCGGCAGGATGCGCAATTTGCCGCCGCGCACGACCCATATCCTGTTGCCGGTGCGCAGATGCTCGGCCGGGATGGCGGCGTAGGAAGCGAGGCTGGCCCCGGTTATTTCGGCGCTGACGAAACTGCCCAGCAGCAGTGGCGGAGCAGCGCCGCTCGGTTCCTCGCCATCGACAAGTCGCCCGCCGCGCAACGGATTGGGCACTCTCAGGAAGACATCGATGGTGCGGGTCTGCGGGTCGAGGATGTTGTTCGCCCGGTCGACATAGGCATCCCAACCGTAACGCAGCCCGCCGAAATCGCTGAACACGCGGGCCGGAATGCGGGCATTGTTCGGTTTCAGCACGCCGGGGATCAGCGCCGCCTCGGCCTCGGTCAGCGAAATGCGCACTTCATAGGACGCAGTGGAGACAATCGTGCCGAGCACCTGCCCCGGCTGCACCAGCGTGCCGACCGCTGCCGTTTCGCTGCGGACAATGCCGGTGAACGGCGCGGTCACGCGGGTACGGGCAAGCGAGGTCTGCGCGCTGGCGAGATTGGCATTGGCCCGGTCGCGTGCGGCTCTGGCGGAACGCAATTGCGGCTCACGCGTGGCGAGGTTGCTCGGCGCGGATGTTGGCGCGCGCCGGGCCGAATTACTGGCCGCCGCGTTTGCGACAGACTGCGGGGGCAAGAACCGCGAGGCGTAATCATCCGCGTCGATCACGCTGGCCAGTGCAGAGCCTGCATCCTGGCGCTCGGCAAACCGCGCCAGTTCGGCCTGTGCGATGCTGACTTCCTGCTGGGCCTGCAGCACGGCGACGTTCTGCGCGGCCACATCGGCGCGGGCGGTGCGGACATTGTTCTGGTAATCGGTGGTGTCGATCCGGAACAAAGTGGATCCCCCGCCCACCACGCTGCCTTCGCGGAAACTGGCGCTGACAAAGGTGAGTTTCCCACCGACTTCCGCGCCGATCGATACTTCTTCCCGCGAGCCGACCGTGCCGGAGCCGAGAACCTGGATCGGCCCGGCCGCTTGTTCCAGTGCGATGGTTTCCACCAGCGGTACCTGCGCGACCTGCTCTTCCTGAGCGGGCTCTGGCCGAAGGAATATCATCAGTGCGGCGACAGCGACCGCACCCACCAGAAGCCCGATGGCCCAAACAGCTTGCCGTTTCATTGCAGGTTTCCTTCGCTGTCGCCGGTTTGCGGATCGTTGCTGACGTCTGGTGTGGCCGTGGCCGCCCAATCACCGCCCAGCGCACGGTGGATACCGAGCCGGGAAAGCGCCACGCCGCGCGCCGCGCCGGAGAGGCTGGATTCCACCTGATAGACGGCGCGCAGAGCGTCGAGATAGGCGGTGTAGCTGCCCACACCGCTCTGGAAGCGGCTGGATTGCACGTCGAGCGAGGCCTTTGCCTCGGCCAGTTGTCCGGTGATCAGCAGGTAGCGCTGACGCTGCTCCTCGTAGTCGTCGATGGCGACGTCCACCTCGCGGTACGCGGTCAGAACCGCTTTTGCATAGGCCGCAGCCTGCGCGTCATAGGCGGCTCTGGCCGCGCGGATATTGGCCGAGATGCGGCCACCATCCAGCAAGGGCGCAGTGATGCTGGAGCCAAGCGACAGGAGCCACGTATCGGCTATGTCGAAAATACCCAGCGGGCTGTCCCCCTGCGTGCCCAGCGAGCCTGTCAGTTGCAGCGAGGGGAAACGTTCCGCCCGGCGCGCGCCGATCCGTTGGCGCGCGGATTCCAGCCTTGCCCATTCTGCGGCCACATCGGGCCGCTGGACCAGCAATTCAGCGGGCAGACCGGCGGGAACGGGGGCAAAGACGAGACGCGGCGTCAGCTGCGTTTCGAGCCGCGCCTTCATCGGGCCCGGATAGGTCCCGACCAGCGTTGCCAGACGGCCATTGGCTGCGCTGAGCGAAGCTTCGAGCTGCGGCAGGCTGGCCTGCGTGTTGCGCAGATCCTGGCGCACTTGATACAGTTCGAAACTCTCCGAAAGCCCGCGCAGGAACCGGTCATTCGTGCGCTCGGCCCGGTCGGCCAGCAGCTCTGCAGTGCGCACGGTCAGCTCGATCTGGCGGCGCGTATCGACGATCTCGAAATAGGTGCTGATCGTCTCGGCGGCGGAGGCCAGTTGCACGGTGCGATAGTCAAACTCGGCGGCCACCGCGTCGCTGCGAGCCGCCGCCAGATCGCCCCGTACGCGCCCGAACAGGTCGAGCTCGTAGGCAGCGCCCAGACTGAGCGAGTATGTTTCGTTGGTCAGGCGGCTGGGCCCGCCGCCAGACAGACCGCCAAAGGCGCTGCCCGCCAGCGGGCTGTCGGAATAGCTGGTGCTGGCGCTGGCAGAGACGGTCGGCAGCAAGGCGGAGCGGGCAATCCGCGCCTGCGCGCTGGCCTGCTCGACCCGAGCCGCCGCCGCTGCAATGTCGAGATTCTCCGACAGCGCATCGTTCACCAGCCCGTCCAGCACCGGATCGCCGAACGCTTGCCACCAATTGGCGGGCCGGTAGGTGCCGTCAATCTCTGCCGCATCATAGGCGGTGGGCATGTCGGCCACCACCGCAGGCGTCTCGGCATCGGGCACCAGTGACACACACGCGCCCAAGGGAAGCAGCACTCCAGCGAGGGCGAGGGCGCGTATTGTCCGCATCAGGCCGCCACCAGCACGGTGCGGACGATCCGGTCGAGGCGGGCGAGCAGCCTCTCTTTCAGCGCATCGTCGATGGTGTCGACTTCCATCAGCAGGTGGAGCGCAGTTCGCGAGTGACGAAGCGTGACCGCCATCCCGAAAATGAAAAGCGCAGTTGCCCGCACTTCCGTCTCGTCGAGATCAGGGCGCAGCAAACCGATCTGCCGCGCCAGCTGGCTCATGGTTTTCTTCATGTGAGACCGCATGATTTCGAGCACCGCCGGAGACGGTGCTTGCTGCTCGCGCGAGATAAAAAGGGCAAAGGCGGCTGACCCGTCATGCAGCATGAAGGTCGCCGCACGGCCCAACATGGCGCAAATCAATTCGATCCGATCTTCATCCGATGCGTTCTCGCCCGGAATCGGAAGTGGCGGGTCCGCCATCATTATCTGCAAATGACTGAAAATATGCTCGGCAGCGGCCTTATACAGGCCCTCCTTGCTGCCGAAATGGTACGTAATCGAACTCATCGCCGTGCCCGATGCCGCCGCAATGTCGCGCGTGCTGGCGCCATCCAGACCGTGCTTGCCGAACTTCTCGATTGCAGTTTCGATGAGTCGTTCGCGCATGGCGACTGTTTATTGTTCGTTCGAACGAATTGCAAGCGGGGCGGGAGCTTTATCGAGCCTTAGCAGCTTTCGACGCGGCTCTGCCTAGAAGTCGCTGTTCCCAATATCGATAACGAAGCGGTATTTCACGTCGCTGGCTTCCATGCGTTCGTAGGCGGTGTTCACATCCTGCATCGGGATCATCTCGATCTCCGGTACGATGTTCTTCTTGGCGCACAGATCGAGCATTTCCTGCGTTTCGGCGAGGCCGCCGATCCCGCTTCCGGTCAGCACCTTGCGTCCCAGCAGCAGGCCGCTGTGCATTTCCGGCATCATGTCGATCATCCCGACCAGCACTTGCACGCCGTCGATCCGCAGGAGGTGGAGATAGGGCGTGACATCGTGGCGGACGGGGATGGTGTTGAGGACCATGTCGAAAGTGCCCGACTTGGCCTTCATGGATGGCTTGTCGGTGGTCAGCAGGAAATCATGCGCCCCCAGCGCCTCGGCATCGGCGCGCTTGTCCTCGCTGCGGCTGAGAACGGTGACTTCGGCGCCCATCGCTACGGCGAATTTGACGCCCATATGACCCAGCCCGCCTAGGCCAGCGACCGCGACTTTGCTGCCTGGGCCGATTTTCCATGTCCGCAAGGGCGAATAGGTTGTGATGCCGGCACACAGCAGCGGCGCGGCATGTTCGCTGGAAAGCGCCTCGGGTACTTTGAGGACGAATTCGTCGCGGCACGCGATGCGGGTGGAATAGCCGCCATGGGTCTTGCTGCCATCGTGCCGGTCGGTTCCGCCATAGGTGCCGACCATGCCCTGCTTGCAATATTGCTCCAGACCTTGCTCGCAGTGGGAGCATTGCATGCAAGCATCCACCATGCAGCCGATCGCCACGCGGTCGCCGATTTTGTGACGCGTTACTCCATTACCCAGCGCCGCGACGGTGCCGACAATTTCATGACCCGGCACCACCGGATAGCTCGTGCGGCCCCAGTCGTTGCGGGCGGTGTGCAGGTCCGAATGGCAGATGCCGCAATGGCTGATATCGATCAGCACATCGTCATCGCGCAGGCCCCGGCGGGTGATGTCCATCGGCGCGATATGGCCGCTGGTGTCTGCCGCGCCGTAGGCCTTGGTCGGATATTCGTTGGTGGAAGTGGTCATGTCAGTCCCTCTATCATGGCCCCGCAATTGTTCGCCGTCATTGTGGCTGCGCATGCTTTTTTTGCTGGCTTGTCCAAGCTGGCGAAGCGGTCCCGAAGCTCTGCCAGACACTTGGCCTGATACGGGAATGTCGGCTGCGTCCATTCGCTTCCGTGTACGTCCGCCGTGAATTGTGTCGCACCGTTCATCACCGCCTTGGCGTTGGCGAGCAATACGGGCTGATAGGTCTGAGCGATCTCATCGAGCAGCGGAGCAAGTGCCCTGCGTATCCCGCCTGTTTCGCTCCAGTCACAACCGGCCAATTCAAGTCCGCTCAGATCATCTGTTTTCCATAGCCAGGCCTCCAAGCGAGGCGCCTTCTCGAGCATCAGTCTGCGCGGCGTGGGGTCGACCAATCCCAGTTGGGTCATCTGGCCGAACACTGCAAAGTCGGCGACACTGGGTCTGTTCCCCAGCAGGTAAGGGCGTTCCTCCAGCATCGAGTCGAGTATGCCAAGGAAGCGTTCGTAACTTGTCTCGATGATTTCGGCGGTTTGATCGTTCGATCCTACAACATAGAGGCGCTCAAACTGTCGCTTGGTGAAAGCCTCCGCTCTGTTTTCCGCTGATTCTCTGTCTTGAGAGGTGTCAGAGGTAAAGGACAGGAACCGTCCGGCATGCTGGCGATCAGCATCATGATGCCAGCGATAATGGAACATTGGTTTGGTCAACCACTCATCGGCGTAATCTTCGATAAGCGCCATGTAGAATGCAAGCTCGGCATCTTCCGGTATCGCGCTACGTCCTTTGTATTCCTCTTCAAGTCGCCTCGCGATCGGCGTTGAATCGACCACCGCTTCAAAGCTGCCGTCGTCCATCCTGAAATAGAACGTTGGCAGGAGACCAACCTTGGGTTTCGGCAGATGCTTTGGAGCGGCGTCGGGTGATCCCCAGATTACCGAGTGCGCAATGCGGCGATAGCGCAGAAGCGAGAGCATTTTGCGGGTGTAAGGGGAAGATGGGTTCCCGAAGAAGCTGAGTGGTTCAGAAGAACTCATTTCGGCGGCATTCTGATCGCTCCGTCCAGGCGGAATTGATGGCCGTTGATGTAGGTGTTGCGCGCAATTTCCACGATCAGGCTGCCGAATTCTTCCGGTTCGCCGAGGCGCTTGGGGAAGGGCACGCTGGTGTTGAGCTGGTCCCACATTTGCGGGTTCCTGTCCTTCATCCCCAGCATCAGCGGTGTAGCGAAAATTCCCGGCATGACGCTGTTCACGCGGATACCCATATCCATCAGGTCCCGCGCCATCGGCAGGACGAGGCCGTTCACCCCGCTCTTGCAGCTGCCATAGATGACCTGCCCGATCTGGCCGTCCTGCGCCGCGACGCTGGCGGTCAGCACGATGGCCCCGCGCTCGCCGTCATCGTTCAATGGCTCGCTGTTCGCCATGCCTAGCGCCGAGTGGCTGGCGATGCGGTAGCTGGAGACCAGAATGCCCTCCGCTCCGTAGGCGTAATCTTCGGTCGGGAGCCGCTTGTAGCACCCGTTCTCTTTGTCCCAGCCCAGCGTCTTCCCCCGGCGGCTGGTCATCGCGCAGTGGACCGTCACGCGCTCCTGCCCATGCGCGGCGCGGGCAGCGGCAAAGCCGTCCTCGACCGATTGTTCGTCTGTTATATCGACATGGTGGAACGTGCCGCCAACTTCTTCCGCGCAGGCTGGACCTTTATCGGTGTCGATATCGAAGATGGCGGGCTTCAGTCCCTCGGCTGCCAAGGCCTTTGCGCTGGCAAAGCCTAGACCCGATGCTCCGCCTGTGACCACTGCGGCCATTCCTTGTTCCAGTTGCATGATCGCTCCCCCGCTTCTGTTGCGTGCTACCGAATGTTATTGTGTTGTAGTGGTGGTATCGCATGGGCAATGCGATGTGCCAAACGGCATAATTGATGAGGACGAACGCCATGAAATCCACGTCCAGCACAGTTGGAACTGAGGTGAACCGCCGCCGCTTTCTCGCCGCGACCGGCAGCGCGTTTGCAGCGCTGAGCGCGAGCGGATGCAGCATGGCGTCGATGAAAAGCGCCCCGGTGGCCAAGGCCGCCCGGGGGCAAACGGGCTTCGGCCCGCTGGTCAGCGATCCTGCGGGTATGCTCGATCTGCCAGAAGGGTTCTCGTACCGCATTCTCTCGCGGCTCGGTGACACGATGGATGACGGGCTAAGCGTGCCTGACAAGGCCGACGGAATGGGCTGCCTCGATCTGGGGGGCGGCAAAATTGCACTGGTCCGCAATCACGAGCTGATACCGAGCGACGGCAGCGGCGGCACGCTGAAGGCGGGCTATGGCAAGCATCAGGGAAACATCGTCCCGGGAGGCACCACAACGCTGGTGCTGGATGCGGAAACGCTCCGTGTGGAGCAGCAATATCGCAGCCTCGCGGGCACCATTCGCAATTGTTCGGGCGGGATCACGCCGTGGGGCAGCTGGCTGACATGCGAGGAAGCACCCACTGGGCCGGGGCAGCGCTACGGCGCGGGGCTGGAGCAGAATCACGGCTGGGTGTTCGAAGTGCCTGCAGGCGCTAGGCGGCAATTGGAGGCGGTGCCGCTGACGGCGATGGGCCGCTTCAATCACGAAGCCGCCTGCGTCGATCCGCGCACCGGCATTGTTTACATGACGGAGGACCGCGACGACAGCGTGTTCTACCGTTTCCTGCCCGAAGTGCCCGGCGATCTAGCGAAGGGCGGTCGCCTGCAGGCGATGGCGGCGGTCGATGGCACAACCGACAGCCGCAACTGGCCCGCCAACGATATGCAGAGCAGGATGTCGCTGCGCGCGCCCAAGCAGGTGCGCTGGATCGATCTGGATGATGTCGAGGCACCCCAAGATGATCTGCGGACCCGCGCCGCAGCGCAGGGCGCGTTGTTGATCGCGCGCGGGGAGGGGCTGCATATGGGGCTGGACGAGATGTATATCTGCTCGACCAGTGGCGGCGCGGCCGGGTACGGCCAGATCTTCCGCCTCATGCCGGGTTATGACGGCGCGGCCGACCGGTTCGAACTGTTCTTCGAAAGCGAGAGCCCGGACCAGTTCAATTTCGGCGACAATCTTGTGACCTCGCCTTTTGGCGATCTGATCGTGTGCGAGGATCAATATACCGATCCGGTCGACAATCATTTGCGCGGGATCACCCCGGCGGGGCAGGCCTATGCCTTCGGGCGGCTACACCGGCAGACCGAACTGGCGGGTGGGTGTTTCTCGCCCGACGGGAAGTGGTTCTTCGTCAACATCTACAGCCCCACCATGACGGTCGCGATTACCGGCCCGTGGGCGTGACGCGGTGAGAAACGTCTAGCATGTCGAGCTTCTTCTTCGCTTTTATTGCCGCGCTGCTGATCGGGCAGGGCGCGCGGGACCAGCTGCTGGTTGCCCGCATGGCGCGCGAGACGGGCTACGGCATCCTGCTGGCGGGCTGGGTCGCCGCGATAGCCTCCGCCCTGTTCATGGCGTGGGCCGGAGCGACAATCGCAGCCATTCTCCCCACCTCCGCGCGTCATATGCTGGTTGGCTTTGCCTTGCTCGCGGCGGCGGTCGAGCTGGCTTGGCCGAACAAGGAGAAGGCGCTGGCAGAGCCGACCTATTCGACATTCGCAGCGCTTTTGGTGCTGCTTGCGCGGCAATTGGGCGATGCCTCGCGCTTCGCCATTTTCGCGCTGGCGGCGGCCACGGCTCTGCCCGGGCTGTCAGGTGTCGGGGGAGCTCTGGGCGGCGGCGTGGCGGTGACGGTGGGGTGGGTAATGGGGGACACACTTACAAAAGAGGTGCCGCTCAGAGCGTTCCGGCTCGCGCTCGCGGCCATCACCTTCGGTGCTGGCATATTCATCGCTTTAACCGCACGCGGACTTATCGGTTAATCGACTGAAGCGATTACAGAGGCATGGAGATTGCCGGAAACCGCGCGATAGGTCGGGCGTTAATCCTTCAAACACGCATTGAATTTGAAAGGACGAACCTATGGCCGAGACAGGCGATAATTCGAAAACCGCATTGGTGCAGGAGCTGAACGGACTGCTGGCCGATCACTTTGCTCTCTATATCAAGACCAAGAACTTCCACTGGCACGTTGCCGGGCCGCGCTTCCGCGATCTGCACCTGCTGTTCGACGAGCATGCGATTGAAATCCGAGACCAAATCGACGTGATTGGCGAGCGGGTGCGCAAGAACGCCGCCGATACGCTGACTTCGCTGGGTTCGGTTGTGCAGGCGACGCAAGTGAAGGATCAGGACGATACCTTGCTTTCGGCGGAGAAGATGGTCGAGGAACTGCGCGACGACAACGCTGCGCTGGTGAAGCGCTTGAAAGGCATGAAGGAACTGGCCGAGAAGGCTGGCGACAATGCTACCGACGGCCTGCTCGACGACTGGACCGACCAGGCGGAGGAACGCGTCTGGTTCCTTACCCAGACGCTGCAATAGGCCCGGCGCTCAAATACGAATGCAAAAGGCCGTGTCCGGGGATGCCCGGGCGCGGCCTTTGTTATAGGATGCAGGAATGGACAATCTGACATTGATCGAAAATGCCGCCCCTTCCGCCACTGCCGATTGGCTGGCGGAGCATCTGTCAGCGGCGTTTGCGTCAACTGACGGTCCTGTCACAATCACTGTGCCCGGCGGGTCGACACCGTTTCCGATCATGGAGCAGTTGGTCCGCCCCGATCTCGACTGGTCGCGGCTGGTCGTATGGCCCGGTGATGACCGCGTGGTGCCCGAAGATCATGCCGCATCGAACACCGGCAAACTGCGTGCCTTGTTCGAGCCCGCCGGGGCCGAAGTCGCGACCCTGACCGTGATGGAAAAAGTGCCGCCCTTTGCCCTGTGCTGGCTCGGCATGGGTGCAGACGGGCACATCGCCTCGCTGTTCCCTAATACCGATCCGCAGGTCGACGCGCCGCAGAAGATTGTGCGCCTGACGCCCGATCCCTTGCCGCCAGAGGCTCCGTTCGACCGGATTTCGCTGACCATTCCGGCGCTGCTCGATAGCGGGCAGATCCTGTTCACGCTGGGCGGGAGCGCGGACAAGCGCGCCGTTTTCGAAGCCGCCGCGAAGGGTGAAAACGATTTGCCCGTCGCGCGCCTTCTCCGGGCGGCGACCCAGCCGGTCACATGTTTCATCTGATCCAGCCGCTGATCCCGCGTCCGCTTCATCGGATGGCGCTGAGGGCTGCGCATGTGGTGCGGCACCGGTGGCGGAGATGGCGCAGAGTCCGGCTGGAAGGCGTGTCGATTATCGCGCGGAACGCGGCTGGCGACCTCCTGCTGGTGCGCCATGCCTATGGACCGGATTTCTGGACCTTACCCGGCGGCGGAATGAAGCGCGGGGAACCGCCCGTTGCCACCGCCGTGCGCGAGACACGCGAAGAGCTGGGTGTGATGCTGCATGATCCGGTGCTGCTGGGTGAGGTCGAGGAAAGCCTCTCCGGTTCTCCCCATACGGCGCATGTCGTTTCCGGAACCCTGCGCGACACACCGCAGGCTGATGGCCGTGAAATCGCCAAGGCGCAGTTCTTTCCCTTGAACGGATTGCCCGAGCCTGTGAGCCCGCTGGTCGCCCCGCGACTGGCGCTGCTAGAAAAGCGCTAGCTGGCCGGTCTTGCTTTCCTTGCGGCGGGATTCCTCATCACCGTCGCGCTCCAGATTGGACAGCGTCAGTCCCATAAGGCGGATCGGGCGTGGCAGCGGCAGCTCCTCCTCCAGCAGCGCGCGGGCCATCTGGGCGAAGGTCTCCTTGTCCTCGACCCACTGGGCGACTGACTGCGCGCGGGTCTGCAGGGTGAAATCATTGTATTTCATTTTCAGCGTAACGGTGCGCCCCTTGGCTTGCGCGCGCTCGATCCGCTCCCAGACAATCTCGATGATCCGCTCGCACGTCTCGCGCAGCGCATCGGCGTCATGAATATCCTCGCTGAAAGTGCGTTCCCCGCCGACCGATTTGCGCAACCGATTGGAGCGCACAGGGCGCAGATCTACGCCCCTTGCGGCGCGGAACAGGTAATCGCCAAAGCTGCCGAAATTCTGCCGCAGCCAGGCCCGGTCCTTGTCGGCGAGATCGGCCCCGGTGGTGATGCCCAGCCGGTTCATCTTCTCTTCCGCCTTGGGGCCAACGCCGTGGAAGCGCCGGATAGGGAGCGACTGGACAAACGCTTCCCCTTCGCCGGGGCGGATGATGCAGATGCCATCGGGCTTGTTCTGGTCGCTGGCGAGCTTGGCGAGGAATTTGTTGTAGCTGACCCCGGCGCTGGCGGTCAGGCGCGTTTCCTCGCGTATCCGACGCCGGATCGCCTGAGCCGTGGCAGTGGCCGAGCCCATGCCCTGCAAATCCTCTGTCACGTCAAGATAGGCCTCGTCCAGACTGAGCGGTTCGACGTGCGGGGTGAAGAAGCGGAAAATCTCGCGGATCTGCTGGCTTGCCTCACGGTAGGCATCGAAGCGCGATTTGACGAAAATCAGGTCCGGACACAGGCGTTTCGCAGTGACCGATGGCATGGCGCTTTTGACCCCGAACTTACGTGCCTCGTAACTGGCGGCCGCCACCACGCCGCGCCCGCTGGCCCCTCCGACAGCGACCGGTTTGCCTTGCAGCGCCGGATCGTCGCGCTGTTCTACGCTGGCGAAGAAGGCGTCCATATCGACATGGATGATCTTGCGCAGGCCGCCACTGCCGTCGCTCGCATCATCAGCGTTGGCGGGGGCGTCGTCAGCCCCCGGGTCATGGGAAATGTCTGGCTGTTCTTCGTCCATCCGCCGCCGGATACGCCAAAAGCCCGCCTCTCAAAAGGACGAGCCGGCAGGATTTTCGCTGGAAAACGGCCCGCGATGGGCGCAGGGCGCGCAGACGATGGCAACTTCCGAACCTTCCCCACAGGTAACGCCCCGCACCTTGGGGGAGCGCGAACTGGTCGTGCTCATGGCGTTGCTGATGAGCCTGCAGGCCTTTGGCATCGATTCCATGCTGCCTGCGCTCGGCATCATGGGCGACGAGCTGGGCGCGGCTGGCAATGACCGGCAATATGTCATCAGCAGCTATTTCCTCGGTGCGGGGCTGGGCGCGTTCTTTCCCGGTGCCTTCGCCGACAAGTTCGGCCGCCGCCCGGTGCTGTTTGTCGGACTGGCGTCTTACGTCCTCCTGTCGCTGGCCTGCGCACTGGTGACGCGTTTCGATGTGCTAATTGCCCTTCGCTTCGTTCAGGGCATTGCCTGTGCGGGCCTGAGCGTCGTTCCCGCCGCTATCGTGCGTGATCATGTGGGCGGCGACCGGATGGCGCGGCTGATGAGCCTGATCATGATGATCTTCCTGATTGTCCCCATCATCGCGCCTGCGATCGGCCAACTGATCCTGATGGTGGCCGACTGGCGCGCGATTTTCGGCGCAATGGCGATTGCGGGCGGTGCGGTCGCTGTGTGGGTCTGGCTGCGCCTGCCCGAAACGCTGACAGAGGCAAACACGCAGGATATCCGCCCCATAACGATCCTGCGCAATATGAAAGAGGCGCTCTCGCTGCGCATCTCCGTCGGCTATGTCATCGGCAGCGCGCTGGTGTTTGGCAGCCTCTTTGGCTTTCTCAATTCGTCGCAGCAGCTGATCGCGGAAAGCTTTGGCGCGGGCGATTACTTTGCGCTCATTTTCGGGGCCTCCATCATTGGCATGGTGCTGGCGAATTTCACCAACAGCCGCATCGTGGAGCGCTATGGCGCACGCCGCGTCGGTCATGCCGCACTGATCGGTTTCCTGCTGGTCAGCCTGGTGCAGCTGTGGTCGGCCAGCAGCGGCGAGCAGACATTGTGGGAGTTCGTGCCGCTGCTCAGCCTGTCGATGGCGATGCTCGGCTTTGTCGGCGCGAATTTCAGCTCCATCGCGATGCAGCCGTTCCAGCATATTGCGGGTGCGGCATCCTCTATCCAGGCCAGTATCCGCATGACCACCGGCGCGGTGATGGGGGCGGCCATCGGGCAGGCCTATGACGGCACGGCCCTGCCGCTGGCGCAATCGATGGTCATCTGCTCGGTCGTTGCGCTTGGCTTCGTGCTGTATAGCGAACGGGGCAAGCTGTTCCGCAGGCCGTCACAGGCGAAGCGGTACCAGAAAATGTACGGCAATTACGAAGGCGGCTAACCTTCGTTTTCCAGCTTGCGCCACGCCAGCTGCGCGAATTCGCACAGCAAGGGCCGCGTATCGCGCGGGTCGATAATATCCTCGACATTGAAGCGTTCGGCGCTGCGGAAGGGGCTTGTGACTTTGCCCAGCCGTGTGCGGATGGCGTCCAGCTCTGCCGCCGGGTCATCGGCCGCGGCGATCTCTGACTTGTAAGCCACTTCCAGCCCGCCTGCGATGGGCAAGGACCCCCAGTCGCCGCTCGGCCAGCAATAGCGGTACTGGTAAGCGTCCGCATTGCTCATCGCGCTGCCCGCAATACCGTAAGCGCGGCGCATCACGATGCTGGCGAGCGGGACGGTCGCCTTGTAGACGGCGTTCATCGCCTGCACGCCGTAACGGATGGTGCCCGCCATCTCCGCCTCGCGCCCGATCATGAAGCCGGGATTGTCGACCATATGGACGATGGGCAGGCGGAATTGGTCGGCGAGTTTGACGAACCGCTCGACCTTCTCGCTGGTCTTGGCATCCCATGATCCACCCAGAAAGCTGGGGTCGCTGGCCAGCACCGCGACGGGCCAGCCATCCAGCCGGGCCAGCGCGGTGACGGCGGCGCGGCCCCAGTGCTTGCCGATTTCGAACACCGTGCCCCGGTCGAGGATCAGGTCGAGCGCGCGGCGCATGGAATAGACCTGCTTGTCCTCGCGCGGGACGAGGCTGAGCAGCGCTTCCTCGCGCCGGTCTGCGGGATCATCGCAAGACGTGCGGCGCGCGTGCTGGCCGACATGTTCGGGCATGAAGCTGAGGAAATGGCGCGCACGGGCAAAGGCTTCCGCCTCGCTCGCAACCTCGTCATCGACCACGCCGTTGCGGGTGTGGATTTCGCTGCCGCCGAGATTTTCCTTGGCCTGAGCGTAGTCCTCCGGGGCGCTTTGATAGGCCTCGCCCATCGCCTCCACCACGGCGGGTCCGGCGGCGAATATCTGGCTGAGGCCCTTCACCATCACCGAGTAATGACTGGCTACCGTGCGCGCTGCACCAAGGCCAGCCGTGGGGCCGAGCGCGAGAGCCACGACAGGCACAGTGTCGAGGTTTTTCACGATATCGCCCCAGCCGGGAACGGCCGGAATATAGGTCGCGCCAATCTGCTCCAGCGTCTTCACGCTGCCGCCGCCGCCCGTGCCATCGATCATGCGGATTAGAGGCAATTTGTATTCGTGGGCCATTTGCTCGGCCTGAACCATCTTACGCTTGATCCCGGCATCCGCCGCGCCGCCGCGAATGGTGAAATCATCGGCTGTTGCGACCACCGGGCGGCCATTGATGGTGGCTCTGCCGAACAGGAAGGGGGCGGGGAGGACGGCTTCGAGGTCGCCGTTTTCGTCGTAGTGACCCTTGCCCGCAATTTTGCCGATTTCGCGGAAAGAGCCCTCGTCGCAAAGTGCCGCCAACCGCGCGCGGGCGTCCATCTTGCCGCGAGAATGCTGACGCGCGACCTTCTCCTCGCCGCCCATCTGCTCGGCGAGCGCTTCGCGGTGGCGCAGTTCTTTGAGTTCTTTAGCCCAGGTCATGCGCTCTCCACTGGGGTTGGCCAATGTGGTTGGCAAAACCCCCGAAATCCGTTCGCCCTGAGCTTGTCGAAGGGCTGCTCTTCAGTTCTAGACCCGCGCTCAAAGGAAGAGCAGTGCTTCGACAGGCTCAGCACGAACGGGTTTGAGGTGGAAGCTCTATTCCACAGGCTCCACCAAACACAGTACCGCCTCGACCTGCACCTGCCCGCCCTCGCTGGCGGAAAGCCCGGTCACGGTCCCGTCGAACGGCGCGGTGAGCGCGTGCTCCATCTTCATCGCCTCGAGCACCATCAGTCGCTGGCCCGCAGTGACCGCATCGCCCTCGGCCACATCGACCGCGATGACCTTGCCCGGCATCGGAGCGAGGATGGCGCCATCGGCGGCGGAGGCATGGCCAGATCCGTCAGGGCCGCGGATGTCGAAATGAAAAGTCTGGCCACGCTCGGTCACGAAAATCTCATCGTCCGGTGACATAGTTGCGCAAATACCGAATTCACGATGGTAATTGTTGGTGTCTCCAACAACGGATTTGCCATTTGAATGAAGGTTGATCGTGCGTCTTTGAGCGGCATTCAGCCTCAAGCCGAACATGGCGGTCTGGAGCTTATCGTCACGTGACCACAGTTCTCCCATCCAAGTAGGATCTTCTCGTCGAAAGCGGCGAGCTGCTGCGTCTATCGCGGCCTGGCTTGGCTCGGGAGCTGACATGAGGGCATCGCCCTTGTTTTCGATCAAGCCGGTGTCGAGGTCAGAGTTGCGGAACTCTTCAAGCGCGAGACACTCGTAGAGAAATCCTTGATTGGTCTTCAACGGCGAAACATAGCTTGCATCCAGAGCCTTGAGCAGCTCGTCAATCGCATCATCTCGATCCTCCGCATGGACGACCATTTTGGCAATCATCGGATCGTAGAATGCGCTTACCATGTCGCCTTCTTCGACACCTGTCTCGATGCGGATGCGTTGATCGAGTGCGAGATCATGAATGCGCCCTGGGCTTGGCAAAAACCCCTTCGCCGGATCCTCCGCATAAAGTCGCGCTTCAATCGCCCAGCCGTTGATGCTCAGCTCGTCCTGCCTGAGCGGGATCGGCTCGCCTGACGCCACGCGCAGCTGCCACTCCACCAGATCAACACCGGTAATCTCCTCGGTCACCGGATGCTCGACCTGAAGCCGCGTGTTCATTTCCATGAAGAAGATGCGGTCGGCGCGCAGGCCTTCGCTGGCGTCGGCGATAAACTCGATCGTGCCTGCGCCTTCGTAATCGACCGCCTTCGCAGCGCGCACGGCGGCGGCGCAGATTTCCTCGCGGGTCGCCTCGTCCATGCCCGGGGCAGGGGCTTCCTCGATCACTTTCTGGTGGCGGCGTTGCAGCGAGCAGTCGCGTTCGAACAGGTGGACGACATTGCCGTGGCTGTCGCCGAAGACCTGCACTTCGATATGGCGGGGCGAGGTGATCCATTTCTCCAGCAGCACCTCGTCATTGGAGAAGCTGGCCTTGGCCTCGCGCCGGCAGCTTTCGAGCGCGGCTTCGAAGTCCGCTGCCGCATCGACCTTCCGCATCCCCTTGCCGCCGCCGCCTGCGACCGCCTTGATCAGCACGGGATAGCCGATGGCGTCGGCCTCTTTCTTCAAGCGTTCGACGGATTGGTCTTCACCCAGATAGCCCGGCGTCACCGGCACTCCGGCGGCGATCATCCGCTCCTTCGCGGCGTCTTTCAGGCCCATCGCCTTGATGCTGTCCGGCTTAGGTCCGACCCAGATCAGCCCCGCATCAATCACAGCTTGTGCGAAACCGGCATTCTCGGACAGGAAGCCGTAGCCCGGATGGATCGCCTCCGCGCCGGTCTCCTTGGCGGCAGCGATGATCTTATCGCCCACCAGATAGCTCTCGGCAGCGGGCGAAGGCCCGATATGCACCGCCTCGTCCGCCTGCCGGACATGCAGCGCCTTGGCATCGGCATCCGAATAGACCGCGACCGTGGACACGCCCATGCTGCGGGCGGTGCGGATGATACGACAGGCAATCTCGCCGCGATTGGCAATCAGGAGCTTTGAAATCATGGCTGCAGGGTTAGTCCCCTTGCGCGCAATTCACCAGCCCCGGATCGGTTGCAGGTCGGTGCGGGTGTATTCCGGCCAGTCGCGCGGCGGTACGGGGCGGTTGATGATCGCCTCGCCCAATGCGGCGGCGACATGGCCCAGCTTCGCCAAGCGGCCGATCCGAACGCGGCTGTCCCACGCCAGTTGGCCGCGATTGCGAACCTTGCGTCCGATCCCGCCATAGATGCGGGTCGCAGCGTAAATCGCCCAGCGGTCGCGGAAGCCCAGCCTTTGCGCTCCGCAGCGTGCCGCCTGCTCGTAAATTTCCATCATATCGACCAGCCGCGCCGAGACCGCAGCGAGAGCGAAGCGGTTTTCTTCTTGTGTGAAATCCTCCGGCGTCAGACCCGCATCGGCGAGCCATTCGATCGGCAGATAGCACCGCCCGCCCTCGGCATCTTCCACCACATCGCGGGCAATGTTGCTGAGCTGAAACGCGATGCCCAGATCGCAGGCGCGGTCATAAACGAAGCTGTCATCGGGCGCGTTCATGACATGGGCCATCATCACGCCCACCGCGCCTGCCACGTGGTAGCAATAGCGCAGCACATCCTTGCGGCCCGTAGGGCGGAACTCGGCGGCGTCCATTGCGAACCCGGCGATAACGTCGTTGGCCATATCCTTGGTCAGGCCGCTTTCGGAGGCCACAAGCCCGAAGGCGTCGAAGGCGGCATCGGCAGTCGGCTGACCCTCCAGCGCGCGGCGGGTGAGCACGCGGACGGCCTGCACACGGTCTTCGATATTCGTCTGGTCTCCCAGAGCCCCGCCCATATCCTGCCCGTCGACCAGATCGTCGCACCGGCGGCACCAGGCATAGAGCAGCCACACGCGCTCGCGCGTGTCCTCACCGAACAGCGAAGAGGCCATAGCAAAGCTGTGCGACCCCTCGGCAATCGCTGCGCGCGCCTTTTCGACCAGCGCCTCGCGGTGGCGTCCGCCGCCATGCACTGGCAGCGTGCGCCGGACATCAGCGACGAGTGGGCGGTTTTGCGTCAAAGATCCTCGGCCTTCATGCGGAAAATGGGCGTATGTGCCTGATAAGCCGTCATAGCGTCCAAAAGTTCCGGCATGGTGTCCGAATGGATGAGGATGTTCTGGTGCGCGGGCCGGACGAAACCGACCTCCGCCATCTTGGAGTTGAAGGCGATAAGATCGTCATAGAAGCCGAATGCATTGAGCAGACCGACCGGCTTGGTGTGATAACCAAGCTGCGCCCAGCTCATCGCTTCCCACAATTCGTCCATCGTGCCCACGCCGCCGGGAATGGTGACGAAACCGTCCGACAGATCGGTGAACTTCTGCTTGCGCTCATGCATGCCGGAAACGGTGTGAAGCTCGGTGCAGTCGTGGTTGGCGACTTCGGAACCGGCCAGGGCCTCGGGGATTACCCCGATGACCTCGCCACCGGCTGCGAGCGCACCGGACGCCACCGCGCCCATCAGTCCGAGCCGCCCGCCGCCGTAGACGACGCCGATCCCGCGCTGCGCGAGCGTCGCGCCGACTTCGCGGGCGAGTTCCACATAACGCGGGTCTTCCGGCGTCGCGGACCCGCAATAGACGGCGAGGTGGTTCATTGGGACCAGTCTTCTCCGCAGGCCTGCCTGAAGATGGCGATATCTTCCTCATCGAAAGGCCGCTCTGTAAAGTCGAAAATCATGCCTTCCGGCTGATCTTTGGCCGCAATGATTTCTCCGTGTGCCTGGAGCCAGCCGGCCACCACTGCCTGCCTGTTTCCATCGCAATCAACGGCCAGGGTCATATCGCCAACATTGTCCACGCCATCTTCTCGGAAGGTGAAGCGGATAAGGACGACAGGGTAGGACTGACCCTCGAACGAGGTCGTGTCTCGGAACGTCTTGTCGTACCAGCCGGTACCGTCCTCATCGTCGGTCAGGAGGACCCACTCGTGAGAGGTATCGGGCGTCGCCAGCGGCGAGGTCTGGGTTGTCGGCAATGGCTCGGAAGCGGCCATCAAAAGCAGTGGCGCCAATATCATCATTGTAAATCCTCGATCATCAGGCCTGCGGTCGCCTTCGCGCTGCCGACAACACCGGGAATGCCTGCGCCCGGATGCGTGCCCGCGCCGACGAGGTAGAAATTCTCGATCACATCGTCGCGGTTGTGGCCCCGGAAATAGGCGCTTTGCGTCAGCAGCGGCTCCAGGCTGAAGGCGCTGCCCAGATGGGCGTTGAGGTCGGTGGCAAAATCCTTGGGCGCGTAGCTGAACTTGGTCACGATCCGGTCGTGAATGTCGGGGATCAGGCGGCGGCCGATCTCGTCCAGAATGGCCTTTTCCAGCTGCGGGCCGACGGTGTCCCAATCGACCTTAAGTTTGCCCATATGGGCCACCGGTACCAGCGCGTAGAATGTGCTCTGGCCCGGAGGCGCCATGCTCGGATCTGTCACCGTGGGGTGATGCAGATAGATGCTGAAATCCTTCGGCAGAACGCCGTTATCATAAATATCATCCAGCAAGCCTTTGTAGCGCGGGCCGAACAGGATCATGTGGTGGGCGATGCCGGGCCAAGTGCCTTCCAGCCCGAAATGCACCACGAACAGGCCGGGCGAGAATTTCTTTCGGGCCAATTTCTTGCCCATCTTCCACCCGCGCTGGCTGCGGCCCAGCAGGTCGCGGTAGGAGTGCATGATATCGGCATTGCTTGCGACCGCGTCGAAATCGGCCTTGAAACCGCTCGCGGTCTCCACGCTATTTGCGACGTTGTTTTCCTCGTGCACCTGCACTACCGGATCGCCGACAATCATCTTACCGCCGAGGCGCTCGAAATGGCGGATCATCCCGGCGATCAACTTGTTGGTGCCGCTCCGCGTCCACCACACGCCGCCTTCCATTTCCAGCTTGTGGATTAGCGCATAGATGCTGCTCGTCTTCATCGGATTGCCGCCGACCAGCAGGGTGTGGAACGAGAGCGCCTCGCGCAGCTTCTCCGATTTCACGAAGCTGGAAACCATCGAATAGACGCTGCGATAGGCCTGCTTCTTGGCGAGGGCAGGCGCGGCCTTCAGCATGGATTTGAAATCGAGGAAGGGCACAGTGCCGAGCTTGAGATAGCCTTCCTCATAGACGCCCGCGCTGTATTCGAGGAAGCGCTTGTAGCCGTCGACATCTTCAGGGTGCAGCTTCTCGATCTCGGCGAACAGCTCGTCATGATCGTTGGAGTAATTGAAATTTGTGCCGTCCGGCCAGTTGAGACGGTAGAACGGCTTGACCGGCATCAGTTCCACATCCTGCGCCATGTCATGGCCCGACAGTTCCCAAAGCTGGGTCAGGCAATCGGGGTCGGTCACCACGGTGGGGCCACCGTCAAAGGTAAAGCCTTCCTTTTCCCAGTAATAAGCGCGGCCACCGGGCTTGTCGCGGCCTTCGATCACGGTGGTCTGGATGCCGGCGCTTTGCAGCCGCATGGCCAGCGCCATGCCGCCAAATCCGGAGCCGATAACGCAGGCTGTCTTGCTGGGAGAACTCATGATTTCGGAGCTTTCATTGAATCGGGCTTGTGGTTCGGCGCAACCAGAGGCGCACGGGAGGAGAAGATCGCACGGATGGCGCGCGGGATGGGAACGGGCGGACGGCCGATAAGTATCCGCAATTTATCGCGCCGTGTGCTGCGTGCGGCGTAAAACCTTTCCACCAGCGGTTCGCGAAGACGGTAGAAATGTTCGAAAATGCGGTAGCGCTTGTCGGGCTTGGCCGCGCCGAACAGCATCTGGCCCAGCATCCGGTAAAAGCCGGTCTGCTTCCAGACGCGCCGGGCCTGCGCCTCCAGCAAGGCGGCCAGCTGGTCGCCGGGCAGATCGGCATTGTCTGCCACCAGCTGCGCTGTCTGCACGGCGTGGGGCAGGGTGTAGCTGGTCAGCGGGTGGACCATCGCACTGCGCGCCCCGGCCTGCGCCACGCCGGGAATGCGCGATGCGGCCTGAAATGCGCTGAAATTACCCCCGGTGATCACCGGCAGAACGCCGGTTTCGCCGCCGAGAATGTCGCCGTCCCAGCCATGCTTCGCACAATACGCATCGATCCGCCGTGACAGCGCCGACCGGTCGAGCACTGGTTCGTCCGCGTAATAGGTGTCTTCTACGAACAGCTCGTGCGCGCTCAGCGGCAGGACATAGACGAAGCGGTAGGCGCCGTGCTGCTCGACGCTGGCATCCATGATGACGGGCCGCTCCACACCGTGCGGTGTGGCGGTGCGCAGATGGCGGCCCATGAACACCTGCCACCCGCCGCGCAGCGAATGGTCTGGCACGAAGCCGCGGCAATCAATCACCGCGCGGGCCGAAATTCGCGAGCCGTCCTTGAGATCGATCCCGTCCGCATCCATGCTGGCAATCGGCGAGGACGGCATGATGCAATCCTGCGCCAGTTCGCGCCGCAGCGCGGCATCGAAATCGGGGGACGCGAGCGACAGGTACCGCGCGCCCAGCGTGCGCTCATACGCCGGGAAGCGGATATCGTATCCGGTCCATTCGGTCTTTCGGAAGCTGGCAAGAAGCGCGGTCCCGGCAGCATCCAGATCGCCCTCGAACCAGCTCCACCGGTGATTGCCGCCCAGCACATCCTCGGCTTCAACCAGAACCACGTTCAATTCCGGGCGCGCACGGCGCAGGGCCAGCGCGATCAGCCCGCCGGCCAATCCTCCTCCTGCAATTGCGATATCGACCCGGCTGTTCTTCATTTCGGGTGCCGCTCTACGCTGGCGGTTGGCTGTGGGCAATCGGCCTTTGGGGCAGCGTGGCCCGCACTGCAAAGGGGACTGGAGAGGAACCGCGCCTGTGATGGGCCGTTATGGGCTTATATCCACTCGTAAAGGCCCCCTGTCATGTCCACCCGTCATCCCGTCCTTCTGGTCGGCGCGCTCGCGCTTGTCGCTGCCTCTCCTCTTGCGGCGCAGGATGCCGATACCGACCCCGATGCAGCGCCTCCGGGCGAGCAGCGGGGCGGTCCGCCGACGGGGGAAACCGTCTTCGATGGCGATTTTCTCAGCATTGGCGTGGGTGCCGGTCTGGGGCCAAGCTATACCGGCTCCAACGATTACGTTATCTTCCCGCTGCCGATCATCCAGGCGAGCTACAAGGGCGTGAACATCAATCCGCGCCCGGCGGGGCTGGCGGTGGATTTCATTCCCGATGCCGAAACCGGTCCGTCTTTCGATCTGGGCGTGGCATTCAGAGTGCGGAGCGACCGGGTCGATCAGATCGAGGACGAGGTGGTCAAACAGCTGGGCGAGCTTGACCGCGCAGTGGAAGTCGGCCCCACGGTGGGTGTCAGCTTCCCCGGCGTACTGAACCCGTTCGACAGCGTGAGCGTGAATGTCGACGCGATGTGGGATGTGGCGGGCGCGCATTCGGGCATGACGGTCAGCCCGTCGGTGACCTATTTTACGCCGCTGAGCCGCGGCGTCGCCGCATCGATCAGCGGCAGCGCGACCTTCATCGACGATGATTTTGCGGATTACTATTTCAGTGTAAGCCCGGCCGATACTGTGGCCAGCGGCGGTGTGCTGCCCGCATTCCAGGCCGAAGGCGGTTTGCAAAGCGTGGGCGTCAATCTGCTGCTCGCTGTGGACCTCAATGGCGATGTGACCGATGGCGGCCTGAACATTGTCGGCATTGGCGGATACTCGCGCCTGATGAACGATGCGAAAAACACGCCGCTGACGAGCGTGCGCGGTAGTGCGAACCAGTTCCTGCTGGGCGTGGGGCTGGGTTACACCTTCTGACGGGTCTCACCCGGCCCATCTGCGCCGGGGGCTTCGGGCCACTCAATCTCGCAGCCTGACACCGCAGGGATGACTTCCCGCCCGCCCACTTCGAGCACCACCAATTCATTATCCTCGTCGAGGCATGCGCTGGCTGCGTGTCTGTCTCCGGTCAGCGGATGGCCATTTTCGAAGCTGCTGGTGAAGCAGCGCATTCGCCAGCACCGGCCGCCTGCTTCAAACCGGGCGGTGCAGGCGGGATAGCGGCCGGCGACGTCTTCTTCGACCACCAGTTCGCCATCCAGCCACTGGTCCCGGCGCAGGGCCCTGTCGCGCTGTTGCCAGCTGCGAATTTCGAGCACTCCGATCAGGAGAAGCAGCCCGCCGCCACCCGCCAGCCCCGCTTGCAGGCCCATACTCATATTCTCATCTGACCACGGGGTCGCAGGCAGGGCGCTGGCCAACAGGGAAAGCGCGAACATGCACAGCAGGATGCCTTTAACTGGCATTGCGAACCGGCATGGTCGGCGCTTTCCCCATGATGAGCGCTATGTGCGGCCTATTCGTCGTCACCGCCGAGTTCGAGGATGGGGCGCGTATCCGGCATTGCCGCGTCGCGGTCACCGGTTTTCAGATAGGTTTCGAACCAGCGCAGCATGCGCTTGTTGTAATCATAGCGGCTGGCAGCCTTGCGGTTGCCGTGCCCTTCACCCGGATACAGGACCATGCGCAGCGGCGTGTCGGGATTGCGGATCTTGACGAAGCGATAGAGCTCGTAACTCTGGCCCGGATCGACGCGCGTGTCCTCCAGCCCGTGCATGATCAGCAGCGGGGTCTTGGCCCGGTCGGTGTAGTAGATGGGGCTGACTTCCAGCATTTTCTGCCAGTCGTCCCACGGCCAGGCGCGGCTGTGGACGTTGTACATTTCGAACGGGATGTCGCCCGTGCCGAACTTGCTGGTCTGGTTGGAAATACCGACGAACATCACGGCGGCGGCATATTCGTCGGAATAATGCGTCGCGCCCCATGCGCTGGCATAGCCACCATAGGATCCGCCGGTAATGCCGGTGCGATCGGGATCGGTGATCCCTTCGGCGACGAGATGCTTCTTGGCATCGACAATGTCGCGGAATTCAGGGTCGGTATAGCGGCCCTGATGCTGCTTGGCGAAATCGACGCCGTAGCCGGTCGAGCCGCGATAGTTGGGGTGGAAGACGGCATAGCCTTCGCCCGCAGCCATCTGGCCGGGCATCGAATAGGCAGTCAGCCAGCCATTGGAATAATGCGCTTCCGGCCCGCCATGGACCATCATGATGGTCGGGGCGCCGCCAGCCGGTGCACCGCCGACCGGCTCGATCAGGATGCCTTCGACTTCCTGTCCGTCGGTGGCCGTGTAAGTCACCGTGCGCTGCGTTCCCATGTCGATTTCGGACAGCCACGTATTGTGGTTGGTCCAGCGGGTGAAGGCGCCATTTGTGTATTCATACAGCTCGGTCGGATGGGCAGGGCTGTTGGCCCATACCATCACGCGGTCGCCGCCCGCCTGAATGCCTGTCAGGATCAGGTCGCCCGGATCGACCGTTTCGGCCACGCTGCCATCGGCATTGTAGATCCGCAGCATGGCATCCGCGCCGATATGGATGATCGAGGCAAGGCGTCCGTCCGACAGCCATTCCGCATCAACCGCCGCTTCGGCTGCGCCTGCGTTCAGAGCGCGATACTGGCCGGTCGATGTGTCGACCAGATGCAGAGTGGTGTCTGCCGGATCATGCATGTCGACACCCGCAATCATCGACAGCTGCGCGCCGTCGGGCGAAATTTCGACATCGCCCAGCTTGCCCGGCGTTTCGATGGTGGTGCGCACTGTGCCGGTGGCCAGATCGAAAATATGCGCGCGCTTACTGGTATAGCTGTCGTCGATCAGCGGAGTCGGCGCGCTGTCGATCACGGCTGTCTGGCCGTCCGGCGCTATGCGCACGGCGCTGACATAGCCGGGGACCGTAATCTCCACCGGGTCAGTGTCCACTTCGCGGCCCGCGGCTGCGCGGAACAGACGATTGAATTTGAACTCTTCCTCGTAAACGATGGCGGTGAAGCCTGCGTCCTTCTCGTCTTCGCGGACATCGTCCTCTTCCGCTCCGGTCAGCATGTAAATCGTGCCGCTGTCGGGCGACCACGCATAGCTGCGAACATCGGTGCCATCGACAGCCGCGAGCTTTCGCTGCGCCCCGCCATCGACCGGGATGCCCCAGACCGCGCGGTCTTCATCGTCCTTCGCCCAAACGAAGCTCACCATCCGGCCATCGGGAGAAAACGTCACGCCCGAGGGGCTGATGTCATCGGGCAGGAAGGACAAGGCGTTGTCCGGCCCGTAGGCCATCTTCAGTTCCTGCGTGAAGGAGCCGTCCTTTTCGCCTTCGGTCACGTCGGGCAGGCTGGACGTGGTGTAGGCGACGCGGCTTCCATCGGGCGAAACGGCGACGGCACCAACGGCTTCCAGCTTGGCCACATCCTCCGCCGTCATTGGGCGGGCGAGGGCGGCGGCTGGGACCAGCAGGCTGGCGGTCAGCAAGGCGGTTCGCATGGTCTTGAAGGCGGTGTGCATCAGGGGAAATCCTCTCTCGATTTGTAATCTGCTGGCGTGCGCTATAGCGAACAGGAAAACGAGCGCAAACGCGGCTCGGTTCCATCAGGGGGAGAGGGCAGGATGAAGTTCGCAATTGGGGCATTCGTGAAAGGCACGGTAGGCGCAGTTGGCGCAGCGGGATTGCTGGCGGCAACGCCGGCTCTGGCCGACACGACGGTTATTCACGTCGGCTCCGTCCTGACCGATGCCGGCAGTGCGCCCACCGGTCCCGCCACGATTACCGTCACCGATGGGCGGATCGTCTCGATTGTCGATGGCTTTACCCCCACGCCCGAAGGCGCAGAGATGGTCCACCTGCCGGATCATACCGTGCTGCCCGGGCTGATCGACCTGCACACGCATCTGTCGGGCGATCCCAGTGGCGAGTTCTGGCGCGCGGCGACGACTCCGCCGGAATGGAATGTGCTGGTCGCGGCGAAGAATGCGCGGATCACGGCGCTGGCAGGCTTTACCACGGTGCGCGATCTGGGCTCGCGGACGGATCAGGTGACCCAGATGCTGCGGCGCGCCACAGCAGAGGGCATGGTCCCGGGTCCGCGTGTCGTTACCTCGGCGCGGACCATCGCGATTGTTGGCGGGCATGGCGACGTAAACGGTTTCCGTCGCGGTGTCGGCGAAGCGCTCGGCACGGACTTCACCTGCACCGGCGCAGTGGAATGTGCGGAAATGGTCCGAACGGCGTCAAAATACGGGGCCGACCTGATCAAGATTACCGCCACCGGCGGTGTGCTCAGCCAGCAGGGACGCGGGCTGGAAGCGCATTTCTCCGATGAAGAGATGAAGGCCATCGTCGATACGGCGAACACGCTTGGGCTGAAGGTCGCCGCCCATGCCCATGGGGCTCGCGGGATCGAGGCAGCGGCGCGGGCAGGGGTCCAGACGATCGAGCACGGCACCTTTATTGACGAGCAGGCCGCCCGCGTAATGCGCGAGAACGGCACCATTCTGGTACCCACACTGATGGCGTTTCAGGGGATCAAGAAGAACCTCGGCACCGGGTTCTACACGCCGGTGGTGGAGGAAAAAATCCGCGCGACCGTATCGGTTGCCGAGAGCATCGTGCAGCGCGCGCGCCAGTGGAATGTAAAAATGGCCTTTGGTACGGATGCAGGCGTGTTCCCGCATGGGGAGAATGCGGGCGAATTCACGCAGATGATGCTCGGCGGAATGAATGCGCGCGAGGCTTTGGCCAGCGCAACGACCGTCGCTGCCGAGGTGATCGGGCTGGAGAATGAAATCGGCCGTCTGGCTCCGGGCTATTCGGCGGATATCGTCGCGGTGAAGGGCAATCCGCTGGCCGATATCACCGTGCTGGAAGAGGTCGACTGGACCATGGTGCGCGGGCGCGTGATCGAGTGATGCTCGCCGCTCTAGCGCTGGCGCTTTCGTCCGCTGCGGCCTCGCCGGAGGAGACCGCGCCGGTCTGTCGGCGGGAACTGGTGGTGCTGGGCGCAGGGCAAGACGCCGGTGCTCCGCAAATTGGCAATACCGATGATGCAGGGCCGCGCTTGCTGCCGACCTCGCTAGCGGTCATCGACCGCGCATATGGGACCCGGTACCTGTTCGAGGCCACGCCTGCGATCACCGAGCAATTGGCTATGCTGGACGCCATCGAGCCTGCTGTGAAGGGTCTGGGTCTCGACGGGATATTCCTGACCCATGCGCATATCGGTCACTATCTCGGCCTTGCCTATCTGGGGCAGGAGGCTGCGGGGGCGAAGGGGGTTCCGGTATTTGCGTTGCCGCGCATGACCGAATTTCTCACCGGGAACGGTCCTTGGGGCCAGCTCATTGCGCTGGGAAACATCGCCCTCCAGCCGATGGAGGCGGACACATTCGCCGTGCTGAGCGATGATTTCGGCGTGCTTCCATTTCTTGTGCCGCACCGCGACGAATATTCAGAGACCGCGGGTTTCCTGCTGATGACGCCGGACAAGCGTGCTATATTCGTACCCGATCTCGACAGCTGGGAGGAATGGGAAGCGGCTTCGGGCCAGACTCTCGCCGGGTTGATCGGCGGCGTGGATTACGCCTTTATCGATGCCACTTTCTTCGATGATGGTGAATTGCCGGGCCGTGACATGAGCGCGATTCCGCATCCGCGCGTGAAGGCCGTGATGAAGCGGCTGGGCGCATTACCCGCAGAAGAGCGCGCCAAGGTTCACTTCATCCATTACAATCACACCAATCCGATCCGCGACCCCGCATCGCCCCAATCGCAGGCCGTGCTCGCAGGCGGTTTCAACATCGCCCGGCGCGGCGACCGGCATTGCCTTTCTGCCGAATAAGTCCCGCGCGGCATGGCACTTTGTCGGGCAGGGCAGGCACTTAGTAGATGGCCACTCGCCTTTGCGGCCCCCCTCGCTAGCGATTGCAATATGTGTTGATGTGTCTTATTCGCATAATACAGTAATCCAAAGGGGACCCCAATGAAACTGATCCGTACTGCCCTTCTGGCGACCGCCGCTCTGGCGCTGCCGGCCACTCCCGCACTGGCCGACGGCCACGGTAACCACGCAGCCGACGCCATGGGCGGCGAAGCCCATTCCGAAGCGCCTATGACCGAGGGCCAGAAGCTGAAAGCTTTGTTCGCGGAATCCGACGAGCGTTCGCTTGCTCTCAATCCGATCAGCGGACTGTTTCGAGGCGATATGCGCCGGGCGGATCGGCTGGGCGATTTCCTGACCGACAGTTTCTTCCTTGCAGCGCGCACCGACACGCAGCTGAACATGGCGCTGCTCGCGCAGATCGACCGCAGCAAGCTGAGCGAGACCGACCAGCTCGCTTACGACGTGTTCAAATACAATCAGGAGCAGTCGCTCAAAGGTAGTACCGATGAAATCCGCGCGCTGACCGAAGTGCGGCCGGTGAACCATTTCAGCGGCTTCCACACATTTTACCCTACCTTCGCCAGCGGCCAGAGCGCTGCCCCGTTCAAGACAGTGACCGATTACGAAAACAACCTGTCGCGTCACAAAGACTACATCGCCATCGGCGACCGCGCGATCGAGAAATTTCGTGACGGCATGGAGTCCGGCGTTCTTGAAACCAGCCTGACCATCGACCGGGTGATCAAGCAACTCGACACCCAGTTGGCGATCCCGCTGGAGGAATCGCAATATTGGGCTCCGGTGAAGAACATGCCGGAAGACTTCTCCGACGAAGACAAGGCGCGCCTGACCGCCGAGTACCAGACCGCGACGCAGGCGATTTACGACAGCACCACGCGGATGCGCGATTTCCTGCGCGATGAATATCTGCCCGTGGCTCGCACCACCGTCGGCCTGAGCGAGATGAAAGGTGGCGATACGCTGTATGCCCAGCTCATCGAGAGCACCACAACGCTGCCGCTGACGGCCGACTATCTGCACGAGCTGGGCCTGTCCGAAGTCGCCCGGGTGATGGCCGGTTTCCAGGAAATCCAGGAAGAGGTTGGCTTCGAAGGGACCACGCAGGAATTCTTCGACTATGTCCGCACCGATCCGCAGTTCAAGCCGGAAAGCCGCGAGGCTCTGACCCAGAGCTATTATGACATCGGCGAGATCGTCGACGAGAAGATCGGCGACTATTTCAGCCTGCTGCCCAAGACCGAACTGGTCATCAAGCCGTATGATCCGGCCATCGAGCAATTCAGCGCGGGCGGTTCCTACCAGTCCGGCGCGCCCGATGGTTCGCGCCCCGGCACGTTCTACTTCAACGCCTATGACCTGCCCAGCCGCCTGACGACGGGCAATGTCACGCTCTATCTGCATGAAGGCGCACCGGGCCATCACTTCCAGATCAGCCTTGCGCAGGAAAACGAGGCGCTGCCGGCCTTCATGCGCTTTGGCGGAAACACCGCCTATGTCGAGGGTTGGGCGCTGTATTCGGAAACGCTGGGCTACGACATGGGTCTGTTTGACGATCCGTGGGCGCGGTATGGCACGCTGCAGGACGAGCAGCTGCGCGCGATGCGTCTGGTGGTTGATACCGGCCTGCATTCAAAGGGCTGGAGCCGCGAGCAGGCGATCGACTTCATGCTGGAAAATTCCGGTATGACCCGCACTGAAGTGGTCGCCGAAGTCGAGCGCTATATCGCGATCCCGTCGCAGGCGCTTGCGTACAAAGTTGGTGCGCTGAAGATACAGGAACTGCGCGCCGAAGCGGAAACCGCGCTGGGCGATGATTTCGACATCAAGGAATTCCACGCACAGGTTCTGGGCACCGGCGCGCTGCCGCTGCCTGTGCTGGAAGCCAAGATCGATCGCTGGGTAGCCAGCCAGATGTAACCAGCGAGAAGCGAAACGCAGCAAGTGGGGGCGGGGCCGCGAGGTTTCCCGCCCCTTTTGCGTGGCGCTGCCTTGGATGGCCCGTTCTGACACGCGACTGTCGCTCATTCTGCGGACAGCTTGGCCGTGCTAGGCGAGTGGTCTATGCTTTGCGCAGAATTTCTACAGGGACCAGAATCGTGATGAAAACCACCCTTGGCATTGCCGCAATCAGTGCAGCCACGCTCGCCGCTACCGCCATGTCCAGCACTGCCGTATCCGCGCAGGAGACCGGCGATGGCAGCCTAAGCCGTGCGCAGTTTATTGCCCAGATGGATGCCCAGTTCACCCAGCTGGATGCCGATCAGAACGGGATTATCACCGACGCGGAAATCGGGCAGCGCCGGGTGCAATTGCAACAGGCCGCTGCGCTTCGACTGAACCAACAGATTTTCCAGCAGCTGGACACCGATGGCAATGGCGCCCTCTCGCCCCAGGAATTCGCCGCTCTTTCCAACCCTAATGCGGTGGGCGCTGTTCCGGTGCCGAGTGTTCAGGAATTCGACCGTGATGGTGACGGCGCCATTACATTGGTAGAATACCGGATCCGCACGCAGGGCAATTTCGATGCGCTGGATCAGGACCGCGACGGCATCATGTCGGCGGCCGAGATGCAGGCGGCGGGCCTGCCGGCAAGCTAAGCGCAATCATTCGACCAAAAGAAAAGGGGCGGCCCGCGAAGGCCGTCCCTTTTTTGTTGCCGGCAAGAGGCGTGCGGTCAGAACCCGAAGGTTGCTGCGACACGGCCGCCGACGGCGTCGTCACCCGTGTTGCCGCCAACGCTGGCGGACAGATACACGCTGTCGGTAATCCGCCCGGTGATCGATCCGGCAAACGCCTGCTCACCCTTGTAGGTGGAGCCTGCAACCGTCATCGAAATCGCCTTGCCCGGCACAATTTGCGCGCCGCCCATGGCCATCGCGGCAGCAATTCCGCCGGTCATGCTCTCGTCCAGCTCGTCCAGCTGGAAGCGAAGGTTGGAAAGCCCGGTTTCCAGCGTCCCGACCCGGCCCGACAGTCCATCGAATTGCGCATCGGTAACCGCAGCGATGTGATCGATCGATGTCTGGACGGAGCGAACGGCACTGGCTGTTGCCACCGCCTGACGGCCCAGCGTGCCATTGGCGTCCACTGTCACCGCATCCACCGGCCCGACCTGCGCCGCCGTGCTGGCGTCGATGCCGGCAACCACCACCGAGGTGGCGCTGCCGCCCAGAACCAGCTGGTTGGCCGCCGTGGTCGCAGCGCCCGCGCCTAACGCTGTCGAGCCGCTATGCGTTGCCGATGCGCCATTGCCCAGCGCAGTGCTGCTGCCCGCGCTGGCAACGCTGTCCGAACCGACCGCCGTCGCCCGCGCAACCGCCGCGTTGGCCCGCGCGCCGTAGGCACTGGCCAGGTTGCCGTTTGCTTTCGCCTGCTGGCCACTGGCCGAAGCCAGATTGCCTGTCGCAGTTGCGCTGCGCCCGATCGCCTGCGAACCGCTGCCCGATGCAACCGACAGCGAGCCGATGGCAACCGAGTTCAGCCCCGTCGCCGTCGAACGCGCACCGATGGCGGTGGCAAGGTTTGCTCCGACAACAGACGAGTTACCGATGGCGGTCGCCTGCTCGAAATTGGCTGCGACGCCGTTCCCGATGGCGGTTGCGCCCAATTGGGTGGCGGAGCTTCCTGAACCGATGGCGGTTGCCGCAACGCCCGTGGCCTGTGCGCTGCGGCCCAGTGCCATGGCGCCGGTATTGGTTGCCGCCGAGTCTGCACCCAGAGCCACCGCGCCATTGGTTGTGGCGACTGCTCCGGTGCCGTTATCGTCGAAGTCACCACCGATAGCGACAGCGGCCAGCCCACTGGCATTCGCAAACGAACCGGCAGCCGTTGCGTGATCGCCGGAAGCATCTGCGAGGCGACCAAAGGCTGCTGAAAGGGCACCGGTAGCCTGCGCGCTGTTACCAACGGCAACTGCACGCTCACCTGTGGCATCCGCGCTCGAGCCGATGGCTGTGGAGACATCCCCCGAAGCAACGCTGGCAACGCCCATAGCTACGCTAAAAATGGCATCGGCCGCAGAGAAGTCACCGACTGCGACAGCGCTTTGTCCGGCAGCAGAGGAATTCGTGCCAACCGCAGTTGCGAATTCGCCTGCCGATGCTCGGTTGCCGATCACGGTCGCCTGAGTGCCCGACAGCCTTCCGAAATCGGCGTTTCCGGCGCCAACGCCGACGACCGTAGCGAAGTTATTCTGTGCGGCGGCGACAGACCCTATGGCCACCGATTCAATACCTATCGCATTAGCACTGTCACCTGCAGCAAAACTGCTTTGACCCGCAGCGCTGGCCGCGCGTCCCAGGGCTGTCGCACTGACGCCAGTTGCAGCTGCACTGTTGCCAATGGCGATGGCGAAAGTCTGTGTCGCAGTCGAAGATGCACCGACAGCGAAGGAATCGTTGCCTGAGGCGTTGGCGCCGGTGCCAGGTGTTCCCAGTCCTTCGACACCGCCGATAGCAATCGAGCGCAAACCGGAGGCTTCCACACGGTTGCCGAAGGCCACAGCGCCGACCCCGCTTGTCACTGCTGCATCGCCGATGGCTGCCGAAAATGCACCCGATGCCATCGCACCTTCGCCAACGGCAATCGCGTCTTCCGCGCTCGCATTCGCACCGCGTCCGATGGCGAGCGCGTCGTCGCCTGTCGCTTGCGAAATCGTACCGATGGCGGTGGCCCCTTTCGCTGTGGCATTGCTCATCCAGCCGATGGCCATTGCGCCCGACGGCCCTATAGCCTGCGCTTCGGGGCCGATCGCAATGCCGTTCGCTTCTTCCGCGTCGGTGAAGCGGCCCAGAGCTACACCGCCCGAACCGGCCGCCCGCGCCTCGCTACCGATGGCAACCGAGTCGAAGGCGGCCGCATCGGCCAGTTCGCCAACTGCTACAGCGCCTTCGCCGGCTGCAGTCGAATTGTTACCGATGGCGGTAGCGGCGAGGCCGCTGGCATTGGCAGTTTCGCCGATGGCTACGGTGCGGGCACTCACGGCGGTAGTGTTCAGGCCGATGGCTACAGCAAAGCTGGAATTGCTGACCGAGCCTGCACCAATCGCAATCGCAGCGCCGCTTGTCGCGGCGGCATTCTCGCCAATCGCGATGGAATCAAAGCCTGCTGCATTGGCACCAACACCTTGCGCAACGGCACTGGCACCCCCGGCCGATGCGGCCTCACCGATAGCGATAGCGTCCAGCCCCAACGCGGTTGGCAGGGCGCCGTCGGAATTCACCACGAGATAGGGCGAGCCGCTGCCTCCGCCGCCTCCGACACCGGCAATCGCGGCGTTGAGCTGCGCGACATTGACCGCGTCCGTTCCGTTGACGCCTTGTGCAACATTGGTGATCCGGCGCTCGGCGCCCGAAGAGCCCACCGAGATGACATTCGCCTCGTTGGTGTACGACCCGAAGCCGAGCGCGACCGAGCCTGCGCCATTCTGGTCCACATAGGCGCGCGGCCCGATAGCGAGGGCGTCATTGGCAAAGGCTTTGGTTTCCTGGCCAATCGCGATGGATTCGGTGTTGCCGGCCTCTGCGTCGGTGCCGATGGCAATCGCCTGCGTGGCTGCGCTCGCCCCGATTGCATCCATGTCGTCTCCGTCCGCACCAATCGCAATGCCCTGCAAGGCGGCCGCGCTGCGCGAACCGACGGCCACACTCGCTGCAATCCCCACGGCATCGAAACCGATCGCGACGGCCTCTGCGCCCGCAGAGCTGCTTGCGCCGACTGCTGTCGCAAAAAAGTCGCCGCTGGAAAATTGGTCGCCGGCCTGAGAATCATATCCCACCGCGGTCGAGTTGCCGAGCGCAGCTGCGTCGCCCCCGACCGCAACGCCAAAGGCTTCGTTTGCGTTTGCGAATGTACCAAGCGCCACCGCACGGTTGCCGTTTGCTGCGGCGAAGGTGCCGATGGCGATCTGTCCGATATTGGTCCCGCCGCCGATGTCATCGAAGGTCGAAGAGCTGTAGCCAATGGCAATCGAATTGACGGCATCCGCGTTGGCAAAAGCGCCGACCGCCGTTGCCTGGTCCTGAATGGCATTGGCATTGTTGCCCAGCGCTGTGGCGGTATTGCCACTGGCATCGGAGTTGACCCCGCATTCAAGGCCATCGTCGGCCGTGCCAATCGTGCCGTCCGGTCCGGCATCGACGTTGCAGGGCGCGGTTGCATCGGCGCTTGCAGGTGTGGCGGCAAAAGCCAGTGCGCTGGCAGCAGCAGTCGTGGTGGCGAGCAGAAGCGCTCTCCGCGAACGGAAATTCGGCGTCATGTGAAAAAGGCCCTCTTACGTGTACAGGGCCCCCTCGGCCCCGATCCCGTTTCTGTCGATAATATGCAGGAATTGGTTGGACAAGTGCCTCTTACCATTGAGGAGTTTAGCTATGTCGTCCCCACAAGAACTGCCCGCATGGATTGCTCTATTTCTCGGACTCTATTCTTTGGCCGCCGCCGTGGGCGAGCTGCGCGTTCCGGGTAGCTGGATGGCCATGGTCGAGGATCTGGAGGCCAGCCCCGGCACCCGGTTTCTGACCGGGATCGTATGCGTCATCCTGGGTGCGACTCTTTACCTGGTCGGCGGCTGGGATGCAGCGATCAAGCGGGGCGACTGGCTGGCCGCGGGAATTGCGCTGCTTGGCGGGATTGCTGCGGCAGAAGGGCTGTTCATTCTGGCGGCGGGGGACCGGTTTCTGGCGCTGTCACGCAAGATGATGGCGCGGCATACCAGCCTGTGGGCAGGGCTGTCGGCATTGGCGGGCGGCGCGCTTGTTTTTCTCGCCCTGTCGCGCTTGCAATTCGTGTGAAACAGCTGGCCCGGCTCCAATAGAAAATCGGCCGGAAGCGCATGGTGCGCCCCCGGCCGATCCCAGAGCCTGTCTGTTGATCGAGGCTTAGAACTCGCCCGCAAAACCGACGGTGATGCCGGTGTTGCTGTCGCCAGCATGGCTGACGCTTGCGGTCAGCGCGAACGGCGTGTCGATGTTCAGGCGATGCGTCAGACCGATGCTGAAGGCATATTCGCCCCGGAACGTCGCACCCTTGCCGGCATAGCTGGTCTTGCCCGGAGCCGAAGGCATCGGCGCATCGGCCTGCGCCATGGCTGCGGCAATGCCCGACTGCGCTTCGTCCGTCAGTTCATCCAGCCGGAAGTTCACATTGGCAAGGCCCGCTTCCAGCCCGCCAACGCGGCCCGACAAGGCACTGAACTGCGCGTCGGTTACGGCGGCAATGCTGTTGAGGGAGCTTTGCACCGAGTTCAGCTGGCTCATGCTGGCCGCTGCCTGACGGCCGAGCGTGCCGGTGGCATCCACGGTCACGACATCGACCGGACCGACCTGCTGGGCGGTACTGGCATCGATATCGGCCACCACGACGGAGGAGTTCGCTCCGCCGAGAACCACTTGGTTGGAGCGGGTGGTGGTGGCATTGTGACCGATGGCCGTCGACTGGGTGAACGCGGCCGTGGCACCGTTACCGATTGCCGTGCTGCGCGGGCCGCCGGCATTGGCCTGGTGGCCGACAGCGGTGGTGTCGGCATTGGTGGCCCGCGATCCGCGGCCGATGGCCGTGGACCGGTTGGCCGAGGCCAGCGCGCCGGTACCGATGGCGGCAGAGCCGCCGCCGCCTGCATTGGCACCGTTGCCCAGAGCCGTGGCGTTGTTGCCGCTGGCCGAGGAAACCCGGCCAAAGGCCGAGGCGCCGTCAGCGGTTGCCTGTGCACCGAAGCCGACGGCGGAGGATTCCACACCGGTCGCATCGGTCGACATACCAAGCGAGGTGCTGCCGACGCCGCTGGCAAGCGAGTCATGCCCGTAAGCGGAGGCCTGCGCGGCGGTTGCCCGGCTGAAGTCCCCGACGGCGACCGCTTCGATGCCCGAACCTTGTGCACCGTCGCCCAAGGCGATGGCTCCAGACTGATCCGCCAAGGCAGCGTCACCAATAGCGATTGCCTGTCCGCCGGTTGCATCGGCCGAATCGCCGATGGCAATCGCGGATGCGGACGATGCAACTGAGTTCTCACCGATGGCGATAGCGTCGGCCTGGTTTGCCAAGGCATTGTCGCCGATTGCAACCGTACCGCTAGGGCCGGATGCTTCCGCACCTTCACCCAGTGCAACACTGCCAACTCCCGACGCAACGCTCGATTTACCGATAGCGATGGTATCGATATTGCTGGCATTGGCCAGCCGTCCGAAGGCGATAGCATCGATTGCGCCCGCATCGGAACCTCCGCCAATCGCGATGGAGTCGGTGAAATTGGCATCGGCGAACACGCCCAGCGCAATCCCGCGCACTCCATCGGCCTGAGAATTTGAGCCAATGGCAACCGCATCCTGACCAGCGGCAATTGAATCGACACCGACGGCAATTGCGTAGGCCCCGGTAGCCTGAGCGCCCAACGAATTGTCCGTGCCCTCATTATCGAAGGCATCCCCGCCGATGGCGATAGCGCCAACAGCCGTCGCATCGCTGTTGCGGCCAACGGCTATCGCCTCAGCAGCCGTCGCATCTGCGTTGTAGCCAACCCCGATTGCTGCCTCGGCATTGGTGGTTGCAAAGGCCCCGACCGCGGTAGAGTTCAGCCCATCTGCATCGGCAGCATAGCCGAGCCCTGTGGCGTAGCTTGCGGTAGCATCGGACAGCCGCCCAAGGGCGGTTCCGCCGAGAGCTGTTGCTTCCGCACTGGTGCCGATGGCTGTCGCAAGAGTTGCCGAACCGGTGGTCGAGTTGATTCCGCATTCCAGCGTGCTGGTTCCACCAGAGCCTGTCACACACCCGGAACCAGCCCCTTGCGGAGCGTTGGCCAGTTGCGGGGCGGCCAGTGTGGCAGAAGATGCGAAATCGCCCGTGCCGGAAAGGCTGCTGCTGGCCACTGTAGCCAGACGCCCGTTCTGGTCGATTGTCAGCACGAAGGTGCCTGCGCTCGGCGCGGCAAGACCGGCCAGATTGTAAGTCGCGCTGGCATTACCGATGGAGACATTGTCTGCCCCGGTGCTGATCGTGCCAAAGCCGATGGCGAGGCTGCGGGCGAAGTTTGCCTGTGCTCCGTCACCGATGGCGGTGGTGCTGGTTTGCCCCGCAACCGCCGCGTTACCGATAGCCGTCGCGCGGTTACCGGTTGCTGCCGCCTGGTGACCAACCGACGTCGTATCGGCATTGCTGGCGACCGCAGCACGGCCCACTGCAGTGGAGCGGTTAGCGCTGGCATTGGCCGCCAGACCGAAGGAGGAAGCGCCCCCGCCGGTTGCTTGCGCCCCGCTGCCAACTGCCGTGGAGTTCGCGCCCGAAGCGGACGAGTTCCGCCCGAAGGCCGAGGCTCTGAGAGCAGATGCAGCGGCCTGGAAGCCGACCGCGGTGGCTTCTTCGCCCCCTGCGCCGACATTGGCGAGATAGCCGAAGGCCGAGCTGCTGACACCATCCGCGACAGACTGCGAACCGACGGCCGAAGCATTGTCCGCCGTAGCTGAGGCGATCCGGCCAACCGCCAGCGAGTTGAACGCCACCGAGTTGGCATCCGTCCCGATCCCGATAGCGTTGGAACCGGATGCGAGCACGCTGGTGCCCAATGCGAGAGAATTGGCTCCCGAAGCGGCTGTAGAGTCATCCCCGATTGCGACTGCCGAGGTGGCTGAGGCTTGGGAATTGTTGCCGATGGAGATGGAATCGGTCCCGTCCGCATTGGCGCTAAAGCCGAGGCTGATGGCCCGAAGACCGGTCGTGGTGGCCGATACACCCATAGCAATGCTGTTTTGAGCGTTAGCCAGCGCGTTTCCGCCAATTGCCGTACTGAAACTCAAGGGGGCATTTGCCCCATCACCGATTGCAATAGCGCCGAAGTCACCGGCGTTTGTCCCGTCACCCAGAGCCAGTGCCGTTTCGGCAGAGGCCACTGCATCCGGCCCCAGAGCGACGGCCCTGTCACCGGTTGCCTGAGCCCCCAGTGTATCCCCATCGCCTGCATCGCCCCCAATGGCGATGGCGTCCGCACCGATAGCGTCAGTGAAGACCCCGATGGCGATGCTGTCTTCACCGCTGGCGTCGGACTCGGCACCGAGGGAAGTGGCGCGTGTGCCGGTCGCGTCCGCGTCCTGGCCCAACGATGTCGAATTCACCTGAGTCGCATTCGCAAAGTTACCGACCGAGGTTGCTCCGGTATTCGAACCTGTGGCGGACCGCCCGATTGCCACCGCATCGGATCCTGACGCGCTGGAAAAGCTGCCAAGAGCCATGCTGCGGACGCCGCTTGCGAAGGAACCCTGGCCCAGCGCTGTCGCTTCATTGGCTGTGGCATCGGCAAACGCTCCGACCGTGGTTGTATCAATTGCGGAGGCAACCGCGCTGCGCCCGATGGCTACTGTGTCGTCAGCTGTGGCCTGTGCCGAGAGTCCGACGGCAACCGCGTCACCCGTGGTGGCGATGCTGCTCGCGCCGATGGCGACCGAACCATTGAACGACGCCAGCGCATCAGCGCCCAGCGCGATGGCTTGGATGGCGCTGGCCTGAGCGCCGAGAGCATCGGCGTCCCCGCCGTCGCCACCAATGGCGATGGAGTCTATCGCGGTGGCATCGGTCTGAACGCCTATCGCGATGCTGTCTTCGCCGCCGGCATCGGATTCGCTGCCAATGGCCGTGGCTCGCAGAGCCGTGGCATCGGCATCCTGGCCCAGACTGGTGGCATCGATTCCAGTTGCGTTGGCGAAGGTACCGACCGATGTAGCGCGGTCAGCTGTTGCAGTCGACAACCGGCCAACGCTGACTGAATCGTTGCCGGTTGCGTTCGCGCTTTCCCCGAAGGCAGAAGAACTCGATCCTGAAGCGGTAGAACTCGTCCCGACCACTGTCGAGCGATCGCCTGAGGCGAAGGTGCCTTCACCAACGGCAACACCGTTCGATCCGCTGGCCACAGCATCGGACCCGATAGCCGTGGCGAATGTCCCGGTCGCTTGAGCACCTAGCGCATCGCCATCATTGCTGTCGCCGCCAAAAGCAACGCTGCCGCTGCCGTCGGCAAGGGCCGCGTCACCCACTGCAACATTGCCAATGGCATTGGCTACCGCGTCGGCCCCGATAGCAACAGCGCCGGTGGCGCTTGCCTGCGCGCCCAGAACATCTGCATCCGCTCCATCACTGCCTATCGCAATAGCGCGGAGCCCGCCCGCATCGGTATCGCGGCCAAGAGCGATAGCGCCGACACCAAAGGCATCCGAGCCTTCGCCGATGGCAACGGCATCGGCTGCCGTGGCGTCTGCATCACGGCCCAGCGCTGTTGCGTTGTCGGCTGTGGCATTCGCGGCCTGCCCCACTGCTGTCGCCTGCACGCCGGTAGCCGTGGACGAGGTGCCGATCGCAGTCGTCGAGGCCAGTGTCGCCTGTGCACTTACCCCGAAAGCGGCGGCACTCGACGCATTGGCATCGCTAAAAGCACCAACCGCAGTAGAGGAAGCACCACTGGCGAGGGCCCGCGTGCCAAGCGCGACCGTGTTGGCGCTCGAGGAGACGGCATCGGCACCGATAGCAGTGGCCGACGTGGTGGTAGCCTGCGCGCCCAATGCGTCAGCATCCGTAGAATCGCCGCCAATTGCGACTGAACCGGTCCCCGTCGCAAGGGTCTGCGCACCTATGGAAATCGAGTTCAAGCCGTTGGCATTGGCATCTGCACCGACGGCAACTGCGCTCGCTGCGCCCACATCGGCACTCTGGCCCAAGGCAACGGAGTCTGCGAAATCGGCTCTCGCGGAGTCGCCCAGCGCGACGGATTCAGCGCCAGAAGCCAACGAGGTTGCACCGACTGCCGTCGAGTTATCACCGGTTGCATCTGCGCTGTAGCCGACCGCGACGGCATCGAATGCGGAAGCGACTGTGGAGGTGCCAAGTGCAGTACTGAAGCTTCCACTTGCGTTAGAGTTTACGCCGCATTCGAGTGAAGAACCGCCAGTGCCTGTGTTACACGGCGCGGTGGCATCCTGCGGCTGATCGATGGGGCGTTCCAGTTCGTTGTCTTCTGCATCCGCAGAACCGCCCGGCAGCCGCCGGGTTGCTACCTGATCGGGAGCTACGAGCGCCAACTGGCCTGATGGGATCGATCCGGTGATATCGGCAACAGCACCGCCCGCTTCCGGATTTTCGTCGCAAGGTTTGAGACCCGCATCACCGGCCGCGCCCGATTCGGCACCGGGTGCAAGGCACTCTGCATCATCCGCAGCGGCTGCGGGATGGGCACTGATGGCTAGTGCAATAGCGGCGCTCGCGGCACCGATAAGCAGTTGATTACGCATGTTTTATTCCTCTCGATTGGCCATGATTCATGGTTCCCCGAGAGGGGCGTGTGCGACCGTGGTTGTGTTCTTACGACTCCCCTCGGCGTGGGCATTTCCTGCGCCTGCCGCAGAAGGGAGTCAAAGATTTTCCGTTGTAAGAATCCGACATATGTCAATTAAAATGTTAGAAACCTTATGAATATTTCTTTTATTTGAAGCGGATCGGCCACAGCTGAGTCAGAAGCCGAAAGCGACTCCGACCCGCCCGCCAGTGGTATCGCGCACCGTCGATCCGGCGAGTCCGCCCGAAATGTAGATCCGCTCGGCGACTCGCGCTGTCAAAGTTCCGGAAAAACCCTGCTCGCCCTGATAGGTAGAGGCGTTGAGGCTGACCGAGAGATTGCTGTCCGGTACGATCATCGTGCCGCCAAACGCCATCGCCGCCGCGATCCCGCCGCTGGTGCTGTCGGACAGTTCATCGAGCCGAAAATTGACATTCGAGAGGCCCGTCTCCAGCGCGCCGACCCGGCCCGTCAGCGCATCGAACTGCGCGTCCGTCACTGCCGCGATATGATCGACCGAAGCGGACACCGAGTTGAGCTGGCTCATGCTCGCAACCGCCTGCCGCCCCAACGTGCCGGTGGCGTCGATAGTGACCACATCCACCGGCCCGACCTGTTGCGCCGTGCTGGCATCAATATCGGCGACAACGACGGAGGAACCCGCGCCGCCAAGAGTGACCTGATTGGAGCGAGTGCTCGTCGCGCCTGCACCGATTGCTGTCGCGTCGGTGAAGTTGGCCGTCGCTCCGTTCCCGACCGCAGTGGAGCGAATGCCGCCTGCGCGGGCTTGCTGACCGACAGCGGTTGCATCGGCCCTCAGGGCGCGCGATCCGCGCCCTACAGCAGTTGACCGATTTGACGTAGCGAAGGCACTGTTACCGATGGCCGTCGCCCCGCCGCCACCACTGCTCGCGCCATTGCCCAGTGCCGTGGAGTTCGCACCGCCCGCATTGGCTGAACGGCCAAAGGCAGAGGCACCTTCGGATGTGGCGATGGAACCAATGCCGACTGCACTCGATTCCTCGCCCGTGGCCTGGGTGTTGGCTCCGAGAGCAGTGCTGCCAGCACCGCTCGCAACGCTGAGGTATCCGACACCTGTGCTATCGACGCCTTGCCCCCTTGCAAAGCTGCCGATGGCTATTGCGCGGGTCGCCGCTGCGAAAGAGTTATTTCCAAGCGAGATTGCCTGCGAGGCGTCGGCATTTGAGAACGCGCCCAGCGCCGTGGCCCTTTCTCCGCCAACATTAGCAGATCGGCCTATGGCAATTGCGCTTTCAAAATCACTCAGGGCTGCGTGGCCGATCGATATTGCGCTGGCAGCGGTGGCATCCGCCGCAGAGCCTATCGCAAGCGATCTAATCTCGGTTGCATCGGCGGAACTGCCTATCGCTATTGCGCTGAAGCCGGTTGCTTGAGCAGCATTCACAGCGAAAGCATCGCCGCCTAGAGCAATCGATTGCTCCCCGGACGCAAGCGCATTGGCCCCGATAGCTGTCGCATTCGCTGAAGACGCATTTGCCGAATAACCGAATGCAGCACTGGCCGTTCCTGTCGCTCTGGCATTTGGGCCTACTGCGGCTGAATCGAGGGCCGTGCCGATTTCCGAATCGACACCGCATTCCAAGGTTCTTGCACCTCCGATACAGGGGGCAGTTGCGCCTTGCGGAGCATTGACGAAACCAGTTTGCGAAGCGCTGGAGACACCGCCAACGCCCGACAGGCTCGAACTGGCCACCGTTGCCAACCGCCCATTCTGGTCGATGGTCAGCACGAAGGTCCCGGTGGTCGGCGCGGCAAGTCCTGCGAGATTATAGGTCGCAGCGCTGTTGCCGATGCTGACATTGTCCGCCCCGGTGCTAGCGGCGCCAAACCCGATGGCGAGGCTGCGAGCAAAGTTCGCTGCCGCCCCGTCACCGATGGCCGTCGTGCTGGTTTGAGCGGCGAGGGCCGCATTGCCGATGGCGGTGGAGCGCACACCGCTGGCGGTCGCCTGATGGCCCACCGCTACCGTATCGGCATTAGAGCCGAGGGCAGCACGGCCCACAACGGTTGCACGGTTCGCTGTCGCGCGCGCTGCCAGCCCGAACGCAGAGGCTCCGCCGCCGCTAGCCTGCGCTCCGCTGCCGACAGCCGCTGCGTTCGCGCCAAGTGCGCGCGCATTGCGTCCGAAAGCGGAGGCATTGAGCGCGTTGGCCTGGGCAAGATATCCCACGGCAGTCGCTTCCTCTCCCGCAGCACTTGTCGTAGATTCTGCGCCGAGAGCAGTAGAGCGTTCTCCCTGCGCAGACGCCAGCAAACCGTACGCGCTTGCGCTTTCGGCCCCGGCATTGGAGCTGACGCCGATCGCAAGGCTGTTGAGGCCAAGACTGCGGGCGCTTCGTCCGATTGCGACAGAGGCCTGACCGCTTGCCGTTGCAACGCCGTCACCAAGAGCAATCGAAGCTAGACCGGTTGCCTGAGCGGAATTGCCGATGGCCACGCTGCCCGTACCAAGCGCATCACTCGAATTGCCGAGCGCAACAGATTGAACTGCTGAGGCGACGGAGTCCGCCCCGAGTGCGATTGCTTCTGCGCCCACTGCCGTGCTTTCCGAACCGATTGAAATGGACTGCTCACCGATCGCACGGGAGCCCAAACCGTCATCCGTCGCTCCGTCATCGCCAATCGCAATCGCGCCCGGTCCGGCGGCTGATGCAAAGTCGCCGATTGCGATACCGCCCTTGTTGAAGGTTCGGCTGTTGAAGCCCAGCGCGACCGAATAGGTGCCATTCGCATTGGCGACCGGACCGAAGGCGCTGGCCCGTTCAGCCGCAGAGGAGTTGAAACCGAAGGCCATACCCAGCGTCTGCGATACGGCAGCACCCGGCCCCATGGCGATGGATTGCTGGCCGGAGGCGACGGCATCGGGGCCGACTGCGATGGCATTGAGTCCGGTCGCTTGTGCGCCCAGACTGTCCGCGTCGAAGCTGTCTCCGCCAATCGCGATTGTTCCCGAACTCGCCGTTCCGCTGTCTTGTCCGATCGCGATGGAATCTGTGCCCTGTGCGTCGGCGGAGACGCCGATTGCCACAGAATCGAGATTGGCCGCGGCAAAAGCGCCCACCACGGCAGAATCGGCAAAGCCGGTCGCTCCTCTTCCGACCACGGATGCGCGGGCAGCGGCGGCGGCGTTGCTGCCTATGGCCGTCGCTTCCTCTCCATCGGCGACGGCCAAGGCCCCGAAGGCAGAGCCGCGCGCGTTTAACGCCGATGCACCCCCGCCGACGGCCGTGGCCTGATCGTCTTGAGTGTACGCATCGGCGCCGATTGCCACAGAATCGATCCCGAATGCATTGGCCCCGAGGGCACCGGCATCGCCGCTATCGCCGCCAATCGCGATGGCACCGGAAGAAGACGCCTTTGAAGTAGCTCCGAGGGCTAGGGATGTGGTGCCCAGCGCTTCCGCATTGGCTCCCAAAGCGGTCGCCTGAGCGTTTGTGGCGCGGGCAAAACTGCCCGCAGCTACGGCCTGGACCGCCTGCGCATCGGCAAAGCTGCCAAGGCTGGTTGCATTCATGCCGGAGGACAATGCTCCCGCCCCGATGGCGATGGCGTTATCGGCGCTGGCATCGCTCGATGCACCGATTGCAATGGAACGCGCGGCTTGTGCCCTGGCACCTGGACTGGCTCCCAAGAGCCGGTCGCCCCCGATAGCGATCGAGGCATCGCCGGTTGCGGCAGATGTCGCACCTACAGCGATGGCACTGCTTCTGGTGGCAAGAGCGCTGTCGCCAAGCGCAGTCGAACGCGCGCCCGTGGCCGAACTGTCATCCCCGAGCGCAGAGCCGTTCACAAGGGCTTTTGCGCTTTCGCCGACTGCAGTACCGCCGTCGCCGGTCACCGTTGCGCCTCTGCCGATGGCAGTCGCATCGCGATTGGCCCCAGTGCTTGCCCCGCTGCCGACAGCGGTTGCGTTCTGGTCAGACGCGATTGCGCCGGTGCCCAATGCTGTGGAATCGCGCCCGCTGGCAGACGCGCCGTTGCCGAGTGCTGTGGCCGATAGACCTGAAGCATCGGCGCTGATGCCGATAGCCGTAGAGCTAGCATCACCCGTGGAAGAGCCCGAGCCGCATTCCAGACCGAAGGATTCCTCGCAGGCCGCAATCGCGCCCATCGGCTGATCGAGCAGGCTCTCCTCCCGCCGGGTGACCATCGCCTGCACAGCGCCGGCCGGAGCTGCGCCGCCATAGGTGGAAAGCAGAAGCGGCCTCTGCGCATCCGATATTTGATCGATGCCGAGTGCTTTTGTTGCGCAATCGACGGCCCGGTCTTCATCAGTCAGCGCCAGCATCGTCGCCTCGGCACTTTGCGGGGCGGGGCATTGCTCCTGCGCATGGGCAGGCCCGGCATTGCAGGCAATGGCGACGGCAGCGCTGGCCGCGCCGAGAAGCAGTTGATTACGCATTGATATTCCTTCCGGGTGAAATTCACGTCCGGAAGAGGCGCTTGCGACCCGGGTTTATACTTGAACGCTTCCCCCGGTTGCCGCCGACAGTGACCCGAAAGCAGGGCGCTGTCAAAGCGGACAATTGGAACGGATTAGTCGCATCAGCTGCCGATGAGCGAGGGTTGTCTGCGGAAGAGTGCGGGCCTTCGCGTGCGCCGGGGTTCTCTACAGGCGAGGGGGCAGGGGTACGTACACGGCAGGGGCATGAAACGCGCACGCTCCATGCCCCTGCTTCCTGCCAGTTTCAGGTCAGAAGCCGAAGGCCACGCCCACGCGGGTGGTGGTGGATTTCCTTGCCGTCGATCCACCAATGCCGCCCGAGAGGTAGACGCCGTCGCCGACGCGTGCCGTGATGCCTCCCGCGAAGCCTTGCTCGCCGCGGTAGTTGGCGGCGTTGAGGGAGATACTGACGGTCTTGTCAGGCACCACCATCATGCCGCCCATCGCCACAGCAGAGGCAATGCCGCCGCGCGTGCTTTCATCCAGATCGCCGAGCTGGAAGTTGAGGTTGGCAACATCGGTTTCGAGGCCCCCGACGCGGCCAGTCAGCGCATTGAACTGCGCATCGGTCACGGCAGAGATATGATCGACTGCCAAGGTGACGGAATTGAGCTGACTCATGCTGGCAACCGCCTGCCGCCCCAGCGTGCCGGTGGCATCCACGGTTACAACATCGACCGGCCCGACCTGCTGTGCCGTGCTGGCATCGATGTCGGCGACCACGACCGAGGAATTGGTCCCGCCCAGGACAACTTGGTTTGACCGAGTGGTCGCTGCCTGGTGGCCAATTGCTGTGGAATTGGTGAAGGCGGCGGTTGCGCCATTTCCGATGGCGGTGCTGCGCGGGGCAGAGGCGTTGGCCTGATGCCCGACTGCGGTGGTGTCGGCGTTCAATGCACGCGATCCGCGTCCGATGGCCGTGGACCGGTTGGCCGAAGCTAGAGCACCGGTACCAATGGCAGCGGATCCGCCGCCCGCAGCACTGGCACCGTTACCCAATGCAGTGGAGTTCAGCCCGCTTGCATTGGCAACCCGGCCAAAGGCAGAGGCTCCGTCGGCTGTGGCCTGCGAACCGAAACCGACCGCGCTCGATTCAACCCCGGTGGCATCCGTATCGACGCCCAGCGCCGTACTGCCAATACCCAGCGCGCGGGAATTGTGCCCGAATGCTGATGCCTGATCGGCAATTGCACCGCTGTCGTCGCCGACGGCGGTGCTTTCAATGCCAATCGCAAATGAAGCGCCGCCTACTGCGGTCGACCTTCTGCCGAGAGCTTCCGACCCATCACCGATGGCGAGCGTCTCTTCCCCAGTCGCTCTCACCCCGTCTCCGATGGCGATTGCACCGGCTTCTGTGGCTTGCGCACCTTCACCGATGGCGATTGCATCGAAGCTTGTCGCGCCCGCTTGAAAGCCAATCGCGATCGAGCTCGAGCCTGACGCCGTTGCCAAATCACCCATTGCGATAGCATTGCCGGCATTGGAGGTACTGCTTCTCCCGATTGCGATGCTGGAAGAAGTGCCGGTCGCCTGTGCTCCATCACCGATCGCAATCGCGCCGACATTGGCCGCATTGGCAGCATCGCCAACGGCAATCGCGCCGGTCCCACCCGCAGCGGCATTGTTGCCGATAGCGGTCGCATCCTCTGCACTCGCAGCGGAAAAGGACCCGATCGCAATGCTGGTGGTGCCCGTTGCGTCGCTCTCCCGGCCAACAGCAATACCGTCAATCGCCGATGCAAACGCGCTTTCTCCCAGCACCGTTGCCCCGGCGCCCGTGGCTATTGCATTGTAACCAATGGCGGTTGCTTCGGCACCATTGGCCCGTGCGAAGCGGCCGAAAGCCGACGTCTGGTCCGCAGTGGCTTCGCTTTGGGTGCCGACTGCTGTTGAGGCGTTGGCTGTGCCAGTGGTCGAATTAGCGCCACATTCGAGCGAAGTGCTCTGCGGTCCGCTAACGCAGCCAGCACCCACGCCTTGCGGGGCGCTTGCAAACTGGCGAGCGTCCAGGCTGCCACTGCCAGACAGGCTTGAACTAGCCACCGTCGCCAGCCGCCCGTTCTGGTCAATAGTCAGCACAAAAGTACCCGCCGTCGGCGCGGCGAGGCCTGCGAGATTATACGTCGCAGCGCTGTTGCCTATACTGACATTGTCCGCCCCGGTGCTGACCGTGCCGAACCCGATGGCGAGGCTGCGGGCGAAATTTGCCTGCGCTCCGTCACCGATGGCGGTGGTGCTGGTCTGCGCGGCGAGGGCCGCATTGCCGATGGCGGTGGCGCGGTTGCCGCTAGCCGTTGCTGCATGTCCGACAGCCACAGTATCGGCATTGCTGGCGGTGGAAGCTCGGCCGACCGTTGTGGCGCGATTGGCCGTCGCCCGCGCGGCCAGACCGAACGCAGAGGCCCCGCCGCCGGTTGCCTGCGCGCCGCTGCCGACGGCGGTGGTGTTCGCTCCGGTGGCCAGCGAATTACGACCAAAGGCGGAGGCTCTGAGAGCAGTCGCGCTGGATTGGAAACCAACGGCTGTGGCTTCTACGCCAGCCGCACCGACATTGGCCAAATGCCCGAAGACAGAACTGCTGGTCCCAGCCGCCACCGTATCCACGCCCACGGCCAGTGCGTTTTCAGCCGTGGCTTCGGCGCCTTCGACGCCCGTGTCCGCGCCATCACCACCGATAGCAATCGCGCCCGCGCCGGTGGCTTGAGTGGCCGTACCCAATGCGATGGAGTTGCCGCCATTGGCGGTGGTTTTGATGCCGCCAGCCTGACTGCCGATAGCGATATTGCCATCGGTCGTCCCCACGGCGTTGTACGTTGTAGCGTGCGCGCCGAAGGCAATCGCGCCAGTGCCGAAGGCGCGGGTCTGAGCTCCTATGGCCGTGCTCAAGTTCCCGTCGGCGATGCTGTCCAACCCGGTGGCGATGCCCGAAGTACCGGATGCTCTGCTTGCACGCCCGGCCGCCACGCTGTCGGCCCCGTTAGCCAGACTGGAGGTTCCGATTGCAATTGCTTCTGCCGCGCTGGCGGTGCTTCCTGAGCCGATGGCCACCGTGTTGAGTGCCGATGCCGAGGCGTTTCTGCCAAAGGCTGCTGCCCCATCCGCGCCGGTGCTGCTGTTGAGGCCTACTGCAATGGAATCGAGCCCGCCGAGGCTCGTGTCAGTCCCGATGGCGATGCCATTGGCGAAGTTGTTCACAACGTCTCTGCCGATCGAGATTCCGCTATGACCCGTCGCAGATGCAACTGAACCTACGGCGACTGCACCGAAGCCGGATGCGGCTGAATCGAAACCCACCGCAACAGCTGTTTCAGCCAGTGCTGACGCTTGTACTCCCAAGGCGGTAGACAAACGGACGCTCGCAACGGAATTGACCCCTAGTGCAGTTGCAGCTTCCGCGTTGGCCTGAGACGCTTGCCCGATGGATACCGAGAAATTGCCGTTCGCGTCGGCCAATCTCCCGATCGCAATGGTACCTTGGGCACTGGCATTCGCACCATCTCCAACAGATAATGATTGGGTTGCGCTCGCAACGGCGCTTGTCCCTACCGCAATTCCGCCTTGACCGGAGGCATTCGCATTAGCTCCAACGGATACTGATAGAACACCACTCGCAGCGGCGTCTGCCCCTAGCGCTACGGCACCGTTATTGGTGGCATCCGCACCATCTCCAACAGATACTGATAGAATACCACTTGCAACGGTGTTTGCCCCTAGCGCTACGGCACCTTCATTGGTGGCATTAGCGCTTGCGCCCACCGCAACTGCAGCTGGATTGTTAGCGAGACTGCTGGCCCCCACCGCTATTGATGAAGGCCCGTTGGCACGAGAAAAAGTTCCGATCGCTGTCGCACCATCACCTGCCGCCCCTGCGGACTTACCCAGCGATGCTGTGTTCAATCCAGATGCGAAAGCATCGACGCCGATGGCAGTTCCCGCGATGCCAGTGGCAGAAGCAGACCTGCCAAGCGCTGTTGATTCCAACGCACTTGCCACGCTGCCTTGACCGATCGCGGTGGATTCTATGCCGGTGGCCGCCGCACTGTTTCCTAATGCTGTGGCAAATTCCGCAGTGGCTTGGGATAACGCACCAATCGCAGTGGCATCCGTTTCTGAATTGGTCGCGGACCCGGCCCCGCATTCAAGGGCGTTGTTACCCGCCCCGCCATCCACACATGCGGAAGACGCTCCTTGAGGTTCGTCATAGACGTCACCCGGCACCAATGCGTCACCCGGGCGCTGAACCGGACTGTCCGGCGCTGTCAGTGTGCCTGAAGCGCTCACGAGCGAGCCGGAAATATTTGGGTGTCCTTCGTCTGCAGCCGAAGCTTCATCGCAAGGTTCGAGCGTCAATTCGCTTGCCCCGCCAGACGTGTCGCCCGGCGCCAGACATTCGGCATCTTCAGCCGCAGAAGCAGGCTGAGCGCTTAGCGCGAGTGCAATCGCGGCGCTGGCCGCACCGATAAGCAGTTGAGTACGCATATTCATTTTCCTCCCGATGGGTTCCGATCCCAGGGAGAGACGTCTGCGACCCGGGGAAATCCTTAACGGCTCTCTCCAGATGGCGCGACGATTGGCCGCGTGTTGCGGCTATGTCAAAGTGAATTCAGGGTTTTGTTACAATTATACTAAACTAGTGCGCGTTCCTTAAGGGACCGGAGATTGGCAGGGGAGAGCTCGGAAAAACGGGGCGAGGAGGAGGGGAGCGAGCAACCTGTCGCCCGCGCCCCGTCCTCTATCTCTTCGTCAGAAGCCGAAGCCGACACCCACGCGGGCACCCCAGTCATCCCCGCCGGTGCTGCCGCTGATGCCTGCCGACAGGTAGATGCTTTCCGACAAGGCCCCGCTGATGCTGCCGGCAAAGCCTTGTTCCCCGGCATAGGTGGCCGCGTTGACCCACACGGACACGCTCTTGCCCGGAATGATCGGAGCATTGCCCATGGCCATCGCCGCCGCGATGCCGCCGGTCAGGCTCTCGTCCAGTTCCTCCAGCTGGAAACGGACATCGGCAAGGCCGTTCTCCAGCCCGACCACCCGGCCAGTCAGCGCATTGAACTGCGCATCGGTGACCGCCGCGATGTGATCGACTGACGATGCGACAGAATTCAGCGCGCTCATGCTCGCCGCCGCCTGACGGCCCAATGTGCCGGTGGCGTCGATAGTGACGACATCGACCGGCCCGACCTGCTGGTTGGTGCTGGCGTCGATGTCGGCAACCACGACGGAGGAACCCGCGCCCCCCAATGTGACCTGGTTGGACCGGGTGGAGGTTGCGCCTGCACCGATGGCGGTTGCATCGGTGAAGCCCGCCGTCGCTCCGTTACCTACTGCCGTGGAGCGGATGCCGGCGGCAATCGCGCCTTCGCCGACCGAGGTGGCGTCCGCATTCGTCGCACGCGCTCCGCGCCCGACGGCGGTCGAGCGGTTGGCGGTGGCCCGTGCGGCATTGCCGAACGCGCTGGCCCCGCCGCCCGCTGCATTGGCCCCGTTACCGACTGCTGCAGAGTTCTGACCTGATGCAGAGGAACCGCGCCCGAAGGCGGATGCACCGTCAGCACTTGCAGCACTTGCGAAACCAACGGCGGAGGATTCGATTCCGCTCGCACTTGTATCAGCACCCAGGGCCAGCGAGCCGGCACCTGTGGCCTGGGCACCGTCATTGCCTCCATCCGATCCGTCGCTGCCGATGGCAATCGCACCGGCAGCGCGAGCGTCACTGCGATTGCCGATGGCGATGGCATTTGCGATCGGAGCAAAACCGTCATTCTCCCCGGAAACATTCGCGTAAGAGCCAAGGGAAATCGAGCCTGCCCCAAGCGCACGGCTGTTAGCACCCACAGAAAGGGATGGATCGGTTGTAAAGAGCCGTGCGCCTAAAGAGGATGGTCTGACGTTGCTGGCTACCGCTCTTATTCCCAGCGCGATCGACCCGTCCGACTGGGCATCGGCAGATTGGCCAACTGCCAGCCCTGCTTCCCCTGATGCCCTGGAGAAAGTCCCGACGCTCGTACTGTTCAGCCCGGAAGCGATGACTCCCCTGCCGACCGCAATAGCATTGGTATTGGTCGCCTGCGCATCGGCGCCCAGTGCGGTGGAATTTTCCCCGCTCGCATTGGTATCTGTGCCAATCGCAATGGCTTCCAGGCCTCCCGCCTGCGCGCCGCCGGAACCTGCGTCTGTGCCGTCCCCGCCTATGGCAATCGATTGGCTTCCCCCGGCATTGGCTTCCCGACCGAGAGCAATCGCGTTCACTCCGCCGACATTGCTTCCGGCCCCTAGCGCCACGCTACCTTCGAAATCTGCCAACGCAAGATAGCCAAGTGCAACTGCATCCAATTGGGTCGCGTCGGCCGAATGGCCAACTGCGGTCGAATTGATCCCCGATGCATCCGAGGCGTTGCCAATTGCGACGCTGTTGGTGGCGGTCGCCTCAGCGGCGTTGGCAGAATTGGCACCCCCGCCGATGGCGAGCGAGTCCTCTCCGCTGGCATTTGCATAGGCTCCGACAGCCGTACTTTGGGAGGCAGTCGCTGCTGCGGAGCTGCCGATTGCGGTGGTCCAGATACCATTGGCATTCGCCGCCGCAATTGCGCCTCCAACCAAATTGTCGCCGCCCACAGCCAGCGCGCCCCTGCCATTGGCATTGGCGCCACTGCCAAGTGCTGTCGCGCCCTGTCCGTCGGCATCGGAATCTTCGCCAATAGCCACGCTCTCCAGACCGGCTGCGAGGGAATTCTCACCCAGCGCAGTGGCTGCCTCGCCGGTGGCCTGAGCGTTTTCGCCAACCGCCGTTGCGCCGTTCACTCCCGAAGCAATGGCCCCGATGCCAATGGCGGTTGCACTGCCGTCGCCGGTAGAAGAGCCAGCGCCGCATTCGAGGCCTGTGCTTTGTTCGCAAGCTGCGCCCGCTCCGAAAGGCGAGTCGATGAAGCCGGGGGACGCTGCGAAGCCGCCACTCCCCGAAAGGCTGCTGCTCGCCACCGTCGCCAGCCGCCCGTTCTGGTCAATAGTCAGCACAAAAGTACCCGCCGTCGGCGCGGCGAGGCCTGCGAGATTATAGGTCGCGCTGGTGTTGCCGATACTGACATTGTCCGACCCGGTGCTTGCGGCGCCAAACCCGATGGCGAGGCTGCGGGCGAAATTTGCCTGCGCTCCGTCACCGATGGCGGTGGTGCTGGTCTGCGCGGCGAGGGCCGCATTGCCGATGGCGGTTGCGCGGTTGCCGCTAGCTGTTGCTGCATGTCCGACAGCCACAGTATCGGCATTGCTCGCGGTGGAAGCTCGGCCGACCGTTGTGGCGCGATTGGCCGTCGCCCGCGCGGCCAGACCGAATGCCGACGCCCCGCCGCCGGTCGCTTGCGCGCCGCTGCCGACGACGGTGGTGTTCGCTCCGGTGGCCAGCGAATTACGACCAAAGGCGGAGGCTCTGAGAGCAGTCGCGCTGGATTGGAAACCAACGGCTGTGGCTTCTACGCCAGCCGCACCGACATTGGCCAAATGTCCGAAGACAGAACTGCTGGTTCCAGCCGCGACCGTATCCACGCCAACGGCCAGTGCATTTTCAGCCGTCGCTTCGGCACCTGCGACGCCCGTGTCCGCGCCATCACCACCGATTGCAATCGCGCCCGCGCCGGTGGCTTGAGTGGCCGTACCCAATGCGATGGAGTTGCCGCCATTGGCGGTGGTTGGCGTGCCCGTCGAACCACTTGCAGCAACAAGATTGTCGGAACTGCCAATTGCGATGTTGCCATTGGTTTGGCCGGCAGCATTCACCGTGGTGGCCTGCGCGCCATAAGCGATTGCGCCATTGCCGGCAGCATTGCTGAATGAACCTGTCGCAGTTGCGTAAAAGCCCGTGGCCTGGGCAAAATTCCCGGCGGCTGTCGCATTCAACCCGCTGGCAATGCTGAAGCCACCGGTTGCCGTACTTCCATTGCCTGTGGCTTGCGCAGAACGTCCGGTAGACGTGGAGCCAAGGGCGCTGGCCACGCTGTTCAAACCTGTGGCAGTGCTCTGAGTACCGGTGGCTGCAGAGTTAACCCCAGTAGCCGTCGCACCCGTGTTGCCGGCATTGCTGCTGACACCAGTGGCTGTGCTTGATCCGCTCAGAGCTTGGGCGAGCGCTCCGGTAGCTGTCGAGCCGCCCGCGGCTGCATTGCTGCCGACGCCAGTGGCCGTGCTTTGCACTCCTTGAGCTTGGGCGAGCGCCCCGGTGGCCGTCGAGTCCTGTTCAGCTGCATTGCTGTCGAAACCAGTGGCCGTGCTTTGTGCACCCAAAGCGTCAGCAAGCGCCCCGGTAGCTGTTGAGCTAACTGCAGCTGCATTGCTGTCGAAACCAGTGGCCGTGCTTTGTGCACCCAAAGCGTCAGCAAACGCCCCGGTAGCTGTTGAGCTATCTGCGGCCGCATTGCTGATACCACCAGTGGCCGTACTTGCTACGCCTTGGGCTTGAGCGAACGCCCCGGTAGCCGTCGCACCCGTGCTGCCGGCATTGCTGCTGAGACCAATGGCAGTGCTTTGTAAGTCCAGAGCCTGAGCGAATCCGCCGATGGCCGTTGCGTTTTCTCCGGCTGCATTGCTGTCGAAACCATTGGCCGTGCTGAATTCACCCAAAGCCTCAGCACTATGCCCGGTCGCTGTCGCTCCTGCTGCGCTACCCCTGCTCAAAGCACCGGTGGCTGTACTCTGATCGCCGCTAGCCTGAGCTCCATAACCGGATGCCGCCGCATCAACCCCCGAAGCTACACTATCTCCGCCTACGGCCACTGATTGGATCCCTGACGCTGATGCCAGCGACCCTATCCCGACTGATATGTCCCCTTGAGCCCATGCCGACCCTCCCAGCGCGACTGATGCGAAACCGGCGATGGTGGAATAACCCGCTGCGACTCCTTGATCTCCGGCAAACGAATCCCTGCCCAGAGCAGTCGAATTCGCTCCGGATGCCACCGCGTTGCTCCCTAACGCAGTCGCACCGTCTTGCCCTGCGTTCGCCTGCGCGCCAACTGCGGTTGTGTTGGTATTGAAAGCCTGAGCAAGCGCCCCGACCGCGGTGGCATTGCCAAATGAGCCAGTGTTGGAACCTGAGCCGCACTCAAGAGAATTGGTTCCCGTACCATTGATACATCCTGCGCCCGCACCTTGCGGGGCGTCGAAAATGACGCTGGGGGCATTGTCCAAAGTCATCTCTCGCCGCGCTTTAAGAGCCGCGATACTGCCGGTCGGACTGCTCCCCGCATAGGTCGAGAGCAATACAGGGCGCTGGGCAGCGGAAATCTGTTCGATGCCCAATGCGCTGGTGGCGCAATCCACTGCGCGAGCCTCGTCCGTCAGGGCCAGCAGCGTTGCCTCTGCGCTGGCAGCAGCAGGGCATTCGGCTTGCGATTCTTGGCCAGAGGCCGGGCTGGACGCGAGTGCGATGGACACAGCTGCGCTGGCCGCACCGATAAGCAGTTGAGTACGCATAATTATTTTTCTCCCGATGGGTTCCGAACCCAGGGAGAGACGTCTGCGACCCGGGGAAATCCTTGACGGCTCTCTCCGGTTGCGCGCGACGTTGGCCATTCATGCGCGTACTGTCAAAGCTGGTAACCAATTGAGGCGGTTAGGTCCCAGCTGCACCCTTGTAAGAAAAGGGGCGCAGCCGATTTCTCGGCCACGCCCCTTGTTCTGATCTCTAGCAGTTTAGAACCCGACCGCGAACCCGGCCTGCGCGACCACTTCACCGTCACCGCTGTTGCCGGCAACGCCTGCGCCAATGGCGAAGTTGTCGGTCAGGCGGCCAGTGATCGAGGCGGCATAGCCCTGCTGCCCGTTATAGGTCGCGATGTTGCCGCCGATGGTGAAGGTCTTGTCCGGCATCGCAATCGCGCTGCCCAGAGCCGCCGCCGCCGCGATCCCGCCGCTCATCCGCTGGTCCAGATCGTCGAGCCGGAAGTTGAGGTTCGAAATCCCCGCTTCCAGCGATCCGACCCGGCCCGTCAGCGCATTAAACTGCGCATCGGAGACTGCCGCAATGTGGTCGATTGACGCCGAGACAGAGTTGAGCTGGCTCATGCTGGCCGCCGCCTGCCGCCCCAGCGTGCCGGTGGCATCCACGGTCACCACATCGACCGGCCCGACCTGCTGCGCCGTGCTCGCGTCAATGTCGGCGACCACGACAGAGGAGTTGGCCCCGCCGAGAACCACCTGATTCGACCGCGTTGTTGCCGCCTGATGGCCGATTGCTGTCGAGTTGGTGAAGGCGGCCGTCGCGCCGTTGCCGATGGCAGTCGAGCGCGGAGCCGAGGCGTTCGCCTGATGGCCCAATGCCGTTGTGTCGGCATTCAGCGCCCGCGAACCGCGTCCCACGGCAGTGGACCTGTTGGATGAGGCGAGGGCGCCCGTGCCCACGGCTGCCGATCCTCCGCCTGCAGCAGTGGCTCCGTTGCCGAGCGCTGTTGCGTTGGTCCCGCTTGCGGTTGCAGTCCGACCGAATGCCGAAGCGCCGGACGCGCTTGCCTCGGAACCGAAGCCGACCGCTGTGGCTTCCACGCCGTCGGCGGTCACGAGGGAACTTTGCCCGGCTGCAAAGCTGCTGACACCCAGTGCTCCGGCGTTGAGCCCGATGGCAGTCGAGAAATTTGCTGTAGCGCTAGCATTCCGGCCTAAAGCCAGGCTGTCGGTTCCATCAGCGTTCGTGGACGAACCCAAAGCCATCGACCGCTCTCCCGTCGAGGACGCGTTGTTTCCGATGGCAATTGCGCCGGTGCCTGATGCGGCGGGCGGAGTGCTATTGCCGCTGCCAATGGCGATCGAGAAACTTCCGGTCGCCGAAGAATTGGCACCGATAGAGATTGCGCCGGTCGCGTCGGCGAGGCTGTTCCTGCCGACCGCAAGGGTATCGTTGCCCGACGCAACCGACGTGCTTCCGATGGCCATGGCGTAAGAGCCCGTCGCAGCGGCGGCGTCGATGCTACCACCGGACAGGATATCTCCACCCAGCGCGAGAGCACCGACACCATTGGCATTGGCTCCGCTACCCAGCGCAGTTGCGCCTTGCCCTGCTGCATCGGAATCTTCGCCGATTGCGACGCTCTCCGGACCGGCGGCAAGCGAGTTCTCACCAAGGGCAGTGGCTGCATCGCCCGTGGCCTGCGCATTTCGGCCGACGGCTGTTGCGCCGTTGATCCCCGATGCGGCGGCGTTGATCCCCAGCGCCGTTGCAAGACTGTCGCCGGTGGTCGAACCGCCGCCGCATTCCAGCCCCGAACTTTGCTCGCAAGCCGCGCCCGCCCCTTGCGGAGCGTTGGCGAATTGCGCCGAGCTGGAGAAATTGCCCGTGCCCGAAAGGCTCGCGCTGTCTACCGTTGCCAGCCGTCCATTCTGGTCGATGGTCAGCACGAAGGTGCCTGCGCTCGGTGCAGCGAGTCCCGCCAGATTGTACGTCGCGCTGGTATTGCCGATGCTGACATTGTCCGCCCCGGTGCTGACCGTGCCGAAACCGATGGCAAGGCTGCGGGCGAAGTTCGCCTGCGCTCCGTCACCAATGGCCGAGGAACTGGTCTGCGAGGCGACTGCCAGATTGCCGATGGCGGTTGCCCGCACACCCGCAGCGCTCGCCCTCTGGCCGACTGCAGTCGAGTCCGCACCCGCTGCCGAGGCAAGCCGCCCGACAGCCGTCGCGCGGTTGCCGCTCGCATCGGCCACCAGACCAAAGGCGCTGGCCCCGGTCCCCGCTGCATTGGCGCTGCTGCCCACCGCAGTGGAGCTGAGACCCGAGGCAATCGCGGCACGGCCAAAGGCTGCGGCGTTATCCGCATTCGCCTCTGCGCGAAAACCGACCGCAGTTGCCTGACTGCCACCGGCCTGCGTCACCGGACCCACCGCTGTTGCGTTGAGGCCGACCGAGGAGGCCGCTGCGCCGCCGCTATTGACCGACAGATAGATCGAGCCCGGCGTCACTCCGGCAATGGCGCTGTTGAGTTGGGTAACATTCACGGCATCGGTGCCGCCCGTACCAGCGGCCACATTGGTGATCCGCCGCTCGCTGCCGACCGCGCCGACCGAGACTGTGCTTGCTACGTCAGCCAGCGAGCCCTTGCCCAGAGCCACCGCGTTGGTGGCTGTGGCCATCGCTCCTTCGCCGAGGGCCGTCGCTCCATCATCGGAGGCCACGGCATCGATGCCGAGGGCGAGGGCATCGGGCGAGGTGGCCTGCGCGCCAAGAGTGTCGCCATCGTCGCCATCGCCGCCGATCGCGATCGTCTCGTTCACACCGGCATTGGCATTCTGGCCAAGCGCCAGCGAATTGATGCTGGGTGCGGTAGCATTCTCGCCGATGGCGATGGAACCGACATTGCCTGATTGCGCGTTCGCACCGATGGCAACACCGCCCAGCGCGATGGAGCTGACATCGGCATTGAAGCCGACTGCGACACCATTGGTGCCCGACGCGCCCGAAGCATATCCCAGCGCCGTCGCGCCGGTCCCCCTGGCACCGGCAGCCCAGCCCAGCGCCGTGGCATTGGCCTGTGTCGTTTCCGCATTGGTGCCGATGGCGACGCTGAAGTTCTGCTGCGCCGAAGACAGCGCGCCAATCGCGATAGAGTTGAAGCCCTGCGCCGAAGCCCGCTGGCCAAGAGCCAAGCTACCCTGCGTTGCGGCGACGGCCAGCTCGCCCAGAGCCGTCGCGCCGCTACCCGTGGCAAGGGCATCCGTCCCGATTGCCGTAGCGCCGAAGACGGTCGCTTGCGCGCCCAGTGCATCGGCATCCGTTCCGTCTCCGCCGATGGCGATGGACCGGTCGCCCGTGGCATCGGACTCGCTGCCGATGGCAATCGCGTTGCTACCGCTCGCATTCGCGCTGCCCATTCCGTCTGCGTCAAACAGCGGATCGCTTGCCCCGGCAACAGCAGAGTTTAGCTGCGCCAGATTGACCGCGTCTGTGCCCGCCGTGGCGGTGGCAACATTGACGATCCTCCGCTCGCTGCCGCTGCTGCCGACAGAGACGGTGTTGCTCTCGCTTGCGACCGAGTTGGAACCCAGAGCGACCGCGTCCGAAGCGGCAGCGACGACGCTGGATGCCGCGCCCACAGCCACTGAATTGGCTCCGGCGGCGCTGGCATTGTTGCCATAGGCCGAACTGGAAGCCCCGCCAGCGGAGCTGAACAGACCGGCCGCAGTGCCGGCAATACCGGCGGCGCTGCTCGATCCGCCTATCGCTACAGCGCTGTTGGCGCTCGCCGAACTGCCAACGCCCAGAGCGACGGCGAAAGCATCGCTCGCTGCCGCATCAGCGCCGATGGCGACAGCGCGAACACCTGTCGCCTGCGCTCCATCGGTATCGGCATCGACGCCGTCACCGCCAATCGAGACAGAGCCGTCAGCCGTTGCATCGGATAGCTGGCCCACGGCAATGGCACCTGCACCTGCTGCGCCGGAGGCCTGGCCCAAAGCGACCGAGCCGCTGCCGCCCGCGCTGGCATCCGCGCCGAAGGCCGACGAAGATATGCCCGCGGCGGTGGCGCTGTTGCCAACCGCTGATGCCGCAATGGCGGAGGAATTGGCGAGCACGCCAAAGGCCAGTGCGTTGTCTGCCGATGCGACTGCGCCAGCGCCAGAAGCGGTGGTGAAATTGCCGATGGCCTGCGATCCACTGCCCAGCGCCGTGCTGAAGGTACCGCTGGCAACGGCATCTGTGCCCAACGCAACGTTGCCATCGGAGGTCGCTTGGGCGCCGACCGTATCGGCATCGCCGCCGTCCCCGCCGATGGCGATCGAGGCGATGCCCGTGGCGTCTGCTTCCTCGCCCACGGCGATGGAATCGGCTCCCGTCGCATCCGCGCCGGCTCCGCCGAAATTGCTGGCAAAGTATGGGTCACCGGCAGCTGCAACAGCGGCGTTGAGCTGGGTCAGGTTGACCGCATCGGTGCCTGCCGTAGCTGTGGCAACATTGGTGATGCGGCGCTCGCTGCCCGATGCGCCGACCGACACGGTGTTGGCGTCGCCGGCGATGGATCCTGCGCCCAGAGCGACCGAATTGGTGGCCGCAGCGGCAATCGCTGCTCCTGCTCCCAGTGCCACTGCGTCTGCTTCACTCGCGCTCGCATCGGTGCCGATGGCGATGGCATCGGCGCCGCTGGCTTCTGCGCCGACGATATTGGCGTCCGCGCCTTCCGCGCCGATAGCAATCGAGCGCACACCCGTCGCCTGAGCGCGATATCCAAGTGCCGACGCGCTGGCTGCGGTAGCGTCGCTTTCGGTGCCGAGGGCCGTGGTTTCGGTCGAGGTCGAATTGCTTGAAAGGCCCAGCGCGACACTGCCGCCTCCGCTGGCCACGGCAGCGTTGCCGACAGCCAAGTCAGAATCTCCCGATGCCGCCGCGAAGAAGCCAAGCGCGGTCGAAGTCGCGCCAGTGGACTGCGCATTGAAGCCCACACTGGTCGCGCCGGCCTGTGTGGCATCCGAGTCCCCGCCAATGGAGGTCGCGAAAATGGCCGTTGCGTTGGCATTGCTGCCAAGAGCCGCGCTGGCCGAACCAGAGGCAGAGGAGCCACCCCCGATACTCACCGCTCCATTGCCCCCGGCATTGGCAACATTACCCACCGCAACCGTGCCGAAGGCTCCACCGACGGCCATGGTGCCGATCGCAACCGAATTGGATTGCTGAGCCTGAGCTACACTGCCGATCGCGACACCTGATTCGCCGGTTGCCGATGATCCAGCCCCGCCCGCAAAGGAAAACGCGCCCAATGCCGAAGTGCTGGCCCCGACCGCCGTTGCCCCGGTCCCGGTTGCGGAAGACGACGAACCGATGACGGTGGCCGTGTCGCCGGCCGAGGAAGCATCGCCCACAACGGTTGCCCGGTTCGCCGTGGCGCTGCTGCCCGCGCCGATGGAGACTGTTGCGGTAGAGCCTGCATTGGCGGCACGCCCGATGGCGATGCCGTCATTGAAACCGGCGCTGCTGCCTGTGCCCACCGCAACGCCGCTGGTTCCCGCTGCTTGCGAATCTGACCCGATGGCGAGCGCGTTGACGCCAGTGGCCGAAGCCCCCAAACCATTTCCATCACCGCCGTCACCGCCGATAGCGACGGATCCCGCACCGGAGGCCGTAGTCTGCGTGCCAACCGCGAGGGCGTTGTCAGCACTGGCGAGAGAGGCATAGCCAACCGCTACGGATTCGTTCTGAGTCGCGGACGATTGATTCCCCAGCGCCGTTGTCGAAGTGGCGATGGCGCGGCTGTCTTCACCGAAAGCGGCGCCACGTAAGCCGGTAGCCTGCGAACCCTCTCCGAAGGCACTGGATTGGTTGCCCGACGCGATGGCGTCCTCTCCCACAGCCGTTGCCTCGCCGCCCGTTGCTGTGGCGTTGATACCGATGGCCGTGTCTGTCGCATTGGTGGTCGAAGACCCGGTGCCGCATTCCAGGCCTGTGCTTTCTTCGCAGGTTGCTGTCGCACCCTGCGGCTCGTCAACCGGCGCGAATTCTTCTTGCCTTGCCGTAATATCTGCAGTGCCTGCAATCAGCGTAGTGGCGCCCACATCGCCCAACGTATCGGTAACGAGTGTGCTGCCGTCCTCGGCGCAGTCCTGCTCGCTATCCGGTGCGGTAGTGGTGAGGACCGCGTCTTGATCGGCGGTGCACTCGGCAGCTTGCGGATTAGCCTGCGCCGGTGCGGAAACCATGCTAAGAGCGAGTGCGGCGGAGGCAACGCCGCCCAGATAACGAGTACGCATACAGATATCCCCTGTGTCCAAACAGTTGGTTGTCGTTTGACAATGTTGTGGGACAGGCCTGTATGCGACCCGATTTTCTTCGGTATTTACCCGCCCCCTGGGGCACGATTTGCTCTCGCTAAACAGCCATGTCAATCAACCGGCAGCAAAAAAGTTGTCTCAAATCCAAGGGCTTGCCAATCTCGCCAGTTTGCGACGATTTGGCGTTGAGCTGATTACCACTGCAAAAAATTTCAGTGGCAAGAGATGGTTGCAATCATAGATTGTTCGCAAATCGAAGCGGCTTTGCTTTCCGAACTGAATCTGGTAAATCTCATACTGCAAAACTGGAACGAGGTCGGTTTCTTATAAGAAGCCTCACAGTATTGCGGGTCGCCCTGCGGAAGGGAGAACCGATGATGACCGAAGAGAATACTCCAAACGACGATGTGACAATTAACTACGGCAGCGGCGCTTGCACAAAGTCCGGGTGCAGCTGCACCGCCTATGTGGCACCCGGAACTTCGCGCGGCGGCTGCAAGACATGCACCCATCGGCAGAGCTGGCACAAATAATTCCACCTATGGATGCTCGGTGAAAGCCGAAAGCAAGGACGCGGAGTTGGTCAGAAGCACTTCCGACTAACTCCGCCAAATCCATTTCGTGGACCTTGCTGCGGGGTGCCGGTGATAGATACCGGCACCCGCGCCCTACGCTCTATGCCCAGCGCCTAGAACCCGAAGGTTGCAGACACCGTGCCGCCCACGCGGCCATCACCCGTGCTGCCGCTGACGCCTGCGGAGACGTAGGTCTTCTCGGCCACCTTGCCGGTCAGCGATCCGGCAAAGGCGTGCTCTCCGCCATAGGTTGCAGCCGCTACCGTCATCGAGATGCCGGAGTCGGGTACGATCTTGCCCTGACCCATCGCCATCGCCGCCGCGATCCCGCCGCTGGTGCTCTGGTCCAGCTCGTCGAGCCGGAAATTGACGTTGGCAAGGCCAGCCTCCAGCCCGCCGACGCGCCCGGTTAGCGCACTGAACTGCGCATCGGTGACAGCGGAGATGTGGTCGATCGATGCGGTGACAGAGTTGAGCTGGCTCACGCTCGCCGCAGCCTGCCGTCCCAAGGTGCCGGTGGCGTCAATGGTGACGACATCGACCGGGCCGACCTGCTGCGCCGTGCTCGCATCGATATCCGCCACCACGACGGAGGAGTTGGCTCCGCCGAGGACCACCTGATTGGACCGGGTAGTCGCCGCCTGATGGCCGATCGCAGTCGAATTGGCGAAGGCCGCCGTCGCGCCGTTGCCGATGGCGGTGCTTCGGGGGCCAGAGGCCACGGCTTGCTGGCCCACCGCCGTTGCATCCGCGTTGGTGGCGCGGGCGGCCCTTCCGACAGCGGTCGACCGGTTGGCACTGGCCCGCGCAGCGTTACCGAACGCACTGGCGCCGCCGCCCGATGCCGACGCACCATTGCCGACAGCTGCAGAGTTCAGCCCCGACGCTGTTGCAGCGCGGCCAAAGGCCGATGCACCATCCGCTGAGGCAACGCTGCGGAAGCCGACGGCCGATGCATCTGCGCCGGTCGCCGAGGTTCTGGCACCTACTGCCAGTGCATTGGACTGGGTGGATTCCGCATCCGAACCAAACGCAATCGCTGCTGTTCCGGAGGCAATCGCGCCGGTCATATCGCCATCACCATCAGCCCCGATGGCCATGGCATTGGCCTGCGTAGCCTGCGAATAGGCCCCGATGGCCAGCGTATCCTGTGCGGATGCGGTTGCCCCGAGACCCGGCGTGTCCAGCCGTTCAAGACCACCAATGGCGATGGAGCGAACGCCTGTTGCTGCGACCCGGCTCCCCAGAGCGGTGGCTCCGTCGGCGGTGGCGCCAGACGCGTCTCCGACCACTGTTGAAAAGGCCCCCGTGGCCGCTGACCCTTCGCCGATGGCAATCGAGTCCTCGCCCGCGGCAGTGGTAGAGCGACCGATCGCCAAGGCGTCTCTGCCTGTGGCCATCGAACCTTGACCGAGCACGATTGCGCTTGAACCGGAGGCGTCTGCCCCTGCACCTATCGCGATGGATTGAAAGCCTGCCGTTGCCTTTGCACCGGCACCAAGCGCGATGGAACCGATCACAGTCGCCTCGCTATTGGTACCGATGGCGGTCGCGTCGGTCGCGGTTCCAGTGGTGGATCCGGCACCGCATTCCAGCGTTCCCGAGCCCGCCCCGGTGACACACGCGGCACCCGCACCCAGCGGTGCACTGGCCAGCTGCGATGCATCCAGCGAACCGACGCCAGAGAGGCTTGCGCTGTCGACAGTGGCCAGTCGGCCGTTCTGGTCGATGGTCAGCACAAAAGTGCCCGTCGAAGGCGCGGCCAGGCCCGCCAGATTATACGTCGCATTGGTGTTGCCGATGGAGACATTGTCTGCCCCCGTGCTGGCTGCGCCAAAGCCGATGGCCAGACTGCGGGCGAAGTTTGCATTGGCCCCGTCCCCCACGGCGGTCGTGCTGGTTTGCGAGGCGACGGCAAGGTTGCCGATGGCGGTCGACCGGATGCCGCTCGCGTCCGTACGGTGGCCGAGAGCGGTCGAATCGGCGCCTCCCGCGCTAGCCAGGCGGCCTGCGGCGGTGGAGCGATTGCCGATAGCCTTCGATGATTGGCCAAAGGCGCTTGCCCCGATGCCGCTGGCATTCGCGCTGCTGCCCACAGCGGTTGCATTGTCCGCCCCGGCATCGGCGGCACGGCCAAAGGCCGACGAGCGAAGCGCGCCCGCACTGGCGCGGAAGCCGACAGCTGTGGACTCGTCACCGGTGGCATCGGTGACCGGGCCGAGCGAGGTGGAATCAACCCCCACCGCCGCAGCCGCGGTCGCCGCGCTGTTGACCGCCAGATAGACCGACCCGCCGCCCGACAACCCGCCAATCGCTGCATTGAGCTGATCGAGATTGACCGCATCGGTGCCGGCAGTCGCCTGCGCGACATTCACGAGGCGGCGTTCGTTTCCGGCACTGCCGAAGGAGACGGTGTTCGCAATGTTGGCTACGGATTCCGTCCCGATCGCGACAGAGTTGGTTGCCGTGGCCAATGAATCCGCTCCAAGAGCAATAGCGTCGGTAGCGGTTGCAGAGGCTCCAATGGCTGACCCATCCGGACCGTCTCCGCCGATCGCAACCGAACGCACGCCATTGGCTCTCGCATTGGCGCCCAAGGCGGTGGAGTAGGCTTGCGAAGCGCCTGCCTCGAAGCCAACGGCAGTTGCGAAATCCCCTGCACCGCCTGCTGAAGAGAAATACCCAATGCTGACTGCGCCTTGGCCGAAGGCGCGCGCTAGCGGTCCGATCCCCACGGAAATACTGCCTGGACTGGTAGAGGATTGTCCGATGGCGACGCTGCTAGGTCCTGCTGCATTGGCAGATTCACCAAGTGCTATGCCATTGGATCCCGATGCGGTCGGCAATGCACCGGACGAATTGACCAGCAGATAGGGATTGCCTGCCCCGGCAACCGCCGCGTTAAGCTGGCCGAGATTGACCGCATCAGTGGTATCCACCGCATCCGCAACATTGACAAGGCGCCGCTCATTGCCGGAACTGCCGAAGGAGACGGTGTTCGATTCCGAGGCGACCGAGGACGCACCCAGTGCAACCGCATCGGTGATATTTGAGTTTACGCGCGCAGACACTCCGATTGCAATCGAACTCGAGGCCCCCGGACCTACGCTAGTATTCATGCCGAGGCCAATACCAGCGCTAGCGCGCACGACCGAAAAACTCCCGAGCGCAAGCGCCCCATTCCCTCGGGCCTGAGTCCTGTCTCCAAGCGCAATCGCTTGAAAGTTCTCGGCAAACGAATACAATCCGATGGCAATTGCTTCTTCGCCGATCGAAATTGCTCCAACGCCTAGCGAGACAGCCCATGCTTTGGTCGCCGTCGCATCAGCGCCGATGGCGATGGCGCGCGAGCCGGTCGCCTGTGCGCCCCCGGTATTGGTGTCGAAATCGTCCGCACCAATGGCGATTGCACCCAGCTGGGTGGCGTTGGCATCATTGCCGATTGCGACTGAGAGCGAACCAGTCGAGTTAGCAGTCCCGGCACCTTCAGCCGAAAAGAGGGGGTCGCTGGCTCCTCCGACCGCCGCGTTGAGCTGGTCGAGATTGACTGCATCGGTCCCCGAGGTAGCCTGCGCAACATTAACGATTCGTCGCTCGCTGCCCGACGAACCGACCGAGATGGTGTTCGATTCCGAGGCCACCGAGGCTGCACCCAGCGCAACGGCGTCGGTGACACTTGCGTTCACCACCGCCTGCGAGCCGATGGCTGCCGAGCGGGTCGCGCCCGAATTGATGACGGTGGACGAGCCGAGCGCCAGTCCGCGCACCGCCTGGTTGGACGCGGCAAAGCCGAGGCTCGAGCCGTAGTCACCCGAAGCGGTCGCATTGCCGCCCAGAGCCACCGCGCCTCCCGACGTTGCAGAAGCGGCAATGCCTACGGCGACGGTATCGAATGTCTGGGTGAGGGCACCGCGGCCGATCGCAACGCTGTTGTTGCCGGCGGCGCCTGCATCGGTGCCGATGGCAATGGCGCGGAAACCTCCGGCCTGCGCTCCGAGCGTGTCGACGTCGCCGTCATCGGCGCCAATTGCGATACTGCCGATATTGTTCGCTGTTGCCTCTTCGCCGATGGCGATGGCGTCATCGCTGGAAGCGTTCGCCGCGCCGCCGGTGCTGTTCACATCGACATAGGGATCGCTCGCTCCGCTGACCGCTGCATTGAGCTGTGCGACATTGACCGCATCGGTATTGGCCGTGCCGGTCGCGACATTGACGATCCGGCGCTCGCTGCCCGATGAACCGACGGAGATAGTGTCCGACTCGCCAGCCACAGACGAGGAGCCGAGTGCCACGGCGTTGAAGGCGTTGTCACTGACGGTCGCTCCCGCCCCCAGTGCGACGGAATTGGTTGCGCCGATGCCGACCGAGGAAACCTCGCCGATGGCCACAGCGCCGGGGGATGTGACCGAAGCCCTGAAACCCTGTGAGATGGCGCGTGTTTCCGTGCTGCTCGCCTCGCGGCCAACGGCAATGCTTTCCTGTCCCGAAGCCAGCGAATCCGTGCCAATCGCAATCGCGTCGCTGCCAGTGGCATTGGCACCCAGATCACTTGCATCGGTGGCATCCACACCGATGGCGATGGCTCGAAGACCGGTGGATTCAGCGCGCGTACCCAGTGCTACGCCGCCCAGAGCAGTGGCCCGGGCGTAAGCACCCACAGCGGTTCCCTCGGAAGAAAGGGTGACCGATCCTGCTCCCAGGGAAGTAGAATTGTCACCGAATGCCGATGCCGTGTTGCCCAGAGCCGTTGCACTTGGCCCCGTGGCCGCGGAATTCACGCCGATTGCGGTAGCGCCATTTGCTCCGCCCGTGGCCGATGCGGTGCCGCATTCCAGCGAGTCCGAGCCGGTTCCCGCGACACAGGCGGCGCCGGTGCCCTGTGGCTGTTCTTCGCGGCCGGTCAGATCCGGCGCGGTGATTGTGTCGATGGACAAGGGCAGGGCGGCGTCATTTGCGCCGGTTTGCGCGCCAGTATCTTCCGGGCCCTCTTCCTCGCAGTCACTCTGCGCCAGCGGATCGAGGCTCGCAGTCTCGTCCGCCGCTGCTGTATCGGCGTCCAGTGTGCATTCGGCAGCGCTCGCCGGTGCCGATGCCAATGCCATGACGATGGCGGTTCCCGCCGCGCCCGCAAGATAGAAATTCCGCATGATATGTCCCCTTTTCAGTTGCGATCGAAGGGGCGGGAAGTGTGCTTTCCCGATTGTCCGCCCCCACAGAAGTCCGATGACTCCACGCCATGGTCGCAGGCGCAAGGGAAAAGGTTCATTCTGCTCTGTCGCAGCACACAATGCGGGCGCAGCCAGGCACTTGGCATTGGCGGGGATGTCTGCGAGTGACGGTGGTCAGGGTCGGGAATTTGAGGGGCTGCTGTGGGTCAGACGGAATTCTTCACCTATCTCTCCTCCTTCGTCATCATCGTTCTGGCGGTGGCGATTGCCGACCTGATCAACAGTCTTCACCGGCTGATCCGCGCCCGAAAACGGGTGACGTGGCATCCCTTGCCTTTGATGATGGCGCTCCTCGCAACGATAGCCGTGATCTCGGAGTTTTTCTCATTGTGGTGGGAATTCGACGTCACCGATATCACCATGATGGAGCTTCTTGGCGTCCTTTCGGTGCCGGGCCTGCTGGCTCTGTTTGCCTATTCCGTGCTGCCCGATGAAGTGCCGCCAGAAGGGCTCGATCTGTGGACCTTCTACATGGAGGAACGGCGCGTTCTGTGCGCGTTGCTGGGCCTTGCCTTCGTGTGCGACATGGTCCGCGCGGCGCAGGGGGCGGTGGATGATAATGTGCCTGCTAGCGAAATTGTTTGGTATTTCCTTCTGTTGACCCCCGCCTTCTTCATTCCGCTGCTGCTGATCAGCTTTACGAAAAAGCCCCTGTGGCAATGGATCGGGGTGCTCGGCCTGCTGGCGGTGAACGGCCAGTCGCTGCTGTTCTGGGAATTATCGGTCGAGAGCTAGGCGCGAGCGGGCTGGCGCGGTCCCTCTATTTGCGAGGGGCGGGGCGGTGCAGGGCCAGCTAGTCTGCGTGCAAAAATGCACAGGAGGCAGGCATGGATTTACGAATTTCCGGGCGCAAGGCGCTGGTCAATGGCGGCAGTGCCGGCATGGGGCGGGGCGCTGTGCTGGCGCTGGCTCGCGAAGGGGTAGAGGTGTTCGTCTCGGCGCGCGGGGAGGACCGGCTGCTTGCGACGTGCAAGGAGATCGCGGAGGCCACCGGTGCAAAAGTGCACCCGGTCGTCGCCGATCACAGCAGCGATGCCGGGCGCGAGACCATTCTGGCCGCCTGTCCCGATCCCGACATTCTGGTCGCGACCTGCGCCCCGCCGCCTTTCACACAGGATTTCCGCGATGTGCCGCAGGAGGAAATGGAGCGTGCACTGAACACCGCGCTGCTCAGCCCGATTGCCTACATCAAGGCGGTGATCGATCCGATGATTGCGCGGCGCTGGGGGCGGATCGTCAATATCAGCACCGGCGCGGCGAAATATCCCGCGGCCATGCGCGTGCTCTCCGGCCCGCCGCGCGCTGCCCTGTCAAACTATTGCACCGCGATTGCGAAGGAGGTGGCGCAGCACAATGTCACGATCAATTCGGTGCTGCCCGGCATGCATCTGACGCCGGGAATAGAGGATGTTTTCGGCCCGCGCGCGAAGGCCAGCGGGCGCAGCTATGACGAGGAGATCGACGCTTTTGTCAAAGCCATCCGCCTGCCCGCAGGCCGCTTTGGCAATGCGGAGGATTTCGGCGCGATGGTAACGACCCTGTGCAGCGAGATGGCCAATTACATCACCGGCCAGTCCATCGTAATCGATGGCGGGGTGGGGAATTCCACTTTCTGAGGGTGGGGCGGGGCGCTGGCCGGATCAAACCGGCCCGCGCCCCGCCCAAAACATCCGGCTTTCGATCAGAATCCGAAAGCGACGCCGACTTGCCCGCCAACCCGGTCATCGCCCGTGCTGCCGGTGATGCCAGCCGAGACCAGCACCGAATCCGATACCCGCCCGGTCAGCGATCCGGCAAAGGCATGCTCGCCGCCATAGGTCGCCGCGTTCATCGATACAGAGATCGACTTGCCCGGCACGCTCATCGCGCTGCCCAGCGCCATGGCAGCGGCAATTCCGCCGCTGGTGCTTTCATCCAGCTCGTCGAGCCGGAAATTGACGTTGGACAGCCCCGCTTCCAGCCCGCCGACCCGGTTGGTCAGCGCACTGAACTGCGCATCGGTGACCGCCGAGATATGGTCGATGGAGGTCTGCACGCTGCGCAACTGACCAGTGGTCGCCACGGCCTGCCGCCCCAAAGTGCCGGTGGCGTCCACGGTCACGACGTCAACAGGGCCGACCTGCTGCGCGGTGCTCGCATCGATATCGGCGACGACTACGGAGGACCCGGCACCGCCAAGCATGACTTGATTGCCGGCCGTCGTGGTTGCGCCCGATCCGATGGCGGTGGAATCGGTGAATCCCGCCGCCGCGCCATTGCCGACCGCCGTCGATCGCAGTCCGGTGGCCGACGATGCGTGCCCCACTGCGGTTGCATCGGCCGCGCTCGCCACGGATAGCCGTCCCACGGCGGTTGCCCGGTTCGCACCTGCATTCGCCGCCAGACCAAGCGCGCTCGCCCCGCCACCTGTGGCGCGGGCACCGCTGCCCACAGCGGTCGCGTTCACGCCGCCCGCAACAGCGGCCCGGCCAAAGGCGCTGGCGCTGGTATTGGTGGCTTCGGCGCGGAAGCCCGATGCGGTCGATTCCTGACCACTGGCGACCGAGCGCGGGCCGAGCGCCGAGGCATCCGTCGCCGTCGCCATCGCCGGAGCGGCGGTGCTGTTGACCGCGACATAGGGCGTGCCGGGGGTAATGCCGGCAATGGCAGCGTTGAGCTGGCCGACATTAACCGCGTCCGTGCCGCTGATCCCTGTCGCAAGATGGACAAGGCGGCGTTCCGATCCGCTCGCCCCGATGGAAACAGTGTTGGCTGCGTTCGCGACAGAGTTGGCCCCCAGCGCCACAGAACCGTCGGCCAAAGCCTGGCTCGAATTGCCGATGGCAATGGCGCCGACACCATCGGAAATCGCTCCGGGAATGCCGTTGCTCCCTCCACCGATGGCAATGCCGTTTTGCTGGAGAGCGCTGGCGGAGAAGGTTTCGTTGGCTGAACCCCCAATGGCGATGGAATTCGAACCCGCCGCCTGCGCCCGTGCGCCCAGAGCGGTCGAGGTCGTGCCCGCTGCGTTCGCGCTGCGTCCTGCGGCAAGGGCGTTGGCACCGGATTGCGCAAGGTGCCCGACAGCGGTCCCTGCACTCCCTGTATTTGCGACGGCACCCCAGCCAATCGCCGTCGCCTGCACCGTAGCCGTCGCATCGGCCCCGATGGCGGTGGCCTGAGGCCCGGTTGTGTTTGCGCCGAGCTGGTCGCCATCGAGAGAATCCGATCCCAGGGCAACCGAGCCGAGGAAGTTGGCTTTGGCGCCCGACCCGATGGCAATGGCCTGCTCGCCGTCGGCCTCGGTAGCGGTGCCGATGGCAATCGAATTGATGCCCGTCGCGCTTGCGACCCCGACAACCGAATTCACTTCGTAATAGGCAAGGTCGCCCGCAATCGCATCGAGCTGCCCGACCGTTGCCGCGTCGCTGGCATCGACCCCGTTCGCGACATTGACGATACGGCGGGTGATGGCGGGCGTGTCATCGGAGGTGTCGCCCGGCGTGCCGTTATCGTCGAAGGCGCGCCCGACGGAGACGGTGAAACCCTGGTCGGCAACGGAATCCGCACCCAAGGCAACGGCGCGGTTCGCCGATGCTATGCTGGCGTTCCCGATGGCGATGGCGAAGTCTCCCGCCGCGTTCGCTCCCGGCGCGGAGTTGCCGCCGCCGCCCAGAGCCACCGAAAATATGCCACTAGCAACCGGCCCGGTGCCATCGACAATGCCTGCGCCAATGGCAGTGGACCCGCCGCCTGTGGCCTGCGCCCTTGCGCCAACCGATGTGGCCGAACCGGTGCCTGCAACCGCGTTGAAACCGAATGCGCTGCTGCTTGTCCCGGTTACCGAGACGCCGGCACCGACCCCCGTCGCATCCGCGGTGAGAGCGATCCCGCCATCACCGATCACGACCGTGTTCGCGCCGAGGATCTGGACGCCGCGTCCAAGCCCGATGGCACCGGTGCCGTTGATCTTGGCCTCGGTCCCGATGGCGATGGCGTCTTCGCCGGTGGCTTCGGTCCCGGCGAACTCGCCGCCGGTTTCGACATCAGCACCGATAGCGATAGCGCGCGCGGAATTCGACTTCGAGCGGAACCCGACTGCCAGCGACTGGGTCTGCGTGGCAGAAGCGGCGATACCCATGCTCATGGCGCGTTCGCCCGAAGCGATGCCGCGGACCGATATGGACTGAGATCCTGTCGCTTCGGCGAGAGTGCCGATAGCTACTCCGCCATTCTGCGCCACGGTGTTTGTACCAAGCGCTATGGAATCCGTGGTTTCAGCAGTCGCATCGGCACCGATCGCGATAGAACGCGTCTGCAGCGCCTGCGCTCCGAGCGTATCGGCGTCGCTGCCATCTACTCCGATCGCGATGCCCTGGTTTTGAGAAAGAGCGGCGCTGCCCAAAGCGATGCCGCTGATTGCATTGGACCCTTTGCCGATGGCCAGACCATTGTCGGTTCCCGACCCATCGCCAATTGCGATCCCGCCGGCAAACCCGGACGCTGCGCCGCGGCCCAGCGCGATGCTTGCTTCGCCGCTGGCGAGGGAGTCGGTGCCCAGAGCAATTGCCGATGACCCATCCGCTATCGCGCCGAGGAATCCGTCGTCACCACCGTCGACCCCGATGGCAATCGACCGGTCCGCATTGGACTCCGAGAAGAAGCCGATAGCGATACCGCGCAAGGCTGTGCTGTCGACCGCACCGTGGATCGCCACGGATCTCTCCGCCGCCGCATCCGCCCCGGAACCAACCGCGACCGCCCCTCCGCCAACAGCATCGGCGAGCGAACCGACCGCAACGGAACTGGAGCCTTCTGCATTGGCTCCGTAACCCAGTGCTGTGGTGTTGGCGCTGACCGCCGTTGCATCCGCACCGAGCGCCACTGACTGTTGCCCGGTGGCCTGGGCGCCCAATGTGTCAGCATCGAAGCTGTCGCCACCGATGGCGATGGAATCCGTGCTTGTGGCATCGGCCTCTTGGCCAAGCGCGATCGCTTCAATCCCGGTCGCATCCGCATTCAGGCCGATGGCGATAGAGACATCACCGGCACCGTTCGCATTGTTGCCGATGGCGATGCCGTCGGTGCCGGAGACGGTGTTGGCGCTGGCATTCGCACCGACCACGACCGCCCCGCTGCCCGCTGCATTCGCGCTGGCACCAACGGCCACGGCGTTCTCAGCCGTCGCAAGGGAGCCTGCCCCGAAAGCACTGGAGGTTTGCGCGTTTGCTTGCGCCAATTGACCAAAGGCACTCGATGAAATGCCCGAGGCGACGGATCCGCTGCCGAAAGCGCTTGCGTTCGATCCCGCCAGCGCGCCGCCGCCAACGGCTGTTGCCTGATCCTGCAAGGCATCGGCGGAAAATCCGATGGCCACCGCTGTGATGCCGTTGGCAATCGACTCGCCCCCCAGCGCAATTGCCCCCGTAGAACTCGCCGAAGCGATGCCGCCGATGGCAATAGCATCCAGTCCCAGCGCCTCGTTTTCGTACCCCAGCGCAATAGCTCGGAAACCCTGCGCGAACGGTCCGACACCGTCGCCGCTGCCGTTACCGTCGTCCGATCCGATGGCTATCGCTCCCGTGCCGTCGGTGTTGGCCGCATAGCCGATCGCGAGCGACGCAACGCCCGTGGCCGACGTGTTGGCCCCCAGCGCATGGGCGAAGATGTCGTTCGCCTGAGCGTTCACACCGCAGGCCAGGCGCAGGTCTCCGTCGGAAGAATTGGCGCCGCCATCGTCGTCTGTTCCGGCGGTCGCTGTGCCATCGTTGTTGCGATCGAGCAGACAGTCTTCCGCCTGCGCTTCGGCGGGTAGAAGAAGGACGGTTGCAGCAAACATTGAAGCAGTGCCGGCCAGCATTGTGGCCCGGGCGGAAATCGTACGCGGTATCATAGCTATCCCCTTGAGTCGCAAGGAGGAGAACTTGCTCGCATCGGCGCGGCCTGTCATACCCCATATGGGGAAAGGGGCCGGGGTGACGGACGATTATGAGCAGAACCGCGCGGTTGATCTTGAGATCGTCTCCGCGTCATGGCGTTCGCTCAACGAGGCAACGAGTTACGACCGTCTGCTGGCCAGTTGGGATCGCAAGCTGGCAGCGGCGGAGGAGCGCTCTGCGAACCCTCTCGATGATGCGCTGTTCGCCCAGCTGACCGGTATTTCCGAGCGGCTCGACGATCACCTCGAATTGCGCACGCAGGACGAATTTGCCGAGGCAGTCGGTGTCTCGACAGCGCCGGCGATGGTGCTTTCGCCCGAAGGCCGCGTCGTGACATTCAACCAGGCGGCGCGCGCGTTTTTCGGCATGGAGCAGGGGTCGATGGCAGGGCGCGCGTGGCTCCGCGAGGATTCGCGCGCAGATTTCGAAGCGGTTTTCCGCGCAGGGGTGGGGGGCACAAATACCGACTATGCCATCGTCCGCATATTGGGTCCGGAGGGGCGGGAGTCTCTGGCCGAAGTCGCTGCGCTGCACAGCCGATCGCGCAATCGGATCTATACTGTGGTCCGTTCGCTCGAGCTCGATTGGAGCGTGGATGTCGGTCAGAGCCTTGCCAAAGCGTTCGGCCTGACGGCGGCCGAGGTCGATATCTGCCGGCTTGTGTTTCGCCATTCCGATCTCGACCGTGTCGCCAGCGCACGCCAGACGCAGCGCGAGACGATCCGCACCCAGCTCAAGCGCATCTTCGCCAAGACCGAAACCCGCTCGCAGCCCGAATTGATGCGGCTTCTCGGCCTCTTGTGCAGTCGGGCGGAAAGCCTGCGGGAGCGTTCGGCGCTGGGATGGTCGGACCCGCTGGGCAACGAGACGATCCTGCGCCGCAGCGACGGACGCCGGCTGGCCTATACCTGGACGGGGGCGGAGGAGGGCGAGCCCGTCCTGTTCCTGCATGGCGAGCTGCCTTATTTCGTGCAGCACGAACACATTCGCCAGCGTATTGCAGAGACCGGTCTGAAGCTGATCTGCATGTCCACACCGGGTCACGGGCACAGCGATCCGCCTGATGGCAGGGACCAGCTCGACGATGGCTGCGATGCGGTGATCGCGCTATGCGATCATCTGGGCCTGCGCGGCATACCAGCGCTCGCTTCTTACTCTGGCCAGCTATACCTCACCCGCACAGCGGCGCGGCGGCCCGACCTGTTTCGCTCGCTCCTGTGCATCGGGCTGCCGTGGAATATGCCGCAGGGGCGGTGGCGCAAGCTGACCCTGAACCAACGCACCTTCGCGCGCATCGCCCGCCTGTCGCCGGCCGTCTTCGAGCTGGTGTGTCGCATCGGTTTTCGGCTGGTGCAGCGCGAGGGCCCGGACTTTTACCTCCATCGCTCCTTTGGCGAAGCGGAGATCGATCGACGGATTGTGATGGACCCGGAGTTTCAGCCGCTCCTTCGCATCGCCTGTCGCCATCTCACCAGTCAGGGGCATAGCGCTTTCATGCGCGAACAATTAATGGTCGGCACAAATGACCCCACGACATGGCTCTCGCAGGTTCAGGTGCCGCTCCACTGGGTGATCCCGGCCGAAGCCGAGAATGTCGATGCAGAGGATTGCGCCGCTGCCCGTGCCTCAAGTCCGCGGGCCACCCTTGAGGTGGTCGAAGGCGCCGGGGAGCTGTTTCCCTATCAGCGGCCCGGTTTCTTCCTTCGCTTGCTGGAAGATCTGGCAGCTCAGGACGTCGCAGAGATCTGGCAAAGGCGGGGCCGCGCCTGAACGCAGCCCCGCCATTCTGGCCGGACCGATCCGGTCAGAAGCCGAACAGCACTGTCGCGCGGGTGCCGATATCGCCATCCGCCGTATTGCCGCTGACGCCTGCGGACAGGTAGACATCGTCGGCGATTTGCCCTGTCAGGGAGCCGGCAAGAGCCTGCTCCCCGCGATAGTTTGCCACCGACATTGAGAGAGAGATCGCCTTGCCCGGCGCGATGGCGGGTCCGCCCATGGCCATGGCGGCAGCGATGCCGCCGCGCGTGCGTTCGTCGAGATCGGTTAGGCGGAAGTCGAGATCGGCCACGCGCCCTTCGAGCAGGCCGACCCGGCCCGACAGGCCGTCGAACTGCGCCTCTGTCACCGCCGCGATATGGTCGATGGAGGTTTGCACCGCGCGGACCGAATTGGCCGTGGCAACCGCCTGACGGCCCAGCGTGCCGTTGGCGTCGATTGTCACGGCATCGACCGGGCCGACTTGCGCAGCGGTGCTGGCGTCAATCCCGGCCACAACCACCGACGTGCCTCCATTGCCAAGAACCAGCTGATTGTCCGCTGTAGTCTGTGCTCCGCTGCCAATCGCTGTCGATCCGTCGTGGATCGCCTGCGCTGAATTGCCCACTGCCGTTGAGCTGACACCTGTCGCCTGAGTATCGATACCGATAGCCGTCGCCCGCGCGGCCCCGGCATTTGTTCGGGCCCCGAAAGCGCTCGATAGATTACCCGTAGCCTGCGCAGCCTGACCTGTGGCCGAGGCCAGCGTGCCCCCGGCGACCGCGCTGCGCCCGATGGCCTGCGATCCGCTCCCGCTCGCCTGCGAGAGAGAGCCAATCGCAATGGCGTTCTGTCCGGTTGCGCTGGAGCGCGCGCCAATGGCGGTCGCGAGGTCGGAGCCGACAACAGCAGCATTGCCGATCGCAGTGGCCTGTTCGAAATTGACTGTCACGCCTTGCCCGACTGCAGTCGCGCCCAGAGCATTCGCCCGCGAACGCGCGCCGATAGCCGTGCCGGCACTGCCGCCCGCCCGCGCATCCTGACCGATGGCGACACTGACATTGCCGCTCGCCACACTGGACGTGCCGAGCGCGGTCGCATTGCCGCCGCTGGCATTGGCATCACCGCCGAGCGCAACTGTGCCGGGGCGCGAGGCGTTTGCACCCGAATTGTCCCCGTTCACATCGCCGCCGATAGCGATGCCGGAATCGCCGCTGACGCTGGCATAGCTTCCCAATGCAACGCCATTGGTGTTGGAGGTCGCGGCGTTGGGACCGATGGCGACGCTGCGTTCGCCAATGCTGTCCGCATTCTGGCCGACCGCGAGTGATGAAGCGCCAATGGCATTTGCAACGGAGCCCAGCGCTGTAGTCCCAAAGGCAACAGCACGCGCGCTTTCGCCTAAAGCTGTTGAACCGATGCCGCTGGCTTCGGTGTTTACACCAATTGCATGGGCATTGGTCTCACTGGCCACGGCATTGAACCCTACCGCAACCGCGCTGGTAGTCGCCTGCGCGCTGGCTCCGATAGCCGTGCTGTTTGGACCGCCGGCAGAGCTTGCGGAGCCAACAGCAACCGAGAATTGGGTGGCGAAACTGCCATTGCCAAATGCTGCAGAAGCCGCAGTCGCAGTGGCGGTCGTGCCGATGGCGGTCGAGCCTGTATTGGCCGTCGATTGCAGGCCGATGGCGATGGTTTCGTCGCCTAGGGCGCGGCTTTGCTGACCGATGGCAATCGCATTGTTGCCGGTGGCGCTGGCTGCCGTGCCCGTTGAATTGATGGAGACATAGTCTGACCCGGCTGAGGATATACCACCAATTGCTGCGTTGAGCTGGGCGACATTGACGGCGTCGAAGTCGTTTACGCCTGCCGCGACATTGACGATGCGGCGCTTCAGGCTGGCATTGCCTACCGAAACAGTATCGGCCTGAGTCGCTCGAGAGCCGGACCCGATTGCAACAGCGCCTACCGCTGTCGACGCTACAAACGAGTTGGCTCCCAATGCCGACGAATTTCTTGCCTCGGCGCTTGCGCCCGCCCCTGCGGCTAGCCCATACTCGGCAAGGGCTTGAGACGTCATGCCTAACACAGCAGAAAAATCGCCCGTTGCCTTGGAAAAGCGCCCGATACCTACACCTTCGGCTCCAGATGCTTCGGATCTGGTTCCGATTGCAATTGCGCTACCACCGGATGCAATTGCGCCGTTGCCGATTGCAGTTGCGCTTGTAGCGCTCGAACTCGCTTCAAAGCCAAGCGCTATTCCACGGTTACCCTGCGCTTCACTGTTTTGACCAATCGCGATTGTTTGATCACCTAAAGCATCTGCGGAGAAGCCGACAGCGAGAGAAACGAACCCTGGTGCATCTGCTTCAGGACCAATTGCAATTGCCAATCCTCCGTTTGCCCGTGCGTTGCCTGCATCGCCTTCGACCCTGAAATAGTTGGCTGTGCCATCGATTGCCGAAATCGCGGCGTTCAGCTGCCCAACATTCACAGCATCTGAGTCCTGAACACCCGCGCGGACCCATACTATTCGCCTCAAATTTCCAAAAGAGCCCACACCGATGGTATTGGCCTGATCGGCAACAGAATTATTCCCGAGTGCAACGGAATTTTCACCTTGGGCGACAGCTCCGAACCCGATTGCCACTGATTCTGATGAAGCGAGGGTCTGATTTCCAATCGCCGTGCTTACAAAATCTGCGGTCGCACCATTGCCAATCGCAGTAGAATCTTGACCTTGCGCTGAAGAGTTAACCCCGCACTCCAATCCATCATCGGCAGTTCCCACCGTGCCATCTGGTCCGGCGCTCACATTGCAAGGAGCCGTTGCATCCGCCCAAGCAGGAGTGGTCATCAGAACCATCGCCGTCGTGGTAAGAAGTGTTGCGGTCGCCGAGCGAGTAAAATGTGTCATAATTCAGTGCCCTTCTATTTCAGAGCCCCTGTGACTCTGTTCTGTAGGATCAGCTATTCATGCCACGACAACTATTGCAACAGCTTGGCGGCGGCCTGCGTCAATTCCGGTCGTACGAGGGCCCAAGCCGCCCGTCGGCCAGAATGGCGCACCGGTCGCCTGGGGAGGGGCGCTGGGCGATTGGTGCTGGCATCATGCGGTCAGTTTGCGGTTGGTCACTGGCTTTCGGGAGAAGCCAATGACCATGAATACTCAATCCGCACGCGTGCCAGCGATTGTTGCAACCGCGCTGATCGCGACGATCATTCTGCAAATTCTCTACATGGCCTTGCTGGGCGGGCCGCAGCCAGCCGATCCGTCGGTGGGCATGACCAATGCCGATATCGCGCGCTATTTCACCGAGCGCTGGGGCGAGGTTGCCCTTGTCTGGACGCTGGAGGCGGTCGCCTTTGTGATTATCGCGCTCGGCGGTCTGGCGCAGCTGCGTTCGAGTAACCAGCCTCTCGGCTGGGGAGCGCTGGCCCTGTTCGGCGTGTTCAATCTGGTGCAGATCGGTATCGGCCTGGCGTTGTTCAAACCGGTGGCGCTGGCGGGCGAGGAGGCCACCTGGATGTTCTGGGCCATCGTCGGCGGCGCCTTCGCCTTTTACTTCATCGCCAAGATTTTCATCGGACTGGCCGCGCTCGTGTTTGGGCTGGCTCTGATGGCCCGTGGTGGCGGCACAGCGGCACGGACAGCCGGGGGCTTGGCAATGTTTGCCGGGCTGGCTGCGACGATTGCCAATATCGGCGCGCTGGGCACGGGGATGGGCTGGCTGATGCCTGCCGGGGCGACGGGCACTTTGGCTGCCCTGATGGTCGCCCTGTCGCTTGCGGTTCTGAGACGAAGCGAGGCTGCGTGAGGGGGCCATGCGCCTTTACGCTGCGTGGATGATGCCCTATCACTCTGCACATCCCCGGGGAGCGTGCGCGCGCTGAGAGGGAGGGCTCGCATCCTCCGACCCGTCGAACCTGAACCGATTAACATCGGCGGAGGGAGCGGGCTGGCCATCTCGCCGGAGAACCGTTTCCCCTCCCGCCCATGAGGAGAAACGCAAATGGCCGACATTAATTCCCCGCTAGAAATCGGCGTCACCACCGGGCCTATTCGTGGCAGTCGCAAGGTCCATGTGGGCGCGCGCACCGGCAGCGGCGTGCGGGTTGCCATGCGCGAGATCGACCTCGAGGGCGACGAGCCCTCGCTGCGGGTCTACGACACCTCCGGCCCCTATACGGACACCAACGCCACCATCGACATTCAGGCGGGCCTCCCGCAGCTGCGGCGCGACTGGATCATGCAGCGCGGCGATGTCGAGGAATATGACGCGCGAGAGATCAAGCCAGAGGATAACGGCCAGCTCGGTCCTGATCGCAGCGGCGGCGTGCCCCCGTTTCCACACCCGGTGAAGCGCCCCTTGCGCGCCAAGGCAGGGGCGAACGTCACCCAGATGCACTATGCCCGCCAAGGCATCATCACGCCGGAAATGGAATATGTGGCGGAGCGCGAGAACCTTGGCCGCGAAATGGCGCGCGAGACCATTGCTGCCAACCGCGAAGGCACACAGGATTTCGGCGCGGCTATCCCGGAACTGATCACGCCCGAATTCGTCCGCGAAGAAATCGCGCGCGGGCGGGCGATCATCCCCAACAACATCAACCACCCGGAAAGCGAACCGATGGCCATCGGGCGCAATTTCCTGGTCAAGATCAACGCCAATATCGGCAACAGCGCGGTGGCATCGGATGTCGCCAATGAAGTCGACAAGATGGTCTGGTCGATCCGCTGGGGGGCGGACACGGTGATGGACCTCAGCACGGGTCGCAACATTCACGACACCCGCGAATGGATCATCCGCAACAGCCCCGTGCCCATCGGCACCGTGCCGATCTATCAGGCGCTGGAGAAGGTCGGCGGCGTCGCCGAAGACCTCAACTGGGAGATCTTCCGCGACACGCTGATCGAGCAGGCGGAGCAGGGCGTCGACTACTTCACGATCCACGCCGGCGTGCGCCTGCCTTACGTGCCGATGGCCGCCAACCGTGTCACCGGCATCGTGTCGCGGGGCGGCTCCATCATGGCGAAATGGTGCCTCGCGCATCACAAGGAAAGCTTCCTCTACGAGCATTTCGACGAGATCACCGAGATAATGAAGGCGTATGACATCGCCTACTCGCTGGGCGACGGCCTTCGCCCCGGCTCCATCGCGGATGCCAATGACGAGGCGCAGTTTGCCGAGCTCTACACGCTGGGCGAGCTGACCCACCGCGCATGGAAATCCGACGTGCAGGTGATGATCGAAGGGCCGGGCCACGTGCCCATGCACAAGATCAAGGAGAACATGGACAAGCAGCTGGAGGTATGCGGCGAAGCGCCGTTCTACACATTGGGGCCCCTCGTCACCGATATCGCGCCGGGATACGACCACATCACCAGCGGCATCGGCGCGGCGCAGATCGGCTGGTACGGCACCGCGATGCTTTGCTACGTCACGCCGAAGGAGCACCTCGGCCTGCCCGACCGGGACGATGTGAAGGTCGGCGTGGTGACGTACAAACTGGCCGCCCACGCCGCCGATCTGGCGAAGGGCCACCCGGCCGCCAAGGTGCGCGACGACGCGCTGTCAAAGGCCCGCTTCGAGTTCCGCTGGCGCGACCAGTTCAACCTGTCGCTCGATCCCGAAACGGCAGAGGACTACCACGACCAGACCCTCCCCGCAGAAGGCGCCAAGACCGCCCACTTCTGCTCCATGTGCGGCCCGAAATTCTGCAGCATGAAGATCAGCCAGGAAGTGCGGGATTTTGCCAGCAAGCAGAACCAGGGCGCCGACAGCTTCCTCGCCAGCGCCCAAGCCGGCAGCGACGCCGCCGAAGCGAGCCGCCAGGCCGCGCTGGAGGGGATGAAGGAAATGAGCCGGGTCTATAAGGAGAAGGGCGAGAAGCTGTATTTGCCGGAGGAGTGAAGATCGCACCGGAGCAATCAAAAATATCGATCTCACATAAAGCAGAATGAAAGAATAATACGAATTGAGGGGGATTTTTGTGAGAAGATCATTTTTGCTAATATGTATTTTTTCAATATTGCTGATAGCGGCTCTAATATTCTCTATATTAATCTTCATAGAGGCTGAGAGAATTAATAACATAGAGGCTGTGTCAAACGTATTTAGCGGCGGGCTTTCCGGATTGGCTATCTTGTGGTTGGCTTATGCAACTCATGTTCAAAGAAGGGAGTTGGCGATAAACTCGAATGCACTTCAGGCCGCACTAACAGAAAACTTTGTAAAAGAGTTGGTTTCTTCTCTAGAACTTGATGCTTCATACATCGTATCAATTTATATCAAAAAGACAAAAGATAAGTTTAGGATAGGCAATAATTTGCCAAATCTTCATTTCATTGTTTCTTCATTCGACTTTCGTTCTTGGCTGGAGGGTGTCGATTTCGAGCAGAATCAGGCAATGGCGATGACGATTCAAGATATGAAAGATCGTCTTGCTCGATATGAGAGTATTCTAAAGAAGCACAAAAAAAAGTATAAGTATAACCTTGATTCTCCTGACCTGACGCTAGCTTATGGTGCGATCGGTCTGTTGGACGTCCTAACTAAATCAAAATTCGAGAGACTTTTTAATTTCGGCGATTCTCGCATTTCCTGAAAGGGTGTACGGGGCCAACAGGTCGTCGTCCAAAGTCAAGTCGGAGTTTTCTAGGAGGCTGATAGCGGCGACTCTCGTGCTCTCAGCATCAGCTCTGAAGCGATCTCGTAAGCCGTCGATTGTTGTAATTGAGCCTTCTTCTGTGGCCTCAACAGAGCGTATTTTTTGGTGTGACTCTGATAAAGTACTCTTACTGTAATCCGCATAGACGGGGCGGACATATTTATTATAGATTCGGTCGATTTCTTCTCGTTCAGTAAAAGGGATTTGTGATGTCTCATTGTAATGCGAAACTCTCTTTAGGCACTCTCCTATTTCCCTTGCTCCCATTTTAAGAAAAATCGTCGCCTCATCTTTTACGTAACCCTCTGATGGTGTGCGCAAAAGTGAATAAAGCCAAATTCCGGGCACAATTGGACTTCTTAGATAAGTGCCAGGATTTTCAATGGCCCGCGCTGGCTTTGCGCCGCAAACATGATCAATTTCGAAGCTTGGGTTGGAATGGCTTACTTGCGCACTTGCAGCGTTCCAGCAATCCACACGATAATGAAATATTTTATCGTTAAAGTTTCGTAAATCGCTGCCACTCCGTTGTCCGTACATTTTATCGAAAGCAATGTCGTACTTCATTTTGAAGTCATCAGATTGAAAAATTTCTATATCGACCTGACGATTCAATTGACTAATAATCCCCGACTTGAGCATTGAAACGAATTGAGTTAGATTTTCAGCGTTTCGTGCGATCTTTAATTTCAATAATGCTGGTATTGGGTCCCAGCTTTTTGGATAGCCATCAGAATCATCGCGGAGAAAATGTCCGCGAAGTTGTGAAGTAATTTTCTCTACCTCACTTCGAGACTCGGACACTGCCAAGCACCGATCTGCTCGATGGACGAGTTGATCAAGCAGTTCCAACAGGCTCGGAATGGACATTGTGGGTACGAAATCTATCGAATTTCGGTACATTGGAAGTAATGTGAATATATTTCGCCCTACAGAATCATAATGACTCTTGCTTTCACGTACTGTTGAAAAAACGAACGGATGGAGTACGCTAAAATCAAACGTATATAGGATCTTATGGTCATTGTGGGATGCCATATCGCCCAAAATTTGAAGGAATCCATTTTCATAACCGCGCATCATCGATGTTACGCGATCTAGTTGGGCAAGGCTTTTTCGGCTCACAGATACCCTCCGTGCGTTAAAGGCAAAAAAGATTTCGCATTACGTTTCGGTTTGGTCAATCGAATAAGGCTCCGCCAGTTCGGAGCGGATATGGCAGAAATTCTAAATATGCCTTGGCGGCTTATGGCTCCGCTGTCGCATAATTAATGAATTGATCCGCTGCTTCGTGCGCCCAGCGAGACTTTGTCGAAGAGCGTGGCTCTTTCGCGGCGCGAGCAAAAGTTTGACGTCAGTCGAATCATAGATACGAGTCAATACGAGTAATATCCTCGCTTTATAAATATTGGAGATGATGACTTGGAGATTGATTGATCATCATTGGCCGCTCCCATTTGTCTTTGATAACGTAGAAGGTCGTATTCCTAGAACGTGAATGAGAAAGATTTAGCTCCATATCTAAGTTGGGCTACTTCGCATCCCTTTGCATCAAATTTGGGCCCTCCGTTAAGGGAAGGGAGTTTTGTGGCTCTTTGCCGGTAGGGCAGTTCCCCGTTGCCCTTGCCCGTCCGCAAAAATTCCGCTGTCCTACATGCCCCCATCTGTGCCTTATCCTGCCGGATGACACACGCACCTGAAACACCCGGCCCGAACTCCACCCCACACGCCACTCCGCAAACCACCACCATCCCGCATGTCGAGCCGGAAGACCGCTGGACCAAGCGCAAGATGGCGGCTTTTCTGCGCGAATTGGCCTCTTGTCAGCAGGTTAAGGCCGCCGCCCGGGCGGTCGGGATGAGCCGGCAGTCGGCCTATCGCCTGCGCAATCGCCTGAAAGGAGAGCCGTTCGATATCGCGTGGGAAGCGGCCTTCCAGCATGGCTATGACGCGCTGCATCAGGCCGCGTTGGAGCGCGCTTTGCACGGGGTGGAGGAGCCGGTGTTTCATGGCGGCGAGCAGGTCGGCACGCGGCGGCGGTTTGACGAGCGGCTGACAATTTACCTCCTTTCGCGCCGCAATGCGCAAGGGGCGCAGCGGCTGGGCCGCTATGGTGCGGCGGCGGAGTTCTGGTCCGACCGGTGGGAGCGGATGCTCCAGCAGGTCGAGCACGGGCCGGTGGTATGGCAGGATGATGATGGCCAGCGCCTGCGGGGCGATGACGAGAAGCTGGTCGACCAGTTCGTGATCCGCCATTCGCTCGATGATCGCGAAGGGGGCTCAGAGCCCGATTTCGTGAGAGGAAGGCGTTAGGAGGCGTAAGAGAGGGAAGGCGAAAATTTGCGCCTTTTTTGGCCAGGTGTCACCCGGCAAAATGCGCACTTACGGATGTCGTAAGTATTTTCAGAGAGTTGGAGCGGCGGAGTATTCGCGGAATGGCGGGCGACACGGGGGTGACACGTGTCACCCGCGTGACCCGCATTCAGGGTTGTGGGGGAGGCACGTGCCCCTTCAGCCGGGCAGGCCGACCTCGCCCATCACTGCGGCGATCTGCTTTTTCACGCCGAAGAATCCGGCCTTGGCGTGGGGCCATGCGGCGCGGTCGAGATCGCCGAGCAGGGGGAGGAGTGTGATGCTATCCGGCAGGGAGTCGAGTTCGCCTTGTAGGGCGTCGCGGGTCCATCCCGTCGGCAGGTAAGGGCAGGCGAGGGTGGTGATGCGGCGCTCTGCCAGCAGGGATTGCAGCGGGGTGTCGCGGGTCCACTCGGCCACGTCACAGCCAAAGGTTTCGCCCGCCTCTCTGGCCCCGTTCGCCACGGCTTGCTGCGCGAATTGGCGGGCATGGTCTCCGCAGGGCAGGGGGCTGCGGGCGTCGGGGCGGGCGGCGGCGATAACGAGGGCTGGCGGGGTGGGAAGGTCCAGCGGAACATGGCTCGCCGCCTCGTCATGCAAGAGGAGGGCATAGGGCGCTTGCGGCGTTGCAGGGTCTGGCAGATCGAGCGGCTGGCGGCCGTGCTCTTGGGCCTCGGTCAGCGCCTCGGCTTCGTCGGCCAGTCCTTCGGCCTCCAGCGGACCTTCAGGGTGATCGGCGGTGTAGCGCGCGATGTTACCGGGCCGGGCGAGATAGGTCTTGCCCTTGGTATGCAGCCCCGCGACCCAGCGCCAGCTGAGCGTGTTGGACGCTGCATCGCCGTCCATCAGGTGGCGGAGGAAGAAGTCGGCGCCCAGATGCCAGTCGAGCTTGAGAGTGAAGATCCAGATGCTGGCGAACCACATGCGGGCATGGTTGTGGAGATAGCCCGTCTCCACCAGCTCGCGGGCCCAGGTATCGAACGCTACGATGCCGGTGCGCCCCTCGGTCGCTTGCTCGTAGGCGGTGCGCAGGCCGGCGTTGCTGTCGATGGCGGCGAGGGCAGCATCGCGCCCTTCGGTGTAGCTGCTCCAGACCGATGGCCGCTGTTCGAGATAGCCCTTGAAGTAGACGCGCCAGAAAACCTCGCTGATGAATTTCTCGGCGCTGCGGGCGGAATGGGCATCCAGCGTCGCGGCGAGCACCTCGTGCTCCGACAGCAGGCCGGCATGCAGCCACGGGGAGAGCTGCGAGACATTGGTGCGGCCGGGCCCGTTATCGTGATTGCGGGTATCGGCATAGCGCCGCCCTGCGTCGGGGAGAAAGTCGCTCAGATGCTGCAGAGCAGCGCTGCGGGTCGGGGTCCATTGCATGCAGGCCAGAACCGGCGCGGGGTGGCAAGGTTCCGGAGGGCAGTGTGCTTACTCGTGCCTTGTTCGCCGGACCAGCGACCAGTCGTAGCCCAGTTCTCGGACGCGGGCTTCGAGTGCGGATTGCAGCGCTGGGGCGGGCTGCGCCTCACGGGTCAGGATCCACAGATATCGCCCGCTCGGCTCGCCCACGATGGACCAGGGATAGAGGCCATCCGCCTCCGCCTCTCCGCGATCGAGCACCCAGTAATCGCCGTAGAAAGGCCCGAAGAAGCTGACCTTCAACTTAGCCCCGTCCGACCCTTCGACGATCTTCGCCTTGCCGGTCGACTGGCGCAATTTGCCATCGACGCTGCCTTCGCGGCAGGTGTTGACGACGCGTATCTTGCCATCATCGCGCAGGGAGTAATCGGCGGTGACAGCCTCGCAGCCCTCCTGAAACGGAGCTTCGTAGCGCGCCTGTTCGTACCACCGGCCCAGATACGGCGTGAGTGCAACGGCGCGGGCGGGCTCGGGCACAGCGGCATTGCCCACCGGGCCGGGGCTGCCGACACAGGCGGGCAGGGCCAGCGCGGCGGCGACGAGGAATGCGTAAAGCAGGAGGGAATGTTTCATGGTCAAGCTCTTTCACCCGCATCCTGTCCAGCGGCTGAAGCAGGGCGCAGCGCGGGCAATTGGCGGCGGGGAGCGGGAGTTTTGGACCGCTCCCTGCCGCACAAGCAAGGGAGGTGCCGATCAGCCCTCGACGATCGTCACCTCGACCCGGCGCGCTTCGGCGGGGGTCATGTCGGTGGTGGTCGCATCGTCGGGCTTGACCAGCTCGGTGCGTGCCTCCTCGACGCCCGCTGCCACCAGAGCCGCCTGCACATTCTGCGCGCGGTTCTTGGACAGTTCTGCGTTGAGTTCGGCATTGCCCGACGGATCGTTATAGCCCGATATGGCCAGCGTGGCTTCCGGATTGGCTTCCAGATAGGCCATCACTTCCGCCGAAGCGGCGGCGAAATCGGGCGTGACCTCGGCAGCGCCGGTGTCGAAATACACCGTCAGCATGGGCTTCTCGTCCCGCTGGGCGGAGACGACGCCAGAGCCTTCGGGAACGGCCTCTACCGGAGCAGGAGTGGGGGCCGGGGCAGGGGCAGTCGCCGGGGCTGGCACTGCTATGGGTGTTTCCTCTTCCTCGCCCGGGAACAGCCAGCCGCTGGCGAAAGCGGCGAAGGCGAATCCGGCGAGAATAACGGCTAGAGCGAGACAGCCGAAGCCGATCAGATCGAAGTCGTCATCCTGCCCGCCTCTACTGGAGCCACCGCCACCGGAACCGCCCTTGGGTGGTACCGGAGTCCCGGAGGCCTCAGCCGGGGCCGCCGCAGCGGGCGTGGACATCGCGGCGCGTGGCGCTGCCGTGGTCGCAGCAGCAACCGCAGCCACAGGCGCAGCCGTGCCGCGCTTTGTCCCGCCGAACAGATCGAGGAGGTCGAAATGCTGGGCGAGCAAATAGTAGACGGTGACGCGGTTCTTCGTGCGATCGGCCTTCATCCGTTCGCCGACACCCGCAATGGCGGCATCCAGCGTGGCATCGTCGTCGGTCAGCGCCAGCTTTTTCTTGAGGAAGCTCTCGCGGACGCGGCCGGTTTCTGCGCGGTCGGAGAAAGCGACCAGCGAGGCGTCCTTGCTGCGAAGCGCGATGCCGCAATGATTGACGATCTTCTTGACGACAATCTCGTCCGCATCGGAATCGTATTTCCGTACATCGACAAGCCAGTCTTCAGCCACAGTGCTTCTCCCCATCATGCGCCCGAGGCGCGTCCCATCGCACTGGCTCGCCCTGCGGTATTGCCGAAATGGAGTCGCAACCAGCGGCGGCAGTGTAATCGTGACGGGCCGAATGACAAGTGCAGCATACAATACCGACTGTAAGGCTAGCATTACAGAAAGGCGGCGACCGACCTTCCCTGACTGGATCAGCTTTGCTCAGCGGGAGCGCTGCATGGCCACCATTGCGCGGTCGAGCGACTGGAGGAAATTCGATCGGTCGGCCTTGGAAAAGGGCGGCGGGCCGCCTCCTACTCCGTCCATCCCGGCGCGCAGATCTTCCATGATAGCGCGGGTGGCCAGCGCGGTGCCAATGCTCGCGGCGTCGAATGGCTTGCCATCGTGTCGCAGCACCGTGGCGCCGGCCTTCAGGCAGCGATCGGCCAGCGGAATATCGGCCGTGATGACTATGCATGCGGGCGAGGCATTGTCGGCGATCCAGTCATCGGCGGCATCGAAACTGTCATCGACCACGATGCGCTTTATCCGCGGATGATCGGGAATGCGGAAGGGAGAATTGCTCACCACGCGCACCTCGGCCTGAAAGCGCTGGGCGACGCGGTAAATTTCCTCCTTCACCGGGCAGGCATCGGCGTCGATCAGAATGGTGATGGGTGCGCTCATGCGAAGGGGCATAGGGCAATATCGGTGCCGGAGGGAGAGGGTTACGCCGCAAATACGATGACAGATTGGTACGATTGTCGGGCACCAATTGCGGCCTCGAATGTTACATGATTACATGCAATCACGGAGAGACAACAATGCAAATTCAGTTCAATTCCGACAGCAGTGTGATGGGCACCGAAAATGTCGCCGAGCGGATCGAAAACCAGCTGCGCACGCGCCTTGGCCGTTTTGAAGACAGGCTGACCCGTCTGGAAGTGCATGTCCGCGACGAGAACGGTGCGAAGGGCGGAGCGGACGACAAGGTCTGCATGCTGGAAGCACGGGTGCGCGGCGGTTCGCCGGTCAGCGTCACGGCCAAGGCAGGCGACGTCGATGCGGCGGCTCGCAGTGCGGGGACCAAGCTTGCCAAGCTGCTTGACCGGCATTTCGGCAAGGCATCGCGCCCCGCTCCGAAACCCGATCCGGTGGAATAACAAGCCACTACCTCTTTTAGGCCACATTCCTGCCTTTTTTGGAACATCCAGGCGGCGGCTCCGTTCGTAACTGTAACAGGCTGGCCACTCGGGCCGCCCGAACAGACTAAAATCCTTCAACCAAGGAATACGATTATGAAGACCCTCAATCTCGCCCTCGCCACGGCAGCCTCCATCGCACTGGTCGCTTGCGGCGCACCCGCCGAAGACACCGATGCAGTCGCAATGGATGACACCGCCGCTGACACCATGGCCAATGGGGATGCAGCAGCCGGCACGATTGTCGAAGTCGCGCAGGGCAACGAAGATTTCTCCACGCTGGTAGCAGCCGTCACGGCCGCCGGTCTGGGTGAAACGCTTTCGGGCGAAGGCCCGTTCACGGTGTTCGCACCGGCCAATGCAGCATTTGAGAAGCTGCCCGACGGCACGGTCGAAACGCTGACCACCGATGAAACCGAGAAGCTCGGTTCGATCCTGACCTATCACGTGGTCGAAGGTTCGGTGGATGCGGCCACGCTGACCGCAGCGATCACCGAAGCAGGTGAAGAAGGCTACACCATCACCACGGTCAATGGCGGCACGCTGACCGCAACTGCAGCGGATGGCACTGTCACGCTGACCGATGCAACCGGCGGAACGGCAACCGTAACCGCAACCGATGTGGCGGCCTCGAATGGCCTGATCCACGTGATCGATACGGTCCTGATGCCCGAGTAATCGGCATTCGATCCCAGAATAGTGAAGGCGGGTCATCCGAAAGGGTGGCCCGCCTTTTTGGCTGACAACAGCATTTGCTAGGCAAAACGGCCCGTCGTCGCTATATACACCCCAGCTGACGTCGAAATATGCGACGGACTTCGAAATTTGCGCTCCGCCGTTTGCCTGTATTGGCCCCGGCGTAAACCGGACGACGACTTCCTATCATTTGACGATTTGACGCGACGACCGCGTGGCACAATCGCCGCGCGGCAATCTCGTTTCTTGAAAGGAAACAATTATGTCGAAGACCGGCACCGTAAAATTCTTCAACACCGACAAGGGCTATGGCTTCATCCAGCCCGATGACGGTTCCCCGGACAGCTTCGTGCACATCACCGCTGTGCAGGCCGCCGGCATGACCACGCTCGATAAAGAGCAGCGTCTGAACTATGAAGTCGAAACCGGCCGCAATGGCAAGGAAAGCGCCGTCAATCTGACGTCCGCCGACTGATATTTCAGGAAGGGCGCCCGGGCCAATGGCATCGGGCGCCCGACCTTTATGCGGCGGGATGGGTCGCTCCAATCTACCCGGAATTTCATACACAACATATCCCTTGGGAGGGGAAGAATGAGCCAGGGTTACGAATTCTACATGACCCGCGCAAACGAGGCGGCCGCCGAGGCGGAAGCCGCTGTGCTGGACAATGTGCGCGAACGGGCGCTGCGGGCCGAAGCCACATGGCGTGGACTGGCCGATCAGGCACGCGCCGTCGCCATGGAACGCGCCAAAGTCGAGAAAGAGAAAGCCGCCCAGCGCGAAGCTGCTCTGGATTAGGTACCTGATTCCGGCAGCCCTTTCGCCGCCAAACCTTTAGCCAATATCGAACCCGGCAGCCTTCGCCTCGGCGATGATCTGGGCCCCGGTCTTTCTGGGCCCGGTCTTTTTCTGGCTGTCCTGCGCGAGATCGTACCAGCACGGTTTTTCATCGATGAAGATCTGCTGCTCGATCCCCATGCTCGCATCCACATCGGCTGGCAGATCGAACAATCCGGCCAGAAAGCTGTGCAGATCGCCCGGCAGGAAACGATACCACAGATTGCTGCCGCATTGTTTGCAAAAGGCGCGCTCGGCCCACTCGCTGGAGCGATAGCTCGTCACATGCTCCTGCCCGGAAACGGAAAAGCCCGAACCTTTCAGCCCGCCAAAGAACGCGCCGCCCCACCGGCGGCACATAGCGCAGTGGCAGATATCCACTTCGGGCCGTGCACCCTCCAGCGTGATCGACACCGATCCGCACAGGCAATGTCCACTGATGGATTCGGTCAGGGGGGCGGGGTGTGTGTCAGCCATGAGCGTTTCCTCCTTAGAGCAACCTCATTAGGCGGGGAGCGAATAGCTCTGCAATGCGTTGGTGCGCCAATGACGAAACTTCCTGTCCTCCCTCGTATCCTCGGTTTTTCAGGTCTCCTCCCGCAATTTGCATGCGCACTGGTCGTCTGGTTCGGCCCGCCGGACCTGCGCTTCTGGGCGCTGGCGATTGGCTGGGGCTACGCGGCTTTGATCCTGAGTTTTCTCGGCGGGCTGTGGTGGGGCTTGCTGGCTGCGCAGATGGCGGCGGATGGCGGGACGAGCGACCGTCCGCAGCCGTGGATGTGGATCGCCTCGGTTGTCCCAAGCCTGTGGGCCCTGGTGACCTTCCTGCCGTGGATCGTGGGTGCCAACTGGCCTGGCCCGTCGCTGGTCGGGCTCGGGCTGGCTCTGCTGGGCAGTGTGTGGGTGGACCGGCGGCTGGCAGCCCGGCTGACCGTCGTGCCCGACTGGTGGATGGCGCTCAGGGTGCCGCTGTCGGTCGGCCTTGGCACAGCGAGCATTGTTCTAGCGCTTGGCTAAAAGGATATCTTCGGTCTAGGCTGCGGCCCGAGGGAGATGATCATGAACGAGATTACCGGCGGCTGCCTGTGCGGCAATATCCGATACACGATTAAAGGCGATCTGCAGATGAGCGCCGTGTGCCATTGCAAGAACTGTCAGAAGCAGGCCGGCACCGCGTTCTCTACCATCGTCGGAATGACGCCGGATATGATCACCATCGAAGGCGAACCCAAAACCTATGTCGACAGCGGCGACAGCGGCAATGTGGTGCACCGCAAGTTCTGCCCCGAGTGCGGCTCGCCCGTCTTTACAGAAGCCGGGGCCGCGCCCGGAATGATCTTTGTGAAAGCCGGATCGTTCGACGATGAAAGCCAGTTCACGCCGGGCATGCATTTCTACACCAAGAGCAAGCATGCATGGCTGCCACTGGATGACAGCGTGCCAGCGTTCGACACGGTTCCGGGCTGACGAGGCCGGGCTAGAAGAAGGGAAACAGAATGGTGCGCGGTATCTGTCTTTCAGCGGCAATCGCTGCTCTGGCCGCCTGTCAGGCCGGTCCCGAAGCGGGCGATAATGTCCCCGGCACATCGCCCGAAGGCTTTACCGGCATTGCCGAGGACGAGACGATCATCTTCGGCGGAACCGAACCGTTCTGGGGCGGTGAGGTGCAGGGGACGCAGCTTACTTGCTCTACCCCTGAAAACCCCGATGGCACGCAGATCGCAGTCGAACGCTTTGTCGGGCAGGGCGGAATATCCTTCTCCGGCACGCTGTTCGAAGAAGGTTTCGACATGACCGTGACGCCCGGCGAATGCAGCGACGGGATGAGCGACCGTACATATCCTTATACGGTCACGGTGATTGTGGGCGAGACGCAGCTGAATGGCTGCGCGCATACCGATCAACAGCCGTTCGAGGGGCCTGAAACCCCCTAGCGCGACCTTGCCCGCGCTGGATCGATCTGTTCAGCGCGTCTTGGCGGCAGGGTTCTGGACCCCGGCAGCTTCGAGATGCGGCCCCAGCCCGCCGGTGATCCACAGACCCCACATCCGGAAATCGGAAATCAGGCTCCACAGCGGATAGGTGAAGGTCGCGGGCCGGTTCTTCTCGACCCCGAAATGGGCGACCCATGCGAAGAAATATCCCGCAACGGGCAGTGCCGCTAGCAGCCACCATGTGCCGCTAAACACCGCATAGGCAGCCAGCGCGATAACCAGCGTTGTGCCGACATAATGCAGCGCGCGGGTCTGCGGCAGCGAATGCTCGCGCAGGTAGAACGGCCAGAATTCGGCGAAACTGTTGTATTCACGCTCTGCCATTGCGCGTCTCCCTAGAAGAGCCCGGGTGTCTCGCGCTGCGCGACGGTCGGTTCGGCGGCCTGCAGCAATTGCTGACGCGGGCCAACGCTGCGCACGCCTTGCTCGCCATTGGTCCCGGCAATCGCGCTACAAGTCTCGCCGCGCAGGAAGCCCAACGCCTTGGCGACAGACGCCTCGGCGGGGTCGCCCAGCTGGTTGCTGACATCGTCCGCCGCCTCGCACGTTTGCGGGAAGACGCTGGCGAGGCCGGTAAAATATTCGCCCTCGCCGTTCACATTTTGCGACTGGAAGGCGACAACGCGCAGACGGTCGTCGCATTCGGGCTGGTCGAGACCGATCTGCCCAACCGGCTTGCCGAACGTATTCTCGCCGATCAGCGCGGTATTGTTGCCCAGATAGGGAATGAAGGAGTTGGCGACGAGCTCGCTGGCCGATGCCGTTCCGCCGCGGCCGATAAAGGCGATTTTTGTCGGCGCGATTGCCTGCGAGACTTGCTCGAAGGGCTCGGTCACATTGTTTTCCGACTTGGACGGGCGGAAGGTTGTGAAGCTGAATGTGCTGCCCACACGGCCGGCCCCCATCAGGTCGCCCATCAGCTCTGCGGTGCGCACAAGGCCGCCACCATTGTAGCGGAAATCGACAATCACTTCGCGCACGCCCTGCTGGCGGAACGCATCATAGGCGGTGCGCAGATCGCTTTCTGCTGTATCGATGAAGGTCCGCAGATTGATATAACCAACCAGCTTGCCCCCATCATTGAGGACCTGCGCGCCATACCGGTCGCTCACCGGATCGAGCGGGAAATCGGCTTTCGAAACTGTGACTGCCGTCACGGCACCTCCGCGCGGGCGGATGCGGAAGGAGCGTGTGACACCGGCATCGGACGGGCCGAGCCGGTCCACGATCCCTTGCGGCCCCTCGGCAGCCATGATGGTGCCGACATCCTCAAGGGCGCCGGGCCGTTCGCCCAGTGCGATGATTTCGGTTCCGCGATCAAACCCGCTGGCAAAGGCAGGCGCGTTCTCGAACGCTTCGAGGACGAAGACGCGGTTGTTGGCTGTGTCATAGGACAGGCGGATGCCAAAGCCTGCGGTGGAGCCCGAAGCGAAGAAGGCGTTTTCCTCCTCGATGGAGGTCACATAGGTGAAAAACCTGTCCCGCGATTGCGCGCGGGCCGGCGCGACCAGAGCGTTGATATAGCCGTTGACCGAAGTGAAGGCCGCCGGATCGACGCTGAGGTCGAGCAGGTCGGGGAACAGATACCATTCCTCGATCTGCTCGCGCGCCCATTGCTGGCGTGATGCGAGCGAACAGGTCCCGCCGGTCGAGGGCGGCGTGGGTGTTGGCGATGCGGTGAAATTGTTGGACGAGCTGGAATCCCCGCCACCACATGCCGCGAGAGAGACTGCAAGTGTCGCCGCAATCACGTTTCTGCCGATACCCATTTTCGTCGATTCCCCGTTGGCTCCCCCGTCCAAATCGCGGGAAGCCTTTATGAAACTGTGTCCAATCCTTAATTGATCTCTTCTGAATGGGAAGCGTATTGGCCCCGGAAACACGGGATCGGACACGATTATCCGGTCAAATGCTGGAAAAGGTGGAAAAACCCGCTCCCGCGCCCTCGCCACGGCGGTGGAATGGGCCTAGCACCTCCCTCAATTGATAGCTGGAGACTTCCGACGATGGCCGATTGGCTTGATTCTGTTCTGCCCAAGGATTGCCCCCGCAATAGCGGCCTGGCCATTGCGCGCCTGACAGAAGAGAAGCGGATCGGGCGCGGGGGTCTGACATTGACCAGCCCGGCCTTCGCGCCGGGCGGGGAACTGGATCCCTGCTTCACTGCCGACGAAGAAGACGCCGTCGCTCCGCCGATGGAATGGACGGCCCCTCCGCCGGGCACGCAGGAGATGGTGCTGATCGTGGAGGATGCCAGCGTCAGCCCGCCGACATTGCACTGGTCCGTCTGGGGCCTCGCCGGTCAGCGCGGCAAATTGCTTGAGGGCGAAGTGCCTCCGCGTGTTGGCAAGAATGCAAAACAGAATTCGGAATGGCTGCTGCCTGCCCAGTCGGAAGAAGACGGGACGCATCATTTCGTATTCCAGCTGTTCGCGCTGGAGCTGCCACTGACACTGATGCCGGGCGCATCTGCCAAGGATGTGTTTGCGGCAATTGAAGGTCAGGTCTCCGCTGCGGCGGTGCTGACTGCAACCTATCGGTCCGCCGGCGATGGCGCCGACGACTGGGAAGACGAAGACGACATCGACTGAATTCTAACAGCAAGAGGAGAATTGTAATGGCTGGTAAGAACAATGCGCTGCAGAAACCTGTGACGGTTTCGCCCGAACTGGAAAACGTGATTGGCAAGGGTCCGATGACCCGCGCCGAGGTGACGAAGAAGGTCTGGGACTACATCAAGGCCAACGATCTGCAGAAGCCGACCGACAAGCGCACGATTGTGCCCGATGCGAAGCTGGGCGGCGTGATCGGCAAGGATGAAATTTCCATGTTCAAGATGACGGCAGCGGTGTCCAAGCACCTGAGCTAACATCCTATTTGTGGCGGGCGAGGGGCCATCCGGTCACCTCGCCCACCCATAGGGCGAGCCAGATGATAACCGGCTGCGCCATCATCCGGGGCACGTGATAGGCGAGACCCAGTCCGCCCGGCTCACCCGAACTGGCCCTCGCCAGATCCATCGCAAAATGATGCATATTGGCCGGCCAGACGCACAATGCGTACAGCGCCAGCCCGGCACCTGCGGCCTGTCGCAATGGCCGTGACCAAGGTTGCAATAACCCTATCGCCCCCGCGATTTCCGCTATTCCGGTCCAGAAAACCACCGCTTCGGGGGCGGGCACCCAGCCGGGCATGATCGCCAGAAAACCCTCCGGGCTGGCCAGATGGAAATAGCCCGCAATGGCGTAGAACCATGCGAGAACCCAGCGCAGTATCGATCGGATCATGCCAGCTTTGTCGCACGGACGGGTTTCGCGCGATAGCGGTAATCCGGCGGGTCAGCTCTCGATGATCTCCACACTGCCGTAGAACGCGATATGGTCCCGGATATGCTCGGCCTTGGGCTTGGGATCGGTGTAGCACCAGGCCGCATCGGTGTTCATTTCACCGCCAGCATTGATGGAGAAATAGCTCGCATCCCCTTTCCACGGACAATGGGTGGTTTTGGATGAGTGGACCAGATTGCCGCGATTGACGCTGGCTGGCGGGAAATAGTGGTTTCCCTCCACCATCACGGTTGTCTCGCTTCGCGCTATGGTTTCGCCATTCCAATGGGCTTCGACAGTCATTTCGCTGTTCCTCTGTCCAAATCGGTTCGCCTTTTGCATTCGGCCACCCTTGCGCTAGGTCAGCGCAGGAGAGACCAACACGTTCCGAAGGAAATCCGATGCGCCTGATCCCGGCCCTGCTTGCCACCGCGATGATAGCCGCTCCTGCAATGGCGCAATCGCCCGAGGAAGTGGCTGAGGCTGCTCTGGAAGCAGCGCCGGTGTGGGATGGCCACAATGACGTGCCGATCCAGCTGCGGGGTCGGTTCGGAAATCAGATCAACGACTTCGATTTCATGAACACAATGGACACCGGCACCGAGACACGGGGCGCGATGCACACTGATATCATCCGCCTGCAGGTCGGTAAGGTCGGGGCGCAATTCTGGTCCGTCTATGTCAGCGCTTCGCTGGAGGAATCCAAAGCGGTGCAGGCCACGGTCGAACAGATCGATGTCACCAAGCGTCTGATCGCGCGGTATCCGGAAGACCTCGCTCTGGCACTCACCGCAGACGATGTGGAGCGCGCGCTTGCCGAAGGGAAAGTGGCTTCGATGATGGGAATGGAGGGCGGCCATTCCATCGGCTCCAGCCTCGCGGTGCTGCGCCAGATGTATGCGATGGGCGCGCGCTACATGACCATCACGCATTCGAAGTCGCTCAGCTGGGCCGACAGCTCGACTGACGAACCGAAGAACAATGGCCTGACCGAGTTTGGCAAGGACGTGATGCGGGAAATGAATCGTATCGGGATGCTGGTCGATCTCAGCCATGTGAGCGAGAAGACCATGCATGATGCGCTGGATGTGGTGACCGCGCCGGTTATCTTCAGTCACTCGTCGGCGCGCGCCCTCAACGGTCATGCGCGCAATGTGCCGGACGGGGTGCTGCGCCGCCTGCCGGAAAACGGCGGGATCATAATGGTCACATTCGTGCCGGGCTTCCTGAGCGAGGAGGCGCGCGTGTGGAATGCCAATCGGGCAGGCGAGCGTGCGCGGCTGGACGCGTTGTGGCAGGGCCAGCCAGACGAAGTGAAGGCGCGGATGGATGAATGGGACGCAGCCAATCCGCTGCCGCAATCCTCCATCGCGCAGACCGCCGATCACATTGACCATGTGCGTGCGGTTGCGGGGATCGATTCCATCGGCATCGGCGGCGATTACGACGGTATTCCCTTCGCCCCGCCGGGGCTGGAAGATGTGTCGACCTACCCGGCGCTGTTCGAGGAGCTGGCCCGGCGCGGATACTCGCAGGAGGATCTGGAAAAGCTATCGATGCGCAACATGATGCGGGTCATGCGGGCAGCCGAAGCCACCGCAGCCTCGATGCAGCGCAATCCTCCGATCGAGTATCCAGCTGGGGAGCCGCGTTAAGCGCCTTCCGCCGTTTCGGGCAGGTCGGAGCGGTTGGTGGAGGCCATGTCCTCCAATTCGCTCTCGCTCATGCTGTCGAACATCTGCCGCGAGGCACCCTGCAGGTCGCTTTTGTCCTGCTCCCCGCGTTTTGCGGCCAGTGCGGCACCTGCGGCCTGCTGCTGCGCTTTGCTCTTCGCGTCCATGGCTCAGCTGTCCTGAGCCGACAGCTCGGAGCCGCGCTTCAGCACCTCGTCGCCGTCTTCCTGCTTGATCAGATAGGCCGGGTTGTCTTCGTCGCCATCCTTGGTGACTTCGGTTCCCTGCAAAGTGCGGGTCACCTCGCGTTCGAAACGCTCTTTGATCTGGCCTTTGCCTTCGCCGTTACCCCAATCCCATTTGACGTATTGGTCGGTCTGGAAGCTGTTGGAATTGCTCATGATATGTCCTTTCAGAATATATCATGAGTAATCCTTCGCCCCCGCTTCCGGTTCCCGGCTGCGTTATTCCTCAGCTGGCGGCTTCGTTTTCGATCAGGCCTGGCCCTGCATCGGAAGCGCCTTCGATTTCATCGGCATCCTCGATCACGATGCTGTCCGTGCTATCGCCGGTTTCGGCAGCCGAATTGATCGAGCCGGTCATCGTTGCTTCTTCCTCGACATCCCCCTGGAACAGGGCCGGGATGATCCACACGGCGGACATGGCAATGATCGCCAGCAGCAGGCTGATACCCAGCACCCAGCGCATCGCGCCGGTTTTCACGCCCGCCATCGCGTCATCGTCTTCGATGTGAATCTCGTCTCTATTGTCTGCCATGTTTTTGCCCTCCGGGGTGCCTTTGTATCACAACGCCAACCAGCGGTCGGTCTAACCGTTCCCTGATAGCGCCGCAAATCAATCGCGCAGCAAATCGTTGATGGCGGTTTTCTCGCGGGTTTGCGCGTCCACGGTTTTCACAATGATCGCGCAGGCGAGTGAGGGGCCGCCATCCTTGGCTGGCAAAGTGCCGGGGACGACGACGGAATAGGGCGGGATGTGGCCGCGAATAACTTCGCCGGTATCGCGGTGCACGATCTTGGTAGACTGGGTGATGAATACGCCCATGGCGACCACCGATCCTTCGCCGACGATCACGCCTTCGACAATTTCCGAACGCGCACCGATAAAGCAATTGTCGCCGATGATGGTGGGATTGGCCTGCAAGGGCTCCAGCACACCGCCAATGCCCGCGCCTGCCGAGATGTGACAATTCGAGCCGACTTGCGCGCAGCTGCCGACGCTCGCCCATGTGTCGATCATCGTGCCGTCGCCGACATAGGCCCCGATATTGGTGAAGCTAGGCATCAGCACCACGCCCTTGCCGATATGGCTGCCCCGCCGCACGATGGCGCCCGGCACCACGCGGAAACCGGCGTCACGGAAGCGGGCATCGTCCCAGCCTTCGAACTTGCTGGGCACTTTATCGAAGGCAGGCGCGCCAACCGCCCCCTCGATCACGGCATTGTCGCGCAAGCGGAAGGACAGCAGAACGGCCTTTTTCAGCCATTGACTGACTTGCCAGCCGCCCTGTCCATCGGGCTCGGCCACCCGCCGCTCGCCGGAATCGATGAGGGCGATCGCTTCCTCCACCGCCTGCGCTATGTCGGTGCTTTCGGGGGTCACCGCATCGCGGTTGTCCCATGCGGCTTCGATGGTTTGGGCGAGGGTGTCGGTCATAGTGCGGGTTCCTGTATCTGCGGCGCGCGGCGCGTTTGCATCGCTGCTACAAACAGCCACGCGATACAGCAAGCAGTTGAGGTGTTGGTAAGACTGCCTTCATGTGGCTAAGTTTAGCCTCACACCCAATTGGGGCAATCAGCAAGGAAGCAGCCATGCAAATTGAAACAACGCGCGAGAAGCCGGCGCCGCGCACGCGCATGGTGTCCCGCGCATTGCTGGTTGGCTGCGCAGCTGGCGCACTGGCGGCCTGCGGCGGTGGTGGAGGAGGCGGGCCGGTCAGCACGCCCACACCGCCTCCGGCTTCCCCGGCGCCATCTCCTACGCCTGCGCCCACACCCACACCGACTCCGCCGCCCACTTTCGACACGGCCGAAGTCAACCGGTCGGACGGGCCGGAGCAGCATAATGCCATCGCGGCATGGCAGGACGGGACTACGGGTGACGGGGAGCTGATCGCCGTGATCGATACCGGGATCGATCTGGACAATCCCGAATTTGCAGGCCGGATCGACTCGCGCTCTACCTATATTGCAGGGACCGGTGACGCACAGGAAGTCAGTGACCATGGCACGCATGTCGCGCTGGTTGCGGCGGGTGCTCTGGACCAGACAGGCGTGGTGGGCATTGCCTACGAGGCCAATATTCTTGCTCTGCGGTCAGACCGCGAAGGGTCGTGCGCGTCGGGTAATGATGCGACGCTGGATGGTTGCCGATTTACCGATGTAGATCTGGCGCGCGCGGTAACCCGTGCGACCAATTCCGGGGCGACGGTCATCAATCTCAGTCTTGGGGGCAGTTTCCCCGGCCAGCGCCTGAACGATGCGGTGGCGGAGGCAGCGGCGGCGGGCATCGTTATCGTGGTCTCGGCCGGCAATGACGGGGGGTCGACTGATCCCAATCTTGATCCCTCCAATCCTGACCGGTTTGCCACCGGCCTGCTGGCGGCGGGCGGGGCCAATGTGATCATCGTCGGCTCGGTCGATGCGAGCGGGGCATTCTCCGATTTCAGCAATGCCGCTGGAGATTCGGCGGCATCGTTCCTCTCCGCACGCGGCGAGCAGGTCTGCTGCATTTACGAAGATGGCGAATTGCGTCGGACGAACCGGGACGGCCTCAGCCTGGTTACGGTCTTTTCCGGCACCAGCTTTGCCGCCCCGCAAGTGGCAGGCGCGGTGGCTTTGCTGGCGCAGGCCTTTCCCAATCTGACCGGCGCCGAGATTGTCGAGATCCTGCTCGACAGCGCGGCCGATGCGGGGGCTAATGGAACCGACCGCACCTTCGGGCGCGGGCTGCTCGATATTGCGGCGGCGTTTGCCCCTCAGGGCACCACGCGTGTGGCTGGTACCACCAGCAATTTCGAGCTGTCGGACGATGCCGCGATTGGCTCTGCGGCCATGGGCGACGCGCTGGAGGCGACGACGCTGTCGACCATCGTGCAGGACAAATATGACCGCGCCTTCGGGTTGGAGCTGGGCAGCAGCCTGCGCGGAGCGGCTCCGGCCCCGGTGCTGCGCGGGATCGTCAGCGGCAATGGCCGGCGTGTTGCGGCGGGTAGCGAGAGGCTCTCGCTGGCCTTTACAGTGGGCGCGCCGGGATCGGCGGGCCAGGCCGATGCATTGCAGCCCCTGCGTCTGTCACAGGATCAGGCTGCGGGTGCGCGGGTGCTGGCGGGCCGCATGTCCTTTGCACTCGCTCCCGATACGAAAGTCGGACTGTCGTTCAGTGAGAATGCGAACGGTCTCGTCGCCCATTTGCAGGGGCAGGGGCGGGCGGATCGTCCGGCCTTTATGATTGCGCAGAATACGGCGGGGGACACAGGCTTTGCCCGCGCGGGCAAGTTCGCCTTCGCCATGCGGCACGAGTTCGGCGGGCTGGGCGTGACAGTGAACGGCGCGAGCGGAGATGCAGTGCTGGGGGCCAGCAGGCGCGGTGCAGATGTCGTCTCGCGGCGGTATGAGCGTTTCGGGGCGACTAGTCTGGGCGTGGGTCTGGACGGCAAAATCGGCCCGTTCGATGCGACCGCAGGGGCCAGCTGGCTGTCGGAGGACCGCACGGTGCTGGGTGGCTATTGGCACGAGGCACTGGGAGTGCAGGGCGCGGACAGCTTGTTCCTCGATGCCGCGCTCGGTTTCGATCTGGGTTCGGATTGGCGCATGGGGGCAGCCTATCGCCATGGGTTCACCCGGCCCCATTCGGGCGGCATGCTGGAGGCCGGATCGCAGTTTTCGTCCAATGCCTTCTCGCTCGATCTGAGCAAACGCCATGCCCTGATGCGCGGTGACAGTCTGGGACTGCGGATCGCGCAGCCGCTCAGAGTGGTGCGCGGGGGCCTCGATCTGACGCTACCCACGGCGTACGATTATGCCAGCGAGAGCCCGATCTATGGCGTGCAGCGCCTGTCGCTTGCGCCAGAGGGGCGCGAATTGATGGGTGAGCTGAGTTGGCAGGGTATGCTGGCAGGCGGCGCATTTTCCAGCAGCCTCTATCTGCGCAGTCAGCCGGGCCATTACGCCGACGCGCCCGAGGATGCCGGGCTGGTGCTACGTTGGAACCGTCAGTTCTGACCGCTCAGGCCGGCATGCCTGCTTTCAGCGCGAAGGCGTAGGCATTCTGCACCAGCGGGGTGACGCGCTCGCTCATGCTTTTCGCATGGGCGCTGCTGGCCGTGCCGTCGATCACGCGCTTCTTGATGCCCTGCATGATCCCGGCGAGCCGGAACAAATTGTAGGCGAAATACCACTCCATCGGCGGCACGGGGTACCCGGTGCGCTCGACATAGCGGCCAACCGCTTCTTCGACCGACGGGATGCCCAGCGCTTCGATATCGAGGCCAGCCAGCCCTGCGCGGCCATCGGCAGGGTTGAACCAGTTGAGCATCAGATAGCTGAAATCCGCAATCGGATCGCCCAGCGTCGACAGCTCCCAGTCGAGCACGGCGATGACGCGGTTCTCGGTTTTATGGAAGATCATGTTGTCGAGCCGGTAATCGCCATGCACCACGCCGCTCGCATGCTGGGGAGGGATGGTTTCCGGTAGCCACTCGATCAACCGGTCCATTTCGGGAATCGTTTCGGTTTCGGACAGCTTATACTGCTTGCTCCAGCGGCTGATCTGGCGGGCGCAGTAATCCTGGCTCTTGCCGAAATCGCCGAGGCCGATTTCTTCCGGTTTCTGCAGATGCAGATCGGCCATGGTGTCGATCATGGCGTTGTAGATTTCGCGGCGCTCTTCGGGAGTGTTGTCGGGCAGCGCGCCGTTCCACAAGCTGCGCCCGTCGGCCATGCTCATCACGAAGAATTTGGAGCCGAGCACCTCCGGATCTTCACACAGGCCGAATGTCTGCGGGACAGGGAAGCCGGTGGGATACAGCCCCGTCATCGCCTTGTATTCACGGTCCACCGCATGGGCGCTGGGGAGCAGTTTGCCGAAGGGCTGGCGGCGCAGGACATAGGACCGCGACGGCGTATCCAGCCGGTAGGTCGGGTTCGACTGACCGCCCTTGAACTTGGTGTAGCTGATCGGGCCTTCATACCCTTCCACATTGGCTTCGAACCACGCGGTCAGCGCATCCATGTCCAGCTTGTCGCGGTCCTCGACCTCGACGGTGCCGACCATTTCCTTCTGGTAGTCGATTTTCGGCGCTTCTGTCGTCATCAGTCGAACACCACCACGCTGCGTGCGCTATGCCCTTCGCGCATCTTGTCGAACCCCTTATTGATGTCTTCCAGCGGTATCCGCTCGGCGATGATCGTGTCGAGATCGAGTAGCCCGCGCATGTAGAAATCAACGAGGCGCGGCAGATCGACCGGGAACTGCGTTTCGCCCATAATCGCGCCCTGCAATTTCTTGCCCGACAGCAAATCCATCGCGCCGAGGCCGACTTTGCAATCGAGCGGCATCATGCCGAGGATGACCGCCGTGCCGCCCCGGCGGAGCGCAGCCACAGCGAGGTCTGCACTGGCCTGACGTCCCACGGCTTCGATCCCGTAATGCACGCCGCCGTCCGAGAGTTCGATGATCTGCTTGGCCGCATCCTCGGCCATCGCGTCGACCGTGTGGGTCGCGCCCAGAACCTTGGCCAGCTCGCGCTTTTCGGGCAGTGGATCGGCGGCAATGACCTTCCCCGCACCGGCAATTTTCGCGGCATTGATGGCGGCCAGGCCCACCCCGCCGCAGCCCACGACCAGCACGGTTTCGCCCGGCGTGACATTGGCGGCATTGAAAATCGTGCCCGCTCCGGTCGTCACGGCGCAGCCGATTACAGCGGCGCGGTCGAGCGGCATGTCCTTGTCGATGGCAACGCAAGCGTTTTCGTGGATCAGCATCTGCTCGCTGAAGGCCGAGAGGTTGAGCATCTGGTTCACAGGCTCGCCCCCATTGCGCGTGATCCGCATCGGATCGCCTTTGCCCCTGCGGGTGTTGACGCCGAGACACAGGGCGAGCCTGCCGGTCACACAAAACTCGCAATTCCCGCAGAAGGCGGAGAGGCAGGAGACCACGTGATCGCCCGGCTTCACCGAGCGCACTTCGCTGCCGACTGCACGGACCACGCCCGCCGCTTCGTGGCCGGGAATGGCCGGAAGCGGGTGGGGGTACGCCCCGTCGATAAAGTGCAGGTCGGAATGACACAGGCCGCAAGCCTTGGTGTCGATCAGCACCTCGCGCGGGCCGGGATCGGCGATTTCGACCTCGCCGATCGTCAGTCCGCCGACTTCTTCGAGAATTGCTGCTTTTGCCATCGATCTCTCCTCAGTCTCCCTCCTCTTCAGAGGAGGGGTAACGAGACTTGGCGTTGCGAAGCAATGCCTAGTCGCAGTGGGGTGGTGCGCCACTCAGAACAGCGTTCAGAACGGCGCTGATGTGGCAACACCACCCCCCGACCCCCTCCTCTGAAGAGGAGGGGGAAAAGGTTGCCTAGCGCGTCGCTCCCACGTCTCCGCTGGACATCGCACCGGCGCTGCCAGCGCTGGCCGAGCGCGCCTGTCCGCCGCGAAGGGCGTTGGCGGTCGGGCCTTCGCTGGGCACGTGCTTGCCAAATTCCATGCGCGCGATGGAACGGGCGTGCACTTCGTCGGGACCGTCCGCCAGACGCAGCGTGCGCTGGTGGGCGTAAGCGCTGGCGAGGCCGTAATCGTTCGACACGCCGCCGCCGCCATGGGCCTGGATGGCATCGTCGATGATCCGCAGAGCCATATTCGGCGCCTGCACCTTGATCATGGCGATTTCCTGCTTGGCCGACTTGTTGCCGACCTTGTCCATCATGTCGGCCGCTTTCAGGCAGAGAAGGCGGGTCATGTCGATGTCGATGCGGGCACGCGCCACGCGCTCTTCCCAGACCGAGTGCTTGTAGATCGGCTTGCCGAAGGCTTCACGCTCCTGAAGACGCTTGCACATCTTCTCCAGCGCTTCCTCTGCCACGCCAATGGTGCGCATGCAGTGGTGGATACGGCCAGGGCCGAGGCGGCCCTGCGCGATCTCGAAACCGCGGCCTTCGCCCAGCAGCATGTTGGTGACCGGCACACGCACGTCTTTCAGCTCGACTTCCATATGGCCGTGCGGCGCATCGTCATAGCCAAAGACGGGCAGATGGCGGATGATGTTCACGCCCGGCGCATCGTTGGGCATCAGGATCATCGACTGCTGTGCATGACGCCCGGCAGTGGGGTCTGTCTTGCCCATCACGATCGAGACTTTGCAGCGCGGATCGCCGAGGCCCGAGGACCACCATTTGCGGCCATTGATGACGTATTCGTCGCCATCGCGCTCGATCCGCGTTTCGATATTCGTCGCGTCGGAGGAAGCGGTGAACGGCTCGGTCATCAGGAAGGCGGAGCGGATCTCGCCATTCATGATCGGGCGCAGCCACTGTTCCTTCTGCTCAAGCGTGCCGTAGCGGTGGAACACTTCCATATTGCCGGTGTCGGGCGCGGAGCAGTTGAACACTTCGGAGGCAAAGCCGATGCGGCCCATTTCCTCGGCGCACAGCGCGTATTCGAGGTTGGTCAGGCCGGGGCCTTCGAACTCGAAAGTCTCTTCCACATGGTGATGGCCGTCATTGCGCGGCGGCATGAACAGGTTCCAGATGCCCTGCGCCTTGGCCTTTTCCTTCAGTTCCTGAACCACCGGGATCACTTTCCAGCGGTCGCCTTCCGCGTCCTGCTCGGCATAGGTCGGCACGGCGGGGCGGATATGGTTTTCGATGAAGTCGGCTACGCGGTCACGCCAGTGGCGCTGGCGGTCTGTGGGCTCGAAGTCCATGGGGGTAATTCCTCTCTAGTCTCAATTCGCAATCGAATTTTGTGGGAGGACCGTGGCAGAGCGGATTGCCCGCGCCAAGCCCTCTTTTAATATGGGGTGCCCTGTTTTGCTAAGGGGTGATCGAGTGCCCGTCGGGATCGGCCCTGACGGCTGCATCGATGGGATTGTCTGCCGTGCCGGCCTGCCCGGCAGCCGCTTCCTTGGCCGCGATCCGGGTTTCGTGCTGTTCGCGGGTAATCGGGAACCGGGCCAGCCAGAACGCTGCCACCAATGCGAGCGCGGAGCCTGCGATCATGTAGATCATCGCGAGCTGGTTCACCGCGCCCTGCGCCACCTGATCCTGCGGCGTGCCTTGCTCGATCCCCAGCGATTGCACGATCAGGCTGGTCGCCAGAATACCGCCTGCAGTCGCGCATTTCTGGACCAGCCAGTTGCCGGAATAGAATGTCCCTTCGGCCCGCTTGCCGGTGCGTTCTTCAAACGCCTCGACAATTTCGGCGACCATCGAGGTGGCCGAGATAATCGCCACAATCGAGGCAGTATTGGCGAGGACCAGCGTTGCAAAAACGGCGGTGGTGGAAGCGCGGGTCCCCGTTTCCGGCCACAAGCCCGCCAGGAACAGGGCATAGGGCACGAAGTAGAAGACCATCGCCACAACCGCGCCGCCAGCAGCGGAATGGGGCTTCCCGAAACGCTTGTGCAGCGGCCCGACCAGCAGGAACATGGCGAACACGGAAATCGCCAGCACGGCAGGGTATAGCTGGAAGGCCAGATCGTCGAAGCGCCAGATGTAATTGTTCACATACAGCGTGATGGAGAAATTCATTCCCTGCCCGACATAGGCGGCCAGCCCGCCCGCGGCGAAGATCAGAAACGCTTTCTCCCGAAACGCATCGAAGATCTCCTGAAACGCGCCTGTGATGGAAAAGGGCGGCGGGCGGTGCGCGGGTAACTGCGCCACCACCCCATGCTGCCCCGCTGCCGAGCCGATCACGAAAACGGCCATCAGGACCGCGCCGACCAGCCCGAACATCGCATAGCCATCGGGCTGCAATTGCGCCTCTGGTGTCGGCAGGAAGAACGTGAAGGCCAGCACCATCATCATCATTCCGCCGAGCCACCCTGAAAGGAAGCGGAAACGGAACAGCGTGGTGCGCTCGTCATAATCGTCGGTCAGTTCGGGCACGAGGCTGACAGACGGCACTTCGCAAGCCGAGAGCAGCAGGCGCACTCCGACCGCCAGCGCCACGATTTCCCAGAACGTGGGCACACCGGTGAAGGGCGGCGACCACAGCAGCGTCCACATGAAGGCGAGCGGGATGGGCGCGATATAGAGCCATGGCAGCCGCCGGCCCCAGCGCGAATAGGTGCGGTCGGTCAGATGGCCGATTAACGGGTCGACAAAGGCGTCGATGACCAGCGCCGTGGCGAGCGCCGCACCGACCAGCCAGGCCTCCACCCCCAAAACCAGATTGTAATAGGGCAGCAGGAAAAAGCTGAAGCCGAGATCCTTGATCCCGAAAGCGACCGCGCCCGACCCATTGGTCAGTTTAAGCCACAGCGGCAATTTGCCTTTGACGAAGCCCACTAGGCGCGGCCCTTCGAGAATCTGACTGTCGTGGGTCTGCTGGCGCTGAATCGGCTCATCGATGCTCTCCCAAACACGGCTTCCTAGGGTAGGGCCAAGGCCACTCGCGTCAATGCAAACCGGCTGACGCTACGGCATTGCGGGGGCGTGAGGCTGGCCCCTTAAAGCGGCAAATCGGTCCTTGCTTGCAACCCACCATCTCCCATAACGTAAGCGTCAAGCACAAGAACATTCGAGGAGAGTCGGCCATGTCCGAATTGGAAGCATTCCGCAGCGAAACCCGCGCCTGGCTGGAGGCCAATTGCCCCGCCGAAATGCGCGAGCCGGTGCGCGACGAGGATGACATCTATTGGGGCGGCCGCAACGCCACTTTCAAGAACGACGCCCAGAAGGCATGGTTCGATGCCTGCGTGGAGAAGGGCTACACCGTGCCGGCGTGGCCAAAGGAATATGGCGGTGCCGGACTGAACCCTCCGCAGGCGAAGATCCTGCGCGAGGAAATGGCCCGCATCAGCGCGCGCTCTCCGCTCTCCAGCTTCGGTATCTGGATGCTCGGCCCCGCTTTGCTGCAATTCGGCACCGAAGGACAAAAACAGCGCTTCCTCAATGAAATCGCGCGCGGCGAAATCCGCTGGTGTCAGGGCTATTCGGAGCCGGGCAGCGGGTCCGACCTCGTCTCGATGCAAACCTATGGTGAAGACAAGGGCGATCACTGGGTCATCAATGGCCAGAAGATCTGGACCTCCTACGCCGACGCCGCCGACTGGATTTTCTGCCTTGTGCGGACCGACAAGGAGAACAAGTACAAGGGCATCACCTTCACCCTGTTCGACATGACTTCCGGTGGCGTGACCACAAAGCCGATCAAGCTGATCAGCGGCAGCAGCCCGTTCTGCGAGACGTTCTTCGACGATGTCTCGGTTCCCAAATCCTATGGCGAAGATTGCCCCGCCTATGTCGGCGAGATTAATCGCGGTTGGGACGTGGCAAAATATCTGCTGGGCCACGAGCGCGAGATGATTTCCGGTGCTGGCGGGGGCGAGAACACCACCACCATCGGCGCGGCCATGAAGCGGCGCGCGGCCAAAGAAGGCGGCGAACTCGATCCCGTATTGCGAGCCGAGCTGGCGCAGTTCGATGTCGATGCGCTGGCCTATGCGGCGATGGGCGAGAAATTCCTCGACGAGATCAAGGTCGGCAAGGCGCACCCCGCGCAGCCGAACATGATGAAATATGTCGGAACGGAGCTGAACAAGCGGCGGCACGAGCTGATGATGTCGGCCGGTGGCAGCACCGCGCTGGAATGGGACAGCGAAGAAACCAGCGGCGGCAAGCAGCCGCGCGGCTGGCTGCGCACCAAGGCAAATTCGATCGAGGGCGGTACCAGCGAAGTGATGCTGAACGTCATTTCGAAGCGCATCCTTGAGTTGCCCGATAGCTAAACAAAGGCGTCGTCCCAGCGAAAGCTGGGACCTCGTGCCGCCAAGTCCGACCTAGAACATCGAGATTCCAGCTTTTGCTGGGACGACGGAGATCCGAATGCCACTGTATCACAACGACGATCAGGCGATGCTCGCCGACAGCGCCAGCCAGTTCATGGCCGAGGAAGGCGCGATTGCCAAACAGCTGCGCCACTGGCGTGACCGCGATTGCAAGGACGGGTTCGGCCACGGCCTGTGGAAGCAATTCGGCGAGATGGGCTTCACCGGCATTCTGGTGGACGAGGATGATGGCGGGCTGGGCATGGGCCATGTCGAGGCGGGCATCGTGCTGACCGAAATCGGTCGCAATCTCACGCCGTCGCCGTTCCTCACCAGCGGCGTGCTGGCGGCGACTGCTCTGAAGCACGGCGCCAGCGATCTGAAAGGCCGCTATCTGCCCGGCCTGATTTCGGGCGAGCATGTCTTCGCTGTCGCAGTGGATGAAGGCGGCAAGCACCGCCCCGAGCGGATCGCGACCAAGGCCGAGAAATCGGGCAATGGCTTCAAGCTATCGGGGCAGAAGGACTTCGTAGTCTACGGCGCCAGCGCGGACATGCTGGTGGTCGCCGCGCGGACTTCGGGTTCGGACGATGATGCGGACGGCATCACGCTGTTTGCGGTGTCCAAGGATGCGGAGAACATGTCGCACAATTCAGTGCGGCTGGTGGACAGCTCCATGGCTACCCACACCAAATTCGACGGTGTGGAGCTCGATGGCGATGCGGTAATCGGCGAAGTCGATGGCGGACGCGAAATCCTGAATGCGATGCTGGATGCAGGCCGCGTCGGCTCGGCGGCAGAGGGCTGCGGGGTCGCTGCCGGTGCGTTCGACATGACGGTCGATTATCTCAAACAGCGCAAGCAGTTCGGCAAGCTGATCGGCGAATTTCAGGCCCTTCAGCACCGCGCCAGCCACCTCTATTCGGAAGTCGAGATCGCCCATGCGGTGACGATCAAGGCGCAGCAATTGCTCGATGGCGGTTCGGAGAAAGCCTCGCTGATGGTTTCGGTCGCCAAGGCCAAGGTCGGCAAGGCCGCCAGCCTGTCGGTCAAGGAAGGCGTCCAGATGCATGGCGGCATCGGGATGACCGACGAATACGATATCGGCCTGTATATGAAGCGCGACCGGGCGCTGCAGGAATTCCTCGGCGATCATTACTACCACACCAGCCGCGTGGCGGAATTGTCGGGGTACTAGGACGATACACTCAAAAGTTCCGTCATCCCCGCGAAAGCGGGGACCCAGCATGGCTGGATGCACGGACAAAACTGGGTCCCCGCTTTCGCGGGGATGACGAAGGATTGAAAAATGGACCTTACTTCACTTTTCTCGCTCGAGGGCCGCGTCGCTCTCGTCACCGGTGGCAGCCGCGGCATTGGTAAAATGTTCGTCGAGGGCCTGCTCGCCGCAGGGTGCGCCCGGGTCTATATTTCGGCCCGCAAGGTCGAGCAGATGGAGGCCACGGTCGAGGAATTCGGCGCCGACAAGGTGATCGGTATTCCGGCCGACCTGTCGCAGATGGACGGGATGCAGCATCTGGTGGACGAGCTGGCCAAGCGCGAAAGCAAGCTCGATATTCTGATCAACAATGCTGGTGCGGCGTGGGGTCAGGACTATCTGGAGTTCAGCGAAGCGGGCTGGCATCGGACGATGGATTTGAACGTCAAAACGCCGTTCTTCCTCACCCAGAAACTGCACACCCTGCTCACCGCAGCGGCCAGCGAAGCGCGCCCTGCAAAGGTGATCCACGTGTCATCGATCGATGGACAGCGGATCAATCCGTGGGAAACCTATGCCTATCAGGCATCGAAGGCAGCCGTGATCCAGCTCACCCGCCGGATGGCCGCGCGGCTAATCCAGGACAACATCGTGGTCAGCACGATTGCGCCGGGAGCCTTTGCCTCTGAAATGAACAAGGCGGCAAAGGATGCGCCCGACACTTCGGCATCGGGCATTCCAGCCAAGCGCATCGGCACGGCAGAAGATATGGCCGCTGCGGCGATCTATCTGTGCAGCCGGGCAGGGGATTACGTGGTCGGCGAAACGCTCACCGTGGATGGCGGCGTGGTCAATGCGCACTTGCCCAGCCACTTCGCCAATCCCGGCGGGGGCTAACGGCAGCTCAAAGATATTTGAAAGGGCCGTCGGAGGGATCCGGCGGCCCTTTAGTTTTGGCGGGCAGGGTCAGACCGTGAGTTCGCGCACAAACGGGATCAGGCCCGTCTGGCGGGTGCGGCGCATGCGTTCGGCATTGAGGATTTCGCTGACCTTGGCGAAACAGGCCTCCAGATCGTCATTGATAACCACGTAGTCATATTCGGCCCAGTGGCTGATCTCTGCCTTGGCCCTTTCCATACGGGAATCGATGACATCGGCGCTGTCGGTGCCGCGGCCTTCCAGCCGTTCCCGCAGTGCTTCGATGCTGGGCGGCAGGATGAACACGCTGACCGTGTCTTGCTGGTCCTTCTGGTACAGCTGCTGCGTGCCCTGCCAGTCGATATCGAACAGGAAATCCTGCCCGTCTTTCAGCGCGTTACGGATATGGCCCTTGGGCGTGCCGTAGCGGTGGCCGAAGACATGCGCCCATTCGTAGAAATCGTCTTCCTCCACCATCCGGTCAAACGTCGCATCATCGACGAAGTGATAATGGACGCCCTCGACCTCGCCTTCGCGGGCAGGGCGCGTGGTGGCGCTGACCGAGAGTTTGATCTCGCTGTCGGCGGCGAGCAATTTGCGCGCAATCGTCGTTTTGCCCGCGCCCGAGGGGGAGGACAGGATGAACATCAGGCCCCGGCGATGGAGCGTATCCTGGTGGTCTGGTGCGGAGGGATCGGCGCTGTTCATACTGGTCATGGGCGCTCATGCCCCCAGCGCCTCTCGCAAATCAAGGGCGGGCGGGCCGCAATCGGCGAATGCTAGTCGTTTTTTGCCTGCTCACGCAATCGCCGGTCGCCCCTCAGGCGAGCGCGGCGTGCCCGGCCCTTGTCGAACAGCGTCTTGGCCAGCATGCCTCCACTGACAAGGACGGCACCGGGCAAAGACCGCGTGGCAAGCTTGGCCAAGGCAAAGCTGGTGAGCGTCTTCTTGACCGAACGGTTCGACACAATTTCCGAGGCGGTTTCGGAGCCGTAGCGGCCCTTCAAAAAACCCTTCTCGACCGCAGAGCGCAGGATTGTGGTTCCGGCGCGCATGGCAACATCGGCCATGATCAGATTGGTTTCCGGATCGCTGCTGGGCCCGGGCACGCGCTCGCGGCGGCCACGCGTTCTCTTGCGCGCGGCATCGACCGCATCGGCACCATATTCTTCCACATGTTTGACCATACCGGCCCCCTGATGCTGCCCTTCTACGGGCGCGCGCCAGTCCGCCAATCGGCTGGCGCCTAATTCTTGCGGCCGAAATCGACCGTGACGACATTCGATCCGTCATCGCTGTCTGTAACGGCCGGATGTTCGCTGCGTTCCGCTTCGTCATTCTCCGGCGCGTCGTGCTCTTCCGGCGTCATATCCGCCACAGTGGCCTGAAACTGCAGCCCGAAATCGACCGCCGGATCAACGAAAGCCGTGACCGCTGCGTAGGGAATATCCAGCTTGGCCGGCATCTGGTTGAAGCTGAGGCCGACGCTGAATCCTTCGTCGGTGACCACCAGATCCCAGAACTTGTTCTGCAGGACGATGGTCATCTCGTCGGGGAACCGCTCCTTCAGATGCGACGGAATGGACACGCCAGCCGCGCCGGTCTTGAAGGTGATGTAGAAGTGATGATCGCCGGGCAGCTCGTTCGGCCCCTTGGCGATCTCTCCCAGCACGCGGCCGACCACGGCGCGCAGCGCTTCCTGTACGATCTCGTCGTAGGGGATCAGGCTATCGGGTGTCTCGTCACTCATAACGCGCTGACAAGTGGCGCTGGCAGGCGCGTGGGTCAAGCAGGAATGCTTGCCAGTGCCCACGCTTCGCCTATATCGCGCTGCGTTATGCGAACAGGCCGGATCACCCGCGACACTGCGGAAACCAAAATCGCTATCGAGGTCAATCTCGATGGCACGGGCACCTATGATGTCAGCACGGGGATCGGCTTTCTGGACCATATGGTCGAGCAGTTTTCGCGCCATTCGCTGATCGATGTGACAATGAAGGTCGATGGCGATCTGCATATCGACCAGCATCATACCACCGAAGACAGCGCCTTGGCGCTGGGGCAGGCGCTGGTCGAGGCGCTGGGCGACAAGGCGGGGATTGGCCGCTACGGATCGGCTTATTCCCCGATGGACGAGACGCTGTCGCGCGTGGCGCTGGATATTTCCGGGCGGCCCTATCTGGTGTGGCGGGCCGGGTTCACGCAGGAAAAGCTGGGCGAATGGGACACCGAGCTGATCGAGCACTGGTTCCATTCGGTTGCGCAGACCGCCGGGCTGACGCTGCATATCGAACTGCTTTACGGACAGAACAATCACCATATCTGCGAGAGCATCTACAAAGGCTTCGCCCGCGCCATGCGGCAGGCGGTGGAGCGCGATCCGCGCAAGGGTGACGCGATACCCAGCACCAAGGGCCAGCTGGGTGGGTGAGGATAAGGGACCGGCTGCACAGCAGCCGCAAGGGCGACTGCCCGCCCGCAGCGACGCGATCGAAGATCGCATGAGCAAGGATTTCGCGCGCCGGATGGCGTGCGGAGGACGGAGGCAATCGTAGATGGCCTCCGGACAAGAAGTTGCGCTGATTGATTACGGCGCGGGCAACCTTCATTCGGTCGAGAACGCATTGCGGGCAGTGGGCGCGGATGTGGTGGTGACTGCGGATATTGCGGTAGTCGCTTCCGCGAGCAGAATAGTCCTGCCCGGTGTCGGCTCGTTCAAGGCGTGCATTGATGGGCTGACGGCAATTGAGGGGATGGCTGAAACGCTGGATACGCGTGTGTTTCGCGATGCAGTGCCTTTTCTCGGCATCTGTGTCGGCATGCAATTGATGGCCGAATACGGGTTGGAGCACGGCACATTCAAAGGGCTCGGATGGGTGTCCGGCAGCGTGAAACCTCTCACCGCTTCGGAGTACGTCAAAGTGCCGCATATGGGCTGGAACACCGTGGAGCCGGTCGGCGCAGGGTCGCTGATTGAGCCGGGGGAGGCGTATTTCCTGCATTCTTACGCCTTCGAATCCGCGCAGACGCCCGATAGCGTGCGCGCGGTGACGGATCATGGCGGGCCTGTCGTCGCCGCGATACAGGAAGGCACGGCGCTGGGCGTGCAGTTCCATCCCGAAAAGAGCCAGAAATACGGGCTCGACCTTCTCTCGCGTTTTCTGGAGTGGCGACCTTGAGGAATTTGGCATGATCGTCTTCCCCGCAATCGATTTGAAAAACGGCGAAGTCGTGCGGCTGGCCGAGGGCGATATGGACCGCGCAACGGTCTATGGCGACGATCCCGCCGCGCAGGCCATGCTGTTTGCAGAAGCGGGCGCGGAGCATCTCCACGTGGTCGATCTGGACGGCGCGTTCGCGGGCGAGAGCCGCAACCGCGAAGCGGTCGAAGCGATTGTCGCGCAGTTTCCCGGCCATGTGCAACTGGGGGGCGGCATCCGCGAACGGACGGCCGTGGATGGCTGGTTCAATCTGGGCGTGTCCCGCCTAGTGATCGGCACCGCTGCGCTCAAGGACCCGCAATTCGTCAAGGACATGGCGCGCGAATATGCGGGCGGCATCGTGGTTGCGGTCGATGCGCGGGACGGGATGGTCGCGACCGAGGGCTGGGCGGAAGTCTCCGATGTGCCCGTGCGCGATATGGCCCGCAGGTTCGAGGATGCGGGCGTTGCCAGCCTGCTGTTCACCGATGTCGGGCGCGACGGAATGCTGACTGGCTGCAATATCGACGCCACCGTCGATCTCGCGCAGCAGAGCGACCTGCCGGTAATCGCCAGCGGCGGGGTGAAGGGGCTGGACGATATCCACATGCTGACCCTGCAGGCGCATCACGGTATCGAAGGCGTGATTACGGGCCGCGCAATCTATGACGGACGGCTCGATCTGGCGACAGCACTGGCGATGGCGGCGAGGGCCTGAGCCATGCGCCTGATGGGTTTCCTCTTCTTTGTCCTGACGTTTCTTGCCGGAGTGACCATCGGCACGGTGGAAATCGCGCTGATCAACGGGGTGGTGTTTCTGGTTCTGGCGCTGCTCGTGGTGCGCTTCGTGCCCGCTGCGTGGTCGCCCTACGGCGTGCCTTTCGCGATGACGGGCGCGTTTATTGTTTCCGTTTTTGTGCCCTATACGCTCATCACATTCCTGTTGGGCGAGGATTGCCCGGGCGGGACGTGCACAGTCACAATTGAGGCTCCTGTCCAATGACCGTCCGCATCCGCGTCATTCCCTGCCTCGATGTGGCCGATGGCCGCGTGGTGAAGGGCGTGAACTTTGTCGATCTGAAGGACGCCGGCGACCCGGTGGAGCAGGCGCAGGCCTATGATGCGGCGGGGGCTGACGAGCTGTGCTTTCTTGATATCTCGGCCACGCATGAAGGGCGCGGGACGCTACTCGACATGGTCCGGCGCACGGCGAAGGTGTGCTTCATGCCACTGACTGTCGGCGGCGGGGTGGCGAGCGTGGAGGATGCGCGGGCGCTTCTCTTGGCGGGCGCGGACAAGGTCGCGGTGAACAGCGCAGCGGTCAAGCGCCCCGAACTGGTCGCGGACATTGCCGAGCGGATGGGCAGCCAATGCGTGGTCGCCAGTGTCGATGCGCGGCGCACTGCTCCCGGCCAATGGGAAATCTTTACCCATGGCGGACGCAAGGCTACCGGTGTGGATGCGCTCCAACATGCGCGCCGCCTCGCAGAACTTGGCGCAGGCGAATTGCTGGTCACGTCGATGGATGGCGACGGCACCAAAGCGGGCTACGATCTCGATCTCACCCGGCGGATTGTGGATTCGGTCGATATTCCGGTCATCGCCAGCGGCGGGGTCGGCACGCTCGACCATCTGGTGGAGGGCGTATCGAAGGGCGGGGCCAGCGCGGTCCTTGCCGCGTCGATCTTCCATTTTGGCGAATATACCATTTCCGAAGCCCATCAGGCACTCGGCAAGGCGGGTTTTCCGGTGCGCAAACCCGTTATGTAAATTGATGTGTCCGGTTCCATTGCGGGACGCCGCCTCCGCCGCGATTGCTTATTAACGCAAAAGCGCGTTTTTCTGCGGCCATGAAACTGGCCCTACCGCTTCTTACGACCGCCATCGCGTGGTCGGCACCGGCATATGCAAACGGGGGCACCGCCGTGCCGGAGCCGTCGAATCTGGCGCTGTTCGGCATCGGACTGGCCGGACTGATTATCGGCCGGCAGGTTGCGAGGCGCCGCGCGGACAGCGAAGCCGACGGCGAAGAATAACTCTGCCCGCTTGACGCAAACCGGCCTGCACCTTCATGGCCGTGCGTCATGGATACGCTCAACCGACTTGAAAAAACCATCGCTGCACGGCGCAGCGCGGACCCTGACAGCAGCTATGTCGCGCAGCTGACCGCACGCGGCCGCCCGGTGATGGCGCGCAAGCTTGGTGAGGAAGCGGTCGAAGCGGTAGTCGCGGGCCTGTCCGGCGATAAAGCCGAACTGGTGGGTGAAAGCGCCGATGTTCTCTTCCACCTGATGGTCCTGCTGGCCGATTGCGATATTCCCTTTGCCGATGTGCTGGCAGAGCTGGACCGGCGCGAGGGCCTGTCGGGCCTGGAGGAAAAAGCGGGAAGGAGCGCATAATGCCGATCGACGCCACGCAGCCTTATGATGACGAAAACATCTTCGCCAAAATCCTGCGCGGGGAAATCCCCTCGACCAAGGTGTATGAGGACGAATGGGCCTTAGCGTTCGAGGATATCAATCCGCAGGCCGAGATACACACTCTAGTGATCCCCAAGGGGTGCTATGTCAGCTGGGACGATTTCAGCGCCAATGCCCCCGATGAAGAGATCGGCGGTTTCATTCGCGCAGTGGGCCATGTCGCGCGGGCCAAGGGGCTGGTCGAGCCGGGATATCGCCTGATGGCCAATATCGGCGCGCATGGCGGGCAGGAAGTGCCGCATCTGCATGTCCATATCTTTGGCGGACAGCCTCTGGGGCCGATGATAATGCGCCGGGGTTAGCCCCTGAGGTTAGCATCACTTCACCGGTTTCGTCGCAAGCGAGAGTCGCTTGGTCGGTTTCGATTGCCTGTCTGCCACGCGCTCCGCTAAAGAGTGACGTCACACAATGAGCATTCAACCGCATCCCCCCGGCGGCCTCTTCGACGGTCCGCTCCACCTTTATGCGGTGCGCGTCTATTACGAGGACACGGACCTGTCCGGCATCACCTATCACGCAAATTATCTGCGCTGGTTCGAACGGGCGCGGTCCGATGTGCTGCGTTTGCTGGAAATCGACCAGCGGGCGGCGATCGAGCAAGGTGAAGGCGCGTATGCTGTGGCCGATGTGGCGCTCAAATATCTGCGCCCGGCGAAGCTCGACGATGATATCGTGATCGAAACGCGCTGCACCGATATCAAGGCAGCGTCGGTAAAGATGAACCAGCGCGCCATGCGCGGCGACGAAGCGCTGTGCACGGCGCAGCTGCGCATCGGCTTCGTTGCCTCCGATGGCCGACCGCGCCGCCAGCCCCAGCACTGGCGCGATGCCTTCCACACAGTTTTGACCGAGGAAAACCCCTGATGAATCTTCTCGCCGCCACTGCTTCCGGTGTTGCTGCCGCGCCAACCCGGCTGGACCCGCTGGAGCTGTTTCTGGACGCGGATATCGTGGTGCAGGCCGTTATGGTCGGACTGCTGCTGGCCTCTGTCTGGAGCTGGATGATCATCATCAGTTTCGGCCTGCGCATCGCCGGTGCCCGCCGCCGCTCGAAAAAATTCGAGGCCGAGTTCTGGAAGGCCGACGATTTCGACAGCGTGATGAGGGGCAATAAGGGCAAGGACATCCCCAGCGCGCGGGTGGCCAGCGCGGCGATGCTGGAATGGAAACGCTCGACCAAGGGCGGCCTCAAAGACCGTGACGGCGCGCGCCAGCGGATCGCCAGCGCGATGGAAAGCCAGGTGGCGACCGAGGCCGATGATCTGGCGGACCGGCTCGGCTTTCTGGCGACAACCGGTTCGGTTGCGCCGTTTGTAGGGCTGTTCGGCACGGTTTGGGGCATCATGAACAGCTTCTTCCAGATCGGCGCGCAGGAAAGCTCCTCGCTCGCCGTGGTCGCGCCGGGTATTTCCGAGGCTCTATTCGCCACCGCCATCGGCCTGTTCGCGGCCATTCCCGCAGTGATTGCCTACAACCGCTTCTCGGGCTCGGTGAATACGTTCGAGGCGCGGTTGCAGCGCTTCGCAGACCGGTTCCACGCCAATCTCAGCCGCGAGCTGGAGCGGGTGTGATGGGGGTGTTTTTGCGCTCACAGAGGCACAGAGGCACAGAGGGGGTGTCTCTCCGCCGACAGGCGGCTCCAAACCGCCAAACCTTTCTTCGCTCGCTTCTGTCGCAATTTGATGGCGGCTTCGCCGCAGACGCAACTTCTCTGTGCCTCTGTGCCTCTGTGAGCGCCAATAATCTCAGCCGCAGCCAAGCGGGAACACGCTGATGGCTATGGGTCTGCAATCAAGCCGCCGCGGCCGCAATTCGCGCCGTGCGCCGATGTCCGAAATCAACGTGACGCCGTTCGTCGATGTCATGTTGGTTCTGCTGATTATTTTCATGGTCACCGCGCCGCTGCTGACCGCCGGTGTGCCGGTCGATCTGCCGGACAGCCGGGCCAATGCCCTGCCGCAGGAAAGCGAGCAGGTGACTGTGTCGATCCTGCCCGACGGGACGATCTATCTCGATGAAGACCCGCTGGTGCCTGGAACCTTTGCCAATGCTCTGGCGGCGCTGGGCGTGGAGGGTGACCGCCCGGAAGTGACACTGCGCGCCGACCGCACGCTCGATTACGGGCTGGTGATGGGCGTGATGGGAGAGCTGAACCGCGCCGGCTTCAACTCCATTTCGCTGGTCACCAACGGTTCAGTCGAGCAGCCATAGCAGTTTACACATGGGTACATCTGCCTCTTCCTTTCCTCTGCGCGGTGACGAAGCCGGAGCGCTGATCGGGGCAGGGGTGCTGCATGCGGCCCTGATTGCCGTGTTGCTGCTGCAGCCCGAAGAACGCACGCCGCCGCCGGAGCCAGAGCGCGTGGTGGTCAATTTGGCCGAAGAGGTCGGCATGACCTCCACCGCGCCTAACCCGGTTCCGGTCAGCCGGGCTGCCCAGGCCCCGACCCTGGCGGATCGTCCGGCACCGCCTGTGCCCACCGCTCTGCCGGAATTGACCCGGCCCACCACGCCAACTGTGCAGACGCCATCTCCGCCGCGCGCGCAGCCAAGGCCTCGTCCGGCGCGCACTGAGGCCCCCAGACCGCGCCCGACCCGCGCCTCGCGTCCCGCGCCAGCGCCCACCCGCGCCGCCGCACCGCGCCCGCGCCCGACGCAGGCACCTGCCCGCACAGGCGGTAGCCGCATTGGCAGCGACTTCCTGCCGGGCGCTGGCACCAGCACGACCAGCACGGAAACCAGAACGCCCGCTCGCACTTTTGGGGCGTCCGAGCGCTCTGCGCTTGTGTCGGCCATCAATCGGCAGCTGAAACCGCATTGGCAGGGCAAAGTGCCCCAGGGACTTGATGCGGAGCAATTGGTGACGGTGCTGACATGGGAACTCAATTCCGATGGATCGCTGCGCGGGCGGCCCCGCGTGGTGCGCCAATTGGGCATTACCGACGCCAACCGTGCGCAGGCCGGTCGCCATGCCGAGGTTGCCATCCGGGCGGTACAATTGGCTGCGCCTTTCAACCTGCCCGACGAATTCTACGATCAATGGAAACGCATAAGCGATTGGCGCTTCGACAGAAGGCTCTGAACCGATGAAGATTGCTCTCCTCTTTGCTCCTTTGCTTGTGCTGGGTGCGCCCGCAATCGCGCAGGACCTTGCGCAGCCTGCCCCTGTCTCTCAGGCAGCGGTGGAAGATATCTCCATCGAGGGTGATGATGCGGACGGCGATACAGGCGCCGATACCGGAGGCGGCCTCTCGGGCAGCGTCACCGACGAATCGAGCTGGGACGATCTGGGCATTGCGATTCCCGCCTTCGCCGCCGACCGCGATGTGCCGACGGCGGCCAATTCCGGCGGCACGGCGGCTTTGGGTGTGGAGCTGGCCCGCGTCATCACTGCGAATCTGCGCAATAACGGATTGTTCGAGCCGACCGGCCCTGACGCTCTGCCGCGTCCGACCTATGCGCAAATCACCGATCCGGCGTGGTCGACTTGGGAAAACCGCGGCGCCGAAATGCTGGTCCACGGTTATGTGCGCGCGCAGCCGGACGGGCGGCTGGTGGTCGGTTGCTATCTTTATGACATGGCGCTGCGGGACGAACTGGATCGCTCCGGCTGGATCGTGCAGCCGGGTGACTGGCGGCGCGCGGCGCACAAATGCTCCGACCTCGTCTATTCGCGCCTGACCGGCGAGGATCCGTTCTTCGACAGCCGCATCGCCTACATTGCGGAGACCGGCCCCAAGGGGAACCGCGTCAAGCGGCTGGCGGTGATGGACAGCGACGGAGCCAATCACCGCTTCCTGACGCTGGGCAGCTCCACCGCGCTGACGCCCAAATATTCGCCCAATTACCGGCAGTTGCTCTATCTCAGCTATGTCGATGGCAATCCGCGGATCTACATTTACGACATCGATTCAGGCCGCCAGCAATTGGTGACGCAGAGCAGCAATCCGACCTTCGCGCCGCGCTGGTCGCCCGATGGCCGCTGGATCCTGTATTCCATGGCGGTGAACGGCAACACGGACATTTACCGCGTCTCCAGCAGCGGCGGGCCGAGTGTGCGGCTGACCGATGCTCCCGGCATTGATATCGGCGGGTCCTATTCCCCCGATGGCAGCCGGATCGTGTTCGAAAGCGACCGTTCTGGCAGCCAGCAGATTTATGTGATGGACGCCAACGGCACCGATCAGCGCCGCCTGTCTTTCTTCGGCGGCCGGGCGGCCACGCCGGAATGGAGCCCGCGCGGCGACCAGATCGCGTTCACTTACATCCCGGGCGACTTCAACATTGCGGTGATGAGCCCCAATGGCCGCAATTTCCGCAAGCTGACCAATGCGTGGCAGGACGAAGCCCCGACATGGTCGCCCAATGGCCGGATTATCCAGTTCTTCCGGACAGAGCGCAATTCGGGTAAAACCTCGATCTACCAGGTCGATCTGACCGGCGAGAACGAGCGCCGTTTGCCGACCCCCGTGAACGCCTCCGACCCGGCATGGGGACCCATCCTGCCCTGAGTGCGTTCTTTGAAAGGGGCCGCGAAGCCCAAAATGGAACAGGCGCGAGGATAATGCGCACAGTCCCAAGAAGGTCGCGTAATAGACGTTTGTTAAAGTGAGGAGCTATCTATGACACTGCGAACTGCCTCCGCCTTCCTGCTTGCCGGATCGCTCGCGCTTGGCGCGTGTGCGAAGCAGGCCCCCGAAGATCTGCCGCCGCCGCCGGTCAATCCGAATACGGGTGGCGGGTCTGTCGATACCGGTCCCGCTGTACCCGGTGTGGGCACCAACGAGCATTTCGTTGCCGGCGTGAACGGCCAGAACATCATCTTCTTCGACACCGACCGCTACAATATCGACAGCGCCGATGCCGCCGCCCTGCAGACGCAGGCGCAGTATCTGAGCCAGTATCCCAGCGTAACCGTCACGATCGAAGGCCATGCCGACGAACGCGGGACACGCGAATACAACCTCGCACTGGGTGAGCGGCGCGCGAATGCGGCGAAGAATTACCTGACATCGCTCGGCATCGCGGCGAGCCGCGTCTCGACTGTCAGCTATGGCGAGGAACGCCCCTCGGCACTGGCATCGACACCGGAAGCATGGGCGCAGAACCGCCGCGCGGTGACGATTGTGGTGAACTGATCACCGGTCACAAGATTGAGGACAGCGGAAAGGCCCTGCCATTGCGGCGGGGCCTTTTTCGTTCAGTCGACCAGAATGGTCGGGGCGGGAAAGACCATGCCCGCTGGCGCGCTGTTCGGGGCAGGCGCACCAATGCCCGATGTCAGCGCGAACAGCGCCATGGCGGCGATGCTGGCGAAGGCAGAAACGGACAATTGCTTACTCATAATGGGCTTCTCGCCATCACTGGTGTTGGGCTTGATTTCGATCGTCGCGATAGCGCCCATCAGTGAACGTATCGTTGCAATGCAACATTTCAACTTGCAACTGGTTCCCATGGGTTCCCACGAAAGGCAAATTCTCCTAGATCGGACGCAATGATTTCCCGACCAACAGCATACGAGACGGCCCTTGGCTAAGGGTGGCCGCTCCAATGACTGGGGTTTTCCCCGCTGGCGCCCCTATGGGTCGAGCCGCGAAACTGTGGCCCAGCGCGAATGCGACCGGCATGGATGCAGCGAGGCGGGCCTGTGCCCCGCGCCCAAATCTCCCAACAGCCCCGACCGGTGGTATTTCTGCCAGAAGCACGCGGCGGAATACAACAAGGGCTGGGACTATTTCGAAGGTCTGGACAAGGAACAGGCCGCCGAGCGCAAGCGGACCGAGCAGCGCGACGCCAATGCCTATACCGAGGCATCGCATTACGGCTGGGCCGGCAGCGGCGATGGGACATGGTCAGCCGACGAGCTGATCGCACTGGAAGTGCTGGAGCTGGAACCCGACACCGACTTCGAAACGATCAAACGTGCGTTCCGGGTGAAGGCGAAATCCGTCCACCCCGATGTGAAGCCGAATGACGAGGAAGCGGCCAAGGAATTCCAGAAGATCCAGGTCGCCTACGAAGTGCTGAAAGCAGGCGAAGAACGGCGCAGCTGGAAGGGCTCCTGATCGCCGCTTAGTACCCGCTCAGCACAGAAACCACCTTGTCGAACCGGCCTGCTTCCAGGTCCTCCGGCGTAATCAGATATTGCAGCACGCCTTCGCCGAAATGGTGCTCCGGCCCGTCATAGCCGGTCAGCTCCAGCAGCAGGACGTGGGTGTCGAGATATTCCTCGACATAGCCCTGCACGAAGCTGGGCGGGCCGAACATGTGGTTGGGCGTGGGCGCGTGGATGGTGCGAACACGCTCTAGCTTGCCTGCCTCCTTCATCTTCATCCAATCGTCTCGCGTCCCGTGCTTGGCCGCGTCGTGATATTCGTCATGCATGTAGTCGCTGGCGAAGACATGGCGTTCCATCGCCTTGTCGACCCACTCCTGCGGAACGGAAGAGAGGCCTTCGCTGCTGACGCCGAGGCTGAGATCGACGCAGGTCTCGACCGTCTTGTCGAACCCGAGACGGATGAAATCCTTGCGCTCATCCTGCCATTCCCAGACTTGGTCGGCGAGGTCTTGCGGCACCTTTCCGCCAATCGGATAACTGCAGGCGAAGAGGTAGAGCTCCTTTGCCTCTTCATACCACGCGTCCAATTTCGCCTTCTTTTCCTCCTCGGACAGATCCTTGAAGAGGTAGGTGTTGAAGCGTTTGCCGGGTCGGGTCTCCTTAAGCATGCTCGCCGCCAAGATCCGGATCGCGCCGAAATCGTGCGGGAAGGCAGCGAAGGGGCGGCCAAATTCGGCATGTGGCGCGTCAATATCGCGAACCGGACCATCCTGCGCGCCGGGATGCTGCGCGGCGAACTGCGCGTCGGCGATCCATTTTTCCGCCCAGAACAGGCGGTCGGCTTCTTCCGGATCGAGTTCCGGCATGGGGTAATCGATGGCAACCGGAGTGAAGGGGAAGCGGGGCATCAGGCGCGGGACATAGCGGTCGGCGTCGTCCACATTGTTCGTCGTGTAGGCGATCTGCCATGCGCCTTCTTTGCCGAACAGCGGGCCGAGATCCTCGGGCGGTTCGACCGGTGCCCAGCCATCGGTCGGCCCGGCATGATGCACAAAATGGTGGCCCTCGATGAAATCCTCGTGGTTGCCCCAGTCGAGATTGAGGAAGCAGTAGAGCACGCCGTCTTTCGGCATCAGGCCGGTCGCATCGAGCGGAGCAAGCTGGGCGCAATCCCACTGCATGACAAAAGTGAGCGGCGGACCTTCGCTGCCACGTCCGCGCGGCCAGACGAAATCCGTGGGGCCAAAGGGCTTACCGCCATAATAGGACAGGCCGTCCTCCGGCCCGCCGGGAAGCGACTGGCGGAACAGGATGGTTTTCTTGCGCGCGTTGTCCAATACAGGCGGCAGCGGCTCGCCCGATGGCGGGGGCGGCATGTTAGCCTCGATGATCGCTGAAATCATGTCGAGTTCATCCGACTGCGAAGGCGTTGCCGGTTTGATTTTCGATCCTGATGCTAACCCAGCGACGGCCGCAGCGGCACCGGCGGCAAACGCGCTGACGACCGGTGCATTGTTTTCTTGCGTTGCGCCGTTGTCAGCCGCTCTAACCAGCGGGCGGCGGCGCACTGCATCGACCGAAGTCGGGAGAAGGGGATCGCTTTGTGGTTCGGCGGCGGCGCTGGCTTTCGCATCTCGCACGAAGACAAACAGCGAAAGTCCCAGCCCGATCAGCGCAAAAAGCGCTGCCCCGCCAAACTGTCCGAACGGCCCTGTACCCACTGCAACTACGGAGCCGAGAATGCGGGTCCCTCGGCCCATCGGTTCGTCATATCCATCGTAAAAACCGGCTGGAAAATCGAGCAGCGCGCTGATCGCAAGAATGCCGAACAGCAACAGGATAGGAAGGGTTTTTGCCACGTCATTTGTCTCCGTAGGCACACGCACAAACGCCGCATGTCGCGCGCAGGACTAGCCAAAAGGCGCTAAAGAATGGTCAATTGTGGAGAAAATCCTGCGCTTGGTCGAACGCGCGCAGGGCAATGGGTGACAAGTTAACCCATGGCGCGTACCTCCGCAGACAGCATGAACGAGCAAACCCCCGCTTCGCCCGATCCGCGCCAATTGGCCCGCGATCTGAAACATTTCATGACGCCGCGCACCGGTCGCGGCACTTGGGAACTTGGCTCAACACTGGCGGCTTTTCTGGCGCTGTTTACAATATTGCTGTTCGCAGTGGGCGCGGGGTACTGGTGGGCACTGATCGGCACACCGGTGGCCGGGATGCTGCTGCTGCGGCTGTTTATCATCCAGCACGATTGCGGCCACGGATCGTTTTTGCCCAGCAAGGCGTGGAACGACTGGATCGGGCGCTCGCTCGGCGTGCTGACCTTCACGCCCTATGATTGCTGGCGACAGTCCCACGCCATCCACCATTCCGCGACGGGCAATCTGGACCGGCGCGGCTTTGGCGATGTCGACACGCTGACGGTGGAAGAATTTGACCAGAAAAGCGCGACGGGCCGCCTGCTCTATCGCATCTACCGCCACCCGCTGATCCTGCTGGGGCTGGGCCCGGCCTATCTGTTCCTTCTGCGCCACCGACTGCCGATCGGGCTGATGAAAGAGGGTGCGCGATACTGGGTCAGCGCGATGGCCACCAATGCTGCTATTGCCGGGATTGCCACCGGCCTGATCTATGCGTTCGGTGTCGCCGTGGTGGCGGCGGTGTTCTTCCCCGTGATCCTGACGGCGGCCACCGTGGGCGTGTATCTGTTCTACATCCAGCACCAGTTTGACGGGGCCAAGTGGGAGCGCAAGGCCGACTGGTCGTATCACGAGGCGGCGCTTGGCGGCAGTTCATACCTGCATCTGCCGCAGCCGCTGCGCTGGTTCACCGGCAATATCGGTGTGCATCATGTGCACCATCTGGCCAGCACTATTCCGTTCTACCGCCTGACCGAAGTGATGCGGGAGCATCCGGGCCTTAGCGAAGTGAACCGGTTCCGCGTGCGCCAGAGCTTCCGCGCGCTGCGTCTGGCGCTGTGGGATGAGGAAGAGCGGCGTCTGGTGACCTTCCGCGAGGCCAAGCTGCGCCGCGCACAGATGGCGGCAGCTTAGTCGCCGTAAGTGATCGATACCGTTTCGGCGGCTTTTGCGGCTGCCTCGCGCGCGGCATCGGTATCGCCAGCCGTGGCCAGCGCGACACCCATGCGGCGATACGGGCGGGTCACCGGCTTGCCGAATATCCGCACATCCGCGCCTTCTGCCATGGCCTCGGCCAGTCCGGAGAAGCCGAATGCCTCGCTGTCCCGGTCCGCCAGAATGACAGCGCTGGCGGCGGGCCGGGCACGGATATGATCGGGCACCGGAAGGCCCAGAATCGCGCGGGCGTGCAGGTCGAATTCATTGAGGTTCTGGCTGACCAGCGTGACCATGCCGGTATCGTGCGGGCGCGGGCTGAGTTCTGAGAAGATCACCTCCTCGCCTTTTACGAAGAACTCGACCCCGAAAAGGCCATACCCACCCAGATTGTCGACCACCTTGCGGGCCATGTCCTGCGCCTGCGCGATGGCGGTGCCGGACATCGGGGTAGGCTGCCAGCTCTCTCGGTAATCGCCGCGTTCCTGCCGGTGGCCGATGGGCGGGCAGAAGGTGACGCCGTCCTTGTGGCGCACAGTCAGCAGGGTGATTTCGTAGTCGAAGTCGATAAACCCCTCGACGATCACCCGCGCCCGGTCGCCGCGCATTCCGGCGCAGGCATAGTCCCACGCGGCTTCCAGCTCATCGGCTGAGCGAACCGTGCTCTGGCCCTTGCCGCTGGAGGACATGACCGGCTTGATGACGCAAGGCAGGCCGGTGACTTCGGCAGCGGCGCGCACTTCGTCCAGACTCTCGGCGTAGCGATAGGTGCTGGTCCGTACGCTCAGATCCTGCGCCGCCAGATCGCGGATGGCGTCGCGGTTCATGGTCATCTGCGTGGCGCGCGCGGATGGCACCACATTGACGCCAGACGCTTCCAGTTCGGCCAGCACTTCGGTGCGGATCGCCTCGACCTCGGGCACCACATAATCGGGCCCGTGCCGCTCGATCACGGCGCGCAGGGCCTCACCGTCGAGCATGGAGAAGACTTCCGCTTCGTCTGCCACCTGCATCGCAGGCGCGGCGGCATAGCTGTCGCAGGCCACCACGTAAGCGCCCAGCCGCTTGGCCGAGATCACAAACTCGCGGCCCAGTTCGCCCGAGCCGAGCAGCAGGATTTTCGCGGTAAACGCCATTAGTGGTTCCACCATGCGCGGTCGTTATAGGGCCGCAGATCCAGCTCGTGCGTCCAAGCATTCTTCGGCTGGTGCGCCACGTGGTAATAGGTGTCGGCGAGGGCAGCCGGGTCCATCATCCCGTCCGGCCCGCGCGTGGATTTGTACTCGGCGTATTTGTCGGCGAGGATTTTGCCCAGCGTGTCGGGTGCATCGACCGGCCCGTCGATCAGGATATGCGCAACGTGAATGCCCAGCGGCGCGTATTGCGCATTAAGCGACTGGCACAGCATCCGCCGCCCGCCCATCGCCGCCGCGTGGCTGTGCTGCCCCGCATTGCCGCGCATGGCGGAGGTTGCGCTGGTGACCAACAGCGTGCCCTTACCGCGCTCCTGCATCTTGGGCATCAGCACCTTGGCCAGCCGGAAGAGGCCATAGGTGCCCAGCCGCCAGCCCAGCTCGAAGGTCTTGTGCGGCGTGTCCTCCAACCGGCGGTCCCCGATCTGCGCGCCGAGATTATAGAGCGCGCATTCAATCGGCCCGATCTCCGCTTCCGTTTGCTCGACCAGCGCCTCGATGGAGCCGTCTTCGGCGGCGTTCATCAGCGTGCCGGTCGCGCTGCCGCCTGCGTCCTCGATATGGTCGATCCAGCGCTGCAAGCCCTCCTTGTCGGACCGCCGCGCCATCACCGAATGGTAGCCACCCGCCGCAAAGCGCACCGCACAGTTCGCGCCGATTCCGGCACCCGCTCCGATGACTAGGAAGACGGGCTTGCCCGGCACGCTCACGTCAAACCGCCTCCAGCGCCTGCTCGAAATCGGCGATCAGGTCGTCGGGGTCTTCGATGCCGATGCTGATCCGCACCAGCGCGTCGGTGATGCCGAGTTCCTGCCGGCGGCCATGCGCGACCGAGAGGTGCGTCATGCTGGCCGGGTGGCTGGCGAGGGTTTCGGTCCCGCCGAGGCTCACGGCCAGCTTGGCGACTTTCAGATTGTCGAGGAAGCGGAAGCATTCCTCCTCGCCGCCTTTCAGGAACAGCGAGAAGGTGCTGCCTGCGCCGAGGCAATGCCGGTCGTAGATGTCCTGCTGACGCGCGTCCTTGATCATGCCGAGATAGCCGAGCCCGTCGACCTTCGGATGTTTGGCGAGGAAGTCGCAGACCTTCGCCGCGTTCTCGCCCGCGCGCTGCATCCGCAGTTCGACGGTTTCGAGGCTGCGGCACAGCATCCAAGCGGTGTTGGGATCGGCGATGCCGCCCATCGTGTTGCGCAGCGCGCGGATGGCATCGATGAACCGCTTGGGCCCGGCGACGCTGCCCGCGACGAGGTCGGAATGCCCGCCGACATATTTGGTCAGGCTGTAAACCACGAGGTCTGCGCCATGCTCCAGCGGACGCTGCCACAGGGGGCCAAGGAAAGTGTTGTCGATCGCGATCGGGCAATGGTCGGCGTCGAAATGCGCATCGCGCGCATCGCGCACGGCCTCGATATCGACCAGCGCGTTGGTCGGGTTGCCCGGGCTTTCGAGATAGATCAGCGGCACCTCGCCGCCCTGCGCCTCGGCCTGCGCCTTGGCCTTGACCATCACCGCGTCCAGCTCCTCGCGGCTCGCACCAGCGGGGAAGTCGATATAAGTCACGCCGTATTTCGCCATGGTCTTGGCGACAAAGCCTTCCGATGCGGCGTAAAGCGGGCCGGAATGGACGATCACATCGCCCGCCTTGCACGCGGCCAGCATCAGGATGGCGATGGCGGTCATGCCGCTGGAGAAGCTGAGCGCCTCTTCCGCGCCGTCCCAGATGGCGAGGCGATCTTCGAGGATTTCCTGATTGGGCCCGTTGAAGCGGGAATAGACCAGCCCGTCCGCGCCGCCGGGGCGCTGACCGGTGATGCCTTCGAAATGCCGCTTGCCCGCAGCCGCGCTTTCAAAGGCGAAGGTGCTGGTGAGAAACACCGGGCTTTTGAGCGAGCCTTCGGACAGGGCCGGGTCGAAGCCGTGGCCCATCATAAGCGTGGAGGGCTTCAATTCGCGGCCGCCGATTGTGGTCACTTCTGGCTTGGGATTGCGGCGCGGGGTCGGCTGTTCGGGCGCGGAATCGGCGGTGGTCGGTGTGTCGGTCATGGGAATGCTTCCTGTGTCTCGTGCTCCCAGGAAGGCAGGAGCTGCTGATCGCACCGCAGGGGCATCCCGCTCCTAACCTCCGCAGGAGCGCATCTCCACCGGGCGCGCTGTGATGACGGGCAATTATCGCGTCAGCGGCGGCGGTTCAAGCGACCAGAGCCGCAACCATCCACACGCCTGCGACAATCAGGCCGATGCCGATGATGTCGAGGATGAAGCCGGCCCCGACCATGCGCTGGATCTTGATCCTGCCGGTTGACCACGCGATGGCGTTGGGGCCGGTCCCGGCGGGGAGCATGAAGCCCCAGCTGGCCGCGAGTGCGGCGGGCATGGCCAGCAGGATCGGGTCTGCGCCCAATGCGACGACAAGGCTTGCCACCACCGGAATAATCGCGCTGGCGGTGGCGACATTGCTGGCGAATTCAGTGATCAGGATCACCATGGCGACAAGGGCGAGGGCGACGAGCACCAACGGCACGGTCTCCAGCACCAGCAGCGCATTGCCGAGCCATTCTGCGAGCCCGCTTGCGCCCATGCCGGCGGCCAGCGCCAGCCCTCCGCCGAACATCATGATGACGCCCCACGGCGCGCGGTCGGCCTCTTTCCAGATCAGCAGCGGGCGGCCGGTGCCGTCGGGGATCAGGAACAGCGCGAGGCTGGCGATGATGGCGATGGTCCCGTCGGTCCAGCTGCCAGCGGGCATGTAAGGCGCGACCAGCAGGCGCGTCATCCATGCGAGGAAGGTGACGGCCACCACCGCGAGCACGCGTTTCTGCGGGGTGCCAAGCGGGGCGGCGTCCGTAATCGTTGCGCGCGCCGCAGCCACGTCGAAGGGGTGGGCGGCGACCTTCTGGACCCTGGCAATAATGAAGGCCGCAACCGGCACGCCGACGATCACGATGGGCAGGCCGTAGAGCATCCACTCGGCAAAGCTGATCTGCACGCCGATGGTGGTCTCCAGCAGGCCGACCGCAATGGCGTTGGTGGGGGAGCCGACCAGCGTGCCAAGGCCGCCAATGCTGGCGGCGAAGGCAATGCCCATCGGCAGCGCGCCGTACAATCCCTCTGTCGTTTCCGTATCGGTGCCGCCTCCGGCGAGAACCGCCAGCGCCATCGGCATCATGATGAGCGAGGTGGAGGTGTTGGAAATCAGCATCGACAGGATCGCCGCGCTGGCCATGAAGGCCACCAGCAGCCCCGCCTGCCCACCGCGCCCGCCAAGCGCTGTCAGAATTCCAACCGCCAGCCTTTTGTGCAGCCCGGTGCGCTCGATCGCCAATGCCAGAAACGCTCCGCCCAGCAGAAGGAACAGGATCGGCGAATAATAGGTGCTCGCCGTGGTCCGCGCATCGCTCACCCCGGCAAAGGGCAGGACGAGGAACGGCATCAGCGCCGTGGCTGTCAGCGGGATCGCCTCGGTCATCCACCATGCCGCCATCAGCACAACAAGGCCCGCCACAATCAGCCCTTCGCGGCTCAGTCCCTCCGGCGTCGGTGCAAGGCAACCCAGCGCCAGAGCAAGCGCGCCAACAATCAGGCCGATGGTTTTTGCAGTCATTTTCAGCGCCTCTCCCCACCCGTGCTTCAACCACAGCTTGCGCCGATGTGAAAGGCCGCTTTCCACATGGTGAACCGTGTGATCAGCGATTGCTCACCGATCGAATGTTATTGCATGGGAGTTGTATATGAAACGCGCTCTATCTCTGCCCGCAGTAGGCCTCGCCGTACTTGCCGTTGCCGCGAGCGCACAGGGCTATCCTGCGGCGCGGCCCTATCCCGGTGTTGGGACTCCGGTGGTGATGCCTCCAGCGGCGGCGCCCCGGCCGGCGGCGGAGCCTGCGCGGCAAAACTTCTCAGGCCCGGCTGCCAATGCGGCGAACTGGGAAATCGGGCCGATCATCCGCGGGCGCAGCCGTTCGCCCGGAATGCCGCTAAGGCCGACTCCTCTGCCTGATGCCAGCGCCGGGGCGTGGAGCTTCGACATTCCTTATCCCGCACCCCGCGCAGGCCATGTGCATTACATTACCATGCCCGTTGGTCCACTGGATGAAGCACGCAAGATTACAATGACTTACCGGATCGATGCAGCACCCGGCACGCAGTTTCATCCGCAGGAATATCCCGGCACGCCGGGCACGATGTCGCTCTATTTCCAGGTGCGCGGGGACAACTGGACGGCGCGGGACCAATACCGCTTCGCCCGCTGGTATGCGCCATGGGACAAGGTGATGCGGCTGGAGCCCGGTACCCACACGGTCAGCATCGACATGGACGAGAACTGGATCGCCGTAGTCGCGTTCAGCCGCGAGACCGCGCCGGACGAGTTCCGCCGCGCGCTAGCCAATGCCGGGCGGATCGGCTTCACCTTCGGTGGCAAAGGCGGGCGCGGGCACGGGGTCTACGCCACCGGGCCTGCGCGTTTCACTCTGCTGGATTTCCGCCTGGAATAAGACTGAGCGCTACCGCCCTTTTGGCGGCGCGTCGTAATCGAGCGTGGCCTCGGCTCCACCCGAAAGGGGCGGACCCTTGGGTCCGGGCGGGTCGGCAGGCATGCCGCTGCCGGGGGGCAGAGGCTCTTCGGGTGGCTTCTTCCTTGCGGCATCACGACCGAGCCAGCGGTCGAATTTGGCGAACCAGCCCCCTTCGCTCCGCGTGCGCGTCCTGATCAGGGGCTTTCGATAAGTCTCCGGCCCGCTCAATCCCGGCCCCTCATTTCGGCGCCAGCACCATAAGCATCTGGCGGCCTTCGAGGCGCGGGAAGGCTTCGACCTTGGCCGTTTCTTCCATATCGTCACGAACGCGGTTGAGCAGGTCCATGCCGAGATTCTGGTGGGCCATTTCGCGCCCGCGGAACCGCAGCGTCACCTTCACCTTGTCACCATTGTCGATGAACTTGTTCACGTTGCGCATTTTCACATCGTAGTCGTGCACGTCGATATTCGGACGCATCTTCACTTCTTTGATGTCTTGCGTTTTCTGGGTCTTGCGCGCCAGATTGGCCTTTTTCTGAGCCTCATAGCGATGCTTGCCCACGTCGAGGAACTTGCACACTGGCGGGTTCGCATTGGGCGAAACCTCGACCAGATTCAGGCCGGCGGCTGCCGCCTGCTCGATCGCTTCATTGGTAAACATAACGCCGAGATTTTCGCCTTCACCGTCGATGACGCGGACTTTCTCGGACTGGATGAACTGGTCGTAGCGTGGGCCGCTCTTTGTCGGCGGCTGCAGGGAACGACGGGGTGGACGAGCTATGGGGCGATTCCTTTATTTTGCTTAAGTTGAACCGCCTATGTAGTGCGAAAATGCGGTCCTTGCTAGGTCCGTATCGGGGTTTGTTTCCCTATGCCGCGACCCTGCTGCCTGCGCGCCACAGCGGGAAGCGCGCCAGACGGCCCTTTGCCGGGACCACGGCGTTGATCGCGCCGGCGGGCTGCAACGCTTTCAGGATGGCCGGATCGCCTGCGGGCATGCCGCCGGTCAGCGTGCCGAAGGCGGGGGCGATCATCCGGTGTGCCTCGCCGCCGGTTTCGGCAATCACGGCGCAGGGGCGGGCAATCCGCCGTCCCCGCACGGTGACTTTCAGCTTGGGGTGATAATGGCCGGAGATTTCGGGCCGGGTCTCTCCGCGCTGTGCCTCGTGCCGCAGGATGATGCCGCCCAGTTCCAGTTCCTCGACCATGCGCCCGCCACAGGTCGCCTCTGCCACGCTGCCGTCCTTGCGCGTGTCATGATTGCCGGTGATCCAGATCCAGTCGAGTGCGGAGGTCATTTCGCCCAGCATCGCGCAAGCCTGCTCGTCCATCCGCGCCGCGCCGTCGGCATCGTGAAAATTGTCGCCTAGGGTAATCACCTGCTGCGCGCCGGTCGAGCGCACTTCTGCCACCACCCGCTCCAGCGTCTCGCGGCTGTCATAAGGCGGCAGCATTTGCCCGTGCTGCGCGTAAAAGCTGGCCTTTTCCAGATGCAAGTCCGCCACCAGCAAGGCTTCCTCGCGCGGCCAGTAAAGCGCGCGGCCGGGCGTCAGCATCAATTCTGTATCGGCGAACGAAAGGGGAACCATGGGCCGCTATTGCCGAAGCCCTCAACGCTTGGCAAGAGGGCCTTATGACCGATTGGACCGACAACTCCGCCCGCGCCCGTGAATGGTTTGAAAGCCTGCGCGACCGCATCTGCGCCAGCTTCGAAGAAATCGAGCGCGAGGCAGGCTCCGACGCTGCGTTCGAATACACGCCGTGGCAGCGGGAAGAGGAAGGCAACGAGAATCCCGGCGGCGGCACGCGCGGCCTGATCAAGGGCAAGGTGTTCGAGAAGGCCGGGGTGAATGTCTCCACCGTCCATGGCCGGTTCGCGCCCGAATTTGCCAAGACGATGAACGGGGTCGACCCCGACAATCCGACCTTCACCGCGACCGGCATCAGCCTGGTCGCGCACATGGCCAATCCGCATGTGCCCGCCGTCCATATGAACACGCGGTTCCTTGTGACGGGCAAGGCGTGGTTCGGCGGCGGAGCCGATCTCAATCCGCCTATTCCCTATGAGGAAGACACCGCTGATTTCCACGCCCGGATGCGCGCGGCCTGTGCGGCGCACAACCCGACCTATTACGACCGCTACAAGAAATGGGCGGACGAGTATTTCTATATCCCCCACCGCGAGGTGCATCGCGGCGTCGGCGGGATTTTCTACGACCATCTGGAATGCGCCGATGAAGCCGAGTTCGACCGGCATTTCGCCTTCACCCGCGATGTGGGCGAGGCGTTTCTGGATATTTACCCGCAACTGGTGCGTCGCCGAATGGACGCCGATTTTACTCCCGAAGACGAAACCGCCCAGCTGGAATATCGCGGGCGCTACGCGGAGTTCAATCTGGTCTACGACCGCGGCACGTTGTTCGGCCTGAAGACCGGCGGCAATATCGACGCGATCCTGATGAGCCTCCCTCCGCGCGCCGAGTGGAGTTGATCCGCCCGTGACCGCAGCAGGCTTTGCCGGGCGCGCTACTGCCATTGACCGCGAGCAGACCCGCGCGCTGCATTATCTGGGCAATTATGTTCGCCGGATGCCGACCAATCTGAAGCGGATGATGGAGAACGCCTATGACTGGGAGCATTTGCCCTTCGTCCATCCGCAGGCGTTTTCGTCCATCGCGATTGCCGAGGAAGGGCGCTGGGGCTGGCGGGCCGAGGTGGGTTTGCCCGCAGAGACCGGCGGTGGCACGCAGCTGATCGAGTTGCTGGTCGATCCGGCTGCGGGTTACTGGGCGACGACTGTGGTGGAGGGCCTGGGGCAGGGCACCCAGATTCACACGCAGGCGCGCGATGTGACAGACGGCGCCGGGGCCGCCGAAGAAATCGAAGTCGATGTCCGGTTCTATCTGCCGCAGGCCCCCGAAACCGACGAGCAATCCGCAATGATCCTCGGCTATCTGCAAGCGCAATATGCCGGGCTGTACGATCAGGACGAGGCGCTGATGGTGGCGCGACAAGAGGCGCTCGACAAGACGCGCGATCTTGCGAGTGACCGGGGTTTGCCCGACACGGTCACGCTGGGAGCAGCGAGTGCGCTGGACAAATCGAAGACGCACCGCGTCGCGCTGGCGCCAGGCGATGTGGCCGTGCGCTTCCACGAGGGCGCATGGATCGCCCACGCCGCCGTGTGCCCGCATTTGCTGGGGCCGCTGGCCGATGCCCCGATCAAGGACGGCGTGCTGACCTGCCCATGGCACGGCTACTGCTTCCCAGTGGAAGGTGGCCGCGAGGTGGATGGCAAGCCTTGTACGCTGGCGGCTTCTGCCGTCGTCGCGATTGTCGAGGGAGAATTGCGCATCTCACGAAGATGAAGGCCCGATGCGACCCGATCAGATAGCGTCTGACGCTGCCAGCCTAAGCGAATATCGCGATTACGCCGCCCGTCGCGAGCTCAATCAGCGCAATTAGGGTCATGCACAGAGTGAACGGAACATTCCGCAGCCGTTCGATCTGAACTTCGTTCCAGCTCAGGTAGCGGTTGAGAAGCGATAGGATCAGACCGGACGCTACGATCAATATCTGCAGGATCGTCAGGAATATCGACGTCGCGGCATTGTTCACGGTCCCATACATGGCAACGAAAACGTACCCTAAGATAGGCAAGCCTAGGAAATGGGTATCGCCGAGGCTTGCAAGCCCTGCGTCCCCCTGCATGCTAACAAATGTAAAGGTAGCAGCGAAGAAAAAGAGCGGGGGCAGCAATGAGAGGACGAAATCGAGCAAGAGCCGCGCGACGAACTGCAAGCGTGTTAGACTTTGAAAATAGAATAGCCTTTTTGTAACGTATATTGAAAAGTAGTCACTTGAAATGAGAATGATGACCGATAAAATGATGAAAATAGCATATCCCGGAATATTTTCAGCTGTAGGTGGAACCTGTTGGACCAGGACACGTAATCCGCTATCAATGTAGAGCCAGTAGAGCAGTGCCGACATAATTACGGAATATGCAGCCACTTTGGGTATCGAAATACGATCAATGTCATCCCGACAGGTGAATATCTGCACGATGGATGTGATTACGGCCGATTCGAATTCTCTGGTCGACAAAGCACGGTCCAGCATGATGAAGTCGCCGACTTTGTCTCTAAGAGGGCGGGGCGCGACTTGATCGAGAAATGCACCCAAGCCGATAAATGAAACGACTTGGGCCAGCAGCGAAGAATTTATCTGCTCCATCAACATTGCAAGCGAACCCCGTCAGTCGATCCCGCCCCATTGCTCGGGCAATTTCGCTTACCGTGTCAACCTTGGCTGATGACGTTTCGGAAGGGCTTAGCTTCCACCCCATCCGGCGTTCTGCGCGCGGTATTCTCCGTAGGCGATCAGGCAGCGCATGAAGCGTTTGTGGAACTGTACCGGGTTATCCACGCGGTTATCCACGTCGCGCCACTGGCTGCAGGTCAGGGCTTCGGGGGCGCCGTCTTTCTCCGGATTGGGCAGGGTGTGGGTGAACTCGGCCACGTCCCGGTCGATCCGCATGAAGTGGAGACATCCCGCTTCATCGCAGGTCGATTGCCCCACCTCCTGTGCCGAGAAGCGATAGACCTGATTGACGAGGATCTTCTCCGACCCCAGCGCCAGTTCCAGAATGTTCCAGTTCTTGTGCTTTCCGCCGGGGCCGCCATGGGGTGGGAAGGCTTCACACAGTTTGGGGTCTTCCTTAGGGCATTTGGCCGGGGCCATATTAAGCGTGCCGTTGACGATGGCGTAGATGGTTGGCGGCGGCGCGGAATAGCTGCGATAGTCCTGCCCGCCCGGCGTGGTGGCCCGCTTGCGGCGCACCTCCATCATCGCGCTGGAGAACATGCCGAACCGGCTGCCCCCGTCGATATACATGGCATTGTCGATGAATACCGGTGGCGCGGCCATGGGGGTGGAGGAGGAGGCTACGATGGCCTCGACATAGCAATCCTTCCACCGCGCCTTCTGCACCGGATCGGTCGCCGCGACATAGCGCATGGCCATGTTGCCCAGATCGAACGCGACGCCTTCACCGGTGTCCACATCGGTCGCGCCGACATACAGGCGGCGGCCTTGCCCGTGGCCCATCGCAATCCGCTCCATGATCGGATCGGACAGAAAATGCTTTAGCCGCCCGCGCAGGGGTACCAGATCGGCAAAGGAACCGCGCCGCAACAGGGTGGGGAAGTTCTTGCTGGTGATGCGCCCGTCGGTCGGGGTGACGAAGGGGGTGAGCAGCTGTTCCTCAGCCTCGATCGTATAGCCTGCCTTTGCGGACTCTTTGCTTCCTGCGAAGGCGAAGCTGGCCAGGATCGCTCCGGTGCTGACGCCGGTGACGGTGCGGAATTCGGGTAGCGGGCCGTCCCAGCCTGCCAGAATGCCGGCCCCGAATGCGCCATTCTCGCTGCCGCCGGACAGCGCCAGCAAGACGTCGGGTGCGCGGCGCATCACTCTGGGCACGGGAGCCGGTTCGGGCGGAGCCATCACCGGGGCAGGAGCATGTGCGCCATCGCCCGGCTCGCCGGTGACCGGCGGCGTCGGCATGACTGTTGGTGGAGGCGGGGCCGGCGCGGGCTGGGGCGCTGGTGTGCTGAGCGAACCTTCGATCAGGCGGGCCAGTTCCGATACTGGCTCTTCCTGCACTGCTTGCACAGGTCTTGCGCGGACAACAGGTGCGGCGGCGGGCGCATCGGGGGACCGGACGCCTTCGACCGGCACGGGCGCCGGGGCTGGCGGTGGTGCTGAGGGTGGTGCTGGGGCCGGGGGCATATTGCTTGCCAGAACCGGAGTGCCCGGGCCCGGCGGTGCCGTTGCCAGCTTCACCGTGTCGAAGCCGCAGAATTGCGAATTGTCTGTAAACTGTGATGTCTGGCTGCACGCACCAAGGCCCACACCCGCGAGTACAGCCACGCCGAAGGATCGGCCCCATTTGCGAAATGCTTGCATCGATCGCTTTCCCCTGAAGTGGTTCGGGCGACCCGTTTTTCTTTTGCGCGTACCCGTCTTGTTACTGCTGCACAATCGCCGCGGGCGCTTTTTGCATTGCAAATTTGCGCTACGCGGTCACATCATGAAAACAGGATGTTGCGCCAGTACGAACTTGTCGAGCGGGTCAAGGATTACGACCCCGACGCCGATGAGGCGATGCTCAACCGTGCCTATGTCTATACGGTGCAGAAACACGGCACTCAGAAACGCGCCAGCGGCGATCCGTATTTCAGCCATCCGGTAGAGGTCGCCGGGCTGATGACCGATCTGAAGCTGGATCAGGCCACCGTGATGACCGCGCTGCTGCACGACACGGTCGAAGACACGCTGGCGACCATTGAGGATATCGAGAAGAATTTCGGGGCCGATGTGGCGCGGCTGGTCGATGGCGTGACCAAGCTCAGCAAGATCGAGCAGATGCCGGAGAACGAGCGCGCGGCGGAGAACCTGCGCAAGTTCCTGCTCGCCATGTCGGAAGACATCCGCGTGCTGCTGGTGAAGCTGGGCGACCGGCTGCACAACATGCGCACGCTGCACTTCATCAAGAAGGAGGAGAAACGTCAGCGGATCGCGCGCGAGACGCTGGATATCTATGCTCCGCTGGCGGAGCGGATCGGCATGTATGAATATATGCGCGAAATGCAGGCGCTGGCGTTCGAGCATCTGGAGCCGGAGGCGCATGCGACAATCACCGGGCGGCTGGGACAAATCCGCGAGCAGGACGGAGCACAGGTCGATTCCATTGCGCTGGCGATCAAGCAGGCGCTGGCTGAGGCAGGGCTACAAGTGGAAGTGCACGGGCGCGAGAAACAGCCCTATTCCATCTGGAAGAAAATGGCTGAGCGGCATGTCCATTTCGATGCCATCACGGACATTTTCGCCTTCCGCGTGCTGACCGAAAGCCAGGAGGATTGCTACCGCGCGATGGGCATATTGCACACCACGTGGCAGTTCATTCCCGGGCGGTTCAAGGACTACATCTCCACGCCGAAAAACAACGGCTACAAATCGCTCCACACCTCGCTGATCTTCGACAAATCGATGCGTGTCGAGGTGCAGATACGCAGCCAAGAAATGCACCGGACCAACGGGTTCGGACTGGCTGCGCACTGGGCCTACAAACAAGCCGACGATCATGACGGGCAGGTGGCGTGGCTGCGCGATCTGATCGAGATCGTCGATGCCAGCCATGATGCAGAGGAGCTGCTCGAGCACACGCGGATGGCGATCTATCAGGATCGCATCTTCGCCTTCACGCCCAAGGGGGCGCTGTTCCAGTTGCCCAAGGGCGCGACGCCAGTTGATTTCGCCTTTGCCGTGCATACCGATCTGGGTGCGCAGACGGTGGGGGCCAAAATCAACGGACGGCACATGCCGCTGCGCACCGTGCTCAACAATGGCGACGTGGTGGAGATTCTGAAAGCTGACGCTGCCGAGCCGCAAATGGCGTGGCTGGGGCATGTGGTGACGGGCAAGGCGCGCGCTGCGATCCGCCGGGCCGTGCGTCTGAAAGAGCGCGAGGAAATTGCCGCGCTGGGCCGCAAACTGTTCGAGGATATCGCCGACCGTGTGCCGGCCAAGATTGGCAAGAAGGCTCTGCGCGCGGCGGTCAAGCGGCTGGAGATGGAGGACGAGGACGATCTGATGCACGCCATCGGTGCGGCCAAGATCGAGGACCGCGCGGTGATGGAGGCGCTGGTGCCGGGCTGCACCGAGAGCATCGAGGAAGGCGACGCCGAATGGACTCGGCGCGACCGGGCGATCTCGATCCGCGGCCTGACGCCGGGGGTCGGGTTCAAACTGGCGGAATGCTGCCACCCCGTGCCGGGCGACCGGATTGTCGGCCTGCGCCGCCCGAATGACAGTGTGGAAGTGCACGCCATCGATTGCCTGACGCTGGCCAGCGGGATCGATAATGACTGGCTCGATCTGCAATGGGACAAGGACAGTCAGGGCGCCTACGGCATGCTGCGGGTCACTCTGTATGACCGGATGGGGACGCTGGCTGAAATGGCGGGCATCTTTGCCAAGAACCACGTGAATGTCCGCAGCCTGCAGCAGACCCAGCTGGACCATCCTTTCACCAGCTACGAGATCGAGCTGGAAGTGCAGGATCTGGCGCATCTGACGCGTATTCTCAGCGCGCTGCGGGCGAGTGATGCTGTGGCGCAGGCGGATCGCGGGTGAGTGTAATTGGTATCGATCATGTGCAGTTGGCCATTCCCGAGGGTGGCGAGAGTACTGCGCGGGAGTTCTTTTGCGGGCTGCTAGGCTTTGCGGAAGTGCCCAAGCCGGCCAATCTCTCGCCCAGCGGCTGCTGGCTGACCAGCGGCGCGGTGGCTTTGCATATCGGTGTCGATACGGACTTTCGCCCGGCGACCAAGGCGCACCCAGCGTTTCTGGTCGATGATCTGGCTGCCCTGCGTGAGCGGCTGGAGGCGGCGGGCTGCGAAACGCGCGATGACAAGCCGGTGGAGGGGTATGAGCGCTTCTTCACCAGCGATCCGTTCGGCAACCGGATCGAGCTGATGCAGAAGGTGTAAAGATCGGCGGAATTGGTTGCGGATACGGCGCAGTCTCTGATGGTTGGGCGCTGCGCACAAACGTAGTGTGACCCTGGCCCCTAACCTATCGTCACCCCGGCCCCCCAAGCCGGGGCCCAGCTTACTTCGGGCGCAGCGCAAGAAAAGCTGGGCCCCGGATCAAGTCCGGGGTGACGAGGATTGTTGGGAATTCAGAAGGGCTCTCTCAAAGCAATTCCAACTCCACCACGACCGCATCGCCTTCCGCCAAATCCTCGGCGCGCATGACCTTCTTGCTGACCAGCAGCACCCACTCGGCTTGTTTGGCCTGCGGAAACACCGAAGTCTTCCACCGTGTCCCGCCAATCCGCGCAAACACCTTCACCGAACCGAATCCCCGCCGCGCGCCGGTCTCCAGCCGCTCGATCCGCGCGTGCATCGCCACTTGCTCCGCCACATCGCCGGTCAGCGTGACCAGGTGATAGGTCCCCCGCTCCCCCTGCCAACGGGTGAGGGGCAGGGTGGCGCTAAGCGTTTCGCTCATTCGGCGACCGGGGCGGCAACCCGCCGGACAGGCACCGGGATGTTGCAGATATCCGCGCCACCTGCTGGCTCGATAAACCACGGGTCGCGTCGGTTCGCGCGGGCATCGGCGTATTTACGAAAAGCTCGCTTCTTAGTGGACAAAAACTCAAGCCTTGGCTGTTCTGCAATCGGGAGGTCACTGGCTAGCCTCACCCATCGAACCGGGACGCGCTTTGTCACATCCGCATAGAAGCCTAAGGCTCCTTTCCCTCGTGGAAGAGAAGATAGGTGCTCGATACCTTCAACCACTCTGCCAACTACTCCGATATTGCGGTCAAGATGCCTCGGCGCATGGCCAATGACCGTGTAAAGTTCCGCGCCGGACCCAGCATCCGGAGAATAGCCGCGCCCGACTCCAACTGTGCCGTAACAGTGGACAGGCCATATCTCGTCGCTGTCGGAAGCGACCGGCCATCCTGCAACAAAACCTGCGTCGGGTGCATACGCGTCCTCGGAACGAATCTCGTGCAGACCCCAATCAACCCTCACTCTTGGCATTGCGGTGTAGCCGTATAGCCGGTTGCCGCCGATAGAATGCTGGTCCCGGTTCTTGTCTTCGACATAATCCGAACTGCGGGTATTTTTCAGCCCCTCCGGCAGCGGCTTCGCCTCACCCTCCGCTTCCGGGTTGTCGACATTGGGATCGCCCCACTGGACGACGTAATTGTCCTGCACGCGGTTGATGCTGATGCCGTCATACCAGCCTGTGCGGACGAGGGTGCGGATGTTCTCGACCCAGCCTTGGCTGAAAGGCGGCGGCATGAGTTGGATTACGACTTGGCGCTCGTTGCCTTGCACGTCCGGGGCGAGGGTCATCACCAGCAGGTCCTCCGCCGGGATCGCGACCCAGTCGGAGGCTTTTGCGCTCTCGACGATCTGGTTCGGGGATGGCGCGGGATCGTCTTGGGCCGACGCGGGTATAGTCAGGGCGAGGGCGAGGGGGGCGGCGAGAAGACGTTTCATGTGCGGCTTTTTGTCACGGTAGCAACGCCGCGCCTAGGGGTGAGGAAGGAGTTTTTGTCTTCGGCCTGCGGGCGGGGCGCGTCCGCGCCCCTTGCTTCCTCGCTCATGCGCCCTGACGGGCGCGTCGCTGCGGGCGGCCGGTCGGCCTTGCGAAACCTATCGGTTTCGCGACATTTCAGGCCATCAGTCTCGCTGCGGAGCTCGGTCGGCGTCTAGCCGACCGCAAGGGCGACCGCCCGCCCGCAGGTGCTCGACGCGAAGCGTCGAAACAGCACCGAGGACGAACCGACGAAGGTCGGTTCGAAAAGCAAACTAAACCCCATCCTCCAGCGCATGCATGTCCTCGTCGCTCAGCCCGAAATGGTGGCCGATTTCGTGGATCACCACATGCGCTACCAGATGCTCCAGCGTCTCGTCCCCGCGCTCGGCCCATTCGTCGAGGATCGGGCGGCGATAGAGATATACGGTGGGCGGCATCCGGCCCGATTGTTCTATGCTGCGCTCCGTCAGTGCCTCGCCTTCATACAGGCCCGTCAGAGCGAAGGGATTGTCGATCCCGAGATCGTCCAGCACCTCCTGCGCGGCAAAGTCTTCCACCTTGAACACCACGTCGTGCATCTGCTCGCGGAACACCTGTGGCAGGCGGGCCATCGCGGCGCGGCCCATGCGCTCCATTTCGGCCAGAGTGCAGGGGGTCCCGATGGTGCGGCTCATTATGTTCAGCTAGATGCGCGAGGCTTGCAGTGCAATGCCATCACCGCTAAGCGCGCGCCTTCCATGACGAACGCCCTTCGCCGCTGTGCCGGGGGCCGTGCAGACTGGAATGCGGAGACGTGGCCGAGTGGTCGAAGGCGCACGCCTGGAAAGTGTGTAAAGGGGCAACTCTTTCGTGGGTTCGAATCCCACCGTCTCCGCCATTTACCCAGCCCTTCAGGTCCAGCGCGCCGGATCGAGCGCCAGCAGCTCTGACAGCTGGTCATACAGCGCGGGTTCCTGTTCGCGTAGCGCCTGCGGTTTCTCGAAGAATGTGACGATGGCCTCGGCGAAGAACTCTTCGTGCCCCGTTGCGCCATAGGGGTCGATCAGCGTTTCGCGCCCGCTCTGAACCCTTTCCAGATGCACATTGAAAGCGTCCAGCATCGCCGCTTCCCAGCCCGCATAGGCTTGGCCCTTGCGAAGGATCGGGATGCCATCCGTATGGCCGGTCAGCGCGTCCAGCTGGTGCGCGAATTCATGGATCACGACATTGTGGCCGTCGCTGTCATCCAGCCCGCCATGCAGCGCATCGGCCCATGACAGCACGACCGGCCCGCGCGCCCAGCTCTCGCCCAGCAGAGTATGCCGGTTCTCGTGCACGACAAACCCGTCATGATTGCCGCGATGGGTCTGGAACGCAGACGGATAGACCAGCACCGTGCGCAGCGTTTCGTACCAGGCCGGGCTGTTGACGACGAGCAGACAGGCCTGCGCGGCGATGGAGAGCTTCATCTCCTCGCTTACCTCCAGACCGTTATTGCCGTGGAAGGTCACCTGATCGAGGAACAGGTTTATCCTGCCTTCCAGTGCAGGGCGCAATGATGCGGGCAATCGGCGCAGGATGGGGACCAGTCGCATCGTCACCGCGCGCTGCTGCTCTGTTAGCGGAGTGGCCAGCAGCCGCGCGCGGTTTTGCTGCTGCTTCCAGCGGCGATACCACCACAGCAGCGCGGCGAGCAAAACGACAAGAGCGAGCGGCAAGAGCGTCATGCCGCATCACATAAGATCGCCCGCGCCAGTATTGTAGGGTTATGCGCCAGCCGTTCAGGGGCACAGACCGGCTTGCCATTGTCCCGCCGCAGTGCCCCGACTGCACATGCTCTGCGAGAACATTTGCTTCACAAACCAGCCGTCAGCGCCTTGGGCGGCGAGCGCAATAAAGCGCTGCCCGGCCACTGCGTCGTCGGGCAGGCCAAGCATTGTGAGGCGAATGGCGATGACCTCTGTTCGCTGTGTCCTGATCGGGCCGGGCTTCGGCACGATCGAGGGCTGCCAGAACGTCTTCTCCATGGTCAGGGAAACCTCCGGGCGGCCTTCCAGCGTTTCGGGAAATCCCGCCATCAGCTGCGCTACCAGTTGCGCCGGGCTGTCTGCCCGCCAGCTCTCCCAATCGGGCGCGCCGCCGCTGGTCCAGTCGGAAAACTGGCGCGCGCTCAGGGCCGGAGGCAAGTGTTGTCCGGCGTCGAAGCAATGCCGTGCCCCGACATCACTAGTGAAATCGGCAAAGCCAAGGAACTGATCGCCGAACACCACCGAGTAGCGCCGTGGCTGCGTATCGGCTGCTTCGAAGGCGAGGGTACGCGACCCCATGCAGTCGGCACTGCCGACCCGGCTGCTGTAAGTGACTTCGAGATCGCCTGTCAGCTGAATGGTCGCGCTGTTCTGGTCGACCGATAGCGCCAATGTGTTGTCTGCCGTGCGCGCGCCGGAACCAAGGCACCGTGTCATGGCCTCCACTTTGAGCGCCTGCTGCTCTGTCTGCTGGTCGAGGGACACGCAGATGCTGCGGATATCGGTGTGTTTGGCGTGCGCCTGACTATGCGCGGCGAGGCACGATAGGGCGATCAATCCTGCGGTCCATTTGCTGGTCATGGGTGCTCCTTTGCAAGCTCGTGCGGTTGGGGTTTGGCCCGGTCTTGGCTGCCACTGCAAGCTTCAGCCATGGGGTGCATACCCCAATAACGGCGCCCAACATGGGGGATGCACCCCATCCCCTTTTCCGGTCTCGCGGTTCATTCTCCTCTTCGAAATTCAGGCAATCCCGCAATCGGATGAGGATAAGGCAATGCAAAAGCAAACGAGCATCAAGAGGCTGCTGACGATCCCGGCTCTGGCACTTGCGCTGGCGGGCGGTGTTGCCGCCCCGGCGCAGGCGCAGATCCCGGCCCTGCTGCCTTATATCGGCACGGTCGAGCCGCTCGAACCCATGGCGATCGACGGCATTTGGCGTATCCGCGAAATCGACAAGCTGATCGTGATCGACCGGGGCCATGGCTATGCGGTTGAAGGCTGGGTCCACGCGCTGATCTGGCGGGTCATGCCCCGCCATATCGTGCTCGACGATCTGCGAGAGCTTGGCGATGGCCGCATTGCCGGGCGCGATCTGCCTCTGATGGCGGCGGTGACCATGGTCCCGATCGACGATTACACCATCCGCGTAACCGCACATGGGCTGATCCCTGTAACCTATCATCTCGAGCTGGTGGAGCCGGGCAGTGGCCTGCAACCCGGTAGCTCTGAAGAAGCCTTCGATCCCGCAGATAGCGGCAATGGCGACTGGTATTCTTCCGACGATACGCCGGGAGACACCGGCGCGGCCCCCAATGACAGCGACGAGAGCTGGTTCCCCGCCGAGCCCGACAGCTGAGCCAAGAGCCATCGCGGCAGCGCGCCGAACTTTTCAGAGAATTCAGATCAAACCGGAAGGATAGCAAAATGTGGAAAGCAATCGTGAGTACGACGGTGGCATGGGGGCTAGCCCTCATGGTATCGATCGCAATCCCTACCACGCCTGCACAAGCTGCGGCGAGCTGCGGCGGGTTGAACCAGAAAACCTGTATCAGCATCAACAAGGCAAAACGGTGCCAAGCCGGCTTGGTCGAGCAGCGCCAGTCGGGCCGCAACATCTGCGTACGGCCCTCCCAGTCCACGCCGAAACCAGCGCCGGCAGCAGCGGCTTGCGGCGCTCTCAACCAGAAGACCTGCATCAGCATCAATCCGGCGCGCCGCTGCAATAGCGGGCTGGTCGAACAGCGCCAGAGCGGCCGCAATATCTGTGTGCGTCCGGCCCAGGTAAAGCCGAAGCCTGCGGTCTGCGGCAGTCTGGGTCAGAAGACCTGCATCAACATCAACCCCGCTCGCCGCTGCGACAGCGGACTGGTCGAGCAGCGCCAGTCGGGCCGCAATATCTGTGTGCGCCCGGAGCAATTGCAGCCCAAGCCCGCAAGCTGCGGTGGCCTTAACCAGAAGACCTGCATCAACATCAATCCGGCCCGCCGGTGCGACGCCGGCCTTGCCGAGCAGCGTCGCAGTGGCCGCAATATCTGTGTGCCCGAGGGCGAAGTTGGCCCGAAAGAGCGCAATTGCGGCGGTTTGAATCAGAAGACCTGCATCAATGTGATCCCTGCTAGGCGCTGCGAAGCGGGCCTCGTCGAGCAAGCCCTCTATGGCCGCAATATCTGTGTTCGTCCGCAGGATCTGGTCGAGAAAGACGAAACCTGCGGAGGCCTGGGTCAGGTCAGCTGCATCAGCGCCAATCCTGCGAAATGGTGCGACAGCGGACTGGTCCAGAAAAGGCAACCGGGCCGCAACATCTGCATCAAGGGCGTGACCAATGCGGACCGTCTGGATGTGGCAAAGACCGTCCTGCAGGATATCGGCGACAACAATCCGCTGACACGTCTTTCGGAGTGCCTTGCTCAGCCTGCCAAACTGGCCCGGCTTCGCGACGCAATGTCCGACCGTGATCGCAACGGGATTTCCACCCTGCTGACGGAATGCGATGCCAGCATTTCGGAGCTTGCAAGCATGGGCACGATCCCGGCACTTAACGCGCCTTCGTCAGTACCCGGCGAAAGCGGAAACCCCGATGGCTTCTTCAAAACCCTGCACATCACCGCAGGGGCCAGCGGTGCCGCTTGGATCGCCGGGACCGGTTCGGCTGGCTATGTCATCGAACTGGTCAGCAGGCCCAACGGACGCTGGTATTTCACCGGCGGGATTGGCGGCGGACCCAAGGCGGAGATTGTCGGCGATGTCACCGTCGCTCTGTCGCGGGCCGATATTCCGACGGGTGCCTTTGGCTTCGATCATGGAACCTCGGCAGTGATCTCCGGTCACCTGAAGGTGGGCGTATCGGGCGGCATTGCCTTCGTCGGCAACACGCTGGAATTCGACGGCGTCAGCTTCGGTGTGGGCGGAGGCCTCGGTGTAGGCGGAGCGGTTTACAAGAACGGCTCGGTCTTCCCGTTCCCCGATCTCTGAGCAAGCAACGAGCCGCCCGGTGTATGTCGCCGGGCGGCTCCATTCTTTTGACTTCAAAGGCGATCAGGAGCGGCGACGATGGAGAATCCTGAAGCGACTATCGAGGCAACCGAGATGCTGTCCGCTGCCTCAGGCCTGACTGCCAAGAGGATCGATCAGGCCCTCTCTCAAGGCAAAGGCGACCAGCTCGGTCGCCGAATGTGCGCCGGTCTTGGCCATCATATTGGTGCGGTGTCGGTCGACGGTTTTGGCGCTGATTCCCAGCGTTTCGGCAATCTCGCGATTGGTCCGGCCTGCCACGACCAGATTGAGAACCTGCCGCTCCCGGTCCGTCAGCGGGGCAACATCGATGGCTTCATCCAGCAATGCCAGGTAGCGCGCGCAGATGATCCGTGCGCCTTGCAGAATGCGGGGGACTGCGCGGGTCAGTTCTGCCAGATCGTCGGACTTGCAGAAGACACCATCGGCTCCGGCATCGACAATTTCGGCGATCTTTCCGGTCGCAGCAATGCCGGTGAAGACAATCACCTTCGTATCGGGCGACCATCGGCGCGCTTCCAGCAAGACTTCGGTGCCGCCTGCATGGGGCATGGAGACATCCAGCATCAACAGATCAGGCCGATGTTTGCGCATGGCTCCGATGGCTTCGATCCCGTTGCCGACTTCCTCGCAGACTTCGATAGTGAAGCCTTCCACAGCATCGGGATCGCTCAGCGCGCCCGACAGCGCCTGCCGGATGATGGCATGGTCATCGGCTATTACCGTTGAATAGCTGCGCCCCAATGTCATACGTGCAAAGCCACTCCGCCCTTCAGCCAAAAGGTGATGTAGCAAAAAAGATGGGCGAGGCACTGGCAAAAGCGCGAACCTTGCTTCTCGGCCTGCTGGTCGTGCTGGCAGCGGCTTGGCCAGCAGCCACTCTGCAGGCGAGCGTGGCGGTGGACGTGCCCTTGGCTGCATCGGTAGAGCGGATAGACACAGAAGCGCTGTATTACTTCGCGGGCACGGGGGAGACCCCGTCGCTGGAGCAAGCTTTGACAGCTTACCGGGCGGGCGAATTCGGGCGAGATTTTCCGCCGACCAGCGGGATCGACGCCTTCACTCAGGAATTGTGGATCGCTGTTCCGATCCGGACGGCAGCGCAAGGCGAAAGCGGCCTCTCCCGCCGCGTCATCGGTCTGGGCGGAATTTTCGTGGTGCTGCCTAAGGTCTTTCTAGTGGAGGACGGCGGCTCTGCTGAGGAAATCCTCGCAACGCGGGCCACCGACGACGGCGAATTGGTCCCGCGTTATCTGACCTATGTCCGCACGGCGAGCTTCGACTTGCCGCCGGAAAGCGAGCGGCTGATCCTGATCAACACCACGCTGGCCGACAGGCCCACCATCGGGGTGTTCCGCGAGGGCGAGTTGGGGCGCAACCAAATCGTCGCGACCCTAATCAAGGCGGGTTTTACCTTCACGCTGCTGATTATCGGCATCGTGCTGGCGGTGATTGCGCTGGTGACGGATAGGCGGATCGGGCTGCTGATCGCGATCGGGTATTCGCTGGTGATGATTCAGGTGGATGCGTCGCTTTACACCACCACCTATGCCGACACGCCCCAGCAAGGGCGCCAAATATGGGAGGCGCTGACGCTGACCGCGACCTTCTTCTTGTACTACGCGTTTCTCTACGCGTTTCGGGAGAGCCTGCGTCTGCGCCAGTATCCGCTGCTGACCGGCATTGTCGCGCTCCTGCCGCTACCGCTGATCTGGGTGGCAATCGTCTCCGATGTCACCACCGACATTATCTGGGCCTATTATTTCAGCCTGCTGCTGTTCAGCTGTGTGATCGGCTTCCGCTTCGATATCGACCCGCGTCTGCGGAAGATCGCCGGGGCAATCATGGTCGCCTGTTCGGTGGGAGCGGTGCTGGTGGAGCCATTCTATCTTGGTCGCTACCTGCCGGATCTTACCATCGAATATCTGCGCGACGGGTTGCGGCTGCTGGCGGCGATGGGGATCCTGTTCATGGTTCTTGTCGACTTGCGCCGCACCCGGCAAGAGCGTGACCGGATGACGGAAGAACGGGTCGCCGCTCTCCGGTCGCAGGCGGAAACCGATCGACGCCTCCTTCAGACAGAGCGCGAATATGTCCGCGCCCGCGACGCGGCGACCCGCACAAAGCGCCAGCTCGCGGCGGCCAGTCACGATATCCGCCAGCCTTTGGTGGGTCTGCGCCAAGCACTGGCCAGCGAGTCGGCAAATCTTTCCACGCCGCTCCAGTCGCGCCTCGGCGAGGCCATCGATTATCTTGAGCGCCTGACGGAGGAATATGGCGAACGCGCGCCCGCCACAGGGGAAAAGCTGGACCGTGATGAAGAGGCCTATTCGCTCGGCCTGATCTTGCGGACAGTAGACGATATGTTCCGCTCCGAAGCCGAAGCAGCGGGCATCGCGATGGAAGTCGAGCCGACCGATGCTATGACCCGGGTCCCGGCGCTGGCGCTGATCCGGGCGACCAGCAATCTGGTGGCCAACGCGCTTCGGCATTCCGGCGCGTCGAAGCTGCGGATCGCGGTGGACCCGAATTCGCCACTGGCAATAATCGTCGAGGACGATGGATGCGGCATCGCGCCGGAGGATATCGACCGGCTGCAGACCGCTGGAGAGAAAGGTGCGGGGTCGACCGGCGATGGTCTGGGTCTCGCCATTATCGGCGAGCTGGCCGCGCGCCACGGGCTATCGCTGGAACTGACATCGGAAGTGGGCGAGGGCACGCGGGCAGCAATCGTGCTGCCCGGCTCGCCCATGCCCAAATAACTGCTGGTGCCCGTCAGGCCACCATGTCGGCCGGGCAATACTTCGCCAGATAGTCCGGATGGCTGGGCATGTGCTGGACCAGATAGCGGATCGATTTCTCGATCTCGTCGAACTCTGCATCCACCTTGGGCGAGCCGATGGTGTCGGCCATGGGGTTGTGGCCTTCCATGCTGATGCCTTGACCCATCATCACTGCCGCCCAGCTGGTCTCGGTGAACAGCTCGTCCTCCTCGCGGAAGATCTGTCCGTTCAGGCGGAACAGCTCCATCTTTTCGGTCAGGCTATCGGGCACGGCCATGGTGCGGCAGTGTTTCCAGAAATCCGTGTCGGTGCGCTGGGTGGCGTTGTAATGCAGCACCAGAAAATCGCGGATGCGCTCGTACTCCTTGATCGTCAGGCGGTTGAATGCGTCTTCCTGCGCCTGCGTGATCCCGTCCATCGATGCGACCGCGATCAGTTTGTTGATGCCGGTGTTGATCAGGTGGATTGAAGTGGACTCAAGCGGCTCCATGAACCCGGCAGCCAGCCCCAGCGCGACGACATTTTTGTTCCAGAACTTCTTCCGGCGACCAGTGGTGAAGCGCAGGAAATTGGGATCGGCCATCGGTTTGCCGGCCATATTCGCGACCAGAATATCGTGCGCCTCGTCGTCTTCCATATAGGCGCTGCAATAGACGTGGCCATTGCCGTTGCGGTTTTGCAGTGGGACCTGCCATTGCCAGCCCGCCGCATGGGCGGTGGCCTTGGTAAAGGGCGGGGGCGGGCTGCCATCGTCGCGGTTGCAGGGCAGGGCGACCGCCCGGTCGCACGGCAAATAGTGCGTCCAGTCTTCGTAGCCGGTCTCCAGCGCCTGCTCGATTAGCAGCCCGCGAAAGCCGGAGCAATCGATGAACAGATCGCCCTCGATCACTGCGCCATCATCCATGCTGACAGACTGTACGAAACCATCTTCGGACCGCAGTGTAACATCCCCGACGCGTCCTTCGCGCCGGACGACGCCGCGCGTTTCCGCATAAGAGCGCAGATATCGGGCGTAGCGGGTCGCGTCGATGTGATAGGCGTAGTTCATCGGCGGCAGATCGTCGCGCTGGTAATCCTCTGTCCGCGCGAACTTGCCGAAATAGGCGGCCATGGTTTCCAGATTGAACACCTGGATGGGGCGCCTGTCGCCCGCGGCCTGCCGCTTGCGCCATACCTGATGAAACGCAATTCCGCCCATGTCATAGCCGTAATTGCCGAAGGGATGGATATAGCTTTCGCCGACATCGCCCCAATTGCCGAACTGGATCCCCAGCTTGAACGTACCGCGCACTTCGGCAAGCATTTCGGCCTCGTCGATTTCCAGCATTCGGTTGAAATCGACAAAAGGCGGGATCGTCGCCTCGCCCACACCGACCGTGCCGATCTGTTCGGATTCGATCAGGGTGATTGCAACGTCATGGCCTTTTTTGAGGCGTGACAGAGCGGCCGCGGCCATCCAGCCTGCGGTGCCTCCACCCACAATCACAATGCGTTCGATGGCCATGTCCTGCTCCCTATGCGCCAATATCTAAGCGGCCTTATTCCAGCCTTGGCTTGCCCCCTATATGGGCTTTGCGCCTTATTGCGCTGGTGAACGCGCCCGGCAAAGTGTTGCTAGCACGTACCACCGTGGAAAAAAATTGTGAACGTTCATTTTAAGCTTTTGAACGCTCACAATTCAGGCTAGGGCAAGGTCAGATCAAGGGCGAAAACCGCCCGGATTGCACTAGGGAGGGAAACCAGTGATCCGCAGAAATACGCCGTCGGCACGTCCGGCAACCAAACGAATCATGTCGCTTGCGACTGTCTCGGGAATCGCTCTTGGCTTGTCATTGCCCAGCGCGGCGTTCGCTCAGGATGCCGATGAGGCGGAGGCTGCTTCGGAAGGCGTGGTCGATGCGGATGGTGTCATCATCGTCAGCGGTTTCCGCGCCTCGCTTGAGAACGCGCAGAATGTGAAGCGCAACGCTGACACATTTGTCGACGCGATTTCTGCTGAAGACATCGGCGCACTGCCTGACCGTTCTGTCGCAGAGGCGCTGCAGCGCGTTCCCGGCGTGAACATCGGCCGGTTCGAGAAAACCACCGACCCTGACCGTTTCTCGGTTGAAGGCACCGGCGTCATCATCCGCGGCCTGCCTTATGTGCGTTCCGAACTGAACGGCCGCGAGATTTTCTCCGCCACCGGTGGCCGTGTTCTGAGCTTCAACGACGTGTCGCCAGAGCTTCTGGGCCGTGTCGAGGTATACAAGAACGCCACCGCCGACCTGGTTGAGGGTGCGATTGCCGGTACGGTCAATTTGGTCACGCGCAAGCCGCTCGACACCAGTGGTCTTAAGATCGCCGGCACGATCGGTGCGAACTACGGCGATCTCCGCGAAGAGTGGTCGCCTGAGATATCCGGCCTCATTTCGAACAGCTGGGACACCGATGCTGGCTCTTTCGGGGTCCAGTTCGGCTATGCCTATTCCGAATTGAAGAGCCGGACGGACGCATCGCAGGTTGCTGATCCCTGCTACCGCGCCGACACGTTTGACGCGCCTTGTATCCGCGCAGTCTCGGTCGGCTCGGGCGGCTTTGTCGGCGATCCGAACTTCGATGCCTCCAACTTCCCCCCTGCCAATTCTCTGGTGGTGCCCAAGGGGGCAGGTGTGCGGACGACCGATCTGGACCGCGACCGCGAGGCGTTTTCCTTTGTCGGTCAGTATGAGAGCGTGGATGGGCGCTTCGCCGCTACGTTCGAGTGGCTGCGCTCCGATACCAGTTTCGATACTGAAGAATTCGCGCTGATCTCGCGCGTCGATGACGAAGGTCTTTTCCCGGTCCCTGCGGCTGGCAGCACGTGGCAATTCGACGAGAACGGTGTCTTCCAGAGTGGTGTCCTGACGCAGCGCCCGGGCGATGCCTATGCCACGCCGTTTGGTCGCGGCGGTATTCCCGTGGATTCGTTGCGCTTCCTTCGCGGGGCGGATTCCAAGACCGAAGATTTCTCCTTCGACATGCAGTATGAGGCGACCGACCGTCTGCGTTTCAATTTCGAAGCGCAGCATGTCACGTCCGACCTTGCCCGCGACTCGGTCTTTGGCGCGCTCAGCACTTGGGCGGAGGTTGATCTCGATCTCACCGGCAAGACGCCTCAGGTTCAGTTCCTTGCGCCTCCGGGATCGCCAGCGGATTACTTCTCCTCTGGCGAAACGACCTACTATTGGTTCGGATTGGACAGCCGCGAGAAGAACGAAGCCGAACTGAACAGCCTGCGCTTCGACGTCGATTACGACATCAGCGACGAAGGCTTCTTCAAGACTGCGCGGTTCGGCGCGCGCTGGGCGGAGCGTGATCGCACGACTCGCAACACCAATTTCAGCACCTGGGGCAACCTTTCCGCGCCGTGGGCTGGCCGCGCTGGCTGTGCCCCGTGGGGTGAAGGCTCCGGCTGCGGTGCAAGCGGCCCTGGCCCGTTCGGCAACGGCTTCATTCCCGGACGCCTGTACACCGGCTTGCCCGGGCAGGAATTCGCCATCGCGGGCGGCGCGTTCACCGACGAGTTCCCTGATTATTCGTCCTACCGCGACCCGTTCAACAACGGCTTCCAGCGCGGCAACACGCCTCTGCCGATCGAGAATGGATCGGCGTGGTATTTCGGCGGGGATGATTTCCTTGGCGAATATCTCGACGGCCTGACCGACGCGCAGTTCGCCGAGATTCAGGAATTCGGCCAGTCGCCGGAGCGTTTCAACTACGGTGTGAACGGGCGTTCGCGCCCCGATCCGATCACCGGGGAAATCGTCCCGTGTGACATCGAAGGTGTGTATTGCCCCGGTGAAGTCTCCACTGTCACCGAAATCACGAAGGCGGCCTACGCCCGGGTCGATTACGGCACCACATTCGACAATGGCTGGGATCTGACCGGTAACTTCGGCTTGCGTTATGTCGAGACCAAGGTGAGCAGCGGCGGACGGATCGGTTTCCCCGATGCGGCTCGTTTCGATAACCCCGATAACGGGTTCGCCAACGGCGATGGCATCGTGCAGGTATCGGAAATCAATGCTGCTTGTGCGACCCCGGATGTGCCCGGCATCGCCCGTGGCTATTGCAGTCTTTCCCCTGAGCGTACGGCAGAATTTGCCGCCGCGCATACCGGGGAAATCCTGATCGACGACCGGGATATTACTTTCGACAACTGGTTGCCCAGCTTCAATGCGAAACTGGATGTCGGTGATGGGCTCCTGTTCCGTGCTGCCGTGTCGAAGGGCCTGTCGCGTCCCGACTTGCAATTGTTCCGCGCAGGCGGCGGTATTGGCGACAACACCAACGCTCTGGAATTGGCGGGCACTCTGGAAACCGGACCTCTGTTTGCATTGCAGACGGGCAATCGGAACCTGTTGCCGGTGACCTCGTGGAACTATGATCTTTCGGCAGAGTGGTATTTCGACACGGTCGGCTCGCTTACCTTCTCGGTCTTCCTGAAGGACATTCAGGGGATCGTGAACACGGGCTTCGAAACGGTCAATTACACCAGCCCCGGCGGTGTTTCGACTGATGTTCAGGTGGAAGGCCCGATCAACGATCAGGGCGGCACGCTGAAGGGTTTCGAAATTACCCATCAGCAAACCTACGACTTCCTACCCGGCCTGCTCAGTGGCTTGGGGACACAGGTAACCTACACCTATGTCGATGGGGACGATTTCTCGAACCCGAACCTGGCCAATCCGGGACAGGCGTCGATTGCATCTTCTGCGGAAAATGATCTCGGTGGTGGTTCGTTTGCCTTCCTGCAGCCGCTTGCCGGACTGTCGAAGCATACGATCAACGCGACTGTGTTCTACGAGAAAGGCCCGATTGCCGCACGTGCTGCCTATAATTGGCGCTCGGCTTTCTTGGTCACGCCGCGTGATGACATTTTCCCGTTCTCGCCCATCTGGCAGGAATCAACGGGTCAGTTGGACGCCTCGCTGTTCTACACTCTGAATGATGGCATCAAGCTGGGCATTCAGGCGGTGAACCTGCTGGACGAAGTTACCCGCACATCGCAGGTCGTGAATTTCGAAGGGCTGCGCGTACCGCGCTCCGCCTTCCGGAACGACCGGCGCTTCACCTTCCTCGCGCGCTTCGATTTTTAACGAGGCACTTCGCGATACGTGACGCATGGCGGCCCTCGTTCCTTCTTGGGAGCGGGGGCCGTATGCGTTTCGGCTGATCGATTATGGGAGAGGGCCATGGCGGCCATTCGCAATAGCATTACCACCGTATGCGCTTCGCTGCTTTTGGCGGCTTGCGGGTCAACATCGGAGGCGCCTGCTTCAACCAAAAGCGAGGTCATCAACGAAGGCTCGCTGGGTGCAGAGGACAGCGGGCCGGACAGCCAGTCGGGCTGGGACCTGGTGTGGTCCGACGAGTTTGACGGGAACGCGATCGACGACGGCAAGTGGAGCTTCAATATCGATTGCTGGGGCGGCGGCAATGAAGAGCGCCAATGCTACACCGACCGGGCAGAGAATGCTTCGCTGGAAGACGGCAAGCTGGTGATCACGGCGCGCAAGGAAGAGTATTCCGGACCCGCGCTTCCGCCGCATATGCGCGAGGGCGCAGACGATCCCGACGCGCAGGCAACCAAGCCTTTCACCTCCGCCCGGCTCGTCACCCAGGGCAATGCCGCGTGGCAATATGGCCGGATCGAAGTGCGCGCCAAATTGCCGCAGGGGCAAGGCACCTGGCCCGCCATCTGGATGCTGCCGGAAGACGAAGCCTATGGCACATGGGCCGCATCGGGCGAGATCGATATTATGGAAGCGGTCAATCTGGGCGTCCCCTGTGAGGAATGCCCGAACGGACAGGAAAGCACTATTCTGGGCACGCTCCACTTCGGCGGACTGTGGCCGGACAATTCGCTCAACAGCACGGAAATCTCGTATCCTGCGGTGCTGGACGGTTTTCATACCTTCGGCATCGTCTGGCAACCGGGCCGGATGGTCTGGACCGTTGACGGGCGTGTTTTCGCTGAGAAGCGTAGCGAAGACTGGTTCACCACGGCCACAGACGAGGCCAACGCTCCGTTCGATAAACCGTTTCACCTTATCCTCAATCTCGCTATCGGTGGAGGACTGCCGGAAAAGCGCGGCCTGATGGGCGTGTCAGAAGAGGGATTTCCAAAGCGGATGGAAGTGGACTGGGTCCGGGTTTGGGAATGCAATTCGCAAGCGGATGAACCCGGCAGCTGCGCGTGGACCGGGGACTGAAATTTTATGGCGAGACGGCGTCAATCCGTTACAATCAAGCATGTAGCCGCCGATGCAGGGGTATCCCTGCAAACGGTCAGCCGCGTCATCAACAACGAACCCAATGTCCGCCCCAAAATGCAGGAGCGGGTGCAGGCGTCGATCGACAAGCTGGGCTATGTGCCCTCGATTGCCGCCCAGCGGATGAGCGGGTCGAAATCCTATCTCATCCTCGCGCTGAACGACCGCGAAAGGACCGTGGAGAGCTGGCGCGCGCGGGAGGGCAATGACTGGGTCGACCAGATGCTGCTGGGCGGGATGTTGACCTGCGCCGAGCACGGTTACCGCATGATTATCGAGCTGGTCGACACGCATAACGACCATGTCGAGAAGGAACTCCAGGCGGTACTTTCTTCGCTTCGCCCCGATGGGGTGATGCTGACCCCGCCGCACTCCGACAACCCGTTGATCGTGAAGCTGTTCGCCGATGCAGGGCTGCCCTTTGCGCGGATCGGATCCCAATCGCGCGGACCCGGCATCGCCATTTCGATGGACGATGCCGGGTCGGCACGCAAAGCGACAGAGCACCTTCTCGCCTATGGCCACAAGCGCATCGGTTTCATTGCCGGCCCGCCTGACTACGAGCTAAGCGGATGGCGCGAGGATGGCTGGCGCGGTGCAATGGCCAAGGCCGGACTGGGCACGGCGGGGCTCTCGCAAGCGGGCGATTTCAGCGAGCAATCGGGATCGGTCGCGGCGCGTGCCCTGCTCGGCTGCGCCGAACCCCCGACCGCGATCATCGCCAGCAATGACCAGATGGCGCTGGGCGCGCTAAAGGTCGCTCGGGAGATGAGCCTTGATGTGCCGAGTGATTTGTCGCTCATTAGCTTTGATAATTCGCCGCTGGTCAAATTCGCGCAGCCGCCATTGACTGCCATCGACCAACCGATCGCGGAGACAGCCTCGGTTGCAGCGCAAGCGATTATCGAAGCCAATCGCGGGGAAGATTCGAACGCCAGCTCGCACATTGTGCAAGCCCGGTTGGTGGAACGGCAATCGGTTGCGCTTCCCTGTCCCGCGCGCCCCGCACCCCCTGCAGCCGAGGGATCATGACAGACGGGCCGCGCGGCCAGTCGCCTCGGTTTCTCGCACTTTACGCACTGGCATGGGCTGGCGGCGCGATAGCCTATACCCCGCTTCTGACGCTGATACTGCCCCTGAAAGTCATAACGCTTGCAGGCGATGACGCCGTCAGCTGGCTATCGGCGATTGCGTTTTGTGGGGCCATATCCGCAAGCCTCGCGAATATCGGTTTTGGCTGGCTTAGTGACTGGACCGGCAATCGGCGATTGTGGATTGGAGCCGGACTGATGGCGTCGAGCGCAGCCTTGCCGTTGCTCGGTCAGGCGCAGACGCTTTACCAGATCATCGCGGTCATCGTATTTTGGCAAGTCGCCCTCAACATGATGCTTTCACCGCTGGCAGCGTGGGCCGGGGATCACGTGCCTGATTATCAAAAGGGGCGGCTGGGCGGCCTGTTGTCACTCGCCCCCGCGATGGGAGCCGTGGCCGGGGCTCTGGTGACGTGGCCGGGTCTCGCCGAAGAAGGGATGCGGCTTTGGGCCATCGCAGCCATGGTTGCGGCTTGCGTTGTCCCGGTGCTGGTGCTGGGGAAGCCAAAGCATTTCCCTCATCTCATGGCGATGGAGGAACAGGAAGAGCCTGTCGTCACCGGCAATCAACGCCGCGCCGTGATCAAGATGTGGCTGGCGCGTCTGCTTTTGCAGATAAGCGAGGCGGCACTGTTCGCGTTTCTTCTGATCTGGCTAAAGACAATCAGTACAAGCATAACCGATGCGGATGTTGCCCGACTGTTCGGCTTGGTGCTGGTCATTGCGATCCCTGTGTCACTGATTGCAGGGCGCTGGGCTGACCGGCATGAGCGCCCGATTTTGCCGTTGCGTGCCAGCGCCGCGATTGCCGCGCTGGGGCTTCTCGTGATGGCTTTAGCGCAAGATAGCACGGTGGCAGTGGCGGGTTATATTTTGTTTGGTGTCTCCGGCGCAGTGTTCCTGTCCCTGCATTCGGCTCAGACCCTTCGCGTGCTTCCGCGGCCCGAAACGCGCGGGCGCGATCTGGGCATTTTCAATCTCACCAACACCGTTCCATCGCTGGTCATGCCTGGCATCGCTTTGGCCCTTATCCCCGTGTTCGGTTTTCAGGGAATGTTCTTTGCTCTGGCTGGCTTGGCGTTCGTATCGGCGCTTTTCCTCGCAGGCGTGCGACAAGATTTGGGCCAAGCGTGATTTGGCCGCTTGATAATGCCGCGGGGGCATGGCAGTCAGGTCATGAGAACGTTCACAAAGAGACCGAGGGCGGGATGTTGAATCGGGGTATTGCGGCACTGAGTGCCGTGTTGGTTGCTGGCTGTAGTCAGGTTGCGGTGGAATCTGCCGGACCTGCTCCTGCGGAGTCTGTGGAGGCAGTAGCTGCTGCCGCGATGAGTGCCGACGACGCGGAGATCGCATCCCTCGTCGCGCGCATGAGCCTCGAGCGTAAAATCGCCCAGCTCATACAGCCGCAGATCAATTCCTTCACTGCGGAGGATATGAAAACCTACCGCTTCGGCAGCTATCTCAATGGCGGCAATGGCGGGCCCTACGGCGATGAATTCGCGCCGCCTTCGGAATGGCTGCGTCTGGCAGACGAGATGTATGATGCATCGGTCCAGCCGCTGCCCGGAGGTGAGCCTGCGATCCCGGTCATGTGGGGTACCGATGCGGTGCACGGCCATTCCAACATTGTCGGCGCAACCCTGTTTCCGCACAATATCGCGCTGGGCGCGGCCAATGACGCGGATCTTGTCCGCCGGATCGGCCATGCGACGGCAATCGAGATTGAGGTGACCGGCATTGACTGGAATTTCTCCCCGACCGTGGCCGTGGCGCGCGATGATCGCTGGGGCCGGACCTATGAAAGCTATTCCGAAAATCCCGACCTTGTCGCCAAGCTGGGCGCGGCTCTGATCGAAGGGCAGCAAGGCGTGAAGGGTAGCGAAGGCTATCTCGGCGCGGGCCGCGTGATTGCAACAGCGAAACATTTCTTCGGCGATGGCGGTACCGAGCAAGGTGTCGACCAAGGGGATGTGAACGGCGATATCGACGCGCTGCTGGCGCTGCATGGCCGCCCCTATCCCGCAGCCATCGATGCCGGTGTCGAAACCATCATGGCCAGCTTCAATTCCATCAATGGCCGGAAAATGCACGGCAACGAGGCGCTGCTGACCGAGGTGCTTCGCGGCCAGATGGGCTTTGACGGATTGGTCGTCGGCGACTGGAACGGTCACGGCCAGGTCAAAGGCTGCACCGTGACCGATTGCCCGCAATCGCTGATGGCGGGCCTCGATATCTACATGGTGCCGGACGATTGGAAGGCGCTGATGGACAGCCTGATCGCGCAGGTTAAGGACGGCACGATCCCCATGTCGCGGATCGACGAAGCGGTCACCCGCGTGTTGCGCGTCAAACAGCGCGCGGGCCTTCTGGGTGAAGGTGCCCAGCGTCCTTCCGAGCGCGGATATGCCGGGCGTTACGAAATGCTGGCATCGCCGGAACACCGCGCACTAGCCCGCGAAGCCGTCGCGCGCTCGCAGGTGCTGCTCAAGAACAATGGGGTGCTGCCGATCAAGGCCGGTGCCAATGTGCTGGTTGCCGGCACCGCCGCCGATGATGTGGGTCAGGCGTCGGGCGGCTGGACGCTGGAATGGCAGGGCGGGCGCAAGGATCAATTGCCGCGCGATCGCTTTCCCAAAGCGACCACGATCTGGGACGGTTTGAAAGCGAATGTCGCCGCTAATGGCGGCAGTGCGGTGCTGTCGGAAGACGGATCGTTCGACACGCGGCCCGATACTGCGATCGTCGTCTTCGGTGAAAAACCCTATGCGGAATTTGCCGGCGATCAGCGCGATCTGGTGTTCCGTGACGAGGAAGGGCTGAAGCTCCTCAAGAGTTTCAAGGCACAGGGCATCCCGACCGTTGCCCTGTTCCTTTCCGGGCGTCCGATGTGGATGAACCGGGAATTGAACGCGGCCGACGCATTTGTCGCATCATGGTTGCCGGGAAGCGAGGGCGCCGGTGTGGCCGATGTCCTGACCGGCGCTCGCGAGGCGACCGGCCGCTTGTCCTTTTCCTGGCCCGCAACCTGCGAGGGCCGTCCGCTGAACAGCGCCGACGGGGCCTTGTTCGCATTTGGCTATGGACTGTCGCTGACGCAATCCGCCCCGCTTGGTGAATTGAGCGAAGATTGCGCGCCGCTGACGATTGTCGAGGGCGCGGAGATGTTCGGCAGCGGGCGGCTGGGCACTGGCGTCAGCGCCTTTGTCGGGCGGCTCGACGGGGCAGGCTTCGAAGAGCTGATGCCGCAAATGCGCGGCGACATGAACGGCTCCGGCGTGACCTCGCGCGGATATGACCGGGATGCCCAAGAGGACTCGCGCGAAATCAGCATGAAGGCGGGTTCGTATTTCGGGCTGGAGCAGTCTAACGATACGGGCGGTGTCTACCGGATCGAATATGCGGTTGTGACTCGCCCGACCGGTGCCGTTCGCCTGCGGGCAAGCAGCGCTGATGGCGAGGAAAATACGCTCGATATCACCCCGCAATTCGAGCTGGCCTACAGCAAGGGCTGGCGCGAGATGGTGATCAGCGAAGCCTGCGTCGCCGATCTGGGCAAGCGGATTGCGTTTGAATCCGACGGGGAAGTGACCTTCCGCATCGCTAGCGTGAAGCGGGAAGAAGCAGCACCGGATACGGAATGCTCTTTCTGAGCTGAGCGACTTAATGCTTACGTATACAACTGGACTAGGGGCAACGCACCGCTAGTCACACATCGAGGGTTTGCGACCGGAACGATCCGGCGCATGGGGGAGAAGTTTGATGACGCTCGCAACGATCGATCTGGTGATCATCGCAGTCTATGCTTTCGGGTTGCTGGGCATCGCCCTGTATGTCTCGCGAGAGCCTGCGGGCCATGCGAAGAATACGGAGGATTACTTCCTCGCCGGGCGCGCCCTGCCGTGGTGGGCCATCGGTGCTTCGTTGATTGCGTCGAACATTTCGGCCGAGCAGATCATCGGCCAGTCGGGCGAGGGCTTTGCCATCGGGATCGCGATCGCCGCCTATGAATGGCAGGCCGCCATCGTCCTGCTGATCGTGGCGAAATACTTCCTGCCGATCTTCCTGAAGCGCAAGATCTACACGATGCCGCAGTTCCTCGAGCAGCGGTATGGCTCTGGCGTGAAGAACTTGATGAGCGTGTTCTGGGTGGCGCTTTACACTGCAGTCAATCTCACCGCCGTTCTGTGGCTGGGCGGCCTCGCCATCGACACGCTAACCGGCTGGGGCGTGATGACCTCGATGATCGCGCTGGCAGGCTTTGCGGTGCTGTATTCGCTTTATGGCGGGCTGAAAGCGGTCGCCCTTACCGACATCATTCAAGTGGTGATCCTGATCATTGGCGGGTTTGCGATTACGTGGTTTGCGCTGGATGCACTTCCAGCCGACGGAGCCATCGCGGGCTTCGGCTATCTGATGCAGGAAATGCCCGGTCACTTCGAGATGATCCTCGATGAAGGCGATAACGGTTATGACAAGCTGCCAGGCATCTGGACGCTGCTGGGCGGGCTGTGGGTGCTGCATTTCAGCTATTGGGGGTTCAACCAGTACATCATCCAGCGCGCACTAGGGGCGGAGAATCTGGGTGAAGCGCAGAAGGGCCTCGCCTTTGCCGCGTTCCTGAAGCTGCTGGTGCCTTTCATCGTGGTTATTCCCGGCATCGCAGCGGTCATTCTCGCGCAGCAGGGCATGCTCAACCAGTCGGCCCTCAACGAGGCATCCGACCGGACCTATGGCGAGCTGATGGGCTTTGCGCCTGCGGGCTTGCGCGGTCTGGTTTTTGCCGCACTGATTGCGGCGGTGGTGTCTTCGCTGGCGTCGATGATGAACTCGATCTCGACCATCTTCACGATGGATCTGTATCGCAGCTGGAAGCCTGAGCAGGACGAGAGGCACTATGTTCTGGTCGGCCGGATCACGGCTTTTGCGGCCATGGCAATTGCGCTGGTGCTGGCCCGCCCGTTCCTCGGCGGCCTCGAAAGCGCGTTCCAGACCGTACAGGAATACACCGGCTATATCGCGCCGGGCGTGGTGATCGTCTTCCTGCTCGGTTTCTTCGACAAGAAGGCCAACACGGCAGGCGCGTTCACCGCGCTGATCGGTTCGGTGGTGCTGAATATCGTCGTCAATGCCGTGTTCCCCGAATTGCCCTTCGTGGTGCGCATCTGGATCGTCTTTGTAGTCGGGCTGATCGCCGCGATTGTGGTGTCCCGGATGACCGGCGCGCCTGACGAAGAGCGTACCGTGAATCTGAGCGATATCGGCTTCGGCACGACCGCACTGTTCAACGGGCTCGCCATGCTGACCGTCGCGATCCTTGCGGGGCTCTATATCGTTCTGTGGTGAGGATGCCTTGCCGGAGCGGGGGCCGGGTTTTTAGCCCAGCTTGATCCGCTCCGGCATCGCCTTGCGAATAAAGCGCTCCGCCTGCGCGTAAGGCCTGTCAATCGAGGGGCGCTCACGCATACGGACCTGATGGGCGGCCAGCGCCGGCCACGCGGAAAGGTCCACGTCGGCCACCAGCATGATCTGCATCAGGCAGGTCGTGACCGTGATGTCGGCAATCGTCACGCCGTCGCCGACGTAGAAATCGCCATCGCCCAGCGCGCTGTCCAGATAGCTCAGGATCGAAGGCATCTTGCCAGTCCAGCTGCCTTGCATCGTTTCCAGATCGGGCTCCTTCCCCTGAGTGACGGCGAAGAAGGCCGGGCGGAAGATGCCGAGGCCTCCGGTCGCGGCCAGATGCGAGTCGGCATATTCCTCGATGAACAGCGCGCGTCCATAGGGATAGGCCTCTGCCGGATAGATAGCGGGGCCGGGTACCTTGCGCTCGATATAGGCGCAGATCGCGCTGGAATCGGCGATTGTTCCGTCCACCCCCTCGGCGGCAATCGACCGGTCGCGCAGCACGGGAATACGCTTCAGAGGACTGATGGCACGGAACCATTCGGGCGGATTGAAGACATCGACAGCATCGATTTCGAAGGGCACGTCTTTCTCGATACATACAGCCGCCACCTTGCGCACGAAGGGGGAAACGGGGCTGCCATAGATGACGAGATCGGGTGGTGTGTCGGTCATGTGTTTTCTCCGGTGCTATTGCTGTGCCTAAAGAGCTAGCGGATCGCGCTACAGGAGGATAGGTTGCATAGCGCAATGGATAGGCGCGCCGCTTCGCCGCAGCCGCTATTCGCTTGAGCGATATTTCACCGAGATCCGATTGCGCGGACGGGGCCGAGTGCCCATTTAGCGGACAACGAAACAACAGGAGAGGCAAGATAATGGCTACCCAATACAAAAACCTGATCAATGGCGAGATGGTCAGCACCGACAAGACGCTCGAAGTGCTGAACCCGGCGACCGAGGAAGTCATCGGTCTGGTGCCCGCCTGCGGAGCCGAAGAGCTCGACACTGCCGTTGCCGCCGCGCGTGCCGCCTTCAAGACGTGGCGCAAAACCTCAATGGACGAGCGCCGCGCCGCAATCATGGCGATTGCCGGGGCCATCAATGAAAATTCCGAAGAGCTTTACCGCCTACTGACGGCAGAGCAGGGCAAGCCGCACGAGCAGGCCAAGGGCGAGATCATGGGCGCGGCCTATATGGCCTCCACGCAGGCCTCGCTCGATCTCGAAGACGAGATGGTTCAGGACGACGAGAAGGAATCGATCCGCACCCGCCGCGTGCCGGTGGGCGTGGTCGGCGGCATCGTGCCGTGGAACTTCCCCGTCTCGATGGCGATCCAGAAGATCGTTCCCGCCATGCTGTCGGGCTGCACCATTGTGCTCAAGCCATCGCCTTTCACGCCGCTGACCACGCTGAAGCTGGCCGAACTGATTGCGGACAAGGTGCCTGCAGGCGTCGTCAACATCATTACTGGTGAAGACAGCCTCGGCCCGCTCATCACCGAGCATGCCGATATCGACAAGATCACCTTCACCGGCTCCACCGCGACCGGCAAGAAGATCATGGAAGGCGCCGCTGGCGACCTGAAGCGGATTACGCTGGAACTGGGCGGCAACGATGCCAGCATCGTGATGCCCGACGCCGATGTGGAGAAGGTGGCAGAGCAGCTGTTCTGGGCCAGCTTCATGAATGCAGGCCAGATCTGCATCGCGGCCAAGCGCGTCTATATCCATGAAGATATCTACGACGATCTGAGCGCTGCGATTGCCGAATATGCCAAGGGTGTGACCGTCGGTGACGGGTCGCAGCAGGGCACCGGCGTCGGTCCGATCCAGAACAAGAAGCAGTTCGAGCGCGTCAAGGAGCTGATCCAAGACGCCAAGGACAATGGCTACAAGTTCCTGATCGGCGGCGATGTCGATCCGTCGGGCACCGGCTATTTCGTGCCGCTGACCATCCTCGACAACCCGCCCGAAGACGCGCGCATCGTGGCCGAGGAACAGTTCGGCCCGGTCATGCCGCTGATGAAGTTCTCGACCGAGGACGAGGTGATCGAGCGGGCGAACAATTCCGACTACGGCCTGGCCGGCGCGGTCTGGACCAAGGACGAGGAAAAGGGCGTCGAAATCGCCGAGAAGCTGGAAACCGGCACGGTCTGGATCAACCAATTCCTGAAGCTCACGCCGCACACGCCCTTTGCCGGGCACAAGCAATCGGGCTTCGGCGCGGAATACGGCAAGGAAGGCCTGCTGGAGTTCACCTACCCGCAGGTCATCATGCTGAAGAAAAACGCACCGGTTTAAAAACCGGCTGATGCCCTAAATCGGCAGATACGAAACGAGCGCCCCGGCCTGAACCGCCGGGGCGTTTGCGTTTCGGAAGAGCAGCGCATCGGCGGCGGCGAGCGGGCGGAGCAGGCTGGAATCCTGCGATCCGGTCAGCGCTATGCTTGTGGTGCCATCCTCGCCATGGGTCAGAGCGGCGCGCTGGAAGGTGTCGCGTGGGCCGTTGGCGGTGAGGTCCTGCGCCGCGATGGCGGTTCGCATGGCGGCGGCGATATCGGCGGGGGTGTCGCGGCCCGACAACCGCTCGACGGCGAGTTTGCCGAACAGCAACGCGGTGACATAGCTCGACGCCGGATTGCCCGGCAGGCCGAGCACACGCGTGCCCGATGGCAGCGTGCCGAACCAGACCGGCTTGCCGGGGCGCAGGGCGACCTTGCTGAAGACCAGCTCTCCGCCCAGCGCTGCAAACGCGCCCTTGACCAGATCGTGCGGGCCGACCGACGCGCCGCCCGCAATGACGATCAGGTCCGCGCCGTCGCCGCTGGCCAGTTTCGCTTCGACGTCCGATGCCTCGTCTCCCGCGCGGCCCAGCCAGCGTGCGTTTGCTCCGAAGCGGGTGAACTGGGCGGCAAGGGCGACGGAATTGCTGTCGAATACGGTCGGGCCATCGGGCGGCGTGCCGGGGTCGAGCAGTTCGTCGCCATTGGTCATCACGGCGACGGTCGGCTGGCGCGTGGCGGCAATGGCGCCGAGCCCCGCCGCAGCGGCCAGCGCCAGACGGGCCGGGGTCAGCGGTTCGCCAGCACGCACCAGCACCTCGCCCGCCGAAAAGTCGATCCCTGCGCGCCTTATATGCCGCGCTTCGGGCTGGTCGTCCTCCACCTTGACCCGCTCGCCCTCGCGGGCCGCGTCTTCGAGGATCAGGACATGGTCGGTCCCGGCGGGCATATGCGCTCCGGTGGAAACCAGCGTCGCCTGCCCCGCACCGATCTGCCCGTCAAAGGGCGCACCGGCCCGGCTCTCGCCGATGATCTCCAGCACCGATCCCACCGCGCAATCGGCATGGCGCACGGCATAGCCATCCATCGCCGACTGGTCCGCCGGAGGATGGGCGACCAGCGCGGTGACGTCCTGCGCCGAAACGCGCCCCAGCGCCTGCGCCAGCGGCACGTCTTCGGCCTCCAGTGCCGGACAGGCCGCAGCGATCAGGCCACGCGCTTCGGTGAGACCGATCATGGCGCGATGCGGTTGGCGACCAGGTCCTCGACTACGGCGGGATCGGCCAGCGTGGAAGTGTCGCCCACCTGATCGGGCTGGCCTTCCGCAATCTTCCTCAGGATGCGCCGCATGATCTTGCCGCTGCGGGTCTTGGGCAGGGCGGGGGCAAACTGCAGCGCATCGGGCGTGGCGATGGAGCCGATTTCCTTGCGCACCCATTGGCGCAGTTCGCCGCGCAGCTCCCCGCTGTCCTCCACACCCGCGATCAGCGTGACGAAGGCGTAGATGCCCTGTCCCTTGATATCGTGCGGCATGCCGACGACGGCGGCCTCCGCGACGCTTTCATGCGCCACCAGCGCGCTCTCGACCTCGGCGGTGCCCATGCGGTGGCCCGACACGTTGATCACATCGTCGACCCGGCCGGTGATCCAGTAATAGCCGTCATCGTCCCGCCGACATCCGTCGCCGGTGAAATAGCGGCCCGGATAGGTGCTGAAATAGGTGTCGAAGAAGCGCTGGTGATCGCCATAGACGCTGCGCATCTGGCCTGGCCAGCTTTGGGTGAGGCACAGATTGCCGTCCGTCGCGCCCTCCAGCACTGCGCCTTCGGCATCCACCAGCAGCGGATGTACGCCGGGCAGGGGCTTCGTCGCGCTGCCGGGTTTGGTTTCGATAACGCCCGGCACTGGCGCGATCAGCGCGCCGCCTGTTTCGGTCTGCCACCACGTATCGACAATCTCGCATCGGCCGCCGCCCACCACGCGGTGATACCAGTTCCACGCCTCCGGATTGATCGGCTCGCCCACCGTGCCCAGCAGGCGGATTTTGGAGAGGTCGTGTTTCGCCACCCACTCCTCGCCCTCCCGCATCAGGGCGCGGATCGCGGTGGGGGCGGTGTAGAAGATGGTCACGCCCAGTCGCTCGCAGGTCTCCCAGAAACGGCCCGGATCGGGATAATTGGGCACCCCGTCGAACATCACGGTCTTCGCGCCATTGGCAAGCGGGCCGTAGACCAGATAGCTGTGCCCGGTAATCCAGCCGACATCGGCGGTGCACCAGAACAGATCGTCTTCGCTAGCGCCGAAGATCAGATCGAAGGTCAGCGTGACCCACAGGAGATAGCCGCCGGTCGTGTGCAGCACGCCCTTCGGCTTGCCAGTCGATCCGCTGGTATAGAGGATGAACAGCGGGTCCTCGGCGTCCATGACTTCCGCCGCGCAGTCCGGCTCCACCGTGGCGCGCGCCTCGTGCCACCAGACATCGCGGCCCTCCACGAATGCGACATCGCCGCCGGTTCGCTCGATCATCAGCACTGTGTGCACGCCTAGGCAGCGCTGCAGCGCGGCGTCGCTGTTGGCTTTCAGGGGAATGCGCTTGCCCCCGCGCACGCCCTCGTCGGCGGTGATCAGCGCGACCGCCTCGCAATCGAGGATGCGGTCGGCGAGACTGTCTGGCGAGAACCCGCCAAACACCACCGAATGCACCGCCCCGATGCGCGCGCAAGCGAGCATGGCAAAGGCGGCCTCGGGGATATTGGGCATATAGATGATGACCCGGTCGCCCCTCGCGATGCCGCGCGACTTCAGCACATTGGCGAAGCGGCAGACTTCCTCGTGCACTTCACGGTAAGTCAGCGCGCGGCCTTCACCCGGCTCATCGCCCTCGAACACGATCGCGGTCTGGTCGCCGCGTGCTTCCAGATGGCGGTCGAGGCAATTGACGCTGACATTGAGCTGGCCGTCGGCGAACCATTTGATGCCGAAATCAGCTTTGTCGAAGGAGCTTTCATCGGCGCGCGTGGGAAACCGTTCCCAATCCAGCCGCTTGGCCTGCTCCAGCCAATGCGTTTCGCTGCCCTTTGCCAGAGTGGCCTGCATTCCCGCCAATGTGCGTTCGACCATGGTGCTTTTATCCATTCAATGTTGCGCCCGGCTTGGTGCACGCTGGGTCCCTGCGCGGTCAAGCATCAGAATTGTCGGTCGTTCCGGCAAATCGGGCACATTGCCGCCGCCGATGGATTTGCATAGAGAAACCCAATCTCAACAAGGGGGCGGCTAAGAGACTGCTATGGCCAGACGGGCGAGCAATGATGATCTTCCCGACGTCGTCGATCACGGCGCACCCGTCGCTGTGGATATGGGCGAGACCTATTTCAATCGCGAATTGAGCTGGCTGGCGTTCAACGACCGCGTTCTGGAAGAAGCCCGCAACCCGTCCTATCCCTTGCTGGAACGGCTGCGATTCCTGTCGATATCCGGCAGCAATCTGGACGAATTTCTGATGATCCGCGTGGCGGGTCTGGTCGGGCAGGTGCAGCGCGGGATCGAACGCGCTTCGGATGATGGCCGCTCTCCGGCGCAGCAACTGTCCGACGTGCGCGACCGGCTCGAACAGCTGAATGCGAAGCAGCAGGAAACGTGGCGGACGCTGCGCGGGCAACTGGCCGATGCGGGCATCCACATCACCGACGAGGAACGGATCGACGAGGAAGCTTATGGCTGGTTGAAGCGCTATTTCCTCGACGAGATTGCCCCGGTTATCACGCCGCAGGCGCTGGACCCGGCGCACCCGTTCCCGTTTGTCCAGAACGAAGGACTGGGCCTGCTGTTCAGGCTGAACCGGAATTCTGGCGGCGGTGTGCAGGAACTGGTCGAGATGATCCTGATCCCGACCGCCATGCCGCGTTTTGTTCGCGTGCCAAGCACCCAGCCGGGCGACGATGCGCTGTATATCAGCATCGAAAGCCTGATTACCCGCTTTGCACATCACCTGTTTCCCGGCTTCGATATTGTCGGCGATGGCGCATTTCGCGTGCTGCGCGACAGCGACATTGAAATCGAGGAAGAAGCCGAGGATCTGGTGCGCACCTTCCGCACGGCGATTCAGCGGCGGCGGCGTGGACAGGTGATCCAGCTGGAACTGGAAGATGATTTCTGCCCGATTTCCGAAGTGCTGCTGCGCGAGCGGCTCGACACGCCGGGCGCTACCATCATCAAGACCGAAGGCATGCTGGGAATCGAAGGCTTGTCCGGCATCGTCGACGAAGACCGGCCCGATCTGAAATTCGCGCAATATTCGCCGCGTTACCCCGAACGGGTGCTGGAGCACGACGGCAATCTGTTCTCGGCCATCAGCGAAAAAGACATCGTCATCCACCACCCCTATGAGAGTTTCGACGTGGTGGTCGACTTCATCCGGCAGGCCGCGCGCGATCCGAATGTGGTGGCGATCAAACAGGCACTCTACCGCGCCGGCACCCAGTCGAAAGTGATTGAGGCGCTGGTTGAAGCGGCTGAGAACGGCAAATCGGTCACCGCTGTGGTTGAACTGAAAGCGCGTTTTGACGAGGAGCAGAACCTATACTGGGCCAGCCAGCTGGAGCGGGCAGGCGTGCAGGTGATCTACGGCTTCGTTGATTGGAAGACCCACGCCAAGGTTGCGATGGTGGTGCGGCGCGAGGAAAGCGGTTTTCGCACCTACTGCCATTTCGGGACCGGGAATTATCACCCGGTCACGGCCAAGATTTACACCGATCTCAGCTACTTCACCGCCGACCCGCGTCTGGGACGCGATGCGGCGAAGCTGTTCAACTTCGTCACGGGTTATGTCGAGCCGCGCCGGATGGAGATGCTCTCGGTATCGCCAATTGATCTGCGCGAGGAGCTCTACGCCCGGATCGATGCGGAGATGGCGCACGCCAGAGCGGGCCGCCCGGCCAATATCTGGATGAAGATGAACCAGCTGAGCGACAGCGGCATGATCGACCGGCTCTATGCTGCGAGCGAGGCTGGTGTGGAAATTCAGCTGGTGGTGCGCGGCATCTGCAATCTGCGCCCGGGCGTAGAAGGACTATCCGAGAACATTCGGGTCAAATCGATCATCGGCCGCTTTCTAGAGCACAGCCGGATTTACGCCTTCGGTAACGGCCATCCGATCCCCAGCGCGGAAGCATTGGTGTTCATCTCGTCTGCTGATCTGATGGGCCGAAATCTGGATCGGCGGGTGGAGCAATTGGTGCCGATCGAGAACCCGACCGTGCACAACCAGATTTTGCAGCAAGTCCTGCTCGCCAATCTGCTGGACACCGAGCAAAGCTGGGAGCTGTTGCCCGATGGCCAGTATGAGCGGGTCCCGGAAGGCGACAAGCCGTTCAATTGCCACCGCTATTTCATGACCAACCCGTCGCTATCGGGCCGCGGCGGCGCGCTGGAGGCGGGCGGCGTGCCCAAGCTGGCTCTGCGCAAAACGCAATCGGAAGAGCCGCCTGCCAAGAAGGCAAAGAAGCGTTGAGCTTGCGTTCCCGCAAGTCCGACCGAGAAGGGCTGTTCTCCGGCGAGAAGGCCGAGCGGGCGATCATCGATATCGGTTCCAACACCGTGCGGCTGGTTCTTTACGGCGCTTCGATGCGCGCGCCCAAAGTGCTGCTGAACGAGAAAGTCGCCGCAAGGCTGGGGCGCGATATCGCTAGCAGCGGCGAACTCGCGCAGGAGGCGGTCGATCTCGCGCTCAGGGGGATGGAACGCTACGCGCTGGTCCTCGGCGATCTGGGAATAACCGACATCGAGGTTGTCGCCACGGCTGCTGTTCGAGAAGCGGCCAATGGCGAGGATTTTCTCGGCCAGCTGCGCGCCTTGGGCTTTGCGCCCAAAGTGCTCAGCGGGGTGGACGAAGCCTGCACCAGCGCATGGGGGGTCATCGGTGCTTTCCCCAAAGCGCGCGGCATGGTGGCCGATCTGGGTGGTGGCAGCCTGGAGCTGGTGAACGTCACCGGCGGCGCGCCGTCCGATGCGATCAGCCTGCCCATTGGAACGCTGCGTCTGCCCGAGATGGCAGACGATCACGCCGGGCTGAAAAAAGCGCTGGAGAAAAAGCTGCGCAAGGCGGACATCGTGAAAACCGATGGTTCGCTCTATCTGGTGGGCGGCACGTTCCGCGCGATGGCGGTGTTTGCCATGCAGCGCGCAGGCACGCCGTTGACTGATCCGCATGGCCTCAGCCTGCCCTATGACGAGGCGATCAAGGTGGCCAAGGAGCTGGCCGCGACGTCAAGCGATGATCTGCAAGCCGAGCCTCGGATCTCTTCCATGCGCGCAGGGATGCTACCCGATGCTGCAGTGCTGATCCTGACCTTGCTCAAACATCTGAAGCCGGACCGGGTGATCATTTCGGCATGGGGCCTTCGCGAAGGGCTGCTGTTCAGCCGGTTGCCCGATCATGCGCGCCGGCAGGACCCCCTGCTGGCGGGTGTCGCCCATTTCGCGGCCCAGCGCGGAGCGCCTCCACTACTGGCGACACGGGTAGCGGGCTGGACCGTGGGCGCGGTGGCCAAGAACGTGCAGGGCAGCGAACGTTTGCGGCTGGCTGCGACCATGCTCTCACTCGCGGCGATGCAGATAGAGCCCAATCTGCGCATCCGGCAGGGCGTGGAATGGGCGCTCCACAAGCGCTGGCTGGCGGTTGATCCGGTCGGCCGCGCGATGATGGCGGCGGCAATCTGCGCCAATGGCAATAATCTCGATCTGCCCGACGAACTTCATGCCATCGCCGGTGACGATGCTTTGGAAGAGGCGATCTGCTGGGGCTATGCGACGCGCCTGTGCCGGCGGCTGGGCGGGCGGTCCCGCAAATCGTTTGAATCAAGCCAGCTACTGGTGGAAGACGGAACGCTGATCTTGCGATTGCTGACAAGCCACGCGGCCCTGTTCGGGGTGCCAAACGAGAAAGACCTAGGTCTGCTGGCCGACCGCCTGAAGCTGGATGCGCGGATGGAAGTCGTCGAACATCTGGAGGATATCACTCCGGTCTCGGGCGATAACGGAATACCGATCGTCGGCTAGTCCGTCTGTTTGGCGAAGGGCGAGAAATTGGTTCCGGTGTCATAGACATCGATCCCCTCGCGCTTCTTCAGCCAATTGATCACGAGATAGGTGAAGGGCGTAAGCAGCGCTTCCCACGCGGTCTTGATCAGCCATTGCGACAGCACAACCTGCCACAGCAATTCGGGCGGCCACCCGGCGATGCCCCAGAACGCCAGCGGATAGAATATCAGGCTGTCGAGCCCCTGACCGACCACAGTCGATCCGATGGTGCGGGCCCAGAGCGCGCGGCCCTGCGTCCAGATTTTCATCTTCGCTAGCACCAGCGAGTTGGCGAATTCTCCGGCCCAGAACGCCACCATCGAAGCGATCACAATCCGCCATGTGTTGCCGAAGACCTTTTCGTAAGCTTCCTGTCCGTCCCACCCCTCGGCAGCGGGCAGGGACACCACGGCCCACGCCATGAACGCCATGAAGACCAGCGCAGCAAAGCCTGTCCAGATCACACGCCGCGCGCGGGCATAGCCGTACACTTCGGTCAGGATGTCGCCGATGATGTAGCTGACGGGGAAAAACAGCACGCCCGCGCCGAACGACCATGTCTCGCCCCCGGGCAGCGTGACGTAACTTGGTTTTGACGCCCCGATCAGGTTGGAGAGCAGCAGGATGGTGACGAACGCCGCCATCACGAAATCGTAATAGCGGAAGCGGATCGCTCCGGTGGAGCCATCGTGTTGCTGTATCGCGGGCGGCGAAACACTTTTTTCCATGCGCGCAATGCCTATCGCGGTTTTACCGATGTGGAAAGCACGCTATCGCCCCCACCGGCGCGCGCCCGTAGCTCATCTGGATAGAGCGCGAGACTTCTAATCTTGAGGCAGCAGGTTCGAGTCCTGCCGGGCGCGCCAATTATCCCCGCCCCGGAAGGGGTGGGGATAATTGGTGGGGCCATAAAGGACCGGACCCGTTCGGAATCGGAGGCGGTGCAACCGCCGGAGATGACGGAGCCGCGACGCGGCGGAGTAGTCCTGCCGGGCGCGCCATTTTCGTTTTCGCCTCAGACGCCGGCGGGGCCATCCGGCCCCTTAGGCTTTCCTCGCTCACGCGACCTGACGGCCGCATCGCTGCGGGCGGCCCGGTCGGGCCTTTGGTCAGCCTTCGGCTGACATGCGGCTGCAATCAGCGCTGGTTCGGGCTTCACGCCCGCAAGCGCGACGGTGCGCCCGCAGGTGCCCCGCAGCCGGACGAAGTCTGGCGAAGGGAACAGCACCGAGGATGGATCGGCGGATGCCGATCCGGAACCACAAAGGCGCGTTCCGCTTAACCTCGCGCGACACTTTCCAGCAGCTCTGCGGTAATCGGGTAGCCTGCGTCTTCCATGATGCGGAGCATCGGCTTGTCGCCGCTCGTGTCGATCTGGGGGATTATGGTTTTCACGGGCGTTGCCTGCGCGTGCGCCCTTGTCTCTTCGTAGCTGCTAAACAGGGCAAGGCGCTCGAGGTTGCGGCGTGTCGGAAAGATCAGCTTGATCTCGCCGGTTTCCGCCATGTCCAATGCGCCCTTCGCGCTGACCCAGAACAGCCGGGTGTTTTCCGTCTGGTCGACTTCGATATCGACTGCGCCGGTGCCCAGATTGGCGAGATAGAAGCGGGTGTCGTAAACGCGCGGGATTTTCTCGTTGAGGGGGAACCAGCGGGCGAAGGGCGTCAATTGTGCCAGATCGAGCGACCAGTTGAATTCGTCCAGCACCGGAGCGAGCGCTTCGGTCTGCATCAGCATATCGCGGGCCGTGCGGGCCTTGGCGGCATCGATGTCTCCGGCAAGCCCGATGGCGAGACCGGTTTCTTCCAGCGTTTCGCGCACGACGGCGATCTGGTGCGCCGCTTCCTCTGGCTCGATATCGCCCGACAAGGCTTTGCCCAGCGCGAAGTCGGCCGGATCGACCCGCCCGCCGGGGAACACCGCCATTCCGCCCGCGAAGGTCATATTGCGCGAGCGCACGGTCATCAGGATTTCGGGCGGTTGGCCATCCGGTCCGTTGCGGAAAATTATGACGGTAGCGGCAGGAATGCCCTCGGCTTTTGCTGACGGGCTTACGGTGTTCTGTTCATCTGACATGCGCGGCACTGTGACGCGCGTTGTGCGTACTGCCAAGCGCCCATTTCTTCAGAGCGAAGTTTCGCCGTTGCGGGAAAAGGAGGGTGTCGGATGAATTTACACAGGGCCGCAAAGGTAACTCCGATTTAACCACTGTCTCGCGCAGCCTTCTGCGGTTTCGCAAAACTGGCACGCGCCCTGCATCACCAGTGATACCCCGAATGGTCTTCGACTAAAGAGGCGGGGCCACCCCTGGTCTCCCGGCCCCGCCTCCCCGAAGAAACGCCTCCCCGAAGCACATATGAAAAGGCCCGCAAATACGCGGGCCTTTTTCGTTTTCGGGGGGAAACAAGGAGTTGGTCGATCAGGTCGCCTTTTTCACGCCTTTGTCGTCCATCGTCTGCTGCAGCTCGCCAGCCTCGAACATCTCCATCATGATGTCGCTGCCGCCAAGAAATTCGCCCTTCACATAGAGCTGCGGAATGGTCGGCCAGTCGGAATATTCCTTGATCCCGGAGCGGATTTCCATGTCCTGCAGAACGTCCACGCTTTCATAGGCAACCCCGCAATGGTCGAGAATGGCGACAGCCCGGCTGGAAAAGCCGCATTGCGGGAACAGGGGCGTGCCCTTCATGAACAGGACGACATCATTGTCGCCAACAATGCCGGAAATGCGTGTTTGGGTATCGGTCATGGGGTTGGGCCCGCCAGTTACTGGAATGTGTTTGCGTGTGTGCGACTAATCTGGGGTCGCAGTGGTGAGTTGCAAGGCATGCAGCACGCCGCCCATCTTCCCGCCCAGCGCGTCATAGACCATCTTGTGCTGCGCCACCCGGCTCTTGCCCACAAAAGCGGGCGAGACGACATGCGCCGCCCAATGGTCGTTATCACCTGCCAGATCGCGCATCGTCACCTCTGCATCGGGCATAGCGGCGGTAATCATACCGGTAATTTCTTCGGCTGACATGGGCATCGCAGCGGGGGCCTTAGCTGTCGCTCATCAGCTGGCGACGCGCTTCGACTGCGCATTCTTCCAGCTTGGCGCGGATATCGTCTTCGGAGACGTCGCAATCGGCGGCGGTCAGATCGCCCAGAACCTTGCGGATCACGTCTTCGTCACCGGCTTCCTCGAAGTCAGCCTGAACGACAGCCTTCTTATAGCCGTCGGTTTCCTCGTCGGTCAGGCCCATCAGGCCAGCGGCCCATTCGCCCAGCAGACGGTTGCGGCGGGCGGCGACCTTGAAGGCGGTCTCCCCGTCCATCGCGAATTTGCTTTCTTCGCCTTTCTGGCGGTCTTTGAAATCGGTCATTGTCGGTTCTCCGGATGGAAGTGTTGGATCAAAGATAGGCCTGCGCTATGCAACGGGCAAGCGCAGGTCCGAAATCGGGCTCTAATCCATCGTCACGACCAGCTTGCCGATTGCGCCGCGATTTTCCAGCTTGGCGATGGCCTCGTGTGCGCGCTCGAGAGGATAGGTCTCGCTGACCATCGGGCTGATCTTGCCGGCTTTCCAAAGGTCGAACAACTCGGCAATATTGGCGGCATTGGCCTCCGGCTCGCGTGCGGCATAGGCGCCCCAGAACACGCCGCGAATGTCGCAGCTTTTCAGCAGCGTCAGGTTGAGCGGCATTTTGGCGATCCCGGCGGGGAAGCCGACCACCAGAAAGCGGCCTTCCCATGCGATGGAGCGCAGCGCGGGCTCGGAGTAATCGCCACCGACGATGTCATAGACGATGTCCGCGCCATTTGGCCCCACAGCTGCCTTGAAAGCGCCAGCCAGTTCCTTGGACGTGTCCTTGTTGAAGGGCGCGCGGGGATAGATCACCGTCTCGTCCGCGCCCGCCTTCTTGGCGACTTCGGCTTTCTCCTCGGTCGAGACTGCGGCGACCACGCGCGCACCGTAAGCCTTGGCCAGTTCGACACCGGACAGGCCCACGCCGCCCGCAGCGCCCAGAACCAGAACCGTCTCGCCTTCTTTGATTCCGCCGCGATCCTTCAGCCCGTGGATGGTGGTGCCGTAAGTCATCAGCAGAGCGCTGGCATCGACCAGCTCGACGCCATCGGGAACGGCGAACAGCTTGACCGCATCGACCGCCATCTTCTCGCGCAGACCGCCATTGCCCACGCCCGCCAGAACGCGGTCGCCCACGGCCCAGCCGGTCACGCCTTCGCCGATGCTTTCAATCGTGCCGGAAATCTCTCCACCGGGGGAGAAGGGGCGTTCGGGTTTGAACTGGTACATGTCGCGGATGATCAGCGCGTCGGGGTAGTTGATTGCGCAGGCGGCGATTTTGACGACGACCTGTCCTTTGCCCGCTACCGGATCGTCCACTTCCTCGACCACCAGCGTTTCGGGTCCACCTGTCTCTTTGCTCAGCAGGGCTTTCATGCGGCTATCTCTCCATTGGGTTTGGCCAACCACGGCATATGCGCGGTCTGGCGATCTTCGTAGGTGCGGATGGAGGCATCGCGGGAGAGCGTCAGCCCGACCTCGTCCAGCCCTTCCATCAGGCATTGTTTGCGGAACGGATCGACTTCGAAGGCGAAGCGATCCTGAAACGGTGTGGTGACGACCTGATTTTCCAGATCGATGGTGATGGGATCACTCGCCGCGACTTCCATCAGCCGGTCGATTGCCGCTTGCGGCAGGGCCACCGTGACGATGCCGTTCTTGAAGGCATTGCTGGCGAATATATCCGAGAAGCTGGGAGCAATCACGGCGCTGATACCCATGTCGCGCAGTGCCCAGGCGGCGTGTTCGCGGCTGGACCCGCAGCCGAAATTGTCGCCCGCGATCAGAATTGGGCTACCGGCAAACTCCTCGCTGTCGAAGATGTTGTCCGGGTCCTCGCGCAAAGCCTCGAACGCGCCGCGCCCCAGGCCCTCTCGGGTGATGGTTTTGAGCCAATGGGCGGGGATAATGATATCCGTATCGACATTGGCTGCGCCGAACGGAATGGCCCGCCCTTCGACTGAACGAACAGGCTGCATCAATCCGTCTCCGGTTTCTCGCCCGATGGGATCGGACCAGGCTGCTCTTGTTTGTTCTTCGCCCTGCGCTTGTTCGCGTAGAGCAGGGCAGCGGCAATTGCGGCAGAGCCGATGGCCGCGCCAACCGACGCGGCGGTCTTGCCGGTAAATTTTCCAGCGGGTTTTTCGGTCATTGTTTTCCCTCAGATACAGGCACTGCACATGGGGCCGCGCTGCACCACGCGCAACCCAATTCGCCAGAATTCCGCCGGTTCTCAGGGAAGGCGAGGGGGTGTGCGATGAATGCATGCCGGAGATCAAAGAGGCTCCGGGCGATGGCCGTAGGTGTCGTAAATCGCGAGCATCTCTTCCGGCGAAATCCCCACTTCCTGCGCGATGGCCAGTGGGTGATGATCGTCTTCCACTCGCAGGCGCGGGCGCTGGCGGCCACTGCGCAAATGCATGGCGCAGCCCAGCGGTAGGTCCGCGACATAGGGCCGCAGGATGTTGGACAGCCAGCTGTACCAAGGCCCCTCCTCGCCATAATCGCCGCTGTCGAAACGCGCTGCATAGGCATCGAAATGATCGCGCGAGAGGGTACCCCAGCAGCCAAAGGCAAACACCTGATCGAGCCCGCGCACCGGGATCTCCAGCACGCTGCGGACAAAGAAGTGCTTGCCTGCGATGACGCAGAAATCCTCGCTCAGGAAATTGCGCTCTTCCGCCAGCGCGGCGGGCAAAGCGTCATTGGGTTCGTAAGGGTCGTGGCTCGGCCAGTAATCGGGGGCGCGGCTGGCAAGATCGATCAGTCCGTGATGCTCGCCCCCGCAGGATGCACAGTGCCAGCTTGGTGCGCTGAGCGTGGTCAGCGCGTCGGCGGCCTTTCCCTTGCCAGAGAAAGGCCAGACCATTCAGGCCAGCTCCCGCACATCGGAAAGCCTGCCCGTGACCGCCGCAGCGGCGGCCATGGCGGGGCTCATGAGATGCGTCCGCGCGCCCGGTCCCTGACGCCCAACAAAATTGCGGTTAGAGGTGGAGGCGCAGCGTTCGCCCGGCGGGACCTTGTCAGGGTTCATCGCCAGACAGGCGGAGCAGCCCGGTTCGCGCCATTCGAAGCCTGCGTCGGTGAAGACCTTGTCCAGTCCCTCGGCTTCGGCCTGCCGCTTGACCAGACCCGACCCGGGCACAGCAATCGCCCATTTCACGCCGTCCGCCTTGGTCCGGCCGCGCAGCACCTCGGCGGCGCTTCGAAAATCCTCGATCCGGCTATTGGTGCAGCTGCCGATGAAGATGTTTTCGACCGGCACTTCGGTCAGTTTCTGCCCGGGTGTCAGCCCCATATAGGCGAGGCTGCGCTCCACCGCAGTGCGCTTGGAGGCATCGGCATAACTGGCCGGATCGGGCACCGCGCCGCCTATGGGGGCGGTGTCTTCCGGGCTGGTGCCCCATGTAATCGTCGGTTCGACATCGGCAGCGTCGATTACCACGCTCTTGTCGAACACAGCGCCTGTATCGGTCGCAAGGGAGCGCCACCACGCAACCGCATCGTCCCACGCCTTGCCTGTGGGCGCGTAGGGGCGTCCTTTCAGATATTCAAAGACGGTATCGTCGGGCGCGATAAGGCCAGCGCGTGCGCCGCCTTCGATGCTCATATTGCAGACGGTCAGGCGGCTCTCGACCGACATCCCCTCGAACACCGCGCCGCGATATTCGATCACATGGCCCGTGCCGCCCGCCGTGCCGATCACTCCGATAACATGCAGAATCAAGTCCTTGGCCGTGATGCCGGGGCCCAATTGCCCCTCGACACGCACTTCCATGGTTTTCGATTGCGGCAGCAGCAGTGTCTGCGTGGCTAGCACATGCTCGACCTCGCTGGTGCCGATGCCGAAGGCCATCGCGCCGATCCCGCCATGCGCTGCCGTATGCGAATCCCCGCAGACGATGGTTGCGCCGGGGAGGGAGAAACCCTGCTCCGGCCCGACCACATGGACGATTCCCTGCTCGGCGGCATTCGCATCGATATAGGGCACGCCGAAATCGGCTGTGTTCTTCTTCAGCGCCGCCAGTTGCTGCGCGCTGAGAGGATCGGCGATGGGGAAGGGCACACCGTCAGCCCCGACGCGCGGGGTGGTGGCGACATTATGGTCGGGGACGGCCAGCGTCAGATCGGGGCGGCGCACCGGTCGGCCCGCCATGCGCAGCGCCTCGAACGCCTGCGGGCTGGTCACTTCATGGACGAGATGCCGGTCGATATAGATCAGCGCCGTGCCGTCATCGCGCCGTTCCACCACATGGGCATCCCAGATTTTCTCGGAAAGTGTGCGCGGTTTGCTGGCCATCATGGGCAAACTATTGCGACCATTCGGCAACAGGCGCAAGATTCCTTGCGCGTAGCAATTGCGGTGTCATGGAAAAGAAAGCTTTGCATGGCTAACTGACACGCATGTCAACAAAGCCCTTCGCATTTCCGATCAAAATCCTGCCCGCCGATATCGATTTCATGGGGCATGTGAATAATGCCCGTTATCTCGGCTGGGTGCAGGATGCGGTGCTGGCGCATTGGCGCAAATTCGCGCCGGAGGACGCAGTGGCCAGCCGCGCATGGGTGGCGCTCAAGCACGAGATCACCTACCGCAAGCCAGCCTTTCTGGAGGATGACGTGATTGCACGCACTGTGCTCGAAAGCACCCGCGGCGCACGGGCATTTTATTCCACGGTGATTGAGCGTGGCGAGGAAGTGCTGGCCGAGGTTAAATCGAGCTGGTGCTGCATCGACGCGGAAAGCCTGAAGCCCGCGCGCATCGGGGAGGAGATTATCTCCTACTTCCGCTTGCGCGAAGAGAGCTCCGAGGGCGGACGATAGGCGGCCTTTTGTCGACTAGCTTTCGCTTCTATATCAGGCGCTCCGATGCCAGACCCGAGCAACATTCCCAGCGCAATCCGGACTGACACGAAGCCACGCAGCATGCAGGCTGTGATTGGCCTTGCTCTAGCGCTGGTCGTAACCGGCGGCTGGCTGGGGCTGCATTTTTATGCTCTGTTCGTGTTCGAGCTGACGTGGGCTAGCGCTCCGGTGGCGGCGCTGATGGCAGCGGCTCTGTGCTGGCTCTCGGTGGGCGTGTTCATTGTCAGCCATGATGCGATGCATGGCTCCCTCGCTCCAGGGTGGCCGAAACTGAATAGCGCAATCGGGGCGACGCTTCTGTTCCTTTACGCAGGCTTTGGCTGGCGCAAGATGCGTGATGCCCATTTCGAGCATCACAAGCATGTCGGCACGCGCGGCGATCCCGATTTCGATGCCGACAACCCGCGCAATTTCGCGCGCTGGTATGCGACATTCTTTCGCCGTTATTTCGGCTGGCAATCGGTCGCCTTCGTGTCCACGGTAGTTACAGTCTACTGGCTCGTTTTCGATGTGCCGATGGTGCAGCTGACCTTCCTGTATGGCGCGCCCGCCATCGCCAGTTCGCTACAGCTGTTCTACTTCGGCACCTTCCGGACGCATCGCCATGATGATGCGGGATTCCCCGATCATCACAATGCCCGCAGCGAAAACTTCGGCACGCTGGCCAGCCTGATGACGTGCTTTCACTTCGGCTATCATCACGAACATCATCTCGCGCCCAATGTGCCCTGGTGGGGCCTGCCGGCATGGCGAAGATCCGCAAAAGCGGGTAAGGCGAACGCATGACCTGGTGGCAGATTCTCGGCATTGTCCTCGCCTCCGTAATCGGTATGGAGCTGTTCGCGTGGGTCGCGCACAAATATATTATGCATGGCTGGGGCTGGGGCTGGCACCGCGACCATCACGAGCCGCATGACAAGGTGCTGGAGAAAAACGACCTGTTCGCGGTGGTGTTCGGCAGCATCGTCTTCGTCATGTTTCTGGTGGGATATTACGTGTCCGACGCGCTGTGGTGGACCGCCTTCGGCATTACGCTGTACGGCGTGATCTACACGCTGGTGCATGACGGGTTGGTCCATCAGCGCTACTGGAAATGGACGCCCAGGCGCGGTTACGCCAAACGGCTGGTGCAGGCGCACAGGCTCCACCACGCCACAGTCGGCAAGGAGGGCGGGGTCAGCTTCGGCTTCGTCTTCGCCCGCGATCCGGCCAAGTTGAAAGCGGAACTGAAACAACAGCGCGAAGCAGGCGTGGCCGTGGTCCGCGACAGCGCCGGAGCCTGACGCCATCGGTTTGCCTCACGCACTGACCGGAGCGTGGGACGGCACCTATTCCTATCAGGGGGCCAGGGGACCGGTCACACCATTTCTGGCCGATCTGATCGACAGCGCGGGATCGCTGTCTGGCTCGATCACCGAGCCCGATGCGTATCACGGCACCCGTGAGACCCTTGTCGCGATGATTGTCGGGCGGCGAGCGGGCGGGGCGGTCGAATTCAGCAAGCTCTATGTTGGCGCTCCCACCGGTTATGATCTGCCAGTGCGCTATGTCGGGCAGCTTTCGCAGGCCGGGCTGTCAATTGTAGGCTCGTGGACACTTGCCGGCACGCGCGGTGCGTTCGAGATGCACCGCGACCGGGCTGTCCCCGAAATGGCAGAGGCCGACAACGCAAACGCGGTGCCGGCCTCCTAAACCAGTCTGCTGCCGGCTTAGCGGGCGTAGTTCACATACAGCCCATGGATGATGCCGGGGATGATCCCCAAGATCGTCAGCACGAGGTTGACCAGCGTGGTCGTACCCAGACCATGCTTGGCCGCGACGCCCAATGGGGGCAGCAGGATAGTGGCGATAAGTATCAGAATTGGCACGTGTATTCTCCAGTTTGTTGTCCCTTTCGGGTATGCCAAACTAACCACCCAGACAGCGAGAAGTTCCGAGCTGGCGGTGCTGCGCTAGACCTGCGCCTAGTTTTCGGGGCCGGCCAGAGCTGCCTCGAGCAGCCCTGAGCGAAGGGCTATCTCTGCCCCTTCTGTAGTCAGATGATGGTTGTCGCGCAGCAAGATTCTGTCGTTCTTCGTGAGCTCGCAAGCGCCATTTTCAAGATCGCACAGCAGCGGGCCGGGATCGAATCTCTGCATGCGCTCGACCTGTACGGCATCCAGCATCGCGCGTACTGGAGCGGTCCGCTCGCGATACTCCTGATAAGTTTCGCCAGCGGGGATCGCTCTGCCACCGAGATTCGCGGCATAGATCGCTGGGATACCGGGGACTTTCGCCATGGGCACCGGGTCCATCACGAGCACGCGCCGATCATTGCCGGCGAGGGCTGCGATCAATGCAACAACTTCCCCGGCGGCGCCTTCTCTGGGCAGTATCGGGGCGGCGGGATCGACCAGAGCGTTCCAGTGATAGGCCAGAACCACTGTCTCCACCGAAGGGGTTGCGTCGAGATATTCGACAACTTGGCGGGAATAGCTTGCACAGCGTTTTCGGTCTGTATTCGGGTCGTTTCCATTGTCGATCGGACGGCAGCGCCCGGCAAACGCCAAAACGGCCGATTGCCCGCGTCGTTCGGCTTCTTTCGAGATTACGGGAAAAAGAGCAGAGGCATGGGAATCACCGATCACGGCAATCTTCGGCGCTCCACCTGCGGGAACGAGGCATGTACCGGGGGGTGAACGCCAGCCCTCATTTCTGAGAGCGCATTGGCCACGCTCGACCCTCTCGCGATCCTCTCTGCTTTGCAGCTCTATCACGCGCTGCACCTCGGGGGCGAAACGAGCGGGAATCCCTGCATTGGCGATAATGACGAGGGCCATGGCACACGCCGTGCCTGCCGCCAGCGCAATTCCGCCCAGCGCCTTGGCAGGAGTGCAGGTGGCGCTACGGAGCGGCTGCTCGATAAAGCGCCAACTTGCCCAGGCCAGCGGGACGCTGGCCAAAAGAGCCAGCGGGGCAATCGTCGTCCGCAAACTTTCGAAATCGGCGAAAGCCACTCGCGAAAGTGCAAGCAAGGGCTGATGCCACAGATATAGGCTGTAGGAGATCAGTCCGATCCCAACGACAAACTTCAGCGAAAGCAGCCGCCCGATCCCCCGCTCCGGCGCGGCGCACAGGATTAGCAGCGCCGCGCCCAGAACCGCCGGCAATGCGCCCCAGCCGACCGATCCGGTCCTCCCGTTGAGAAGGACGAAGCTGCCGGCAAGGGCGATCAGTGCCACAAAGCCCAGCCAATCCGCAGCCCACGGGCGCACGCGCCTGCCTGCCAAATGCTGCGCGGCAAACCATGTCAGGGCACCGATCCCGAGTTCCCACGCGTGGGAAGGCAGCAGGTAGAAGGCGGCCGCCGGGTCCTGCGTCTTGAGCCAAAGGGCGAACGCAAACGAGAGAACCGTGCCTTTCGCGATGGCTGGCACCAGCCAGAGCCTGCGCCACCGCGCGATGATCAGGAGCAGGATCGGATAAAGCAGATAGAACTGCTCCTCCACGCCCAGGCTCCATGTGTGTACCAGCGGATTGTCTTCGACGGCCCCTTGGAAATAGCCGCGCGGCTGCCGCCAGAAAAAGATGTTCGAGACGGAGAAGACAGCGGCAATCGCGCTGCGGGCCAATGTCTGGAACGGATCCGGCGGCAGGATCGCCATGCCCAGCAGAAGCGTGCCGATGATGCAGGCCAGCAAAGCGGGCAGAATGCGCCTTATCCGGCGGACCCAGAACGTCTTAAGCGCGGCGCCCAGCGGTTCGTCTGACGAGACAAGGATACCGGTAATCAGATAGCCGCTGATCACAAAGAACACATCGACGCCGAGGAACCCGCCCGGCAGAAGGCCGGGGGCCGCGTGATAGACCATGACAGACAGGACTGCGACTGCACGCAATCCGTCCACTTCAGGCCGGTATTTCAAGTCTGCCGCGATGCCTAAGGTCCCCCAGTCGGGGCCCCGTTACGCCAGGCTGGCCTCACCCTGCAATGCGCGCCGCATGTTCCTGAACCAGCGCGATCATATTGGGGATACCCTGTGTGCGGTTGGAGCTAAGCTGGTTTTCGAGGGCGAAGGGGGCAAGCGCGGCCTTCACGTCCATTGCAGCGACCTCGCTCGCCGGCTTGTCCTGAACAGCGGCGATAACCAATGCGACGATGCCCTTGGTGATCGCGGCATTGCTGTCGGCCAGAAAATGCAGTGCCTCGCCCTCTGCCGTGGGGTAGACCCAGACGCTAGCCGAGCAGCCCCTCACCAAAGTCGCGTCTGTTTTCAGGGCGCCCGGCATCTCCTCCAGATCGCGGCCCAGCTCGATCAGCAGACGATAGCGTTCGTCGCCTTCGAGAAATTCATATTCTTCGCGGATGTCATCGAGTGTGCGCATGGTGTGCCATCTAGTGGCACGCCCCTATAATTCCACCCCGTTGGCGATGGCCTCCAGCTTGCGGATGCGCTCTTTCAGATCGGCGATCTCGATTCTCGCAGCCCCTTCGGGAGAACCGCCTTCCAGTTCCTTCGGCAGGTCCTTCGCAGCGGCGCGCCGCTCCAGCTCGCTTTCCTTCAGCCGCAGCCACCCCTGCCAGCCGCGCAGCAGACCGGCGACGGTGACAAGCAATCCGGCGAAGGCCGTGGCAGCAATAATCGTTACAGGTTCCATTGGGGCATCCTCCCTGCAAATATCGTGCGCGTCAGTCGCGCAGCTTTTCGATTTCTTCGGCGGTCCGGCGGGCCGGATCGGTGGCGATTTTTTCCAGTACTTTGACCCGTTCGCGCAGATCGGCGAGTTCTCCGCGTGCGGCGTCGCGTTCGCTTTCCAGCTCGCGTTCGCGTTCGCCGCCGGACGCTTTCTTCGCATCGCTGCGGTTCTCGGCCCGCTGCATAAGGAGGGCCGTGACGCACAGGATGATGAGGCCGAGGACAATGGCGCTCCAGAAGCTCACGGCGTTTTCTCCTCGATCCGGTCGAGCGCGCGCAATTCTTCGATTTGCGATGCCAGCGCATGGTTGCTGTCGGTTGCGATGCGTTCCAGAACGCGGACCCGCTCCTCAAGCTTGCGATGATCGCTGCCGCTCTGGCCGTTTTCGGCTTCGGCTTTGCGGGCTTTCAGTTCAAGACGCCGTTCTTCATGCGCGACTGCGCGCTTGTGGGTGGCGGTGGCAAAACGGAACACCATCGTTGCCGCAATCAGGATGAAGGCGAAAATGACGACAAGGTCCATATCCATCAGTTCATCTCCTGTTGCTTGTCGCGCAGGTTTTCAATCTGCTGCGTCAGGCCGTAGCCTTCGTCAGTGACGATGCGTTCGACATTGGCGAGGCGATCTTTCATCGAGCCCAGCTCGGCACGCAGTTCGGCGTTTTCGCCGGTGAGCAGCTTGACCCGCTCCACTGCTTCGTCGTTCTTGGGATAGACGGCCTTGCCCCAGCTGTTTTCCAGCGGATAGCCATTCTTGATGCGCAGCCAGGTGGTCACGACCCAGCCGCCGGTCATGATGGCCACGCCGGCTATGATTGCTGTTTCGGTGAAAAATTCCATTATCGCGTTTCCTTCTGGCGCAGATTGAGCGGCGTGCCGCTATCGGTGGAAGTCGGTGCGGGGGAGGGACGGTCGCGCAGGGCCTCGATCTCGTCGGAAAGCGAATAGCCCTTGTCGGTCACGATCCGCTCCAGATTGACCATCCGGTCCTGCATGGAGTCCAACTTGTCATGAAGCGCTGCGTTCTCTGCCTTCAGGCGTTGCGTTTCGCCGCTGTCCTTCGGCTTCGTCTTGCCGCCCCATTCGTCTTCCAGCTCGTAGCCGTGTTTCGCACGGATCCAGTTGTTGACGATCCAGCCGACAGTGCTGATCGCAATAATCGCGATCACGAATTCGGGGCTCCCCCAGTTCATTATGCTTTCTCCTTGCGGGCGATATTGAGCGGGACACCGCTATCGGCTGTCTCGACCTTGCCGGTATCGCGCAGCGCTTCGATCTCTTCGGCGACGCTGTATCCACGATCCGTGACGATCCGCTCCAGCACCCGCACGCGTTCTTCCAGCTCGGCCTTTTCCGGATCGGGGCGCTCGGCCCTGCCGGCTTGCCTGGCAAGTTCCAGCCGCAGGTCGGTGATTTTCTTGCGGACGAGATACCATCCCAGCCCGAGCCCGCCTGCAATAGGGACTGCAAAGAGCAGGAATTCGAGAAGGTCTTCCATCAGACGCGCTCCCCCTTGGAGATATTGAGCTGCACACCGCTATCGGCTTCCTCGACCTTGCGGGTATCGCGCAGCGCTTCGATCTGGGTGGCGACGTCGTATCCGCGATCGGTGACGATGCGTTCCAGCACCTGCACCCGGTCCTCCAGATCCTTGATATGGCTGACATATTGCGCGGCCTTCTCGGCGCTCTCGCCAGCTGTTGCCTGTATCTGTTTTTCAGCGAGCTTGCGCTGACTCACGGTCCAGACAATGAAGGCCACCATAATGAACGGGGCGAGAGGTATGAGAACTCCGAGGTCCATGAAATTTCCCCAACTAGGTTAGTGGCTTAGCGCAGGCGCTCGATTTCGGCGTTCAGGCGCGGGTTGCTGGAGACGTAATACGTTTCCACCTCGGCCAGACGGCGGTCGATATCGCGGAGCTGGCCACGCACTTCGCGGGCCGTGCGGCGCGGCGACTGACGCACACGCTGCCAGTATTTCTGCTCGTCCACATCCTTGTAGAGATGCGGCGGCTTTTTGTTGAGCAGCACACCGGCGACGAAATATGCGGGCAAGAGGATAGGGGCGACAGTGAACAGCAGGATCAGGAAGCCCAAACGAACCCACAGGGAATTGACCCCGGTGTAATCTGCGATTCCGGCGCAAACGCCCATCAACTTGGCGTTTTGCTTGTCGCGGTAAAGCGTGGTGTGGGTCGTATTCACTGTGCAGCTCCCTTCTTCTCGGCCAGCAGCTGTTCCAGTTCGGTCAGCTGGGCATTGTCTTGTTCGGAATTCGCGGTGAGGCGGGCGGGGCGGAAATCCTCGTGATCGCTCGCGACCAGTCGTTCGACCGTGTCCATCCGTTGGTCCAGGCGCTTGGCCAGACTGTACATTTCTTCCAGCAAGACTTCGTCGTCGCTGGTGATGGTCGCGGCGGTTTTCCACTTCGTGATGTAATGCATGATGAGCCATGGCAGGCCGATCACGATTGTGGGGACGATGATGATGGCGTCGAGATCCATGGCTTAGGCGTCCTTCTTGTCTTCGCCGCCGGAACCTTTGCCCAGCGCGCGTTTCATTTCTTCGAGTTCTTCGTCGACCTTGTCCGCTCCGGCCAGCGCAGCGATCTCGTCCGACAGGTTCGGCTTGCCGTCGCTGCCATCGGCGATGGACAGCGCATCGGCGCGGCCTTCGGCGTAATCGACCCGGCGTTCCAGCTGGTCGAACCGGCCCAGCGCATCATCGACCCGTTCGTTGGTCATCAGGCTGCGCAGCTTGACGCGGTTCTCGGCGCTTTCCAGCCGGGCGGCGATGGCCGTCTGGCGGCTGCGCGCCTCGCGCAGGCGGTTCTGCAATTTCTGGATGTCCTGCTCGTAAGCGCGCAGGGCATCGTCCAGCACCGCAATTTCCTGCTTCAGCTGGTCCGACATGTCGCTGGCCTTCTTCTTCTCGACCAGAGCGGCACGGGCCAGATCTTCGCGGTCTTTCGACAGCGCGAGCTGGGCTTTCTCGCCCCAATCGGCCTGAAGCTTGTCCAGCTTGACCGTGTGGCGGTGCATTTCCTTCTGGTCGGCGATGGTCCGCGCGGCGCTGGCGCGAACTTCGACCAGCGTTTCCTCCATCTCGAGGATGATCATGCGGATCATCTTCGCCGGATCGTCTGCCTGATCGAGCATATCGTTGAAATTGGCTGCGATGATATCGCGGGTGCGGGAGAAAATTCCCATGAACGGTACTCCAAGGTTGAACGGGTCGTTTTGTGTCTCGCCGCTGCGGCTCTGGGTCGGGGTCGGGCTGCGGCGAACGCGCTCGATTTCCTCGTCCAGACGCGACAGGCGAGAAGTGCGGGCCGAAGCGCGGTCTGCGTCGGGGGAAGCGATGCGCTCCGGCCCTAGGGGGTCATTCGGTTTGCTCATGCGAGCTCGACCTGCTCTGCCGCGATCGTGGTCGCATAGGCGGGCTCGACCTGCAGCTGCGTGCTCAGCGCCACAAAGGCCGTCATCGTGATGATGGAGACCATGGCGGCCTGGCCGAGGCGGGTGCGGAAGAATTGACGGTCGTACATGGTGTGGCTCCCGTTGAGAGGTGTCTGTGTGTTGCCCCCAACTCTGCAAAGGGTGTGCCAAACTGGAAAAACGGGAGAATCCAAGGCTTTCGACAAAGCGGTGAAAAAGACCGATCGGCGTATATTGCCAAGGCTTGGGAAATTTCCCTATAGGTTGGGCATGGAGCGGGATAATCAGTTTATCGGCCAGTCGGGTGCCTTCCTTGACGCTGTGGAACGGGCCAGCCGTGCGGCGCCTTTGCGCCGTCCAGTGCTGGTGATCGGCGAACGCGGCACGGGCAAGGAACTGATTGCCGAACGTCTGCATCGCCTCTCCGACCGATGGGACGAAAACCTCGTCACCATGAACTGTGCCGCGCTGCCCGAAACACTGATCGAGGCCGAATTGTTTGGCCATGAGGCGGGCGCCTTCACCGGTGCTACCAGAGCGCGTGAGGGGAGGTTCGAGGAAGCCGACAAAGGGACGCTATTTCTCGACGAACTGGGCACGCTGAGCATGGCGGCGCAGGAACGCCTGCTGCGCGCGGTGGAGTATGGCGAAGTGACCCGCATCGGGTCCAGCCGCCCGGTCCGGGTTGATGTGCGGATCGTGGCCGCCACGAACGAAGATTTACCCCGTCTGGCCAAGGAGGGCACGTTCCGAGCTGACCTGCTCGACCGATTGAGCTTTGAAGTCATCACGCTGCCTCCGCTGCGTGTGCGCGAAGGGGATGTCGGCGTGCTGGCCGAATATTTTGCAAGGCGCATGGCCGCAGAGCTGGATTGGGAGACCTGGCCCGGCTTTGCCTCCCATGTTCAGCGGGAGCTGGAAGAATACAGCTGGCCGGGCAATGTCCGGGAGCTGCGCAATGTGGTGGAGCGGGCGGTCTACCGCTGGGGCAATCCGGCAGAAGAGATCGGCCACGTGCAATTCGATCCGTTCGAGAGCCCGTGGGAGCCGCTGGAAAGCGAAATTGCCAAACGGCCCGGTGGCTCGGCGGCTGCAAACTCGACCGACTTCACCAATGCCGTCACGGCGACGGCGCGCCCGACACAGGAAATCGACAATATCGACGATCTGCGCGGCGCGGTCGATGCGCATGAGCGGGCCATTGTCGAGCACGCGCTGGGCAAACACCGCTGGAACCAGCGCCAGACGGCCAAGGCTTTGGGCCTGAGCTACGACCAGCTGCGGCATTGCATTAAAAAGCACGGGCTGATGCAGGAGACGGATTGACGGTGCTTCAGGCCCGTTAACTTCCCTTTAGGGACGCCGGTTTACATCTTTGCTTCCGGATTGTCGGAGGTGGAAAAGATGGATTTCGTTAAAGCAGCGCTGGGCCTGATCGCGACCGCCTTTATTGCAGGCTGGGTCGCCTATTCGGTTTCGGCCCCCCGCAATGTCGAAAACGCGATGAACCAGCCGATGGCTGCACTGGACGGCAATTCAATCAATGAAGAGATGAAAGAGACGGCCGACCGCGTCCGCGCCGATCAATGCGCCCGCTTCACCGCTCTCGCCAACGAAGCATGGGACCGCTCGTTGGAGCAGGGCACGACGGACCGTGACCAGATCAAGCTGGACGATCTTGACCGCCAGAAGGCGACCTATTGCGCCAACTGATCCGTTTCGGCGGACAGGAGATCTGGGCTTTGTGGTGATTGCTCCGGGGCGCTATGGTCGCGCGCCATGTGCAATCTCTACCAGATCAAATCCTCGCAAACCGAGATCGCCGATTTCTTCGATGCGATTGCGCAGGATTTCGGCAGCAACGCGGCAGACGAGGTGTATCCCGGCTATCCCGCTGCGGTGCTTGCAGAGGGCAAAGTCCGCCCGATGGTCTGGGGCTCCCCGCTCCAGCGCAAGGGCGCAAAGGGCCAGCCGCTGAAACCCAAGCCGGTCAACAATGCGCGGACCGACAAGCTCAAAAGCTTCTTCTGGCGGGATTCGTTCGAGAATCGCCGCTGTCTGATCCCGGTTTCTCGCTTTGCCGAAGCCGAGGGGGAGAAAGGCAAGATGACCCGCACATGGTTTTCCATGCCCGGTGAGCCTCTCTTTGCCGTGGCCGGTATCTGGCGCAATTCCGATGAATGGGGCGAGGCGAGCTCTATGATCATGACCGAGGCTAACGCGCAGGTCGCTCCGGTGCATAACCGGATGCCGGTCATCGTGACCCGCGAAAAATGGACGCCTTGGCTGACAGGCACGCCGCACGAGGCATTCGACCTGTGCACGCCATTTGCGGGTGAGCTGCAAATAGACCGAACCGATGATCCATGGTTTCGCAGGCGATCCTGAGGCTGTGGGTCCTTGATCCCGCAGCGGTTCAGGCCACGTCTGTGAGAAGCTGGTGCGTCGGGCTTGCATTCAGCCCCGACTGGCCTAGGGTCGGTCGCAGGGATGTCACTCCTACGGTGTGACGAGAGGGTCGCTTTGATTTCCAGTTTGATTCGATGGCTATGGACATCGCTTGCGGTGTTGTGCGCGGCATTGCTGCCCGCGTCCGCTGCTTTGGCGCAGGTCGTCCCATCTGTGCTGGAAGAAATGCGCCTCGTGACACAGGACGAGGGATCGGCGGTTTTCGCCCTGCGGTTCAGTCCGCGCGAACCGCGCATCGCCACGGTCGAGCGCAATCCCAGCAAGCCGGAAGTCGTTATGGCGACGACCCTCAAGACCGGCCGTGTGCGTCAGCGCCAGCAATATCGCGGGCTGGTCCGCTCGCTGACTTTTTCCACCCAAGGAAGCAGTCTCGTTCTCGCTTTCGACACGGCGCTGCCTTCGACCGTAGAGTCGCGGCCGCTGGGCAATTCGACGGTCGAGATCCGCGTCGAGCGGGTCAGCGAAGAGGAGGTGCTGGGCAGCCGGCCCATAGGCTCTGCCGGGGAAGACCTGTTTCCACAGCAGGAGGCGACCGGCCCCGTAGATACCTGGAACCCGGGCGATTCCTACGAACTCATCATGCTTAAATACGCCGATGTTTCGGAAGTGATCGGCCTGCTGGTCGAAGGTGTCGAGATTGCGCCCAACGATGTGTTCATCCTGCGCGAACCCGGCTTCGGATCTCCCGGAGCGAGCCAGCAATCGACGTTCATCGGCGCGCCCCAGCAAGCGCAGCGCGAAGAAGTGCCGCTGGGCCAGAATTTCGGCAACGGATTGGCGATAGACCGGCGCCTCAACGCTATCTGGGTCACCGGAACGCCGGAGCGGATCGAGCGGGTGAGGCGGCAGATCGAGCTGATCGACGTGCCGGTCGACAGCGTGATTCTGGAGACGCAGTTCGTCGAGCTGACCGAAACCGGGGCGCGCAATCTCGGCGTTGATTTCACCAACCAGAACGGGGCAATCGGTGCAGGCAATCTTACGACCGGCTCGTTCCTGCCGTTCGGGCTTGATCCCAACGATGTTCTGCCTTCCGGCCAGCTGCAGGCGGCCATTTATGCGCAGATCCAGAAAGGGGAGGGGCGCATCGTATCCCGCCCGCGTATTGCGGCGCAAAGCGGGTCGACGGCCAAGATCATTACCGGCGATGCCCTGCCGATCCTGACATCGATCCAGCTATCAGGCGTCAATGGCGTGTCGCAGCAGGTCCAGTATGTAAATGTCGGAGTTACATTGCAGATCGCTCCAAGAGTCAGCAGCGACGGCTACATCACTTCGAAAATCTACGGCGTGGTTTCCAGCGTCACCGGGTTTTCTCAGGGCTTTCCGACAATCAGCCAGCGCGAGGCGGAAACAAGCGCGTCGGTCCGGGACGGCGAGACATTTGTTATCGGCGGGCTGACGCAGGAAAATGTTCTGACGACCAAATCGAAAGTGCCGATTTTGGGCGATATTCCGATTATCGGTCAGGCTTTCCGAAACGAGCGCTCTACAAGTACAAAGACTGATCTTTTCATTGTCATTACTCCGCGAATAGTTCGGCACCGCCGTTTGACGCGTGAAGAAACCGACACGCCGGATGAATTGCCTGCAGCTCCTTGATTATAGAATTTTCCGGAAATCTTCTCGTGGCGACTTCGGGCAAGGTTTCTGCGCGCTTAACCCATTGTATGCAGAGAAATATTCAGCTCTCGGGGTAAATGGGGTATTAAGTGCTTTTTTACTCTGGACAGTCGGTTTTTGCCGACTAAGGTCCACCCATCAGCCGGTCTCGGGTCACGAGTGGCTGGACCATAAAATAATCCGGAGGGATGAATGAAAATCAAGCTGGTTGCTGCAATCGCGGCACTACCCATGATTGCGCTGGCAACGCCTGCGCAAGCACAGAAGGCGGGCGACAAGATCGCCGGAAGCTATATCTGCGTATTCAACAAGAATGTTTCGCGTGGCAATGCGAAGGCGGAAGCCAATCGCGCTGCGCAGGCATCGCAGGCGCAGCTCAAGCACGTCTACAGCGTCGCGCTCCGCGGTTTTGCCGTCAACGCCGCGCCGCAGGCAATTGCGAATATGCAGAAGAACAACGCTAACATCGCTTATTGCGAGCAGGATCAGGTCGTCACGGCCATCCAGCGCGGCAAGAAGCCCAAGGGCGGCGGTGGCGGGAGTCAGCCTGCGCAGGAAACCCCTTGGGGTATCGCACGCGTCAATGGCGGGGGCGCCGGAAACTTCGCAACAGCATGGGTCATCGACAGCGGCGTCCAGCTCGACCACCCCGATCTGAATGTGGATGTCGCTCGCTCGCGCAGCTTCGTGCGCGGCGATGCAGGCGATCAGAACGGGCACGGTACGCACGTTGCAGGCACTATTGCAGCGATTGACAACTCGATTGGCGTAATCGGCGTGGCGCCCGGCGCTCCTGTCGTTGCAGTTCGTGTGCTTGATCGTCGTGGTTCGGGTTCGAATTCCGGCGTGATTGCCGGTGTGGATTATGTCGCGCAATTTGGCCGTCCCGGTGACGTCGCCAATATGAGCCTTGGCGGCGGTGTCAGCCAAGCGCTTGATAACGCTGTGGTTGCGGCGGCCGCTGGCGGCGTGCGCTTCGTGCTTGCTGCAGGTAACGAGCGTGACAACGCCAACAACCACTCGCCGGCCCGTGCCAACGGCCCGAATGTGTTCACCGTGTCGAGCTTCGCCATTGGCGACAATTGGTCCAGCTTCTCGAACTTCGGCAATCCGCCGATCGACTTCGCCGGACCGGGTTCGGCCATCAAGTCGACCTGGACCGGGAGTGGTTATAACACCATCTCCGGCACATCGATGGCCACGCCGCATATCGCTGGCGTCATGCTGCAGGGCAATGTGGCCAATGGCGGGCGCGTGAACGGCGATCCCGACGGCAACCCCGATGTGATCGGAGTTGTTCCGTAAGCGCTAGCACTTTTTGCCACGATTGGAGGGGCCCGGTTTGCGCCGGGCCCCTTTTTCATTGCAATAACCCAGCCGCCCGCCTATCTCCCCACCCATACCGACATTGTGAATGCAAAGTCTGGCTGGCGCCGAGAGGGGCCGGCACCGAACCGCTTTGCCATAACCGATGTTCTGAATTGGAGAACCGATGGCCGATCTGGCACGCCTTGTTGAAGTGATCGAACCCGAAGCAGCCGCTCTGGGTTTCGATCTGGTGCGCGTGAAGATGGTGCCTTCCGAAGCCGGAGACGGGGGCGAGGCCTTGCAGATCATGGCGGAAGACCCGGCGACCGGGCAACTGGTGATCGACCAGTGCGCCGCGCTCAGCCGCCGTGTTTCGGAACGGCTGGACGCGCTGGAGGAGGCGGGCACTGTGCTTGTGCCGGGCGCCTACCATCTCGAAGTCAGCAGCCCAGGCATCGACCGCCCGCTGACACGGGTAAAGGATTTCACCGACTGGGCGGGGCACGAGGCGAAAGTCTCGTTGACCGAGAAAGTCCACGGTCATCGCAATCTCAGGGGCAGTCTGGTCGGCATCGACGATGCGGGCCTTGTCACGATCGACGATAAGAAGGCGGGGGAGGTTTCTTTCCCGCGCGAACTCATTCATGCGGCGAAGCTTGTTCTGACAGACGCGCTGATTGCCGCGACGCAACCGCTCGACACCGATGGTGCCGAGGAAGTTTTTGAAGACGAAGAAGAGAAGGCTGACGACTGATGGCCAGTGCAATTTCCGCCAACAAGGCTGAACTCCTCGCGATTGCGAATGCGGTTGCCAGCGAGAAAATGATCGACAAGGAAATCGTCATCGAGGCGATGGAAGAGGCGATCCAGAAGAGCGCCCGCAACCGCTATGGCGCGGAAAACGACATTCGCGCAAAGCTGGACCCGCAGACCGGCGATCTGCGCCTGTGGCGCGTCGTCGAGGTGGTCGAGGAAGTCGAGGATTACTTCAAGCAGGTCGATCTGAAGGCCGCGCAGAAGCTGGAAAAGGGCGCAAGCGTTGGCGACTTCATCGTCGATCCGCTCCCCCCTGTCGATCTGGGCCGCATCGATGCGCAGAGCGCCAAGCAGGTTATCTTCCAGAAGGTCCGCGATGCAGAGCGCGAGCGTCAGTTCGCGGAATTCCAGGACCGCGCCAATGAAGTGATCACCGGAGTGATCAAATCGGTCGAATTCGGCCATGTGATTGTAAATCTCGGCCGCGCCGAGGGTGTTATCCGCCGCGACCAGCAGATCCCGCGCGAAGCCGCCCGTGTGGGCGAGCGTGTCCGTGCGCTGATCACCAAGGTGGAACGCAACAATCGCGGGCCGCAGATTTTCCTGAGCCGCGCCGCGCCCGATTTCATGCGCAAGCTGTTCGCGCAGGAAGTGCCGGAAATCTACGACGGCATCATCGAGATCAAGGCCGCCGCCCGCGATCCGGGCAGCCGTGCCAAGATCGGCGTCATCAGCCATGACAGCAGCATCGACCCCGTCGGTGCCTGTGTCGGGATGAAGGGCAGCCGCGTTCAGGCCGTCGTGCAGGAATTGCAGGGCGAGAAGATCGACATCATCCCGTGGAGCGACGACATCGCGACTTTTGTCGTGAACGCGCTGCAGCCCGCAACCGTCAGCCGCGTTGTGCTGGACGAGGACGAGCCGCGCATCGAAGTGGTGGTTCCCGATGACCAGCTGAGCCTGGCCATTGGCCGCCGCGGGCAGAATGTCCGTCTCGCCAGCCAGCTGACCGGTCACCAGATCGACATCATGACCGAGGAAGAGGCATCCGAGAAGCGCAGCAAGGAATTCGCCGAGCGCTCCAAGATGTTCGAGGAAGAGCTCGACGTCGACGAAACGTTGTCGCAACTGCTGGTGGCCGAAGGTTTCGCCGAGCTGGAAGAAGTCGCTTATGTCGAGCTGGCCGAACTGGCGAGCATCGAAGGCTTCGACGAGGAGCTGGCAGAAGAATTGCAGAGCCGCGCGACCGAAGCGCTGGAGCGCCACGAGGCGACTGCGCGCAAGGAACGTCAGGCGCTGGGTGTCGAGGATGATCTGGCCGAAATGCCGCATCTGACCGAGCAAATGCTGGTCGTGCTGGGCAAGGCCGATATCAAGACGCTGGACGATCTGGCCGATCTGGCCACCGACGAGCTGATCGCCAAGAAGCGCGAAGCACCGCGTCGCCGTCCGTCGCCGACCGATCCGATGGCTGGCCCGCGGATGAAGAGCGATCGTCCGACGAAGCCGGAAGACAAGGGCGGCGTGCTGGGCGCGTTCGGGTTGAGCGAAGAGCAGGGCAACGAGATCATCATGGCTGCCCGCGCGCATTGGTTTGAAGACGAAGATGATGCAGCGCCTGCTGCGTCCGAAACACAGGAGGCCGCCGATGCGGACTCCACCCAATGAGCGCCTGACGTCCGACATTGCTGAGGCGCCTGGTGCAGGGAAACCTGCGCCGGAGCGTAAATGTATCCTGTCAGGGGAGCATGGCGCGCGTGATATGCTGGTGCGGCTGGCGATTTCGCCTGCCCATGCCGATGGATCATGCGATGTGCTGCCCGATCCGCATGCCAAGGCCCCCGGACGGGGCGCATGGCTGGGTGTCACGCGGGCGCAACTGGAAGAGGCAATGTCCAAGGGCCGGCTACGCGGCGCATTGGCACGGGCCTACAAGAGCGCGGCGCTGAATGTGCCAGAAGACTTGCCCCAGCGGATCGAGGATGCGCTGACCCGCACGCTGCTGGACCGGTTGGGCCTCGAAATGCGCAGCGGAACCATTATCTTGGGCTCTGATCGCATTGCCGAGCAGGCACGCGCCGGCACGATCGCTGTGCTGCTGCATGCCGCCGATGCCAGCGAGGGCGGCGCGTCCAAGCTGGATCAGGCATGGCGCGTTGGCAGCGAGAACGAAGGATCGGGCATGCGGGGCATCCGCTTGCCACTGGACCGCGCGGCTCTGTCTGTGGCATTGGGCCGCGACAATGTCGTTCATCTGGGCGTAAGCAGTCGCGGATCCGATGCAAAATATGGAGGCGGAGCAGCCGCACGGGTGGGCACAGCCGTGCGGCGCTTACTCCATTATTCTGGCGCGCTTGGCGGCGCGCCCTAGCAGCGGCTGACGGGCGAGAACGCCCGCCGGACGCACCGCACAGACGACGACAAGATTTTTTAGGAAGATACGCTTTTTATGGCCGAGAACGACGACACACCCCGGACCCGCAAACCGCTTGGCCTCAAGCGCAGCGTGGATGCGGGCGAGGTCAAACAGACATTCAGCCACGGCCGGACCAACAAGGTCGCGGTCGAGGTAAAGCGTCGCCGCAAGCTGGTGAAACCGGGAGAAAAGGGGGCGGAAACGCCTGCACCCGAAGCTGCGCCAGAGGCCGCGCCCGCTCCGGCACCAGCGCCCGCACCGGCGCCTGCCCCGGAAGCAAAGAAGCCTGCGCCCAAAGCGCCTGCCGGGGAAACTCCGCAGGAGCGCGTCGCCCGCCTCCAGCGTGAGGCCGAGGAAGAGCGGCTGAAAATGGCCGAAGACGCGCGCAAGCGTGAGGAAAAGAAATCCAAGGAAGCCGCTGCCGACGAGAAGAAGCGCGCCGAGGAAAACCGCAAGGCCGAGGCCGAAGCCGCCAAACAGGCCGAGCTGGACGCCAAGGATGCGGCCAATGCAGCAGCGGCAGAGGAAGCCGAAGCTGTTGCGGCTCAGGAACCTGCTACCGATGAGGCGCCCGCCGCTGGCAAGAACGCGCCCGTTGCACGTAAGTTCACGCCGGTCGCCCGTCCGGAGCCCAAGCGTCCTGCGAAGAAGGAAGAGAAGAAAGCCCGCACTACCGAACGCCCGGACAAGCGCCGTGGCGGGAAGCTGACGGTTACAAAGGCGCTGAACGAGGACGAGGGCCGCCGCGCCCGCAGCCTCGCCGCGCTGAAACGCGCACGCGAGCGCGAGAAGCGTGCGCAGGGCGGAGGCAGCTCCAAGCCGCGCGAGAAGCAAATCCGCGACGTCGTGGTGCCCGAGGCTATCACGGTTGGCGAACTGGCCAAGCGGATGGGCGAAAAGGGCGCAGAGCTGGTCAAGGCCCTGTTCCAGATGGATATGATGGTCACCGTCAACCAGACCATCGACGCCGATACTGCCGAATTGCTGGTCGAAGAATTTGGCCACAATGTGGAGCGCGTCTCGGCCGATGATGTCGAGATCAATGTCGAGGAAGACAAGGATCCCGAGGAAACGCTGAAGCCGCGTCCCCCGGTGGTGACGATCATGGGCCATGTCGATCACGGCAAGACCAGTCTGCTGGATGCCCTGCGCGGTGCCAATGTGGTGAAGGGGGAGGCCGGCGGCATCACCCAGCATATCGGCAGCTATCAGGTCAAAACAAAAGACAAGCAGACGATCACCTTCCTCGATACGCCCGGCCACGCCGCGTTTACCGAGATGCGCCAGCGCGGCGCGAATGTGACAGATATTGTCGTCTTGGTGGTTGCTGCCGATGATGGCATCATGCCGCAGACGATCGAGGCGATTAAGCACACCAAGGCATCGGGCGTTCCGATGATCGTGGCGATCAACAAGATCGATAAGCCGGAAGCCAATGCGCAGAAAATCCGCGAAAGGCTGCTCGAACACGAAGTCATCGTGGAAGCGATGTCGGGTGATGTGCAGGATGTCGAAATTTCCGCCAAGGAAGGAACCAATCTCGACGAATTGCTCGAGAAGATCGCGCTTCAGGCAGAGCTGCTCGAACTGAAAGCCAACCCGGACCGTGCAGCAGACGCGACCGTGATTGAAGCGCAGCTGGACAAGGGCCGCGGCCCGGTTGCCACAGTGCTGGTGACGCGCGGTACGCTGAAACGCGGCGATGTGTTCGTGGTCGGCACCGAAAGCGGCAAGGTTCGGGCTGTGGTCAATGATCAGGGCAAGCAGATCAAGGAAGCCGGCCCGTCCATGCCGGTCGAGGTTCTGGGCCTTGGCGGTGTGCCGATGTCGGGTGACAAGCTGACCGTGGTCGAAAACGAAGCCCGCGCGCGCGAGGTCGCCGAATATCGTCAGGAGAAAGCAACGGAGAAGCGCACGGCGCTCGCCCCGACCAGCTTCGATACGATGTTCAACAATCTGCAGGCCGACGTGGTCGAGTTCCCGCTGCTGGTGAAAGCCGACGTGCAGGGCTCTGTGGAGGCGATCAACACCGCACTACACAACCTGTCGAACGACGATATTAAGGTTCGTGTGCTGCACGCTGGCGTCGGCGCGATTACGGAAAGCGACGTAACATTGGCCGCCGCCTCTGGCGCTCCGATCATCGGTTTCAATGTCCGCCCGAATGCAAAGGCCCGCGACCTGATCAAGCGCGACGGCGTGGAGATGAAGTATTTCGACGTCATCTATCACCTGACCGACGAAATCTCGAAAGAGATGATCGGCGAGCTTGGCCCGCTCAAGGTCGAGAACGTGCTGGGCCGTGCCGAGGTGAAGGAAGTCTTCAAATCGGGCAAGAAGGACAAGGCCGCCGGTCTGCTGGTCACCGAAGGCGTCATCCGCAAGGGGCTGTTCGCACGCCTCACGCGCGACGATGTCATTGTGTCCGCGACCACCATCGCCTCGCTGCGCCGGTTCAAGGACGATGTCGACGAGGTGCGCACCGGTCTCGAATGCGGTGTCGTGCTGGAAGACACCAACGATGTGCAGCCGGGCGACAGTCTGGAAGTCTTCGAAATCGAGGAAAAAGAACGCACATTGTAGTCGACAAGGGGGTAGCGCATGCCGAGAATTTACGAGGGCCGGCGCTCACCCTCTGCGGTGCTGATGGGCAGCGAATTCGTTGCCTTCGATGCCGAGCGGGGGGAGTTGACCACACGGTTCAATCCCCCACCCAGCTTTGCGTCCCCGCGCGGGGCCGTGCAGGGCGGATTGATCGCCGGTTTCCTCGACGAGGTGATGGGCGGAGCTTTGTTGGCCGTTACCGAGGGATCGGAGCATGGCCAGAAATTGCCGCTGAACCTCGATATGACAATGACCTTCGTTGCGATGGTGCCGCTCGCGCCCATCATCGCGAAAGGGAGGGTGGTGAAGCATGGTCGCCGGGTTGCGTTCTTGGAAGGCGAGCTGTTTGATGAGGAAGGGCGTTTGCTGGCCCGCGCGACTTCAACTGCGCTGCCGACAGATCTGCCGGAGCCCCGTGCATGACCACCGACAAATATTTCGGCCACGAAACGGCCTCGCCGCATTCCGCCCTGCTCGCTTCGGAGTTTGTGGGCTGGGATGAAGCAACGCAGACCGCGACTATGCGGTTTACCGTTCAGGAGCAGATGTGCACCTGGCGTGGAGGCGTGCAGGGCGGACTGGTGGCCGGCTATCTCGATGATGTGATGGGCTATGCCTATGTTGCCGCGACCGATGGCAAGGAAGCGCCGCTCAACCTCGACCTGTCGATGTCGCTCATTCGGCTGGTCCCGGCTGGTGCGGTGATCACCGGCACGGGCCGCGTGGTGAAGGCCGGGCGGCGGGTGATCTTCCTCGAAGGCGAGTTGCATGACGAGGAAGGGCGGCTGCTGGCACGCTCCTCCTCCACGGCAATCCCCACGCCCAAGCCGCAGCCAGAAACACGGCCGGAAGGCTGAAGCCGATGACCCGCTATCTTGCCCTGCTGGGCAGCATCAATGTTGGTGGCAACCGGATCAAGATGGTCGATCTGAAGGACGCTCTTGCCGGGGCGGGCTTAGGCGAAGTTCAGACCGTCGCGGCCAGCGGGAATGTCATTCTGGACAGCGCGAGCGACCCGGCCATGCTGGAAATCCAGCTCGAAAGCGCGGTACAAAACGCGTTCGGCTTTAAATCCTGCGCCATGGTGCGCAGCCGCGAGGACGTGCGCGCGGCAATCGACGATAACCCGTTCCACGGCACTGGGCCGGAGCATGGGTCGGACAAGATGGTGCATTCGATCTTTCTGAGCCAGCAACCGAACACCGCTGCGGTGGATGCGTTGATCGAGGAACACCGCAGCAAAGGCAGCGAGCGGCTGGCGCTGGGTGACCGCGTGCTGTTTCTGGACTATGTGCACGGTGTCGGCGTGTCCGACCTGTCGAACAAGGTTCTGGAACGGCGGCTTGGCTGCAAGGGAACCGCGCGCAACATGAATTCGCTCAAGAATATTCTCTCCAAGATGGACTGATCAGACAATGGCCCGCCAGCAATTTACCGCCGAACAGCAATCGGTCCGCGTCCTGAAAGTGGGCGAGCGGGTGCGGCATATCCTGTCCGAGCTGCTCGCGCGGCAGGAAGTGCATGACGAGATTGTGTCGGCGGCCAATATCGCGGTGACAGAAGTGCGCATGACCCCCGATCTGCGCAATGCGACTGCCTATGTGAAGCCGCTGCTGGGCACGGACGAAGATCAAGTGATCGCGGCGCTGCGCAAGAACACCGCCTATCTCCAGCGCGAGGTCGCCAAGCGACTGGGCCTGAAATTCGCGCCCAAACTGAAATTCAAGCCCGACGAAAGCTTCGACGAGGCGGAGCGGATCGAGAAGCTCCTGGACGATCCTAAAGTGGCGCGGGATCTGGAAGGCGGCGACTGACCGGCTGGCCCGTTGGCCTGACTATCTGCGCGGGCGAAGTTTTGCCGTCAGGTCGATCGTCACGTTCTTGCCGACAATCAGCGAATAGGCCGTCATGCCGAAATCGCGCCGGTTGATGGTTGTCGATCCCGATAGTGTGACGCTTTCATCGGGTGCCAGATTCGCCGGGGCCTTGTCGAACGTGACATTCAGCACCACGGGCCGGGAAACGCCCCGAGCCTGCAATTGACCGCGAACCGTGCCCGAAGTGGCGCTGCGCATGGTCAGTTGATCGCCGCGAAACCGCACGACCGGATATTTCGCTACCCAGAAGAAATCCTCGCCGCGCAACCGGTCTCTGGTGAGGCCATCCGACGCCGTCAGAGCGCGGGCATCGAGCTTCACGTCCAGTGCAATGCTGTCGGGCCGGTCGGGCGAGAGCCGGACAGTGCCGGATACTTGCGGGAAGCCGGCAGTGCGCTTGCCGATGCCGAGAAAGCTGACCTTGGCGGAGACACTGCTGCCCGCATCGTCGATCGCATAAGCAGTGCCGGAAGGACTTGCCGCGCCCAACAGCAATGCGCCAAGCGCGACTACGCCAATTCGAATGCCGCGCAAGCGAGAGAGGGCTGTAAGCATAGACTGTTTACTGCCCATCCTGCCTTCGGTTCCGGCAAAAGGCCCTATTGTGCACTCGCCGGAGCTGTCGGATCGGCAGCGGTCGGCACCTCCATAAACACGCCGGCACCCGGCCCAAGCGGGAGATCGAGTGCGACCCATGCGCCCGTCATCACCAGACCCGCCAGCAGCAAACCGATGGAATAGGGCAGCATCGTTGCGGCCAGACTGCCCAGCCCGAAATCCTCTTGCCAACGCTGGCAGAAAATCAGGATCAGCGGGAAATAGACCATCAGCGGCGTGATGATATTGGTTGCCCCGTCACCCACACGGTAGGCTGCGGTGGCCATTTCCGGCGTGATGCCCAACAGCATCAGCATCGGAACCAGCACCGGGGCAAGGAGCGCCCATTTAGCGCTGGCCGAGCCGACGAAAATGTTCAGCAAAGCCGACACCAGAACGATGGCGACCAGCAGCGCCCAAGCGGGCAGGCCCGATCCGCCAAGGAAATCCGCGCCTTGAACGGCGAGGATTAGTCCCAAATTGGACCATGCGAACATCGCCACGAAATGCGCAGCGGCAAAGGCCAGCACCAGATAATAGGCCAGATCCTCCATCGCGCCTGCCATCATCTTCACCAGATCGCGGTGATCGCCGATGGTTCCGGCGGCTTTGCCGTAAGCCCAGCCCGCCAGCAAAAAGAGGATGAAGAACCCTGCAACAAGGCTTTGGTAGAACGGGGTCAACTGCGCCTCAGCCGAGGCTTCCTCGTCGATCAGCGGCGTGCCGGGGCCGAAGGTGAAGGCGAGCCACAGGCCGATCACGAACAGCACGGCCAACCCGGCCCAGCGCAGGCCCTTCTTCTCCTCGCCTGAAAGCTCGCGGTCGGTCTGTTCCTCCGCAGTGGCATTGCCTGCCTTCGCCGGATCCCATGTGCCCAGACGCGGCTCGATCATCTTGTCGGTCACGAACCAGATCACCGGCAAGAAGACGAAGGTCATCGCGACGATGAAGAACCAGTTGCCCGCTATGTTGGCGGTGAAATCACCGAACACCGTTTCGACCGCAGCCTCGGTGATGCCGAACAGCAGGGCATCCAGCTGGCCGGGCAGCAGGTTCGCCGAAAAGCCGCCCGAAACGCCCGCGAAAGCGGCGGCAATGCCCGCAATCGGGTGACGACCAGCGGCGTGGAAGATTATCCCTGCCAGCGGGATCAGCACCACATAGGCAGCATCCGCCGCCAGATTGCCGAGCATGCCGACCAGCACGACGATAGGTGTCAGCAGCGCCTTGGGCGCATTGCGCACGCCGGCGCGCATCGCGGTGCCGAACAGGCCTGCTCGCTCGGCCACGCCTGCGCCCAGCATCACAACCAACACGTATCCCAGCGGGTGGAAGTGGGTGAATGTCTTGGGCATATCGACCCACAACTGGCGGATATTGTCTGCTGAGAGCAGGCTTTCCGCCGTAATGATTCGCGCCGCGCCGGTCGCTTCGTCAATCTCCGTCGGATGCGCGGCGGAGAGGCCCGCCATGCTCGCGACAATCGAAATGACCACAAGAATGGCGATCAGCCAGAAGAACAGGAAAACTGGATCGGGCAGCTTGTTGCCGCTCCTCTCGATCCAGCCCAAAATGCCTGATTGCTCGCTTGCGGTGGTCGCTGAAGTCATCTTTGCCCCGTAAATATTGCAGGCTGGTTGGTATCGATTGGGGCCAGCATTGCAACCGGTTCGTGTCGCAGGGATGAATGCTGGTATCGGCGCACGGCTGCGGCTAGCGTCCCGGTGCGATGGCCAAGCTCTATTTCTACTATGCCAGCATGAATGCGGGCAAATCGACCACGCTTCTGCAGGCCGATTTCAACTACCGCGAGCGGGGCATGCGCACGATGCTGTGGACGGCCGCGCTGGATGATCGCGCTGTGGGCAAGCCGATTGCCAGCCGGATCGGGCTTGAGGCCGAGGCGCATCGCTTCGACGCGGCGACCGATTTGTGGGCCGAGGTTTCGCGGGCCCATGCCGACACTCCGCTCGATTGCATTCTGATCGACGAGGCGCAGTTCCTGACCAAGGAACAGGTTTGGCAATGCGCGCGGCTGGCGGATCAGGCGGGTATTCCAGTGCTGTGCTACGGCCTGCGCACGGATTTTCAGGGCGAGCTCTTCGCCGGATCTGCGGCGCTGCTGGGCATTGCCGACGCGCTGGTGGAACTCAAAGCAGTGTGCCATTGCGGGCGCAAGGCGAGCATGAATCTGCGGGTTGATGGCGCGGGCAATCCCGTGGCCGAGGGCGCGCAGACCGAAATCGGCGGGAACGAGCGTTATGTCGCGCTGTGCCGTCGGCATTTCCGTGAAGCGATCGGAAAAACCTGATGGGCGAAATGAGCGAAACCCTGATGCTGGCGGTGGTGCTTGTCCCCGCGCTGATCGTGGCAATTGTGTTCCACGAGGTCGCGCATGGCTGGACCGCGCTAATGCTGGGCGATCCGACCGCGAAGGAACTGAACCGGCTGAGCCTCAATCCTATTCGCCATGTCGATCCGGTAGGCACATTGCTGGTGCCGGGCATGCTGGCGCTGGCCGGTGGTCCGGTGTTCGGCTGGGCGAAGCCCGTGCCGGTGCGCAAGGACCGGCTGAACAATCCTCGTTTCGGCATGATGGCGGTGGCGGCGGCAGGGCCGGGCACCAATCTGATACTGGCCGCCATAGGCGCCGTACTGCTTGGCATTGCGGCGGCGGCAGGTCTGGCCGTTGCGGGAGAGGAGCAGGGGCTGCTGACCACGGGACTGTTCTATTTTATCCTGATCAATGTGTTCCTGGCGACTTTCAACATGCTGCCGATCCCGCCTTTCGACGGCTCGCATATTCTGGAAGGACTGCTGCCGCCCAGCATGGCACGCGCCTATGACAAGTTGCGCCCTCTGGGGATGCTGCTGTTTTTCGGCCTGATCGCGCTCACGTGGTTCGCGCCCGATCTGGGCGTGCTGGAAAACACGATTGGTCCGCCGGTGAACTGGGCGATGGATCAATATATCGGTCTTGCGCAGGGGATTGCAGGCTAGGCGCAGGTTCGCTTAGCCCGCGATACGGTCGACGAACCACGCATCGGCTTGGCGTTTCAGCAGCTTGGCTAGCCAGTCGGCGCGATGCTCCTCGGGCACCAGCGCAACAATGCACCCGCCAAAGCCGCCGCCCGTCAGCCGCGCGCCGGTAGCGCCCAGTTCCATCGCATCGGCCACCAGAGCATCGATAGCGGGCACCGACATTGCGAAATCATCGCGCATGGAAACGTGGCTATCCTGCATCAGCACGCCTAGCGCGGGGGCATCGCCCGCTGCCAGAGCGTCCACAGCAGCGAGCACGCGCCGATGCTCGGTGGCGCAGTGACGGGCGCGGCGGCGGATTGTGTCGTCCAAATCCGGTTTTGACTCGATGGCCTGTGGGTCCAGCAGGCACAGCGCGTCTTGGCCAAATGCCTCACGCGCTGCGTCGCATTCTTCCTTGCGGATGCGATAGCGCCCTTCGGACAATTGCCGCACGACACCCGAATGGATAATTTCGACCGAGTATCCGGCGGGCAGCTTCACCACTGTATAATCCAGCGACTGCGTATCGAGCGCGATGGCTTGCCCGGGCCGGGCGATGGCCACGGCCATCTGGTCCATGATGCCCACAGGCACCCCGATATAATCGGTCTCCACCCGGCGCGCGGCGACCGCGATTTCGGTGTCGCTGAAGGCAGCGCCCGCTGCATCGCGCGCTGCCTTCAGGATCGCGACGCTGATCGCCGCAGACGATGACAGACCGGCCCCGGCGGGAATGGTGGAGTGTACCGACAGATCGCCGCCTTGCAGCAGGCCCATCGAGCGCGCCTCCCGCAAAGCGCCCAGAGCCGTGTCGGACCAGTGATCGCACGCGGCCTCATCCAGCGACCGGGTGACAGGACCGTCAAATCCGTCCGTGGCGATACTGGCGGTGTCGTCGCTGCGCGGTTTCAGTTCCACTTCGAGGCCGACGGAAAGCGCGGCAGGCAGCACCCAGCCGCCATTATAATCGGTGTGCTCGCCAATCAAATTGACCCGTCCGGGAGCGCGCGCAGCAAATACCGTGTCAGACATCGCGCAGGGTCTTCGCGGCATCCTCGGGCATCACATCCACGGTGAACACGCCCGAATGCTGTTCCACCGAGGCGAGATACTTGATCCGTCCGGGCGAGCGCATCAGCGGATAGAATTGCGCGGTGAAGTGCCAGCCTTTGGCCTCTCCGCCCGGAGCCGCATGAAGCGCCATCATATAAGGTGTAGGTTCGCCGAACATCGTGTCGTAGCGGCGGGTCACATCGCCCAGCAGATGAGCGAAGCCGTCAGCCTCTTCCTTTGTCAGATCCCACGGGCCATGGCGCAATGTGCGCGGGGCAATCCATAATTCGTAAGGGAAGCGGGCAAAACGCGGCGCGAATGCGAGCATCCCGCCCGCGTCTGCGATCCCATACTCGGCTTCACAAGCTGCGATTTCCGCGGACAGATCATACCCTGCGGCGAAGGCTTCTGCGGCACGCTTTTGAACGCGTGGCACTTCGGTAAAGCCGTAAATCTGGCCGTGCGGGTGGGGCAGGGTGACACCCACCGCATCGCCCCGGTTTTCAAACGGCATCACATAGGCGCAGCCTGCATCATGCAGCGCCGCATACCGGTCGATCCACGTTGCCAGCAGCACGCAGCGGCGCTCCTGCCCGATGCTGTGGAGATTGCCTGTCGCCTCGGACGTGTAGACCACCACCTCGCACGCACCGGTAGCGGGCTGCGTGTCGAGGCCCTGCAGCTCAGGAGGCTTGGGCGCATCAGGATGGAAGGCGGCAAATTTGTTGTCGAACACCGCCACTTCGAAATCGGTGAAGGGGATTTCGGTCGCGGGGCCGCGCGGCATTGTGGGGCTCAGCGGATCGTCGCTGGCAGCTGGTTTGAAGGTCCGGTTCTGGCGATGCGCGGCATAGACATTCCATTCCTGGCGCAGCGGGTGAAATCGCAACTCGCCGCCCTTGGCAATAGCGTCTGTGTCCTGCGGCTGCGGGGCTTCGTCATGGGCCGAGAGTCCGTAGAGATGCAGCATGCGTCCGTCTGCCTTGCGAAAGCTGCGGCGATGCACCGCTGCGCCTTGGACGGTGTTACCAAGAGTGGCCAACTCATCCATCAGGCGGCGATCCGGTTGCGCGCGAACCAGTCGGCCACCGCCTGCCGCCCCGCCTCGTCCAGATGCAGGCCCAGCTTGCTACGCCGCCACAGGACATCTTCGGCACTGCGGGCAAACTCATGCTCCACCAGATAGGCGAGTTCTGCGGCATACAGATCGCCGCCCAGATGCGCTCCGCAATCGCCCACGCCGCCCTTGCCGCCCAGAATGCGTTCTATCCGTGTCCCGTAGGCGCGAACCATGCGGGCGATGCCTGCTTGCGGGAAGCCGGGCAGGCGCTGCTCCCATTCGCGCATGAAGTCATCGACATAGGCAGGGTCCATCCGCCCGCCGGGCAAATGCGCATCGCGGGTCCACGCGCCGCCCATGCTCAGCCCCGTTTGCTCCAGCCTTTGCAGCGCGTGCTCCGCCAATTTGCGGTAAGTGGTGATCTTGCCGCCGAAGATGGAGAGGATCGGCGGGGTGTCGCCGCCCCCATCCAGTTCAAACATATAGTCCCGGGTGACGGTGGAATTGCTCGACGCCTTGTCGTCATAGAGCGGGCGCACGCCGGAATAGCTCCAGACCGCGTCTTCCGGCTCGATATCCGCGCTCAGATATTCGTTCACTGCGTCGCAGATATAGGCACGCTCGTCTTCGTCGATCGCCACCTGATCGGGGTCGCCCTCATAGCTGACATCGGTGGTGCCCAGCAGGGTGAAGTCACGCTCATAGGGAATCGCAAAGACAATGCGTCCGTCGCCATTCTGGAAAATGTAGCAATGCTCGCCGTCATACAGTTTCGGGACGACGAGATGGCTGCCTTTCACCAGACGCAGGTTTTCGTGCGCTTCGCCGGGAAGGGCGCGGCCCAGCACATCATCGACCCACGGGCCGGCGGCATTGACCACAGCCTTGGCCGTGACCGTCTGGCCATCGGAAAGGGTCGCTGCCCAGTGGTCCTCCTTGCGCTCCAGCTCGGTGCAGGCGGTGCGGGTCAGGACATCGGCCCCGCGCTCCCTCGCATCCACCGCGTTGAGGACGACCAGCCGCGAATCCTCGACCCAGCAATCGGAATATTCAAATCCCTTGGTCAGCCGCGGCTCCAGCACGCCGGCATGCGGGGGCTTGCGCAGATCGACCCGCTTGGTGGCAGGCAACAGTTTGCGGCCCCCGATATGGTCGTAAAGGAACAGCCCCAGCCGCAGCAGCCACGCCGGACGCAGGCCGGTGTCATGCGGCAAAACAAAGCGCAGCGGCCAGATGATATGCGGGGCGTTCTTCAGCAGAACCTCGCGCTCTTTCAGGCTTTCGCGGACCAGCCGGAATTCATAATGCTCCAGATAGCGCAGGCCCCCATGGACCAGCTTGGTGCTGGCACTGGAGGTCGCCTGCGCCAGATCCTCCTTCTCCACCAGCAGGACGGACAAGCCGCGCCCCGCCGCGTCTCGCGCAATCCCCGCGCCATTGATGCCGCCGCCAATGACAAGCAGGTCGTAGGTGTCGTTCATCGTCAGTATTCGGCCTTGCAATGCAGGAGTATGCAGGTTTCGGGGTGCATCAGGGGAAGCTGGATGCCAAGCCTGCCCAGAGCAGCGCCTTGCACCTGCAATCCCTCGCCCGCAAGGTCGGCCTCCTCGTAAATCGACCGTGTGCCGGGAAATTCGGGCGCTTGCGGCCAGACCAGTTTTACCCGGTACCTGCGATCCGGTAAGAGAGCCGGTATCGGCAAGCGCGGAGGCAGGCTGGTGGGGAGTGATCCAAGCATGGCGCACGAGACGATGGCTTCATCCCCGTCAACCGCCGAGACAGATACGGCATTAAAGGGATGAGGCATGGCGATCCGGTGAAAGCGGCCCGAATGGAGCAGGCCGCGATGCTGCTTGTAAAGCGCGATCCCGGCAGCCAGCGTGGCGCGATCTTCCGCTGTCTCGTCTTCGAGATCCAGCTCCATACCCATATGACCGATGATGGCACTGGCCACCCGCATATCCATCGACAGAACGCGCCCGGTAATATGACACCGGCGCGGGCCGACATGGCTGCCCATGATCGAAAGCGGCAGGAAATGGCTGGCGCTGCGCTGGATCGCCTGCCGGTCGAGCGCATCGTTATTGTCCGATGTCCAGACCCGGTCGGTATGCTGGAGGACCCCGTAATCGGCGCGCGCGCCGCCTGAGGCGCAGCTTTCGATTTCCAGATCGGGGAAGCGCTCTCTCAGCGCATCGATCAACGCGTAAACGGCATGGGTCTGCCGGTGCATGGCCCCGCGTTCGCCGCTGGCGGGATGCACCGTGTCTCGGTTCATGTCCCACTTGATGTAATCGACCTGCGCCTCTTCCACGATGTCCGCGATGCAGCGGTAGAGATAATCGGTGACTTCGGGCTTGGTCAGATCGAGCGTCAACTGGTTGCGGAAGGGCACGTGCTCGATCCCTTCGGCGCCAAGAACCCAGTCCGGGTGCGCGCGGAACAGATCGCTGTCCGGATTGACCATCTCCGGTTCGAACCAAAGCCCGAATTCCATGCCCAGCGACCGGACATGATCGGCCAGCGGTCGCAGGCCGCCGGGATAGATATCCTTCGATACGAACCAGTCGCCCAGACCTGCCGCATCGCTGCGACGCGAACCGAACCAGCCATCGTCCAGCACAAAACGTTCCGCGCCGACCTCGGCTGCGCGGTTCGCCAAATCTTTCAGGCGCGCCTCGTCATGATCGAAATAGACTGCTTCCCAGGTATTGTAATGGACGGGGCGGGGCTTGTCGTTCGTTCGCGGGTCCAGAATATTGCGGCGGACATGTGCGTGGAGCGCGTGGCTGGTCGTGCCGACCCCGCCTTCGCTCGTGGCCGCAACCAGCAGGGGACTGGCATAGCTCTCGCCCGGCTGAAGGGCGATCTCGCCGGGGAGCAGCAATTCCCCGGCCTGCAGAAATGCACGTCCGTCCTGCGCGGTGTCGATCCTCAGGCGTGCGTTGCCGCTCCATGCCAGATGTACAGCGCTCGCTGGTCCGTGGGTCTCGGATGTGCAGGGCCCGCTCAGCAGGATGGCGGGAAACATATCATGGCTGGTACGGCCTGCGCGGTTTTCGCGCATATAGGTCCCGCGGAAGCGTTCGGTGGTTTCCTGCTGGAATTCGCCGGCCCAGCGGCCCGAAAACCCTGTGACCTGCTCCAGCCGCCGGTCCACTGGCAGAACCGGCGCGGCGCACCACTCGACAGCGAGATCGCTTTCGCCGGTGTTCTCCAGAACTGTCTGCGCAGAAAGGACGCCAGTGACCGGACACAGCGTAAAGCGATAGGTGGCAGTGATGCCGCAGCGTGGATCGGTACAAGTGATGACCAGCGTCGCCTGTCCTTCTTTGGCGACCGAATGGACTCTCAGGTCGACTGTCCACGCAGTGCCTTCGCGTTGGACCAGAAGCCCCGGCGCGGTGGCGATACCGGTGCCCGGCTCGTTGGAAAGCGAACCGTGGATCAGCCGCGTGGCCGACCCCAGCGGCGATTGCGCAAATGCCAACAGAGACAGCTCTTCGGGAGTCGAACCGGGCAGGCTCTCGCCCCAATGCACAATGCGGGGCCGCGCGCCGATCGTCGTCTCTACAATCAGCGAGACGGCGTGCGCATCGAGACCAGCGCTTTTCAGCTGTGCGAAGGAGGGATCGCCGGGCCCGGTCGCGCATTCGTCCGGGTGGCCAGTCACGGCTGCGCCCGAATGCGGCATTGCTTCGTAATCTGACATCCAGTCCAGCTTTCCCGATGCGGTCTCGCCCGCAGAACTTATTGGCGACCTGTCATGGCCGGCACAAGCACGGGGCGCGGCCTTTGCCGATCCAATAGACAGCTGTTTCTGTCATTGCAGGGGGATATGTGAAGTGCGCTTTTGGCAAGCGATGTGCTTTTTGGTAATGCACTCGGGGTAATGGGCGTGCGCTGAGGGGGCAAGAGCATGTGGGAAGAGCGGTTTTTCAAGCGCAATATGCAAACATCTCCGCTCGGCGGTATTCGAATCGCCTGCTTCGTAAAAAACGGGATCGGTGTGCTCACCTCCCGCCGGGTTCTGCCCCATTTTACACTGGTCTATGTCGTGCGCGGGGGCGGAGAGTACCGCGATGCCAACGGTGTGAGCTGCCCGGTTTCCGCCGGCGATGCCATTCTGGTCATGCCGGGTATCGAACACTGGTATGGGCCGCCCTCCGGCGAAAGCTGGGACGAGATCTATTTGGTATTCGAAGGCCCGGTATTCGACGTGTGGCGTCAGTCAGGATGCATCGACACGGCCAAACCGGTCGTCAGCCTGCATCCACAGGAATTCTGGCGCGACAAGATCATGCAAGCTGTCGGATCCGGCGAGGAAAAGACCGAGGATGGCTTGCTGCATGAGGCAGTGCGGGTTCAGCTGCTGTTGGCCGATATCCAGCAGGCGCTGCACGAGGATGTCGAAAGCGATATCGTCTGGCTGGAAGATGCACAGTCCGCCCTTCGCAAGGCCATGGACGTGCATGACGCAGCACGCGCGATGCAACAATCCTACGAGGCATTCCGTAAAAAATTCAAGCGGTTGTCCGGACTCTCACCGGGCAAGTATAGATCCACTCTGGTGATGGAACAGGCCTGCGCGATGCTGACGGAGACCGATCTGCTGATGCGCGATATCTCCGACGCGTTGGGATTCTGCGACGAGTACCATTTCAGCAGGCAATTCAGCAAAACCATAGGCTGGTCCCCCAGTGAGTATCGGTCACGGATGCGGTAGACCCGGCGAAACTTCCGCGAAACCGCAGCGCTGCTTTGCCGGCCTCGATTAGTGTTGCAAAAGTGACATATCGCACTCTGATTAGCCCTCGATTTCCCAAAAAACACATCCTCCGCCAATCCACCCATGGATTTGATTGGGCCTTAGCGGGTCTTTTCGGTGTGTTCGGATGCGCCCTCATTGTGGGGTGGCGAAGGTAGAAACACTGCCTCGCAGGAGCGCAATCCGGCTCTGGAGAGGAGTAATTTATGAAGAACTTCCGTGTGATGCTCACTGCATCTGCTGGTCTTGCCGCCATGGTTGCCGCGCAGCCTGCCTTTGCGCAGGATGCCGACGGCGCAGAAGCAGCCACTCCCGACGATGTGATCGTGGTCACCGGTATCCGCGCCAGCCTGAGGGAATCGATCGATCTCAAACGCGATTCCGCTGTTATCGTCGATGCTGTCTCCGCCGAAGATGTGGGCAAGTTCCCCGACAACAACGTCGCAGAATCGCTCCAGCGCATCACCGGCGTCGCCATCGACCGTTCGGGCGGCGAAGGGCAGTTCATCACCGTTCGCGGCCTCGGCCCGGAATTCAACGCGGTGCTTCTCAACGGGCGGACAATTGCCACAGACAATGACGGCCGCGAGTTTTCATTCGACGTGCTGTCCTCCGACATCATTCAGACAGCAGAGGTCTACAAATCCGCAGCACCCAGCCTGCAATCGGGCGGGATTGGCGCGGTGGTCAACATCACCACAGCCAAGCCGCTGGACCGGATGGGCTTTAACGCCAGCGTTTCGGCTGCCGGCATCTACGAAGAACTGAGCGGGGAAATCGGCACTGATATCGGCGGCGTTGCATCGTGGTCCAATGGCGTTGTCGGCGCTCTGCTCGGCGTGTCTTACAACAAGCGTAACGCTCAGATTGACCGCAACCTGACCAACGGCTTTGCGCTGCGGCAAGGCGATGCCGCGTTGTTTGTGGACGAAGGTGCCAGCGGTCTGGACGCGACCGATATCGGCGCTCTGCCTGCAGGCGCGCGCGTGCAGCAGCAGGTAATCTTCAGCCGCGACATTCAGGATCGTGAGCGTCTGACGCTGAACGGAGCGTTACAGTTTGCCCCGACCGACCGGTTCACTTTCACGGTCGACGGACTGTACTCGAAATTCGAGATCGACTCATTCGACCAGCAGTTCTCCGGCTTCTTCAGCCCGCCGTTCATCAATCCGCAGCTGGATGCGAACGGGACGGTCGTTTCCTTCTTCCGCCCGAGCGCGGCATTCCGTGCGCGCAACCCGCAATTGGCCGTAGGCGATTCCGAATTGACAGCGGATCCCAACGACACCGATGTCGGGTTCTCCCAGAACGACAATGTTCTGACCTCGAACAATCGTGAGGCAGAGACTTTTGCATTCGGCGGCAACATACAGTTCGAAGCGAGTGATGCACTGCGCTTCGATGCGGATATCTCGTGGTCGAAAGCAACGCGCGACGGCACGAACCCGTTTGTTGTTCTCGGCGCACTCGCACCAACTTCGCCCTTCATCGACAGCACTCGCGAAGACGGTTTGTCGACCATCACCAATCTGTCAGGACTGACCGACACCAGCATCCAGCGCCTGCACTTCGTCAATGTTGCCCGCACGCGGGTGGAAGACGAGGTGAAGGAATTCCGTCTTAACGGAGAGCTGGATGTCTTTGCAGGTCCGCTCGAAACAATCTCGGCAGGCGTGCTCTACACCGACCGGACAAAAACGCGCGACCTGTTCGACAATTTTGCCGATCCGGACGGAGCAGGACCGCTTTCGGCGTCTGACATTTTCTGTGCCTATTGCGGATATACGGTGCCATTCGACACCAGCATTCTGAGCGAATTCGGGCTCGATAATTTCCTGTCCGGCGTGAATGGTTCGGACACGATCCCGTCCACTATTCTTACGGCGAGCTTCGCGGATGCATTCCGCGAACTCAACAATGTGGCAAACCTGCGGAATCCAAGCCGTACCGGCGGCAACACGGATGCTCTGGTGGCCTATTCGACGAGTGCGGGCATCGATCCCACCTTCGGCATCTACACGCCAACATTCAATTCGACCGGCAGTTTTGAAGTCGACGAGGAAATCTTCTCGGCTTTCGTCAATACCAGCTGGGCAGGCGAATTCGGCGGCAATATCCCGTGGTCGGCCAATCTGGGCGTGCGCGTGGCATCCACCGATGTTGTCTCGCGCGGGTTCGATGCTCCGGTGATCGAATTCACCGCATCGACTTCGGACAGCCAGCTTGATCCGATATTCGGGCCGCTGACCGCTACCTCGGTTGACAATGGCTACACCAACTGGTTGCCGTCGGCGAACATCAAGATCGAGCCGAGCCCCGACACGGTTGTGCGTCTGAGCTATGCAAAAACGGTAACACGCCCGACGCTGACGGCGCTTGGCGTGGCCAACACCTTCGGCGGCCGTTCCGACGCGCCTTTGAGCGGAGGAGGCAACCCGAACCTACGGGCGTTTGAAGCCGACAATTTCGACATTTCCTTCGAATGGTATTTCGAGCCGCTTAGCTATGTCAGCATTGCCGGCTTCCACAAGGAACTGGGGAATTTCATTCAGAGCGAAACGATCCAGATTCCGGGGCAAGTCCGTCTGATCAATCCGAACCCGGCGATTCCCGATGTGGTTGACGATGTCGTCTTTAACGATACGCGCCAGCGCAACGGCCTGTCAGGCAGCATCAGCGGTCTGGAAATTGCTTTCCAGAAGACGTTCCAGAACGGTTTTGGCGCGTCGGCCAATTACACCTATGTCACCAGCAGCCGGGACAATGCGCCCGCTGGCGATCTGGGGTTCAACGGCTTCACCCCGCACACGGTCAACGTCACCGGTTTCTATGAAGACGGGCCGATCTCGGCGCGGGTCAGCTACAATTACCGCGACGGGTTCCTGGTTCTGGGACAGGCCGAATTCGCCGAGCCGCGCCAGCGGGAAAGCTTCGGCCAGCTCGATTTCTCGGCCAGCTACGAGTTCAACGACCAGTTCCAGTTCTTTGTCGAAGGGCTGAACGTGCTGGGCGAAGACACGCGGGACTTCTCGCGCTTCCCGAACCGTTTGCTGACCTACACCCGCACTGGTGCCCGCTACACCGCAGGCGTCCGGGCGAAGTTCTGATGCACGGTCCCCGGGTCAAATAAAGGGGGGATCGGCATTATGGGGGCGGTAACCTGATGAGGGTTTCCGCCCCCATTTGTTTTCGCGCTGTCTCGGCCAGGCATGCACAGCACTGCATGGGCAGGGGAGCGGCACGAGCGCGTGCGCAGGGGTCATGCTCAACGCCTCTCGCCAAAGGCTCTTTCACGCCCTAGGCAGCGCAAATGGGGAAGGCAGGCGCGCCGGGCGCGTTCTGCAATAGGGAGTTTTAGATGGCCGATCCGGTTCAGGTTGCAGTCTTTTTGCTCATCACGTCGCTGATTGCCTTGGCGACCTATCTGCATTGCCGCGGCAAGCGCGGAACCGGAGCGCAGGACGCCAAAGGGCAGGAACGCGACTACTTCCTCGCAAACGGCGGGCTGTCGTGGTATTTCGTGGCCGGTTCCATCACGCTGACCAACCTGTCGACCGACCAGCTGGTGAGCATGAATGGCAACCAGATGCTGCTGATCGCATGGTGGGAATTCGCCGCCGTGTTCGGCCTGTTCATTCTCGCCTTCGTTTTCCTGCCGATCTACTACAAGAACAACTGCACCACGACGACCGAGCTGCTGCAGAAGAAATACGGCGACAAACATATCCGCGCGCTAATCAGCATTCTGTTTCTCGCCGGCAATATGTTCATCTTCCTGCCCGCCATTCTCTACGGCGGTTCGCGGTTCTTCCTGTCGATGCTGGGCATAGACGGGGGGATCGAGAACCTGCTGATCTGCTCTGTCATTCTGGCTGTCATCGGGGCGGGGTATGCCGTGTTTGGCGGCCTGCGAGCGGTTGCCGTGTCGGACACCTATTCCGGCGTGCTGATCTTGGGGCTGGCATTGCTGGTCGCGTTTCTGGCGATGCAGGCGATCGATTTCGATTTCAGCGGCATACCGGCAGACCGGCTCACTCTGATCGGGGATAATGACTCCGATATTCCTTGGCACACTTTGCTGACCGGAATGATCTTCATCCAGACATTCTACTGGTCCACCAACCAGACCATCACCCAGCGGGCGATGGCATCGCCGAATATCCGTGAGGCGCAGAAGGGCGTGATGGCTGCCGCCGCGATCCGGCTGATGATCGTTCCGGTGATCGTGGTTGTGCCCGGCATCGTGGCCTACAAACTGTTTGGCGATGTGCCGTCCGATGGCGCGTATGGGATGATCGTGGCGGAGATCCTGCCGACATGGCTCAGCGGAGCTTTCGCTGCGGCGCTGTTCGCAGCGGTGCTGACCACCTTCAATTCGATTCTTAACGCCTCTGCCGCGCTGTATGTGTGCGATTTGCACGAGGCGTATATCGGCAAGACACGCAGCGTCGGGCGGCTGGGGGCAATGGTCTCCATCGTGATGTCCGTGCTGGCGCTCGCTCTGGTGCCGTTTTTCGCCAGCCAGGAAAGCCTGATCAACACCGTGCAGCAGCTTTACGGTCTGCTTTCCATGCCGATCCTATCGGCCTTCATCGTCGGTCTCGCCTTCCGCAATGTCAGCGCGATGGCTGCGATGGTCGGGGTGGTTGCCGGCGTGATTTTCTACGGCTTCTGGAGCATGGTGTGGGAGCCTGCGCACTATATCCACGGCATGGCGGTAACGCTGTTGCTGTCGATAGCCGTGTCGCTGGCGGTAAACAAACTGGTATTCGGTCAGAGCGCGCAGCTTGCGATTGGTGACGGGGAACCCCACCCTTAGGGGTTATGACCGACACTTCCAGGCCCAAACGCCCGCTTTCCGGCTGGCTGATACTCGACAAACCGCGCGGACTCGGCTCGACGCAGGCGGTGGGCGCGGTGAAGCGCAATCTGCGTGAGGGCAGTTATGCCAAGACCAAGGTGGGGCATGGCGGCACGCTGGACCCGCTGGCTGAAGGTGTGTTGCCGATTGCGCTGGGCGAGGCGACCAAGCTGGCCGGGCGGATGCTGGATGCGTCCAAGATTTACGAGTTCACCATCCAGTTCGGCGAAGAAACCTCGACGCTGGATACGGAAGGAGAGGTTACGCAGACCTCCAGCCACAGACCGCCCATGGCGGCGATCCCCGCTGTACTGGAGTACTTCACCGGCAGTATAGAGCAGGTCCCGCCTGCGTATTCTGCGCTGATGATCGACGGCAAGCGCGCCTATGACCGGGCGAGGGCTGGTGAGCAGGTCGAGATGAAAACGCGTGAGGTGACGATCCATTCGCTGACATTTCCGGGTGCCTTGGTGGACGAGGAAGCGCAATCCGCCTTCGCCACCACAAAGGGCCGTCCCGACCCCTATGACCCCGCCGCGCCGCTGGAATTGGCAGACAGCGTCACACTGGTCGCGCATGTGAGCAAGGGGACATATATCCGCTCCCTTGCACGGGATATCGCACGCGCGCTTGGCACTGTGGGGCACGTTACCTATCTAAGGCGTACGAGGGCCGGTCCGTTCACCGAATCCCAAGCGATTTCGCTGGACAGTTTGAACGAAATCGGTAAAGGCGCGGGCCTTCAAGATCGGATCTTGCCACTGGAGGCAGGGCTGGACGACATCCCGGCTCTTTCCCTCAATCCCGAGAGTGCGCAGGCGGCCCGCCAAGGCCGGATCATTTCGGGGTTGCCCCAACCTGATGGGCTTTACTGTGCGACGCTGGGCGGTGTTCCGGTGGCGCTGGTGGAACTCGATGGTGGATCGGCGAAAGTCGTCCGGGGCTTTAACCTGCCAGATGTCGCTGAGTGAAAGAGTTTAAGCATGACGATTACCGCTGAGAAAAAAGCCGAAGTTATCAAAGAGAACGCCCGCGAAGAAAACGACACGGGCAGCCCCGAAGTACAAGTCGCGATCTTGACGGAGCGCATCCGCAATCTGACCGACCACTTCAAGGCCAATCACAAAGATAACCACTCGCGTCGCGGCCTGCTCGCCATGGTCAACAAGCGTCGCAGCCTCCTCGCCTATCTCAAGAAGAAAGACGTCGAGCGCTATAACGCCCTGATCGCGAAGCTGGGCCTTCGTAAATAAGAGTTTCTCAAAGGGGCGGCCAGCAGGTCGCCCCTTTGTCTATCTTCCGTCATCCCAGCGAATGCTGGGACCTCGGGCCACTGGCTCCGGGCGGGCGGAAAAAGGTCCCAGCTTTCGCTGGGATGACGAAATGGGTTTCCCTCACAATTCGGTGCGTGAACCCTCTGGGACTGCAACTAGGCCCCAACCCGATCCGGGCGGATTTCCCGGAAACAAGAGGCCCCGCACGCGCAATGTGGCGGTGCGGGTTCATAAGGAAAATACATGTTCGACAAGAAAACCGTATCGCTGGAGTGGGGCGGCAAGACCCTCACCCTCGAAACCGGTCAGATTGCCCGTCAAGCCGACGGCGCCGTGCTGGCCACCTATGGCGAAACCGTGGTGCTGTGCGCCGTGACCGCCGCCAAGAGTGTACGTGAAGGGCAGGACTTCTTCCCGCTGACCGTCCACTATCAGGAAAAATTCTCCTCCGCCGGCCGTATCCCCGGTGGCTTTTTCAAGCGCGAAGGCCGCGCCACTGAAAAAGAAACGCTGACCAGCCGTTTGATCGACCGTCCGGTTCGTCCGCTGTTCCCCGAAGGTTTCTACAACGAAATCAACGTTATATGCCAGGTTCTTTCCTATGATGGCGAGACCGAGCCCGACATCGTTGCGATGGTTGCAGCCTCCGCTGCCCTGACGATTTCCGGCCTGCCCTTCATGGGTCCGATCGGCGCAGCACGCGTCGGCTTCAACGATGGCGAATACGTCCTTAACCCCAGCATCACCGATGCCTTGGGCGAAGAAGGCCGCCTCGATCTGGTCGTTGCAGCAACCAACGACGCTGTGATGATGGTCGAATCCGAAGCCAAGGAACTGACCGAGGAAGAAATGCTCGGCGCGATCATGTTTGCGCATGACGAGAGCCGCAAGGTTATCGGCGCGATCATCGATCTGGCCGAGCAAGCTGCCAAGGATCCATGGGTCATCGATACCAGCGACGACACCAGCGCGATCAAGGAAAAGTTGCGCGGCATCGTCGGCGACGATATTGCGGCGGCTTACAAGCTGACCGACAAGTCCGAGCGTTCCGACGCGCTGAACGCTGCCCGTGCGAAGGCGAAGGAAGCCTACGCCGAGGAAGACGGCCAGACGCAGATGACTGCCAACAAGGCGGTCAAGAAGCTGGAAGCTGAAATCGTTCGCGGTGCCATCCTCAAGGACGGCCAGCGGATCGACGGACGAAAGACCGACGAAGTTCGCCCGATCGAGGCGATGGTTGGCCTGCTGCCCCGGACCCACGGTTCGGCCCTGTTTACGCGCGGTGAAACGCAGGCAATCTGCACCACCACGCTGGGCACGAAGGATGCAGAGCAGATGATCGACGGGCTGGAAGGCCTCTCGTACAACAACTTCATGCTGCACTATAACTTCCCTCCATATTCGGTTGGCGAAGTTGGTCGTTTCGGCTTTACCAGCCGCCGGGAAACCGGCCATGGTAAGCTGGCCTATCGCGCGCTGCACCCTGTGCTGCCCTCGAAGGAAGACTTCCCCTACACCATCCGCATCCTGTCCGACATCACCGAGTCCAACGGCTCGTCCTCGATGGCAACGGTCTGCGGTGGCTGCCTGTCGATGATGGATGCAGGCGTTCCGATCGAACGCCCTGTATCCGGTATCGCCATGGGTCTGATTCTCGAAGGCGATGAGTTTACCGTGCTGTCCGACATTCTGGGTGACGAAGATCACCTGGGCGACATGGACTTCAAGGTAGCTGGTTCGGAAAGCGGGATCACCTCGCTGCAGATGGACATCAAGGTTGCCGGGATCACCAAGGAAATCATGCAGACGGCCATGGAACAGGCGAAAGCCGGCCGTACGCACATCCTGGGTGAAATGACCAAGGCGCTGGGCAATGCCCGCGGCGAGGTTTCCAAGCACGCTCCGCGTATCGAAACGATGCAGATCGACAAGTCGAAGATCCGTGACGTTATCGGCACGGGCGGCAAGGTCATCCGCGAAATCGTCGCAGAGACCGGCGCCAAGGTCGACATCGACGACGAGGGCACGATCAAGATCAGCTCCTCGGACGCCGATCAGATCGCTGCTGCACGCAAGTGGATCGAAGGCATCACCGAAGAGGCCGAAGTCGGCAAAATCTACGAAGGCAAGGTCGTCAACATCGTTGATTTCGGTGCATTCGTGAACTTCATGGGCGGCAAGGACGGTCTCGTCCACGTGTCGGAAATGAAGAACGAGCGGGTCGAGAAGGTGACCGACGTCGTGTCCGAAGGACAGGAAGTTAAGGTCAAGGTTCTCGAGATCGATCAGCGCGGCAAGGTCCGCCTGTCGATGCGCGTTGTCGATCAGGAAACTGGTGAAGAGCTGGAAGACACCCGTCCTCCGCGCGAAAACAAGCCCCGTAGCGGCGGTGGTGGCGGCGATCGTCGTCCCCGTGGCGGCGGTGGTGGCCGTGATCGCGGCCCACGCGGCGGCGGTGGCGGTCGCGGTGGAAACCGTGATGGCGGCGGCGGCGAAGCCCACGTGCCGGACTTCCTGAAGGACTAATCCTTCACGCCAACCAATAGGGAAAGGGCTGCAGCGGAGACGTTGCGGCCCTTTTTCTTGTCCTATCCCCGCTAATCTGGAACTGACGCGCCATGAGCGACGCCGTACCCAAACCGTCTCGTAAACGCGCGCCCGGACGCGAGGCGTTTGCGCTTGGCGGTGAGACCGTGGAGGCTGGCACGTCGGCGACCATCGACCTGCCAATCAGCCGTCTCTCCACCCGCACCGAGATCACGATGCCGGTCCGGGTGCTGCATGGCAGCAAGCCGGGATCGACGTTGTTTGTCAGCGCCGCCGTGCATGGCAACGAGATTGTCGGCGTGGAGATGATCCGGCGGCTCTTGAAGAACGTCTCTGTGAAACGGCTGGCGGGCACGCTGCTGTGTGTGCCGGTGGTCAACGCCTACGGATTTACTGCGCACAGCCGCTATCTGCCTGATGGGCGCGACCTCAACCGGGTGTTTCCGGGCAGCGAGCGCGGATCGCTCGCGGCGCAATTGGCCAATGTCTTCACCGAGGAGATTATTGCCCGAAGCGATTACGGGATCGACCTGCATTCGGCAGGCACCAATCGCGAGAACCTGCCGCAGATCCGCTACAGCCCGGGCAATGACAAGGCGTCGGAACTGGCCGATATCTTCGGTGCCCCGGCTATCGTGGAATCGCCCTTGCGCGCTGGTTCCCTGCGTCAGACAGCCGATGAAGCAGGCTGCACCATGTTACTGATGGAATCGGGCGAGGCGTTGCGGTTCGACGAATTTGCCATCCGTGTCGGTGTGCGCGGTATCTTGCGGGTCATGTCGCATCTGGGGATGGGCGTGCGCAAACAGCCTGCACCCGCCGCGCCAGCCGTGCGCAGCGATGGCAGCCGCTGGGTGCGCGCGGCGCAGGGCGGCATCTTCCGCGCCAACAAGACAACCGGCAGCATGGTTCAGGAGGGCGAAGAGATCGGATCGATCAGCGACCCCTTTGGCGATCACGATATCCCCGTTACCGCGCCCCTGACAGGCCTGATCATCGGCCGCAGCGTGATGCCGGTGGTCAATCAGGGCGATGCGCTGGCACACATCGCGCGGGTGAAAGTGCCTGGCACTGCCGATGCCCGTCTGACCGCCATTGAAGAAGCCGCAGCGGACGATCCCTTGTTCGATGAAGACGAGATCATGTGAAATGCTACCACGAGAAACCATAGCCACCGCGCAAATACCCCAGGGCGATGAGCTGACTCTGGTCAGCCACGGCCGCGACTTCATCATCATGCTGGGCCGCGAGGAGCTGATGGGCACGCGCATGCAGTTCAGCGAGGAGCAGTTGGCGCAGTTGACCATGGAGCAGATCGCCGTGCCGCGTCCTCGGGTCCTGATCGGCGGCTATGGCATGGGCTTTACCTATAGGGCTGCGCTTGAGGCTTTGCCGGAAACGAGCGGCAGGGTGGTGGTGGCCGAGGTGGTGCCGGGCATTCTGGAATGGGCGAAGGGGCCGCTGAAGCATTTGACCGGCGACACGTTGGACGACCCGCGCGGAGAGGTTGTATTGGCCGATGTCGCTGCTTTAATCGACGATGCAGTGGACGACACCACGCCGCGCTACGACGCTATCCTGCTGGACGTGGACAACGGCCCCGATGGCATCGTGCGTGAGGGGAACGAGCGCCTGTACACACGCACAGGCATTGCCCGATCACGCGATGCGCTGAACTCCGGCGGTATTCTGGCCATCTGGTCCGCTGCCGATGACTTCAAATTCACCGGGCGCCTGAAAGATGCAGGCTTCGATGTGGAAGTGCGGGCTGTGCGTGCGCGGCCCAATAATAAGGGGCCGCGCCACACGATCTGGTTTGCGCGTAAGCCTTAGGTCTTGATCCGCACCCGGCCCATAAAGTCCATCTTGCCCACTGACACGCCCTGCATCCGCAGGATGTCGTAAGCGGTTGCCGCGTGGAAATAGAAGTTCGGCTGGCTGAAGCTGAGAAGGAACTGGTCGGCGGTGAAATCCATGCCGCGATCCTTGAACTCGAACCGCATTGGCTGGCCGATGAAGCTTTCCATCTCTGCTTCGTCCACGCCCTTCAGGAACGCGATTGCACCGTCGATCTTGGCGCGCAGACCCGCAAAGTCTGCAGGCGGCGGGTTAAGGTCCGGCGAATACACACCGGTGCGCACGCCCTCGATCGACCCTTGCGTATGCTCGGCAACGCATTTCACCTGATAGGTGAAGGGCAGCATGTCCTCGATAATCCGCGCCCCGATCATCTCGCCTTCGGAGAGGTTTTTCTCGGCGGCCCACCCCTCGGCCTTGTCGATCAGGTGATGGGCGGTGCCCAGCATCTGCAGGGCGCTGGGGATGTAGGCGGCGTGGAGGGACAGGGGCATAGTCGGGCTTTCTCTTGGCAATCTATCGGCAATAAAAAGGCCCGGCGATCGGGTGACTGCCGGGCCTTCGAAAATGGTTTGGCTTAGCGGACGCGCGGACCGCCAAATGGCAGCGGTGGAGGGGGTCTGCGGGCACCGCGTGGCAGCTGTGCCTGATAGGCCCGGCCACAATGTTCCACGCAATAAGGGAAGCCCGGGTTCACATCCGCACCGCAGAAATGGAAATCCGCTTCGCCGGGATGACCCATCGGCCAGCGACACACTTTCTCCGACAGATCCAGCAGTGTGGTCTTGCCGGCAATTTCCGGGCTCGGCTTTTGCGGTACCAGACGGCGCGGCGGGGCAGGGGGGATCGGCGGTTGCTGATCGCCGGGGCCCTGTCGCAGGAAACCGCCGGGGCCGACCGAGACGATCTTGGGCAGATCCTCGCGCTTGTTCGGCAGCGGCGTCTGCGGGTTGCTGCCAGCCTTGGGCTGCGCCGCCGTAGCGGGGGCCGGGGCGGGTTTGGCGGCGGCGGCAGGAGCAGGCTTTGCAGCCGGCTTCGACGCTGGTGCCGCTTTCTTGGCAGCCGGTTTGGCGGCTGCTTTCGCGGGCGCTTTCTTCTTGTCGTTGGACTTCACCGGGGAAGGGCGCGATTTCAGGCCCAGCCGGTGCGCCTTGCCAATCACGGCATTGCGGCTGACACCGCCCAGCTCCTCGGCAATCTGGCTCGCGGTGGAGCCTTTCTCCCACATCGTTTTCAGCGTGGCAGTGCGTTCTTCGGTCCAGCTCATGGATACCCTGTCATTATCATTTGCCCGGATTCGGGAATTTCTACGTGTGCACATAGTGTGCGCAGCGCTGTTTGCCAGCCCTGCTTGGCCAGCCCTTGCACGTGTAGTGCCCAGCGCCTAGGCGACAGAGCCATGAACGACCCTGCAGCGCCATCCAGAAACCAGCGATTTTCCCCGCGTGGCCAACCGGTCATCACCGGTATCAACCGCATCGGATTATGGTCGCTTTACTTAAAGGAAGTGCGCCGTTTTCTCAAGGTGCAGACGCAGACGGTGTGGGCTCCGGCGGTAACCACGCTGCTGTTTCTGATCATCTTCAGCGTGGCTCTGGGGCGCGGTGGGCGCGAGGTGCTGGGCGTGCCCTTTGCCAGCTTCGTCGCACCGGGGCTGATCGTGATGGGGATGATGCAAAACTCCTTCGCCAACTCCAGTTTCAGCCTGCTGTCGGGCAAGATTCAGGGCACGATCATCGATCTGCTGATGCCGCCTTTGTCTGAAGGCGAAATGATGGCAGGCATCATCGGCGCGGCCATCACGCGCGGCGTCGCGGTCGGCTGCGCTGTGGCGCTGGCGATGGTGCTGTGGCCGGGGGTCGATCTCAGCCCCGCTGCACCGTGGGCAATCATCTGGTTCGGCCTGATGGGCACGACGCTGCTTGCTCTGATGGGGCTGATGACCTCGATCTGGTCGGAGAAATTCGATCATAATGCGATGATCACCAATTTCGTGGTCGCACCGCTTAGCCTGCTTTCGGGCACATTCTATGTGATCGACAATCTCGCCCCGATTTTCCAGACGGTCAGCCGCGCCAATCCGTTTTTCTACGTGATTTCGGGCTTCCGCTATGGTTTCCTCGGTGAAAGCGATATCGGCGAGGGGGCGGGCGCCGTGGTGCAGGCCGCGATCGGCCTCGGCATTTTCAATCTGGTCTGCGGATTGATCGTCTACCGCGTTCTGAAATCGGGCTGGAAGATCAAGGACTGATCCAGACCGGTCCAGCGGGCACTCGCAATCAATGCGTCAGCTTGCGGCGCATCCGGTAGCGGCCCTGGCTGAACGCATCGAACAGCTGGCGCACTTCGGGATGCTCCACCGGGCCGCCTTCGGGATCGGGCAACAGGTTTTGCTGGCTGACATAGGCGACGTAGTTGGACTCGTCGTTCTCGGCGAACAGATGGTAAAAGGGCTGGTCGCGGCGCGGCCGGATTTCCTTGGGGATGGACTCGTACCATTCCTCGCTATTCGCGAACACCGGATCGATATCGAAGATCACACCGCGAAAATCGAACATCTTGTGCCGCACCACATCGCCAATTGCGAAGTTGGAGCTGGCCTCGCGCGGTACTTCGATTTCGCGTCCGGCGGTCTGGGAGAAATAAACACTGTTGTCCATGACGCGCGATATAGGCGTGCAAGGCCGCCGCGACAATGCGCCATAGGGCTGTGCCCACCGTGCTATCGTGATTGCCGCTATTCCGAACGACCTTGTCGATAGCGGGCAAAAGAGCTTGGCAAGGGGCAGGCCTTGGGCTAACCGGCGCGCGTCCAATCGACCGGGGGCGTTCACGCGTCCAAGCGATACCCTGATGCGGAGAGGTGCCGGAGTGGTCGAACGGGGCAGTCTCGAAAACTGTTGAGCCTTATGGGTTCCGTGGGTTCGAATCCCACCCTCTCCGCCACGGGGCCGGGCCTGCAAGGTCCGGTTGCCTAGTGTCCTCGCCATTGCCTGAGCCCACCTATCCGCTACAGATGTGGCAGAGGGGAATGCGCCGCCTATGAGCCGCCAAAGCGACAGTTTTTACTCCGGCGATCTGTTCGGGGAACTGCATCAGGCGGATGCAGAGCCGGTCAGGCCGCGGCTTGCGGATTATCTGCCCGGTCTCATCGTGTGCGGCGTTGCGTCGTTGGCGGCGGCATGGCTGGCAGAGCATTACGGGTTTCCGATCATCCTGCTGGGCCTGCTGATCGGGCTGGCAATGAGTTTTGTCTCGACCATCGAAATCACCGCAGCCGGCCTCGACTTTGCCTCGCGCCATTTCCTGCGCGCAGGCATCGTGTTGCTTGGGTTACAAGTGACATTCGCGCAAGTCGCTGCACTGGGCTGGCTGGCCTTTGCCGGATTGCTTGTGGTGATGGTCAGCGCCTTTGCTGCGGCCATTCTCGCGGCCCGCTGGGTGGGCGAGGGGCAGGAATCCGGCATTCTGGCGGGCGGGGCAACCGCCATCTGCGGGGCCTCCGCGGCGCTGGCTCTGTATGGCGTGATCGGGCGCGACCGGCTGGATCAGGCGCGCTTTTCGGTCGCGCTTGTGGGCGTGGCTCTGGCCAGCGCCATTGCCATGTCGGCCTATCCGGCCATCGCTCAGGCTATCGGGATGAGCGACAAACAGGCGGGGTTCCTGATCGGTGCCTCGGTCCACGACGCGGCGCAGGCGATTGGCGGAGCCTATAGCTATTCCGATGCAGCGGGCGCGGATGCGACGGTGGTGAAGCTGGCACGGGTCGCCATGCTTGGGCCGATTGTCGCGCTGGTGGCCCTGTGGCTGGGGCGTGGGCAGGGCGGTGCAGGCTCTGCATGGCGTAAAGTGGCGATGCCTTGGTTTATTGCCGGGTTCTTCGTGCTGCTGGCTATCAACAGCCTGATGAGCTTTCCCGAAGCCGTGACCGGCCCGGCTCTGGCTCTGTCCAAGGCGTTGCTGCTGCTGGCGGTGGTGGCCACGGCCATGCGTTCGCAATTGGGGTTGCTGGTCGATGCGGGATGGCGGGCGCTGGTTCCGATGGGCGCAGCCAGCGTGGTGTCATTCGTCGTGGCGCTGGCGATTGCTTGGGTCGCTGTCGCGTGAGCCAGATTCTGACTTAAGCTCTTAGTGGCAATGCCGTGGTGTATTTCATCTCCTCCATGGAGAAAGTCGCGGTGACATCGGCCAGATCGGGAATGCGCGCGATCAGGCGCTGATAGATCCGGTCATAATCCGCGATATCGCGCACGCGCACCTTAACCAGATAATCCACGTCGCCCGCCATCCTGTGGCATTCGGTAATCTCGTCCAGCGAGGCAACAGCCTGCGAAAATGCCTCCACCCAGTCCGGATCGTGGCGCCGCGTGCGGATGGAGACGAAGACAGTGGTCGCCAGCCCGACGCGGCGCGGGTCCACAATGGCAACCCGCCCGGCAATGATGCCTGCCTCCTCCAGCCGCTTGATCCGGCGCCAACACGGATTGGCGGACAAGCCGACCTTGTCTCCGATCGCCTGTACCGAGAGTGTGGCGTCTTCCTGTAATGCACCGAGGATTCGGTGGTCGGTGGAATCAATTTGCAATTCTGAGCTGTTCATTGGGATAGATTGACTGAATTTTCCCGACATGCAATCATCTTTGGGAGAATTTTGCATTCCCATCGGTGTAGAAGGTGCCTACACCAATCGAAGGGCACCCTCATGATCCGCGACGCTTTCACCAGCCATCCCGCCTCTGTCGGCGAGAGCTATGGCCAGCATCTGGTCCATGCCAGCAGCTTCGGATTTCGCATGATGCTGGGCGGAATGGCCTGCGTGCTGCATGGTATCCTGCCGTTCCTGTTCGTCAAAACAGGCAGCAGGCAGATCGAAACGCTGCACGGCAAAATGGTGGTCAATCGCAGCAAGATGCCGCAGCCGCTCGATTTCGTGATCTAGCCGCTGTTCCTCAGGGCCGTCGCGATCGCGTTGATCGATAGCTTGATGCCCTCGGCAATCCGCTCGTCCGTCTCGCCCGCGCGGTGGCGCTTGAGCAGCTCCACCTGCAACAGGTTGAGCGGCTCGATATAGGGCAGGCGCAGGCGGATCGAGGCGTCCAGCTTGGGCGAGTTCTCGAGCAGGTACGACTGTCCCGTCACCTCCAGCAAGGCGTCATGCGTGCGGTGCCAGCCGTCGCGGATTTGCGGGAAGATGCGACCGGCAAGTGCCTGATCTTCGACCAGTCCTGCATATTTGGCGGCCAGTGCCATGTCCGATTTGGCGAGAACCATTTCGAGATTGGCCAGCGTGTTGGCGAAGAACGGCCAGCTTTGCGCCATGTCCTTCAGCTCTGCTGTGTCGGAATGCGATGTCAGCGCCTGTCCTACGCCGAACCAGCCGGGCAGCATCACACGGGCCTGAGCCCACGAAAACACCCACGGAATGGCGCGTAAATCCTCAATGGCGTTGGTCGCCTTACGGCTCGCGGGTCGCGAGCCGATCTTCAGCGTGGCGATCTCCGCGATCGGAGTCATCTGGCGGAAGAAATCAACGAAGCCGTCCGTTCCGTAGACCATCCCGCGATAGGCATCGAAGGCGGCGGAAGACAGCCCGTCCATGGTGGCGCAAAACGCCTTGTACTGTGCATCCGGCAGTCGCTGCGGCTCTAGCGTGGCGAGCATGCTGGCGGTGGCCATGGCTTCCAGATTGGCGCTCGCGCTGTCGGCCGTGCCGAATTTCGCGGCGATGACTTCGCCCTGCTCGGTAATGCGGATGCGCCCCTGCACAGTGCCAGGCGGTTGGCCGCGAATGGCTTCGAAGGCCGATCCGCCGCCGCGGCCCACGGAACCGCCGCGGCCATGGAACAGCTGCATCCCGACCCCGGCCTTGGCAAAAACAGGGGCCAGCGCCTCGCTCGCCTTGGCGAGGTTCCAGCAGGAGGTCAGATATCCGCCATCCTTGTTGCTGTCGGAATAGCCGATCATTACTTCCTGATGGCCGCGCGCCCGGGCGATATGGGCCACTTCGGGCAGGGCGAAATAGTCCGCCATGACACCGGGTGCGTTCTCCAGATCGCCGATGGTTTCGAACAGAGGAACCGCCATGATCGCGGCGTGGGGTTCGTCGCCCGCGCGGTAGAGACCCGCTTCGCGCAGCATGATGTGCACTTCCAGCAGGTCCGAAACGGTTTCCGCCATCGAGACGACATATTGCGTGATGCACTCCGGCCCCAAGGTGCGGTGCGCTTCTGCCGCCGCATCGATAATGGCAAGCTCGCCGTTGGTTTCGTCCGAATAGGTGCTCCACGGCGAGCGCAGCGGCCGCCCGCCGGACAGTTCCTTGCGCAGCAGCGAGATACGGGCATCCTCATCCAATGCGAGGTAATCGCTCTCAATCCCGACGGAGGCGAGCAACTCTGCCACCACGCGTTCGTGCACGGCGCTGTTCTGCCGCATGTCGAGAGTTGCGAGGTGGAAGCCAAATGTCCGCACGCTGCGGATCAGACGGCCCAATGCGCCTTGCGAGGCGAGCGTTTCACCGCCGAGGCCGGCAAGCGCGCGCGCTACGGTGCGCAGGTCTGCATTGAACGCGTCCGGCCCTGCATAGGGCTCCCCTTCGTCCAACGCCGGGCGGGAGGGTTTGTGGCCGACCAGCTGCTCGAAGGTCGCGGCCAGTCGGTTGTAGATGCCAATTATGGCCCGGCGGTAGGGCTCGTCCGCGCGGTGGGGAGAAGGGTCCTGGCTGGCCTCGGCCAGAGCCACGACTTCGGGCGCAACATCGGTGAGCTCGCTGGAGATCGAAAGCTCGCCGCCAAGCTGGTGCAGGGCATCGAGATAATGGCTGAGAACGGTTTCAGCAGCCCGGCCTTGCGCATAGCGGAGCGAGGCGTCTGTCACGTAAGGGTTGCCGTCGCGGTCGCCGCCGATCCAGCTGCCCAGCTTCACAAAGCTGCGTGGCCTCTCGCCCAGCGCCTGTTCCCATTGCCCGTAAAGCCCCGGCAGGACGGGCAGGAACACATCGCGCATGAAAGCCAGCGCATTGTCCACTTCGTCCGTGACGCCCAGTTTTTCGCGCCGCAATGTGCGGGTAAGCCAAAGGAGAGCGATCTGACGCACGATGGCCTCGGCAACATCGTCGCCTTCGGGCGTGGTCGTGGCGCCGGTGTCGCGCATGGCCATAAGGTCCGCGATCCGGGCGCGGTGATCGATGATGCTCTTGCGCCGGACCTCCGTCGGGTGCGCTGTCAGCACAGGCGCGATCAGCGCATTGTCGAGCATCGCAAGGATGTCTTTGGACGATACGCCGTGCTCTTTGAGACCGGCGACCGCCGTGGCGAAATCCACTTTGGTATCGCCCATCACTCCGTCACGGTCCTCGGCCAGATTGGCGAGCATGGAGAACAGGCCGAATCCGCGCACGAAGGACAGCGTATCGTCGAGGCCCAATTGCTCGAGGCCAAGGTCCTGCGGGCTCTCGCCGCGGTGCCGCTCTACGCTGGCGGAGCGAATGCGCTCGGTATGCTCGAACAGCGCGTCGCCGCCATGCTCGCGGATCACGTCGCCCAGCAGCTTGCCAAGATAGCGGATGTCCGGGTTTTGCTGGATAGCCGGGCGGGACGGTGTGGAGGTATCGTTCATGGCTGGTCGTTCCAGAATGCCGCTGCGGCGCCGAACAGGCCCGGCTGGGGGTGAATGATAAGCTTGACGGGAAGGCTGGCCATAAGCCCTGAGAACCGCCCCTTGGCGCAGAACCGGTCGGCAAAGCCGGAGGCCAGCAGCGTGTCTCGGATGCGGTAGCCGAGGCCGCCTGCCACCACCACGCCGCTGGCGCCCTGTATCAGGGCGATATCGCCTGCAACGCTGCCCAGTGCGAGGCAGAACCGGTCGACAGCTGCGGCGGCCAGGCTGTCTTCCCCGCTCGTGCCCATTTGCCAAAGCGTGCGATCATCCACATCGGGGACGGCGCGTTTTTCCATCGCGGCGAGCGTCTGGTAGATGTCGACAATGGCCGGGCCCGAGACGATTCGTTCGTCCGACACGCGGTTATGCCGCTTCCGCAATCGCGCGAGGATCGCGTCTTCAATCGCATCGACCGGCGCAAAATCTCCGTGCCCGCCCTCGGTTGCCTGGACCCGGTATGCGCCTGAGCCATCGCGCCAGAAATGAGTCACGCCAAGGCCGGTGCCGGGTCCCAGAACGCTGACCGTGCCGCTGGCGGGCAGGGGCGCATCGGGCCCTGCGAGATGCAGGAACTGGTCCTCTGGCGCGCGCGCTGCGGCGTGGCCGACAGCTTCGAAATCGTTGACGATCTTGTATTTCGAGCAGCCCAACTTCTCGGCGATCAGCGGCGGGCGGATGATCCACGGGTTGTTGGTGAACCGGATGATGTCCTGCTTCACTGGCCCCGCCACCGCCATGCTGACGGCATCCGGCAGGCTGCCGCCTTGGCGCCGCTCGAAATCCTCCCACGCGGTCTGGAAACTGGCATGGTCCTCGGTCGCCAGCGTGACCGGCTCGTCCAGCTCGATGGCACCGTCCGCGCTACGCGTGGCGATGGCGAAGCGGGCGTGGGTCCCGCCAATATCGACTGCGACGAGCGTATCCGTGGTCAAAGTCCTGCCTCTTTCAGCATAGCGCTGCCGCCCATTTCTGCCGGGTCGCTGTGGCGGCGCATCATGGCGAACAGTTCGCGGCCAGTGCCCCATTGCTCTGCCGGGGCGGGGGCTTGCTTGCGGGCGGCCCATTCGGCGTCATCCACCAAGGCCTGCAAGGTGCCCTCATGCGCGCAGACCCGCACCACATCGCCGTCGCGCAATTTGCCCAGCGGGCCGTCATGCCATGCTTCTGGGGAGGAATGGATGGCGGCGGGCACCTTACCGCTCGCGCCCGACATCCGCCCATCGGTGACCAGCGCCACGCGGTAGCCGCGATCCTGCAATACGCCCAGCGGCGGCGTGAGTTTGTGGAGTTCGGGCATCCCATTGGCCGCTGGTCCTTGGAAGCGGACCACAACAACCACATCGCGGTCCAGTTCGCCCGCCTTGAACGCTTCGCCCACGGCATTTTGCGTGTCGAAGACCCGGCAGGGGGCCTCGATAGTGCGGTGTTCATCCTTCACTGCGCTGATTTTCATGGTCGCCCGGCCCAGATTGCCGTGCAGCAGCACCATCCCGCCGTCGGGCTGGAAGGGGTCGGTGACAGGTTTGAGCAGCGTGTCGTCATGGCTGGCCTCAGCAGCCGGTTTCCACACCAGCGCGTCGTCTTCCATGAAGGGTTCCTGCGCACCATCCATCAGAGAGGCGCCGTAGATCGTCATAATATCGGGGTGCGCCAGCCCTGCGCCGATCAGCTCGCGGATCACGTAAGGCATGCCGCCTGCCGCGTGGAAATAATTGATGTCGCCCGCGCCGTTCGGATAGACGCTGGCAATCAGCGGGACCACTCGGCTGAGCGCGTCCATATCGTCCCAATCGACCGTGATCCCGGCGGCCCGTGCGATGGCGGGTATGTGGATCACGTGATTTGTCGATCCGCCAGTAGCCAGCAGGCCGACGATGGCGTTGACGATGGACTTCTCGTCCACGCACAAGCCGAGCGGGCGATAATCCTCGTTTTCTTTTCCGTCTTTGGCCCAACCAATCTCGGTAATCCGATGCGTCGCCGCGCGGGTCAGTTCCTGACGCAGTTTCGCGCCGGGATTGACGAAACTGGAGCCGGGCATGTGGAGGCCCATCATCTCCATCATCATCTGGTTGGAGTTGGCCGTGCCGTAAAATGTGCAGGTGCCCGCCCCGTGATAGCTGGCGCTTTCCGCTTCCAGCAATTCCTCGCGGCCTACCTTGCCTTCTGCATAGAGCTGGCGGACGCGGATCTTCTCCTTGTTGGCGAGGCCCGAAGGCATCGGGCCTGCTGGCACCAGGATGGTCGGCAAATGCCCGAACCGCAGAGTGCCGATCAGCAGGCCGGGCACGATCTTGTCGCAAATGCCCAGCAGCAGCGCGCCTTCGAACATTCCGTGGCTGAGGCCGACCGATGCGCTCATCGCAATGACATCGCGGCTGAACAGGGAAAGTTCCATCGAGTCCTGACCCTGCGTCACTCCGTCGCACATCGCGGGAACACCGCCAGCAACCTGCGCAGTTGCGCCGCGTTCGCGGGCGGCGATCTTTATCTGCTCGGGGTAGCGGCCATAGGGCTGGTGCGCGCTCAGCATGTCGTTGAAGGCGGTCACGATGCCGATATTCATCGCGTGGCCGCCGCGAATGGTCGCCTTGTCCTCGCCGCTCGCCGCGAAGCCGTGGGCCAGATTGCCGCAAGAGAGGTTGGGGCGGTGCACGCCCTCGTCGCGTTGCCGCTCGATCAGATCGAGATAACGCGCGCGCCCTTCCTTGGAACGGCGGATGACCCGGTCGGTGACCTTGGCGACGGTTTCATTGATTGCGGGCATATCACTCATTCCAGCTGACCCCGTCACGTTCGGTCAGGGCAATGGCCGCGCTCGGACCCCATCCGCCTGATCCGTAGGATTTGGGCGTCATCAATTCTTCCGCCCATGTTTCGCGGATCGCATCGATCCAGCGCCACTGCGCCTCCACCTCGTCACGGCGCACGAACAGGGTCGGGTCGCCGTCGATCAGGTCCAGCAGAAGGCGTTCATAGGCGATGCGCCGACGTGCCCGGCTGAAGGCCTGCGTCAGCGACAGATCGAGGGGTACTTCGCGCAAGGTCACGCCGTCGCGGTCCATGCTGGGCTTCTTCGCCATAACCATCAGGCGGACATATTCCTCCGGCTGGAGGCGGATGACCAGCCTGTTCGCGTTCAGCTTCCCGCCGCGTGCGCCAAAGATATTGTGCGGCACGCATTTGAACTGGATGACGATTTCGCTGCGCCGTTCGGCCATGCGCTTGCCGGTGCGCAGATAGAAGGGCACCCCGTTCCAGCGCCAGTTGTCGATATGCGCCTTGATTGCGACGAACGTTTCCGTGTCCGAAGCCTCGCCCAGATCGTCTTCGTAGCTTTCCACTGACTGGCCGGAAACCGCCCCGCTGCCATATTGCCCGCGCACCATCTCGTCGGCGGAAACCGAGCGCAGCGAACGCAGGACCTTCACCTTCTCGTCGCGCACGCTGGTCGCATCGAAGTCGGCGGGCGCTTCCATCGCGGTGATGGCGAGCAATTGCAGCATATGGTTCTGCACCATGTCGCGCAGCGCGCCGGTATCGTCGTAAAAGCCGTGCCGCCCCTCTAGACCGACCGTCTCGCTGACCGTGATCTGCACATGCTCGATCCCGCCTGCGTTCCACAGCGGTTCGAACATCATATTGGCGAAACGCAGCGCCATCAGGTTCTGGACCGTCTCCTTGCCGAGATAATGGTCGATGCGGAAAATCTGGTCCTCGGCAAAGGCGCTGGCGACCGCGTCATTGATCACCGCGCTGCTGGCCAGATCATTGCCCAGCGGCTTTTCCAGACCGATCCGTACGTGATCGCCGGTCAGCCCGGAATGCTGCAATCCCTTGATTGTCGGCTCAAACAGGAAGGGCGCAGTGGAGAGGAAGATCGACAGGCCTCCCGAAATGTCGCCCAGTTTCGCGGCGAGATCATCGAACCCTTCCAGCGTGGTTGCATCGAGCGCCTGATATTGCAGTCGGTCCAGAAAGCTGGCGATTTGCTGAGAATCTCGCCGGTCATCGGGCAGGTATTCCTCCAGCGCCTCTCTGGCGAATTCGCGAAACCCGTCATCGGTCAGCTCGCTGCGCGCTGTGCCAGTGATGCGCAGCTCTGGCTCGATCAATTCGTCTTCATGCAAGGCAAACAGCGACGGCAGAAGCATGCGCTTGGCCAGATCGCCGGTCGCGCCGAACAGCAGGAGGCCGGAGCACGGCTTCAGGGGATGGGCAGCGGAAATGGCAGGCTCCTCTCACTCTATTGGTGGCAGGTGTGCGATAAACGCCCATGGCTTGCCAAGGAAATACGAATGCGGCCAGCAGGAACCCAAGTTGCCGGTAGATTTAGATCTTGGGGAAGTTTTGGGCGCAGGCCTGCAGCATGACCTGTGTGGCACTGCGGTCGGCGATACGGACCGTGTCCGGAACAGGCTGCATTTTCTCTGCTGGGGGAAAGGTACCGTAGCCTGCGAACAGGCAGTGCCAGCTAGCATTGGCGTAATAATTGCGCCCGCCATAGGCGCGCTCGTTCGCCTCGCGCATATCGCCGTGGCGGAACCACGCGGTCATCATGGCTTTCAGACCGTCCGACAATTGATCGTTGGCGCCGTTCTCGCGCCAATATTGGGTGTCGGTGCGTTGGTTGAGCCGGTAATGCCCGACGATATAGTCGCGGATGCCGTCATAGCGCGCGGCGATCGAGGCGTTGAAAGCATCGCGGTTCTGCGCGCTGAAGCCGCCTTGCTCGTAGGCGCTGGCGAATTCGAGCGCGGTGACGATCACGATGTGAAGTGCCGTCGCTTCGAGCGGTTCAAGGAAGCCCTGCGCGAGGCCCGCGGCGAGGCAATTTCCGGTCCAGCTGGTCTCGACCCGGCCGACTTTCATCTTGAGGAAGCGGGCCTCCACGCCGTCTGCGGCGGTGCCCAGGCTCGCGCGCAATTCGGCTTCGGCTTCATCGTCGCCCAGATAGCGGGAGCTGTAGACGTATCCGTTGCCCACGCGGCTGGTCAGCGGGATCGACCAGCGCCAACCGGCCTTCATGGCGATGGCCTCGGTTTGCGGTTTGAACGCGCCGGAATGCGCGGTGGGCATGACCACCGCGCTGTCGTTGAACAGGTTCTCCCCGAAAGAGCGGAACGGCACGCCCATTTTCGCCTGCGCGATCATCCCGCGAAAACCGGAGCAATCAACAAACAGGTCGCCCTCGATCCGCTCGCCATCCTCGCACAGCAGAGCCGCGACATCGCCGCTTTCAGACATTTCGATTTCGGAGACCGTCAGCGGACGATGCTCGATGCCGTGCGCCGTCCCCCATTCGCGTAAGAATTCGCCCAAGCGGTGCGAATTGAAATGGTAGCCATAGCTAGGCCCGAACGGGAAGGTGTCCGCTGGCAAGGGAGATCGTCCAGCCTCGGCCAGTTCGCTCGCCAGAAACCAGTCATCAGGATGGGCAGGCGCGTCGAAGCCCCGCCGCGCCGCTGCACAATTGGCGATGAAGCCCGGCTCGCTGTGCAAATCGATCGGGCCGGGGAAGGGGTGGAAATAGCTCTCGTAACCCGCGCGCTCGCCCCAGCCGGCAAAGCGGATGCCCAGCTTGTAGGTCGCCTCGCAAAGGCCCATCCATTTGTCTTCGGCAATGCCGAGGTGATCGAAGAATGCTTTAAGTTGCGGGGTCGATCCTTCACCGACCCCGATGATGCCGATCTGCGGGCTTTCGACGACCGTCACGCGCCCACCGCTTTCGCCCCATTCTTGATGCAGCAGGCAGGCAGTAATCCATCCGGCGCTGCCTCCGCCCAGAACGACAACATGGGGAGGGGCGGGTGCGCTCATTCGCCCGACAATAGCCAGCCCAGCACCTCGGGCAAGCGTTCCGCCCACGCGTTTTCCTCGTGTTCGGCGCCTTCATATATTTCGGTACGGAAGTCCGTTCCTTCTGCCCAGCCAGCCTCGCTGAAGCTGTCATCGACCGCGCGCTGGTAGGGCGCATAGAACCGGTCGAGCGTAGCCGTGCCGTGGTCCATCCAGATGCGGCGACCGTTTGGTTCACCGAGATTGGCGTCGAAATAGTCGGTCCAGATTGCGGCGACCTGTGGCTGGATCGCCGCTGCGGCATCGCCATCGGCGATCGGCCAGTGCGAGCTGATGCAGGCTGCCCGGCCATAGATGTCGGGCCGCTCGGCAATCGCCCAGCAGCTCATGATCCCGCCCATGCTCGATCCGGCAATCGCCGTGTGCTCTGGGTCGGTGAGCGTGCGATATTCGGCATCGATACGCGGCTTCAGCTCGTCCGCCAGCCAACCGAGATAGCGGCGCGACATGTAAGGCCCATCGCCGGCCCATTGGTCCATCGCCTGCGTCAGCGCGGGCGGCGCGGCATCCGGAACGAGGGCGGGGAGATATTGGCGATATCGCGCGGCTCCCGGTGCCCATATCCCGACAATGATGTGCGGCTCCACCTGGCCTTGATCGATTAGGCTGAGCATGGCCTTGTCTGCCGCCCAGACCTTGTCGAAATTGGACTTCGCCGGATCGAACAGATTGTGCCCGTCATGCATATAGAGGACCGGGTATCGCCGGTCACTCGCATCATAGCCCGGCGGTAGCCAGATGGTGATTTGCTGGTCCGGGAGCCACGAAACGGCGAATGGCCCCTCCTCGACGAACCGGCCCTGTTCCTGCACCATTTGCACTTCCGGAATATCACGTTCCGCCGGAGCGCAGGCCGACAGCATCACAGCCAGCAGGAGCGCGAGCGCTCTCACTCTTGCGGCACCAGCCGCATGGCGAAGCCGCCGCCCGGAGCCAGCCTGACGGTGTAGCTATCCTCTGCCGTCAGCGTGAGCGTTTCGTAGGCAATCTCGTGACGTTTGTCGGTCAGATAGGTCGCGTCCGGTCCGTCTTTCCAGACCTTGGCGGTGTAGGTTACGCCCGGCTCCAGAGTATCGAGCGGGAGCTCCAGCGTGCGTTCGGTCGCATCGTTGACGCCGCCGAGATACCAGTCCTCGCTGTTGCGGTCTTTGCGGGCGAAAATGGCGTAATCGCCCACTTCGCCAGCAATCAGCTTGCTTTCGGCCCAGTCGGCCGGGACAGCCTTGATGAATTCCAGTTCTTTCGGGTGCGCGGCGAGGCTCTCGATGAAGTCCGCAGCCATCTGGATCGGCGAATAGATGGCCAGATACAGCCCCAGCTGCTTGGCCAGCGTCGAGGCGATGGGAACATCGTTCTCGCCCTTCAGATCCAGCACGCCCGGCGTGTAGTCCATGGGGCCGGACAGCATGCGGGTATAGACCAGCGTCGGGTCATGCTCCGGCCCGTTATTGAACGGCCCCCACGCATTGTATTCCTGCCCGCGCGCGCCTTCGCGGGCGACCCAGTTGGGATAGGTGCGGCGCAGGCCGGTGTCCTTGACCGGCTCGTGCGGATTGATCGCGATTTTGCGCTTGGCTGCTTCCTCGATCACCAGCTGGTGGTGCTGGACCTGCCGCTGGCCGTCATGCCATTCGAACAGTTCTGTGTCCTCTTCGCAAGGCTCTGAAATATCGGCATTGCAGGTCACGATGCCGCCCGCATCCGCGACATATCCGGTTTTGATCCAGTCGATCCCCAGGCTTTCATACAGGTCCAGCCCGTCGCCCAGTTGTTTCTCGTAATTGGCGATATTGCCGCTGGTTTCGTGGTGGCCGACGATCCGGACGCCCTTCGATTTGGCGTAGGTGGCGACTTCTTCCAGATCGAAATCGGGATAGTCCTGAGTGAAGCTGAATTCGCGGCCATTGTCGAACCAATTGCCATCCCAGCCGATGTTCCAGCCTTCGATCAGCACACCGCGAAAGCCGTGTTCGGCTGCGAAATCGATATACTTTTTGGCGCGTTCCGTGGTGGCGCCGTGGCGCTCACTGGTGCCCCACGTCCAGCGGTTGGAGATCATTCCCCACCAAATGCCGATGTATTTCGCGGGCTCGACCCAGCTCACATCGCCCAGCTTGTTCGGCTCGTTGAGATTGAGTTCGATATCGCTTTCAACCAGATCGGACGCCGCATCGCCGATGCGGATCGTGCGCCACGGTGTGTTGAAAGCACCTTTGCGCACGACCTTGGCCCCGCGGCTGCTGGGTGCCAGCATCGCGCGGAAGCGCTGGCCCTCCATGCGGCGGAGCCACATGCCGGAATAGTCGACCAGCGCAGCCTCGTGAAACGACAGATGCGTGCCGTCTTCCAGCCGCATGGTCATCGGCGTATGCGCCACCGACACCGCGTCGACCGGCGTCTCCTGATAGACCATTTCATAACGGTTCCAGTCGCCGCTGGGGATCCACCAAGCGGTGCCGGTCTTTGCGATATGAAACTCGGTCAGTTCCTCGGCGATGTTGTAGACCGGCTGGGCGGGGTTCTCCGGCAATTCATAGCGAAAGCCGATACCGTCATCGAATACCCGCATCCGCACGGTCAGCGAACGGTCGGAATTGTCGCGCGATTCGCGGAACGTCACGGAAAGTTCGTTATGATTGTCGCGCACAAAGCGGCGCTCGCCCCATGGCTGCTCCCATGTGCCATCATGACTGGCGCGGGCCTCGCTCTCGACCACGAAATTGCGGCGCATTGTTTGGGCGTCGCTGAAGGTGAAACCCAGATCGCTCTCGGCAATCACTTCCTCGCCATCGCGCAGCACCCGGTAAAACGGCACGCCCCCACCATCGACATCCATTTCAACCACCAGACGGCCATCGGGAGAGGACACTTCGGCGGCGGCCAGCGGGGTGGCCAGAGCAGTCAGCGCGATGGAGGCGAGAAGGTTTTTCATGTGTCCGTTTCCAATAGAAGAGCGGCATAGCCGGGAAGGGCATCGGGGGTGGCTCCGTTGACCGCCAGCAGGACCTTTCCGCTGGCCGAAATCGTCAGCGGTTCGGGCGAGAGATTGAACAGGCAGCGGATTTGCGTGCCATCGGCCTCGCGCGTCATGTCGAGCAGCGCGCCGTCGGCCGTGCAATCCGCCACTGATCCGTGGTGCAGCGCGGGCGTGCGATTGCGGAGCGCAAGAATATCCCGCGTGAATGCCAGCAGCGAGGCGTCGTCTTCATCCTGAAGGTCGACGGCCCTGGCGATATTCTCTTCCCCGTGTGGCAGCCACGGTTCACGCGATCCGAAACCGGCGGAGGGGCAGTCGGCCTGCCACGGCATCGGGGTGCGGGCTCCGTCGCGCGACAGGGTCAGCGGCCAGTTGGCGATCGCTTCGGGATCATGCAGCTGGTCGAAGGGAATATCGACTTGGGTTAGCCCCAGTTCCTCGCCTTGCCACAGGATGATGTTGCCGCGCAGCGAGGCGAGCAGGGCGATCTTCATTCGGGCAAAGGCTTCGCGATGTTCGGGCGCACACCAGCGCGAGAGAGCGCGCGGGGCATCATGGTTCTCGAACGCCCAGCTTGGCCAGCCAATGCCGTCCTCATCTGGCCACTGCGCCAGCGCACCGCAAACCAGCCCGGGTGTCAGCTTGTCGGCATAAAGAAAATTGAACCCGTAAGCCGAATTGAGATGGTCCGCGCCGGCGGTAAACGCTTTCATTTCGGCTTCGGCCTCGTCGCCGCCCACTTCGGCCACGGTGAACACCGCGTCATATCGGTCGGTCAGGGCGCGGATGCGGGCCACGAAATCGGGAATATCCGGATGCGATTGATTATGGACCCGGAGCTGGAAGTCGAATGGCCGTGTGCGCGGCTTGTCGCTAGCCGGGGCAGGCGGATTGTCGCGCAATTCTGGGTCGTGCATCAGGAAATTGAGCGCATCGATCCGGAAACCGTCGACCCCGCGATCAAGCCAGAACTGCATCGCCGAGAGCAGCGCCTCCTGCACAGCCACGTTGTGCCCGTTCACCTGCGGCTGGCTGCTGAGAAAATTGTGCAGGTAATATTGCTGGCGCCGCGCATCCCAGGTCCAGGCTGGACCACCAAACACAGACTGCCAGTTGCTCGGCGGCGAACCATCGGGCTTCGGATCGGCCCAGACATACCAGTCAGACTTGGGATTGTCCCGGCTGGCCCGGCTTTCCTCGAACCACTCATGCTCGTCCGAAGTGTGCGAATAGACCTGATCGATCAGGACCTTCAGGCCCAGTTCGTGTGCGCGGGCGACCATCGCATCGAAATCTTCAATCGTGCCGAACAGCGGATCGACATCGCAATAATCGGACACGTCATATCCGAAATCGTTCATCGGCGAGGTGAAGAAGGGCGAGACCCAGATGGCATCCACACCCAGCGAGGCGACGTGGTCCAGACGGCTGGTGATGCCGGGCAAATCGCCCACACCATCGCCATTGGAGTCCATGAAACTGCGCGGGTAGATCTGATAGATCGCCGCCCCGCGCCACCATGGCAGGTCTGGCTGCGCATCGGTTCGCGCCTGCGCGTTCTCGCCGGGGAGGTGAGCGGTCGCCATCGCTTAGTCGGCCTCGTCCAGCAAAGTGCAGGCCGCATAGCCGAGCGCGGGCAAGTCAATCCGGACGCTTCCCCTCGCGGCGAGCGAGACCGGACACTGGCCCATCAGCGCGGCTACGCCGGTCGCTCCGTAATCGACTTCGACAAGGCGGCTGATCGACTGGTTCGAGGTGTTGAAGGCGGTGAGCACGCGCTCGCCGCTTTCGGGGTCGTGTCGTTCTACCGCGAGCAACCCCGGCCCCTCGTGATCAAATGCCCGCACGATGCTGTGGCCGCGCATCAGGGCGGGGCTGGACAGCCGCACTTCGGACAGCGCCGCGATCAACTGGTACAAGGGATGCGCGGTATCGAAATTGGCCTCCGCCGTGGTGGCGTCTGTACCAAGCAGATCGTTATCATTGTATTGGGGTGTCCGGCTCGGGAACATATTCTCGCGCGCCAGCTGGTCGTTGCCATCGGAGATAAAGCCCTGCTCGTCCCCGTAATAGACCGTCGGCACGCCGCGGAGGGTGAACATCATGGCATGGCCCAGCATGGTGCGCGCCAGCAATTCATCGGCATCTGCTCCCTGGGCATGCTCGCGCACGAACATGGAGAAGCGCCCCATATCGTGGTTGCCGAGGAAGGTCGGCAGGCCCACGGCCGTTTCCTGTCCGCCGGGATAGACCGCGTCCTGCTCCAGCAGATTGGCCATCAGTGAAGGCGCGCTTTCACCGCCGACAACACGCTGTGCAGCGCTCGCGAAGCCGAAATCGAGTGTGTAGGGCAGGCTGCTCTTGGCCATGATCTCCGCGCCGAGCGGCTGGACCGGATCGCTCCAGTACACTTCGCCAAAGATATGGAAGTTCTGGATGCCCGCCGCCTTTGCTCGCGCCTCGATAGCGGGCACGAAGGCCTGCCAGAATTCCGGATTCACATGCTTGGCAGTGTCGATCCGGAAACCGTCAATGCCAAACTCGTCGATCCATCCGCCGAAGATGTCGATCATGCCTTCGATCACTCTCGGATGCTCGGTGAACAGGTCATCCAGCCCGGCGAAGTCGCCATATATGCTGCTTTCGCCAACCCACGCGCTGTCACCGCGATTGTGATAGTAAATCGGATCGTTCAGCCACGCCGGGACCTTGAAGTTTTTCTCGGCCTCGGCGATCTTCGGGGTGTAGGCGTAGTCGGAACTGGTCAGCCTGGCCCAGTTGTCCGCGCTCCCATCGCTTCCTCCGCGAAATCCGGGATTGATGGGTTCGCCATCGACACCGCCGCGCGTGGAGTAGGGATATTCGCCCTTGCTGCGATAGGTGTATTCGCCCTCGGCATAGTGGATCACATCCGCCGTGTGATTGGTGATGATGTCCATGTAGACCTTCATCCCGCGCGCATGGGCCGCATCGACGAAGGCCTTGAACTCGGCATTGGTGCCGAAATGCGGATCAACCTGCGTGAAGTCGGTCACCCAGTATCCGTGATAGCCGGCGCTCAGCGTCTCGGGCTTCGACGCATCGCCCTGAACCGGCTTGTTCTTGAAGATCGGGGCGAACCAGATCGCGGTGACGCCCATGCCCTGAATGTAATCCAGTTTCTCGGTCAGGCCCTTCAGGTCGCCGCCGTGATACCAGCCTTTTCCAGCCGGATCATACCCGCTGGCCATCTTGTCCGGGCCATAGCCGCCATCGTCATTGCCCGGATCGCCATTGGCAAAGCGGTCGGGCAAGACGAAATAGATCACCTCGTCGGTCACCGGGCGTGCGCGGAAAGATTGCTGCGCCTCGGTTATCGGTGCCGCTGCAGCAGAGGGTACAGGCGCGGGCGCTGGCGCGGTCGCGCAAGCGGGCAGGGCAAGGCCGGCGGTGGCGGTGAGCAGAAGGGCGGCGTGGCGGATCATGCGGTTTTCCTCTGCGAGTGATCGATCAGCGCGCGCAGGAAGTCTGCATGCTCTGCCATCGAAGCGGCGGTCTGTTTGTTGCGGGTAACGATCCGTGCAAGCATGGCCGACAGCTCGGCAGCCGGCATTTGATCGGCGATGGGGTTGTAGGCTTCCGGTACGATGCCTTGGCCGACCATCACCTGCAGCCAGCCCTGATCGGTGAACAATTCCTCGTGCTCGCGGTGGATATTGCCACTGGCGCGGAAGGTCTCGATTTTGGCCGTCAGCGTATCGGGCACATCGATTGCGCGGCAACGGTCCCAGAAGGGCTCGCCCTCTCGGCCATTGGCGGCATAGTGCAAAATCAGAAAGTCCCTGATCCGCTCCCATTCGAAGCGCGCCTGACGATTGAATTCCTCGCGCACAGCTGGTGCCACCTCCGCGCCCGGCAGCATCTGCAGCAGGCGCGCGATGGAGGACTGGATCAGATGGATCGAGGTCGATTCCAGCGGCTCCATGAACCCGCCCGCCAGACCGAGTGCGAGGCAATTGCGTTCCCATTGCCGCTCCCGCATTCCGGTGGTGAATTGCAGGACGCGCGGGTCGGCTTGCGGACTGCCATCGAGATTGCCGAGCAGGATGTCGGTGGCCTCGTCCGCGCTCATGAATTCGCTGCAGAAGACGTGGCCATTGCCGATCCGGTGTTGCAACGGAATGCGCCATTGCCAACCGGCCTTGCGCGCGATGGAGCGGGTATAGGGTGCGAAATCGCCGCCCGGAGCACAAGGCACGGCAACTGCCGTGTCGCAGGGCAGCCAATGCGACCAGTCCTCGAAGCCCACCCCCAGCACCTCACCCAGCAACAGCGAGCGGAAGCCGGTGCAATCGAGGAACAATCCGCCTTCGATCTGCGATCCGTCTTCGAGGACCAGAGCAGCAATATCGCCGCTTTCGGTATCGCGTTTCACCGAGGCTATGGCCCCTTCGATACGCTCGACGCCGCGTTCTTCCGCGTAGGAGCGCAATAGGGCCGCGTAGAGGCCCGCGTCGAAGTGATAGGCCCACGGCACATCGGGCGCGGGCTGGCCGGGTTGCGCCTGGAAAAACTGCATTTTGCCAGCGCGCGCGGCGACATCGTTCAGGCAATAGGCGGAAAGCGGCTCAGCCTCTCCCGTCGCATGGGCGCGCAGCCAGTAATGCTGGAAAGGCAATACGCCGGACGGATGCCCGACAGAGCCGAAAGCGTGGAGATAACTTTCCCCTTCGCCCGACCATCCGTCGAACTCGATGGCGAGCTTGAACGTGCCTTTGGTCTCGCGAAGGAACGTTCCCTCGTTGATGCCCAGCGCCGCGTTGAACAGGCGGATTTGCGGGATGGTTGCCTCGCCGACACCCACCGTTCCGATGGCTTCGCTTTCCACCAGAATGATCTTCCGGCCGGAGAAACGCGCCAGCGTCGCAGCCGCCATCCACCCCGCGCTGCCGCCACCGGCAATCACGATTGGAGGCAAGGAAGAAACGTCTGGCGCGGAAATTGTCACGTCTCCTTTATCACCCCTCTTTCATCCGGGGGGCAACCGTCTGGTGACGAAATAGGCAGGCGGGGAAGCGGTGCGACCCGAAAACTCCCCCGCCCGGCAGGCTTCAGAACCTGAAGGTGAAGCCTGCGAGGAAACGGCGTCCAAAGGACTGGTAATCGACCACTTGCAGCGGGTTGCCGTTGCCGTCGATGGCGACGAACGGTTCGTTGGTGAGGTTCTGGCCCTGCAGATAGACCGACAGGCCATCGAGCGCGCCACCTTCGAAATCATAGCCGATCTGTGCATCGACGATGGTCTCGCTCAGCGCATTCTTGCGGTTGAGAGCGCCGCCAAAGCCGGTGAAATCGCCCAGGAAGCCCGAACGGTGACGGACGCTGGCGCGTGCATTGAAGCCGTAACGCTCATAGTACGCCGTGCCGTTCGCCACCCACTTCGAATAGCCCGGGATTTCATCGACATTGCCGAATGCGTCCTCGACCTTGGTCTCCGTGTAGCCGACGCCGCCGGTGAAACCGAAGCCTTCGAGCGCTTCGCTGAACATGCCGAACGGAATGGTGGCACCCAGTTCCGCACCGTAGAAGTCGCCGCCGCCGGTGTTGTTCGGCGCATCGAGCAGGCCGATGCGGCTGGGCGGCACCGGTCCGGCGGGAAGCGGGAAGCCGGTGTAGTCAAACGTGAAGACGCTCTTGTCGATGTAGCTCTTGATATCCTTGTAGTAGAGCTGAGCTGCAATCACCCCGCCACGTCCAAAATACTTCTCGAACGTCATGTCGAAGGCGTTGGCGCGGTAAGGGCGCAGGAACGGGTTACCGCCACCGCCGCTGATGAACGGGCTGGAGCCGTCCGGACCGGGGCCCGTGAAGTTGAGCCCGTAGCCGATCGCGGAGCGCAGGTCGTCAAGCCGCGGACGCTGGATCTGGCGGCTTGCCGCGACGCGGATCACGAAGTCGCTATCGAAGCGCAGCGAGAGGTTGGCGCTGGGCAGAATGTCCCAGTAGCTGTCGCCCGCCGAAATCGGCGTCTGGACGCCGCCGGGGAAACCGATACCGCTGGAGCGCTGATCGGTATTGATCGCCTGAACGCCGATATTGCCGGTCAGGTCCGCATTGCCGAGACGCTGGAAGATGTCTGCCTGGCCATAGAAGGTGAGCAGTTCTTCCTGGATGTTGAACGCCTTGGCCGGGATGTCGTTCGACAGGTTCGGTTCGAGGACGTAAATCCCGCTCTCGATGAGCTCGCGCGCGTCATAGCTGACGATCGGGCCGAGACCGAGATAGCTCAGGTCGGTTGGATCGAGCAGCAGCTCGGACGGAATGGCTCGTTCCAGCGCGCCACCGGCGAGGCGGATGAAGGATTCATCCGGTGTCAGCGTTTTTTCGCGGTTGGTGAAGTTGGCGCCCAGCTTCAGTGCGCTGATGAAGCCATCCAGCTCTTTCTCGATGCCGACACGGAACTGCCACAGCTCGTCATCGATGATGCGGTCATTGAAGTAGCCGGCCTGCGTGCCGCCGCCCCAGCCGAGCGGGTCGGTCAGGACAATCAGGTTCGGGTCGGAATAGTTCAGCGACGGATTGAAGAAAGCGCCGCTCTCATCCTGGGTGAAGGTGATCTGGTCGACGGCGCCGTTGCCGGCACCCACGCCCGTGCCAGAATAGCTTTCGAAGCTCAGCTCGCGGCGATCCGTGCGCGAATAGCCGAAGTCGATGAATGCGTTCCAGCCGTCATCGCCTTCGTAATCAAGGTTGATGCCGCCAGAGACCAGATCGGCCTGCTTGTTGAAGATGTCGTTGCGAACCACGCCTTCGACAGACGGGAACGTGCCGCCCACGACCGTTTCGTTCTCGACGACTGCGGTCGAAGGATCGAACGCGGCGCTGAAGCAGAAGGCCGATGCGCCATTGGTCGGGTCGGCCGGGTTTACACAGAAGCCGAGCGGAAGCTCGATGCCTCGCTTGATCTGGTCATCTTCAAAATCCGAATAGAACCCGTCAACGGTCAGGGTCAGCTGCGGCGTGAATTCGACCTGCACGGTTCCGGAAAGGCCGAGGCGCTCAAGGTCCGTCGAGGTGACGAAGCTTTTCGAGCCGCCGATCAGGCGATTGCCCGGCGTTGCCTGATCCGTGTAGCCCCAGGCATTGAATTCCTCGATGTGGTAGGGCTCGTCGACATAGGATGCCGACAGCGAGATACCGACCGTGCCGTCAGCAAACGTGTCGGCGAAGGTCGCATTAACGCGGTAGCCGAGCTCGCTCGAGCCGGAATTGAGTGCGCCGGTGTCGGGATAGGACAAGCGCGCGCCGACGGCCAGAATGCGCTCGTCGAGATCGAGCGGACGCAGCGTGCGGATATCGATCGTTCCGACGAGGCCCTGGCCGACCAGCTCGGCCGACGGCGTCTTGTAGACGACGACCTGCTGGACGAGTTCGGCCGGATACTGGTCGAATTCCACCGCACGGGCATCGCCGAGCGACGTCTGCTCGCGGCCATTCAGCAGGGTTTGCGAAAAGTCCTGGCCGAAGCCGCGGATCGAGATGGAGTTGGCGCGGCCGCCGAGACGCTGCGCGGTCAGACCGGGCAGGCGGGCAATGGCTTCACCGATCGAGTTGTCGGGCAGCTTGCCGATATCTTCCGCTGTGACCGATTCGAGGATCAGGTCCGTGTTGCGCTTTTCCGAGACGGCGCTTTCCAGCGCTGCCTGAAAACCGCGTACGATGATGACACCGTCCTCATCAACGGCTTCTTCGGCTTCGTCCGCATCCTGCGCCATTGCCATTTGCGGTGTCGCTGCGATTGCCAGCGAAAGGGCCATGGCCGATCCGCTGATTCCGGTCGTAAAAATGCTGCGCTTCTTCACGTGATTCTCTCCCCTGAACGCCTGTTTCCGGCGCTTTGCCATTCAATGCGAATGAAAGTGACGCCGGTTTCTCAGCGCCAATTCTGACCCTGTGATGGAACGGGTCGGGACGCAGGGGAATACGGTATACGTATGTTTGTGCGGTGCAGCATTTTCGGATGTCGCCAAACTGCAACAGGTCGCGGGCTGACTTTGGCGCGCTTGCCGCCGCGCGGATAAAGCGCAATAGTATCGGGCAAGGGAGCATAGGGATGGGGCGCCGCAAATCAGGCCGACCGACGAGCATCGACATCGCCTATAGAGCGGGCGTTTCGCAGCCTACCGTTAGCCGTGCCCTGCGCGGAGACACCTCCGTCAGCGCCGCCACGCGGGAGCGGATCGAGAGCATTGCGCGCGAGCTGAACTATGCAGTCGATCGCAACGCATCGTCACTCAGAACCCAGCGTTCGGACACGATTGCGTTGCTGATTTTCGAAGATCCCACGCCTGATGACAGCATGATCAATCCGTTCTTCGTCGCGATGCTGGGTTCGATTACCCGGGCCTGTGCGCGGCAGGGGCTGGACCTGCTTGTCTCGTTCCAGCGGATGGAGGACGACTGGCACCAGCGCTATCATGACAGCCACCGGGCCGATGGGCTGATCCTGCTCGGCTATGGCGATTATCAGCAATATGAAGAGCGGCTGGAGCAGCTGAAAGAGCAGGGCACATCCTATGCGCGGTGGGGCTCGGTCAGCAGCGATGCCGGGGGCAGCACGATTGGCTCCGACAACTTTGGTGCCGGGCGACTGGCGGGCGAACATTTGCTGGAACGCGGCCGCCGCAAGGTCGCCTTTCTCGGCCGGGTCGACGACAATGCGCCCGAATTTGCCCAGCGCTATCGCGGGATGATTGCTGCGCTTGAGGAGGCAGGCATCCCGCCGGACCACGCGCTCCAATCCGACGCGATCACAACCGAGAAGGCGGGGCGCGCGGCGGTGAGCGCCCTGATTGCGGAGGGCAAGCCGTTCGACGCGGTTTTCGCGGCCAGCGATCTGATTGCCATCGGCGCGATGCAGGTGCTGGCGGAAAACGGATATTCGGTGCCGGATGATGTGGCGGTGATCGGCTTCGACAATATCGCGGCCGCCAGCCTGACCACCCCGCCACTCACCACGATCATGCAGGACGTGCAGGGCGCGGGTCAGCGCCTCGTAGACATGCTGCTGGCGCAGATCGAGGGCGGGGAGCGGCCCGATCCCAGGCTGGAGACGCGGCTGATTGTGCGAGGCAGCACCGGCGGCTAGCCGGTCTGGCAAAACAGGAGCGGCATTTGTCCCGATCCCATTCGCCAATCACATTCGTATGTATCTTGTCGCCTAATGCCAATCGTGCAAGCCAGCACGCGCGGGGCACATAAAACACAATGGCTCCCGCATCGGGAGAGATGGCTTGGCCACACAGAAACCAACCCTTGGTGCCGGGGCGCTGTTCAATATCAGCTTCGGCTTTTTCGGCATTCAAATCGGCTTTGCGTTGCAGAATGCCAATATGTCGCGCCTCTTCCAGACGCTGGGCGCGAGTATGGACGACTTGCCTGCGCTGTGGGTCGCCGCCCCGCTGACCGGCCTGATCGTCCAGCCGATTATCGGCTATCTGTCGGACAACACCTGGAACCGCTTCGGCCGTCGGCGGCCCTATTTTATGACAGGCGCCATCCTTGCCGCTCTGGCGCTGTTCGTCATGCCGCTGAGCCCGACATTCGGCGCGCCCCTGCTGTTTGCAGCGGCGATGTTGTGGGTGCTCGATGCCTCGCTCAATATCTCGATGGAGCCGTTCCGCGCTTTTGTCGGCGACATGCTGAGAACAGACCAGCACAGCGCCGGATACGCCGTGCAGACGGCCTTTATCGGCGCGGGCGCAGTGGTCGGATCGATCTTCCCCGCCTTTCTGGAATGGATCGGCGTTGCCAATGTTGCGCCCGCAGGCGAGCTTCCCGACACGGTCAGGTGGAGCTTCTGGTTCGGCGCGGCCGCGCTGCTGTTTGCCGTTTCATGGACGGTGCTGACCGTGCGCGAATACAGCCCCGAACAGATGGCCGGTTTCGATGGCGAGGCACCGGCAGACGCGAAACAGCCAATTCGTCTTCTGGCGGAGAAGAGCTTTGCTAGCTCCGGTTTCTGGATTGTCTTGGGCCTCGGCGTCATTGCTGGCGTCTCGGCCCTTTCGCTTGAGAAGGAGATGTTCCTGCTGGGCGGTCTTCTGATTGCCTATGGCTTGCTGAGCATGATCGCGATCATCATGGCGCGGCAGGGCCGGGAGGCCAATATCCTGTCGAGTATCATCGGCGATTTCGCAGGCATGCCCGCAGTCATGAAGCGGCTGGCGCTGGTCCAGTTCTTCAGCTGGTCGGCATTGTTCATCATGTGGATCAACACCACGCCGGTGGTGACGCAATATGTCTATGGCAGCACCGACCCGACCAGCACCGCCTATAATGCCGGGGCGAACTGGGTGAATGTCCTGTTCACGGTTTACAACGGTGTGGCCGCCATCGCGGCGCTGGCTCTGTTGCCATTCCTCAGCCGCACGATCGGCCAAGTCTGGACCCATTCGCTTTGCCTAACCTTGGGTGCGGCCGGTTTCCTGATGTTCTTTGTCGTCCGTGATGCGCAGGCGCTGCTGCTGGCCGAAATCGGCATCGGGGTTGCGTGGGCAAGTATCCTCGCCATGCCCTACGCCATCCTCGCCTCGAACCTGCCGCAGGCGAAGCTCGGCATCTATATGGGGCTGTTCAATGTGTTCATCGTGGTGCCGCAATTGCTGGTCGCCACAGTGATGGGAACGGCGATGAACCTGTTTTTCCCGGGTGAGCCGATCTGGACGATGCTGTTTGCCGCCGCATGCTGGCTTATTGCCGCAGTGGCCATGGTCCGGGTTAAATCCGCGCTGTAAGGCAAAAGGCCTGATTTGTTTTCCCCGAAGTAATTTCGTCTCTTGCTTCATATCGCGGGCGGGTGCATCGTTGCGTCCAGGCCTTGGGAGGGGTTTTACGGAAACGGCTTGGTTGCGCCTATGCGCAACGTGTCCCCGTCCCTTGGGTAACCCGGTGATGGAGAGCACAAATCATGCGTAAGACCTATCTCGAAACAGCAGCGCGCGGGGCGCTCGCAAGCGCCATTCTGCTCAGTGCGGCTCCCGCTTTCGCGCAAGACGCGGATGGGGCCGATTCGGATGACGACAATACGATCGTGGTGACCGGCTCGCTGATCCGCGGCACGCCCGAAGATGCGGCTCTGCCGGTTGACGTATTCACCGCAGACGATCTGGCCAAGCAGGGTGTCGACAGTCCGCTAGAGTTTATCAAGGAACTGCCTTCGGTCGGTGCTGTGCTGGGCGATACCAACCAGTTCTCCACTGCAGCACAGGGTTTTCAGGGCGTAGGCTCGATCAACCTGCGCGGCCTTGGCCCGCAGCGCACGCTGGTGCTGATGAACGGCAAGCGCGCGATCCAGACGCCGGGGTCCGGTTTTGTCGATACCCAGCTCATTCCCCTGTTCGCGCTGGAGCGGGTCGAAATACTGAAAGATGGTGCCGGCACGACCTACGGGTCCGACGCCATTGGCGGGGTCGCCAACTTCATCACCCGCGACACCTTCACCGGGTTTGAGGTGCAGGGGGACTATGCCTTCATCAATGGCTCAGACGACAATTACTCGTTGAGCGGTCTGGCAGGGTTCGAGTTCGGCGATGCCAATTTCGTGATCGGCGCCGGATGGCAGCATCGTTCGGAACTGGGCACGCCGCAGCGCGATTACACCCAGACCGACTATACGGTGAACCCGTCGGCCTATTCGGCTTTGTCGACGCCGGGCCTGTTTGCAGTGAGCTATTTCGACACCGGGACGGGGGCGGTCGATACGCAGGTCCGCCCCGACCGGGGTTGTAATGATCTGGGCGGTTTTCAGGACGGCGCGCTTTGCCGGTTCACCTTCATCCCGTTCGACAACATTGTCGAGGATGAGGACCGCTATCAGGTGTTCGCCAGCGCGACAGTCGACCTGTCGGACACGGTCCGATTCAAGGCCGATGCGCTGTGGGCACGGACCGATCTGGAATCGATCAATTACTCGCCGGCATTCCCGCCCACTCAGGGCCCGCGCGGCTCGGGCTTCCTGAGCGCGTTCACCACATCGCCCAGCAACCCGGGCCTGACGGCGTTTCTCGCGCAGCAGGGCCTTCCCGCAAGCACGCCGACCAATCCGATTGTCGCGGTGACCAATGTCCTGTTCCGGCCCTTCGGCTATCTGGGCAATCCTCTGGATGAGGAACGCGGCGCAGGGTCCGGCCTTGCCAAAAACGATGCGTACCGCGTGAGTGGCGGGTTCGATATCGATCTCAGCGACACACTTACTTTGGATATCGACGGAACGTTCTGGCAATCGGAACGGCAGGCATTCGCGCCCGGTATTCTCGGCAGCCGTCTGCAGGCTGCCCTCAACGGGCTGGGCGGCGCGAATTGCCGCGGCACCACGCCGGGCACAAACGGGTGCGAATATTTCAACCCCTTCGTCAATGCAGGGCCGGGCAATCCGACTCTGGGCCTGACCAACAATCTCTACGTGCCGGGGGCGGAAAACAGCCCTGAGCTCATTCGTTGGTTACAGGTGCCGAACGGTACGGACGAACGCGAATCGCAGTTCGTTTTCGACATGGTTCTCTCCGGTGAAACCGGTCTGGAACTTGCCGGCGGCCCCGTGGCATTCGCTGTCGGTGGCCAATACCGCGACACCAGCTTCTCCAGCCGCCCGCTGAACGATGAGTCCAATCTCGATGTGAACCCGTGTTTCATTGAGGGAGATCGCAGCTGTGTCGGGACCACGACCGAAGGGGTCGGCTCGTTCATCTTCCTCGGCGGATCGCGTCCGGTCAATCTGAGCCAGAGCGTCTATGCCTTCTTTGGTGAGGTTCGCTTGCCGATCCTCGACACGCTGGAGGTGCAGGGCGCAATCCGGTACGAAGACTACGGTGGCACTGTGGGCTCGACGGTCAATCCGAAGGGTTCGTTCCGGTTCGAGGCCTCCGACTGGCTGACCCTGCGCGGTTCGGTCGGTACGACGTTCCGTGGTCCGATTGCTTCGCAGGTAGCGCCGATTTCGGTGACGGCGCTGGAAGGCTTCACGGCGGCAGGCGGTAACTTCAAATCGCTCGATATTTTCGGTAACCCCAACGATCTGGGGCCGGAAACTGCCTTCACCTACAATATCGGGGCGATCCTGAATGTGCCCGTCGGTGCGGGCGGCATGACCTTCAGCGTCGATTACTGGTCGATCGATTTGCAAGACCGGATCACCACGACGCCGGGCAATGCCATCGCCAGTCTGGTGGGCAATGGACAGACAACCGGCACCGATCCGGTGAACTGCAGCAGCCCGGTCGCCAATCTGATCACCTTCAGCAACAACCAGTGTATTCAGGGCACGACCACCGGTATCGATATCAGCCGCGTGCGCACGGACTGGGTGAACGGGCCCGATGTGAAAATCGCTGGCCTCGATTTTGCCTTCAATCTCGACATGCCGGTAACGGATAGTGTGGACCTGAACCTCGGTGCCAATGCTGTGTGGAATCTCGACTACAGCTTCGATGATTTCGAGGTTCAAGGCGTTCTTGTAGCCCCCGCCTATGATGCGATTGGCTTCGGCAATTACTTCCGCGATCCGAACACCATTCCTGAATGGCGGGCCAACGCCTTCGTCAACGTGGCGTTCCAGCCGGTAAACCTTCGCTACACGGTCACCTATATCGATGGCGTGACGGACGACCGCTGTGTGAACCGCGACCCTTGCTTCCAGACCTCAGCGGGCCCGACCGATTACGGGGTCGTGAGCGGCTCCTACACCCAGCACGATATCGCGCTGACGGTTGATCTGGAGTTTGCAGGGTTCGAAGCGCAATTGCGCGGAGCGATCGAGAACTTCACCAACACCGCACCGGCAGAGGCGCAGCTTCCGCTCGGCTTCAACCCGTTCATCGGCAGCGCCATCGGACGCAATTATCGTCTGGGCCTGCGGACGCGGTTCTAAGGTCGGGGTATCGACCGGCGGGCCGGAGTGAGACTCCGGCTCGCCAAGTCGTTTCGTCCGGCGGCGGTGCGGCGAGCTCAGCTGATATTCCGTGATTGAGGCGACGCGGGCTAGCTGTCCGACGTCAGGTCGCGGACATTGGCAATAAGCTCCGGCTCCAGCATATCCCCGTGCAACACCGAGACATCGCCCGTGGTCTCAAGCACCACGGCGCGGACTTTGCCCATCTCCAGAACATTGGATTCGCGCAGCTTCGCCATCAGGTCCGATTGCGCGACCCGCTCTTCCTTCAGTGCCTGCTCGCAGAACTCGCCATCCTTCATCAGCAGTACCGCGTCGTTCTGGATCGCCTGCTCGAAACTGTCCGACCGCTTGCGCAAGCGAGCGAGGGCCCATTGGGCGGAGAACAGGCCGGTCATTGCGACCATCGGCTGCGCAAAGCCCGCCCAGTCAGTTGCCTGCGCGGCCCCCGCCAGCAGCGAGCCGCTGGCCACGGTCATGACGAAATCGAAATTGGTCATTTTGGAGAATGACCGCAGGCCCACCATCCGGACCAGAAATACAACGTAGGCCAAGCCGATGCCCGACAGCAGGATGCCGCGCAGGACGATATCGGGCCATGTGGCCTCGACGAACATCAGGCCGCGACGACTTCCTGCCGGATGGCGCCGAAGATCGAGTGACCCCCTTCGTCTTCCATCCAGATTTTGACAATGTCGCCCGGTGCCATGAAGCGGGTTTTCGCCTCGCCACTGGCAATCGTCTCGATCATGCGGATTTCGGCGATACAGCTGTAACCCAGCCCGCCTTCGCTGACCGGCTTGCCGGGTCCGCCATCGGCGCCCTTGTTGCTGATTGTGCCCGATCCGATGATTGCGCCTGCCCCCAGATTGCGGGTCTTCGCCGCATGGGCGACGAGGTCGGCGAGGGTGAAGGTTGCATCCTCGCCCACTTGCGCACGGCCAAAGGGCTCGCCGTTGTAATTCACCATCAGGGGAAGGTGGACCACCGTATCCTTCCACGCGTCACCCAGTTCGTCCGGCGTGACGCAAACGGGGCTGAAAGCGGTGGAGGGCTTGGACTGGAAGAAGCCGAAGCCTTTGGCGAGCTCACCCGGGATCAGGCCGCGCAGGGAGACATCGTTTACCAGCATCACCAGCTTGATGTGGTCTGCGGCATCGGCGGCGCTGGTGCCCATCGGCACATCGTCGACGATTACGGCGACCTCGCCTTCCATGTCGCAGCCCCATTTCACATCGCCCAGCGGGATGTCGGCGCGCGGAGGCAGAAAATCGTCGCTGCCGCCCTGATACATCAGCGGGTCATGGTAAAAGCTGTCGGGCACTTCCGCACCGCGCGCTTTGCGGACCAGCTCGACATGGTTGATATAGGCGCTGCCATCGGCCCATTGATAGGCGCGCGGCAGGGGCGAATGCGCTTCCCGTTCGTGGAACCGCTCGCATGGCACGGCCTGGTGCTCCACGTCGCGGTAGAGCGCCTCCAGCTTAGGCGCGCACTCGGTCCAATTGTCGAGCGCGGCCTGCAAAGTCGGCGCGATGTTGTCTGCCGCGCAGTAACGGGTGATGTCCTTGGACACGACCACCAGTTTGCCGTCGCGGGTTCCGTCGTTGAGCGTTGCGAGTTTCATGGCAGTTCAGTCCTTGGCTGCATCAGGGTTGTCGGGCTGCGCATCCGGGTGGGCGCGCTGGAAAGGGGGCAGGGCGAGGCAGGCGGCCTCGATCCGCGACATATGCGGTTTGTCCTTAAAGTCGAATTCGAAGCGCTGCGCATTATAGACTTGCGGCATCAGGACGACTTCGAAAAAGCCCGGAGCATCGAACAGAAAATCTCCGGTTTTTAGCTGCGCCAGCCGCTGTTCCAGCGGGTCAAGCGTGCGGGCGAGCCAGTGGCGATACCACACGCCGACCTGCTCCTGCGACTGGCCGTATTCTTCCTTCAGATATTTCAGCACCGGCAGATTGAGCGGGGCGTGCAATTCGGTGGCGATGGCATAGGCCAGTTCGCGCGCGAGATAGCGCTGCTCAGGATCGGCTGGGAGTAACGGGCTGTCTGGATAGGCTTCGTCCAGCCACTCGATAATGGCCATGGATTGCGCGCGGTCCTGCCCGCCCGCTTCCAGCATCGGCACGCTGCCAAAGGGATTGCGGCTGGTAAAGGCTGCGTCCTTCTGCTCCGATTTGAGCAGATTGACCGGCAGATTCTCATAGGCCAGCCCTTTCAGTTCCAGCGCGCAGCGCAGGCGATAGCTGGTCGAGCTTCGGTAATAGCCATAGAGTTTCATGCGCGCGGCCTCCGCTTGCTAGACGCTTCCTGCGCGCGCCTGTTCCGGTGCAGGGTCAGAACGCCGCCAGCCCCGTGATTGCCCGCCCGAGGATCAACGCATGCACATCGTGCGTGCCCTCATAGGTGTTCACCGTTTCCAGGTTCACCATGTGGCGGATGACCTGATATTCCTCGGAAATACCGTTGCCGCCATGCATATCGCGGGCCTTGCGGGCCACATCGAGTGCCTTGCCGACATTGTTGCGTTTCACGATCGAGATCATCTCCGGCGCGAAGCTTCCCTCATCCATCAGGCGGCCGACACGCAAGCTGGCCTGCAGGCCCATGCTGATATCGGTCAGCATATCCGACAGCTTGAGTTGATAGAGCTGCTTGGAGGCAAGCGGCACGCCGAATTGCTGGCGGTCTAGCCCGTATTGCCGTGCGGCGTGGAAGCAGAATTCGGCCGCGCCCATTGCGCCCCAGCTGATGCCGTAGCGGGCGCGGTTGAGGCAGCCGAACGGTCCCTTCAGACCCTGCACCTCGGGCAGCAAAGCATCGGCGGGCAGCTTCACCTCGTCCATGACGATCATGCCGGTGGTGCTGGCGCGCAGGGAAAGCTTGCCCTCGATTTTCGGCGCGGAGAGCCCCTCCATGCCTTTTTCGAGGATGAAGCCGCGAATGCCATCGCCATGCGCCTCGCTCTTCGCCCAGACGACGAAAACATCGGCGAAGGGCGAGTTGGAAATCCATGTCTTCGCGCCGGAGATCACATAGCCGTCGCCGTCTTTCTTGGCGTAGGTCCGCATCCCGCCGGGGTCGGAGCCTGCATCGGGTTCGGTCAGGCCGAAGCAGCCGATCAATTCGCCACTGGCGAGGCCGGGCAGATATTTGCGGCGCTGTTCTTCCGACCCGAAGGCGTGGATCGGAAACATCACCAGGCTGGACTGGACGCTGGCCATGGAGCGGTAGCCGCTATCGACCCGCTCGATCTCGCGCGCGATCAGGCCATAGGCAACATAGCTCGCGCCCGCGCCCCCATATTCTTCCGGGATAGTAGCCCCCAGCAGGCCAGCCTGCCCGAACATCGGAAACAATTCGGGCGCGACGGTTTCGTTGCGATAGGCCTCTGTCACCAGTGGCTGCAGATTGTCCTGCGCGAAGCCGTGCGCGGCATCGCGGATCATCCGCTCTTCTTCGGTCAATTGCTCTTCGAGCCGGAAGGGATCATCCCATGTGAAGGGAACGATGCCGGTATGTGCGCCTGCCATTGTATCTCCTAGCGTAGGCCGAATGCTTTGCCGCCTGCGCCCGATAACCGCAAGGCCAGTCATTGGTTCAGGGGAGGGTGCAGACCGGCTATAGCCGCCCGAATTGCGCCTCGTATCCGGCGCTGTCGCCTGCCGCGAGGAAGCGGGCCTGCGTCATCCAGTCATCGCGGCGGATACGGCCCTCGAACCGGCCCAGCTGCGCGTCGATCCGGTCAATCTCTGCATCGTCCCACGCGGCGATCTGGACGAAGCTGGTGACACCCAATTGCCCCAGCAGCGCCGCCAGTTTCGGGCCTACGCCCTTGATCCGCGTCAGGTCATCGCCATCAGCCGTGTCGGGGCTGTCCAGCGTCGCCTCGGGCACATGCGCCGCCGTAGTGGCGGCAATGCCGGCGCCTCCCACAGCGCCCGGCACGGCAACCGGATCAGGATGGCTTGTAACCGGCGGCGCGTCGATGAGCGCCTGATTACGCTGTGCTGGCGCGTCGGCATCGGGCGAGCTCGGGTCGCGCTTGATCGTCGTCTTGCGGTTGGCGCGGTAAATCAGCCACGCGACCAACAGGCCGACCAGCAGCGCCGCCAGCAGGATGGGCCAGTTCGCTTCCACCAATTGCATCATGTCGTCGATCTCTCGTCAGGTTCGGTGTTTTCGGCCGGGTCCTGGTCGGCCGCATCTTCGGGTTTCCGCCGGAATTCGCCGCTCCACAGGCCCCATCCGATGAGCAGGCCGACAGCATAGGCGGCAAGGGACAGGGCGATGACTTCTAACCAGATAGGCATGGCTAGCGCGGTCCCGGTGTGTCGACGGGTGTGGGCACCAGCGGCACCTTCGCGATGACGGAAAATTCGATGCGGCGATTGGCCGGGTCTGCCGGATCAAGACCCTCCACCGGCGCGCTGGAACCGACACCGCGTGCGCGAAGTCCATCGCGCGGAATGCCGCGAGCAATCAATTCCTGACGCACTCTGGAAGCGCGGTCGCGGGAGAGGGCCAGATTGGCCTCTGCATCGCCGGAGCTATCGGTATGCCCGATGATCGCGATGATGGCGCCAAGGCATGGGCGAAGGGCCGCAGCGACTTCGCCGAGCAATTCATCATTGCCGGTCGTCAGGTCAGCGCTCGATTCTTCAAATCGGATGGTGCGCGCGCCCAAAATTGCCGCCACATCATCCTGACAATGCATCGATGTCAGCGGCTGGTCGCTGCCATCGGCTAGCATCGATCCGTCCGACCAATTGATTCCGGCGACGCCGGGAATGCCCGCAACGGCAATTGCCAGCTCCGCGCGTGTGCCTTCATCCAGATCATCTGCGGCGGTGAGCAAGGCATGACGCGTTGGCCAGCCGTTGTCGCTGACGAAGCTGACCTGAGCCTCGCGGGCAGGCGATGCGGCGATTGCATCAGCAGCTTTCGCTGTCAGGTCCGCAGCCAGAACCGGCGCTGTGCGCGATCCCCATAGCAGGGCCATGACAGCGACAAGCACAGCACCGGTCAGCATGATCAAGGATGGACGCACGGACATTGCCGTGCCTCATACGGCGCGCAGGTTGGCTAGGGAAGGGGGCCAGAGAAAGAGTGTACGCGACTCAATCGCCGCCTGTGTTCCCCTCCCGCACGCTCAGCGCGCTGGCCAGCCCCGCCAGCTTGATGAATTCCTGCCGGTAGAAATTGCTCTGCGGCCCGGCCAGTTGCTCGATGGAGCGGTAGGAATAGCCGTCAAGCATCGGATCGCCGCGCATCTTCTGTCCGAATGCGCCCACGGCTGTGGCGAAGGCGAAATCGCCGGTCGGCATAGCGGTGGTGGACAATGCACTCGCGGGCAGAATTTCCTGGATCAGCGTCGAGGTATCGCCGTCAGGCTTCTTGTAGCGCAGCTTGACATAAGCTGCCTCTGTCGCGCGGTCGATGGCGGTCTGCGGAATGGGATCGTCATAGCGGCGGGTGGGGATCCAACCCTGTCCGCCCGCGGGCACCACTTCATACAGCGCAGTCACCTGATGGCCCGCGCCGATATCGCCTGCGTCCACTGCATCATTGTTGAAGTCTTCTTCGCGCAAGATGCGGTTTTCATAGCCGATCAGGCGGTACTGGCTGACAACGGCGGGGTTGAACTCGACCTGGATTTTCACGTCCTTGGCGATGGTGAAAATGGTTGCGCCCATCTCCTCGCCCAGCACCTTTTTGGCTTCCAGCGCGCTGTCGATATAGCTGTAATTGCCGTTTCCGTTATCGGCCACCTGCTCCATCATCGCGTCATTGATGTTGCCGCGCCCGAAGCCGAGAACAGAGAGCGTCGTGCCGCTCTCGCGTTTCTTCTCGATCATTTCGACCAGAGCATCGCGGCTGGAAACGCCGACATTGAAATCGCCGTCTGTCGCCAGGATCACGCGGTTGACGCCGCCCTCGATGCGGTTGGCCTCTGCGATACGGTAGGCAAGCTCTATGCCTGCTCCGCCTGCGGTGGAGCCGCCAGCGCGCAAATCGTCCATTGCGCTGCGGATGGCGACGGGATCATTGGTCGGCTCCAGCACCAGACCGGCCGCGCCCGCATAGACCACGATCGAAACCCGGTCCTGCTCCTGCAACTGGTTGGCCAGCTGGCGCATTGCGGTTTTCACCAGTGGCAGCTTGTCCGGGCTGCCCATGGAGCCGGAGACATCGAGCAGGAAGACCAGATTGGCCGGCGGGCGATCTTGCTTGGGCAGCTCGTATCCCGCCAGTCCGATGCGGACCAGACGGGTGCCCGCGTTCCACGGTGTGACGGCGGTATCCAGATTGACGCTGAAGGGCTGGTCCACGCGGTCCGGCGCGTCGTAATCGTAGCGGAAATAGTTGATGAACTCTTCGGTCCGCACTGCGGCCTTGGGCGGGGTCTGCCCGTCGCTCAGGAAGCGGCGCATATTGGCATAGCTGGCCGTGTCCACATCAACCGAGAAGGTGCTCACAGGCTCGCTGCGGGCGAGCTTCACGGAGGAGACTTCCTCTCCGTCATATTGCTCGCGGCCCGGATCGGTCGGCACGATCACAGGCGGCACGACGTAGCGGTAGGACGTCGCGTCCGCAGCTTGTGATTGCGCGGTGGGAGCGGGCGCAGATTCGGCCATTGCGCGCGAAGCGGTAACCATCACCGGGGAGGGAGAAGACATCGAGGGCGGAGGCGGTGGTGGCGGAGGCGGCGGGGGAGGCGGCGGTGCATAATTCCCGCCGGAGCGATCGCCCACCTTCGCGCCCGTAACCACGATGTTCTGGTCACTGCCGGTTTCCTGCGTTGTTGCACAGGCCGCCAGGGCACCTGCGAGAGCGGTGACGGAAACGATACGGACGGCCTTCATAGAGCATACTCCCCAGCAGCGGCGCGGTCTTGGCCGCGTCTCGATCCTGCAAAGATGGCCCCGGACCGTGAATGCCGACTGAATGTTCTATTCAGGCGTCGAAGCGTTCTCCGCTTCGGCCTTGTCCCCACTGATATTCCTGCGGAAAAGAACGCGGTCCTCCGGTCCGAAGCCCTTGTGCCAGATGACATAGCCATAGGTGGCGAGGATGGCGGGGATGCCCACCAGCAGCTCCATCCATTCGGGCAGCCAGGTCGCCGCATAGCCCACCGCCATGGCGGGCGCGCTGGCCCACACCAGCGCCCAGCGCCAATTATTGACCGGCGCGCCCAGCAGGCGTGAAAGAAGTGTTGCCTTGACCAGCGATGCCGCGCCCAGAGCCAGCATCAGCGCCGCAGCTGCGCCCGCTGCCTTGTAGGGTTCGGGCAGGCCGTAACTCTCGATTCCGATCATCAGGCCGATGGTGATGGCGGCCTGCAGCGCGATGGTGGCGATGGAAATCCACAAATTGCGGACCCGCGCCATATAGACCAGCGCGGCTTCCGAAACGACGGCAGTCGCAGCGACGACTTCGGCAATCAGCAGGAAGGCGAGCGCGCCGGTACCGCCGACAAAATTCGGCCCGACCAATCCCATCACTGCCTCGCCCGGAATAGCCAGTGCCAGCGCAATCCCGGCCTGCGCGGCGATGATCCAGAAGCCCACTTGCCGAACCTGGCTGGCGATGGCGCTGTAATTCTTCGATTTGAGATTGCGGGTGATCACCGGGCCGAGGATCGGTTCGAAGCTGGTCTTCAGCTTTTGCGGCAGGCTGGCGACCTGCTGGGCGACGTAATAGATCCCCACCGCAGCGGGCGCGGCGAAGAAGCCGAGAATGAAGATATCCAGCCGCCTTGTACCCCATTCAATCGCATCGGCAGTGGCGAGCGGCAAGGCGCGGGCGCTCATTTTGCTCATCGCGACCGGGTGCGGCCGCCACCCGCGCGGCAGGCCGTAATCACGCATGAAAGGCCACAGCGCAGCCAGAAATCCGGCATAGATCGACGCGAGATAGGCCATCGCGAGGCCTGCGTCGGGAACGATGAAATAGAATGCACCTGCTGCAATCGAAATGGTCCATGGCTCGACGATGGCGCGCGCACGCACAGTGGCGGCGATATCGAACCGGTAGGCCTGCGCCGCCAGCAATATCTCTGTCAGCGCATAGGCCGGGATGGCCAGCACGAGCAGACGGTCGAGCGGGCTGTTCATGCCATTGGGGAACATCGGCGCCGGGACGAGCCAGAGCAATCCGGCGGCGATTGCGGATAAAATCAGCGCCAGCAGCAACCCGTCATAGACCAGATTGACCGGTTCGCCTTCGCCCTCGGTCAGTCGCTGGGCCAGCCCGCGTTTTTCCCCCATCGAGCAGATCAGTGCGATCAATTCGACCACCACCAATGCGCTCGCAAAACGGCCCAAGGCATCCGCGCCATAAAGCCGCCCGGCGATAAACAGGAACGGCAGGCGCGCGGCGAGCCGCAGCAGGAAGCCGAAGAAATTTGTCCGCCCGCCTTTGGCGAGCGCCTGCATATCGCCTGCGCCGCCATCCGCTTCCGGTGTCGGCGCGGCGGCGGATGGACCGGGTTTATCGTCGCTCATCCAGCGCTCTCGTCCTGTTCGGACCGCAGCGGGCGGGCGAGCAATTGACCGACAACTTCGCGTGCCTCCGCACCCTCCAGCAGAGCGGTAACAGCGGTGACAATGGGCATCGCGACGCCGCGTTTTTGCGCCAGCTCGGCCAGCACCGGGGCGGTGTGCGCGCCCTCGGCCACGGTCGTCCGGTCGGCCATCAATTCGGCTGCGGAACGGCCTTCGCCCAATGCCTTGCCGAGCGAGAAATTGCGGCTGGCGGTGGAGGAGCAGGTGAGCACCAGATCGCCCAGACCGCACAGGCCCGCCAACGTCTCGGCCCGTGCGCCCAGCGCCTCGCCGAAGCGCAGCATCTCGGCATATCCGCGTGCGATCAGGGCTGCGCGGGCGTTCTGGCCCAGCTCCAGCCCGTCGACAACGCCGCAAGCTATCGCCAGCACGTTTTTCACCGACCCACCGATTTCCGCCCCCGCGACGTCATCCGAATAATAGGGCCGGAAGGAAGGGCGGGCGATGATGGGGGAGAGCCGGTCCCACTGGGCGGGGCCATCCGCGCAGGCAAGCGTGATGGCGGTGGGGAGTCCAGCGGCGACTTCGTGGGCGAATGTCGGGCCCGAGAGTATGGCGATGGCACTATCCCGGCATACATCCGCAGCGACATCGTTCATCAGCCGGCCTGTACCGCGCTCGATCCCCTTGCTGCACAGCACCAGATCGCGCGGGCTGCTACCCAGCTTTCGCAGTGTCGATCCCAGATGCTGGGCGGGGGTGACGCAGAATATGGTTGGAACCGCCGCCAGATCGGCCAGATCGCCGGTCGCGCGAATGGTGTCTTTAAGATCGGCGGAGGGCAGATAGGCCGTGTTGCGGTGTGCGGTGTTGATCGCGTCGACCACGTCGGCTTCCATGGCCCAGATCAGCACTTCACGTCCGTCGCTGGCGAGCATCTGGGCAATCGCTGTGCCCCACGCGCCTGCGCCAATCACAGCTACCTGTGCGCTCATGCCTTCACTCCTGCGCCGCGCACTTTTTCGGCGCCGGGATCGAGCGGCCAGCGCGGCCGTGCCCTGAAATCAAGCGGGTCGCTCTGCGCCAGGGGAAGGCGCTCGCACCCGGCCCAGGCAATCATCGCGGCATTATCGGTGCACAGGGCCATCGGCGGCGCGGTGAAGCGCATGGAGCGTGCCGAGGCAAATTCCTCCAGCGCACCGCGCACCGTTTCATTCGCAGCGACACCGCCTGCTACCACCAGAGCGGGCAGGTCGGCTTGCCCCGACAATGCCACGCCAAGCCGGTCCAGCACGCAGTCAACGGCGGCTTGCTGGAAGCTGGCGGCGATGTCGGAATTCTTGTGCTCCCCTCTCTCGTGCGCGCGCATGACGGCGCTTTTCAGACCGGCGAAGCTGAAATGCGGCTCCTTCGACCCCAGCAGCGGGCGGGGCAGGGGCACGGCGCGCGGATCGCCTTGCAGGGCCAATCGCTCGACCGCTGGTCCGCCGGGGTAGCCAAGGCCCAAAATCTTTGCGCTTTTGTCGAAGGCCTCGCCCAGCGCATCATCGATGGTGGTCGCGAGCCTGCGATATTGCCCCACGCCATCGACGCGCAAGATCTGGCAATGCCCGCCCGACACCAGCAGCAGCGCATAAGGAAAATCCAGCGCAGGGTCGGCCAGACGGGGGCTGAGGGCATGGCCTTCCAGATGGTTGATGGCGAGCAGCGGCTTGTCGCTGGCCATGGCGAGCGCCTTCGCGCTGACCAACCCGACCATCACACCGCCGATCAGGCCCGGCCCGGCGGTGGCGGCAATGGCGCTGCAATCATTCAAAGCCAGCCCGGCATCGCCCAGCACTGCCTCGATCATCGGAGCCAGTCGCTGGGCGTGGGCGCGCGCGGCGATTTCGGGCACCACACCGCCATAGGGCGCGTGCTCCTCATCCTGCGAAGCGATGCGCTGGGCGAGGATTTGCCCGTCGCTGGTGACCAGCGCCGCTGCGGTTTCATCGCAGCTCGATTCAATACCCAGCACTACGTCCATGGCACTTTCCCTTAGCGAAGCGCCCCGCTAGGGCAAGCCGCGCGCTGTCTGGCGCGCCCTGAACGGTGCCTCCTGAACAGGCGCTGTGAACAGATTCGCGGACCGACCTATGCCTTCAGAGCCTGAGAAACACCCGATCATTCGCCTCGGCACCCGCCAGTCGCCGCTGGCGATGGCGCAGGCTGTGGAAACGCGCGAGCGCTTGTGCGCAGCGCATGGTTGGCCGGAAGAGGCGGTGGAGCTGGTGCCGGTTGTGGCGAGCGGGGACAAGATCCTCGACCGGCCGCTGGCCGAGATTGGCGGGAAGGCTCTGTGGACGCGGGAACTGGACGTGTGGCTGGGTGAAGGCCGGATCGATGTGTCGGTGCATTCGATGAAAGATGTCGAGACGCTGCGGCCCGATGAATTCACACTCGGTGCGATCCTGCCGCGCGCGGACAAGCGCGACGTGCTGGTGGGCGCGGCATCTCTAGCCGATCTTCCTGAAGGCGCGGTCGTGGGGACTTCGGCCCCGCGCAGGGCGGCCCAGACACTGCATGCTCGGCCCGACCTCAAGGTCGTGATGTTTCGCGGCAATGTCGCCACCCGTCTGGGCAAGCTGGCCGATGGCGAGGCCGATGCGACTTTCCTTGCGAAAGCCGGGCTCGACCGACTGGGCGAGGGCGGCATTGGCACGCCTTTGCCGCAAGACGACTGGCTGCCGGCTCCGGCGCAAGGCGCGATCGGGCTGGAATGCCGCGCAGAGGACACGCGCGTCCTTGGCCTGCTGGCCCCGATTGACCATGCGCCCAGTCGCGCAGAAATCCTCGCCGAGCGGGCGGTTCTGGCGGGGCTGGGCGGGACTTGCCACAGCCCGATTGCCCTGATGTCCACATTCGACGAAGGGACGCTGCATCTGCGCTGCATATTGTTCAGCCCCGATGGCCGCGAACGCGCGGAAGGCAGCACATCTGCGAAAGCCGGCGATATGGCTGCAATGACCCGGTTCGCCGGGGAATTGCTGGGAAGTGCCGCGCCCTCCATTCGTGCGGTTTTCACGGGCGCGGAATGAGCAAGCCGGTCGTGGTTCTGCGGCCCGAGCCGGGCCAGACGGCCACGCTGGTCGCTGCATTCCAGCACGGGATCAAGGCGCGCGGAATGCCGCTCTGCGTGGTTTCACCGGTCCCATGGGATGCCCCTTCGCAGCCCTATGACGGCGTCCTGGTGGGCAGCGCCAATGCCCTGCGCCATGCAGGCGATGAGCTGGAGAAGATCACCCATTTGCCGGTTCTCGCTGTCGGCGAGGTCACGGCCCGCCTCGCGCTGGATGCCGGGATGGAAGTGGAGGAAACCGGATCAGGCGGATTGCAGTCGGTTTTGGACGGGTTGCCCCCGATCAAGCGGAACCTGCTGCGGCTTGCGGGCGAAACCCATCTGAATCTCACGCCGCCGCCCCATGTCACGATCGACACCGTAATTACCTACCGAACCGATTACCGTCCGCTCACCAAGGCACAGTCGGATTTTCTGGCCGGAGGTGCGACGATCCTGCTGCATTCCGGTGAAATGGCGGCGCATTTTGCTGATCAGTGCGATGCCAACGCTCTGGATCGTAAGACTTTCGATCTGTTCGCGATGGCCCCGCGCATTGCCGAGCGGGCCGGGGGCGGCTGGGGATCGTTGACGGTTGCAGACGGCACAAGCGACGCGGCGCTCTTGGCAGCAGCGCAAGCTTTGTGCGAGAAGCAAAGCTAAGGGATCGCAACCGCTCCGGTTAACCTTCGGAGCGTATGACAGGACGATATGGAAGATTATTCGACCAGACGGCGTTCGAGCCGGGGATCGGCACGGTCCATTGTTGGCGTGGTCCTGGTGGTGGCTCTGCTAGCCGCTACTGTTTTCGGCTATCTCGCCTGGCGGGAGAGCTTTGCCAATTCCGAGCCCGACCCCGCGGCGGTCGAGGATGCCAGCCAGGCTCTGGCTGAACTTGAGGGGGAGGAGGTCGCTCCTGATCCCGATGAGACCCCCGCAGTTGCCGCCGAACAAACGGTTGAACGCGCGACAGAGGCGGTTGCGCGCGTGACCGAGCAGCAGGGAGGTATCGACCAGCGGCTGGCGGCGGCAGAGCAGCGTCTGGCACGGCTCGATCTGCAAGCGCAGGCAGCGGCTGGTAATGCCGCACGGGCCGAGGGCTTGCTGATTGCACTGGCGACGCGCCGTTCGGTAGAGAAGGGCGCAGAACTTGGCTTTCTGGCCGATCAACTGCGCCTGCGCTTCGGCGATGCAAAGCCCAATGCAGTGCGCACGATCACCTCTGTTTCGCGCGACCCGGTAACACTGGATGAACTCATCGCGCGGCTAGAGGGACTTGGCCCCGATTTGCAGCGGACCGATGAAGGCCCCAGTCTTGATCGTATCCGCCGCGAATTGGGCGAATTGTTTGTGGTGCGCCGGGAAAGCGCGCCGTCGCCGCAGCCCCTGCGCCGGATGGAACGTGCGCGCATCTTCCTCGAAAGCGGCCGTTACCGCGCTGCTATCGAGGAAGTGCAGAACATGCCCGGCGCAGAGAATGCCGAGCGGTGGATCGCCGATGTGCGGCGCTATGCCGCTGTGCAGCGGGCGCTCGATTTGATCGAAACCTCCGCCATTCTGGAGCCCGCTTTGTTGCGCGACGGAAGTGGCAATCTGATCGGCAGCCCGGCGGCGGCAGAGGCCGCTGCAGCGACTGCAACCGAGCAGTAATTCGGGGTCAGGCTAGGCCTTCAGCAGGCTGGGCCGGTCGCCCGTCACTCCGCGTGCTTCATCCATAAACCAGCTTTTGAGCGCGGGCGCGCGCTGAACCCCGGCCATGCCGAAACGGCGGATGGCGGAGGCGGCCTTTCCGGGCACGCCAAACAGGCGGGTCAGGCCATCGGTGGCCAGCGCCACGGTAAAGGCATCCAGCCCGCGCCATTGTTCGTAACGCTCCAGCAGCTGCGCATCGCCCGGCTCCAGCCCGATCAGTCGTCCGTCCTCCAGCACTTCGACCAAGGCACCGACATCGCGCAGTCCGAGATTGAGGCCCTGTCCGGCGATCGGGTGAATGCCGTGCGCGCTATCGCCAATCAGCGCGAGCCGCTCGGCAGTGATGCGCGCGGTATGGTGAAAGCCCAGCGGGTAGGAACTGCGCGGACCGACCGATGTCACAGCGCCCAGCACGCCGCCCATCTGCTTTTCCGCCTCGGCCTGAAATGCGCGGTCGCCCAGCGCCAGCATGCCCGCCGCATCGGCCTCGTCCACCGTCCACACCAGAGCGCTGCGGTGATTGCCGTCCGCGTCATCCAGCAGGGGCAGCAGTGCAAACGGCCCATCGGGATAGAAGATTTCCCACGCGACATTCTCGTGAGATTTCTCATGAGTCAGCCCGGCGATGATGGCGCGGTGGTCATATTGCCATTTGGCGACCGAAATCCCGGCATCCTCGCGGGTGGGCGATCCGCGTCCCTCAGCGCCGACCATCAGGCTGGCTTTGAGCTCTTGCCCGTCCGCCAGCGTCACGGTGCATCCGAACTCGCCTCGTGTGCGTGAGACGACTTCTGCGCCGCTATGCCAAGCGATCTTGTCCTCATTCCGCGCCGCGTCGAACAGCGTAACCCGTAGCGTGCGGTTGGCGAACATACGGCCAAGGGAGCTTTCATGAGGCTCGGGCTGGAAATCGATCCGGCCCGGCTTCATCTGGTCGGTGACAGCGATGGTATCAATCGGGCTGCCCAGCGGCTCCAGCGTGTCAGCGAGGCCGATCTTGGTGAACAGGTTCCAGCTGGCAGTGGAGATGGCGGTAGCGCGCCCGTCGAAGCCTTCGGCAGTCAGATCCTCCGGCACGGCGCGGTCGATCACATGGCTGGTGAAGCCCCGGCTGGCCGCAGCCAGAGCCAGTGTCATGCCGGTCAGCCCGCCGCCGATAATCAGGAGATCGCGTGTGTCGCTCATTGGTGCATCCCGTGCTGCCCGAAGGGGCACATTGTTCATTTCCAGATTGGGCATTAGGGGGCCTGACATGCTTCATGCAAGATGGACACTGGTCGCGGCGCTGCGTCTGATGGCCGCAGGCCTCGCGGGGCTGCTGGGTCTCGCGCTCGTTGGCCTGTCCGCCGCGCCTGCCCATGCTCAGGGGTTATCAGGGGCTGCGCCCAACATTGCGGCGGCTCTGGAAGTGGAGGGGCCGCTTGCCCCCGGCGGCGAGACCACGCTGGCGATCCGCTTTACGCCGGTATCTCCCGAATGGCACGGTTACTGGTCCAATCCGGGCGATGCGGGGCTGGGGATGCAGGTGGAGTGGGACTTGCCCGAGGGCGTGAGCGTTGGCGCGTTCGAATATCCCACGCCCGGTCGCCTGCTGATCGACGGCCTGATGAACCATATCTTCGAAGGTCAATATGCCGTGCTCGCCCCGCTGCGGCTGGCTGCTGACAGTACGGTGGAAGGCCCGCTCAGGATTGCAGGGACGGCCTTCTACCTCGCTTGCACGGACGAGATTTGCGTGCCCGAAGAGGCGCAGATCGAGGCGCTGGTGGTGATTGGCGGAAGCGATAGCGCACCGAGAGACGCGAGCTTTGCACAATACCGCGCTGCCATTCCTCCGCTGCTGGATGCGCCCGCGACGTTCGAGCAATCACGGGGACTGCTGCGGCTGGCGATACCATTCCCCGAGAATGCGAATATAGGGCAGCCGCATCTGTTCTTAGGCGAGAAGGACATCATCAACTACAGCGCGCCGCAGGGCTTCTCGCAAGTCGGCGATACGCTGGTTGCCGAGATCGAGCTGGCGGGGACTGGCGAGGACCCGGACACGCTCAGCGGCATCCTGAAAATGGGTGCTGGCGGTGAAGATGCCCGGGGATTGCGCTTTAACGCCGTGCGCGGCGAGGTGCCCAGCGGCGGGCGCACGATTATGGCGCGGGACAGCACATTGCCGTCCGTTTGGTTGATCCTACTCGGAGCTTTTGCTGGCGGCCTGTTGCTCAACATCATGCCCTGCGTGTTCCCGATCCTGAGCCTGAAGGCGCTCAGTCTCGCCAAGGCAGGAGCAGGCCCCACAGAGGCCCGGCGCGATGCTCTGGCCTATACGGCCGGGGTGATGCTGGCGACCGTGGCACTGGGCGCAGCGATGCTGGCCTTGCGCGCAGCGGGGGAACAGGTCGGCTGGGCGTTCCAGCTGCAGGAGCCGGGCGTGGTTGTGGCTCTGTTTCTGTTGGCCAGCCTGATCACCGCCAATTTCGCGGGCGTGTTCGAGCTACCATCCGTGCCGCTGACACGCGGGGACAAGCCGGCGAGCTCGTTCGCCACCGGGCTGCTGGCGGCGGTCGCTGCTACACCATGCACCGGACCGTTTATGGCGGCGGCGATTGGTGCGGCTTTGTTGCTGCCTGTATCAGTCGCTCTGGCTGTGTTTGCAGCGCTTGGGCTGGGGCTCGCCTTGCCGTTCCTCCTGATCGGATTTGTGCCTGCGTTGCGCACCCGCTTGCCAAGGCCGGGCACCTGGATGGGAACCTTCCGCAAATTGCTGGCCATCCCGATGGGGCTAACAGCGCTGGCGCTGGCTTGGCTCATCACGCAGGTCGGCGGGCATGCCATGCTGCTGATTGCCGGGTTGGCGGGCATTGCTGCCGTCGCGTTGGCTTTTGTCTTCCACCGCCGCCAGATCCGTGCGCTGGTTTGGGTGGCCAGCCTTGGATTGGTCGCTGCGCTAGGCGTGGTGCGGGCTAGCGATGCCGCTGCGGAGCATGACAAGCAGAGCGCAGCCTCGCTCCTCTCACCGCGAGCCTTCAGCCAATCCGCTCTGGATGAAGCTCGCGCAACCGGGCAGCCGGTATTTGTTTGGTTCACCGCCGACTGGTGCGTCACCTGCAAAGTGAACGAGGGCATTGCGATCGAGCGCGAGGCTACCCGTGAAGCTTTCGACGAGGCCGGGGTCATCGCCATAGTCGGCGATTGGACGGTCCGCGATGCGGAGATTACCGAGTTTCTTACCCGGCAGGGCGCGGCGGGTGTGCCGCTCTATCTGTGGTATCCGTCAGGCGGTGCCGAAGCGCAGCAATTGCCGCAGGTGTTGACGCCGGACAGTCTGGTCAATCTAGCCCGTCAATCGCAGGCTCGAACTCCAGCCCGTCTTCCAGATCAACCTCCGCCTGCGGAGTAGCGTCTGATTCTGGCTCCGGATCGATCTCCTCGGTCTCCTGAACGTCCTCGCGCCCGTCGGCTTCCTCCTCGTTCTCCGCCGAAGGCCGGGCCATCCCCGTGCGGCAGGTAGTGACCAGATCGCCGGGCAGGGGACTGGACCCCAGCATCAGTGACCCTGCGCCGGGGATAGTCAGCTCCACTTCGCGCGGTCCGGTCATCACCTCGAGATCGCCATTGGCAGCATCGACGCTGCCCTGCCACAGCCAGGCGCGCCCGTTCCACGTCGCATCCACGGGTATGCGCGCGACATGGAAATTGCCGACCAGCGCCATGAGCGCCTTCGCCTTGGCATCGGCAGCCACATAGCGGGTGAAGGTCAGCGTGCCGGAGCCGCCGGAGCGCTCACAAGCCAGCGCCAGCATCGGGGTCTGTCCCGGAATGCCGTAAAGCAGGCGCTGGTTCGGCGTAGCCTCCGCCCAGACAGCGCCCGTCACATCGGGCGACGGCGCCGGCTCGCTGGCAAATTGCTGCGCCTGATCCAGCGGCACCCGCTCGACATACTCCTCCGGCACCTCCGGCTGGCACGCGGCGAGGAGGGGGAGAGCAAGAATGGCAATTCCGGTTCTCACGGCCCCATCCGTTTCTTCGTCTGGCGTCCATAGCGCAATTTGCGGGTGCCCGGTTTGCCTTCATTGCTGCGGCCGACGCGCGGGGCTTTCTTGTCTTCGTCGGGAAGGCCCAGTTCGTCGTTTTCCAGTCGCCGGATTTCGTCGCGCAGCCGGCCCGCTTCCTCGAATTCCAGATCGGCAGCGGCGTCGCGCATCCGCTTTTCGAGGTCTTCGATATAGGCGCGCAGATTGTGGCCGACGAGGTTGTTTACCTGGTCATCGCCGGTGCTGACGGTTACGCCGTCCTGCGCGGCGGAATGTGCCACGATGTCCGCGATGTCCCGCTTAATCGTGGTCGGGGTGATGCCGTTTTCGTCGTTGTAGGCGCGCTGTTTTTCACGGCGGCGCTCGGTTTCCGCCATGGCGCGTTCCATGCTGCCGGTAATCCTGTCAGCATAGAGTATGACGCGGCCATCCACGTTACGCGCGGCGCGTCCGATGGTTTGGACGAGCGAGGTCTCCGACCGTAGGAAACCTTCTTTGTCTGCGTCCAGAATGCACACAAGTCCGCATTCCGGGATGTCGAGCCCTTCGCGCAGCAGGTTGATGCCGACCAGCACGTCATAGACCCCCAGCCGCAAATCGCGGATCAGCTCGATGCGTTCCAGCGTTTCGACATCCGAATGCATGTAGCGAACCCGCACACCGGCCTCATGCATGAACTCGGTCAGGTCCTCGGCCATACGTTTGGTCAGCGTAGTGACCAGCGTGCGGTAGCCGTTTTTCGCGACCTTAAGACATTGGTCGATGCAGTCCTGCACCTGATCCTCCACCGGGCGGATTTCCACCGGCGGGTCGATCAGGCCGGTGGGGCGGATGACCTGCTCGGCAAAGACGCCGCCGGTCTGTTCCATCTCCCAGCTGCCTGGCGTGGCCGATACGCAGAATGTCTGCGGGCGCATCGCGTCCCATTCGTTGAAGCGTAGCGGGCGGTTGTCGATGCAGCTGGGTAGGCGGAAACCATGCTCGGCTAACGTGATCTTGCGGCGGTGATCGCCTTTCGACATTGCGCCGATTTGCGGCACGGTCTGGTGGCTTTCATCCACAAACAGCAATGCGTTCTCGGGCAGGTATTCAAACAATGTTGGCGGTGGCTCGCCGGGTAGGCGGCCTGTCAGAAAGCGGGAGTAATTCTCGATCCCGTTGCAGCTGCCGGTGGCGGCGATCATTTCCAGATCGAAATTGGTCCGCTGCTCCAGCCGCTGGGCCTCCAGCAGATGGCCTTCCTCGTGCAGCTCCTTCAGCCGTTCCTCCAGCTCGAACTTGATGGCTTGACTGGCCTGTTTCATCGTCGGGCCGGGGGTGACGTAGTGGCTGTTGGCGTAGATACGAATGGTCTCCAGCTCCGCACCCTTGGCACCCGTCAATGGATCGAATTCGTAGATCGTCTCAATCTCGTCGCCAAAGAAACTGACCCGCCATGCCATGTCCTCGTAGTGGCTGGGGTAAATTTCCAGACTGTCGCCGCGCACGCGGAAAGTGCCGCGCTGGAAGGCGGCATCGTTGCGCTTGTATTGCAGGGCTACCAACTTGCGAATGATCTCGCGCTGGTCGACGCTTTCGTCCTTCTTCAGGTCGAAGATCATCGCTGAATAGGTCTCGACCGATCCGATACCGTAAAGGCACGACACCGACGCCACGATGATCACATCGTCCCGCTCCAGCAAAGCGCGGGTGGCCGAGTGGCGCATCCGGTCGATCGCCTCGTTTACCGAGCTTTCCTTCTCGATATAGGTGTCGGAGCGGGGCACGTAGGCTTCGGGCTGGTAGTAGTCGTAATAGCTGACGAAATACTCCACCGCGTTGTTCGGGAAGAAGCTTTTGAATTCCCCATACAGCTGCGCGGCGAGGATCTTGTTCGGGGCCAGAATTAGGGCTGGGCGCTGCAGCTCCTCGATCACCTTGGCCATGGTGAAGGTCTTGCCGCTGCCGGTCACGCCGAGCAGGGTCTGCGTCTGGTCACCTTCGCGGGCAGAGCCGACCAGCTCGGCAATGGCGGTCGGCTGGTCGCCTGCGGGCTGATAATCGCTCACCAGTTCGAACCGCTTGCCCGGCATGGATTTCTCCGGCCGTGCGGGCTTGTGCGGAGTGAAATCGTCCGAAGTGTCGGGCTCTTCCAGCCCGCGCCTGATTACCAGTTCTGCCATACGCCGGGATATGGGGCAGGAGACGCCGCGCCTCAAGCACTGCGGCAGGATGCTGCGGAATATCGGCGGTTCGGCGGCTTGTGCGATGGTCTTCAATCATGCAGGTTGATCGTGCGACCCGAAGAAGAAGGAACTCCTCATGAAATCCCGTTTAGCACTTGTTGCCGCCGTTCCCCTTATCCTTGCAGCATGCGGCGATGCCCCGACCGAAGTCGACCCGAACGATGCCGAGGCGATGGCCGAACTGGCGGACAATATGGTCAAGCCTGCTGCCGGCGAATACGAAGTGACGTCCGAACTGATCGACTTCGAGATTTCCGGATTGCCAAAAGACCAATCGGACATGATGCGCGGGATGATGGAGGGCGGCTTCTCTCAGACCACCAAATACTGCCTGACCGAAGAGGAGGCGGAAGCTGGCTTCGAGGAATCAATCCGCGAAATGCAATCTGCACAGGGTGAGTGCGACTATAAGAAGTTCGCTGCATCGGGGAGCTCACTGGAGGCGGAGATGACCTGTAATGGTCCCGATGGATCGGTTGCCAATATGGCGATGGAAGGCTCGCTGAGCGAAACCGAGCAGGACATCACGATGACCATGGATGCGACGTCCCCCGAAATGCCGGGTGACGGGATGAAGATGAAAATGCGGATGCAATCGAAACGGATTGGCGAATGCGCGGCCTAGGCTGGGTGAGCCTGCTGCCGATAGCTGCGATGCTCGCAAGCTGTGGCAGTGATCCGATGTCGAGCGAAGCGGTGCTGGGCGAAGCGGCTGGCTTGGAGAAGCCGCTCGCGGGGCTCTACCTGACGGAAACCGAACTGGTGTCGTTCGAAGTGCCCGGTTTGCCGCCTGAAGAGGCGGATCGGTTCCGCACGCAAATGGGCGGACTGGCTGCTTCGCCGCAGGAAAGCTGCGTCACGCAGGAGCAAGCTGACAAGGGCTTCGAGGATCTGCTCAAGACGATTGGCGAAGGGGTCAACGGGCTGACCTGCGGTTTCGAGGAGTTTGCGACCAGTCCTCCGCAGGTGGATGCTGTGCTGGTGTGCGAAGGGGCGGCGGCGATGAAGGCAGAGATCGCTTTTGCCGGCACCGCCGATGCTGTCAGCATGGACATGACCATGGACATGGAAGCCAGTTCTCCGCTTATTCCGGGGCAATCGATGGAAATGGCGTTTGCAGTGTCGGCAGAGCGCATCGGGGATTGTGCGCCCGGATTGTGAAATGCCCGGCCATCCCATTCCCGCTTCATTCAGGCGTAGGGTGAAATAGAAGGGCTATGGCACTGCTCAACCGATCCGATGCAGCCGCGAAACTGGCCGAGTATCGGCAGGAATTGGCGCGCCGGATCGATCTGGTGCGGGAAGACGATCCGGAAGATACCCGGTCTCCGCACTGGAAACTGCTGCTGGGTGAAGCGGGCCAAGTGGCAGAGCCTGTCCGCCGTATTGCCCGTCGCCGGCGGGATCCTGCCCCAATCCTGCCAAAGACTGCCACGCCGCGCACGGTAATCATGATCCCCGGTTTCGCTACGCATCCCTTGCGCATGCGCTATTTCGCCCGCTCGCTGGAGAAAGCCGGACACACGGTCAAGAATTGGGGGCAGGGCTTTAACTGGGGCGTTTCGCACGAGCGCTTCATGATTGCCGAACGGCGTTTGCTCGATGTGCATAGGCGGTGCGGTGAGCCTGTCTGTCTGGTCGGCTGGAGCTTGGGCGGGCTGTTTGCGCGGGAACTTGCGAAACGGCACCCGCACGCAGTCGCCAAGGTGGTCACCATGGGCTCACCCTTCAGCGGTAGCCCGCGTGCTAACAATGCGTGGCGGATGTACCAATTGATCGCCGGGCACCGTGTCGATGCTCCACCGGTCGGTGGCAATGTGTCCGAAAAACCGCCCGTTCCGACGATTGCCCTGTGGAGCCCGCGCGATGGCGTCGTCGACCCTCGGTCGGCTGCCGGGAAGCCGGGGGAGCGCGACAAGGCCGTGGCGCTGCGCTGCACCCATATCGGGTTTTCCTTCTCTCCGGAGGCAATCCGTGCTGTAGGTCGGGAACTGGAAGCGGGCTGAACCGTCCCTTTCAATGACGGCGGGCACGATTCCCGTCATTGGCAGTATCCCGGGGGATGAATGGCTAAGGGCAATGCCCCTTTCGACGAAATGCGTGATACCGATGGCAGCGTAAGGCCTGCCTATGGTTCTTATTGCGATTGGTTTGATCAGCAGGACAATGATTGGCTGCGCCGCAAGCACAGCGACGCCGAGAGTAAATTCCGCCGAACCGGGATCACTTTCAACGTCTATGGAGAGGACGAGGCCGAGGAGCGCCTGATCCCCTTCGACATGGTGCCCCGCGTTATCGATGCAGGCGAGTGGCGCAAGCTGACCCGCGGTATCGAGCAGCGGGTGAGCGCGCTCAATGCGTTCATGTACGATCTGTATCACCGGCAGGAGATCATCCGCGCCGGGCGCATTCCCGAACGCCTGTTCCGCCAGAACGAAGCATGGCTGGCGAACATGGTTGGCTTCACGCCGCCGGGCGGCGTCTACACTCATATTGTCGGTATCGATCTGGTGCGGACCGCAGACGGGTTTTTCGTGCTGGAGGACAATGCCCGCACGCCCAGCGGCGTCTCTTACATGCTGGAGAACCGCGAGACGATGATGGCGTTGTTCCCGGATTTGTTCATGCAGGTCCCGGTCGAGGGTGTGTCCAACTATCCTCGTCGTCTGGCGAAAAGCCTCGCCGCCTGTGCACCGCCTGCCACCGACGGCAAGCCACTGGTGGCCGTGCTGACGCCGGGTATCTACAACAGCGCCTATTACGAACATGCCTTTCTGGCTGATCAGATGGGCGCCGAACTGGTCGAGGGCAGTGACCTGCGTGTCGTCGACGGACGCGTATCCATGCGCACGACGCGGGGCTATGAGCCGGTCGATGTGCTCTACCGCCGGGTGGATGACGACTTCCTTGACCCCCTGACGTTCAATCCAGATTCGCAGCTCGGCGTACCGGGCATTATGGATGTTTATCGCAGCGGCGGGATTACCATCGCCAATGCGCCTGGTACCGGCGTGTGCGATGACAAGGCAATTTACTCCTTCATGCCTGAAATCGTCGAGTTCTACACCGGCGAGAAGCCGCTATTGCCCAATGTCGAGACATGGCGCTGTGCCGAAGAAGAGAGCCTGAAATACGTACTCGACAATCTTAGCGAACTGGTGGTGAAGGAAGTGCACGGATCGGGCGGCTACGGCATGCTGATCGGGCCGACTTCGACCAAGAAACAGATCGAGGAGTTTCGCAAGAAGATTGAAGCCGATCCCCAAGGCTATATCGCTCAGCCCACATTGGCACTTTCGACCTGCCCGATCTTTGGCGAGAGCGGCCTTACACCGCGCCATGTCGATCTGCGGCCCTATGTGCTGGTCTCTCCCGACGGCATCGACATCACCCCCGGCGGTCTGACGCGCGTGGCGCTGGAAGAAGGCTCGCTGGTGGTCAATTCCAGCCAGGGCGGCGGCACCAAGGATACATGGGTGCTGAAGGAATGACGGGCGGAGAAGCAGTATGCTAGGCCGCACAGCTCACGGTCTCTTCTGGATGTTCCGCTATCTCGAGCGAGCGGAGAACACGGCGCGCTTGCTCGATGCTGGCCTGCGTATGTCGCTTACCAGAGACCTTGTGACAGCCGAAGAAGAATGGCGATCGGTTATCCGGACGTCCGGCCAGCGAGAGTACTACGAAGCTTCAAACCAGACCTATACCGGTGTTCAAGCATGGAATTACCTTCTGCGCGACAAGAACAACCCAATGTCGGTCAGGGATATGCTCGAAGCTGTACGCACCAATGCCCGTGTTGCTCGCAACGCGATCAGCGGTGAGGTGTGGGAAGCGGTCAATGAAAGCTGGATGGAAATCGACGAGACGCTGAAAAAGCCCGTGTCTCAAGGCGATCTTGGCGATGTCCTTCGGATGGTCCGGCGTGCCGGCACCTTGGTGCATGGCGCGATGAACGATTCCATGCTGCGCAATGCCGGCTTCCACTTTGCCCGCGCGGGTATGTTCGTAGAACGGACGGACAGCACAGCGCGCATTCTCGATATCAAATACTACCTGCTTCTGCCGAGCCTTTCCTATGTCGGTTCCAGCCTTGATGCGGGCCAGTGGGACACTGTGCTGCGCTCTGTTTCGGGCGACCGGGCCTATCGCTGGCTGAACGCAGGTACGATTAGCGCACGCGGTATCGTGGAGTTTCTCACTCTTGACGATCGGTTCCCGCGCAGTCTGGCCTTTTGCCAGTCCGCTCTGCGTGACGAGCTGCGAGCGCTCGCGCGGTTGCACAAGGTTGAGGGCTATTCCAACGAATTGATGCGCGAGGCCGATATGCGGTTGTCCGACAAGACGGTTGAGGATGTTTTCGAAATGGGCCTGCACCAGTTCCTCGTCGATACCATGAACACCAATGCCGCGATCGCCCATGCGATTGCCGAAGATTACAGGTTTCACGCCTGATGCGCCTCGCGATCCGCCACACCACCCGCTATTCCTTTGACGAGCCTGTGGTTCACGCCCTGCAGCGTGTCCGACTGACGCCCAAGACGACGCAGGGTCAGGAAATCCTGAACTGGGACATGACCTTCGAGAACGCGCGCTGCGAGCTGGAGTATGAAGACCAGCATCACAACACGGTCTCCCTAATTGCGGTGGAGCAGGGTGCGCGCGAAGTGACAATCCGGTGCGACGGCATGGTCGATACCGAAGACAATCAGGGTGTGATCGGTCGCCATTCCGGGCACCTTCCGCTCTGGAGTTTTCTGGGACAGACCAAATTGACGCGTCCCGGAGCCGAGGTGAGATCGCTGATGGAGGGCTTGTCCGTAGACGGCGGCAACAAGGTCGATTTCCTGCATGATCTGTCGCGGCGTATTTCCGAGCGGGTGGACTACCGGATCGGTGAAACGGCTGTGCACACCACCGCCGAAGAATCCGCCGCGCAGGGCAGCGGTGTGTGTCAGGACCATGCGCATATCTTCATTGGCGCGGCCCGCGCCCACGATATCCCGGCCCGTTATGTCAGCGGCTATCTGATGATGAACGACCGCATCGATCAGGAGGCAACGCACGCCTGGGCCGAGGCACATATCGATGGCCTGGGCTGGGTGGGCTTCGATATTTCGAATGGTATCAGCCCTGACCCGCGTTATATCCGCGTTGCTACGGGGCGTGACTACCGCGACGCGGCTCCTATCACCGGCATCAGTTTTGGCACCGCGTCGGGCGACTTGACCGTGGATGTGGCGGTGGAGCAGCAACACATCCCTCAACAATAAGCGATACTTTCGGCCCGCAAGCTGGCTGAAATTCTGGAGTATTCAAGCAATGACCTATTGTGTCGGCATGGTGATCGACAAAGGGATCGTCATGATGAGCGATACCCGGACCAATTCGGGCGTCGATAATATTTCCGTATTCCGCAAGATGTTCCACTGGAGCGTGCCCGGCGAGCGGATGCTGGCGGTGATGACCGCGGGTAACTTGGCCACCACGCAAGCGGTGGTCAGCCAGTTGGAGGAGCGCACCAAAGCGCCCGATGACCGCGAAAACTCGCTGATGACCTCGCCGACCATGTTCACTGTGGCGACCGAGATCGGCAAGCTGCTGCGCAATACAGTGCAGGAGCGGCAGGAAGCGAACGGTGCCCGGGGCAAGGGGCGGTTTACCGCCTCGATCATTCTGGCAGGGCAGATTGCGGGCATGGAGCCACGCCTGTTCCACATCTATCCCGAGGGCAATTTTATCGAGGCCGGGCTGGAAACACCCTTCTTTCAGATCGGCGAAACAAAATACGGCCGCCCGATCATTCTGCGCGGATATGACCGTGACATGAGTTTCGAAGATGCGGTCAAATTGCTGATGGTGTCTTTCGACTCGACTTTGAAAGCGAACCTGTCGGTTGGCCTGCCGCTCGATATGATGGTCATCGGCAAGGATGATTTCGCGCCGACCCATGAACGGCGCATCAATGCAGATGATGAGTATTTCCAGCAGATTTCGTCCCAATGGGGTGAAAAGCTGCGCAATGCCTTCCATGCGCTACCTGATTACAGCTTTGTCGATAGGTGATTTTACGGAGATACGTAAAACCCGTGCTTAGATTATTGAAATATTCCCGATAAGTTAATCCGGAAAATTATCAAATAAACGGCGGAAAGCCGGTAAATAGACAAAGGGCCAGCCAGAATAAATCCGGATCGGTGTTTCTACGGAATTGGCAATTTTGCGTAACCGGTCATGATGATGGCCATGACACAACGGCTAATCCTTCATTGCGTCGATACAGACGTGCGGGTCCGGGCCGAACTTGCCCGGGCAACCTTTGCATTGGGGCATCATGCGGAGGTCTACGGATCGATCGCGGAATTGTGCCAGAGGCCACCCCGGGAGGGCATTTTGATGGTGCGCGACAATCCGCGAGAAGGCGGGTTCCTTGCCGCATCGGAAGTAATGTCGAACAGCGGAGTGTGGTTGCCTGCAATCGCCACCGATCATGCGCCTTCTACAGGCCGGATCGTGGCCGCGATGAAGGCGGGGGCGCTCGATTATCTGCCGCTGCCGATCGATCAGCAGCGGCTGGGGGCAACCCTTTCCCGGGTCGGCGGTGAAGCCAAACGGGAAGCGGCGTTGCGTCGGCGCAAGCTGGAAGCGCGTGGGCGGATATCGCAGCTCTCGAACCGGGAACGCGAAGTGCTGGACTGGCTGAGCGAGGGCAGCAGCAACAAGGCAATCGCCCGGCAATTGGCGATAAGCCCGCGCACAGTCGAAATTCACCGCGCCAACATGATGTCCAAGCTGGGCGCGCGCCATGCGGCGGAAGCGGTGCGACTCAGAATGGAAGCGCAGATCGAGCCAATTGTCGCGCACTGAATCTAGGGGGCTCTTCGGATCGCAAAAGCCGGATTAACGGCAGAACCCCCCGCCGCCCGTCTCGACATGAAAGTGATCGCGGTGGGCGGCGTTATAATCCGGACCGAGGACGGTGCCGAAGCGCTTGCAGGCGCTTTCATGGACGCGGCGCAGGAATTGCCGCTCTGCCCTTGTCCCGCCATTCCAGTCCGAGAGCACAGAGATGCGCCGCCCGTCTTCCAGCACAAAGGCGCCAATATCGATTGCCTCGGCCCGCGCATGCCCCGACCGGCGCGAAGTGCCAGCAACATTGCGGCACGAATAGCTGCCCATCGTCTCGATCCGGGCCAGCCCGCTGCCCAGGTAATCGCGCGCTGCCCGGTCAATTCCGAAGCGTGCCCAGCCGGACAACCCCCGAGCCGCCGAGCATTTCAGCGCGCCCAGATTGCTGACCGAAATTCCGCTTCGATCCCCGCTCAAGGCGCTGAGTGATACGGCACCGGTATAGGAACAACCCGGCGCATCGGTGCGGTTGGCGGTGCGGGTAAACTGCGCTCCGTCCGCTGCCAAATCGCTGATGCAACGGCGTTCTTCGGAGCTGGCGAAACTCTGACCTGCTGCCCCTCGGCTGCCGGACCGTTCCCGGTCTGCGTCGCTGCCGCCCTTGCTATCAGGCAGGATCTGGCAACCGCCCAGTATAAGGGCGGCCAGCAGGGGAAGGGCGGGGCGCATATCCATTGCGCCATCTTCCCTTGCCAAGGTTAATGCCGCCCTAACTCGCGCCCGTCAGGTGCCGCATTCACCGGGTCATTCGGGCGGGGCGCATTGCTGCCACAGCTCGATCTTCACGCCGTTGGGGTCGAGCAGCCACGCGAATTTGCCGTAGCCCTCATCCACCGAGTCCAGAATTTCCATGCCAGCCGCTTTCACCTTGGCGATCATTCCGTCGAGATCATCGACCCGCAGATTGATCATGAAATTGGCGGTCCCCGGCTTCATATACTCCGTGTCGGTGAAGTGGCTGATCAGCGAATAGGGCTGATCCCCCGTTTCCTCCGACCACAACATTTGCGGGCCGTATTCGCCGTCGATGCCCAGCACATCGCGGTACCATTGCCGCGTCGCTGCAGGGTCCTTCGCGACATAAAACACGCCGCCCAGTCCGGTCACTTTGGCCATAAATTTTCTCCCGTCCGAACGTGATGTGTAACCCGGCAATGCCTGCAAGCGAAAGGGTGGCTGAGTATCGACACTCAGGAGAATCAAATGACACGCTTTTTCGCCCTCTTTACCGCCGTCTTCGCCTTCGCGGTGGCGACCTTTGCTTTGCCCGCAACCGCCACTGCCGGTCCCGGTATCAAACAATATTCCGCTTCCAGTTTCCAGGCCGCGCAGAAGGCGGGCAAGACCATCGTCGTCGATGTGCATGCCAGCTGGTGCCCGACCTGCAAGGCGCAGGCCCCGATCCTGTCCGAACTGTCCAAGGACGCCAAGCTGAAGAATGTCGTCTTCATGCGGGTCAACTACGACAGCGACAAAGCTTTCCTGCGCGCCCACCGCGTGCCGCGCCAGTCCACCATTCTGGTGTTTCAGGGCACCAAGGAAACCGGCCGCTCGATCGCCCAGACCAACCGTGCGAAGCTGCGAAGCTTCGTCTTCGGCGCAGTCTGAGCCAGTAGAGCAGAGGAGCCCTCGCCATGATCGGTAGCATCCTGTTGTCCTTCGTGGCGGGGCTCGTCACCATCCTCAATCCGTGCGTCTTGCCACTGGTGCCGATCCTGATCGGGTCGGCACTGGGCAAGAGCAAGCTGGGCCCGCTGGCCCTCGCAGCGGGTCTGGTCACCAGCTTCACCACCTTCGGCTTTGGCGTCATCGCCTTCGGGTACCAGATCGGCCTTGATGAGCAGTTGGTCCGCCTGATTGCGGGCAGCCTGCTGGCACTGGCCGGTGTGGTTCTGCTGGTGCCGAAGGCGCAGGCAGCCCTCTCCGGCGCGACCGCTCCGATTGCCAATTTCGGCAACCAGCAGCTGGGCCGGGTGTCGGGCGACGGGGCGGGGGGGCAGTTCGTTATCGGTCTCCTTCTCGGACTGGTCTGGGCACCGTGTGTGGGCCCGACGCTGGGCGTCGCAATTGCGGCGGCAAGTTCGGGCAGCGATCTCGTTTCCAGCTTCCTGATTTTCCTGACCTTCGGCCTCGGGGTCGCCACCTCGATCCTCGCCTTTGCCTATGGCTCGCGCCGCGCGATGAAGGACCGGCGGGACACGATGGTCACGCTCGCTAAATATGGCAAGCCGCTGTTCGGCGCGGCCCTGCTGGTGGTCGGCATGATGGTCGTCACCGGCTTCGACAAAGTGATCGAAGCGGCGGTGCTCGGCGTGCTTCCCCAGAGCATTATCGAGTTCACTACTCGGTTCTGAATTAGGTCCCTTTCGCCGGAGCGGTTGCCTTGCTGATCAGCCAGATGGCGAGGCTGGCAGCAAGGAACCCCGGAATGATCTCGTACACGCCCGGACCGCCGAGAAACGCGCCGTTCCACCCCAGCGCGATCCAGCCCATCACGACCGCTGCTCCGGTGACGAGGCCCGCCACCGCGCCCGCTCCGGTCATCCCGCGCCATGTGAGCGCAAACAGGATCAGCGGACCGAACGCCGCGCCGAAGCCCGCCCACGCGTTTGCCACCAGCCCCAGCACCTCGCTGTCCGGATCGCGGGCAATGACGATTGCGGCAAGGGCCACCAGCAGCACCGCCACGCGCCCGACATTCACCGCCTCGCGCTCGCTGGCTTCCTTGCGCAGGAACAGGCGGTAGAAATCCTCGGTCAGGCTGCTGGAGCTGACCAGCAACTGGCTGCTGATCGTGCTCATGATCGCTGCCAGCAAAGCGGCCAGCAAGAAGCCTGTAATCAAAGGCGCAAACAGCAGCGTCGCCAGCACGATGAAGATCGTCTCCGGGTCTTCCACCACCACGCCATTCGCCTCGGCATAAGCGCGGCCTGCAATGCCGACGCCGATCGCCCCGATCAGCGCGACGGCCATCCACGACAGGCCGATATTCCGCGCCACGGCAACATCGGGCACGCTGCGGATCGCCATGAAGCGCACGATGATATGTGGCTGGCCGAAATAACCCAGACCCCATGTCACCGCGCTCAGCCAGCCGAGGAAAGTCAGTCCGCCGAACAAGCTCAGCATTCCCGGATCGACCTGCTCCAGCATCTCGGTCACGGCTGCAAATTCGCCGAGCCCGCCGACGTCCTTGGCGCCGTAGATCACCACCAGCGGCATCAGCACCAGCGCCACCACCATGATGCAGCCCTGGACGAAATCGGTCAGGCTGACGGCCAGAAACCCGCCGATCATGGTGTAGGCCAGCACTACGCCCGCCGTGATCCAGATGCCCAGCATGTAATCGCTCATGCCGGCCTCGGGCAGCAATCCGGCAAAGGCTGTCTCGAACAGCTTGCCCCCGCCGACCAGACCGGCCGCCGTGTAGACGGTGAAGAACAGCACGATGATTATTGCGGACACCACCCGCAGCGCCACGGCCTTGTCCGGGAAGCGGTTGGCGAGGAATTGCGGGATGGTCAGCGCATTGCCCAGCTCCTCGGTCTGCTGGCGCAGGCGGGGGGCGACGATGATCCAGTTGGCCACCGCACCGGCAAACAGCCCGATCCCGATCCACGCCTCGACCAGACCGGCTGCATAGAGCGCGCCCGGCAGGCCCAGCAGCAACCAGCCCGACATATCGGACGCCCCCGCGCTCAATGCCGCCACAGCCGGATGCAGATTGCGCCCGGCGAGCAGATAACCCGCACTGTCGGATGTGGACTTGCGCCAGGCATACAGCCCGATGCCCAGCATCAGAACGAAATAGGCGGCGAGCGAGATGAGGGTTCCGGTCTGCATGGTGGCCTGTGTCATGTGGGGCCGCTAACAGGACGGGGCAGGATTGGCCACCGGTCGGGTGGGGGATGGAGGCTAAGGCGTGTGTTTATCTTAGCGCTCCACTGGATGAACGGACCTGTTGGATTGGCTTGACGCTTTTGACACCGTGTCAAGCAATGAAATTGGCATAAAGCATTGTTTTCAGATGACGTATGTCAGTTGGATTTGCTTGACACATTGCCTCCGAAAAACCGGCGAATCTGCGCGCCGGGAGGTTGGAAGCGGCGAGTCGATCCACCAGTGCTCTCTGGCAGATCGGACGCGTGTAGGAAAATCGACGCGCCTGATGTGCTGGGCATCAGTGTACCAATTTGGCAGCCGCTCAGCGTTTGCGGGAAGGCTGAAAATAGACCTCTGCGCCGGTGGCCAGATCATGCAGGCTGCGCTTGCCCAGTATCACCAGAGCCAGCGAGGCGTACCACACTTGCGTTGCGACGGTGATGATCTTGATCGACGAGCGACCGACGATCTGCATACCGCGCGCCTCGATGCCCGATGCATCCTTCACGACAAGGCCGGTCATCAGCTTGCCAGGTGAAGCGCGCAGCGGTGTTACCTCCAACAACGCAACGACGGCTGCGCCGACCAGAGTGAGCCAGAGGAAGCCCTGCCATTCGGTCAAGGCGGCGAGAGCGAAGCCTACGAGCATGGTGGCGATGAAGAAGCCGAAATCGGCGGCGGTGGCGAGGGCACGCTGTTTGGCGGTGGCGGGCTGCGCCTGAGCGACGCCAAGCGAGGCCATCGGCTCCGACAACATCTCGCGCAAGGCGGCGGCGACGGGATGGCGCAGGGTCCCTGTGAAGGAAAATTTCGGGCGGGCAATATGCGGGGCACCATCGGGGGTGAACCACAGCACGCTGGAGAAGCTGCCCGCGAACAGAGCGGGTTCGAAATTGGGCAGGTCGATGCCGGCGGACTCTGCAAAGCGGGTGCGGAAGGCTTCGTATTCCTTTTCCTTGGCCGGCAGCAGATAGATTACCCGTTCCGGTGGCACACGCTCTGACACATTGGCCACTTCCCACCAAAACCCTTCGGTCTCGCCCGCGCGCATCACCACCAGCGAGGACCGGTCCAGCATGGCGTGGACCATGTCCTGCCAAGAATCATCATCGGTGTAGACGCGGTAGGCACCCAATTGCGGCAGCATTTCACCGGGCCGTCCGATCGCGACCATTGGCGCGATTTCGTCGAACGCGAGGGCGACCTGCTCTTCTTCCGATAGCAGGCTTTCCGGCAGGAAACTGACGACCTTGGGGCGGATGCCCTTGACCGTGTCTGCCTTACTATCCGCGCCAAACGAGCGGAGGTAGGTGACGATTGGCCCGTCATGGCGAGCGAGGAAACGCTCTCCCGGCTCCTGCTTCAACTGGCGTCCGAATTTGTTCAGCCAACCGCCAAGGAAGGTGAAGAGCCCGCATCCGGCCAGCAGCCAGAATGTCGTGTCACCCAATGTCGCGCTCGACCGGAAGACGATGGCTCCGGCCAGAAGGCTCAGCCCCAAAATAATCAGGCCGATCAAGGCCAATGTTGCGCCCAAGGCTTTCCGCATGGCTCCCCCCTTACGCACCTTTCGTCGCTTGAGGGACGGGTGTGCGTCAAGGGGTGCGTTAGTCGCGTGGGCGGAAATTTGAGCGCTCTACCCCTCGTTCTTCCGCTTTGCCCGTTTGCTTTCCTGGGGATCGAGGATCGCTTTGCGCAGGCGGATGTTTTACAGGGTCACCTCGCCCGTTCCCCCATCAAACCCACACATCAGGAGCACCACCCATCATGAACCGCTTCACCGGCAAAACCGTTATTGTCACCGGCTCCTCCAAGGGGATTGGCGCGGCTACTGCGCGGCGGTTTGCGGGGGAGGGGGCGAATGTGGTGCTCAATTCGCGCAGCCGGGCGGATTGCGAGGCTTTGGCGGCGGAGCTGGATGATGACCGCACGCTGATTGTGGAGGGCGATGTGTCGCAAAAGGCCTTTGCCGAGGAGATCGTGGCCAAGACGCTGGAGACATTCGGCGCATTGGATGTGCTGGTCAACAATGCCGGGATCGTCAAACCCAGCCTGATGGTCGATGCGAGCGACGAGGATATCGACGCGCAGATCGGGGTCAATCTGAAGAGCGTGATCTACCTCTCGCGCGCCGCCATTCCTGCGCTGGCGAAGACCAAGGGGTGCATCGTCAACACCTCCAGCGTCTCCGGCATCAGAGGCGATTTCGGAATGCCGATCTACAATGCGACGAAGGGCGGGGTGGACAATCTCACCCGCGCACTTGCGCTCCAGCTGGGCGCTCAGAAAATCCGGGTGAATGCGGTCAATCCGTCCCACACGCGGACTAATATGACTGACGGGATGGAAAATCATGGCCCGCTGATGGAGGACTTCAATACGCGAATGCCGCTGGGCGAACCGGCCGATCCGGACGATATCGCCGGACCGATCCTGTTCCTCGCCTCGGCCGATGCGCGGATGATTACCGGCGTCTGTCTGCCTGTGGATGGCGGCGTGACGGCCAGCAACGGCCAGCCCAACTTCATGAAGTATTTCTGAGGCCTGGCGGCCATAAGTAAGATGCCTTGGGCGAGACACCGGTCCCGCCCAACATCGGCTGCTTAGCCACCCATTGAGCGCTTCGCCCGTTTGCGCTCATGCGGGTCGAGGATCGCTTTGCGCAGGCGAATGCTTTGCGGGGTTACCTCCACCATTTCATCGTCGTCGATATAGGCGATGGATTGCTCCAGCGTCATGACGCGCGGTGGCGTCAGGCGGATGGCGTCGTCCTTGCCGGTGGAGCGGAAGTTGGTCAGCTGCTTCGACTTCATCGGATTGACTTCGAGATCGTCGGGCTTGGCGTTCTCGCCGATGACCATGCCTTCATAAATCTTGGCGTTCGCGCCGATGAACAGCTCGCCCCGGTCCTCCAGCATGTTGAGCGCGTAGGCAGCCGCTTCGCCGGGAACCATGGAGATCAGCACGCCATTCTGGCGGCCTTCGATGGGCCCTTTGTAGACGTCGTATTTCTCGAACAGGCGGTTCATGATGCCCGTGCCGCGCGTGTCGGACAGGAATTCGCCGTGATAGCCGATCAGGCCGCGGCTGGGCGCGCTGAAAGTGATGCGGGTCTTGCCCTGGCCGCTGGGACGCATCTCGGTCAGCTCGGCCTTGCGTCGCTGCATCTTCTCGACGACTGTGCCGGAGTGCTCGTCATCCACGTCGATGACGACGGTTTCGTAAGGCTCCATGCGCTGCCCGTCTTCTTCGCGGAACAGGACGCGCGGACGGCTGATGCCCAGCTCGAAGCCCTCGCGGCGCATCGTTTCGATGAGCACGCCGAGTTGCAATTCGCCCCGGCCTGCGACCTCGAAGCTGTCCTTGTCGGCGCTTTCGGTCACGCGGATGGCGACATTGGTTTCCGCCTCGCGGTTCAGGCGGTCGCGGATCATCCGGCTGGTGACCTTGTCGCCCTCGCGGCCCGCCAGCGGGCTGTCATTGACGGCAAAGCGCATCGCCAGTGTCGGCGGATCGATTGGCTGCGCGGCAATCGGTTCTTTCACCGCAGGGTCTGCAATAGTGTTGGCGACGGTGGCCTTTTCCAGACCGGCCAGCGCGATAATGTCGCCCGCTTTCGCCGTTTCGACTGGAACACGCTCAAGCCCGTCAAAGCTCATCAGCTTGGTCGCACGGCCGACTTCGACGACATTGCCGTCCATATCGATGGCGTGGATCGGATCGTTGACATTGACCGTGCCCGACTGGACGCGGCCGGTCAGCACACGGCCCATGAAATTGTCGCGGTCAAGCAGGGTGGCGAGGAAGCTGAACGGCCCGCTGTCATCCAGACCCGGCGAGGGGACGTGGGTGACAATCCGCTCGAACAGCGGGTCCAGCGTGCCTTCGCGAATATCGTCGGTCTCGCCGGCATAGCCATCGCGGCCGCTGGCATAGAGCACGGGGAAATCGAGCTGGTCGTCATCGGCGTCGAGGCTGACGAAAAGGTCGAATACCTCGTCGAGCACTTCTTGCGCGCGGCCATCGGGGCGGTCGATTTTGTTGACGACGACAATCGGGCGCAGGCCCAGCGCCAGCGCCTTGCCGGTTACGAATTTGGTCTGCGGCATCGCGCCTTCCGCGCTGTCGACCAACAGGATGACCCCGTCGACCATGCTCAGGATGCGCTCCACCTCCGCGCCGAAATCGGCGTGGCCGGGCGTGTCGACGATGTTGATGCGCGTTGTTTCGCCATCATGCTCCCATTCCACGCTGGTGCACTTGGCGAGAATGGTGATGCCGCGTTCTTTCTCCAGATCGCCGGAATCCATCGCGCGTTCTTCCACGCGCTGGTTTTCGCGGAACGTGCCGGACTGGCGGAAAAGCTGGTCGACCAGCGTGGTTTTGCCGTGATCGACGTGGGCGATGATCGCCACGTTGCGAAGCGCTTGGGACATGAAATTTCTCGTTTGAAACGGGGTAGGGGGTGCGCAAGGTGCAGCGGGCCCCTTGGCAAGTCGCGCGCCCTTTAACCGAGGGGCGGGATTACCACAAGCTGCGTAGGGGCGATCTGGGACGCTGCGACGCTGTGTGACAGCAAAGCAACACAGCGCAAACCGCATGATGGTGCGGTCTTGTGAGCGCTTGAGCGGCATGGATGCAACGCCTAAAGGCGAGCGCTACAGCGCCGAAGCTACGATAGATCGAGCGGATGGCGCATTGTACGGAGAGGAAATTTTGATGAAATTCACGAAATCCGGCTTTGCCGGAGCAGCACGCTTCGCATTGCTCGGCAGCGCCGCTGCCATCGCCTTCCCTGCCACCGCTCTGGCGCAGGATGCGGCACCCGCCGATGACGAACCCGAAGTCGTCGACAGCAATGTTATCATCGTGACCGCTTCCAAGCGTGAACAGACGCTGCAGGAAACTCCGATTTCTGTTAGCGTGACATCCGGTGAGACGCTGGAGCAGGCCCAGATCCGCGACGTTCTCGACCTGCAGACCGTTGCTCCGTCGCTGCGTGTCAGCCAGCTGCAGACATCGTCTGCTTCCACTTTCATCATTCGCGGTTTCGGTAACGGCGACAACAACCTCGGGATCGAGCCTTCGGTCGGCGTCTTTATCGACGGCGTGTTCCGCTCGCGCTCTGCCGCGGCCCTGTCCGATCTGCCCAACGTTCAGCGCATCGAAGTCCTGAACGGCCCGCAATCGACCCTGTTCGGTAAAAACGCTTCGGCCGGTGTGATTTCGGTTGTGACCCGCGAGCCGCAGTTCGATTTCGGCGGCAAGGTCGAAGCCAGCTACGGCAATTTCAACGCGATCATCCTGAAGGGCGATATTACCGGCCCGATCACGGACAGCGTCGCCTTCTCCATCGACGGCGGCATCAACAAGCGTGATGGCTATGCCGAGATCGTCAATCTTGGTGTCGACCAGAACGATCGTGACCGATGGAACGTTGGCGGCCAGCTCCTGTTCGACAATGGCGGCCCGCTGCGCATTCGTGCGAAGGGTGACTATTCCGAAATCGACGAAGTGTGCTGTCAGGTATCCACGCTGGTATCCGGTCCCGTGACCGGTGCCATCAACGCTGTCGGCGGCCAGCTTTCGACCGACTTCTTCGGTTACGATGCGTTCCTGAACTTTGTGCCGTCGAACCAGATCACCAATTACGGCGGTTCGATCCAGGCCGATCTCGAGCTTGGTGCCTTGTCGTTCACCTCGATCACCGCCTATCGTGAACTGGATAACTTCTTCCTTTCGGACATCGATTACAGCAGCGCCGACCTTGCGACTGAAACGCGCGACCAAAGCGTCCAGACCTTTACGCAGGAATTCCGGGTGGCGTCCGATTTCGACGGCCCGATCAACTTCCTGCTCGGCGGTTTCTTCTTCGACGAAAGCATCACGCAGGATAGCGAGATCGGCAACGGCACGCAGATTCGCGACGTGTTCGAACTTCTCGCCGGCGGCAACCCGGTCGATGTTCTCACCGGCGCGCCCAGCGTATTTAACGGTGTGGAAGCGGCTCTTGGCCTTCCTCAAGAAAGCATCTTCCGCCAGCCGCTTCTCACGGCCGAGCAGTTCTCGATGGATAACCAGGCTTGGTCGATCTTCGGTACGGTCGATTTCGAACCGATCGACGGCCTCGTCGTGACCGGCGGGTTCAACTACACCGACGACAAGAAGGATTTCGCTCTTGCCCAGCAGAGCTTCGATCCGCTTGCCAGTGTCAATCTGGTTGATGCGTTCATCGTCGGCGGCATCGCCCAAGCGTTGCAAATTGCACCCAGCCAGGTGACACCGGCAGTCATCAGCGGCTTCGCCAGCAATCCCCAGACTGCACCGATTTTCGGCGCAATCGCCGGAGCAGCTGTGGATGGGAACCAGAACCCTCTGCTCGCTCTGCAGCCGTTCCAGTTCCAGCCGCCATTCCTGACGATCCCCAACGCCGTCGAGGATGGCCGGACTCGTGACGACAAGTTCACGTATCTGGCACGGATCGCTTACGAAGTGTCGCCGTCGATCAACATCTACGGCAGCTACGCCACCGGCTTCAAAGCGAGCTCGGTCAACCTTTCGCGCGATTCGCGTCCGCTCAATACGGACTTCGTTGCCGGTCCGCGCGGTTCGACCATTCTGGCACCGTCCTCGCCGATCCTCGATGCTGGTCTGGCCCTGCCAAACCTCAGCAGCGGTTCGCGCTTTGCCGGTCCGGAAGAGGCGACTGTGTTCGAACTCGGCTTCAAGGGCCAGTGGGACGGACTGAATGTCAATCTGGCATTCTTCGATCAGAGCATCGAAGGCTTCCAGAGCCTCGCCTTCACCGGCACCGGCTTTGCTCTGCGCAATGCGGGTAAGCAGTCGGTTCAGGGTTTCGAACTGGATAGCTCGATCAACCCCACCGACGGTCTAGTGCTGACCTTTGCCATGACCTACCTCGATCCCCTGTTCGACAGCTTCACGGGTAGTGTTCTGGGCGACCTTACGGGCGTGAAGCCGGCAGGTATTCCGGAAATCGCGATTGCGACTTCGGCAACCTATACCCACGAGTTCGGTATGAGCGGCAACACGCTGACGACCCGTATCGATTACAACCACGAGAGCGAAACCAACATCAACAACGGCCTGCCGACGTTCAACGCTGCTCTGGGCAACACGCAGTTGTTCCGCCGCTCGGTGAACCTCGTCAATCTGTCGACGACGTTGGCACTGGACAATGGTCTGGAAGTCGGCCTGTGGGCCCGCAACCTGCTGAACGACCAGTTCATCACCACGGTGTTCGATGGTGTGGCGCAGGCCGGTACGGTCTCGGGCTACCCGAGCGCGCCGCGCACCTATGGCGGTCTGGTTCGTTTCCGCTTCTAACAGGCTTGCTCTCACGAGCTTGGACGGGGAAGGGGGGCTTCGGCTCCCCTTTTCTTTGGCCTTTTTCGTTTCAGGGCGGGGCGTTTAGGATCCTGACAGGGGGCGGTATGCAGAAGGCCGGATCAGGGACAGTCGTTTCGCTGGCCACAAGCTCGGCCCACGGCTTCTCGAAAGCGACGACCGACCGCCTGATGCTGCTCGAAGGGCTCGGGGTCGAGGGTGATGCCCATTGCGGCGTGACGGTCAAACACCGCTCGCGCGTCGCCGCCGACCCGTCACAGCCCAATCTCAGGCAGGTGCATCTGATCGCTCAGGAACTGCTTGCCGAGCTGGCGGGCAAGGGCTTCGATGTGCCGCCCGGAGGACTGGGCGAAAATATCCTCACCAGCGGGATCGACTTGCTCGCCTTGCCGCGTGATACGGTTCTGCATCTGGGGCCTGAGGCGCAGGTGCAGATCACAGGCCTGCGCAACCCGTGCGCCCAGATAGAGAGCTATCGCAGCGGACTGCTGCAAGAGGTCGTATCAAAGAGCGATCAGGGCTCAATCATCCGCCGTGCGGGAATCATGGGCGTGGTTCTGGCAGGCGGTGAGGTTCGCACAGGTGATGCTGTGGGTGTTTACCATCCACCAGCGCCGCATGTGCCGCTGGACAGGGTCTAGGCCCCTAGAGCGACCTGAGCGCCTGTGCCGGTTTTGCCTTGAGTAGCGGCAGCGAGCCGAGGAGCGCGAAGCCCACCACCAGCGCCAGCCCTGCGCCCAGCACGGCGAGGACCACGCCCCAATCGGGCAGCCAGTCGAACTCGAACAGCTGCGTCACCACCAGCCACGCCAGTCCGCTGCCGATCGCTAGTGCGACGACCGCCAGCACCAACGCCAGCAGCGCGTATTCGAGGAACTGCATCAGCAGCACCTGCCTGCGGCTCGCGCCCAGAACGCGCAGCACCACCGTGTCGTAAGTCCGCGCAGCGCGGGCCGCAGCGATTGCGCCGAGCAGCACCGCAAGGCCCGCCAATACGGCGACAGACGCCGCGGCCAGCGTCGCGAGGCCCACTTGCCCCAATATCTCGCGCGCCTGCACTAGAACCTGCCCGACCTCGATTACCGAGCTGGAGGGGAAGCGCTGGACCAGCGCGCGCAGCAGTGGGCCGGTGTCGTCCACATTGGGCAATTCGATCGTCGCGGCGAGATTGTGCGGGGCGTCTTCCAGCGCATTCGGGCTGAACACGAAGACGTAATTGAAGCCCATGCTTTCCCAGTCGATCCGCCGCAGATTGGCGACCCGCGCGGTGCGCTCCACGCCCAGCAGAGCAATGGTGATCGTGTCCCCGATCTGCATGTCGATGGAGGCGGCGAATTCCTCGTCCACGCTGACCAGCGGCTCGCCCGTCCATTCAGGGCCCCACCATTGGCCTTCGGTAATGGTGTTGCCCGGCGGGATTTCCGCCGCGTAGGTCAGTCCGCGTTCGCCGCGCAGAGCCCAAGCGCCGTCGGGGATTTCTTCCAGATCGGCAACGCGGGTCTGGTTGTCCTCCGGCCCGTAGGCGGTCACCGAGCCGCGCAGGGCGGGGACGGTGCGGATCATCGCGTCGCTGTCTTCGGCCTGCACCAGCGTGCGGAAATCGTCGGCCTGATCGCGCGGGATGTCGAGCACGAAATAGTCGGGCGCTTCGGCCGGAACGCGGCTCTGGATGTTGCCGTCGATGGCGCTCTGGATTGCGGCCAGCAGGACAAACGCGCTGAGGCCGAAGCCGAGCGCCGTCACCAGTGCCCCGGTCGCCGCGCCGGGGCGGTGCAGATTGGCCAGCGCATTGCGCAGCAGCGGATTGGAGGGACGTGGGGCCTTGCGCGCGAGCCAGCGGATGCCGAGGCCCAGAGCCGCCAGCAGCACCAGCATTCCGGCTGCTCCGGCGAGGAACCCGCCCGCAAGCAGGGGCTGCCGCGATGTCAGCAAAGCGAGGGCGACAATCGCCACCAGCCCGCCGCCGACCCACGCAATCGCTACCCCGTCCTTGGCCAGCGGAGCCACACGCGCCCGCATCAGCGCCATGGCGGGAAACCGGCGCGCGCGCAGAAGCGGGGTCGCAGCAAAGACCAGTGCGACCAGCAGGCCGTAGGCACTGGCCAGAATGAGCGCGCCCGGTTCCAATACAAATCCGGTGTTCACGGGCAGCAACCCGTCCAGCGCGACCGCCAGCAGCGGTGTTACTGCGAGACCTGCTGCAAGGCCCGCTACACTGCCCACCAGCGCGGCCAGAGCAATCTGCAAGCCATAGATGCGGGTAATGTCCCGGCTCGTCGCGCCGAGCACTTTCAGGGTCGCGATGCTGGATCGCCGCGCCTCCAGATAGGACGACACCCCGCCGCCGATCCCGATCCCGGCAATCACCAGCGCGGCCAATCCGACCAATGTCAGAAACTCGCCCATCCGCCCGACAAACCGGTCTGCGCCGGGGCTCGCCCGGTCACGGTCGCGGAAATCGAACCCGGCGAGCGGGAATTGTTCGGTCAGCGCTTCTTCCACCGCCTCCGGGTCTTGCTCCCCGTCAAAGGCGATGCGGGTCTTGCTCTGATACATCGCACCCGGTTGCAGCAGGCCCGCCTCGGCCGGCACATTCTCGGCAACGATGATGGTGGGGCCAAGCTGGAATCCTTCGCTCAATTTGTCGGGCTCGTTGTCGATCACGCCGCCGACGGTCAGCGTTGCGGTGCCCACAGTGAAAGCGTCACCCACACCGATATCCAGCCGATCCAGCGCCCCCTGACCCAGCCATGCCTCTCCCGGTGGCGGAGCGCCGACGGAGCGCCCGTCGCCCAGCGTAAGCTCGCCATAGAGCGGGTAAGCCTCGTCGACAGCTTTCAGGCCCACCGGTGCGGTATTCTCGCCATTGCGGGCGACAACCTGCAGCCGTGTGCCGCTCGAAAGCCTGCCATAGGCCTCCAGCGCCGCCATCTCCTCCTCGCTCGGGGAGCGCTGCCAGATCTCGACTTCCAGATCACCGCCCAGCAGGGTCTGTCCGCGATCGGCCAGCTCGCCCTCGATCGCGCCGGTCAGCGTGCCGATGGCGGCCAGCGCTCCGGTGCCGAGAAACAGGCAGACCAGCAGCAGACGCAGGCCCTTGAAACGCAGGTTCAGCTCGCGCCGGGCCAGCTTCCATGCCGTGCCCCATGAGAGACCGTCGGTGGCAGCAGCTGCGCTCATTATGCGAGATCAGTCAAAGTGTCGGTGGCAATCTTGCCATCGCCGAGCGTGATGATCCGGTCGCAGCGTTCGGCCAGCGAGGGATCGTGCGTGATGATGACCAGCGTCGCACCGGTTTCCTCGCGGCGGCCGAACAGCACTTCGATAATCTCTGCACCGGTGGCGGCGTCCAGATTGCCGGTGGGTTCGTCGGCGAAAATCAGATCGGGGCGCGGGGCGAGGGCGCGGGCAATGGCCACGCGCTGCTGCTCGCCGCCCGAGAGCTGGGTGGGGTAGTGGTCCAGCCGGTGGCCGAGGCCGACCGCTGTCAGCTCGTCCTGCGCCCGTGCACGCGCGCCCTCGATCCCGGCCAGCTCCATCGGCGTGGCAACATTCTCGGATGCGGTCATGGTCGGGAGCAGGTGGAAGGCCTGCAGCACGATGCCAATCCGCCCGCGCCGTGCCTGCGCCAGTCCGTCCTCGTCCATGCCGGAGAAATCCGCGCCTGCAACTTGCAGCGTGCCCGATGTGGCCCGCTCCAGCCCGGAGAGCACCGCCATCAGCGAGCTCTTGCCCGAGCCCGATGGGCCGAGCAGCGCGAGAACCTCTCCCGGCGCGATATCGAGATCGATACCTTTCAGGATCTCGACCGGATGCTTGTCCTGGCCCAGAGTAAGGGTGAGATTGCGGGCGGAGATGGCGGTACCGGAGGCTGTGCGTCCGGCGGCGGCCATGCTGTCTTGGGGGCTAGTGGTCACGGCGTGGCAGTGCCATAGGAGCCTGTATGGAACAACCTGTCCGAGATACCACCATGTCGAGCCTTCTTCGTCGTTCGTCGATTATTGTTGCAATGGCCGCCTGTCTGGGCCTCGGCGCCTGCGATGCGCAGGCACCTGTGCCGCCAACAGAGGAGCAGACACAGGATAATGCCGCAGCAGAGCCTGCGGTTCCCGTATCCGGTCAGCAGCGCGATATTCTCGCCTTCGGAGACAGCTTGTTCGCAGGCTATAATGTGCCCAAGGATGACAGCTATCCGGCCAAGCTGGAGGTCGCGTTGCGCGAGGCCGGGGTCAATGCGCGGGTGATCAATGCCGGGGTCTCCGGCGATACCAGCGCGGCGGGGCGTCAACGCTTTGAGTTTACGCTGAACGCGCAGGAAGAGACGCCCGATCTGCTGGTGCTGGAACTGGGCGGCAACGATCTGCTGCGCGGGCTGGACCCGGCGGAAACGCGCGCCAATCTGGCGGCGATGATCGAGACGGCGCAGGCGCGCGGAATCGACGTGCTGCTGATGGGGATGCAGGCCCCGCCCAATGTCGGGCCGGAGTTTCTGGCCGAGTTCAACGGCCTCTACAGCTCGCTGGCCCAGGAATACGGGGTCAAGCTGGTGGAGAACTGGATCGCCGAAGTGGCGATGCAGCCCGAGCTTATCCAGTCCGACCGTATTCACCCGACGGTGGAGGGGATCGAGTTGCTGGTGAAGGGCACAGTGGACGATGTTGCGGCGGCTTTGCCAGCGGAGTGAGAATTGAGGGCTCCGAAGCCCACCCCGCTGCGACTAGGCAGCAAGCTGCCAAGTCTCGCTGCCCCTCCCGCATGCGGGAGGGGAGGTGCAGGTTGGCGAACGAAGAGAGCCTAGCGAACCGGGGTGGGCTTCCGCAGCCCTAAACCCGCTCCAGCACCCCGTCAGAAACCCGCCACACCGCCGCCTCGGCGCGAATGGCATCGAAGGGTTCGGCCTCCGTCGCGGTCAGCCACGCTTGCGCCCCGCCGCTGCGCAGGCGGTCGAACAAGGCTTCTCGCCGCACGGGGTCGAGATGCGCGGCCACTTCGTCCAGCAGCAGCACACCGGCGCGTCCGCGCGCGGCGAGCTCGGCATGCGCGAGGATGATGGCGATCAGCATCGCCTTCTGCTCACCGGTGGAGCACAGGGCGGCGGGCTGGTCCTTGGCCGCCATGCTGACCAGCAATTCGTCGCGGTGCGGGCCTGTGAGCGTGCGCCCGGCGCGGCGCTCGCGCATCCGGCCCTCGCGCAGGGCCTCAGCCAAGGCCTCGCGTTCAAGCGGTCCGCCCGCCTGAAGGGCCAGCAGAGGCTTCGCAAAGGGCGCATCTGGCGTCATCGCGAGCGCCTCGCCGACCATGCCCACCAGACGCGCGCGGCCCTGCGCCAGCGCCGCGCCTTGTTCGGCCAGTTGCACTTCGATCCCGTCGAGCCACGCGGCCTCCGGCTCGCGTTCGTCCGACAGCAGGCGGTTGCGCTCTCTCAGCGCTGCTTCGTAACGGCTGGCGGCGCGGGCATGGGCAGGATCGAGCGCAGTGGCCAGCCGGTCCATAAAACGCCGCCGCTCGCCGGCACTGGCGGTGAACAGCCCGTCCATCGCCGGGGTCAGCCATGATAGGGCGAGCCATTCCCCCAGTCCGATCGCGCTGGCTTCTGCTCCGTTGATCCGCACGCGCCGCCTGCCGGGGCGCTCCGGCGCGGTCGCGGTGCCTAGTTGCACCGGCTCCCCGCCATCGGCCGGGTTCAGTGTGGCAGAGATCGCAAAACCGCCCGAACCGCCGCTGCGCGCGACATCGGTCAGCGGAGCGCGCCGCAAACCGCGGCCAGGGGCGAGGAAGGACAGCGCCTCCAATATATTGGTCTTGCCCGCGCCGTTTTCGCCCACCAGCAGGTTGAACCGCGCGGTCTCTTCCAAGGCCGAGGCGCGGTGATTGCGGAAATCGGAAAGGGCGATGCGGGCGATTGTCATGGGCGCAGCCGCTCCTAACGCGCCCCCATTTCAAGCGCCATCGAAACAGGCAGAAAAGCTGAAACCGAATGTTGGGGAAATTTCCCAATCCATGGGATTTCTGAACATTCGTTCATATTGGTATTAAGTCGAAAACGGGAGAATTCTGCCGTTTTTCAAAACTGGCACAGCTGATGCAAAGGTATGGGCAACCCGGCGGGATGGTCCTGACGGGAACCACAGAAAGGAAAATTCAATGTCTGTCTTCGCTTCCAACCGCTTCGCCGCCGCCGTTTTCTCGGTCGCCGTTTCCGCAGTTGTCTTCGCCGCCGCTATCGTTCCCGGCAGCCCTGCAATGTTCGTCTGATCCCCAGACGATCAATTCCAACCAACCCGAACAGGAGAATTACCAATGAACCGCCTTTCCAACTGGAGCTCCCAGCTTTTCGCAGGACTTGGCTCCCTCGCAGTGACCGGTGCCCTGATGGCCTACGCCATTATCCCCGCGTCCCCCTCGCTCGCCAACTCCATCGCACCGGTGATCGCATGAGCAAGATCGAACGCAAGAACAATGTCGATGGTCCGGTGATCGGTTCGGACCACGGTCTGGGCAAGAGCTTCCGCCTCGACAAGCGCGATGCCAAACTGGCTGGTGTATGCGGCGGGATTGCCAACTACTTCGATGTCGACGCCTTCTGGGTCCGTCTCGGCTTCGCAGCAGGCACCATCATCGGCTTCGGATCGCTGATCCTGGTCTACATCGCGATTGCACTGATCGCAGATTGAAGCGCGGCACTTTGTAGCTGACCCGGTTTTCAGGGCAGCCGCGCCTCACAATCGAAGAAAACCGGGAGGGGCCCAAGCGGCCCCTCTCTTTTTGCCCGGCGCAAACAGGCAGGCGCAACCCCATCGAACGCAGGTCGACAAAGGGCGACCGCCCGCCGGCCGAATGGCCGCCCCTCGGAGGCGATCGCGCAGCGATTACGCCGCGAGAGATCACATCGCGCTGATACCGCCATCCAGTTTCAGCTCTGCGCCGGTCATGAACCGGCTCTCGTCGCTCGCCAGATAGAGCACCGCATTGGCGATGTCGTTCGGTTCGCCGACGAATTTCAGCGGGATTTGCCGCGCCAGTTTTTCCAGCAACACGCCTTTTTCGATATTGTGATGCTGCGCCGTACCATCGAGGATCGGCGTATCCACAAAGGTCGGGTGCACCGAGTTCGAGCGGATTTGCATGTTGTTCTTCGCGCAGTGCAGGGCGATGGATTTGCTCAGCATCCACACCGCCGCTTTCGACGAATTATAGGCCGGCATCGTGTCGCTGGCGATCAGTCCCGCGATGCTGGAGATGTTGATGATCGAGCCGGGCGCATGCTCGCGCATCAGGGGCAGGGCCTTCTGACAGCCGTGAAAGATCGAATCGACATTGACGGAGAAGCACTTCTTCCAGTCTTCGAAGGTGCAGGTCTCGATATTGCCCGCAACGCCGATCCCGGCATTGTTGACCAGCACATTCAGCCCGCCCAGATGCTCGCGCGCGGCGCCCACGGCTGCTTCCCATTCGCCCGGATCGGTCACATCGTGAGTGACGGCAAAGGCCGTGCCTGCGCCCAGCGCGGCGTTGATGCCGTCGGCTGTTTCCTGCGCGCCTTCGCCATTGCGGTCGGTGCACAGCACCCGCGCGCCTTCCTGTGCCAGCAGCATCGAATGCGCCGCGCCCAATCCCTGCGCCGCGCCTGTGACCAGTGCGAGTTTGCCTGCAACGCGGCCCTGTTTGGTGCCTGCCATTGTTATTCTCCCGTGAAGTGAAATGCGCCGTTCAGGCGATCAGATTTTGTGTGGCCAGCAGCATGGCGATCCGCACGTCGATGGCAACATTTTCCGCACGTTTGGCGGCAACAAATGTGTCCAGCTCGGCCAGTTTCACGCGGTGCACGGCGATATCCTCGCCCTCGACGCCGCCGCCATCGGATACTTTGGTCAGCTCGCTGGCGCGCATCAGGCTGAAGCTTTCGGAGACCATGCCGGGGCTGGAATAATATTCGCCCAGCGACACCATGTGCCCTGCGCGGTAGCCGGTTTCTTCTTCCAGTTCGCGCGCGGCGGCGGTCTCGGGCGCTTCGCCTTCGCCGCCATCTTCATCGCCGATCAGGCCAGCGGGGATCTCCAGACTGAACCGGCCTAGGGGCACGCGGTATTGCTCCACCAGCAGCACATGCTTGCCATCGGCGGCATCGTCGATGGCGACAATGGCAGCGGCACGGATGCCCCGCGCACGGCCCGCATATTCCCAGCGGCCACGGGTCTTGGCGGTGATGAATTTGCCCTGCCAGACAATCTCTTCGGGCTTGTCCGCATCCGCGTCGCGGGCTGGGGAATTGCTATGAGTCACTGAAAATCCGTTCGTGCTGCGCTTCTGTGGAAGGGCCCTTCGACAGGCTCAGGGCGAACGGGTCAAGGGGCGGGTCACAAAGGGGGGCAAGAGGGCAGGGGGCAATAGGCAAGTGGCGGTAAAGTCCTTCGACAGGCTCAGGACGAACGGCGCTCTGAATAGACCAGCTGTTAAAGTTCGATCAGCCTGTCAGGCAGCTCGTTCTCGTCATCCTCGGCGCGGGGGAAGTGTTCGGACAACACCTTGCCGACATCGGCAATCCCGACAACCAGCCCCTCGGCGATCCGGCCCTGGCGGATTTCCACCAGCATATCGGCCATCGCTTCGCCCCAGACTTCGGCTGAAACCAGTTCTGCAATCGGTTCATCGGCAACGATTTCCGCCCGGTGCTCGCGCATGGAGAGATACAGCAGCACGCCGGTGCGGCCATGGGTGCGGCGCTCCGCACCCACCTTGAAATGGCGCACGGCGGCGGCATGGACGCGGGTGGTTTTGACAGGGGCGGGGATGCACAGAAATCGCATCACATCCCATGACAGCACCAGATAGCTGACCACGAATGTGCCAAGGCCGAGCGCGATGGTCATGCTGGCGAGTTCGCCGGTAGTCCAGTCATCCATCCAGCCGCCCACCAGCGTGTCCCAGAAATTCATGAAAGGCTGCGGCAGGAAAGCGAACACGCTCATTGCGGTGAAGGCGAGGGCAACGGCATACCACAGCACCACATCGGTGTATCCGTCGCTGCGGTCGGCCAGCACGGTGACGATTTCGCCCGACGTGGTCAGCTCTGCTGCCGCGACCGCCTCGGAAACCTGTGCGTGTTCCTGCTTGCTCAAATAGGCCATTTACCAGCCCCCGCTCGCGCCGCCGCCACCGAAGCTGCCGCCGCCGCCGGAGAAGCCGCCGCCGAAACCGCCGCCCCCGAAACCACCGCCGCCCCAGCTGCTGCCACCGCCGCTCGCGCCGCGCGCAATCGCTTTACCCGCTTCCCACAGGATGATGTCGCCGACGACACCCCGACCGCTGCGATAGCGCCGGCCTTTGCCGAACATCGGGAGGATGAAGAAGAAGAACATGAAACCCAGCCAGATGATACTGCCAATGGGGAAGCCGCCTTCGCTCTCGCGTGCCTCACCCGCTTCCCGCGCGACCTGCACGGCCTGATCGGCGGGCAGTTCCAGCTGGGTGGCAATGGCCTGGGTCCCCGCCAGAATGCCGCCGGGATAATCATTGTCGCGGAAGCGCGGGAGGATGTCGTTCTGGATGATGATGGAGGACAGCGCATCGGTCATGATGCCTTCCAGCCCGTAGCCCACTTCGATGCGCACCTTGCGCTCGTTGGGAGCGACCAACAGGATCGCCCCGTCATTGCGCTCCGCATCGCCGAGCTCCCATTCGCGGCCCAGCCGGTATCCGTAATCGGCAATGTCGTAGTCCTGAAGCGAGGGCACCGTCGCGACAACCAACTGCCGCTGCGACTGCGCCTCCAGCTGCTCCAACCGCTGAACCAGCGCGGCTTCCTCGCCATCGGGAATGATATTCGCCGCATCCACCACGCGGCCCGTCAGCTCGGGAAACTCCTGAGCCGATAGGGGCGTAGCAAGAATGGCAGCAAACAGCGCCGCCCAAATAGTCAGCTGGCGCAGCACCGCGCTCAGTTGCCGTCGGTCATGTCGATGGTGGGGGCTACTTCGGCGCCTTCGGTGGCGGCTTCGTAGGGCACCAGCGGTTCCGCGCCGTGGATCAGGTTTGCGCCGATCGTTTCGGGGAAGGTGCGGATCGTGGTGTTATAATTGCGCACTGCTTCGTTGTAGTCGCGGATGGCGACGGCGATGCGGTTTTCGGTGCCTTCCAGCTGGCTTTGCAGCGCGAGGAAGTTCTGGCTGGAGGTGATCTGCGGATAGGCTTCGAAGCTGGCGAGCAAACGGCCAAGGCCCTGACCCAGCTGACCCTGTGCCTGCTGGAATTGCGCCATCGCTTCGGGATCGCCCAGCTGATCGGCGTCGATATTGACGCTGGTGGCTTTTGCCCGGGCTTCGGTCACTTCGGTCAGAATGCCGCGCTCGTTTTCGGCAGCGCCCTGCGCCACCTCGACTAGGTTGGGAATAAGGTTCGCCCGGCGCTGGAACTGGGCCTCCACATCGGCCCATTTTGCCTTGGCGTTTTCTTCTGCCGTGGGGACGGAGTTGATCCCGCACGAAGCGAGGCCGAGCGTGGCGGCGGCGAGCACAAAGGCGTTGCGGATGCGGGCAAAATTCATCTGTGTTAAGTCCTCTCGAAAATCTGTTCCGGTGGCGCGCATTGCATGGCTCCCCGGACCTGTATTGCCAAGTTAGCACACCCCGCACCCAATGCAAGGCGGCGCAGCCATACTTTGAGGGCTTCCCCTGCGGCGAAACCGGTGGCAAAGGGCGCGGAGAAACACAGTAAAGGGGGTCGTAACCATGCTTACCGAATTCAAGGATTTTATCGCCAAGGGCAATGTGATGGAACTGGCCGTTGCGGTCATCATCGCAGGCGCATTTGCTGTTATCGTCGGGTCGCTGACCGACGATATGATCATGCCGCTGGTCGGCGCAGTGTTCGGCGATGTCGATTTCAGCGCGAAATATGTTGTGCTGAGCGGCGAGGTAGAGCCCGGCATGTCGCTGGAAGCTGCGCGCGAGGCCGGAGCCAACGTGCTGGCATGGGGCGCGTTCGTGACCTCGATCATCAACTTCGTGATCCTGGCCTTCATCATCTTCATGCTGGTCCGCTACGCCAACAAGGTGCAGGCGAAGTTCGAAGAGCCGAAGGAAGAGGAAGCCGCCGGTCCGACCGAAATCGAGCTGCTGACCGAAATCCGGGATGCGCTTAAGAAGTAAGTTTTCTTTGGCTTGTGATTGAGACGGGGGTGGGTGTGAGCCTGCCCCCGTTTTTGTTTGAGGGTTTTTTGTTTTGGACCCTGCGGGCGGGGGCCATCCGGCCCCCTTGCTTCGCCGCATAAGCGGCGGCGCGCGGTCGCGCGCTGTCGTCGCCTGACGGCGCCGATATCATCGCTACACATAGACGTTCGAGCTGTCTCGGTCGCGACCAGCGACCGACAAAGGCCGACCGGCCGCCCGCAGCGACGCGCCCAAAGGGCGTGAGAGCGAGGATAGCCTAAGGGAGCGAATGCGACCGCCGGCGCTTGAGGCTAAACAAAAACACCCGCCCGGAACCACAGCACGCCGCGCGCAGTATTCACCCTCCTACCCCGGCAGTCAGCACCAAGCTCCTCCCCTACACTTCACATTAATAGCCAAGCGCCTATATAGGACCTGCCGGTTTCGGCCGGATATGGCGATAAATGATGCTGTGTAATAGACGCAACGGACCCGGGGGCAGTACCCGGCGGCTCCACCAAAAGGCCCTTTATTTCAAGGGTTTCCTGATGGGGCCGAACCAGGATCGACGTGTGTTGAAAGGCAGTGTTTTCACCCGGGCTGAGTAACCCGTAATAGGCTCAAACACACAAGTGCCAACGATAACGAAGCACTCGCAATCGCTGCGTAACCTGACGGCCTAACGGCCTGATCTTACAAAGCTAAAGCGCGGTTGGACCCACCGGGCAACAGAAGCGGATACCGGGCGTCCGGAGAGAACGTAGCAACAGAATCTCTCCACCTTTTCTCGCGATAATTTGACTGATTTCGGCCTGCAAACGGCATCGTCCTGCGCTTCCGGTGCTCACGACCTTCATGGTCGCTGCGCGCCGGTTCTCGGCCGACGCCATTTTCGGCGCGAACTCAGGAAAATTCTTCGCGAGAAAGTCGTCCCCGGCTCCCGCCATCCCCGCGAAAGCTGGGACCTCGTGCCGCAAGCGCCGGGGTATCGAAACCTACTTATGCGTCTCCAGACGCTTCGCATCCTCGCGTTCGCGTTCGTATTTGAGCGCGTCGAGGATCTTCGCGCCGCCCATGAACACAGCGCCTGCGGTTGCGGCCCACAGCAGATATCCGCCGGTGCCGGGAAATTCGATGGTGTAGTGCGCGCCGCGCGTCATCGCGCCCAGAGCCAGCGCGAAGATGATCAGATACGCCTCGAAACGGTTCTTGATAACAAACAGGCGGCCAATCTTCTTCAACATGCGAATCCCTCGTTAACGTTTCCCTCTGCAATCATCGGGCCAGTGGCGGCCTACTGCGCTTCACAGTGGTTAACGTGTAAACAAGTGTAAGCCTGCTCGACGCGGGGGCAAGGGCGTTAACTTTGAGTGCGCTGGAAATGCAGAGATTTAAGCGAGGCTGTCCAGTTCCAGCACACTCAGGAGCGCGTGACGGGCGGAGCGGACCTGCGTGGCAAGCGTATCGCTGCCGATATCGGCGGGGTCGATCTGTTCGGGCCAATGGGCGGCGATGGTGTGCTCAATGAGGTCCGCCCGCGCCTCGTCCAGCAGGAACCGGGGATCGACTGTGGCCGGGTCCGCCACGACCCGCAGGCGCAAGCAGGCAGGGCCGCCGCCATTGGCCATGGACTGGCGCACATCGACGGGGATGACCTGCCGGATCGGGCCGTTGGATGCCATCAACCGCTCGGCCCATGCCCAGACGCTCGGGCTCTCGCGGCATTCTTCGGGCACGATCAGTGCCATGCTTTGATCGGGCAGGGTCAGCAATTGCGCGTTGAACAGATAGGTCTTGATTGCCTCGGCCAGACTGACCGCATCGGCGGGTACCTCGACCACTTCCAGTGCCGGGAAAGCCGCGCGGATCGCGTCGTAAGCGGCGGCCTGATCGGCGAAGGCTTCGGCGTGGGTGAACAGCACCCGCTCGTTCGCCACCGACACCACATCATTGTGGAACGCGCCTGCCTCGATGGCGGCGGGGTTCTGCTCGATGAAGACACATTTGGCCGGGTCCAGCCCGTGCAGCCGGGCAACCGCGCGGCTGGCCTGTTCGTGCTGGCGGGCGGGGAATTTACCGCCCGGCTTGCCATAGACGAACACCTCGACGCCTGCCGAGCCATGCCCTTCGCAGAGGCGCATATGGTTGGCCGCGCCTTCATCGCCGAAGGTGGGCGGAACGGCATCGTGCACGGTGAAATGCGCAGAATCGGCGAAGGCTATGTCCAGCTGTGCCTTCGTGTCGCGCCATTCCTGCCCGCGGTGGAGCATGGTGACGAGATTGGCAGGCGTCAGGTGGCAGCGGCCATCGGCGGTGTCGGGAGCGGGAGAGACCGTCGCGGCATTGGCGGTCCACATGGAGCTGGCCGACCATGCCGCGGCGCGCAGCTGCGCGGGGGTGTTCTCGTCCGCGCCAATGCGCTGCAGCAGAGCGTCATTCGGGCGGGGCAGGGGCAGCAGATACCCCTGCGCCAATCCGCGCGCCATGTTCCCGCGCATCTTTGCCACGCCCTGCAAGGCCGCCGCGCGGGGATAGCTGGGATCGCCCTTGTGGTTGGCGCTCGCTTTGTTGCCGAGGCTGAGCCCGGCGTAATTGTGGCTGGGGCCGACGATGCCGTCGAAGTTGATTTCTTGAAGCAAAACAAAAATTCCCGTTCGCCCTGAGCCTGTCGAAGGGCTGTTCTAAACTTTATCGCGGCACCCGAAAAAAGGGCAGGGCTTCGACAAGCTCAGCCCGAACGGGATTATGGTTGTTTACCGCCCCACACTCCACACCGTATCGCCAACACCAACGCCCAGCGTTTCCGCAGCGCCTGCGTCAATCGCCACTCTCTCGCCGTCCAGCGTGCGGGTGCCGTAGCAGGAGCGGAACTGCTCCAACCGCCCGGTCGCCACCAGCACCTTCTCGCCGCCGTCATTGTCCGTCGCCGACACCGAAGCCTTCGCCGCGTTCTTCACGCTGACAACATTGTCGGTCTTCGCCAGCATGGTCGGCCCACCGTCGAAGATGTCGACATAGCCTTCATAGGCGAAGCCCTCCTTCTCCAGCATCCGCATCGCCGCGCGGCCGGTGGGGTGGGGCAGGCCGATCACATCGCGCGCATCATCGTCCAGCATGGCGATATAGACCGGATGTTTGGGCATCAGATCGGCGATGAACTGGTTGCCGTTGATGGCGTTGAAATAGTCCGCTTCCTGAAAGCTCATGCCGAAGAAGCGGCCAGCCACTCCGTCCCAAAATGGCGATCCGCCGCGGTCGTCGATAATCCCACGCAGCTCGGCCAGCACCCGCTCGGCAAAGCGCGCGCGGTGCATGGCAATGAACAGGTAGCGGCTGCGCGCCAGCAGCAGGCCCAGCCCGCCCGCGCGCTCGTTCGGGTGGAGGAACAGCCCGCCCACTTCGCTGCAGCCTTCCAGATCGGTCGAAAGGCTCAGCATTTCGGCCCGCACCGTACGGTCCAGCTCCTGCGAATACTGGGTCAGCGTGTTGGTGCGATAGGAATAGAACGGCCATTGCTGGCCGACCTGCGTCATCAGCTGACACGTGCCGCGCACCGCGCCGGTTTCGGTGTTTTCCAGCACCAGCACGAACGTCTCGTCGACCAGCTCTTCGCCTGTATTGGCAAAGGCCTTTGCGCTCGTTTCCAGCTTCTCGCCCAGCGCATCGCGGTCGGGCGGCAGATTGGTGAAGCCGCCACCTGTCAGCTTGGCCATCTCATAGAGATGTTCCAGATCGTCGGGGCGGCTGGCGCGCAGGCGAAAACTCAAAGCGCATCTCCTGTGGCGAGGCGATGGAGGACAAGGGTGGAAAGCTGCGCCCGCTCGACCAGCGAGGGGGCGATCATGAATTCGTCGGGGCTGTGAATTTTGCCGCCGCGCACGCCCATCGTGTCCACCACGGGGACGCCGGTGGCGGCGATATTGTTGCCATCGCACACCCCGCCGGTGGATTGCCAGTCGATGTCCTGACCCAGCTGGGCACCGCATTCGCGCACGATGTCGAACAGTTTCTGCGCGCGGCGGTCGACCGGCTTGGGCGGGCGGGTAATGCCGCCATGGACGTGGATGTCGACTTCGTGGGCCTGCCGAACTTCGCCCAGCAAGGCATTCATTTCACTCGCGAACCATTCCGCCGCAGCGGGTTCTTTCGGGCGGATATTGAAGCGCAGGACCGCGTGATCGGGCACCACATTGTTGGCCGCGCCGCCTTCGATTCTAGCCGGGTTCACGCTGATATCGTCGCGCTGCAAATCCTTCAGACGCACAGCCAGCACGGCGGCGGCGACAATCGCATTGCGCCCCTCACGCGGGTTGCGCCCGGCATGCGCGGATTTGCCTTTGACGGTGAGCGAATAATTCCCGCTGCCGCCGCGCGCATGGGCCAGCGTGCCCTCCGGCGTGGCGGCGGGTTCATAAGTCAGCGCGGCGTATTTGCCCTTGGCCAGCCGCTCGATCAGCGGGGCGGAAGAGAGCGATCCGGTTTCCTCGTCCGCATTGATCATCACATCATAACCGACCTTCTGCCACGCCGAGAGCCCCTCGAGCGCTTTCAGGGCATGGAGCATGACGGCGATGCCGCCCTTCATATCGGCGGTGCCGGGACCGTTCAGAACCTCGTCATCGAGCCATGTCAGCGCTTGGAACGGGTGATCGGCGGGGAACACGGTGTCCATATGGCCGGTCAGGACGAAACGGCGCTCGGCTTCCGGGCGGACACAGCAGACCAGATGCTTGCCGTATTCGACTTCGACTTCCTGCCCCTCGGCACTGACCTGGGTGACAGGGCCGGGTTCTTCCAGCGTGATGTTGCCCGGCAGGGCCGAGAAGGCATCGGACAATTGGCCCGCAACTTCGCGCAATCCGTCCAGATTACCGGTGCCGGAATTGATTCCCGCCCACCGCTCCACCTGGCCGAACATTTGCGCGCCATCGATGGACTGTGCGACGCGGTTGAGAGGGCCTTCGATTGGTTTCATATCAAACCGCTTAGCGCGCGGGCGGCACCTGTCCAACCCGCTTGGCGCATTCGGCCCCCTGCCGGGCGTTGCAAACGCCGCTGCCATGTCGCATAGGCGCTCCCGTCCTCCCCAGACATCTTCAAATGCCGTTATTCTGAGCGAGGAATCATGTCCGAATATACGCCCAAAGCCCGCCTGAAGGTGGATCCCGCACTGGCCGGTTTCATCGAAAGCGAAGTGCTGCCGCCGCTGAAGATGGACGCCGATGCATTTTGGCAGGGCTTCTCCGACCTGGTGCATAAATACGCGCCGGTGAATGCCGCGCTGCTGGCCAAACGCGAGGACCTGCAATCGCAGATCGACGCGTGGCATAAAGAGCGCCGGGGCCAGCCGCATGATGCGGGCGTCTACACTGCGTTTCTGAAAGAGATCGGCTATCTCGTCCCCGAACCGGGCGATTTCACCATCGGCACGGACAAGGTCGATCCGGAGATTGCTACCATGGCCGGGCCGCAGCTGGTGGTGCCGATTCTCAATGCGCGTTTCCTGCTAAACGCTGCCAATGCCCGCTGGGGCAGTCTGTATGATGCGTTTTACGGCACCGATGCGCTGGACGCGCCGCCCGCGCGGCCGGGCGGATACGACGAGGAACGCGGCGCGGCGGTGATCGCGGCGGCAAAGGCGTTTCTGGACGAAGCGGTTCCTCTGGCGAGCGGAACTTGGGCCGAGATGGGCGATCCCAGCGGCGGCATCCCGCTGAAGGACGATAGCCAGTATGTCGGCCAGACCGCGAAGGGCCGCCTGTTCAAGAGCAACGGCCTGCATATCGAAGTGCAGTTCGATTCCGAAAGCCCGATCGGCAAGACGGACCCTAGCGGCATCAGCGATGTTGTGCTGGAATCCGCGCTCACCACGATTGCCGATTGCGAGGACTCCGTTGCGGCGGTGGATGCAGAGGACAAACTGCTCGCCTACACCAATTGGCTGGGCGTGATCCGGGGCGATCTGCAGGAAAGCTTCGACAAGGGCGGCAAGACGCTCACCCGCGCTCTGAATGGGGATAAGAGCTACACCGGCACTGATGGGGCGGAGCATTCGCTTCCCGGTCGCAGCCTGCTGTTCGTGCGCAATGTCGGCCACCTGATGACCAATCCGGCAATCCAGCTGGAAGATGGAAGCGAGATTCCCGAGGGCATCATGGACGCGGTGCTGACCAGCGCCATCAGCGCGCAGGACGTGCGCGGCCTGACCAAATACGGCAACAGCAAGGTCGGCAATATCTACATCGTGAAGCCCAAGATGCATGGGCCGGAAGAATGCGCCTTCACCAATGATCTGTTCGATGCGGTCGAGAATTTGCTGGGTCTGGAGCGGCACACGATCAAGGTCGGCGTGATGGACGAGGAACGGCGCACTTCTGCCAATCTGGCGGCGTGCATCCATGCCGTTCGCGACCGGATCGTGTTCATCAACACCGGTTTCCTCGACCGGACGGGCGACGAAATTCACACCTCGATGCAGGCTGGCCCGATGATGCGCAAAGGCGCGATGAAGGGCAGTGCGTGGCTGAAGGCGTATGAGGCGCGCAATGTCGGGATTGGGCTGAAGCACGGCCTGTCGGGCCGCGCGCAGATCGGCAAGGGCATGTGGGCCGCGCCCGATCTGATGGGCCAGATGATGGAAGAGAAGATCGGCCATCTGCGCGCCGGGGCGAACACCGCATGGGTGCCGTCACCCACTGCCGCAACGCTCCACGCGATCCATTATCACCGTGAAGACGTGTTCGAAATTCAGAAAGGGCTGGGCGACATTGCCGGGCTGGACGATCTGCTCGCCATTCCGTTGGCCGAGGGCACGAACTGGTCCGAAGACGAAGTGCGCGAGGAGCTCGACAACAACGCGCAGGGCCTGCTCGGCTATGTCGTGCGCTGGATCGATGCAGGTGTGGGCTGCTCCAAAGTGCCGGACATCAACGATGTCGGCCTGATGGAAGACCGCGCCACGCTCCGCATTTCCAGTCAACACATGGCCAACTGGCTGCTCCACGGCGTGGCGAGCGAGGACCAGGTGATGGACAGCCTGAAACGCATGGCCGCCAAAGTGGACGAGCAGAACGCCGGTGATCCGACCTACGAACCGATGACCGGCAATTGGGACGGCGTGGCGTTCAAGGCTGCCTGCGATCTGGTATTCAAGGGCGTGGAGCAACCCAGCGGCTATACCGAGCCGCTGCTGCACCAATGGCGCCTAGAGAAGAAGGCAGGCTGAAGAAGGCGGCTCTGAGAGAGCGGGTGATTGTATAAACTTTGACGAGGATTGAACCTTAGGTCGCCGAGTGACGACCCTTGGGTGCGATCCCACCTGCCAGATTCGCTGGCGGGCACCTATAAAGGGCCGGTCCGCTGACCATTGGACCGGCCCCTTTTTTCGTAGCTTGAGGATCATTTGGCCAGGTCAGCCCAGCGCCCGTGCCAGCGCGACAAAATCACTCACACCCAGCGTCTCCGCGCGGCGGGTTTCGTCCACGCCGATAGTGGCGAGGGCCGCAACTGCGCCAGGCACTGATTTGAGGCTCTGGCGGAGCATTTTGCGGCGCTGGCCGAAGGCTGCGGCGGTGATTTGCTCGAGCGTCCTGGCCGATACGCCTGCGGGCATGGCGTCCGGCGTCACATGGACAATGGCGCTCATCACCTTGGGCGGCGGTGTGAAGGCGCTGCGGTGGACCTTCATGGCGAGGCTCGCCGTGCTGCGCCACTGGGCCAGAACGGCGAGCCGTCCATAGGCAGAGGTGCCGGGCCGGGAGACGATCCGCTGTGCCACCTCTTGCTGGAACATCAGGGTGAGCGAGGTCCATTGGGGTGGCCAGTCTTCACCGCCGAGCCAGCTGACGAACAACGCTGTGCCGACATTGTAAGGCAGATTGGCGACCACGGCGTAGGGCTCGCCGCCCATCAGCTCGCCGTGGTCGATCTTCATCGCATCGCCTTCGATCGCGGTCAGCTGGCCGGGAAAGGCTTCCTCCAGTTCCGCCAGGGCGGGCAGGCAGCGGGTGTCCATTTCGATGGCTGTGACCCTCGCGCCGGCTTTCAGCAAGGCGCGGGTCAACCCACCGGGACCGGGGCCGATCTCGAGCACGGCCTTGCCTTGCAAATCGCCGGGTATGGCGGCGATCCGGTCCAGCAATTGCGCATCGAACAGGAAGTTCTGCCCCAGCGCCTTGGACGCGGACAGGCCATGGCGGGCGATGACGTCGCGAAGGGGGGGTAAATCTACCAAACCGCTCATCCTGAGCTTGTCGAAGGATTGTCCTTCGTTTCTGGCGCAGCGCTAGAAGAAAAAGCGGCCCCTCGACAAGCTCAGGGCGAACGGATTTCTTTCTTCCATCAACCTTTCGCCCGCCGCGCGGCAATTTCGCCGGCCATGCGGATCGCGGCGATGGTAGCGCCCGGATCGGCGCGTCCGGTGCCTGCGATATCGAAGGCGGTGCCGTGATCGGGGCTGGTGCGGACAATCGGCAGGCCCAGCGTGACATTGACGCCGGAATCGAAATCGAGCGCCTTTACCGGGATCAGCGCCTGATCGTGATACATGCATAGCGCCGCATCGAAGCTGGCGCGGGTGCGGGGGGCGAACAGCGCGTCGGCGGGATGCGGGCCGGTCGCGTCGATCCCGTCGCTGCGCAGCTGCGCGATGGCGGGCTCGATGATGTGCGCTTCTTCATCGCCGAATGCGCCGTTTTCGCTGGCATGCGGGTTCAGTGCAGTGACCGCGATGCGCGGGGCGGTGATGCCGTAATCGCGCTGCAAAGCCTGCGCCACGGTCTGCCCGCGCCGCACGATCAGCTCGGTGCTTAGCAGGGAAGGAACATCGGCCAGAGCGCAATGCACGGTCAGCGGCACGGCCTTGAGCGAGGGCCCGGCCAGCATCATCACGGATGCGCCGGGTTCCAGCCCGCAGGCGGCGGCGAGAAATTCGGTCTGGCCCGGAAAAGCAAAGCCGATATCGGCCAGCAGCCCCTTCGCAATCGGCAGAGTGACCACACCCGACGCCTCGCTGCGAAATGCCGCGTCGGTGGCGTCGGTCAGTGAGGCAAGCGCCAGTCTGGCGCCTTCGGGCTCCGGTTCGCCCGGTGCATAGGCCGCGTTTTCTGTGCCCATCACCGGCAGCGCGGTTGCAAATGCCTGTGCCGCTTCGTCCGCAGAGCCAATCGCTGCCAGTTCGAGTGGCAGGCCCAGCCTCTCGGCAGCAGCCTCCAATACGCCGGCGCCGTGCACTGCGTAGAAGGCTGGCAGGCTCTCGCGCTCGCGCGCATGCCATGCCAGCACGGCCAGCTCCGGCCCGATTCCGGCGGGATCGCCTATCGAAAGCACGAGCGGGGCCACCATGTCCGGTTAGCGCCCGCCAGCGGCTCAGTTGTACTGGATGTAAGCGTCGTTGCGCAGATCGCGCAGGAAACGCTGGGCGCGCTTGCCGACACGGTCTTCGGTCAGCTGCGCCATCATCTCGTCGCGGCTCGGCCCGCTGGTCGATTCCGGATCGTCACGGCCGCACAGCAGCAGCACGCGCACGCCATCTTCCACCGAACCGAAGGGCGGGGTCGATTGGCCCACCTGCAATTCCAGCAATGTGGATTGCAGCGCTTCCGGCAGAGAACGGACACGGATCTGGTCGTTGGTCACGACATCGGCATTCACCGTCGCAGCGGCGCGTTCTGCATCGCCGCAGCCACGGATCGAATTGACCATTTCGCCAAACGCCGTGACGCGGGAATTGGCCGCGTCTTGAGAGACGCCTTCGGGAAAATCGATGGCGATCTGTTTCAGGCTGAGAATGGCGTCGCGCGGATCGGCGGTCAGCACCTGCTTCTTGTCGATCAGATAGAGCAGCGAAAATCCGCCTGGAACGCGGATCGGGCCGACCAGCTGGCCGGGTTGCATTTCCTGCGCCACGGTCGCCAGAGCCGGGGGCAATTGGCCCAGACGAACAAAGCCGAGATCGCCGCCGACGGCAGCGGTGGAGGCTTCGGAAAACTGGCGGGCATAAGCAACAAAGCTGCCGCCATCGCGCAGCTGTTCCATGATCCGCACGCCGTTCTGCTCGACAGCAGCGGCGGTTTCATCGGTTGCCGAGAGATAGATTTCGCCGAGACGGTATTCGGCCGTGCCGCGCGATGCTTCCATCCGCGTCATCATGTCCTCGACCTCTTCTTCGGAGACATTGATGAAGGGCTGGACGTTCCGGCGCAGCAGGCGCGACCAGGCCAGTTCGCCCTCGATCTGGCGCTTGAGCGAAGCCACCGACGAGCCGATGCCCGTCAGATACTCATCCATCTTGTTGATTTCGGTGCCGAAGTTTTGCGCGGCGACTCGCTGGTACTGGCGGTCGATCTCGCCTTGGGTGATGGGCATTTCCTGCGCTTCGGCAGCCTGTATCTGCAATGTCTCGTCGATCAGATTGCGCAGCACCTGCATTTGCAGCTGGCGCAATGCGTCGCCCGACAGGGCCGAGGCATTGCCATTGGCAGCGGTAACCAGTGCGACGCGGTGGTCGACATCGGTTCCGGTGATGACATCGCCATTGACCCGTGCGGTTGCCCGGCGATTGTTGGGGTTGGTCTGGCCCAGCAACTGCACCGTCTCGGGCAGGCCGAGCGGGTTGGCAGTGGGGGCGACAGCCGATGCCTGGGCCTGAAGCGCAACGGGGGTCGCGGCAAGGCTGGCAACGGCCACTGCGGAAAGGAGATTGGCGAAGGTCGTGGTCATAAATCGTCCGAATAATGCTGCCCGCACAGCGGGCCTGTCCATAAAGTCTGCCCCTAGCGAAAAGCGGCTGAACCTTATCTGAGCGTTGCAATGCCGTTACCCGATGGCGCGTGCCGTGCCAATCGCTGTGATGGGGCTATTCACGTTTGGATAGCTCGTAAGGGGGCGTTAGCGGAAGCCGAGATTGCTGATGTTGAAATAGATCTGGAAAGTGTTGCCGCGCTCTGCATCGCCCTGATCGATAAAGTCGCGCCGCCAGGTCAGGCCCATTTCCAGACAATCGTCATTATACGCCACGCCCAGCCGGGTGCGGATCGGCTGAAACCCGTCGGAAATGAAGGTCGGGTCTTCATTCCGGTCGGTCAGGTTGAATATCCCCGATCCGAAGACCGACCAGTAATTGGCGAAGGAGACCCGCGCGGCGGCGCGCAGTTCCTCGCGGTCCTGCAGATCTTCCAGCCCGAATTCGCTGATGTCGCGGTTGAGCCGCAGATAGCCCAGCTCGAGATATGTCTTGCGGGTGCCGATAGTGGTGTCGACCTCGTTCCGGCGCACGGCCAGATTGTCTTTGTCCAGCCGGAAGCGGTGGGTGAAGGATACGAAGTCCTTGAACCTTATCTCGGTGCGCCCGACCACATCGGACAGACGCTCCGACAGGCCGGTCCCGTCGACCAGAATGTCGCGGTCCTTGTCGAGCCGGTAGGATTGGCCGACCGTGGTTTTCACGCGCCAGTTCGGGCGGTTGAGCTGCCAGTCGAGCCCGTAGGTTATGCGCACGCCGTCTTCGATCCGGTCATATCCGGGGAATCGGTTGAGCGCGAAAAGGTTGGAATCTTCAAGATCGATCGCGCGCGCATCCTCATTGGGGACAGCGAGGTTCTTGATGCCCGGGCTCGCAACCACTTGCACGCGGGGGGTCAGAACCTGTGTTCCTCCCAGCAGCTCGCCTGCAAACGGCCATTCCACATCCACCGCCGCCAGCCCGATGGCGCGGGCCTGAAAGCCCGGATCGCCGCGATAGAGTACCGAGGGGGTGAGCGCATTCTCGTCCGAGTGATAGACATCGCCGCGCGCCAGCGTGGTCAGGCGCACGACCTGGCCCATCTTGGTCAGGCGGCTCATATCCCACTGCGCGCGCACGAAGGCCCGCTGCGTGTCCTGCCCCTGATCGCGGAAGATGGCGAGCGAATTGGCCTGTAATTCGACCCGCCCGCCCAGCACCGGGTCCTTCAGGCGGCGACGGTAATCGATCGCCGGCAGGGCGAGGGGCACCTGTCCCTGATCGCGGCCTAGAATGAGCGTTTGCGTGGCGTAACCGGCGATCTGCAAATAGCTGTCGCGGTCGATCCGCTCGACTTCAACCAGACTGCGCAGCCGGTCGTCGCGGCTGATGTCATAGCGGCGCAGGAAGGTACGGTCGCTGGCAGCGCGGATGGAGCCTGTCAGGCTCCAGTTTTCATCGAACTGGGCGCGGCCATTGGCATAGATATAGCCGCGCAGATCGTTCTCGCTGGTCGGCACGCCGGTGAAGTCGGAAATGCGGCTGCTATAGGTGCCGTATCCGGTCACCTGAAACGCGCCGCGCTCGTTCATCTGGCGGTACTGGCCGCTGATCATCGGCGGGGCTTCGGTGAACAGATACCCCGTCAGCGTGGCATCGCGATTGGGCGCGAGACGAGTGTAGTAGCTGCCCGAAACCTCCACCCCGTTGGATTCCGAAATGCGCAGGTCGGGCACCAGAAAGCCGCTGACAGGCCCGCCATCGGTGCGCACGGCAAGGCCGGGCAGGGGCACAAGCCGTCTGCCAAAGAGTTCCAGATACGCTCCGGAGAACCGGATCCGGTCATCCTGCGGGGAATAGATCACTTCGTCTGCGGTTATCCGCCAGCTGGGCCTGCGGTCGCAGCCATCGGGATCGACCACCGCGCAGCCGCTATAGGCCGCGCGGTTCAGCACAATCGATCCGTCTTGCCCGCGCTCGCCGGAACGGGCCGCAAGCCGCCCGCCGGCGCGCAGGGCCAGCAGCAGATCGTCCATCGACCCGGCCTGAAATTGCTCGGTCAGTTCTATCCGGCTGGTGTAGAGCTGGTTGCCGTCCTCATCAACGAAGCGCACATCGCCGGAGCCGGTGATCGCGCCGGTATTGCGGTTCCAGATAACCGTGTCGGCCCGCACGGAGCGATCGCCTTCGGACAGCAGGACATCGCCCGTCCCGACGATTTCGCCGGTATCGGGGTTCCACACCACCTCGCTGGCGGTGACGGTGCGCACTCCATTGCGGACCACCACACTGCCGGTGGCGGTGACGCTGTCATTGTTGGAATTGTAGCTGACCCGGTCCGCCTCGAACGCCACTTCGCCTTCGGGCACGGGCGGCAAGTCAGCCGCGGGGTCTTCCGGCTGGAGGCGGGCAATTGTGACGGCATCCTGCCCGGCCGGGGCCAGTTCGTCTGCGGGTGGCAGCTGCGCATCCTCTTGCGCTGACAGGCCGGTCACCGGAGCGACTGCGAGCCCTGCGGCAAGACCGGCGGACACCAGCCCGTGGCCCGACAAGCGGCTGGTGCGTTTCTCGCATGGGGGCAGATGGCTGTGGGGTGGCACCATGGCTTGCCTATCGCACCGTGCCCGCCTAATCGCAATCGGGTTTGAAACCGTGCGCCCCACTATGCGTTTGGACGTGCGTCGGGCCATCATATCGCTGATCCCAATTGGCCCCATATCTCGATCTCTTGCGGAGCTTTTATGAATATCACCTTTGCCGACACGCTTCCCGACGACATTTCCCTGCTGACTCAAGTGGTCGATCACGGTGCAATCCCCGGCGATCTGGAGCGCACGGTCAGTGAAGGCGCAGCCGCAGCCCGGTTCCGCGGCGGTGCGGGGCAGGTGTTCGAAAGCTTTGTGGAGCGTGATGGCAAGGTTGTCCGGCTGGCGCTGGCCGGTGCAGGCAAAGCCGATGCGGCGGACCGTCTGGGCAATCTGGAGAAAGCCGGTTCGGCGCTGGGCGCAAAATATTTCGCCAGCGGTGTCGACACGCTGGTGCTGGATGCGGGCGGATCGCCGATCGATGCTGCCGGATTGGGCGCATTGCTGCTCGGCCTGCGTCTGCGCAGCTGGCGCTATGACGAACATCGCACGACGATGAAGAAGGACCAGAAGCGCTCCCTCGTCAAAGTTGTGGTGGTCGGCGCGCCGGAGGGCAGCGATGCCGCTCTGGCCGATGCCGCGGCTGTTGCAGACGGGGTGGAGTTCACCCGCATGCTTGTGACCGAACCGGCCAACAAGGTCTATCCCGTCAGCTTCGTCGAGAAGGCGCAAGCGGCATTCGAGGGCACGGGCGTCGAGCTGACCATCCTCGACGATAACGATATGGAAAAGCTCGGCATGGGCGCTCTGCTCGGCGTCGGGCGCGGGTCGGAGCGCGAATCGCGCCTGCTTGCCATGCGCTGGAATGGCGGCGACGCGGGCGAGCGGCCCACGGTGTTTGTCGGCAAGGGCGTGACCTTCGACACTGGCGGCATCAGCATGAAACCTGCTGCCGGCATGGAAGACATGAAGTGGGACATGGGCGGCTCGGGCGCTGTCACCGGCGCGATGCTCGCCATGGCCAAGCGCAAGGCGAAAGCGAATGTGATCGGCGTGGTCGGTCTGGTCGAAAACATGCCCGATGGCCGCGCGCAATTGCCCGGTGACGTCGTCACCAGCATGTCCGGCCAGACCATCGAAGTGATCAACACAGACGCAGAAGGCCGCCTGGTCCTGTGCGATGCGCTGCACTGGGCGCAGAAGGAATACGATCCTGTCGCCATCGTTGATTTCGCTACGCTGACTGGCGCGATGATTATCGCGCTGGGCAGCGAACATGGCGGGGTATTCTCCAATGATGACGAACTGGCGGGCAAGCTGCTGGCGGCTGGCAAATCCGTTGGTGACAAGCTGTGGCGTTTCCCGCTGACCCCGGAATACGACAAGCTGATCGACAGCCCGATTGCCGATATCAAGAATGTCGGCCCGCGCGGGGCAGGCTCCATCACGGCGGCGCAGTTCCTGCAGCGCTTCATCACCGATGATCGCCCGTGGGCGCATTGCGATATTGCCGGGATGGTCTGGGCCGACAAACCGGGCCGCACCTGGGGCAAGGGCGCAACCGGTTACGGGGTGCGCCTGATCGATCGCTACGTGCGCGACACGCTGGAAAACTGAAAACCGATCCCGTGCCTCAAGTAGCGAAGCGGTAGGCAGCAAGAATGGCTAAGATGCGCAAGAAGGGCGACTTGCCGAGCAAGATTTGCGCGGAATGCGAGCTGCCGTTTAATTGGCGCAAGAAATGGGAGCGCGATTGGGACAACGTACAATATTGTTCCGAGCGTTGCCGCCGGTCGTCTAAGCAGTCGGCATGAGAGTCGATTTCTACCTGCTTGATGCCGATCCGGTGGAAACGGTCGCCCCATTGCTGGCGCGCAAAACGCTGGAGGCGGGCAAGCGGCTGAGCATTGCCGCGCAGGATTCCGATCTGCGCGCGAAACTGGATCGTGCCTTGTGGGAGCGGGAGGGCGACGCTTTCCTCGCCCATGGCGGCGCATCGGACAGCAACGCCGCGCGCCAGCCGATCCTGCTGGGCGAGACGACCACGAGCGCCAACGATGCAACCTTTGCCATGCTGGCCGACGGCATCTGGCGCGAGGAAGCGCGCGGGTTCGAGCGGGTGATGCTGCTGTTCGGCGAGGACCGGCGGCAGGCTGCGCGCGAATTGTGGAAGGCGTTCTCGGCGGAAGAAGGGCTGGAGAAGAATTTCCTCAAGCAGGAGGGTGGCCGGTGGCAACGCCTCGGTTAAGCCGCCTTATGCGCGCGGCCGCTGTGCCCCTTTTGGCGGGCCTGATGCTGGCGGCCTGCGACGGCGCTGGCGAAGGCGGTGAGGCTGGCACCTACGAGGAAGACCTCGAGGCAAGGACCATCACCGCCCGCGCGCCGGTGGAGGGCGGGGAGGCGACGATGCTTTCCGGCCCTGCGATTGCTGCTGCGCTGCCGGTCGATATCCCGATTATGCCGGATGCAGAAGTGACGCTGGCAACCCATGTGGCATCCCCCGACGGCCTGCGCATCGCGTTGATCGAGCTGACCAGCGACCGGTCGCCTGCAGATGTCGCCGCATTTTATCGCGGTGCCACCGGCGAGGCTGGCTTGAACCCGGCGCTCGACTTGGGCGAAGAGGATGCAGTCACGTACATCGCTATCGGCCCGGATCGCAGCCGGATCACCGTGCACGCCGCCAAGGCGCTGTTTCTGGAGGACGGCACCCGCGCGCCTCCACCGCCAGAAGATGAGGCGGAGGAAGACGAAAGCGCCGAGGCCGCGCCGGAAACCCGCAGCGCCACCGCCGTCCAGCTCTACATCATCGGCAAGGCAGCCGATCCCGCACCAGCTTCCTAGCAACTCGTCTTAGTCACGCGTACGTGCTGACAAGACTTGCCGCCCATCGCCCATGCCAGTAAGGGCGCAGGCCATAATTCCCCATACAAAAACCTGAAGGAAATACTCATGGCGGTTACCCGCACCTTTTCGATCATCAAGCCCGATGCCACCCGCCGCAATCTGACCGGCGCCGTCACCAAGATGCTGGAAGAAGCCGGCCTGCGCGTCGTCGCCTCCAAGCGTATCCACATGACCAAGGAACAGGCCGAAGGCTTCTACGCTGTGCACAGTGAGCGTCCGTTCTTCGGCGAGCTGACCGAATTCATGATGAGCGAGCCGGTGGTCGTGCAGGTGCTGGAAGGCGAAGACGCCGTCACCCGCAACCGCGACATCATGGGCGCAACCAACCCCGAAGAAGCCGCACCCGGCACCATCCGCAAGGAACACGCCCTGTCGATCGGCGAAAACACCGTCCACGGCAGCGACAGCGAAGAGAATGCGAAGATCGAAATCGACTTCTTTTTCAAGCCGGAAGAAATCGTCGGCTGAACGGCGATTGAGCGCTAAGAACACAAAAGGCCGTCGGAGCGATCCGGCGGCCTTTTTTGTGTCTGCGATGGGTGGAAAGCGGGCGCTAGGCCGGCGCACCACTATTGGTCGAAACGGAAAGCCTAACGAGCTCTCTTTCGATTGAGGAAGCTATTGAGACGAAGTTGCTTCTTGTCCGCAGACGCAGGCCGGATCGATTGAGCCAGTCGCTGAATCTGCTTTTCCCATTTACCGACGTGCTTCTCTGCACTGCCATTCTTGATGGGCCCACAAGCCAGAAACCGCACCGGCTTGAAACCGCAGAAACTGAGAATCTGGCGCTTCCATCGTTTGATCAATGCATTGCCGTAGCCAAGGCGCAAGAAGAATGGCGGTGTGTCCATCGTTGCGATCACATCCGCAGAGCGCCCTTCCATGTACCTGTCCCACCAGGGGTCGTCGGAATGATAGGCAAATGTGAAACCGGGCAGGAGCACACGGTCGAGTAAACCCTTGAGTTCGGCAGGCTCGCTTCCCCACCACATCGGGAAGCTGACCACCAAGTGATCGCACTCATCAATTTGCTTCGCCAGACTGGCAACATCTGGCTCCCACTCCACGCGTTTGGCATATCCGAACCGCAAGATCGGCGAGAAATCCATGTCTCGAACCGCAATCCTCTCAGTGGTCGTTCCTGCCGGCAGAGCGTCCTCGTACTGTTGGAGCAGGTGCGAGGAAAACCGACCTTCGTCAGGATGACCATCAAGCAGAAGAACGCGCATATGATTGGCAATCCTGACTGTGAGGGAGGCCGGAAGAAGCTGGCCGATAAGGATTCCTGCGTCAATGTTCGCTTGAGAAAGGGGACAAGCGAACGATGCCGGCGATCAAATCGCCAGCAGCCCTCAAAACTCCGCCGCCGCTTCCCTCAGTTTCGTCAGCCGCTTCGGCGCGACGCTTGCCCAGCTGCGTTCCAGCCAGTGGGCGACCTGGTCCCAGTCGCATCCCGGCCGGTTCAGTATTATGCCGACCCAGCCGCTCGCGCCGTAATAGGCGGGTTTGTAGAATGTGTCGGGGTCGCGCTCGATCAGGTCCAGCAGCTCGTCCTGACCGCTGGTTTTGGCGAGGACGGAGATATGCGGCACGCCGTGGTGCTGGTCATTGAAATGGGCGAAGAACTTGCCGCTCTTGCCGCCCGTCCGGAAACCTGGCGAACCGTGGCTGGTCTTCTCCTCGGCTTCGGGCAGAGCCAGAGCCAGATCGGCCACGCGGGCATAGAGATAGTCGGAATCGTATCCGCGCGAGACATAGTCGCCCAAGATGCGCGGGTAGAGCTGGTGTTCGGCCAGCTTGACCCGCTCTGCGAGCGTGGCGGGGGTGTCGCCCGGCTGGATCGCCACGCGGACCTGCCCCAGCACTTCGCCGGAATCGAGCTCGGGGATCACCAGATGCACCGACGCGCCGCCATGACTATCGCCCGCTTCGATGGCGCGCTTGTGAGTTTCCAGGCCGGTGTAGAGCGGCAGCAGGGACGGGTGGATATTGAGCATGCGGCCCGCCCATTGGCCGACGATTTCATCGCCGAGAATGCGCATATACCCGGCCAGCGCGACAAATTCCGCACCGCTCTTGCGGATCGCTGCGTCCATCGCCGCATCGTGGTCGGCGCGGTCCATGCCCTTGTGGCTCAGCGCGAAGGTCGGGACGCCTTCCGCCTCGGCCAGCGCCAGCGCGCCTGCCTGCGGATCGTTGCTGGCAACCAAGACAATCTCGTACGCGGCATCGGGCAGGCGGCTCGCGTACAGCAGCGCGGCCATATTGGTGCCGGTGCCGGAGACCAGCACGGCAACCTTTGCTTTTGGCGTGTCAGCCAAGATGGGTGGCTTCCCAAGCCGATTTGGCCGACCACGTGCCCTGCGACCCGCGCACCGTGCAGCCCTTGTCGCCCGCGATCACTTCGCCGACACGCAGCACGGTCTCGCCCGCCGCTTCCAGCCGCCGTGTCACCGAGTCGACATTCTCCGGCGTCACCGCCAGCACCATGCCGACCCCGCAATTGAAGGTGCGTGCCATTTCTTCCGGCTCGATCTGGCCCTGCGCCTGCAGAAACGCCATCAGGCGCGGCTGGTCCCAGCCATCGGCCTGCACCACCGCATGCGCGCCATCGGGCAGCACACGGGGAATATTCTCCAGCAATCCGCCGCCGGTGATGTGCGCGAGCGCGTCCACTTCGCCTGCGCGAATGGCGGGCAGCAGGCTGCTGACATAGATGCGCGTCGGGGCCAGCAGCGCGTCGATCAGCAGGACATCACTGTCGAACAGGGCGGGGCGGTCCAGCTTCCAGCCCTTGTCCGCCGCCAGCCGCCGGACGAGCGAAAAGCCATTGGAATGGACCCCGGAGGACGCGAGGCCCAGCAGCACATGGCCGGGCGCGACTTTCTCGCCCGTCAGCTGCTCGCCGCGCTCCACCGCGCCGACGCAGAAGCCCGCCAGATCATAGTCTCCGGCGGCATACATACCGGGCATTTCCGCCGTTTCGCCGCCGATCAGCGCGCAGCCCGATTCCTTGCACCCGCCCGCAATGCTGGCGACCACGCGCTCGGCCACGCCGTTCTCCAGCTTGCCTGTGGCGAAGTAATCGAGGAAAAACAGCGGCTCTGCGCCCTGAACGATCAGATCGTTAACGCACATCGCCACCAGATCGACGCCGACGCCTTCGTGCCGGTCGTGATCGATGGCGAGTTTCAGTTTTGTGCCGACACCGTCATTTGCGGCGACCAGCAACGGATCCTTGAAACCCGCTGCTTTCGGATCGAAAAAGCCCCCGAAACCGCCAATATCGGCGTCTGCGCCGGGGCGCGCGGTGGCCTTCACCAGCGGGCCGATAGCCTTCACCAGCGCATTGCCCGCTTCGATAGAGACACCCGCCTGCGCGTAGGTGTAGCTGCCATTTTCGGCGGTGCGGTCTGTTTCTTCCCCGGTCATGTCCACGCCTTTACGCATTCGCGCTTGGAATCGCACGGGGCTTTCGGCAAAAGGCGCATGGTTTTCCCCATGACACGGCAATTCTCTCTTCCGCCCGTCCGCGTGACACTCGTTTTGGCTGCTTTGGCCTTGGCGCTCGTGCTCGCCCTGATCGCAGGCCCGACAATGGTCGGCGCGCAGGTGGAAGGCGACCGGGGCATATCAGCCGTGGTGGCGAGCACCGATATCGATGTCGGCGGGATCGAGGTCGATGTCAGCGGCAGCAATCCGGAAGACGCGCGGGCCAAAGGCTGGCGCGATGCGCAGCGGCAGGCCTGGGCCAAGATCGGCGGACCGTCGCTTTCGGACGGCCAGCTGCAATCGCTGGTTTCGGCCGTGGTGATCGAGCGGGAACGGGTTGGCCCGCGGCGCTATGTCGCGACGCTGGGGATCATTTTCGACCGCGCGCGAGCTGGCGGCTATCTCGGCCGTGGCGGACAGCGCGCGCGCTCTGCGCCGATGCTGCTGGTGCCGCTGACCGTCACCGGCGGAACGCAGCTGATTTACGAGCAGCGCAATGACTGGCAGCGCGCGTGGGCCGAGTATCAGGCCGGTTCCAGCAAGATCGACTATGTGCGCCCGTCCGGCGCGGGCGGCGATTCGCTGCTGGTGACGGCGGGCCAGATCAATCGCCGCAGCCGCGCATGGTGGCGCAATATCCTGAACCAGTTCGGTGCGTCCGATGTGATTGTCGCGATTGCGAAGCTGGACCACGAATATCCCGGCGGCCCGGTGACGGCGCGGTTCATTGCCCGCTACGGTCCGGACAACACCTATCTCGACGGGTTCACCCTGCGCGTTGCCAATCCGCGCCAGATTCCCGCGATGTACAACAAGGCAATCGAGCGGTTCGACACGATTTACGAGGCCGCGCTGGCGGATGGGCGATTGAAGCCCGACCCCACGCTCAACCAGTCGGGTGGCAGCATCGACCCGGCGATCCAGCGCCTGATCGACGCAGGCCGGCAGGCCGAAGCGGCTGCTGCAGCGCAGCGCCGGGCCGAGCAGGCGGAGCGCGATGCAGCCGCGCGTCCCGCCGAGCCAACCGCGCAGCCGACCGCCGCACCCACCGCCGCGCCGGTCGTAGTCTCCTCTTTCGTGGTCCAGTTCGCCACGCCTGATGCCAGCACGATTGACGGGACGCTGGCCGCTGTTCGCTCCACACCCGGGGTGCGCGGCGCGGCAACATCCTCGCTAGCGATTGGCGGTACCTCGGTGATGAGCGTGACCTATGGCGGTTCGCTGTCGGAACTGGCGCAGGCGCTGGCCGCACGCGGGTTCACTGTGCGGCAGGGGAGCAACGCGCTCGCCATCAGTCGCTAGGCGCAGAGGCGTCGCCTGTGGCCCAGCATACGCAAATTGCGCTGCCCCTGTCGCTCCAGAGCGAGGGCGAGCCTGCGCGCATTGCCCTTGGCCCGGCGAACCAGCGCGCGGCGGAGGCTCTGGCCGATCCCTCGCCATGGCCGTTCGGCACAGCGATCCTGACCGGCCCGCCGCGCTCCGGCAAATCGCTGCTGGGCCGCTGGTTTGCGCAAAGCGGCGGGGTGGTGATCGACGGGGCGGACGGTTGGGACGAGACCGACCTGTTTCACCGCTGGAACCGGGCGCAGGAGCAAGGCGAGAAGCTGCTGCTGATCGCGGACGGGGAGGAGTGGGAGATCACTCTGCCCGACCTGCGTTCGCGGCTGGGCGCGGCGCTCCATCTGCAGATCGGGCAGCCCGATGATGCGATGCTGGCCGACCTCATTGAGATTCACGCCAGCCAGCGCGGCCTTGCGCTGGGCGAAGGCGCGCTTACCTATCTGGTGCCGCGCATTACCCGCAGTTTCGCTGAAATCGAGCGGGTGGTGGCGGCAATCGACCGGCTAAGTCTTGAACGCAAGACCGCGCCGACCATGGGTATCTGGCGCGATGCGCTGGACGCTGTACAGGGCCCGGAACAGGCGCGGCTGCTGTGACAAACTTGCGTATCACACGCAAAAGTGGGAGATTCAGCTTCGTGAGGTGCCCATGCTCAGAGGTCTGACATCCTATCTCGACTCGGTTCGTGCGCGCGATCCGGCCCCGCGCTCGCGCTGGGAAATCCTGCTGTATCCCGGCGTGCTGGCACTGGGCCTCCACCGCGTGGCGCATTGGCTGTTCGAGGCGAAGATGTATTTCCTCGCCCGCTTCGTGAACCATTTTTCGCGGTTTCTGACCGCTATCGACATCCATCCGGGCGCGAAAATCGGGAAGAACTTCTTCATCGACCATGGCTTCACCGTCATCGGGGAGACGGCGGTGATCGGCGATGACGTGACTATCTATCAATGCGTGACGCTGGGCGGGACCAACCCGACCAACGGCGTGGGCGGCAAACGCCACCCGACCATCGGGGACAATGTGATCATCGGCTCTGGCGCGCAGGTCATCGGCCCGATTATGGTGGGCAAGCGCGCCCGCATCGGCGCGAATGCCGTGGTGACCGACGAAGTGCCCGAAGGTGCGACGATGATCGGGCTGAAGGCGCGCAGCACGCTGGTCCCGGCAGAGGATTGGCTGAAGGAGTTCCTGCCCTACGGGACACCGTGCGATGATCCTTGCGAGGAGCAGTTTGGCGAGAAAGTCGCTGAGGGCACGCGCCGGGTGCAGGCGCTGGAGGCCGATCTTGAAACATTGAAGGCGGAGCTTGAAGCGCTGAAGGCGGGGCAGCTGCCTTTGACCGGTGGTGCTGGTGAGCGCCGCAGCGGAACTGCCGACTGATGGTGTCCAGCCCCGGCGCGTCGCAAACAGGTTCCGTTGTCGCCTTCCCGCAAAACCGCGCGGATCAGGTCGGCTTTGCGCGCGAGGAATTGCAGCGCATTATGGACCTGTATGGCCGCATGGTCGCGGCAGGCGAATGGCGCGACTACGCCATGGAATTCACCAAGGATGCAGCGGTGTTTGCCGCGTTCCGCCGCGCCGCCGAGCGCCCGCAGGCACGGGTGGAGAAACGCCCGTCGCTCAGGGGAAGGCAGGGCATGTGGACGCTGTTCGGCGAACATGGGCAAGTGCTGAAGCGCGGACATGAACTGCAAGGCGTGCTCGCCCCGATGGAACGGCGGCTGGTGAAGGCGGTGGAGGGTTAGGTCTTGGCCAAAACCCTATTCCCGCTCATCCTGAGCTTGTCGGCAGCGAAGCTGGGCAAAGCCCAACGATTGTCCTTCTCTTCTAGCGCACAGCCAAAAGTAAAGCAGCCCTTCGGAAGCGCAGCTGTTGCGCAGCAACACCGCTCAGGGCGAACGGTGTTCTGGCGATCACGCAATAGCTGGCAGTTTCGCCTGCAAATTCCCCGGCAACCCTCCTACAATCGTGCGCCTGATCGGGCTCCAATAGGCCGAGAGGGTGAGCAAGGCCGAGCCGATGACCAGTGCTGTGAGCGCGAAGGTCAGCTCCACCGCGCCAAACTGGTCGAACAGGAAAGCGAGCGCGGCCAGCACGTAGATCAGCGCGGAGACCAACAGGGCGCGCCGGTCAATGGCCAACGCGACCAGCCCGAAGACGATATAGATCGCGACCACTGCCAGAGCGCCGAACACGCCGACATCGGCGTTGTTATCGATCACGCCCGTCGCCGTGAACACGGGATGCGCGATCATCGGCGCGGCCAGCAGATGCAGCCAAAACGCCACATCGGCCCGGCGGGTTTCGCGGGTCGGGTCGCTCATGTCCCAGCGCATCGCGGCGATAAAGATTGCCACGCCGGCGACAAATATGACGGGCAGCATCCAGTCGTCTCCTTGGACCTCGAGCGTCAATTCCAGCACCAGCCCGATCAGGCCGAGGAAACTCACCGCGAGCGCTGCTGCTCCTGCTGCAACCGTGATCGGCACTTTGAAGCGCCGCCAGTGAAGCCACGCGGCAGCCAGCGCTATCAATCCGCTGCCGAGGACAAACACAGCGGCAGCTGCGTCTTCGTTCGAATGGGAAAGGAACTGGCCGGTGCCAAACGATGCGGTGAAAACCGCGCCGACAAACGCCACCAGCAACAGGATGCTCGGCAGCGCCATACGCCGTTTGCCGGTGAAAAATTCGGCAAGGGGCCAGCTGGCGGCGGCGACGAACACTCCCGCTAGCGCCAGTTCGAGGCCATCGGATCTGTAATAATCGGCGGTGATCCTTGCATATTCCTCGTCTGCCACATTGCCGCTTGGCCAACTGGGAGCGGGCAAAATCGCTTCGCTGATCGCTTGCCCGATGGCGCCCGCCGCGACCAGCAGGATCACGATTCCGATCGCCACGAAAATATCGTTGAAGCTGTTGACGAGGCGAAAATGCTCTTCGTCGGTGACGGGCCGCGCGCGGATGGCTTCGGCATGGGCGCGCAGAGCGTCGGCCGCCTCCTGTGTCATCACTCCAGCGGCCACTGCCGAATTGATCTCGTCCTGCGAATACATAAAGGCCCACCCCTCGGTTCGACGCGAGGGATGGGCCTTGTGTGTTAGTCTGTCAACACAGCCTGCGAGGCTGCGTTGAAAGCGTTAGCCCCGCGCGCTGTCGGGGCCGGTGCCGGTCACTTTCTGCATTGCGGTCAGAATGGCGCCCGACTGCTCGGAGCCGGACTGCGGAGCGACCAGATTGGAGAAGTCGCTGATCTTGTCCCAGGCTTCCGCGAAGCCTTCGACCGTGCGCTGGTCCTCGGGTAGCCAGACGGCATCGTTCATCACGGTCCAGGCCGAGTGGAAACCGCCTGCGCCTGCGCCGACGATGGCGTTGGACGGGGCATCTTCGCTGACCAGAAATACAGCTGCCGGGGCAACGTTTTCAGGGGCGAACAGCTTGAACGCTTCTTCGGGAAACAGGTCTTCCGTCATACGCGTGCCGGCGACGGGCGAGAGCGTGTTGACCTTGATGTTGTATTTCGCGCCTTCGATCTGCAGCGTCTTGGTCAGGCCGGCGAGGCCCAGCTTGGCTGCGCCGTAATTTGCCTGGCCGAAATTGCCGAACAGGCCGGTGCTGCTGGCGGTCATCAGAACGCGGCCATAGGCCTGCTCGCGGAAGGTTTCCCAGCACGCCTTGGTGGCGAACGCACTGCCGGTCAGGTGGACTTTGACCACGAATTCGAAGTCTTCCGGCGTCATCTTCACGAAGCTCTTGTCGCGCAGGACGCCGGCATTGTTGATCAGCACATGGACGCCGCCCCATTTCTGTTTGGCGTCGGCGACCATCTTTTCCATCTGGTCGTATTCGGTGACACTGCCGCCATTGGCCATCGCCTCGCCGCCCATTTTCTCGATTTCCGCAACCACTTCGGCTGCTGCATCGGAGGAGCCGGTGCCGTCGCGTGCGCCGCCCAGATCGTTGACGACAACTTTCGCGCCGCGGCGGGCGAGTTCGAGGGCATATTCACGGCCAAGGCCGCCGCCCGCACCGGTGACGATGGCGACTTTATCTTTGAAGGAAATGGTCATGGGTTTCTCTCCGCAATGGGTAATGAAAATATCCGAAGACGGAGCCTTACGTGTCCGTCAATCCCGCGCTGGGTGGCAGGTATTATGGTGCGTTGCAACAGGGGAGAGGCCAATGCCCAGTGCCGTAAGGGCAGGGCGCATCTGCGTTGTTACATTGCTGCGAGCGCAGGCAACAATTGATCGAATCGTTCGATAACCGCGTCCGCGCCCAGCTCGTGCGGGGGCTTGTCGCAATAGCCATAGGCCGCCGCGACCACCGGCACGCCAGCGGCCTTTGCGGCGTTCACGTCATAGGTGCTGTCGCCGACGAAGGCGAAGCGGCCGTTTGCGCCTGCCGCTTCGCATCTTTTGCGCGCCTCGATCACCGGGTCCGGCGCAGGCTTGGCATTTCCCTTGCCCATCGTGTCCCCGCCGATGATCGTCACGAAGCGGTCGGCGAGGTCCAGCTGGGTCAGCACGCTGCGCGCGAACTCTTCGAACTTGTTGGTGACAACCGCCATTTTCACACCCTGCGCGGCGAGTTGGTCGAGCGCCTCGATCACGCCGGGATAGGGCCGCGAATGGACCGCGTTGTGCTGCGAATAATAGGCCAGCATCTGCTTATACAGCGCATGGAAATCGTCGCGCGGCATCCCGCCCTGCGCATCGACTGCGCGGCTGAGCATGATCTTCGCGCCCCCGCCGATAAGATCCTTGCTGCTGTCCACCGGCACCGGATCGAACCCGCCCAGCTTCAGCGCGTGGTTCACCGCCTCGCCCAGATCGCGGAAGGTATCGAGCAGCGTCCCATCGAGATCGAAGCCAATGGCGGTGAAGGGAATATCGGTCATGTGCGCGGTCATGTGGGGCGACGTGCCGCAAGCGACTTCAAACCGCAAGGAAAGGGTGGCAAAGGGGGCGCATAACAGGAGTTCGCATGACTGATTTTGCCGCCGTCATCCTTGCCGCGGGCAAGGGCACCCGCATGAAAAGCGATTTGCACAAGGTGCTGCACCCGATTGCCGGGCTCTCCATGCTCCATCATTTGATGGCATCCGTGGATGCGCTGTCGCCCGCGCACAAGGTGGTGGTGGTTGGCGCCGGGCGCGAGCAGCTGGAGGCAGCGCTCGGTGACAGCGCCAAAACCTGTTTGCAGGAACCTCAGCACGGCACGGGTCACGCGGTGCAGCAGGCGCGCGAGGCGCTGACAGGCTTCACCGGCGCAGTGCTGGTGATGTATGGCGATGTGCCCTTTGTGCGGCCCGAAACGATGCAGGCGATGCTTGACCGGCTGGAGCAGGACGATGCCCCTGCTGCTGTGGTGCTGGGCTTCGAGCCGGAGGATGCAGGCGCCTATGGCCGCGTGCTGACCGACGCCGAGGGCCGCATCTCCAAGATGGTGGAATACAAGGACGCGGACGAGGCAGAGCGCGCCTGCACGCTGTGCAATTCCGGCCTGATGGCAGCGAAGGCGGACGAGCTGTTTGCGCTGCTCGACCGGGTGACCAACGACAATGCGCAGGGCGAATACTACCTGCCCGACATCGTCAATATCGCATTGGCTGACGGGCGCACTTGCGCTGCTGTGACCACCGATGCTCCCGATGAAGTGCAGGGCATCAACAGCCGCAGCGAGCTCGCCCGGGCCGAGGCCCAGTGGCAGGAACTGCGCCGTGAAGACGCGATGGCCGATGGGGTAACGTTGAAAGCGCCCGAAACGGTGTTCTTCAGCTACGATACGCAGCTGGGCCGTGATGTGGTGGTGGAGCCAAACGTGGTGTTCGGCCCCGGCGTTAGCGTGGCCGATGGTTGCACCATCCGCGCTTTTAGCCATCTGGAAGGCGCGACGCTGGGCGAGGGCTGCGAAGTCGGCCCCTATGCCCGTCTGCGCCCCGGCGCGGTGCTGAAGAAGGGCGCGAAGATCGGCAATTTCGTCGAGATGAAAAAGGCCGTTCTGGGCGAGGGCGCGAAGGCCAACCACCTGACCTATCTGGGCGATGCCGAGGTGGGCGCGGGCGCAAACATCGGCGCAGGCACGATTACCTGCAATTACGATGGCTACTTCAAATACCAGACCGTGATCGGCGAGCGGGCCTTTATCGGATCGAACAGCGCGCTGGTCGCACCGGTGAATATCGGCGCAGATGCGATTGTCGCAGCGGGCAGCACCGTTACCCGCGATGTGGGTGATGGCGAGCTCAGAATGGAACGCTCGGAGCAATCGGTGAAGCCTGGCTGGGCCGACCGCTTCCACGACACGATGAAAAAGAAGAAGGCAGCAGCAGGGGACAAGAAATGAGAACGGCATTTGCAATGGTCAGCGTGCTGGCTCTGGCGGCCTGCGGCGGGGACGTGACCGATAGCGAATCGGTTTTGGGTTCGCCCGAGCTGGCAGTTGTCGAGGATGGTTCGGAAGCGGATGGAACTCCTGATGAAGCCACAGACGAGGCCACTGACGATTCGACCGACGGTGCGGGCGACTCAGGGCGGGAAGACGACATAGCGCAGCCGGTAGCGTGCCAGGAGGGCGAGGAAACTCTCTTCTCCTGCGATGACAAGGGCGGCAAGCAGATCGCTGTCTGCGGCAAGGACGGGAATGCCCAATACCGCTTCGGCAACGAAGTGGCCGAGATCACTCTCGACAACGGGAAGTTCGCCAGCGTGCCCTATTCGGGCGGCGGCGAAGCGCAGATCGCGTTCAGCAATGGCGACACGCGCTACATCGTGTTCAGCCGCATCGTGCGCACCAATTTCGAACCCGGCGAACCGAACAACCCTGAGATCACCGACGGTGTGATGGTCGTGCGTGGCGGCGAGACAATCGGCAAAAGGACATGCATCGCAGGCTCGCCGTCAGCGGTCGATGTCGGCGCGGGTGAAAACTATGGCGGCGTGGCCAGCGAATTGTTTTACGAGGGGTAGGCTGCCCCGACGCCGGGGGTCGAATTGAAGGTCACCCCGCGTCGGGATAGACTTTCGCCCGGAACCGATCGACAAAAGCGGGCAATGCAGGGTGCTGCGTGATCATGTCCTTCATCGGGCTGTCGAACGGCACGTGCAGAATATTCGCGAGCAGCGAGTAGACCGTAGCATCGGCCAGTCCCGGCGCGCCGCCGAAGAACCAGTCCTTGTTCCCCAATATCGCGGCAAGCGCGGTAATGTCGCGCTGGGCAATGGCCTCGATTTCCTGCGGAGAATGCAGGCCCATGCCGTGCCCCTGCAATTGTTTGGCTACGCCGCGCCGCGCGATCGGAGCGATAATGGCGCGCGCAGGAGCAGGAATATCGCCCAGCACCGACTGCTTGAGGATTGGCCAGTTTTCGGGACGCTGCCACCGGTCATACACCATCGCCCAATAGAGGTTTTCCTCGACCATCCGGCCCGTCGCCGTGGCCAATCCGCGCTCTTCTTCAGTAAGATGCGCATCGATGTCCACGGCGAAGCGGTCTTTGAGATAGTCGATGATCAGGGACGAATCGCCAATCTTGCGCCCGTCATGCTCGATCCATGGAGCCTTCTTCTTGGGGCCGCCAAACGGAGTGGATGCGGTGAGCGATTGATGCTCGACATGCGCCATGCGAAGCACCGCGTCGAGTTTCAGGCAAAACGGGCTGACCGATGGTAATCCCCAGCGTCCCGGCAGGTGATATGCTTTGAGCATGGCGCGAGATTATCCGCGCTCTGCCTCCAAGTCGAGAGACGCCAGCACCGCCACACACACCGCCACCACGAATTGCGGGAAGGCGAAGAAGAACGGGCCGTCCGCCATCGACATGACCAGCAGGCAGGCAATCCCGCCTATTGCGGGCAAAGCGAGATCACGCCGATGGGCAATCCAGCGGGGCACGCGCCACAGCGCCATCAGACCGAGCGCCAGCAATGCGAGCGCGCCGACAAGCCCCCAATCATACAGCACCTGCATCACCAGATTGTGCGGATGGGCGTGCTGGCCGCGCGAGGATTCCACCTGCTTGCTCCAGTTGGACTGGCCGTGGCCGATGACCGGGCGCTCAATTACTTTCTCCAGCGTATCGGCCCAGATCTCCGTGCGGTGGCTGACCGAATTCTGGTCCGGGGGAGCTTCGGCTTCGGGTGTCACGCGCCCGATGATGCTCTCCAGCCCGTAAAGCGGGTTGGGCGGGGCGGTCACCAGCGAGACGGGCATCACCAGCGCAGCCACAGCCAGAAGCGCCCCGGTGACCTTTAGACGCGCGCCCGGCCCCATGATGGCGACCAGCAGAAACAGCGTGACGAAGACCGAGAGAAAAGGCGAGCGCCCGCCGGTCCATGCGACGAAATAGAAACCGGTCGCCGCCACCAGCAGGCCGGGCCACCAGCGGCCTTGCATCTGGCGGCTGGCGACATATCCCATGCCGAGGCCTGCCAATGCCACGCCGTAAAAGCCCAGATGGCGGATATTGACGACGCCGACGCCGAACTGGTCCCAGTTGAAAACCGTGCTGGTGTAGAGCACTGCTGTCACCACCTGCGTGATGGCGACATAGACCAGCAGGCTGCCGGTCAAAGCTGCGAGGAAGACGCGGCGTTGCGCTTTCCAGCTGCTCGAAAATCGGTCCCACAGGGCAATTGCCAGCAGCACATGCAGAAGGGAGAAGGCGAAGAATATCCGCGCAGGAGAAGGGTTGGCCGCCATGACGCTCGCCAGTGTTCCGCCGACCGCCCAGACGCTCAGAGCTATCAGAACCCCGCGCGGCATTGCCCGTAGCGCGGGCACGAACCGGAACCCATCAATCCGCGCGATGACGATCAGGGCGAGTTCGATGGCCAGCACCGGCAGCGAAAGGCTGCGGGTTGGGTTCATCGTGAAATCGAGTTCGAAGGTCAGCGCTGCGAACACCGGTGCACAAAGGGCAACCAGCGCGAGGGCGATCTTCGCAGTGAGGGAGAGACCATCGGCACCCTTGCCGGAGTGGTCAAAGTGCGGGGTATTCAGGCTGGCGCCTGGCGATCCCCGCTGATCGCCCGTCATTCGCCAGCAGCGTCCGTGGCATGCTCGGCCAGAACCGTCAGCCCGTTATCGCCAACCTCGGCAAAGCCGCCGCGCACTTCGATTTCCTCGGGCGCGCTGCCTTCGGTCTTGTAGACCTGCACAGCGCCGTCGCGGATCACGGACATGAAGGGCGCGTGGCCTTCCAGCACGCCGAAATCACCTTCCGCGCCGGGCACGACGACCATGTGGACGTCTTCGGAACGGACCTGCTTGGCCGGTGTGACGAGTTCGAAATGCAGTGCCATGTTTCTCTTACCTTATCCCATCCCGCTCGCGGGAGGGGCAGTGAGACTTGCGAGCATGCTCGCTAGTCGCAGCGGGGAGGGTGGGCGACCTTAAAGAGGCCGTGCCCCCACCCCCAACCCCTCCCCGAGGGGAGGGGAGTTCAATTACGCTTCGTCAGCCATCTTCTGGGCTTTGGCAACGACCTGATCGATGCCGCCGACCATGTAGAAGGCGCTTTCGGGCAGGTGGTCGTACTCGCCGTCCACAACCGCCTTGAAGCTGGCGATGGTGTCTTCCAGTTGGACGAACTCGCCCGGAATGTTGGTGAAGACTTCGGCCACGTGGAATGGCTGGCTGAGGAACTTCTGGATCTTGCGCGCACGGGCGACGGTGAGCTTATCTTCTTCGGACAGCTCGTCCATGCCCAGAATGGCGATGATGTCCTGCAGCGACTTGTACTTCTGCAGAGTTTCCTGAACCTTACGCGCCGTTTCGTAGTGCTCTTGGCCAACAACGCGGGGCTCCAGCACGCGGCTGGTGGAATCGAGCGGGTCAACAGCCGGGTAGATGCCCAGCTCCGAAATCGCGCGGTTCAGCGTGGTGGTTGCGTCCAAATGGGCAAACGAGGTGGCAGGGGCAGGGTCGGTCAAGTCATCTGCGGGAACGTAGATGGCCTGCACCGAGGTGATCGAGCCCTTGTTGGTGGAGGTAATACGCTCCTGCAGATTACCCATGTCGGTCGACAGGGTCGGCTGATAGCCCACTGCGGAAGGAATACGACCCAGCAGAGCGGACACTTCGGAACCGGCCTGCGTGAAGCGGAAGATGTTGTCGACGAAGAACAGAACGTCCTGGCCTTCTTCATCGCGGAAATATTCCGCCATGGTCAGACCCGACAGAGCAACGCGGGCACGCGCGCCCGGAGGCTCGTTCATCTGGCCGAAGACGAGGGCCACTTTCGAACCATCGGAAATGGCTTCGCCAGCATCGTTCTTGGCGATAACGCCTGCGTCGAGGAATTCGTGATAAAGGTCGTTACCTTCGCGGGTACGCTCACCCACGCCGGCGAACACGGACACGCCGCCGTGACCCTTCGCGATGTTGTTGATCAGTTCCTGAATAAGAACCGTCTTGCCCACGCCGGCACCGCCGAACAGGCCGATCTTGCCGCCCTTTGCGTAAGGAGCGAGGAGGTCGATCACCTTGATGCCGGTGACCAGAATGGCCGCTTCAGTCGACTGGTCGACAAAGGCGGGGGCCTCTGCGTGGATCGGCATGGACTTGTCCGCGCCCACAGGGCCGCGCTCGTCAATCGCTTCGCCGGTGACGTTCATGATCCGGCCGAGTGTTTTCGGGCCGACAGGCACGCTGATCTGCGCGCCGGTGTTGATCACTTCGCTGCCGCGCACGAGGCCTTCGGTGGCGTCCATGGCGATGGTACGAACGGTGTTTTCACCAAGGTGCTGCGCCACTTCGAGAACCAGCGTGTTGTCGCCGTTCTTCGTTTCGAGCGCGGTCAGAATTGCGGGCAGTTCACCGGGGAACTGCACGTCAACGACAGCGCCGATGACCTGGGCAATCGTGCCATTGGTGGTTTGGTTGAGTACGGGTGCGGTGGCCATGATGTGGTGTCCTACTGGCTCAAGAATCTACGTGGTGGGCACCGTGTTCGGTGCAAATGGCTTCAGCGTTGCCGAGGACCCAGTCGGTGCCCTCTTCGTTTTTCGTCAGCGGTGCTTCGTGACGCATATATTCGTCTTCGCCGAGACCAAATTCGCACGTGACGGTTTCGGAACCCAGCGCGCTCTTGCAGATGGCGGTGCTGACGGGTTCTGCGCCTTCGCATGTTGCCGCGAATACTTCGGTAAACTTCGCTTCGTCCGGAGCGGGCAATTCGACAACCGGCTCTGGCGCCGCAACGGCTTCCGGCTCGGCAGCGGGCTCTTCACCGCATGCGGCGAGCAGTGCGATTGCGGGCAGGATGATGGCAAACTTCTTCACTTTTTCAATTCCTTACAGTGCTTCCGCACCAGCTTTTCGTTGTTGCTACAGTGCTTCCGCACCAGCAATAATTTCAATCAGTTCGGTGGTGATCGCGGCCTGACGGCGGCGGTTATATTCGATGTTGAGCGACTGGATCAGTTCGCCCGCATTGCGGGTGGCGTTGTCCATCGCGGTCATGGAGGCACCATGCTCGGAGGCTTCCCGCTCCAGCAGCGCGCCGAAAACCTGCGTCTTCACATAGCGCGGAAGTAGTTCTTCGAGGATTTCTTCCTCGCCCGGCTCGTATTCCACCACGGCATCGCTGTCGGCAGCGGTTTCGGGGGCGGGGACGGGGATCAGCTGATCGACCGTCGGGTCCTGCGCCAGTGCCGACTTGAAGGTCGGGTACACCAGATGCGCGACATCGAACTTCCCGTCTTCGAACATTTCCAGCAGCTCGGTCGCAATCGCTTCGGCTTCTTCGAACCCGGGCAGCTTGACTGTGCTGGTGTCGAAACCTGCGGTGATCTTGTCGGCATAGTCGCGCTTGATCGGTGCGCGGCCTTTTTTGCCGACGAGATAGAATTCGACCTGCTTGCCGGCGGCGAGGAGGTCCTTCGCCTTCAGCTTGGCAGCTTTGACGATGTTGGCGTTGAGACCGCCGCACAGGCCCTTGTCGGTGTTGACCACCACCAGCAGGTGACGCTGGTCACTGCCGGTTCCGGCGAGCAGTTTGGGCGCGCTGTCACCGCTGACCTTGCCAGCGATCGACGCCATGACGTCACCCAGCCGGTCCGCATAGGGACGTGCAGCCTCGGCAGCAGCCTGCGCACGGCGCAATTTCGCCGCGGCGACCATCTGCTTGGCCTTGGTGATCTTCTGGGTCGACTTAACCGACCCGATCCGATCTTTCAGTTCCTTGAGTGAAGCCACTCTTCCGTTTCCTTCCTGTCCGTCATTCCCGCGAAGGCGGGAACCTAGGGTAACTGTGTGCTACTTTGCTCTGGGTCCCCGCTTTCGCGGGGATGACGGAGGTTGGTTCCTGTGTTTTCTACTTACGCAAATTGCTTGGCAAAAGCGTCGAGCGCCTTGACCGTTGCGTCCTTGGTGTCGCCTTCGAACTTCTTGCTCGTGCGGATGTCGTCCAGCACGCTCTTGTGCTCGTTGCGCATGAAGCTGAGCATGGCAGCTTCGTATTCGTTTACGCGGTCCACGGCGATATCGTCGAGATAGCCATTGGTACCGGCGAAGATCGACACGGTCTGCTCTTCGAACGGCATCGGGCTGAACTGGGCCTGCTTCAGCAGTTCCGTCAGACGCGCACCGCGATTGAGCAGTTTCTGGGTCGAGGCATCGAGGTCCGAGCCGAACTGGGCAAACGCCGCCATTTCGCGGTACTGAGCCAGCTCCAGCTTGATCGAACCGGAGACCTTCTTCATCGCCTTCGTCTGGGCGGCACCGCCCACACGGGAGACCGAGAGGCCCACGTTAATGGCCGGACGGATGCCCTGATAGAACAGGTCCGTCTCGAGGAAAATCTGGCCGTCGGTGATCGAAATCACGTTGGTCGGAATATAGGCCGACACGTCACCGGCCTGCGTTTCGATGATCGGCAATGCGGTCAGCGAGCCGCCGCCATTCTCGTCATTCATTTTCGCGGCACGCTCGAGCAGGCGAGAGTGCAGATAGAAAACGTCACCCGGATAGGCTTCACGGCCCGGAGGACGACGCAGCAGCAGGGACATCTGGCGGTAAGCCACGGCCTGCTTGGAAAGATCGTCATACACGATCACGGCGTGCATGCCGTTGTCGCGGAAATATTCGCCCATCGCGCAGCCGGTGTAGGGCGCGAGGTACTGCAGCGGTGCAGGCTCGGAAGCGGTGGCGGCCACAACGATGGAGTATTCCATCGCGCCGTTCTCTTCGAGGCTCTTCACGATCTGCGCCACGGTCGAGCGCTTCTGGCCGACGGCGACATAGATGCAGTAGAGCTTTTCTTTTTCGTCGTCGCCCTGATGCGCTTCCTTCTGGTTGATGAAGGTGTCGATGGCGACTGCGGACTTACCCGTCTGGCGGTCACCGATGATCAGTTCGCGCTGGCCGCGGCCAACAGGGACGAGGGCGTCGATGGCCTTCAGGCCCGACTGCACCGGCTCGTCGACCGATTTACGCGGGATGATGCCCGGCGCTTTGACTTCGACGCGGCTGCGCTCGGTCGTTTCGATCGGGCCCTTGCCGTCGATCGGGTTGCCCAAGGCATCGACCACACGGCCCAGCAGAGCCTTGCCGACGGGAACGTCCACAATCGTTTCGGTCCGCTTGACGCTGTCGCCTTCTTTAATCTCGGCGTCGGAGCCGAAGATCACGACACCGACATTGTCGGCTTCCAGGTTCAGGGCCATGCCCTGCACACCGTTGGCAAACTCGACCATCTCACCAGCCTGCACATTGTCGAGGCCGTGAATGCGGGCGATACCATCACCCACCGAGAGAACGGAGCCAACTTCGCTGACTTCGGCCTGGGTGCCGAAATTGGCGATCTGGTCCTTGATGACCTTAGAGATTTCTGCGGCGCGGATTTCCATGGGTTAGTCCTTTAGGCCTTCATGGCATTTGCAAGAGAATTGAGACGGGTGCGGATCGAGCCGTCAATGCGCTTCGACCCCAATGTAACGACGAGACCGCCCAGAAGGTCCGGATCGACGCTGTGCGACAGCTTGACGGTCCGGCCCTCGCGGGCAGTGAGTTTCTGGCGCAGCTTTTCCAGCTGCTCTTCGCTCAGCGCGTGGGCGCTGGTAACCTCGGCGGTCAGTTCGCCGCGCTGCGCAGCGGCAATCGCGCGGAAGGCGCGGATCATGCCGGGCAGGGCGGACAAGCGGCGGTTCTGCGCCAGCACACCGAGAAAATTCTTGGTCAGGTCCGACAGGCCGAGCACACCGGCAACACCGTCAATCGCAGCGCCCTGCTGGGCGCGGCTGAGTTCGGGGTTATTGGTGACGGCCTGCAATTCACCCGATTCGGCAAGGGCAGAATCGAGCGTTTCAAGATCGGTCTCTACGGCGGTGACCACGCCGCCTTCTGCTGCCAGATCGAACAGCGCAGAAGCGTAACGGCCTGGCAAGCTAGCCTGAATACCGGCGGAAATCTCCACTGGGCGAAGTCCTCTCGGGTGAGCGGGGGATAATAATGCGGGCGCTTGGCGCTAGGGCACTGAAACAGCACCCTTGCAAAGCTGGCGCGCGCCTAGCAGCCACCCCACCGCGATGCAAGCGGTGAGCGGCAATCCTCTTTCCGTTTCGCGGCGAATGGATTAGACGCTTACGCAAAAGAACGTAGCAGGAGAGAGATGATGAAGCTGACACCCATGAGCGCGAAATGCGGCGTCGAGGTGAGCGGCATCCAGTTGGCCGAGGCAGATGGCGAGGTGATGGATGCGATCCGCGCGACCATTTACGAGCACGGCGTGGCCGTTTTCCGCGATCAGGATTTTTCGCCGAAGGATCATATCGAATTCGGTCATCGCTGGGGCGGGGTCGATGTGAACAATTACTTCCCGCTCAACACCGACTTTCCCGAAATCGCTCTGGTGAAGAAGGAAGCCGACGAATCCACCAATATCGGGGGCGCGTGGCATACAGATCATTCCTATGACCAGATCCCGGCCATGGGATCGGTGCTGGTTGCGCGCGATCTGCCGCCCAGCGGCGGGGACACCGAATGGGCGCATATGGGCGCAGCCTATGACGCGCTGCCCGATGATCTGAAGGAAGAGATCGAAGGGCTGGAAGCCTTCCACACTGCCGACCATGTGTACAAGGAGGGTGGCCTCTACGCGCAGACCGACATGGGGAAGAACCTGCGCGGTCAGGATCTGAAAACCGGCGCGGTGCACCCCGTGGTGATCCGCCACCCGCATACGGGCCGCAAACTGCTCTATGTGAATGGCGGTTTCACCATCCATTTCGTGGGCCAGACGCGCGAGGAAAGTCTGCCGCTGCTGCAACGCCTGCTCGACGCGGCGCTCGCGGCGGACAACACCTGCCGCCTGCAATGGAAGCCGGGAACGGTGGCGATCTGGGACAACCGGACGACGTGGCACAACGCAATCAACGACTATGCCGGCCACCGCCGCGAGATGCACCGGATCACGCTGTCGGGCGAGGCGCTGGCGGCGTAGCTCGCTCTCACGCTAAGCGGCTGCGCCGCCGCTCCGAGGGGGCGCGGCAGTAGCCGCGACGCGCGGTCGCGCTTTGCGGTCCGTCTTGGCGGACCGTTAGAATGTCCAACTTCCCCCAATTTCTCGTCATTGCGAGCGAAGCGAAGCAATCCAGAGTCGCGGGCGCCAACCCTGGATTGCAGCGTCGCCTGCGGCTCCTCGCAATGACGAAATAGAGGTCAGGATATGGTCGGGACTGGGTGGACCAGTGTGGCCGCTCAACTGCCTAGATCACTTGCCAATAACCTCGCACGCATAAACCAGCCGCTCGTTCGGGCTGTCGGGCAGTTTGCTCAGTACCGCGCCTTGCAGATCGCCCAGCTTCGATGCGGCATCGTCACTTTCGCACGAAGGCGGGGTGTAGGCGCCTCTGGCTTCCCGCGCCGCGCTCATGGCGGTGCGTCCCAGAAGGTAGCGATCGACCGTGTAGGTCCGGCTGTCGGGCGCGTAGCGGTTGATCGAGACAACCGCTTCCTCGTTGGGCACGAATACACGGCTCCAGTCTCCTGCTGCAGAGCCATATTGCGTGCGGCCATTGACGCAGCCATCGGGCGTCCACTCGAAATCGACCGTCTGGGCTGGGTCGCCGGTAATCCGGCTGCGTTCGGGTTGCAGGCGACAGGATAGGGTCAACGTGCCTGCCATTTCCGCTTCGCCAGCCGCGCCGTCTTCCTCCGGCTCCGCCATCACAGCAGCCACCCGCCGGTCTATTGCATCGAGCCCGGGGCGCGTCAGGAACAGCGCCACCGCGCCCAGCGCCAGCGCCACCGATGCCACCGCCAGCGCAATCATCACGCCGTCGCGGGCAGGGGGCGCGTAGACATCCTCCTCGCCCTCCAGATCCTCTGGCTCGTCGTCGGCCTGATCCCGCGACCAGCGTTGCCAGGCGATAAAGGCGCAGACCAGCGCGGCCAGCAGTGCGACCAGCGCCAGCGCCATGCGGTTCTCTCGCTCGGCCTGCACCGATTGCTCTGCCTCCAATTGCGCGCGGGCCAGCTTCTCGCGCTGGGCTTCGCTGCGGCCTGCCAGTTCGGCTTGCGCTGCGGCCTGCTCGCGCTCCAGCCGCTCGCGTTCGTCGGCATCCAGCTCGGCCAGACTGCGGCACGGACCGGCATTGACGCGCGGAGTGATGTCGGCGGCTTCCAGAAACGGCAGCAGTTCGCGGTTCGACACGGCGAAATAGAACTCCGCATCCGCGCCTTCGCTGTCCGCGCCAAAGCTGTTGACGCCCAGCACGCGTCCGCATCCGTCCAGCAACGGCCCGCCCGAATTGCCCCGCGCAATGGGCGCTGTGTGCAGCAGCGTGTCGAACTCGCGGCTGGGGCGCTCGCCGGACAGGAACCCCCGGCTCTTCACCGCAGGCTGGCTGCGGATGATGTCGCCGATTTCCAGACCCTGCGCCCGGTCGACATTCATCGGATAGCCGACAGCGGTCGCTTCGCCGCCGCTGGGGCGTTGTCCAGCCAGCGTGAGCGGCGGCAGGCGCAGATCGCCGGTAATCTCGATCAGCGCCAGATCGGCGCGCGGGCTGAATTGCACCAGCCGGGCATAAGTGCTCTCCGCCCCGTCGCCGGGCACGATCCCGATCCGCAGGCGGTCGTCCGACCGGGCCTGCATCACGACATGGGCGTTGGTGACGATTTGCGTGGGGCTGACGGCAAAGCCAGTGCCGTGGCTGATGGGGCGGGGCGCGGGCGGCTCGGCGGCGCTCCCCTCGTCGCCATCTTCCAGTCCGAAATCCATTAGAGCGGGCGTCGCAGGCTCCAGGATCACCACCCGCACTACGCCGCGCGCGGCCGCGTCGATATCCGCGGGCTCCGCGTGGGCGGGGGGCGCGAACGTCAGGGCCGCGAGCAGGGCCAATAATAGGGACGGGAGCAGGAGGAGAGCGCGCATCATGGCGCATTCTTTGCCGCGCGCGGGGTTTGACCGCAAGGTTCGGGATGCGGCACGGCGTGGGAAAGGCTATCGCACCCTGCATGGACACAGTGACCTCTCTCGATGCCGAACGCTGGGACGCCGTGATGCGGCGCGACCGCAGCCATGACGGGCGGTTCGTCACCGGCGTGCTGACCACCGGCATTTACTGCCGCCCCAGCTGCGCCGCGCGGCATCCTGCGCGGCGGAATGTCCGCTTTTTCACCAGCGGAGTGGAGGCTCGCGCGGCGGGCCTGCGGCCTTGCAAACGATGCCTGCCCGACGATGTGTCGCGGGACGAGGCAGCGGTTCTGACGGCGATCAGCGCGATCAAGGCAAGCGAGGGCCGCCCGACACTGGAGGAGCTGGCCGATCTCACCGCGTATTCCCCCAGCCATTTCCAGCGCGTGTTCAAACGCGCCACTGGGCTGTCCCCGGCGGCCTATTCACGGGCCTTGCGCGAGGAGCGGGCGAAGGATGCGCTGGGGCAGGCCGACCGGGTCAGCGACGCAATCTACGATGCAGGCTATGAAGCGCCGAGCCGGTTTTACGCGGCGATGGAGGACAAGATGGGTATGACCGCAAGCGACTGGAAGGACGGCGGGAAGGGCCGCACAATCCACTGGTCGGTGATCGAGACCAGCCTGGGCCCGATGCTGGTCGCGGCCACCGAAATCGGCGTGTGCTGCCTCAGCTTCAACGAAGGCGAGGAGGACTTGCGGGCGCGCTTCCCCAAGGCCGAATTACGCGATGGCGGCGAGGATTTCCGCGCCTTGTTCGAACAGGTGACAGCGGCGGTCGAACATCCCGACACAGGCGCAGACATTCCGCTGGACGTAAAGGGGACCGCATTCCAGCAGCGCTGCTGGCAGGCCTTGCGCGCCATTCCGCCGGGCGAAACGCGATCCTATGGACAGCAGGCCGCGATGCTCGGCAATCCCAAAGCCAGCCGCGCGGTGGGCAGCGCAAACGGCGCGAACAACATCGCCGTGCTAATCCCCTGCCACCGCGTGATTGCCGCCGATGGCGGACTGGGCGGCTATGCCTACGGGACGGATATCAAAAGCGAATTGTTGAAGCGGGAGAAGGCGACGTGAGCGAACCAACCAGCACCGAACTGGCGATAAAACTGTTCGGTGCCTTCGAAGCCGGGGACACGGAGGCGGCGCGCGAATGCTGCGCCGACAATTTCAAAGGCAACCAGAACGGAGGCCCATGGGCGGACCGCGATACGCTGCTGAAATTCTCCGCAGCCGTGAAGAAGGCTGTGCCGGACTTTCGCTACGAAGAAATCGCCCGGTCGGCGACAGAAACGGGCTTTGTAGAAGAACACGCGGTGCGCGGAACGTTGCCCGATGGATCAAAGCTCGACCTGATGCTGTGCGTCGTGGCCGAAGTGGCGGTCGGCAAGATCACCGTGATGCGCGAATATATGGACAGCCGAGTCGGCGCGAAGCTGTTTGCGGCGTTGGGTGGTTAGTGGGTGGAGGTGATCTGTCTGATGCCGGAAGGCCAAATCGGACTCTCAACACTGCCACTGGTTTGGCACCAAATGATTGAGTGAATTGCTCAAAATCGAAGGAAAATGACAACATGACCAGAGATGATTTCGCGGCGCATCACAGGGCAGCCGAACCCTTGGTGCTGTTCAACATATGGGATGCGGGAAGCGCCCGCGCAGTGGCCGAGGCGGGGGCGAAGGCGATCGCCACCGGTAGTCTTTCTCTCGCCGGAGCACAGGGTTTTGATGACGGTGAGCAAATGCCGTTCGACGCGCTATTGACGACAGTCCGGCAAATTGCAGGTGCAATCGATCTACCGCTGACGGTGGATATTGAAACCGGCTATGCCAGCGATCTGGAAGGACTCGTGCAGAACGCCGTCCAGCTGCGCGATGCAGGTGCCATTGGTTGCAATCTCGAAGATCGAGTTATCGGCACCGAGGAACTGCGTGAGGTTTCTGAACAATGCGACCGAATCCGTGCCGTGTCTGATGCAGGCCTTTTCGTGAATGCGCGCACCGATCTGTTCCTTGGGCCGCTGATGGCAGGACAGGACCCAAATCGCGAGGAACTTGTCGAGGAGGCCATCGAGCGAGCTGCACACTATAAGGATGCAGGAGCAGGCGGCTTGTTTGTACCGGGCCTGAGCGATCCTGATTTGATACGCAGCCTCTGCGATGCGGTGGACTTGCCGGTGAACATAATGCGGCTGGACGGGATGGCCAGCAATGCTGCTTTGGGTGCGCTGGGCGTGGCGCGGATCAGCCATGGTCCCGGCCCATGGCGGGCTGCGATGCAGATGCTGACAGATGAAGCGCGAACGCACTTGGAGGCTTAGCTTTTTTCCCGCGCCCATCCGTCCTGCGCCGGCTCCAGCCCGTCGAGAAACGCCTCGGCACTTTCCAGATATTCCGCCTGCCGGTCTTCGCCCATGCGGTCCCAGTTCGAGTAGATCCGCCCGATGCGGGGGTTTTTCTCCAGTCGGTCGCGGTGGCGGTCCATGAAGTGCCAGTAGAGGGCGTTGAAAGGGCACGCCCCTTCGCCGGTTTTCTTCGACACCGAGTATTTGCAGCCCGAGCAGTAATTGCTCATTTTGTTGATGTAGTTTCCGCTCGCGGCGTAGGGCTTGGTCGCCAGTTTCCCGCCATCGGCATAGAGCACCATTGCCGCGACATTGGGCAGTTCGACCCATTCATAGGCGTCGGCATAGACCGCCAGATACCAGTCCTGCACCGGTTTGGGCTCGATCCCGGCAATCAGTGCGAAATTGCCCAGCACCATCAGCCGCTGGATGTGGTGGGCGTGGGCGTTGTCATGCGTGGAGCGAATTGAATCGGACAGGCAGCGCATGTCGGTCTCGCCGGTCCAGTAAAATTCGGGCAGGGGGCGGGTCGCCTCCAGCGCGTTGTCCTCCGCCAGCCCCGGCATGAAGCGCCAGTAAAACCCGCGCACATATTCGCGCCAGCCGATCAGCTGCCGGATGAAGCCCTCGACCGAGTTAATGGGGGCCTTGCCGTCTTTGTGCGATTGCTCGGCCCGCTCGCACAGTTCCAGCGGATCGAGCAGGCCAAGATTGATGCTGGTCGAGAGCATGGAGTGAAAGAGGTCATCCGACCCGTGGACCATCGCGTCCTGGTAGGGGCCGAATTTTTCGATCCGCTCGGCAAAGAAGGCATCAGCGGCTTTCTCCGCCTGTTCGCGCGTCACCGGCCAGCCGAAATTGTCGATGCTGCCGAAATGGTCGGAGAATTTCTCCTCCACCAGTGCGATGCATTCCTGCGTGATATCGTCGGGTTCGAACAGCGGGCGGGGCGGGACGTCGAGCCCTTCCTTGGGCGGCTTGCGGTTCTCGCTGTCGTAATTCCAGTCGCCACCTTCCGGCTTCCCGTCATCCGTCATCAGCAGGCCGGTCTTCTTGCGCATTTCGCGGTAGAAGTTCTCCATCCGCAAGGTCTTGCGGCCCTCCGCCCACTCGTTGAATTCGCTGAGTGCGCAGACGAAACGGTCGTCATCGAGGATCTCGACATCGCAGTCGAATTTGTCCGGCCATTCCTCGATGGCCTGCTGCACCCGCCATTCGCCCGCTTCGGTCACGTGGATGGCGCGTGGGCTATGGCGTTCCACCGCGCGGGCGACTTCGCCGGTGAAGCTGCCGGCGTTGTCGTCGTCCGTCAGCTTCACATAGTCGACGCTCCACCCGGCGTCCTCCAGCTCGGCGGCAAAGTGGCGCATGGCGGAGAAGATCAGCACGATCTTTTGCTTGTGGTGTTTGACGTAGGTTGCCTCGTCCCAGACCTCCATCATCAGGATGATCGTGTCGTCCTTGGTCCGCCCGCGAAGGCTGGGGAGGGTACGGGTCAGTTGGTCGCCAAGTATAGGGACGAGGATCGGGCTTTCATTCATGGAGCCCCAACGCATGAGGGGCGCAGCCGGTGCCGCGCCCCTCTCAATTTACCGGCGGTGAGGTTCGCTCAGGCTTCGGGAAAGCGCGCCTCGCACTGGGTCAGATAGGCCTGAGGGCGGCCTTGCTTGAGTGCAACGACAAGCTGGTCTTCCATCATCGTTTCGACCGTTTCCTCGCTCGCAGCGATGATTTCGGGCTGTGTATCCAAATCGGTGGCGAGCCGGTCGGCGAGGGCCGAATAGCGGGCCGCCTGCGTGTCATGATCCTCGCTGCCGCCTTCGACTTCGGCTCCGGCCAGCGCACCCACGGCAGTGCAGGCGAGCTTCGCATCGAGATCGCCTTCGGGCAGGGCGGGCTTCCCGCCCTCCGCAAAGCCGAACCGCGCATCGCACAGCGCCACCGCGCCTTCATAATCGAGCCCGCCGACCCGCTCCAGCTCAGCCTCGATACCCTCCAGCGCCTTCTCCGCATTGACCAGGTCGAACGGTTCGGTCAGCGCGGCTGCGGCGTAGGGATATTCCAGCGTTTCCATATATTCGTCGAAGGTGATCGGGTCGTCCTCGCCCTTGCCCTCGCGCATCACCAGAGCCTTGGCCGCGAAGCAGGTCTTGGCTGCCTCGATAGCATCTTCGGCCAGCACGACAGGTTCTGCCGAACAGCCCGGTAAGACGAGCGCCAGCGCGGTGAGTGGTAGAAGCGCGCGATAACGCGTTGGATCAATTGGCATTGCTGAAATTCCCCCGAATATGTCGTTCTGCCAGCGATGCTAGCGAAACGACCCATAGGGGCAAGTGACAAAGCCTGTTAGGACGATCAAGTCAGGTTCGGCTCCATGCCCGGCTCGCACTTCGCCCACATGCGCTGGTACGCCGGACGCTCGCTGATCCGCTTGAGATAAGCCTTGGTGTTGGGCACATCGTCCAGCGTTGTCTCGCGCATCATGCGGGCGGTGGTCAGGCAATATACCATCATGATATCCGCCAGCGTCAGCTGCGATCCGCCAAAGAACTCCGCTTCGCCAAGACGCTGCTCGACCTGTGACCACGCCTTCGCTGTGCGGTCAGCCACGAAGCCGCCGGGCATCGGGTTCTGAGGATCGGCCATGGACAGCATCAGCTGCATCATGCCGTTCGTCATGAAAGTGCCGTTGGTGTAATGGAACCAGAACAAATGGTCGGCAAAGTCGGGATTATCAGGGCGCGGGCAGTGCTTTTCCGCACCATATTTGCGGTCGATATATTCGCAAATCGCGCCGCTCTCCGCCAATGTCAGATCGCCGTCTTGGATCACCGGAGCCATGCCGGCAGGGTGCAGCGCCTTCAGCTCGTCGGGCGCGAGGCGGTTGTCGGCCCGGCGGTCATAGCGCTTGAACTCATAATCGATCCCAAGCTCCTCACACAGCCAGACGACGCGTTCGGATTGGGAGATACCGAGATGGTGAACGGTCAGGGTCATGGGATTTCCTTTTAGACGAAACTGTAGGGGTCGATGTCGACGCTTACGCGCACGCCGCGCGGGAAGTCCAGCGGGCCGAGCCAGTCGCGGATTGCTGCTTGCAGATTGGCGGACCGGCGGGCGGTGATGAGCAGGCGGTAGCGGTAGCGGCCCCGCAGCAGTGCCATGGGGGCGGGCGCGGGGCCGAGGATGGAAATGTCAGGCAGTTTGGGCCGGCGGTCGCCGATCATGCGGGCGGCATCACGGGCTTCGATTTCTTCCTCGCTCGACACGATAATAGCGGCCCAGCGGCCAAAGGGCGGGGCCCCTGCATGGCGGCGGGCATCGGTTTCGGCGGCGTAGAATGCGTCGCGGTCGCCAGCCTCCAGCGCGGCTATAACCGGCGCATCGGGGTGGCGGGTCTGGATGATAACCTCGCCCGGCTTCGCCCCGCGTCCGGCACGGCCCGCAACTTGTGCGACTTGCTGATAGGTTCGCTCGGCGGCTCGCAGATCGCCGCCCTCCAGTCCGAGATCGGCATCGACCACGCCCACTAATGTCAGTTCGGGAAAGTGGAAGCCCTTGGTCACCAATTGCGTGCCGACAATGATGTCGATTGCGCCGCCCTCCGCCTGCGCGACGAATTCTGCTGCGCGTTCGGGGCTGCCCAGTGTGTCGCTGGTAACCAGAGCCACGCGCGCCTCGGGCAGCAACTCTTTCACCTCGTCCGCGATCCGCTCCACGCCCGGGCCGCAGGCGACCATGCAATCGGGCTCCCCGCAATCGGGGCAGGTTTCGGGCGGGGCGGTGTCGTGGCCGCAGTGGTGGCAGGCGAGGCGCTGGGTAAAACGGTGCTCGACCAGCCAAGCGCTGCAATTGGGGCATTGAAACCGGTATCCGCAATTGCGGCATAGCGTCAGCGGAGCATAGCCGCGCCTGTTGAGGAACAGCAGCGATTGTTCGCCCTTTTCCAGCCGGTCGGTCAGAAGCTCGGTGAGGCGCGGGGCGAGCCATTTGCCGCGCTCGGGCTGTTCTCTCGTCAGGTCGAGCAGCTGGATATCGGGCATTTGCGCGCCGCCGAAACGGCTGGGCAATTCCAGCTTCCGGTAGGTGCCGCTTTCGGCCATTTGCAGGCTTTCCAGCGCAGGCGTGGCGCTGGCCAGCACCACCGGGATTTTTTCGAAGTGCCCGCGCATCACCGCTACATCGCGGGCGTTGTAGCGCACGCCGTCGTCTTGTTTGAAGCTGATCTCGTGCGCCTCGTCCACCACGATCAGGCCCAAATTGGCGTAGGGGAGGAACAGGGCGGAGCGCGCGCCCACCACCACTTGCGCCTCGCCCGATCCGATGGCCCGCCAGGCTCGCCGCCGCTCGGTGGATTTGAGGCTGGAGTGCCACACGATCGGAGCAGCCCCAAAGCGGTCCTCGAACCGGCGGAGAAACGCCTCGGTCAGGGCGATCTCCGGCAGCAGGACCAGCACTTGCCGGTCCATGCGCAGGGCGGCGGCCATCGGCTCGAAATAGGTTTCGGTCTTGCCCGATCCGGTCACCCCGTCGAGCAGGATGGGCGCAAATTCCTGTGCCTCCACCGCCTTGACCAGTTCGTCTGCCACTTCGGTCTGGTCGGCGGAGAGGATCGGTTCGGCATGGTCGGCCTGCGCGCGCGGGTAGGGACGGTCGATATCCACCACCACCGGCTCCAGCACGCCCTGATTGACGAGGCCGCGCAAAACCCCGTCGCTCACACCCGCCATCTCGGCCAGTTCGCGGATAGTGGCCTGCTCGCCCTCCAGCCGTTCCATCGCGCGTTCGCGCTGCGGAGTCATCCGTTCGGGCATTCCGCCGGTCAGCCGGTATTCGGTCATGGTGGCCGGCCCGCGTATCGCCCCGCCGCTGGACAGCACCATGCGCGCCACCGCGCTCATCGGGGCGCAGTAATAATCGGCGGTCCACTCGATCAGGCGGCGCAGTTCTGTGCGCAGAGGCGGCACCGGCACAACCTCCAGCAGCGGCCGCAATTTCGCATCCGGAACCGGCTCGGACGGCAGCCGTTCCGCTTCCCATACAATGCCGACAATCTGGCGCGGGCCAAGCGGGGCGACCACGACCGATCCGGGCACCACAGACATCCCTTCCGGCACGCGGTAATCCAGCGTATTAAGCGCGGCGTTGAAGACGAGGAGGCGGGCGCGGTTCATGCGCTTGCCATATGAGGGCCGCCATACCGGCGGGGCAAGGCAGGGAGCCGCAATAATGACCGAACTTCTGATCAAACAGACCAATCGGCGCACCTTTCTGGGCGGTGTTGGCGTGGCATCGGGTGCAGTCCTGCTGCCGGGCTGCGCCAGCGGGCTGGGCGGTTTCGGCCTGACCGATGCGATCCGGCGCATCCTGCTGCTCTCGAGCGAGAATGCCTTTGCCCGGCTGACTGCCGATGGCGGCTATTGGGACCAGCAGGTTGCGACGCTTGGCCTCGGCAGCTTTGCCGGGATTGGCGGCGGCGGGCTGGCCAGCATCCTCACCTCGGCGCTGTTCAAATCCCGGCTGGAGCGCGAATTTGCAGGCTTCGCCGTGGGTGCAAGCGAGCGGGCCGCACCGCTGGTGGCCGATGCCGTGCGCACGGTCGGCATCGCAGGCGCTGCGGCTCTGGTGCAGGGCGGGCCAACGGCGGCCACATCGTTTCTTCGCGGGGAACTGGGCAATACACTGATCGACGCGATGGTCCCGCAATTGGGCCAAGCCATGCGTGTCGCGCAGGAACCGCTGGTGGCGCAGGCGATCAATGCGGTGTCCGGTGTGGATGTGGCGGGGGTCGCCAGCCGCGTCGGCACCAGTGTCAACAATGCGATCTGGACCGAAATCGGCCGCGAGGAATCCGCTATCCGTGCCAACCCGCGCTCGACCAACGATCCCCTTTTGATCGGTGTGTTCGGTCTTGGCGCGCGCCTCTAGGGGGCCGTTCCTCTTTTTGACCATCTAGCCCGCGCCCATGCGCGCCGCTAAGGCAGTCACAGAATCGCCAACCGGAGCTTGAGCCCACATGAAATTCTTCGCCGACACCGCCGAAATCGACGCCATTCGCGAGCTGGAGGAGACCGGCCTGCTGGACGGGGTGACGACCAATCCGTCGCTGATCCACAAGTCGGGCCGCGATTTCATCGAGGTGACGAAGGAAATCTGCGGAATCACCGACGGCCCGGTCAGCGCGGAAGTCGTCGCGCTCGATCATGCGACCATGATGAAGGAAGCCGACAAGCTGCGCGCCATTGCCGACAATGTCTGCATCAAGGTGCCACTGACGATTGACGGGCTGAAGACCTGCAACGCGCTCACCCGCGACGGGACGATGGTCAATGTCACGCTGTGCTTCAGTGCCAATCAGGCCCTGCTCGCGGCGAAGGCGGGGGCGACCTTCATCTCGCCTTTCGTCGGCCGTCATGACGACAATGGCACCAACGGCATGGATCTGATCCGCGACATTCGCCAGATCTATGACAATTACGCCTTCGAGACGGAAATCCTCGTCGCCAGCGTGCGCCACGTCGGCCATGTGCTCGACAGCGCGATGATCGGGGCGGATGTGATGACCGCGCCGCCCAAGGTGATCATGGCGCTCGCCAATCATGTGCTGACCGACAAGGGCATCGAAGGCTTCCTGAAGGATTGGGAAGCGACGGGGCAGAGCATCCTTTAAACCGCGCATGTCGGAAGAAACCCCCCTTGACCAGTTCAAACGCGCCCTGACCGGCGGCGCGCGGGCAATTGCGCGCGAACCGGAAGTTGAAGTCGCGTGGAGCGCCGACAGCCCGTCTTCTGCCGGTGCCAATTTCCGTGTGCCGCTGCCGGGCCGCTCGCTGCCCGCCGAACAGGCCACCGAGGCACGCGGCTTTGCCGACAGTTTCGCGCTGAAACTGCGCCATCACAACGAAGCGCTTCACCAGCGGCAGGCTCCCGCCGAGCCTATCGCCCGCGCGGTGTATGATGCGGTGGAGCAGGTGCGGTACGAGGCGCTGGGCTCCAATCGTTTCAACGGGATAGCCGCCAATCTTGATGCAGCTGTGGAGCTGCGCACCGCGTCCGATCCCATCGCCCGCGCCCAGAGCGAGGCAGAAGTTCCGCTGCAAACCGCCGTATCACTGATGCTGCGCGAGGCGCTGACCGGGCAGGCTGTGCCGGACCGCGCGCAGGCCGGTGTGGCCATGGTCCGCGAATTTATTGAGGAACGCGTTGGCGAGGATTTCGCCGGCCTGTCCGATATTCTCGGCGACCAGAAAGCTTTTCAATCGCTTGCTCTCGACATGCTCGAACATCTCGAGCTGACCCGCCCTCAAGATGCGCCCGAAGACACCGACGATGATGACGGTGACGAGGAGGGCGAGGAAGAGGACGAAGGCGACGACGAGGAAAGCGGCGGCGAGGACCAGCCCAATCCGGCGGAAATGGCCGGCGACATGGAAGAGGGCGAAGACAGCGGCGAAGGCGAAGCCGAAATGTCCGGCGACGAGGACATGCAGGACGGCGAGCTGGGCGACGAGGGCGAGGAGGGCATGCAGCCCGTCCGCCCGAACCGCCCGTGGACCGATATCCCCGACAGCTTCGATTACACCGCCTACACCACCAAATATGACGAGGTGATCGAAGCGCCCGAGCTGTGCGACAGCGAGGAGCTGGACCGCCTGCGCGCCTATCTCGACAGCCAGCTGACCGGCCTGCAATCGGTGGTGACGAAGCTCGCCAACCGGCTCCAGCGCCGCCTGATGGCGCAGCAAAACCGCAGCTGGGATTTCGATCAGGAAGAAGGCCTGCTGGATGCAGCGCGCCTTGCCCGTGTCGTCATCAGCCCGGGCCAGTCGCTCAGCTACAAGACGGAGCGCGATACCGAATTCAAGGACACGGTCGTCACACTGCTGATCGACAATTCGGGTTCGATGCGTGGGCGGCCGATCTCCATTGCGGCGATTAGCGCGGATATCATGGCGCGCACGCTGGAACGCTGCGGCGTGAAGACCGAGATCCTCGGTTTCACCACCCGCGCGTGGAAGGGCGGCCAATCGCGCGAGGCGTGGCTGGCCGATGGCAAACCGCAAAATCCCGGCCGCCTCAATGATTTGCGCCACATCCTTTACAAAAAGGCCGACGAGCCATGGCGCCGCGCGCGCCGCAATCTGGGCCTGATGATGCGCGAGGGGCTGCTGAAGGAAAACATCGACGGCGAGGCGCTGCTCTGGGCGCATGACCGCCTGATCACCCGCCCCGAAGACCGCCGCATCCTGATGGTGATCAGCGACGGCGCGCCGGTCGACGACAGCACACTGAGCGTCAACAGCGCCGGCTATCTGGAATCGCACCTGCGCAAGGTCATCGAATGGATCGAGAAGCAGTCACCCGTGCAACTGGCGGCCATCGGCATCGGCCATGATGTGACGCGCTATTACAGGCGCTCGGTGACGATCATGGATGTCGAGCAGCTGGGCGGGACGATCATCGAGCAACTGGCGGATTTATTCGAGGTGGACTGATTGACGATGGGCCGAACCGAAATCCTCATGTCCATATCTGCCGCACTGACTCTTTTTGCGATTCCAGCAGGCTGGTTTCAATTTTGGCCGATATTCATCCTCATTGTTTTCATTTCGATCGCCGTCGGCTGGGATGAAACGCAGATTTGTCGCCAGCGAGCGGACGACCTGCGTATCCCTGAGGGTGAACGTCATCACGTGTCTTTTTTCAACAATACGATCAGATATCTTTTGAGCAGCTTGATCTGGGGGGTAGCAGCCTATGGATTTGGGAGAATAATCTTTGGTTTATTCAATTGAGTCGGCCACTTGCGGCTTTGAATTCCCAGGCGTTTATTGATTCATCCTTCTCAAATTTTGAAGATCGGCGATTTTAGCCGTGCTTGTAGTTCTGTGCGCTAGCTCCGCTTCCTCTGCTTTGAAAACATCACGAGGCTTGCTAGTGTGGCGAGGATGAACGTCACCGAAGCTGTCACCACCCGCCGCTCTGTGCGGGCCTTTACCGACCAGCCGGTCGAGCTCGACACCATCCGCCAGGTCATGGACATCGCGCGGTGGGCGGCTTCGGGGTGCAATTACCAGCCGTGGGAGGCGTCGATCCTGACCGGTCAGCCGCTCAAGGATTTGCAGGCGAAGATGCAGGCCGACGGGCCGCAACAGGCGGAATATGACTGGACGGCGCCGGGGCAGGAAGAGGCCTACAAGAAGCGGCTCGATGCGGTGTCGAAGGGCATGTTCGGCGCGATGAGCATTGCGCGGGAGGACAAGGCGGGGCGCATGGCGGCGATGGGCCGCAATGTCACCAGCTTCGATGCGCCCGCACTGCTGCTGTGCTATTTCCCGCGGCTGATGAAGGAGGCGCAGTGGTCGGACACCGGCATGTGGCTCCAGACCATCGCCCTGTTGCTGCGCGAGGAAGGGCTCGACAGCTGCTTCCAGGAATTCATGGGGCTCTACCCCAACACGATCCGCGACTTCCTCGGCCTCGACCATGACCGCTATATGGTCTTCTGCGGCATGGCCATCGGCTACCGCGACGCAGATGCGCCGCTCAACACCTTCGAGCGCGAGCGTGTGCCGCTGGACGAGCAGGTCAAGTTTCTCGGCTGGGAATAATGCGCCGATAGGGCGGGGAGGGGTGGCCATCGCACCCCTCCCGCGCACACATCGGTGCTAGTCGGCGCAGACGACCAGATAGTCGCCTTCCCAACAGGCCTTGTCGAACTCGAGACGCTCGGCCGGGACCCAGGATGAGCGACTGCCATCCTTGTTCAGCGTGCGCATCTGCGCCTGACCGCCGGACGAGAGCGCAAGAGAGGCCTGCGTCATATCCCCGATGAAGGTCTCGCCGTTCTTGCGCCTGACCGTGAATGATCCACCGCCTTCGGCCTTGAACTGGCACGGCCCGTCGTAACCGATATCGCCTTCCGAGATCGAGCAGTTCACGTCGCGCCATTTGGCGGCTTCTGCGGCGGCGAGCTTCTCCTCGGCAGCCTTTTTCGCTGCGGCTTCGGTCGCGGCCTTTTCCTCGTCGGCCTTCTTCGCGGCGGCTGCAGCGTCTTCTTCGGCTTTGGCTTCGGCTTCCAGATCGGCCTTTACCTGCTTGGTAATCTCGGCCTTCATCGCCTCTTCGTCTGCTTCTTCCGAGCCGCCTCCGCAGGCCGCCAGTCCTAGTGTGAGACCGGCTGCAAGTGCCAGACGTGTTTGCATTTTCATCAATGTTCCCCCTTCCGGTGCGACCCGAATCGCGGGCCACTATGCCCAAACGCAATTGCTTTGGCACGTTGCTTGTTTTGCATGCATGTTTCATGGCCCGCAGCATGACGACGCGACCACTAAAACTCTTCAATTCGCTCACCCGCAGTCTGGAGGAATTCCAGCCGATCCATGACGGGGAGGCGCGCGTCTATACCTGCGGTCCGACGGTCTATAATTACCAGCATGTCGGCAATATGCGGGCCTATATCTTCGCCGATACGCTGGGCCGCACGCTGAGCTGGGCGGGGTATGAGCTGTCCCACGTCATCAACATCACCGATGTCGGCCACCTGACCAGCGATGCCGACGCGGGCGATGACAAAATGGAGAAGGCCGCCGCCAGTGCAGGCAAGAGCGCATGGGATATTGCCCGCCATTACCAGCAGGTGTTCGAGGACGATCTGGCGCGGCTGAATGTGCGCCCGGTGCAGCATCCGCGCGCGACCGACTATGTCAAAGCGATGATCGAGTGGGGCCAGGGAATCGAGGAGAAGCATTGCTACCGCTTGGACAGCGGGCTCTATTTCGATGTCTCGACCGTGCATGAATATGGGCGGCTGGCGCGCGCTGTTACGGAGGATGGTGAGGCGCGGATCGAGACGGTCGAGGGCAAGCGCAACGCCGCCGACTTCGCGATCTGGCGCACCACGCCTCCGGGCGAGGACCGGCAGATGGAATGGGACTCGCCTTGGGGCAAGGGCGCGCCCGGCTGGCATATCGAATGCAGCGTGATGAGCGCCGAATTGCTCGGCCATCCGTTCGACATTCACACCGGCGGGATCGACCACCGCGAGATTCATCACCCCAACGAGATCGCGCAGAACCAGGCGCATAATTGCTCCGAGAAATCGGGCGCAAACATCTGGATGCACAACAATTTCCTCGTCGACCGGCGCGGAAAGATGTCCAAGTCCACCGGCGACTTCTTGATCCTGCAAACGCTGGTTGATCGCGGCTACCACCCGCTCGCCTACCGGATGTTGTGCCTGCAGGCGCATTACCGCAGCGAGTTGGAGTTTACGTGGGAAGGGCTGGGCGCGGCGCTGACCCGGTTGAAGCGTCTGGTGATGGCGGCAGAGAGATTGCCGCAAGAGCCTGGCGGCGACGCGGGCCATCCCAAACTCGCCCCGGCCCGCGAAAAATTCGCTGCTGCGATGGCGGATGACCTGAACACCGCCGTCGCCCTGACGGCATTGGAAGATGTGCTGTCGACGAAGAAGATCGACGCTGGAGCAAAGCGCACCGTGATGGAAGACATGGACGCCGTCCTTGGCCTGAAGCTCGATACGCTTTCGCGCCAGGACTTGCGCATCCGCCCCGCCATTGCGGAGCTCATCGAAGCGGAGATCGAAGCGGAAATCTTGCGCCGCAAGGAGGCCAAGGCGGCCAAGGACTTCGCGACGTCCGACGCCATCCGCGAGAGCCTCGCCGCGAAAGGCGTGGAGCTGATGGACGGCGACCCGCTGGGCTGGGACTGGAAGCTGGACGTTTGACCAATACAGGTTAGAGGATTACTCCAGTTGCATGATGCAACCTATCCTCTGGCTCGTCCTTGCCGCAGTTCATGCATTGCCAGCCTTGGCATTTTTCAGGCCGGCGAGCCTGACAACGCTTTACGGTATTAGCGCTGACAACCCGCTCTTCCTGTTGATGCAGCACCGCGCGGCGCTGTTCCTCGCAGTATTCGCGGCTTGCGTGTTTGCTGCTTTCGTGCCGGAGGGACGGCGGCTGGCAGTGATCGTGGTCGGTATCTCGATGCTGAGCTTCCTAATCCTGTATTTCTCCGCCGGGTCGCCCGCACCCTTGCGCAGGATCGCGCTGGTCGATCTCGCAGGCTTGCCGGTATTACTGGCAGTGGCATGGTCCGCATTCCGCGCCTAAGGACCGGCGCATGACCAAAGCAGCTTTTTCCGGCCTCATCCGTCCCATGCTCGAACCGCGCCTGCCTGAATGGGTGGAACCCATGTGGTTCATGACGAAGGAAGACGCGCTGAAGGTCGCGCCCGAGGCCGAGATCGGCTGGTTCGATATGAACGAGAAAGAGCCGATGATCGCGATGGTCAAAGCGGCGGAGAAGCTCAAATGGATGAACTCCATCTATGCCGGGCTCGATTTCCTGCCGCATGATTTGATGATCGAGCGCGGGGTGACGGTGACCAATGGTGTGGGGATCAACGCGATCACCATCGCCGAATACATCGTCATGCTGATGCTCTCCCATGCCAAAGGATACCGCGAAGTGGTGCGCGCGCAGGACCGGCAGGAGTGGCTGCTCGACAGCCCCGGCAAGCGCGAATTGTCGGGCGAGAAAGTGCTGCTGCTCGGCATGGGCGCGATCGGCAGTCTGGCGAAAACCCGGCTGGAGGCGTTCGACATGGAGGTCGTACCGGTGCGCCGCTCCGGCGCGGACGGCGCTCTGAAACCGGACGAATGGCGCGCGCGTTTGGGCGAATTCGACTGGGTCATTCTGGCCGTGCCCGCCACCGACGAAACGCGCGGCATGATCGGGGCGGACGAGCTTGCGGCCATGAAGGAAACCGCCGTGCTGGTGAACGTCGCGCGCGGGGACGTGGTTGATCAGGAGGCGCTGGTCGCAGCGCTGGAGACGAAAAGCATCGAAGCCGCGTTGCTGGATGTGACCACTCCCGAACCGCTGCCCGAAGGGCACCCGCTCTGGTCGCTCGATAACGCCCAGATCACCATGCACCTGTCGGGCCGCGCGCAGACGAAAATGTTCCAGCGCAGCGTCGACCGGTTCGTGGAGAATCTGGACCGCTGGAAACGCGGCGAACCGGTCGAGCCGCAAATGGACTTGGCGCTGGGCTACTAAGCCTCAGGCATCCTCCAGCAGCAGCAACTCGCACGCCACTTCCATGCGCGCTGCGGGCAACAGGGTGCTTTCCACCGCGGTGATCGTGGCATCAGCGACCAGCTGACGTGGGATGGCGAATTCGTGATCGGGCAGGTCTGCGATCAGTCGCTCACCGGCCTCCACCGCTTCTGCCCCCTCGAAGACAAGGCCCAGAGTATGGCGCGTGCCGGCAAAGGTGATGCTGGCCCATGCTTTCTCGTGATGCGCGGTGACTTCGCCCTCACCATCCGCCAACGCCAGCACGGCTTCGCGCAGGCGGTCGGACAGCGTGCGGCGCGCGGTGAGGGGCGGGGGAGCCGAAGCGGCTTGCACAATGACTTCATGCTGCATGGCTACCCTCCCGGTATCCGCGGATGAAACTGTCGCACCGCATTTCCATCAGCGGACGTGGTTCGCGGCCATTGCGCAGGTCGAGCACAAAGCGCGGGTCCTGTGCTGCAAGCCGCCCGAATTTGGTCGGCGGCATATCGGTTTCGCGCAGAAATTTTTCGATTCGTCGGATGAGCATAGGGGCCTCAATTGGGGTTCGATTCGCTGTCCTTGATCCGAGTCGTCGCTGTTCAAATCCAACTTGTCTAGGAAAAATCTTTCGTGTAGGAAGGATAAATGGCCACACCATCCTATGACCCCGATAAAGGTGATCCGCGCGCCCGCTTGCTGGAGCTGGCAGAAGCGCGCGGGGCGAGTCTTTCGTCGCTCTCCGAGTTCATCGGCCGTAATACCAGCTACTTGCAACAGTTTATTCGCAAAGGTAGCCCGAAGAAGCTGGAGGAGGGTGACCGGCGCAAACTGGCCGAGTTTTTCGGTGTTCCGGAAGGCGAGCTGGGCGCGGAGTCGGGTGGCGTGGAGGAAAAATCCTATACGAGGCCCAGCAATTTGCGCGATGATGATTTCATCGCCGTGCCGCGCCTGCCGGTGATGGTCTCCGCCGGGCCAGGGCAATTTGCCGCTGGCGAGACGCCCTTCGACAATTTCGGTTTCTCCGGCCGGTGGCTGCGCGATAACGGGCTTGATCCCAAGATGCTCAGCGCCGTGTCGGTGGAGGGCGACAGCATGGAGCCACTGCTGCGGGCGGGCGACGAGGTGCTGGTCGACCGCACACCGCGCCCGTTACGTGACGGGGTCTATGTCGTGCGGCTGGGCGACACGCTGATGATCAAGCGAGTGGCGCAGCCGGGGGCAGGGCGGCTGACGCTACTCAGCCAGAACCTCACCTACCCGCCGGTAGAGGTCGCGCTGGACGAGGTGGAAGTGATCGGCCGGGTCGTGTGGAAGAGCGGGCGGATATGACCTTGCGCGCTGCGCGGTGAACCGCCACATCCTTCGCCATGACCGACAAAGCAACGCCCCCGATGAAAGCGGGCATCATTCCCGTCACGCCCCTGCAGCAGAACTGTTCGCTGATCTGGTGCACCGCCACCAATAGGGGCGCGCTGATCGATCCGGGTGGCGATCTCGACAAGCTGAAGGCAGGCGTCGCGAAAACCGGCGTCGAGTTGGAGAAGATCCTCATCACTCACGGCCATATCGACCATTGCGGCGAGGCAGGCATTTTGGCGAAAGAACTGGGCCTAGAAATCGAAGGCCCGCACGAGGCCGACCGCTTCTGGATCGACCGGCTGGCCGAAGACGGCGCGAAATATGGCATTCGCGGCGAAGTGTTCGAGCCGGACCGCTGGCTGGACGACGGCGACACCGTGACCGTCGGCAAGCTGGAGCTGGAAGTCGTCCACTGCCCCGGCCACACGCCCGGCCATGTCGTCTTCTTCCACCGGCCCAGCAAATTCGCGATTGTCGGCGACGTCATCTTTCAGGGCAGCATCGGTCGCACCGATTTCCCGATGGGCAATCATCAAGATTTGATCGACGCGATCACCCAAAAGCTCTGGCCGCTCGGCGATGACGTGACGTTCATCCCCGGCCATGGCCCGACCAGCACGTTCGGTCAGGAACGCAAGACCAATGCATTCGTAAGCGATTATGCGCTTTCTTAGGTGCGGATCGGACATCCGTCCGATCCTTGCGGCACCAGCCCGTCTCCCCCTCCCAGCCACCCGATACCGTATCGGAGAATGATCGGGTGGTTGGGAGGGGGAGACGGGCTGGTGCCGAGGTCGACACGGATGTGTCGGCCTAACTGACCGTCAGGTCAGAAAAAACTAAATCACCCGCATCGCCACCAGCGCAGCGAAAATGGCCAGCCCGAGCTGGACCAGCAGCGTGACGATTGTGCCGACCGTCCGGCCCCATGACAGGCCGCCGCCATCCATGCCGAAACCGTGGAGCACGCGGCCCACGGCGTAGATCAACGCCACCCATGGCAGCCACAGGCCGCCCTTGGCCGTCAATTCGATGGCCGCGACCAGAATCAGGACGATGGGTGTGTTCTCGGCAAAGTTGAGTTGGGCGCGCATTCGCCGGGAGAGTGCCTCGTTTCCGCCATCGCCGACAGAGATGCTGTGCGCCCGGCGGATAGCCCCGATCCGGATGCTGAGCCAGATATTGGTGAGGGCGGCGGCTGCCACCAGAGCCAGTGTCGTCGGCAAGATAAAGCCCATCGGTATTTCCCCTTTGTTTCGTCCACGCCGCCTAGAGACTACGCACAGTGGTTGCAACGCGCGGCAAACCTGCATATAGGCCGCGCCTTCGCCGCCAGATCGACGGTCCCGCCCTTGCGCTTCCCTTACCGGTTGTGCCCGTGCGAGCCTTCGCCTAGATACGGCCCCGCAACAGTTTGATAATTTTAGGAACGGTGCCACGATGGCTGTCCCAAAAAGAAAAGTTTCCCCCCATCGCCGTGGCAATCGGCGCGCGCATGATTCGCTGAAGGTTGAGGCACATCACGAGTGCAACAATTGCGGCGAGCTGAAGCGTCCGCACAATCTTTGCCCGCATTGCGGTTTTTACAATGGCCGTGAAGTCATCGCGCCCAGCATGTAATTAGTGTCTGCGATGCAGGCCTGGTATCACGGTTAATTGGAGAGTGTCATGACCCTGCCGCGTATCGCCGTAGATGCGATGGGCGGCGATGAGGGCGTGCGCGTGATGATCGACGGCGCGGCAGAGGCCCGCCGTCGCCACGACAAGTTCCAGTTCCTGCTGGTCGGTGACAGCGCCCGGATCGAGGAAGCGTTGAAGGCGCATCCCAATCTGCGCTCGGCCAGCGAAATCCTTCACTGCGACGATGTGGTGGGCGGCGACGAGAAGCCGACCCAGGCCCTCCGCCGCGCCAAAACCACCAGCATGGGTCTGGCCGTCAATGCGGTAAAGCAGGGCGATGCCGGCGCCGCTGTCAGCGCCGGCAATACCGGCGCGCTGATGGCGATGAGCAAGCTGGCCCTGCGCACAATGCCGGGGATTGACCGCCCGGCGCTGGCAGGGGTCATGCCCACGCTCGAAGAAGACGACGTGGTCATGCTGGACCTCGGCGCGAATACCGAAGCCGATACCCGCAATCTGGTCCAGTTTGCCGTGATGGGCGCGGCCTATTCGCGCATCCTGACGGGTCGTCAGAAGCCGCGCGTCCGCCTGCTGAATATCGGCACCGAGGATATCAAGGGCACCGACGCGCTGCGCGATGCCGCTACCCAGCTGCAGGATGCGAGCGCACTCGATATGAGCTTCGACGGCTTTATCGAGAGCGACAAGATCAACCGCGGCGAAGTGGATGTGGTGGTGACCGACGGGTTCTCCGGCAATATTGCGTTGAAGGCCATCGAAGGCGCTGCGCGCTTCGTTACCGACTTGCTGAAGAGTGCATTCACAAGCTCTCTGCGCTCGAAGATCGGGTTTCTGGTCTCGCGCCCGGCGACCGAATTGCTCCGCCATCATCTCGACCCGAACCAGCACAACGGCGCGGTTTTCCTCGGCCTGAACGGTGTGGTGGTGAAAAGCCATGGCAGCGCTTCGGCTGACGGGGTGGCCAATGCGGTCGCTGTCGCGGCGCGGCTGTTGGAGAACAAGCTGACCGAGCGGATCTCGCATGATCTGGGCGAGCTCGATGCGCGCATGTGGGCCGGAACGGCACCCGCCCAGCCGGAAGCCGATCCCGTTTCGGGCGAAAGCACTTCATGATCCGCTCCGTGTTTCGCGGCAGCGGCTCCGCGCTTCCGGTACGGGTCGTCCCGAATGCGAAGCTGGCGGAAACCGTCGACACGAGTGACGAATGGATCGTCGAGCGTACCGGCATTCGCCAGCGCTATATCGCGGGGGAGGGGGAGACCACCGCCAGCCTCGCGATAGAAGCCTCGCGTGCGGCTCTGGCCGATGCCGGAATGGACGCGGCCGAGATCGATCTGATCATCCTGGCCACGGCCACACCCGACAACACATTCCCCGCCACCGCGACGAAAGTGCAAGCGGCACTCGGTTGCACCGGCGGTATCGCTTTCGATGTGCAGGCGGTGTGCTCGGGGTTTCTCTATGCGCTGGCCACAGCCGATTCGCTGCTCAAGACCGGCATGGCGACGCGCGCTCTGGTGATCGGGGCGGAAACTTTTAGCCGCATTCTCGACTGGGAAGACCGGACCACCTGCGTGCTGTTCGGGGACGGGGCCGGGGCCATGGTGCTGGAGGCCGAGGAGGGCGAGGAAAGCGACCGGGGCCTCATCACCTCGCGCCTGCATGCCGACGGTGCCCAGCACGATTTGCTCTATGTCGATGGCGGGCCCTCGACCACGCAGACGGTCGGCCATCTGCGCATGAGGGGGCCCGAGGTGTTCCGCCATGCGGTGGTCAATCTGGCCAGTGTCCTGCGCGAAGTGATTGAAGATGCAGGCATTTCGGCAGAAGATATCGACTGGGTCGTGCCTCATCAGGCCAATGCCCGCATTCTGGACGCAACCGCGCGCAAGCTGGGATTGCCAGCGGAAAAGGTCATCGTAACGGTCGACAGCCACGCCAATACATCAGCCGCCTCTGTGCCTCTGGCGTTCGATACGGCGCGGCGCGACGGGCGGATTCAGGACGGTTCGCTGGTCATGTTCGAAGCGATGGGCGGCGGCTTTACCTGGGGTGCCAGCCTGATGCGGTTGTGACCCTATCCCCGGCGCGCTTGCTTTTTCCAGCGGCGTAACCGCGGCGGCATTGCGTCGAAACACAGAAAAGGTTAGGTTTTTTGGCACTGCAACACATTCGGGTCGCACCGGTGTGATAGGAGATTGGCATGGCGCGTTCGGTGGGAACTTTGACCCGTGCGGATTTGGCGGAAACGATTAACCGCAAGATGGGCTTCAGCCGTGCTGAATCGCTCGATCTGGTCGAGTCGATTCTGGAGCATATGTGCTCGGCCATGAAAGATGGCCAGAACGTCAAGATTTCAGGGTTTGGCAGCTTCATTCTGCGTGACAAGAAAGAGCGGATCGGCCGCAACCCCAAGACCGGGGTAGAAGTGCCGATTACGCCAAGGCGGGTGATGACCTTCCGCGCAAGCCAGCTGCTGAAGGAACGCATAGCGAGGGGATAATGTGATGGCGGCGCAATTCGGTGACGGTAAGGATGCGGGGGCTCTCCGCACGATTGGCGAAGTCGGGAATGCGCTGGATATCAAACCCCATGTGCTGCGGTATTGGGAAGAGCAATTCCCCATGCTTGAACCGCTGAAACGCAGTGGCAATCGCCGCTATTACCGCCCCGAAGATGTCGCGCTGATCGAAACGATCAACCGCCTCGTCAATGTGGAAGGCTACACCATCAAGGGCGCGCGCGCGGCAATCGAAGAAGGACGGGCAGAATTGGCGGAAGTTTCGGACAGAGAGGGCACCGGAGAGCCTGAGGTTCAGGACGAGGTTCTCGCCGAGCATGATTCCGAAACTGTGGCCGAGCCTGAGGACACGATAGAAGAAGCGGCATTGCCGGAGGCCATCTCGCCTTCTGCCGAGACCGAGCCTGCTCCGGTGCCGGATACCCCGCTGGAATTTTCCGAAGGGGCTATCGAACGCGCGCCACGTTCTGCCGCCGCCAATACAGACACGCGGGTATCGGAGGTTGTTGCCGAATTGCGCGATATCCGTGCGCGGCTGGAAGCGGCCATCGCGGCATGATCGCGGTGTAGCTATCGTCCGGAAAGGCGGCGCTATTCCGCCGCCATCAACTCTGCTTCGCCCAGATTGACGCTCACCAGACGGCTCACGCCTTGCTCCACCATCGTCACGCCGAACAGCCGGTGCATGCGGCTCATAGTCACGGCATTGTGCGTCACAATCAGATAGCGGGTGTCTGTCTCGCGGACCATCGCGTCGAGCAGGTCGCAGAAGCGGTCGATATTCGCATCGTCCAGCGGCGCGTCGACCTCGTCCAGCACGCAGATGGGGGCGGGGTTGGTCAGGAACAGCGCAAAGATCAGCGCGATGGCGGTCAGGGCCTGCTCGCCGCCCGATAGCAGAGTGAGCGATTGCAATTTCTTGCCCGGTGGCTGGGCGTAAATCTCGAGGCCAGCCTCCAGCGGATCATCGCTGTCGATCAGCGCCAGATGCGCGCGCCCGCCTTCGAACAGCTTGGTGAAGAGACGGCGGAAATGGGTGTCGACCTGCTCGAAGGCCGTGCGCAGCCGCTCGCGGCCCTCGCGGTTGAGGCTCCCGATGCTGCCGCGCAGGCGATTGACCGCTTCGGCCAGTTCTTCCTGCTCGGCAGCATTTGCGCCGTGCTCGCTTTCGATCCGCTCCAGCTCCTCCGCAGCGACCAGATTGACCGGGCCGATCCGCTCGCGGCTGGCGGAGAGGCGATCCATTTCCTCGCCTTCGCGTTCCTGCGGGCCGACTTCCTCGGTGTTAAAGCCAAGCTTGTCCGAAAGCAGCGGCGGAGGGCAGCCAAAACGCTCGCCCGATTGCCGCGCCATATCGCTGCGGCGGCTTTCCTCGTTCTCCGCCCGTGCGGCAAGTCCGGCGCGGGTTTCGCGGGCGGTGGCGAGCGCTTCGCCAGCTTCGGCAATGGCGGCGTCGGCGGATTGGGCCGCTTCCTCGGCGGTGGCGACTACGCCTTCCGCCTCGGCCAGCGCTTCGGCGAGGCGTGCGCGGACCGCATCGCCCTGCTCGATTTCGCGCATCAGCCCCTCGGGCTTGGCCGCGATGACGGCGCGTTCCTGCGCCACTTCTTCGAAGCGCTGTTCCATGCCGGACAGGCGCTGCGCCGCCTCTCCCGAACGCGCCTGCCAATTGGCCATGTCGCTGCGCTGGGCGGAAACCCGCTCGCGTGCGACGGCCAGGCCCTGATCATGTGCGGCGAGTTCAGCAGTGGCGGCCTGCATGGCCGACCGGGCGGCTTCGTTTTTGGCCTGCGCGGCTTCCAGCCTGGCGCGGCCAGTGGCGGGATCGGGCAGGGCGGTTTGTGCGGCCTTGGCGGCGGTGAGTTCACTCTCCGCTTGCTCGCGCTGCTCGGCCAGATCGGTTGCCGCGCTCTCCAGCTCGGCAAGCCGCGAAGCCATTCGCTCGCGCGCGGCTTCGGCCTGATCGAGAGCGCGAAAGGCCTGCCGTTCCGCCTCCGCAGCCTGCCCGACTCCGCGTTCCGAAGCGATCAGCGATTGTTGCAAGGTTGCGAGCTCGCTTTGCGCCGAGGCCTGCCTAGCCTGCGCTGTATCGCGCGCGGCTCGCAAGGCGGGGAGTTCAGCTTCTAATGCAGCCAGCCGGTTTGCCGCCTCCATCCGGGCCGCTTCGGCGGACCCTTGCCCGCGCGCGACCAGCCCGTCCCAGCGGCGCAGAGCCCCAGCATTTGTCACCAGCCACTCGCCAGGGGCAAGGTCGCGCCCGTCATCGGCCTCCACCACATGGACCAGCGCCAGCCGCGCGGCGAGCTGTCGCGGGCAATCGGTGACGTGTCTGGCGAGCGAATCCGCAACCTGTGCAGGCGCGCCGCTGCCGGTCCAGAACCGCCCTTCCGGATCGCCTTCGGGCCGGCCCAGCGGCGCCTTCGCATCGCGGCCCAGCACAGCGGCGAGCGCGCGTTCATAGCCTGGAGCCACGCGCACCTTGTCCAGCGCGGCAGGAAGCCCGGTGCGGCCCTTCGCCTGTTTCTCGCGCGCGGCCCGGTCGCGCTCCAGCGCCTGATATTCGCGCTCTATCCCCGCCAGATCGGCCTGCGCGGCGGACAGGGCATTGGCCGCCTCGTCCCGCGCGTTCTGCAGCGTCTCCTTGCGCTCGCGATCCACTTCCAGTGCAGCGCGGAGACGCTCCAGTTCGGCGGTCGCGGTCTCCGAAGCCTCGCGCGCCGCAGCCACTGCAGCTTCGGGGTCGTCGCCATCGGCGAGGGCAGCGCGCATCTCAGCCTGCCGCTGGCTTTCCTGCGCCACGCGCGCCAGCCGCGCTTTGGCCTGTTCGATGGCCGCCGCGGCCACCCGCCATTCGGCCTCGACCCCGGCATGGTCCGCCGTCGCCTTGGCCAGCGCCAGTTCGCCTGCCCGCCCGGCACGCTCGGTGTCGTCAAGCTTGGCGGCGAGGGCGGGGCGTCGTGCTTCATCATCGGCCAGCGCTTTCTCGCCCGCACCCAGCTCTTTCTCCAATCGCGCCAGAGCTTCGGCAGCATCGCGGGTCAGACGGTCGGCCTCGCCGCGATCTTCCTCCAGCCGTTCGCGCTGGCGATCGAGATCGGCGAGCCGCTGCTCGGCGGCTTCCAATTGTGTGGTCAGGGCCGCCATCCGATGGCCGTGGGCTGTGGCATCGTCGCGCCGGTCGGCCAGTTCGTCGCGCGCTTCGGCCAACGCCTCTGCCGCCGCACGCTGGTCCTTCTGCGCTGCGTCTGCCGCCGTTTTGAGCGCGGCAACCTGCGCGTCCGCTTCGCGTGCCTGAGCGGTAGCTGCCTCCGCCGCCGCAGCCGCATCGCGCCAGCGCGCAAACAGCACGCGGCCTTCCGCCACGGCGATCTGGTCTGACAGCTTTTTGTAGCGCTCCGCCTGTTTCGCCTGACGGCGCAGGCTGGCGATCTGGGTGTCGAGACCCGCCATCAGGTCTTCCAGCCGCGCGAGATTCGCCTCGGTCTGGCGCAATTTGCTTTCGGCATCGCGGCGCCGGACATGCAGCCCGGCGATGCCCGCTGCTTCCTCCAGCATCTGGCGGCGCTGGGCAGGCTTGGCCGCGATAACCTGCGCGATCTTGCCCTGGCTCACCAGAGCAGGCGAATGCGCGCCAGTAGCGGCATCGGCAAAGGTCAGCGCGACGTCCTTCGCCCGCACATCGTGGCCATTGACGCGGTAGGCGCTGCCTGCGCCGCGCTCTATCCGGCGGGTGACATCCAGTTCCTCGCCATCATCGTCCAGCGCATTGAGGACGACTTCGGCAAAATCGCGCTGGGGCCGCGTTTCGGTCCCGGCGAAGATGACATCTTCCATCCCGCCGCTGCGCATGGACTTGGGCGAGTTTTCGCCCATGACCCAGCGGATTGCCTCCAGCAGGTTGGATTTTCCGCAACCATTGGGGCCGACAACGCCGGTCAGTCCGGGCTCGACACGCAATTCGGCAGGCTCGACAAAGCTCTTGAAACCACTGAGCTTGAGCCTGCGTATCTGCATCGGCGTATCTTAGCGGGCCCCGGCTTCTTGCAAGGCGACTTCCAGCTGGTCCCAATTCTTGGCATCAAGCTGACGGCCATTGATGAAGAACGTCGGCGTGCCGGCGACATCCAGCTCTGCCGATTGGGCGTTGGAGCGTTCGGCAATTGCGGTCACGCTGCCGCTATCGGCCAGACACTGGCGCGCCTGATCCCGGCTGAGCCCGCGTGCGGCGAAGAAATCAAGCAAGCCGGTGGCCTCTGCCACAGCGACAAAACGCTCGTTCTCCGGTCGCGCCATGGCGGCTTCCATAGCCTGGCCGCCCTGCTGCGCGGTGCCCATCACTTCATCGAAGTTCAGCCACACCTGTTCGGACAGCGGGTGGAAGCTTTCGGGGCTGCCGCAGCGGACCAACGCCGCCATCGTCAGGTCGATCCCGTTGTGGATCTGGTTGCGCAGTTCGTAAGAGACGCGGCCCGTATCGACATATTCGGTCTTGATCTCTTCCGCTGCCGTCTGCGTAAAATTGGCGCAGGCGCCGCAAGTGAGCGAGGCATATTCCATCAGCTTGATCGGAGCATCCGGGTTGCCGACCAGATAGCCGTCAGCCTCTGTCACCTGAACCATCTCGCTCCAGCTCTGGCCTTCCGGCGCGGCGATGTTCGCAATCGGCTCGCTGGAAACCACAGCTGCATCGTCGGCGCTGTCGCCACATGCTGCCAGAGCCAGCGCGAGCGGAAGGGCGAGAGCGGGGCCGAAACGGCGTGCAGATTTGGAAAACATCGAAGGAACCTCTTGGTCTGTCAGATCAGGCTAAACCAGTGCAGCGGCGCTGGGGATGGGGCGGGGCGGTGTTTCCACAGCCGTAAATGCAATTGCGATGTGGGATTACCTGCGCGCGGAATGCTCAATCAAGCGAAAATGCGCTGTCGCCAACGGTGCTTTCGGCATCGAGGCCAGCATTGGCTGCGTCATGCGCGTTGAGACCCGCCTGAATCTGCGGCTGCAGGCTTTCCCAGCTATGCGTCGCATCAAGCAGCTTTCCGTCGATGGCGAAGCTGGGCGTGCCGCGAATGCCATAGGTTTCCGCATCGGCCATGGTCGCGCCGATCAGAGTGTCCATCATCTGGGTATCGGCGAGGCATTGGTCGAGCGTTGGGCGATCATAGCCGCGCTGTTCGAATATTTCGTAGAACCCCAGATCACTGGCGATGGCGCGCATCCGGCCCGGAATCGGCCCGGTGGCCCAGCGCTGCTGCTGGCTCTGCGTGGCGCTTCCGGCCTTTTCCAGCCAGTCATCCTGCGCGAACATGATCGCCGCATGATTGCCGAGGAATTTCTCTTTCGGTCCGCACCATGCCGCCAGTGTGGCGGTCAGGTCGATGGGATTGCGAATGACATGGCGGATTTCGACTCTGGTCTTGCCCGGGCCGACATAGGCCAGCTTCATCACCTCGCCGCCGGTGCGCGCGAAATTGCCGCAATGGGAGCAGGTGTAGCTGCTGAAATCCGCCACGGTCAGCGCGGCGTCGGGGCTGCCCACTGTATGAAACGCCGCTCCGCGCTCGATCTGCGTGATCCAGTTCTTGCCCGCACCCACAATCGCGATGGCCGAGATTGCCAGCAGGGAAGCGCCGAGTTTGCGCGAAATTTTCATGTCTTGTCCGTCTCCGAAGGATCATTCTTGCCCATGCTGCGTGCCAAACCTTCCAGCACAGCGCGCAATTCCGGGTCGCCCACATCGCGCAGACTGTCGCCCAGCTCCATCGGAATGGGCTTAAGCGACGGCGGCGCTTTCGGTTTTTCCGTGGCGGAAGGTGGCTGAACCTTGCCTTGCCGGATTTTCACCCGCGACACGGCATTATAGCCGAAGAAGCGGTTCACCCGCTCGATGATTTCCGGGATGACGTGCTGGATGATCGGCGCATGGGCGGGCAGGACCACCAATTGCAAAATACCCTCGGCCCGCTCGCCGGGCGGGAAGCGGATGGCTTCGGGTGAGCTGACCTCGGCATGCCGGTCTCCGACGATCTCCGGCCAGCGGGTAACGATGCTGGACTGGACGAAGCCGAAGCGGCGGAATGCTGTGCGCCCGACTTGCGGGGTCAGGTCGCCGATGGCTTTTGCACCGCGGCCGCGTGGGCGCTCGTAAGGCTTAGCCTTACCGCGCGGCTTTGCGGGCCGTTTCGCAGGCTTCTTGCCACTGGTATTTTGGTCCCGTTCCATCGTGGGGGCAGCCATGCCATAGGCGCAGCGTGACTGCCACCGCCAAACCCGATCCTTCGCACATCTCTGGCGACCTGCTGGAATGGTACGACAGCCATGCGCGTGATCTGCCGTGGAGAGCCTTGCCCGGTCAGCCTGCGCCCGATCCGTATCGTGTGTGGCTGTCCGAAGTGATGTTGCAGCAAACGACGGTCGCTGCGGTGAAGCCCTATTTTGCGAAGTTCACCGGCACATGGCCAACCGTCACCGATCTGGCCGCCGCGCCGGAAGAAGACGTGATGGCCGCGTGGGCGGGGCTGGGGTATTATTCGCGGGCCCGCAATCTGGTGAAGGCGGCGAAGGCTGTGGCCGGGCTGGGCGGTTTTCCTGATACCGAGGAGGGTTTGCGCGCGCTGCCCGGCGTGGGCGACTACACCGCTGCCGCCATCGCCGCGATTGCCTTCGGGCGGCGCGCGGTGGTGGTGGATGCCAATGTGGAGCGGGTGGTGGCGCGGTTGTTTGCGATAGAGGAGCCTTTGCCGGGGGCGCGCAAGGCAATCCGCACCGGTATGGACGCCGTAACGCCGGAGAACCGTGCAGGCGATTTCGCACAAGCCATGATGGATCTGGGCAGCAGCCTGTGCACCGCGAAGGCTCCGAAATGTCTGCTGTGCCCACTGGCGGAGCATTGCGCAGGTCGCACGGCGGACCCGGAACGTCTGCCGGTCAAGCCGCCCAAAAAGGTCAAGCCGCAACGCAAAGGCCGCGCGTTCTGGATCGAGCGTGAGGGCTCTGTGTGGCTGGTGGCGCGGCCGGGCAGCGGAATGCTGGCCGGAATGCGCTCACTGCCCGATGACGGGTGGAGCGCGCAAAGCGACGGTTCGGGGGAGGCCCCGCTGGAGGGCGAGTGGGAGACGCTGGGGCTGGTCCGCCACACCTTCACCCATGCCACTCTGGAACTCGATGTGGCGGCGCAGCGAACCCGTGTTCAACCCGATGGCGAGGGCCAGTGGTGGCCGATCAATCAGCTGGACGAGGCGGGCTTGCCTACACTGTTTGCCAAGGCGGCCAGGCTGGCGCGCGCACGCTAAACTGGCGCGCTAGGCGATCAGATGATGCCGCCACCCAAGCTCAGGCGGACAGCCGCGATAATCCCGACCACGATGCAGAAATTGCGTCCGCCATTGCCGCTGGAGGACAATTGCCCCGCGACAATGCCCGCCGCGATCAGCGGCAGCGCAAGCCAGTTGGCCCAGCCGAGGAACGGAATGGTGCCCAGAATGACGATAGGCAGAACGATGATGCCCAGCAGTATAGCAACTAAGTTTCCCATGTGTGTTATATGGCTATGACACCGGCGATTTACAAGAGGCAATTGACCGTTCATCCCGCTTGCCGCAGGAACCCGTCAAACAGAATTTCATAAAGAGGATGACCCATGGCTTACCGGACTTTCGAAGAAGCGAATATCAGCCGCCGCGGACTGCTGCGTGGCGGCGCGCTGGCGGGTGCAGGTGCCATGCTCGCCGGGATGCCGCTGGGCCGTGCTGCTCTTGCGCATAACCACGGTGGGGCGGCTGCGCATTCCATGGCGTGGCCCGGGGTGACGAAGGAAGTCACCGGCTACGTCGCCGAGGGCAAGGTCGCCAATATGCTGGCGACATTCGGCTGGGGCACGTCCGATGCGCTGCAAATCGTGGGCGGGGGCAAGCTGACGATTGGCCAGCCCGCGATGGCCGATGCCGACAGCCTCTACCGCATCTATTCCATGACCAAGCCCGTCACCGGCATGGCGACCATGATGCTGATCGACGACGGCAAGCTCGGCCTCGATCAGCCGCTGGCCGACATTCTGCCCGCCTATGCCGATATGATGGTGCAGAAGACCTATGACGGGTCGATCACCGACGTCGTCCCGGCGGAGCGCCCGATCACCATTCGCCAATTGCTGACCCATACGGCGGGGCTGGGCTATGGCATCATCCAGAAGGGCCCTATCAAGGACGAGTATGAGCGGCTGGGGCTGGTCCCCGGACAAGTCAGCCGCATTCCCATCCCTGGCCTCGGGCGCAGCAAGCCGGTCGAAGGCCTCGCCAATTTCGCCGACCGTCTGGCGGAGGTGCCGCTGGTGCTGCAGCCCGGCACCAAATGGAGCTATTCGGTCAGCCTCGATCTGCTGGGCCGGGTGATCGAGGTCGCCAGCGGCACCGATTTTCCAACGTTCCTTCAGGACAACATCTTCACGCCTGCGGGCATGACCAGCACCTATTTCACTGTGCCGAGTAGCGAGGTGGGCCGCTTCACCACCAATTACGGCATTCTCAACGGCACCCCGCTGCCCATCGATCCGGCGGCGGCGTCGATCTATCTCGACGAGCCGGCCTTCGCCTTTGGCGGGGCAGGCCTGGTCAGTTCCCCGCGCGATTACGACCGTTTCCTGCGGATGCTGCTCGGCTACGGCAAGATCGAGGGCAAGCGCGTGATGGGCGAGCTGGCCGTGCGGGTCGGCGCGCGCAACATTCTGCCATCGACCGTCGAGACCGCAGGCACATGGATCGAAGGCCAGGGCTTTGGCGCCGGTGGCCGCGTGACCGATAGTGCGTTTGGCTGGGGCGGGGCGGCTGGAACCGCCGCGTTCTGCGATTTCAAGAGCGGCCTGCGCGCCCAGCTTTATACCCAGTACATGCCCAGCGACAGCTACCCGATCCAGAACAAGTTCCCCGAACTGGTGCGCGCCGATATGGCCGCGATGATGGGCGGCGCTGCGACCGGTGAGTAAACCAACCAAGCCGATCGCCTTCGCCGGATCACGGCTGGACCGGGCGGACAATCTGCGCGCCGATCCGGACGCCATTGCCGGGATGATGAACTGGAAGGCGCGGCTGCTCGCGCTGGATGAGCTGATGCCGCAGATGGACGATGCGGGCGGGCTGCTATGGGGCTCGCTGGCCGACGCGCCGGAAGATGCGGAGCTGGTGTTTCTTGGGCTGGACCACATGGGAGACGGCCCCGCAAAACCCTGCTTCGTAGCCGTGCCCGAACAAGGCGATATCGGCCCACGGATCAACAATCCGCGCGTTTGGGCCGCGATGACCGCGCTCTCTGCCGACGATCTCGCGATTTACGGCAGCGCGCGCAGCATCGTGAACTGGCACGCGCGCCACCGCTTCTGCGCGCAATGCGGCAAGCCGACCACAATCGCCAAAGGCGGCTGGCAGCGCGACTGCGCGGCGGACGCAGGCGGCTGCGGCACCCAGCATTTCCCGCGCACCGATCCCGTCACCATCATGCTGGTGGAGCGGGATGGCGAATTGATGCTGGGCCGCGGCAAGGGCTGGCCAGAGAAAGCCTATTCGGCGCTAGCGGGCTTCGTGGAGCCGGGCGAAAGCATCGAAGAAGGCGTCGCGCGCGAAGTGCTGGAGGAATCCGGCATCGTGGTGAAAGACGTCAGCTACATCGCCAGCCAGCCATGGCCGTTCCCCAGCCAGCTGATGATCGGCTGCCACGCACTGGCCGAGCCGGGCGAAATCACGGTCGACACCAGCGAACTGGAGGATGTGCAGTTCTTCACCCGCGCGCAGGTTCAGGCCGCGATGGACAAGGGCGAAGGCGCGCTGTTCAATGCTCCGCCCCCGCAGGCCATCGCTTATAATCTGCTGCACTGGTGGCTCGAACAGGAATAGTTAGGACGACGCGTATGACGGATGCAGCCCGCACAATGACCATCGATATCTGGTCCGACGTGATGTGCCCGTGGTGCCTGGTCGGCTGGGGGAACCTGAGCCAGGCGCTGGAGCAACTGGACGGCGAGATCGAGGCGGATATCCGCTGGCATGCCTTCGAGCTGAACCCCGACATGGCCGAGACGGGCGAGGACCGCACCGCGCACATTGCCCGCAAATATGGCCGCAGCATCGAGGAATCGAAGGGCGTGCAGGGCCAGATGAAGCAGGCTGCTGACATCGCGAAAGTCAGCCTCGATTACGACGGCGACGAAGACCCCGCACCGCCCGCGATGATGTGGAACACCTTCGCCGCGCACCGTCTGCTGGTGTGGACGCTGGAGAATAAAGGCGCGGCCAAGCAGACCGAATTGAAGCTCGCTTTGTTCAAGGCCCATTTCAACCAGCGCCGCCGGATCGGCGAACGCGACGTGCTGCTCGATATCGCCGCCGATGTGGGCCTGACCCGCGAAGAAGCACTCGCCGCATTAAACGACGACGCCACCGCCGCCCGCGTCCGCGCCGAGGAACGGCAGGCCTGGGACGCCAACATCACGGGCGTCCCCGCCATGGTGATCGCGAACAAATTCATGGTCCCCGGCGCCCAGCCCCCCGAAGCGTATGTCACCGCGCTCAGACGGGTGGCGGAGAAAACGGCGGGGTGAGTGGGGAAGGCGACTTCGCTGGCAAGGTCGCCGTCATCACCGGCGGTGCGTCAGGCATCGGTCTGGCGATTGGCAAGCGACTAATTGCCTTGGGCGGCTTTGCAGTCCTTGCCGACCGCGAACAATCCACGCTGGAGGCCGCGGCCGGCCCGCTCGGTGATCGTGCGCTGACGCATGTCTGCGATGTATCCGATTTGTCGCAAGTCGAGGCGCTGGCCAACGTCGCCTTTGGTTGGAAAGGCCGCGTGGATCTGGTGCTGAACAATGCAGGCGTTGGCGGGCCGTCAGGGCGCTTGTGGGATATCGATCCGGATGAAGCGCGAGCCCATTTCGACGTCAATTTCTGGGGTGCGTTCTATGGTTCGCAGGTGTTCGCACGACGCCTTGCGCAGCAAGAAATCCCCAGCGCGCTCTACAATACTGCCAGTGAAAACAGCTTCTTCTGCGCCGCACCTCGCATGGGCACTTATGTCGCTGCCAAACATGCCGTGCTGGGAATGACCGAGAGCCTGCGCGAGGATGTTCCGCCGCAACTCCATGTCGGCACGATCATCCCCGGCTGGGTCTATACCGGCATCGGACAGGACAAATTCATGCGCCACGGTATGGTGGCCGATGATTATGCTGCGATTGTTGTCCCCCAACTGCTGGGCAATGCCCGTTTCGTAGTCAGCCACAAATCGAACCGGCGCCATATCGCAGAACGGATGGATGCATTGGCAGCGGCGTATGATGCGCTGGGTGAGAACGCGGGCGGTGTCGACGAATATGATGTGCGTGCCATGATCGAGGCTAACAGGCCCAAGGGTTGACCGGGAGCTAGACCAGCCCCAGCCGCTGCAATTTGCCCATCAGCTTGCCGGGCAGGACGTCACCGATATCCTCGCCCTCTTCCAGATCGCGGGGCGGGTCTATTTTCAGGTAGCGCCAGCCCTGATGCGCGCGTTTGGGCACGGGCTGCACGCGGACAAGGCGCGGTTCCAGATCAATCGACCAGCGGCCTGTCTTGGTCTCGGAGAAGCCGAGGATTTCGCTGCGGGCGACGATGGCGTGCTGGTGAATCCAGTAGAGCGATCCGCCGATGCATTCCTCCCACCGCGTGGGGCGATAGCGGGTGGTGAGGTTGGGGCTGCGGCGGTTCGCATACCAGCTCTCGATATCGCCATAGCTTTGCGCCCCAAAGGCGATCTTGGTCAGGTGGAGCGGCATGGACTACCGATGTGGCGCATTGGCGCGGCAAATCAAGCGATAGAGAGCCCGCCATCCACGATGAAGGCCGCGCCGGTGGCGAACTTGCTTTCCTCCGAGGCGAGATAGACCACCAGATGGGCGATGTCCTCCACCTCGCCCATATGGCCGACCGGCTGGGCCAGCCCGAACGCCACGCGCGTCGCGTCGGGATCGGGCGTACCGGCGATGACGCTCTCGACATTGGGGGTCAGGATGGTGCCGGGCTGGACGCAATTGACCCGCACGGCGTTCTTCTCCCGCGCGCACCAAAGAGCGATGGATTTGGTCAGCATCGGGATCGCCGCCTTGGCGCTGCTGTATGCGGCGAGATCGGCATTGGCCTTGTTGCCCGCGGCGGAGGAGAAATTGACAATCGACCCGCCGGTTTTCGCCATCAGGGGCAGGGCGGCCTTGCAGCCCATGAAGATCGAATCGACATCGACCGTGTAGCAGCGCCGGAAATCCTCGACCGAGAGATCGGCGATGGAGCCGAACACGGTGATGGCGGCATTGTTGACCAGCACATCAAGCCGCCCGTGCTCCTGCTCTACCTGCGCGATGACGTCCTGCCAACGGTCCCAGTCGGTCACGTCCTGCTCGATGAAGGTGCAGCGCTCGCCCAGCTCGTCGGCGGCGGCCTGCCCCGCTTCGGCGTTGTAATCGCTGATGATGACGGTGGCGCCTTCGGCCAGCAAGGCCTGCGCCGCCGCCTTGCCGAGGCCCATGGCCCCTCCTGTGAGCAATACGATCTTGTCCTGCGTGCGCGCCATTGTCCGTCTCCCCGATTATGCCATCGGGAGGCGCGCTATCAGCCGACCAGACCGCTCGCCACTGCCAAACCTAGGAAGGCGAAGAAGCCCATGGAATCCGTGATCATGGTCACGAACACGCTGCTGGCGACGGCCGGGTCAGTGTCCAGCCGGTCGAAAATCACCGGAACCAGCACGCCAGCGAGGCCCGCAGTGATGACATTGATGACCATCGCGAGCGCGATTACGCCGCCCAGCATCGGGGTGAAGATTGCCGCCGTGGCCAGCCCGATCAGCACCGCAATGGTCACCCCGTTCAGGATCGCGACCCGCATTTCGCGCCACAATATGCGCGTCGTGTTGGCCCGGGTCAGCTGGTTCATGGCTATGGCACGGACGGTGACGGCCATGGTCTGCGTGCCGGCATTGCCGCCGATGCTGGCGACAATCGGCATCAGCACGGCGAGCGCAACCAGCTTCTCGATCGCGGCACCGAAGGCGGCAATAATCAGCGAAGCGACAAGCGCGGTGCCCAGATTGGCAATCAGCCAGCGGACGCGGGCGGAGTATGCATCGCGCAGTGGCTCGTTGATATCGCCGTCGCCCGCGCCCGACATCAGCAGGGCATCCTCGCCCGCTTCCTCGGCGATAATGTGGACGATATCATCGACGGTCATCTGCCCGACCAGCCGCTCGTCCTCGTCCACTACGGCGGCAGAGATCAGCGCGTATTTCTGGAACATCAGCGCGACCTCTTCCTGATCCATCGAAACGGGGATCAGGGTCTGGTCGCGCTTCATCACATCGCTGAGCGCCACAGAGCGGGGCGTGCGCAAGATCCAGGACAAATTGCAGGTGCCCACGGGATGATGCGCCGCATCGACGACGAAAATCTCGAAGAACTCGGTCGGCAGCTCTTCATCTTCGCGCAAAATGTCGATCAGATCGCCGACGCTCAGATGCTCCGGCACCGCGACGAATTCGCGCTGCATCAGGCGTCCGGCGGTTTCTTCCGGATAAGACAGCGCGCTTTCGATGGCCGCGCGGTCTTCGGCGTCCATTTCGGCCAGAATGGCCCGCTGGTCCGGCGCGTCGAGATCCTCGATCAGCTGGACGGCGTCGTCGGTATCGAGCTGCTCGGCAATCTGCGCCACCGCATCGGCCGGCAGCGCTTCCATCATGTCTTCGCGGACAAAGTCGTTGAGTTCGGCGACCACATCGCTGGACATCAGATCGCTGATCGCGGTGACCAGCTTCATCCTGTCGTCGCGCTCGAACAATTCCAGCAAGTCGGCAATGTCGGCCGGGTGCAGCGGCTCGACCAGATCGTAGACGGCGCTGCGATCATCCGCCTCCAGCGCGTCTTCTACCGCGCGGACATATTCGGGCTTCAGCCGGTTTTCCTCGTCGTGGCGCTCGTCATCGATCCGGTCGTCGGGCCTGCCGCCTTCCTCATGCGCGTCGTGCTCCTCCGGCGCATCGGCCAGCAGCAGATCGTCGTCGAGAGGGCCGGGCTGGGTCATAGGGCACGCTCTAGGCGGCGAAGCGGCAAAAGCAAGCGGCCATAAACCGTGTGCGCAAGCAGGGCAGGGGTGGCGGGCCGGGCTGTGCGTGACTATAGCCAGCGCCAATTCCCGAAATTCAGGAGAAATACCAATGGCCGATACACTGACATTTACCCTCGATTGCGGCGACGGAAAGGGCGGCGATGTCGTCATCAAGCTGCGCCCCGATCTGGCCCCCGGCCATGTCGAGCGGATCAGCACACTGGCGAGCGAAGGCTTTTACGACGGCGTGATTTTCCACCGCGTGATCGACGGTTTCATGGCGCAGGGCGGCGACCCCACCGGCACCGGAATGGGCGGGAGCGACAAGCCCGATCTGAAGGCAGAGTTCAACGCGGAGCCGCATGTGCGCGGCACCTGTTCTATGGCTCGAAGCCAGATGCCCGACAGCGCCAACAGCCAGTTCTTCATCTGCTTTGGCGACACCGAGTTCCTCGACGGACAATACACCGTGTGGGGCCAGGTGACGAGCGGCATGGAGCATGTCGATGCGCTGCCCAAGGGTGAGCCGCCGGCAAGCCCAGGCAAGATCGTGAAAGCGACCGTCAGCTAAGCCAAAGCATGAAAGACGGGGCAAACCGGCTCGACTGGCTCGATGGCATGCGTGCCTGGGCCATCGGGCTGGTGGCCCTGATCCATGTCGGCGCGGCGATGCAGGCGCGCGGCAATCTCACAGGTTGGCTCGTTCCGCTGAGCGAGTTCGGGCGGTACGGTGTGCAGCTGTTCTTCGTGATCAGCGCCGCCACGATTACCCTGACTTTGGCTCGGCGGCCTCCGGTGGCGGGATGGTATGTCCGGCGCGCGTTCCGGATTGCGCCGCTCTATTATGCGGCGATATTGTTTTACGGCGCGCTGATGTGGCTGGCCCCTGCTGGGGAACCAATGACGGTGTGGAAATGGGTGCTGGGCGCGGGGGCAAATGCGCTATTCCTGCATGGATTTGTGCCTCCGGCAATCAACTCCATTGTGCCCGGCGGCTGGTCGATTGCGGTGGAGATGACATTCTACGCCGTCGCCCCGCTGCTGGTGCCGCTGTACCTGTCGGGCAGGGTGCGCCTGTGGCATGTTCTGGCGGCCTGCGTGGCCGCAGTGGCCCTCACCGAGTGGCTGGCAAGCGGTGTCATGCCGCGCACCTTCCTGTTTTTCTGGCCGATACTGCATCTACCGGTCTTCCTGATCGCGCTTTTTTTCATTGCGCGCGAACGGGACTTTCTGTTCGGCAATGCCGAGCGGCGGACGCCGCTTGCCCTGTGCGCCCTGATGTTGGCTGCGGGGCTGGGCGGCGCGGCGGCGATCGGGCCATTCTTCGAGCTGTCTTATGGGGCGGCTGTGCCGCTTGTCGGGTTGGGCTTCGCCGGCCTGCTGCTGCTCGCCCCCAAGGAACTGCGCGGTTTGTTCGCCAACCGGATCGCGGTCGCATTGGGCGCGGTGGCTTACAGCGTCTATATCTGCCACTTTGCTGTGATCCGCGCTCTTGAGGCGTGGACCGGCCTTTTCGAAAGAGGTGCGGGCGGCCCGGCATTGCTGGGTCTGACGCTGCTGGTTCTGGCGCTGACTTACGGCGCTGCATGGTGCACCTTGCGCCTGATCGAGCGGCCCGGCATCGCGCTTGGTCGCAAGGTGGCGGACCTGGCCGATGGTCGTGATTTCAAGGGAATGGGCAGACAATGGTAGCGGGGCGCGCATTGGAGAGTGGCAGAGTAAGAGCCCGGCATAATAGATGGAGGGCGCTCTTCGTTGTGCTTGCTCCCGTGCTGCTGACCAGCTGCGTCACCGCCTATCCCGACCTAACCCAGTCGCGCAGCCCGTGCCGTAGTGAGCCGGGCGGATGGTGCGATTTCGTACGCGAGGCGGCAGTCGAAGCTTATCCCTACGCCATGCTGTCCTCCAACGCCTATGTCGACGAGGACACGTACACCGACCTGCCCTATGCCTTTCTGGAACGCGAGCAGGCGGGCAATGACGATAGCGGGCTCGCCTATGCCGTATTCGATCGGCATGAAGTGCGCGGGCGTCAGCGTATCTTGAAGGCCCGCGTCATTGCTTTTCGCGGAACCGAGTTCGGGTCCACTTCGGACATCTTTTCCGGGTCTCTGGGGGATGGGCAGCGGGAGCGGGCACGGGCGGTGTATCAGGCAGAACGCGCCGCGCTCGATGCCGAAGGTTATGCCGATGTACTTATAGAGACGACCGGCCACTCGCTGGGCGGGGCGCTGGCCACCCAGATCTCGATCGACCATCCGGAGGTTCGCGCGTTTGTATTCAACACCTCGCCCTTCTTCAGCGGCGATCCGAGGCAAAACGATAGGAACCGGCTGGCGATAACCGAACGCGGCGAGTTCCTGCGCGTTCTGCGCCGGTACAAGGCGCCGCCGGCATCCGAGGCGGTGGTCATCAATTGCAGCCCGTCCGCCAGCGCAGGTGAAAAGCATTCGATCCGCAAACTGGCCGACTGCCTTACCTGGATCGCAGCCTACGAAGACGAGGCCGCGTTCAAGGCCCTTGCACCAAACGGTATCACCAAACCGGAAATCGAATGCGGAGAACCGGACAAGATGCATCCGGGACGGAGCACGGGTGGGGGAATATGCGCCCACGCTCCCAAGGGCGGCGCCTAAGTCGCCAGACCATTAGTGGGGCCGTGGTCGCGCAAGCTACCCGCAAAATCCGGATAAGTTGCCGCCGAACCTGCTTTGCACTACGCTCGTATTTCGATCGCGGAATATGCTTCGGGGAGAATGCATAATGATGGGCCGCGCGGTATTGGCAGCACTATGTTCGACGCTTCTGGGTGGATGCCTTGCGACCAATTTCAATCAGGCACGCACACCCTGCCTCGATAATACCGGTGGTTGGTGCACCTTCACGACCGAGCTCGCGAAGGACGCATGGCAATATGCGCAGTATGCAGAGAACGCTTACGACCGTGATGAGGATAGGTATTTCACCCTGCCGAGCGGCGTGACTGTCCGTCGGCCCGAAGTCAAATATTCCTCAGGAATGTCCTATGCCATTTTCGAACGGAAAGATGGTGAAGAATTCGTCGAGACGGTAATCGCTTTCAGAGGAACTGAATTCTCACATGTAAACGACTGGTTCTACGGTAATATCGGTGACACGCAGCGCAGGGAGGCGCTGGACCTGTATGATACCGTGAAAAGGGAGCTTGTCGAGCAAGGCTGGTCCGACCCCCGAATTATCGTTACCGGGCACTCCTTGGGCGGAGCGTTGGCTATGGAGGTTGCTATCAGGCGCAACGTCCGAGCATTTGTGTTTAACGCGTCGCCGCGTTTTACGAGGCAAGAGGCAACTGGCGAGGCCAGAAGGGTTGCCATCGGAGAAAGGGGCGAGATCTTGCGCGGCCTGCGCAGGTTTCGACAGATGCCGATCCATGACGGGATGGTGATCAACTGCAATGCAGGCGTGCGGCCAGCCAACGATCACTATATGCGTGCTCTGGCCGAGTGCCTGACGTGGATCGCAGCCTTTGAAGACGAAGTCGCCTATGCGAGCTACGAACTCAACGACATTAAGCCGCCTCGGGTAAATGCCTACTGCTTGCTCGACGAGAACGGCGAGATCAAAGAAAGGTTGGGCCATCCCGGCGTCATGACACGTTTTGAAGATGGCTTTGTCGGGTGTGACAGCCTCAAAGCCCCGCCTTCACCAGCCAGTCGTGGAAAAGCCGCACCGGGCGCTCTTCCAGTGCAGTAGGTTTGCACACGAACCAATAGCTGTAGGGGCTTTCCACCTCGACATCGAACAGGTCGGTCAGGCGCGGATCTGCGGCCCGGCGGCGGTGATCGTCATGCATGATGGCGATGCCCAGACCCTGCGCGGCGGCTTCCAGCATCAATTGCCCGGAATCGTAATGGTCGATGGCCGCGGGCTCCAGATCGCGCATCCCAAGCTCTTCCTTCCACGCGGTGAAGCTTTCGGGCAGCTCGTTGTGGATCAGGAAAGTCTGTTTGGATAGCTGCTCTTCGCTTGGTGTGCTGCTCAATCCCTCGGCCAGTTCGCGGCTGGTGATTGCATGGACCATGTTTTCATCGAGCCGGACGGCATGCAGTCCCTTTTCCGGTCCGCGCGACAGGATAATTGCCGCATCCAGCGTATCGCCCACCCGGTCCTCCAGATGCGCGCCGGTATCGATGTCGATATGCAGCAGCGGATGCAGGCGCCTCAGCTCGCCCAAATGCGGAAACAGGCGCTGGCTGCCGAACAGCGGCAGGACACCCAGATGCAGGCGGAGCAGCGACATATTGTCCGATTGTCCCTCCACCGCGCGGGCCAGCGCTTCGAATTGCGGGGCCACCGCTTCATAAAAAGCGTGCCCTTCATCGGTCAGCTGCATTGCCTGCCGCGCGCGGGTGAACAGTTTCTTGCCGACAAATTCCTCCAGATTGGCAATCCGGCGGCTGAGCGCACTGGGGCTGAGGCCCAGCTCCTCTGCCGCAGCGCGCGCGGAGCCGAGGCGCACGGTGCGCATGAACGCTTCCAGAGCGCGAAGGGGAGGAAGACGGCGAAGAGCCATGGCGGTTGTTTTAAAGTCCTGCGAAAACTTGTCGAGCGGGCATTAAGGGGGTGTAGCTGGTTTGTTCGCCCGCGCTATTCCTCGCCTACATCGGACTCTTTGGGGCTGTGCAGGCGGACGCGAGTGACATGAGTCTCGTCCCCGGCCAGCACTTCGATCCGCCAGCCGCTGGGGTGCTCCACCACCATGCCCACGGGTGGCACCTGCTCTGCCAAAACGAAAGCCAGACCGCCCAGCGTATCGACCGCTTCCTCGACCTCGGCCAGCCGCGGATCGAGCTGTTCGGCGACATCGTCCAGTTCCGCGCGGGCATCGCAGTCCCACATGCCGTCGCCAATGGGCACGATCAGCTCGACGGGAGCCTCGTCATGCTCGTCCTCGATATCGCCAACGATTTCTTCGACCAGATCCTCGATTGTAATCAGGCCGTCAGTGCCGGAGAACTCGTCGACCACGATGGCAAGATGCGTCCTGCGCGTGCGCATATCGGCGAGCACGTCGAGCGCCCCGCGCGCTTGCGGCACGTAGAGCGGCTGGCGCATCAGCACCGTCCAGTCCTCGGGTGGCGTTTTCCCGTTGGCGAGGAACGGGAACACGTCCTTGATATGGATCATGCCGATCACGTCATCCAACTGGCCGCGATAGACGGGCAGGCGGGAATGTCCGTTTTCGGAAAAGACCGCGACCAGATCGGTCCATGAGGCAGTTGCCTCCACCGCGACGATTTCGCCGCGCGGCACTGCGACGTCATCCGCGTCATGCTCGCTGAAATGGAGGAGATTGCGCAGCATCTGCCGCTCGACGCCCGAAAGGTCGCCATTGGACGGTTCCGTCTCGTCGGACGGGGTCTCGTCCTCGTGCTGGTCGATTGTGTCTTCGAGCTGTTCGCGAAGCGAGCGTTCGCTGACATCGGCGCCCAGAAATCTGCGGAAAGCGGGCCACAGCCCGCTGCTACTCTCCGATTCTCCGGCGCCGGAGGGCTTCTCGTTTTCGGTGTCGGGCATGGCCCTGCAATGCACTCCTAAATGTTGCGATCCCCATATGGGTCCGGCAACCCCATTTGTGCAAGCGCGGCGATCTCCATTTTTTCCATAGCCTCGGCCTGCGCATCGCTCTCCACATGGTCGTGCCCGGCCAGATGGAGCAGGCCATGAACAATCAGATGCGCCGCGTGATCCGCCAGCGAAATGCCTTTTTCCGCCGCTTCGCGCGCGCAAGTTTCATGGGCGAGCGCGATGTCACCGAGCATGACGGGCGGGCCCTGTTCTGACAATGCCAGCAAACTATCGCGCTCAAGCATCGGAAAAGACAGCACATTGGTCGGCCTGTCCCGCTCGCGCCATTCGCGGTTGAGCGTATGGACCTCGGCGTCGGAGGTGAAAAGCAGGCTCGCCTCCAGTCGCGGGTTGCCAAGTGCCTGCTCGACAGAAGTTGCAGCGTCAGCAGCGCGCGCGGCTAGCTCTGGCCAGTTTTCGCCTGGCCAGTGCTCGATATCGACTTCGAGGTTCACTTACTCGATCGGCCCTTCATAGGCCTCTACAATGCGGCCCACGATCGGGTGGCGCACCACATCTGCTGCGCCGAAGCGGATGGTGCCGAAGCCTTCCACATCTTCCAGTTTTTCGACCGCATCGGCCAGTCCGCTCATCCGGTCTCCGCCGGGGATGTCGACCTGCTTCGGGTCACCGCACACCACCATCCGGCTGTTCTGGCCAAAACGGGTGAGGAACATTTTCATCTGTTCGCGAGTGGTGTTCTGTGCCTCGTCCAGAATGACAAACGCATCGGCCAGAGTGCGCCCGCGCATGAAGGCGATGGGCGCGATCTCGATCTCGCCGCTGGCGATCCGGCGCTCCACCTGTTCGGGCGGCATGCAATCATACAGCGCATCATACAGCGGCCGCAGATAGGGATCGACCTTGTCCTTCATATCGCCGGGCAAGAAGCCCAGCTTCTCGCCCGCCTCGACGGCGGGGCGCGAGAGGATCAGGCGCTGCACGCTGCCCGTGATCAGCTGCGCGACGGCCTGCGCGACTGCCAGATAAGTCTTGCCGGTGCCCGCCGGGCCCAGAGCAAAGATAATGTCATCGCGCGCGAGACTGCGCATATAGTCGATCTGCTTTGCACTGCGCGGGACGATGGTCTTGCGCCGCGTGCGGATCATGATCGGCGCCTTGTCGTTCGCCTTACCTGAGATGATACCCTCCAGCGTCGGCTCGTTCGACATGGCGATCAGCGCCTCGATAGCGCTGCCGTCCAGATCCTGACCCAGCGCCAGCCGGTCATACATGGTTTTCAGGACTTCGCGCGCGCGGGCCACGGCGTCTTCCGGCCCTTCGATTTCCAGCAGGTCTCCGCGTGCCGAAATGAATACGCCCAGCCGGTTTTCCACCTGCACCAGATTGGCATCGAACTGGCCGTACAGGGCCCCGAGCAGCGACTGGTTGTCGAACGACACCTCCACGCGGGCGCGGCGAATTTCGCGGTTGGGGACAGGATCTGGTGAGAGCACCGGATCGGCGGCTGGTGTCGGTTTTCGGCCCATACAGGTCTGGCGCGGTCCTTTCATTGCTTCCGTCTGAATGTAAGCGCTCCTCAGCGGCTGGCAAGCGCGCGCAGTGTTCGGGGCTGGGGAAAGTCATGCGGCCGTCATAAAGGCGCGTCAGGCAGTTACTTTCACCAGCGGCCGCGCGGCGAGGGAATTGGGATTGGCCTCGACCAGTTCCACTGTCACCAGATCGCCCAGCGCATAGTCGCCTTCAAACCAAGCGCTCTGCAGCCACGGGGTTTTGCCGAGCCACTGGCCGGGCAGCTTGCCCTTGCGCTCGATCAGCACTTCGCAAGTCTTGCCGACGCTGGCTTCGTTGAAGGCGAGCTGGTGGCGGCCGATGCCGGCCTGAAGGCGTTGCAAGCGCTCGTCCATCACTTCCAGCGGCACCTGGTCCTCCATCGTCGCGGCGGGCGTGCCGGGGCGGGGGGAGTATTTGAAGCTGAAAGCGTGGGCATACCGCACCGCGTCTACGATGCGCAGCGTATCCTCGAATTCGGCCTCGGTCTCGCCCGGAAAGCCGACGATGAAGTCCCCACTGATCGCGAGATCGGGACGGGCGGCGCGAAAGCGCTCAAGCAGCCGTAAATAGCTGTCCGCCGTGTGGCTGCGATTCATGGCCTTCAGCACGCGGTCATTGCCCGATTGCACGGGCAAATGGAGATAGGGCATCAGCTTGGCGACTTCGCCATGGGCTGAAATCAAATCGTCATCCATGTCCGCCGGGTGGCTGGTGGTGTAGCGGATCCGCTCCAATCCATCGACCCGGTCGAGCGCGCGAATCAGGCCGGCGAGGCCGACAGCGCGACCCTTTTCATCCTCGCCAGACCAAGCGCTGACATTCTGCCCCAGCAGGGTGATTTCTTTTGCGCCTGCCTCGACCAATCCCTGAGCTTCGCGCACCAAATCACTGTAAGGCCGTGAAATTTCCATGCCGCGCGTATAGGGCACCACACAATAGGTGCAGAACTTGTCGCACCCTTCCTGCACAGTCAGAAACGCGGTCGGCGCGCTCTTGCGGCGTTTGGGCAGCGCATCGAATTTGGCAATGGGCGGCATGTCGGTATCGGTTGCGCGCTCGCCCGCTACCGCCTTGTCGAGCATATCGGGCAGGCGGTGATAGGCTTGCGGACCGACGACCATGGAGACGGCTGGCGCACGCTTCATGATCTCTTCGCCCTCGGCTTGGGCCACGCAGCCTGCCACCGCGATCATCGGGGCTTTCTCTTGCGTCTTGCCCTTGGTCAGGCGGCCAATGTCGGAGTAGATCTTCTCCGCCGCCCGCTCGCGGATGTGGCAGGTGTTGAGCACCACCAGATCGGCGTCCTCACCTTCGGGCGCAGGCGTGATGCCTTTCTCATCCAGCAGCTCGGCCATCCGCTCGCCATCATAGACGTTCATCTGACAGCCGAAGCTCTTGACCCGGTAGGTCTTGGGCGCGGTGTTCGGCGGAGTGCGGGGTTCTGTTGTCGGTTTCATGGGCGCGCCGCGTCTAGTCGAATGCGCGCCCCGCTTCAATGCGTCTGCTTATCGGTGACCTTCGGTGCGCTGTAGCGGATAGGTTCGACATTGAATTTGAAAGGGCGGACCGGGTGGCCGAGGCATTGCTCAAGGCGCGTCTCGATCATCTCGCGTGCCTTGGCGGCGATGGCTTTGCGCCCGCGATGGTCTTCCGGGCTGAACGGATCGAGATAATGCAGGTTGAGATCGAACGTGCCCTTGCGGCTGAGCACGCGTTTGAAATTGTTGACCCCGCCTTCATTGTCGATCCAACCAAGCCATTCCGCGACCGGGCCATAATCGATCACCACCGGCTGGACCATCACGCCCGGCGGAGGCGGCTCCAGCACGCTGAGCATGCTGGACTTGAACGGCAGGAGCGAATGACCGTCGGTGGTCGTGCCTTCGGGGAAAACGGTGACGGACCAATTGTCCATCAGAGCCTCGCGCAGGGCGTTGATCTGCTCGGCCACGCCGAGTCGATTCTCGCGTTTCACGAAGACCGTGCGGTTCAGGCTGCACAGCCAGCCGATCACCGGCACTTCGCTGAGTTCCTGCTTGGCGACAAAGGCCGTGCCGCTCGCCCCCGCCAGCGAGAGGATATCGAGCCAGGACACGTGGTTCGATATGAAGAACACGTCGCGCCGCAGCGGTGTGCCGTGCACCTTCACCTTTGCGCCGGAAATGCGCGCCGCTGTTCCCAGAAACCACATCGGGAAGGGCGAGCCGTATTTGAACAGGCGGTAGGCGTAATGTAGCGGAACGAAGACGAACATCGACAGGACGATCAGCGTCAGCCGGGTGACGAACCGCACCCATTCCATGAAGTTCAGCGGCGTGGGCACGCCCTTGGCTGCGGCCGCCCGGTGGCGCCATTCGTGGCCGAGCGGGTCTTTGCGCGAATCGTAGCCCGCATCGGGCCGCGCCGTAGAATCGGTCTCAGTCGTCACGTTCGAGACGGACGCCGTAAAGTTCCATCCGGTGATCGACGAGGCGATAGCCCAGTTTCTCGGCGATCTGTTTCTGCAATGCTTCGAGCTCCGGATCGACAAATTCGACCACATTGCCGGTTTCGACATCAATCAGATGGTCATGATGCGCCTCGGGTGCGGGCTCGTAACGGGCGCGTCCATCGCCGAAATCGTGGCGGTCGAGGATGCCTGCCTCTTCGAACAGTCGGACGGTGCGATAGACCGTGGCGATGCTGATCTTGGGATCGATCGCGCTCGCCCGGCTGTGCAGCAATTCCACATCGGGATGATCGTCGCTATCGGACAGGACGCGCGCGATGACGCGCCTCTGCTCGGTAATGCGCAGACCCTTATCGGCACACAATTGCTCAAGATCGATGCGGTCGGGCAAGAAACTCTCTCTGGTTGTCAGGGCGGCAAAAACGAAAGACGCCCCGACCCTTAACGGGGCGGAGCGCCTCTCTCAACCTAATGTGCATAACGAGCGAGCTGTCATCACCCGATCAGGCACAGGTATTAGTTGGCTCAGGCCTTCTTCTGGCGGCCGCGCTTCTGTCCCGGCTTGCGGCCAAGGCCGATTTTCTTGGCCAGATCGCGGCGGGTCTCGGCGTAATCCGGGGCGACCATGGGATAGTCTGCCGACAGACCCCAGCGCGCACGATATTCGTCGATGGTCAGACCATGTTCGGTCATCAAATGACGCTTCAGCATCTTCATCTTCTTGCCGCAGTCGAGACAGACGAGATGGTCTTTCTTCTGCGAGGCGCGGATGGAAACGGCCGGCTCTGGCGTCTCTTCCTGCGCTTCCGCGCCGCCTTCGAGGCCGGCAAGCGCGGCGTGGACTGTGGTAATCAATACCGGCACATCTTCTACATCGACATTGTTGTTGCTGACATGGGCAGCAACGATGTCGGAAGTGAGGGTGATGAGGGTTTCAGACATATCGAATTCGATAGCGTCCATGGTTCTTTCCTTTTTGCGATCGACTTTTGTTTTTATTAGAGCACCGGCTATTGTCCGTGCGCTCCGGCTTCGGCCCATGATACAAATGGCGCTCGGTTGCAATATGCGCGCCTTTCATACCAACTGTTTAACAGTCGATTTCCATTGGATTGTGTGCGCTACAGAGTCTTGGCGAAAGTAATCGCGTCCAGCCTGCTGCCATCCGCCACCTTATAATAGGCTTTGCGTCTTCCGATTGGTTTGTATCCGACCGCGCGATACAGGCTGGCAGCGGGATTGTTCTCGCGCATTTCGAGGAACATTCGCTCCGCTCCGCGTTCCCGCGCACTTTCGGCAATAAGTAGAAGTAACCGTTTGCCAAGGCCCGCTTTTCTGTGGTCAGGCAGCACGGCAATGAGGAGCAGTTCTTCTTCTCCCGGGGCCGCCCGGGTCATCGCGAAGCACACCGCCGGAGTGGTCTCCGTGGGCGCCGATCCGTCAGCGCTCAGCATGGCGATATGCGTGCCGGGCATATCGAGAGAGGATGCGATCTGCGCCCTGTTCCATGCCTCGCCCCAAGCGGGATCGAAACTGGCGGCCATGATGTGCATGATCGTGTCGAGTGGATCGATCATTGGGTTGGCTTCTGCGGTTGGGATGCGGGCGTGTTGGCAGGTTTTGCATCGGGTGCGCGTCCATAGAGCGGCGTCAGGTCATCGGTCAGTGTGTTATGGTGAAGAAAAGGAAAGTGCCGAGCGTCGGCAGAAATTTCGATGACCTCTCGCCCGTCCTCCAGCAATTGCGCGAGTGCCGCTGCGCGGTTGCCGGCAATGACCGGGTGGCGGCAGGCTTTGGCCGCTTCGGGGTAGGGCAATGACTGCACAAGGTCCTGCGCTCCGCCGTGACCATCGAAATTCTGGATGAACCACTGCGAGTGTCCGCCTTCCATGCAGACGGTGACAGGGCGGCTTCCCGATTGCGCTCCGGCTGCGATCAGGGCGAGGGTTGGGTAGCCGGTGACGCGCGCACCCCAAGCGATGCCCAATGCCCGGGCCGCTGCGATCCCGATCCGCACGCCGGTAAAGCTGCCGGGGCCAAGCGAGACACAAATATGTCCCGCGCGGCCTTTCTCCGGCAATTCGGCGATCATCGGGATCAGCCGTTCGGCATGGCCGCGCCCCAGCACCTCATGCCGCGCATCGACCAGGCGCAGTGTGTCGCCTTCGAACAAAGCGACCGAGCACGCTTCGGTAGCGCATTCGATCACCAGCGTTCTGTTAAGGGGGGCAGGGGCAGCGGTCGGCATGGGGAGGCCAGATGCCTCACCCATGCGTTTCGCTCAAGGTTTCAGGTGCGAAACCTCAGACGACTGTGTTGAACTTCGCAAAATCGGGACGCGGGCTGCGGTCGAAAATCGTAGTCTTGTCGCCATAGCCGATGGAGCAAATCCAGTCGGCCTTCACGCGAGGTTGATCGGCGAAGAATTCCTTCGTCACGCCGTCCAGATCGACGCCCGACATAGGTCCGCAATCGAGCCCGATCGAACGCGCGGCCAGGATGAGGTAAGCACCCTGCAAAGCCGAGTTACGAAACGCGCCTTCCTTGCGGCCTTCTTCGTCGCCCTCGAACCAGCTTTTGGCGTCGGTATGGGGGAACAGCCAGGGCAGTTCCTCGTGGAAATCGATGTCGTAGCCGATGATGACGGTGACCGGTGCGGCGCGCACTTTGTCTTTGTTACCGTCGGAGGCCAGCTCGGCCAGTCTGTCCTTTTGCTCGTGACTGGTGACCCACACAAACCGGCCCGGCTGCATATTCGCAGAGGTGGGGGCCATCTTCATCAGGTCATAGATCGCTTCGATCTGGTCCTGCGAAACAGGTTTATCAAGCCAGCCATTATAGGTCCGTGCATCGCGGAAAATCTGGTCGAGAGCTTCGCCTGGCAGGACGTTGTCGTGATATTGCTTGGTCATTGGAACTCCGCTGAGAAATTTATGCTGCGCGGACTTCAACGACCTCCGGCACATAATGTTTCAGCAAACCTTCGATGCCGTGCTTCAGCGTGGCGGTGGAGCTGGGGCATCCGGCGCAGGCGCCCTGCATGCCCAGATAGACGATCCCATCCTTAAACCCGCGATAGGCAATGTCGCCACCGTCGCTGGCCACAGCAGGGCGCACGCGGGTTTCCAGCAGCTCGTGGATCTGCGCGACGATATCTGCATTGGCCGGATCATCTTCGACCACCATCGCATCTTCTTCAGGCGGCACCGAAATACCGCCTGCGGTGCCTGCAGCAAACAGCGGCGCATGGCTGACGAAATGGTCGAGCAGGATCGCCACGATCTGCGGCTTGAGTTCGGTCCAGTTGACGCCCGGCGCGGCGGAGACCGAGACGAAATCGCCGCCGAACATCACATTGGTCACTTCGCCGGTATCGAAGATTGCCTGCGCCAGCGGGCTAGCCTCGGCTGCCTCGGGCGAAGTAAACTCGCGGGTACCGGCCTCCATCACCTGCTGCTGTGGCAGGAACTTGAGCGTGGAGGGATTGGGCGTGGTCTCGGTTTCGATGAACATGCACCAAATGTAGGGGCGGCAGGGGCGAGGGACAAGCTATTCACTCGTGCTTCACCCCTTTGCTGTCTATACCTGTGTCTATGAGCTTCCTTTTGCGCGCCGCACGGCCCTTTGCTTTCGTTCTGCCTGTCACACTTCTGGCGTCACCCATGATGGCGCAAGATGTGGCTGCATCGCCTGTTCCCGCGCCTCAGGCCGCGCAGGGGGAAAACGAGGTTCCGTGGCTCTATCAAGGCAGCGATGTGCCCGTCGACCGCGAATGGCTGTTCGGCGATATGAATAACGGCCTGCGCTATGCCGTGCGCAGCAACGGGGTGCCGCCCGATCAGGTGAGCATCCGTATCCGTATTGACGCCGGGTCCTTGCACGAACGGGATGACGAGCAAGGCTTTGCCCATTTGCTGGAGCATCTGCTTTTCCGGGAGAGCAAATATCTCGGATTTGCCGAGGCAATTCCCACCTGGCAGCGGCTGGGCGCGACCTTTGGCAGCGACACCAATGCCGAAACCAGCCCAACGCACACGGTTTATAAGCTGGACCTGCCCGGCGCGAGCCCGGCCAAGCTGGAAGAGAGCTTCAAGCTGCTTTCGGGCATGATCCGCGAGCCGGTGCTGCAGGCGCGCAATCTGGAAGCCGAAGTGCCCATCGTGCTGGCTGAGAAGCGCGAACGCGGCGGGGCGGGGCAGCGTGTGGCCGAAGCGACGCGCGAGACGTTTTTCGCCGGACAACGGCTGGCGACACGCTCGCCGATCGGTATCGAATCCACTTTGATCGGCGCGACGCCTGAAGCCGTGCAGGCTTTCCACAAGCGCTGGTATCGTCCCGAAAATGTGGTGATCTCCGTCGCGGGCGACGCGGATCGCGAAGTGTTCGCCGGACTGATCGAGAAGTATTTTGGTGACTGGCAAGGGGAGGGCGCGCCCGAACCTGCGCCCGATTTCGGCGACCCTGTGGCGCCCGAAGGCTCAACCGGTTCGCCGGCGGTGGGGGAGACCACCGTGCTCGTCGAACCCGATCTTCCGCGCTCTTTCACCTACACAATCGCGCGGCCGTGGCGGCCGGTGAACGACACGATCGTCTACAATGAAGGTCTGCTGATGGATGGCCTTGCACAGGCGCTCATCAACCGGCGTCTGGAAGCGCGCGCCCGCGGCGGCGGCTCCTATCTCTACGCACAGGTTCAGCAGGACGATGTCAGCCGCACATCCGATGCAACGTTCGTCTCCTTCGCCCCCTTGAGCGAGGACTGGAAAGCAGCGCTGGCGGATGTCCGATCGGTGATTGCCGATGCCACCACTACTGCGCCGAGCGAAGAAGAAATCGCCCGCGAATATGCCGAGTTCGAGGTCGCGTTCGTGGCCATGGTTGCGGAGCAGGACGTCGCTCCCGGATCGCGGCTGGCGGACAACATCGTGCAGGCGGTCGATATCCGTGAGACCACGGCCTCGCCCGACACGGTGCTGAAGGTCTTCCGCGACATGAAACCGCGCGTCACGCCGGAAGCGGTTCTGGCCCGGACCAAGGCGCTGTTCGCAGGGACTGTGCTGCGCTCGGTCTATGTAACACCATCGGTTGGCGAGGCAGACAGCGCGGCGGTGCAGACCGCACTGCTGATGGATGCCGCTGCCGATAGCAGCGCGCGTCTGGCCGAGAACACGATCAGTTTCGACGATCTTCCCCCCTTGGGCGAACCGGGCGTGGTGGTGAGTTCGAAGGATCTGGGCGTGCTCGATATTGAGCGGATCGAGCTTTCCAACGGTGTTACCGCATTGCTGTGGCCCAATGATGCGGAGCCGGGCCGTGTGACCATGAAAGTCCGCTTCGGCGCAGGCTACCGCGCCTTCGATGCCGAGGACGCGCCCTATGTGGGCCTGGGCGAAATGGCGCTGGTCGGCAGTGGCTTCGGCAATGTCGGGCAGGAAGATCTGGACCGGCTGGCGACAGGCCGCAAGTTGGGCTTCGACTTCGCCATCGAGGACGCCGTGTTCTCCTTCTCCGCCCAGACGCGGGGCGAGGATCTGGCCGACCAGCTCTATCTGTTTGCGGCAAAACTGGGCGATCCGCGCTGGGATGCCAATCCGGTGAACCGCTCGCGCGCAGCCTCGCGGCTGGCCTATGATACCTATTCCACCAGTCCCGGCGGATTGCTCGGCCGCGATCTGGAATATCTGCTGCGGGGGCGCGACCCGCGCTTCGCCACGCCCGATCCTGCTGCGCTGGAAGGCACATCTCCCGAAGGTTTCCGCGAGGTATGGGAGCCCCTGCTGAAGCAAGGCCCTATTGAGTTGCTGATTTTCGGCGAGTTCGACCGCGACGAAACGGTCACAGCGCTGCGCACCACCTTCGGCGCCTTGCCCGAACGCGAGCCGATCCCGGCAGAGGTGGCGGCACGCGGCTCCGACTTCCCCGAAGCGGGCGAGACCACTGTGCTGCGCCATCGCGGTGACGCCAATCAGGCAGCTGCGGTTATCGCCTGGCCCAGCGGGGCTGGTGTTGCGGGCCTGCGCGAATCGCGCCAGCTCGAAATTCTGACATCGGTGTTCAACAACCGCCTGATGGACGAGATGCGCGAGCGGGCCGGGGCCAGCTATGCCCCGCAGGTTCGTTCCACCTGGCCCGTTGATATGGAGGAGGGCGGACGGATTATCGCGGTTGCCCAGCTGAAGCCGGAAGATGTCCCGACTTTCTTCACCGCTGCCGATAAGATCGCCGCCGATCTGGTGGCGAATCCGCCCGATGCTGACGAGCTGGCACGCGTGACAGAGCCGCTGCGCCAGTTGATCACGCGGGCCAGTACGGGCAATATGTTCTGGCTTTTCCAGCTGGAGGGTGCGAGCCGCGATGTCGAAAGGCTTCGCTCGCTCGGCACGCTGCTGACCGATTATTCGCGCACCACGCCCGAAGTAATGCAGGGCCTCGCCGCGAAATATTTCGGCGGCCGTGAAGGCTACCGGGTGGCCGCTATTCCGGAAGGACAGGATCTGGCCGAGGCAGGCAGCGCCTCAGCTGTAAGCGCTACCTCCGGCAGGTAAGCTGATGCTTCTTGGGTCTGGCCTACAGTCCGTAGCCAGATAAGCCGCCGCTAAACCATTCCTTCGCTTGCCCTATCGGGGGCGGGGGCGGTAATGCTGCGATTGCACACAAGACAAGATTGGCAGACAATGGCGCAGAATTGGTCCCCCGACAGCTGGAAATCGCACGAGGCACGGCATCTTCCCAAATATGAAGATGCCGACGCTTTGGCCGCAGCCGAGGCGACGCTGAAGGATTATCCACCGCTGGTCTTTGCCGGTGAAGCGCGCGCGCTGAAGAACGATCTGGCTGAGGTGGCTGCGGGTGAGGCGTTTCTGCTGCAAGGCGGCGATTGCGCGGAAAGCTTTGCCGAATTTCACCCCAACAATATCCGCGATACCTTCCGCGTGATCCTGCAGATGGCGGTGGTGCTGACCTTTGCGGGCAAACTGCCGGTGGTGAAGGTTGGGCGCATGGCGGGGCAGTTCGCCAAGCCGCGCAGTTCGGATACGGAAACGCAGGGGTCTGTGACGTTGCCGAGCTATTTCGGCGATAACGTTAACGGCATCGAGTTCGATCCGGCCCGGCGCCGCAACGATCCCGAGCGGATGGTCAAGGCATATCTGCAATCGGCAAGCACACTGAACCTGCTGCGGGCCTTTGCAGGCGGTGGCTATGCCAATCTGCGTCAGGTCCACCAGTGGACGCTCGATTTCATGGGCCGCTCCCCCTGGGCCGACCGGTTTGCCGAGACAGCCGACCGGATTTCGGAGTCGCTCGATTTCATGGAAGCCTGCGGGATCGATCCGGCCACCGTGCCGCAGCTGCAGGGCACCAGTTTCTACACCAGCCACGAGGCGCTGCTGCTGCCTTACGAGCAGGCGATGGCGCGGCGCGATTCGCTGACCGGCGACTGGTACGATTGCAGCGCGCATATGCTGTGGATCGGCGACCGGACGCGGTTCGAGGGCAGTGCGCATATCGAATTCGCGCGCGGCGTGGGCAATCCGCTGGGAATGAAATGCGGCCCTTCGCTGGAGCCCGACGACCTGCTGAAATTGCTCGACACGCTCAACCCTGCGCGCGAGCCGGGTCGCATCACGCTGATCAGCCGCTTCGGACACGATAAGGTGGAGGCCGGCCTCCCGCGCCTCGTGCGCGCTGTGCAGCGTGAAGGGCATCCGGTGGTCTGGAGCTGCGACCCGATGCACGGCAATGTGGTGAAGGCGGACAGCGGCTACAAAACGCGGCCCTTCGACCGGATACAGGCAGAAGTGCGCGGCTTCTTCGCCGTCCACCGCGCGGAAGGCACCCATGCTGGCGGTATCCATCTGGAAATGACCGGGCAGGATGTGACCGAATGCGTCGGCGGAGCCGTGGCAATCACAGATGCCGGTTTGAACGACCGCTATCACACGCATTGCGACCCGCGCCTCAACGCGGCGCAGTCGATCGAACTGGCATTCAGCATTGCCGACATGCTCAAGATGGCGGCGAGCGAAGCGCAGGCCGACGCCGCCTGAGCACTGGAAAAGCAGTGGCTTAAAGCACGTTTCTCGCAAGTGGGGCGGGCAGGGGATGCATCCTTAGGCCCCCTTTCCTTATCGGGCAGGCTCGTTCATGGTTGTGCCTCGACCGGTCGCCGATGAAGGGTCTAGCGATGACTGCCACAGCCGCCCGCCCGTTTCACGAGGCGGGCCCCGATCTTGTCGGGAAATACCGCTCCACCCGCGCGCTGACCGAGGCGCTGGCGGCGCCCCTTTCGGAAAGCGATGCGACCATCCAGTCGATGGAAGATGCCTCGCCAGCGAAGTGGCATCTGGCGCACGTCACGTGGTTCTGGGAGACGTTCCTGCTGCGCGATCATCTGGACGGATACGCGCTGTACAACGAGGACTGGCCGTTCGTTTTCAATTCCTATTACGAGGCTGAAGGGGAGCGGATTGCCCGGTTTGCCCGCGGGATGCTGTCGCGCCCAACCCTGCAAGACATCCTCGACTGGCGCGCTCATGTCGACGCGGCCATGCAGCCCTTGTTTCAGCGGGAGGAGCTCGCCCCGCTGATCGAACTGGGCTTTGCGCATGAGCAACAGCATCAGGAATTGCTGCTGACCGATATCAAGCACGCGCTGTCCCGCAATCCACTGGGTGCGGCGATGTGGGAAGGGACGCCGCCTGCTTCCACTGAGCGGGAACGCGGCTGGCACGAACATCCCGGCGGCATCGCGCTGATCGGGCATGATGGAGACGGTTTCGCCTTTGATTGTGAAGGGCCTCGGCACCGCGTCCTGCTGGAACCGTTTGCCTTGGCCGACACTCTGGTCACGAATGCCGAGTGGAGCGCGTTCATCGCCGATGGCGGATATGAGAATGCGGCCTTGTGGCTGTCTGATGGATGGGGCTGGGTGCAGGAAAACCGCATCGCCTCACCCGACTATTGGCGCGGAGACGAGCACTTTACTCTGCAGGGCTGGCAGGAACGGGATCCGTATGCGCCTGTCACCCATATCTCCTATTACGAGGCCGACGCCTTTGCCACTTGGGCAGATGCGCGTCTGCCGACCGAGTTCGAGTGGGAAGCCATCGCGCGAGGTCAGCAGCCGGACGAAGCACAAGCGCACGATCCGGCAGCGGGCAACCAGCTTGATCATGCCGGGCCGGTCGCGCCGACCGGGACGGCCGACCTGTTCGGCGATTGCTGGCAATTCACCCGCAGTGCCTATCTGCCTTACCCGCGTTTCGAGCCTGCATCCGGCGCGGTCGGCGAGTACAATGGCAAATTCATGAGCGGGCAGTTCGTGCTGAAGGGCGCCAGCTGCGCCACGGTGCGCGGGCACAGCCGTGCCTCCTATCGCAATTTTTTCTACCCCCACCAGCGCTGGCAGTTCACGGGCCTGAGGCTGGCAAAGGATATTTGATGGCCGAGAATTCCGGACTGAAACTGGTTGATAGGGACGATCACGGCATCGACCGCGCTTTTCGTGCCGACGTGCTGGAGGGTCTGCGCCAGAACCCCAAGGCACTGCCTGCGCGGTGGCTGTATGACGATGCGGGTTCGCAATTGTTCGAAGATATTACTAAGGTTCCGGAATACTATCCCACGCGCAGCGAGCGGGAGATTCTGGAAGCGCGTGGTGCTGAATTCGCCGCTTCTATCGGGCCGGGGCGAGCAGTGGTGGAGTTTGGCAGCGGTTCCTCGGTCAAAACACCGCTTTTGCTGGAAGCGATTGACCCGGCTGCTTACGTACCGCTCGACATTGCAGGAGACTTCCTGCGCGCTGCTGCTGCCGATCTGTCGGCCAAGTTTCCCAGCCTGCCGGTCTATCCGGTGGAGGCCGACTTCATGCGCCGCGTGGAACTGCCAGAAGCCGTGGCGGATATACCCAAGCTTGGCTTCTTTCCCGGCTCGACCATCGGCAATATGGTCCCGCGCACGGCGGTCGATCTGCTGCGGACGATGCGCGAGACATTGGGCGAGGGCTCACAATTGCTGATCGGGATGGATCTGGTGAAAGACCGCGCCGTTCTGGAGGCGGCCTACGACGATGCGGCCGGTGTAACGGCCGAATTCAATCTCAATTTGGCGCGCCGGATCAATCGGGAACTGGGCGGCACCATCCCGGTAGGCAGCTTTTCTCACGAAGCGCGCTGGAATGACGATTTCGCGCGGATCGAAATGCATCTGGTCGCACAAGGCGACCTGTCCTTCGAAGTCGCAGGTGAGGGCTTTACCATGGTGAAGGGCGAGACGATCCACACAGAGAACAGCCACAAATTCAAGCGCCGCAGCGCCAACACGCTTCTGCTGGCGGGCGGCTGGACCCCGGTGCAGCGTTGGCTCGACAGCGGTGAACGGTTCAGCGTCGTGCTGGCCGAAGCCACCATCCCGCGCACAGCGCCCTAGGCCATGAGCGATATTGCGATCATTGGTGCCGGCATGGCCGGACTCGCCTGCGCCACACGTTTGGCCGCGAGCGGTCGCTCCGTCGTTCTGTTCGACAAAGGGCGCGGTCCCGGCGGACGGATGGCCACGCGGCGGGCGGAGGTAAACGGGAAAACCGTGCGTTTCGATCACGGAGCGCAATATTTCACAGTGCGTGATCCCGCTTTTATTGAGGCAGTTGCCAATTGGCGGAAAGCCGGCGCGGTCGCATCGTGGCCGGCGGCCGGCAAGGAGGCTTTGGTTGGCACGCCCGGCATGAATGCGCCGCTCCGACGTATGGCCGAGGCGCTGAAAGTGCATTGGGGCACCCGCGTTCAAACGCTCTCACGCAATGACATATGTTGGCAGTTGAGCTTCGAGGGCGACCGCCCGGCGGAGCAATTCGCGCAGGTCGTCGTCGCCATTCCCGCCGAGCAGGCCGCCGATCTTCTGGCGGAAGCGGCCCCCGACTGGTCCGGGCAAGCCGCGGCAAGCACATCGCAGCCCTGCTGGGCACTGATGGCGAGCTTTGCAGAGAAGCTTCCTTTGAACGACGTGTTTCAAGACAGCGACATTGCATGGGCGGCGCGCGGCGCGTCCAAGCCGGGACGGGACGCTGGCGAGCACTGGGTTATCCACGCCTCGCCGCAATGGTCGCAGACATTTCTGGAGCTCGCCCCCGAAACCGCCGCCGTCGCTTTGCTGGCGCGGTTCTGCGAGTTGGCAGGGATTCCCAAGCGCGTTCCCGTGCATAGCGCAGCCCATCGCTGGCGCTATGCCATGGCGGAGAAGCCCGCAAACGGAGGCAACGCCTCGCCTATGCTATGGGACAAGGACAAAGGCCTGGGTGTTTGCGGTGACTGGCTAGCCAATCCGCGTGTCGAAGGCGCGTGGGTTTCCGGCGATAGTTTGGCGCGGACGATCGAGGGTTAAGTGGCACGCACTTTCGTACATCAGGCACTCAAATGTGGGCGACATCATTCATGAATACGCCAGACCTCGGCGATTAGGATGCGTGGGCGATGGATTTGAAAGCCCTATTCGATAGTGCCGCCGAGCAAATTGCGGCTATCCCGCAATCCCAGCTGCTCATGTTGGCGGTGGGCGCGATGCTGGTGGGCTGGCTGGGCGCGGTGATGATCCGTCGGCAGATCCCGCTCGGCAGACTGGTCCGCACCGGCAGCACGCTGGTGCTGGTAGGGGTGCTGGTCACCGTTGTTCTGCAGGTTGCCCGGCTCGATCCCCGGCTGGATATTGCCATGCCGGGCATGGGCCTGCCCGAACAGACGGTTGTGGGGGAGGAGACGCGGGTCCCGCTGGCGCAGGATGGCCATTTCTGGCTGACGGCGCAGGTCAACGGCGTGGAGGCCGATTTTCTGGTCGATACCGGGGCCACGCTGACGGCCATATCGCAGGCAACAGCAGAGGCGGCAGGGCTGGAGCCGAACCGTCAGCGCCTGCCGGTCCAGATGACGACAGCCAATGGCACGATCACTGTGTCGATGACCAGTATCGATGAAATGCGCTTCGGCAATGTCGCTGCAAGCGGGCTGGATGCCGTGATCGCGCCCAATCTGGGTGAAACCAATGTCATCGGCATGAACCTGCTGAGCAGGTTGGCCGGCTGGCGGGTAGAGGATAACGTCCTGATCCTGACTCCCAACAACCCTCAGCCGGAGCTGGTCACCGGGGTTTAGCAGCGCTGCTCCCGCGACGTTCGCACATGCGGAAAATTTGTGCAGCGCAACAAAACGATAACTAGCACACTACTTTTGCAAGAAATTGCTGTTCGAGGGGCTTTCCAAAAGATGAATAAACCGTAAGGTGAACGTCCTTGGGTCTTGCCGAGTCGTCGGAAGCGGATGGTTTGGCAAGTTGAATATTAGGGGAATATCAGATGATGACTGCCACCGGGCTGCGCCGTAGCCTCCTTGCCGCCACTTCCGTCGCGGCAATTACCGTAACTGCACCTGCACTTGCTCAGGAAGTTGACGAAAGCCAGTTCCGCATCGCGCCTGATCAGGCATCGGTCGTGAACACACCTGCCCAACCGGTTTTCGATACTGGTGCACAGGCAACCGATTTCCAGGTCGAGAACTATCGTAAGGTCGTTCCCGGCGTTATCGATCCGAACCTGCCGGCGCCCGCCGGCGTGCTCGACAACACTGGCGTAAACGGCATCGGCCAGATGCTGGCTGCGAGCCCCACTGGCGGCTTCGGTCTTTGCACGGGTTCGCTTGTCAACCCGCGTATGGTTATCTTCGCTGCTCACTGCGTGAACAGCCGCGCCGCTGACAGTTACGGCAACCCGACCGGCGGCACCGACATTGCTTTTGGCTTCAACGATGACACGCTTGGCAGCTTTATTGGCTATCTGAATGCTGGCAGTCAGACGCTCACTGACCAGAACGTCTATAACGTTGAGCACATCTGGTATGACGAGCGTTCGCTCGCAGAGGGTAGCTTTGGTTTCCTTCAGGCCGATATCGCGATTGCTACGCTGGATACTCCGGCGTTCGATATTCCGAAGTGGGCGCTGTTGTTCACGCCGTTGAGCGGTCAGGAGCATGTCACGGTGACCGGTTATGGTCGTTCGGGTAATGGCTTCGACGGTGATACACAGGGCATCGACTGGCGTCGCCGCGCTGGTGAGAACTTCGTCTCGTTCCTCGGCTCGTTCGATGATCGCAACACGTTCCTGTTTGGGCAGCCGTTCGGCGATCTTCCGCAGGAACTGTACTGGACCAGCTTCTCCGACCAGCGACCCTACGATCCGAGCCTTGGCCAATTTGATTTTGGTATCTGGGGTGCCGACGACGTTCCGCTTCCGCGCGAATCTTCGACCGCGGGCGGCGACTCCGGTGGTCCGCTGATCGTCGACCAGAAGTGGGATACCCCAGTAGTGGCCGGCGTCCTGTCGGGCGGCTCGCGCTTCTTTGGCGCACAGGTCTTCAGCAGCTTCGGTACGGTCAGCTTCTATCAGCCGCTCCACACCTTCTGGCAGGTTATCGTCGCCAATAACCCATACACCTTTGCCACCACCAAGGGCGGCGATGGTAACTGGAGCGACAGCCGTCACTGGGTCCGTCAGCTCGATCCGTCCTACATGGTCGAGATCGATGGCGATCTGGTCAACGGCGTACCTTCTACCCTAGGTGCGGAGATCAGCGGTGATGGCGGCAATTGGGGCGACGTTTGTTTCCTCAGCACATGCGGCACCTTCGATGCCGTCGCGCAGGTGGTTGCCGACGGCACGTTCCTGAAGGTCCGCAACGGCCCGGGAACAACGAATTTTGTGCCGAACAACATCTCGGCCGATCCTGCCAATGGTGTGCGTCCGCAGTATTTCGAAGTGACGCTGGATCAGGCGGGTGCGACTTCGGTCCGCTCGTCCTACGAAATCGACAAGTTTAACATCGGGGGTGAGGCAGAACTGCTGGTTCGCTCGATGGGTAACCTGTCGATCCTCGGCGATTACACGCAAATCGGCGGCATCACGTCGAACCAGGGTGTGATCTCGGCGAATGACTTCCTGTTCGGCGCCGGCGTGGTCAACGGAACCGGTCGTTTCCAGGCAGCATTCTCGACTGTCGGCGCAGCACTGCTTGCTCCGGGCACACGCGATCCGTTCTTCAACGGAGGCGGTACCGCCGCTTACGGCAATCTCGTCTTCGACGGGAACCTGATCCTGACCTCGGCCAGCGTTTTCTCGGTCGATGTCAACGATACGATGAACGACTCGATCCGTGTCCTCGGCGCATTGTCGCTGTCGAGCACTCCGACCGATGGTGGTACACTGTTCATCCGGCGTCCGGCGGCTGCAGCCAAGCCGGTTGACGGTCAGAGCTTCGTTATTGCCCGCGCCCGTGACGGTGTGATCGGTGAATTCGGCGAAGTGGTCAGCCTGCTCGGCAACCTCGGCGCGAATGTCGATTACTTTGCCAACACCGTCCGCGTGACGCTGGAAGCAGGTAGCCTGCTGAACTTCGTGGGCACGGCGACCCCGTCTCTGTCCGCAGGCGACGCGGCCATCGCGAACTCGTTTGCAAAGGGTCTCGACGAGATCCGTGCGGCGGGCGGATATGACAATCTGTCGAATGTCTTCGGCAGCGTCGATCTGATGGACCCGTACACGCTGGCCAGCACGCTTACGTCGTTTGCCCCGAGCTTTAACAGCGAGGGATCGACGATGCAGGAGCGTCAGAGCCGTGCATTGACGCTGGGCGTGACGGATCGTCTGTCGCTGATGGGCAATGCTGCTGGCGGATCGCTTTCGATCACCGGCACACCGCGTGCTGCGATCAACGGTTCGTATGAGAGCGCGTCGGTGGGCACCCGCCTGGGTGTTGCGGGGCTCGCTCCGTCGAACCAGGCGCAGCTGGCTCTGCCTGAAGGCGTGACCGGCTTTGTCACCGGCGGCGTGATTTCCTCGGCGAACAGCTTCGGAGTGAACGAGAGCGCAGCTGACGGTCAGCGTTCCAGCTATTTCGGCATGGGTATCGAGCATGAGATGGCCGATGATCTGCATGTCGGTGTGGCCTTTGGCCGGGCATCGGGCCGCAGCAATATCGGCGGTGACTTTGCCGATAGCGAGCTGAACCAGGTGGCAGGTTATGCTTCCTATCAGCTGGGCGGCGGCGCCTATGTCGGCGCAGTCGGCACGCTGGAAATGGCCGAGCTGGAAACCACGCGTTCCGGCTTTGACGGGTCCAACAGCTATCAGCTGCTGGGTGCGTCCGAGATGACCAAGCTGACGGCGATGGCCGAGGCAGGCGTGAATGTCGGCCTCAGCAAGGGCCTGACGCTGACCCCGCGCGTGCAGATGGCGTATTCCAACACGCGTCTGAGCGGCTTTAACGAGCTGGGCGGCGAGACGGCGCTGCAGATCGATGATCTTCAGTCCGAGCAGCTGGAAGCACGCTTTGGTGCGAAACTGGCGGGTCACCAGGGCGTGACGGGCAAGTGGAGCATCATCCCGCAGGTCCAGGCGGATTATGTCCGCGTGGTTGACGGCAGCGACGATGGTCTGACGGTCCGGTTCGCCGGTGCGAGCGATGTTCCGATCGCTCTTCCGTTCGCTGGCGGTGACACCAGCTGGGGCGAAGTGCGCGGCGGCGTTCAGCTGACCAACGGCACAGTCCAGTTCGGTGCGAGCTTCGAGACGGCCATCGGCCGCGAAGCCTACCGCGACGACCGCGCCATGGCGGACTTCACCGTCCGGTTCTAAGCGACACGCAACCGCGCTTCTTTATCGGAGCCAAAAAAAGGGGCCGCAGAGAAATCTGCGGCCCCTTTTTGCTGTGCGGAATAGGCAAGAGACTGCGGAGGATGGACCTTTCAATCTGCTCGGAAAGGTGTAATCTGCGCACTAACAAGGGTCGTCATGACGGACGTAATAGCGTCCATCCGAACAGTTGAGAGGGGACCCTCATGATCCAGCACATCATCACACGTCGCAATTTGCTTGTTGCCAGCTCGATGGCCGCCATGGTCGCAGCCGCTCCCGCCCACGCGCAGGAACTTGAAGATGACGACTTCATGCTGCGCGTTGCTCCCGAGCGCGCCTCGGTGGTCAACACGCCGCAGACCCTGCGCATCGAGACGCCGCCAATCGAAGCACCCGTGGTCGTGCCGGGTGTGAAGGACCCCAATTTACCCGGGCCCGACGGCGTACTCGACCAGTCGGGTGTCAACGGCATCGGCCAGATGTTCGTGTCCAGTGGCAGCGGTGGGTTCGGTCTGTGCACCGGCAGTCTCGTCAACCACCGGATGGTCATTTTCGCAGCACACTGCGTCAATAGCCGTGCGGCGGACGAATATGGCGCAGCCACCGGAGGAACACCGATTGCTTTCGGGTTCGAGGACGACAACTCGACCGCAGTCGGTACGTGGTCGGGCAACAACTTCCAGACCAACGAAGCCCGCTCGGTGTATAATGTCGAGCATGTCTGGTACGATACACGCTCGCTCGATGGCGACAGTCGCGGCTTCCTGCAGGCCGATGTTGCGATCGCGACTCTCGATACTCCGGCGTTCGACATTCCCAAATGGGCGCTGCTGTTCAGCCCGCTGGATGGGCAAGAGCACGTCACTGTTACGGGTTACGGCCGTTCGGGCACCGGCGCGACGGGCGACAGTCAGGGCATCGACTGGCGACGCCGCGCGGGCGAGAATCTGGTTTCGTGGCTCGGCTCGCTCGACAACCGCAACACGGGTCTAGGCTTCTTTTCTGCCGGAACGCTCCCGCAGAACCTCTACTGGGTCAGCCAGACCTGCGAAGCAGGCAACACCGATCCGCAATGCGCCGACGATTACGGCATATTCGGTAGTGACGATGTCGCGCAGCCCTTTGAGTCGGTAACCGCTGGTGGCGATTCCGGAGGGCCGCTGATCGTCGACCAGAAATGGGCCACGCCGGTGATTGCCGGTGTTCTGTCCGGCGGCACCAATATCGACGGTGACAGCCGGCGCAGCGACTTCGGCGACATCAGCTTTTACCAGCCGCTGCACGTGTTTTGGGACGTGATCGTGCCGAACAACCCGCTGGTCTACGCTTCCGCAAAAGCGGGCGAAGGGCGCTGGGCGCAGGGCAGCCACTGGGTCCAGCAACTTGATCCCGCCTATATGGTGGAGCGCAACGGCAATCTGGTGAACGGTGTTCCGTCCACGCGCGGGGCTGGCATCACCGGTGCGGGTGCCGCGTGGGGCGATATCTGTGACACCGGCGGCACATGTTCGACCTTCGATTCCGCGGCGGTTGTCGAAACCAATTTCCCCTATCTTCGGATACCGGGAGGCCCGCGCAGCAGCGGTTTCGTACCGAACAACATCACCGCCGATCCCGCTAACGGAATCGCGCCGAAATATTACTCGGTCATCCTCGACAAGGACGGGCGGACCAATCTGCTGATCGACGTGGAAATCGATACCTTCGACATCCGGGGGAATGCCGAACTGTTCGTGCGGCCCAGCGGGTCGCTAAGCGTGCTGGGCGATTTCGTGCAGATGGGCGGCAATGTCATCAATACGGGCGGGATCACGGCGAACGATATCCTGTTCGGTGCCGGACTGGTGACAGGGCGCGGGCGCTTTACTGCTGATTTTTCGACCGTCGCCACGGCGGTACTGGCACCTGGCGGAATATCGCCGGACAGCAACACAGCCTCCAATACTCTGTATGCTGAATTCCTGTTCGACGGGAATTTGATCATGACGTCCGGGAGCACGTTTCTGGTAGATGTGAACGATACGCTGAACGATTCGCTGCGTGTTTTTGGCCAAGCGTCCCTGTCCAGTGCCACATCGGCTGGCGGTGTGCTGACCCTACGCAACCCTTCAGCTGCTGCCGCGCCGCGCGCTGGCCAAGAGTTTACGATCATTCGTGCAACCGGCGGAATCGAAGGGCAATTCCAGTCGATCGACAATCGGCTCGGAAGCCTTCAAGCACAGGTGATTTATGGCACCAGCAGAGTCTTCGTCAGGCTGCGGGGGGGCAGCCTGTCTGGGCATCTCGATCTGGCGGCAGATTATATTGCGCCGCAAGATTTCGCTGTTGCCAACGCCTTTGCAGAAGGGCTCGATGACCTGCGCGAGGCGGGGCATTACGAGACGTTGTACAATCTGTTTGGTTCGATCGACGTGATGGATCCCTACACTTTGGCAGGCACGCTTTCGAGCCTTGCCCCGAGCTTTAACAGCGAGGGATCGACGATGCAGGAGCGTCAGAGCCGTGCATTGACGCTGGGCGTGACGGATCGTCTGTCGCTGATGGGCAATGCTGCTGGCGGATCGCTTTCGATCACCGGTACGCCGCGTGCTGCGATCAACGGTTCGTATGAGAGCGCGTCGGTGGGCACCCGCCTGGGTGTTGCGGGGCTCGCTCCGTCGAACCAGGCGCAGCTGGCTCTGCCTGAAGGCGTGACCGGCTTTGTCACCGGCGGCGTGATTTCCTCGGCGAACAGCTTCGGAGTGAACGAGAGCGCAGCTGACGGTCAGCGTTCCAGCTATTTCGGCATGGGTATCGAGCATGAGATGGCCGATGATCTGCATGTCGGTGTGGCCTTTGGCCGGGCATCGGGCCGCAGCAATATCGGCGGTGACTTTGCCGATAGCGAGCTGAACCAGGTGGCAGGTTATGCTTCCTATCAGCTGGGCGGCGGCGCCTATGTCGGCGCAGTCGGCACGCTGGAAATGGCCGAGCTGGAAACCACGCGTTCCGGCTTTGACGGGTCCAACAGCTATCAGCTGCTGGGTGCGTCCGAGATGACCAAGCTGACGGCGATGGCCGAGGCAGGCGTGAATGTCGGCCTCAGCAAGGGCCTGACGCTGACCCCGCGCGTGCAGATGGCGTATTCCAACACGCGTCTGAGCGGCTTTAACGAGCTGGGCGGCGAGACGGCGCTGCAGATCGATGATCTTCAGTCCGAGCAGCTGGAAGCACGCTTTGGTGCGAAACTGGCGGGTCACCAGGGCGTGACGGGCAAGTGGAGCATCATCCCGCAGGTCCAGGCGGATTATGTCCGCGTGGTTGACGGCAGCGACGATGGTCTGACGGTCCGGTTCGCCGGTGCGAGCGATGTTCCGATCGCTCTTCCGTTCGCTGGCGGTGACACCAGCTGGGGCGAAGTGCGCGGCGGCGTTCAGCTGACCAACGGCACAGTCCAGTTCGGTGCGAGCTTCGAGACGGCCATCGGCCGCGAAGCCTACCGCGACGACCGCGCCATGGCGGACTTCACCGTCCGGTTCTAAGCGACACGCAACCGCGCTTCTTTATCGGAGCCAAAAAAAGGGGCCGCAGAGAAATCTGCGGCCCCTTTTTGCTGTGCGCGGTGTGCGTAAAATCAGCCGCAGCGCACGCGGATAATCAAACCGTTCTCGTCGGTCATGATGTTCACCCGGTCGGTGCGGTAATCCATCGTGGCGGCATCTTGTGGAGCCAGCACGCGGAAGGATTTGCTCCCGCTCTTCTCCACGATCTCCTTGACCATGGCATCGCTCGCCTCTTTGCCCACATAGCCGCCGACAGCCTCTTCCTGACAGAAGTTCACGCTATCGAGAAACTTGCGTTCTTCGTCGGTATATTCGCGCTGGCCAGAGGGGGCGTCCGATGATGCGGTGTCTTCCACGACGGTCTCCTGTCCTGCGTCCGCTGGCTCGGCCTCCTCATCCGCATAGGTCGAGCAGGCGACGAGGGGAATGGCAGCGATCAGGGTCAGAATGCGTTTCATGCAAGCAACACTAGCGCAAGCTGGCCTTCGCGCCAATGAACGGCGGGCACTATCGTTGCGGCGCTGATATCGAGGGGAAAAAATGGCTGGGGTGGCAGGGATCGAACCTGCGAATGCCGATACCAAAAACCGGTGCCTTACCACTTGGCCACACCCCAGCACTGGCGCGCTCTATAGCGGGCCTGACGCGGAAGGGAAGGGTGGTTTTCAAGCAAGTGCGCAGTAGTGTCGCGTCCATGACCAATCTCGCAACTGCCCGCACCATTCTGGACACGCTGGTCGCTTTCGACACAACCAGCCACCGTAGCAATCTGGCGATGATTGAATGGGTGGAGGATTATCTCGCGCAGCATGGCATTGCGTCCGAGCGGGTAGCGAATGCGGAGGGGACGAAAGCCAATTTGTTCGCAACTTGCGGGCCAGCTGTGGAAGGCGGCGTGATCCTTTCCGGTCACAGCGATGTGGTGCCAGTGGAAGGGCAGGACTGGAGCGCAGACCCGTGGACTGCGCGCGAAGTGGTTGCCAAGGGTGGCAAGCGCCTGATCGGGCGCGGTGTCACCGATATGAAGGGCTTCATCGCGCTGGCGCTAGCCTTTGTGCCGCGCTTCGCCGCCGGGAAACTGCCAGTGCATCTGGCAATCAGCTATGACGAGGAGGTGGGCTGTCAGGGCGCGCCTGCCATGATCGCACGGATGGCCCAGACCATCCCTCCGCCGCGCCTCGCTATTGTCGGGGAACCTAGCCTGATGCGGGTGGTGACGGGGCACAAGGGCATTGCGGTTCATGAGGTCACCGTGCGCGGGCACGAGGCGCATAGTTCGCTTACCGGCCACGGCGTCTCGGCCAATATGGTCGCGATCGAGCTGATGCATGAACTCGCCGTTCTGGCGGAAGAATTGCGCGCACGGGCCGACCCGGACAATGGCTTCGACCCGCCCGAGGCGACGCTGACGGTCGGTGTGATGGAGGGCGGTGAGGCAGCCAATATTCTGGCTGGCCATGCCCGCTTCGTGTTCGATCTGCGCTGCCCGCCGAATGAGGATCCGGATGCTATTCTGGCCCCGTTTATTGCCCGATGCGGAGAAGTGGATTCCCAGCTGAAGGCGCGCTTCCCGCATTGCGGCGTGACGATTGAACGTCACGCCGGAACCGCGCCGATGACGCCGCAGGGCAGCGAGGATGCAGTCGCCTTCGTACGCCGCCTGACCGGCGAGAACACCGCTCCGCTGCAAGTCGCCTATGCGGCCGAAGGAGGGCAATTCCAGCAGGCCGGTTTCCCGACCGTGATCTGCGGCCCCGGCAGCATCGAGCAGGCGCACCAGCCGGACGAATGGATTGCACTCGACCAGTTAGAGGCTGGCGCGCGCTTTATGGAGCGGCTTGCGGAAGAGCTGACCTAAACCTTCTTGCCCTCGAAATCGGCCGCCGAATGCCGGTTGGGCACCTGCGTATCTTCATCGCCCCAGGTCTTGTTGACCATCATCGCGCGGCGCACGGCCACGCGCTCGCCGATTTCCTTCGCCCAGCGACCGACATGCTCATATTCGTCGATGCTCAGGAAGGTTTTCGCATCGTTGTAAATCACGCCCTTGGTAAAGGGGGCCATCCACGGCCACGCAGCCATATCGGCGATGGTATATTCCTCGCCGCTCAGGAACTGCGTCTGGGCAAGCCGCTGGTCGGCGACATCGAACAGGCGCTTGGTTTCCATCGCATAGCGATTGATCGGGTATTCGAATTTCTCCGGCGCGTAAGCGTAGAAATGGCCGAAGCCGCCGCCGATGAAGGGTGCGCTGCCGATCTGCCAAAACAGCCAGCTGAGCATTTCCGCACGCGCGGGGCCCTTGGCCTGAAAGCGATCGAATTTCTCCGCCATATGCATCAGGATCGCGCCGCTTTCGAAAACCCGCACAGGCTCGGGCCCGGACAGGTCGAGCAGAGCGGGGATTTTCGAATTGGGGTTCACGCCGACGAAGCCGCTGGTGAACTGCTCCTGCTCGCCGATATTGATGACCCACGCATCATAATCGAGGTCGTGGCCTTCCTCGATCAGCTCTTCGAAGATGATGTTCGCCTTCACCCCGTTGGGCGTGGCGAGTGAATAGAGCTGATAGGGATGGTCCCCGCGCGGCAGCTCCTTCTCCTCGCGCGCACCGGCTGTCGGGCGATTGATCGCGGCGAACCGGCCCCCGTTTTCGGTGTCATGCTTCCAGACGGCGGGCGGTGTATATTCGGTCATGTCAGAGGGGCCTTCCTGTTGCTTCCTACCCAACGCTTTTCGGCGCAATTGGGTCCGTGGTTACGGAACCGGATCATGCTGTGCGCAGTTTATGGTGTCATGCAAGGGCCGCCGACCAAACTGATCTATGTCGATGACAGTCTGCCGGGCATCACTCGCAAGGGGGCAGGGCGCGGCTGGGCCTATTACGATGCAAAGGGGCAGCTGATCCGCGACCGGGCTGAGAAGCGCCGTTTGAATGAAATTGCCCTGCCGCCAGCCTATGTCGATGCGTGGTTTTGCCCTGCGCCTAATGGCCACATTCTGGCGACCGGTTATGATGCGAAGGGCCGCAAGCAATATCGTTACCACCCCGAATTTCGCACCCGACAGGAAAGCGAGAAATTCGATGGCTGCATCGCCTTTGGCAATCTGTTGCCGCTGGTTCGCCGCCGGGTGGAGGACGATCTGCGTGGGCGCATACTGAACCGCGAGCGCGCCGTCGCTAGTGTTGTCCGTCTGCTCGATCTGGGTGCGGTGCGGATCGGCAATGAAGGCTATGCCCAGCGCAATAACAGTTTCGGCGCGACCACCCTGCGGCAGCGCCACGCCGAGATTACCGGCAAGACCCTACGCCTGCGCTATCGCGGAAAGGGCGGCAAGGATCGGGAAGTCACGGTCAGCGATGCGCGGCTTTCCACCATGGTGCAGCGGATGCAGGACCTGCCGGGCCAGCACCTGTTCCAGTATGTCGATGACGATGACCAGCATCATGCGGTCACTTCGTCCGACGTAAACACTTACCTGCGCGAGACGATGGGTGAGGATTTCAGCGCGAAACATTTTCGCACATGGCACGCCAGCGCGTTTGCTTACGAGACGCTGGCCCATGCGGATGAACGGGTGACCATCAAGGCGCTGACCGAAGGCGTGGCGCAGATGTTGGGCAATACGCCCGCAATTGCGCGCAAAAGCTACATTCACCCTGCGTTGTTCGAAACGCTGGAAGACCAGGAGGTTTGGCGCGAGAGCCTGCGTCTGCCGCGCGCGACCCGGTGGCTTACCCGCGAGGAGCGGGGACTGCTGGCTCTGCTGGAGCAGGCGCCCAACGCGTCCGAATTGCTGGCAGCCTGACAAACGGCTAGGGCCGAAGCACACAGGATTTCAGGAGCGCCCAGCTTGGTGACCGAGACACAATCGCACGCCTTCTTCGACATGCACAATCACGGTTTTGTGCGCGTTGCGACCAGCACGCCGTGCGTGCGGACGGCGGATGTCGCCTTTAATATGGCGGCAATTATCGAGCAGGCCGAGGCTGCGCATGAGCAGCATGTCGATCTGCTGGTCTATCCCGAACTGTGCGTCACATCCTATGCGGTGGACGATCTGCATCTGCAGCAGACATTGCTGGATGCGGCAGAGGCTGCGGTGGCGGAAATCGTCGCGGCGTCGGAGAAACTGCATCCCGTTCTGATCATCGGCGCGGCTTTGCGGCGCAAGGGGCGGATATACAATTGCGCGCTGGCCATTGCGCATGGCCGCCTGCTGGGCGTGGTGCCCAAAAGCTTCCTGCCCAATTACCGCGAGTTTTACGAGAAGCGCTACTTCGCACGCGGGCACAATATTCAGGGGCTGGAGATTACCCTCAACGGGCAGGACGTGCCCTTCGGCACCGATCTGGTGTTTGCAGCGGAGAACCTCCCCGGCTTCACCTTCGGGCTGGAGATTTGCGAGGATTTCTGGGCGCCGCAGCCGCCGGGCACTCTGGCTGCGCTCGCCGGGGCCACGATCCTGTGCAACCTCTCGGCCAGCCCGATCACCATCGGGCGCAGCGATGACCGGCATTTGCTGTGCCGCGCCAGCTCCAACCGCTCGATTTGCGCCTACGCCTATTCGGCCAGCGGCCACGGCGAAAGCACCACCGATCTGGCGTGGGACGGGCAGGGCATGGTCTATGAAATGGGCGAGCTGATGATCGAAAGCACCCGCTTCGATCTCGATGCCGAACTGTGCGTAACCGACATCGACACCCAGCGCATCCTGTCCGAACGCATGCGCAACGGCACCTTTAACGACGGCGCGGAATATGCCGGGCGGCCGGACGAATATTTCCGCCGCATCGAATTTACCCACCGCTATCAGGGCGGCGATATCGGCCTGCGCCGCGCCGTGCGGCGCTTCCCGTTTGTGCCCAACCGGCCGGAGAAGTTGGACGAGGATTGCTACGAGGCGTTCAACATTCAGGTCGATGGCCTGATGCGGCGGATGCAGGCAACCAATCCCAAATCGCTGGTGATCGGCATTTCCGGCGGGCTCGACAGCACGCAGGCGCTGCTGGTGGCGGCCAAAGCGTGCGACAAGCTGGGCCTGCCGCGCACCACCATTCGCGGCTACACCATGCCCGGCTTCGGGACGTCGGACGGCACCAAGTCCAATGCGTGGAATCTGATGGAGGCGACCGGCATCACGGCCGAAGAAATCGACATCCGCCCGACCGCCAAGCTCATGCTTGAGAATATCGGCCATGCTTTTGCGAATGGAGAGCCGGTTTACGACACCACTTTCGAGAACGTGCAGGCTGGCCTGCGCACAGATTACCTGTTCCGTCTGGCCGGGCAGCACAGCGGCTTTGTGGTCGGGACCGGCGATCTGTCGGAACTGGCGCTGGGCTGGTGCACCTATGGTGTGGGTGACCAGATGAGTCATTACGGCGTCAATTCCGGCGTGCCCAAGACACTGATCCAGTATCTGATCCGCTGGGCCGAACGAACCGGGCAATTCGACGCCGGATGCAACGAAGCGCTGGATGCGGTGCTCGATACGGAAATCAGCCCGGAACTGGTGCCGGAAAACGAAGACGGCGAAATCCAGAGCACCGAAAGCCTGATAGGCCCGTACGAGCTCAACGACTTCTTCCTCCACCACATTTTGCGCTACGGCCAGCGGCCCAGCCACGTGGCGTTTCTGGCGCTGCATGCGTGGAAAGATGCGAGCGCGGGCGTGTGGCCGATGGAGTTTCCGGAAGACCGCCGCAACGAATATGATCTGGCAACTATTCGCGCGTGGCTGGAGAAATTCCTCTGGCGCTTCTTCCAGTTCAGCCAGTTCAAACGCAGCGCGATGCCCAACGGCCCCAAAGTCACCAGCGGCGGCGCGCTGTCACCACGCGGCGACTGGCGGGCACCGAGTGATGCAGTGGCAGGCGTGTGGCTGGATGAGCTGAAAGCGAAGGTGCCGGAGTAACACTTAGGATCGGACTGTCAGCTAGCGACCCAATAGCGCATAACAATTATCCGAAGGCTGGGCCGACGTAATCAACTCGTCCTGTGGCCGGCATATAGCGCAAAATTTCAGCGTCAGGCATTGCTTCGTGTGTCAGCGATACCGGCTTTTCAACCACTGTTCCCAGCAGAGTCATAAAATTGATAAGTGATGGGAGCGATCCCGCGTTCATATCCCGAGGGTCAATGTCGAACTCGATCTGGTCTTCTGAGAAAAAATGACACTTGATCCGGCCGTTTCCGAAATCGAGATACAAATCCGAACGATCTTCATCAGGTCCAAGGTTAAATAACCTCGAAATATCCTGTGGCATCTCGGCTAATTTGCTTCCGGCATAATATTCGAAGGAAGGCATGTTTTTTCTGACGGCGTCAATCACTGCTTGCCATTCAACCAGTGTAACCTCGTTTATAAGGATATCGCGGTAACTTCCGTCAGGTTCAAAATCGCCTGATATCTCATTCCATTCCATTTCAGAACTTTGACCCAATACGAACTGGGTCGCAACGTCCATCTCGGACGATCGTAGATATGGACAGGGCGTCTGCGCCGCGTAGGGGCTAGCCTTGTTGGAAAGCCAAGCCCCCGGCGATGCTTTTTGATTCAAGGGACAGTCGGATCAACCCGCCAACGCCACCGCCTTTTCTTTCGCCTCGGCGATTTTCTCCTCGCCGCCTTCGCCCATGATGCCGTCGGCGGCGATGTGGCTCACGTCGGTGATGCCGAGAAAGCCGAGGAAGAATTTCAGCCAGCTGCTCATGAAATCCATGTCGCTGCCCACGGCCGTGCCGCCACTGGCGATGGCGAGATAGGCGGTTTTGCCTTCCAGCTTACCCTTCGGTCCGGTGGGCGTGTACTCGAACGTCGTCCCGGCGCGCGCAACCAGATCGGCCCATGCTTTGACTACTGCGGGCGGGCCGAAATTGTAGATCGGCACACTGAACACGATGGTGTCGGCGGCTTGCAATTCTCCGATCAGCGTGTCGGCAATAGCGGCCAGTTCGGTCTGTTCGGGGGAGCGCTCCGCGTGGGGCGCGAGATTGGCGGCGAAGCGGTCCGCATCCACAAACGGGATATCATTGGCCGACAGGTCGCGGGTGACGACTTGTGCGTCTTGCTTTGCCGTCAGGCTGTCCACGATGCGCTGGCCCAGATCGTTGCTGACGGACTCGCTGCCGCGAATGCTGGAAGTGATGTGCAGAATATTGGTCATAGGAATTCTCCTTCTATTTTCTCCTCCCCCTTGAGGGGGGAGGCAGGGTGGGGGTGTTCGGCGGCAATTCAACGTGGAACCCCCACCCCCGACCCCTCCCCAGGGGGAGGGGAGATTATTAGGCTGCATCAACGAGGACGAGTTCACTGTCCTCCAACGCGGTCACAGTGATTTTGGCCATGTCGGTGATGGCCACGCCGTCGCGCGCTTCGGCTTCCACATCTTCGACCCGCACCTTTCCGGTGGCGGGCACCAGATAGAGATGCCGAGAGGCGTCGCGCGGAGTGTAGGTCACGCTCTCGCCCGCCTTCACAGTTGCGCCGAGGACTTCGGCATCGGTGCGGATCGGCAGAGCGCCGTCGTCATCATTGGCCGCACCGCTGGCGAGGGCGACCCATTGCCCGGCGCGGTCGCCTTTGGGGAAGGGCCGTGCGCCCCAGCCAGGTGTGCCGCCGCGCTGCGACGGAATGATCCAGATCTGGAAGATCTGCGTGTCCTCGCCCTCATGATTGTATTCCGAGTGCTGCACACCGTCGCCAGCGCTCATTACCTGTACGTCGCCCGCTTCGGTGCGGCCTTCATTGCCCATGCTGTCGCGGTGGGTGATGGCGCCTTTGCGGACATAGGTGATGATTTCCATGTCCTGATGCGGATGGGTGGGGAAGCCGGTGCCCGGTGCAATCGTATCGTCGTTCCAGACGCGCAGGGAGCCCCAATTGACCCGTGCCGGATCGTGATATCCGGCGAAGGAAAAGTGGTGACGCGCATCCAGCCAGCCGTGATTGGCAGAGCCGAGCGTGTTGAAAGGGCGCAATTCGATCATGTCTGTTCTCCTGTCGGGAGTGGGTGTGAGACGGAAATAGGCATTGCAGATTGAAAGGATAAGTGAGATAAAAACTATTAAAATGTTCGGATAATCGGAATATATGGAAAAGCCCTATGCAGCTTGCCGACCCCACACTCGATCAACTGCGCATCTTTCTGGCGGTCGAGGAGGAAGGCAGCTTTGGCGGCGCGGCGCGGCGTATGGGGCGGGCGGTATCCGCCATCAGCTACGGAATCGCGCAGATGGAGGCGCAACTGGGCGTCACGCTGTTCGCACGCGAAGGCTCGCGCAAGCCGGTGCTGACCGAGGAGGGGAAGGGCCTGCTGGCCGAAGCGCGCGCGGTGGCCGACCGTGCCGATGCGCTGCTGGCCAAGACCCGCAGCTTGCACGCCGGGCTGGAGAGCGATGTGTCTCTGGTCCTCGACGTAATGGTGCCGGGCGAGGCAACGGCGGCCGTGCTGCGCGATTTCCGTGCGAAGTTTCCCACCGTCGCGCTCCGCTTGCAGGTCGAGGGGCTGGGTGCGGTGGCCGCCTGCCTGCTCGAGCGGTCCTCCGTGCTGGGTGTCGGCGGGCCGGTGGTGGGCGACCATCCGGAACTGGAGCGGCAGGACATTGGCTCAACCGAGCTTGTCCCCCTTGCTGCGCCGGACCATCCGCTTGCACAGGAGGGTGTGGAGCCCGGCGAGAGCCGCAAGCACTTGCAGCTCGTCCTCGCCGACCGATCGGACCTGACACAGGGCCGCGAATTCTCGGTACTCAGCCCGCTGACCTGGCGGCTGGGCGATCTGGGCGCGAAGCATGCGCTGCTGAAAGAGGGCCTCGGCTGGGGCAATATGCCCCGCCCGATGGTGGCGGGCGATCTTGCAAGCGGCGCGCTGGTCCCACTCGACCTGCCGGAAAAGCCCGGCACCACCTACCGCTTCAGCGCCCTGTGGCGGCGTGACACGAAGCCCGGTCCGGCGACAAGCTGGCTGATCGACGCGCTGCGGGAGCGGTTGACGGAGTGTCCGGACTAGGGGCCGAACACCACCGGCTCGTCGCCCGGCTGCCAGACGGCATATTTCGCCATTACGCTCTGGAACAGATCGGAGGCCAGATGATCCTCCAGCCATTGCTGCACATGCGGGATCGGCTGGGCATCGAACCAGTCGCGATCCGTATTGGCGAACTGGCGGATGAAGGGGAACAGGGCGATGTCGGTGAAGCCGCGTTGCTCGCCGCCAATATGCGGTTGTCGGGACAGGAGCCCGTCGAGATCGCTCAATATGGCAAGCCCTTCGCCGCGATGATCAACCTTGCTGTAATCCGGCTCGTCTGCGTAGCGATTGGGGTATTTGTAGCGGTCGAGGTGGTGTTTGAACGCGCCGTCGAACAGCTTGATAAGGCCTGCATTCTCGCGTGCCAGCCAGCCTTCCGGGTCATTGCGCCCCAGCGCCCAGCGCATGATGTCGAGGCTTTCTTCCAGCACTGTGCCATCGGGCCTTTGCAGCACCGGGACGGTCGCTTTGGGGCTGGCCTCGCGCAGCGCATCGGGTTTGTTGGCCAGCTTCACCTCGCGCAGGTTCACCGCGTTCCCGCTGATCCACAGCGCCATGCGCGCGCGCATCGCGTAGGGGCAGCGGCGGAAGCTGTAGAGGACGGGGAGGGTGGGTGCGAGGTCGCTCATCAGAATTTCGGCCCCCACTCGGCTTCCCAGTCCCCGCCGTCTTTCAATTCCTTCTCCGGCAGCGTCGCACCGACATGAGCGACCCCGCGCTTGGCGGCGAGCTCTTCCTGCCGCTGGCGTTCGGCATAGCGGGCGCGCTGTTCGTCCGTCCGCTCGGTGATACACTCTGCGCAGCCTACGCCTTCGACATAGTCGGGATGCTGGCGCGCCTTCTCGTCGAGCGGGCGGCGGCAGGCGCGGCACAGGGCGTGGGTGCCGGTCTCAAGGCCGTGTTTCACCGTCACCCGCTCGTCGAAGACGAAGCATTCGCCTTCCCACAGGCTTTCATCTTCGGGCACGGTTTCGAGATATTTGAGGATCCCGCCCTTCAGATGGACGACATCCTCCACCCCTTCGCCGCGCAGGAAACTGGTCGATTTTTCGCACCGTATGCCGCCGGTGCAATACATGGCGACGCGCGGGGTCTTGCCCTGGCCGAGCAATTCGTCGCGGCGATCGCGGAACCACGCCGGGAAGTCGCGGAACGTCTCGGTCTTTGGGTCGATCGCCCCTTTGAACTGGCCCGCTGCAACCTCGTAATCATTGCGGGTGTCGATCAGGATGGTGTCGGGATCGGCGACCACCTCGTTCCACTCATGCGGAGAGACATAGCGTCCGACGCTGGCGGTGGGATCGACCGAGGGCTGGCCCATGGTGACGATCTCTTTCTTCAGCCGCACCTTCATCCGGTAAAACGGCATCTCGGCGGCGCGGGAGGTTTTCAGCTCGAGTTCGGCGCAACCGGGCAGGGCGCGGATGTGGGCGAGTACTGCCTCGACCGCGCTGTCCGGCCCGGCAATCGTCCCGTTGATGCCCTCGGGCGCGAGCAGGATGGTGCCTTTAACGCCCGCCTCATTGCACGCCGCCAGCAATGGCTCGCGCAGGGCAGCGGGATCGGGGAAGGGCGTGAAGCGGTAGAGCGCCGCTACTTGGATGGGGAGATCAGTCGGGGAGGCAGACATAGACCTCACTCAGCAGAAGCGTCGTGCGCTTCGAGTCTGGTTTCTCAAGTTGGTCAACACGCAAGGTCCCATCCGATACCGCGCCTCCAATTGGTTTGCAGGCCTTTTTCGCCATGCGCATCAGTTTGATTTGCGCCGACGCGTGGGCTCGCCCGCTGTTTTTGCGGATGATTTCGGTGCTCACTTTTACTCTGTTGGAATCCAGCCATTCGACGGGCTCGAAAGCACCGGGCGCAGCCATCAGGAAGAAGAGTAAAGCCGAGATCATAACTTCGTCACCCAGCCGTAGCTGTCCTTCGCTTCGCCCTTCTGGATCGCCACCAGCCGCTCGCGCAATTTGGTGGTCAGCTGGCCGGGGCCGCCGGTGCCGATGGTGAAGTCTCCATCGGGGCCAGTGACCGTGCCCACGGAGGTGACGACGGCGGCAGTGCCGCAGGCCATCGTTTCGGTCAGGCGGCCCATGGTCGCATCGGCGCGCCATTGGTCGATGGAGTAGGGTTCTTCGCGCACTTGCAGGCCTTCTTCGCGGATCAGCTGGATCAGGCTGTCGCGGGTGATGCCGGGCAGGATCGTGCCGGTCAGCGGCGGGGTGACCACGCTGCCGTCGTCGAACACGAAGAACAGATTCATTCCGCCCAGTTCCTCGATCCACTTGCGCTCGACCGCATCGAGAAACACGACCTGATCGCAACCATTTGCGGTGGCCTCTGCCTGCGGGACCAGCGACGCGGCGTAATTGCCACCGGTCTTAGCCGCGCCCGTGCCGCCGGGGGCAGCGCGGACATAGTCGCGGCTAACCCAGATTTTCACTGCCGGAGCGCCGGATTTGAAATAGCCGCCAACGGGGCAGGCGATCAGGATATATTTGTACTGCGTCGCCGGGCGCACACCCAGAAACGCTTCGGAAGCGAACATGAAGGGCCGCAGATAAAGCGCGCCGCCTTCGATGGTGGGCACCCAATCCTTGTCCGCCGCAACCAGCTGGCGGATCGATTCCATGAACAATTCTTCAGGCAATTCGGGCATTGCCATGCGCCGGGCGCTGGCGTTGAAGCGGGCCGCATTCGCCTCGGGACGGAACAGCGAGAGGGTGTCGTCCTCCTGCTTGTAGGCTTTCATCCCCTCGAACACTTCCTGTGCATAGTGCAGCACCGAGGCGGCGGGATCGAGGCTGATCGGCTCACGCGGGCCAATGCTGGCCTGATGCCAGCCGCCTTTGGCCGCGTCGTAATCGATTACCACCATATGGTCGGTGAAATGCTTGCCGAAACCGGGATCGGTAAGGATCTGCGCGCGCGCATCGGTGCCCAGCGGCGAGGGGTGGGAAGTGTGCTTGAATTCCATAGTGCGCGGTTACTGGCAGGGAAGGTTTGAGGCAAGGTAACCAAGGGCGGGTTTTTTAGGTGTTGTTTGTTGAGACCCTGCGGGCGAGGCGTTTTTGTTGGGACCCTGCGGGCGGAGTGCATCCGCACTCTTTGCTTCGCCGCATAAGCGGCGGCGCGCGGTCGCGCGCTGTCGTCGCCTATCGGCGCCGATACCATCGCCCAAACGCTCCAATTGTGACTAATTTCGGTCGCGACCAGTGACCGACAAAGGCCGACCGGCCGCCCGCAGCGACGCGACCTTCAGGTCGCATGAGCGAGGAGATCGCGCCCCGGATGGGGTGCGGAAAACAAAATGAATAGGGCGGCGCCTGCCTAAGCAGGACACCGCCCCAAAACATGGTCAGCGACGATGAAACGCCGCTCACAAAGCCTTACTCGGCAAAGAGATGTTACCGAATATGCTCCGTACGGGATTTCACCGACCTCGCTATTGAACCATGAGACATCGGATCACCTCCTTTCAGCTATTTAAGCAAGACCCCAACCGTTTCACCGGGGGCCGAGCAGGGCGTTCTTCGCCGAACTCAATAAGGAATGTGATTCCAAACGGGCGGGAAGACAAGAGCCAATTTCAGCTTTCCCCAAATAGCTCAGCGGCAATCCTCGATTACGCGCGTCACTTCGGCCCATGCCGGGATGTACAGTGTCTCCAGTCCCGATGTCTCCACCGCGAACCGGCCCCGGCTAAACGCCATCGCGTCCAGCAGGCGGTCGCTGGCGTTGAGATCGACGGTCAGGGTCGCTTGCCCGTTTGTGGCGGGGGTGGCGGTGAGCATGCGCTGGGCGGTTTCCGTGCGGATGCGCATGGGGACGGCATTGCTGGCAGAGCCCGCGCGCACCAGCCGTACGGTGCGGGAATTCTTGTTGCACTCCATGCCGAAGCGCGCGCCCTGACCGGGCTGGCCGAACAGAGCATAGCTGCTGGCCGCGCCGTCGCGGTAGGTCCAGTTGCCTGCGCTGGCCGGGGCATCCAGCCAATTGTCGTATTCCGGCGCGGGAGGCGGGGGCGCCGGAGCAACCGTCACCGGAGGCGGTGCAGGTGGCGGGGGCGGCGTAGGCTCGGGCGCGGGCGGCGTGCAGCAGGCCACGGCCAGACTGGCGAGCAGGATCGCTCCGCGCGCAGCGCGATTGTGGTGGTGCGGTCGGTTCTGGAACTTGGGAATAGTCGACATGGCGCACTCATGCGCGCTAACGGACCCCCGTGTCCATGGAGAAAAAGCCCAAGCGAGCGAAACAGCGCGTTGACCAGTTGCTGGTCGCACGCGGCCTCGCCCCCAGCCGCACTCGGGCGCAGGCGTTGGTGATGGCAGGCACGGTTTTTTCCGGCGAAACCAAAGTGCTGAAGCCGGGTCAGGCTCTGGCAGAGGACGCGCCGCTGGAGGTGCGCGGGCGCGATCACCCGTGGGTCGGGCGCGGCGGGATCAAGCTCGCCCATGCGATCGAGCATTTCGGGCTCGATCCCTCCGGCGTCACAGCGATGGATATCGGCAGCTCCACCGGCGGGTTTACCGATGTGCTGCTAAGCAAGGGCGCGGCGCATGTCTTTGCGGTGGATTCGGGCACCAACCAGCTCGCCTGGAAATTGCGGCAGGACGAGCGCGTGACAGTGCTGGAGCAGACCAGCGCGCGCATCCTGACGGCCGACCAGATCGATCGCCCGTGCAGCTGGGTGGTATGCGATGCCAGCTTTATCAGTCTCGCCAAGGTGCTGGAGCGTCCGTTCGAACTCGCCGCATCCGAGGCCCGTGTGGTCGCGCTGATCAAGCCGCAATTCGAGGTGGGCCGCGAGGAAGTCGGCAAAGGCGGTGTGGTGCGCGATCCCGCCCTGCATGCCCGCGTTTGCGAGGAAGTGCGCATCTGGCTGGAGAGCGGCGGCTGGGCCATTCAGGGCATTTTAGAAAGCCCGATCAAGGGGCCGGAGGGGAATGTGGAGTTTCTAGTTTCCGCCTATCGGGGATTGGCTCATCCGCGAATGGACAGCGGAGCACCTGCCAGCGCCTGATTTGCATCCATTTACAGGACAGCGGCTGTGCGCGTCTTGCGTGTTGCCCCGCCAATGGGCACACCGCTCCGGTCGCGAATCGCATACCCTGATGCTGGGCCAAAATATTGGGAGAACGCATGACAGGTTTGGCTTCACGTGGGCAGTTGCGCGCCAGTATCATTCGCTGGTCGCTGTTCACCATCCCCGCCTGCGTTCTGCTCGGCTTTGTCGCGGGCTCGCTGTTCTCGTCCGGCCCCGACAATCCGTGGTTTGCCATGCTGGAAAAACCGGCGATATATCCACCGCCTGCACTGTTCGGCATCGTCTGGACAATCCTCTACATCATGATGGGCTTTGCCCTCGCGCTGGTCTGCGCTGCGTGGGGCGCGCGCGGGCGGACACTCGCGATTGTGCTGTTCGCGGTGCAATTTGTGATCAATCTGGCATGGACGCCGACCTTCTTCGGCGCGCAGGAGATTACCCTTGCGCTGGTGGTGATCGGCGCGCTGAATATTGCGCTGATCGCGACGATCGTGGCCTTCTGGCGGGTGCGCACTCTGGCAGGCATTCTGCTGCTGCCTTATCTGGCGTGGGTCCTGTTCGCGACGCTGCTCAATTATGAATTTCTGGCCGCGAACCCGAATTACGACGCCGCGATCCCCAGCTCGGCAGTCGAGCGGATCGAGTTGTAGGGGTTGTGAATTAGGCAAACCGCCGCCACATAACTTTCCATGCAAAGCCAGAACCCCATGATCGCCGATTTCGTGAAGCTGATGAACGGTGCCGCCGGCACGTTTGCAGGCATGACCCGCGAGGCGCGCGAGAGCGCCCGTGAGCGGGTGAAGGAAACCGTTGGCGGACTGGATTTTGTCGCGCGCGAAGAATTCGACGCGGTCAAGGCGATGGCTGCCAAGGCCCGCGAAGAAAATGAGGCGCTGGCCAAGCGGATCGAAGCGCTGGAAGCCAAGATCAAGTAGTTCGAGAGGCACGCGCCGATGGATTTGCGCGCGCCAGCCCTACTTTTGTCTACCCGTGCGCATGGCGAGACAGCTGTGATCGCGCGGCTGTTTACCGAGCATTTTGGAATGATCGCCGCCTATGTCGCGGGCGGGCGGGGGCGCGTGCTGCGGCCAGTGGTCATTCCCGGCAATCTGGTGGAAGCGCAATTGCGCGCGAAGTCGGACAGCCAATTGCCCTTTGCAAAGCTGGAACTCCTTGAGAGCCGCGGGCCCTGGCTCAGCGAGCCGCTGCCTGCCGCCGCAATTCAGTGGGTCACCGCACTGACTGCCAGTGCCTTGTCAGAACGCACCCAATATCCATCGCTTTTCAACGCTTTGCAGGGCGTTCTTTCCGCCATTTGCCAGGCACCGAGTGCGCGGGGCTGGGCGCGGGGGCTGCTGGTGTATGAGGCGCTGCTATTGCGCGAACTGGGCTATGGCGGCATGCGACCGGAGGCGGAGAGCCTAGCCGATATTGTCGCCGCGATGGAAAAACTGGAGGCGCCGATCGCGCAGTATTTGCTACCCGACCGGCCCGGCCAGATTCGCGGCCAGACCATGGCCGCCCGCGCGCAATTGATCGAGCGGCTGCGCAAAATACTATAACTACACAGGCATAACCTTCGATGAAAATTGCAGTCCTCGCCGGCGACGGTATCGGCCCCGAAGTGACCAGCGAGGCTGTGCGCGTGCTGGACTCGATGGACCTGCCGGGTCTGACGTTGTTCACTGGCGATGTCGGCGCGGCAGCTTACCGCGCACATGGCCATCCGCTGCCGCCCGAAACGCTGACTATGGCGCGCGAAGCCGATGCTGTTTTGTTCGGAGCGGTGGGCGATCCGTCTTGCGATGACCTGCCGCGCCACTTGCGGCCGGAACAAGCTGTGTTGGGTTTGCGGGCTGAGCTGGGGCTGTTTGCCAATCTGCGCCCCGCCTCCATGCTGCCCGGTCTGGAAGATGCCAGCGCTTTGCGTCCGGAAATCGCGCGGGAAATCGACATGCTGATCATTCGCGAGCTGAACGGCGATGTCTATTTCGGCGAGAAGGGCACGCGCACGCTGGGAAGCGGCGAGCGCGAGGGCTGGGACCGGATGGCTTACTCCGAGAATGAAGTCCGCCGCATCGCGCATGTCGCCTTCCGCGCCGCGCAGGGTCGCAGTGGGCGGCTGACCAGCGTGGACAAGGCCAATGTGCTGGAGACCAGCCAGCTGTGGCGCGATGTGGTGGTGGAGGTCGCGGCCGAGTATCCCGATGTCGCGCTCGATCATCTCTATGTCGACAATGCCGCGATGCAGATGGTCCGCGCGCCGGGCCAGTTCGACACGATTGTGACGGGCAATTTGTTCGGCGATATTCTGTCCGATCAGGCGAGCATGTGCGTCGGCTCTATCGGTCTGCTGCCCAGTGCCTCGCTGGGCGAGCGGCAGAGCGCGCATGGCACGTTTGGCCTGTACGAACCGATCCATGGCAGCGCGCCCGATATCGCCGGGCAGGGGCGGGCCAATCCGCTGGCCGCCATTTTCTCTGCCGCGATGATGCTACGCCATTCCTTCGGTCGCGAGGACGATGCGCGGCGGATCGAGGATGCGGTCAAGGCGGCGCTGGCAGGCGGCACACGGGGCTTCGATCTGGGCGGCAGCATGGGCACGCGGGAATTGGCTGACGCGGTGCTTGCCGAAATGTAAATCCTCCCCGGAACGGGGAGGGGGACTGTCTAGAGACGGTGGAGGGGCACCCGCAATATGTTACTACCGCCCGAATGACGACGCGCGTGCCCCTCCACCATCCTGCGGCCAAGGCCTTGAATGGTCCCCCTCCCCCGATGGGGGAGGATTGATGCCGACACTCGCCATAATCCTTCCCACTTTGAACGAGGCTGAGAATATCGCGCCTCTGGTGGCGCGGCTCGACGCGGCGCTGGGGGCGGTCGATTGGGAAGCCATCGTGGTCGACGATGACAGCGCGGATGGCACCGCCGATGCCGCGCGGCTGCTCGCCCGGGACGATCCGCGCATTCGCGTTATCCAGCGGATCGGGCGTCGCGGATTGGCCTCGGCAGTGGTGGAGGGCGCCTGCGCCACGGCGGCGGAGTTCGTGGCGGTGATGGATGCCGATCTCCAGCATGATCCAGCGCTGCTGCCTGCCATGCTCGGCGCGGTGCAAGGCGGCGAAGCAGACGTCGCGCTGGCTTCCCGCTTTGTTGATGGGGCGAGTGCGGAGGGGCTGGACGGTGCGCGCCGCGAAACAGCCTCGCGCTTCGCCAACCGGCTGGCGCGCGGGCTCACAGGCGCAAAGCTGACCGACCCGATGAGCGGCTATTTCCTTATGCAGACTTCGACCTTGCGCGATCTCGCCCCGCGCCTGTCGGGCATCGGGTTCAAAATCCTGCTCGATATTCTCGGCGCCGCAAAGGGACAGCTGGTGGTGCGCGAATTTCCACTGCAATTTGCTCCGCGCCAGAGCGGGCACAGCAAGCTCGACACGGCAATCGCGTTTGAATTTCTGGTCGGCCTGTATGACCGGCTGCTGGGCCGCATCGTGCCCACCCGCTTTGCCCTGTTCGCCACCGTGGGCGCGCTGGGTGTGGGCGTGCATATGGCGGTGCTGGCGCTGCTTTATCTGACGCTCGGGAGCGGATTTGTGCCAGCGCAGGCGGCGGCGACTTTCGCGGCGATGAGCTTCAATTTCTGGCTCAACAACCAGTTGACCTATGCCGACCAGCGACTGCACGGAGCGGGCCGGATGCTGCGCGGCTGGCTGGGCTTTTGCGCGACCTGCGCGGTGGGCGCGCTGGCCAATGTCGCGTTGGCCGGATGGCTGGAGGGGCGCGGGGTGTATTGGGCGCTGGCGGCAGGCGCGGGGATCGTGATCGGCGCGGTGTGGAATTATGCTCTGTCCAGCCGTTTTGTCTGGGGGCGGTATTAACTTGCCATCACACCCATGACGGCAGCCACGCATAGGGCGCGAAACCGCTTGGCCCGTCCAACGGCGCGGCGCTGAGGATCGGGTAGAACCACGCAAACACAGCGAGGCTGGCGGCGACCAAGGCCACCATCGGCCAGCGCAGGCCGCGCTGCCACAGAGCATCCAGCGCCAGCGCCAGAGCGCCAAGCAGGAAGCAGCTGGCGGCGAAATAGTGGTAGTAGAACTGCACCGGCTTGGGCGCGATCACCCAGAAGGCCATGGCCGCTGCGAACAGCACCAGCACCGCCAGCGCGTCCCTCCGCCGATGCGAAAAGGCCGCCCAGCCGCACCAGACGAGAGCGGGCAATCCCGCCAGCATCGTCACCGGATTGCCGACCAGCATCACCCCGCGCTGCACGCCGTCCACCGGCTCGTAGAAATACCAGATGGGCCGGATGTTGAGCAGCCATTCATGCCACACGCTCTGATAGGTGTGCGCTTCCTTCACGCTCTGCTGCATCGCTAGCATGCGGTGCTGCAGATCCCACAGGCCGCCGCTATCGAAGGGGGAGGGCACAGCCCACAGCGCAGGCAGGAAGGTAAGGGCGTAGACCGCCAGCGGAACCACGCCGAGCCAGACAAACGCCTCCAGAAGGGTCATCCCCGGCACCGGCGCGCCGCGGCGGCTGAGCAGCAAGCGCCTGCGCCCGGCTGTCAGACGCGCGGCGAGGAAGACCAGCCCGAACAGCGGAGCAAAAGGGATCATCGTCCATTTGGTGGCGAGCGCAGCGCCGATCGCCACCCCGCATATTGCCAGCCGCCAGCGGCCTGTCTCCGGCTCGCGCACAGCGCCCGCCGCCTGCCACAGGGCGACGCTGAGAAAAGCGATGAACAGCCCGTCGAGGATCGCGATGCGGGCATGGACGAACAGATGGAAGCCGGTGGCGAGCAGCAGGGCGTAGGCGAGGGTGGCGGCCCGCCGCTCGCTCGCAAACCACAGCGCGCGGGTGAAGGCGAACAGGGCCAAAGTGCCTGCAAACGCGCTGGGCAGCCGCCAGCCCAGCGGCCCGTCCCCCAGCAGCGCGATGCTCGCGGCCAGGATCAGCTTGCCGAGCGGCGGATGCTCGGCATTGGGCCACCCCTCCAGATCGAGCAGGATCCGCGCGGCGGGCACATAATGGATTTCGTCGAAATACAGCCCCGGCGGTGTCGTCAGCCGCCACAGGGTCAGGGCGAAGAATGCGGCGCAAAGGGCGAGGGTGGGGCCCAGTGGGTCCCGTGGTTTGGGCTGGGGGTGATATGCCGGGGCCGTCATGGGCGCAGGCTTACCAGCACCGCCTTTCCCCGCAACCGCCTATCGCGGCAATACTGCGCTCAAAATCTGCCCGAATTACCCGGCCTCTTGCCCCTCACGCGCGCGTTCTAGCGTGAAGAGGCGCGCCACCATGGGAAGCAGGCCGATTGAGGCCGTGGTCGCAACCAACACGGCCCAGAGCGGGATGTTCATCCCCACCGCGCGGGCTCGCGGGGCGATAAAGATGAAGGCAATGACGACCGCCAGCAGCAGATCCCACCAGACCTGCACCCCCACCAGATTGGCGGTGTGGTTGGTCCAGAACATCATGATGCCGTCGCGCGCCACGGAGAGCAGAGAGAAGGCCGTGAATGCTGCAAACAGCGCCCAAGCGATCACGGGAGACCCGATCCGCGTGCGCCGGACCACGGCGTAAACGAGCGCGGCAATGGCGGCGGCGTAACACAGGACGACAATACTCTGGATGGCGGTCATGGAGGTTCTCCGACTCGGATGTAGCAAGTGCTACACTTGTAGCTATATGTAGCGCTTGCTACAAGAGGCCATGGCCAAAGCTTCCCTGTCGCGCGAGTCCCTGCTGCCGCTGGTCGCAGCCTATGTGATGCAGCACGGGCTAGCCGGGATGAGCCTGCGCCCTCTGGCGAAAGCGGCCGGGACCAGCGACCGGATGCTGATCTATCATTTCGGATCGAAGGACGCGCTGGTTGCGGATTTGCTGGCCTTCCTGGCGCAGAATTTCACTGCGTCGCTCGATGCGGCCTTTCCGCAGGGACGGGCGGCTTCGCGGCGCGATTGCGCCCTGACAGTGATGGACATCACCGGGCGCGAAGACTTCCAGCCGTTCTTCCGGATCTGGTGGGATATCGTCGCCGGATGTCAGCGCGGAGACCCTGCCTATCTCGCGGCAGCGGGCGACATCATGGATCAGCTGACGCGCTGGGTGGCGAATCATCTGCCTGAGGACGACCCCGATCCCGATTCGGGCGCCAAGCTGGTCATCACCGCCATCGAAGGGGCGCAAATGCTGGCTGCAATCGGCCGGCGCGGGGTCGGGCTTGCAGGAATTTCGCAACTGCCCCAGTGACATGCGCGATTTGTGCGGGTGCGAAGGCGTTTGTCGCATACATACAATCGTCACAATCCGAACTTAACTACAACCTGTCTAAGGCAAGTCCCGTACCGGGGCTGGCGGTCGCAAAACCACTATTTGGAGTAGAGCAATGAAACTGAAGTCCATTGGACTCGCCATCGCAGCTCTCGGGTTGGCTACCGCGCCAGTCGGAGCACAGGCAGTAATGACGGATCGTTCGGCACCTGTTGCCGGCGAGAGCGAACTTGAAGGCGAAAACGGCATCCTGATTGCCCTGCTCGCCGCAGCTGCAGTGATCGCGGGCATCATCATCATCGCCGACGATGACGATCCGACGAGTCCCTGATTAGATTGGCCCCTGATTAGGTTGGCCCCTGATCTGGTTGATCGCTAACGAATACGAAACGGGGTCCGAAAGGGCCCCGTTTTTGTTTGGCGCTGCAATTGGTCAACCCGCCGTTTCGGGCCTGTGCCTGCGATAAAGCGCCTGAAAGCACGGGCGGTATCGCTTGTGCTTGCGGGCCAGATTATGTTAACCCTCCGGACGGTCGTCAAACAGAGATGGGTGCTTCTTGCAGGTGCCCGTCCAGATATGGGGACAAGTCTATGAAATCGAAAGCCATCCTGACGGGCGTTGCCGCAATCGGCCTCGCCACGGCACCTGTCGCTGCGCAAAGCGGCTTTGCAGACCGGGCAGCGGCGCCGGTCGCCGAAGCGAGTGAACTGGAGGGCGATTCCGGCGGTATCATCATCGCCATCCTCGCCGCTGCGGCCATTATCGCGGGTATCCTCATTGCTGCTGGCGGCGGTGATGACGAACCGCTCAGCCTTTGAGGCGGCGCACATCCTGAATTAACGAACGGGGCCTTCGCAGGCCCCGTTTTCGTATGTGCGCTCATCGCGTGCGAGCGCCATTCCCGGTTGCCGCGCGGGGCGTGTCTGCCTAAGCCCGCCGGGCAATGAAAAAGACCACCGGAACCGACCGCTCCGTCACCCGCAACTGGCGGCCCGCAACCCGCGCGGTGCGCGGCGGCACATGGCGCAGCGAGCATGGCGAGACGAGCGAGGCGCTCTTTCTCACCTCCGGCTACACCTATGACGACGCGCAGACCGTGGCCGACAGGTTTGCGGGCGATGCGCAAGGGATGACCTATTCCCGCCTGCAAAATCCCACCGTGGCGATGCTGGAAGAACGCATCGCGCTGATGGAGGGGGCGCAAGGCTGCCGTGCACAGGCCAGCGGAATGGCGGCGATGACGGCGGCGCTGCTGTGCCAGCTCTCGGCCGGTGACCACTGCGTCGCGGCGCGCGCTGCGTTTGGCTCGTGCCGCTGGCTGGTCGATCACCTTCTCCCGCGTTTCGGCATCGAAACCACCGTGATTGACAGCGCCGATGATGCGGCCTGGGAAGCGGCCATCCGCCCCAATACGAAGGTGTTCTTCTTCGAAACCCCTGCCAACCCGACGCTCGATATCGTCGATCTGGCGCATGTCTGCGGCGTGGCGAAGGCGCATGGCATCACCACCGTGGTCGACAATGCCTTCGCTTCGCCAGCGCTCCAGCGCCCCATGGAATTCGGCGCCGACGTTGTTGCCTATAGCGCGACCAAGCTGATGGACGGGCAGGGGCGCGTGCTGGCAGGCGCGATTTGCGGCAGCGAGGAATGGATCAACGAGACGCTGCTGCCGTTCCAGCGCAACACCGGCCCCAACATCGCCCCGTTCAATGCGTGGGTCGTGCTGAAGGGGCTAGAGACGCTGGAACTGCGCGCCCACAAGCAGAGCGAAAATGCGGTGAAGCTGGGCGAATTTCTGGAGCCGCGGGTGCAGAAGGCCGGCGGACACATGCTCCATCCCGGTCTGCCCAGCCATCCGCGCCACGATCTCGCGACAAAGCAGATGGACGCCACCGGCCCGATCTTCGCCTTCGATGTCGACACCCGCGAACGCGCCTTTGCCATCCTCGATGCGCTGGAGCTGGTCGATATCAGCAACAATATCGGCGATGCCCGCAGCCTGATGTGCCACCCGGCCAGCACCACTCATGCCGGTATGGAGGAGGACGCCCGCACCGCGATGGGCGTGACCGAGGGCCTGCTGCGGATCAATGTCGGGCTGGAGGATATCGCCGACGTGACCGAGGACATGGACCGGGCGCTGGCTGTGGCCGGAATCTAAAACTTCCAGCCCTTACGGCAGGCCAGATCGCGCAATTCCGCCCCGAAGGCCAGGCCGCTTTCGCGTGCAGTGATAGAGCGCGCATCGTCGGTCAGAGCGGCCAGCACATCCAGCCTGCCGCTCTCGAACAGGTCCACGATCAGGCCTTCGTCGCGGGTCATCCCGCCTGCGCAAAACGGGGCAAGGCGGATCTTGCGCCGCGATGTCGTGCCCAGATCGACCATGAAGGCGCGGGCCAACACCAGCAATTTGCGAAACCGCGCACCGGCCACGTCCATCGCCAGCATGGCCGCGCGCGTATCGTGCTGCCCGTGGCTGGTCATCCGCCGGATCAGCAGCAGGCCGAGCGCCTGATGACGCAGCGCGGGCAGGGGCAGATCGAGCGGGGAGGTCGTGTGTTTCGAAGCCATCAGCAATTCCTTTCGCCACCCTTTGATATGCTAATGCGAATGATTTGCAAGTAGGGATTTAACACATAAGCGGACTTGTCCACGCAGGATGTGTGTGGAACGGTCAGGATTGAAAAAGAGGCGCGCCGGGAGAGGGCATCAATGACCAAAACAGTAGAATTCATCTTCGATTTCAGCGCGCCCAACGGCTACCTCGCCTGGTATCCGCTGAAGAACATCGCAGCCCGCACCGGGGCAGATATCGCGATCACACCAGTCTATCTGGGCGGCATGCACAAGCTGACCGGCAACAGCCCGCCGATGATGCGCGATGCCGGGGTGAAGGGTAAGGTCGAATATGCGGCGCTGGAATTTCAGCGCTTCCTGACCAAACACGGCATGAGCAAATTCCGCATGCATCCCGATCTGCCGTTCAATTCCATCCTCGTGCAGCGCGCGCTGGTCGCGTGCCCGGCGGACAAACGCGGCGCGATGCTCGATTGTCTGCTTCCCGCTATCTGGGAGGAGAACATCGCGGTCGGGGATCCGGCAGTGGTGGGCGCGAAACTGGCGGAGGCCGGCCTCGATGCGCAAAGCCTGCTGGAGGCCACGCAGCAGGCAGAGGTGAAGCAGCAGCTGATCGACAACACATCGGATGCGGTCGAGCGCGGGGCCTTCGGCATCCCGACATTCTTCGTCGGCAAGGAAATGTTCTTCGGCAAGGAACGGCTCGGCCAGATCGAGGAAATGCTCGCAGAAGCCTAAGCTTCCGTCGTTCTTTGCCCGGTCGGGGCTCTTTACCGGAACCCACCTATTGGTCGGAACATTGCCGCGTCTCCGCCGCTTAAGCGGGCAAGGAGACTTTGAACATGGGACAATTGCTGAGCGCAGCGCGCGAGCGCATGGCGCGCGCCGCCGAGAAACTGGAACTGGCTGCCGAGACGGTCGACCGGCTGGATTACCCCGCCGAAACGCTCGCCTTTTCCATCCCGCTGCGCCGCGATGATGGCAGCCTGAAACAGCTCAAGGGCTGGCGTTGCCGGTACAATTCCACGCTCGGCCCGACCAAGGGCGGCATCCGTTTTCACCCCAGCGTGTCCGAGGACGAGGTCCAGACGCTCGCCTTCCTGATGACCATGAAATGCGCGCTGATGGGCCTGCCCTTTGGCGGCGGCAAAGGCGGTGTCAGCGTGGATGCGGGCGATCTGTCGTTGATGGAGAAAGAGCGCGTGGCGCGCGGCTATGTGCGCGCAGCGGCCCGCATCCTCTCGCCCGACCGCGATGTGCCCGCGCCCGATGTCGCCACCGGCACGCAGGAAATGGCGTGGATGGTGGACGAATATGGGCAGATCGCCGGAGGGATCGCGCCGCATGCCTTCACCGGCAAGCCGGTCGCGCTGGGCGGGATCGAGGGACGCACGCCGGCCACCGGGCGCGGCGGTCTGATCGCGCTGGAAGCGGTGCGCGAGCAATTGGGTCTGGAGGGCAAGGACAGCCTGACCATCGCGCTGCAAGGCTTCGGCAATGCGGGAAGCTGGTTCGCCCGCGCGGCCAGCGAAGCAGGGCACACAATCGTTGCCGTGTCGGACAGCAGCGGCATGGTCAGCAATGACGACGGTCTCGATGTCGAGGCCCTCGTGAAGGCCAAGAAAGACGGTGGTTCCGTTACCGATTACGGCGATGGCGACACTTCTGACGATGGCATCGCTATCATCGAAGCGGAGTGCGATGTGCTGGTGCTCGCCGCGCTCGGCGGAGTGATCGCCGATGCGGATGATGTGAAGAAGCTGTCCTGCAAGGCCATTGTCGAGATTGCCAACCGCCCGGTCCTGCCCGCCGCCGACGAGCCCCTGCGCGAAGCCGGAATCGATGTGGTGCCCGACATTCTCGCCAATGGCGGCGGAGTGACCATCAGCCACGCCGAATGGGTGCAGGGTCGCACGGGGCTGGATTGGGACGCCGAAGAGGTGGATGACTATCTGGAGGAAAAGATGGAATCCGCCGCTGGCGAGGTGCGCGATCTTATGGACGAGCAAGGCCTCGACATGCGCACCGCAGCCTATGGCGTGGCGCTGAAACGCCTCTGTGCCGCCATCAGCGCAACCGGCACGGCGGATGATTTTGCGGGGTGAAGTCAATCGGGGCGGTGATCTGCAGCACAATCCAGTCCATCATTGAATTGCGGAGCAAACCCTTGTGTCCTGATGATGGCCGCGTAAAGTAAACGGCCAAAGCGAGGTAAGAAGCTGAACACCCACATGTCCATTCGTCTCTTTATTGCGGGCGCAATTCTTGCGCTTTGCGCATCGCCGTCGCTCGCGCAGCAAGAGCCGCCGCCGCCCGATCCGCGCGACATTCCGGTGGAGGCCTTTGTCTCGGGCGGGCGATTGACCAGCGCGTCAATGGCGCCCGACGGCAGCCGGTTTGCCTATACCGAAATGGTCGACGGCAAGAGCATTGTGATTATCGTGGATGCGGCCACCCGGACCGAGATACGCCGCGTCGATGTGGGCGAAGCGGAATATTTCCGCTGGTTCCGCTGGGCGGGGCCCAACCGTATCCTGCTGTCCCGCCTGGTCGAGATCGACAATGCCCGTTACTGGGCCCGCACCAGCCGCTTGCTGGTGTTTGACCTCAGAACCCAGGAACTGGATTATATTGGGTTCCAGAAACAGAGGCTGGAAGGCGACGACGTCCTGTGGATCGATCCAGACGGGCAATCGATCCTGCTGTCGGTAATCGCCAAGAATGCCAACAATCCCGAAGTCTGGCGCTTTCCCCTCGATGGGCGGGGCGAAAAGGCCGCCGTGAAAATTCAGGACGGCGACGGGGATGTCGATGAATGGTGGGCCGATGATGCGGGCGTCGTCCGGCTGGGCATGGGCTTCACCCGCCGCGGCGCGATGATGATCCATTATCGACGCCACGCCGGCGAAGAACTGCAGCGGATCACCAAGCTGGAACGCTTTCACGATGACCGCGAAGCATGGGGTGTTATCAGGCTTTTCGCCGGATCGGACACAGGATACACCTTGTTCGAACAGGAAGATGGCCGCACCGAACTGCGCGAGTTTGACTATTCCACCGGAGAGCTGGGCGAGGTCGTCTATGCCCATGAAACGCGCGATGTTGAATCGCTACGGTTCGATGAAACAAAACTGATCTCGGCCAGCTATATCGAAGACGAGCCCGAAACTCATTGGTTCGATCCGCAATTGGCCAGCTATCATGCCATGCTGGAAGCAGCGCTGCCCGGCGGCAGGATATCGATCGGTTCGATGAGCAGGGATCGCAGCAGGTTGCTGGTCCGGTATACGGGCCCGGCCGATCCGGGCGCGCTCTATGTTTTCACTCCGGGGGAGGGCAAGCTCGACCTGTTCGCCAATTACCGGCCCGAAGTGGATTTTCGCGCCTTGTCGAAGCCCGAGCCGTTCTCGTTCACCTCGCGCGATGGCCATACGATGCACGGTTATCTGACGCTGCCAGCCGGCCGCGAGGCGAGGGGACTGCCGCTGATTGTGTATCCGCATGGCGGGCCGTACGGGGTGCGGGATGCGATGGTCTATGATGACTGGCTGCAATTGCTCGCTGCGCGCGGATACGCCGTGATGCAGGTCAATTACCGTGGTTCCGGCGGCTACGGCAAAGAATTCGAAGAGATGGGATACGGCCAGATCGGGCTCGCCATGCAGGATGATCTGGATGATGCGCTGGATCATGTGGTGGCGCAGGGCGCGGTCGATCCGCGCCGGGTATGCCTCGTGGGCGCAAGCTATGGCGGTTATGCGGCTCTGTGGGGCGCAATCCGTAATCCGGAACGCTATATCTGCGCCGTCAGCTTTGCCGGTGTGACCGATTACACCCGCCAGATGGAGTATGACCGGTATTATCTGGGGAAGGCCTTCTATCGCCGGTACTGGGAAGACCGGATCGAGGGCGAGGGCGGCCGCAATCTCGACAATGTGTCGCCCGCGTTCCACGCCTCACGGATCCAGCGCCCGCTTCTGGTGGTCCACGGCAAATCGGATCGGCGCGTGCCGTTTTCGCAGTACAACGCTCTGCACCGGGCAGTCGTGCGGACCGACAAACCTGTGGAGTTTCTGGCGCTGGAGGACGGCCACAATCTGGCGAAGCAGGAAAATGAGGAGAAATTCCTGACCACCATGCTGGCGTTTCTGCAGAAGCATAATCCGGCCTTCAAAGGCGAAAACGCGGGCAGCGATGACGGCGGTGCAGACACGGGAGCCGATACCGGAGGCAACAGCGCAGAGGCTGCCACGCCGGCCCTCCCGGTGGAAAAATAGCCCAACGTCCCCCTTGCCCCCGCGCGGGGAGGCCTTAGGCTCTCGAATCGTGATGATGAAAGAACTCTTCCAGCACGCCGCGACCACGCATGATGTAACCGTGCGCGTCTCGGTCAACTTCCTGCCCGAGCAAAGTCAGCCCAGCGCGGGCAAGTGGTTTTGGGTCTATCATATCCGCATCGAGAACGGGTCGGATCAGGATATCCGCCTGATGACGCGCCATTGGCGGATCACCGACGGGCGCGGGATGGTCAACCATATCGATGGGGACGGCGTGGTGGGCGAGAACCCGCTGCTGAAACCGGGGCAGGCGCATGATTATGTGTCGGGCTGCCCGCTCTCCACCCCTAGCGGTGCGATGGAAGGGTTCTATACCTTCGAGAGCGAGAATGGCCCGCTGGAAGTGCGCATTCCCTTCTTCCCGCTGGCCGCCCCCGCCACGGCGGAAAGATAAGCCCGCACGCTATGGCCAAGGGCTTTGCCCTGCGCGAAGACGATGCGCGGCGCCTGTGGCTGGTGCGCGCGGTGGAAACCCGCGACCAGACCGAACAGCTGCTGACCCGGGAAGACCGCGAGCAGGCCGAACATCATGCGCGCCAAGCGGTTACCGGCACCAAGAAACGCGCGCAGAGAGAATTCCTCGCCGCGCGATCCCGCTTCGCCAGTGCACGGCTGGAGACGCGCCATCCGGCCTTTGCCCGCGCCATCCGCCATTCGCGCTGGCCGCGCTGGCTGTCTGTTGGCTTGCCCGCATTGGCCTTCATCGCCGGGGCGCTGAGCAACGAGCTGGACGGGGGCAGCAGGCTGGAACTGCTCGCTTTCCCGCTGCTGGGGATCATTGTCTGGAATGTGGCGGTGTACCTCTGGACTCTGGTCGCTCCTCTGATCCGGCGCGGAAAAGACACAACCGGCGGCACCTGGCTGCGGCGGCTGGGCAATCCGCTGTCGATGCTCGGAACCGGCGGCGCATCGGGCGGTCCGCTGACGCAGGAGGTGCTGTCGGGCTTTGCCAGCGACTGGGCGCAGGCGTCTGGAAAGCTACAGACGCAGCGGGCCAGCACAGTGCTGCACCTTTCGGCGGCTTTATTTGCGCTGGGACTGGTTGCGGGCATATTCCTGCGCGCGCTGACGGTAGAATACCGCGCAGGCTGGGAAAGCACGTTTCTCGGCGCGGGGCAGGTGGAGGCGTTGTTGTCGCTCGTGCTCGGCCCGGCCTCCGCGCTAACCGGCATCGCCATACCCGATACACAAGGCATCGCTTCTTTGCGCTGGTCCGGCGCGGACACCGGTGGCGCCAATGCCGGACCATGGATCATCCTGTGGACCGCCACGGTCACCGGTCTTGTCGCTGTCCCGCGCCTGCTTCTCGCCGGATGGAACGCCGCGCGCGCTGCTGCCGGTAGCGCGCGCGTGAAAGTGCCGGGGCGCGAGGATTTCTACATTCGCCGTCTCTTGCGCGAATATGGCGGTGCATCGGGCGAAGCGGGCGGCGTGCGCGTGACCCCCTATGCCTACACTCCCACCGACGAGGCGCGGCTGGCGCTGACCACCACGCTGCGCGATGCGATGGGCGAAACCGCGCCGATAAAGATCGACCCGCCCGTGCCCTATGGCGGGGAGGAAGACTGGATGAACCGCACCCAGCCGCCGGGCGAAGCGGACATCCACTGCGTATTGTTCAGCCTCTCGGCCACGCCGGAGGAGGAGAACCACGCCACCTTCGTGCGGCTGCTGCGTGATTATTACGATCTGATGGGGCAGGGCGTGCGCGTCGCCGCGCTGCTGGACGAGACTCCCTTCCGCACGCATTTCGCGGGGCAGGCCGGGCTGGATGCACGGATCGAGGGCCGGGTGGAGACATGGGCCAAGATGATGCGCGGGGCCTCTGCGCCCTTCCTATCGCTGTCACTGACGCCGGAGACCGAACCCGAACTGGCCGAGCGGATCGAAAGCGTCCTGCTGGGCGATAGCCTGAGCCTGAAACGAGCAGCGCAGAAATGAACGAGCGGGACCCTCTGACCATTGGCGATGTCGCCTCAGGCACCACGGTCAATCTCAGCCTGATCAGCCACACCAATGCGGGTAAAACCACGCTGGCGCGCACCCTTCTGGGCAAGGATATCGGCGAGGTGCGCGATGCCGCGCATGTCACCGATCTCGCCAGCGGGCACGTGCTGGTGCAGGCGGGCAGTGACACGTTGATGCTGTGGGACACGCCCGGTTTCGGCGATACCGCGCGCCTGCTTGACCGGCTGCGGATGAGCGGCAATCCGGTCGGCTGGCTGCTGACACAGGTATGGGACCGGTGGCGCGAGCGGCCGCTATGGTCGAGCCAGCAGGCGGTGAAGAATGCCCGCGAGCAGGCCGATGTGATCCTCTATCTGGTCAATGCGGCGGAGGACCCGGTGGCGGCGGCCTATGTGGCGCTGGAAATGGAAGTGCTGGCATGGATCGGCAAGCCGGTGCTGATCCTGCTCAACCAGATGGGCCCGCCCAAGGAAGACACGGGCGGCGAAGCGGACAAGTGGCTGGCCCATGTGCGCGGGCATGCCGAAGTGGCAGGGGCGCTGCCGCTCGATGCCTTTGCCCGTGTGTGGGTGCAGGAAGGCGTGCTGCTGGAGAAAGTCGCGCCGCTGGTGGCGGAGGAAAAGCGCGCCGCGATGGCCCGGCTGACCCGGCGCTGGGGCGAGCTGAACCGCGAGCGGTTTGCCGCATCCATGGCCGCGCTCGCGACCCCGCTGGCCGCCGCCTTGCTCGACCGCGAGAAGGTGGAAGGCGGCAATTGGCGCGACGGGCTGGCGAAAGCGCTGACCGGCGGAAAGACCGAGGCCAATGCCGCCACAAAGGCAAGCGAGGCCCTGTCCGAGCGGCTGGCGGCAGGCACGCGCGATTCGACCGAAGAACTGATCCGGCTGCACAATCTCTCTGGCAGCGCGACCCGCAAGGTGCTGGAGCGGCTGAGCGAGGATTTCCGTCACACCGACAAGACATCCGAAGGAGCCTCCGCTCTGCTGGGCGGTGTACTGTCGGGCGCGGCGACGGGTCTTGCGGCGGATGTGATGGCAGGCGGGCTGACGCTGGGCGGCGGAATGATCGTCGGCGGCGTGCTGGGCGCGCTGGGCGCGGGCGGCCTTGCCATGGGCATCAACATGGCGCGGGGCGAGGACGGCGCGCATGTCCGCTGGTCCGAGGAATTCTTCGCCCGCATTTTCGGTGCCTCGCTGCTGCGCTATCTGGCTGTCGCGCATTTCGGGCGCGGGCGGGGTGACTGGGAAGAAGGCGAGCATCCCGAATACTGGATCGCTCATGTCGAGGGCGTGCTGACCCGCTATGAAAGCGAGATCAGCGACCTCTATACGCGCGGCAAGAACGGGCATTCGGCAGGGCTGGAGAAAGACCTGCGCGAACTGCTCCACCTGTGCGGACGGCGTCTGCTGGTGCGGCTCTATCCCGAGGCGGAGGGCATGCTGACAGCGTGAAGCCCAGTCCCGTCGGGCGCATCCGTCAGTGGCATTCCAGAATCAGCTCGACCTTGCCGAAATCACCCGCAGCCAGATCGCTGCGTTTGATCCAGAAATAATACGCGCCGACATCGCCCCAGCACCAATCCATCGCGTCATCGCTGTTGAGTTGAAGAAGCAACATATCACCGGTCCCGTCCTCGTCCGGCTCGCTCTGCACCCCGTCGTGATAACCGCCCATGCGGTGCGGGATATTGTCCACCAGTGTGCGCCAGACAGGCTCACGCGAAGCAACATAGTCGGCTGGCAATATGCCGCGCGTTTCCGGGTCCAGATAGACATCGATGGCGAACTGATCGATGCCCGGCGGGGATTCGATCTCGGCCGGATCGCCACTTTCGGCGAGCGTCAAGCGGCCAACCTTGTCATCGCCCCAATCGCAATAAAACAATTCCAGCGAGCTGTCGCGTTTGCCTTCGAAGGTGGCGACCAGTTCTTCCCAATGGCGTTCATCAAGGGGGGCATCGGGCGGGCTTTTGCCGAGCATGATGGCGATCCGGTCGCATCCCTCAGCCACGGATTCGCGCCATTTCAAGCGGTCGGCATGCACGGTTAGAATCTGTGACAGGCTGTCGGCCGCCGATAGCGGTCCGAATGCTTCGATGACGTTTTCCAAGAAGGCTTTGCGGTTCTCTTGCCACCCAATCTGTTCAGCGGACATTTTTTCGCGGTCCTGCTGCTCGATCTTGGCGAGATCGGCGCGCAGGCCCTCGATCAATCTCTCTTGCCCGCCGTCGGCAACCAGCATCTCGCGGGCCGTGTCATCGAAAGGATCGGCGATCCGACTACGCATCTTGGTCGCCAATGCTTCGACAGAGGAGACCGCTTGACCATAGGTCATGGCGCGTAGGGAGGGCAGGCCGCCCGGGCGTTCCTCGGGTGCAACCTGCTGGCCTTCGTAAAGCTTCTCGGCAAAGCTCTCCGGGCTAGCAGCCGGATAGCCATGCTCGTTTTCGTATAGCCGGTTGGCCATTTCGACCAGATCGACCGGCCAGCCGCGCCAATGGGCGGGCACCTCGTCTTTGGGCAGCCAGTTATAACTGCCACCTGTATAGACCCCGTCATGAACCGGCGCGCTGTCTTCGGGCGGCATGCGCTGCTCGCCCAGAGCATCGATATGCAGCACGGCGCGATCGCCCTCGGCATCGGGGCAGCAGGCATTGGCGGCGAGGAAGAACAGCAGCCAGCCTGTGCGCGGGCCGACGCCGCCCCACAGATCGGCGGGCAGGTCCTCGCAAGAAATCTGGGCCACGAAATGCAGCGGCTGGGGGCCGCGTTCCGGGTCTTCGGAGCTGATCCCGCGCGGCCATTCGACATGGGCGGGCATCATGGGTTTGCCGCCGATCCACGAGCGCGGAGCCTCGTCGCGGGGCGGGACCTGGCGGCGCAGGACGGCGGTGACGGGTTCGCTGACAGGTGTGTCCTCTGGCGTAAGCGGGGTGGGGGCGGCCTGCACCAGCGGCGAGCGCTTTGCGCCCTGCGGCGTGCGCTGGAGGAAGGAGGGCGCGGCACCCGGAGGAGGGGTGCGCTGGCCGAAATTCTCCGGCTGCTGGAAGGCGAAGGCTGGCTGCTCGTCGTTTGTTTGAATGGGCTCTGATGCGGGCTCCTGCGCCTGTGCCGTGCTGCTCGGAACAGAGGACGTCTTGCCAAGCCTGCTTGCCTCTTCGGCCAGTTCGGGGAAGTATTTGCTCGCGGCTTTCCCGGTCACATTGCCAGCCACGCCCAGCACCTTGCCGGTGCCGCGGACAAGCATCTTGTACGCCTTGTAGATGCCGTACCAGATCAGGCCGAGCACTACGAAACTGAATATGACCGAAAACGACACGGCGCAAACCCCTCCAAGGTTCTGAAAACACTGCCCGGATTAGGAAATTTTGCTCAACACCGGGTTAATGCGCGCATGAAGCGTCATACTTGCCCCCATACTTGCCACCATGCGCCGCCCATAATAGAGCGCCCAGCGACATGAAGCGCACCCATCTCCCCCTCAACGCCCTGCGCGTGTTCGACGCGGCGGCCCGGCATCTCAGCTTCACCCGCGCGGCGGACGAGCTGGCGGTGACGCCTGCTGCTGTCGGCCAGCAGATCCGCGCGCTGGAGGATCATCTGGGCACCGTGCTGTTTCGCCGCACGTCCAAGGGGCTGAAGCTGACCGAGGAGGGCTGCGCTGGTCTCGATGCCCTGCGTGAGGGGTTCCTGCGGTTCGAGGAGAGCGTGCAGGCGATGCAGGCGGGGCAGGCGAGCGACCGCTATACCATCGCCGCGCCCCGCGAGTTTTACGCCCAGTGGCTCGCCCCGCGTCTGGCCGCCTTCCGCGCCGCCAATCCCGGCATTCATTACCAGCTGGTCGAGAACGAGGACGCCGACTTTACCGAGGCGAATCTCGACGTCGCCATCCGCCTGGTCGACGGGCCGGGCGATCTGGAGGGCGTGGAACTGGCCCCTGCTCGCCGGGTGGTGGTGGCTGCTCCCAACACGAAAGCCGAGGACTGGATCGACTGGCCCGGTGCTCCGCTGCCCGATGGCGCGGTGGCGACGGTGCAGGTCGGCAATGCCGGGCAAGCGCTCAGCAGCGCGGTGGCCGGGCTGGGCAAGGCAGTGCTGCCCTATCTGCTGGTCGAGGAAGCGCTGGAGGCGGGCAAGCTGGAGGCGCTGGAAGGTCCGGACGAGGGCCGCCGCGCCTACTGGCTGGTCGCCCCCACACCGCAATGGCGGCAGAAAAAGGTGAAGGCGCTGGTCGCGCACCTCACACAGGCGTGACCGGTCCGCTGGTACAGACCCTGACCACGGACCGCTTCACCATGCGGCCCCTGCGGCGCGAGGATGCCGCCGCGCTGTTCCCGACCCTGTCCGACCCCGCGCAATGCCTCTATCTGACGCGGCCTGCGTTCGAGAGCGAGGAGGAGCTGTGGGGCTGGCTGGCCGATCCCGACTGGCCGGGCCTGACATGGATTGCCGAGGATGCGCGGGGGACTGTCGCAGGCCGCTTCATCATCGTGGCTGCTCCCCATGAAGGTGTGGAAGAAATCGGCTATATCGTGTGCGGGGAAGCGCAGGGACAGGGCGTCGCCAGGGAATGCGCGAGCGCGCTGATCGCCCACCGGTTTGCGAGCGGCGTGCGCAAGATCACCGCCGAAGTGGACGCCCGCAACACCCCCTCCGTGCGCCTGCTGGAAAGCCTCGGCTTTACGAAAGAGGCGCACTTCCGCGAGCACGAAGTGACCCACGCGGGAATGTGTGATGTGCTGTGGTATGGGATGTTGCGGGGGGAGCCCGCGACAAGGACAGCCCAATAAGCTTGGTGGCGGAGCACGGCGCGCGACCAGCGCGTCGCAAGGGCGACCGCCCGCCCGCAGCGCCGCAGGCGCGAGGATTTCGCGCGCCGGATGGCGTGCGGACAACACAAACTCGGGGGGCAGCTGCGCCTTGGCATGTGTGGAAGAAAATGAACCTGTGGGCCGTCGCCATGCGCACACCATAATCGATCGCGACTCATAAAATTCTACACTGGAAAGTTTCGGCGGACTTATTTGGATTGTTTGTCGACGTATTCTGCAATTGAGATTTGGAGCAAGTCTGACAAGAAACTGTGAACCTCTTCTGGAGGATGCTTCAGGTCGAGAAACGCATCTCTGTTGCGGATATGATAAAAGTCAGACGGACGGCCCGACGTGCCCGCATTCGTGGTGCTGACAAGCAATTCGTGCTTTTCAAGAGTCTTGCGAAGTTCCGGCCAGCTCGAGTCATGAAGAATTCGCTGAGCAAGCGGATCATTCTCATCGTCTTTCAGCCAATAGCGACGAAAGCGGACAATTCTTTGAAGCAGTTTGAAGTGGGGAAGATTCGAAATTGCTTCTCCCATCTTCTCGATACTTTCGCGATGCTCTACCTCATCCATCGACCTTTCAAGATACCAAGCATCAATTTCATCGGGGTTCGAAATTTCAACGCCATTGAGTACGAGAAGCGTAGGCCGAGGCATGCTCCGTGGCGGCAAAGTGCCATTGTCCGCAATGAGGGTGAATATTTGACACGTGTTATCAAAACTAATCGCCCGGAAATCACAGCCCTTCGCACTTAGTTGTGAAAAAATGACTGCGCTCAAATACAAAGAATCGATTGTTTCCGAAATGAAAGCTTCTTCAAGAAATATGTTGGAGTATTGTGGTTCGCGACCCGTTTCCGAATTCGACAAAATGGTCATTGATATGGCAAGTAAGTTTCGGCGAGTTCTATCGTTATCCGAAAACGAATTTGATGATGCTTCGCAAAATATTATTACTGACTCTGTATATTCCTGATCTAAGTAAGAAAATTGCGTTCCTAGAGTCTCTAAAAAATCAATATTGAGAATATTCCTGCGAACAAATTTTGGTAATTCACGTGCTCCCAGACTAATTATCGTCGCGTGGGACAGCCAATAATTGAAGGTGTTTTCGTGGATAAATCGTAGGCGCCCGTTTTGTTTGTCTTGTGTTAGGAAGGCGATGACTGATGCGCGATTGCGAAGAATGCCTCTGACTTCTTCAGGGAACCCTTCGGAAGCGACGTCGGAGAGCCAAGCGAGATTAGATGATGCGATGCTGTCGGTTTGGTTTTCAGCCATCTCCCGCGCCACTTCGACCATTAGGGTCTCAATGAATGACTTTCGTTGAGTAGTTGGGACAACCCGATCGACATTATCTCCAAATTTCTCAAGTTCGCGGTCAAGAAGTGAGCGCATTATGAAGGTAAGAAGATCATCAAGTTCGCCTTTCTCAAGACTTGAGGGAATTTCAGGCTGTCCGAGCTGGACTAGGAAGAATGGCCGCAGTGCATATGAGGCTGGAGAAAGGAGGGTCTTGACCTCGTCTCTACCCAGGGTTTCGTCGGTCCAAGATCGACTCTTCAGCCATTGTCGCGCTGCGGTCGATTGCACTGGCTGGACTTCGATCGAGCCGACTACATCATCCGGCGAAACAGATGGCAAGGCTCGCAAGATCGTCTCCTTACTCACAAACGTCTCTCGCCCCGCGAGTAGAACATGTGCTGAACCCTTAATTCGTGAGATGAGTTCATTAATCTGAGCCCATGCTAATTCGTAGCCATTTGGATCTCCTAGTTCATCGAAGCCATCGACAGCCAGAAGTATGAGTCCGTGTTTGATCAACGCAGGTATTTGGTCAAAGGTTACATCAGTTCGTAAGGATTGAAGGTTTATGGCAATGAGATCGTCGATATTCTGAAGGATCTTCCCCCGACTTTCGAGGTGAAGAACTAAGCGCTTTTGACTTTTCGTAAATTCTCTTGCGCGCTTCTGCGCAAAAGACTTGATCACCACAGTTTTTCCAATCCCGGCTGGCCCATCGAGCAGAGCAAGCGATAGGGGGTTTGTGTTGTCCGAGAAAAAGCCCTCTACAATCTCGATTGATGCCGCAGGCGTCGATGCATCCAGCGCAGCATTTATTATGATCGGATCTTTCGGAAGCTCGTTCGCCAATACAGTCTGCTGATTGAGCGCCCATTTTTTCAAATTCGCGTATTCTTCGCTCGCTAGGAGGGAACGAACGTTGGAGAACTTACGAATTGATCCTTCGCAATCCTCGTCAATTGTGTTGGAATTCAGGCTAATGATTCGCGCAATGCCGTTCCGAACTAGCCTGATCGCTTTACCGCATTCGAATTCGACTATCTGGGGTGGGCCGGTGCCGATGTCAGCGAACGGTGCGAGGTCGTCGCTTAGGCTTTGAATGCTGTCTTCGGTGTGCATTGCAGATCCTCTATTTTTAAAAAGGGAGCTAGCGCGCGCCTACGCGCTAGTAAGACCATTGAGGCTGAACCGTTGCGGATCGCGTCTGCGGTAATTATTGGAGGGGTCAAATCGTCGTCTTCACCAAGGACTAATAACCATGTGTTTCGGTCGGAGTGTGCAGCATGTACGAGGTCCGTAGCAAGCGCTGTATCGACCATTTTCTCTTCAGATTTCTTGCTATCGACTAAGGACTTGCGAAAAGTATTTGGGAGATGACAATTATAATGCGGGTGCAGTCGATTTGGCCGAGCAAGAAGAAGAGTCTCTCCTAAAGCGTACTCGTCTCGAATGAGTACGTTGGCTCGACGAGATATAATGGAAAGATCAATGCTACTAAGAGCGTTTATGACCGCCTTTCTTCCAGCAGTCGCTTCAAATCCTCGACGGAACCCATAATAAATTCGAAGTTGAACCCTAAATCGCGTGGTGTCGCATGCTGAATGTAGGGCAGTGCCTACTACTCGGCCTACATAATCGAGCGTGCGAGACGCGCCCTCTTGAGTGCCTCGCAATTCAGAATCGACTGCGGCGTGAGACTGCGAGTTCCAGTCAATAAATGCGATTGCGTCGGCAGTTGGCATTGGGAAGCTCTAGATTTTCTGATGACGTTGGCAAGTCATTACATCATCTAGCCCCTCCCACTTGACCCCCAAACCAATCCCCCCTAATGGCCCCCCATCCGATGCCCGCTCCACAAAAGCAGGCGCTCGGACAGATAGAGCTGAACATTGCCGGTTATGTCCCGGGAGCCTGCTGCCTTGCGCGGTTTGGCTCTTTTCTATTGGGGTTGGTCTGGTCTGCCTGAGGTCCTTGCTTTTGCCGGGATGACGGGGGATCGGGACAATCGCCGGGCAGCCGTCAAAGTAACCCGGTGGCCGTGTGGGCTGCTTGGTGGAGTGTTTCAGGCTTGTGCGAGTGCGCCGGTTCGCGCCTTCGGGGGTTCATCCTTCGACAGGCTCAGGACGAACGGCTTTTTCGCGCAGACCTCAGACACATCATCAGGCATCCCGCTAGTCGCCATCATCACAACGGTGAAGCGAGAAACTATGCCGACGATTAACCAGCTGGTCCGCAAGGGCCGCGTTCCGCAGAAGACCAAGTCCAAGGTCCCTGCCATGGAAGCGAACCCGCAGAAGCGCGGCGTTTGCACGCGCGTCTATACGACGACCCCGAAGAAGCCGAACTCCGCTCTGCGTAAGGTTGCCAAGGTGCGCCTGACGAACCAGCGCGAAGTCATCACCTACATCCCCGGTGAGGGCCACAACCTGCAGGAGCACTCCGTTGTGCTGATCCGCGGCGGGCGTGTGCGCGACCTTCCCGGCGTTCGCTACCACGTCCTGCGCGGCGTGCTCGATACGCAAGGGGTCAAGGACCGCAAGCAGTCGCGTTCGAAGTACGGCGCCAAGCGTCCGAAGTAATAGGTGCTTGCCACGCGCGATGCAGCGGGTGGTGAGGTTTTGAGTTTTTGTGGGGTGCGGTCAGCACATCCGTGCTGACCTCGGTGCCAGCCCGTCTCCCCCTCCCAACCACCCGATAGGGTCCAGATACTGGATCGGGTGGTTGGGAGGGGGAGACGGGCAGGCACCGCCCCGAACTCCGAAGGAGTGAGAAAGAATGTCACGTCGTCGTCGTCCCGAGAAACGGGAAATCCTGCCCGATCCGAAGTTCAAGGATCTGGTGCTGTCGAAGTTCATGAACAACCTGATGCTGGATGGCAAAAAAGCCACCGCAGAGGGCATCGTCTATTCCGCGCTGGAAACGGTCGAGACCAAGGCCAAGACCGATCCGGTGCAGATGTTCCATGACGCGCTGAACAACATCAAGCCGCAGGTCGAGGTCCGCAGCCGCCGTGTGGGTGGTGCAACCTATCAGGTGCCGGTCGAGGTTCGCCCCGAGCGTGCCCAGGCGCTGGCCATTCGCTGGCTGATCTCGTCCGCACGCGGTCGCCCGGAAACCACCATGGCGGCGCGTCTTTCGGCAGAGCTGATGGATGCGGCCAACAATCGCGGCAATGCAGTGAAGAAGCGTGAAGACGCGCACCGCATGGCCGACGCCAACCGCGCTTTCAGCCACTATCGCTGGTAGGGCGCGCTGCTTGCGGGGCGGGGCGAAAGCCGGTGCACTTCAAGCTGTCACAAAACTAACTATATGGGGAGCCGGGCGCCGCGAGGGCGTCGCTCCCCAATCGACCCGAGGATAAAGATTATGGCCCGCGAACATCCGCTGGAGCGTTATCGTAATATCGGCATCATGGCGCACATCGATGCCGGTAAGACGACGACCACCGAACGTATTCTGTATTACACAGGCAAATCCTACAAAATCGGCGAAGTGCATGATGGCGCTGCAACGATGGACTGGATGGAGCAGGAGCAGGAGCGCGGCATCACGATCACGTCCGCTGCGACGACATGCTTCTGGAACCCCGAAGACCAGTCGATGGACCCGAAAGGCGATCCCAAGGCGCTGCGCGAGAACTCGCCGCAGCACCGGATCAACATCATCGACACACCCGGACACGTGGACTTCACCATCGAAGTCGAGCGTTCGCTTCGTGTGCTGGATGGCGCGGTGGCATGCTTTGACGGCGTTGCCGGGGTGGAGCCCCAGTCCGAAACCGTGTGGCGTCAGGCTGACAAGTACAAAGTCCCGCGCATGTGCTTCATCAACAAGCTGGACCGCACGGGTGCAGACTTCAAATATTGCGTGCAGTCGATCATCGATCGCCTGGGCGCGACACCGGCTGTGCTGTATCTGCCCATCGGTATCGAAGCGAACCTCACGGGTCTCGTCGATCTGGTGAACGAGCGTTCGATCACCTGGAAGAACGAAGATCTGGGTGCGGAATATGTCTACGGCGAGATTCCGGAAGACATGGCCGACGAAGCTGCCGAGTACCGCGAGAAGCTGATCGAGCTTGCTGTCGAGCAGGACGACGATGTGATGGAAGCGTATCTCGAGGGCGAGCTGCCCGATGCGAAAACGCTCAAGTCGCTGATCCGCAAGGGTACGCTGAACCAGAGCTTCGTGCCGGTGCTGTGCGGCTCCGCGTTCAAGAACAAGGGCGTCCAGCCCCTGCTCGACGCGGTTGTCGATTACATGCCGAGCCCGCTCGACGTTCCCGCAATTAAGGGCGTTCTGCCCAATTCGGAAACCGAAGACAGCCGCGAATCGAGCGACGAAGCTCCGTTCGCTGCGCTGGCCTTCAAGGTGATGAACGATCCGTTCGTCGGCTCGCTGACCTTCACGCGCATCTACTCCGGCAAGCTGGAGAAGGGCACGGTCCTCAACTCCGTCAAGGAGAAGAAGGAGAAGATCGGCCGTATTCTGGAAATGCACTCGAATGACCGTAAGGACATCGAGGAAGCGTTCGCAGGCGACATCGTCGCACTGGCCGGCATGAAGGCAACCACGACCGGTGACACGCTGTGTGATCCGGCCAAGCCGATCATTCTGGAGCGGATGGAATTCCCCGATCCGGTTATCGAGCTGTCGGTGGAACCGAAGACCAAGGCCGACCAGGAAAAGATGGGCGTCGCGCTCAATCGTCTGGCTGCCGAGGATCCGTCCTTCCGTGTCAGCACCGACCACGAAAGCGGTCAGACGATCATCAAGGGCATGGGCGAGCTTCACCTCGACATTCTCGTCGATCGTATGAAGCGCGAGTTCAAGGTAGAGGCGAATGTCGGTGCGCCGCAGGTGGCTTATCGCGAATCGCTGAGCCGCGAAGTCGAAGTGACCTACACCCACAAGAAACAGTCGGGTGGTTCGGGTCAGTTCGGTGAAGCGAAAGTCGTGGTTGTCCCCGGCGAGCGTGGCCAGGGCGTCATTTTCGAAGACGAGATCAAGGGCGGTAACATCCCGCGCGAATACATCCCGTCGGTTGAAAAGGGCATGCGCGAGCAGGCCGAAAGCGGCTATCTGGTTGGCTTCCCGATCATCGATTTCACCATCCGCCTGATCGACGGCAAATATCATGACGTCGACTCGAGCACGGTCGCGTTTGAAATCACCGGCCGCGGCGCCATGCGCGAAGCGGCATCGAAATCCGGCATCAAGCTGCTGGAACCGGTGATGAAGGTGGAAGTCGTGACCCCGGAAGATTATCTGGGTGACGTTATCGGCGATCTCAACTCGCGTCGTGGCCAGATTCAGGGCACCGATGCGCGCGGTATCGCTACGGCTGTCGAGGCATTTGTCCCGCTGGCCAACATGTTCGGCTACGTGAACGAGCTGCGGTCCTTCTCGCAAGGCCGCGCGCAGTACACGATGCAGTTCAGCCACTACGACGAGGTTCCGGCCAGCGTCGCACAGGAAGTCAAGGAGAAGCTTGCCTAAGGCGGGCAACACAGCTAGGGGCGGCGCCTGAATTTCGGGAGCCGCCCATTCTCCCACAGAACACTCTTTCAAGACAAAGGTATTGAGAAAATGGCGAAGGAAAAATTCGAGCGGAACAAGCCGCACTGCAACGTTGGCACCATCGGTCACGTTGACCATGGTAAGACCACGCTGACCGCGGCGATCACCAAGGTTATGGGTTCGGCTGTCGATTTCGCAAACATCGACAAGGCTCCCGAAGAGCGTGAGCGCGGGATCACGATCTCGACCGCACACGTCGAGTATGAGACCGATGCACGTCACTACGCGCACGTCGATTGCCCGGGCCACGCTGACTACGTGAAGAACATGATCACCGGTGCTGCCCAGATGGACGGCGCTATTCTGGTTGTGAACGCTGCTGACGGCCCGATGCCGCAGACCCGCGAGCACATCCTGCTTGCCCGTCAGGTCGGCGTGCCGGCTCTGGTCGTTTACCTGAACAAGGTCGACCAGGTCGACGACGAAGAACTGCTCGAGCTGGTTGAGCTGGAAGTTCGTGAACTGTTGAGCGACTACGATTTCGACGGCGACAACATTCCGATCATCAAGGGTTCGGCTCTGGCCGCACTTGAAGGCCGTGACGAAGAAATCGGCGAAAAGTCGATCAAGGAACTGATGGACGCTGTCGACAGCTACATCCCTCAGCCCGAGCGTCCGGTCGATCAGGACTTCCTGATGCCGATCGAAGACGTGTTCTCGATCTCGGGTCGTGGTACGGTTGTGACCGGCCGCGTCGAAACCGGCGTTGTGAACGTTGGCGACGAAGTCGAAATCGTTGGCATCAAGGAAACCGGCAAGACGACGGTGACCGGCGTGGAAATGTTCCGCAAGCTGCTCGACCGCGGTGAAGCTGGTGACAACATCGGTGCACTGGTTCGCGGCGTTGGCCGTGAAGACGTCGAGCGTGGTCAGGTTCTCGCGAAGCCCGGTTCGGTTAACCCGCACACGGAATTCAGCGCAGAAGTCTACGTTCTGTCGAAGGACGAGGGCGGCCGTCACACGCCGTTCTTCGCCAACTACCGTCCGCAGTTCTACTTCCGCACGACCGACGTGACGGGCGAAGTGATCCTGCCGGAAGGCACCGAGATGGTGATGCCGGGCGACAACGTGACGATCGACGTCAAGCTGATCGCTCCGATCGCCATGGACCAGGGTCTGCGCTTCGCAATCCGCGAAGGCGGCCGTACGGTCGGCTCGGGCGTGGTCGGCAAGATCAAGGCCTAAACGCCAGCGCGCCTTAGGGCGCAGGCGACAAAAGCGGGCTCGGTCCTCCCTCGGGAAGGCCGGGCCCCTTTTTTTGCGGGCCGACGCCCTGTGCGCACGCCCCGCAGGGTGGCCCCGCAGTAAGTGTAAAATCGGCGGAGATCGGGGGTTGCCAGATTCCCAACCGCGCCGTATACGCGCCCCACACAGAGCGGGATTCGTCCTGCTTAAATGAAATTCTTGCAAGGCCGCCCGTTCCGGGGAACCGGGAAACAGCGGGGCGGGCCTTTCTTTTTTTGCGGGTAAGAGATTGCTCGCTTGGCTCTTTCGCATCGGTGTAGGTAATGGAAGCTCAGAATATTCGTATTCGCCTCAAGGCGTTTGACCATCGCGTTCTCGACCAGGCTACTGGCGAGATTGCAGAAACGGCCCGCCGGACCGGTGCGCTTATTCGCGGCCCCATTCCCATGCCGACGCGTATCGAGAAGTTCACCGTGAACCGCGGCCCGCATATCGACAAAAAGTCGCGCGAGCAGTTCGAGGTGCGCACCTACAAGCGGTTGCTCGACATCGTGCAGCCCAACGCCCAGACGGTCGATGCGCTGATGAAGCTCGATCTGGCCGCTGGTGTGAATGTTGAGATCAAGCTGGCTTGATCTGACTGGTCCGAAAGGGCCGCAGACATAGGAATACCGCCGGAGCATTGCTCCGGGCTGCGTTCCCCGTCTCGCTCAACCGGCTTCCTGCCGCGCGAGCATTCAGCCCGGACGGGGCAATGCATGAAAATCAGGGTTGGCAAGCACCTCGAATGGTCGGGGTGCCTCTGTTGAGGAGTTTAGTACCGATGCGCACAGGCGTACTCGCTAAGAAAGTCGGGATGACCCGCCTCTTCCAGGAGGACGGACGGCACGTACCTGTGACCGTTCTTGCTCTGGAAGATTGCCAGGTCACCGCACATCGCACAGCCGAACGCGACGGCTATTCCGCACTGCAGGTTGGTGCGGGTGAAGCGAAATCGAAAAATGTTGCCAAGCCGCAGCGCGAAGCGTTCGGCAAGGCCGAGGTCGGCCTGAAGATGAAGGTCGCCGAATTCCGCCTCGAGAGCGACGAGGGGTTGCTGCCCGTCGGTGCGCGGATCAGCGCGGATCACTTCGTTGCCGGCCAGAAGGTCGACGTGACGGGCCACACGCAGGGTAAGGGCTTTGCCGGTGCCATGAAGCGTTGGGGCTTCGGTGGTCTTCGCGCGACGCACGGTGTGTCGATCTCCCACCGCTCGCACGGTTCGACCGGTAACCGCCAGGATCCGGGCCGCGTGTTCAAGGGCAAGAAGATGGCCGGCCACATGGGCGACCGTCAGCGCACCCAGCAGAACCTCGAGATTGTCCGTACGGATGCCGAGCGTGGTCTGCTGTTCGTGCGCGGCTCAGTTCCGGGCGCTAAGAATGGCTGGATGATGGTTCGCGACGCCGTGAAGGTGAAGCATGACGATCTACCGTTCCCCGGCGTGATGTATCGCAATCAGGAAGAGTTCGCTTCGGAAGAAGCCGAGCCCGGCCTGATCGAAAGCGCAGCCGAGCAGGAAGTCGGCACCGCGGTCGATGCGGAAACGCAGGCGAAGCTGCTGGAAGAGCAGGATGCCGGTGCGGAAAGCGCAGTGACCAAACAGAACGCTGAAGAAACGCCGGATACCGACGTTCCCGAAGCCGATAGCAAGGAGTCCTGATCGTGAAGGTCAAGGTCCAGAAACTAGACGGTAAGGCGTCCGGCGACATCGAATTGAACGATGCTGTCTTTGGCGTCGAGCCGCGCGCAGACATCCTGCACCGCGTGGTAACGTGGCAGCTGGAAAACCGCCGTGGAACGGCACGCCCGACGCGTGAGCGTTCGGATGTCGCCCGTACCGGTGCCAAGTTCGGTGCCCAAAAGGGTGGCGGCCGGGCTCGTCACGGTGACCGCGGTGCCCCGATCTTTATCGGTGGTGGTAAGGCGCACGGTGCCCGAAAGCGTGATTTCAACCAGCAGCTGAACAAGAAAGTTCGCGCGCTGGGTCTGAAAATGGCGCTGTCGAGCAAGGCGAAAGAGGGCCTCGTGGTCGTCGACACGCTGGAACTGAAGGACGCCAAGACGAAGGCGCTCAAGGGCCACTTCGAGAAGGCAGGCCTGAACGGCAAAGTCCTCTTCATCGATGGCGAAAGCGTCAATGACGGTTTTTCCAAGGCCGCTGGCAACCTGCCGGGCATCAATGTGCTGCCGGCCATGGGCGCCAATGTCTATGACATCCTGAAGCACGACACGCTGGTCCTGACCAAGGACGCGGTCGCAAAGCTGGAGGCACGGTTCAATGGCTAAGGCCCCGCAAGCAAAAGCAAATCACTACGACGTCGTGGTTGCTCCGCACATCACCGAGAAATCCACGCTGCTGTCCGAGCACAATGGGGTGATCTTCAAGGTGTCTGGCGATGCAACCAAGCCGCAGATCAAGGAGGCTGTCGAAGCTCTCTTTGGTGTGAAAGTGACCAACGTGAACACGCTGGTCCAGAAGGGCAAGACGAAGCGTTGGAAGGGCCGCCCTTACAAGCGGACCGACATGAAAAAAGCGATCGTCACTCTGGCAGACGGCGATTCCATCGACGTCACCAGCGGCGTCTGAGGCCAAGGGACAGGAACGAAACATGGCACTCAAAAATTATAAACCGACAAGTCCCGCCCGGCGCGGCCTTATCCTTGTCGACAAGTCCGGTCTGTTCAAAGGCAAGCCGGTCAAGTCGCTCACGGAAGGCAAGCGCAAGACGGGTGGCCGGAACAACAAAGGCCACGTCACGTCGCGCGGCATCGGTGGCGGTCACAAGCAGAAGTACCGCTTCATCGATTTCAAGCGCCGCAAGTGGGATGTCGAAGGCACGGTCGAGCGGATCGAATACGATCCCAACCGCACCGCCTTCATCGCGCTGATCAAGTATGACGACGGCGAAGTGAACTACATTGTTGCCCCGCAGCGTCTCGCTGTCGGTGACAAGGTTATCGCTGGCGAGAAGGTCGATACGAAGCCGGGCAATGCCATGCTTCTGGGCCAGATGCCGGTCGGCACCATTTGCCACAATGTGGAAATGAAGCCGGGCAAGGGCGGTCAGATTGCCCGCTCTGCTGGCACCTATGTGCAGCTCGTCGGCCGTGACCGCGGTATGGTCATTGTTCGTCTGAACAGCGGTGAGCAGCGTTACCTGCGGGCCGATTGCATGGGCACGGTTGGCGCGGTTTCGAACCCCGACAACCAGAACCAGAACTTCGGCAAGGCCGGTCGTACCCGCTGGAAGGGCCGCAAGCCCCTCACGCGCGGTGTGGCAAAGAACCCGGTCGATCACCCGCATGGTGGTGGTGAAGGCCGGACATCGGGTGGTCGCCACCCCGTTACGCCGTGGGGTAAGCCCACCAAGGGTGCGCGCACCCGCAAGAACAAGCAGACGGATAAGTACATTATCCGTTCGCGCCACGCCAAGAAGAAGAGGTAACCGGACATGGCTCGTTCCATCTGGAAAGGTCCGTTCGTCGAGCTCAGCCTTCTGAAGAAGGCGGAAGACGCGCAGGACGCAAACAGCAACAAACCGATCAAGACCTGGTCGCGCCGGAGCACTATCCTGCCGCAGTTCGTCGGTCTGACATTCAATGTCTACAATGGCATGAAGTTCATTCCTGTCTCCGTTTCGGAAGACATGGTCGGCCACAAGCTCGGCGAATTTGCGCCCACGCGTAGCTTCCCCGGTCATGCTGCCGACAAGAAGGGCAAGCGATAATGGGCAAGGCAAAATCCCCCCGCCGCGTTGGCGAGAACGAAGCGCTGGCCGTTGGCACGCAGATCCGTGGTTCGGCCCAGAAGCTGAACCTTGTTGCGGAACTGATCCGTGGCAAGAAGGTCGAAGAAGCGCTCAACATTCTCTCCTTCTCCAAGAAGGCGATGGCGCGCGACGCAACCAAGGTTCTGGCATCGGCAGTCGCCAATGCGGAAAACAACCACGATCTCGATGTGGACGCGCTGGTCGTGGCCGAAGCGAGTGTGGGCAAATCGATCACCATGAAGCGGTTTCACACTCGCGGTCGTGGCAAGAGCACACGCATTCTGAAGCCGTTCAGCCGGCTGCGGATTGTCGTGCGCGAGATGGAAGAGGCGTAAGATGGGCCAGAAGAGCAATCCGATCGGTCTGCGCCTGCAGATCAACCGCACCTGGGACAGCCGCTGGTACGCCGAAGGGCGTGACTATGCGCAGCTGCTCAAGGAAGACATCGAAATCCGCAAGCACATCATGACGTCGCTGCCCCAGGCCGCGATATCCAAGGTGGTGATCGAGCGTCCGGCCAAGCTGTGCCGCGTGTCGATCTATGCTGCGCGTCCCGGTGTCATCATCGGCAAGAAGGGCGCAGACATCGAAAAGCTGCGTTCCAAGCTCGCCACGATGACCGAAAGCGAAGTGAAGCTGAACATCGTCGAAATCCGCAAGCCGGAAGTCGATGCGAAGCTCGTCGCGCAGGGCATTGCCGATCAGCTGATCCGCCGAATCGCGTTCCGCCGCGCGATGAAGCGCGCCATGCAGTCCGCCATGCGTCTGGGTGCCGAAGGCATCAAGATCGTTTGCGGCGGCCGTCTTGGCGGTGCTGAAATCGCCCGCGTCGAGCAGTACCGTGAAGGCCGCGTGCCTTTGCACACGCTGCGCGCCAACATCGATTACGCCGAAACCGAAGCGCTGACTGCCTATGGCATCATCGGCATCAAGGTCTGGGTCTTCAAAGGCGAGATCCTCGGTCACGATCCGACCGCGCAGGACCGCCTGATGATGGAATCGCAGACCTCCGGGGTGCGTCCGGCCCGCTAAGGCTCGGCAAGATAGAGACAAGCTATGCTGCAACCGAAAAAACATAAATATCGCAAGGCCTTCAAGGGCCGGATCAAGGGCGACGCGAAGGGCGGCACCACGCTGAACTTCGGCTCCTATGGTCTGAAGGCTCTCGAGCCCGAGCGTATCACGGCGCGCCAGATCGAAGCGGCTCGCCGTGCGATCACGCGCCACATGCGCCGTCAGGGCCGCCTCTGGATCCGCGTCTTTCCGGACGTGCCAGTGTCCAAGAAGCCTGCCGAAGTCCGTCAGGGTAAAGGTAAGGGCTCGGTCGAATACTGGGCTGCTCGCGTAAAGCCGGGCCGCATCCTGTTCGAACTCGACGGTGTTTCGGGTCCGCTGGCCGCAGAAGCATTCAGCCGCGCAGCCATGAAGCTGCCGATCAAAACGAAGGTTGTGGCCCGTCTGGGCGACACCTCGCATCTGGGAGGCGAATAATGGCTAAAGTCGAAGACCTGCGCCAGAAGAGCGACGATCAGCTCAGCGACGAGCTCGTCGAGCTGAAGCGTGAAGCTTTCAACCTGCGCTTCCAGTCGGCCACCAACCAGCTCGAGGCTCCGGCCCGGGTTCGGGAAGTGCGTCGCACCATCGCCAAGATCAAGACTCTGCAGAACGAGCGCGCCAAGGCCGCCACTGCAGAGAAGGCTTGAGGAGTAGACAATGCCGAAACGTATCCTGATCGGGACTGTCACATCCGACAAGACCGACAAGACCGTGACCGTACTGGTCGAACGCAAGGTGAAGCACCCGCTCTACGGGAAGATCATCCGTCGTTCGAAGAAGTATCACGCGCACGATGAGAAGAACGAATTCACTCTGGGCGACGTCGTCCGGATCGAGGAGACCAAGCCGATCTCCAAGACCAAGACCTGGGCCGTGAAGGACCGGGTTACGGCAGGCGGTACTCAGGCGGTTGCGGCCGATCTGGATGTTGCCGAAGCGACACCGACCAAGGCTGAAAAGCCTGCCGATGCCGCACCCAAGGCAGAGAAAGCCGACGAAAAGGCCGACGCTGCAAGCTGATTTAAGTGGAACTGCCGGGCGCTGCTTTACCGCAGGGTCGTCCCGGCAAGCCGATGAGAAGGAACCGGATCGATGATCCAGATGCAATCCAATCTCGAAGTCGCGGACAATAGCGGCGCGAAGCGCGTCCAGTGCATTAAAGTGCTGGGCGGGTCGAAGCGCCGGTTTGCGTCCGTTGGCGACGTGATCGTGGTTTCCGTGAAGGAAGCCCAGCCGCGTGCGAAAGTGAAGAAGGGCGATGTCCATCGCGCTGTGATCGTTCGCACCCGCAAAGATGTTCGCCGCGCAGACGGCAGCGTCATCCGTTTCGACAGCAACGCTGCCGTGCTGGTCAACAAGACCGAGGAGCCGATCGGAACCCGTATCTTTGGCCCCGTGGTTCGCGAGCTGCGCGGTCGCGGGTTCATGAAGATTATCTCGCTTGCTCCGGAGGTGCTGTAATGGGCTCCGCTCGTATCAAGAAGGGTGACAGCGTCGTGATCCTGTCCGGCAAGGACAAGGGCCAGACCGGCACCGTATCGAAAGTCATGCCGAAGGAAGGCAAGGTTGTGGTCGAGGGCGTCAATATGATGACCCGTCACCGCAAGCCGACCCAGGCCAATCCGCAGGGCGGCATCGACCGTGTCGAAGCTCCGCTGCACATGGCCAAGGTGGCCGTGGCCGATCCCAAGGATGGCAAGCCGACCCGCGTCCGTTTCGAGGAAAAGGACGGCAAGAAGGTCCGTATCGCCGTGAAATCGGGAGAAACGATCGATGGCTGATTATACGCCCCGCATGAAGCAGCGCTTCGAAGGTGACATCACGAAAGCGATGACCGAGAAGTTCGGCTACAAGAACGCTCTGGAAGTTCCCCGGATTGCCAAGATCACGCTCAACATGGGTGTGGGCGAGGCGAGCCAGGACAAGAAGAAAGTCCAGACGGCTGCAGAAGAAATGGCCCTGATTGCTGGTCAGAAGCCGGTTATCACCAAGGCCAAGAAATCCATCGCCCAGTTCAAGCTGCGCGAAGGCATGCCGATCGGTTGCAAGGTCACCCTGCGCCGTGAACGTATGTATGAATTTCTGGACCGCCTGATCACGATCGCGATGCCGCGTATCCGTGACTTTCGTGGCCTGAACCCCGCCAGTTTCGATGGCCGTGGCAACTACGCCATGGGCCTGAAGGAGCAGATCGTCTTTCCCGAGATTTCGTACGACCAGATCGACGTCGTCCGCGGGATGGACATCATCGTAACCACTACGGCGAAGACCGACGAAGAAGCGCGCGAATTGCTGCGTCTTTTCGGTTTCCCGTTCCCGGCTGAACAGTCGGAAGAGAAGGAGGCGGCGTGAGCCGTCTTCGGACCCAGACTTCAAGGAAGAGAGCTTAAGTCCAATGGCGAAACTGAGTTCCATTAACAAGAACGAGAAGCGCAAGAAGCTCGTCAAGCAGTACGCTGCGAAGTACGAGAAGCTGAAAGCGATCGCGAACGACAAATCCCTCGACGAGGGCGAGCGTTTGATCGCACGTCTCAAAATGGCGGAATTGCCGCGCAATGCGAATCCCACGCGCGTGCGCAACCGCTGCTCCACCACCGGCCGCCCGCGCGGCTATTATCGCAAGTTCGGCGTCAACCGTATCGAACTGCGGAACCTCGGTAACAAGGGCCTGATTCCGGGCCTGACGAAATCGAGCTGGTGAGGACCTGATAGATGGCTATGACCGATCCCCTGGGTGATATGCTCACCCGCATCCGTAACGGACAGCAGGCCAAGAAGGACTCCGTCCTGTCGCCTGCATCCAAACTGCGTGCAAACGTGCTCGAGGTTCTCCAGCGCGAAGGCTACATCCGTGGCTATTCGTCGGACGACAGCGGCAAGCATCCTGCGCTGCGCATCGAATTGAAATATTTCGAAGGCGAGCCCGCGATCAAGCACGTGTCCCGCGTTTCCAAGCCGGGCCGCCGCGTCTATTCGGGTTCGAAAGAACTTCCGACCGTACGCAACGGCCTTGGTATCACCATCGTCTCGACCCCTCGCGGTGTGCTTTCGGACAACGAAGCCCGCACCGAGAATGTCGGCGGCGAAGTGCTTGCGGAGGTCTTCTGATGAGCCGCATCGGTAAAAAAGCCGTGGCCATTCCCAGTGGTGTGACCGCGAGCATCGACAACGGTACGCTGACCGTGAAGGGCCCCAAGGGCACTCTCACTCTGGGTCTGTCCGACCTCATCGACTACAAGGTCGAGGGTGAGGAAATCCAGGTCAAGCCGGCCAACGACACCAAGCAGGCGCGTTCCTTCTGGGGCATGCAGCGCACGCTGGTTTCCAATCTGGTCGAAGGGGTGACCGACGGTTTCTCCAAGACGCTGGAAATTTCCGGTGTCGGTTATCGTGCACAGGCGCAGGGCAAGAAGCTCAAGCTTCAGCTCGGCTACAGCCACGATGTCGATCTCGACGTGCCCGAGGGCCTCGAGGTGAAAACGCCCGACCAGACGACTGTGATCGTCTCGGGCATCGACAAACAGGCTGTCGGCGAATTCGCCGCTAACATTCGCAAATGGCGCAAGCCCGAGCCGTACAAGGGCAAGGGCATCAAGTACCAGGGCGAATACGTCTTCCGCAAGGAAGGGAAGAAGAAGTAAGATGGCAAAGCTCTCTCTTTTCGAACGTCGCCGCCGCCGTGTGCGCTCGGCATTGCGCAAGCGTTCCGGCGACAAGCCGCGTTTGTCCGTGCATCGCACCGGCCAGCATATCTACGCCCAGATCATCGACGACGCTGCCGGCAAGACTGTTGCCGCTGCCTCGACGCTGGGCGGCAAGAGTTCCGGCGCGAATATGGACGCTGCCAAGGCAGTCGGGTCCGATATCGCCGCAGCTGCCAAGAAGGCTGGCGTAACCACTGTCGTGTTCGATCGCGGCGGGTTCCTGTTCCATGGCCGCGTAAAAGCGCTGGCCGATGCCGCCCGTGAAGGCGGGCTGGAGTTCTGATCATGGCTGATGAAAACAAAACCCCGGATGCGAGCGAAACGCCTGCAACCGACGAAGCCAAGCCTGCTGAAGCTGCCGCTCCGGCGACTGCTGAAAGCGGTCCCGAAGTGACCAAGGAAGAGCCGGCTGTGGCCGATACGCCTTCCGAAGCGGCAGCCAACCAGAGCCCTGCACAGGGCGATGACGGCAATGCCCGCACGCAGCAGAATGCGCGCGGCGGACGCGGTGGCGGCGGTGGCCGTGACAATCGCGGCGGCGGCGGTGGCCGGGGCCGTGGTGGCCGCGACAACAATCGCCGTGGCGGCCGTGACGAGCCCGATGATGGCATTGCCGAGAAGCTGGTCCACATCAACCGCGTCTCCAAGACGGTGAAGGGCGGTAAACGCTTCGGTTTCGCCGCTCTCGTGGTGGTCGGTGACGGCCAGGGCCGCGTCGGCTTCGGCAAGGGCAAGGCCCGCGAAGTGCCGGAAGCCATTACCAAGGCAACCGCTGCAGCGCGCAAGAAGATGATCCGCGTTTCGCTGAAGGAAGGCCGCACGCTGCACCATGATGGCAATGGCCGTTTCGGTGCCGGCAAGGTGACCATCCGCACAGCGCCTCCGGGTACCGGCATCATCGCCGGTGGTCCGATGCGTGCCGTGTTCGAAAGCCTGGGTGTGGCCGATGTGGTGACCAAATCGGTCGGCACGTCCAACCCCTACAACATGATCCGCGCTACTTTCGATGCGCTGACCGACCAGACGTCGCCGAAATCGGTGGCGCAGCGCCGGGGCAAGAAAGTCGCCGACCTGCTGGGTCGCGGCGGAGCCAGCGAAGCCGAGGCGAAAGCCGACGCCGAAGCTGTGGTGGAGTAAGACACATGGCGAAAATCAAGATCAAGCAGATCGGTTCGCCGATCCGCCGCCCGGCCAGCCAGAAGAAAATTCTGATTGGCCTGGGTCTGGGTAAAATGAACCGCGTGGTGGAGCTGGAAGATACTCCCGAAGTGCGCGGTGCTATTGCCAAGCTGCCGCATATGGTGGCTCTGGTCGATTGACCTTCTGGCGCCTGCTCTTGCGGGGGGATAATTTCCCCATCGAAACGCAAGGGGAGGGCCAGCTCATGGGCTTCTATGCGACCCGCTGGGTCGAGGCGGCCGATGAGGAGGAGGCTTTTCACAAGGCGGTTATGCTGCTGAGAGAAGCTCCGGAATTAGCGGGTGTGCCCAAGGGCTGCGGTGCCGATATCGTGTCCGAGGAAATCACCCGGTTACCAGCCGGTCAGGTCCCGCCACAGCGCGAGGGGCTGACCTTTTTCAGGATGGCAACATCCAGCGCGTAGAAAAGCGAAAGCGAGTGCAGATCATGAAACTGAACGATCTTAGAGACAATCCCGGCGCCCGTAAGACCCGCATCCGTGTGGGCCGTGGTATCGGTTCGGGCAAAGGCAAGACCGCTGGCCGAGGCCAAAAGGGCCAGAAGAGCCGCTCCGGTGTGGCTATCAAGGGCTTCGAAGGCGGCCAGATGCCGCTTCACATGCGTCTGCCGAAGCGCGGGTTCAACAACCCGTTCGGCAAGGATTTCGCCGAAGTGAACCTGGGCATGGTCCAGAAGTTCATCGATGCGAAGAAGCTCGATGCGAAAAAAGATATCGACCACGCTGCGCTGAAGGCAGCCGGCCTTGCCCGTGGCGGCAAGGACGGTGTGCGTCTGCTGGGCAAGGGCGAGATCTCTGCCAAGGTCAAATTCATCGTCGCCGGTGCGTCGAAGGGTGCCGTTGAAGCCGTTGAAAAGGCTGGCGGTTCGGTCGAAGTGGTCGAGGTGAAAACGCCTTCGTCCAAGCCGAGCACCGTCAAGGGCGAGAAGAAGACCGGCACTGCGGCTGACAAGCCGAAGAAAGCCAAATAAGACGAAAAAATAGGGCGGCGGGTTCGACATCGGGCCCGCCGCTCCCTATGTCCTGTCCCGCATAGCCGGGAGGGCCGGCGACAGTTCAGGATTTGAAAAGTTCCGATGGCATCACGCGCCGACAATATCGCGAGCAATATGAGCCTCGCCAATTTCTCCAAGGCAACCGAGCTGCGTCAGCGCATCTGGTTCACGCTTGGGGCATTGATCGTCTTTCGTTTCCTCAGCTTCGTGCCGCTGCCGGGTGTGAACCCGCTGGTTCTCGAAAGCCTGTATGACACGACGCGGGGCGGGATCCTCGATCTGTTCAACACTTTCTCGGGCGGCAGTTTGGAGCGGATGAGCCTCATCGCGCTGGGCGTGATGCCCTACATTACCGCCTCGATTGTGGTGCAGATGGCCGCAGCCTTGCACCCGACACTGGCGGCCATGAAGAAAGAGGGCGCTTCGGGGCGCCAGAAAATCAACCAGTACACCCGTTACGGTACGGTGTTCCTCACCGCCATTCAGGGCTGGTTCCTGGCGACGGGCCTCGAAAGCTTCGGTGCTGCCAGCGGAATGCAGGCGGTGGTCGATCCGGGTGTCATGTTCCGTGTGGGCGCTGTCATCAGCCTTGTCGGCGGCACGATGTTCCTGCTGTGGCTGGGTGAGCAGATCACCGCGCGTGGCATCGGCAACGGTGTGTCGCTGATCATTATGGCGGGCATTGTGGCCCAGTTCCCGAGCTTCGCCGCCAATATGTTCGAAGGCGGACGGACCGGCTCGATCAGCGCCTTTATCATCGTCGGCTTTATCGTGATGGTCGTCGCGCTCATCCTGTTCATCTGCTTTGTCGAGCGGGCGCAGCGGCGCTTGCTGATCCAGTATCCGAAGCGCGCGACCCAGCGCGGCATGATGCAGGCTGATCGCTCGCACCTGCCGCTCAAGCTGAACACCGCCGGGGTTATCCCGCCGATTTTCGCCAGTTCGCTGCTGCTGCTGCCGCTGACGATCAGCCAGTTTGCCGGCAACTCGGTCGACACGAACAGCGCCACGGGCGGCTTCATCGTGACGCTGAACCAGTATCTGCAGCACGGCCAACCGATCTACATGACGCTGTATGCGATCGGCATCATCTTCTTCGCGTTCTTCTACACCGCGGTTGTCTTCAACCCCGAAGAGCATGCGGAGAATTTGAAGAAGAATGGGGGCTTCATCCCCGGCATCCGTCCGGGCAAGCGCACGGCGGATTATCTCGATTATGTGCTGACCCGGATCACCGTGGTCGGGGCGATCTATCTGACGCTGGTTTGCGTCATTCCGGAATATATGATCGCGCAGACGGGTATTCCGTTGTTCCTGGGCGGAACCAGCCTGCTGATTGTGGTCAATGTGACTGTGGATACGATCACTCAGGTCCAATCCCATCTGCTGGCCCACCAGTATGGTGATCTGATCAAGAAGGCGAAGCTGAAGGGGCGGAAGCGCTAGGCTACGGCTGCGGCAGAGCTTCCCGAACAGAGCTGTCCAAATGGGGGTTTTTACGGCGTGAACATCATTCTGCTTGGCCCTCCGGGCGCTGGTAAGGGCACTCAGGCCCACCGTCTGGTCGAACATTACGGGATGCGCCAGCTGTCCACCGGCGACATGCTGCGCGCTGCGGTGAAGGCCGAGACGCCCGTCGGGCTGGAAGCCAAGGCCGTGATGGATCGCGGCGATCTGGTGTCCGACGAGATTGTCACAGCGCTGATCGATGCAGAGCTGACCGCCATGGGCGACGATGTCGGCGTGATTTTCGACGGCTACCCCCGCACACAGGCGCAGGCCGAACAGCTCGACGATCTCCTCGCCAAGCACGACCGCGAACTTACACGTGTGGTCGAGCTGGGTGTGGATGAAGACGCTTTGGTCGAGCGGATCACGGGCCGTTTCACCTGCGCCGAATGCGGAGCGCTGTATCACGACACAGCCAATCCGCCGGCGAAAGACGGCGTGTGCGACGAATGCGGGTCGACCGAGTTCAAGCGGCGTCCCGACGATAACGAAGAGACCGTGCGCAATCGGATGCAGGAATATCGCGGCAAGACCGCGCCGATCCTGCCGCATTACGAGGCCCGCGATCTGGTCTCCCGCGTTGATGGCATGGCCTCCATCGAGGAAGTCAGCAAGGCGATCGACGCGCTCCTCGCCTGAGCCGGCTTGATAGCTCTCTTTCCCGCTCCGCGCGCTTGCGTTAGGAGATGAGCGAGGAGGGCATAGGCCATCATGTATTCAAAGACATTCGCTACTGCCGCATGTGCGGCGGGATTGATCCTATCCGCGCCTGCAGCGGCCGAGGTCATCGACCAGTCGGATGACGGCTTCGTCACGCAGGACGGGGCCACGGTGAATGCTTCTCCGCAGGCCGTATGGCTGGCGCTGATTTCGCCGGGCGAATGGTGGAACGACGCGCATACGTGGTCGGGCGATGCGGGCAATATGACGCTGGAACCGCAAGCCAATGGCTGTTTTTGCGAACGTATTCCGGCGACCGAGGAAGACGGAGCCATCGGCCTCGCCGGCAGCGTCCGGCATATGACTGTCATCCAGTCCTTTCCCCGCCGGGTGCTGCGCATGCGCGGCGGCCTCGGGCCTTTGCAGAGCGAACCTGCGGATGGTGTCCTGACGATCACCATGAAGGGCAATGAGGACAACACCGAGACGCAGATCAACTGGACCTATGTCGTGGGCGGGCACATGCGTTTCGAAGTGCCAGTCATCGCCAAGGCGGTGGACGGCGTGATGAGCCAGCAGCTGACCGGCCTGACCGAAAAGCTGGGCGGCGCTGTCGGTGGCCGCGATGCTGTTCCTTCGCCCGAAGCTGACGAAACGACTGACGAGCCAGCCGATGAACCCGAAGCCGACGACGCGTCCGTCGACGGGGACGAAGGAAGCGATGCCGCAGGGGAGGGCGGGGATGACTCCCCTGAAGAGACAGCGGAAGCGCCTCCGAAGCGGGCGATCGATGCCGCCGACGTGCTGGATGCACTCGATGCATTGGCGACAACCAGGGGCGAATAGGTCCGCCTTCTTCGCTCGTTTTTGACACAGGCGGAGCCCGGGGTTAGGCTGCTGACACAATCAGGAACAAGGCACTTGTCTTCGTCGCTGCGAAACCCATATCGGGTTCGCGCTTGAAGGGTGCGCTTGCGGTTGACGTGCGCGTCGAATCGACGTAAGCGCGCCTTTCATTCGATACATCTTTGAGCAGTCCGGCCGGCCGCAGCCATTTGACGCGCGCCACAACCGGGCTTTTTTGCATTGGCGAAGAAACCGCTCAACCGCTGCTATCGATGAGTTGTAGCTATGAGATAGGGGTGCAGCTGCGCGCTAATCCCTTGTGGAGCATGGAGAATTAAGTGGCTCGTATTGCCGGGGTAAACATCCCCACCAACAAGCGTGTGATTATCGCGCTGACCTATATTCACGGCATTGGTCGCACGACCGCCGTGGAAATCGCCAACAAGCTGGGCATCGATCATACCGTCCGCGTTCAGGACCTGACCGACGCCGAAGTCCTGCAAATTCGCGAGACGATCGACGCCGATTATCAGGTGGAGGGTGACCTTCGTCGCAACACGGCGATGAACATCAAGCGTCTGATGGACCTGCGTTCCTATCGCGGCCTGCGTCACCGGAACGGCCTGCCCGTTCGCGGTCAGCGCACGCACACCAACGCTCGCACCCGCAAGGGCAAGGCGAAGCCGATCGCTGGTAAGAAGAAGTAAGCGCAAGCGCCTTCATCTTTCCCAAGCTTAGACGAATACGAGGAATTTCATCATGGCACGCGAACCAGGCCGCGTTAAGCGCCGCGAGCGTAAGAATATCAGCAGCGGTGTTGCGCATATCAACGCCAGCTTCAACAACACGATGATCACCATCACCGACGCACAGGGCAATGCTATCAGCTGGTCCAGCGCCGGGATGATGGGCTTCAAGGGCAGCCGGAAATCGACGCCCTATGCTGCCCAGGTCGCCGCAGACGATGCCGGCAAGAAGGCCGCCGAACACGGCGTCCGCACGCTGGAAGTCGAAGTGAAGGGCCCGGGCTCGGGCCGCGAGAGCGCATTGCGCGGTCTTGCCGCTGTCGGTTTCACCATTACATCCATTCGCGATGTGACGCCGATCCCGCACAATGGTGTGCGGCCATCCAAGCGTCGCCGCGTCTGATCCGCAATTTTCCGATGGCCTCGTGCTGAGGCTGCCGGAACCCTTTTGTTGGACCGGATGCGCCTCCCGCAGCGCTCCGGTCCTACCCGCATCCGAACCAGGGGAAATCCATGTCCGTCAATAACAAGAACTGGCAGGAACTGAAGAAACCCAACCAGCTTGAAGTCAAGGAAGGCGGCGACAAGAAGCGCAAAGCCACCTTCATCGCCGAACCGCTCGAGCGCGGCTTTGGTCTGACGCTGGGCAACGCGCTGCGCCGCGTGCTGCTGTCCTCCCTCCAGGGGGCGGCGATCACCTCGATCAAGATCGAGAATGTGCTGCATGAATTCTCGTCGCTCGCCGGCGTGCGTGAAGACGTGACCGACATCGTTCTGAACGTGAAGCAGATCGCACTGAAGATGGAAGGCGAGGGGCCCAAGCGCCTGCAGCTTTCCGCAACCGGTCCGGGCGAAGTTACCGCCGGTGACATCGCTGTGTCCGGCGACATCGAAGTGATGAACAAGGATCTGGTGATCTGTCATCTGGATGACGGCGCCAACCTCAACATGGAACTGACGGCCGATGTCGGCAGCGGCTATGTGCCTGCCGTGCAGAACCGTCCGGCCGATGCGCCGATCGGTCTGATCCCGGTGGACAGCCTGTATTCGCCGATCCGTCAGGTCAGCTACAAGGTCGAGAAGGCCCGTGTTGGCCAGGAACTGGACTTCGACAAGCTGAGCCTGACCATCGAAACCGACGGTACGGTCACGCCTGACGATGCCGTGGCTTACGCCGCGCGCATTCTGCAGGACCAGCTGACCCTGTTCGTCCACTTCGAAGAAGGCATTCCGCAGCCGCAGGCCGCGATGATCGGCATGGCTGCAGAGCCGCAGGAATCGGACGCCAACCAGCTCAACCGTTACCTCCTCAAGAAGGTCGACGAGCTGGAACTGTCGGTCCGCAGCGCCAACTGCCTCAAGAACGACAACATCATCTATATCGGCGATCTGGTCCAGAAGACCGAAGCCGAGATGCTGCGTACGCCGAATTTCGGCCGCAAGTCGCTCAATGAGATCAAGGAAGTGCTCTCCAGCATGGGTCTGCGCCTCGGGATGGATATCCCTGGCTGGCCGCCGGAGAACATCGAAGAAATGGCCAAGAAGCTCGAGCAAGAGTTGTTGGGCTAACTGATACTTCTATTCGTCATTCCCGCGAAAGCGGGAACCTAGGATGGCACCGCGTGCCTTCTCACACTGGGTCCCCGCCTTCGCGGGGATGACGAGCAGAGGATCGAGGGACCGGTGATACCCATTTATCACCAGCTACGGGCTACCTCACACGGGCCCATAACGAACTGAAGGATACAAATTATGCGTCACGGTCTTTCCCAGCGTAAGCTGAGCCGTAAGTCGGGCCACCGTAAGGCTCTTTTCCGCAATATGAGCCAGGCTCTCATCAAGCACGAGCAGATCGTCACCACGCTGCCCAAGGCGAAAGAACTGCGTCCCTATGTCGAGAAGCTGATCACGCTCGCAAAGCGTGGTGGCCTTTCCAACCGTCGTCTCGCGCAGTCGCGCCTGCTCGACGAAACGCAGCTGAAGAAGCTGTTCGACGTTCTGGCCGAGCGTTATGCCGACCGTGATGGCGGCTACACCCGCATCATCAAGGCGGGCTACCGCGCGAGCGATGCGGCGCAGATGGCCGTGATCGAACTGGTCGACCGCGACGAAGATGCCAAGGGCCAGGACAGCGGCCCGGTGATGAGCGACGAAGACGAATACGAAGAGGCGTAAGTCTCTCTCCCCTGCGAAGGCGGGGCAGCAAGAAAGAAGGGCCGCACGGGAGCAATCCGGCGGCCCTTTTCTTTTGTGCAGGCGCGGTTAGGGTCCGCGCCCATGCGAACAATCCTCCTTCCCGCCGCCGCCCTCCTGATTGCCCTGCCAGCCTGCGCCGAGGTCAGTCCGCAGCAGCAATTGGAGCAGCGTTACGAGCGGGCTCTGGCTGCCGGCTACAAGGCGCTGATGATGTGTGGGGCGATGGCTCATTCACAAGCGCAGGGCGCGGCGCGCACCGACCGGCATGTGACACAGTGGGAACTGACCGGCATTTATCCCGCGCTCGATCCGATCATCCGGACGCTGCCGCACACAGTGGTCCGAGAGGCCGGGCAGATCGTCCGGGTCGAGGTCGAGTGGTCAGACGATATGCCGGCGCGCTTTGCGACCTATTCGCGGGACACCGGCTGCGCGGTGCAGCCCATCGGCATGGAAATTCCCGCGCGGTCTACCGTACCGCTCCCGACGCCGACGGTTGTCACACCGGATATCTCCGAGATCGTCGAACCGGACGAGGCGCTCGCTCCGGTAATCGCCACCGCGTTTGACGGCACCTTCGGAGAGCACAGCCGCACCACCGCCGTGGTGGTGCGACAGGACGGCGAGATCATTGCCGAGAGCTATGCCGATGGCTTTGGCCCCAACACGCCGCAGCGCACATGGTCGGTGGCCAAGAGCATCGCCGCGACGATTGTCGGCACATTCCAGCAAGGTGGCATCATCGATGTGAACCAGTCGGCAGGGATCGGGGAGAGCGAAGACGATCCGCGCCGCGCCATCACCATCGATCAATTGCTGCGCATGTCCTCGGGGCGCTCCTCCGATACGCCGGGGAACCGGACCGATCCGATGTATTGGGGCGGGGCGAGCGTGACCGAGCGGGCAGGCGACTGGCCGCTAGTCCATCCGCCGGGCACGGTGTTTCGCTATGCCAATAACGATACGCTGATGGCACTGGCACCGCTCGATCCGTTCAAGGACGAGCCCGGCTTCGACGGCCTGTTTCAAACGCTTGGGATGAATGCGACCGTGGCCGAGCGCGACTGGCAGGGCGATCACATGCTTTCCAGCCAGGTGTGGTCCACGGCGCGCGATCTGTCGCTGCTGGGCCAGTTGCATGCGCAAGACGGTGTGTGGGAGGGCGAGCGTATCCTGCCCGAAGGCTGGGTAGACTATGTCTCCAGCCCCACCGGCCCGCAGCCGGAAAGCGCCTATGGCTATGGCGCGAGCTGGTGGCTGATGCGCGGCATGGAAGGCATTCCGGACGATACCTTCGCCGCGCGCGGCAATCGCGGGCAATTCGTGGTCGTCGTGCCCAGCCGCAACGTGGTCATCGTGCGCCGCGGCGAGGATCTGGCGGGCATGGGTGGCTTCGATCTGGAAGCTTTCACCCGCGACGTGCTCGCCGCGATGGAGGATTGAACCTCCCACCGGAACGTCCATATCAGGGACACGTAGAGTTTAAGCGAAAACGACAAACGAGAGGCTGCCCCACCATGATCCGTTCCACCCTTCTGGCGACATCGGCCAGCCTGCTTGCGCTCGGCGCGCCGATGGCCGCCGCATCCGCCCACGACCACTCGACAGCTGAGGAAACCACCACCACCATGACCGATATCGCCTATCCCGACACGCGCATGGGTGATGTCGTCGAAGAACAGTTCGGTGTGGCCGTGGCGGATCCCTATCGCTGGCTGGAAAACGATGTCCGCGTGGACGAGGAAGTGGCCGCATGGGTCGAAAGCCAGAATGCGACGACGGACGATTTTCTGGCGCAGGTGCCGGGGCGCGAGGCGCTGAAGGAGCGGATCACCGAGCTGACCGATTACGAACGCTTCGGCCTGCCGCAGGAAAAGGGCGGGCGCTATTTCTATACTCGCAATGACGGGTTGCAAAACCAGAGCGTGCTGTATGTCCGTGAAGGGCTGGACGGCGAACCGCGCCTGCTGATCGATCCCAATGAATGGTCCGATGACGATGCGACAGCACTGGGCGGGTGGGAGCCGAGCCCCGACGGCAGCAAGCTGCTCTACACCATTCAGGATGGCGGCAGCGACTGGCGCACGGTCAAGGTGATGGATGTCGCCACCGGCGAAACCGCTTCGGACGAAGTCGAATGGGTGAAATTCTCCGCCATCGAATGGGCCAAGGACGGCAGCGGCTATTATTACAGCCGCTTCCCCGCCACGGGCGAGGGCGAGACCTTTCAGGCGCTCAACACCAATCACACGGTCTATTTCCATACGCTGGGGACAGCGCAGGAGCAGGACAAGCTCGTCTACGAAACTCCGGACCAGCCGGAGCTCAACCACATCGCGCAGGTCAGCGATGATGGCGGCACTGTGATCGTCACCAGCTCCAGCGGCACCGACGACCGCTATGAAGTGACGCTGATCGACCGCGACACGGGCGACGCGCGCACGCTCGTTCCCGGTTTCGAGCATTCCTATTCCTATGTCGGCAATGTCGGCAGCACGTTCTTCTTCACCACCAATGATGGCGCTCCGCTGGAGAAGGTGGTGAAAACGGATATCTCTGCCGACACCCCCGAATGGACCACGGTGATCCCCGAGGCAGAAGAAACGCTGGGCGGCGTATCGCTGGTGGGCGGGAAGCTGGTCGCCAGCTACCTGCGCGATGCGAAGAGCCAGATCGACATTTTCGACCTCGACGGCCAGGTGGTGCGCGAGGTCGCATTGCCCGGTATCGGCAGCGCGGGCGGCTTTGGCGGCGATACGGACGCCTCCGAGACGTTTTACTACTTCACCAGCTACAACACCCCGGCGACGATCTATCGCTACGATATGGAAAGCGGGGAAAGCGCCGTCTGGGCCAAGCCCGAGATTGCTTTCGATCCCGACGCCTTCGTGGTCGAGCAGCAGTTCTACGAGAGCAAGGACGGCACGCGCGTGCCCATGTTCATCGTGCGCAGCAAGGAAGTCGCGATGAGCGGCGAGGCTGTGCCGACGCTGCTCTACGGCTATGGCGGGTTCAACATCTCGCTCACCCCCGGCTTCAGCGCCTCGCGCCTCGCATGGATGGAAGCGGGCGGGGCCTATGTGGTCGCCAACATCCGTGGTGGCGGAGAGTATGGCAAGGCATGGCACGATGGGGGCCGCCTTCAGAACAAGCAGAACACGTTCGACGATTTCATCGCGGCTGGCGAATATTTGATCGATCAGGGCATTACAATGGGAGGCGGCCTTGCCATCAATGGCGGCTCCAATGGCGGCCTTCTGGTGGGGGCTGTGGTCAATCAGCGGCCCGACCTGTTTGCCGCGGCGAGCCCTGCTGTGGGCGTGATGGACATGCTGCGCTTCGACCGGTTTACTGCCGGGCGGTATTGGGTCGATGACTATGGCTACCCGAACAAAGAAGCCGATTTCAAAGCCCAGCTGGCCTATTCGCCCTATCACAATGTTCGGGGCGGCGAGGATTACCCCGCCGTGCTGGTGACCACAGCCGACACCGACGACCGCGTGGTACCCGGGCACAGCTTCAAATATGCCGCTGCTTTGCAGGCCGCCGATCTGGGCGCGAAGCCGCAACTGATCCGGATCGAGACCCGTGCGGGCCATGGTTCGGGCAAGCCGACAGACAAGGCAATCGAGGAAGCAGCCGATGTTCTCGGCTTCCTTGGTTACTTTACCGGATTGAAATTCGAGGACTAATTTGCCTCGCAGGGTCCGTTCATAAAAGTATCCACTTGTATGAACGGACCCTGTCGAGCACCTTCAGGCTCACCTCATTCCGGCATCTCTATACCCATAATCAATCAAGGCACTTCCGCTTTGGTTGAATACGAGGAAGAAGAGATGAACACCGTTTCCAAAGCCCTGCTCGGTACCGTCGCCGCTGGTGCGATGGCGGTAACGTCTGCAACCCCTGCAGCTGCCCGCGATCGCCACAATGATGGCATTTCCGCTGGCGAAGTGATTGCAGGGGCTGTGATCCTCGGTGGGATTGCCGCCATCGCATCGTCGATCGGCAAGGATCGCAACCGTTACCGCGACGATTACCGCTACAATACCAGCTACCGTGATCAGTATTACCAGGCACGCGGCAATCCGCGCTCGGCGGTCGATATCTGCGTCAACGCCGTGCGCAGCGAGGCCGCGCGCTATGGCTTCAGGGGCGTCAATATCCCTGAAATTCGCGGGGTGAACGACACCCGCTATGGCTGGCGCGTGAAGGGCCGGGTCGCGGTCGATGAAGATCGCCGCAATGGCTACCGTGATCAACGCTACGGCTATCGCGATCAGCGCGGCTACAACCGGAATGTCCGGTACGACCGGAACAATTACGGCCGGTATGGCTATAATGCCAACTCCAAGGACTTCGGCAGCTTCACCTGCGATATCCAGCGGGGCCGGGTCGTCGATATCGATTTCGACGGCATCCGCGGCCTGAGATAGAACCCGCATGAAACCACCCGCCGGGCGGTTCAGCCTGATGACAGGCTGGACCGCCTAGCTCTGTATCCATTCGTTGCGGCTTTTTCGTATTTGCCCGCGACCCGATCCATCCGCCCGATTATTCAGGGGGCCAGACTATGACCATCCGCACTGCACTTGTCGCCAGCGCCGCGACGCTTTCGCTCGCCGCAACACCCGTTGTCGCCGCCGAGCTTCCCGTGACCACCCAGCGCAGCGATATTGCGCCTGTCACCGCCTATGACGCGGATGGCGAGAACGCCGAAAACCATCGTTACCGCGGCTATCGTGGTTATCGTGGATACCGCCACCGCAATCGGGTGGATGCAGGCGACGTGATCGCCGGTGTTGCCATTCTGGGCGGTATCGCCGCCATTGCCAGCGCGGCCAGCAAGAACCGCAACCGCGATCGCTACCGTGACCGCCGCTATCCCAGCTCCGCGCCAAACTATAACCGCAGCAGCGGCTTGGACCGCGCAGTCGATCAGTGCGTTCGCGAAGTGGAACGCAATGTCCGCATTGGCGACATCAACGGCGTGGACCGCACCGCATCCGGTTGGTTGGTCACCGGCTCGCTCTATAACGGGCAGGGCTTTTCCTGTCAGATCGGTTCGAATGGCCGGATCGAAGGGATCGAGTACGGCGCGTCCGCTGGCGGCTTCCAACCCTCGGCGACGACCGGGACCGACCGCCAGTGGGATGACAGCACCTATGCCCGCGCACGGACTGTGGCGGGGTATTCCCAACCCGATGTGCCGGGCGCGCAGCCTGCTTATGGGCAGACAACCTACGGGCAAGCCACTTATGGCCAGTCGGGCGGGCAGCCGTCCTACCAGCCAGCAGCGGATAGTCCGGCAGTGGATGTGAACGGCCCGCAGCCAGCCTATCCCGGCGGCCCGGTACCGGGTCAGCCGCAATATGGTGATGAGGACGGCTTTGGCGGTTAATCCGCCTTTGCCGGGGTCTCTTCCCGGAACTCTTTCGATGACGCAATCTGAGGGGCGGGGGCTTCGGCTTCCGCCCCTTCTGCGTCGGTAGCCGCCAGTCGCTCGTGATAGCTCGGTAATGACAGATTATACCGGATAGCCGCGCTGCGCAGGATCAGTCCGGCGGCGGTGGCGAGTGGCCAGACGACCTCGCGCGGGCCGCCTAGCGTCTCTCCGGCAACGCAGATCGTGGCCGACAGGGCGGCGGCGGTAACATAGAGTTCGGGCCGCATCAGGATGGAAGGACGGCCTGCAATCACATCGCGGATCACGCCGCCGACACAGCCGGTCACCACGCCCATCATCATCGCCGGCACGGGCGGTATTCCGTAAGTCAGCGCCTTCGCACTGCCGAGCACGGCATAGGCGGTGAGACCCAGACCATCCGAATAATCCAGCAGCTTCCCCTCCCACCAGCGGGTCGGGGTGAACCAGACGATCAGCGCGACCACAAGGCAGGTGGCGGCCACCCAGGCATCCTTGATCCAAAACACCGGCGCATCGATCAGCAAGTCGCGCACCGTCCCCCCGCCGACCCCGGTGACCAGCGCGAAGAAAACGACCGTCACGATGGTCTGGCGTTCCTTTGCCGCGATCAGCGCGCCGGACAGGGCGAACACCGCCACTCCGGCAATATCCAGCCAATCGAGCAGCGGAGTGAGAATGATTGTGGGGTCGGGGATCATGCGCGTTTCCTTGCCCGGCGGCGGCGGAACAGCAGGATGCAGCCGATGACCGAACCGATGGCCGCGAGGGCGGCAAACAGGATCAGGATCGGATGCGAGGTGTCCTCCCGCGTCTGCAGATCCATGATGTGCAGGCCCCACATGAAATCGAACACCCGCCAGAAACGCGTGCGCACAGCGGCAATCTCGCCGGTCTGCGCATGGACATAGACATTGGTGCCATCCGCCAGCGCTACCTGCCAAGAGGGCACAGCCCGCCTGAAATCAAAGGGTGCTTCGTCGGCCGCGAACTGCCTGATACTGACGGGGTCATCCCCGCCCACGATGCGTGCAGCAACCAGCGCGCGGACATAGGCCTCGTCTACCGGGGGCAGTGCGGGTCCATCGACAGCAGCAGAGCGGCGTTCGATCGATCCGTCTTCGCGGGTCAGCAGCCACACCGGCTGGCCATTTTGCATGATCGCCCGCATCTCGCTGTAGCGCTGACTGCCATCGAGCTGGAATGGAATCGGAGCGGGATTGCCGGTTAGCAGGGGTTCTGCCGCCAAGTCCTTCCTCAAGTGATTGCCGCGCACTTCGTCGATCGGGCGGGCGACCATGACAAGGCCGGTCACGGTCCACAGGACCAGCGGCACGCCGATCAGCCACCCCAGCCAGATATGCCAGCGGGCGAACCGCGCCATCCACAACTGCCGTGCCATCAATGCCCTCCTGCGCAGCGCGCCCTAACCGTGCAGCAGCGCCCCTATGGCCTCGGCCGCTGCGATGCAATCGAAGTCGCTCCAGCGCGGGCCGATCACCTGCATGCCGCAGGGCAGTCCGTCCGTAGCGCCCACCGGCAGGACCGTCGCGGGCAGATTAGGGAAGGTGGCGATCCCCGCCCATGCAAGGCCCTCCGCTGCATCGCGTTCCTGTCCGTTGATGGTGACTTTGCCCTGGAATACCTGCTCGTCGCGGTGCGGGAAGGCGAGGATATTGGCGGGCGGAGCAAGGACAAAGTCATAGGCTTCGAACAAACGTGCCCAGGCCAGTTCGCAGCGTGCCTGCGCATCGAGCAGATCGAACCAGTCGGTTGCGCTCGCCCGCGACCCGTCCGGCCCCGGAGCACCGCGCGCCATCGCGATATTGAGCATCTTGAGATAGGCTACCTGATCGCCCTCCAGATCGGGCATGTCGTCGGCTGCGGCGTCCACCGCTATTCCTGCGCTGCGAAGCGCCGCTGCCGCTGCCTCTATCGGCCCGCGCACCGCATCGTCGATCGGGCTGGGGGGATGATCGGCCAGCAGCAGGAAACGCATCTGGTCCAGCGGCTTGTCATGGCGGCGCAGGGGCAATGTGGCGGTCAATTCCAGCATCAGCGCCAGATCTTGCGGGTTACGGGCCAGCGGGCCGGCAATGCTCAGCACGCCGTCATGCATGTCTTTGCCTGCCGCCATCGGGTGATCATGGCCCTGCTTGGAGATCAGCCCCCAGCTTGTCTTGTGGCCCCATACCCCGTTGAAATGCGCGGGTACCCGCACCGATCCGCCGATATCCGTGCCATATTCCACCGGCACCATTCCGCTCGCCACCGCCGCGGCCGATCCGCCGGAGGAGCCACCTGCGCTGCGGCGCATGTCGTGCGGATTGTTGGTTCGCCCATAGACCGGGTTGAAGCTCTGCCAGTCGGCCAGATTGGGCGGGATATTCGTCTTGCCCAGCAGGATCGCGCCTGCCGCTTTCAACTGGCGGACGACGGTTGAGTCGGCTGTTGCGGTCTGATCTTCAAACTCTTTCAGGCCCCAGCATGATGGCAGGCCTTCGATGGCGAAGCTTTCCTTGATCGTCATCGGCACGCCGTAGAGCGGTTGGTGGGGCAGGGGGGCGGTGCCATCCATCGCCTTCGCCGTGGCGCGGGCCCGCTCGAAGTCGCGCACCACGACCGCATTGATCGAACCGTCCTGCGCCTCGATCCGACCGATGGCCGCTTCCACCGCCTCGCCGGGTGACAAAGCGCCCTCGCGGATCTGCGCAGCCAGCTCCAGCGCGCCCGGTTCCTCGGTCAGTGTCGGATAGGCCATGTTTCTCTCCCCTTGTGCAGGCAGAGTGCCACGGACCTACTTCGCAAACAATGCGTTAGGGTCCGCCATCGCTTTGATCTCCAGCGCATTGCCGCTGGGGTCGCGGAAGAACATGGTCGCCTGCTCCCCCGCCTCCCCGGCAAAGCGCACAGTCGGCTTCATGACAAACTCCGTGCCCGCAGCGGTCAGCCGATCCGCCAGCGCGCGCCATTCTTCCATGCCCAGAATCAGTCCGAAATGCGGGACCGGTACATCGTGGCCGTCCACGGCATTGGTGGCCGCATCGCCCCCACCGGGTGAGAGATGGGCGACGATCTGGTGGCCGTGAAAGTCGAAGTCGATCCACTCGTCTGACGACCGCCCCTCCGGGCAGCCCAGCAGATCGCCGTAAAAGCGGCGCGCAGCCGCCAGATCATGCACCGGGAAGGCGAGGTGGAAGGGAGGCATGGTCATGTGTCGGTCCTTTGCGCGGGGCCATGCTGGGCCAGCCCGAGGGCCAGTCCGTAGCCCAGAATCGGTGCCGCGCCATAGCCGATCAGCACGCTGGGATAATGCGACATGATCGACATGATCCCGAACCCGAACAGCGATCCGGCAAGGGCATAGCGCGCACGGGCTTCGAACGGAGCGGCGTGCAGCATCGCCATCAGACCGCCTGCGAGCGCCAGCAGGAGCGCGATCCCGCCTATGGGAGAGACCGCCACCGTGTCCGCAAAGACCCGCTCCACGAACGGCTGGGGCGGCAATTCTCCCTGAACCGCCATGATCAACGCCGCGAAAAAGCCGACAATGGCGACCATCCCATCGCGCCAGTCGCGCGATTGGTCATGCAGGCCGACTGCAGCGAAAACGATGGCGAAGCCAAAGGCGGCGTCGGGTTGGGCCATCGCCGCCAGAAGCGCGGTCAGCAGGATGGGCGGGGCAAAATCCAGGTCCCGCGCGGCAAGCACGGCGATGGCTGGGAACAGCATGGACCCGGCGTGGAGGGTAAAGCCACCCAGCGGTATCCAACGCGCAATGCTATCAACGGACGGGCCATCAACGAACGGGCTATTGACGAACGGACCGGTGAACAGCGGCACAAAACACAGCGCCAAGAGCGCCACGACCAATATCCTGCGCCCCCGATCCGACCCAGGGGCCCGCCCGAACACAATCCATAGCGCGGCAATCAAAAACGCGGCGGCGTTAATGATGACATATGGGGCCGGTGCACCGGCCAAGGTCAGATAGATCAGGCCCGCAAAAACCGGCAGAGCCAGCGCAAGCAGGGCAGGCAGCCGCTGCTTGGGTGTGGGCAGCTCGTTCAAAGCAGCGCGTCCTCGCTGGCGTAATCGAACATATCCCACGGGTAAGCGGCAAGCTGCGGGAAAGCGTGTTCCCACCCCTTCACTGGCACGGTGCGGAGCCAATCGACTGCCGGACCCGCGCTCTCGTGATAGAGTTTGGCCCCGGCGAATCCCGCGCGTATGGCCTTTTCTGCCGAGACTACGAACGGAGCCGGAATCGACCAAGGCGTCCGGCCGACCTGATGCGCGGGGTAGTTGTCCATCCCGACCAGCTCGGTGCTGGCTTCGATGCGTGCCATGACCATCTCGCCGATGTCGCGCACGCTGGGCGCAACGGTATCGGAGAGGTTGTAAACGCCGCCCAGCGCATGGGCGGCAGCGTGCACCGCGAAAGCCCCGATTGTTGCGGCAGCGGTCGTCTGGAAACGGCTCTCCCCGTTCAGCGCTAGCGGAATGCGCAGGCGTCCGTCGAGTAGGCGTTTGACGAACCACCATTCACGCGGATGGCGGCTGTGAGGGCCGTGGATCGCGCAGGGCCGCACTATAGTCGCGCGTTCCGAAAAGTTCCGGATAGCCTGTTGCTCCATGCGGATCTTGCGGGTGGAATAGGTCTCCGGTCCCGGCGCAACCGTGGCCTGCTCTTCGTCCATCCCGACAGGCAAATCCGGGAAGCCATTCTGCGCCGCTTCGTCGAGCGTTCGCCCGTTCGCGTCACGGTACACAGAGGCCGAAGAGACGACGATCAATCGGCCGACTTTCGCCGGATCGTAGCGCGCGGCGTCGTCGGCATCGAAGGCTAGCGTATCGACCACGCAATCGGCAGCGGGCGCCGACATTTCGCCGAGCTGGTAGGGCTCGAACGACAGCGCACCCTTCAACCAGCGCGGGCGGGTTCGCGCGTAGACGATGACTTGCCAACCGGCGGTGGCGAAGGCGGTTGCGGCAGCAAAGCCGATCTGCCCCGCACCAATTATCGCCGCGCTGCCTGTCATTGCTATCAGATATGGATCGGCTTGCCCTGAACGGCCATCGCAGCCTCTTTAACCGCTTCCGCGTGGGTCGGGTGGGCGTGGCAGGTGTAGGCGATGTCCTCGCTTGTCGCGCCGAATTCCATCGCTATGGCCGCCTCTGCGATCATCGTGCCGGCAAGGCTGGCGACGATGTGCACGCCCAGCACGCGGTCGGTTTCCGCATCCGCGATGACTTTCACGAAGCCGTCGGTGTCGCGGTTGGCCTTGGCGCGGCTGTTGGCCATCATCGGGAACTTGCCGACCTTAATGGTGTGGCCCGCTTCCTTCGCCTCTTCCTCGGTCATGCCGACATCGGCGAATTCGGGCATGGTGTAGACCACGCCGGGGATCAGCGCGTGGTTCACGATGCCGGTCTGTCCGGCGATGTTTTCCGCCACGGCGATGCCCTCATCTTCCGCCTTGTGCGCGAGCATCGGGCCGGGGATCACGTCGCCGATCGCCCAGACGCCGTCGACCTTCGTGCGGAAATCGTGGTCGGTCTCGATCTGGCCGCGCTGGTTCAGTTCCAGTCCGATGGCATCGAGACCCAGCTTGTCAGTGTTCGGACGCCGCCCGATCGACACCAGCACGTGGCTCGCCTCGATGGTTTCCGCGTCCCCGCCTGCGGCTGGTTCAACCGTCACATGGACCTTCTTGCCCTTGACCGTGGCGCCGGTGACCTTGCTCTTCAGCTTTAGATCCATGCCCTGTTTCTTGAAGATCTTGCCCGCTTCTTTGCGCATGTCCTTGTCCATGCCGGGCAGCAGCATGTCGAGATATTCGATCACGGTGACCTTCGCGCCCAGACGCCGCCAAACAGAGCCCAGCTCCAGCCCGATCACGCCGCCGCCGATCACCACCAGATGCTCGGGCACTTCGCCGATTTCGAGCGCGCCGGTGCTGTCCACGATCCGCCCCTTGGCGTTGTCGACCTCGACGCCGGGGAGGGGCGTGACGCTGGAGCCGGTAGCGATGACGATGTCTTTGGCGGTGACCTTCTCGCCATTGATCTCTGCGGTGTGCGCATCGACGAAGGTCGCATGGCCCTTCTTCCAGTCGACCTTGTTCTTCTTGAACAGGAACTCGATCCCGCCGGTAAGCTCGCCCACGGCCTTGGTTTTCTCCGCCATCATCGCGGATATGTCGAGCTCGACGGAGGTTTTCATGCCCCATTTGGCCATGTGGCCGCCCTCGGCCTCCTCGAACAGCTCGCTGGCATGGAGCAGCGCCTTGGACGGGATGCACCCGACATTCAGGCAAGTCCCGCCCAGCGCATCGCGGCTTTCCGCGCAGGCCGTCTTCAGGCCCAGCTGCGCGGCACGGATCGCAGCAACATAGCCGCCCGGGCCAGCGCCGATAACAAGGACGTCGTAATCGTAATTCTGGTCAGCCATTTTCAACTCCGTGGCGCGCGTGCTTCGACAGGCTCAGCACGAACGGACTGGGTATATCAGTCAATGCCCCGTTCGTCCTGAGCCTGTCGAAGGACGCGCGCGGGGTTTGCAATTACAAATCGATCAGCATCCGGGTGGGATCCTCGATCGCTTCCTTAATGATCTTGAGCGCCGTCACGGCTTCGCGCCCGTCGATCAGGCGATGATCGTAGCTGAGCGCCAGATACATCATCGGACGGATCACGATCTCGCCGTTCACGACAACCGGGCGGTCCTCGATCCGGTGCAAGCCCAGCACGGCGCTTTGCGGCGGGTTGATGATCGGGGTGCTCATCAGCGAGCCGAACACGCCGCCATTCGAAATGGTGAAGGTGCCGCCCTTCATGTCGTCCATCGTCAGCGTGCCTTCGCGGGCGCGGCTGCCGAAATCGGCGATGTCTTTCTCGATTCTTGCAAAGCCCTTGGCCTGCGCATCGCGGATCACCGGCACGACCAGGCCGTTGGGCGCGCTGACCGCGACCGAGATGTCGACATAGTCGTGATAAACGATCTCGTCCCCGTCGATATAGGCGTTGGCAGCGGGCACGTCCTTCAGCGCCAGACAGGCAGCCTTGGCGAAGAAGCCCATGAAGCCGAGCTTGATATCGTGCTTTTTGGCAAACAGCTCTTTGTACTTGCTGCGTGCCTCCATCACCGCGCTCATGTCGCAATCGTTGAAGGTGGTAAGCAGAGCGGCATTGTCCTGCGCGCCCTTCAGACGCTTGGCGATGGTCTGGCGCATGCGGGTCATCTTGACCCGTTCTTCGCGGCGCTCGCCGGTCGTCGCGGCAGCGGGCGCTGGGGCCGGAGCAGAAGCGGGGGCAGGATCACCCTTGGCTTTGGCTGCCGCGATCACGTCTTCCTTCGTCAGGCGGCCATCTTTGCCGGTGCCCTTGATGGTGGACGGGTCGACGCCGTGTTCCAGCACCGCGCGGCGCACCGCCGGGCTGAGCGTCTGCGAGGCATCGGAGGCGGCCGAAGCGGTCTCACTGGCGCTGCGCTCTTCCTTGCCTTCCTGTGCAGCTTCTTCCTTCCGGCCCGCTTCTTCGCCGGTGGCGGCGCCGGTCGCGCCTTCCTCCACCGTGGCGATGACCGCGCCGACTTCGACCGTGTCGCCCACCTCGGCGGACAGCGACTGAATCACGCCAGCAACGGGGGAGGGGACCTCGACCGCGACCTTGTCGGTCTCGAGACTGACAATCGGCTCGTCCACGGCGACCGCATCGCCGACAGACTTCAGCCATTCGCCGATCGTGCCCTCGGTAACGGATTCGCCGAGCTGGGGAACTTGGATTTCAGTAGCCATTTCTTACCCTTGTTTCTTCGTGCCATCGCCCAGACCAAGGGCGTCAGCGACGAGTGCATCCTGCTGCTGTTTGTGCCGCGCGGCGTAGCCAGTGGCCGGCGATGCGGCTTCGTCGCGGCCGGCATAGACCGGGCGCATGCCGTCATGGCCCGCCTCGTTCAGAGCCGCTTCGATCTTGCCGTCGGTGAAGAACCATGCGCCATTGTTGCGCGGCTCTTCCTGACACCAGACCACGGTTTCGAGGTTTGTCATCCGCTTCAGCCGGACAGCCAGAGGCTCGCCGGGGAAGGGATAGAGCTGCTCGATGCGAACGATGGAGACATCGTCCAGACCTTCCTCGTCGCGCTTCTCGATCAGATCGTAGGCGACCTTCCCGCTGCACAGCACCAGCCGCTTGATCTTCTCGTCGGCGATTTCGGTGGTGTCGGACTTGATCCGCATGAAGTGATGGTCGCCCATGAACTCCTCCGCCGTGCTCTTCGCCATCGGATGGCGGAGCAGCGACTTGGGCGTCATGATGACCATCGGCTTGCGGAACGGGCGCAGCATTTGGCGGCGAAGCACGTGGAAGTAATTCGCCGGGGTGGTGATGTTGCACACCTGGATATTGTCGTTCGCGCACAATTGCAGGAAACGCTCGAGCCGGGCGGAGCTGTGTTCCGGCCCCTGACCTTCATATCCATGCGGAAGAAGCATGACCAAGCCATTGGCCCGCAACCATTTTGCTTCACCGCTGGCGATGAACTGGTCGATCATGATCTGCGCGCCATTGGCGAAATCGCCGAATTGCGCTTCCCACATCACCAGCGTCTTGGGTTCTGCCATGGCGAAGCCGTATTCAAAGCCGAGCACGCCATATTCGGACAGCGTGCTGTCATAGACCTCGAACTTGCCATGCGGCAGCGTGGTGAGCGGGATGTATTTGCGCTCGTCCTTCTGATCGACCCACACGGCGTGGCGCTGGCTGAAGGTGCCGCGGCCGCTGTCCTGCCCGGACAGGCGCACGCCGAAGCCCTCGGTGACAAGGCTGCCGAACGCCAATGCTTCCGCCGTTGCCCAGTCGAATCCTTCGCCGCTGTCGAACCATTCCTTCTTCGCCTTGAGCACGCGGCCCAGCGTTTTGTGGATGGTCAAATCATCGGGCACTTCGGTCAGTGTCTTGCCGAGGCTGTCGAACAGCTTCTTCTCGATTGCCGTGTCGACATTGCGCCGCGCGGTTTCGGCATCGGCGGGTTTGTTGAGGCCCGCCCAGCGACCGCCGAACCAGTCGGCTTCATTGGGCTTGTAGCTCTTGGCCGCCTGAAAATCCTCTTCCAGCTGGGCGACGAATTCCTCGCGCATTTGCGGGGCAGTGCCTTTTTCCAGCACGCCTTCCTCGATCAGGCGGTCGGCATAGATCACGCTGACTTTGGGGTGCGAGCGGATCGCGTCATACATCAGCGGCTGGGTGAATTTGGGCTCGTCGCCTTCATTGTGGCCGAAGCGGCGATAGCACCACATGTCGATCACAATGTCGCGGCCGAATTTCTGGCGGTATTCGACGGCCAGCTTGCATGCAAAGGTCACGGCTTCCGGACTGTCGCCGTTGACGTGCAGGATCGGCGCCTGAACGCCCTTTGCAACATCGCTGGGATAGGGCGACGAGCGCGCGAATTTAGGTGAAGTGGTAAAGCCGATCTGATTGTTGATGATGAAGTGGATGCAGCCGCCGGTGTTGTAGCCCGGCACGCCCGACAGGCTCAGGCTTTCCCACACCACGCCTTGGCCTGCGAAAGCCGCATCGCCGTGGATCAGCACGGGCAGCACCTGCTGGTGCTCGGCCAGATCGTCGCGGATGGCCTGCTGCGCGCGTGTCTTGCCCAATACGACAGGGTCCACCGCTTCCAGATGGCTGGGGTTGGGGACGAGGCTCATATGCACTTCGATCCCGTCGAATTCGCGGTCGGTGCTGGTGCCGAGGTGATATTTGACATCGCCCGAACCGCCGACATCATCGGGATTGGCGCTGCCCCCGCGGAACTCGTGGAAGATGACCTTGTACGGTTTGGCCATCACGTTGGAGAGAACGTTCAGGCGGCCCCGGTGGGCCATGCCGTAGATGATCTCGCGCACGCCCTGCGCGCCGCCATATTTGATCACCGCTTCGAGCGCAGGGATCATCGATTCCCCGCCATCGAGGCCGAAGCGCTTGGTCCCGACATATTTCTTGCCGAGAAATTCCTCGAACTGTTCGCCGCGGATCACCGCGCCCAGAATGGCCTTCTTGCCTTCGGGGGTGAACTGGATTGTGTCTTCGGGCGTTTCGAACTTGTCCTGCAGGAAGCGGCGTTCCTCGGTGTCCGCGATGTGCATGTATTCGAGGCCGACTTCGCCGCAATAGGTCGCTCGCAGCGCGGCATAAAGCTCGCGCACGGTGACCCATTCGTAGCCGAACACGCCGCCGACATAGACTTCCTTGTCTTCCTGACCCGCAAAGCCGTGCCATTCAAGCTGCAGGTCTTCAGGCTCTTCCATATTGGAAAGGCCCAGCGGATCGAGATCGGCCGCCATGTGCCCGCGCACACGGTAGAGCCGCACCAGCAGCATGGCGCGAATGGAATCGCCCGCCGCTTCCTCCACAGCGCCCGCATCCATCGCTTTGCCCGCCTTCTGGGCAGCGGCGGCGACGGCCTGCTTCATCTGCGTGGGATCGAGCGCCTGCGTCAGGTCGGCATCGGCATCCACCGCCTCCTCCAGCCAGCGCGGATTAGCCCAGCTGGGGCCGGGCTGCGGCCCTTCCTGATCGCCCATTTCGGGAAGGAAGTCGTGTGTTTCGTTACCCATAGGGCGCTCCGGGGAGGAGGTGGAGGGGAAGTTACGCAAGCTCTTTCAGCATAGCGTCCAAAGTGGTGCCAAGTTCCGAAGGCGAGGGCGAAACACGGATGCCCGCATCTTCCATCGCCGCGATCTTGTCGTCCGCGCCGCCTTTGCCGCCCGAAACGATGGCGCCCGCATGGCCCATGCGGCGGCCCGGAGGCGCCGTGCGGCCTGCGATGAAGCCGACGGTCGGCTTGCTGCGGCCCTTGGCGGCTTCCTGCTTCAGGAATTCGGCGGCCTCTTCCTCAGCCGAGCCACCGATTTCGCCGATCATGATGATCGACTTGGTTTCTTCGTCGTCGAGGAACAGGTCGAGCACGTCGATGAAGTTCGTGCCGTTCACCGGATCGCCGCCGATGCCGACAGCGGTGGTCTGGCCAAGGCCAACCATGGTGGTCTGGTGCACGGCCTCGTAAGTGAGCGTGCCCGAACGCGAGACGACGCCGACGCTGCCCTTCTTGAAGATGGAGCCGGGCATAATGCCGATTTTGCATTCTTCCGGAGTCAGAACGCCGGGGCAGTTGGGGCCGATCAAGCGCGATTTGGAGCCGGTGAGGGCAGCCTTGGCGCGGACCATATCGAGCACGGGAATGCCCTCGGTGATGGCAATGATCAATTCGATCTCGGCATCGATAGCCTCGCAGATCGCATCAGCGGCAAACGGCGGCGGCACGTAGATGCACGAGGCTGTCGCGCCGGTTGCGGCCTTCGCTTCGGACACAGTGTTGAACTGCGGTACACCAACATGCTCGGTGCCGCCTTTACCGGGCGTAACACCAGCCACCATTTGCGAGCCATAGGCAATCGCCTGCTCGGTGTGGAATGTGCCGGTGTTGCCGGTCATCCCTTGGGTGATGACCTTGGTGTCTTTGTTTACGAGGATGGACATTCAAATGCCTTTCGATCTGGTGTGGACGCGCCACATCGTGATTGAGAATGCGATTGTGGGCAGGAGTGCAAGCAATGATCCGATCGCGAGCAAAGAAACGAAAGCAGCGCCGTCTCTTACTGCAAAGTGAGGTCGAGCCGATAGGGCAAACAGATAGACGGTCAGAATCAGCCAGCAAATCGATGCGAATGCTCCCGAATATGCAGCACTGAGGGTTCTCCCTTTCCAAAACAGAAATGCGGGCATCAACAGCCACGCGCCAATGATGAGCACAACTAAAGGCCAGACTTCGGCAAGGAGTGGGAGGTAAACCAAGGTTAAGCCAGCGAGCTATCCAGCCCCTTGCACGCCTCGAGCAATTCCTCGACCGCGTCGGTGCTGACCTTGAGGTTGGCTTTCTCTTCGTCGGTCAGTTCGATCTCGACCACGTCTTCGGTGCCGCCAGCGCCGATCACAGTCGGAACGCCGACATACATGCCGTCAACGCCGTACTTGCCTTCGACATAGGAGGCGGAAGGCAGGATGCGCTTCTGGTCGCCCAGATAGGCCTCGGCCATGCTGATCGCGCTGGTGGCGGGGGCGTAATAGGCTGAACCGTTGCCGAGCAGTTTCACAATCTCGCCGCCGCCTGCGCGGGTGCGCGCGACGATTTCGTCGAGGCGGTCTTCCGATACGCCCTTGATCTTGGCCATGTCCTTCACCGGAATGCCATTGATCGTGGAGTAGCTGAGGACGGGGACCATCGTGTCGCCGTGGCCGCCCAGAACGAATGCGTTTACGTCCTTCACGCTGCAATCGAACTCCCACGCGAGGAAGGTTGCAAAGCGCGCGCTGTCCAGCACGCCTGCCATGCCGACCACCTTGTTGTGCGGCAAGCCGGAGAATTCACGCAGTGCCCAGACCATCGCGTCAAGCGGGTTGGTGATGCAGATCACGAATGCGTCGGGCGCGTTGTTCTTGATGCCTTCGCCGACGGCCTTCATCACTTTCAGGTTGATGCCCAGCAGATCGTCGCGGCTCATACCCGGCTTGCGCGGCACACCGGCGGTCACGATGATGACATCGGCACCAGCGATATCTGCATAATCGTTCGATCCGGTGATCTTGGCATCGAAGCCTTCGATCGGGCCGCACTGCGACAGGTCCAGCGCCTTGCCCTGCGGCATACCCTCGGCGATGTCGAACAGGACGATGTCGCCCATTTCCTTCTTCGCGGCGAGATGGGCGAGCGTGCCGCCAATCATACCGGAGCCGATGAGCGCGATCTTCTTGCGTCCTGCGTGGTGAGCCATAAGGGGAATTCGTCCTTCCAACAGCGCGGGACGACCATACGGGCGCGGTGCACGATGGGTGCCGCCCAAACAGCCAGAGGCGCGCCTATTCGTCCCGCGAGGGAGCGCGCCCGGCAAACTCGGGCTCCGGACTAGGCCTGCAAAACACTGATTGCAACCGCCAAACCGTTAGGGGCGGGCACTATCTTTGCAAGTAGTTCGCAATTGCAATAAGAGGAGTCGGCAGTCAGTCGCCGCCGCTATCCGCGCCGCGGTCAACCCGCCTCGCGCAGGCCCGTAGTGCCGGAGTTTTCGTCGCGTTCCTGGGCGAGTAACATTGCCGCCAGATAATCTGGCACGGCGCGGCTGAAATAATAGCCCTGGCCCAGCGTACAGCCCGCATCGCGCACGGCGTTCACCTGCTCGACCTCTTCCAGTCCCTCGGCAACAATATCCATGTCCAGCTGCGAGCCAAGCTCGGCCACGGCGCGGATGATTGCTTCGGTCTTCTTGCCGACATCGGGGCCGGAGACGAAGCTGCGGTCCACCTTGATCTTCGAGAACGGATATTTGTTGATATAAGCGAGCGAGGAATAGCCGGTGCCGAAATCGTCCATAGCGAAGCGGACGCCTTTCGCGGCAAGATCGGTGATGAACCGGTCGGTGCCTTCGCTGTCCTCGACAAACAGACTTTCGGTGACTTCCAGCTCCAGCCGGTGAGGTGCCAGACCAGCATCCCGCAGCGCTGCCTCGATCCCCAGTGCTGCACCGGGCGCCTTGATCTGGAGGGGCGAAAGATTGACGGCAACCGATACCTCGTCAGGCCACGCAGCGCAGGCCTTGGCCGCCTGTGCGGTGATCCAGTTGCCCAGCGTGACGATAACGCCGGTTTCTTCGGCGACCGGAATGAACTGGTCGGGGCGAAGCTCGCCCTTTACCGGGTGGAACCAGCGAACCAGTGCCTCGAATGTGCGGATCCTGCCGGTCTGCAAATCGACGATCGGCTGGAAGAATATGGAGAGCTCGTCGCGCTGGATCGCGAGGCGCAGTTCGGCCTCGATCTCGCGGCGATGGGCCAGATCGCGGGTCATCACGCCATCGAAGAAACGGCTGCAACCGCGCCCCTCCATCTTGGCATGATACAGCGCGAGATCGGCGGCCTGCAGAAGCGAGTCCGCGTCTCTTCCGTCGTCCGGCATCAGCGCAATCCCGATGGATGTGCCAACCTCCAGTCGTTCGCCGTCGATCTTCATCGGGCGGTGCAATTCTTCGATGATACGGCCGGCGAGCGCTTCGGACTCGGCGCGGCTATCTACCTCGCAGAAGACGACAAATTCGTCGCCGCCAAAACGCGCGACAATGCCATTTTCGGGAATGATCTTGCGCAAACGATTGGCGGTTTCGGCCAGCACCCGGTCACCGGTCTGGTGGCCCAGCAGGTCGTTCACTTCCTTGAACCGGTCGAGATCGAGCCAGAACAGCGCCACTTGCTGCTCGTCCGATACGCGCATCATGGCTTGCACCAGCTCGTGATTGAGACCGGCCCGATTGGCCAGACCCGTCACTACGTCTGTCCGCGCGAGATGCTCCATCTTCGCCGCCAGCCGAGCGCTGGTATCCGCGCTGGAAATCGATTGGTGCAATGTCTTGAATACGTTGCTGGTGATGGACGCCATCGCCAGCATGACCAGCGGGATGCTGCCCGCCAGTACCAGAAACGGGAGCGAGCCTTCGATCAGCGATCCGATGGCGACGGGTAAGAAAACCAGTGCCATCTGGCCCATCGCGATAAACGGTCGGCCTGCATTGCGTGCGCAAATCCCGACGCCGTAACACAGCGCGTGGGTGCACAGCAGAACCTCTACCGGTGCGCCTGCGTGAATGACGATCGACATGGCCGCGAAGAATCCGAACACGGCGGCATAGGCGAAGGCCCCCAATTCGTAGATCAGTTCCAGAGCCGATGTGGAGCGTTGCTCGTCATCAGGTGATAGCGAGAATGCCAGCCCGGTTCGCACCAAAGCTATCAAGGAAAGCAGGACGGCGACGACGGTAAAGGCAAAATCCTGCACGACATAGGCAGCGACCATGCTGACCACGATGCCGTTGAATGCGCCCACTGCAAGGCTGGTCGGCTGCGTATAGAGCGACCGCACCAGTGTGCGTTTGACGCGCTCGCTGACAGCGTCGCCGCCAAGGCTGCGTCCCACCGCTTTGCGCATCTGCTTAAATTGACGTGCGATCCACATTCAGCCCGCTTACGGGGAATGCGTCATTTTTTGGTTAACGCGCCTATAATGGTTGCGCTTCGGGGCTGCCGAAAAGCGCTGTCGATGCGCGTCAGGCGCAGTGATCCAGACGGCGCTGGCGTGCCTCGAGCTGCTCCGCAAGCGTGCGATCGAGCGCGCGGCAGATGGCGTGCCACTTGGCGAATTCTTCGCGGTCGCGATTGATCAGCGCCAGTTCGGCCTTGCTGTAGGCGTGGCGCCCCGCTCCCAGACCGTGCGCGCCCAGATGCTCCAGCGTGCGGCGCAGCAGCACATCGCTGTCGATGCTCGGCAGATCGCTGTTGTCGTTGGCTGCCCGCCCACGGGCACGACGGGCCAGAGCGCGAGCCACCGGAGACCATGTCGTACGGCGGGCGGCTGCGAAGTGGATCGACATGGGGTTTCCTTCGGATATTGCACGCACGGAGCAAGTCCGGTGCGTTGACTGGGGTTGCAGCCTTGATAGGGCGCGGGGCCTAAGCCATTGCTTCTGCTTACGGTTTCGCGGCTGTTAAGGTTTTGCTTTTTTGCGTCGTCTGCCCGTGGCTTATCGGCTTTGACCTACTGAGCGGTGTCTTTCCATTGCCCGGCATTGGCATATTCGGGCCGGACACTGCCTGCAACGGGCAGCTTTTCGCCAGTAAACTGCGCGTCGCCGCCTGAGGCTTCGACCTCTGCGGTGTAGACCGGAGCGGGTGCACTCCGACCGGCTTCGGCTGCGGCCTTGGCGCGGGCTTCTTCATATGCGCGGGCCAGAGCAACCGGATCGGCGCCGTCTGCGCTGTCCTTATCCGCTGCAATGCCATTGGCCGGAATCGGTGTCAGGCTGCGCCGCGTGGGTGAGGGGATGCGTTCGCCGCCAATATACGCCGCACGGAAGGCGCCTGGCTTACCCGCGCTGCCTTTCCAGCGATAGAACCGGTGCGCGCCGATGGTGCCGATATGGTCGAGGCTGCTGGCCCAATAGGGATTGATCCAGATCGTGTGATAATGCGTGGCGTAGCCGACCGGTGCGTAAACTTCGCCCGACAGGGCGGCGGCGGCGACACTGCGCGCTCTGGCCCAGCCACCGGCCGAGGGCTTGCGCCGCATGCTGCCATCGCAGGTAAAGCTGAACTGGCAGCCGGTGCGACGCTCGCTGCCCTGATAGACCACGCCGCAGACATTGCGCGGATAGGTCGGGTGCATAACGCGGTTAAGCACCACCTGCGCGACGGCTTTCTGCCCGCCAACGCTTTCGCTGGCGGCTTCGTAATAGATCGCCTGCGTCAGGCATTGCAACGCGCGGGCGCGGTCCATGCCGGTGCCGCTGTTGCGAAACGCACGGGCGGATGGCCCCGCAGCTTGGATTTCCACCGCCTGGGACGGATCGCCACTGATGACTTCCAGCGGATTGAACACCTGCGTGCCGTCTTCCAGCGTGCCGCCGGCGATTGTTGCGGACGCGAAACCGGCCCCAGCGCTGGTGTCCAGCGCGGCATTGACCGGCGCGGCCATGTTCGGCGTATCGTCGAGATAGTAGAAAGCCGAGCCGGGGAAGCTGCCGCCCGCCTGCTCGAATGGCATCGGCGTCACCGCTTCAGGCTGTGTCTCCTGCTCCACCGACTGGAAGCTGCGCCATTCGGTCGGCGCGGCAAAGGCGGGCACGCCGATGGCCGCAGCAAGGATCAGTGTCGCCTTCATCCGTGGCCCGATACGGCGCGCGGGTCCACGCCGGGAAGGGCGGGGCGCATCGAGGGTGGGGCGGGAAAGGGTCAAGAATTCGGGGTCCGGCCTTCGTGTTGGAATTTGCCGGACCTAGCCGGTGCAGCCCTCGCGGGCGAGCGCGGTGTGATGGGGCGTCCTATGGCGGCACAGGCTGAACCACGCGCTTAACATTTGGGGTAACCAGCGGGTTAACCGTGTTCTGCGACTTACGCTAAAACGGCGCATTTGTGCGGGTTATACGGTTGCGCAGCGCCATGGGCGCGGGTAAGGGCGCAGGTCTGTCACGGGTGCCTGTTAGCGCAGGCCTAAGAGGGAACGGGATGCAAAGTCCCGGCTGCCCCCGCAACTGTGACCGGGGAGCAATCCCGCCATGCGCCACTGGATGTTACCATCCGGGAAGGCGGCGGGAAAGCACTGATCCGGGAGCCAGGAGACCTGCCTGCGACAGCTGCTTGAGCCGCGGGCGGGGTGCACCGATGGCAACGGAGGAAGGGCGCGCCGCCAATGGCGTGCCTTCCGTCACGAGCGGCGCAAGCTGGTGACTAAGAACTATGCGTAAATATCTGTTTTTGTTGACTAGCGTGGCGATAGCTGCGCCTGTTGCGGCGCAAGATGCGCCGCTGACCGAGGAAGAACGCTACGAGCAGGAGTGTCAGCTCTACGACTGCAATGCCGAGCCGCGAAGAGAGTTGGCAGGCATCGAGCCGGTGAGGGTGGTGGATCTTCCACGAAGGCTCATCACTGTCACCGCCACCGGGACTCCGATCGAGGTCGAGGATACCGGCCAGGCCGTGACCATCATCGCTCGCGCCGAGATCGAGGCGGTGCAGGGCGCGGACATTGCCCGCATTCTACGCCGCGCTCCGGGCGTTACGCTCAGCCGCAATGGCGGGCCGGGCAGCTTTACCGGTGCGCGCATCCGCGGCGCGCAGGCGGAGCAGACGCTGGTTCTGGTCGATGGCGTGCGGGTCGGCGATCCGGCGGCGCCCTCGGGCGGGTTCGATTTCGGCACGCTGCTGCCGGGCACCATTGCCGAGATTGATCTGCTGCGCGGCTCCAACTCCACCATCTGGGGCAGCGAGGCGATTGGCGGGGTAATGGCGATCCGGACCCGCGCCGAGACCGGGCTCACCGGCAGCGCCGAATATGGCAGCCGCGACAGCTTTACCGGTACGCTGGCCGGCGGTGTGGAGGGCGACGCGGGCTTTATCGGGCTGGCCGGCGGCTACTTCACCACTGACGGTTTCTCCGCTGCCGAAGCCGGCACCGAGGCCGACGGGTTCGAACAGTTCGCGCTGTCCGCGCGCGGTACAGCTTTCCTCTCCAATAGCATTGAAGCCTTCGCCAGCGCGCGCTACGCCGAGGGCGATCTCGATATTGACGGCTTCCCTGCACCCGCCTTCACTCTGAACGATACGGATGAGTTTCAGGAGACGCGGCAATACAGCGCTTCGCTCGGCCTTTCCCGCGACACCGGGCCGCTTTACGTGCAGGCGCGCTATTCCTTCGCCGATACGGAGCGGAGCAATTTCAACCCGGCCTTCGGCACAGCGCCCGGTTTCACCAGCGATGGCCATTCCGACCGCGTCGATCTGCGCGGGGAGTGGCGGCCTATCGGGCCGGTTCTGCTGGCCTTTGGCGGGGAAGCGGAATGGACGTCGCTGGAAACCAATTTCACCGCCCGCCAGACCACCCGGATCGCCGGTGCCTATGCGCAGGCGGGCATCGAATTCGGCGCTGTTTCAGGCCATCTCGGCGTCCGTCATGACGATCATGCGCGCTTTGGCGGAGCGACCAGCTTTGGTGCGGATATCAGCTATGAGCTGGCCGATGATCTGCGTCTGCGCGCCAGCGTGGGCGAGGGTTTCAAGGCTCCGACCCTGTTCCAGCTGTTCTCCGATTTTGGCAATGAGACCCTGCGACCAGAAAAGAGTACTGGTTTCGATCTTGGCCTTGCCTGGAAAGACCGCAGCCAGCCCTTCCATGCCGGGATCACCGCCTTCCGCCGCGATAGCGAGGACCTGATCGATTTCGTCTCCTGCTTCGGCGTGACGGGCGGCATTTGCGTCGGTCGACCCTTTGGTACCTATGACAATGTCGAGCGCGCCCGCTCGCAAGGGGTCGAGGTGGAGGCGGGCGCAGCGCTCGGACCGGCGCGTGTCCGGCTCGCCTATGCCTACGTCGACAGCGAAGACCGCACGGCAGGCAGCGCGACACAGGGCAATGCGCTGGCACGCCGTCCGAGGCATGCTGCAACGCTGAGCGGGGACTGGCCGCTGGCCGAAACCGGGCGCCTTACGCCGACGCTGGGCTTCGATGTCCGCTATGTGTCGGACAGTTTCGACGATGCCTTCAACACCGTGCCACTCGACGATTACCTGCTGCTCGATCTGCGGGCCGAGCTGGCGCTGAACGATCTGGGCGGGGAGAAGCCGCTCGTGCTCTTCGGGCGGATCGAGAATGTGACCGGCCAAGATTACCAGACCGCTGCCGGATATGCCCAGCCGGGAACCGGCGTGTTTGGCGGAGTGAGGTTCGGGTTCTGAGCGAGATCACTCTTCTGTCATTCCTGCGGACGCGGGACCCTAGGGTGGCACGCTGTGTCATGTGTCTCTGGGTCCCCGCTTTCGCGGGGATGACGGTGGGGTGTAGTTCGGGGGACGATGGTCCGATGGCATCGGACGCTCCCACCGTCGTCAGCCTCAACCCGTGCACCGACGCCATTCTGGCCGAGATCGCGCCTGCCAATCTGCTCGCTATCTCGCATTATAGCCACGACCCGCGCTCCAGCTCGATGGATTTGCAGACCGCCCGCCGCTTTCCCGCAACCGGCGGTACGGTGGAGGAAGTGCTGGCGCTCAACCCCGATGTGGTGGTTGGGTCCACCTTCATGGCACCTGCCACCAGAGCGGCGTTCGATGATCTGGATATTCGCGTTGAGCCCGTCGGCATCGCAGCCAGCCTTGAGGACTCGGTTGCGCAGGTTCGCCAACTGGCCGACATCACCGAAGCACGGGCGCAAGGCGAGGCGCTGGTCCAGCGGATGCAGAGAGCGTGGTCTGATGCTGCCGGCGCTGGCGAACCGGTCCAGACCGTGCTGTGGCAACCGGGCGGTATCGTGCCGGGCGATGGGGCGCTGGTGAGCCGGATGATGGAGCAGGCGGGCCTCGCCAGCCACTCGGCGGCGCGGGGTCTTCAGCAGGCCGATTACCTGCCGCTGGAGGCGATGCTGGCCGATCCGCCGGAACTATTGCTGGTCGCCGGGCGGGAGCGTTCGCAGCAGCATCCGGCGATTGCAGCCATAAACGATATGCGCACCGAAGCCTTCGATGCGTCGCTGCTTTATTGCGGCGGTCCCACGATCATTCGCGCGATGGAGCGATTGGGCGAAGTGCGGGCAGAGATCGCAACCCCTCCTGCAAGCGGTAGGGGAGCCCAATGACCCGCGCCTCGCTCATCCTCGCCGCCCTGCTGGCAATCGCGTTCCCGCTCTCCATGCTGGCGGGGCGCGTTTGGATTGATCCCGCCACCACGCCCAATGCAGCGATCATCCTTGCCGAACTGCGCCTACCGCGCGGCCTGCTGGCGATGACCATCGGCGCTGGGTTGGGTGCGGCGGGGGCGGCGATGCAGGGATATTTGCGCAATCCGCTGGCCGATCCCGGCCTGTTCGGCATTGCCCCGGGCGCGGCGCTCGGCGCGGTCGCGAGTTTCTGGCTGGGCTATCAGGCCAGCTGGTGGGCGCTGCCCTCCATGGCGCTGGCCGGGGCGGGGAGCGCGATGGCGCTGCTGGCGCTGATTGCGGGGCGCACGGGCGGGATCGCGCTGTTCACGCTCGCCGGCCTGATGATCGCCAGCCTTGCCGGTGCGCTGACCTCGCTTGCCATCAGCCTTGCCCCAAATGCCTTCGCCATGAGTGAGATCGTCACCTGGCTGATGGGCGCGCTGACCGATCGCAGCTGGAGCGATGTTTACCTCGCCGCGCCTTTGACGCTTGCCGGAATTGTCATTCTTGCACTGGCGGGCCGCGATCTCGATGCGCTGACGCTGGGCGATGCAGCGGCCCGTTCGCTGGGCGTCGATACGCAGCGGCTGCTGTGGTGGCTGATCGCAGGGATCGGGCTGACGGTTGGCAGCGGCGTGGCGGTGGCGGGGATTATCGGCTTTGTCGGCCTGATCGTGCCGCATCTGGTGCGCCCGCTCACCGACCGGCGGCCGTCCTCACTCCTGCTGCCCAGCGCATTGGCCGGGGCACTGCTGGTGCTGGTGGCGGACAGCGTGGTGCGCGTTCTGCCTCTGGTAACAGAACTGCGGTTGGGCATTGCGCTCAGCCTGATCGGCGCGCCGTTTTTCCTCTGGCTGCTGCTGCGAATGCGGCGCGGGGAGCTGATCGGATGAAGCGGCAACTGTCAGCCGGGAATGCGGTTCTGGGCCAGCGTTTGCAGGATGTCTCCGCCACGCTGGAATCAGGCCAGCTTACCGCCATTTGCGGCCCCAACGGTGCGGGAAAATCGACGCTGCTCTCCGCGCTCGCAGGCCTTGAGGCTCTCGATAGCGGGCAGGTGCTTCTGGATGGTCGGCTTCTCGCTGAATTGCCACCTAAAGAGCGCGCGCAGCGGCTCGGCTACCTGCCTCAATCGGGCGAAACCGCATGGGACATCGCGGTGCGCAGCGTCGTTGCTTTGGGCCGTCTGCCGCATGGCGGATTGGGCGATGATACGGTGGACGCGGCGTTGGGCGAATTGTCGCTGGAGACGCTGGCCGACCGCCCGATCTCGACCCTTTCAGGCGGCGAGAAGGCGCGCGCATTGCTGGCCCGCGTGTTTGCCGGAGAGCCGGAATGGATTCTCGCGGACGAGCCTTTGGCCGCACTCGATCTGGCGCATCAATTGGCGCTTATCGCCAGCCTGAAAGCGCGCGCTGCAGGGGGCGCGGGCGTGGTGATCGTGCTGCACGATCTGGCGCTGGCGATGAACCACGCCGACCGCGTGGTTGTGCTGGATCGGGGCAGGGTGGCCGCTGATGGAGCGCCGGAAGAGGCGCTTTCTGCCCGCATTCTGAATGATGTCTGGGGTGTGCAGGGCCGCTGGATCGGTGAAGAAGGCGCACGGGCACTGGTGGTCGACCCGGTCGTTTAGGCGCTATGGATCGACAGAATTTGGAACGCCGGTGGTTTGAACTCACCCGCGAAGAGATGCCCTCGGTGGCGCAGGCGCGCAGCTGGCCGGTCCGCTTCGACCATTGCTTTCAGCGCATATTACTGGATCATGCCGTGGGCGGAATGTGGCGCGACCATATCAAGCCACCTGCTTATCGCAACGCAAGCGACGCGCAGCTTTTGGCAGCAATCGCGCTGGGTGAGGGGGCCATCGGCGGGGATGTGGACCTGGCCGCGCTCAACCGGCAGTCACTGGAATGGCGCGGCAAGCTGTAACGCCCGCCGCGCCCATCCTGCTTACTTCGTGCCGACAGTCCGGCCCGGCAGCGCGCCGTCTGCTGTGTCGAGCGCGTCTGTGTCCCCCGCGATCAGCCCGCGTGCTTCCAGCATCGGGGTGACATCGGGCTGGCGACCGGCGAAGTTTTCGAACATTTCGAAATAGTCCATCGTGCCGCCACGGCTGAGCACGGTGTCGCGCTGGTGCTGGCCGTTGGCACGTGTCAGGCCGCCATTGTCCATGAACCATTTGCGGCTGTCGCGGTCGAGCATCTCGGTCCACAGATAGCTGTAATAGCCGCTCGAATAGCCGGTCGGGCTGGAGAAGATGTGGTTGAAATAGCTGCTGCGATAGCGCGGCGGCACCAGGCCGATTTCCAGACCCAGCTCTTCCAGCGCGTTGCGCTCGAACGCATCGACCTGCTCTGCCGTGGTGATTTGCGCCGCCTCTTCGGGTGAGAGCGCATGCCACTTCATGTCGAGCAGCGCGGCTTCCACCACTTCGCCGAAATCATAGCCCTGGTTGAACTTCGCCGCTGCCTCGATCTTTTCGATCAATTCGGTCGGGATCGTCTCGCCGGTCTCGTAATGCTTGGCGTAGTTCTGCAGCACTTCGGGATAGGTCGCCCACATCTCGTTGACCTGGCTGGGATATTCCACAAAATCACGCGCCGTCGCCGTGCCCGACAGGCTGGCGTATTTCTGGTCCGCGAAGAAGCCGTGCAGCGCATGACCGAATTCGTGGAACAGCGTGTTGACGTTGTCGAAGCTGACCAGCTGCGGCTCACCCTCGGCCGCCTGCGGGATGTTGAGCACGTTGTAGATCACCGGCTTCGTTCCGCCCAGATAGGTCTGGCGCACGAAATTGCTCATCCACGCTCCGCCGCGCTTGCTGGGGCGCTGGAACGGATCGAAGTAGAAGATGCCGAGCTGCGAGCCGTCTTCCTCGAACACGTCATACGTCGTCACCGTGGGGTGATAGACCGGCAGATCGGTGCGCTGCTTGAAGGACAAACCATAAAGCTTGTTCGCGGCGAAGAAGATCCCGTCTTCCAGCACGCGGGTCAGCTCGAAATACGGCTTCACCGCGTTCTCGTCGAGGTCGTACTTCTCTTTGCGAACCTGCTCGGCATAGCGATACCAATCCCACGGCTTCACTTCGAAATTCTCGCCGCCTGCCGCGATCTGCTCGTTCAGCAAAGCCGCCTCGCGCCGCTGGGTTGCGGCGAGTGCCGGGACCATCTGCTCCATGAAATCGAGCGCGGTCTTGGGGTTTTTGGCCATCCGGTCATACATGACATAGCTGGCCCAATCGGGCTGGCCGAACAGCGCCGCCTTGCGCGCCCGTAGCGATGCAATTTCCGCGATCAGAGCGCGGGTGTCGTTATCGTCACCCTGATCGGCGCGGTTATAAGACAGCTTGAACAGCTTTTCGCGCACAGCCCGGTTCTCCAGATTGGGAAGGCTGGGCTGCTGCGTCGTGTTCTGCAGCGCGATGGCGTATTTGCCCTCCATGTCCTTCGACGCGGCGAGCTTGGCAGCGGCCTCGATCTCGCCATCGGACAGGCCGGCCAGCTCTTCGGCCGTATCGACGATCAGCGCATTTTCGACCGTGGCATTGCGCACGCGCTGGCCAAACTCGGTCGTCACTTCGGAGAGGCGAGTGTTGATCGCTTTGACCTCGGTCTTCTGCTCTTCGGTCAGCTCCGCACCGGCTTGAACCATGCCTTCATAGGTCTCGCGCAGCAGCACCGCGTCTTCACCTTCAAGGCCCAGCGCCTCGCGCTGGTCGTAGATCGCCTTCACCCGCTGGAACAGCACGGGATCGAGCACGAACGCGTCGTAATGCGCCGAGAGCTTCGGGCCGATTTCGGTTTGTACGGCAATCAAGGTGTCATTGGTGTTGGAGCCGGTGAGCGCGAAGAAGATCGCGCCGACCCGGTTGAGCATGGCTCCGCTGGTTTCGAGCGCGACGATGGTGTTCTCGAAAGTCGGTGCAGCGGGATTGTCGCGGATCGCGCTCAGCTCCGCATTGTGGATTGCCATCGCCTGTTCGAAGGCAGGCAGGTAGTCATCATCCGATACCTTGGTGAAATCGGGCGCCTGCAGCGGCAGCGAGCTGGGCTGCGCGAAATAGCCAGTGGCCTGCGGCACGGCAGCGACTTCTTCGACTGTGTCTTCAACCATTTCTTCAGCAGGCATAGTGTCGGAGGCGGAGGCCATTTCGGTATCGGTCACGGTAGAGCATCCTGCGAGAAGGGCGGCCCCCAGAACGGCGGGCGCGGCGCTGGAGGAAAGGGAGGAAATCAGTCGTTTCGTCATGGTGGCGTTATCTCTCTCTGGCGGGATTTTCCCTTGGCGCAGAGGCGACCCCTGTGCGCAGCGTTCCCCGATCTTTTAATGCCGCCGCTTGAACCGGAGATTGACCCCGGATGCAAGGGCGGGGCGGCGCTGGTGCCCGGTGCTATCGTCAAAAACACAAACGGCCTCGACCAATGTCGAGACCGGTTGCGGGGTTCATGGGTAGCTACGTCTGGTATCCATCAGACGCGTGTGTTGTCATACAGGCCCAGCGCGAAAATCTGTGCGCGCCGGTCGCTCCGGTGTTCGAGACCGCCAAAAACCTTTCCGGCAGCAGAGCTGTAATCCAGTTGCTCGGCCATGGCTTCGTAATCGCCTGCCGCGATGGCCGCATTGAGCTTGGGGCTTTCGGCCAGCGATACCTTGCCGATCCCGACATTGTAGACGAGGTCCACCAGCGCATCGAATTCGTTCTGGTAGAGCGGCAAATCGCCCACCAGATCGCGGACGCCTTCTGCGGCACGGTCGGTGTCGGCCTTCAGAAACTGCATAGCGCGTTCGTGGCTGATCGTATCACCCACTTGCAGCCCGTCGCTCGGCAAGACCAAATGGCCTGCACCGACTAGCGGATTGCCAATCACACTGGAGTAGACGGTCAATTTCAGTCCCTCTTCCTCGACAATGGCGTCAAGCAGCTCGTCGCTGGGATTGAGCGCTTCTGCGGGTAGTCGGGCTGCCTCTACCGGAGCCGACTGCACGGAATCGGGCAGCGGCGCAGACACTTGCGATTGACTGAAGGCTCCGGTGCTCTGAGCGCCGACTATCATGGCCGATCCGCCCAGCATCAGGGCTGCCCGCTTGCGCTTATACCCGCGGGGCCGGGGCTTTTTGGCAGCGGGGAGGAAAGAGGCTGAGCTGCCCGACATGTGCCGCCCTCCCGGCGTCCGGTTTCGCGCCGTGCGGAGCGCATTCTTTAAACGGTCACGCTTACGGCGCCGGTGTCTCCGGCCAGTGTGGAGCGCTTCTTTGACGGTATTTGGTGAATTGGAAGATTGAATTTTTTCAGGGGTTTGCATAGGGTCCTTGTGAAAATCAGGTTTGGTCGGGCCGATTGGCCGGTGTCTTACTGATTCAACGGATAGGGGACCCCGAACGGTCCACGGCTCGGCGCGGTGAGGCAACGGGTGGGGCGGGTACTCTCGCGCTACGGGACGATATTGACCGTCTGGGTCGTCGGCAGGTCTTTCGCGTTCTTCTGCAGGTTCAGAACCTGTTGCAGGAGGGCAATCACCTGAACCGAGCGGTCATCGTAAGCGGGCGCGGCGACCGAGTATCGTGAGCCCCGAAAGGCGGTCGAGATGGCGCCGCTGCCATTGCCCTGTAGTTGGAACAGCGCTGCGCCATTGCGCAAACGATAGGCAAGTTTGACGTCTTTTTCATCTTCGGGTGGCCTGACGACTTCCCCAAGAAAATAGAATGCTGCCTGGATTGAGCGGAAAGTGATCGTCGCTTTCTTGAAACCGGCTTCTCGCTCCTCTCCCGATCCTGCGATTTTCAGGTCGGTCGCGCCTTCTTCCTCAGGGAAGGACAAAGAGCCCTTGGCGGTTGCATCGGCGCTGAGCGACAGGTTGCAGATTCCCGACGCTTCCGTGTCGATGCGGGTACGTTCGCCAGCGTTGACAGTGCCCAGGCCCTGATGATCCGCCTTGAGTACAAAAGAGTCGCTGACCTTTCGGACGAGTATTGAATTGACGATATCGTATTTCGAACCATCAAGGGTCGCGATCTCGCTCAGCGAGGTGTTTCCCCGCACATCGGCCCAGTCAAACAATTTTGTATCTTCGGCCTCGATCGTATCGGGCATCAGTCTGTGGCGGAACAGGAAATCCTGAAAGCAGATTGTTTCAGGATCCCCCGGGTCGTTCTGCAGCACCCCGATTTCCTTGTTGTCCTCGCCGAAAAACGTGATCTTCTCGATAAACAGCATGGCGATCAGATCGTCGCGCCACCCCTGCTCGATCAGCGTCTCGATCAGGCTGGCGGGCAGCGGCTGCATGATCCCGCGCTGAAAATTCTCGGTGTTGAGCACAGCCACATCGAAACTGGGCGAGGAGCTGGCGCTGACGCCTAGGCTAGAGCTGACGTCGGTGCCTTCATCAAAAATTGTCTCTCCACCCGGTGCGTTGCTCACATTGGTGCCGGGAAATGATGGTGACAGGCTCGCAGAAGTCGAGAAGCTCGCATTACCCCGCAGCGAACTTACCGTTGTGAAATGCATCGGATAGCGATGCGCTGCCCGCACAATATTGAGCAGTGTCAACTCGTCGCTCGTCTCGGCGACCATCTCGTTATAATCGACGGCCACGCGGTGCAGCTGATGCTGCGCGGCGCAGCCGGACAGCAGTGCAGCAGACGCAGTGATGGTAAGGAATTTCGAAAAACGGCGCATGTCTCTCTCCCCCAAGATGAGCAGATTGCGACCGATATTTCTTTTCTGTTGTCGAGCGGTTTTAGAGAATTTCCGCGTTCGTGTCACCTCCGGGGGGAACAAGGACATCGTCTGGCCGATTGAAAGCGGTGGGTAGGGGCATCATTTCAATGCCAGTTGTCTTGACAGGCCCGAACACAACAGGAACACGCATCCCTTATGGCATTGACAAAAATTTCCGTACGCGGCGCGCGCGAGCATAATCTCAAAGGCGTCGATATCGATCTGCCGAGGGACGCGCTGATCGTCATCACCGGCCTGTCGGGCAGCGGCAAATCCTCGCTCGCCTTCGATACGATCTATGCCGAGGGGCAGCGGCGCTATGTCGAGAGCCTTTCGGCCTATGCGCGGCAGTTTCTGGAGATGATGCAGAAGCCCGATGTTGAGCATATTGACGGGCTGTCCCCGGCGATTTCCATCGAGCAGAAGACCACCAGCCGCAATCCGCGTTCGACCGTGGCGACCGTCACCGAAATCTACGACTATATGCGGCTGCTATGGGCGCGGGTGGGGGTGCCGTATTCGCCCGCCACCGGCGAGCCGATCGAGGCGCAGACGGTCTCCAACATGGTCGACCGTGTGATGGCGCTGCCAGAAGGCACGCGGCTCTATCTGCTGGCCCCCGTGGTGCGTGGCCGCAAGGGCGAGTATCGCAAGGAACTGGCCGAGTGGCAGAAATCCGGCTTCACCCGCGTGCGGGTCGACGGCGAGATCTACGGCATCGAAGACGCGCCTGCGCTCGACAAGAAGTTCAAGCACGACATCGAAGTCGTGGTGGACCGGCTGGCGGTGAAGGAAGGGCTGGAAAGCCGCCTTGCCGACAGTTTCGAACAAGCGCTGAAGCTGGCTGACGGGCTGGCCTATGTCGATCTGGCTGATAGCGTGGTGCCGGGGCGCGAGGATGAGGCTGCCGAAGGCGGCGCGATGAAGGGGGCTGGCATTCCGGCTAACCGCATTGTGTTTTCCGAGCGGTTTTCTTGTCCGGTCAGCGGCTTCACGATTGAGGAAATCGAGCCGCGCCTGTTCTCTTTCAACTCGCCGCAGGGGGCCTGCCCGACCTGTGATGGGCTGGGCGAGAAGCAGCTTTTCGATCCGCAGCTGGTGGTGCCGAACGAGGGACTCAGCCTCAAGAAGGGCGCGGTGGTGCCTTGGGCCAAGAGCAATCCGCCTTCGCCCTATTATATGCAGGTGCTGGGGTCGCTCGCCAAGGAATATGGCTTCGACCTGACCACTCCGTGGGAGGAGCTGGGCGAGGCGAACCACGACATCATCCTGTATGGTACGAAGGGTGCGCGCGTGCCGCTGACATTCAAGGACGGGCGCAAGCAATACACGGTCAATAAGCCGTTCGAGGGCGTGATCGGCAATCTCAACCGCCGCCTGATGCAGACCGAGAGCACTTGGATGCAGGACGAGCTGGCCAAATTCCAGACCGCGCAGCCATGCGAGACATGCGGCGGGGCGCGGCTGAACGAGAAGGCGCGGGCGGTGAAGGTCGCGCTCACCGATATCAGCGCGCCGACGCGGATGAGTGTGTCCGATGCGAAGGAGTGGTTCCTCGGCCTCGACGCGCAGCTCACCGAAACGCAGAGTCAGATTGCCAAGGCGATCCTTAAGGAAATCAACGAGCGGCTGGGCTTCCTCGACAATGTCGGGCTGGATTATCTCAATCTCGACCGGACTTCGGGCACCTTGAGCGGCGGGGAGAGCCAGCGCATCCGTCTCGCCAGCCAGATCGGCAGTGGCCTCTCCGGCGTGCTCTACGTGCTCGACGAGCCCAGCATTGGCCTGCACCAGCGCGACAATGACCGGCTGCTGGAAACGCTCAAGCGGCTGCGCGATCTCGGCAACACGGTAATCGTGGTGGAGCATGACGAGGACGCCATCCGTCAGGCCGACCATGTGGTCGATCTGGGCCCCGGCGCCGGCGTGCGCGGGGGCGAGGTGGTGGCACAGGGCACGCTCAAGCAGGTCATGCGCTCGAAACGCTCGATGACCGCCGACTACCTCACCGGGCGGCGGGAGATCGCGGTCCCCAAGGAACGCCGGAAGGGCAACGGGCACACCCTGACCGTCCATGGCGCGCGGGCGAACAATTTGGACAACGTCACCGCCAGCCTGCCGCTCGGCACCTTCACCTGCATCACCGGCGTTTCGGGCAGCGGCAAGTCCAGCTTCACCATCGACACGCTCTATGCCGCCGCCGCCCGCACATTGAACGGCGCGCGGGTCATCGCGGGCGCGCACGACAAGGTCACCGGCCTCGAATATTGCGACAAGGTGATCGAGATCGACCAGTCGCCCATCGGACGCACCCCGCGCAGCAACCCCGCCACCTACACCGGCGCCTTCACCAATATCCGCGACTGGTTCGCCGGCCTGCCCGAAGCGCAGGCGCGCGGCTACAAGCCCGGCCGGTTCAGCTTTAACGTTAAGGGCGGCCGGTGCGAGGCGTGCCAGGGCGACGGCCTGATCAAGATCGAGATGCACTTCCTGCCCGACGTCTACGTCACCTGCGAGGAATGCGGCGGCAAACGCTACAACCGCGAAACGCTGGAGGTGAAGTTCAAGGGCCACTCCATCGCCGATGTGCTGGACATGACGATCGAGGACGCGGAGAGCTTCTTCAAGGCCGTCCCCCCCATCCGCGACAAAATGCATATGCTGAACGAGGTGGGGCTGAGCTACGTCAAGGTCGGCCAGCAGGCGACCACGCTGTCAGGCGGCGAGGCGCAGCGGGTGAAACTGGCCAAGGAACTGAGCAAACGCAGCACCGGCCAGACGCTGTATATTCTGGATGAACCGACCACCGGCCTGCATTTCGAGGACGTGCGCAAATTGCTGGAAGTGCTCCACCGGCTGGTGGATCAGGGGAACAGCGTGGTGGTGATCGAGCACAATCTGGATGTGATCAAAACTGCGGACCATATCCTCGACCTCGGCCCCGATGGCGGCGTGCGCGGGGGTGAGGTTGTGGCGGAGGGGACGCCGGAGGAAGTGGCCGCAGTTTCCGAGAGCTATACGGGGCAGTATTTGAAGCCGATGCTGGAGCGGCAGAGGGAGGCGGCGGAGTAGATATTGGCGCGCTAAAAGCCGTTGTTGATCTGATCGAATAGTGAAGTCGCAAATTTTCTGAAAAACTCTAGTATGTCGGTGAATTCATTCGGGCCAAATACGACTTTGCTCATTCCGTGAACTGCGTCATTCCTTCTTTCGATGTTTCTTGAAAGCATGGCCAATGCCTTTCGGGTATTGTCGCCATCACTCGTTCCCTCAGACCAACCCAACTCGCGAAGCCGGCCACCAAAGTCATTATTGAAAGGTGAGGATAGTCCCAAGCTGCCAAATATGTTTTCTATGGCTGCCTGACTTGGATTGCCCATCTCGGAAGTTATTGCTTCACCCTCAAGCGTGAAATCTTCAGTATCGTTGAGGCACTCTTTTAGAGATTGCTCAACCCGATGGAAATTTACGCGAACTCCGCGCACTGAGCCACTTTTCTTGAACCTATATGTTCCTGCAGCCGCCACCAAATATGCTTCGCGTATGCCGGAGCTAATATCCGAGAACCTCGCCGAGGTTTGGGTGTGGTGAGTTAAGATGTCAGACACCAAGACTTTTATAAATTTCTGAAAACTAGCGATAATCCCGACAAACAGAAAAGTTTCTATGATGGTTTTGTCGATGCCTTGAATGTAAGTTGCTTGGCGAGTTTGCGCCTCGAGATTTGTTGGCAAGAAGGACGAGACGTTGTGTTGAGTGATGATCTTTTGTAGCGCGCCTTGTTGGGTCTCTAGCGCAGCGTAGGTAGAACTGAGAGCGTCAAGTTCTATTTCAAGTCCAGCGAGTGAAAGAGGGCCGTGTAGAGCCATTTACAGAGCCGCTTCTATCTCTTTCTTAATGAGCTTAATTCGATCTTGTATCGAAGACGCCGTATTTGCTCGGCCTACCAAAGTATCGTATTCTTGATGATCTTTATAAGTGAACGCGACTACGCGTTCCCGGATTTCATCGGCGGCATGTTCAATTGTCTCTTTCTCATGGAGCATTTGGAAAAGTGCAACCATGACAGCATCATAAAGAGGGCGTGATGGACTTGTAGCTCCCCCTTCTTTTTTGGGTGCAAGTCTGAATAGTTGATCACCAAATACCGTATGGGCGAGGTTTAATGTTGTTTCGAATTCTTCAGCTTTTTGATTTGCAGCTGCAATGCTGAGTTTGGAGCCAGTCTCCGCCATGTTGTCGAGCATCCTTCGGACAGATCCTGAAATTTTCTTCGGGTCCTGAAAAGCAAAGAAACGCAACACGATCTCTACATCTAGCATTCGCTTGTATAGTGAGTGATTCCTCAGGACTTGATCTGCTGCGCCATCAGAAAGCGTATGAGCTTCATGACGTGGGATCTTCCAAGCGTCGGTGAACTTTGGAAGTCCCGAGAGGCGGATCAATTGCTCGTTGAATGGTCCACCATAAAGCGCATTGCGCAATTCTTGAGCATTGAGTTTTTCGCCGCCTGTATTCAGCCGATCAAAAACCTGAGACCTTAAAGCATGAGCATATGGATTAGTTTCGTCGTCTTCCGGGGTAAGCGTAATCGTGGACATAGTCGCTCTCTGGAGACCCTTGCGAACAAGAGGGGGCAGACCCGCAAAAGTACGACCGTTTAGGGCGCGCCAAACCTCGAGGCCTTCTAGCTCCAGGTTCCCATCAAAAAATTCAATGATCGCGTTAAGTCGTTGTTGTCCGTCCATCACCTCAAATTCACCGATATTCTTCTCATAGAGGAATATTGGTGGAACCGGGACGTTCATTAGGAAGCTCTCTATGAGGCGAGATTTCTTTTTATTATCCCATCTAAGTCGCCGTTGATACTCCGGGCGAAGTTCCCCCCACTGCTTAGTCCGAATAAAATCAACGACATAAGTAAGAAAAATCTTATTTTCTTCCTTTTGTACAGACAAACGCCCTTTTCGAAAGAAATCTTCGATGTCTTGATCGCTCGCTCCTTCCGGAAGGACAGGTATCTGGACAGGCAAGGGCTCCTCGTCGCCGTCGTCGTTAAATAAGTTCATTTGCTCGATATTGCTGTCCATTAAATTTCTCTTACGCAGGGATGTTTTGCAAGTGACACGCTTCTTGTGATTTGCCAATACCACGATCTAGCCGGCTTTCTTGTCCGGACTGTTCAGGCCAAAACTCCGGGGACAATTTACTCCATAGCGCAAGCCTACTTTCGAGTATTCTGCGAAGGCTGCAATCGATCGATCAGATACTCTTCCAACGATGCTGCCTGATATGGCTCCGCCACAGACACAGCGCGCACGAAGGCGGGTTCTCTACCCTGTGACCAGCCCGAGTGCTGTAATTTAAGGCGACCCGCGTTCCATCGGAAGTAGGTCGAAAGGCGGCGGCCTATCGTGCTCTTTAGTGACGCTTTGCCGATATAGAGCAAGCGGTCGTCGGCATCGAAGATGAAGTAACAACCCGTCGCTTTCGCCTCAGGGAATTCTTTGTCCGGGCCATCGTCATTCAGGTCGTACCTGTCACTCAGGGCCGATACTCCGAAACGGTGCATCCGGGCGCACGCGGTGATGGCCGCTGCGAGTTCGGTAACTGTTGCGTCATGAGCCATGCGTTAATCCTGTCCTGCATGTCCAACCTGTATAGATAACCCGGTTCCCTTCAATCCCCCCAAGGAGGAACCCTTGTAGATTCACCTCCAGGTCGGTCCCGACACCACCCACTCAACTGTCCTGTTCGGGGCCTTCAGGGCGGGGCTCTCGATAGGGCTGAAAGGCAGCTGGGTCCCGGCTCAAGGCCCGGATGACGGAGGGGGCGCCCGGGATGACGGAGGGGGCGGCCGGGATGGCAGGCGTTGGGAGGCGCCCCGATAGGCGCTTGCGCGGGTCGGCCCAACGCGCCCTTGCCGCGGCGCTAAGGCAATCGCAACTCTCTTGCAGCTACACAGCGTTCCCGACCCACACAGCCGGGAGGATAGGCGACATGACGGGCAACACACACCGCACACGCGGCATCATTGCGCTGGGCGCTTTGGCTACGGTTCTCGCGGGGTGCGGGGCGGCTACGCCGGAGGATGCGCGCGCGGCTTCCATGGCGAAGTGCGAGCGTCAGTTCGGGCGCATGGCGGGCGGCGATGCGGCCAAGGGCGAGGCGCTGTGCGGCTGTATGGTGGACCGGCTTGCCGAGGAAGGCATGGAGATCACCGACGTGCTGGGCGGTGACCGCGAGAAGGTGATGGGCATCACCCGCAGCTGCGCGCAGGCGAACAATATTCCGATTGCCGGTTAAACCGCGTGCGGGCCAGGCCCGCTCCCGCGCCTAGATCTGTTCCAGCTTCACCCGGCCATGGCCGCGCTGGATCAGGCCGATCTTCTGCGCTGCGGCGCGGCTGAGGTCGATCGTGCGGCCCGGCGTAAACGGCCCGCGATCATTGATGCGCACCACCACGGACTTGCCATTGCGCGGGTTGGTCACGCGGACCTTCGTGCCGAAGCGCAGGGTTTTGTGCGCGGCGGTCATCGCGTTCATATTGAACCGCTCGCCATTCGCGGTCAGGCGGCCATGGAACCGCTTGCCGTAATAGGAGGCGATGCCGGTGCCGAGCGAACGCCCGCTGCGCGCATTGGTGGCGGGCTCGGGTGCAGGCTTGGGCTTCTCGACTTCGATGGGCGGCTCGATCGTGTCGATATCGACCACATTGCCCACCGGTTCGGGCGCGTCGGGCAGATCGTCAAACCGTTCGAAGCTTTCCTCGAAAGCAGGCTCGGCATCGGCCGCAGCCGCTTCGCCCGCCGCCATCTGGGCCAGCGGGAGCGCGATGCCCGGCGCAGACGCCTGAGCGGGAAGGGCGAGCAGCGTCGCAGCGCCTGCCAACAGGGCGGGGCGCACGAACAGCGAAAGAGACGGTGCCTTCATCATGGGGCGCGATATACGCCTTACGCACACGTCAGGTGAAGGGGCGCGGGGGTCGCTCGGCGCGGTTCCGGTGCGACTCGTCCCGAATCGTGGCCGAATTGCGACAAAAGGGGGCACCAAACAGGGCGGTGCGTTCAAGGCCAAGAGCGCGGGGGAGAAAACCTGCACGATTTCAGGGTGATGGGGCGAGCGGGTCCGACCCGTTCCGGCGATGATATCCCCAAAAAGGACCCCTGAAATGCAAATGGGGCCGGCATTGCTGCCGACCCCACTCTCACCGCCGCGTGGTCACTTCGTCATGGCTTTCCTTGCGGTCCGCCGTTTCAAAGCGCGCTTGGCGCCTGGTGTTTCCCTGCTTCTCCGGCAAGCCGGGAGGGCAGGTCTGTCACCGGCGCTCGCACCGGCATCCGGCTTGGTCGGTTGAGGGGCCGTCCGGTCTCGCGTCCATCCGAAGATTTTCGCGTGTCCTTTCGTACCGGCCTCGTCCGGTCCTTACCGAGACTGGCTTTCCCGTGATGGTCAGACTTATGACGGGCCGATTTCCATGCAAAGCATTTCCATCTTTCCACCTCTATCCGACCGGGTCTTCCAGCCCGTGATCGCTTCACTTCGCTCCGGCATCATCGCGCCTTTTGGATCCAGCCTAAGCCTTTTCCAACAGGCACTCTTCCTTCGCGTGGACAGTAGCCATCACGTCAGTTCGGTTCGATTTCCCTCGTAATTTCAACCCCTAAGGGCTGGAACCTCGAAGTTGTCTTGCCTCTCTGATGAACTGAAGCTGCGCCTGTTTTCCGAGTCGGGCAAGGGGGTAAGGCGCGAGCTATCCCCTTTCGGCGATATTGCCTGTGGACGGTGGTGGAAAACTCAACGCTTCGCCGCAAAGCCTGGGTTACGTAACGGAATTTCGCTTCGCTAGCAGTTTCAGGCGCAGCGCATTGAGCCGGATAAAGCCGTGCGCGTCCTGCTGGTCATAGGCCCCGGCGTCGTCCTCGAAGGTGACATGCGCTTCGGAGTAGAGCGATTGCGGGCTTTTGCGACCGACGACGCTTGCATTCCCCTTATACAGCTTCAGACGCACGGTGCCCGATACCCGCTGCTGGCTGTGATCGATTGCCGCTTGCAGCATTTCGCGCTCGGGAGCGAACCAGAAGCCGTTATAGATGAGCTCGGCATAGCGCGGCATCAGCTCGTCCTTCATATGCGCCGCGCCGCCATCCAGCGTGATCTGCTCGATCCCGCGATGGGCGCGGGCATAGATCTCGCCGCCCGGCGTTTCATACATGCCCCGGGACTTCATCCCGACGAAGCGGTTCTCGACCAGATCGAGCCTGCCGATACCGTGCTTGCGGCCGAGGTCGTTGAGGGCGGCCAGAAGCCCGGCCGGGCTCATCGCCTCGCCATTCAGCGCCACGCCGTCGCCGCGTTCGAAATCGATGGTGATGTATTCGGGGGTGTCGGGCGCGTCTTCAGGATCGACGGTGCGAGAATAGACATAGCCCGGCGTCTCTTCCCATGGATCTTCCAGCACCTTTCCTTCGGAGGACGTGTGCAGCAGATTGGCATCGGTGGAGAACGGACTCTCGCCGCGCTTGTCTTTCGGCACTGCGATCTGGTGCTTCTCGGCCCAGGCGATCAGGGCAGTGCGGCTGGTCAGGTCCCATTCGCGCCATGGGGCGATGACTTTGATATCGGGATCGAGCGCATAGGCCGACAGTTCGAAACGGACCTGATCGTTGCCTTTACCGGTGGCGCCATGGGCAATCGCATCGGCACCGGTCTCGTGGGCGATCTCGACCAGGCGTTTGGATATCAGCGGGCGGGCGATCGAGGTGCCGAGCAGATAGTCGCCTTCATAGCGTGCATTGGCGCGCATCATCGGGAAGACGTAGTCGCGGACAAATTCCTCGCGCACGTCCTCAATGAAGATATGCTTGTCGGGAATGCCCATGGCGCGCGCCTTGTCGCGGGCCGGCTCGATTTCCTCGCCCTGTCCGAGATCGGCGGTGAATGTCACGACCTCGCAGCCGCGCTCCACTTCGAGCCATTTGGCAATCACACTGGTGTCGAGACCGCCCGAATAGGCAAGGACGACGCGCTTCACATCCGACATTTGGAACCCTCTGTTTGGTGCAGGCGCCCGCCGGTATCAGGGCGGGGCTCGGCTGCAAAGGGCTGGATTGGGCGGGATGCAAAATGGCCGCCCCTGTCCGCGCGGGACAGAAGCGGCCAGAATGGTTGCCGAGAGCTCGATCAGGGTGCGACGCAGGTCGCGATCTTGATGAAGTCGACATTCGCATCGTCCTGCACCAGCACGTCGAGCGAACGGTCATTGCCCGCATTGATAATGTCGAGCAGCGAGCGACTGCCGTCGCGGGTCATGATGGTGCTGAGATCGGCGTGATAGATGTCGCCCGTCTGGCTCCAACCAGTGGCGCCCATGTTATCGGCCTTGGCCGAGGCGAAATCGCTTGGCTGCATGAGGCCCGTGCCGCCGGGTGACGTATCGCCGTGACGGCGCAGGTCGCCGAACAGAAGCGAATCGGTATCGAACTGGCCGCCGGTCGATTTCATCCGGATCAGCAACATCGCCTGCGTGGCCTGCTTACCGGCGGGGCGCAGATTGCGGATCGTATCGATGAAGAAGCGGTTGTTGCCGCCCTGATCGTATTGCCGGTTGGTGGTCGCGCCGATTGTCGTGTTGTAATTTGCGATGGCCGGGGAATCCGCAAGATTGGCGCGCGGGGTGGCCGGGTCCAGAGCGCCGCCGTAATTGTCTTCCGAGCCGGAAGTCCGGTCGAGAAACATCTCGTCGGCGGCGCAATCCATGCCGGCGAGAATAGCGTGCGTGTCCTCGGCCGATGCGGCGGTGGTGGTCATTGCAATGGTGCCGGCCATCAGGGCCATGCGTGTGAAATTCTTGATCATGTGTTCCTCCTTCGCGTGGTCGCCATGGGCGGCGATGACCAAGGGTCGTGCGAGGTGCGAAGGAGGTTCAGATGCTGTCTTTAAAAAGTGGGCGGCTTCCGGCGATCACAGTCCTACCGGGCCATCAGCTTGCGCTCGTTTTCTTGTATGTAATCCCGCGTGATGGGCAGGGCATCGCGGCTGCGGCAATACTGGACCTGGTAGTTGCACATGCCCCCGCTTTCGAAGGCAGCTGTCGCTCCGGCGAGATAGAAGGTCCACATATTGTAGAACCGCTGGTCGAACATGTCGACAATCGCGTCCTTGTTCGCCTCGCACCGGTCATACCATGCCCGCAAAGTCGGCGCATAGTGCAGCCGCAGCGTTTCCACGTCGGTGGCGATCAGGCGGACCTTTTCGCTGGCTGCCAGAGTTTCGCTGAGGGCCGGAATATAGCCGCCCGGGAAGATGTATTTGGAAGTAAAGGCATCGGTGGAGCCGGGGCCGCCCATCCGCCCGATCGTGTGCATCAGAAACACACCATCTTCCTTCATCAGATTGCCGCAGCACCGGAAATAGGTCTCAAATTGCGGTTGCCCGACGGCTTCGAACATGGCGATGGAGACCACCCGGTCGAACTGTTCGCCGCTTTCGGCAAATTCGCGGTAGTCGATCAGTTTGAAGTCGATCCTGTCGGCCACTCCGGCGGCTTCGGCACGCTCTTTGGCCAGTTTTGCCTGTTCGACGCTGAGAGTAATGCCTGTCACATGCACGTCGAAATTGCGCGCCAGATAGATGGCGAGGCCGCCCCAGCCGCAGCCGATCTCGACGACGCGCATCCCCGGTTCCAATGCGAGCTTGGCGGCAATATGCGCCAGCTTCGCTTCCTGCGCTTCGCCCAGCGTCATGTCGTTGTTTTCCGGATAGCCGGGCCAGTAGGCGCAGCTATATTGCCAGTGCTTCTCGTCCAGAAACAGCGCGTAGAGATCGTTGCCGATATCGTAGTGGTGGGCGATATTGCGCTTGGCGCTGTCCGGGCGATTGAACGAATTGGCGAGGAACGACAGATGGTTCTTTGCGCGTTTGAGCGGGGAGGGCGCTTTCAGCCTGCCGCCCTTTTCCCACGGCGTATTCATCCGGATCAGCTGGACCATCTCCATGATCCCGCCGCGCTCCACAATCAGGCGGCTATCCATAAAGCATTCCCCTGCGCCCAGACGCGGATCGAGCAATATGTCCCGCGCCACCTTGCTGTCAGCCAGCCGGACCGCGACGTCGGGATAGCCTTCGGTGGGCTGGCCGAACGTCTCGCTGCTGCCGTCATGCGAGATGAGTTCGAGAGTGCCTTTGGTAACTTTGCTGCCGAGCAGTTTCTTGAGAAGTCGGACGCTCATTCTCTCTCCCCCTGATGATCCGCTGTGCGACCAAGGGCACCATCTATGCCATAAATTGGCGCAATGCCCATAACCGCGCTAAGATGCGGTCCATGGCCGAAGCAAAGACCAAGCAAACCAAGATCAACCCAGCCGACTTTCTGGAAGCGGTCGAGCCACCTGCCAAGCGCGACGATGCGTTTGAAATCGATGCCCTGTTCCGCCGCATTACCGGGCACGAGCCGGCCATGTGGGGCCCCAGCATCGTGGGCTATGGCTCTTATCGCACTACCTATGCCAGCGGGCGCAAGGTGCGTTGGCTGCGGACCGGTTTCAGCCCCCGCAAGGCCAAGCACTCGCTGTATCTGATGGGCGGATATTGCGACGAGCTAACGGGCGAGAGGCGCGATGCATTGCTGACAAAGCTCGGTAAGCACAAGACCGGCAAAAGCTGCCTCTACATCAACAAGCTGGCCGATGTGGACATGGATGTGCTGGAGGAGATGATCCGGAACGACTGGGAGGCCATGCTCCGCCTGTATCCGGAGGACTGATCACACGCCGGCATACCATTGGTAACCGGCACGGTCTTCCCAATACCCGCCTTTGCCTTCGCCGATGCCGTCCAGGCTAGCGACGGCCTCGATCCCCGTCACATATTTGGCGTGCTTGTAGCCCAGCTGCCGCTCGATCCGCATGCGGGCGGGGGCGCCGTTCTTGATCGGCAAATCCTCACCATTGAGCTTGTGCGCCACGATGGTCTGCGGGTGATAGGCATCGAGCATGTCGACACTCTCGTAATAGTCGTCCCCGTTCAGATTGTCGGCGCAGCGGAACACGATAAAGCGCGCGCCGTCCTGCACTTTGGCTGCATCGAGAATGGTGGACAGCTGCGGTCCGGTCCACTCGCCGATCGCGCTCCACCCTTCTACGCAATCGTGGCGGGTGATCTGCGTGCGCTGGGGCAGGGCGCGCAAATTCGCCATCGTCAGGCGCATCGGATTGTCGACCATCCCGCCAACCGCGATTTCCCAATTGGCGAACTCGGCCTCGGCCTGCGCCTGATAGTCGCCATTGGTCGGATTGGTGGAGCCATTGCCACGGAAATAGGGCGACACGTCTTCTGGGCCGAATTCAGGGGCAAGTGCGGTGCGCCCACCAAGCGCGTCGTGCACCGCCTTGTGCCAATTGGGCGCGGCCTCGAGCAAAGCCTTGCCCGGAGCGGTATCGCCGATTTTCTGGCATCCTGCGACAAAGCCTGCACCCATCGCGATGAGGAAGTTGCGCCGTTTCATGTCGTTTCCCCTTTGATGTCTGCCGCGGGCTTGTCGCTTTCCTCCAGCCGTCCGCCGGTTATCATTCCGCGCAAGTGATGCAGCGGTTTGTGGACGATCACCAGCGCCACATGGATCACGAAGAAGCCGAAGACCGCCCATGCAAAGATGAAGTGCAGCGAGCGCGCGCTCTGGCGGCCGCCCAGCACCTCGGTCAGCCAGCCGAGCCATGGTTCGACGCCGGGGCTGATCGCCATGCCGGTAAACACCATCATCGGCAGGAACACGCCGAAGACGAGGCCATAGGCGACCTTCTGCAGGAAGTTGTACTTGCCCCCGGCATGCTCGAAATCGAACCGGAGATGCGCCTTGATGTCGGCCCACACCGCGGCGGGTTTCCATTCACGGCGGGTGGTGGTGATGTCGCGCTGGAAATGGCGGTTCACCAGCATGGCGATCCACATCAGGAGCAGCGCAAGCGCGAAGGGCCATGCCGTCAGGATATGCCAGTCACGCGCCTGCGACAGGCTGTAATAGTCGGGAATGGTCATCCAGCCGGGGAAGCGCGGCACTTCCAGCCATGCATGTTCCGGCGCAAAGCCCCAATCGCCCCAATAGAGGCGGCGGTGGCCGTTGCTGATGTTCAGGCCGGACATGAACAGCACTACGATGCAGATCAGGTTGGTCCAGTGCCATAGCCGTGTGGCTAGCGCGTGTTTCTTCGCTGGTTTTGTCATGCCGGTACCCCCTGGTTTGACCCTTCCCGTGCAAGATAGATGACGTCGCGCGATTGTTGCAGCAGATGCTGCCCGCTGTCCACGAATACCGTGGTGCCGCTTTCCAGCCAGCCCCCGGCCATGAACAGCGCTGTGTCGGTGATCTCTTCCAGTCCGGTCTTGCGATTGAGCAGGTTCAGGCGATGGGAGATATCGGTTTCCTCCTCCGCCTGATCGTGGCTGGCGAGGATCGCGCCGGGTGCGAGCCCGTAGATCCGGTCACGCGCATCGGGCAGCGCCATCGACAGCATCGGAATGGCTCCGGCCACGGCGTGCTTGCTCATCGTGTAGCTGAAGAAGTCGGGATTGGTGTTTTCCAGCTTCATGTCGGTGAACTGGATCACCCGCCGCCCTTCGGCCGCCTGCGCGTGTTTCAGAAACCCCTGGGCGAGGGTCACGGAGGCAAGAGCATTGACGGTCATGGCCTGATTATACGTCGCAGGGTCCAGCCCGGTTACACTGTCATAGGCGAAGACCGACGCGCAGTTCACCAGCGCGCGCCAATCGGGCAGACGCGCGGCGAGGGACTGCACCGCATTGGCCAGCGCGTCGGCATCCGCGAGATCGAAGCCAATCGTCTCCGCGCTGGGCAGGCTGGCGGCAAGCGCCTCTGCCTGCGCGCCGCTGTTGCGATAGTGGATCACGACATGCCACCCCGCTTCGCCGAAAGCGCGGCTGAGACCGGCGCCGATCCGCTGCGCTCCGCCGGTAATCAGGACAGCCGGCAATTGCGATGGGTTCTGTGTGTGCACGCCCCCTTTGAGCACGGCAGGGCCAAGGTGGAAAGCGGTGAGAGCGCAGCAGCGCACATATGCACAAAAAAGGGCGCGCTCTTCCCAGCGGAAGAACGCGCCCTTCTTTGTCAGTATGAAGTCAGCGGATCAGCGGCAGCTGAGGCTACCCCGGTCGATTTCGCGGCCGAGCAGTCCGCCTGCCACAGCGCCGATCACAGCGCCCAGCGTCCGGTCGCGCGCCAGCTCGCGTCCGGCAAGAGCGCCTACGCCGGCCCCGATCACCAGACCCGTGGTGCCATTGTCGCGGCGGCAATAATAGCGGCCGTCATTCCCGCGCCATACACGGTCGTTGCGGCTGATCCGGCGGGGCTCGAGATAGCGGCCCTGTGCGTCATAGATGCGGGCGTCTTTGGCGCGCTTGCCGTAAGCCTTGGCATGAGCTGGCGGGTCGGCCAGCGCAGGCGTGGCGGCAACGCCGGTGAGAGTCATTGCCGATGCGGCGATGGCGAATGCGAGTGTCTTCATTGTCTGGTCCTTTCGACTGAGACGGTATGCAGACAGAATGCATTGCAAGCGTTCCGGGTCCACAACGTCAGCTGAACGCCTTGATTTCAGGCGTAATCCGCGATGAGCCGAGCCAATCGGCAGGACAAGGCGTTAGTCTGCGATCGCCTCGCGCACCTTGTTGCGCCACAAATCGCACAGCCGATCGAGCGCTGCGATTTCCCGCAATTCGTCTGCCGAGGCCTTGTGCGCCTTGTCGTACAATTTGGCGAACAGCCGCGCGACGGACCAATCCGTGTGGCCTTCTTCTACCCGTTCCAGAGTGTCGCCAGCCTGCGCCGTGCCTTCCTCCAGCACGCGGAAATACCATCCGCAGCGGTGACTGGTGACGATCTTTGCGACCATGCCTTTGGTGCCGAAGTGATGCTCGATCTTCCAGCAGGGCTGGCGCGGCTGGCTGATTTCCAGCAGCGCACTGCCGAGGCGGAAACGATCGCCGATATGGACAACGCTGTCGTCGATATTGCTGGCCACGATGTTCTCGCCAAAGGCATTGGCGCTATCCAGCAGTGGATGCGGCCCGATCTGATCGCGCCACCATGCGTAGTGGTCGCGCGGGTAAAGATGCACGGCCATGTCCGGTCCGCCATGCACTTTCGGATCGGCGACCATGTCTCCGACAATGCCAAAGCTGCGAATGTCGAGCGGGCCATCGGCGGGCAGCTTGCCAATCGCGCTCATCTCCGCGCCATTGAACGGGCGGGGCTGGCCAATGCAGAGCGCGTCGACGGTGGTTTTCATTGCTGGTCCTCAGTTGGCTTGCGCACGGTTAGTGCAAGCCATTCGCGCACTACGCCATCACTGCCATTGCCGGTATATTGTTCGCTTTCGATGATGACGAAGCCTGCGGTCTGGTAGGCAGTCTCGAGCCATTCCGCACTTGGCAGGCTGGTCCAGCGGCCAAGCGGATCGCGTCCCTCGTCGGGGTGCTCGGCATCGCCCAGCTTATAATTGGCGAAGTGCCAGCCGCCGGGTTTCAGCGCGGCGAAGATCCTGTCCAGAATATCGGGCAGGGCACCGCGCGGGGCGTGGAGAAGCGCGGCATGCGCCCAGACCGCATCATAGGCACTGCACGCTTCCAGCTCGTCGAAACGCATCACCCGCGCCTCGATCCCGAAGCGCTCCTTGGTTTTGCGGACCATAGCGCGGGTGCCGTCAGTGGCGTCAAGCTCGAAGCCGCGCTTCTCAATATGCGCAGCATCCGCCCCGCATCCGCAGCCAAGCTCCAGAATGCGCGCGTCGGATGTCAGCCGGTCCAGAAACGGATCGAGGTGACGGTGCCGGTCTTGAGCGGTGCTGGCGGTATAATGCGGTGCGGCCGCTTCGTAATAGTCGATAGTGGCCGGGTCGTAATTCAAGCCGCGGTCGCCTCTGCCTCGGCCGCCTCGCGGTCCATCTGCGCGCGGCTCTTTTTCTCCGCCGCCGTTTTCAGCTGGCCGCACGCCGCATCGATATCGCGCCCGCGCGGCGTGCGGACCGGCGCGCTGATGCCGCCTTCGAAAACGATGTTGGAAAAGGAGCGGATGCGTTCCGGCGTGGAGCATTCGTAGACGCTGCCGGGCCATGGATTGAACGGAATCAGGTTCACTTTCGCTGGCAGATCGTATTCACGCAGCAAACGCACCAGTTCATGCGCGTCTTCGTCGCTGTCGTTCTTGTCCTTCAGCATCACATACTCGAATGTTATGCGCCGGGCGTTAGAGGCGCCGGGGTAATCGGCGCAGGCCTTCAGCAATTCCTCCAGACCGTATTTGCGGTTGATCGGCACGATTTCGTCGCGCACTTCCTTGCTCACCGCGTGGAGCGAAACCGCCAGATTGACGCCGATTTCCTCGCCGCAACGGGCCATTGCGGGCACCACTCCGCTGGTCGACAAGGTGATACGGCGTTTGGACAAGGCCAGCCCTTCGCCGTCCATCACCAGCCGCAGCGCGTCGCGCACATTGTCGAAATTATACAGCGGCTCGCCCATGCCCATCATGACGATATTTGTCAGCAGGCGGCCGTCGGCGCGATATTCGTTTTCGTCCGCGTCGTCCGACACGTCCATCTTGCCCTTAGGCCATTCGCCCAGCGTATCGCGGGCCAGCATCACCTGACCGACAATCTCACCGGGCGTCAGATTGCGCACCAGCCGCATCGTTCCGGTATGGCAGAAGGTGCAATTGAGTGTGCAGCCGACTTGGCTGGAGACGCATAAAGTCCCCCGATCGGCATCGGGGATAAAGACCATCTCGAACTCGTGACCATCGGCTGTTTTGAGCAGCCATTTGCGCGTCCCGTCGGTGGAATGCTGCGCCTCGACTACCTCCGGACGGCCAATGACAAAGCGTTCTTCCAACCACGGGCGCATGGCCTTCGAGATATCGGTCATCGCCGCGAATTCGGTGGCGCCCCGGTGATACAGCCAGTGATAGACCTGCTTGGCGCGCAGCTTGGCCTGCTTCGCGTCCAGCCCGGCCTCCGCAAACAGATCGCGGATCGCCTCGCGCGGGATGCCGAGCACGTCGATGCGGCCATCGGCACGCGGCGTGATCGGACGCGAGGTGGGGACCGGATCGATCTGTCCGGGAATGGGCATGGCGGCTGTGTCTGGCATGGGAAGCCCCGATATAGGCGTATGCGGCGCGGAACGCCAGATGGAGCCTTACAGGTTCGCGCAGCCCACTGTGGCCGCGTCCATTGCGGTGGCCACGCCGTCGAGGTCATATGTGTTGGAAAAGCGCCTGCCATTGGCGTCGCTAGCGCTGATCGTCATGGACCCGGCGGCACGCATTGCGGCGATGATAGCAGCATCCATGGCCTTGTCCTTGGCCCACGCATCGGCTCCGCTGCCGACCAGTTCGAATGTCCGGTCGCCCAGCACCAGACGGATCGGGCGGCCTGTCGACATATTGCGCGAGAGGCGGAAATGGACCTGCCCGCGCACATTGCGGCCCGGCCATGTGCCGATGCTGGCATAGGGCTTATGATCGCGTTGCAGCCTGCTGGGCGCAGCTTTCGCGATCGCGTAGCAGCGCGGTGTCCGGGGATCGATAAACGCTCCCCAATCCCCGAAAATACCCAGCGAATCCCGCGCTATGGCAGGCGCGGGGAGGGCGAGCGCGGCCGCCAGCAGCCCCGCCATGCTCGCCCCTGCAACCAGCCGTTTCATCTCAGCGCAGGAACTCGTTCGCCATGCGCGCACGGCCAAATTCCGCGCGCTCGGGATAGAGATGCTCGTACACCGCTGCGTTCTCGATCACTCGCTGGACATAGTTCTTGGTCTCGAAAATCGGGATCCGTTCGATCCATGTCAGCCAGTCGATCGAGCCATTGCGCGGGTCGCCATTAGCCCGCAGCCATTTGTTCACATTGCCCGGCCCGGCATTATAGGCTGCAATCGCAAGCGGATAGCTGCCGTTATAATAGCTCATCATCCGGGCGAAATAGGCATTGCCTAGCTGGATATTGTAGCTCGGGCTGTTGATTAGATCGCTCTGGCGATAGCTCATGCCAAGCATACCCGATTGCTCGCGCGCAGTGCCCGGCATCAGCTGCATCAGGCCGCGCGCACCAGCATGGCTGATGGCGTTCTGGGCAAACTGGCTTTCCTGCCGCGCGATGGCGTGCACGAAGGTCCAGTTCGATCCCGGAGGGGTCTGGAGCAGTGGGAAGCCCTGCGCTATGAAGCCATCAATGGCATCGGCCCCGGCGGCTTCTGTGACATTCACCGCCAGATCGCGCCGCCCGGTCTCAAGCGCCAGATCGGCCACCAGCTGGTGCTCTGCCGGCGTGTCCGCGCTGCGGGCGACTTCCTGATAGAAGCGGATACCCGTGCGCCAAGGGGCTCCGCGCGCCACTTCGCGCACGGCATTGGTGATGGCACTGTTTTGGAAGGCCTCGCGCTGTGCGGGCGTCGGCTGCGCGCTAGGTCCGGAGGCCAGTTGCGCGACCGGCACGCTGCGGCCCAATTGGGCGAGGGCGAGCTGGCCATAAAACCGCTCGGGATAGCTCGCTGCCATCTCGTAATAGCGATTGGCCTCCGCCATATCGCCGCCGCGCTGGCTGGCGAGGCCCGCCCAGTAAAAGCCCTTGGAGCGGGTCTGCGGGGTCTGCGCTGCCGCGCCATAACGATAGAACAGCGGTGCGGCTGTGCGCCCGTCACCCATGCGCCACAACGCATTGGTGCCGCCTGCCCACATCAGCGAGGTGTAATCGTCGCGGGTGCGATAGCTTTCCTTGCTGATATCGGTACCGGCGGGAAAGACATCATCGACACGCTGCGCGATGCGAATGGTGTCGCCTGCGCTGGCGCCCTTGGCCACGCGTAGCAATTCGCCAACCATGACCTCGCCATCGAATGCGGGGGCGGAAAAGGCCGGACGGCTGGAAAGCAGCGAGACGGCCTGCTGGTTCTGCCGGTTCACGCGGTAGTGCCGCGCCAGATTATAGACATAGCCCGCATCGCCGCGCGCTTCGGGAGGCACGCTCAGGCCTGCCTGTGCGGGCGTTTCACCCTGCACGATGGCCAGCCGCGCCATGTAGAGATTGCGCTTCGCAGCAGGCACATAGGCGATCTGCCGCGCCGCTGCCTCGGCATCACGCTGCCACAGCAGAGCATCCATCCGCGCGTCGTGGTCATCCTGTGTGAAGCGCGACGAGAACAGGCCCATCATATAGGCTTCCGCCGTCCCGCTCATATTGCCGCCGCGCCATGCTTCGCGCGCGATTTCGAAGGCTTCCGGCCGGTTCAGCGTGGCAAGAGCCAGCGCATAGCGGGCCTTGCCCGAATTGGTGACCGGCGGCAGCGCATCGAAATAGGCAACCAGTTGCTCGGGCGAGGCTGCCGAATCATCGAGTGCACTCTCCGCGCGGGTCTGCAGCGTTTCCGCTTGAGGAAAATCGGGATAGCGCAGCAGGAATCCGGCATATTGATCGAAGGACAGATTGCGCTGCCCGATCAGATATTCCCACCGGTTCACAGCCTCGGCCATGCGGGTGGGCTGCTGCGCCACCAGACCGGCGCGGGCGCTGTAGGTGTCTCCGCTTTGCGCGCTGACGGGGGCGAGGGGGACCATCGCGGCAGTACCGGCGAGGAGGGCGGCAATCAGGGGAAGTCTGTTCATGCTGGACACCATGTCCGGCGTCTCCTTAGTAGGGACTGAATAAGGGCGACAAACCCGCAACCGGGCCATCGATGCGATGCGCCCTAAACCAATGCAGGTGCACGGCAAATGTTTACTGGCTCTATTCCCGCTCTTGTGACTCCTTTTCGCGACGGAGCGTTTGACGAGGCCGCTTTCCGGCGGCTGGTCGACTGGCAAATCGAGAGCGGATCAAAGGCTCTGGTCCCCTGCGGCACCACGGGCGAAGCGTCGACCATCTCCAATGCCGAACACCACCGGGTGATAGAGGTGTGCGTCGAGCAGGCCGCTGGCCGCGTGCCGGTTATTGCCGGTTGCGGATCGAACGACACGCGCAACGCGCTGCTGCATATGCAGTTTGCGAAGAAGGCGGGCGCAGCAGCAGGTCTGTGCGTGGCGCCCTATTACAACCGCCCCAGCCAGGCGGGGTTGATCGCGCATTTCAGTCATTTGGCGCAGAACAGCGATCTGCCGATTGTGCTCTACAATGTGCCCAGCCGCACGGTGACCGATATCGAGGACGAGACCGTGGTCGAACTGGTCCGCGCCTTCCCTGACCGGATTGTGGCGATCAAGGATGCGAGCGGCGACCTTTCGCGTGTTGCCGACCACCGGATGGGACTGGACCACGATTTCTGCCAGCTATCGGGCAATGACGAGCTTTGGCTGCCGCATTCGGCCGCGGGCGGGGCGGGGTGCATTTCCGTCACCGCCAACGTCGCTCCGGCACTGTGCGCAGAATTTCACGAAGCCATCGCGGCCAACGATCTGGTGAAGGCGCGCGAGCTCAATGACCGTCTGTTCCCGCTGCATTACGCGATGTTCTCCGACGCCAGCCCGGCACCGGTCAAATATGCGCTCAGCCGGGTGCATGACTGGGTGATGCCCGATGTGCGCCTGCCGCTGACAAATGCCAGCGAGGCCTCCCGCGCTGCCGTCGACGAAGCGCTGGCCCATGCGGGGATCGCATGATGCGCGCGCTTTTCGCAGTAGGCTCTGCCCTAGCACTCGCCTCATGCGCCACGCTCCCGCAGCCCGAAGAGACACTCGATACGCTGGCGCAGGATTACGTCGCGCTGCAATTGGCCATTGGCGAGAAAGAGGCGGGTTATATCGACGCTTACTACGGGCCGGAGGAGCTGCGCGAGCGCTCGGTGGTCGAGCTGTCCGAGAAGGGCCTGCCGCAGCTCGAAATCCTGACCGCAGCGCTGCGCAAGCGGGTCGAACGCTATTCTGATGATGGTGTCGAGGGCACCAGCATTGACGAGCGCCGGGCGCGCTTTCTGGTCGCCCAGCTGACCGCCGCCTACACAAGGTTGCAGATGATGCAGGGGGCAGAACTTTCCTTCGTCGAGGAGGCGCAGGGCCTGTTTGGTGTCACGCCTGATCTGCCGCCGCTTGAAAGCTTCGATGCGACGATTGCCAATATCGAGAAGCTGGTTCCGGGCACCGAAGAGAACGATGGGCCATTATGGCAACGGCTCGACACCTATCGCAACCGGTTCAATATTCCCGCTGATCGCCTAAAGGCGGTGTTCGATGCCTCGATCGCCGAATGCAAACGCCGGACGCTGGCCCATATCGCGATGCCCGCGTCGGAAAGTTTCACACTAGCCTTCGTGACCGACAAACCATGGAGCGGGTACAATTACTATCAGGGCCAGTATGCCTCGAAGATCGAGGTCAATACGGACCTCCCGATCCGGCTGGACCGCGCGGTCGATCTGGGGTGCCACGAGGGGTATCCCGGCCACCACGCCTTCAACGCGCTGCTGGAAAAGAACCTGGTCAATGATCGCGGCTGGACTGAATTCTCCGTCTATCCTCTTTATTCCCCGCAATCGCTGATTGCCGAAGGGTCGGCCAATTACGGGATCAGGCTGGCACTCAGCGAAGAGGAACAGACTGCGTTTGAAAGCGAGGTTCTCGCTCCGCTCGCTGGACTGCCCGCCGATGATCTGGCGCAGTATGCCGCGCTCAAACGCGCGCTCGTGAATCTGGGGCCTGCCCGATACACGATTGCATCCGCCTATCTCGCGGGCGAGATCTCGACCGAGGAAGCCACCGCGCTGCTGCAGAAATACCAGCTGCTCTCGCCGGAACGTGCAGCGCAATCACTCAGATTTACAGACACCTACCGCAGTTACATCATAAATTACGGGCTGGGCCGCGACATGGTGCGCGACTGGATCGAACGCAGTGCGCCGGACGAGGCCACGCGGTGGGACCGGATGGAGCGCCTGCTCAGTGAACCGAGCCTGCCCGGCGATCAGGTAGAGTAAGGCTGGTGGAGTAGCGGGGCCTTTCCCCGCGCTCCTTCAGCCCCTACATGGCCCCAACCATGGCACGCCCCAAACCCGAAACCTTCGACAAGCAAAAGACCGTCGCCGAGAACCGACGGGCGAAGTTCGACTATGCAATCGAGGACAAGTTCGAGGCCGGCATTGCGCTGCAGGGGACCGAGGTGAAAGCTTTGCGCGCAGGCGAGGCGACCATTGCCGAAAGCTATGCCGAGGTCCGTGACGGGCAGGCGTGGCTGATCAACGCCAACATCCCCGAATTCAGCCACGGCAACCGCAATAATCACGAAGCCCGCCGCCCGCGCAAGCTGCTGCTGCATGCGCGCGAGATCGAGCGGCTGCTGGGCGCGGTGGAGCGCAAGGGCATGACGCTGGTCCCGATGTCGATTTATTTCAACAAGACGGGCCGCGCGAAGGTCGAACTGGCGCTGGCAAAAGGGCGTCAAGCCAAGGACAAGCGCGATTATATCAAGGACCGCGACTGGAAGCGGGACAAGGCCCGGATCATGCGCGAGCAGGGCTGACGAAACGCCGGGCCAAACGCCTTTTGACGCAGTTCGTAGAAAATTATTGAACGGTCCGGCGATTCATTGGTTGGCCATACCTCATCTGCTAACCATATCCCCGCTATGCACAACACGCCTCTCTCTTCCGGTTCAAACTTGAAAGCAGGGCTGCGGGCGAGCATGAGCCGTGGCCTGTTATGAGCTTTGGTAGCAAGACATTTCTGGCCGACTGGCTGCGCGAGCACATGCCCTCGCGCGACGAGATGGCGCGCAACAAATATCTTGCGCCCATTGCCCATCGTTTCCTGAGCCCGGAACTCTGGCGTTTTACCCGCCGCTCGGTCCCGCGAGGGATCGCGCTGGGTCTGTTTTGCGGGTTTATCATTCCGCTCGGCCAGATTTTCCTGGCGGCCTTTATGGCGCTGCCCGCCCGGGCCAATGTCCCATTGGCCGCGCTCGTGACTTTCGTGACCAATCCTTTCACGTTCCCGTTCTGGGTGGTGATCGCCAACAGGGTCGGAAAAGTAATGCTGGATATCGACCGGGATATCGGTTCCGGCACTATGGAGGGGCAGGTCAATTCCGAGAGCTGGCGGACCTTTAGCGGCTTCTTCGAGGCAGCGGGCGTCACTGTATTCGGGTTTGTGGTTCTGGCCGTTGTTTCGGCGGCGGTCGGCTATCTGGTCGCAGGCTGGTTCTGGCGTTGGCGCGTTGCGCAGCGCCGGACAATACGCCTTCGCCGGTTGGAGAAACGCCTCGATGAAAGGCTGAACGCCGCTCAGTCAGGGCCAGGCGAGAACAGCGCGGGCTGATGGCGTTCCTGGACGGAAAATCGGACAAAGGACTCGCTGCCGTTGGCTGGCTCGGCTGGGCCGCGCTTGGTCTGGCGCTCATTGCCAGCATCGCTGCGGTCTGGTTTGTGAGCGAAGTTCCACTTCTGACAGCGGCCTACGCTGGCGGTCTGGCGACCCTGATCGTGCTGGGCTTTGCGCTTGTTCGGCTGCGCCCCGAGCCGACCGGGCAAGGGCTCGCCTTGCCCGACTGGTCGGTCACGGTTCAGGCGATCGAGCGGCCCGATACAGCCGTGGCGATCACGGACAAGGCCAACCGGCTGGTGTGCGCCAGTTCTGTCTATGTTGCCCAATTCGGGGAAGATGTCGCGCCGCCCAATCTCGCGCTCGACAAAGGGTCGCAAGAGGCCTTGATGGTGTTGGCGCGCGAGGCATGGCGGGACGGCGAGGCCGAGGCTCCGCGATTGGATAGCCGCGATGGCAAGCGACATTGGCAGGCGAGCGCGAAGCGCGCCGGGCGGGGCGATGATTATCTGGTCTGGCGCTTCACCGCACGCGGGGAGGATGACATTGCGACCGACATTGCGCGGCAGGTTGCCGGGCCGCTGGGCAAGGTGTTGACCCGCGCCGGTATCGAGATCGCGCTGGTCGGACCGGACGGCACCATCCGCGCTGCGGCCCCCGGCTTTGCCCGCCGTGCATCGGGCGATGAAGGCGCCACGCTGGCCGGGCAGGAATTTGTCAGCTTCCTGCGGACCGACGAACAGGACCGAATCTATTTCGAGCGGGAAGGGCGGCGCGGAACGCCCAACCGTCTGGTCCATGTCCCGCTCAATTCGATTGACGATGCGGTCGCCGCAAACGCCGATGCTGCGCCCTCGCTGATGATGCTGCTGGAACACGGTGTCGGCGTCGGGGCGAGTGATAGTGCAGACCCCGCCGCCCCGGAACTGGAGGCCTTGCTGGGGGCCTTGCCGCTCGGCCTCGCAATGGCGGACCGGGATGGACGCTTGCTGTTCGCCAACGCGCCGTTCCTGCGGGCAGCCGACCGGGAGGAGCGCGGATTGCCGCAATACCCATCCGATCTGGTGGTGGCAGAGGACAAGAGCGCGCTGGCCGATGCCGTGCGGCGCTTTGCGCGCGGTTCGGCGAATAATGGCGATATGGCCATCCGCTTGCGCCATGCACCGGAGGACCCCGTGTCCATCGGCCTTGCCGGCGTGCGCGGGCTGGGCGAACCGGCGGTCCTGCTCAGCCTCGCCGATACCAGCGAGGAAACGAGACTGAAGCGGCAGGTGGCGCAGGCGACAAAGATGCAGGCTGTCGGTCAGCTGGCAGGCGGCGTTGCGCATGATTTCAACAATGTGCTGACCGCGATCATCGGCTATTGCGATCTGATGCTGCTGCGCCATACGCCGGGCGACAGCGATTACGATGACATCCAGCAAATCCGCGCCAATTCCAACCGTGCCGCCAGCCTGACGCGGCAATTGCTTGCCTTCAGCCGCCAGCAGACGCTCAAGCCCGAAGTTCTGCAATTGCCCGACGTGGTCAGCGAAGTGAGCCAGCTTCTCAAGCGCCTGATGGGGGAGCGGATCGAGTTTTCCGTTCGGCATGACCGCGATCTCGGCCCGGTGCGCGCCGATCCCGGACAGCTGGAGCAGGTAATCGTCAATCTGGCGGTTAACGCCCGCGATGCGATCCAGTCGCGCGGCGATGGCTCAGGCAGGCTATCAATGGCGACGCGGCGAATTACGGCCAAGGATGTGCGGGCGATGGGCTCCGACATCTTGCCTGTCGGGGACTACACAGCGCTCATCGTGCAGGACACGGGCGGGGGCATTCCCGAGGATGTCTTGGGCAAGATTTTCGAACCCTTCTTCACCACGAAGGAGCAGGGGAAGGGCACCGGCCTCGGCCTCTCCACCGTGTATGGCATCGTCAAACAGTCGGGCGGCTTCATCTTTGCCGACAATGTCGACGGCGGGCAGGGCGGCAAACGGGGTGCGCGCTTTACCCTGTACTTCCCGGTCCATCGGGGACGGGTGGATCCCAAACCTGCTCCTGCGCCGGAACGCGCAGGCGAGTGGGCCGCAGGCGGACGCGTGCTCTTGGTTGAAGACGAGGACATGGTCCGCGCCGTCGCAGAGCGTGCTCTGTCCCGCGCCGGCTTCGACGTGACAGCGTGTGCCGATGGCGAGGAGGGGCTGGCTGCATTTGCCAATAGCGGGCCCTTCGATCTGGTGGTGTCCGATGTGGTGATGCCGGGAATGGACGGGCCGACCATGGCCAAGGGCATTCGCCGCGTGACGCCCGATATCCCTATCCTGTTCATGTCCGGCTATGCCGAGGAGCAGCTGCGCAAGGACATCGATGTGCCCGACATGCACTTCATCGCCAAACCCTTCAGCGTGCAGCAAATCTCGCAGAAAGCCGGCGAGGTGATCGGCACAAGGGCAGCCGCCCGGAGCGCCCCGCCAAGCGCTGTGGAATAAATTTTCGTTCCACTCTTGTTCTTGTGGAACAAAGCCGATACATACGCTTCCGTCGATAAGGGCGATGGGCCCCTAGGCAAGTCAGGGAGAGCGTGCGATGTCCGCCAATCTAAAACTGGTTGATAAGGAAAAAACCGTGGACCGTCAGAAGGCGCTCGACGCCGCACTCGCGCAGATTGATCGCGCATTCGGCAAAGGCTCGGCCATGAAGCTGGGCAGCCGCGAAGCCATGAATGTCGAAGCGATTTCGACCGGCTCGCTGGGCCTCGACATTGCTCTGGGCATTGGCGGTCTTCCCAAAGGCCGCGTCATCGAAGTGTACGGGCCGGAAAGCTCGGGCAAAACGACCCTCGCCCTGCACGTGATTGCAGAGGCGCAGAAGAACGGCGGCACCGCAGCCTTCGTCGATGCCGAACATGCCCTTGATCCCGTCTATGCGAAGAAGCTGGGCGTGGATGTCGATGAACTGATCGTCTCGCAGCCCGATACGGGCGAGCAGGCGCTTGAAATTACCGACACGCTGGTGCGCTCCAATGCCATCGACGTGCTGGTGGTCGACTCGGTGGCCGCGCTGGTCCCCCGCGCCGAGATTGAAGGCGAGATGGGCGATTCGCATGTCGGCCTTCAGGCGCGCCTCATGTCCCAGAGCCTGCGCAAGCTCACCGGGTCGATCAACCGTTCCAAATGCATGGTGATCTTCATCAACCAGCTGCGGATGAAAATCGGCGTGATGTATGGCAACCCCGAGGTCACGACGGGCGGCAACGCGCTCAAATTCTACGCCTCTGTCCGGCTCGACATCCGCCGCACCGGCCAGATCAAGGACCGTGACGAAGTGGTCGGCAATTCCACCCGCGTCAAAGTGGTGAAGAACAAGGTCGCCCCGCCGTTCAAGCAGGTCGAGTTCGACATCATGTACGGTCAGGGCATTTCCAAGCTGGGCGAGATTCTCGATCTGGGTGTGAAGGCCGGTGTGGTCGAGAAGTCGGGCAGCTGGTTCAGCTATGACAGCGTGCGCATCGGGCAGGGCCGCGAGAATGCGAAGACATTCCTCAAGGAGAATCCCGAAATGGCCGACAAGCTGGAAGCGACCATTCGCGGCAAGACCGACGAAGTGGCCGAGGAGATGATGACCGGTCCCGATGCGGAAGATGAAGCCGGGGACTGAGTTTCCACGACTATGCGCTGTCCGCCGGGCGGCGCAGGATTAAAAGGATGAGCCGGCGCGGTGCTCCAGAGAAGGGGGCGTCGCGCCGGCTTTTCTTTGGCTTATCGCACCTGCCGTTATAGCGGTGGCCGGAACTTTGGTTTAGGCCCCGGTGAAGGTTAGGCTCCCCGGCCGATGGACAGGATGACATTTGCGATGAACGCCAAGCATGACTGACAAGAGTGACTGGCAGGGCCGGGTTGGCGAGAGCTGGGCCAGCGAATGGTCGCGCACCGACCGCAGCTTCTCGGCATTGACCGACCGCTTGCTGGGCCTTGCAAGCGATGGCGGATTTTCGCGGGCACTCGATATCGGCTGCGGCGCGGGAGAGATATCGCTCGCGCTTGCCAGGGGCCATACCGGTGCGAGTATCCATGGCATCGATATCAGCGAAACGCTCATCGCAGTGGCCAAACAGCGCGGGGGACAGCGGGCAAACGTCTCGTTCGAATTCGCTGACGCTGCCACGTGGTCTGCCCCTTCGCCCGATCAGGGGCCGGACCTTATCGTTTCCCGTCACGGCGTGATGTTTTTTGACGACCCGCAGGCGGCGTTCGCTAATATGCGCGAAAGCGCTGCGCCCGGCGCGCGCCTTGTGTTCAGTTGTTTTCGTAGCGTGTCCGAAAATGCATGGGCCGCGGAGCTTTCCGCTCTTGTGCCCGGCGGTTCCTCTTCTCAACCAACCGGCCCTGGCCCCTTCGCCTTCGCCGACGCGAAACGCACCCGCGCCATGATGGAGCGCGCCGGTTGGGAAGATGTCGAGTTTGAAAGCTTCGATTATCCCTACGTGGCCGGAACAGGCGATGATCCGGTGGAGGATGCGCATTCGTTCTTTTTGTCGATCGGGCCCGCGGCGCGCGCTGCGGCCCAACTGCCTGCAGCCGAACGTGCGCAATTTTCCGAGGACTTGCGCGCTTTGCTTGCCCAGCACCGCGATGGAAGCATGGTCTTGATGAAAGCAGGGGCGTGGCTCGTGAGCGCAAAAGCTCCGGCATGACCGTGCTCCGTCGGGATCGCGTCCTCAGGTTCATGCACTCACCGCTTGTCGCGCGCGCCGCCAGCGCCTAATTCGCTCACCACCATGCAATCGACCAACGACATTCGCCGCAGCTTCCTCGATCACTTTGCAGCTGCGGGCCACCGCGAAGTGCCCAGTGCACCGCTTGTGCCGCACAACGATCCGACATTGATGTTCGTCAATGCCGGCATGGTGCCGTTCAAGAATGTGTTCACCGGTCTGGAGACGCCGCCCGCGCAGACTGCCACCAGCTCGCAGAAATGCGTTCGGGCAGGGGGCAAGCACAACGATCTCGACAATGTCGGTTACACCGCGCGGCATCACACCTTTTTCGAAATGCTCGGCAATTTCAGCTTTGGCGACTATTTCAAGGATCAGGCAATCGAGCATGCGTGGACGCTGCTGACCAAGGAATGGGGCATCGATCCCGCGCGCCTGACGGCCACCGTCTACCATACGGATGACGAAGCGTTCGATCTGTGGCGCAAGATCGCCGGCCTGCCGGAAGAGCGCATCATCCGTATCCCCACGTCGGATAACTTCTGGGCGATGGGCGATGATGGCCCGTGCGGCCCGTGTTCCGAAATTTTCTACGATCATGGCGAACATATTGCCGGAGGCCCACCGGGATCGCCCGACGAGGATGGCGACCGCTTCGTGGAAGTGTGGAACCTCGTGTTCATGCAACACGAGCAGCGCAGCGGCGAGATTATCGGTGACCTGCCAAACAAGAATATCGACACCGGCATGGGTCTCGAACGCATCGCCGCCGTAATGCAGGGCGAACACGACAATTACGATACCGACACTTTCAAGACGCTGATCGGCGCGTCGGAAGGTTTACTGGATGTGAAAGCCGAGGGCGAGCGGCAGGCCAGCCACCGGGTGATTGCCGACCATCTGCGCTCGACCAGCTTCCTTATTGCCGACGGGGTCCTGCCTTCGAATGAAGGGCGCGGCTATGTGCTGCGCCGGATCATGCGGCGGGCCATGCGTCATGCGCATATTCTTGGGGCGAAGGACCCGCTGATGCATCGTCTGGTGCCCACTCTGGTGGCCGAGATGGGGCAGGCTTTCCCCGAGCTCGCGCGGGGACAGCCGCTGATCGAGGAAACGCTGGAGCGGGAGGAAACCCGTTTCCGCCAGACTTTGGAAAATGGCTTGCGCTTGCTCGACGAAGCGACCGGCACGATGGGCAGCGGCGACCAGCTCGACGGCGAAGTCGCGTTCAAGCTCTACGACACCTACGGTTTCCCCTATGACCTGACGGAGGATGCCTTGCGCGATCGGGGTATCGGGGTCGATCGCGCGGGCTTCGATGCCGCCATGGCGCGACAGAAAGAGGCGGCCCGCGCGGCATGGAAGGGCAGCGGACAGGCGGCCGACAGTCAGGTCTGGTTCGACATTGCCGAGCGCGAGGGAGCGACCGAGTTCACCGGCTACACCGCCACCAGCGGCGAGGGGCGCGTTGTGGCGTTGGTCAAGGATGGCGCTGAAATCGACCGGGCCGAGGCCGGGGACGAGGTGGTCGTTCTGACCAACCAGACTCCGTTCTACGGCGAAAGCGGCGGTCAGCAGGGCGATACCGGGACCATCACGGGCGCGGACGGTCTGTCCGCCGAAGTCACCGATACCGGCAAACCGCTCGGCCGCCTGCACACACAGAGTGCAAAGATTGCCAGCGGCGCGCTGGCGGTGGGCGATGTGGTGCACCTGCAGGTCGATGCCGAGCGGCGCGACCGGGTGAAGGCGAACCATTCGGCGACTCACTTGCTGCACGCTGCCCTGCGCAATCGGCTCGGCGGTCATGTCACGCAGAAGGGGTCGCTGGTGGCGGAAGACCGCTTGCGGTTCGACTTCAGTCATCCCGAGCCTTTGTCCGATGCGGACATTGCGGCGATTGAAGCAGACGTGAATGCCGAGATTCGCGCCAATGAGCGCGTCACCACCCGCCTCATGACGCCCGACGATGCCGTCGAGGCTGGCGCGCTGGCGCTGTTCGGCGAGAAATACGGTGACGAGGTGCGCGTGCTCTCTATGGGCCGCGCTGGGGGAGACGGGCGAAACTATTCGGTCGAACTCTGCGGCGGGACGCATGTGAACGCTACAGGCGACATCCAGCTGCTGCGCATCATCAGCGAAAGCGCGGTCAGTTCAGGCGTGCGCCGTATCGAAGCGCTCACCGGCGATGCCGCGCGGCAATGGCTGACGGGGCGCGAAGATGCGTTGAAATCCGCCGCGAGTGCGCTGCGCACCACACCCGAAGAAGTGGCCGACCGGATTGGTGCGCTGCTGGCCGAGCGCAAAGCGCTGGAGAAAGAGCTCGCCGACGCGAAGAAACAGCTCGCGCTGAGCGGTGCAGCCAGCGGGGCTGGATCGGCGGAGGCTACCGCTGATGAGACGATTAATGGTGTGACCTTCAGCGGACAGGTGCTGGAAGGGCTCAATCCTAAGGATCTGCGCGGTCTGCTGGATGAGGCGAAGAAACGCATTGGCTCCGGCGTCGCCGCGGCGATTGCCGTCAATGACGGGCGCGCCGCGCTGGCCGTGGGCGTCACCGATGACCTGACCGCCACATATGACGCGGTGGCGCTGGTGCGTGCTGGGGTCGAAGCTTTGGGCGGTAAAGGCGGCGGTGGCCGGGCCGATATGGCGCAGGGCGGTGGGCCTGATGGTGGCCAGGCCGACAAGGCGCTCGACGCGGTGCGAGCGGTCCTCGCCGGCTGATAGTCGGGCTCGGCATCTGCCGGAGCCTTGCGGCCAGACTTAGCGGCGGGTTTCCGGCTCGCTACCGCGCGGGATATCCTGCCCGCCTGTGTCGGACGGCTTTGCCGGGTCACGGCTTGGCGGTTCGACGGTCGATTGCGGGTCTGCCACGTTCTGCGGCTTGAACTTTTCCTTGTTCGGGGTCGGCTTGGTAGGGTCAGGGTTGGACATCGATTTTCTCCTTTCCCTACCAATGCTTGGCGCGTGGAAGAGGTCCAAAAATCTCCGCTCTGCCTAGCCGGACGAAGGCGCGCTGACGGTCGATGTGCGCAGTTTCGGCTTGCTCTCCAGCTCGCCGCTTTCCTGAATCTGCGAGCGAAATTCGTCGCGTTTCTCGTGGATGGACGCAATTACCGGACCCACCGCCACGCCGATATCGGTCAGCACGGCTTCCGATAGCTGGAGCGAACTTTCCAGTGTTTCCGGCACCGCATGGCTGGCCCCCGCGCGGTACAATGTTGCCGCGTGCTCTGCATCGCGGGCGCGCGAAACGATCAGCAAATCCGGATGCGCCTTGCGCAGCTTCTGCGTCAGACGCTCGGCCAGCACTGGCTCGTCCATCGTCAAAACGACAGCGGCGGCATTGTCTATGCCCAGCCGGTCCAGCGCATTGCCGCGCGCCGCATCGCCAAACGTCGCGCGGAAACCTTCGCGGCGGGCATCCTCAATCAGATCGGCATTGGAATCGAGCGCCACATAGGGCCGGTCATGGCGGCCCAGCATATCGGCGATCAGGCGGCCAACCCGGCCCGCGCCGATGATGATGACTTTCGGTTCGCCGCTGTCGTCCTCTTCCAGCTCCGGGATAGGCTCAACCCGGCGGCCCACCGCACGGCCGAGCATGGCCAGCAGCGGCGTGATGGTCAGCCCGATGGCGGTGACGATCTGCCAGAATTGCGCTGTGCCAGGCTGGATCAACATGGCTGTGCCGGCGGTGGAGATGACGATCAGTGTCGTCTCGGACGGGCTGGCCATCAGAATGCCGGTCTCGGTCGCAGTGCTACGGCGCGCGCCCATGCTGCGCAGGAGAATGCCGGTCAGCAGCGCCTTGAAAACCAGCACCAGCACCACCGCCGAAAGGATGGCGAACAGATTGTCCCAGATGCTCAGCAGGTCGATGCTCATGCCCACGGTGATCAGGAAGACACCCAGCGCGAGGCCTTTGAAAGGCTCCATGATGTTTTCGACTTCGGAATGATATTCGGTTTCCGCGATCAGCAGCCCGGCAATCAGCGCGCCGACAATGGGGGAGAGGCCGACCAAAGCGGTGGCGAGACTCGCGCCGATTACCACCAGCAGGCTGGCGGCGAGAAACAGTTCGGGGCTTTTTGTGCGCGCAGCCTGAGCAAACAGCCGGGGCAGGGCAACGCGCCCGACCACAAGCAGCGCGATCACCACGAGTCCGCCCTGCCACAGCGTGTCGACCAGTCCTGTCAGACCGTCACTCTGCGCAAAAGGGGCCAGTGCACCCAACATGAAAATGATCGGCACAATGGCGATATCTTCGAACAGCAGCATCGAAAGCGCCGCGCGTCCGACAGGAGAAGACGTGCCCGATATGGGCAGAACAATCGCCGTGGACGACATGGCGAGGGCCAGACCCAGCGCCATTGCGCCAGTCCAGTACTGGCCCATCATCGAGAGCACGATGGCGATGCAGGCACCGCCAAGAAGCAGTTCCAGCGATCCGAGGCCGAAGACCAGCCGCCGCATCTGCCATAGCCGGTTGAAGCTCAGCTCCAGCCCGATGGTGAAGAGCAGCAGGATGATCCCGAACTCGGCAAAAGGCGCAAGCGCCTCCGGATCGGTTATGGTTATGTGTTTGAGCCACTCTATTTCGTAAGTGAGCTTGCCCAGACCGAACGGCCCGACGAGAATGCCGATCAGGATGAACCCGATCACCGGTGTGATGCGAAAACGTGAGAAGACCGGAATAACAATCCCCGCAGCGCCGAGAATGACGAGCGCATCCGACAACATCGGGGAGAGGGAAAGTTCACCGGCCATGGAGGCGCTATAGCCGGTGCGGGGCGTGGTTCATACGGCTTATCCGGCGCTATCCGCCGCGCTTATTTGCCGCGTTATCCGCCGCCGGGCGAATGACGGCCCATGGGCTGGCTCTCGCCATCGGCATCGTCACCAATGCTTTCGCCGATCCTCGGGCTGATTTGGCCGACGCGCTTGTCCCACTCGATGCGGTACAGATCGAACCGGCGGTCGGCGAGGTTTTGCACCGTGCCTTCCGCGCGGGCCCAGCTGAGATCGGCCAGATTGACGTCGCTGATGGTCAGAGTTTCGACATTCTCGCTGGCCTCGGCAGCGATACCGTCGCGGGCAAAGGGGAAATCGCACGGCGTCAGAATGCAGCTTTGCGCGTATTGGATGTCCATATTGCCGACATTGGGCAGATTGCCGACATTGCCGGACATGACGACATAGCACTGGTTCTCGATGGCGCGAGCCTGCGCGCAATATCGCACGCGCATATATCCCTGGCGGCTGTCGGTGCAGAAGGGCACGAAGATAATCCGCGCGCCTTCGTCCACCAGTCGGCGGGCCAGCTCCGGGAATTCGCTATCGTAGCAAATCAGCACGCCAATCGGACCGCAATCGGTCTGGATTGCGTCGATGCTGTCGCCGCCCTTGATGTTCCACCAATAGGCCTCGTTCGGGGTCGGGTGAATCTTTTCCTGAGAATGGATCGATCCGTCGCGCAGGCAGACATAGGCGATGTTGTGAATGTCGCCATCGTCGAGCCGCGTAGGGTGCGATCCGCCAATGATGTTGATGTTGTAATTGAGCGCCATCTCGCTCAGGGCGGTGCGGATTTTCGGCGTGTATTTGCTTAAGGCCTCGATGGCTTCCATCGGGCTCAGCTCTTCTTCCTCGGCGCTCAGTAGCATGAGGGTGAAGAGCTCGGGAAAGACGATGAAGTCCGCCTCGTAATCCGCTGCAACGTCGACGAAATATTCGACGTGCTTCATAAACTCGTCGAAGCCGGTAACTGCGCGGGCCTGCAATTGGCAGGTGGCGATGCGCACGCTTTCGACGTCGCGGGGCACGCGGTGCTTCTTCGGCGCGTCGCTGTCGACATAGGGGTTGCGCCAGACCATCCGCACAGCAAACGCCTTGCTCTGCTTGTCTTCGGGCAGATAGCTCTCGATGATGCCCTGCGGCTCGAAACCATTGGCCAACTGGAAACGCAGAACAGGGTCGTGGATCTTGGAATCCAAGACCATCTGGAGATATTCTTCAGGCGTATCGGCGCGATTGGTCTTGCGGCGCATCGCCCGTGCAAGGCCCGGCATCCGGCCGCCGAACACAATACCGTCCAGCTCCAGCCGCTCTGCCAGAGCGCGGCGTTCTTCGTACAGCCTTCGCCCGATGCGTGTGCCGCGCGTCTTGGGATCGACGCACATTTCGTAGCCATACAACCAGGCGCCGGTGGCGTTGTGACGGCTGCCGAAGCCGTTGCCGGTTATCTCGTCCCAATTGCCATTGGAGAATGCGACGCGTTCCGAAAGACGCATGGAGGCACAATAACCGACCAGCTTGCCGTCAAGCTTGGCGACAAAACAGCCTTCGGGATAATTGTTCAGCTGCCCGCGAATTTCGCCATGGGTGTAGGCGGGCAGTTCGCTATAGGCCCGGCGGACGAGATCGGCGATGGCGCGGACGTCTCCCGCCTGCGCTTGCCGGACTTCCAGCCGGGCCTTTGATTTGGTCGCCATAGTGGCGGCCCCTTTTCAGCTGGCTCTTACGCAGCCATTTCTTTTTCGAGATTCTCGACGATAGCCTCGAAGAACTGCTCCGTGGTGAGCCAGTTCTGGTTCGGACCGATCAGCAGGGCGAGATCTTTCGTCATGCTGCCGCTCTCGACGGTTTCGATGCAGACCCGCTCCAGCGTCTCGGCGAATTTCACCACTTCGGGTGTTTCGTCGAACTTGCCGCGATACATCAGGCCGCGCGTCCATGCGAAGATGGAGGCGATGGGGTTGGTGCTGGTCGCCTTGCCTTCCTGGTGCTGGCGATAGTGGCGGGTGACGGTGCCGTGTGCGGCCTCCGCTTCTACGACATCGCCATCGGGCGTCATCAGAACCGAGGTCATCAGTCCGAGCGAGCCGAAGCCCTGAGCCACGGTGTCGGACTGAACATCGCCGTCGTAGTTCTTACAGGCCCACACGAACTTGCCGTTCCACTTCATCGCAGCGGCAACCATGTCGTCGATCAGGCGGTGCTCGTAATGAATGCCGGCCTTCTCGAATTTTTCCTTGAATTCGGCTTCGAAGACTTCCTCGAACAGGTCTTTGAAACGCCCATCATAGGCCTTCATGATCGTGTTCTTGGTCGACAGGTAAACCGGCCAGCCGCGGTCCAGACCGTAATTCATCGATGCGCGGGCAAAGTCGCGGATCGAATCGTCGAGGTTGTACATCGCCATGGCGACGCCGCTCGACTGGAATTCGAACACTTCGAGGTCGATATTCTTGCCGTCCGCGCCCTCGAATACGAGGCGCAGCTTGCCGGCCCCCGGGATCAGCGTGTCGGTTGCGCGGTACTGGTCGCCGAAAGCGTGACGGCCGACTACGATCGGGTCGGTCCAGCCGGGAACCAGACGCGGCACATTGTCGATCACAATCGGTTCGCGGAAGACGACGCCGCCGAGGATGTTGCGGATGGTGCCGTTGGGCGAACGCCACATTTTCTTGAGGCCGAATTCCTCGACGCGGGCTTCATCGGGCGTGATCGTCGCGCATTTCACACCGACGCCGTGTTCCTTGATCGCATTGGCTGCGTCGATGGTGATCTGGTCGTCGGTTTCGTCGCGCTTCTCGATCGACAGGTCGTAATATTTCAGGTCGATGTCGAGATAGGGCAGGATCAACCGCTCGCGGATCCACTGCCAGATGATCTTCGTCATTTCGTCGCCATCAAGCTCGACAACGGGATTTTTGACCTGAATTTTCGCCATTTCGGAATGTGCCTCTTATCGGGTGTTTTTTGCCCGGGCGTGCCGGGTGTGTTTCGATTGCTGGGGGCTTTAGCAGAGGGGGTGTGTGGCGCAAGGGAGCGCCGGGTGCCCGCGCGGATCAGATCGGCAATATTTCTTCCACCAGGGCGGGCGGGGTCTCCAGATGCAAGGCTTCGCGCCGGGCGATGAAGGGGGTCTGTTTCACCCAGAGGTCTTTTTCCGCGCAGTCGAGCATGAAGTGCGCAAGGTCGGTGCGCCGAGTGCGCAAGGTGGTATCGGGCAATCCTGTTTCCGATACCTCGAAGTCCCCCGTGTGGTCACGGTTGAGCAGCCAGCCCGGGCGCACGGCTGTCCACTCGATATCGTCGGCAGCGCGCAGCACGCGCTCCATTGCGGCCATCTGGCGGAAGATGCCGGTAAGCGGCAGGGTCGCGGCGCGGAACCACAGCGGCACACCGGCGTCGCGCGCGGCAAATGCGGCGGAGATGACCACCAGCCGCTTCAGCTTGGCAGCGCGCATGGCTTCGACGATCCGCACTGCGCCCTCGGTATAAAGCGGGGGAGGGTCGGCCAACGTCTGCAGGTCGCGCCCCAGACCCAGCGCCGAGATGACCACATCGCACCCGGCGACGATATCTGTCAGGTCATCGGCGAGTATGTCGGCCTCGCGCGGCTCGAAATCGGGATGATCGGACAGGTCGCCGGGATCCTCGCGCTCCACACCGCGCACGCTGTGGCCGCGCTCCAGCGCCTGATGAAGGATGTGTTTGCCGGTATCGCCGCCGGGGCCGAGAAGACATATTTTCATGGGGCTTCAACGCACCGGCAGCGTAATTGTGCCGGTTTGAAGATGAGTGCGCGAGCCGCTTGGTCGCGGCAGCCAAAGGCCGACTGGCCGCCGCGCCCTGTGGCGCGCTAGCCTAGGGAGCGGATGCGACCGTCGGCGCTTGAGGCAAAAAAAGTTTCGATGGTGGGCGTAGAGAGAGTTGAACTCCCGACCCCTGCAATGTCAATACAGTGCTCTACCACTGAGCTATACGCCCGCACCATCGAATATCCGCCTCCTTGGAAGCGGAACGCGCATCTAGCCGCGACCCGGCGCGCACGCAAGGTGCAATCGGTTCTAAAGCGAGGCTTCCTTGCGATCCTGAAAAACGCGGTCCACTTCCATCACCAGATCACGCAGGTGGAAGGGCTTGGAAAGCACCTTTGCCCGCGGCTGATCGGCGCTGGCCCGCAGAGAAACGGCGGCAAAGCCGGTGATGAACATCACCTGCGTCGCGGGGCTGATCTCGTTGCATTTCTGGGCAAGCTCGATCCCGTCCATTTCCGGCATCACAATGTCGGACAGCAGGAGATCGTAATGCGAATCTTCCAGCAGCGGCACAGCCAGAGTCCCGCGATCGACCGAATCGACCTCGTATCCGGCATTCTCCAGCGCACGGACAAGATAGGTGCGCATGGCCTCTTCATCCTCGGCCAGAAGGATGCGGGGGGGCTGGTTCGGTTCGCTCATAGCGGCTCCCTATACGCCCATGTGTTTAAAATTTCTTCTGCCGCGCGCGCTGCGACCTGCTTTGACACACATGCTGGATATGGCATGACCGCAGATGATGGCTACACACGGTGAGAATGACGGGATTCAGGGAAACGCAAGCCAATTTGCGACCCATAAAGACGGTGCTATTTCCAAAGGCCTCCCACGCTTCACGCTGGACATCCCGGACGCTTTGCCATCGCCGGTGTTGATTGCCGCGCCGCATGCCGGGCGCAATTATCCGCCCGACTTGCTCGCATCGATGCGCAATCCCGATTTTGCCGCCATCCGGCTCGAAGACCGGCTTGTCGATCTGTTGGCACGGGAAGTGGCGCGGCAGACCGGGGCGGCTCTGCTGGTCGCCGATGCGCCGCGCGCTCTGATCGATCTGAACCGTGCGCCCGGCGATATGGACTGGGGCATGGTGGCAGAGGGGCGGCCGGCAAATGTTTCGCATTCGGCGGCCAACCGCCGGGCGCGGGGCGGGTTGGGGCTGATCCCGCGCAGGTTGAATGGTTTGGGCGAAATTTGGCGAGAGCGCATTTCCCATGCAGAGGTGCAGCGCCGGATTTCGCAAGTGCATGAGCCATATCATGCTGCGCTCAAGTCGACGCTGGACCGTATCCGAAGCCGGTGGGGGGCCGCGCTGCTGATCGATTTGCACTCGATGCCGCCATTGAAGCCGCGCCGCCCGACCGATCGTCCGGCGCAGTATGTTCTGGGCGACCGGTTCGGGGCCTCATGCAATGGCATGCTGTCGGCCACGGCCATGCGCTATTTCGGGCGGGTCGGTGCGCGCGCGGCTCATAACCGGCCCTATGCCGGCGGTTATGTGCTGGACCGGCATGGCGCGCCATCGGTGGGCGTGCACGCCATGCAGATCGAAGTATGCCGCTCGCTGTATCTGGAGCGTGACCATGCGGTGCCGAGCGCCCGCGCAGGCGAGATTGCCGGCGTGCTGACCGGCCTGGTCCGGGCGCTGGCCGAGGAAGTGGTCCCCCGTCGCAGCTGGCCGCAGGCTGCCGAGTAGAGACTACGTAACCGGTTAGTTCAGGCCAAATAAAAAGCGGCGGACCCCTAAGGAGCCCGCCGCCTTTCTTTATGCGAGTGCGCCGGGGCGCGGCGCGTTATTTCTTTGCAGCATCCTTCGCTGCTTCAGCAGGCAGCTTCGGGCCGGTGCCCTGCTGCACCTGACGCGAGAAAATCACCCGCATCAGATCGAGCGAGAAGATATGCGCATGGATGACGGCCAGCATGCCGTTGTCCATCCATTCCTTGGTCACTTTCTCATCGAGAGCGCGCAGCTTTTCCTGATCGACCATCTGGAAGCCGCGATAGAGATACGGCTGATCGGTGTTGCCGTCCTGCGAGATCGAAATTTCGCTTTCCATCAGCAGGTCGTGCTTCTTCAGTTCCTCGACGAGAGCCTTGGTCTTGATCCCGGCTTCTTCGAACTTCTGGCAGAAATCGAGAATTTTGGTGGTCTCGTCAGTGGCCTTGCCATCGTCGGTGAACAGGCGCTCGCCATCCTTGAACTCGCCAACCGTATCGCTGGTCGGGTCAAAGCACAGCGAAAGCTGCTCGGCGCCTTCCTGAATGCGCGCCAGCATGAAGGGATAGCGGCGGATATAGGCCGGGATGTAGATCGGATCCGACACTTTGCCCTTTTTGTCGACAAAGGTGTTCACGCCTTCATTCAGGCCCATCAGCGCCAGCGGCAGGGGATCGTCACCGGCCGAGAAAACGATCGGAAAATCGCGCTGCGCCTGCACGAACTCGTCGGCTGTCAGCGGAATCGCATGGTGGCCGATCAGCCATTTGGCGGTGTCGCTGCGGCGATTGTTCCACTTGAGGTGGTCGCGCGAATTGAGCGGCATCAGGTCTTTGTAAAACAGGGGCAGGCTCGGCTGCGGCGCGCTGGCCATTGGCAGTCTCCGGATCGTTGGATTGAGAAAATATGGTCGTCGTCACGCAAGGGTTAGAGCCTGCGCAGGAAGATGGTGTTGCGCCTTAAACACTCGCCCCCGCCGGTGCAAGCGGGACCAGCTTGCCGGGATTGAGCAGGCCTTGCGGGTCCAGCGCTGATTTCACGCCGCGCAGAATAGACAGCGATGCCGGATCGCCCAGCCGCCCCAGCTCGTCGCGTTTCATCTGGCCGATGCCATGTTCCGCGCTGATCGATCCGCCCCACTGTGTCACCAGATCATGGACCTTGCGGCTGATCGTCTTGCCCTCGGTCTCTTCCCATTCGCCGCGCACCGCGCCGGGAGGGGCGAGTACGTGGAAATGGACATTGCCATCGCCCAGATGGCCGAAAGCAACCGCTTTGGTGCCGGGAAATTCTGCGTCCATCACCGGCAGAGCATGCTCAACAAAATTGGCCATCGTCTCGACCGGGACCGAGATATCGTGTTGCATGGCCGGACCAATCGCGCGCTCGGCGGCGGAGATACCATCGCGCAAATGCCACAGCGCCTCGGCCTGCGATTCGCTGGCGGCGATGGTGGCATCGTCCAGCAGCTCGGCCTGAAAGGCGCTGGCGAGGAAATCCTCCGTCTGCCCCTCCAAAGCCTCCGCGCCCGCCTTATCGGCGGCCAGCTCGATCAGCGCATACCAGTCATGCGCACCGGCCAGCGGATCGCGTGCATCGGGGTAATGGTCCAGCACCGATTCGAGCGTGTGGTGGGGCATCACCTCGAACCCTTCCAGGACATCGCCCACCTCGCTCTGCGCATGGAGCAGCAATTTGCGTGCATCGGTGATCCGTTTCAGGCCGACAAACATGACCGAGCGGCGGGCAATGGCGGGGAGCAGCCGCAAGGTTGCGCCCGTGACGATCCCCAGCGTGCCCTCGCTGCCGATCATCAGCTGTTTGAGATCGAAACCGCGATTGTCCTTTTTCAGCGGTGTGAGCGAGTCGAACACCTGCCCGTCCGCCAGCACCGCCTGCAAGCCAAGCACCTGCGCGCGCATCGTTCCGTGCCGCAGCACCTGTGTGCCGCCGGCATTGGTGGATATCAGCCCGCCAATCGTGGCCGAGCCTTTGCCGCCCAGTGTCAGGGGAAAGCGCAAGCCCGCCGCATCGGCGGCCTCGTGCAGGTTCTGCAACACAACGCCCGCACCGCAGGTCACGCGTCCGCTTCCCGGCTTGATAGGGTCGATGGTATCCAAACGGCGCAGGGACAGCAGCAGCGAGGCACCTGTCTGATCGGGCGTGGCACCGCCGGACATCCCGCTATTGCCGCCCTGAGGGACAATCGACACGCCCGCTTTCGCGCACAGTTTCATAAGTTCGGCGACTTGGCTCGTATCGGCGGGGGAGGCGAGGGCGAGTGCCTTGCCTGAATAGCGCCCGCGCCAATCCGTCAGCCAAGGCTCGACCAGATCGGGATCCCGCGTCAGGCCCCGGTCGCCCAGCACGGCATGGGCCTCTTTCAGAAAATCGTCGCTGCTTTGCATGATGCACCTTTGCCACACCGGGACGGCCAAATGCCACCTCTTGCGTTCGCTGACAGGATAATTAAGCCAGCATTCAATCGCGGTGGGTGAATGCGCTCCACCACAAACGGCGCGTGGTATCAGCGGGCCGGTACAGGAGTTTCACGGCACACCCGTTCCAGCGATGCCCAATTTTGTCGACCTGTTTGCGCCCCTAGCGCTGTTGCTGCCGATCCCGGCAGACAGCGAGCCTGCGCCGGTGGAAGAGCCGGTCAAGCTCGCGCCAAAGCCCGAGCCGGTAAAGGAAGACAGCGCCCGCCCTGCTGCCATGCCGCAGCATTGGCAGGGTATTGTCCCGCTCAGCGGGGCGCAGCCGTGGTACCAGGTGCGCATCCAGCAGCGCGTGATTGTCAGGGTTTCTCCGCGTCGTGCGCGGCAAAGCCTGGTCGCTACGCTGCCCGCGCGACCTCCGACCGATTATATCGAACGCAAGATCGGCAATTGTCTTGAGCTGAAAAGCGTGATTGCCGTGCAGGCCGATGCCGCACGTCTGCTGCTCTACACAAACGACCGCAAGATCATCTCTGCGACGTTGGAAAAGAGCTGCCGTCCGCGCGATTTCTACTCCGGCTTTTATGTCGAGCCGAGCAAGGACGGGAAGCTGTGTATCAAGCGTGACAATCTCCAGTCGCGCAATGGCATGTCGTGCCAGATGAGCCGTATCCGTCAATTGGTGCCTGCGGGCGTCTGATTGGACACGCGTTTTGCGGGCGAAGACTGTGTGCTTCTCCGGCAGATTTCTTGACATTACGAAGGCGTTTGCCCAGAGGACGCGGCGTGTGACGCGCCTTTCGCGCCGCCGGGTCTGCTCCAGCTTTTGTGGCGACTTGCCAGCCAGAGCGGCCACACCTTTCTATTTGAATTCTTATTTTCGGACATATGCATGAAATTTGCCGACCTCGGCCTCTCCCCTGAATTGCTGAAAGCGGTCGACAAAGCCGGCTACGATACGCCGACCCCGATTCAGGAACAGGCGATCCCGCCGGTGCTGATGATGAAGGACATTATCGGTATCGCCCAGACGGGCACCGGTAAAACGGCCAGCTTCGTGCTCCCGATGATTGACATCATGGCCAGCGGCCGCCGCCGCGCGCTGATGCCGCGCAGCCTTATTCTGGAACCGACCCGCGAACTGGCGGCGCAAGTGGCCGAGAATTTCGAGAAATATGGCGAGAACCACGATCTGAAAATGGCGCTGCTTATTGGCGGCGTGCAGATGGGCGATCAGGTGAAGGCGCTCAATGAAGGCGTCGATGTGTTGATCGCGACGCCAGGCCGCCTGATGGACCTGTTCGAGCGCGGCAAGATCTTGCTCAATGGCTGCGAATTGCTGGTTATCGACGAAGCGGACCGGATGCTCGACATGGGGTTCATTCCCGATATCGAGTTCATCTGCTCCAAGCTGCCCGAGCAACGCCAGACAATGCTGTTCTCGGCAACGATGCCTCCGCCGATCGAGAAGCTGGCCAAGACCTTCATGGACAATCCCAAGCGGATCGAAGTGAGCCGGGCGGCGACGACCAATGCCGATATTACCGCGTTCAAGGTGATGGTCGGCGCGCGCCAGAAACGCGACACGCTGGAATGGCTGCTGGCCAATGATCACGTGGAAACCGCGATTGTCTTCTCCAACCGCAAGACGACCGTGCGCGATCTGAACCAGCATTTGCAGCGCAAGGGCTTCAAGAGCGGCGAGATCCACGGCGATATCGACCAGGCGACCCGTCAGAAGGAGCTTGAGCGCTTCAAGTCGGGCGACATGAATATTCTCGTCGCGAGCGACGTTGCGGCGCGCGGGCTGGATATCAAGGGCGTGAGCCACGTGTTCAACTACGACACGCCGTGGCACCCCGATGACTACGTCCACCGCATCGGCCGCACAGGCCGAGCAGGGGCCAAGGGCCGCGCCTTCACCTTCGTGACACCCGAAGACGCTGAAGCAATCGACAATGTCGAGAAGCTGACCAAGAACGTCATTCCGGTCTTCGGCAAGGACGACGTTCGGGTCGAGCTAAAAGATGGCGATGCGGGCGAGGAAAAGGCCGAGGAAGCTAAGCCAAAGCGTGATGAAAAGTCCGAACAGGACGAAAAGCCCAAGCGGTCGCGTTCAAAGAAACCCGAGCGCGATAATGATGGCGACAGCGGGAAGAGCGAGAAAAAGCCGCGCCGCGAGAAACAGGCGAAACCGGAACGCTCCCAAAAGGGCAGTAACGGCCGGGGCCGCAAGCAGGACGACGACCCGGTCCCCCCGGGCGAATGGAACGGCCCACAGCCGGGCTTCCTAGACGTTGGCTTCGACTGAGCAGCATTCGATCGGCCACAAATTTCTAAAGGGGCCGTCGCTTCGTTTCAGTGCATCGCGACGACTTGCGCGGTAATGCAAACCTCCTAACCCGGCGAACCCTTCATACAGGTGTCGTCGACATGCAGACAGTCGAGCACACGACATGTTTCCTAGCCAGAATCCGAGGGCGCGCAGTGCTGACCTGATCGTCCACGCGATCAGCTTCGCAGGCTTTGTCGCGATCGTTCCGTATTTCCTGCAACTTGCACAGGCGCGACCGGAGGCCGGCTTGCCGTTAGCGATTGCGGTCTATGGCATCGCTGTGCTGTCGTCGGTGGCTATCTCGGGCGCCTACCATCTCTTTCCGCGCCACGAATTGCGACCGACCCTGCGGCGATGGGACCATGCGGCAATCTATCCCGTTATTGCCGGGACCTTCACACCGCTGCTTCTGATGGCCGGAACCCGCAGTGCATTCGCGATTCTGGCAGTGATGTGGCTGGTCGGGGCCATCGGCATTGTCTTCAAGCTGATCGCGACGAACATGGACCCGAAATGGTCGCTCGCGTCCTATATCGGGTTTGGTGCCATTGGACTGCTCGCTCTGCCCGACTTCTGGATGCAGCTACCGCGGGGCTCCATGGTCGCGATAGGATCGGGCGCAGTGTTCTATTTGATCGGGACGTGGTTCTATCGCCAGAAACAAATGCCGTTCCGTTACCCGATCTGGCACATCTGGGGCACACTCGGCGGAGGAAGCATGGCCGCAGCAATCTGGATCGCGCTGCAGAATTAGGGGGCGGGGTAGGGGGTTAGCCCTCGACCTGCACAAAGCTGCCGATCAGTGAATTCTCGCCTGCCTGCCTGCTGGCATTTGAACGGCGGCTTCAACGATCTATCCCATCCTTTGGGCCGGATCGTTACACCAACTCAGCGCCTAAGGAATGCCAACGAGTATATATAGGAGACCACAACCACGCCGCAGATGGCCGTGGCGGTGTATGGCGAGGGCACATAGGCGAAGGCCGCATAACAACCGATTGCGCGGCCAACGGCATGCCGGATTCCCACCGGATCATCGGCAGCCCATCCATACGGTATCCAGACCACTCCGGCGAGCACCGCCATCCCGACAACCAGGATCAAGGGCTCGCCCGCACGGGCTCCCGCGATGGCTATAGGGACGACAAGGCCCACAATCAGGATCGACAGCAGGAACTGCTTGGTCAGCGGATTGTCCGACCCTCCGGCAAACAGATTGCGCCCCCGCACCTTATCGATCAGGAACGCGAGCGGCATGATCGCCACCATCACGTAAAGCGCGCCCGTTGCGATTGTCTCTTCGTCGAGCTGTAAGGCAGCAATTCCCAGCGCTGCCCAAACGATCATGCCGGCAATCGGCATCGCAACCGTGCTGCCATCGCGAAAATCCGCCCGCAATTCCTGCAACGTCATGGTTTCCATTGCGGTTGCAGAATTATCAGGCGACTTCGACATCACATGCTCCGGGCCGTTTCTTATCCAGCAACCCCAATTAGTTATCGAGCGTGACAAAGCTGTCAATAACGCGCTTCTCGCCCGCGTCCTCGAAATTGATGACCAGCTTGTTGCCTTCTTGATCGATCACCGTGCCGCTGCCGAATTTGTCGTGGCGGACCTGCGCGCCGATGGCGATGTCGGTGCGGGCCTTTGCAGCGAAGCTGGCGGCGCTGCGACGGTTTTCGGCGACGCGCGCGGGCTTCGTATCGTAGCCGGATGTGAGGGCGCGTTGCCATCCGGGACCGCGATTGCTGGAGCGGTCGGGGCGGTTTTGCGAGACATGGGCGAAAGGGTCTTCGCTTTCGCTGTAATTCGCCCGCCAGAGCGATGCGCCGCCGCTCATCGTGGTTTCGCTTTCGATATGTTCGTCCGGCAATTCCTCGACAAAGCGGCTGGGGATAGAGCTGGTCCACTGGCCGTAAATGCGCCGGTTGGCCGCGTGCAGAATGGTGCAGCGCTGCCGGGCGCGGGTGATTGCGACATAGGCGAGGCGTCGCTCTTCCTCGAGGCTCGCCAGCCCCCCTTCGTCGAGCGAGCGCTGAGATGGGAACACGCCTTCTTCCCAGCCGGGCAGAAAGACGTGATCAAACTCCAGACCCTTGGCCGCGTGAATGGTCATCAGCGTGACTTTCGCGTCTTCCGCGTTGGCATCGTTGTCCATCACCAGGCTGACATGCTCGAGGAAATCGCCCAGCGTTTCGTATTCTTCCATAGCGCGGATGAGCTCGGTCAAGTTGTCCTGACGCCCGGCCGCCTCAGCGCTGCGGTCCGCCGCCAGCATATCGTCATAGCCGCTCTCGGCCAGAACCTGCCGAAGCAATTCGGATGGGGAGACCTCCTCGGCCCGCTCGCGCCATGCCAAGAACTGCCGCATCAGATTACCGATGGTGGTGGCCGCGCGTTTGGGCAGCTCGTCGCTGTCCGCCAGTTGTAGCGAAGCGGCGGCCAGCGGCTGCCCGGTGCGCCGCGCATGTTGGTGCATCTTCTCCAGCGTCTTGGCACCGAGCCCGCGTTTGGGCTGATTGTAAATCCGCTCGAACGCCAGATCGTCGCGCGGCTGGGCAATCACCCGCAGATAGGCGAGGGCATCGCGGATCTCGGCGCGTTCGTAGAAACGGAAACCGCCGATGATGCGGTAATTGAGGCCGATCTGGATGAACCGGTCCTCGAACTCGCGGGTCTGGTAGGATGCGCGCACCAGAATGGCGATCTGGTCCAGCGAAGCGCCGGAACGCTCCAGCCCCTCGATATCTTCACCCACCCGGCGCGCTTCTTCGGGACCGTCCCAGATGCCGATGACCTTGACCTTGTCGCCCGCATCCATCTCGGTCCACAGCGTCTTGTCGAGCCGCTGGCTGTTGGCCCCGATCAGGCCCGATGCCGCCCCCAGAATATGCGGGGTGGAGCGATAATTCTGCTCCAGCCTGACGACTTTCGCGCCGGGAAAATCTTTCTCGAACCGCAGAATGTTGGCCACCTCTGCGCCGCGCCAGGAATAGATCGACTGGTCGTCATCGCCGACCACGCAGATATTCTTGCGCTCCTGTGCCAGCAGTCGCAGCCACAGATACTGAACGGCGTTTGTATCCTGATACTCGTCGACGAGAATATATTTGAAGCGCTGCTGATAGCTGCGCAGGATGTCCTTCTCGCGCCGTAGAATGTTTAGCATGTGTAATAGTAGGTCGCCGAAGTCGCACGCGTTCAACGCCTTCAGCCGCGCCTGATAGAGGCCGTACATCTGCGCGCCCCTGCCATTGGCATAGGCTTCGTTCTCCACCGCATCGAGATCATCGGGGTTCAGCCCGCGGTTCTTCCAGCGGTCGATCAGGCCCGCCAGCTGGCGCGGCGGCCAGCGCTTCTCGTCCAGATCGTTCTCTGTAATCAATGCCTTGAGCAGGCGCAGCTGGTCATCGGTATCGATGATAGTGAAGTTCGATTGCAGCCCGACCAGCTCGGCATGACGGCGCAGCATCTTGGCGCAGATCGAATGGAAGGTGCCGAGCCACGGCATGCCCTCCAGCGCGCCGCCGGTAAGCACGGCCACCCGCTCGCGCATCTCGCGCGCCGCCTTGTTGGTGAAGGTGACGCAGAGGATTTCGCTGGGCCACGCCTTCTTCATCGCCACCAGATGCGCCAGCCGAGAGGTCAGCGCCGACGTCTTGCCGGTGCCTGCTCCCGCCAGCATCAATACCGGCCCCTCGGTGGTCAGCACCGCCTCGCGCTGCGGCTGGTTGAGACGCGCGGCATAGGCCGGGATATCGCCCTCGGCGGGAGGGGGAGGAGGCGTATCGAGCGCGCCCGGAGGGGCGTGGGGGTGCGGTTGGTCTGTCATACTGTCTGCGTGAACAGGTAGGGAACGCGGACGCCTGCGGCAAGCCGTGCATGGCGAGAGGACCAAATTTGGAACCCCATGCGGGTGCGCGGGTTGGTTAGGCAAGGACAGAGAAGTCCAATACCAACGACGAAGGAATTGATAATGAAGACTATTCTCGCAGCCGCAGCCGCCACTGGCCTTGCCCTTTCCGCCGCGCCCGCAATCGCGCAAGGCACGCAAGCAGCCTCGCCCGAAATCGTCGAGCGCACCGCAAATGGCAAGGCATCGAAGGTAATGATCGACGGCAAGGTGATCGACGTCTGCATGTCGGAAGAACAGGACAATTGCATCAATCCGCGCGAAGCCGGGCTTAATTGGGGCGATCGTCCGCTGGGTTATTTCCCCCGCTAACTCCGACTGTATTTTGGCGCGGCAGCACCCCTCGCCGCCGCGCATGAAGCCGAAAGGGCCGGTTCCACTGATCGTGGGGCCGGCCCTTTTGTCATCCTGCACGCTCACCGCAAAAATTGCACAAGAGCGGGCCAAACGGGCTGGCCGCGCGACCGGGCAGCCGCGGCTCTATTGCCGTCTCAACGCGGATCGCTGAACACGAACTTGTTCGATGGCAATTGGGAATTGGGGCCACCGAACGGGTCGCGTTCGTAACGTTTGGGTTTCCCTGAATTATGGAGAATCCAATGCGTAAGATGATGAGAATTTGTGCTGCTGCAGCTATTTTCGCAGCAGGTCCACTGGCCGCGCAGGAGGGTGCGCCGCCTCCTGCACCGCCGCCGACTGCTTCGGCTGATGCAGCGACACCGGCGGAAATGTCGCCCGAGCAAATGCGTGTCTACGGGCGGTGGCCGCAGGAACGGCAGGCCATGTTCGATGGCTGGTCGCAGGAAGCGAAGAGCTATTACTGGTCGCTCAGCCCGCCGCGTCAGGAAGTGTTCTGGATGCTGAGCGATGGTGACCGGCTGACATTGACCGGCATGGCGGAAGACGAGCAAGAGACGGCCTGGAGCAGGCTGGAGCAGCAAATGCTCGCCAGCCAACCGCCCGCGGGATCAGCGGCTGCTACGCCTTCCGCTCCACCGGAGCCAATCGACGAACCGATGGAAGAACCCATGGATCGCCCGATGACGGAGGTGGACGATCACAGTCCCAGCTAGCGCCAGTCTATAGCGCCGACATCTGTGCGCCGGGACCGCAGGCTGTGATTGCCATAACACAGCAGCCTTGCCGTTCCGGCGTGCACCTGTCTTAGTGCCCGCAACACGTTTTGCGAGGGAGTGACGGGATGCTGACAGGGGGATGCCATTGCGGAGCGATCCGTTACGAGATCGAGGGCGAGCCGCTTAACCACGCACTGTGCCACTGTGTCGATTGCCGCCGGTCCTCCGGCGCGCCGATGACGGGGTGGGCCATGATGCGCGATGACCAGCTGTCGATTTCCGGAGAGATCAGCACCTATGCCAGCTCGGAAGATGCGCGCCGCCATTTCTGCATCCAGTGCGGCACGGGGCTGTTCTATTCGAACGAGGCGATGCTGCCCGGCATGGTCGATGTGAAAACTGGCACACTGGACGAACCGGACGAGTTGCCCCCGGAATGCCACATCCAAACGGCGGAACGGGTTGGCTGGATGGCCGATGCGCATCATCTGGTGCAGTTCGAGCGATTTCCTCCGCAAGAGGGTGATGCGGACTAGGTCAAACGCAGCAGGGTGATCTTCGCCTTGCCGACCTTGCGTTCCTTATCCACGCTGAGCAGGCGGACCTCGACATCTTCTATGGCGGCTGTTTCCACCGCCACCCACGTCGCCTCGCCGATCCATCCCAACCGGATCATCCGGTCGAGCGCCACGTTGGCCGCGCCGGTGCCATAGGGCGGATCGAGCAATAGCAAATCATGCGGAGCCTTGGCAGGCCCCAGAGCTGTTACCGAGCCTGCGCTGACGGTGGTGCGCGCACGAGCATCGAGGGCGGTGATATTTGCGCGGATAGCATCCAGTGCAGGCTTCTCCTGCTCCACAAACAGACAATGCGCCGCGCCGCGTGAAAGCGCCTCCAGCCCCAGTGCGCCCGAGCCTGCAAACAGGTCGGCAACAGACAGCCCTTCGAATGTGCCGAGGCGGCTGGTGAGCATGTTGAACAGGGTCTCGCGGGTCCGGTCGGCGGTGGGGCGGGTGGCGTCGCCTTTGGGCGCCGTCAGTTTGCGCCCGCGCCAATCGCCCGCAATTATCCTCATTTGCTGTCTTTCGGCAGGCTGGAACGGAAGCGTCCGATGTCTTGCTTGGCAATCTCCACTGCAGCGCCGCGCGGCAGGTCGGCCAAATCGAACGGGCCATAGGATGTGCGGATCAGGCGGCTGACCTTAAGGTCGAAATGCTCCAGAACGCGGCGCACCTCACGGTTCTTGCCCTCCGTAATGGTCATCACGATCCACTTGTTCGCGCCCTGCTTGCCGCCGCCCCGTTCGATATCGGCGTCGATTTCGCCGTAGCGCACGCCGTCAATGGTGATCCCTTCCATCAGGCCGTGCAGATCGCTTTCGGCAATGTCGCCATAGGTGCGGGCGCGGTAGGTGCGGGGGATGCCGGAGGATGGTAGCTCCATCTGCCGTTTCAGGCCGCCATCATTGGTCAGCAGCAGCAGGCCCTCTGTGTTCATGTCCAGCCGCCCGACCGGCATCAGGCGCGGTGTGTCCTGGGGCAGCGCATTGCGCAGCGCATCGTAGATCGTCGGACGGCCTGAAAAATCGCGTTCCGCCGTCAATAGGCCGACGGGTTTATGAAAGGCGAACAGCCGGGTCGGCTCCGCCTTGCCCACCGGATTGCCGTCCACCGTGATGCCGCGCAGGCTTTCGAGAAAGGTTGCCGGCGTTTCCACCACCTTGCCGTGAAGCGACACGCGCCCCTCGGCAATCATCCGCTCCACCTCGCGGCGGCTGGCGACGCCAGCGCGGGCGAGCAGCTTGGCAATGCGGTCGCCATCGGGGCGGTCAGGCGATCGGGTTTCTTTATGGGCCATGATGCCGCGCGGGTTAGGCCTTCAATTGGCCCAAATCAATTAATAGCGCGCAACGCCTGTGCGACTGTATCGGCGAAAGCGCGCACTCCGCCTTCCAGCGTTCCGAGTGTGATGTGATCGATTGCGCCGCTGGAAAGACCCTGCTGGCCCAATTCCGCCGCGCGGAAGTCCTCGCTGGCAAACACGCCGCCATCCAGCAGCGCCCAGCTTTTCTCCCAATGCGCGCGCGCCTTTTCGGTCGCGGGTGCTTCGGGGATGAGCATGAAATCCTCCACCAGCGTCAGCTTCTCCGATTGCGGCATCAGGACCATGATATTGAGGTAATCGGGGCTGGGGATCACGATGGTGGCGGGCAGAAATTGATAGGCAAAGGTGACCACGCGGCGCAGCGCGGCCATGTCGGTCAGGTCGATGTTCTCCATCTCCTCCAGACGGCCCACGGCGCTGCGCATATGCGGGCCGACCGTGTCGCCGGAAGTGATCCCGTCCTTGAAGAACGGCCCGATGGTGTTCGCGTGCAGCCGGGTGACATGATAGCTTTCCAGAAACGCATCCATGATTAGCTTCCAGTTGCCATGCACCGTGTGCAGCTTGCGCCGGAACAAATGATGCTCTGAAGTGCCAAAGGCGGCCATATCTTCGCTGATCGCCTGTGCATCGGTGAAGTCGGCTTGCGGGTCGGGAGAGAACCAGATCAGCCCGCCTTCTTCCATGCTGGGCAGCTCGACCAGACCCATGTCGCTCTTGTCGAGGCCGGGAAAGGTCTCGGGCCGGGGCAGGGCGAGTAGCTTGCCATCCAGCCGGTAAGTCCATGCGTGATAGGGGCATACCAGCCGCTTGGCGCATTGGCTTTCTTCGCCCTCCACAAGACGCGTGCCCCGGTGGCGGCAGACGTTGAGAAAGACATGCGCCTTGCCTTCTGAATCGCGGGTCAGCAGCAGCGGGCGGCCTGTGGCGTCATGCGGCACGGCCATATCGCTTGTGGGCAATAGAGCAGAGGGCGCGATGACTTGCGGTAGCCGCTCGAACAAAGCGGCCTTCTCGCGCGCAAAATGGACGGGATCGGTGTAATCGCTTGCCGGCACAGTCTGGATCGTGGTCGAGCGCTTGGGATCGACACTGCCATCCGCAATCCGGCGCGCGAGCGCTATCTGGCCGGGCGTAGGACTGCTGCCTCGGTTCACCGCCTGCACATCGCTCATCCCCGATACTCCTCATCCAGCGCCTTTGCCTTGGCGCGGCTTGGCACTAAGGATTACAGCATATCCTGCGGGAATAAAGGGACGGGACGACAATGGCGGATGCAGCAGCAAAACAGGGCAAGCCGGGATGGCGCGCGGTTCTCGCCGCACTGAAGCAGCCCAAGACCGGATACATGCTGCTGTTCGGCTTTGCTGCGGGCCTGCCTTATGCGCTGGTGCTGGGCACGCTGTATGCTTGGCTGTCCGATGCGGGCGATATCGATCTGGAGACGATGGGTGTCTTCTCGCTGATCGGGCTGGCTTACGCGTTCAAATTCCTGTGGTCGCCCGCGCTTGATCGGGTCGATATTCCGTTCGTCAGCAGGCTGGGCAAGCGCAAGCAGTGGATCGTCACCGCGCAGCTGGTGATCGGCGGCGCGCTGGTCGCTCTCAGCTTCATCACGCCGAGCAATTCCACCATCGGTATTTTCAGCCTGCTCGCTGGCCTCGCGGCCTTTGCCAGCGCGACGCAGGACGTGGTGATCGACGCATGGCGCGTGGATGTGGCGGATGATGTCGCGACCATCGATATCCTCTCCACCGTCTATCAGATGGGATACCGCATTGCCGCGCTGGTCGGCGGTGCGCTGGCACTGTTCGCGGCAGAGCGGGTAGGCTGGCCAGCGACCTATTTCGGCATGGGGCTGACGATGCTGGCAGTTGGTTTCGCCGGACTGTGGGCACCCGATGCCAACGCAGCGGACATGGCGGCCGATCAGGCGGCGTTGGGCGATGATCCTTACGGCCTGCGCGTGGCTGGCCAGATGCTGCCCAAGGTCCGCATGACGGCGCTGGCCATCGTGGCCCTGCTGTGGGGCTGGGCACTGGTGACGGTCGGTGTGTTCATGGTTCGCAGCCTGTCGAGCGATCCCGACGCGCGGCCCGACTCGGTCGAGTTTATCTCGAACATGGGACCACTTATTGTGATCGCTACCGTGGTGTTGCCGGCGATGGTGGCGGCATGGCTGGAAAGCGCGCGCAAGCGCGGGAAGTACGTGATACCTGCTGGTATCGAGGATGGCCCCGGTATCCAGACCGGCCAATACACATCCCAATACGCTGCAGCGTCAACTGGCGACCGGGCGATGGACCATCTTTACCGCGCTCTGGTTCTGCCGCTGACCGATTTGATCGGGCGGCTGGGCTGGGCGATTATTATCGTTATCGCTCTGGTGCTGACCTACCGCATCACCGACGCGATCTGGGGCACGTTTGCCTACCCGTTCTATCTCGGCGAGTTGGAATATACGAAGGACGAGGTGGCTGTGGCGTCCAAGTTCTTCGGTGTCGGGGCGCTGTTAGTTGGCCTCGCACTGGGCGGATATTTGCTAACCGCGATTGGCCGGATGGTCACGCTGACATTGGGCGCATTTCTGGCAGCGATTACCAACCTGCTCTACGCCGATCTGGCCATCGGCGGCGCGCGCGTGCAGGCCTTTGCCGATATGACAGGCTTTACCTGGCTCGTCGGGGCGCTGGGCGGTGATGACCGGCTGGCGACGTTGATGATGGCGATTGCCGGCGAGAATATCGCTGTGGGTATCGCGGGCGCTGCGTTCGTCGCCTACCTCTCCAGCATCGTGTCAAAAGGATACAGCGCTGTGCAATATGCGCTGCTGTCCTCGCTCACGCTGCTGGTCGGCACGCTGGGGCGCGGCGCGCTGGGCCAGATGATCGAGGAACAGAGCTACTACGATGTTTTCATCCTGACCACCTTAATCGGGATGGGCGCCGTGGTGCTGTGCATTATCGAATGGATTCGGCAGGCGCGGCTGGGCAAGGCGTCTGGGGTTGTTGCTCCCGATCCGAAATTGAGTGCCGACCCGGCAGAGTGATTAGTCGGGCAGTTCGTCGTTAAGCCGTAGGACTTCGCCGGCGAGATAGAGCGAGCCCAATACGGCGACAGGTTGCCATTCGTCATGGGGCCTGCCGGTGTTGAGCATGTTCAACGCGCTTGTCACGTCGTCTGCCGCACCATGGCCAGCTATGCCCGCTTCCTTTGCAATTGCACGAATTGCACCCGGCTCGTGATGATCATGGCTCGGCACCGGCACACCGACCAATGTTCGCGTTATTGGCGCAATCGTGTGAATGAACTCCGCCACGTTTTTATTACGAAGCATACCCAGAACGACGCTGATTTTTGGGCCGTCTTCGGTGAAGTTTATCAGCCGGCTTTCTTTGGATAAAGTTTGTCTAATTGCCGCCGCCGCATTCGCGTTGTGACCGCCATCGACCCAGATATCGAACCCGGCATCAATATCCATCAGCGGCCCGTCGGTCAGCCGCTGCATTCTTGCAGGCCAATGCGCCCTTCGCAGCCCCTCGGCCATCGCTATGTTGCTGATTGAAAGTATGCTTTGATTGCGCAACATTGCGATTGCGAGGCCCGCATTTTCCGCTTGGTGTTCGCCGAACATGGCGGGCAGGGGCAGGTCCAGCTTTCCCCGATTGTCCCTGTATTCCAGCCGGTCCGTGACGTCGATGTTCCAACCATCACCGCGCATGGCCAATGGTGTCTGGTGTTTCGCCGCAGCGATCCGTATTTCACGGTTGGCTCCCTCAGCATAGGTCTGGGTCACCAGCGCAGCACCCGGTTTGGCAATGCCCGCCTTCTCAAAAGCAATCCGCGCGATTGGATCGTCAGGTGTGCCCTCTTCCGGGGCAAGTAGGAACCGCTCGTGGTCTATGCCAAGCGCCGCAATCCCGCATACCGCAGGGTGTTCGATAACATTCGTCGCATCGAAACGGCCGCCCAAACCGACTTCGACAACGCAGACATCAGCAGGGGTGCGGCTGAAGGCGAGGAAGGCGGCGGCAATGGTGACTTCGAAGAAGCTGGGGTTCAGGTCCTCGCCCGCATCCAGAACCTCCTCCAGCAGAGCCGCGAGCGCATCATCCTCGATCAGCTTTCCCGCCAGCCGGATACGTTCGTTATAGCGCACCAGATGCGGGCTGGTGGTGACGTGGACGCGCTTGCCGTCCGCCTCCAGCATGGCCCGCAGGAAGGCGCAGGTGGAGCCTTTGCCATTGGTCCCCGCGACATGGAAAACGGGCGGGAGAGAGCGCTGCGGATTGCCCAACCTGTCCAGTAAAGCGCGGATGGTTTCCAGCCCCAGCCGCCCGTCCGGCACACTCAAAGCGCCGAGGCGGTCGAGCTGCGCCTGCACTGCGGGGCTGTCCGATTTTGCGAAGTCCATCAGATTCCCCTCCCGCTTGCGGGAGGGGTTAGGGGTGGGAATTGGAGCGTGCTACGCATGGTGTTCTCGTGCCCACCCCCGGCCCCTCCCGCAGGCGGGAGGGGAGAAATTAAGCCGCTTCCTCGCCCCGCATATAGTCCAGCAGCATTGCCAGTTCCTCGCGCAGATCCTTGCGATGCACCACGCGGTCCACCATCCCGTGCTTGTGGAGATATTCCGCGCGCTGGAAGCCTTCGGGCAATTGCTCGCGGATAGTGTCCTGGATCACACGTTGTCCGGCAAAACCGATAAGTGCGCCGGGCTCGGCAATCTGCACGTCGCCCAGCATCGCATAGCTGGCGGTGACGCCGCCCGTGGTCGGGTCGGTCAGCACCACGATATAGGGCAGGCCAGCCTGTTTCAGGCGCCGGGTCATCACGGTTGCCTTGGGCATCTGCATCAGGCTGAGAATGCCCTCCTGCATCCGCGCGCCGCCAGCCGCCGTCACGACGACATAGCCGCAGCCACGGTCGAGCGCTTCCTGAGCACCAGCGCAGAAGGCTGTGCCCACAGCCATGCCCATGCTGCCGCCCATAAATCCGAAATCCTGCACGCCGATCACGGCGGGCTGGTCTAGGATTGCGCCCGAACCCACTGTAAACGCGTCTTTGTGCGGGTTCTTAGCGCGCGCCTGTTTCAGCCGCTCGGTGTATTTCTTGCTGTCCTTGAACTTCAGCGGGTCTTCAGCAACCTCCGGCTGAGGGAGCACGGTGTATCCCTCGTCCAGCAGCAGGGCGAGGCGCTGATCCGCGCTTATACGGCCATGGTGCCCACAATTGGGGCAGACATGCAGGTTCTCCTCATACTCTTTGACGAAGAGCATTTCCTGACAGGAGGGGCATTTGACCCAAAGATTGTCGGGCGTTTCCCGCTTCGCCATGAAGGGGAGCGAGTTTCTGACGCGGGTGATCCAGTTCATGGTTGTGTCTTTGCCGCCGAATGCACTGCCTTGGCAAGGGAGGCCGTCAGCGCTTTGAGATGCTGCGGCGCGTCTGCCCCATGTTGGCCGACCAGTTCGACCAGCGCGGAACCGACCACAACGCCGTCCGCAACCTTGGCGATTTCGCCCGCTTGTTCCGGCGTGCGGACGCCGAAGCCGACCGCAATCGGCAGTTCGGTGGAGGCTTTGAGCCGCGCAACCGCATCGGCGATACTGGCCTGCGCCGCCTGCTGTTTGCCGGTGATCCCGGCGACCGAGACGTAATAAACGAAGCCGTTCGAACCGCTCAGCACCGTGGGCAGGCGCGCGGCATCGGTGGTGGGGGTGGCAAGGCGGATCGGCGCAATGCCCTTGGCGCGCAAAGCGGGGCCGAGGGCCTCGTCTTCCTCCGGCGGAATATCCACACAGATCACGCCGTCCACGCCAGCTTTGGCGCATTCGTCAGCAAACCATTCCGGCCCGCGCCGAACCATCGGATTGGCATAGCCCATCAGCACCAGCGGCACATCCGGGTGGCGCGCGCGGAATGCGGCGGCGATGGCGAATATGTCTGCCGTTGTGGTGCCAGCGCCCAGCGCGCGCAGGTTCGCTTCCTGAATGGCGGGGCCATCGGCCATCGGATCGGTGAAGGGCATCCCCAACTCGATCACATCCGCGCCGCCCTCGACCAAAGCATCGAGATTTGCGGAGGTGTTCCCGTCACCGGCGGTAACGAAGCAGACGAGAGCGGGGGAGGCGAAGGCGGCTTTGAAGCGGGTCAAGCTGACAAACCTTGTAGTTGGGGAATTGCAGGAACAGGAATGGCGGACAGGGTGACACGTGTAACCCTCGTGTCACCCGGGTTAAGTGGTTGTGGAGGAAGTGCTTTTTGGCATGGGCGTTACACATGGGCAGTTCTGGCGTGGTTTCTTTCGACGGTTCGGTTTCATCGCGTTGCCATGGCATATTCGAGGGGATGTAGGACAGCCTGGATTCCCACGTCACCCCGGCCCCAGAGTCGGGGGCCCGCTGCCTTTCGCGCCGCGCCCAAAGAAGCTGGACCCCGGATCAAGTCCGGGGCGACGGGATTTTTCGTCAGTCGGTTTATGGATACGCGGGTCATGCGCGGGGATTCCAGATTGCGGCGGCCAATGCGACGGCAAGCGCGATTCCCAGAGCAAATGGTGCGATTTCAGGGGCAGAGATCCCGCGTCCCGACACTACGAGCGCGAGCGCGGACAAAATAAACCCGATCGGTAATCCAATGAGAAAGAAGACACCGGCGCGGGCAGGGGAGAAGGTCAAATCTCCACTCCCAGCTTTTCGGCGACGGTGAAGATGTCCTTGTCGCCGCGTCCGCACAGATTCATGAGGATGATCTGATCGTCGGCCATTGTCTTGGCGCGATCTGCTACCGCGGCAATCGCGTGGCTCGGTTCCAATGCGGGGATGATGCCTTCGGTGCGGCAGAGCAGCTGGAAGCCGTCTAGCGCCTGCTCGTCGGTCACGGCGGTGTATTCGACCCGGCCGCTTTCCTTCAGCCAGGCGTGTTCGGGGCCGATGCCGGGATAGTCCAGACCGGCGCTGATCGAGTGGCCTTCGGTGATTTGGCCGTCTTCGTCCTGCAGCAGATAGGTCTTGTTGCCGTGCAGCACGCCGGGCGATCCGCCCAGCAGGCTGGCGGCGTGTTCGTCGCCGTCGAGGCCGTGGCCCGCAGCCTCCACACCGAGCATCTTCACTTGCCGATCATCGAGGAACGGGTGGAACAGGCCCAGCGCGTTCGATCCGCCGCCGATGCAAGCGACCAGCAGATCGGGCAGGCGGCCTGTCCGGCTGAGCATCTGCGCCCGCGCTTCGGTGCCGATCACGCTTTGGAAATCGCGGACCATTTCGGGATAGGGGTGCGGGCCGGCAGCGGTGCCGATGATGTAGAACGTGTCCTCCACATTCGCGACCCAGTCGCGCAGCCCTTCGTTCATCGCATCTTTCAATGTCGCGCCGCCGCTGGTGACGGGGACGACTTCAGCGCCCAGCAGCTTCATCCGGAAGACATTGGGCGACTGCCGCTTGACGTCCTCTGCGCCCATATAAATCACGCAGGGCAGGCCGAACCGCGCACAGACCGTGGCCGTGGCGACCCCGTGCTGGCCCGCGCCAGTCTCCGCGATAATCCGCTTCTTCCCCATGCGGATTGCGAGCAGGATCTGGCCGATACAATTGTTAATCTTGTGCGCGCCGGTATGGTTCAGCTCGTCGCGCTTGAACCAGACCTGTGCGCCCCCGAGCGCCTCAGTCAGCCGCTCGGCAAAATAGAGCGGGGAGGGGCGGCCAACATAATGCTCCAGCAGATCGTCGAACTGGGCTTTGAACGCCGGGTCGGCCTGCGCGGCGCGGTATTCACGTTCCAGGTCGAGGATCAGCGGCATCAGCGTTTCGGCGACATAGCGCCCGCCGAACTCGCCGAAATGCCCGCGATCGTCAGGCTGGGTGCGGTAGGAATTGGGTTGGTTCATCGAAACAAGGAAATCCGTTCGTGCTGAGCTTGTCGAAGTACGAGTGGCGGGTGCCTTGCCAGCCCTTCGACAAGCTCAGGGCGAACGGGTCAAGGGCCATGCATTCGTTATTGCGCCGCTTTACAGAAGCGCACAATCTTGTCGACGTCCTTTAGTCCGGGGGCCGTCTCTACGCCGCTGGAAGTGTCCACCAGAGGTGCGCCCGTTGCGGCAATCGCTTCGACGACATTGTTGGGCGTCAGGCCGCCTGCCAGCCCCCAGCGCGTTGCCCCGCGATAGGCCCTCAGCAGCGACCAGTCGAAGGTCAGCCCCATCCCGCCGGGCAGCGCCGCCTCGTCCGGAGTTTTGGCATCGAACAGCAGCAGATCCGCCGCGCCGCTATACTGGCCTGCGCGCTCCACATCTTGCGCGGTTGCAACCGACAGCGCTTTCCACACCGGCACGCCGAAGCGGGCCTTCACCTGTGCGCAGCGCCCGGGCGTTTCCTTGCCATGCAATTGAACCGCATCGAGTTTCCCGGCAGCAATTGCCTCGCCGATGAACGCATCATCGGCATTCACGAACAATCCCACCCGGCCAATCCGCGACCCGGCCCGTTCCGCCAAGGCAGATGCCTCCTCCATACCGACATTGCGCGGCGAAGGGGGGAAGAACACCAACCCGCAATAGTCCGCCCCACCGGTGATGCAGGCTTCCAGCGCTTCGGGCGTGGAAATCCCGCATATCTTTATCTCTGCCATGGATGCGGGCCTACAGCTCTTCGGCCATCGCGATGGTGTGGGCAATCGCCTCGCGTCCCTGTGGCTGCGAATGGCTCATCGCGACCACATCGAAGCGCGGGAAGGCAGCATCGACATTGCGCGCCGACTGCGCATAGGCAGCGGTGTCGGCATCGGCCAGATTGCCCAGCGTTGCGTTGTCCGTGCCCTTGATCATGCAGCCGCCAAAGACGATCCCCGCGGTGGGCACGCCGACAACGATATTGTCCCGCGTATGCGCGCCGCCGGGATAGTAGATTGAGAGCGGAGTGAGCGTGATCGATTGCTCTCCCTGAACCCAGCCATTGTCTGCGAATTGCAGAACGTTGCGTGCCGGCTCGAACCCGTTGTCCGGCGCGTCTTCATTGGTGAGGGGATGCGCATAGGTCGCAATGTCCGCCTGATGGAGCGCGGCAATACCGCCCATCTTGTCCTTGTGCCCATGGGTGATCACCGCCGCGCGGATCGGCTTCTCCAGCACGCCATCCGCCCATGCGACGATCTGCGCGGTTTGCGAATCGGTCCACGCGGTGTCGATCAGCAATGTGTTGTCGAAATCGACCACCAGCAGCCCGTTGGACGGCACCGGCCCGATACCGGGTAGATCAAGATAGGTGGTGTGCTGCCACACACCCGGAGCAAGCTCGCGAAACGCAACATCGCCGAAACGGGTCACATCATCGCCGCGCTCCTGCACGGCGGTAGATTGGTGGATTTCGCCCATCGGGATACAGGCGCTGACTGCCAGAGCTGCGAGTAGGCCGAGCGCCTGCCTCACAGCGTGGCCTCAATATCGCGCGCGGCCTGCGCCGGATCGTCAGCGCGGCTGATCGGGCGGCCGATGACGAGAACACTTGCGCCGTCATCGCGGGCCTTACGCGGAGTGACGACGCGCTTCTGGTCGCCCACGGCGGCACCAGCCGGGCGCAGGCCGGGGACGACGAAGAATCCCTTCTTCCACTGCTTGTGCACCGCGCCGACTTCCTGTCCGGAGCAGACAATCCCGTCGAGCCCCGATGCCTCCGCCAGTTCGGCCAGCCGCATCACATGATCGTGCGGTGTGCCTTTCACGCCTGTGCGTTCCAGATCGCGCTCGTCCATGCTGGTGAGCATGGTGACGCCGACGACCTTGGTGCCGTCCGCCGCTGCCGCTTTGGCATCCTCCATCATCGCGCGCCCGCCGCTGGTGTGCACCGTGACGATAGCGGGCTCCAGCACATGGATCGCCTGCATCGCCCCAGCGACCGTGTTGGGGATATCGTGCAGTTTCAGGTCGAGAAAAATCGGCAAGCCCAGATGCGCAATCTCATGCACGCCGTGCGCGCCGTGGGCGTAGAAGAATTCCATCCCCAGCTTCACCCCGCCGATATGCGCCTTGACCTTCTCCACCAGTGCCTTCGCTTGTTCGAGGCGGGGGAGGTCGAGCGCAAGGTAGACGGGGTTGCTCATACAATGTGTCCTAGGATGGATCGGAAGTCAGTGGCCCGGCATCGGGTTCAGGTGCCTTGGGCGCAGGAGCCGTGGCTGTGGCCGCTGGTGCGGGTGTCGGTGTCGGCGTAGCAAGACGGCGCTGGCTTTCCGCTGCCGCTTCCAAGGAGGAAATGCGCCGCTTCGCCCGCCACTGCGCGCCGCGATGGACCAGCCACATAGGCAGCAGTCCCAGCAGGAACGACACGACGACCAGCGCCGGAACCTTGGTTTCCAAGACCAGATTTTCCCAGATCGTTACCTCGACAGGCTGCCAGTTGAAGAACGAGAAGGCCAGCAAACCGGCAAGGATCAGGACCCACAAGAGTGTGCGGACGAGCTGCATCGACAAAGTCTCCCAAATATTCTCGCAATGCTAGGCGCAGGGCCGCAGGCCGTAAAGGGCTGGCAGATTAGCCGAAAACGCGGGCGAAGATCGTGTCGACATGCTTGAAGTGGTAAGCGAGATCGAACTTTTCCTCGAGTTCCTCGTCCGACAGGGCTGCCGTCACTTCGTCGTCGGCTTTCAGCAGATCGAGCAGTGATTGACGGCCATCGGATTCCCACACCTTCATCGCATTGCGCTGTACCAGACGATACGCATTGTCGCGCGTCACACCCGCCTGTGTCAGCGCCAGCATCACCCGCTGCGAGTGGATAAGGCCGCCCATTCGGTCCATGTTTGCCTGCATTCGCTCCGGGTAAACCAGCAGTTTGTCGATCACACCGGTCAGCCGCGCTAGGGCGAAGTCCAGCGTGATGGTCGCGTCGGGACCGATGAAGCGTTCAACCGACGAATGCGAAATATCCCGCTCGTGCCACAGCGCCACGTTCTCCAACGCGGGCATAGCGTAGCCGCGGATCATCCGCGCCTGTCCAGTCAGGTTCTCGGTGAGGATCGGGTTGCGCTTGTGCGGCATCGCGCTCGAGCCCTTTTGACCCGGCGCAAAATACTCCTCGGCTTCCAGAACTTCGGTGCGCTGGAGATGGCGAATCTCGACAGCCACGCGCTCGATTGAACCGGCAATGACGGCGAGGGTGGAGAAGAACATCGCATGCCTGTCACGCGGGATCACCTGCGTGCTGACGGGCTCGGGCTCCAGACCCAGCTCTTGCGCGACATGCTCTTCCACTTGCGGATCGATATTGGCGAAAGTGCCGACCGCGCCTGACACGGCGCAGGTCGCAATTTCGCGGCGCGCGGCCACCAGACGCTCGCGGTTGCGGGAAAACTCAGCATAGGCCTGCGCCAGTTTGAGGCCGAATGTCACCGGCTCAGCATGAATGCCGTGGCTGCGCCCGATGGTCGGGGTGTATTTATGCTCTTCGGCGCGCTTCTTGATCGCGGCCAGCAGCAGGTCGAGGTCTTCCAGCAAAATGTCCGCCGCGCGGGCCAACTGCACCGCCAGCGTGGTGTCGAGCACGTCCGAACTGGTCATGCCCTGATGCATGAACCGCGCTTCCGGCCCCACCTGTTCCGCAACCCAATCGAGGAAGGCGATGACATCGTGCTTGAGGATGGCTTCCTTGGCGTCGATCGCCGCGACATCGATTTTCGGATCGGTTGCCCACCAATCCCACAGCGCCTTGGCTGCGCTTTCCGGCACCACGCCGAGATCGGCCAGCTTCTGCGTCGCGTGCGCCTCGATCTCGAACCAGATGCGATACTTCGCCTCCGGCTCCCACAAAGCAGTCATGGCGGGACGGGCGTAACGAGGGACCATTGTCTTTTAACTCCGAAGAGGGGGGATTGCTGATTGCAGCGGCGGCTATCGGCCAGCCATTGCCTTGGCAAGACCGCAACCCGCAACGCTGACGATAAGACCGGGAACACGTGACCAATGCGACCAGCGGCACGGGCGAATTCCCGCGTGCAATGGCTTCTCTATTTCAATCAATCAGATTTTACCCGTTGGAGGAGCGCGCGATTTTCTTTACGCCTGTGTGGAACGAGCTTTGGGGAACCCTGTGCACATTAGGAACGCTTTTCTTGCCAGCACCGTAATTGCGGTGCCTTTTACTGCAGCCAATGCAGGTGAAACCATTCTTTACCGCGAGCCTGCGGATTGGGTGCAGGCTGTGGATATTGCAGACTACACATCCTCGAGCGACACGGTTGTCATCCTCGATAAGCAGTCTCGTTTCGAGGACGGCGAGCGGCGGAATTATGTCGACGTTGCGCTCAGGATGGAAAACCCCGAAGCGCTGACTCAGTTCGGGACAGTTAACGTGCAATGGCTGCCGGAAAAAGGCGATCTGGTCGTGCACCGCGTGGACATTGTCCGAGGCGGCACAGTCATCAATGTGCTGGAGGACGAGACCCTCTTTCAGGTCCTGCGGCGCGAAGCACAGTTGGAGAAGCGCACGCTGGACGGGGTTCTGACGGCGTCGGCAGTAATTCCCGGCCTTCAGGTGGGCGATATCCTTCGCTACTCGATTACCACCAGTTCGCGCGATGGGGCGCTCGATGGGAATATCCAGCATTATGACGGCATCCAGCAGGAACCGCTGGAGATCGGCTTTGGCCGGGCCTTGCTTTCGTGGCCGGTGGATGAGGGGCTGTCTTACCGGACCGGGCCCGATTTCAGCGCTGTGGATGTCCCGCTTGAAACGCGGGGCGGCTATCACTGGCTGGATATTTCCATGCCGATTGCAAAAATGCCGGACCGGCCCAAGGACGCGCCTATGCGCTTTCGCCGGGGTCCCTATGTGCAGGTCACCTCGTTTGACGACTGGCAGGATGTTTCGCGTTTGCTTGCCCCGCATTTCCAGCTTCAGGGACAGATTGCGGATGGCAGCGAACTGGCGACCAAGATTGCTGAAATTGCAGCGGCGACCACCGATGAGCTGGAACGCGCCTCGCTCGCTCTGCGTTTCGTGCAGGACGAGATTGGCTATCTCGCCAATGGCCTCAACAATGGCAATTATCTGCCGCAATCCCCGCAGGAAACGTGGGATGCGCGATATGGGGACTGCAAGGCCAAGTCCTACCTCCTCGCGGTGGTGCTTGGCGAGCTGGGTATCCCGGCTGAGACAGTTCTGGTGCACAGCGAGCGCGGAGACCTTGTGGCTGACAGCCTGCCGATGCTGGGAGTCTTCGATCATATGATCGTGAAAACTCAGATCGATGGCCGCGATTACTGGCTGGATGGCACCAGCAGAGGCGGCCGGATCGACACAATGGACGAAGTGCCCGCATTCTATTTCGGTCTGCCGGTTACCGACGCGGGTTCCGACCTTGAAGAAATCACGCAGCGTTTTCAGCAGACGCCGGACCGGATCCTGAACGTCACTTACGACCTCACCGCCGGCCTCGACATGCCGGTGCTGTATACTGCCGAAGTCAAAGGGCGGGGGTCGCTGGGCGCTTTGCTACGGCCTCAGGCGGACGAGACCGATGACGAGGCACTCCGCAAATTTGCTGGCGACTGGCTCGAGAATATCGTCGGCGAGGCGGACATTTACGGCGTGGAAGTGACCTATGACAATGAGCAGGGCGTTGGCACCATGCGGGCCAGCGGCATCATGGAGCCGCAATTCGAGTTCGGCCGCGATCGCGGCAAATGGGAACTGGCTCTGCCGTCTACCAATCTTAAACTCAATGCCGACCGCGCACGGGCAGAATGGCGCGATATTCCCGTGCGGTTTGGCGGACCGTCTTTCTATATCGAGAATTTCGAGGCGACGTTGCCCGACGAGGCCGGCGAAATCACCATTCGCGGAGAGCTGGAGAGCGAAGTAACCGCGGGCGGAATCCGCGCAGCGCGCACCGGCTCATATACAGGAACCCGCATTGCGCTGACCGACTCCCTCAACACCATCCCGGCCGTCCTGCCGAGCGATTCCCTGTCCGACGCGAGGCGTTCCGTTCGTCGATATTCCAGCGCCGACCCTGTCATCCGCGTGAGCAAGGCGAAGCGCGCATGGGATTTCAGCGATGCGCAGTTGCGCGACCGCATGGCATCGGTCATCGCTGCTTTCGACCGCATCGTGGCCGAGCAACCCGATGAAGGTTATCCGCTGAGCGCGCGGGCCTATTATCGCACCGAAGCCCGCGACTTTTCCGGGGCTTTGATCGATTACGATGCAGCTATCGCGATGGAGGCAACGCCGGGGCTATACGCTTCGCGGGCCTGGGCCCATACGATGGCGGGCAATTATGAGGCGGCGATTACCGATGCGCGTGAGGCCTTCGATGCGCGCGGAACCATCGGTGATCGAACCCGCCTGTCCGACCTTCTGGCCCGCACCGGCAGAACCGAGGAAGCGCTCGATTTGCTCGACCCCGACGAGTTTTCCGGCGATGACCGTCGGTCCATAATTTATGAGCGCATGCTGGTTCTCGCTGAAGTCGGACGCGATGAGGAGGGATTTGAATGGGCAGACGAGCTTGTCCTCGATCAGCCGGACGAAAGCGGAGCGTGGAACAACAAGTGCTGGTTCATGGCTCTTGCCGACCACCGGATCGATCAGGCCGCCGAGGTGTGCGACGAGGCGGTGGACCTGGGTGATTATTCTGCGAGCACGCTGGATAGCCGGGCTTTCGCGCATTTTCGCGCTGGCAATCTGGAGGAAGCAGAAAACGATCTGCTGGCCGCGCTTCGGCGCAATCCCGGCATGTCGGGTAGCACCTATCTGCTAGGCATCATCCGGCGTGAAACGGGCAGTCGCCGCGAAGGGCAGGAACTTATCAGGAAAGCCCAGCGCATCTGGCCGGATGTGATCCCGTATTATAGGCGCTTCGGGATCGAGTAGAGCCTCAGCGCGCTCTTTGCAGACAAGGCGACCCTTAGATCAGCCCCTTCGCACGCAGGCTGGTGTGGCCCTCCCGCCCCACGATGACGTGATCGTGAACGGTAATGCCGAGCAGGCGGCCTGCCTCGGCAATGCGCTGTGTAATTTGAATATCGGCGCGGCTGGGCTCCGGGTTGCCGCTGGGGTGATTGTGCACGAGGATCAGCGCAGTTGAGCCAAGGTCGAGGCCTTGCCGGATCACTTCGCGCGGATGGATTGCGGCTTCGTCGATCGAGCCGTCGCCCACATGATGATCGCGGATCAGACGGTTGCGGGTATCGAGATAGAGCACGCGCACGCGCTCCACGGTCAGGTTCGCCATATCGATGGACAGGTAGTCGAGCAGCGCCTGCCAGCTGCCCAGAACAGGCTGTTTCTGCACCTTGCTCCGGGCCATCCGGCGGGCCGCTAATGCCGTGGCTTTCAGCGTCGCGGCGCTGGTCTCGCCCATACCCTTCACCCCGGCCAAAGCTCCGGGGTCCGCATCCAGCACCGCGCCCAGCGATCCGAACCGGTCGAGCAAGCGTTTGGCCAGAGCCTTGGTATCGCCCTGCCGGAAAGCGCCGAACAGCAGATATTCAAGCACTTCGTAATCGGCCAGCGCTTCCGCTCCGCCGGTCAGCAACCGGTCGCGCAGGCGCTGGCGATGGCCCGTGCCGCCATGGGCAGGGCGCTTCTTGGCCAACCCTCGTGAAGTCTCGTCAGCTTGCGGCAATTCTTTCCCCGCTATGGGCCCCGCTAAAGCGAGGTGGCGCGATCGATTGGCAGCATTGCCTTTGCCATGCGCTGCGCGCAAGTGGAGGCTGATGGCTGAGGCTGAAGAAATTGGACCGGATGTTGCCGAGGAGGCCGTTCCCACGGCCAGCAGCCTGCGCCGCCGTCGCAACTGGGTGGCGCGTGTGCTGCTGGTGCTTTTTCTCGTTTTGGTCGCGGTGCTGCTGGTGCTGTGGGCCAATCGCACCGATTACGCGAAAGGCTTTATCGACGAGGAACTGGAGGCTTACGACCTTCCCATCACCTACAAGGTAGAGGATATTTCGGGCGAGCAGCAGGTCCTGACCAATATCGTCGTTGGCGATCCAGAAAGGCCCGACCTGACGGTCGATCGGATCGAGGTCAATCTGGTCTACCGGCTCACGGGGCCGGAACTGGGGCAGATCCGCGTGTTCCGCCCGCGTCTATGGGGAGAGGCGGGGCCGGAGGGCATCAGCTTTGGCACGCTCGATGAATTGCTGTTCGGGACTAGCGAAGACGAGGCCGGATTGCCGGAGCGCGATATCGCCATCGTGGATGGCCGGGCGCGGATCGATACGCCTTACGGGCCCATCGGGCTCAAGGCCGACGGCGAAGGCGTGCTGGCCGACGGGTTTCTGGGCATGATGGCGGCCAATGCGCCCCGTCTGGTGCTGGGCGACTGCGTGGCCGAAAAGGCAACGCTCTATGGCAAGTTCACCATTACCGGCGGCAGACCGAGGATCAGCGGGCCGCTGCGGCTGGCAGAAGGCACCTGCGGCGGTGGCAATGGCAGTATCGCGCTGGCCGGTGCTGCACTGCCGGTGGTGGTAACGGCGGACGAGGACTTTTCTGGCATCGCAGCCACCTATGAAGGGCGGATCGCCAGCCTTTCGGCGGCTGGGACCGGCGCGGGGCCGACCAATGTGTCGGGCAGGCTGGAATATGGCGAAGACCGCTTGGTTGGCAGCTATGACATCACGGCCCGGGCACTCAAAAGCGGCGCGGTCGGCGCTTCGCGCGTGGTCATGGGCGGCAGCTTCCGGTCCGCCGAAGGCTTCGCCTCGTGGGATGTCTCCGCCGAAGGCACTGCCGAGAATATCCAGATAGGCCGCGGCTTCACCGCGGCACTGGACGATGCGCAGGCGGGCGCCGCCGACACGCTGGCGGCCCCGATCATCGCCCGGTTGGCGCGCGCTTTGGAGCAGCAGGTTCCCGGTTCGCAGCTGCGGGCAAGCATTCGCTACCGCACTGGCCGCGACGGAGCGACAGTCACCATCCCGCGCGCGGTTCTGGCCAATCGCGGCGGCGCGGTGCTCGCTTCGCTGTCGCGGGGCAGTGCGGTGCTGGGCACGCCGATCCCCCGGCTGTCAGGCAATATCGCCACAGGCGGGCCGGATTTGCCGCGCATCGAGGGACGGATGGAGCGGGCCGCCAATGGCCAGCTGGCTCTCAATCTGGGGATGGCAGAATATGGTGTCGGCAGCGACAGGATCGCAATTCCGCAGATGACCGTTCGCCAATCGCCCGGCGGAGCGTTGGCATTCGAAGGGCTGGCGAGGGCGAGCGGCAAACTGCCCGGCGGAACGGTGCAGGGGCTGGAAATGCCGGTCAGCGGCAGCTGGACGTCCGGCGCGGGGCTGGCGCTATGGAATGGCTGCACGAGAGCTCGTTTTGACAAGCTGGTCTATGCCAATCTGGAGCTGGGGCGGCAGGACCTGACCATGTGCCCGGCCAGCGGCAAACCAATCTTGCAAGCCGGAGCGGGAGCCGGGGCAAGGGGCTTCCGCATCGCGGCGGGTGTGCCTTCGCTGGCGGTCTCCGGCACACTGGGCGGTACGCGGCTGAAACTGGGCAGCGGGCCGGTCGGCTTTGCATGGCCGGGTACGCTGAAGGCGCGCGCGCTGGATGTCGAGCTTGGACCGCCGGAGACTGGGGTGCGCTTTGCCGTATCCGAATTGACCGGGCGGCTGGGCGATGAACTGGCAGGCAGTTTCGCCGAGGCCGATGTGCGGCTTGCCACTGTACCGCTCGATATTCTGCAAGCCAGCGGCGACTGGGCTTACCGCGATGGCATTATCGCTATCGACCAGGGGGCATTCGTGCTGGAGGACCGGGAGGAGGTCGACCGGTTCGAGCCGCTCATCGCGCGCGATGCCAGCCTGACCCTTGCTGACAATGTTATCACCGCGAACGCCTTGCTGCGCACGCCCGCCAATGATGCGGTGATTACGGCGCTGGATTTGCGGCACGATCTGACGACCAGCGCCGGTTTCGCCGATCTCGACGTGCCGGGCATACGCTTTGGCGACGCGCTTCAACCCACGGATTTGACCTATCTCGCGCTGGGCGTTGTGGCGAACGTGCGTGGGCCGGTGACCGGCTCGGGCAGGATCGACTGGAATTCGGATACGGTAACCAGCACGGGCCGATTCTCTTCCGAAGGCCTCGATCTGGCGGCGATCTTCGGCCCCGTGGAGAACGCGCGCGGAACCATCGTCTTCGATGATTTGCTGGGCCTGACGACCGCTCCGGACCAGCGTTTGTCCATCGGGGCGATCAATCCGGGGATCGAGGTGTTCGATGGCACGGTCCAGTTCTCGCTGACCAATGGAGAGCTTCTGGCGGTTCAGGGCGGCAGCTGGCCGTTCCTCGGCGGCACGCTGGAGATGGCGCCATCGCGGATCACCATCGGGCTCAGCGAGGTGCGGGAATATACTTTCAAGATCACCGGTCTGGAGGCATCGCAGCTGCTCGAACGGCTGGAACTGGCCAATTTCTCGGCTGATGGCGTGTTCGACGGACAGATGAAGATCGTTTTCGACCGCATGGGGAACGGTCGCATCGATCAGGGTCTGCTGTCCTCGCGCGCACCGGGGGGCAGCCTCTCTTATGTTGGCGAGCTGACCTATGAAGACCTTTCGCCGATTGCCAATTTCGCCTTCGATGCGCTGCGCTCGCTCCAGTACGAGCGGATGGAGGTCGGCATAGATGGCCCGCTGACCGGTGATATTCTGACCAAGGTCCGGTTCGACGGAGTCAGCCAGGGGGAGGGCGCAAAGCGCAATTTCATCACCCGGCGACTGGCCAATCTGCCGCTGCGATTCAATGTGAATATCCGCGCGCCGTTTTATCAGCTGCTGACCAATGTGCGCTCGATCTATGATCCGGCGTTTGTCCGCGACCCGCGCGAATTGGGGCTGGTCTCCGAAGACGGAACCCGGCTCCGTCCCTCGATTAGCGGAGAGGATGCGCCCGAAGTGGTCGACCCCGATTTCCCCGCCACGCTAGACGCCGCCCCATCGGACCCGTCCGTTCAGTCCTCCGAAAGCGAGAATATGCGATGAACCCATTCAAATTGACGACTCGCCTGCGCTTTGCAAAGAAGCCCCGCAGACGGGGGGCTGAGCATATGCTAAAGGGCAGGGCGGCCAGATGGGGTGCTGTGATGGCGGTCCCGCTTGCTTTGGGCGGCTGCATTCAGGTGAATGCACCGGACGATGCGATCGTGATCGAACTCAACATCAACATCCGGCAGGAAGTGATTTATCAGCTCGCGGCGGATGTCCGTGACAATATTGACGAAAACCCCGATATCTTCTGATGCGGGCGAACAAGGAAATGCCAATGTCTATGCAGGCAAAACACATCGCAAAAGCAGGCCTTCTGGGTCTCGCCGCGCTGTCGCTCGCCATTCCGACTTCGGCCATGGCGCAGCGCGACCCTGCCTATGCCGCTGCCCGGGCCAATGGCTCCATTGGCGAAAAGATGGACGGCTATCTGGGCGTGGTGGGCAATCAGGATGCGTCGATTCGCAAGCTGGTCGCCGACCTCAACATCAAGCGCCGGGCGAATTACACCCAGCGTGCGCAGGGCCAGAATGCGACGATCGAGGAATACGCCTTCACGCAGGGCTGTGTGCTGATCAATCGCACCGTGCCGGGCGAGAAATATCAGGCCCCCAGCGGAAACTGGGAAACCCGCGGGTCCGCTGCGCCGCAGCGCGATCCCCGCTGCCCGTAATTTTCGCACCCTGAGCGCGTCCGAAAAACCACCACGAGAACCGTCGCCATCGGTTGACTTGGCCCAGCCCCCCACCTAAGGGGAGCGCGCCCTCGGCGGGCAGGTTTCGCCCGTGCCGCGCATTCCCACACAGGAGCATGGCATGAGCGATGACAAGTCCGCACGGGAACCCATTGCCGAGGATGCGCGAATTGACGCGCTCGAAGAGCGGTTGAAGACCGCACGCGAGCGTGAAGAAGAGCGCAACCGTCCCAAGGCAAGCGGTGCCGATGCGAATTACCGCAGTGGCAACCGTGTGCTGGCGGATTTGCTTGGCGGGATTCTCGGCGGTTTGGTTATCGGCTTTGCGGTTGACTCGCTGTTCGATACCTCGCCCTGGGGTCTGTTGATCGGGCTGTTCCTCGGAATAGTCGTGGCCTTCAGAAACATTTTCAAGATGGCGAGCACGCAGAGCCAGACCCCGCCGGAAGACGGGTAACAGGTTCAGGCTCGCCGGAAACCGAACGCGCCGTTTTGGCGCAAACGCACAGGGAATTATCGTGGCCGCCGAAGAGGGCAAAGTCGACCCGATGCACCAGTTCCATATCGAGCCCATTCTGGGTTCGGAGAACTGGGAAATTGCCGGTTTCAACATCGCTTTTACCAACAGCTCGATGTGGATGATGATCACCACCATCGTGCTGTTCGTATTTGTCTGGGGCGGCATGAAGCGCGAGCTCGTGCCCGGCCGCTGGCAGGTCATGGTGGAAAGCGCGACCGGCTTCATCGATGATATGCTGGAAGCAAACATCGGGAAAGAAGGGAAGAAATACGTCCCTTACGTCTTCTCGCTGTTCATGTTCATCCTGTTCGCCAACCTGCTCGGCCTATTGCCGCTGGGCATTGTCGGCATCCACCCGTTCACCTTCACCAGCCACTTCACCGTCACTGGCGTTCTGGCTGTCATCAGCTTCGCGATCGTCCTGATCGTGGGCTTCTGGAAGCACGGCTTCCATTTCTTCAGCCTGTTCGTGCCCCACGGCACGCCGCTGCCGATGATCCCGATCATCTTCCCGATCGAGCTGATCTCGTTCCTCGTGCGCCCGTTCAGCCTCGCGCTGCGACTGTTCGTTGCGATGATGGCCGGGCACGTGCTGCTCAAGGTTCTGTCGAGCTTCGTGATCGACGGGACCAACGCCGGTATCGGTTTCGGCCTGCTGGTCGGTGTACCCAGCTTCGTCCTGATGATCGGTATCAGCGCGCTGGAAATTCTGGTCGCCGGCATTCAGGCCTATGTTTTCGCTCTTCTGACGTCGCTCTACATCAACGACGCAGAGAACCTTCACTAAGTTATTTTCACAACACACAGAATTTAAAGGAATTTTCTAATGGACGCAGAAGCAGCAAAGCTCATTGGTGCCGGTCTCGCAGCAATCGGTGCCGGTATGGCCGCTATCGGTGTGGGTAACGTGTTCGGCTCGTTCCTCGAGAGCGCACTGCGCAATCCGGGCGCCGCTGACGGCCAGCAGGGCCGCCTGTTCATCGGCTTCGCCGCTGCCGAGCTTCTCGGTCTGCTGGCATTCGTTGTCGCCATGATCCTGATCTTCGTCGCCTGATCGGTTGACGTTTTGGTGCTGCGGGCCGGGGGCGACCTCGGCCTGCAACGCTGATTATTTCGAGTTTTCTCTCGCAAGACGCCTCTTCGCAGGACCCGTGCAATGCCTCAGATAGCCCAGCTCGCCGAGACATACTCCAGCCAGATTTTCTGGTTGCTGGTGTTCTTCGGTCTTGTTTTCTTCGTCATCGGTCGGGGCATGGTCCCGCGCGTGATGGCGACCGTGGGTGACCGCGACAAACAGATCGCCGACGATCTGGCTGCCGCACAGGCGGCACGAGACCGGGCGGATGAAGAGGAAGAAGCCTGGCGCACTCGCGAAAACGAGAACCGCGCACAGGCACAGGCTCTGGTAGCGGAAGCGAAAGCTGATGCCGCCGCCAAGTCGGAGAAGAAGATCGCGGCGGCCCAGAAGCGGCTCGATACCAAACTTGCCGAGGCGGAAACCCGCATCGCCGCATCGCGCGACACTGCGATGGCGGAAATCGAGACGGTTGCTGCCGAAGCGGCGCAGGACATCACCAAGCGTCTCGCCGGTGTGAAGGTGACCAAGCCTACCGCAACCAAGGCCGTCAAGGAGGCACTGGCTCATGTCTAATGCACCCGCAGTCTTGACCACGCAGGACGTTCCCGAAGCGCTCGGGCCCAGCCTGTGGGGCATGGAACCCTATGTGATCGTTTCGATCTCCATGGCTGTGCTGATCGCAGTGATGATCTGGAAGAAGGTCCCCGGTATGATTGCCGGCGGTCTGGATGCCCGCATCGCCGCGATCCGCGAACAGCTCGACGAGGCCAAGACCTTGCGGGCCGAAGCCGAAGCGCTGCGCGATGAATATTCGCGCAAGATTGCGGGCGCCGAGAAGGACGCCGAAGCCATGATGGACAATGCGCGCCGTGAAGCGGATGCACTGCTCGAAAAGGCCGAGGCTGACAGCAAAGCTCTGATCGAGCGCCGCAAGCGGATGGCGCAGGACACGATTGCCGCAGCCGAGCGCGAAGCGGTGAACGACGTGCGCAGCCGCGCTGCAATGGCCGCCGCTGCCGCCAGCCGCAAGCTGATTGCAGAGAAGCATGATGCGGACGCTGACAGCAAACTGGCCGACGAGGTTATTGCTGCGCTGTAATTCGCGCAAATGCCGAACCATCTTGAAAGGGCGGTCCAGACGGGCCGCCCTTTTCATTTTGAGCGATTAACCCCAATTCCGTTCGCCCTGAGCTTGTCGAAGGGCGCGCGCGTGCTTCGACAGGCTCAGCACGAACGGGAGAAAGGGTGGGGCGCGAAGTTACGGCTCCAGCACGATCTTCCCGATAATCTCGCCGGCCTCCATCGCATCAAAAGCCTCGCGCCATTGGTCCAGTGGCAGTGTGCGGTCGATATGCGGCATCAGGCGCCCTTCGGTGAGCAGGGCATCGACTGCATCGCGGATCGCCGCGCCGCGTTCCGGGAAGCGGCGGGCGTACTCACCGGCCCGCACACCGACGACCGAGAAACCCTTGATCAGCGGAATATTGACCGCGATTTCCGGGATCCGGCCCGCGACGAAGCCGACCACAAGCAGCTTGCCGCCAAACGTCACGCAGCGTGTGCTTTCGTCGAACACATCGCCGCCGACCGGATCGAAGACGAGATCGCACAAGCGGCCATCGGTCAGATCGCTCACCCGCTCGCGAAACCGCCCGGAGTTGAGGATGGTATGATTGGCGCGAGAGGCCGCGCCTAGCGGCTCCAGCTTGTCCTCGCGGTGGGTCGCGGCGATGACCGTTGCTCCCAATGCCCGCGCCAGATCGCAGGCCGCCAGCCCGACACCGCCGCTGGCACCGTGGACCAGCACCGTCTGTCCGGCCTTCAACCCGCCGAGTTCGACAAGCGCGGTATAGGCGGTGGAGTAGGCGGCGCCCATGGCTGCGGCTTGCGCGTAAGAAACGCCCTCAGGAATGGCCCGCAGGCTGGTGACAGGGACGCTGGCGATTTCTGCAAAGCCGCCGGTTTTCGCGCCGCCGGTTACCCGGTCGCCGACCTGAAACACAGCGTCCGCGTCCGCTTCTATCACTTCGCCGGCAAGTTCCATGCCGGAGACGAAAGGCGGCTCCGGTTTGAACTGGTATGCGCCGCGCGTCATCAGCAGGTCGGGATAATTGAGCGATGCCGCCTTTACGCTGACGAGCACTTCGCTTGTTGCCCGCTTAGGACGGGGCATTTTCACCAACTCGACGCCCGACAAATCATCGGACAAGCGCTGGACCTGCAGCGCTTTCACAGTAATGCCCCCTCTTCTTCAGAGGAGGGGGGTGGGGGTAGTGAATGGAGCAGGACGACACTTGCGCGCCGCAACCACCCCTCGATCCCCTCCTTTGAAAAGGAGGGGAGGACGCTGGCACCTACTACCACCTCAGAACGCGTCCTTGGCAGCCCGGAGCGCGGCGAATGTCTCGTGCGGAGCAGTGCCGCCCCACTTGGCCATCAGCGCAGGGTCATCGGCCCGCAGGAACGGGTTGGTTGCGAGCTCCCGGCCCAGCTGCGTCGGAACAGTGGGCTGCTCCTTCGCCCGCTTGGCGGTGATTTCTTCGACATAAGACTGCAGCGCCGTGTTTTCGGGATCCGCGTGGAGGGCGAATTTCGCATTCGCTGCAGTGTATTCATGCGCGCAATAGAGCGTGGTGGAGGGGGGCAGGGCCTTGATCCGCTCCAGACTGTCCCAGAACTGTTTGGGCTCGCCTTCGAACATCCGCCCGCAGCCCAGCGCGAAGACGGCATCGCCGACAAACGCCATGTCCGCATCGGTCAGGTGGTAGGCGATGTGGCCGTTGGTGTGGCCCGACACGTCGATGATGTGGGCGCTGTGCCTCCCCAGCGTCACTGTGTCGCCATGCGCCACCAGCTGATCGATGGCGGACAATTTCTCGACTTCCTTCGGTGCAACGATTGTCGCTCCGGTCGCTTCCACGATATCCGGGTTCCCACCGGCATGATCGGGATGCCAATGCGTGTTCCAGATGTGGGTGATGGTCCAGCCCTTGGCCTCGGCCTGACGCAGATACTCCTTGCCATCGGGCGTATCGATTGCAGCGGTTTCGCCGCTGTCAGGATCGTGGAGCAGGAATCCGTAATTGTCGGACAGGCACGGGAATTGGTGAACTTGCAGCATGGGCGGGATGCTAGGCGGTTCTCGCCAACTAGAAAAGGCCCGCCTGCGCGAATGCGCAGACGGGCCTTTCGCTCGCCATTGAAGGCGCTGTGCTTAGTCGTTCTTCTTGAGCGCTTCGCCCAGGATGTCGCCCAGCGACGCACCGCTGTCGGACGAACCGAACTGCTGCACTGCTTCCTTTTCCTCGGCGATCTGACGCGCCTTGATGGAGAAGGTCGGCTTCTTCGAACGGTCGAACCCGGTGACCTGTGCGTCCACCTTGCTGCCGGTCTGGAAGCGGTCGGGACGCTGCTCGTCACGGTCACGGCCGAGATCCGAACGCTTGATGAAGCCGGTCGCACCGTCTTCGCCAACCTGCACTTCGAGGCCGCCATCGCGGACTTCGAGGACAGTCACGGTCACAACCTGACCGCGGCGCAGATCGTCTCCGCCAGCGGCTTCTGCACTCGGCGCGCCCTTTTCGAGCTGCTTCATGCCGAGGCTGATGCGTTCTTTCTCGATGTCGACGTCCAGAACGATGGCTTCAACTTCTTCACCCTTGCGGTGCAGTGCTAGCGCGTCTTCGCCGGAGATGCCCCAGGCGATGTCGGACATGTGGACCATGCCGTCCACGTCGCCGGGCAGGCCGATGAACAGACCGAACTCGGTCGCGTTCTTGACTTCGCCGGTGACCTTCGTGCCGACCGGGTACTGTTCGGCGAAATCGTCCCACGGGTTGCCCTGCGCCTGCTTGAGGCCGAGCGAAATGCGGCGCTTGTCGCTGTCCACTTCCAGAACGACAACTTCGACTTCCTGCGAAGTGCTGACGATCTTGCCGGGGTGCACGTTCTTCTTCGTCCAGCTCATTTCGGAGACGTGGACCAGACCTTCGATGCCGGCTTCCAGTTCAACAAATGCACCGTATTCGGTGATGTTGGTGACGGTGCCGTTCATCTTGATGCCGACCGGATATTTGGCCGAGACGCCATCCCACGGATCGCTTTCCAGCTGCTTCATGCCGAGCGAGATACGCTGCGTTTCGGCATTGATGCGGACGATCTGCACCGTGACGGTCTGACCGATTTCGATCATCTCGCTGGGGTGGTTGACGCGCTTGTAGCTCATGTCGGTCACGTGGAGCAGGCCGTCGATGCCGCCCAGATCCACGAACGCACCGTAATCGGTAATGTTCTTGACCACACCGTCGATCACCTGACCTTCGGCCAGCTTGTCGATCAGTTCGCTGCGCTGTTCGGCGCGCGTTTCTTCCAGCACAGCGCGGCGGCTGACAACGATGTTGCCGCGGCGACGGTCCATTTTCAGGATCTGGAAGGGCTGGGGCTGTTCCATCAGCGGGGTGACATCGCGCACGGGGCGGATATCGACCTGGCTGCCGGGCAGGAAGGCCACGGCACCGTCGAGGTCGACCGTAAAGCCGCCCTTGACCCGGCCGAAGATGCGGCCTTCGACGCGCTTTTCTTCGCCGAACTCGGCTTCCAGCTTGTCCCACGCGGCTTCGCGGCGGGCGCGGTCACGGCTGAGCATTGCTTCGCCGTCGCTGTTTTCGACGCGGTCGACATAGACTTCGACTTCGGAGCCGACGGTCAGGCCGTGGTCTTCTTCGCCGCGCATGAATTCTTTGAGATCGATGCGGCCTTCGCTTTTGAGGCCGACATCCACAATCGCCATTCCGGCTTCGATTGCGGTCACGGTGCCTTTGACGACGCGGCCTTCGAAGCCGCCATCATCTGCATTGCCGAGTTGTTCGTTGAGAAGCGCTTCGAAATCGTCGCGCGTGGGCATTTCCTGAGTAGCCATAGGGCTTTAGGTTCCTAATTCACATTTGCTTCCGGCCACCGGTTTTCCCGGGGTCTTTCACCGCTTCCAGCGCACCATTGCGCAGGCTGGCGGGGCAAGAGGGCCGATACTGCCCGCGGGGCCGAATGCCGTCGCGGGTGTCCTCGGGGCGCACTGTCGCAAAAGGCGGAGGAAGCGCGCGTTGCACGCCTATGTTCCGGCCTTTTGCGGAGGGTGTCCGTCAGACGGGAGCGCCGTTACGGCACGAAGGCGCGAAACGCAAGTGAAACGCGGTGCTGCGGGGCGAATGCAGGGTGGGCACTCACAGAGGCGCGGAGGCACAGAGAAGAAAGAATAAGAGGGGTTTGGGGAGCTCTGCGTCGAAGACGCCCTTAACTGCTATGTCGTGAAAAGCGGAAATTTCCGGATTGAGAGCTGCTTCGCAGCATGCGGCAAAAGCTCTCTGTGCCCCCTGTGCCTCTGTGAGCGTCTAAAGAAACCCTAAACCGCCTGCTCAACAGCCTCGATAGCGGCCGCAATCGCCTCGTCGCGGCCTAGCGTGGACGTATCGAGCACATAGGCATCGCTCGCGGCCACCAGCGGGGCCTCGGCGCGGGTCCGGTCGCGCTCGTCGCGCTGGCGCAGATCCTCGGCGATGACTTCCAGCAATACGTCCTCTCCGCGTTCCTTCATCTCGGCATAGCGGCGGGCCGCGCGAGCTTCCACGCTGGCGGTAACGAACAGCTTCACGTCGGCATCTGGCGCGATGACAGTGCCGATATCGCGCCCGTCCAGCACCGCGCCGCCCTCCTGCTCGGCAAAGGCGCGCTGGCGCTCGAACAGGGTCTGGCGCACTTTCGGGTGGACCGAAACCTTGCTTGCCATGCCGCCGATGACTTCGCTGCGCAGCGAAGCATCGGCGAGCAGCTTGTCGGGAAACCCGCAAGCCGCCAGCGCATCCTCCGCATTGTCCGGATCGCCGCCATCAAGAAATGTCTGCCGCCCGACAGCCCGGTACAGCAGACCGGTATCGAGATGTGGCAGTCCGAAATGGGCTGCGAGAGCCTTGGAAATGGTGCCCTTGCCAGAAGCGGTGGGTCCGTCGACGGCGATGATCATTGCTGGGTCTTTCGCGTTTTTCTGCGGGACATAGCGGCCTTCGTCAGACCGGTGATGGCGATGGCGGCCCAGAAACCTTCGAGCACGAGGCTGGGCCAATTGGTGTGCACGATGAGGGAGATTGTCAGCAACGCCGCTCCGGCGAGATTGGTGCCGTGCAGGATGTAGGGGTTCACGCTCTCGCTGAGCGTCAGATAGGCGTAAGCGCCTATGATGCAGGCGGTGCCGACGAAGCCGATCAGGGAGTATATGTCCAGCGGGACAGTCACGAAGCCGCACCGTCTAGCAACGCCATAAAGTTCGGGAAGCTCGTCGCGATGGGGCGCGTGTCGTCCACTTCCACGCCGTCTGACGAAGCCAGCCCTGCCACTGCCATGCTCATTGCGATCCGGTGGTCGAGATGCGTTTTGGTGCGGCTGTTGGCAGTGCCGCGCAAGAGCGCGCCGCCGGTGCCTTCGATCACCAGCCCGTCCTCGCGCTCGGTGATGTTTGCGCCTGCTCCGGATAGCGCGGCAGCCATCACGGCCAAGCGGTCGCTTTCCTTCACGCGCAATTCGTCGAGGCCGCTGGTGGTGGTTGTGCCGCTGGCCATGGAGGCGGCGACGAACAGCACCGGAAATTCATCGATCATGCTTGGGGCGAGGGCGGGGTCTATCGCGATGCCGGTCAGCGCAGAGTGCCTGACCCGCAGATCAGCCACCGGCTCCCCGCCGACATCGCGGCGGTCCAATTCCTCGATGTGTCCGCCCATGGCGCGCAGCACTTCGAACAGCCCGGCACGGGTCGGGTTCAGGCCGACATTCTCTATGACAAGGTCGCTGCCTTCGACCAGCAGGGCCGCCACCACAAAGAACGCAGCCGAGGAAGGGTCGCCGGGGACTTCGATGGTTTGTGGCTGCAACTCGGCATCGCCGCGCACGGTGATGATGCGGTCCTCGCCCGCTTCCTCGACATCCAACTCCGCGCCAAATCCGCGCAGCATACGCTCGGAATGGTCGCGGGTGGGCACCGGCTCGATGACTGTGGTGATGCCCGGCGTGTTGAGTCCGGCCAGCAGAACCGCGCTTTTTACCTGAGCGCTGGCCACCGGCAGGCGGTATTCAATCGGCACGGCGGGGCATATCCCCTCCATCACCAGCGGGAGGGTGCCGTCAGCCGACCCGTGAAACTGTGCGCCCATTTGGGAAAGCGGCTCGATCACCCGGCCCATCGGGCGCTGCGACAGGCTGGCATCGCCGGTAAAGGTCGCGGTGATCCCGTGGCTGGCGATCAGGCCCATAAGCAGGCGGGTGGAGGTGCCCGAATTGCCCATGTCGAGTGCCGACTGCGGTTGCAGCAATCCGCCGACCCCGACGCCGTGAACCAGCCATTCCTCGCCTGACTTGCGGACCTGAGCGCCCATGGCCCGCATCGCAGCAGCAGTGGCGAGGACATCCTCGCCTTCCAGCAGGCCGGTCACCCGCGTCTCGCCCACCGCCAGCGCGCCCAGCATGATGCTGCGGTGGCTGATCGACTTGTCGCCTGGCACGCGGATGCGGCCTTTCAGCGGGCCGGAAGGCATGAACCGGTGAGGGTTGGGAGCAGCGGCATGTGGGGCGGTCGGTGTCGTCATGATAGCGGCGCGGCTTTGACAGTGGCAGGCCTGCATGGCAAGGCGCGCCGCACTCTTGATTCGGGCATGAATGATGCCCATCAACAGCAAACGAATTATTGCGCGGCCAGCGGCATTCTCGCCCAGCAGGCCCGACCACAAGGAACACAAAGTCATGGCGAAGCCTGAATGGGGCACCAAGCGTAGCTGCCCCAAATGCGGAACCCGTTTTTACGATCTGGGCAAGGAAGATCCGGCCACCTGCATCGAGTGCGGTGAAGAATGGACGCCCGAGCCTGTCCTGAAGGCGAAGCAGCCGATCACCTTCGAAGAAGACGAGAAGAAAAAGAAGAAGGACGCCGCGGCAGACAGCGATCTGGCCGATGACGATCTGGATATCGACGTCGACGAAGATGACGATTCGCCGGACAATGAGGTCGATCTGGGCGGCGACGACGATCTCGGCGTGTCCAAAGGCAAGGGCGACGACGAAGGTCCGGAGACTTAGTTTTCTTTGGACCCTGCGGGCGGGGCGCATCCGCGCCCCTTGCTTCCTCGCATTAGCTCGGGCGGCCGGTCGGCCTTGTGAGGCCTGGAAGCCTCGTATGATTCCAAGCCGTTTGGCCTGAAGGGGGCGGTCCGCGACCAGCGGACCGAAAGGGCACGCGCCCGCCCCGCAGGTGCTCGACGCAAAACGTCGAAATAGCACCGAGGATGCGCGCCCGGATGGGCGTGCCTAAAACAAGGGTTCTTCGAACAAACTCCTTGCCAATGCTTACCGCGCTTTATATTGGGCGCTGCCTGTCGGAGCCGCGTTGGCTTCGGCGTTAAATGATTGGGGCCTTAGCTCAGCTGGGAGAGCGCAACACTGGCAGTGTTGAGGTCAGCGGTTCGATCCCGCTAGGCTCCACCATTTACCTGTCTTTCGGCCCTGATTGGGCTGCAAATGGCGGTTTGTTGCGCTTCCGGTGCTCACGGACTTTTAGTCCGCTGCGCTCCGGTTCTCACACTCCACCATTTTCGCTTCCAATCAGAACCAAAATCCAGGCAAATGGATTTTAGAGAAACAAGTCGGGGCATTTTTTGCCTCGCGCGCTGGCCAACGAGGTTTCGTTCGCCGGCGTTTTTCGCGTTTCGGGGATTGTCCCGAATTTATGAGTTGAGGCCCGCCTATGTTTGAAGCGCTGTCTGATCGCCTTGGAAGTACATTCGACCGCCTGCGCGGCCGAGGTGCCTTGCGCGAACAGGATGTGCGCGATGCGATGCGGGAAGTGCGGGTTGCCTTGCTGGAGGCGGATGTCGCTCTGCCTGTGGCACGCGACTTCATCGACCGGGTGACCGAGAAGGCTGTCGGCGAAAGCGTTCTCAAATCGGTCACGCCGGGCCAGCAAGTCGTCAAGATCGTCAATGACGAACTGATTGCGATGCTTGGCGGCGAGGACGGCGAAGATGGCCATGTCCCGCTCAATCTGGAGGCGAAGCCGCCGGTCGTCGTGATGATGGTCGGCCTGCAGGGCTCGGGCAAAACCACCACCACCGCGAAACTCGCCAAACATATCCGCGAAAAACACGGGAAGAAGGCCATGATGGCCTCGCTCGACGTCAATCGCCCCGCCGCGCAGGAGCAGCTGGCGGTGCTGGGCACGCAAATCGATATTGCGACCTTACCGATTGTCGAAGGGCAGCAGCCGGTCGACATCGCCCGCCGCGCGATGGACAGTGCGCGGCTGCAGAACTTCGATGTCCTGATGCTCGACACCGCAGGCCGCCTGCATGTCGACGAAGCGCTGATGGCGGAGATGAAGGCGGTCGCGGGCGTTTCCGCACCGACCGAAGTGTTGCTGGTGGTCGACAGCCTGACGGGGCAGGATGCGGTCAACGTTGCGCAGAATTTCTCCGACGAAGTGCCGCTGACCGGTGTGGTTCTCACCCGGATGGACGGCGATGCGCGCGGCGGTGCTGCGCTGTCGATGCGGGCTGTCACCGGCAAGCCGATCAAGTTTGCCGGGACGGGCGAGAAGCTGGACGCGCTGGAGCCCTTCCGCCCGCGCTCTGTTGCCGACCGTATCCTGGGCATGGGCGATGTCGTCAGCCTGGTGGAAAAGGCCGCCGCAACGATCAAGGAAGAAGACGCCGAGAAGCTCGCCAAGCGGATGGCGAAGGGTCAGTTCGACCTCAACGATCTGCGCATGCAGCTGCAGCAGATGCAGAATATGGGCGGGCTGGGCGCGCTGGCGGGCATGATGCCGGGCATGAAAAAGGCCAAGGCCGCGATGGCCGATAGCGGCGTGGACGATGGCTATCTGAACCGTCTGGACGCGATCATCGGCTCGATGACGGCCAAGGAACGCGGCAATCCCGCGCTGATGAACGCCAAGCGCAAGAAGCGCGTCGCCGCCGGCAGCGGAACCACCGTGCAGGACGTGAACAAGCTGATGAAAATGCATCAGGAAATGTCCCGCGCGATGAAGCAGATCAAGAAGATGGGCGGCCTCAAGGGTCTCGCTGCCATGTTTGGCGGTGGGGGCGGGGCTCCTCCCGGAGGCATGGGTGGCGGAATGGGCGGTGGCCCCGGTGGCGGTATGCCCAGCCTGTCCGGAATGGGTGGCGGCACGCCTGGGAACATCCCGCCGGACCTTGCGAATTTACTGAACAAGAAGAAGTAACCAATTCAAATCATTCAGATTACCAAAGGAAAAAATCATGGCAATTGCACTTCGTCTCTCCCGTGGCGGCGCGAAAAAGCGTCCCTATTACCGCATCGTGGCTGCCGACAGCCGCAAGCCGCGTGATGGTAAGTATCTGGAGCAGATCGGCGTCTACAACCCGCTGCTGGCCAAGGACGATCCGGCCCGCGTGAAGCTGGACGAAGATCGCGCGAAATACTGGCTCGGCGTGGGCGCACAGCCCAGCGACCGTGTCGCCCGCTTCCTCGACGCCGCCGGCATCCGTGAGCGTGAAGCCCGCAATAACCCGAACAAAGCCAAGCCGGGCGAGAAAGCGACCGAGCGCGCCGAAGAGAAGGCTCAGAAAGAAGCCGACGCTGCTGAAGCGCTGAAGGCCGCTGAAGAAGAAGCCAAGAACGCTCCGGCTGAGGAAGAAGCAGCTGCAGAAGCACCGGCTGAAGACGCTGCTACCGAAGCGCCTGCCGAGGAAGCAGCGGCTGAAGAAGAAGCCAAGAGCGAGTAAGCCTTGTCCAAGGAAGCGCCCGTCACCCTGGCCGCCATTACCGGCGCGCACGGGGTGGCGGGCGAAGTCCGTCTGAAACTGCTCGGCGATGGCTTCGATGCCTTGAAGGCGCACAAGAGCTTCAATGACGGCGCGCTGACGCTGACCAAATTGCGCAGCGACAATAAGGGCGGGGCGATTGGCCGCTTCGCCGAAATCGCCGACCGCACCGCAGCCGAAAAGCTGCGTGGCACCCAGCTCAACGTCACCCGCGAAACGCTCCCTCCGCTGGAGGAGGGCGAGTATTACCACGCCGATCTGATCGGTCTGGCGGTGGTGAATGATGCTGGCTCACCCGTGGGCAAAGTGATCGACGTCCAGAATTACGGCGCGACCGATGTGGTCGAGATCGAGAAAGACCCTGCGCCCGAAAAGGGCATGAGAACCTTCATGGTCCCGATGACCAAACAGGCGGTGATCGAGTGGGACACCGAACGCATGACCATTTCGGCGGATTTCTGCGAGTGACCGAACTCCCAGTCGCCGTCGTGCAAGCCGCGCCGATCCCGCTCGCCATTGGTGACGGGATTGAACAGGCGGTCAAGCTCGCCTCGGAGGCCATCGAGGGTGGGGCCAAGCTGGTCGCATTCGGTGAGACTTTCCTCGGCGGTTACCCCCTGTGGCTGGACGAGGCGCCCGGTGCTGCGCTTTGGGATCATCCCGGAACGCGCGCCATGCACCGTATCCTGCTGGAACAGGCGGTGGTAGCGGGTGACGAGCGGCTGCTGCCCTTGCAGGAGCTGTGCGATACCACTGGCGCGGTAATTTCCATCGGCGCGCATGAGCGGGTGCGGCAGAGCCTCTACAACAACCAGATGACCTTCCGCCCGGGCCTGCCGGTGCTAGACCATCGCAAGCTGGTGCCGACCCATGGCGAGCGTCTGGTATGGATGCGCGGCGATGGCTCTACGCTGGGCGTGCATCAGGCGGAGTGGGGCAGCATCGGCAGCCTGATCTGCTGGGAACACTGGATGCCGCTGGCCCGCGCCGCGATGCACAATCTGGGTGAGAGCGTGCATGTGGCCGCATGGCCCACCGTGCGCGAGCAATATGCCATCGCCAGCCGTCACTATGCCATGGAGGGCCGGTGCTTCGTGCTGGCCGCAGGGCTGGTGCAGACGAAGGCACAGGTGTTCGACGGGCTGGAGCGGGCAGGCGGCTCGACCGAGGCGCGCGAACTGGTCGAGAGCATCGAGGCCGATGTGCTGAACAAAGGCGGCAGCTTCATCGCCGCTCCCGATGCGCGGATCGTGGCGCAGGCTAGTGAGGGCGAAGAAATTCTTCACGCTGTTCTAGACCTCAGTGAACGCGACGAAGGCCTCGCTTCCCTCGACACCGATGGCCATTATTCCCGCCCCGATGTTTTCGAGCTAAGCGTGGATACGCGTGCGAAAGATGGGGTGAATTGGAAAGCGGAGCAGTGAGCGTATGCTGATCGTTTTTGCTGTGGCGGCGGGGGCAGCAAATGAGTTTTGCTTCGATTGCCCGGATCCTGAAGCCGGTTTCAATTACGAGGCGCTGTTAGCCTTCTTATGGATGTCGTTGATTCTCGCCATTCCAGGATTTTTTGCGGGCGTTGTGGCTAACCGGCTTCTGGCTTATCACCCTATCTCTCTGCGTCTTCTGGTCGTTGCGGTATTCTCACCAGTATTTTGGGTCCTCCTGACCATGTTTCCTTGGGAATTGATTATTCCCTCAACAATTGTTGCTTGCGGCCTGTCTTTTGCTGACGGATTGCGAGTGAATGCGGAGCGCGATTCGGAAACGTTCTCCGAGTATTGACCAGCCATTTCCCTAGTAAGCTGTTCCAGGTCTGTGAGACACCCACACTTACTCGGAATGCTCGGCGCGCAAGTGCCGTAACGGGACGGCTGATTGTCCGCAGCTTGCCCGACAGCAGGCGCGCGCTAAGGACTCTCCCATGATCGTTGGATTTCACTGGACCCAAATCATCGTCGCGCTGATGATCGCGCTGCCCTGTATCGGGCTGACGCTGGTTATGTTTCGCGACAATTGGCGCAGCGGCGGCAAGATGCTGCTGGCTGCACTCACGATTCCGCTGGTGCCGTTTCTGATCGCCTACCTGCTGGGCGTCAGCGGGCTGAGCTGGGGCGATTACGCCATGTGGTATCTGGCTGGCCTCGCCATCACCTGTTTCACCGCTGCCTTGCTTTATTTCCGCCAGCGCTCTTAAGCGCGGGGTCTATGACCTTCGCCGCGACAGTCCTGACTCTTTACCCTGAAATGTTTCCCGGCCCGCTGGGAGTGAGCCTTGCCGGGCGCGCTCTGGAACGGGGTGACTGGACCATGGAAACCGTCCAGATCCGCCAGTTCGCCACCGACAAGCACCGCACGGTGGACGATACGCCAGCCGGCGGCGGGGCGGGCATGGTGCTGAAGGCCAATGTGCTGGGCGCGGCGATCGATCATGCGCAGGAACGGCATCCGGGTGCACCGGTGCTGGCGATGACGCCGCGCGGGAAACCGATCACGCAGGCGCGTATTCGCGAGCTTTCCGCCGGGCCGGGCGTCACCATTTTGTGCGGCAGGTTCGAGGGCTTCGACGAGCGCGTTTTCGAAGCGCGCGACATCGAAGAGGTCAGCCTGGCCGATATCGTCCTGTCAGGCGGAGAACCTGCTGCTCTGGCCATACTCGACGCTTGCATTCGGCTGCTGCCCGGCGTAATGGGCGCGGCTTCTAGTGGAACCGAGGAATCTTTCGAGGAAGGCCTGCTCGAGTATCCGCAATATACCCGACCTCAAGAATGGGAAGGGCGCACGATCCCTGAAGTGCTGCGATCGGGGGATCATGCGAAGGTTGCGGCGTGGCGGAAAGCTGCATCGGAAACCGACACACGGTTACGCAGGCCGGACTTATGGGAGCGCCATCGGGGTGCTCGGGTCCAGTCTGCCTCTGGCGCGCGGCATGAAAAGAAGGACACGGACCAGTGAATCTGATCCAGACACTCGAAGCCGAGGCAATTGAGAACCTCGGCAAGGACATACCAGATTTCCGCGCCGGTGATACCGTGCGTGTGGGCGTGAAGGTCGTCGAAGGCACGCGCGAGCGTGTGCAGAACTTCGAAGGCGTGTGCATTGCGCGGTCGAACCGCGGCATGGGCAGCAACTTCACGGTTCGCAAAATGAGCTTTGGCGAAGGCGTGGAACGTGTGTTCCCGCTGTACTCGCCCATCGTCGACAGCCTGACCGTGGTTCGCCGCGGTGTTGTGCGCCGCGCCAAATTGTATTATCTGCGTGGTCGTACTGGTAAGAGCGCCCGTATTGCCGAGCGCCGCGACACGCGTCCTGCCAAGGACGCGAAATAAGATTTACGAGCACGCGCCTACGGGCGTTGCAGTCTGAAAAGACACCAAGAGAGGGGGCGTTCCGGTTTAGGCCGGGACGCCCTTTTCTTATTGGCTTTCTGGTTTGGGGATTCAGGCGGGATTGTTCAGCCATTCCAGCGCGATGCGGGCAACTTCTTCGGGGGCCTCGACTTGCGGGTAATGGCCCACACTTTCGATCAGATGATGCCTCGCACCCGGTAGCCGCTCGCGCCATGCCTGATAGGCATGGCGGCCCGATACCGGGTCCAGCGCGCCATTGATCAGGCCGATGTCGCCTTGCGCTTGCTTCAGCGCATCGAACCACCTGTCCGCATGGGTGCGCCGGTCGGAGATGTAATGCAGCAGTTTGTGCATGATCCGGTTGCCGCGATTGTGACTGATCAGCTCCCAGAATTCATCGAGCTCCTGCGCGCTGGGCTGGGTATCGGGGCCGAACACTTCGGAGAAGCTTTCGCCGAATTTGTCGCGGGTTGTGAGCAGCCCGACCAGAAATCCGAGCGGGGAAACGCCCAGTTTCTGGATCGGTCGGGCGCGGTGCTGGTCGGGAAATATCCCGCCATTGAGGAAGACTATTTTGCCTAGGCCAGCCGCACCCGATCCCTCGGCCCGGCGGGCGAGCAGTTCCTGCCCCACCGACACGCCGTAATCATGCACCAGCGCGTCATGATCGCCGATGCCAAGATGTTCGAGCAGCGCTTCGTGCATGTCCGCTTGGCGGTGGATCGAGTAGCCGGAGCGTGGTTTGTCCGACAGGCCAAAGCCGATCATGTCCGGCGCAATCAGCGCGTGGCTGTGCCCCAATGTTTCCCAGACCAGATGCCAGTCCCATGCCGCAGTGGGATAGCCGTGGACCAGCAGCAGCGGCTTCCCCGTGCCTCCCTGCCAGTACGCGATGCGCTTCCCGTCGAAATCGAAATATCGCGCCCGTCCTCGCCATTCAGTCAGGGTTGGGGCATTCATAGCTATTCTCTCCCGCCAATAGCATCGCCGGGGCTTCCCATGCCCCCGCAGCGCGCCTACCTGCCATGTGTCATCAAGACTGGATAGCGGAGAAGTTCTTTGGGTTACCGTGTAGCAATCGTTGGCGCGACCGGAAATGTCGGGCGCGAGATGATGCAGATCTTGGCCGAGCGCGAGTTTCCGGCTGACGAAATCGCCGCCGTCGCCTCCAGCCGTAGCCACGGAACCGAGGTGGAATATGGCGATAGCGGCAAGATGCTCAAATGCCGCAATATCGAGCATTTCGACTGGGCCGGATGGGACATCGCCTTGTTCGCCGCAGGCAGCGGACCGGCGAAAGAATACGCGCCCAAGGCGGCAGCTGCCGGATGCGTGGTGATCGACAACAGCTCGCTTTACCGGATGGATCCTGACGTGCCGCTGATCGTGCCGGAAGTGAATCCGGACGCGATCGACGATTACAAGAAGCGCAATATCATCGCCAATCCCAACTGCTCCACCGCGCAACTGGTCGTGGCGCTCAAGCCGCTGCACGATGCCGCGACGATCAAGCGGGTGGTGGTGAGCACCTACCAGTCGGTCTCAGGCGCAGGCAAAGCGGGCATGGACGAACTGTTCCAGCAGAGCCGCGCCATCTTTGTGGGCGATCCGGTGGAGCCGGAGAAATTCACCAAGCAGATCGCCTTTAATGTCATCCCCCACATCGATGTGTTCATGGATGATGGCTCCACCAAGGAAGAGTGGAAGATGGTGGTCGAGACGAAGAAGATTCTCGACCCCAAGATCAAACTGAATGCCACCTGCGTGCGGGTACCGGTATTTGTCGGCCATTCCGAAGCGGTGAATATCGAATTCGAGAACGAGCTGACCGCCGATGCCGCGATGGATATCCTGCGCGAGGCACCGGGCATTATGCTGATCGATAAGCGTGAGGATGGCGGCTATGTCACGCCGGTGGAAAGCGCAGGCGACGGCGCGACCTATATCAGCCGCGTGCGCGAAGACCCGACGGTGGAGAATGGCTTGACCCTGTGGTGCGTCTCCGACAACCTTCGCAAAGGCGCGGCGCTTAATGCCGTGCAGATCGCGGAATTGCTGGGCCGGCGGCACCTGAAGAAGGGGTGATCGCGGCACAGAGGGGGGAGGATTTCTATGCGCTGGAACATCGTTGGGACGACTGTCATGGGCGGCGCGATGGCGCTGGCTCTGGCTGCTTGCGGGGATGCTGCTGACAATACCGGACCGGCTGAGGCTGAAGACACAACCGAAGCTGCGCCAGCCGAAGCCGAAGAACCTGCCGAGGAAGAAACACCCGAGCCTGAAGCAACAACTGAGCCGGAAGTGGTCGAAGAGCCGTCGACCATAACCTTGCTTCCGACAGGCATCCGGATCGACGGCGCGAACGAGGCAACGCTGACTTTCGGCCAGCGGCAGGATGCCGTGGTCACTGCGGTGCGCGCCTTGCTGGGCTCACCCGAAATGGGATCGAACGAGGAATGCGGCGCTGGTCCGATCCAGTTTGCCACGTTCGATGACCTCCAGCTCAATTTCCAGAATGGCGAGTTTGCCGGGTGGGGCGCAACCGGCGACGGGGACGACGTTCTCATCTCGGCCCGCAACGGCCTGAAAATCGGTGCGCGCAAGGCAGCGGTCAGTGAGATCGCGGGTTATGAGCCCTTTGAGGACAGCACGCTTGGCGACGAGTTTAACATCGTGACATCGGAAGAGGCGATGGTCGTCGGCATGTTCGGAGACAATGGGCGCGTCACCGATCTGTGGACCGGCGCTGTCTGCACCTTCCGTTGATGCAAGGAGGGACAGGCTCATGACTCTCAAAGCCGATCTCTTTTTCAGCTTTCGCTCGCCCTATTCCTATCTGGCGATTGGCCGGTATCGGGCGATGCAGGCCGAATACGATCTCGACATTACCATGCGCACGGTCTGGCCGATTGCGGTGCGTGATCCCGATATTCTGTTTACCGGCAACCCGAATGCCGGGCGCTATATCTTTATGGACGCTGCCCGCTCCGCCGAGATGCAGGGTATCCCCTATCGCTGGCCGCGCCCTGATCCGGTCGACCAGAATTTGATGACCCGAGAAATCGCGCCCGAACAGCCGCGCATCGAACGTCTGTGCCGAATGGGGCAGGCGGCCACGCGGCGCGGCAAGGGCATTGATTTCGCCTATGAGGTTGCTGGCATCATCTGGTCGGGCACAGTCGACGAGTGGCATGAGGGCGAACATCTGGCCGAGGCTGCGCAGCGCGCCGGGCTGGATTATGCGGAGCTGGAAGCCGAGCGGATTTCCGATGCCGCCGCGCTCGATGCAGAGATTGCAGCCAATCAGGATGCGCTCGATGCCGCGGGGCATTGGGGCGTGCCGACATTGCTGTTCGAAGGCGAACCTTTCTTCGGGCAAGACCGCGTGGATATGGCGCTCTGGCGGATGAAGCAGAAGGGTTTGGCGAAGCGTTGAAGACCGAACACCTCGTCTCCTTCGACAGCACGAGACTTGCCCTGCACCGGGTGGGCGAAGGCACACCATTTGTGCTGCTCCACGGGCTGTTCTCCAGCGCGGAGATGAACTGGATCAAGTGGGGCCATGCCGCCGCGATTGCTGCTGCTGGTTATGAAGTTCTGATGCTCGATTTCCGGGTGCATGGGGACAGCGAGGCTCCGCATGATCCGGCGAAGTATCCGCAGAATGTGCTGGTGCGCGATGTTGTGGCGCTGGTCGATCATCTGGCGCTTGATAACTATGTGCTGGGTGGTTTTTCGCTGGGTGCGCGCACATCGTTGCACGCTGTGGCGCAGGGTATGCTCGATCCCCAGCGGCTGGTTGTCGGCGGCATGGGCACGGCGGGGCTGGGCGAGTGGTCCAAGCGCAGCGCCCATTTCATGCGGGTGATCGACGAGTTCGAGAACATCCCGCGCGGCGATCCGGCCTATTTCTCCATGCAGTTTCTCAAAAGCCAGGGCGTGGACCGGGTGGCGGCGCGCCTGCTGTTGCAGACACTGCCCGACATGGAGCTGGCCGCGCTAGCCAATGTCACCATGCCCACGCTGGTCGTGTGCGGCGATGAAGACCGCGACAATGGCAGCGCGCAGGAACTGGCCGAGATGCTGCCCGATGCCGAATACCGCGAGGTGCCCGGCACGCACATGTCGAGCGTGACCAAGCCCGATCTGGGCCGCGCCATTGCGGATTGGCTGGAAGAAATCCAATGATTTCGCGCCGTCGGTTTCTCATTGTATGGATCGGCGGATTGCTGGCTTTCGCTGTGGCAATCTGGCTCCATCTGCCTCTGACGATAGACGCTGTACCCGACGGCATCACCGCGCATCAGCGGGCAGGCACCGCAGAGCGGATCAATGACGTCCAGACCGCATGGAGCGATGCGGGCGTGTATCGCAATGCCTTCACCGCCATGGTCAGCGACCTTGCCTTCATCGCGATCTATACGCTCGGCAGCCTGCTGGGCGGTCTGTATTTCCTGAAAACGGGCGAAGGCAGCGTGCGGACCGTGGGCGCTCTGCTGGTGTTTTCGGCGCTCGTGTTCGGCGCAGTGGACGCCACCGAGACATGGCTTCAGCTGGAGCAATTGACGGACGGACGAGGCGATGATGCCAAGGCCGCGATTGCCGCTGCCATGTACTGGCCCAAAGTGAGCAGCTTCATCGCGTGCCTCCTGTTGCCGATCATCGGCCTCGTTATGGAGCGCCGTTCTGCTTGATTAAGCGGCGGGCCAAGTTCATTCTGGTAACAGCTGAAACTTGCATACAATCACAAGAGGATCGCCGCTCATGAAATTCGCATCCGTCGCGCTTGGCGCGCTCGCTTTCTCGCTGGCTTCGCCCGCATGGGCCGATGGGCATGGCGACCACTCGGGCACCATGGAAGCGGCCAGCAAATTCCCGATGACCCCGCAGGGCGCGGCCGACTGGGTCGATATGGTGGAGAAGGAAGGCTTCGATTTCACCGTGCGTGCGGGGCGCGTCTACTGGGTCAACTCCACCTATCTGAACGAGGACACCGATGCGCTGGCCGCAGCGGTCGGCGCGGAAGGCACCGAGATGAGCGTGCAATACGCGCTCGAGGCGGCGAAATATGCGGCCATTCCGGGTCTGGATGCAGAGGTGTCGCGCAAGCTCGATATGCTGCGCAACGGCATTGTCCTGCCTGCCCCGACGACGGACGGCGCGGCGGTCGAGCTGAACGAGATCGCGACCCGGCTGAACAGCCAGTACGGCAAGGGCAAGGGCACGCTGAATGGCGAGGCCATCAACGGGTCCGACATCGAAGCGCAGATGGGCAATCTGGAGCGCACGCCAGCGGAGCTCGCTGAAATGTGGTCAAGCTGGCACACGCAGGTCGGCGCTCCAATGAAGGATGATTACGCCCGCATGGTCGAAATCGCCAATGAAGGCGCAAGCGAACTGGGCTTCAGCGATGTCGGCACGATGTGGCGTTCCGGTTATGATATGCCGCCCGAAGAATTCTCCGCCGAGCTGGAGCGGATGTGGCAGGAAGTCGCCCCGCTCTATCAGTCGCTGCACACCTATGTGCGTGCCAAACTGAACGAGAAGCATGGCGATGCGATCCAGCCCGCTACCGGCCCGATCCGCGCCGATCTGCTGGGCAATATGTGGGCGCAGGAATGGGGCAATATCTACCCGCTGGTCGCGCCCGAAGGGGCTGGCGATATCGGTTATGATCTGACCGATCTGATCGAACAGAAAGGCCTGTCGGAAATCGATATGGTCAAGGTGGGCGAGCAATTCTTCAGCTCGCTGGGTTTCGAGCCGTTGCCCGAAACATTCTACACCCGCAGCCAGTTCACCAAGCCCGCCGACCGCGAAGTGGTGTGCCATGCCAGCGCGTGGAACATCGACAATGTCGACGACATCCGCATCAAGATGTGCATCAAGCGCAATGCGGATGATTTCATCACGATCCATCACGAGCTGGGCCACAATTACTACCAGCGCGCCTATAACCAGCAGGACTATCTGCACCTGAACGGCGCGAATGACGGCTTCCACGAGGCCATCGGCGACATGATCGCGCTGAGCATTACGCCGGAATATCTCGTACAGATCGATATGCTGGACCGTGAAGACGTGCCGGGGGCGGACAAGGATATCGGCCTGCTGCTGCGTCAGGCGATGGACAAGATCGCCTTCCTGCCGTTCGGCCTGCTGGTCGACAAATGGCGCTGGGGTGTGTTCGATGGCTCGATCACGCCGGACACCTACAACAGCGCGTGGCATGATCTGAAGCGCGAATATCAGGGCATCACCCCGTCGACCGAGCGCCCCGCAGACAGCTTCGATCCTGGCGCGAAATACCACATCCCGGGCAACACGCCGTACACGCGCTATTTCCTCGCGCGGATCCTGCAGTTCCAGTTCTACAAGGCCGCTTGCGATCAGGCCGGGTGGGAAGGGCCGCTCCACCGCTGCAGCTTCTACGGCAACGAGGAAGTGGGCAAGAACCTGAACGCGATGCTGGAAATGGGTGCGAGCAAGCCTTGGCCCGATGCGCTGGAAGCCTTCACCGGCACCCGCGAAATGAGCGGCACCGCACTGGTCGAATATTTCGCACCGCTCAAGGCATGGCTGGACGAGCAGAACGAAGGCCTCGAAGCCGGGTGGTGACACGCCGGCTCTGACCCTTTGTCTCCGCCCATTGCCCGAAATAAGAACCCCCGCTGCAAGCTTGTCTTGCAACGGGGGCTCCATTTGGCCGCAGAGGGATCAAGGGGGGAGGGGGAGGTTTGAGGGCCCCCTGCGGCCCGTAGGCTGTCCGTCAGGCCAGGCTTAGTTGGCGCTGTACGGCAGCGAGCTGTGGTGCAGCACGATCTTCAGATCGCCTGCGTCGTCTTTTTCATAGCCAAAGGTGTATTCCACCTTCGTCTCCGCGCCGTCCGTGCCGGTGAAGTAGTAGTTGCCCATGGCCATCGCCATGTCGCCATCTTCATCGATAATTGTGCCGTTATTTTCCCAGCGCACAGCGGTGTAAGGCGCGATGGCAAAGCCGCCATCTTCGGTGCCTTCGGTGCCGACGAAATAGCTCAGCGCTTCATCGAAGCTTTCGCGGAACTGGTCTTCGGCTGCCAGCGTGGGCTTGAACAGGATCGTCTGATCGTCGCCATAGGCATAGTGCGTGTTGATGTGCTCGGTTGCGCGCGCGCTGTAATCGCCTTCTTCGGTGAAGACCTGGCCGATTGCGACAATGCCTTCGCCCCAGGCCTGCTGTGCGGCCTCTACTTCGGCAGCGGTGATCGCGCCTTCGGTGGATGCCATGGCATCATCGGTCGCACCGGTTTCACCGCAAGCGGCCAGAGTCAGCGCGACTGCACCGAGAGCGGGAACCATAAATACCTTTTTCATTTCAAAACCTCCGTGGCCGCCGCTGTCTCGCGGCGATCCAAGTGTGAATACGGATCGTCTGGTTTTGCCGAGGGGTTTCACGCTGGGTGAATGGCCGCCTCTGAAACACAGTCGATGCGGTCCGACATCACGTGCACCTGATGGTGCGCGCCAGAGGGGCCCGGTCCCGCAATGACATAACATCACCTCGCCAGATCGGTTCCCGCAGCCAACAGAAAAATTTCACTTTGCAGGTTTGGCTATGATGCAGGGCATCGCTTGTTTATGATGTTGCTATGAAATTCGCCGCACCAGCCACCGTTCGCCTTCCCGCCCGTTTGCTGGCGATCACCGCCCCGGCGCTTGCGCTCGCCTCCTGTGCGCCGGCCGAGAGCAGCACACAGTCCGCTTCCGGGGTCAGTCCGGTGACCGGTACTCTTTTTGTGGCAAACAAACGCGGCGACAGTCTGTCCCAGATCGACCTTGCGACGGGGGAGGAGCAATTCCGCGTCTCTGCGTGCAAGAACCCGCACGAGTTGGCGGTGTCGCCGGATGGCGGGCATGTGGCGCTGGCCTGTTATGGTGGCACTCAGATTATTATTTTCGAGACGTCGCGCAGCCTTGTCGCCCAGCGGCTTCTGCTCGGAGAAAATGCGCAGCCCCATGGCATCGTGTGGCATCCGAATGGCGATTTGTATGTCACCGCCGAGGGACGCAAATCGATTTACTGGATCAAGGATCCGCTATCGGTTGCGCCCAAGCAATTGGAGTATGCTACCGGCCAGGAAGGTAGCCACATGCTGACAGTATCGCCAGATGGCAATCACGCCTGGACCACGGACCTGGGCTCGAAGACAGTCACGCTGGTGGACCTGAAAACGCGCCGTGCTCCGCGCTCGGTAGAGGTCGGGATCGAGCCGGAAGGCATTGCGCTGACGCCCGATGGCAAGACTTTGTGGGTCAGCGCTCGGAGGAGCGACAAGGCCTTCGCGCTCGATCCGATGACACTGGAAATCCGTAGCGAAGTGGAGACCGGCGTCTTCCCGCTGAGGCTCGCGATCAGGCCGCAAGGTGATGTGGCGGTCACCTCCGATCTGGGCGATACTTCGCTGACGGTGATTGATCTGGCGAGCGCGCAGGCCGTGCGCTCGATTGCTGTCGACGACCGGGCGAATGCCACAAAGCGCGCTCAGGTCACGATCCTTTGGTCGGCCGACGGGGAGCGCATCTATGTCGCGGAAACCGGCACGAACACGGTGGCCGAGGTGGATTATCGCACCGGCGAGGTCCTGCGCCGTCTGGCCACGGGCGAAGGCGGCGATGGCATGGCGATCCTTTCCGGCAACTCTGAATGAGCAGCGCCAAGAAGCCGAAAAAGATGCGGACGGTCGGCTGGCGCGAGCTGGTGGATTTGCCGGAGCTGGGGCTTGCCGGCATCCCGGCCAAGATCGACACCGGTGCGCGCACATCCTCTCTCCATGCCGAAGTCATCGAGGATTTCGAGCGGGATGGAGAGCGGTTTGTCCGGTTTGCGGTGGACTGGGGCGGGGTGCGGCAGCAATGCGAGGCGATCCACGTTGACGTGCGCGGCATCACCAGCTCCAATGGCGAGACGCAAAACCGCTACGTCATCAAAACGCCGCTCAAGATCGGCACCTTGTCGTTCCGGGCCGAGATTAGCCTGGCGGACAGGTCCGACATGCAGTTTCCCATACTGGTGGGCAGGTCCTCTCTGCGCCGCCGCTTCGTCGTCGATTCCGGCCATTCGTGGCTTCAGAAAGATCCCGGGCAGGACCCGATGAAAGGTAAACACCCATGAAAATGGCCATGCTCGCCCGCAATCCGAACCTCTACTCGCACAAGCGGCTGGTCGAGGCGGCGGAAGTGCGCGGGCACACACTCGACATCCTCAACACCACGCGGTGCACAGTGAACATCGCCAGTCATCGCCCCACGGTGACGTATAAGGGCGAGACGCTGACCGGCTACGAGGCGATTATTCCGCGCATCGGGGCCTCGATTACAGCATACGGTCTGGCGGTCCTGCGCCAGTTCGAAATGGGCGGAGTCTGGCCGCTGAACGAAAGCGTGGCGATCGGCCGCAGCCGCGACAAATTGCGCAGCACCCAGATCATGGCGAAATACGGCCTCGGCCTGCCGCTGACCGCTTACGCCAATGATCCCAAGCAGGCCGAGGAGATCATCAAGGCGGTGAATGGCCCGCCGGTCGTAATCAAGCTGCTGGAGGGAACGCAGGGCATCGGCGTGGTGCTGGCCGAAACGCTCAAAGGCGGCGCCTCCATCATCGAAGCATTCCGCGGCGCGAACATCGCAATCATGGTTCAGGAGTTTATCAAGGAAGCGGGCGGCAGCGACATCCGCTGCCTGGTAGTGGGCGGCAAGGTAGTCGCCGCGATGAAGCGGCAGGGCGCAGAGGGCGAATTCCGCAGCAACCTCCACCGCGGCGGCACGGCAGAGCTGATCAAGATCACCCCCGAAGAACGCTCCACCGCCGTCCGCGCGGCAAAGGCGATGGGGCTGAATGTCTGCGGCGTGGACCTGCTGCGCTCCAATCACGGGCCGGTAATCATGGAAGTGAACAGCTCACCGGGCCTTGAAGGCATCGAAAACGCGACCGGCAAGGACATCGCCGGGCAGATCATCGAGTTTATCGAAGGCAATGCAAAGGCCGGGAAGACGAAGACGAAGGGGAAGGGCTAAGCCATGGATCTGGGGCTTGCGGGCAAAAAGGTCATTATCAGCGCCGCCACGCGCGGTATCGGACGAGTGGCGGCGCGCACGTTTCTGGAGGAAGGCGCGATCGTCTCGTTATGCGGCCGCCGCGCAGGCGGCGGGGCGCAGTTCGATGGCGGCGAGCAGGGCCCGGGCCAGCCGCTGGCGCAGGAGGGCGTGGCCGAGGCGGTCGAGTATCTCTCGCAATTCGGTGAAGTGCATGGCGACACGGTAGATTGCGGCGACGAACAGGCGGTGCGCGACTGGGTCGCGGCGGCGGGCGAGCGGATGGGCGGGATCGACATTGCCGTCTCCAATGCCAGCGCGCTGGGCGGCAAACCCGCGACGCGTGAGGGCTGGGACGTCAATTACAACGTCGACTTGATGTCCTCTGTGGCGATGTTCGAGGCGGCGCTGCCTTTCTTCCGCAAGGCGGGCGGCGGGGCTTTCGTGCAGACCGGCAGCGTCTCGGCGCTGGAGGACCACCCGTTCGGCGATTCCTTCAGCTACTCCGCGATGAAGGCCGCGCTCATCAACTACGTCCACCAACTGGCGCACAAATACATGGCCGAAGGCATCCGCGCGAACACCGTGTGCCCCGGCCCGACCGAGATCGCGGATGGCAGCTGGGGCTTCCTGAAGGACGCAATGCCTGACTATTATGCCCACAATCTGGCGCGCCACCCGGCGGGCCGCTTCGGCCGCCCGGAGGAAATCGCCAACGCCATCGTGTTTCTGGCAAGCGACCGCGCCAGCTGGATCATGGGCGAGAATTTGACGGTTGATGGTGGGTATACAACGCATGTGAAGTATTAGGTCTCAGACCCATATTCGTCATTGCGAGCCCCACTGGGGCGCGGCAATCCATGAAACCTGATGCTGCCTCGGCAGAGCTTCCAGTTTTCGTGACGAACGTCGGACCCGTGGATTGCTCCCTCGCTACCCCTCTCGCAATGACGATTTGTCTTAGAAAACCTCGTGATCAAACTTGACTATTGCTGCATGCTTAGCTGGGACGGGCTCATGCTAATTCGATTATTCTCAATCATAGCATTTTTACTCCTGAGCGCTTGTTCGCAGCAACAGATGATCGACAAGTTGTCGTCAAAAGAAGAGCAAGACAAGGCGATCGAGGTGACCGAGATGTTTCGAAGCGGCTCCGCAGCTGAGCTTGCCGAAATTTCTCATCCAGAGTTCGCAGAGCAACTTCCGGTGCTAGCCCCGCAAATCGAAGATTACTTGTTGGGTGTGAAGGGCCAATTCTCAATTGAGAATGTTTCTTCGTTCGCCTCCACCCAAGGGCCGACACAAAAGCAATTTATCGCGTTTGGCGGCATTGATGATCGCTGGGCGATCGCAGAAATCAATTTCGCGATTGAAGGTGAGAAGATGACCCTCTTGGGGGTCTACGTCGAAAAATTTGACGAAAATCCTAAGACGAGCAACCATTTCAAGGCCGGGGGCAGGGGGCTAACCGGCTACTTCTGGCTGCTGATGATGGGGCTTTCTATGACCGTTTGCCTTGTGGCGGCTGTGCTCGTTTGGCGGGGTGAAAGGTTCCGCTACAGGCCCATATGGACGATTGTCGCTTTGCTGGCTGTAGGCAAGTTTGAATTGAATTGGGCAGCGGGCGACTGGGCATTTAGCCCAGCTAATATTCAGCTCTTGGGTGCGGGAGCGGTAAGCGCTGGGCCATTTGCTCCATGGATGCTTACTTTTGGTCTGCCTTTGCCCGCGCTTGGCATAATCGGTCTTTGGATAACGCGTCGGCCAAAACAGCCTCTAGGTGAATGAGGTGCTTCGGGTGAACTCTGCCCTTACCTAAACGGCGGTTCGTTAAACGCACGCAGCTTGCGCGAGTGCAGCCGCTGCCCCTCTTCCTTGAGCAGGCCGCAGGCGGTCACGCCGATCTGCAGGTGCGCGGCGATGGCCTGTTCGTAGAAGGTGTTCGCTTGTCCCGGCAGTTTGATCTCGCCGTGGAGCGGCTTGTCGCTTACGCATAGGAGCGTGCCGTAGGGGACGCGGAAGCGGTAGCCTTGCGCGGCGATGGTGGCGCTTTCCATGTCGATGCCGACCGCGCGGCTGAGCGAGAGGCGGCGTGCGCTGTCGGAATAGCGCAGTTCCCAGTTGCGATCGTCGGTGGTCACCACGGTGCCGGTGCGCATGCGTTGCTTCAGGTTCGCCTCGCCTTCGCCCGACACTGCACTCGCTGCGCCGACGAGGGCCTGCTGCACCTCGGCAATGGCGGGGAGGGGGATTTCGGGCGGTAGGACCGGGTCGAGCACGTGGTCGTCGCGCAAATAGGCGTGGGCGAGCACGTAATCGCCGATCCGCTGGCTGCCGCGCAATCCGCCGCAATGGCCGATCATCAGCCATGCTTCGGGGCGCAGAACCGCCAGATGGTCGCAGATCGTCTTCGCATTGCTCGGTCCGACGCCGATATTCACCAGTGTGATTCCGCCGCGTCCTTCGCCGACCAGGTGATAGGCTGGCATCTGGTGCTTGCGCCACGCCGTGTCGGACAATTGCGCACGGGCATTGCTGGTTGGCTGATCGAGATACAATCCGCCGGCCCCGGCCAGCGCCGTGTAGCCGTTTTGCCCCAGTTGCGCGCCCGCCCAGTCCACGAATTCATCGACATAGCGGTGATAGTTCGTGAACAGGATGAAGCGCTGGAAGTGGTCGGTGGAGGTGCCGGTGTAATGCGCCAGACGCGCGAGGCTGAAATCGGTCCGCAGGCCGTCAAACAGCGACAGCGGGATGGTCTGATCCGGTTCGTCCAGCTCGATGCCGTCGGCCAGTTCGTCGCCGATATCAGCGAGATCGGTGTGCGGAAAATGCCGCGCGATCAGCTGGGGCGATATGCCCGCTAGTTCCTTGCCCGCATCGCCGTCGAGCACATAGGGGAAGGGAATTTCCTGCCGCGATGACCGAACCTTCACGTCGACATCGTAATCCTCGACAATCAGGGTCAGCTGCTCGGTCAGGTAATCGGCGAACATTTTCGGGCGCGTGATGGTGGTGGCGTAGGTGCCGGCGATATTGAACCGGCCAAAGGCGCGGCTGCGTTCGGAGCGGGGCTCCTCCCCGCGATAGGTCAGCACCAGCTCCGGATAGGCGTAGGAGCCATCGCTGCGCCGCTCTTTCGAAGGCAGATCGCCGCTGCGGGCATAGGCGAGAATATCGCTGCGCAGACGGGCGACCGCCGCGTCATAGATCTGGGCGAGTTCTTCGATGATCGAGGGGATGTCAGTCATTGCCTGCACGCCTTAGCCGCTAGTTTGGTATTCCGCACCCCATCCGGGTTGCTCTTACAAAAAAGGGCGCGGTGCTCATTCGCACCGCGCCCCTTTATAATCGAGCCTGTTGGATCAGGTACAAGAACCCGGGGTTAACCTTCGTCTGTTTCCGGCTTGGTTTCTTCCACCAGAGCTTCGGTCTCGGTGGTACCTTCTTCGGTGCTGACACCGTCTTCCAGCATGTCGGCGGGAATCTCGCCCGGCTCCAGAGTCGGATCGCGCTGCTGTGCTGCGGCGGCGTCCTCGATTTCCTTCTGCTCTTCTTCGAACAGCTGGGCGAGAACGTCGACGCCCTGGCTCTGCAGTTCCGCTTCGTCTTCGGAACGGGCGACATTTGCCTTCACCGTCACGTGGACTTCGGGGTGCAGGGCCACGGTCACATCGTGCATGCCGATCATCTTGATCGGGCTGCCGAGAATGACGCGCTTCTTGTCGACCTCGTGGCCTTTCTCGGCCAGACCGGCGACGATGTCGCGGACGTTGACCGAACCATAGAGCTGGCCGGCGTTGGACGAAGCGCGCAGCAGCACGACTTCGGTGCCGTCAAGCTCCTTGCCGTTGGCTTCGGCTTCGACGCGGCGCTCGGCGTTTTCTTTTTCAAGACGCTCGCGGTTGGCTTCGAACACCTTCTTGTTGGCTTCGTTGGCGCGGAGCGCCTTCTTCTGCGGCAACAGGAAGTTGCGGGCATAGCCGTCCTTCACGGTGACAACGTCACCGATCGTGCCGAGATTGCCGATCCTCTCGAGGAGAATGATATCCATCGTGTCTTCTCCCTTACTTCACGAGGTAGGGCAGCAGGCCGATGTGACGCGCACGCTTGATCGCCTTGGCGAGTTCGCGCTGCTTCTTGGCCGAAACTGCGGTGATACGGGACGGCACGATCTTGCCACGCTCGGACATAAAGCCCTGCAGCAGACGGACGTCTTTGTAATCGATCTTCGGTGCATCCTCACCCGAGAACGGGCAGGACTTGCGGCGGCGGAAAAACGGACGGGCCATCAGTTACGCTCCTCACGGTCGCGGCGCTTCTTGTTGTCGCGGTCATTCTTGCGCATCATCACGCTGGGGCCTTCTTCCGGCTCGTCCATGCGGATGGTCATGTAGCGAATGACGTCTTCGTTGATGCGGGTCTGCCGCTCCAGCTCTTCGACAACGGAACCGGGTCCGTCGATGTTGAGCAGGACGAAGTGCGCCTTGCGGTTGCGGTCGATCTTGTAGGCGAGGGATTTGAGGCCCCAGGTCTCCGTCTTGGTGACCTTGCCGTCGTTCTTCTCGACGATTTCGGTGGCTTGCGCTGCCAATGCATCGACCTGAGCCTGGCTCAGATCCTGACGCGCAAGAAACACGTGCTCGTAATGAGCCATGCATTCTTCCTTTCAATTGCTGCCGATCGCTGGCTGATCCGTCCGGATGACGGGGCCCCTCCGGCTTTCTTGGGTTCCCTGTTTTCACAGGAAGCGCGGCACATAGCGGTGTGGGCGCGAATTGCAAGCGCGATGAGCGCGGGTGCTGCCCCCGTCAGCCCGTCAGTTCGGGCTGCTGACTGGATGGTCTGATGTGTGCTCGAAAGTGCGCGCGGCCTGACACTGGGTGTCCGAGGGTGCGCAGAACAGCGATCCTGCGGCTTCGTCGGAGGCTTCGAGATAGGCGCGGCCCGACATGCGGTCGATCATATCCGCCGGGCTGTCCGCTACGGCATAAAAGAACGCGCTTGAGACGATCAGTGCGCCCACCAGCCAGACAGTGGCGAGCGGCGTTGCGCCTAGCATATTGCGCTTGTCATCGGCGCGCCATGCCATCTGGTCGAACATGCCGCGCTGCCATGCGCGGTAGGTCTTGCGGTCGAAAATCCACGCATAGAGGAGCCATGCGCCCGGCTCGCGCGGCAATTCCTGTGTGCGTGCGCTCGCCTGCTGAAAGCTGCCGCCTCCGGCCACAGCCAGAGCGGGTGCAAAGGCCGGCATTCCGCCGCCCTTGCGGCCAAAGCCGCCGCCGGAGGGAGTAAGAGCGGGCCGGACGCCGGCTGCGCGGGTATCGCGGCGCTGGCGGCCGGGCATCGCCATTTGTGCCGCGACGCGCTGGATTGCGGCCTTACGCTTTTCGGGCTGCGGATGGGTGCCGCCCTGGCTTTCCGGATTGCCGGTGAACAGCATTGCCTCGAACTTCTCCGCGCCCGGGAAATAGCCATTGCCTTCGCATTTGGCAGTCGCGGTCAGCAGCGCTTCGGGAAAATGCGTGATCCTGAGAGCTTCGGCATCGGCAATGAAATCGCGTGCACCGCGCACCGCGCCATTGGCATGGCGAGCCGCACGCCATGCAGCCATTGTCACCAATCCGCCGACCGCCTGCGCCACGAGGAAAATCGGCAGGATCATGGCAATCACGAAATGCCACTGCATCTTCGTGTGCATGTTGAGCTCGACCTTGAGCGGGTTGTAGACCTGCAGCGCTGTCGCGGTGCGCATCATCGCCTGATTGAGCGACAGCAGCCGCGCATCGCCTAGCCGGAAATGCGCCAGCTCGTGCGCGATCACGGCCGCGACTTCTTCGTCATCGAGGTCATTGAGCAGGCCGCGGGTGACGGCAATCATCCGCTGGCCGGGAGTCACGCCCAGCGAAATCGCATTGCGGGCAGGGCTCTCTATCACACCGAAAGAGGGATGACGCAGCCCCTGCAAGGTTGCCTGCTCCCCGCCGATGCGGGCGAGGCGCGGTTCCTGCTGCTCGGTTACGGGCTGGATATTGAGGCTTTCTTCGATCTCCCGCCGCATCCGGAAATAGTTCAGGGCCAGAATGCCGAGCGACAGCGCGACAACTACGGGGAGAAAAATCGCGGCATAAAGCAGCGGATTGCGCAGCAGCGAATATTCGGACTGGCCGACCAGAATGGGGACGACGCCGAGCGCCAGCAACCCGATGGGAATGAAGGCGAGGCAATAGAGCGCAATCGAAGCCAGCGCACGCTGCCGGTTGTGGGCAACATGCGAGGCAAAGCCGGTGACCTTCATGGCGCTTAGCCGAAGGCAACGGTCTGCGGTTGGCTCACTTCCTCGCGCTTATCGCCAAGATCGAAACGCATATGGCGGGGCATCTTGCTTACCTTGGCGATCAGGCCGGGCACAAAGGCACTGCGGGCCGCATCATACTCGGCGACGGTGGTGTTGTAATACCGGCGCGCTGCGGTCACCTTTTCCTCGATCCGCGTAAGCTCTTCGCGCAGACGGGGAAATTCGCTGTTGCTGGTCAGCTTGGGCATGGAGCTGGCGACGTTAATCAGCTGGTTCAGGGCATTGCCCACCTCTGTCTCCGCAGTCATGCGGTTGTAGCCCATCGTTTCCAGCGCGGCCTGCTGGGCCTCGATCAGGCGGTCGAGCACCTGTATTTCCTGGCCCGCATGCGCTTTGGTCACTTCGACCAGATTGGGAATGAGGGCGTGGCGCTCGGCAAGAATGGCGTCGACATCGCCAAAGGCTGCGGTGCACCGGGCCTCCAACTCACCGACATTGCGGCGCTTGCCCGAAAGCGACACGAAAACGGCGACGGCGGCCACGCCAAGCGCGCCGACCCACCAATAGTCGAGCAGAAGATTGGTCGAGTCGACCGACCGCTCGTAAATGCGCGTGTCTTCGGCGAAACCGCCCGTTTGCGCTGCTGCAAGAATATGGATCATCATTGGTCAAAACCCCCGAAAAGCCTCACTAAGTTTATGGCGGTAAGTGTTTTAAAAAGCGGTAAATCGCGCTGCGCCGTGGACCACGACAAAGCGTGCGCTGGCCACATCCGGCCAGCTTGTGCAAAGGACACGGGTCAAACGACCGACACGGGAGTACTTTTATGCCTAGCGGACTGGCCGCCTTGCTCGACGACGTATCCATCATCGCCCGCACGGCTGCGGCTTCGGTCGATGATATTGCCGCCGCCGCCGGGCGGGCGGGCTCGAAAACAGCAGGCGTGGTGATCGACGATGCGGCTGTCACGCCGAGCTATGTCACCGGCCTTTCGCCCGCGCGCGAGCTGCCGATCATTTGGGCAATCGCCAAGGGCAGTTTCAAGAACAAGCTGCTGTTCCTGCTGCCCGGCGCGATCCTGCTGAGCGAATTTCTGCCCGCTGCCATCATCTTCCTGCTGATGGCGGGCGGTCTGTTCCTGTCTTACGAGGGCGCGGAAAAGGTGCTGGAGAAGCTGGGCGGCGAGAAGCACGGCAAGACAGTGGACGATGTCATCGAAGACCCAGCGCAATTCGAGAAGGAGCGGATTTCCGGGGCCATCCGGACCGATTTCATCCTGTCTGCCGAGATCATGGCGATCACGCTGAACGAACTGACCGAGCTGACCATCTGGTGGGAGCGGGGCATCGCCCTCGCTCTGGTGGCCATTGCGGTTACCGTGGCCGTCTATGGCGCGGTTGCGCTGATTGTGAAGATGGACGATTTCGGACTGTCGCTCACGCAGCGTTCCAGCGAACTGGCGCAGGCATTCGGGCGGGGGCTGGTTGCGGCCATGCCCAAGCTGCTTATCGCGCTATCTTTGATCGGCACCGTGGCAATGCTTTGGGTCGGCGGCGGCATCCTTCTGCATGGCACGCATGAGCTGGGCTTCCATGGCCTGTATGATGCCGCGCACGGTCTGGAATCGGCGGTGGCTGACGGTCTGGGGCCGGCGGGCGGCTTTTTCGGCTGGCTGACTTATGCGGCGATCTCTGCCATGGTCGCGCTGATCGTGGGCTGGATCATCGTCTTCATCCTGCACAAGGTGCTGGGGCTGGGGCACAAGCCCGGCGCGGAAGGAGCAGCGCATTGAGCGTTCCGGTACTCCACACTTGCCGCGGCTCTCGCGGGCTGCGCGCCACCTGGGCGGCAGAGGAAGCGGGCACCGATATCGACCTGCGGATGCTGCCATTCCCGCCGCGCAAGAAAGCGCCGGAGTTTCTGGAGCTGAACCCGCTGGGGACCATTCCTTTGCTGGAGCATGACGGCGCGCAGATGACCGAAAGCTGCGCGATTTCCGTTTATCTGGCGGGGCTGGGGGGGAAGGGTGATCTGCTGGTTGCGCGCGGGCAGGCCGACTATGCGGGGTTCCTCGATTTCACCTATCACGCAGATGCCACCATCACCTTCCCGCAAACCGTGTTCATGCGCTTTGCCCTGTTCGAGAAGGATCGCGGGCTGGAGGAGGCAGGCCATGCCTATGCCCGCTGGTTCCACAAGCGACTGGTCAAGGTGGAGCAGCGACTGGAAAGCCGCGAATTCCTGTGCGCCGACAGGTTTACTGCGGCCGATATCTGCGTCGGCTACGCGCTGGTGCTGGCCAAGAGCGTGGGTTTGGACGAGGGCGTGCCCGATAGCCTGAAAGCCTATCGCGACCGGCTAACCGCGCGCGATGCTTACAAACGGGCGACCGCGCGCGAGAAGGCAGGCGCGGAGGGGCTTTAAGCCAGCTTCCGCAGAATATCCGCCGCAAAAACGCTTAGCGTGTCGTCGCGCGCGCCCATGATGACAATCCGGTCGCCACTTTGTGCGTTGGCGACGAGCCAGTCTCCGCAGCCTTCTCGGGTGTTGATGTGGATGGCTTTTCCGCCCGCCTTGGCGATCAGATCGACGATCCGCTCGCTGCCCTCGCTGCGGTCTACCGTGCCGCCGAAATAGACGGGGTCGCAGAGCAGGGTGATGTCATCTTCGCCCAGCTCGCGCGCAAAAGTTTCGGCCAGTTCCGCGCCCATCTGGCGCAAGGGGCCGTAGCCATGCGGCTGGAAGAAGGCGAGCACCCGGCCGGGGCTGGACCTGAGCGTGCGCAGGGTCGCTGCGCATTTCTCCGGATTGTGTCCGAAATCGTCGATCACGGTCACGCCGCTGGCTGATGTGCCGACAATATCGAACCGGCGCGCTAACCCCTTGAAGCGGGCCAGAGCGGCCACCGCGTCCGCCACCGACACACCGCATGCATTGGCCCCGGCGATGGCCGCCAGTGCGTTGGACAGGTTGTGCCTGCCGGGCATATTCAGGACCAGCGAATGCTCGCTATCGTCGCGGCGATCCACCACAAGGGCGGCCTGCCGCATCGGACCATCGGCGCGGCTGCCGGGCCGGACGCCAATGGTCGCGCCCCTGTCGCCGATGCCGAAAGTGATGGCTTCGTCTGCATGCTCCAGCAGTTCCAGCGCCTCGTCATCATCGGCATTGATCACCGCGATGTGGGAGGCCTCCAGATAATCGGCGAACAGCACGCGCAGCTCTTCCATGCTCTTGTGATCGAGGCTGACATTAAGCAGCACGCCGACTTCGGGCCGGTACTGCGCAATCGAACCGTCGCTTTCATCGACTTCCGAGACATAGAGATCGGGGCTGCCGACAACGGCGCTGGCGAAGGGCCGGTCTTCGCTGACGAAGTTCTTCATCACCGCGCCGTTCATGATGGTGGGCGCGCGGCCGACGTCTTCCAGAATCCAGCCCAGCATGCCGGTGACGGTGGATTTTCCGCTGGTTCCGGCGATCGCAACACCGGTCTCGCTCGCGTTGAACAAAGCCGCATTCAGGTCGGCGCGGGTCAGGCGGGGGAGGCCCAGTTCCTTGGCCCGCTTCATTTCCGGCACGGTGTCTTCCACCGCCGCACTGGCGACCAGCACTTGCGCTTCGCTGGTTATGCCGCTGCCGTCCTGCGGAAACAGCGTGAAGCCCTGCCGTTCCAGCGCGGCGAACTTTTCAGGCGTGCGGCCCTGGTCGAAACTGCGGTCGCTGCCGGCGACCTCGGCTCCGCGCCCTTTCAGGATCGCGGCCAGCGGCTGCATTCCGGAGCCGCCAATGCCGCAGAAGAACCACGGGCGGGCGGTCAGGTCAGATGTCGGATCGGGCAAATCGGTCGCATTGTTCATGGGAAAAGCTGACTAGCGCCAATAGCTACCCTTGCAACCATGAACGGACTAAGGCCATGGATGTGAGCATGACACGTATCGCTATTTGCGCGCCCGCGACTGCCATTACGCCCGCCCATGCAGAGGCGATGCGCGCGCTGGTGGCAGACGAATTTCCGCAGCACGAAGTGTGGTTTCACGACCAGTGTTTCGAGCGGCACGCGCATTATGCGGGCACCGATTTGCAGCGGATGCAGGCGCTGGTCGAATGCGCCAACAATCCTGACTACGACGTCGTTTGGTTTGCCAAGGGGGGCTACGGCTCCAACCGCATCGCAGAGGCCGCCATCGCGCGGATGAACGAGCACGCGCGGGCCAAGACCTATGTGGGTTTTTCCGACATGGGCTATCTGCTTGCGGCGCTCTATCGCCACGGGATCGGCCAACCGGTCCACGGCTCCATGCCGGTGAGCGCGCGCAGCGAACGCGGGCGCGAGGCGGTGCGCCGGGTGCTGCGCTGGCTGGGCGGGGACAATAGCGGGCTGGAGCCTTCGCTCGATGGCAAGCAGCCGGTGGTCGCGTTCAATCTGATCACGCTGGCGATGCTGGTCGATACGCCGCTGCTGCCGGATCTGTCGGGCCATGTGGTGATGGTGGAGGAAGTGAGCGAGCATCTTTACGCCATCGACCGCCTGTTCTTCAGCCTCGCCAATACCCTGCCGCGCATTGCCGGTCTGCGGCTCGGTTCGGTCACCAATGTACCGGAAAACGACCGCGACTTCGGCCAGACGGCGGAAGAAATCGCCCAGTTCTGGTGCAATCGCGCAGGCATCCCCTATCTGGGCCGCGCCGAAATCGGCCACACGTCCGCCAACCGGATTGTCCCGTTCGGCCTCGCCAGTCCATCCTATTCGAAAGAGACACAATGATCGCATTTATCTTCCCCGGTCAGGGCAGCCAGAAAGTCGGCATGGGCACTGATCTGGCCGCTGCCAGCAGCCATGCGCGCGAGGTTTTTCAGGAAGTCGACGATGCTCTGGGGCAGAACCTGTCGAAGATCATGGCAGAGGGGCCGGAAGACCAGCTGACCCTGACGGAGAATGCGCAGCCCGCAATCATGGCGAATGCCATCGCTACCCTGCGCGTGCTGGAGAAAGAGGGCGGTGTGACGCTGGCCGACAAGGGCGCGTTCGTCGCGGGCCATTCGCTGGGCGAGTATACCGCCCTGTGCGCTGCGGGCGCGTTTTCGTTGGCCGACACGGCGCGGCTGCTGAAACTGCGCGGGCAAGCGATGCAGGCGGCGGTTCCGGTGGGCGAGGGCGCGATGGCGGCTCTGCTGGGTGCCGATCTGGAGAAAGCGCAGGCGCTGTGCGATGCAGCGGCAGAGGGCGAGGTTTGTCAGGTCGCCAACGACAACGACCCGGGGCAGGTCGTCATCTCCGGCCACAAGGGCGCGATTGAGCGTGCGGCGGGGATGGTGAAGGATCACGGAATCAAGCGCGGCATTCTGCTGCCCGTGTCGGCGCCGTTCCATTGCTCCCTGATGCAGCCCGCCGCCGATGCAATGGCTGCGGCGCTGGCCGATTGCCCGCCGCAGGCCTTCACCGTGCCGATCTACGCCAATGTCACCGCCGCCGCTGTCACCGATCCGGCAGAGGAGCAGCGCCTGCTGGTCGAGCAGGTCACAGGCCGCGTCCGCTGGCGCGAAAGCGTGCTGGCCATGCAGGCGGCAGGCGTGACGCGATTCGTGGAAGTGGGCGGCAAGGTGCTGGGCCCGATGGTCCGCAAAATCGCCCCCGACTGCACCGCCACCAGCGTCGTGACGATGGATGATATCGAGGCTCTGGCAAAAGAGTTATAAGGGGGCTGGTTCGCGCAGAGACGCAGAGAACGCAGAGAGAAATGGACATCGATGAGGTCACCTCGCAGGTAATTGCGGAAGCTATCGCAATTCACCGGTCGCTCGGGCCGGGGCTGATGGAGAGCGTCTACGAAACTGTGTTGGCCGGAGCGCTCCATCGTCGGGGGCTGACGGCACAGCGTCAGGTGCCCATCGACATCGAGTATGATGGCCTTGTTTTCGATCAGGCCTTCCGAATCGACATCCTTGTCGAGGAGACACTCATTCTGGAAATCAAGGCGGTCGAGATTCTTTCGAAGGCCCATGCCAAGCAATTGCTGACCTATTTGCGTTTGACCAACCAGCCCGTAGGGCTGCTGCTCAATTTTAACGAAGCTACGATGAAGGACGGCATTCGCCGTCTGGTGAATGATTATAGGCCGGACGCCTGATCCTCTGCGTTCTCTGCGTCTCTGCGCGAAATTGAAAAGGAAGACTGCGCTATGTTTTCACTCGAAGGAATGACCGCACTGGTGACCGGGGCCAGCGGGGGTATCGGTTCATCAATCGCCCGTTCGCTTGCCCGGCAAGGGGCGCGGCTCGCGCTGTCCGGCTCCAATGGCGACAAGCTGCGCGCCTTTCGTGAAGAGCTGAATGACGAATTCGGCCACGACCATGTCGAGATCACCTGCAATCTGAGCGACCGCACGCAGGTGGAGGAACTGGTCCCCGCAGCCATCGATACGCTGGGCCAACTGGATATTCTGGTCAACAATGCCGGCATCACGCGTGACAATCTGGCGATGCGGATGAAGGACGAGGAATGGGATCAGGTCATGCAGATCAACCTGGAATCGTCCTTCCGCCTGATGCGCGCCGCCGCACGGCCGATGATGAAGGCCAAGTTTGGCCGGATGATTTCGATCACCAGCGTGGTGGGCGCCACCGGCAATCCGGGCCAGATGAACTACGTCGCAGCCAAAGCGGGCCTGACCGGCATGTCCAAGTCGCTGGCGCAGGAGCTCGCCAGCCGCGGCATCACGGTCAATTGCGTCGCACCCGGTTTCATCCGCACCGCGATGACCGAGGAACTGACCGACGCGCAGAAGGACACGATCAACGCGCGCATCCCGATGGCCAAGATGGGCGAGGGCGAGGATATCGGGGCTGCGGTGGCGTATCTGGCCAGCCGCGAGGCGGGCTATGTCACGGGGCAAACGCTGCATGTGAATGGCGGGATGGCTATGGTGAGCTGACAGCGACGCGTTTCGCCCTGCTTTATCCCCAATAGCGACCAGCTTGGGCCGCCTATCCGCTTGCCCGTGGTGCCGCGCACGGTAAGGGTAGTGCAGGACATTTCCGGCGCTGCATGCGATTCCGGTCCCCGGAATAGCTGAACGCGCCGCGCAAGGGGAATTTGAAGCGATGAAGGCCACCATCGAACGCGCGACTTTGCTGCGCAGCCTTTCTCACGTGCAGTCGGTCGTCGAGCGCCGCAACACGATCCCGATCCTGTCGAACGTGCTGATCGATGCCGGCGATGGCGGGTCGGTGAAAGTCATGGCGACGGACCTCGATCTGCAGGTGGAAGAAACCATGGCCGCCGCCGGCGTGGAAAGCCCCGGCGCGATCACAGTCTCGGCCCACCTGTTGTTCGATATCGCCCGCAAATTGCCCGACGGCAGTCAGGTCAGTCTGGAAACGGCTGACAACCGCATGACGGTGAAGGCCGGGCGCAGCCGGTTCCAGCTGCCGACCCTGCCGAAGGACGATTTCCCCGTCATCGTGGAAGGCGATCTGCCGACCCGTTTCGAACTGCCGGCCAAGACCCTGGCTGAAATGATCGACCGCACGCGGTTTGCGATCAGCACCGAGGAAACCCGGTATTATCTCAACGGCATTTTCCTGCACGTTGCGGATGACGATGCGGCGAGTGGCGGGCCGGTTCTGAAAGCCGCCGCAACAGACGGCCACCGCCTCGCCCGCTTCACGCTCGACCGGCCCGATGGCGCAGAAGGCATGCCTGACGTGATCGTACCGCGCAAAGCCGTGGGCGAACTGCGCAAGCTGCTGGACGAGGCGATGGACGGAAATGTCCAGATCGACCTCTCGGCCAGCAAGATCCGCTTCACGCTGGGCGGGGAGGGGGGCATGGTCCTCACCTCGAAGCTGATCGACGGGACGTTCCCCGACTACAGCCGCGTCATTCCAACCGGCAACGACAAGCTGCTGAAAGTCGATCCCAAGAGCTTCTTCCAGGGCGTTGACCGTGTGGCGACCATCGCCACCGAAAAAACGCGTGCGGTGAAAATGGGGCTGGATACCGACAAGGTTACCCTGTCCGTCACCTCTCCCGACAACGGCACCGCGTCGGAAGAGCTGGCGGGCGAATACAAGGCCGACGGTATCGAGATCGGCTTCAACGCCAATTATCTGAAGGACATCCTCAGCCAGATCGACAGCGACATCGTCGAGCTGCACCTTGCCGATGCAGGAGCGCCGACGCTCATCCGCAAGGACGAGAACAGTCCCGCGCTGTATGTCCTGATGCCGATGCGGGTGTGATCTAAGGCACTCGCCAAGCCGGACGGCGGCGGCTAGCAGTTCTCCAAAGGGAGAATCGCTATGAGCCACGCCGTCCACGTTGAGAAAGCCGACATCACCAATGCTACGCTAGTGGAGGGCACCAACGGCCCGCTGCCCGAGGGCGGCGCGCGCCTGCGGATCGAGAGCTTCTCCGTCACCGCCAACAATGTCACCTATGCGGTGGTGGGCGACGGGTTCGGTTACTGGAATTTCTTTCCGGCACCGGACGGCAAGGGCATCGTTCCGATGTGGGGCCACGCCACGGTGGTGGAAGACAACGGCAGCGGGTTGACCGTAGGCGAGCGGGTCTATGGCTATCTGCCCATGGCCTCGCATCTGGACATCATTCCGGGCAAGGTGAGCGCCAGCGGCTTTGTCGACACCGCCGAGCATCGCCAGCCGATGAGCCCGATTTACAACCAGTATTCGCGCCTCGCTGCCGACCCGGAGCATGACCCCGAGCGCGAAGGCGAACGGATGATCTTCGGGCCGCTGTTCAAGACCGGCTTCCTGATCGAATATTTCATGCGCAGCGAGGGCTGGTTCGGAGCAGAGACGGTCATCCTGACCAGCGCGTCCTCCAAAACCGCGATGGGTCTGGCCAGTGTGGCCAAGCAGCTATCGCCGGGCGTGAAGCGCATCGGCCTGACCTCGGCGGGCAATGTCGATTTCGTTACCCAGACCGGCCTGTACGATCAGGTTGTGGCTTATGACGCAGTCGACACGCTGGAGCAGACGGCGAGTGTCTCGGTCGATTTCGCCGGGAATGCCAAACTGCTCGCTGCCATCCATGCGCATCTGGGCGACAATCTGAAATATTCCTGCCTCGTGGGCGCGACCCATATCGAGGAGCGCGGCGCGGGCGGCATGGGCGGGCCGGAAGGCATGGCCGGGCCCAAGCCGGTCCTGTTCTTCGCCCCCGATCACGCGGTTGCGCTGTTCAAGGAACTGGGCCCGGAAGAGGCGGGCAAGCGACTTGCCAAAGCGTGGCACGGATTCCTCGCCGATGTCGGCAACACAGTGACGATCGAACGCCATCACGGCCTTGCCGCAGCCCGCGACCAGTTCGCCACGATGGCTGGTGGAACAATCGATCCGTCCGTGGGGATCGTGATCGAGCCCTGAATAAGCCCGCGTCTCAGCGGCTCGCTCAGGGCTGCTTCACTGCATAGCGCTTGAGGCCTGCGGACTGAGCGTCGTGCCGGTCGGCCATCTTGCCCTCCGTATCGGTCTCGGTCGGAACGATGCACCAGCCGCCACCCGCTGCCAGCGCCTCGTCTAGTCCGCGCGCCAGCACATCGGGGCCGGGCTGTGCGCGCCAATGATCGCCGACCTCGCCGGGCGTCTGGCGCGCGCCGCCGAAGCGTTCGGGCCGCGCCTGCGCCGCATTCCAAATGTCTGTGTCTAGTATGCCGGGGCACAGGATGGTGACGCCCACGCCCTTGGGCGCAAGCTCGGCCATCAGCGCTTCGCCAATCGCGGCGGTCATCTGCTTGGTGGTGGCGTAGAGCGTGTAAGGCCCGCTGACTGGCGTCACCGAAGCAGATGATGCAGTTATCCCGACATGGCGCGGGCCGCTTTCAGGCATCAGCGGAACAAAGGCCTGTGCCGTCCGGATGGGACCGTAGACATTTACTCCGAGCAGCCAGTCAAGCGCATGGGGCTTCGCGTCGAGCACGGTCGTCGCCGAGCCGACGCCTGCGTTGAGCCAAACCAGCGATGGCGCGATATTCGCATCGCTCAGCTCCGTCGCTGCGGCGAGCACGCTATCATGATCGGACACGTCGCAGGGGAGGGCGCGGCCCTCTGTCGGGCAAAGGTCGATCGTCTCGCGGGCGGCGGCTTCGTCAATATCTACTGCCGCGATCCGCATCCCCTTTGCGGCAAAGTGGCGGCATAGAAACCGCCCAATCCCTCGGCCCGCTCCGGTGACGAGTGCCCAGTCGCCGGAGCGCGCCGCGAAAGCGTTCACTCGGCCGCTTCCGCAAGCTCAGCGCGTTGCGGGCCACGGATCAGGCCGCCGGGGGTTTCGCCGGTCCATTGGCCGTTGCGGAAGGTAACCTTGCCGCCCTTGATTGTCGCGACGTAGCCATCGGCCTTTTGCAGCAAGCGCTTGCCGCCGGCTGGCAGATCGAAGGCGAGCCATGGCTTGCCCAGTTTTAGGGCGTCCATGTCGATAATGTTCAGATCGGCCAGATAGCCGGGTGCAACGATGCCGCGATCTTCCAGCCCATAGAGCTTGGCAGTGTCCCAGCATTGCCGCTTTATCGCGTTTTCGAGCGTGATCCGGTCGCCGCGTTTGCGGTTCTTCACCCAGTGTTCGAGCATGAAGGTCGGGCTGGCCGCGTCGCAGATCGTGCCGCAATGCGCGCCGCCATCGGACAGGGAATTGACCGTGTCGTCGGCGTGTTGCAGCGGGTGGAGGAAATCGAGATTGCCGTCGGCATAGTTCAGGATCGGCAGGTAGATGAAGCCGGTCGCATCCTCACGGCACAGCATGTCATAGGCGTATTCCTGCGGGTCCACGCCGGCCGCCTGAGCGCGGGCGTTGACGCTGGCGCTGGCTTCCGGTTCGTAGTCGAAATCCGGGTCCATTTCGTATTGCAATGCCCAGCCCTGGGTGATGACGGCGATCACCGGCAGAATATCCTGCGGGGCCTCGCTGTAGTCGTTTGCCTCCGACAGCATTTGCGCCTTGAACGCCGGATCGAGCAGCTTTGCCTTCTGCTCGGCCCAGGGCAGGTCCTTGATCGTCTGCCAGCTGGGGCGGAAGGCGAAGGGGTTCACCGTCCCCTGCCACGCCATGATGATGCCATTGCCGCGCAGGGCGATCTGGGCGACGATATTGGCGCCGTTGTCGTTCTCTGCCCGCATGGTAGCAATCTGCTCGTCCAGCGGCAGCTCCTTGGCGATGGATTGCAGCGCGGCGAAGGTGACGGGCAGGCCGGTCTCGCGGCTGAGATTGCCCATCCACTCGAACTCGTTCCAATCCCGCATCAAATCGCTGGCCATTTCAAATACGCCGTGGCCTGCGCGGCCCATGGCGCGTCCGATGGCGACCAGTTCTTCCGGCGTGGCGGTGGTGCCGGGCACCAATTCGCCATCCACGGATTTATGCAGAACCGTGCGGCTGGTTGAGAAGCCGAGCGCGCCTGCGGCCACCCCGTCCTGCACGATCTGGGACATCGCGGCGATGTCATCGTCTGTCGGCACAGCGCCCGGTTCCTCCCGGTCTTCCAGTACATAGGCGCGCACCGCGCCGTGCGGCACATGGGTGCCGACATCGACGGTGCGCGGCAGTTTCTCCAGCGCATCGAGATATTCGGGGAAGGTTTCCCAGTCCCAGGTGATTCCCTCGGCCAAGGCGGTGCCGGGAATATCCTCCACGCCCTCCATCAGGCTGATCAGCCATTCGTGGCGGTCTTTGCGAGCAGGCGCAAAGCCGACGCCGCAATTGCCCATCACTACGGTGGTGACGCCGTGCCAGCTGGACGGGGCCATTTCCTGATCCCACGTCGCCTGTCCGTCATAATGGGTGTGAATGTCGACAAAGCCGGGGGAGACGATGTGTCCGCCCGCGTCGATTTCCTCCGCCGCGTCGCCGGACACTGTGCCGACTTGCGCGATCAGGCCGTCCTTCACTGCCACATCGCCCGTGAAGCGGGGCTGGCCGGTTCCATCGACGATGGTTCCGCCGCGAATGATGAGGTCGTAGGCTGGCATGTTTCTCTCCGTTTCTTTTGCCGTGCCAATACCACAAGCAGGCCCGCGATGCTAAGCCATCACAATGGATAGATCACCAAGCTGGAACCCGCCCGCCGACAGCGGCATTGCAATCCGATGGGTGGAGGCAAACGGCCTGACCTTTGAGGTGGCGGAGGCGGGAGCCGAGGAGAACGGCGGCGAGCATCTCGCGCTATGCCTGCACGGCTTTCCTGAATTGCATTATTCGTGGCGCAACCAGATCCCCGAGCTGGTCGCGAAGGGCTACCGCGTCTGGGCGCCCAATATGCGCGGCTATGGCGGGACGGATCGCCCCACGGAAGTCCGGGACTATGCGCTCGACCATCTGACGCAGGATGTTGCGGCGCTGATCGATGCCAGCGGGGCGAAGAAGGTTACGCTGATTGCGCATGACTGGGGCGCGATCGTCGCGTGGATGTTCGCCATTCTGAAACTGCGCCCGCTGGAGCGGCTCGTCATCATGAATGTGCCGCATCCCGGCCCTGCGCGGCGCGAGCTGAAGAAATGGCGGCAATTCAAGAAGAGCTGGTACATCTTCTTTTTCCAGTTGCCGGGGCTGCCGGAGAAGCTGCTGGGGAGGGGCGATGGCAAGTCCATCGGGCGGCTGTTCGTCAAGACCTCGAGCAAGCCGGAGAATTTCGGGCCGGAAGTACGCGCGGTCTATAATGCGGCGGCAGCACGGCCCGGAGCGCGCGGCGCCATGGTCAATTATTACCGCGCTTTGCTGCGCCACCGCGACGCTGTCGATGCAGGCGATCTCAAGGTTGATTTGCCGACACTGGTGGTGTGGGGCGAGGATGACGTGGCCATCGACATCCATTGCCTCGACGGCACGGAGAACTGGGTGCCGGACCTGACTGTCAAACGTCTGCCGGGCGTATCCCATTGGGTGCAGCAGGATGCTCCGGATGAGGTGAACGCGATTTTGCGGGAGTGGTTACCGGGGGCATGAGAGGGTATTGGGCGCTCACAGAGGCACAAAGGCACAGAGGTCTTCTTCAGGGCTGCTTCCTCGCGGCGAAGCCGCAATAACCCGTCTGGCTGAGCCGCTGAAGCAATAGCGCTTGGGGCGCAACGCGCGCGCACATCTCTGTGCCTCCGTGCCTCTGTGAGCGCTAAATTAAACTAGAGAACAGTCTCCGCACCTCAGCGTCTCGGCGCGAAACCCTGCTAAGCCGCCTTCAGGGCCTCACCCTCTGGCGCATCAAGGAAGGCGCGCAGCTTGGCGATGCTCTCGTCTGCGTGGGTCAGCAGGAACAGATGCCCGCCGCCTTCGACCATATGCAGCTCGCTGTTGGGGATCAGGCTGCGCAGCATCTTGCCGTTGATCGGCAGAACGATCTGGTCGTCATCGCCCATCATGATCAGCGTGTCCTTGGTGAGAAACGGCAGGGCAGGCGCGCTGGTCCAGCCGAGCATGCAGAGCAGCTGGTATACATAGCCGCGCGGGCTGGGCGGTTTCAGGCGGCCGATATGGCTGTCCTTCTGGTGGGCAGCGCCATCCTTGTCCAGGCCGCCATACAGCGTGGCAAAGTGCTCGTTCATATAGTCGGCATCGATGTAGCGGCGCGGATTGGCCATCTTGGTGAAGGCCGCCGGATTGCCCGGTACCATCAGCATTCCAGCGGTAGTTGCGGCCAGCACCAGACGGCGCACAAGGCCGGGATGCTGCAGGGTAAAGTGTTGCGCCATCGCGCCGCCCCAGCTGACGCCCATGACATCGCATTCATCGACGCCAAATCGCTTCAGAAGCTGCGCTGCGGTCCAGCTCATAGTGAAGGGGTTGTAGGGCAGCAGCGGGTCTGGGCTCTCGCCAGTGCCAGGCATGTCGAACATGATGAATCCGCGATCGGTCATCGCCTCGGCCAGCGGAGCGACCGCTTCGATATTCGCGCCAATGCCGTTGAAGAACAGGATCGGTGGGTGGTCGCTGGGTTCATCCAGACGCCAGCGGGCCACCCGCAATGCGCGGCCGCCGACCTGCTCGATTCCGATCTCGCAGGTCATCGGTTCGTCTTTGGATGCTGTCATGCGGTGCGACCCCTTCAGTAATTGGGACCGCCCCTCCGCGGTCAGACCTCTTCCACTACGTACAGACCGGGGGCCGGGTCCAGTGGTTTATGTTTGGCATTCCCCAATTTGGACGGTGCCGCGACTTTCTTGCCGGAGCGGGCGTGAATCCAGTCGATCCAGAAAGGCCACCAGCTGCCGGCGACTTCTTCCGTGCCTTGCAGCCACTCATCGGCGGTTTCGGGCAATTTGCCCTTCTTCTTCTGGACGAAATACTTCGCCTTGGGATTGCCGGGAGGGTTCAGAATGGCCTGCATATGGCCGGACTGGCTGAGGACATAGGTGATGTCTTTCGAGCCAAACAGCTGCGTCGAGCGATAGGTCGCTTTCCACGGCGTGATGTGATCGGTCACTCCGCCAAGGATGAACAGGTCGCTCGTCACCTTGCTCAGATCGACCATGTGATCGGCCATTTCGACTTCGCCCTTCTTGGTGAAGGCGAGGGTTTCGAACAGGGTGAGGAAATCGCCCATCAGGCTGGCCGACAGATTGGTCGCATCGGCATTCCAGAACAGGACATCGAACGCTGGCGGGTCTTCGCCCAGCAGATAATTGTTGATGACGTAGTTCCAGATCAGATCATTGGGCCGCAGCCATGCGAAACCGCGTGCCAGACTGTCGCCTTCGATCACGCCCTTCTTCGCGGCGCGCTTGCGGGCCAGCGCCAGACCGTTTTCGCTGATCAGTGAGCCGGCCTCGATGTCGTTCTGCTTGGGGTGCAGCACGCAGACCATCAGCGTCAGCGTGCCGAGCAGATCGCTGCCGTCGGATGCGAGTTTGCTCGCCAGTGTCGCAGCCGTCTGTCCGCCGGAGCAGCCGGCCGAGACATTGACCTTCTTAGATCCGGTAATGTCGGCCACCGCCTCCATCGCCTGACGGCAGGCCGCGACATAATCGGCCATGTCCCAATGGCCTTGCTCCTTCGACGGGTTGCGCCACGAAATCACGAAAGTCTGGACGCCGTTATCAACCTGCATCTTCACGATCGACTTATCCGGCGTCAGATCGTTGATATACATCTTGTTGATCTGCGGCGGGATGGTCAGCTGCGGCGTCTCGTACACCTCGTCGGTTGTTGGCGCATAATGGATCAGCTCCATAATCTCGGTGCGCAGGACCACGCTGCCTTTCGACGTGGCGACATTCTCGCCCAGCTTGAAAGGACGTTTGTCGACCTGGCTGACCATACCCTTGTTCTCGGTCAGGTCGGTATAGGCGTTTTTCAGGCCCTTGATGAGCGAGAGACCTCCGCTGTCGATCAGGCGCTTCTGCGCGGTCGGGTTGCCCATGAGCGTATTGGTCGGGGCAAGAGAATCGATGATGATATTGGAGATGAACCGCGCACGGTCTTTCTCCAGCGCATCCAGATCCAGCTCCTCCAGCCAGTTGGCCATTCCTTTCTGCACCGCGAGATAGTACTGCGCGCCGGCCCGCATGAACGGGTTGTAGCGCCACGCCGGGTCCATGAACCGCTTGTCTTTGGGGTGAGGGGCCAGCTCGCTCTTGCCGGTCATGATCTTGATCATGTCCATGCCCATTTCCTGACTGTGGCGCATCAGGCGCTGCGGATCGGAAGCCGTTTCGCGCAGCAGCACGGCCACCGCGCCGATAATGTCCTCACGCGTGAGGCCGATCAGGGGGCCGAGCGCCGTGGTGGACTGGGCGGCTTCGTCTTCGAGCTGGGTGGTCATGGAACGTCGGGTCCTCTGTTTTTCTGCCGTGCTCTTGGCGGCACGGTGCGGAGTTATTCTCACTTGTAGCAATACGGTTCATGCAGGCAGCCTGTTCCGCGCGCAAGATGCCGTATGGGTCAGGTGCCATTCGGGTACGTATTCCCGGCAGCCTCGCCTAGCTCTCTCCGGCGGCAATCATCGCCTCGACGTCGACAAATTTCTCGCGCGGTGCCCCGTCCCGTGCGGCGGCGACTTCCGCTGCATCGATCTTCTGCCAATCGCTGAAGCGTACGGGCGTGATGCCGTGTTCTTCGGCGAAGCGATCGAAGCCAGCCGCGCCTTGTTTCGAGCCGGTGTCGATGGCCTTGGATGCAAGATCTGCAGCGATAAGATCGGCAATTGCGTAGCCGTCTGGCCGGTTGGTGCCGATGGTCCCGCTTGGTCCGCGCCGGGCCCAACCAACACAATATAAGCCCGGCAGAATGCGTCCCTCGTCATTGGCGAACCGGCCTGCACGGTCATCGAAGGGCACGTCCGGTATCGGCGATGTTCGATAGCCAATACAGGTGATCACCAGATCGGCAGGAACGCGGTAGGTCCTCCCGGTCCCGACCGCGCGGCCCGCTTCTACCCGCGTTTCCTCAAGCTCGATTTCCCTTACATTCCCGCCATCGCCATGAAACGCGACCGGACTGGCGAACATGTCGAAATCGATATCGATCGCGGCCTCGCCGCGAATGTTTTCGGGAATGGCGGCGAAACTGCGCAGATGCGTGACAGATTTGCGCAAGCCCGGTTCGAGAAGCGCATCCGCGCTTTCCTCGGGCAAATCCGCCGGATCGACTCTCGGGCTGGCCCGCTCCAGATGCATGAGCTCGCCCAGCTCCTTGGGCGTCATCATGATCTGATGAGGGCCACGTCGGCCGACAATGGTGATGGCCGTGATATGCGATGCATCCAGCGCATCCAGCGCGTGTTCGACGATATCCGCGCCGGCAAATTCCCCGCGTGTCTTGGCCAGAATACGGGCGACGTCGAGCGCGACATTGCCCATTCCGATCACCACCGCGTTCTTGCCCGAGAGATCTGGCGCGAGACCGGCAAATTCGGGATGGCCGTTATACCAGCCAACAAATGCCGCGCTGCCAAAGATATTGGACAGCTCTTTTCCCGGTATGTCCAATGCCTTGTCGCGCGGCGCTCCGGTCGCGAGCACAACTGCGTGATACAGCCTCTGAAGGTCCGCGATGTTAATATCTTCGCCGACTTTGACATTGCCGACAAATCGTACATTCTCGTTGAGCGCGGTCTTCTCGAACCGCCGGGCTACGCCTTTGATCGACTGGTGGTCCGGAGCCACTCCGGTGCGGATCAGGCCGTAAGGAACTGGCAGCGCGTCAAAGACATCGATCTGCACCTCCTCGCCCCAGTGTTTCAGCGCTGCCTCGGCAGTGTAATACCCTGCCGGGCCTGACCCCACGATGGCGATGTGCCGCATACAGCGTCCCCCCGATACCTAGGCGAACCATGGCCAGCTTGCGGGTCGGAAACAAGACCCTGAGCGCCCTAGACCGTGCAAACTTGGCCAATCGCGGATTAACTCTCTTTGGCAAGGCTGCGGTTTAAGGTTTTTAAACGGCTCCCTGCGCATAAGGCCGCCCATGAAGGACGAGGGCATTTCGGCTAAGCGACCGACAGGTGCGCCGCGCAGGCGTGCCGATGCGCCTGCCCATGCCCGAAAGGCGCGTCCTGCGAAGAAGGGCGGCCCGCCCACGTCCCGAAAGGGTGCACCCCAGAAGAATCGCCCCAAAGGCCGCAAACCAGCCCAAGGCAGTAAGCGTGCCTCTGTGGACCGCAGGGACCGCAACAATACGCGTCTTGGCACCCCGCAAAAGCGGACCGCCCAATCCTATATGCTCCCGCTGAATTGGGGGATGATGGCACCGGGCTATCTTGGCGTTGCCATTCTTATTCTGGCTCTGAATGCCGCCGTTCCGTCTACCGTTGCAATGTCCGCTTATGCGGGATCCGTCCTCTTGTCGGCGGCTGGCTGGCAGATCGCGAAATGGGAACGGGCATCCGTTCGCGGCCGCAATCAGGCAATTGCTGCAGCGGTCCTTTCGGTCGTCATACCCGCAGTGCTGTTCGGGTTCGCCATTGCCTATGGCGTCTTCAATCTGAGGATGGACCCCCTTCTCGGGGCAGGCGGCGTCATAGCCATTTCCGCCATATCGGCCGTCTTACTCTCGGGCCGGGCGGTCGCCCTGTTCGGCTGGAAAATCGCTGTCTGGACACCCTTCGTCCTCTTGTCGGGCAGCCCGACTGCCTATGCCGTTCTGGCGGCTTTCGCGGTCCTTTGCTATTTCGTGGTTCGCTATCAGATGCGCCTCGACCGGGAGCGTGCCGAGCGCAATCTGGCCGATGCGCGGGTTCACAACCGTGCCATCGATATTCTTCAGGATTACGAAAGCACGAAGCAGGGGTGGTTCTGGGAAACCGACCGCCGGGGTCTGCTGACCTATCTGTCGGAACCGATTGCCAATCTGCTGGGTACGGAAGCGAAAGAGCTTCTGGGTCGCCCGATCCTCGACCTGTTCGAAATGGGGAACGACAACCGCGAGGGCGAGCGTTCGATCAATTTCCATCTCAATGCGCGGTCGGGCTTTCAGGAACTTGCTGTCCGCGCAGCTGGCGGTGAAGGCGAGCGCTGGTGGTCGATCAGCGGTCGCCCGGTGTTTGACAGCTTCCAGAACTTTTGCGGCTTCCGCGGCTCGGGCACCGATCTGACCGAGAAAAAACGCAGCGAGGAGCACGCCTCGCGCCTCGCTCACTTCGATTCCCTGACCGGTCTCGCCAACCGCTTCCAGATGTCCCAGACGCTCGAGCGCATTCTGGCGTCGCCGCAGGAGGGCAACCGCGAATGCTCCGTCTTCCTGCTCGACCTCGACCGGTTCAAGCACGTCAACGATACGCTCGGCCACCCGGCGGGCGATGCTCTGCTCAAACAGGTGGCGCAGCGGCTGGAAGTCAGCGTGGGCGATATGGGCCGCGTCGGCCGATTGGGCGGTGACGAGTTCCAGGTCGTTCTGCACGGGCGCAATTCCACAGAGGTGCTGGGCCAGCTTGCAGGCGATGTTATCCGGTCGCTTTCGCAGCCCTATTCGATCGAGGGGCAGCGGGTGGTCATCGGCGCATCTGTCGGCATCGCGCGATGCCCCGATGATGCAACCGATCTCGACTTGCTGATCCGCAATGCTGACCTTGCACTCTACGCGGCCAAAGATGGTGGGCGGGGGCGCTTCCATTTTTACGCAAAGGACCTTCATTCCGCCGCAAAAGAGCGCAGCGAGATGGAGCAGGATCTGCGCGATGCGATCGATCAGGAAACGCTCGACCTCCATTATCAGCCTGTGGTCGAAGCGGCGAGTGAAACGATCAGCGGGTTCGAGGCCCTGATCCGGTGGTTCCATCCCGAGCATGGCTGGGTCAGCCCGGAGAAATTCGTTCCTATTGCCGAGGACACGGGCCTCATTCAGGAAGTCGGGGCGTGGGCCCTGCGGCGGGCATGCCGCGATCTGGCGACGTGGCCGGAGCATATCCGCTGCGCTGTCAATGTCTCGCCCATCCAGTTTTCCAATAAGGAGCTGCCGAAGATTATTTCATCGGCCCTAGAGGAAGCCGGAATTGCACCGTCGCGGCTCGAGCTCGAGATCACGGAAAGCGTCTTCCTGAGCGATGACGCGGGCACCGATGCGATGTTCGCTGAGCTGAAGAAGATCGGCGTTCGGTTGGCGCTCGATGATTTTGGCACGGGCTACTCGTCGCTCGGCTATCTGAAATCGGCACCGTTTGACAAAATCAAGATCGATCAGAGCTTCGTTAGAGGCGCCACCCAGCCGGGCAGCCGCAACGGCGCAATCATTGCCTCTATTACCAGCCTCGCGCTTGCACTCGGCATGGATACCACAGCGGAAGGCGTCGAAACGCTGGACGAGCTCGATCTGGTCCGGCTGCACGGTTGCAGTCACATTCAGGGCTATATCTACGACAAGCCGTTGTCGTTCACCGATGCGACCAAGAAACTGGCCGCAGGACTCACCGCGATCGCCCGTGGGCCGAAATCCTCCCGTGCTGCGCGGCAAACCATGCTTCGCAAGATCGTGCTCGAATATGGCGGGCAGTATTACAACGGCACGGTCCGCAACATTTCGGCCACCGGTGCCCTGGTCGAGGGCCTGTGGAATGTCCCCGTTGGCACATTGTTCCGACTTGCGCTTAGCGAGACACTTATTGTCACGGGCACCAGTCGCTGGAGCAAGAAGGACCGGATGGGCATCGAGTTTGCCCAGCCGCTCAAGCTGGACGACAAGGGGGCGATCGAGGGGCTCAGCAATGACAGCCAGTTTTCGGTCAAACGCAGCATTCGCAAGACGGAAGGAGCGGTAGCATGAGCGCGTCTCTCGTTCCGGCCTGTTCGCTTTCGGGAGTTACCCCATGGCAATAGGGAAACTTTTCTCCCGTTCCGCGCCTGCCAGCAAGGCCGCTCCCAGCGTGCCCCAAGACGGATCGCGCGCGCAGGTTTTCGACGATCCGAAACGGTTGACCATCCTCAACGAGATCGAACAGTCGGAGCTGGGCTGGTTCTGGGCGACCGATGCTGACGGCAAGGTCGAATACCTTTCTGACTCGGCCATCGCCAAGCTGAGCATCGACGGGGAAGACGTAAAGGGCAGTCCGCTGTCCCAGCTATTCCTTGCCGGACAAGACAGCGACGATAGCGATGAGGCAGCGACGCAGCGGCCACTGCCCTTCTTGTTGCGCGCGCGAAACACCATTCACCGCATACCGGTGCGGGTCGCCCATTGTGATACCGAAACATGGTGGGAAATTACGGGCAAACCGCAATTCGATGCCGAAGGCGAATTTGTCGGGTTTCGCGGCAGCGCAAAAGACATCACGACGTTGCGTGAAGGGCAGCGCGATGTCAGCCGGATGGCGCAATATGATGCCCTTACAGGGCTGGCCAATCGCAACCGGATGGAAAAGCGGCTGACGAGCACCTTGACCGCGTACAAGGCGGCCAAACGCTCATGCGCGATAATGATGCTCGATCTGGACCGGTTCAAGCAGGTCAACGATACTCTTGGGCACCAGGCGGGTGACGAGCTGCTGAAGCAAGTCGCGCAGCGCCTTGAACGCATCGTGGGCGAGCAGGGTGAGGCGGGCCGGCTGGGCGGCGACGAATTCCAGATTATCCTGCCGGATATCGAGGACCGGGGGCGACTGGGTGATCTGGCCCAGCGGCTGATCCAGATGATCTCGCAGCCCTATTCGATCAATGGTGCCAGAGCGATTATCGGTACGTCAGTCGGTATTGCCATTGCCCCTTATGACGGGATTGAAAGCGAAGAACTGACCGGCAGCGGCGACCTCGCTTTGTATGCCGCAAAAGGCGGTGGGCGCGGCCAATACCGGTTCTATTCCAGCGATCTGAAAGATGATGCGCGGTGGCGCCGACAGATCGAAGAAGATTTGCGCGATGCGTTGGCGACGGACGCTCTGGAAATGCACTACCAGCCACTGATCGACGCGCAGACCCATCTGGTGAAATCTTTCGAAGCGCTCGTCCGTTGGAACCATCCGGAGCGCGGACCAATCAGCCCGGCGGAGTTCATTCCGGTTGCGGAGGAGTCGAACCAGATCCTTGCGCTTGGAGAATGGGTCATGCGGCGGGTTTGCAGCGATGCTGCCTCGTGGCCCCACGAACTGTCGGTGGCCGTCAATGTGTCGGCGGTGCAATTCGCCAATCCCGACCTCCCGTCGATCGTCCATGACGCCATGCTATCGGCCGGGCTCCCGGCATCGCGGCTCGAACTGGAACTGACCGAAAGCGTCTTCATCGGAGATCCGCAAGCCACCCAGGAAATGTTCCGCGAGCTGAAAAAGCTGGGCGTGCGTTTGGCGCTGGATGATTTCGGCACCGGCTACTCCTCGCTTGGCTATTTGCGCAATGCGCCATTCGACAAGATCAAGATCGATCAGAGTTTTGTGCGTGGCGCGTGTGAGGGGGGCAACAACAACGCCGCGATTATTCAAGCTATCGTCAGTCTTGCCCGCGCGCTGGACATGGTGACCGTCGCCGAAGGTGTAGAGGCGCATGACGAGCTGGATCTGGTTTGCGAACTGGGCGCAGACCATATCCAGGGCTGGATATTCAGTAAGGCGCTGCCTCAATTCGAAGTGGTGGAACGGCTGGCGTCAGGTGTCTTGAAATACGAGCCGCAAGGCCCTGCAAAAGCGCGTGCCGAGCGGATGGCGGTCTATCGCAAAGTGGGCGTTATCCACGAGGATCATCGCTACGAAGTTGTGATGCGCAACCTGTCGCGTACCGGCGCCCGAATCGAAGGAATGCTCAACGTTCCTTTGGATACAGATCTGGTTCTCGATCTGGGGAATGGGCAGCTGGTCGTTTCCAAGGTTGTGCGTTCGGAAGAGGCCGAGCAGGGGCTCGAATTCGAGACCCACCTTATCAGCGACGGAGCGGACGGATTATGCACCCGGCACCGCGTGTCGCCCTACGCTCTCGCTGCAGCCGGGATGCCTTTGACTTCACTGTCGTCCGAAGCGGGTATTCCCGGAATACAATCACCGCACGGGCCAGGATCGCGTCCAAAATTTATGCAGGTGGACCTATCAGCCTAGCGGTTTTCGCGGGCTTCCGGTCGCCAGTTCGGATCTATCTGTAACCTAACGGCGTGCCTACTCGAAACATTTGCCAATCGTCAGATTGAGCAAAGGATTTCGACATGAAGAATGCATTCAATTCGGTGGTGGCATCGGCCGTTCTCGCTGTGACCGCAACAACGGCAACGCTGGGCGTCGCCTCGGCGATTTTCCCCAGTGCGGCAGTTGCAGCGACGACCAGCGCATCGGGCCAGTTCCGCGGGGCCGACAGTTCGCACCCGGCATCGGGCGGCGCGCGGGTTATCCGGCTCAAAGGCGGCGGCTTTGGCATCAAGCTCGAAAGCAATTTCAAGACACGCGGTGGCCCCGATCTGCGGGTATGGCTGAGCGAAGCCAAGAACCCGCGCAGCGGCCGCGCCGTTCGCGCTGCGGATCATGTCGACCTCGGACGTCTCAAATCCAGCAGCGGCGAACAGATCTACCGTCTGCCCGCTGGCACCAGCCTGGCAGAGGCACAATCGGTGGTCATCTGGTGCCGCGCATTCGGGGTGTTCTTCGCCAGCGCTGCGCTCTCTTGAGGCACTGGGCTCTGAGGGAAGGGCGGATAAACACCCCCTGACCTCAGTCCTCTACTGACATCGGGTGATCGCATCGCTATTTGCGCTGGCGATGACTGACCTTTCCAAAATCCGCAACTTTTCGATTATCGCCCACATCGATCATGGGAAGTCCACGCTGGCTGACCGTATGATCCAGCATTGCGGCGGGCTGACGCAGCGCGAAATGTCCGAGCAAGTTCTTGATAACATGGACATCGAGAAGGAGCGCGGGATCACCATCAAGGCGCAGACCGTGCGCCTCAATTACACCGCGAAGGATGGCGAGACCTACGAGCTCAACCTCATGGACACGCCCGGCCATGTGGACTTCGCTTACGAGGTCTCCCGGAGCCTCGCCGCGTGCGAAGGCGCGCTGCTGGTGGTGGATGCGGCGCAAGGGGTAGAGGCGCAGACGCTGGCGAACGTCTACCAGTCGATCGAGCACGACCACGAAATCGTCCCCGTCATCAACAAGGTCGACCTGCCCGCTGCCGAGCCCGAGCAGGTGCGGATGGAGATCGAGGAAGTCATCGGCCTCGACGCCTCCGAAGCTGTCCTTACCTCCGCCAAATCCGGTCTCGGCATCGAGGACGTTCTCGAAGCCGTCGTCGCGAAAATCCCCCCGCCACAGGGCGACCGTGACAAGCCGCTCACCGCCTCCCTCGTCGATTCATGGTACGATCCCTATCTCGGCGTCGTCATCCTTGTGCGTGTGATCGACGGCGTCATCACCAAGGGGCTGAACGTCAAATTCATGCAGGGCGGCACGCAGCATCTGGTCGACCGGGTCGGATGCTTCACCCCGAAACGCACCGACCTGGCCGAGATCGGCCCGGGCGAAATCGGCTTCATCACCGCCCAGATCAAGGAGGTGGAGCAGGCCCGCGTCGGCGACACCATCACCACGGTGAAGGGCGGGGCGCAGACCGCGCTGCCCGGCTACAAGGAAGTGCAGCCGGTGGTGTTCTGCGGCATGTTCCCGGTGGACGCGGCGGATTTCGAGAAACTGCGCGAGAGCATCGGCAAGCTGCGCCTCAACGACGCCTCCTTCAGCTTCGAAATGGAAAGCAGCGCGGCGCTGGGCTTTGGCTTTCGCTGCGGGTTCCTCGGCCTGCTGCATCTGGAGATCATTCAGGAGCGCCTCTCCAGAGAATACGACCTCGACCTCATCACCACCGCGCCCAGCGTCGTCTACCGCATCCAGCTCGGCAAATCGAAGAACGAGGAAGCGAAGACGATCGAGCTGCATAACCCCAGCGATTACCCCGATCCCAGCCGGATCGAAGTGATCGAGGAACCGTGGATCAAGGCCACGATCTACACCCCCGACGACTATCTCGGCAGCATCCTGAAACTGTGTCAGGACCGGCGCGGCATCCAGACCAATCTGACATATGTGGGCGGCCGCGCGCAGGTAACGTATGAGCTACCTTTGAACGAGGTGGTGTTCGACTTCTACGACCGCCTGAAATCGATCAGCCGCGGCTATGCCAGCTTCGATTACGAACAGATCGGCCTGCGCGAAGGCGATCTGGTGAAGATGAACATTCTGGTGAACAACGAGCCAGTCGATGCCCTGTCCCTCATCACCCACCGCAGCGTGGCAGAGGAGCGGGGCAGGGGCATGTGCGAACGCCTGAAAGACCTGATCCCGCGCCACCTGTTCAAAGTGCCCATCCAGGCCGCCATCGGCGGCAAGATCATCGCCCGCGAGACGATCGCAGCCATGCGCAAGGACGTGACCGCCAAATGCTACGGCGGCGATATCTCGCGCAAGAAGAAGCTGCTGGAGAAGCAGAAGAAGGGCAAGGCGAGAATGAGAGAATACGGAAACGTCTCTATCCCTCAGGAAGCCTTCATCGCCGCACTACGTATGGGGGAAGAATAGCTCTCATTCTCAAGATGCGGGAGCGCCCGTAGGGCGGCCTGTCCCCGCATAGGCCGGGAGGAACGTGAGCATTCCGCAGGAGGCGTTTATCGCTGCGCTGCGGATGGGGGAGTGGTGAGAACAAGCCAAAGCAAACGGTATCCGTCAAGAGGAAAGCCGTGTTACCTCAGCTGAGCTTCATAGAGATCAAGCGCTTTCTTTCGTTATGGCGTCAGCTCGATTGTTCACGCTCCATGTTAAAACTCTCATTCTTTTTGTCCATCAGGGTTTGGCAGTCCCAACCATGCCAGCGGTAGAAAATCAAAACAGTAATCGCAATTAACCGAACGAATATATTCCAAAACATCTTTATAGGCTGGCTTATCAAACCAATCCCGATTGAGAACGTAAATGTATGCTACAGAAAGTCCTAGCCCGCCAACCAACTTCATATATTGTTTGCGCTTAAAATCACAGGTCTGGAGTTTTTCATCAACGGAACCTGCGACTTTCTGAAATTTGACCTCAACAATATTGAGAGTCTTTCTGGTGATGACCAAAATAGCATCATCTGGCAGAAGCTTTTTGCTCACCATTACTTTCCAATCAATACCCTCTTCCTCAAGATAATTGTAAAATTGATGTTTTTGAAATGTCCTCGCGAGAAGTTTGGTTTCAAAATATACTCCTGATCCGGCTCTTCCGACCATCGGTCTTACTTCATATCCAGGAATATCTTGTAGCAATGTCAAAAAATCGCAGCGGGCTTCAAACTGCAGGCCTGTTCCAGTGTTTGCACCGCCTACTCCTCCCTCAATCATTAGTTGGCTTCCTTTTGAATGGCCGAAACAAGTCTTTGCTTAGAGATTTGGATAAAGTGTTCATCTGCCTCAATGCCGCAATACCCGCGACCACGCGTGACCGCACTAACGCCCGTCGTCGAACTGCCAGCAAAAGGATCGAGGACGAAATCGCCCTCGTTGGTGGATGCTCGTATGCATCTTTCGAGCAACTGGAGAGGCTTTTGCGTGGGGTGTTTGCCAAATGTCTTTTCAGATTTGGTCGGGGCGGTAAATTGCCAAACGGATTTCATCTGCTTCCCGCCCGCTTCAGCTTTCATATCTTCATAATTGAAAACGTGTTTAGACTTCTTGCTTTTCGCAGCCCAGATTAGCGTCTCGGTAGAGTGGGTGAAAAACCGGCAGGACAGGTTGGGCGGCGGATTTGGTTTTTCCCAAGTAATTTGATTGAGTATCTTAAAGCCATGTGTTTGCATGGCATGGCCGACTAAAAAAATAACGTGATGCGTACCAGAAACCCAGATGGTGCCGTTGACCTTTAGTAATCTCTGGCACAATTCCAACCAATCCAATGTGAATTGGTAATCAAGTTCTATGCCTTTGGATTTGTCCCATTGGCCTTTGTTTACAGACGCCATCTTTCCAGATCTGCAAGTGAAGCCGCCATTCGACAAATTATAAGGAGGGTCAGCGAAAATCATATCGAAACATCCATTCGGATATTTCTCAGCAATTTTTGACATGACGTCTAAGCATTCACCTTTCAAAAGATGGACATTTTTTGCCTTGTCAGTCAGAGCCACCGCGGTGTGGTTCTTCTCTCCATCCGGGCCAAGATATTCGGCTCGAGAGTCTGAGACTTTATTGAAGTCGAAATCTGAAATCATTGAAATACCGCGATCATTTCGGCAGCTGCACCGCGATTGCTAGCATTGCGAGAGATCGCTCGCTTCACGCCGAAAAAATGCTGCTCCGCATCTTGGTACAATTCGCGGGTAAAAGGCGTATCGTGATTTGATATCACAACAGGTATCCCACGCTCCGCTGCGTTTTGTGCTAGCTTTTGCAGTTCAATTTGTTCTGACTGTCCAAAAGCACTGGAGGAGTAGGAGGTAAAATTTGAGGTTTGTTCGATCGGTGCATATGGAGGATCACAGTAAATGACATCTCCTTCCTCCGCTAATTTGAACACATCCCTAAAATCTGAACAAATGAATTCTACATTTTTGGTATTTTCAGAAAATCGCACCATCCCTTCGGAAGGCAGGGTCGGCGATTTGTATCGACCAAAGGGAACGTTAAACTTTCCTTTGCGATTATATCGGCATAGGCCATTAAAGCAATGTCTATTGAGATATATAAAAATAGCAGATTTACGAATACTGGGCTGAATTGAATTAAACTCATCGCGTAAATATTCAAACGAATTTCGGTTATTATTTTGTGGAGTGAAAAGGTCTTCACAATAACTCAGTAATTCAAATAGCCTGTCGCGAACGTTCAAATGAGTCGAAATCAAGTCATGATTTAAATCTGCCGCAACACCGCTCGCAGCGCGCGAGTTCATACTTACAACTGCGGTACCAGCAAACGGTTCGATTAACCGTTCGCCAAGCGGTATGCGTTTTTCTAGTTCATTTAGTACACGGAACTTGCCGCCTGCCCACTTGAGGTATGGACGGTTTTTGAATTCTCGTAGAGCCGCATGCGGTGCCGATTCTAATCCGAGAAGTGCCTGATCTAGCTTTGACATAGTCGGAAGCTACCCTCCTAATCTGGTGTCGTCCACAGCCTTAAGTGCGCATCGTTGGTTATAATGCCATGGCCTCGCTCCAGTTGGATTGTTGCCCAGTCGGGGCAGAACACGGATTAGGGTGATAGTCTCTTACATAGGCTCAGGATGAACGGAGTGTCTTGTGGTCCGCTGGTCACGGACCGGATTTTCGCTCCATAGGCTCGACACAGTCCTAGAGATTTGGAGCCAACAAGCTATCGTGTCGCGGAGCACGGCGCGGAAGCGCCGCAAGGGCGCCGAAGATCGGGGGCGCCCGCCCGCAGCGTTGTAGGCGCGAGGGAAGCGAAGCTGAACGACCCAAGAGAGGACATTTCGCGCGCCGGATGGCGTGCGGACAGAAAAACGCGGACCAAAAAATTCCTTCCTCTCAATCCTCTCACCCCTCAGCCAGCGCCTTGACTTCCTCTCCGCCCAAACCGGCCTTGGCCAGATTGCGCGCTTTCAGCTTCTCGGCGTGGGCGATGGCGGCGCGGGTTTCTTCCGACAAACACTCCCATTCGGCGGACTGGCGGGCGCGAATTTGCTGGCGCAGGGCTTCCACCTTGCGCTCTATGCTGGCGCGGACCTCGGCGGGGGAGACATCGCCGCGTTCATCCTCCCATTCCTTGCGCCACTGCTTCTTCAGCCGCTCCATCTTCATCTTGCCGACGGCGTTCAGCGCTTTTGCCCGCCCTTCTGTAAACCGCTCCGGCGCGCGATTTCTCAGCATGAACATCAGCAGGCGATCATTATAGACCGTGCGTTTGCCGACCAGCTCGCCATACGAATAGACCGGCACCTCCACCCCGTTGAGCGCGCGGTCCATCGCGACGTCCTCCACCCGCTGCATCCCCAGATCGAATATTCGTTCTGGACCCTGCGGGCGGGGCGCATCCGCGCCCCTTGCTTCCTCGCATAAGCTCGGGCGGCCAGTCGGCCTTGCGGTCCGCTGGTCGCGGACCGGACTTGCGCGCAGACTGCACGGCATGGTCCGTGAGACTTGGTGCTGACTAGCTACTGTGCCGCGCAGCACGGCGCGCTAGCGCCGCAAGCCCGACCGGGCGTCCGCAGCGGAATCGTAGCAAAGCGTAGATGGCCGAAGGCCACCCGACCTTCAGGTCGCATGAGCGAGGATTCCGCGCGCCGGATGGCGTGCGGACAAAAAAGGTTTCCCCTTTATCCCGCCGGGTAGAGCCAAGGGTACATCATCTTGGAGCGGTCGAAGTGGCTCCATTCGCCCTCCGCCTGCGCCAGTCGCTCGGCCAGCAGCAGCAGGACCGACGGATTGACGCACAGGCCCATATGGCTGCCGACGATCTGGACGCTTTCGGTGTTCTCGCCCTCGGGGTCGAGGCAGTTCTCCCACGCGGTGATCCCGTCCAGCTTGGAATAAATCGCGGTGGAGGGGACCAGCGGGACGGCGGCGCTGTCGGCCAGTTCCTTGACCATTTCGGGGTGGTCGAAGCTCTTGCCCGAAGTGCGCTCGTACATCCGCCACAGATTGGTGGCATAGGGGCTGCCGGTGAAGGGCGAGCCGATGGTCACGATCTGTCGAATGGGTTGGTCTGTGGTGCCAGCGATCAGGCGGGCCATCACTCCGCCAAGGCTCCACCCGACCAGCGTGACAGAGCGCCCGGTATCGTCCGCGATCTTGGCAATCCGGTCATGCAGCCGCTGCCGTTCGGGGCCGATAGTGGAATGCCCCATATTGCGCCCCAGTTTCCACGCGCGCACGTCATAGCCGAGGTTCTTGAGATAGCGCCGCAGCAGCAGGGTGGAGGCATCGGACGTCGCATAGCCGGGCAGGACCAGCACCGGATGCCCGTCCCCGCGCGGAGAGGCGGCATAGGCCGCGGCGAACATGGGGTTAGCCATGAACTCCAGCCCGGCGCGGAAGATATCGGTGCCCATCAGCAGCGCGCTGGGCGGGGTAATCGGCGCGGCTTTGGCGAGCGTCTCCATCTGCTTGCTGGCAGCGGCGACCGTTTCTTCGACGATATTCATTTGCTTGGCCATCCAGCGCTACTCCCGCTCGCCAAAGGCGGCTTGCATCCGGCGGTATTCGCGCAGGTGGAGCGACATGACAACCAGATCATAGACCTCGCCATCGGGGTCCTTCACATGATCGCGCAGCAGCGCCTCGGCCCGGAAACCGGCGCTTTCGAACAGGGCAATGGCACCGCGCTGGTCGGGCGTCATGCGGGCGATGAATTTCTCCGCGCCGCTGGCCTCTCCGGCTTTGAGCGATTCAAGCAGCATTTTACGACCCAGCCCGTGGCCCCGCATCGCCGTGCTGATGACCATGCGCAGATCGGCGACATGGTGCGACCAGCCCAGCTTGTCGGTTACCAGCGCGGTGATGCCGTGGATCTGGCCACCCGAATGCGCGACCAGGCTGGTGATGCTGCCATCTTCCACCGCATCGATCCACGCGGAGACGACCTTCGGGTGGCGGATATCGCGGGAGAGGAACAGCATATCGTGCAAGGGCAGGGCGGCGGCGAAATCCATCGCCTTCTGCGCGTCATCGCGGCTGAGCTGCGACAGCTCCACCATATGTCCGCCGCATTCGAATGAGGAGCTGTGCTTTGTCATACTGATCGTTTTCCAAGCCATTTTTCGGTCGCCGGCCACAGCCGTTTGACCGCGTTGGGTCCGGCGATCACGCTGACATGGCCGCCTTTCAATTCGAGGTGTTCCTTGTCTGCCGATCCAATCTTGTCGATCAGCGGAGCGGAGGATTCAGAGGGCACGATGCTGTCATGCACGGCCGTGGCCATGAAGAACGGTATCTTGATCTTGGAGATATCCGCCGTCCGGCCAGCGACCTGCAGCGTGCCTTCGTACAGGCCGTTTTCCCACATCAGCCCGCGTGTCGTATCGGCGAAATACTCGCCCGCCAGTGGCAGGATGTCGTTCGCCCAGCGATCGAACAGGCGGTAAGATTCGACGAATTCATCGTTCCACATATTGTCCCACAGCCGCAGATTGCCCGCCGTCTTGTCGGCCGGCGAGAGCAGGTCGAACGCCCCGTAGATCAGCTCCGGCGGGCAATTGCCGTAGGTCTTCAGGATGCGGTCAACGTCGAAAAACCGCTTGTCCGACCAATTGTGAAAGCCGGTCATCTTGGTCATGTCGAGCGGGGTGGTGAACACCATCAGGCTCTTCGCCGGGCCGTCCAGATGCAGCGCGGCATAGATCAGCGACAGCACGCCGCCCATGCAATATCCGATGACCGAAACCTCGTCCTCGCCCGTCTCGCGGCAGATCCGCTCGATACAGCTGGGGATGAAGTCGAGCACATAGTCCGCCATGCCGAGGCCGCGTTCGTCATCGCGGGGCGGTTCCCAGTCGATCACGAACACGTCGAAGCCCGCCTTCAGCAGATATTCGACATAGCTTTGCCCTTTCCGCAGATCGAAGATGTAGCCGCGATTGGTGGTCGCCATCACCAGCACCACCGGCACGCGGTACACTTCCTCCACCAGCGGCGTGTAATGCAGCAATTGCAGCGTGCCCCGGTCGATCAGCGTCTCGCTTTCGGAGATGCCAACGACGGGCGCGGGCGAGCGGATATATTCCAGCCCCTTCACATTGCGCTGCATCATCCTCTCGAATGACTTGGTCGCCTCGGCCAGAGCCTCGGGGCCGAGCGGGAAAGCCGGTGTTTCCTGAGCGCTCATGCGGTTTCAGGCGGTTTGCGCGTGCGTTTGGGCTTTGGTTTTCTGGCGGTGTCTGCGGGTTTCAGATCGGTGCCGATCGCCGCCTCGATCCGCGCGAGCTGCCCCTCGATCGCACCTACCCGCTCGCCCAGCGTGATGATATCCTCGCGGCTCGGCAGGTTCGCCACTTCCAGCGCCTTGCCCATCGCCTTCTGGATTTGCGCCCGCATCTGCATCTGCATGGCGTTGGACTGATTGACTGCCTGGCTGAATTCCTTCGTGCCCGTGATGCTCTCGCTGATCGAGTTGGTCATCTTCTCCCACTCGGCCAGCATGGTGTTGAACTGGGCTGCGGGATCGATGATCGGGCCGGTTTCCGATTTGTCTGCCATAAGCGCGCGCCCTTTGCTGAGAGTTGTGATGCGAGAATAAGGGCCTAGTCTTTAGGGAGCTGTCCGCGGAACTGCCACTACTACCAGTGATGGGCGGATTGTTGGCGGTTTTTCAAGGGCAGAGGGGTGTTTTCGTTCTGGAAGTGTTGGAAAAATTATTGTGTGGCGGACGCGCCATTATGGACCGGCTCAAACAAGCAGCTGCGTTCCGCCCTTTATCGAGAATTTGCGATAGATGAACCAGCCAGTCCACATCACTGAATAGAGCCCCAAGGCGGCAAAGATGGCCGGGCGCGGATCGTCCAAAGTGCTGACGGAGCCTGCGTAGGCTGCGATCCCCATATAGGGCAATGTTCCCACTAGCCAGAATATGGCAAAGCGCAGCAAAGGCATCCGAGTCATCCCGGCCATACAGGCAGTTACTTCAGGCAGGATTGGAGCCGCGCGGGAAAGCATAATCATGCCGGGTCCATGGGACGTGAATGCGTCGCGCATTTCTGCGCGTTGGTTTTCATCTCGGATCACTTTGGCAAGCGCGGTCTCGCCCCAGCGTTTGCAAATAGAATAGCCGCCAAATGCCGCAATGGCCGAGCCTGTAATGGCTGCCGCGAAACCCATCTCAAAACCGAGGAAATAGCTCCCCAGTATGACAATGGTAAGTGTCGGCACTGCGACGAAAAGGTCGATGGCGAGAAGGCCTACAACCACGGCGATCACCGTAAGCGCAGAAAGAGTGCTCGCAATCTCCAGCCATTCTCGGACATTGTCCTCAGTCAGGATTCCAAGCACGCGGCCCAGAATGAAGGTGGAAGCGAAGATCGCAGCGATGGTCAACATGACTTTGAGCAGGGTTTTCATGAGTCACCTATTTGCATGATTGCGTTGGCAATTGAGGGAGAGAGGCGGTTGATGACGCGAAGCAATCTGGCTTTGCCAATATCATTGTCAGGCGTACCGCGTTCGATACCGCGAATGATCTGACGCGCGACTTCTTGCGGCGAGAGCTTGCCGCTTCCGCGTCCAGTGGTCATCGGCGTGTCCACCAGGGGCAGGAAGGCCTGCTGAACCCGTATATTGGTGTCGTTCAGTTGCGCTCGCAAACCACGAGACAGATTGTCGAGCCCGCCTTTGGTGGCGCAATAAACCGCTGATTCGGCTTTTGGCACGAGACCGAGGCCGGAATTGACGTTGAGGATGAAACTCTCAGGCGGCATGCGCAGGTGACCTATCAAACCGTGGATCAGCTGAGCTGGACTGGTGAGATTGATCGCAATTTCTGTCGCGATGCTGGAGGGATCAAATTCAGTGTCTGTGAATTTGGGCAAGAATTGCACAGCCGCGCAATTGATCAGCCCATCAACCCCATCCGGACAAGAGTGGGTGATCGCCTCGATAGCCCTATGCACGCTTTCCGCATCGGCCAAATCGGTCGCAATATGGGTAGATCGAGGCGATAATTGCACCGCATCTTCCGGGGGAGCTCGGCGCGAAAGGTTGATGATAGCGTTGGATGCGCCAAGCGCGCGCAACAGGTCGAGCCCCACTCCAGAGCTGCCCCCCGTTAGGACGATGGTTTTGTTTTCGAGTTTCATGGCGCTAGGGTATTGCCGAAGCGTCGCGCGCCGTAATTAACCGAGGTTCATTTGTCGCAATTTCAGCAGCTTGTTGTCAGTAATGGACGGGAAATTGCGCTTGGAGTTGGTGACCATGCTTTCATGCAGGGGGACCACGATTCGAATGTCTACTTCGTCAAATCTGGTCTGCTAAAAGCGTACTACATTCGCGCCGATGGCAAGGAGCACATTAAGTCCTTCCTCGCTGAGGGTTCAATTATCGGCAGCATGGTTGCCCTTGTTGATGGCGATCCGTGTACGTTTAGCCTGGTCGCTAGCGAACCCACTCTGGTGATAGCACTGCCGTACGAGGTTTTGGCGAACGCGGCTCAAACTGACATTTCGCTGGCGAATGCGCTGGTCGGTTTCCTGTCCGTCTATGGAAAGCGCAAGGAACAGCGCGAGTATCAATTGCTTAGCCTTTCAGCTGAAGACCGCTACGAGCTTATGATGCGAGACATGCCTGAAATCGCTGGGAGGATTAGCCAAGCCGATCTGGCGGCCTATATCGGCATCACCCCGCAGGCACTCAGCAGGATCAAACGGCGTTTGTCTCGATAAGCGATAGAGCTGCTGCCTTGGGTTCGACTATGAGCTTCAATCCCACTGGCCAGTTTTCAAACATGTGGGTGCAGAGCGGACCTGTCGCCACAAGTCGCGGTTCAGCGACAAAAATCCGGAAACGATGAACCGCAACTTCTGCGGGTTGGGCCCAATCAGACGCAAACCTGCTCCAATCCCCAGCCCGCCGCAAAACCCCTTTCCTTTCACTTGGCGTTCACGCGGGCGCTGGCTATAGGCTGGGGCCATGTCGACAAAACAGATCCGTAACGCCCTTGGTGCCAGTGTTCTGGCTCTTTCTCTCACCGCCTGTGCCTCGCTGGGCGGGGGCGGGGATGCCCGCGATACGGCCTATATCGCGCGCGATGTGGAAACGCTCTACGCCAATGCGAAGATGCGGCTGGATGCGGGCAATGCGCGCGTGGCCGCTCCGCTGTTTGACGAGGTGGAGCGCCAGCATCCCTACAGCCCGTGGGCCCGCCGCGCGCAGCTGATGAGCGCGTTCAGCTATTATGTCGGCCAGAACTACACCAAAGCGATCCAGAGCGCGCAGCGTTTCCTGACGATCCATCCGGGCAACAAGGATGCGCCCTACGCCTATTACCTGATCGCGCTGAGCTATTACGAGCAGATCAGTGATGTGCACCGTGACCAGAAGACGACCGAGCAGGCGCTGGCCGCGCTCAACGATGTGCAGCGTCGCTATCCCACCACGCAGTATGCTGCCGATGCGCGCCTGAAGATCGATCTGGTGAACGACCATCTGGGCGGCAAGGAAATGGAAATCGGCCGGTTCTACCAGAAGACCGGGAAGTGGCTGGCAGCCCAGATCCGGTTCCAGAACGTGCTTGAGAACTACCAGACCACCAGCCACGCGGCAGAGGCTCTGTATCGCCTGACCGAGACCAGCCTTGCGCTGGGTGTGCCTGTCGAGGCGAAGAAATACGCCGCTGTGCTGGGCGCGAACTATCCGGGCTCCGAATGGTATGACAAGGCGTATGACCTGATCAATCGCCACGCCGCCGGTGTGACGGTCAGCTAGTCGGAGCTAATTTCCCGCGCGACGGCGGGAACCCAATTCGCTTTGTGGCATTGGAGGGGTGCGGGACCGGGCCCCTCTGGCAGAAGCGCTGCGCGCGTCTGTGATGTCGGACCGCATCGGATTGCCGGTGCGATGGCTGAATACGGGGCGCGACTGGCTCGCCAATCCCGAACCCGCCGCATCACTTGAAACCGGGCAATCCGATCGATGAATTTCGATGAAGGAGCCTGCCGTGATTGTGGCGACCAGACAGTTTTACCCGGCCCATCCCCCGGCCAATTCCGCCCTTGCCGCCCTCGAACTGCGCGCGGGAGGCGAGCGATGATTAAGGCGATTGTCCCTGCGCTGCAGGATTTTCTCAAGAAAGAAAGCGCGGGCGGCATCGTCCTGATCTGCGCCGCCTTGCTGGCGCTCGTCGTGGCGAACAGCCCGCTTGCCGGAGCGTATACCGCCGCTCTGGATACGCAAGTGATTGCCGGGATCGGATCCGCCGTGATCGACAAGCCGTTGCTGCTGTGGATCAATGACGGGCTGATGGCGGTGTTTTTCTTCCTCGTCGGACTGGAAGTGAAGCGCGAGATTCTGGGCGGGCAACTGTCCAGCTGGAGCAAGGCCTCGCTGCCTTTGTCCGCCGCGATTGGCGGTATGGCGCTGCCTGCGCTGGTGTTCCTTATCATCAATAGCGGGGAGCCTGCCAATCAGGCGGGCTGGGCCATTCCAGCGGCGACCGATATCGCTTTTGCGCTGGGTATCCTCGCGCTGCTTGGCCCGCGTGTGCCGGTAGCGCTGAAAGCTCTGCTGCTGGCCATCGCGATTATCGACGATATCGGCGCGATCACCATCATCGCCCTGTTTTACTCCGGCACGATCGACATGACCATGCTGGGGGCAGGCGGCGTGGTTCTGGCCATCATGATGGTGTTCGGGCGGATGAAGGTCGCGTCCTCCATCCCCTATGTGCTGCTCGCCATCGTGATGTGGGTGTTCGTTCTGAAATCGGGCGTCCATGCGACGCTGGCCGGTGTTGCCGCCGCGGCGACCGTGCCGATGGTGGCGAACAACGGAGAACGCCCGCTGGAGCGGATGGAGCACGCGCTGCACCCGTGGGTGGCGTTCCTCGTCATCCCGATTTTCGGCTTCGCCAATGCCGGTGTGGGCCTGATCGGGCTGGACCCGGCGGACCTGCTGGAGCCGCTGCCGCTGGGCATTGCTCTGGGTCTGCTGATCGGCAAGCAGCTGGGCGTGTTCGGCTTTGGCTGGCTGGCGGTGAAGGCGGGCATTGCCAGCCTGCCGGAGAATGTCAGCTGGCGGCAGGTGCATGCTGTCTCGCTGTTTGCTGCGATCGGCTTCACCATGAGCCTGTTTATCGGCAACCTCGCCTTCGCCAGTGCGGAGCAGGTGGATGCCGTGAAGCTAGGCGTGCTGGCCGGTTCGACCATTGCAGCGGTGGCGGGATATTTCCTGCTGAAAGCCACTCTGCCGAAGGAAGGGCCGAAAGAAGGGGCCGCTGCGGCGGATGCCGATGACAGTCCGGAGAAGGGCGCGGTCGCCTATTAGACCGCTCTATTCTGGATAAAAGACCAGCGGGCGCGCACCATCCGGTGACGCGCCCGTTTTGGTGCGGTATAGACGCCCGCAATGCTCACGCGTCTCTCCATCCGCAACATCGTTTTGATCGAAGCGCTCGATCTCGATTTCGGGCGCGGGCTGGGCGTGCTGACGGGGGAGACGGGCGCGGGCAAGTCGATCCTCCTCGATGCGCTGGGGTTGGTGCTGGGCAACCGGGCGGACAGCGGTCTGGTGCGCAGCGGCGAGGCGAAGGCAAGCGCGACCGCGAGCTTCGAGTTTGCGCAGCTGCCGGAGGCCTTGGCCGAAGCGTTGGACGATGCGGATATCGAGATAGAGTCGGGCGAGGCGCTGGTTATCCGCCGTCAGGTGAAGGCGGATGGCGGGTCCAAGGCGTTCGTCAATGATCAGCCGGTCGGCGTGGCGCTGCTGCGCACATTGGCGGCCTCGCTGGTGGAACTGCACGGGCAGCATGATGATCGCGGTCTGGTCAATCCGCGCGGGCACCGGCTTTTGCTCGACCGTTATGCCGGGGCGGACACCGCCCGTGTGGCCAAGGCGTGGGCGGCATGGAGCCATGCGCGCGATGCGCTGGAAACGGCGCGCACCGCTATCGAAGACGCGAAGGCGGAGCAGGATCTGCTGATCGCGCATCTGGCCGAACTCACCACTCTGGAACCGCAGGCGGGCGAGGAAGCGCGGCTCGCGGAAACCCGCTCCACCATGCAGAAGGGCGAGAAGCTGGCGGGCGATCTGGAGGAACTGCGGCATATTTGGGAAGGTTCGGATTCGCCGCTCGCCGAATTGCGCAGCGCCGCGCGGCGGCTCGACCGGATCGGCGGGGAGCATCCGCTGCTGAAGGAAGCGCTGGAGGCATTGGACCGCGCGGTGATCGAGGCGGGCGAGGCGGAAGACAAGCTCGCCGCCGCCGCCGAGGCGCTGGTGCATGATCCGCAGGCTCTGGATGCTGCTGAAACGCGGCTGTTCGAATTGCGCGCACTGGCCCGCAAACATCGCTGCGAAGTGGACGAGCTGCCCGGCAAGATGCGCGCCTTCCGCGCTGCGCTCGATGCAATCGAGGGCGGGGAGGCGGAGCTCGATGCCCTGCAACTGGCCGAGAAAGAAGCCGCCGCCGCCTATCGCAGCGCTGCGGAAAAACTGCACGATGTGCGGGTGAAGGGCGCCAAGAAGCTGGATAAGGCCGTGGCCGCCGAACTTGCGCCGCTGAAACTGGATGCGGCGCGGTTCCAGACCGCAATCGAGGTGCTGCCGGAGGACAAATGGGGCCCCACCGGCATGGACGCGGTGGAGTACCTCATCGCCACCAATCCCGGCGCGCCGTTTGCTCCGCTCGGCAAGATTGCCAGCGGCGGCGAACTCTCGCGCTTCATCCTCGCGCTGAAAGTCGCGCTCGCGGAACAGGGCGGGGCGGCGACGGTGATCTTCGACGAGATCGACCGGGGTGTGGGCGGCGCGGTGGCCAGCGCCATCGGCGAACGTCTGGCGCGGCTGGCAAAGGACGGCCAGCTGCTGGCCGTCACCCACAGCCCTCAAGTGGCCGCGCGGGGCGGCACGCACTACATTATCGCCAAGTCTTCGGAAGACACGGTGACCAGGACCAGCGTCGCGCTGCTCGACGATGCGGGGCGCCAGGAAGAAATCGCGCGGATGTTGTCCGGGGCGGAAGTTACGCCTGAGGCAAGAGCGCAGGCGGATCGGCTGCTGGAGGGGGTTTAATTCTCCCCGCCGTCCAATTGGGCATCCAAGAATTCTAGGATTTGAGGCCACTGGTCCTCGCGCGCGGCACGGTCTGTCTCGGCAGTGCCGCCCATTCGTCCAAGCGAACTTGCATCGTTTTCATCAAGTTCACTGGCAGGGCCAAAGCCCCAATGTCCGGCGTCTGGGTACGCCAACAGTGTGGCATTTTGCGCTCGATCTTCCGCCGCTCGCGCCATGGTGCAGGATGGCCAGATCGTGTCCTGCCCGCCGCAGATGAGCAGGGTTGGCGCGGCAATCTCCTCCACCGGGATGGACGATCCGGGATGAAGCGCGCGCGCCTTCCAGCTTTCCTCATACATCTTGGTTAGCGCGCCAGCGCCTTCACTCATCCAGTCGCTCCACGGCAAATCGACATAGGCCACATAGGGCAATTCCTCGCTATTGGCGGTCCACGAGGAGCCGAACTGGCTCATGTCGAATGCATCGAAATCGAAGCCCTGCCAGACGACATCGCTGGGCATGGCTGCGATCACCGCACGCAGTTCCGGATGTCGGCTGGCGACCAGAAGAGCGGCCTCGCCGCCCTTGGAATGGCCGATGACGCCCAACCGCGCGCTATCGATATTTTCCCGGGTGGAAAGCCAATCCAGCGAACGGTCGAAGGTTTCCAGCGGCACCTTGTGAAAACTGCGGTTTGTTTCCGAAGTGGCGTAATAGCCGGGGTACAAAACGCTGTAGCCTTGTTCTGCCAATTGACGGGCAAGAACGTTGCGCGATTCTTTCAAGCCGCCTTCCGATCCGCCGAGCAGCAAAATGCCGGGGCGCGGACCGCCTCCTGCACCGGGATAGAAATTGGCCGGGACATCGCCCATCACGATCCGCTCGCCCAGCGCGCCTGGTTCGGCGACCACGATGGGACGCGGTTCGCGGTTGAATACATACCATGCAACAACGCCAGCGAGCGCCAAGATGATACCAAGGCATCCGATACCGATTTTGCTGCGCGTTCTCATGGTCCTTCCCCTATTCCGACGTTTCGGGATGTGTAATGGATTGATCCCGAGAGCAAGAAGGGCACGGCGATTCTTCGATGAACAGCGATGGGCAAACTACAGAAGCCGACGCCGCCAATGAGCTGATGCGGCTGGCGCGGCAGATCGCAAAGCATGACCGGTTGTATCATGCGCAGGATACGCCCGAGATAACCGATCAGGAATATGACGCGCTGGTGCGCCGCAATGCGGAACTGGAGGCGGCGTTTCCGCATTTAGTGCGCGATGACAGCCCTTCGAAAAAGGTGGGCCATGCCGTCGCTGCCTCGCCTTTGAGCAAGGTGACGCATGAGGTTCGCATGATGAGCCTCGACAATGCCTTTGCCGACGAGGAGGTGGCGGAGTTTGTGGCCCGTGTGCGGCGGTTTCTGTCGCTCGCCGACGACGCGCCGCTGGCCTTCACGGCGGAGGACAAGATCGACGGGCTGTCCTGTTCACTGCGTTACGAAAACGGCGATCTGGTCCGCGCTGCGACACGCGGGGACGGGCAGGTGGGCGAGGATGTGACGCCCAATGTGGCGCATATTGCCGATATTCCGCAGCAGCTTACAGGCGATGCGCCCGACATCTTCGAGATTCGCGGCGAGGTCTATATGTCCACTGCCGACTTCCTTGCCTTGAATGCGCGACAGGAGGAAGCGGGGGAGAAGCTGTTTGCCAATCCTCGCAATGCCGCTGCCGGATCGCTGCGGCAGAAGGATGCGAGCGTGACCGCCAAGCGTCCGCTCAAATTCTGGGCGCATGGTTGGGGTGCGGCTTCCGCTGTGCCGGGCGAGACGCAAGTCGACGTGGTGCGCGCGCTGGAGGCGTGGGGCGTGCCGGTATCGCCGCTGTTCACGCGGTGCGAAACGCTGGATGAGATGCTCGCCCATTATGAGAGCATCAACGCGCAGCGCCCTGATTTGCCGTATGAAATCGACGGCGTGGTCTACAAGGTGGACCGGCTCGATTACCAGCAGCGGCTGGGCTTTGTCGCCAAGGCCCCCCGCTGGGCCATCGCGCGCAAATTCCCCGCCGAGCAGGCCGAGACGACGCTGGAAGCGATCGACATTCAGGTCGGGCGCACCGGCAAGCTGACGCCGGTGGGCAGGCTTGCTCCGGTGCTGGTGGGCGGGGTGACGGTCACCAATGTCACACTGCACAATCGCGATGAAATTCAGCGGCTTGGCGTGCGTCCCGGAGACCGTGTCCAGGTTCAGCGCGCGGGCGATGTGATCCCGCAAGTGGTCGCCAATCTGACGCCTGAGGTGGAGCGCGAGCCTTTCACCTTCCCCGATACCTGCCCCGAATGCGGCAGCGAAGCGGTGGCCGCTGAAGGCGAGGTTGATGTGCGTTGCACTGGCGGACTGATCTGTCCTGCGCAGCGCACAGAACGCCTCAAGCATTTCGTCAGCCGCGGCGCGCTCGATATTGACGGGCTGGGCGAGAAAACCATCGACCAGTTTTTTGCGCTGGGCTGGCTGGAAAGCCCCGCCGATATCTTCCGCCTGCGCAAACGGCGCGAGGAGATTCTGGCGCTGGAAGGCCGGAAGGAAAAGTCTGTCGATAATTTGTTGGCATCGGTGGAAAACCGGCGCGAACCCGACGCGGCGCGGCTGCTGTTCGGGCTTGGCATACGGCACGTAGGCGCGGTCACGGCGCGCGATCTGATGAAGCATTTTCATGAGCTTGAGGCGCTTCGGTCATTGGCCGAGAAGGCGCGGGCAGGCGATGACGATGCGACATCCGAACTCACCGATATCGACGGTATTGGCACCGCCGTGGTCGAGGCGCTGGGTGATTTTTTCCACGAAGACCACAACCGCGAAGTGTGGGACGATCTGCTGAGCGAAGTCTCGCCGCCGCGTTATGAAGTCGAGACGCTGGACTCACCCGTTGCTGGCAAAACCGTGGTCTTCACAGGCAAGCTGGAAACCATGAGCCGCGACGAGGCCAAAGCGCAGGCCGAGCGTTTGGGCGCAAAGGCCAGCGGATCGGTCAGCGCGAAGACCGATATTCTGGTCGCCGGGCCGGGCGCGGGCAGCAAGCTGAAAAAGGCCGCCGAGCTGGGCATCGAGGTGCTGGACGAGGCGGGCTGGGCCGCGATTGTGGCGCAGGCGGGCTGATGCTGGCAGAGCTTCACCCGCAGGCCTTGCGCATTGCCGGGTTATTGCGCGAACGTGGCGAGACAATCGCCGTGGCTGACGGAGCGACAGGCGGGATGCTGGCCGCCTCGCTGCTGACTGTTCCGGGCGCGCTCGATTTCTTTGTCGGGGGCGGGGTGGTCTATTCGCTGCGAGCCCGCGACGTGCTGTTCGCACAGCCGCGCGAGGCCTATCGCGGCATGCGCGGCGCAAGCGAGGAGTATGCGCTGCTGCAGGCCCGCTCCATCCGCGACAATTTTCACAGCCAGTGGGGGCTGGCCGAAAGCGGCTCGGTCGGCGGCTCCACCCACCCCAGCGGCGCACCCGCCGGGCAAAGCTGCGCGGCGCTGGTGGGGCCAGAAGGCGAGTGGACGAAATTGACCCAAACCGGCAGCGATGACCGGATCGCGAATATGGAGGCCTTTACGAGAGCCGCTCTCGATCACCTCGAAAGCGTGCTCTCGGCCTAGGGTCAATCCGCCGGCATCAGGTGGATTTCGCGCACCGCGGAGGTCTCCCGCTGCTCCAGGGCAAAGACCACCGCATCGGCAATGTCTTCGGGCTGCAATTTTGTCGGCTTCGCTTCGTCAAAGAATTCGGTGTTGACCATGCCCGGCGTGATGACGGTGCAGCGGCCACCCCAGTCGCGCATTTCCTCGGCGAGATTGCCTGCAAAGCCCTGCACGAACCACTTGGTCGCGCTGTAGACGGAGCCCTTGAAATGTTCGCGGCCCGCCTTCGATCCGGTGACGATGAACATGCCCTTGGTCTTCTTCAATTCGGGCAGAGTGGCATGGGCGGTGTAGAGCACGGCGAGGATGTTGAGGTGGATCATATCGTGCCATTCCTGAGGGTCGCCGTTTTCCATGCCGGGGCTGTCCGCGCCCTTGCCGGCATTGGCGTAGACCGCATCGAGGCTGCCGAAAGTCTCGACCGTCTTGGCGACGGCGGCGCTCAGCGCATCGCGGTCAGTCACATCGCATTCCACCGCTAGCGCGCTCTCGCCGATCTCGCTGGCGAGTTCCTCCAGACGGTCCTTGCGGCGGGCCAGGAGGGCGACGTTCCAGCCCTTGGCTGCCGCAGCGCGGGCAGTGGCGGCGCCTATCCCTGAGGATGCGCCGGTGATCATCAGAGTGCGCGCGTTTTTGTCAGGCATTGTGGGAGCTCCGTTAATTCGATTTGTGTATGGGGATTACCGCAGCAATGCGGGAGAGCGCGGGCGGGTTCCGCGCGCCTCGTGATTGGCGCAATAGGAAAAGGGCTTCGAAGGCAGGTCATGGCAGCGGCATCGAACAGCATCGGCGTGATCGGCGCTTTTGCGGCGCTGGCTGCTTTGGCGACCTGCAATATGTCCGGCGTGACGATAGGCGCGGCGGGCGAAAGCGCGGGGACGGTCGCGCCGTCCTTCGCCGAGCGCGTGGAGGAAGTTGCCGAGGAGATTGTCGAGGAACGCCCGGCAGAAGAGCGCTGGCTGGACGATCGGTTCTACGGCATCGGCAGCACTTTCGACGGCTATCTGGGCATCGCGATGGTCGATGTGCAGACGGGCGCGCTGGTGCATTTCAATGGCGGCGAGACCATGCCCCAGCAAAGCGTCAGCAAATTGTGGGTGGCGCTCACGGCGTTCGATCAGGCCGACAAGGGCACACTCGATCTGGCCGAGCGGGATACTGTGACGTTCTCCGATCTGACTGTCTTTCATCAGCCGATCCGCAAGATCGTCAAGGCACAAGGCAGCTTCACGAGCGATTACCGCGACTATATCCGCCGCGCGCTGACCGAAAGCGACAACACCGCCAATGATATGGTGCTGAAGCGCGTAGGCGGGCCGGATGCGGTGCGCAGCGTTCTGGCGGAGAAGGGGCTGGGCGATATCCGCTTCGGTCCCGGCGAGCGGGCGATGCAGGCGGCGATTGCGGGCTTGGAATGGGATCAGCGCTATGCCGTGGGCAAGACGTTTTTCGAAGTGCGCAAGGCGGTGCCGCATGGCATCCGCCGGACCAATTTCGATGGCTATGTCAGCGATCCGGTAGACGGCGCGCGGGCCAATGCAATCGCCGCGGCTCTGGCGCGTCTGGCGAGGGGCGAATTGCTGTCAGCGGGCAACACGCAGGCTCTGCTGACATTACTGGACGAGGTGAAGAGCGGGCCGAACCGGTTAAAGGGCGGTCTGCCCGCCGGATGGAGCCTTGGCCACAAGACGGGGACGGGCCAGGTGCTCGATATCGTCCCGCCCGGCGTCATCGGGGAACAGGCGGGCTATAACGATATCGGCATCCTGACTGCGCCCAATGGAAAGCGTTATGCCGTAGCCGTGATGATCGGGCGCACTGCTCGGCCTGTGCCGGAACGCATGGACCTGATGCACAAGGTGGTGGGCGCGATTGCGGGCTATCACCAGCGGGTGAGCGGGGGCGTAGCTACTGCCGGAAGCTAAACGATCCGCCTGCGCCGCAGCCACAGGATCGACCAGTCGCCATTGACAATCCGGCCCGCCATGCGGAAGCCCGCGCTTCTATAGGCAGAGCGTACCGCAGCCTCCTGCGTTTCCAACAGGCCGGCAAGCACCAGATGGCCGCCGGGCTGCACGCTCATGGCAAAATGCGCCGCCAGTTCGATCAGCGGCGCGGCGAGGATATTGGCAATCAGCAAATCGAAAGGTCCGCGCGCCTGCAGCTGCGGATCGTCCATCCCGTCAGAGGTCAGCATCAGCAGCTCGCCCGCATCGCCGCCCATCGGCACGGTGTTGGTAACGGCGTTCTCCAGCACCACGCCCTCGCACACCGGGTCGATATCAGATGCCGTGCACAGCGCCCGTGGCCAAAGCGCCAACGCGCCGAACGCAAGCAGGCCGGTGCCAGTGCCGATATCGGCGATATTGCGCGCATTGACCCCGCTCACCCGGATATTGGCGAGCATCGCAAGGCATCCCGCAGTCGTCTCGTGCTGGCCGGTGCCGAAGGCCTGACTGGCGGGGATGACCAGATCGAGCAGCTCTTCGGTCGGGGCGGGGTGGTCCGGCGTGCGGACATAGAAGGGGCCGGCACGGATGGGATCGACCCCCTGCTGGCTGAGCGTGAGCCAGTCCTGATCGGGCAGTTTCTCCAACGCCATGGCCGGGGTCTTGCCGGAGAAGAGCGCGGCAATGTCTGCCTTCTCTGCTTTAGAAGGCTTGCCCGAATACCACGCCTCGAACACCCAATCCTCAGGCCGATCCTCGGCAATCTCGTGGCCCGAGACGACGACGTTGTAATCCCAGTCGACCGACTGGTCCTGCGCATCAAGCGCGGCGGCGACCACCGGTTTGGGCGCGTGGATGGTGATTTTCCAGGAGGGCATCAGCGGCTCACAGTCTAGCGCACATAGCTGGCGCCATTGGCGTCCAGCGTTGCGCCGGTCAGGCTGGCAGGGGCGTCCAGCGCGCAAAATTCTATCAGCTTGGCGATCTCTTCCGGCTCGGCCACGGCGCCCAGCGGAATATCCTTCAGCAGCTCCGGCCCGCCGCGACTGGAGAGATAATCGCCCGCCATCGCGGTGTCGGTAAAGCCCGGCGCGATGGCGTAGGACAGGATGCCATCGGCGGCATGGGCGCGGGCGATGGTCTTGTGCATTGCCAGCATTCCGCCCTTCGCCGCCGCATAATGCCAGTGCGCTGGCGAATCGCCCCGGTGCCCCGCACGGCTGGCGACATGGACAAGCCGGCCCCGATGCCCGTTCTCGCCTGCCTTACGATCCAGCCAGTGCTGCACGGCAAACCGGCTGAGTTGTGCGGCGGCGGTCAGATTGATCCGCAGCGTATCCTCCCACGCATCCAGCCAGCTGATATCCGCGCTGTTGGTGGGATTGGCCGCGAACAATCCGGCATTGTTGACCAGCACGTCGATCCGCCCACCGCCGCGCTCCAGCGCTTCTTCCCACAGCATTTGCGGTGCGGAAGGCTCCGTAAAATCAGCCGCAAGCCGCCCTTCGCCGCCTTCGGTCGAATGCCCGATAACGGTGCAGCCGCGCGATTCCAGCGCAGAGAATGCCGCTGCGCCGATACCCCGGCTCGATCCTGTCAGAAGTATCGTGGTCATACTCGCGCAAGCATAGAGCGCTGGCAAAACCTGTCGAGAACCATCGTCAAAGCCTGCCTTCATCCGCCCACGGTCCTAGGCCCCGCTTGCATGGCGCGTATGGTTCGCTAAGTGCACATCCAACACATGCATTTTGCGCGGGGTTTCCGCGCCCCACTGGAAGAATTGAAGCCTATGGCAAACCGTCCGCTTTCCCCGCATTTGCAGATCTGGAAATGGGGCCCGCACATGCTGGTCTCCATCCTCCACCGTGTGACCGGTGACGGTATGGCGCTGGTCGGTCTGGGTGTTTTCCTGTGGTGGCTTGGCGCTCTCGCCAGCGGACCCGACGCCTACGGCCTGTTTCAGGCCGTGATGACCTCGCCTGTCGGCTATATCGTGCTGATCGGCCTCACCTGGGCCTTCTTCACCCATATGATGAGCGGGCTGCGCCACTTCGTGCTGGATATCGGTGCGGGGTACGAGCTGGACACGAACAAATTCTGGTCCATCGCCAGCCCGATCATCGCCATCCTTCTCACCATCGCTTTCTGGGCGTTGATCTTCGTCAAGTAAGGGCACCGATCCATGGGTAACGGTACATCGATTGGCCGCGTTCGCGGTTTGGGCAGCGCGCATGAGGGCGCGCATCACTGGCTGGTCCAGCGCTTCACCGCGATCGGCAATCTGGTCCTGATGGTCTGGCTGCTCGCCAGCTTCATCCTGCTGCCGGATATGAGCTACGCCACGGTCAGCGAATGGCTGTCTGCGCCGATTCCGGCGGCGGCGATGGTCCTGCTGATCATCAGCATTTTCTGGCACGCCCGGCTCGGCCTGCAAGTCCTGATCGAGGATTATGTCCACGAAGCAGGCACAAAATTCGCCGCCCTCGCGGCACTCAATCTCACTGCAATTGCGGGCAGCGTTTTCGGCATCTTCTGTGTCGCACGCCTTGCCCTTGGAGGAGCCGCCTGATGGCGACCGAAACGAATTCCAACACCGCCTATCCGATTATCGAGCACCAGTTCGACGTGGTCGTCGTTGGCGCAGGCGGTTCCGGCCTGCGCGCCACGATGGGCGCGGCCGAAGCGGGCCTGAAAACGGCCAATATCTCCAAGGTTTTCCCCACGCGCAGCCACACCGTGGCGGCGCAGGGCGGCATTGCGGCGTCGCTGGGCAACAACACGCCCGATCACTGGTCATGGCATATGTATGACACGGTGAAGGGGGCCGACTGGCTCGGCGACCAGGACGCGATCGAATATCTCGCCCGCGAAGCTCCGCAGGCTGTGTACGAGCTGGAGCACGCCGGCGTGCCGTTCTCGCGCAATGAAGACGGCACGATTTATCAGCGTCCGTTTGGCGGCCACATGCAGAACATGGGCGAAGGCCCCCCGGTGCAGCGCACCTGCGCCGCAGCCGACCGGACTGGCCACGCCATGCTCCACGCGCTGTATCAGCAGAGCCTGAAGTATGACGCGGACTTCTTCATCGAATATTTCGCGCTCGACCTGATCATGGAAGATACTGCCGACGGCAAGATTTGCCGCGGCGTGATCGCCATGTGCCTCGACGATGGCACGCTGCACCGGTTCAAAGCGCAGTCCGTGGTGCTGGCAACCGGCGGATATGGCCGTTGCTATTACACCGCGACCAGCGCTCACACCTGCACCGGCGATGGCGGCGGCATGGTGCTGCGCGCTGGTCTGCCTTTGCAGGACATGGAGTTCGTCCAGTTCCACCCCACCGGTATTTACGGCGCGGGCGTGCTGATTACCGAGGGCGCGCGGGGCGAGGGCGGGTACCTGACCAACTCCGAAGGCGAGCGGTTCATGGAACGCTATGCTCCGTCGGCGAAGGATCTGGCATCGCGCGATGTCGTCTCCCGCTCGATGGCGCTGGAAATGCGCGAAGGGCGCGGTCACGGGGCGGAAGGGGACCACATCCACCTGCACCTCGACCATATCGACCCCAACGTGCTGGCCGAGCGTCTGCCGGGCATCACCGAGAGCGGCAAGATCTTTGCCGGTGTCGATCTGACCCGCCAGCCGCTGCCTGTCACCCCGACGGTGCATTACAATATGGGCGGCATTCCGTGTAACTATCACGGGCAGGTTGTGGCCGGCGAAGCGGGCGATCCGGACAAGGTTGTGCCGGGCCTTTACGCTGTTGGCGAAGCGGCCTGCGTGTCGGTGCACGGCGCGAACCGACTCGGCTCCAACTCGCTGATTGATCTCGTTGTGTTTGGCCGTGCCACCGGCCTTCACTTGAAAGACAATGTCACTCCGCACGCCTCGCAAGACGCTCTGCCGAAAGACAGCAGCGATCTGGCACTGGCGCGTCTGGATCACTTCCGCCACGCCGATGGCGGAACGCCAACCGCGCGCATCCGCGAAGATATGCAGAAGACGATGCAGAAACACTGCGCTGTGTTCCGCGACACCGAAACGCTGGCGGCAGGCAAGAAGCATCTGGCCGGGGTCAACGCGCGGATGGAGGACATCAAGGTGTCCGACCGCTCGATGATCTGGAACAGCGATCTGATCGAGACGCTGGAGCTCGACAATCTGATGGCGCAGGCCAGCGTGACCATGGCCAGCGCCGACAACCGCAAGGAAAGCCGCGGCGCCCACGCGCACGAGGACTATCCCGACCGCGACGACAAGCAGTGGATGAAGCACACCATCGCGTGGTTCGACGGCTGGGGCGGCGGCGCCGGCGGCAGCGGCAAGGGCGATATGAAAATCGACTACCGCCCGGTCCACGAATACACGCTGACCGACGATGCGGAGTACATCAAGCCGAAGAAGCGGGTGTATTGATCCTGCGGGGGCAGTAATTCTATGCCCCTGCGGGTCGCGATCATCGGTGGCTATGGCAATTTCGGCGGTTACGTCGCGCGCGCGCTCGCCGGAGATCCGCAAATTGCGTTGACCATTTGCGGGCGCGATGGCGCCCGTGCGGAAACGTTCGCCCGCGATCTGGCTGCGGCCAATGAGGCCAACGGCAAAGCCGTGGATATAGCGAATTCGGCCAGTACCATGTTGGCGGGGGTCGAAGCCGATCTCGTCATCAATATGGTCGGTCCGTATAACGGCCAGGGGTACGGCGTGGCGCGCGCTGCCATCGCTATTGGGGCGCATTATTGCGATATCGCCGATGCCCGCGAATTTGTGTGCGGTATTGGCGAGCTTGACCGGGACGCAAGGGCGAGCGGGGTAGCGGTGCTGGCCGGGGCAAGTTCGGTACCTGCACTGACCGCAGCCTATTGCGACGATGCGTTGACGTCGATGGCTGCGCTGCGCCGGGTCGAGTACGGCATTAGCGGAGCAGAACAGGCCAATCGTGGTGCGGGCACCGTGGCGGCCGTGCTGGCGTATGTGGGTGAGACCTTCACCCGTTTGGCCAAGGGTACAATGATCCCTGAGACCGGCTGGAGCGGGCTTGAATCGGTTGACTATCCGGAGCTTGGTCGTCGGTGGTTTTCCTCCGGCAATGTGCCTGACCTCGGGATTTTTCCCGAACGTTATGAAGGCCTGCAGGAACACCGGTTTCTGGCAGGGCATGAAATCTCCCTGCTGCATTTTGGCCTATGGGCAATGGGGTTGCTGCGCCGCTGGCGGATTGTGCCGCGTCTCGACCGGTTTGCGGGTGTGCTGGTGAAACTATCCCAACCATTCAATATTCTGGGGAAGGGGCGCAGCGGCTTTCACATGGTCATTGATGGTGAGTATGCCGATGGAGCGCCGATGCGCCGTCGCCATTGGATAATCGCGCGCAGCGGCGATGGCCCCAATATTCCCGTTATCCCTGTGATACTTCTCGCCCGAAAACTGGCTTCGGGCGAGAGGTTGGAGCCCGGCGCGCGTCCATGCCTCGATGTGATCTCGCTTGATGAATACCGGCAAGGGTTCGCGCATCTCGATGTCACCTGTATCGACGAATGAACCATCCTTCCTACAGCTTCCGCGCCGATCCGGATGTGCCAAATTTCGACGATTCTCGTCCGCTCTTCGTCTTCGATAATGTGTGCGTGCTGTGCTCAAGCGGTGTGCGCTTTTTGATGAAGCACGATCCCGGTGGGCGGATCAGCTATACAAGCGCGCAAGATGCTTTGGGTCAGGCGCTCTATCGCCATTACGATATCGACATGGACGCAACCTATCTTCTGATCACGGACGGGGAGGCATGGTCGGAGAGCGCTGGCTATTTCAAGCTTGCGGAAAAACTTGGGGGATGGTGGCGGCTTGCGTTGATCGGGAGTATCGTGCCGCGCGGGCTGGCCGATGCCGCGTACCGACTGGTGGCGCGCAACAGATACCGGTGGTTTGGGAAGACGAAAACGGCCTGTGAATTGCTGACCGAAGAGCAGCGATCCCGGCTCGTTTAGTCTACTCTTGCTCAGCCACCCGCCGCGCTTTCACGATCACCACTGGCTCCGCCAGCATCTGGCCGACCATCCAGCCTTGGCCCTTGGACGGGTCGATCGGGGCGGTGTGGATGGCTTTGACTACCTCCATCCCGTCCACCACTGTGCCGAAGGTGGCGTAGCCGTTCTGCCAGACGGAGTCGGTTGCTTCGGGGTTGGCGTCCATGCCGGGCTGGTCTTGCAGCATGATCGAGAAGTCGCCGTTCGCGCTGCCCGGTTCGCCCATCGCCATGGAGATCGCGCCGCGCGCGTGGGTCAGGCCGGTTACGGTGGTCGGTTCGTGCGGGATGGGGTCTAGTATCCGGTCGGGATCGTTTTGCGTGCCGCCCTGAATCAGGCCATTGGGCTGCTCGCCCCAATCGAGGCTCATCGCGCGGTAGAACACCGTTCCGTCAAACCGCCTTTCGTCGACATAGCGCAGGAAATTCCCGGCGGTGATCGGCGCGCGCTCGGTTTCTAGCGCGATAGTTATGTCGCCCATGGTGGTTTCCAGAACCACGCTCACCGTCTCGAATGTCGGCTCCTCGGGTGGTGCTTCCGGTGTTTGTGCGGCAAGGGACGCAGGCAGGATGAAAGCGAGAGCGGCGGCGAAGAGGGAGTGGAATGTCATGCAAGGAAGCTGACGGCCTCTCGCTCGCAGTGCAAGTGTTTGCCCCTCCACGGCGGTTCAACAGGCATTCAGTTCATCGCTCACAGTGCACGTTTCGTCGCTATGATGCGCAATGGAGATGATGATGCGAACCGAACGATCGCCCGGAGTGAAACTGCTGTTTGTGGGGCTGGTGGGTTTTGTCCTGCTGGTCCCGCTGCTGATGGTCTATGCGCTGGTCAGTGACCGGCAGCATCAGGCGCGCGTCGCGCAGGACAGCATCACGGCGGGCTGGGGCGGGCCGCAAACGCTCGGCGGGCCGGTGCTGGTCATTCCCTATACCGAGGAAACCACCCAGACCGAGACCCGCAACGGACAAAATATCTCCCGCCGCATTACCGCGCGGCGGGAGCTGTATCTTTCCCCGCAATCGCATGATGTGGCGACCACGCTGCAACCCGAAGTGCGCAAGAAATCGATCTACGAAACGGTCACCTATCTGGCGACGACCAAAGGCGAGGCGCAGTTCGCCTTGCCCGATGATTTGGAACGGCTCGATGTCGATCCGGCCTCTCTGCGTCTTGCCGAGAGCGAGCTGCGTTTTGGCGTCTCCGATCCGCGCGGCCTGCAGGGCGATGCGGCGGCGACCATCGCGGGCGAGGCGCTGTCGCTGAAACCGGGCAAGGGCCCAATGGAGAGCGGCGGTTCTGGCTTTCACGGCTATCTGGAATGGGACGGCGAGGGCACGCTTGCGGTCGATTACAGTTATAGCCTGCGGGGTAGCCGTTCGCTGTCGCTGGTTCCGCGCGGCGGGCAGACCGACTGGGCAGTCAATTCCACTTGGGCGCATCCCAGCTTTACCGGCGGCTTCCTGCCCGATGCGCGTGAGGTAGGGGATGACGGGTTCTCTGCCGAATGGTCGATTGCCAACCTCGCGCTGGGCCGGTCCATCGCGTCGACCGCTGACACAGGTGTGGTGGAAAATGCAGGCGGCATGGCAACACCCCCTCCGCCGCCCGTTCGGGTATCGGCCTATGCCGAGGGCGCATCGGGCGGACAGATTGCCGAAGTCCGGCTCATCGAGCCGGTCGACCTGTACAGCCAGGTCGATCGCAGCGTGAAATACGGATTTCTCGTGATCGGGTTCACCTTCCTGACCTTCCTGATGTTCGATCTGGTGGCCGGCGCCCGGGTCGCTGCGGCGGAGTATCTGCTGACCGGCGCAGGGCTGGTGCTGTTCTTCGTCCTGCTGCTCGCCTTTGCCGAAGTGATCGGGTTCACCGCTGCTTTTGCCGGAGCCACTCTGGCGATTGTCGGCCTGCTGACGGCCTACAGCATGGCGGTGCTCGGCACGAAGAAGCGCGCGATGACGGTCGGGGCCATCCTTCTGGGCCTCTATGCTTCGCTCTACGTCCTGCTCAGCCTAGAGGCACTCTCGCTGCTGATCGGATCGGTGATGCTGTTCGTGGCGCTGGCCGGTGTGATGTACGCCACCCGCAATATCGACTGGTCGAGTGTGGGCGGGCGCAAGGATGAGGAGGCGGAAGAACCGGCCGCCTGATTCGCATCAAACACAAAAGGGGCGCGGCACCGATGCGTGCTGCGCCCCTTTCTTATGCCCGCTGGCCAACCAGCGTCAGAGGTTCTGGAAATACCGGTCGCACACCGTGTCGTCGGCGCTTTCCAGACCATCACGCAGGGCCTGCATCCGTTGCTGGCTGGTGCCGTGGGTGAAGCTTTCCGGATTGACCCGCTGGCCGGCATTGCGCTGCAGCGTATCGTCACCGATGGCGCTGGCGGCGCGCAGGCCTTCCTGCATGTCGCCGGGCTCGATCAGGCTGCGGTTCTTGCCCGCCCAGACGCCCGCATAGCAATCGGCCTGCAATTCCATGCGAACTTGAAGCTCGTTGGAGCGGCGCGGGTTCTGCGCCTGCACGCTGCGCACTTGCCCGGCCAGACCGGTCAGGTTCTGGATGTGGTGACCATATTCATGGGCCAAGACATACCGCCGCGCGAAATCGCCGCCTGCGCCCATTTGCTGCGCCATCTGATCGTAGAAGGTGGTGTTGATATAGATGCCCATATCGGCGGGGCAGTAGAACGGCCCGGCCGCCGCGGGGGCGTTGCCGCAGCCCGACCGCACGCCGCCGCCGGTGTAAAGGTCCAGCACGGGCTGTTGGAACGCGATACCAGCGCGCTGGAATTCCGGTGCCCACGTCTGGTTGAGTGACTGGAGCGTATTGCAGGCCTCCGTCGCGTATGGGCCGCGGGTGCAGATTTCCTGCTCGTTCGTGCTGGAGGTTCCACCGCCGAGACCGCCGGTGGTTTGCTGGACGCTTTCGACCACGCCGATGGTCTGCATGGGATTGATCCCGAAAACCAGCGCGCCGATGGCCGCGATGACCAGCGTGCCGCAACCGACCTTGCCGCCGCCACCGCCGGGAAATCCGCCGCCGCCTCCGCCGCTCGAACGGACATTGATATTGCCAGTGTTAAACGGATTGAGCCGCACGGCATTTCCCCTACAAACTATTTCTGTTTCCGCCGGGACTGGACAGCGGACGTGTTGAACGCAAGACAGGTCCCACAATTCGTTCGCAATTCAAACCCCTAAGAGGCCACCTATGTTCCTGTCCGGCAAACGCGCACTTGTTACAGGCTCGACATCGGGCATTGGTCTGGCCGTGGCGCGCGCGCTGCATGCCGAGGGGGCCGAGATCACCCTCAACGGGTTTGGCGAGGCGGATACGATCGCGGCGCTGAAGGAAGAGCTTTCGGCCAGCCATTCGGGTGCGGACCTGACTGATGCCGATGCCATCGCGGCGATGATGGCAGAGGCAGGACCGGTCGATATTCTGGTCAACAATGCCGGGATGCAGCATGTCGCGCCGGTGGAGGATTTTCCGCCCGATCAGTGGGACAGGATCATCGCGCTCAATCTGACGGCGGCATTTCATACCACGCGGCATGCGGTTCCGGCGATGAAGCAAGCGGGCTGGGGCCGGATCATCAACACCGCCAGCGCGCATTCGCTCACCGCCTCGCCTTTCAAGAGCGCGTATAACGCCAGCAAGCACGGCATTGCAGGGTTTACCAAAACCATCGCGCTGGAGTTGGCGCAGACCGGCGTGACGGCCAATTGCATCAGCCCGGGCTATGTCTGGACGCCGCTGATCGAGGGGCAGATCCCCGATACGATGAAGGCGCGGGGCCTGAGCCGGGAAGAAGTGATCAACGATGTCCTGCTGGCCAAGCAGCCGACCAAGAAATTCGTCCAGCCGGAAGAGATCGGCGCGCTAGCGGTTTTCCTGTGCCGTTCGGAAGCGGGTAATGTGACGGGTGCTAACTGGAGCATCGACGGCGGGTGGACCGCCGAATAGGCTCGTTTTTGGGGAAGCACGGTCTTGGGGGCGATTACGACTTCGCGGAGAAAGCGCCTCATTGGCGGCCTGCTGGCTTTTGCGCTGGCCGGATGCACGACGGTGGGGCACTCCAGTGAGGATCTGACCGCGATCGAGGCCGCTCTGGGCGCGCATATCGCCGAGCTTTCCTCATCGGACTATGCCGGACGCATGCCGGGCAGCGCTGGCGGCGTGGCAACCCAGCAATATATCATCGCGGCTCTGGAGTCCTACGGCTTTCAGCCCGGAATGCGCGGCAATTGGAAGCAGCCGCTCACCGTTCCGGCCCAGCGTTACCGCGACATGCACGTGGATGTGAGCGAAGGCGTGACCGGTCTGCTCAGCGCGAACATTGTCGGCATTCTGCCCGGATCTGTGCCGGATAGCGGCGCGGTGGTGCTCCTCTCGCATTGGGATCATCTGGGAATGTGCGGGCCGCCCGCTGCGCCCGACCGGCTGTGCAATGGTGCGGTCGATAATGCCAGCGGCGTGGCCGTCACGCTGGAAGTCGCCCGCCGCATCGCCGCGCAGGGGCCGCTCGAGCGCGATCTGTATATCGTCGCCACCACCGGCGAGGAGGCGGGGCTGGTCGGGGCCGAAGCCTTCGCCGACGATCCGCCCGCGCCGCTGCCGACCATGGTCGCGGCCTTCAATCTCGATAGCGTCGCCATCGCGCCGCGCGGTGCTCCGGTCGCGGTAATCGGCTGGGGACGTACGCCGCTCGATAGCGGGATTGCTGAAGTGATCCGGGCCGAAGGAAGGCGGCTGTCTGTTCGCAAGGAGCAGGACCGCTGGGTGCCGCGTCAGGATGCCTTTGCCCTGCTCAAACGCGATGTGCCCGCCGTGCTGGTCTCCAGCGCCTTTGCCGATGAAAAGCGGCTGGGGCAGTTTGTCGATACCGATTACCACCGCGCCACGGATGAATGGGGCGAGGACATAGAACTGGGCGGGGCGGCGCAGGATATGCTGCTTCATGTAGCCCTGCTGCGGTATTTCGGCAGCACCGTGCTTTATCCGGTTGGCGACGAATAGTGCACAGATGGTAGTGCGCAGGCACTAGCGGGCGGAGCGCGCACGGGTTAGAGGGCGGCGCACGATTCTCTCCCCCTATATGCAAGCCCGCTTCGGGCGAAAGGCGCATCGTGTCACGCAGCGAAATTCCCCTCGGCCTTACTTTTGACGACGTTCTTCTGCGCCCGGCGGAAAGCGACGTTCTGCCATCCATGGCCGATACCAGCACGTCCCTGACCAGGGCGATCCGGCTGAATATTCCGGTGGTCTCCAGCGCGATGGACACGGTGACAGAGGCCGATATGGCGATTGCCATGGCCCAGATGGGCGGCATCGGCGTGCTGCACCGCAATCTGGAAATCGAAGAGCAATGCGCTGCGGTGCGTGCAGTCAAACGTTATGAGAGCGGAATGGTGGTGAATCCTATTACCATCGATCCCGATGCAACGCTGGGCGATGCGCAGGCGCTGATGACGCAGCACCGGATCAGCGGCATTCCCGTGACGGATCGCGGCGGCAAGCTGGTGGGTATCGTCACCAACCGCGATGTGCGCTTTGCGGAGAATCCGAAGCAGCCCGTGCGCGAGCTGATGACGACCGAAAACCTCGCCACCGTACCGCTGGGGACGGGGCAGGAGGAAGCGCGCCGCCTGCTGCACCAGCGCCGGATCGAGAAACTGCTGGTGGTGGACGATGCCGGCAAATGTGTCGGTCTGATTACCGTCAAGGATATCGAGAAAGCGGTTGCTTACCCCCATGCGACCAAGGACGAGAGCGGCCGCCTGCGGGTGGCGGCGGCTACCACGGTGGGTGACAAGGGGTTCGAGCGTACGGAAGCGCTGATTGATGCGGAAGTCGATGTGATCGTGATCGACACAGCGCACGGGCACAATTCCGATGTCGGCCGCGCGGTGGAGCGGGTCAAGAAGCTCTCCAATGCGGTGCAGGTTATCGCGGGAAATGTTGCGACGGCAGAGGCGACCAGGGCTCTTATCGGTGCTGGCGCGGATGCTGTGAAAGTCGGCATCGGGCCGGGCTCCATCTGCACCACCCGCGTGGTCGCCGGTGTGGGCGTGCCACAGCTCACCGCGATCATGGACAGCGCCGAAGAAGCGGCAAAGAGCGATGTTCCCGTCATCGCCGATGGCGGCCTACGCACCAGCGGCGATGCGGCCAAGGCGCTGGCAGCGGGCGGCTCCAGCGTGATGATCGGATCGATGCTGGCAGGGACTGCAGAGGCGCCGGGCGAAACTTTCATCTATCAGGGCCGCAGCTACAAAAGCTATCGCGGCATGGGCAGCGTCGGCGCGATGGCGCGCGGCAGTGCCGACCGCTATTTCCAGCAGGATATCAGCCAGCAGAAACTGGTGCCCGAGGGGATCGAGGGGCAGGTGCCATTCAAGGGCGCAGCCGCCGATACCGTCCACCAGCTGGTCGGCGGGATCAAGGCAGCGATGGGCTACACCGGCAGCAAGACAATCGCCGACCTGCGCACCCGCGCACAGTTCGTGCGGATTACCGGCGCGGGCCTGACCGAGAGCCATGTCCACGATGTGGCGATCACTCGGGAGGCTCCCAATTACCCCACGCGCTGACCAGAAGGTGGGGGCATGACCCCCGCAGCCCGCGTTCAGGCGGCTATCGAAATTCTTGATGGAGTGATCGAGGGGGCAAAGTCGAACGGCGCCCCCGCTGACCGGATTATTGCCAATTGGGCGAAATCCAACCGTTATGCGGGGAGCAAGGACCGGCGCGCCGTGCGCGAGCTGGTTTATGCGGCAATCCGTGCTTGTGGCCCCGTGCCCAAAACGGGCCGTGTGGCTATGCTCCGACTGGCGGAAGTCGATCCGGCCATCGCGCCCTTGTTCGACGGCTCCAATTACGGCCCGCCCGCCATTGGCAGCCGCGAGAAGGCGGCGGACGGCGGCATTGTGCCCGCTTGGCTGGGGGAGCGCTTTGCCGCATCGGGTCTGGGCGAGGAGGAGCAGTCGGCTCTGCTGGACCGCGCGCCGCTCGATATTCGGATCAACACGCTCAAGGCCAGCAGCGAGACGATTGATCTACCAGTCGCAGCCGAGCCGCTGCCCATCGCGCAGGCGCTGCGCCTGCCTTCGGGCACGCAGGTGGAACAATGGCCGGCCTACCGTGAAGGCCAGATAGAGGTGCAGGACCTCGGCAGCCAGATCGCCTGTCTTGCCGCAGAAGTGAAGCCGGGACAGACGGTGATCGATCTGTGCGCAGGCGCAGGCGGTAAGACACTGGGGCTCGCGGCCGCCATGGAAAATTCAGGCACGCTGATTGCCAGCGATACCGACCGGGGACGCCTGTCCAAATTGCCGCCGCGCGCCGAGCGGGCAGGGGCGGGCATGATCGAAACGGTCCTGCTGGATGCGGGCAAAGAGCTGGACGCGCTGGCGCAGTATCGCCGGATGGCTGACTGTGTGTTTGTTGATGCGCCATGCTCGGGCACCGGCACCCTGCGGCGCAAGCCTGAGGCCAAGTGGCGGATCGATAGCCGCGCGCTGGCCCGCTATGCCGGGGTGCAGGACAAATTGCTGGATATCGCTTCGGAACTGGTGAAGCCGGGCGGGCGGATCGTATTCGTCACCTGCTCGCTGCTGGAAGAGGAAGGGGCCGACAGGATCGATGCGTTCCTGAAGCGCACGCCGGGGTGGCAGGCCGATCCCGCACCGCTGCCTGCCGGACAATCGCGCGGGCAAGGAATGCGCCTGACACCGTTCCATGACGGGACCGACGGATTTTTCATCGCCCGTGTAGCCTTGCCGTGCTAGCCTGCTGATCTATGGTCCAAGCCGACCCTATCGATGGCCCCGTTTCGGAGACCAGGGCCCGCACTTCGCTGAAGGAATTGTGCATGCGTTTCGCTCCTGCTGCCGCCGCCCTGTCGCTGGTAATCGCCGTTCAGGCGAGTGTGGGCTATGGCGCGGAACGCGATCCGGCTCCGCGCGCAGCGGTGCTGGTGGCGGAAGGGCGCGCGGCATTGGCCGCCGGTCAGCCGCAAAAGGCCATTGACGCATTCGAGGCGGCGCTCGCAGTAGATCCCGCCTACACGCCGATTTATCTCGATCTGGCAAAGGCGGCGCGGCGCGAAGGGCTGCAGGGCAAGGCCATCGCCTATTACCGCGAGGCGCTGGACCGCGACCCGAACAATTTCGCTGCTATTGCCGGCGAGGGTCAGGCGCTGGTCGAGAAAGGCGCGGTCGAGAAAGCGCGCAACAACCTCTCGCGCCTGCAATCGCTGTGCGGCACGAATTGCGCCGAGACCCGGCAGTTGGCGGCGACCATTTCACAAGGGCCGCAGCCGCGTGTTCTGACCGCCGAGGCCGTGCTGCCCGACGCTCAGGTCACGCAGTCGAACTGACGAGCGCTAAACCAGCTCGCGAAATGCCTTTACCACTGCGCGATACACATCGCGTTTGAACGGCACGATCAGATCCGGCAGTTCCTCCGGATCGGCCCATTTCCAAGTGGAAAATTCCGGCGGATCGTGCGCTTCCAGATCGATATCGCTGTCTTCGCCCATGAACCGCGCGAGGAACCAGTGCTGTTCCTGTCCGCGATATTTGCCCCGCCACAATTTGCCGATCAGCTCGTCGGGCAGATCATATCGCACCGGATCGTCCATCCGTCCGATGATCTCCACCTTGTCGCCCGAGACGCCGGTTTCCTCCGCCAGCTCACGCAAGGCCGCCGCTTCAAGGTCCTCGTCCTTGTCCACGCCGCCTTGCGGCATTTGCCACGCATCATAGCCGCGGCTGTCGATCCGCTGGGCGACAAAGACTTTGCCGTCCCGGTTGGCCAGCATCACGCCCGCGCACAGGCGATACGCTGTAATCGTAGCGGTCATATTCAGGCGGCCATCCGGTCCAGCTTGACTTTGATCGCGCCCAGAAACGCCTCAACGTCGGCCTGCCCGCTGGGCATCGCTTTGCGCAGGGTCGTGAAGCCGTGAATGATGCCAGGGAATTCGAAATAGCTTACCTCGGTACCCTGCTGGATCAGGTGTGCGGCATATTCCCGCCCTGAATCGCGCAAGGGATCGAGGCCCGCTGTGCACAGCACGGTGGGCGGGGTGTTGCTGCAATCGCCCAGGATCGGGACATTGCGCGGGTCGGTATCGTCGGCCGCATATTGCTGGGTGAACCACGCCATTGCTGCGCCTGTCAGCAAGAATCCGTCGGAGAAACTGGCGAAGCTTTCATGGTTCGAGACATCGCTCGCCACCGGATAGATCGGGGCCTGCACCACCACCGGCACATCGGCAGGCTTGGCGCTCAGCTGGTTGGTCGTGACAATGGTCAGATTACCGCCCGCGCTGTCGCCGGTCAGCACCAGTCCTGTGACATCGCGGCCCAGCTCTGCGGGGGAGGTGGCAACCCACCGGCTCGCCGCTTCGCAATCATCGGGCGCTGCGGGGAAGGGGTGTTCGGGCGCCAGACGATAATCGACCGATACCACCGGCAGATCGAGAACATGCGAAATCTCGGTGCACAGATTGTTGTACACCTCCAGATCGCCGATCACGAAGCCGCCGCCGTGGAAGAACATGACCACGGGAGATGGTTCGCGGCTCTCCTTCACATCGTAGAACCGCAGAGGAATGTCGCCAGCGGGGCCGGGGCAGGTGAGGTCTTTCTGCACGGCCATTTCCCGCGCAGGAGCTTCGGCAATCGCGCCCATGGCGCGCATCTGTTCGCGGCCCATCACGGCGCCGACTTCCTCCACGCCCTTTCCGCCGATTTGCTCCAGCATATCGAGGAAACCGCGCACGTCCTCGCGCACGAAATGTTCGGTGTCGGCCATCTGATTTCTCCCAATACTGGTTGCTTTGCCAGTTGCGATAGAGGGCGTGTGCCATGCAATTCAACCGCTGTGGACACTAGGCACAGAAAAACTTGATTGCCCAGCCGCCGGCGCGCACCTAGGTCGCCAGCCCAACACACACCGCGTGGATGCGGATGGACAGGAATATTTATGGCTACCCAAGCGGCTCCCCGCGAAGAGATTACCGAAGCACCCGAAGCCGTGGTGGTCCGCTTTGCGGGCGATAGCGGTGACGGGATGCAGCTGACGGGCGGGCAGTTCACGCTCTCCACCGCGCTTGCGGGGAATGATCTGGCGACCTTCCCGGACTTTCCGGCAGAGATCCGCGCGCCGCAGGGCACGCTGTTTGGTGTGTCAGCGTTCCAGATCAATTTCGGCTCCAGAGAGATCAACACAGCTGGCGATGCGCCTGATGTGTTGGTGGCGATGAACCCCGCCGCGCTGAAGGTGAACATCGCCTCGCTGAAACCGGGCGGGCTGATCATTGCCGATACGGGCGCGTTTACGAAGCGCAATTTGGACAAGGCGAAATACGAAACCAATCCGCTGGAAGACGGGAGCTTGGCGAAGTTCGACTTGCTGGCGTTTGATATCTCGGAGCGCACAATCGAGGCGGTGAAGCCGTTTGGCCTTGGCAACAAGGATGCGCTGCGCTCCAAGAACATGTGGACGCTGGGCCTCGCGCTATGGATGTTCGACCGTCCGCGCGACCCGATCCATGCGTGGCTGAAGGACAAGTTCAAGCGCAAGCCAGAGATTGCCGACGCCAATATCGCGGCTCTGGATGCGGGCCATGCTTATGGCGAGACGGCGGAGCTCTCCGGCCCGCTTAAACAACTCGCCATGCCGCCGGTCGAGAGCAGCCCCGGCCTTTATCGCACCATTACGGGCGCAGAAGCCGTATCGCTGGGTCTGGTGGCCGGCGCGCAACTGGCCGAGCTTCCGATGTTCTTCGGCGGCTATCCGATCACGCCCGCTTCTGCGATCCTGCACCATCTGGCGCGGCTCAAAGAATTCGACGTCACGACGTTTCAGGCCGAGGACGAGATTGCAGCGATCTGCGCTTCCATCGGGGCGAGCTATGCAGGTTCCTTGGGGGTCACCTCCTCCAGCGGCCCCGGCATTGCGCTGAAGACAGAGGCGATGGGCCTTGCGATCATGACCGAGCTTCCGCTGGTCATCGTCAACAGCCAGCGCGGCGGGCCGTCCACCGGCCTCCCGACCAAAACCGAGCAAAGCGACCTCTATCAGGCGGTCTATGGCCGCAATGGCGATGCGCCGTTGCCGGTCGTGTCCGCCAGCAGCCCCGGCGATGCGTTCGAATGCGCGATCGAGGCATGCCGTATTGCGACGCAGTATATGACCCCGGTGATGCTGCTGACGGATGGCTATATCGCCAATGCCGCCGAGCCTTGGAAAGTGCCCGACCCGGCCACATTCACCCCGTTCCCGGCGAAATTCCTGGAAGAAAAGAACGGCGAGGAGCTTCTCCCCTATGCCCGCGACGAGAAGGGCGCGCGCCCGTGGATCAAGCCGGGCACGCCCGATCTGATGCACCGCATCGGCGGGATCGAGAAGGCGGAAGGCACCGGCCATATCGACTACGCGCCCGACAACCACCAGACGATGACCGACGCGCGCCGTAACAAGGTGCTGAACGTCTCCGTGCCCGATCAGGAGGTGTGCCTTGGCGAAACCTCCGGCACGCTCGCCGTGGTCGGCTGGGGCAGCACCTACGGCCCGATCCATCAGGCCGTGCGCCGCGCCATCGCGAAGGGGTGCAAGGTCGCGCATATCCACGTGCGCCACATCTGGCCGCTGCCCGCCAATCTGGGCGACCTGCTGCGGTCCTATGACAATGTGCTGGTGCCCGAAATGAACACCGGCCAGTTCAAGACTGTGCTGCGCGATCAGTATCTGGTGGACGCCAAACCGCTGACCAAAACCAGCGGACAGCCTTTCGCCATCGCCGAACTGGAAGACGCCATCGCGGCATTCTTCGACAACATTCCCGGAAACGAAGGCGGTCAGGTTGCGGTCAATGATGACCAGCTGCCTAGCCCGGAGATGTGAGCCCCATGTGCGCTCACCCACATCCGTTCGCCCTGAGCCTGTCGAAGGGCTGCCCTTTTCTTCGAGATCTGCACACAATTGAAGTGCAGGGCTTCGACAAGCTCAGCCCGAACGGGTTGGGGGAGTAAGTGCTATGAATGAAATGACCAAAATCGAAACCACGCTCAAGGACTGGGAAACGGACCAAGAGGTGCGCTGGTGCCCCGGGTGCGGCGACTATGCGATCCTGAAGGCGGTGCAGCGCACGTTGCCGCAGCTGGGCTGTGATCCGAAGAACACGGTGTTCATCTCCGGCATCGGCTGCTCCAGCCGCTTCCCGTATTACATGGAAACCTACGGCTTCCACACCATCCACGGCCGCGCGCCTGCGCTGGCGACGGGGGTGAAGCTGGCCAATCCCGATCTCGATATCTGGCTGGTCACGGGTGACGGCGACGGGCTGAGCATTGGCGGCAACCACATGCTCCATGTGCTGCGCCGCAATGTGAACATGCAGATCATGCTGTTCAACAACGAGATTTATGGCCTGACCAAGGGACAGGCGTCGCCCACCAGCCGGATTGGCACCAAGAGCCCGTCCAGCCCCATCGGCAGCGTCGATTATCCGGCCAACCCGTGTGCTTTCGCACTGGGCGCTGGCGCGCGTTTCGTGGCGCGCGGGTTCGATGTGTCGAAGAAACTGCCAGAAGTGCTGAAAGCGGCTCACGGCCACCAGGGCGCGGCCTTCATTGAGATTTTCCAGAACTGCATCGTCTACAACAAGGACGTGTTCAACGATTTCGCCGCGCCCAAGGGCTCCGAAGACCGCCAACTCTGGCTGGAGGACGGCGAGCCGATGCTGTTCGGTAGCGAGAAATCCGGCGGGGTGAAGGGTCTCGTGTTGGACACCGAAACGCTGGGTTTCAAGGTTGTCGATGTGGTGGATGGTGATTGGCAGACTGCTGGCGTGCGGGTCCACAATGTGAAGGACAAGATGGTCGCGCATTTGTTGTCGGAGCTGGAATTCGGCGAATTCCCGATGCCGATGGGCGTGCTGTACGACGATCCCGCACCGACCTTCGAAACCGCTGTCAGCGCCGAGCGTGAACAATCGAGCGCAGGCAAGGAAGCCAACCTCGCCAAGCTGCTCGGCACCGGCCAGACATGGACGGTGGACGCCAGTGAAGGGCATCCGACGGACTGATAGGTCGGGCCGGAACTCAGCTTGGACAATCTCACCCACTCCCTCGTTGGGGCGCTGCTCGGGCAGGCCGGGCTGAAGCGCAAGACGGGGCTGGCCATGCCGGCGCTGATTATTGGCGCGAACCTGCCCGATGTGGATGCGGCGTGTTTCTTCTGGCTTGATGGGCAGGAGCATCTGGGCTTTCGCCGCGGGATAACCCACGGCCCGCCCGCGCTGATCCTGTTGCCGCTGATACTGGCGGGGCTGCTGTATGGTTTCGACCGATGGCAGGCCAGCCGAGGGAAGCGGCCCGAGGGACGGCTGCCGGTCAATTTCAAATGGCTCTATGCGCTCAGCTTCATCGGCTGCCTGACCCACCCGGCGCTCGACTGGCTGAATGTCTATGGCATCCGCCTGCTGGAGCCGTTCTCCAGCCGCTGGTTCTACGGCGACACGCTGTTCATCATCGATGTGTGGCTGTGGGCGCTGATGGGCTTCGCCACGTGGTGGTCGCTCCGCAAGGAGAAGCGGGGCGGGGAGTGGAAGCGGCCCGGGCGTGTGGCGATAGCGGCGGCGCTGGCGTATATCGGGATGAATGGGGCGATTACGGCTGTCGCTGAGAACCATGCAAGCAAACGCATTCCCGAAGTGGCCGCAATTGCATCGCCGCTTCCCTTGGCTTTCTGGGAACGGGAAATAATCTGGCATGTGCCTGAAGCCCCTCCCGAAGTCGCGCGTCCGCTCTGGGGAGAATGGACACTGGCCAAAGGCTTGAACCACGACCTTCGCTCTACTGCGATGGTTACCTTCGTAGAGTGGCAGGGTTCGCCTCCCAAATCGGCTTTTGAAATCGCAAGCAACGATGGAGAGCTGGCAGCGTTTCTGTTTTGGGCACGCACTCCGTTTGTCGAATGCGGTTCTGGCGGCTCCGTTCTCCTCCGCGACGCCCGCTTTTACGATCCGATGGCGCGGGACCGTTTCACCGTAGCCTTGCCCGATGTCGAATGCGTGGAACTGCCCTCCGAGTAAGCGCGTTCCCCTCATAGCCCGTTCGTCCTGAGCCTGTCGAAGGACCGCACTTTCTTCTGGTGCCGCGCGGGGAGTGAAAGGCGACCCTTCGACAGGCTCAGGGTGAGCGGGATTAATTATGACCAAACCACAAATCGTCTGGCTGCGGCGCGATCTGCGCATGAGGGATCAGCCTGCGCTTTTCAGCGCCGCGCAGGCGGGGCCGGTGGTGCCGGTCTATGTGCTGGATGACGAGCGAACTGGCGACCACGCCTATGGCGGAGCCTCGCGGTGGTGGCTGCATCATTCGCTGGAGGATTTGTCCAAGAGCTTTGGCCGCCATAACAGCCGCATCATCTTGCGACGTGGCGACAGCGCCGAAGAGCTGGCCGCCATCGCCAAGGAGCTGGGCGCAGGCGCGATCCATGCGAACCGGCATTACGAGCCGTGGTGGCGCAAGGCTCAGGGTGATTTGAAGGACGCGTTGGATGGCACGGAATGCGAGCTGGTGCTGCATGACGGCAATTACCTGCTCCCCGCTGGCACCGCGACCACCGGCAGCGGCGACCCGTACAAGATCTACACGCCGTTCATGAAAGCGACAAAGGCGCTGTTCCCGCCGCGCGATGAATTGCCCGCGCCTGAAACCATTTCCTCCCCCGACACATGGCCCGCCAGCGACGATCTGGCGGACTGGGACTTGCTGCCGACCAGACCCGACTGGTCCGGCGGTTTCTCCGATCACTGGAGCGTGGGCGAGGATGCCGCGCATGAGCGGCTCGATTGGTGGGATGGCACTGTCACCGAGTATGACGATGGCCGCAATCTGCCCAGCGCCGACAAAACCTCGCAACTATCCCCCCATCTGCATTGGGGCGAGATCAGCCCGGTGAGCATCTGGCACGCCTTCAAGGATAAGCGCAGCGATGGCTGGGCCACTTACGAGAAGGAGCTGATCTGGCGCGACTATGCCCAGAACGTGATCTGCCAATTCCCCGCCTATGCCAAGGAAAGCTACCGCGACCAGTTTGATGCGATGGCGTGGCGCGACCCGGAATCGGACGACGAGGCCAAGGCCGATCTGAAGGCGTGGCAAAAGGGGCAGACCGGCTACCCCATTGTCGATGCCGGAATGCGCCAGCTGTGGCATATCGGGTGGATGCACAACCGCGTACGCATGATCGCGGCCAGTTTCTTGATCAAACATCTGCTGATCGACTGGCGGTATGGCGAGCGCTGGTTCTGGGATACGCTGGTCGACGCCGATTACGGCAGCAATGGCGCGAACTGGCAGTGGGTCGCGGGCACGGGCGTGGACAGCAATATGTTCCCGCGCATCATGGCCCCGCTCAGCCAGAGCGAGAAGTTCGATGCGGCAGGCTATATCCGCGAATGGGTGCCCGAATTGAGGGACCTTTCCGATAGCGCGATCCACGACCCGGAGGACGACAAGCGCGGGGATTATCCAGCGAAACGCATCGGCCACAAAGAAGCGCGCGAGCGGGCGCTGGATGCATACCGGCAAATGAAGGACGGCTAGCTTGCCGCATGCCGCTCACCGCGCCATAGGCACTTGCGATGGCGACGCAGGCTCAAGAAACACTTAGCGAAAACCGTGGCGGCGGACTGATCGACGGCGCGCAGCGCTTTGCCCGTAAGCCCGGACTGGTCGCTCGTCTGGCATCGCCGGCGCTCAACAAGATGCTCGACCGGATCGACGCGGCTCTGGTCAGCGGGGCGATCCACGGCACGCTGCCCGATGGCACGCCGCGCATATTGGGCGGGCGGGCGCCGGGCTTTGAATGCGTGTTCGAATTGCGCAGCTGGAATGCTTTGGTGCGGATTGCCAGCAACGGCTCGGTCGGCCTCTATCAGGCATGGGAAGCGGGGGAGTGGTGGAGCCCAGATCCGGTGCCGCTGTTCGCTCTGTTCGTGCAGCATGCGCAAGCGTTGGGCGATACCGCGCGCGCCAAGGGGCCGTTCCGCCATGCGCTGAAGCTGGCGCATCTGTTCAATCGCAATACGCCCGAGGGCGCGCAGAAAAACATCTCCGCGCATTACGATCTGGGCAATGATTTCTACGCCGCGTGGCTGGAAGAGACGATGGCCTATTCCAGCGCGCTCTACCGCGAGCCGGATCAGGCGATGACGGCAGCGCAAATCGCCAAGTGGCAGGCGCTGGAAGACCGGATCGAGGGCGCGAGGTCGGTGCTGGAAATCGGCTGCGGGTGGGGCGGTATTGCCGGCCACATGCAGGCGCAGGACCGCGATGTGACTGCGATCAGCCTGTCCGAAGAGCAGCTGAAATGGGCCCAAGACCACAACCCCGGTCCGGAGTACCGCAAGCAGGATTACCGCGATGTCGAGGGCCAATTCGATGCCATCGTCAGTGTGGAAATGGTCGAGGCTCTGGGCCGCGAATATTGGCCCACATTCATGGACTGCGTGGCGCGCAATCTGAAACCGGGCGGGCGCGCGGCGATCCAGTATATCTCCTACCGCGATGATCTGTTCGAGGATTACGCCGCCAGCGCCGACTTCATCCAGGCCTATATCTTCCCCGGTGGATTGCTGATCAACACGCCGGAATTTTGCCAGCTGGCCGAAGAACGTGGACTGGTCTGGCAGGATCAGCACAATTTCGGGCTCGATTATGCCCGGACGCTCGAGACATGGCGCGACAATTTCGATGCGGCCGTGCGGGAAGGGCGCTTGCCCACCGGCTTCGATGCGCGCTTTATCGATCTGTGGCGCTATTACCTGATGTATTGCGAAGGCGGCTTTCGCGGTGGCGGCATCGACGTGCATCAGGTGACGCTGGTGAAAGAACAATAGACCTTTTGGGAGAGTGACGATGAGAAAAGCTTTTGTGCCGAGCCTGCTGGCTGCCCTCGCATTGTCCGGATGTGCTGCTGCTTACAGCGAACCTGAAACCGTCGCTGCCGCAGCGTCGGTCGCTCCTTCCGGGACGGCTGCCACAGCCGAGGTCGAAACTGGTCCCGTCACGTTTTCCATGCCCGAAGGCGGGATCGATCTGGAGGGCGCGGCGGTCCTTGCATGGGACGATGCGACCCGCGCGGCGAATTTCCGGCGGATGGAGGATTTTTTCCCCGGCTATGAGGTCGCGCCATCGGAGAATCCGCGCGTTCTTTCCGCCGGTGAAGCGCTTCCTGCGGCGACCGTTGCGGCGATCGAGGCCTATATGGCGCGCGGCGATATCGCCGGGATCATGGTCCTGCAAAACGGCAAGATACGCCATGAGCAATACGGGATGGATTTCGGACGAGGGCAGCGCTGGACCAGCTTCTCGGTCGCGAAAAGCCTGACCTCCACCCTGCTGGGTGCGGCGGTGAAGGACGGTTTCGTCGCCTCGCTCGATGATCCGGTGTCCAAATACATCCCCGGCCTTGTCGGCAGCGCTTATGACGATGTGACGGTCGAGCAGCTGGCCACCATGACGTCCGGCGTGAAATGGAACGAGGATTACACGGACCCGAACAGCGATGTGGCGCGCATGTTCGATACGCAGCCTGCAGCGGGCGAAGATCAGGTGGTCGAATATATGAAGACCCTCCCGCGCGAGGCGCCTGCGGGCGAGAAGTGGGTCTACAAAACCGGCGAGACCAATCTGATCGGCGTGCTGGTGGAAAATGCCGTCGACAAAACGCTGGCCCAATATGCCAAGGACAAGCTGGTCGATCCCGCTGGGCTGGCCTCGCCGCTGTTCTGGCAGGTCGATCTGTCGATGCGCAATATCGGCGGGTGCTGCCTGTCGATGGCGCTGGGAGACTACGCGCGGATCGGACAGTTCGCGCTCGAGGGCGGGGAGGGTGTGGTACCCGAAGGCTGGTTCTCTGCTGCCGGTGCTCCGCAGGTCGATTTTGGCGATGCGATGGGGCTGCCGGGCTTCGGCTATGGCTATCAGTGGTGGACTTATCCCGGCGGCAATTTCGGTGCGCAGGGCATCTTCGGCCAGTCGATCACGCTGGTGCCGTCGCAGAACCTGGTGGTCGCGATGCTCAGCAACTGGCCCAAGGCGAGCGACCGGGCGCAATCCATGGAGCGGCTTGCCCTGATGGCCACCATCGCGGCGGGTGCCGGTCCTGCTGAGTAGCGCCCCTGACCTGACAGCCTAGATATTGCGAAACACCGTCCGCTGGCCATGGTTCGCCATGATGTTGTCATAAACGATCGGGCTAAGCAGATATTGAAACGCGCAGCCGACGATGGAGTTTTCCCACCAGACGACTTCCGCCATCTGCGATTCAAGGCCGGGCAGCGTCAGGAAGCACATCTGGCCGACATACATCCGGTTGATGGCCGATGCGCTGAAGCCGCTGATTGACAGGTCATGCACCACTGTCTGGAATGCGCGGCCGCCACTGGCACGCATCTGTGCCGGGACGACAATTTTCGTACGGGGTGCGCAGCGATCTTCCTGCGCGGCGATTTCGTAACGATCGGTAGAATGCAGCACCGATAAGCCTCCTATCCAATCCGCGCATGAAGCAGCGGGGTGAACCCGTGCGCGAATATCCTTGCGACAGGGAGGACTCTGGAGGGGGGCGCTTACCCGGTAGTAATAATAATTCCCTAAGCGGAATTAACCCTCTCGCGGTGGCCGCTGGGGAAGTTTTCGCCCAGTAAAGTCACGATCCGGTCGGCCACGACTTCGGGCGGTTTTACCGTTTGCGGGTCCTCGCCGGGATAGGCCTTTTCCCGCATTGCCGTGCGTGTGGCGCCGGGATCGACGATGGCGACGCGGATGTTGCCGATCTTCTCGACCTCCTGGCCGTAGGAGCTGAGGAGATTGTCAAAGGCCGCCTTGCTGGCGCCATATCCGCTCCAATAGGCGCGCGGAGCGGCTCCCACGCTGCTGGTGAGGCCAACCACCACCGCATCGTCCGACCGTTTGAGCAGAGCATCGAAATTGGCAAGGAGCGCCTGCGTGGCCATGACATTGATCGTCATCGCCTGCCCGAACTGCTTCGCATCGATCTGCGTAACCGGCGTAAGGTGCGGCAGGTAAGCACCGGAAATCACGAGATAGTCGAGCGTGTCCCAGCGGCCGCGTATGGCCGTGGCGAGGCGTGCAACGCCGTCCACTTCGGTGAGATCAACAGGCGCAATGGTGGAATTACCGCCGCTTGCATGAATTGCGTCTTCAACCTCTTCCAGCGCTTTCACATCGCGCGCGGTCAAGATGACATGCACGCCCCTGGCGGCCAGCGCCTTGGCCGTGGCTGCCCCTATGCCGCGCGATGCGCCGGTGACGACGGCCAGTTTGCCCGACAGGTCCTTGGTATCAGCCATTTACGCGTCTTCTTTAACCGGGAAGGAGAGCTGCGCATCGCCGACTGTCTTGTTCGCCAGATCGGTCAGCGAGGTCGGATAATCGCCCGTGAAGCAGGCATCGCAGAATTGCGGGCACCCGCCATTGCGCGGTTCCTCGCCCACCGCGCGGTAGAGACCATCGATGGAGATGAACGCGAGGCTGTCGGCCTGAATAAACTCGCGCATCGGCTCCACATCCATGCGGGCAGCCAGCAATTTGGAGCGTTCGGGCGTGTCGACGCCATAGTAACAGCTATGCGCGGTCGGCGGGCTGGCCACGCGGAAATGCACTTCGCTCGCGCCTGCCTCGCGCATCATTTCGACGATCTTCAGGCTGGTGGTGCCGCGCACGATGCTGTCGTCGATCAGCACGATCCGCTTGCCTTCCACCAGGCCGCGATTGGCATTGTGCTTGCGCTTCACGCCCGAATGGCGCGCCGTATCGGAGGGCTGGATGAAAGTCCGGCCGACATAGTGGCTACGGATGATGCCCAATTCAAATGGGATGCCCGAGGCTTGCGCGTATCCGATGGCCGCCGGCACGCCGCTATCGGGCACCGGTACGACCAGATCGACATTGCACGGATTCTCCAGTGCGAGCTGCGCACCGATGGCCTTGCGCGCCTCGTAGACGCTGCGTCCGTCGAAAATCGAATCAGGACGGCTGAAATAGACATGCTCGAAAATGCACGGGCGGGGGCGGGCTTCTCCGAAGGGGCGGAAGCTGGTGACATTGCCCTCCAGATCGACCTCGATCATTTCGCCCGGCTCGACTTGACGCTCGAATTCCGCGCCGATGACGTCGAACGCGACTGTTTCGGATGCGAAGGTGACCGCATCGCCGATTCGGCCCATTTGCAGCGGGCGAATGCCGAGCGGATCGCGGCAGGCAATCATGCCCTGCGGCGTCATCACGATCAAAGCATAGGCGCCTTCGACCAGCCTCAGCGCGTCCACCAGCCGGTCACGCAAGGTTGGGTAGCGGCTTGTAGCGACCAGATGAATGATGACTTCGGTGTCGGAGGTCGACTGGAAGATCGCGCCCTTCTGCACCAGTTCGCTGCGCAGGGTCGAAGCGTTCGAGATGTTGCCATTATGCGCGATAGCAAAACCGCCGCTGGCCAGATCCGCATAGAGCGGCTGCACATTGCGCAATCCGCCCGATCCGGTGGTAGAATAACGGACATGGCCCGCCGCCATAAAGCCGGGCAGTTCGGCGATTGCCTCGGGCGTGCTGAAATTGTCGGACACATGCCCGATGCCGCGGCGCGAGGTAAATTGCGTGCCGTCGAAGCTGGTGATGCCGACCGCTTCCTGCCCCCGGTGCTGCAAGGCATGCAGGCCCAGCGCCGTTACCGCCGCCGCATCATTGGCTCTGGTGACCCCGAATACCCCGCACTCTTCGCGCAGTTTGTCACCATGTTCGTCATAGAAAGGATGTGAAATCGACATAAAACCGCCGCGCCAGCCGCCCCGCTCGGACGGGCACCCAATGGCGATGTTACAGCTCGATTACAACCCTAGCGGACAGGCTTGCCCGCATCATTCGCGGGAAGTGGCACTGAAGGCACGGGCATATTACGCGACCAGCACGGGGGATGGCGCATCACCCCTTCATTGCGCAGTCAGACCCGCCTATCTATGGGACCGATCAACCGAAAACTATTTGCGGGTCTGCCCCCTTTGTTTCTCACCCAGTTCGAACGGACGATTGCACGCCGGTACCTGCTTCCCGGCAAGGGCGAGGCGTTTATCGCGCTGGTCGCCGGGATCAGCGTGGGCGTGGTGATGCTGTCCGTCGCCATGCTGGTGATCGTTATGAGTGTCATGAACGGCTTCCGCGCGGAGTTGCTCGACAAGATCGTTGGCCTGAATGGCCATGCCATCGTGCAGGCCTATGGCGGCCGGCTCGATGACTGGGAAAACGTGCTGGAGGAAATCCGCGAAACTCCGGGCGTGGTCGATGCGTCCCCGCTGATCGAGCAGCCCTTGCTGGTGACCTATGAGGGGCGGGTGGAAGCCGCTCTGGTGCGCGGTAACACGCAGGATGATATTGAGAAGCTGGGCGAGAAAACTGTGGTGGGCGATATGGCCCGCGTGCAGCCCGAGGCAAGTGTGGTCGCCATCGGAGCTCGGATGGCCGAGAATATCGGCGCACGGGTCGGCGATACGGTGACGATCATCAATCCGGCCGGACGCACGACGCCCTTTGGCACTGTGCCCCGGCAAGTCGGCTACGAAGTCGGCGCAATTTTCGAGGTCGGCCTGTATGATTACGACCAGTCCTTCATCGTCATGCCGATCCCCGATGCACAGACCCTGCTGCTGACCGGCGAGACCATCGGCATGATCGAAGTGACGACCGAAGACGCAGACCGCGTGGGCGAGATCATGGCGCCTGTGACCGCCAGCCTGCAGGGCCGCGCCATCGTGTCGGACTGGAAGACGATCAACTCCACCATATTCGAGGCGCTGCAGGTGGAACGGGTGGCGATGTTCTTTGCGCTCAGCTTCATGGTGCTGGTCGCCGCGTTCAATATCCTGTCGAGCCTGGTCATGCTGGTCCGGGCAAAGACGCGCGATATAGCCATCATGCGGACCATGGGCGCGACGCGCAAAAGCTTGCTCAAAATCTTCGTCACAACCGGATTTACCGTGGGGGCGATTGGCACGGTTGCGGGGCTGATCCTCGGCTTCCTTGTGCTGTTCTTCCGCCAGCCGATTGTGAAGGTGATCGAGGTGGTGACGGGCCAGAACCTGTGGGATCCCTCGATCCGCTTCCTGACAACCCTGCCGGCCAAGACCGATCCGATGGAAATTGTCGGCATTGTGACGCTGGCTCTGGTGCTCAGCTTCCTTGCGACGCTCTATCCCGCGCTCAAGGCCTCCGGTACCGATCCTGTGCAGGTGCTGCGTTATGAATAGGCCGGGACAACCAGTGGTGGAACTGCGCGGATTGAAGCGCAGTTTCCAGCAGGGTGATGTAAAAATCGACGTACTGCGCGGGATCGATCTGGCGGTTCAGCCGGGCGAGATTGTCGCGCTGCTCGGGCCGTCGGGTTCGGGCAAATCCACGCTGCTGCAGGCGGTCGGCCTGCTTGAAGGCGGCTTTGGCGGCGAGATCGTGATCGCCGGGCAGGCGGCCGAGAAATCCGACAGCGCGGCACGAACCGAACTGCGGCGCAACCATCTGGGCTTCGTCTATCAGTTCCATCACCTGCTGCCCGACTTCAACGCGCTGGAGAATGTCGTGCTTCCGCAATTGGTGGCGAATGTGGACAAGGCCGATGCCGAACGCCGCGCCGAAGACCTGCTTGTGGCCCTCGGGCTCGGGGCGCGTCTGGAGCACCGCCCGAGCCAGCTGTCGGGCGGGGAGCAACAGCGCGTGGCTGTCGCGCGCGGACTTGCCAATCGGCCCAAGCTTGTCCTTGCCGACGAGCCGACCGGCAATCTGGATGAACATACATCGGACAAGGTGCTGGACCAGTTCCTCGGCCTTGTCCGGGGCGAGGGCAGTGCAGCGCTGATAGCGACGCATAACGAGCGACTGGCCGCCAAGATGGACCGGGTTCTGCGGCTGCATGAGGGATTGCTGGCCTAGAGCCGGAAACCGAGCCGCGCTCGTGCGTTCTCCCCTCAAAGGAGATATTCATGAGCGATCATCCAAGCACGTTCGAAGGCACACCCGGCAATACGGGCGCACTTAACTGGGAAGACCGCGCGGCGCTTCACCGCAAAGACGATGGAGACGGCGTCCTCGACGGAGCGAAGTCATTGAAGCGAGGCTCTTTCGCCGAGATTATCGAGCATCTGATGCTTTTGCCCGGTGATGATCGCGAAGCCTATGTCATCGAAAAGGCGGGCGATCGGGAGTACTCGGCTGACGAGGCAGCCGCGCTCTACCAGCACCCTGATTTTCCACGAAACGACTAGAGCGCTCGACAGGGACAGGCGACGCCTCGGCGAAGCGAGGCTACGGTCGGCTGATGATAGCCATCGCCATGCCGCTCGCCCTCCTGTTTCAAACGCCTGGCACGACAGCTCAGACAGCAGCGCCGCCCGCGCCCGCTTGCGATACCGCAGCGCATACGGCCTTCGATTTCTGGGTCGGCGAATGGGATGTGTATCCCGCTGGGCAGGACACGCAGGTGGCGAAGAGCCTGATCGAGCGCCGCTACAAGGGTTGCGCCGTTGTCGAACAATGGATGCCCTTCCGTGGCGAGGGCGGCACCAGCCTCAACCATGTCGACCCCGAAAGCGGGCGCTGGCACCAGAAATGGGTTGGTCAATCGCCCGGCGCCGTCGAATTCGTGGGCGGGCCAGCCGAAGGCAAAATGGTTTTGCAGGGATATTGGGAGGATCTGGGCGGCCCCGGCGTCGATGCCCTTGTCAGAATGACCTATACCGCGCAGGAGGATGGCTCGGTGCGCCAGCACGGCGAAGCATCCACGGATCACGGCCTGTCATGGGCCACCAGCTTCGATTTTATCTATCGCCCCGCCGCGGATTAAGGCGGCGTCAGCAAGGACCGCTTTATGACCACGATTGCCGATTTCACTGTCGAGACCAATAGCGGCGAGACACTCGATCTGTCCGAGAAGCTGGGCAAGGTCCTGCTGGTGGTCAACACGGCCAGCAAATGCGGCTTCACCCCGCAATATGACGGGCTGGAAGACCTGCAAAAGGAATATGTCGATCAGGGTTTTGAAGTCATCGCCTTCCCCTGCAACCAGTTCGGCGCGCAAGAGCCGGGAGATGCCGAGGAAATCGCCAATTTCTGCAAGCTGACATACGATACGTCCTTCCCCCTCATGGCCAAGGTGGACGTCAACGGGCCCGATGCATCCCCGCTGTATGACTGGATGAAGGGCGAGGCCAAGGGCCTGATGGGCAGCGAGGGCGTGAAGTGGAACTTCACCAAATTCCTGATCGACCGGGAGGGCAAGGTGGTGCGCCGCTTCGCTCCGCAGGACGCGCCTAAATCGCTGAAGCGTCATATCGAGAAACTGCTGTAACCTTATCGGCGACGGGGGCGAAAGGCCGAGCATCATGCTAGACACATTCAACCAGTGGTTTCTCTCGCTCGGCGCGGAATACGGGGTCAATCCGTATATCTTCGGCGCGATCTATATCGGGGCGATCCCGTTCTTTATCCTCAGCATCGGCTGGCTGGTGCGGCGGGCGAAGGCGGGCCGTTCCACCGTTTTGCCAACCATGAGTGCTGGGTTCTTCTTCGTTTCCGCCTATCTCTATCTCGCGATTGCAGGCCGCAATATTCCAGTGTGGGTGTGGATCTTCCTCGCTGCGCTCATCGTCTATGGCGCGTGGTCGAGCATTCGCGACACGCGCAAGAAGATTGCCGCAGCGAAGGCCGAGGCCGAAGCCGAAGCCGGCGCGTAGCGCGGCGCTTCAACGCTATCCACAGCCGGGCCAATTTGTCCCGGCGTGCACCTTTCCGACTCAGCTTTCGCGCCCCATAGTGTGTCGATGGCCTTCGCACCTTTCGTTCCCTTGCGCGTCCTTTCCAGCTATTCGATGCTGGAAGGCGCAGTCGATCCGAAAGCCTTTGGAAAGCTTGCGAAGGAGCGCGGCTTTCCCGCCATCGCCATCTGCGATCGCAATGGCCTGTATGGCAGCGTCGCCTTTGCCAAGGCATGCTTCGAAGAGGGTGTCCAGCCGATCATCGGGACCTTGCTGGGCGTGGCGCGCGGTGAGAGCTTCGGCGGGGAGCAGGCCATCGATTACCTGCCGCTCTATGCGCAGGACGAAGCGGGCTATGACAATCTGTGCCATCTGGTCAGCCGCGCCCACCTGGAGCGCCCGCTGGAGCTGGAGCCGCATGTCAGCCTGGCCGATCTGGAAGGCTACACCGATGGCCTGATCGCGCTGACCGGTGCGGCAGAAGGCGGCTTGACCCGCTTGCTTGCAGACGGGCAGGCAGACCACGCAGGCGCTTATGCCGACCGGTTGCAGGCGCTCTTTACCGAACGGCTTTATGTCGAATTGTCTCGCCGAGGGAATGCCGTCGAAATGGCTGCTGAGGACGGGCTGCTGGAGCTGGCCTATGCCCGCGACCTGCCGCTCGTCGCCAGCAATCCGGCTAATTTTGCCGACCCGCATTTCCACCGAGCGCATGACGCGATGCTGTGCATCGCGAGCAGTCACAAGATATTCGAGGAAGACAGGCCCAAAACCGACCGCGAAGCCTTCGTGAAGTCCGCGCCGATGATGGAAGAGGCGTTTCCCGATTTGCCCGAAGCGCGGGCCAACACGCTCGTCATTGCCCAGCGCTGTGCCTTCGCGCCGCCCAGCCGCGCGCCGATCCTGCCCAGTCTGGCGGGCGATATCGAGGGCGAAAAACAGATGCTGGCCGAGCAGTCACGCGCCGGTCTCGATGCGCGGCTTGCAGCCTATGAAGAACTGCCGGAGGAAGAGCGGCAAGTCTATTACGAACGCCTTGATTACGAGCTGGGCATCATCAACCGGATGGGCTTTCCCGGCTACTTCCTTATCGTCGCCGACTTTATCCAGTGGGCGAAGGACAATGGCATTCCGGTGGGGCCGGGGCGTGGTTCGGGTGCGGGCAGTCTGGTGGCCTGGGCGCTGACGATTACGGGCCTTGACCCGATCCGGCTCGGACTGCTGTTCGAGCGGTTCCTGAATCCCGAACGCGTTTCCATGCCCGATTTCGATATCGATTTCTGCGAAACGCGGCGCGGCGAGGTCATCCGCTATGTGCAGGCGAAATACGGCGCCGATCACGTCGCGCAGATCATCACTTTCGGCAAGATGAAGGCGCGCGCGGTGCTGCGCGATGTCGGGCGTATTCTGGACTTCGGCTATGGCCGCACGGACCGTCTGTGCAAGATGGTGCCCAACCATCCGACCGACCCGTGGACGTTGAAGCGCGCGCTCAACGGATCGTCGGAATTCAAGGCCGAATATCACAACGACAACGACACCAAGGCGCTGATCGATCTGGCGATGCAGCTGGAGGGGCTGCCGCGCAATTCCTCCACCCACGCCGCCGGTGTGGTGATCGGCGACCGTCCGCTGGAAAAGCTGGTGCCGCTCTACCGCGATCCCCGGTCCGATATGCCGGTGACCCAGTTCGACATGAAATTCGTCGAAAGCAGCGGCCTGGTGAAGTTTGATTTTCTCGGCCTGAAAACGCTGTCGGTCCTGCAAAAGGCGGTGGACCTGCTGGCTAAGCGCGGGATCGAGGTCGATCTGGATGCGCTGGCGTGGGACGATCCGGCGGTTTTCCAGCTGCTCAAACAGGGCAACACGGTCGGCGTGTTCCAGCTGGAATCCGAAGGGATGCGGCGCACGCTGACGGCGGTAAAGCCGACCAAGTTCGAAGACATTATCGCGCTCGTCTCGCTCTACCGGCCGGGTCCGATGGACAACATCCCGCTGTTCGGCAAACGCAAGGCAGGCGAAGTCGCGATCGAATATCCGCACCCGAAGCTGGAGGGGATACTCGAGGAGACCTACGGCATCTTCGTCTACCAAGAACAGGTGATGCAGGCCGCGCAGATCCTGGCCGGATATTCGCTGGGCGATGCCGATCTGCTCCGCCGCGCCATGGGCAAGAAAGTGCAGGCGGAAATGGACGCCCAGCGCGGCCGGTTTGTTGACGGGTGCAAGACCGAGTCGGGGATCGAAGCGGACGACGCGAACGAGCTGTTCGACTTGATCGACAAATTCGCAGGCTACGGCTTCAACAAATCCCACGCTGCCGCTTACGCTCTACTGGCCTATCAAACCGCGTGGCTGAAGGCGCATTATCCGGAGGAATTTTACGCCGCCTCCATGTGTTTCGACCTGCACCAGTCGGAGAAACTAGCGGTGTTTGTCGACGATGCGCGGCGCTATCCGGGGCGCGAGGGCGGGGTGGTCGTCGCACCGCCCGACATCAATCATTCGGAGGCCCAGTTCACCGTCCAGCGCGATGACGAGGGTTATGCTGTGCGCTATGCGCTCGCAGGTATTCGCAATGTCGGCGAGAAGGCTATGCAGGCGATTGTCGCCGAGCGTGAGGCAAACGGGGCCTTCGAGAGCCTCGCCAACCTGTTCGACCGCCTGCCGCAAGGTTCGATGAATTCGCGGCAGCTGGAAGGTCTGATCGCTGCCGGCGCGCTGGACGCGCTGGAACCCGATCGAGGAAAGCTGGCGGCGAATATCCCGCTGCTGCTCGCCACCGCCGATGCCGCAATGCGCGAGCGGTCGAGCGGGCAGGAGGCGCTGTTTGGCGGCGATATGGCGCAGACCGATACGCTGCGCCTGAAAGATGCCGAGGAATGGACCCGCGCCGAGCGCATGGCGAAAGAGCGCGAGAATTTCGGCTTCTATTTCTCTGCCCACCCGGTCAGCGCCTACCGCGAGGCCGCAAGTGCGAATGGCGCACGGTCCTACGCCTCGCTGATGGAAGGCGGAGCGCCTACTGGCGGCAGCACCAAGGCCGTGATGGCGGCGATGGTGGAGGCGGTGAATATCGGCAAGACACGGCGCGGCAAGGATTTCGTCCGTGCGGATTTTTCCGACAATACCGGCCAGTTCAGCGCGGCGTGCTTCGAAGACGGACTGGTTGAATCCTTCCGCAAATGGGCCGCCGAGGGCACCTGCATTCTGCTCAATGTGGAGCTGGACAGCCCTTCGCCCGACGAACCGCCGCGTATCACCGTGCGCGGCGGGCGGCCGCTGGAAGGGGTGGTGAGCAATCAGCGGATGCTCCTGACGCTGGAGGTGCAGCATCAGGCCGCCCTGTCGGAACTGGCAACGTGCCTGGTGCCGGGCCAACCTGGCTTTGGCGAAGTGCAGGCGAGACTGACAACTGCCGAGGGAGCACCGCTGGTCAGTCTCGGCAATGACTTCAAGCTGGGCGGAAATCTGGCCGACCGGCTGATGGAAATCGACGGGCTGGCGAACATCAAGCTGGTGCCCAAGGCCGGGCCGCGCCTGCACCGCGCGGCTTAGGCCCCTTCGGCACCCCCGTTACACCGTGACACGCGCTTTTTCCTTGCGGGCGGCGGCCTGTTTGCGCACTCTTGTGCGCAACGAAAAACAATAGAGAGGAAGCCGCGCAATGCTCGGAGCCATGCAAGACTGGACTATGCGGATCACCCATGTGATCGACCATGCTGCCCGCGAAAGCGGGACCCGCGAGATCGTCACACGCTGGGCCGATGGCAGCGAAACACGCACAGACTGGTCGGGCATTCGCACCGATGCCCTGAAAATGGCGCAGGCGCTGGAGGCACTGGGCCTCAAAACGGGTGACAAGGTTGCCAGTCTTGCGATGAACCATTCGCGCCATCTGGTCAGCTGGTACGGCGTCGCCGGGATGGGCGGGGTGCTCCACACCGTGAACCCGCGCCTGTTCGAGGATCAGCTCGAATATATCGTCAACCACGCCGAAGATAAGGTGATGCTGTACGATGCGATGTTCCAGCCGATCATCGACAAGATGCGCGACAAGTGGACCACGGTCGAACACTACATATGCTTCGATAGCGGCGATCAGTCGCAAAGTTTCGAGGACTGGATCGGCGCACAGGACGGCGCGTATGAATGGGTGCAGGGCTCCGAAACCGACCCATGCATGATCTGCTACACCAGCGGCACCACGGGTAATCCGAAAGGCGTGCAATACGAACACCGCAGCACGGTTTTGCACGCGCTTGCCGGACTTCAGCCCGCCGCTTTCAACTTCAGTTCGGCCAGCGTGATGCTGCCTGTTGTGCCGATGTTCCACGCGGCCAGCTGGGGCCTGCCCTATGCGGGCGCGATGGCGGGCATCAAATTCGTCTTCAGCGCGGTCAACGACCCCGCCGTCCTGCACAAGCTGATGCTCGATGAGGGCGTGACCGACAGCGCTGGTGTTCCGACCGTCTGGCTCGCGCATTTTCAGTATTGCGACAAGGAAGGCATCGATTTGCCCCCGCTCAAGGCGGCCACGATTGGCGGATCTGCCTGTCCGCGCTTTATGATCGAACGGCTTATGAAGAACGGCACCCGCGTCCAGCACGCCTGGGGAATGACCGAGACGTCGCCCATCGGCACGGTTGGCGGGCCGACATGGGATTGGGACCAGCTCAGCTTCGAGGAAAAGGTCGACAAGACCGCGATGCAAGGCCGCCCGATTTTCGGGGTGGAACTTCGCACGCTCGACCTCGACGATCCTACCAAGGTCCTGCCGCGCGATGGCGAGACCAGCGGCGCGCTGCAGATCCGTGGGCCGTGGATCATCCAGCGCTATCTTAAGGCGGAGGCCGATGCGGCTGATCCCGAGGGCTGGTTCGACACCGGCGATGTCGGCATCCTGCATCCCGACGGCACGCTGCAACTGACCGACCGGACCAAGGACGTGATCAAGTCGGGCGGCGAGTGGATCAGCTCGGTCGAGCTGGAAAACGCGGCGGTGGGCCATCCGGATGTGGCCGAGGCGGCTGCCATCGGCATGTACCACCCGAAATGGGACGAGCGGCCCGTGCTGTTCGTGGTCAAGAACGAAGGTGCAGATATCTCGGCCGATGACGTGAAGGGCTATCTGGAAGGCAAGATCGCCACATGGTGGATGCCCGATGCGGTCGAATTTGTGGACGATATCCCCCACACCGCGACCGGCAAGATCAGCAAGAAAGACCTGCGCGATCGTTTCGCGGATTACAAGCTGGAGGGGTGAGCAAAACGATCCTCCCTATTTTCGACGCAGTCGCAAATGGGGAGGGACTGAGGAGCACAAAAATGACCGAAACCTATATCGACCCGTCGCCCGCCAATTTTCAGGCGTTCAAGGACCTTCCGCGCGATCAGCCGATCCACATGCTCAACCTGCTGCTGTACCGTGACCACGCCGAATATCCGGAGGGCCACGAGCACCACGGCAATGGCTGGACTGGCCGCCGGGCCTACGAGGAATACGGCAAGACCAGCGGTCCGATCTTCCGCCGCGTGGGCGGCAGCATCGTGTGGCGCGGGACGTTCCAGACAATGGTGACCGGCCCCGACGACCGCGCATGGCATGACGGGTTTGTTGCGCAGTACCCCAATGCAGGCGCGTTCTTCGAAATGATCAAGGACGCGGATTACCAGAAGGCCGTGGTCAACCGCACCGCCGCCCTGGTCGACAGCCGCCTGATCCGTTTCAAGCCGGGCGAGGGCGGGGATGGGTTTGTGTAGCGAACCTCCCGCTAACCTCTAACCCCTGGGCGGCGGGCCGCGCTGTGCGTCGGCGCTGGCGTCGCATTTGGCGTCTGGATCGCTGAGTGCGCATCCGGTTTGCCCGGTGTGGCATGGCAGGATGGCGTTCGATCCGGGTTCGTCCACGTGATAGTGATAACCGATCCCTTCAAGATCATGCCCACGGCACATATTTAGGTCTTCCGGTTCTTTCCCATCCAGGTTTAGCCGGGCAAGCAAAGGATAGCCGTCCAGTGCAATCCCGATTTTGGGGGCGTGCCCTTCGACCAAATCTTTCGTTAACAAACAATCGGTTGCCGCGTGAAGGTGATAGCCGACCGCAGTGTTTACATGCCCGCCGCAATCATCGAACGGCGCAAGCGTGTGTGCAGCCAGAATGGCATCGGTGGGTGCGGGTGCATCAAACCGGGCGCCGCTGAAGGCAAGGCCAACACCCGAGCGGCTGACCCTTGGAGATACCGACTCGGCATTCACGGGTGTCAGAGGGATGACGTAGGTCTGGGTGGCCCCTTCCTCCACATAGGAGACTTCGCATTCCACACAGTAATTGCGGTATTCTTCAGCGACATCGGGCCGCGCCGCTGCTTCGCAGGCAATTTTGCTGTCGGTGACCCGGATATTGCCGGTTGAAATATCGTGCAGGGTGAAGTCGGGATCGTCGTAAAATTGAGCGAGCCGTTCGATGAAAGGCCCATCGGCATCATAGACCTTGGCGCTTTCGAGCCAGATGCCGGATTTCTCCGGACCATCGGCGATATTTCTGGGGCAAAACGGACCAATTTTCTGATTGGCTGGGGCAGGGCCGACTGTGATGGAAACGCACTGGCTCTCCTCTCCGCCAGAGAGAGTGCAGTCGACAATCGTGGGCGAGCCGATCACCGATTCCTGATCGAAGGATGCAATATATTCCGGGAGCTCTCCGCCGCTCGATGCCGCGCCAGACTGTTCGCCGGTCTTTCCACCTTGGGTACAGCCAACCAAGCTGGCAGCACCGGACAACAAGGCAATTTGCACAGCAGTTTTCGATCTCATGTCTTTCCCTCCCGTGATGATCGGGCGCCAAGTGTCTGCGATCGCGGCCCGAACGGTTGAGATGGTATCACAAAAGCCGCATTTGCCCATCCTCTTCTGGTTTTTGGAATTGCGAGCAATCGAGCTCGAACTTAGGCGTCTCATCGCCTTCACCTATTCCCGCACGTTTGCAGGCCAGCTTAAATCGCGCACGGAACAAATCGGCCCAGACGCCACTTGGTTTCATGCGGGTGTGGAAATCGGGGTCGTTGTCTTTTCCGCCCCGGATCGAGCGGACGATGCGCATCACCTTGTCGCCGCGTTCGGGGTAGTGGACGCTGAGCCATTCGCGGAACAGCGGCGCGACTTCGTGGGGGAGGCGCAGGGGGATCCAGCCAGCGCTCCGTACGCCTAGCGCTGCTGCACGGGTGACGATTTCCTCCATGAATTCATCGGTAATCGCCGGGATGACAGGCGAGACGGAGCAATGCGTCGGCACGCCCGCTTCGGCCAATTTTCCCAGCGCTGCCAATCGCTTGACGGGGGAAGCTGCGCGTGGTTCCAGCTTGCCCGATAGCTTGGGGTCCAGACTGGTCACCGATATCGCCACCGCCACCAGCCGCAGCTCCGCCATCTCCTCCAGCAGGTCCAGATCGGCCAGAATGCGGTCCGATTTGGTGGTGATGGTGACCGGGTGTCGCGCGTCCAGACACACCTCAAGCAGCTCGCGAGTGATGCGGTAATCGCGCTCGATCGGCTGATAGGGATCGGTGTTTGTCCCCATCGCAATCGGGCGCGGGCGGTATTTGGGGCGCGCCAGCGTCTCGCGCAGCAGTTTCGCCGCATCGGGCTTGGCGAAAAGCTGTGTCTCGAAATCGAGGCCGGGGGAGAGATCGTGATAGGCGTGGGTGGGGCGGGCAAAGCAATAGACGCAGCCGTGCTCGCACCCGCGATAGGCGTTGATCGAGCGGTCGAACGGAATGTCGGGCGATTGATTGAAGGACAGGATCGACTTGGGCCGCTCCTCGGTCACTTGAGTGCGGAGTTTGGGCGGTTTCCCGTCCAGTATCTCCATGTGATCGCGCCAGTCACCATCCGCCTCGCGGGCCGCCAAGCCGAAGCGGGTCGGCACATCGCCGCTCTGGGCACCGCGTCCGGTTGTTGGGGGTTCGATTCGGCGTTGCATCGGGTAGAACATAGCAGGAACATAGGTTCTGGGACACGCTTTGATTGCGGGTGCCGGACTTAGGGACGCATCGCATAAATTTGGTTCGCGCAGAGGGCGCAGAGGGCCGCAGAGACGTTGCTGTATGATTACAGCGCAGACGCTTGAATCATCCCGTCAAGATTCGAGCAGCGGCTATTTTGGAGGGCACTTCGTGCCGGGGCGTCACGACATCTCTGTGATCTCTGCGCACTTCTTCCTCCGCGATCTCTGCGCGAACCCAACTACGCTTGCATCAGTCGCGATATAAGGAACTCGAAGCGCGTCGGCCCGTCACGTTTCCCGCAGACGGGGCATCAGCTCGACGAAATTGCAGGGGCGGTTCCGGCTATCGAGTTGTTCGGCCAAGATCCCGTCCCAGCCATCCTTCACCGCACCATTCGAACCGGGCAATGCGAAGATATAGGTGCCGCGCGCCACCACGGCGCAGGCGCGGCTCTGGATAGTGCTGGTGCCGATGGTTTTCAGGCTGAGATAGCGGAACAGCTCGCCAAAGCCGGGAATATCGCGCGTCTTGACTTGCTGCAGCGCCTCCGGGGTCACATCGCGGCCCGTTAGGCCGGTGCCGCCCGTGGTCACAACCGCGTCGATAGTTTCGTCGTCGATCCAGCGGTGCAGATGCGCGGCGATTTCCTCGGCATTGTCCTTGCTGATCTCTCGGGTCGCCAGTTCATGGCCTGCGCCCTCGATCCGCTCCGCCAGAATATCGCCGGAGGTATCATCCTTTGCCGTGCGCGTATCCGATACCGTCAGCAGCGCGATCCGGATGGGCTTGAATTCGCGGTCCGGATCGATCGCCATCAGTTGCCGCCGCTCATGCTCGCAAAGTCGACGCCGGTCGCCGGGAAGGCGGGCCACTGGCCCTGCGCCAGCGCGGTGCGGGTCGGGGAGCGGGTCGCAGCCTGCCGCTCATACATCCAGTAATTGCGCATCACGATGGCGACATAGCCACGCGTTTCCCAATAGGGGATCGATTCCATGTAGAGCAACGGATCGTCCTGGTCGCGGATTTCGCTGTTCCAGCGGCTGATCGGGCTGAGGCCGGCATTGTAGGCAGCCATGATCTTGGGCAATTTGCCCTGTGTCGCGCCGCTATCACGCAGCATTTCGAGATGGCTCTGGCCAAAGGCGAGATTGATTTCGGGGTCCGACAGATCGCTGGCCGTGCCGCGCACGCCGAGCTTTCCGGCATGGTCTCTGGCCGCAGCAGGCATGATCTGCATCAGGCCGCGCGCACCGGCGGGGCTGACGACTTTCGCGCGGAAATTCGATTCCTGTAGCGTGTGCGCATAGGCGAGCGCGGGGTCCACTTTCCATCCGTCGATCGGCTTCCAGCGCGGGGTCGGGAAGCGCAGAGCAGGCTCGCGCTGTGCTCCGGACGGGGCGTTATGCGCCATCCACAGCTGCGTACCGGGCAGGCCAAGCTCGCGGGCGAGGCGTGACAGGGCCTGATATTGGGCCGGATCGCCGATGCGCGCCTGATGGCGCAGGATTTCGTCGGCCAGATCGTCGCGGCCAATCTCTGCCAGAGCGACGGTGGCGCGAACATTGGCGTTGCCGCGCAGGGCCTGCCAGTCGGCTGCATCCAGATCGGGGGTAATGCCGCCTTCCGGCAGCGCCTGACCCAGCGCTTCGCGAGCCAGCATACCGTACAGGGTTTCGTCCATCAGCGCCGCGCCGCGCAGATGTTCGGCAGCGGATTCAGGTTGACGACAGCGGACGAGAGCTCTGCTGGCCCAGTAATGGGCAGCGGCGGCGAGCTCGACATTGATCGCTCCGGCAGCGGCGCTGCGGAACGCGTTCGCGGCGGTCTGGCAATCGCCAAGACGCCAGGCGGCAAGGCCGTGGACCCAGTCACCCTCGGCAACCCACGCGCCGGTGCCCTCTGCCACCGTGCGGGCCATCGCCATGGCGGCGGGATCATTGTTCTCTATGTAATAGCTCCACGCGACCTTCTGACGCCATTCGGCACGGGCAGCGGTGGAAAGCGAGGCATCGACCCCGTCGAGCAATTGGCGCGCACCATCGGGATCGTCGTTCTTGATCCGGTCATTGATCGCATTGCGGATGCTGGACGGCATGGTGCCGTCATCAACGGGGCGGGGGCGCAGGCGCTTGGAGGCGTAGGATTGCCGGACAAAGCCCTGCTCACGCGGCAGATAGGGGGCGGACATCATTCCGCGCTTCATACCCAGGGCACCCATCCGCTCCGCCTGCGGAAGATAGGTTCCTTCGGCGAGCCATGCCTGAATAGCCGGCAATTCGACGCGCGGGCTGTTCGCGTGAAGATAATATTCGGCCTTCGCCACGGCGTGCAGCGGACCATCGGCGCGCTGCGACAGAAGGCTCTCGACATCGCCCCAGCGTTCAGCGTCGATCGCACGGAATAGATCGGCGTAATATTGCCGGTCAGACGTGCTTAGGAGCTGGGGGACGTTGTTGGAGACGCTTTTGGCGCGGAAATATTCGGCGCTGGTATTGGCGGCCGCAGGTAAGGCCGTTGTGCCCATGCACAGGGCGGCGAAGCCCAGAAATGCGGGTCGTAAAATTGCGGCAGCCGAAGTCATTATCAATCTGTCCATTCAAGCCATTGTTGCCAAAACCGCTTCCGTTGACTGGCGCTTCTGAGAAGCGAACCAAGCTCGGGCGCGGCCAACAGAGGGACGCTGCGTCCTTCATGGTTAAAACTTCGTAAATTCGCAGCGTCTTGCGCCGGTTCGTGCGCGACAAGCGGCAAAATGCGGCGTCCGAAGACAATTATGCGTTCGGGGGCCGCGAGGCCGAGGTGATGGCGGACAATCGCGCCGTGGCCGGATGCGACCAGTTCATCCCAATCAGGCTGCAATGCGTGGGTCGGCAGAGCCGAGGCAATGTAGCAATCAGTCTCACCCAGACCCATGGCGCGTTGCATTGCGACCAGCATGGCGCCGCGCGGCCCGTCCAGAAGCCGTTCCCGATCCTCCGCCTCGGGTTGGGGAACGAGAAAGAGGTGGTTCGCCCCGGCTGTGCCGCGCGCAGGGATGCGGTGGGGCGTGGGGCCACTGCCTTCTCCATCGGACCCATCATCTTTTTTGCCAGCCCACCAGTCCTGAAAAGCTGCCAGTTCGGTCGGCCACTCCTCGGGCGATCCCGCCATTGGAACCGCCTTCGCAACCGTAATGCGCTCCCCGCCGACCGGTTTCACCGGAGGCGGGGTCTTCTTGCGAATGACCGGTTGCTGTGCGCTGGGTTCCGTAACGTCGGTGACCGGCTTGGCGGTTTCCGCATCAAGCCAGACGGAGTGTTCGTCCTGAAAATCCGCAGTGAGCCCGGCCTGCCGCCACCAGTCCAGCGCAGCCTCGATTTCGCGCTTCGCATCGGGTGCGTGGGTTGGGGTTTCAGTGGGAACCATGGCCGTATGCAGGTCTTGACCTCAAGCAGTCCGGCAATCAAGGGTTTCTGCGAGATTGCGCGCCGTTTTGGACAGCCCGAACACGGCGCGCCGCGACGATAGATTACACAGGGAAAAATGCAGTCATGAGCGAACGGGAATCCATGCCATGCGACGTCGTCATTGTTGGCGGCGGTGTAGCGGGTCTTGCAGCGGCGATCCGGCTCAAACAGATCAATGAAGAGCTGGAAGTTGTAATTCTTGAAAAGGGCTCCGAAATCGGGGCGCATATCCTGTCGGGCGCGGTGGTCGATCCCAAGGCGCTGGACGAGCTGCTGCCCGAATGGCGCGATATGGATTGCCCGATGGCGGAGACGCCGGTGACGGACAATCTGCACTGGGTGCTGAGCAAGGGTGGCCAGTGGAACATGCCGCATCTGATGATGCCGCCCTTCATGTCCAATACCGGCAATTACACCGGCTCGCTGGGCAATCTGTCGCGCTGGATGGCGGAGCAGGCCGAGGGACTGGGCGTGATGGTCTTCCCCGGCTTCCCTGCCAGCGAAGTGATGTTCAACGATGCGGGCGCTGTCACCGGCGTCATCACGCAGGATATGGGCATTGCCGAGGATGGCTCGCAGAAGGGCGATTACCAGCCGGGCATGGAAATCCATGCGAAATACACTCTGTTCGCAGAGGGGGTGCGCGGTAATCTGACCAAGCAGCTGAAGGCGCGTTACAATCTCGAGGCGGATTGCCAGCCGCAGGTTTACGGGCTGGGCATCAAGGAATTGTGGGATATCGACCCTGCCAAGCATAAGCCGGGCCGGGTGATCCATACGCAGGGCTGGCCCTTGTCCGAAAGCCACAGCTGGGGCGGCGGGTTTATCTACCATCAGGCGAATGGTCAGGTCGCGCTCGGCTTCGTGACGGCGCTGGATTATCACAACCCCTATGTCTCGCCGTTTCAGGAATTCCAGCGGTGGAAGACCCATCCCAAGGTTCGCGAGATCCTCGAAGGCGGGAAGCGCGTGGCGTATGGTGCCCGCGCGATCAATGAAGGCGGCTGGCAGTCTGTGCCCAAGCTTGCCTTCCCCGGCGGCGCGCTGGTCGGCTGCGCAGCGGGCTTCGTGAACGTCCCACGGATCAAAGGCAGCCACACCGCGATGAAGAGCGGGATGCTGGCCGCAGAAAGCATCGCCGCGGCGGTTGCGGCAGGGCACGAGCATACCGAGCTGATGGAATACGACACGGCGGTGCGCGACAGCTGGATCGCCAAGGAATTGAAGCTGGTCCAGAACGCGCAACCTGCGGTGAGCAAGTTCGGCGGCGATATCGGCACCATCGTAGCTGGCGCGGATATGTGGATGCGCACGCTGAAAATCGGCCTGCCGATTGCGATGAAGCACAAGCCCGATCACGAGCATCTGCACCGGGCGGATCTGTACCAGCCGATCCACTATCCCAAGCCCGACGGCGAGATCACTTTCGACCGTTTGACCTCGGTGTCTTTCAGCTACACCAACCATGCGGAGGACCAGCCGGTCCACCTCAAGGTGAAGGATCTGGAGCTGCAACGCGAAAGCGAGCTGGGCGTCTATGGCGGGCCGTCCAACCGGTACTGCCCGGCGGGCGTCTATGAATGGCTGATCGAGGAGGGCCAGGAGCCCAAATTCCAGATCAACAGCCAGAACTGTGTTCACTGCAAGACCTGCGATATCAAGGACCCGAACCAGAACATCGAATGGACGACGCCGGAGGGCGGCGGCGGGCCGAACTATCCGAATATGTGACGCGCTTTCGCCGCTACCCTTTCGTTTGCAATGATCAGGAACGGCTACTTTGCCCGTCATCGAAACTGCCTACGCCAAGATCAACCTGGCGCTGCATATCCAGCGTCGGCGCGATGACGGCTATCACGAGCTGGAAACGCTGTTCGCCTTTGTGGATGCAGGCGATACACTAACAGCGCGTGCGGCAGAGGCAGACAGGCTCCAAGTTCGGGGCGAATTTGTCGATGCGCTGGATGATCCTTTCGATAATCTGGTGATGAAGGCTCTGACCAAGCTTCCGCGTCCGGGCGGGATCGAGCTTCTGCTTGAGAAAAACCTGCCGGTGGCAGCCGGGCTGGGAGGGGGCAGCGCGGATGCGGGCGCGGTGTTCCGTGTTGTGCGGGATATGCATGGTCTACCCGACGACTGGCACACCCGCGCCGCCAAACTCGGCGCGGATGTTCCAGCCTGCGTCGACAGTGTCACGTGCATCGGGCGCGGGACGGGCACGGAGCTGGCCCCGATCAAGAACGATTTGGCGGGCACTCCGGTGCTGTTGGTCAATCCCCGCGTGATGATCTTCACGCCGCAGGTTTTTACCGAATGGAAGGGTATCGGCGGAGGTCCGTTGAAAGGCGAGACGGCCCGCGAAATTGCGATGTCCGGCGGAAATGATCTGCAGAAGATCGTCACCGAGGACCTGCAGATACTCGAGGTCATTCTCGCGTTGAACAGTCTGTCGGACACGAACCCCGTCCTGCACCGGATGTCCGGCTCTGGCGCTACTTGCTTTGCCTTGTACGAAACAAACGAAGCGCGCGATGATGCGCTGCGCGAAATCAACACGCGCCATCCGGAGTGGTGGACGCTGACAGGAAATCTCAGATGATCGACGACCTACCCTACCGCCAGGTTGGCGAGCCTGTTCCGGGGCGCATAGTGTGCGTGGCCGACCATGCCTCCAACTTCGTGCCAGAGGATGTGCCGCTGGGCGTGCCTGCGCATCTGCTCGATACGCATATTGCCGTCGATCTGGGCGTAGAGGGTGTGGCCGACCGGCTGGCCCGCCGCCATGCCATGCCCGCCCATATCGCCTGCATCAGCCGTCTGGTGTGCGATCTCCACCGGCGCGAGGACGAGGATGCGGTGGTCCCGTTTTCCAGCGACGGCCACACCATTCCGGGCAATATCGGGGCCGATGTGGAGAAGCGGCTGGAACGGTATCACCGGCCCTATCACAATGCGCTTGCTGCGTGGCTCGACGCCGCGCAGCCCGAACTGATCGTCGCGCTGCACAGCTTCACGCCCTCGCTGGAAACCAGCGACGAGGAACGCCCCTGGGAAGTCGCGCTGCTGTATAATCAGGACGACCGTGCAGCGCGCCATGCGATCCGGCTGTTTGGCGAGGAAGGGCTGAATGTCGGCGATAACGAGCCCTATTCGGGCAAGCAGCTCAATGCCTCTATGGATCGGCACGCAGAGGCGCATGGGCGGCCCTATCTGACCATTGAAATTCGTCAGGACCTGCTGGCAACCGAAGCCGATCAGGCCCGCTGGGCCGCGCTTATCCATGATATCGCCAACCGCACGGCGCTGGCGCTGAAAAGCGCCTGAGAAAAGCTGCGGGGCGGGCAGGCCCAAGCTTTCCTGCGGTTGACCGGCGATGCGCACCGCGCAAGGAAAGCGCAAGCGTTTGAGAGGGAAAGCACTGCATGACCGCCAAGTTCGACAAATCGAAGCTGCCCAGCCGCCATGTGTCGGTCGGGCCGGAGCGCGCGCCGCACCGGTCCTATTACTATGCAATGGGCCTCAGCGAGGAAGAGATCGCGCGCCCCTTCGTGGCCGTGGCCAGCGCGGGCAATGACAGCGCGCCTTGCAACACCACGCTGGATGCGCAGGCGGATGTCTGCCGGACAGGCGTAGAGCAGGGCGGCGGGATGCCGCGCCGGTTCAACACGATCACCGTTACCGACGGTATCGCTATGGGCCATCAGGGCATGAAGAGCTCGCTGGTCAGCCGCGAAGTTATTGCGGACTCGGTCGAAGTGTCGGTGCGCGGGCATTGCTACGATGCGCTGGTCGGCTTTGCCGGGTGCGACAAAAGCCTGCCCGGCATGATGATGGCTATGCTGCGGCTGAATGTGCCCAGTATTTTCGTCTACGGCGGCTCGATCCTGCCCGGCACTTATCGCGGCGAAGACGTGACCGTCGTCGACGTTTTCGAGGCGGTGGGCCAGCACGCCGCCGGAAACTGTCCGCTGAAAGACCTGACCGCGCTGGAGAAAGTCGCTTGCCCCGGACACGGTGCCTGTGGCGGCCAGTTCACGGCCAACACCATGGCCTGCGTCGGCGAGGCGATCGGTCTGTCCCTGCCGAACAGCAATATGGCCCCCGCACCCAACCGCAGCCGTGAGGAAGTGGCGATTGCAGCGGGCAAGCAGGTGATGACGCTGCTGGAGAAAAACCTACGCCCGCGCGATATCTGCACCCGCGCAGCCTTCGAGAACGCCGCACGGGTCGTGGCGGCAACCGGCGGATCGACCAATGCCGCGCTGCATCTGCCCGCAATGGCCAGCGAGGCGGGTATCGACTTCGACCTGTTCGACGTGGCCGAGATGTTCAAATCCACGCCCTACATCGCCGATCTGAAACCCGGCGGGAAATATGTCGCGAAGGATATGCACGAGGCGGGCGGCGTCTACATGGCGATGAAGACGCTGCTCGATGGCGGCTTCCTCAACCCCGAACCGATGACAGTCACCGGCAAGACTCTGGGCGAGAATATCGATGAGATCACGTGGAACCCCGACCAGAAGGTGTTCTACGATGTGAAGACGCCGATCACGCCCACCGGCGGTGTCGTCGGGCTCAAGGGCTCGCTCGCCCCGGAAGGCGCTATTGTGAAGGTCGCGGGGATGGAGCGGCTGCAATTCACCGGCCCGGCGCAGGTTTTCGAATGCGAGGAAGATGCTTTTGCCGCTGTCGAAGCGCGCAATATTGCCGAGGGCAGCGTGGTAGTCATTCGCAATGAAGGGCCGAAGGGCGGCCCGGGCATGCGCGAGATGCTCTCCACCACTGCAGCGCTGTACGGTCAGGGAATGGGCGAAAAAGTGGCGCTCATCACCGATGGCCGCTTCTCCGGCGCGACGCGCGGGTTCTGCATCGGTCATGTCGGGCCGGAGGCCGCTGCGGGCGGACCCATCGGGCTGATCAAGGATGGCGATATGATCGCTATCGATGCCGAAGCAGGGACGATCGATCTGCTGGTCGACGAAGCCGAACTGGAGGTCCGCCGCAAGGACTGGAAACCGCATCGCAACGATTATGGTGCAGGGGCCTTGTGGCGTTATGCGCAAAATGTCGGGCCGGCATATAAGGGGGCACTCACGCATCCCGGGGCTGCGGCGGAAAGTCATGTCTATGCGGATATCTAGTTTCGCCCTGATCGCTCCTGTTGGCATGCTGGCCGCCTGTGGCAGTGATGCCCCGCCGCCTGCGCCCGATCCGATCGAGGAACCCGGTGCGGAAATCGTCGAGTGCGCGATCGGTGTCGGCAGCGAATATGCCGCGCAGTGCCCGGTCGAGCGTACCGAGGTCGATGGCGAAGCCGTGCTCGTGGTGCATCATCCCGGTGGCGGTTTCCGGCGCTTTACCCTCGCCAGCGATGGCAGCGGGCTGACCGCCTTTGACGGGGCGGACCAGGCTGCGCGCAGTCTGGCGGGCGATACGCTGGAGCTGACAGTGGGCAGTGACCGCTACCGCTTCCCGGCGCGCCGGATGAACGAGGCTCCGGAAACCGGCGAGACTGCGGAAGGCGAGGCAGAACCCTCAGGCGCTGATCCGGCAGGCGCTGATCCGGCGGACAATGCAGGGTCGTGATCCGGTCCTGACGGTCGCCGAGGTACAGGCGGCCGAGCAGGCGCTGTTCGACGCTGGCTTGCCTCCATTTGAATTGATGCAACGCGCGGGCAACGCCGCCGCCCAATGGGTCTGGCGCGTAGCCGCCGGGCGCAGTGTCACCGTGCTATGCGGACCGGGCAACAATGGCGGCGACGGCTATGTGATTGCGAGCTGGCTCCATCAGAGGGGCTGCGATGTTGCGGTGGTCGCTCCAATGGAGCCCGCCACCGACAGCGCGAAGCAGGCGCGCTCGGGCTATGCCGGCGCGATTGTTCCGCAGGGCGAGGCGCGCGCTGCTGAGGTGTTTGTCGATTGCCTGTTTGGCTCCGGGCAAAATCGGGCGCTGTCAGACGAATTGTGGGCGCTGGTGCAAGATCTGCGCGGGACGCACTCCACGCATATTGCGGTGGATTTGCCCTCTGGCTTGGCAAGCGACGATGCGCGTCTGTTCCATGGCCTCGCTCCGTATGACATCACTCTGGCGCTGGGCGCTTGGAAATGGGCGCATTGGGCGATGCCTTGTGCGGCGGTGATGGGACGGCGCGTGCTGGTCGATATCGGTCTGGATATCGGCGAAGACACTTCGAAGCTGATCGGTAAGCCGTCCTTGCAGCGACCCTCTGCGCAGGCGCACAAATACACACGCGGGCTGGTGGCGGTGGTCGCGGGTGCGATGCCCGGTGCAGCAAAGCTTTGTGCGCGGGCGGCGCAGCATGGGGGTGCCGGATATGTGAAGCTGCTTTGCGATGATGCACCGCAGGGCCTGCCAGACAGTATCGTGGTCGACAATCGCCCTCTGGAGGAAGCGCTGGGCGATGCCCGAATTGCCGCGATTGTCATCGGGCCGGGGCTGGGGCGCGATGAGGAGGCGAAGGGCCGGTTGACCCATGTGCTGGGCCTGAAACGCGATGTGCCGACAGTGCTGGATGCCGATGCTTTGCATTGGATTGGACCGGAATTCGGTCCCAAGCTTCCGGATCCGCTAGTCCTGACGCCGCATGAAGGGGAATTGGTAGCCTTGCTTGAAGCGTATGGTTGCGCGCAGCAATCAAGCGAAGGCGCGCCCGAGAAGGCCCTGAAGGCTCAGGCCATTGCGCAAGCGACGCATTCCACCGTCGTTGCCAAAGGGGCCGATACCATCATCGCACAGGACTGGCACGGCACCGCCATCGCCCGTCCCGCAACCCCGTGGCTCTCGGTCGCAGGAACAGGCGATGTGCTGGCTGGACTGATCGCCAGCCGACTTGCAACCGGCACTCCTTCGGGTCAGGCCGCGCGTGAAGCAGTGTGGCTTCATGGCGAGGCCGCTCGGCTCTCCGGTCCGGTTTTTTCGGCCGACGGGCTGGTCGCGGCGCTGCAAGACGCTTACGCCGCCTGCCTGTGACCGAGACCAAGCCCGACACCATCATCCGCATCGCCGCGCGCGGTGACGGCATCACCGCTGACGGCCGCCATGCCAAGGGCGCGGTGACAGGAGATATCCTGTTGCCCGATGGCAGCTTGCAGCATGGCCCGCATCATGTTGCCCCCGCCTGCCGACATTTTGCCAAATGCGGCGGGTGTCAATTGCAGCATGCCGATGAGGAAGCGCTTGCGGGATTCGTGCGAGACCGGGTGGTGTTGGCAGCCGAGGGGCAGGGGATCACTGCCGAAACGGTCGCCCCGCCGCATCTCTCGCCGCCGCAATCCCGACGCCGCGCAACCCTCCATTTCCAGCGCGCGGGCAAGCGGATCGTGCTGGGTTTCCGGAAAGGCGGATCGCACAAGATCGTCGATATGAAGGAATGCCCGGTCCTGCATCCCGATCTGTTCGCATTGGTCGCCCCGATCCGGACAATGCTGGCCAATTGGCCGCAAGCACGGGCGGGCGACGTCTCGCTGACACTGGTAGATCAGGGCGTCGATCTCGGTCTCAAAGGCGCGGTGCCCGAAGGATTGGAACAGACTGAAGGCCTGCTGGATTTTGCCCGCAACCATGGTCTGGCGCGGCTGAGCGTCGATCACGGATATGGCCCCGAAACTGTGTGGGAGCCGGAACCTGCCACCGTCACTTTGGGCACGGCAATCGTGCCATTTCCTGTGGGCGCTTTTTTGCAGGCTACCAGAGATGGAGAAAGCGCGCTGGTGTCAGCGGCAAACGAGTGGCTTGGCGGCTGCGCGCGGATTGCAGACTTGTTCGCGGGGCTAGGCACCTTCGCCTTCGCCTTGAACGGGGAGACGCAGGTCGTTGCGGTAGAGGCTGCCCGCGATGTCGTGCTGGCGGCCAATGTCCCGGCACGGCGTGCAGCGCGCCCGATCGAATACGCCCACCGCGATCTGTTCCGTAATCCGCTGGACGCGAAGGAATGCTCCGCCTTTGATGCAATCCTGCTCGACCCGCCACGCGCCGGTGCGAGAGAGCAGGTATTTCAGATTGCGGCCAGCGATGTGCAGCGGGTGGTTTATATCAGCTGCAACCCGGCAAGCTGGGCGAAGGATGCGAAGGCGTTGATCGAAGCAGGCTTCCGGTGCGAGGAATTGCGCCCGGTCGGACAATTTCGCTGGAGCACCCATGTGGAGCTGGCCAGCCTGTTTGTGCGCTAGGCTGAGCGCAGAGCAGCGAGAACCTGATCGTCGAACCATTGGCGGGCGTGTTCCTCGACGAAGGCGTGGCTCGCGCCCTCACACCGATGAACCCTTTCATCGCCTTTCGGCCATGATGCCGCGAAGGCCTGCGCTGTGCGGTCATTGCCGGCCAGCAGAAAATGCACCTGCCCCTGATAGTCGGCGATGCCGTGCCGCATTCTCTCGGCCAAGCCGCTCGGCGTGGCGGATTTCCCGACAGAACCGCGCAAGCCCCCGGCGAGCTTGCGCAGATCCACTCCGCCGCTGACAAGCCGCCACAATGCGCGGGGGTTCTTGAGCTTGGCCAGATAGCGCGCGCGGATGGCATCGGGCGGCAGATCGATCGATTCGCCAGCATCTTCCCACTGTTCGATGGTCCATGGGTTGGAGAGGACCAGCGCGTCGCAACCTGCGCCGGCCGCCAGCATCAGCGCGCTCGCGGCATCGCAATTCCCCAGCCCGACTACCTTCTCCATTGTTGGCGTTATCGCACGGAACGCCTCCAGCGCGGCGGCGATATCCTTCTTGCTTTTCTCGAAGCCGCGATTGTCGCCTTCGCTGTCACCGATACCCCGGCGATCAAATCGGAAGACGGGAAAGCCAGCCTTGGCCATCCGCGCAGCCATATGGGCCTGGCCCGAGAACGCACCGGAGCGCAGTTCATTTCCCCCGCTTACGATCAACAGGCCGGTCTTGGCGGGCGCAGTATCGAGCGTACCGGCGAGTTTGGAGCTTCCGCAGCCGAAGGCAAGGTGAAGGCGACTCATGCGCTTGGCCCCGTGTCCAAGATGCCATCAGCAATCAGCGCCGCGAGCGTGTCTGCCTGCGCCGCATCATAATCGGGCTCTGCCCTCAGCCATAGGGGAGACCCGCCGACGGAGGATTGTTCGATGATTACAAGGTTCTCTGGCACCGGTTTTTCGGACGCTTCGAGCTCGGCAAACATGTCCGGGCCGATGCTCCATCCGGCCAGTGTGATCCCGCCACTGCGGGCAATTTCAGACAGTGTTTCTGCGCTCTCTTCCGTGCCTGCTTCCCGCGAGGAAATGACCCGCGCGCGAAGCATGGAACGGAGCAATTGCTTGCCTGCCACGGGGCCATACAACCAGCCGGGGATTGTAGCCGGCACTAGCAACCCGCCACCGCGCACCGCTAGCACATGTGTCGCACGAAAATGCGAGATTGCTGCTTCGACGGCGTTTCGCCAGCTGGCCAATGATTGCCCGGCAAGGGGAAGGGCGCTTTCGTTCCATCCCGGCAGATCGGGTAGAAAACTGTCGATGCCCGACATATCCAGCCGCCGCATGACCTCCACCAACTGATGGCGCAGCTTGTTGTGTTCATCAAACAGCGGAGGGATAACCAGCAGGCGTTGATCGCGTGCCGCATCGAACAGGCGGACATTTTCCTCTGCGGTTTCACCACCCGGCAGGGGGCAGGGCCAGACCGCAAACATGGCGGTGCTTAGCTTTCCGCGACTTTGGCTTCGGCAAAGGCCAGCAGGCCGCCGAAGGTCTCCAGCATTTCGCCATCGACATCGTCATCTTCGATCATGATGCCCAGACGGTCTTCCATCTCGGTCAGCAGTCCGGCGACCGCCATGGAATCGAGCTCCGGCAGATGACCGAACAGGCCGGTATCGGCGTCGAAGGTCTCGACCTCGTCCACATCGAGACCCAGCACGTCGCACAAAATGCTGCGCAGGTCGCTGTCGATAGAGGCGCGGCTGCGCAGGGAATTGTTCTTTGGGAGAGCGGACTGGTCGGTCATGCTGGCTATTCACCCACGGTCGAAAGTGGGCCGCTCCCTAGCTTTCTGCGGCTTTGGGCGCAAGGCGCGCCGCAATGCTGGCGATCCGGCGCTTTGCCAGCGGGGGCCACGCGGCGGCCTGGCGTGGATCGAGGCAGTCGATGCGATAGCGCGGGCGAACTTCCTCCATCCAGTCGGCTTTGTAGCGATCATTGCCGGTTCCGAAATCGATCAGCGACACGCCGTCCGTGTCTATGACATGCTCGAACAGGGCAGCGCTGAGCGTAGTGCCCGCCGAAAGGGCCTTGTGCGCCTCCCGGTGGGCGAGCTTGTGAATATAGGCGCTGCCGTCTTCCACGGTCCAGAACTGCGCCGCGACCGGTTCACCGTCATGTCGGGCAATCGCCAGCCGGATACGGCCAGCATCTCCTTCTTGCTCAGCAAAGGCGCGCAACAGGCCGGGGGTCTCTTCCTCCGGCTTCCAGCTTTCGGCATAGATCGCCTCATAGGCATCCCACGCCATCGCATCGAACCGGGTCAGCAATTGCACCTCGACCTTCTTCGCTTTGCGTTTGAGCGTGGTGCGCATCCGGCCCGGGCGACTGGCCCAATATTCGGCAAAGCTGCGGCCTTTAACCGGCAGTATGTGATTGTGGTCGCATTGCTCGCGAAGGACATTCCATCCCGCATTGCGAAACGCTTGCTCTAGCCGAGAAGCAGAACCGTCCTCGTCGGGCACAGGCCACAGCGTGACGCGGTGCGACCGACTGCGCAGATGGCGCGCGATGCCGGTCAGCAACCGATCGCCCTCCGCGCCATCGGGTGCAAGCTGACGCCAAGTGAAGCTATACCAATTGCGCAGGGGCTCGATCCGGCCATTGGCTTCGCTCAGCGCCATTGCTGCCAATGCGTCGCCCTCGCTTGCCATCGCAACCAATGGGCGGGCATTCTGCGCCAGCAGCGCAAACCACTCTGGCCGGTCGAAAGGGGACGAGGCAAATGCACGCGTCCCTTGCAAGACGTTAACCCTGTCGTGATAGCTGGCAGCAATCGCATTCACGAGGACGTTTCTCCGTATCCATGCAGCATACGCCTGACATCCAAGCACAACCGCTCGACCATCTGGCGATGCGCGGGGCCGATAACGACCCTGCGCTTACGCTGCGTGCGGGCACGCTTACCTATCAGGCATTAAGAAGCCGTGTTGCCCTGCTGGCGGCGTGGCTGGCCGATAAGGTGCCGGATACGGGCGCGCGCGTGGCCAGCTGGGCCGCGAAGGGGGAGCTTACATGTCTTCTGCCGCTCGCCTGTGCGAGGGCGGGGCTGGTGCATGTGCCGATCAATCCGCTGCTGAAGCGCGCTCAGGTTGCGCATATTCTGGGCGATTGCGAGCCGGTGATGCTGTTGGGGACGGCGGCGCGTTTGAAGACACTGGAGGAGGGCGATGCGCCCGCATCCTGCCAGATAATGGATGAGAAGGAAGCGTGGGCCGCGGCCGAAGCGTTTGGCGGCACCATGGCACCATCCTCGCACGATCCCGATGACCTCGCGGCGATCCTTTATACCAGCGGCTCCACCGGAAGGCCCAAGGGGGTGATGCTGAGCCATGCGAATATGTGGTTGGGCGCTGTCAGCGTGGCGGATTATCTTGGCATGGCCGCCGATGATGTGGTTTTGGGCGTGCTACCGCTCAGCTTCGATTACGGCCAGAACCAGCTGCTGAATGCATGGTATGCCGGGGCCAGTGTCGTCCCGCTCGATTATCTGTTTGCCCGCGATGTGGTGAAGGCCTGTGCGAAACACGGGGTTACAACACTCGCTGCTGTTCCTCCGCTTTGGGTCCAGCTGACGGAAACCGACTGGCCCGCAGAAGCCGTCGCCCCGATGCGGCGCATGACCAATTCCGGTGGAGCTCTGACCACGCAATTGGTGGGCGAGCTCCGGACAATCTTTCCCGATGCGCGGCTCTTTCCGATGTACGGTCTGACCGAAGCCTTTCGCTCGACCTATCTCGATCCCGCACTGGTGGACAGCAATCCTACTTCGATGGGCACCGCCATTCCTTTCGCGGAGATATTGGTCATCAATGATGACGGCGAAGTGGCCGCGCCCGATGAAGAAGGGGAGCTGGTGCATTGCGGGCCGCTGGTCGCGCAAGGCTATTGGCAGGACGCCGGGCGGACTGCCGAGCGCTTCAAGCCTGCGCCCGCCGCCTCGCACTATGGCGGGACCGCCGTATGGTCGGGAGACCGTGTGCGGCGCGATGCGCAGGGCCTGCTCCATTTTGTCGGGCGGCGTGATGCGATGATCAAAAGCGCGGGCAACCGGATCAGCCCGCAGGAAGTGGAAGAAGCGGCGCTTGCCACTGGTTTTGTCGCAGAGGCGGTTGCGCTGGGGGTGAAGGATGACCGGCTGGGCCATGCAGTCCACCTGGTCGTGCGGGCCGAACCTGGTGTTGCAGACGGCGAGGAACAGCTGCCTGCGGCTCTCGCCAAGGAACTGCCCAATTTCATGCAGCCGCAGGTTATCCATTGGCGCGAGCAAATGCCGCTCAATCCCAACGGGAAGCTGGACAGGACAGCGCTTGCGCGGGAGATCGGGACATGAGTGTGAAACCCAAACCGCTTGGTCCGATCCCTGCTGGCTACGAAACCGTGAATGGTGAACTGGCCATTGCGGGCAAGACGGCATCTGCGCTGGTCGAGGAGGCGGGCGGGACGCCTCTGTTCGTCTATTCGCGCGATCGCCTGACCGCGCGGATGGCCATGCTGCGTGATGCAATGCCGGAGAGGCTGGGCATCAATTACGCGGTTAAGGCCAATCCCTTCGAGCCGGTGCTGCGGCACATGGCTCCGCTGGTCGATGGTTTCGACATTGCGTCGGGCGGAGAGCTGGAAATCCTGCGCGCCGCCGGTTTGGATCTTTCGCGCGTGAGCTTCGCAGGGCCGGGCAAGCGGGACGAGGAACTGGAAGCGGCTATAGCTGCTGGCGTTACGCTCAATCTCGAATCCGAAAACGAGGGGCGCCGGGCGCTCTCGATTGCCGACCGGCTGGGTGTCACGCCGCGGCTCGCCATCCGCGTGAATCCTGACTTCGATATGAAGGGTTCGGGCATGAAGATGGGCGGCGGAGCCAAGCAATTCGGTGTCGATGCCGAGCGTGTGCCAGCGCTAGGCCGGGAATTGATAGCAGCCGGAGCCGATTGGCGCGGGCTGCATATCTATACCGGCTCTCAGGCTCTTTCGGCCGAGGCGATCATCGAGACGCAGGCCAATGTGCTGGCTCTGGCGGACCGGATCGCGGTGGATATCGGCGAGGCCTTGACCAAGCTCAATATGGGCGGCGGCTTTGGCATTCCCTATTTTCCCGGCGACGAGGAACTGGATGTTTCAGCCATTGGCGCAGCCCTGTCGGAGCGCTTTGCCGAGCTGCCGGAATCACTGGAAAATGCGCATCTGTGTATCGAGCTTGGCCGCTATCTCGTCGGTCTTGCAGGAGTTTATCTCACACGAATTGTTGACCGGAAGGACAGCCACGGGGAGACTTTTCTCATCACCGATGGCGGTCTGCATCACCAGTTGGCGGCCTCGGGCAATTTCGGAACGGTGATCCGGCGCAACTATCCTGTCGCCATCGCCAACCGATTTTCTTCGCCGGTGGATGATATGGCTAGCGTGGTCGGTTGCCTGTGCACGCCGCTCGACAGACTGGCGGATAGGGCCGAATTGCCGCGCGCCGAAGTTGGCGACCTGGTCGCCGTGTTTTGCGCCGGTGCTTATGGCGCCACAGCATCCCCATCGGCCTTTCTCGGGCAGGGTCCGGCAAGGGAAACGCTCGCTTAACCTTTACAGGTCTGATGTCCCGTATCGGGATAACCCACCGAAAACCGCCGAAAACTAACGAGATGTTCACCCTTTTTGGCGAGAAACGCTCCAAATCGCGGGGACCAGTGTATCCGGACTAGCCGGAATGCTGCGCTCCTCACGGGTTTGACCAAGGAAGCGTTTCGATGTCGTACATCCGCATCTCGAAAGTTCTGGCGACGTCGGTCGTCTCCACTCTGGCACTGGCGGGCTGCGCCGGCGCAGGGGGCGGTCCCGAACTGCCGCCAGCGGCATTTGTGGCTGCTCAGGAAGGTCCGAGCCAGGAATATGTGATCGGCCCGCTGGATAAGCTGTCGATCCATGTGTGGCGCAACCCGGAACTGGGTGCAGAGGCCATTCAGGTCCGGCCCGACGGGCGCATCACCATTCCGCTGGTCACCGATATGCCTGCTGTGGGCAAGACCCCGGCAATGCTGCAGGAAGATATCCGCCTTCAGCTTTCCCAGTTTATCGAGCAGCCGATTGTCTCGGTCATCGTGACCGAATTTGCCGGCACATTCAGCCAGCAGGTCCGCGTCATCGGGGCGACCGCTCAGCCGGCTTCGATCCCGTACCGCGCAAATATGACGGTCCTGGACGCGATGATTGCGGTCGGCGGGCTGTCCGAATTTGCCGCCGGCAACCGGGCCAAGCTGATCCGTTTCGACCCGCGGGCCGGGCGTCAGACCGAATACGGTCTGCGGCTTTCCGACCTTCTGAAGCGCGGCGACAGCCGAGCCAATGTGATGCTGCGTCCGGGTGACGTGATCATCATTCCCGAGAGCAATTTCTAAGGGCGCTCCTGACCATGAACGAAGTTTTCGACGAGCTCCGATCGGCAGTATACTCGGCATGGGCCCGCAAGTGGCTGGTGCTGGGTGTTGCCTGGGCGATCTGTTTGCTCGGCTGGTTGGTGGTGGCCATGATCCCCAACAGCTACGAAGCCCAATCCAAGATTTTCATTCAGCTGGACGACGTGCTCGCCCAGCAGATCGGTATTGCCGGTAGTGACAAGACCGACATCGCGCGCGTCAAACAGACGCTGGCGGGTTCGGAGAATCTCGAGAAGGTCATTCGCTCCACGAAGCTGGGCGAGGGCGTCTCCACTCCGCGCGAGATGGAGCGCGAGATTGGCAGCCTGTCCGAAGACGTCTCGATCACGAGCGAAGAAGACAATCTTTTCGAAATCACCGCGACCATCGGCAAGGGGCATCTTTCCGATGCGCAAAACGCTGCCCTTGCGCAGGATGTGGTGCAGAAGCTGATCGACATTTTCCGCGAGGAAAACATTGCCGGTAATCGCGGCGAAGTGGCCGAAACGGTGGTCTTTCTTGACCAGCAGCTGGCCGAACGCGCGACCGAGCTGGAAGCGGCCGAAGCCCGCCGTACAGCCTTCGAGGCCGAGCATCCCGAACTGATTGGCGGCGCGGCTGCCATTTCCACTAAGCTCGGCGCACTGCGCACGGAAATGCGCGGCGTGGATGCCGATCTGGCAGCGGCGCAAAGCGCATTGGCTGCCATTCAGGGCCAGCTCGCCGGTACGCCGGAGACGCTGCAGGGTCCTCCGATCCAGTCGCCGCAGGGTTCTGCATCAGCGGCGCTCTCGCAGGCTCAGGCCCAGCTTGCCGGTTTGCGTGCACGCGGTCTGACCAGCAACCACCCGGATGTAATCGCTGCAGAGCGGCAAGTTGGCCTCCTGCGTCAGCAGGCGGCTGCCGAAGGTCCGCAGACGAGTCGTTCCACCAGCTCGCCTAATCCGGCCTACAGCTCGCTGGTTTCCATTCGCGCCGAGCGTCAGGCCAATGTTCAGGCCCTCATGGCCCGCAAGGCCTCTCTGCAGGCGGACATGTCCAGCCTGATTGCCGATCAGGCAAGTGAGCCGGCTCTGGCCGCAGAGGCCCAGCGCATCAGCCGCGACTATGAAGTGCTGAAGACCAAATATGACGATCTGCTGCAGGACCGCGAGGAAATGAAGCTGCGTGGTCAGGTCGAGAGCGAGCGCAGCTCGTTCAAATTCGACGTTATCGTACCGCCTGCTCTGCCGCGCAAACCGGCAGCGCCCAATCGGCCCCTGTTGCTGCTGGGTGTCCTGATTGTGGGTCTGGGTGCAGGAGTCGGCGCGGCCTTCGGCCTCAGCCAGATCAAATCGACCTTCAGCACGACGGCTTCGCTCGAACGGGCGCTGGAGCTGCCCGTCATTGGTGCCATTTCGCGCACCATGACTGATGGGCAGCGCGCAATCGAGGCCCGCAAAATGAAGATGTTCTACGCCGCATCCGCTGCTCTCGCCGGGGTCTTCGCGATCCTGCTGGCAATCGAGTTTGTCCAGGTTGGCACGGTAGCGTGAGGGGGATCAGACAATGACCGAACATAAGAAAATCCCGCTCCCCGGAGAGCCAGAAAAAAGCAGCGGCGGCGATAGCTCGCTGTTCGAACGCGCCAGCGGTGCCTTTGGCCTGAGCGAATTCGGCCCGGCCCCCATGCCCGGCAAGCTGGCCGATGCGCCGATGAAACGTGCGCGCCCGGTGAAGCGCAAGGATGCTACGGCATCCCCGGCTGCAACAGCGCAAGCTGCGCCCGCACCGGCTCCCGCTCAGGAGATGCCCGATCTGGAAACATTGGCTGCACGGGTGCGTGCCAAGCTGATGAACGAGGAAATGCCAGGCGCGGCCAGTCCGCAGGTAACCTCGCAGGTTCCAGCGACTCAAACATCGAACGTTCCTGCCACCATTGATGCGCCGGGGCATGCAACGCCGTTTCGCGGCAAGCCATTCAATGTTGACCGCGAACTTCTGCGCGATCAGGGCCTGATCGATCCCGATGGCGAAGTTAGCGCTTTGCTGGAGGAATTCCGCATTGTGAAGCGTCAAGTGCTCGGCACTGCGCGTGAAACCGGCACATCACTGGCCCGCCGTATTCTGATCTCCTCGCCCCATCCGGACGAGGGCAAGACCTATTGTGCGGTCAACCTGGCAATCGCTCTGGCAGCGGAAAAGGATCTCGAGATTCTTCTCGTCGATGCAGATTTCGCCAAGCCAAGCTTGCCCGAAACGCTCGGCATACCGGCAGGCACTGGTTTCATGGACGCGCTGGCCGACGAGAATTGCCACGTCGAAGACCACGTCATGCGGACCGATATCGGCAATCTCTGGGTCCTTCCCAGCGGCAGCCAGTCGACCACCGACAGCGAGTATCTGGCCAGCAGCCGGACCGCCGAAGTGCTCGATCGCCTGACCCAGGGACATCCAAACCGGATCGTCATTTTCGACACGCCGCCCGCGCTTGCCGCGTCGGCTGCCGCAGAACTCGCCAAGCATGTCGGGCAGGGCATTCTCGTCGCCCGCGCCGACCAGACAGGGCGCAGCGCATTGGAAGATGCCTATCAACTGCTGTCCGCCTGTGAGGACATCAAACTGCTTTTGAACGCCACCAATTTCAGCCCGAGCGGTCGCCGCTTCGGGTCCTATTACCAGTAAGGGGACGAACTATGCGCGCCCAATTCATGCTTTCCGCCGCGATTGTCGCTCTGGCCATTCCGGCCACCGCGCAAGCGCAATATTATGGCAATGACGAAGTCACCGGTGGTGGCGGCGGCTCGAGCCAGTCTGCCGAGCCCTTCGGCGGCCGCGCCGAGCCGGAAAACACCCGCCAGCGCGCGCGTATCACCCCCTATATCGAGGCCAGTCAGGTTGTCCTGCAGGAGCTTTCGCCCGGCAGCGATACTGTCACTTACACGCAGCTTGCGGCTGGCGTCGATGCATCGGTGCAGGGCCGGAACAACGGCGGCTCTGTCTCGGTGCGCTACGAGCGCAATATCGGATACGGCGATGCCGCTGTCGACAGCGACACCATCACCGGTATCGCGCGTGGTTACACTTCGGTGGTGCCGCAGGTTCTGACGGTGGAAGCCGGGGCCCTGGCCGCACGGACCAGCGTCGGCCAGAGCGGTTCCTCGACCTTCAATTCGATTGAAGGTATCGGCGAAGACACCGAAAGCGAGATCTATTCCGTCTATGGCGGGCCAACGCTCGCCACGCAGGTCGGGGCAGCGCAGGTTTCTGCGCAATATCTGTTCGGCTACAACCGTGTCGAAGGGCCGGATGTCGTTCCGCTCGACGGGGGCGGGGCTCCGGTCGATATCTTTGATGACAGCACGGTGCACTCGGCCACGGCCAGTGTCGCGCTGAAGCCCGCTGATGTGTTGCCGGTCGGTCTCGCTGTTTCCGGCGGTGCCTATCAGGAAGACATTTCCAATCTCGACCAGCGCGTGCGTGATCTGAATGTGCGCGCAGGTGTGACCGTGCCGCTGACACCGTCCTTCGCGGTTACCGGCGGGATCGGCTATGAAGACGTCGAAGTATCCAGCCGCGATGTCGCCCGCGATGCGGCAGGCAATCCGATCGTGGATTCCAGCGGACGTTTCGTGACCGACGGCAACGCACCGCGCCAGATCGCCTTTGAAACAGACGGGTTGATCTGGGATGTCGGTGTGGTCTGGCGTCCGTCTTCGCGCACCTCGCTGACGGCTTCCTATGGGCGCCGCTATGACAGCGATACCTATTACGGCACCTTCTCCTATGCGCCCGACTCGCGCAGTTCGCTGGGCGTGTCGGTCTACGATTCGCTGGTCGGCTTTGGTGGTCAGTTGACCAATTTGCTGGCCGCGGTGTCGACCAACTTCACCGCCGGACGCAATCCGCTCACAGGCGATTTCAATGGCTGTACATCGGGCGCAGAGGGCGGCGGGTGCCTCAACGGCGCGCTCGGCTCCATCCGCAGCTCGGTCTATCGCAGCCGCGGCGTGGCAGCGAACTACTCGCAGCAACTGGGACGGCTTACCGCGGGGGTGGGGCTTGGCTATGATCGCCGGACCTTCCTGGCCGCGCAGAACACCGTTCTGGCAGCTGCCGACGGCCTGACCGACGAAAACTACTACGCCACGGCATTCGTGAGCGGACCGATCGGCCGGAACGCCGGTTTCAACACGAACGCTTACGTCAATTACATCGACAACGGCACCGGACTGGGCGGCGACGCGACAGTTCTGGGCGCAGCCGCATCGTACAACCGCAACATCTGGCAGGGCCTCTCGGCCCGCGCTGCGGTGGCTGTGGATCATCTCGACAGCGAATTGGCAGCGGAGGATCTGACGACCGCCTCCGCCCTGTTCGGCCTGCGCTACGACTTCTGATCGGGGAACAGATATGTTCGATGACTTTTACGGCCTGACGGCACGACCATTCCAGCTCACGCCGGACCCGGCCTTCTATTTCGAGAGCGTGACGCACCGCAAGGCGCTGTCCTATCTCGGCTATGGCATGGCTCAGGGTGAAGGCTTCATCGTCATCACGGGCGAGGTTGGCGCGGGTAAATCCACGCTGGTCGCGCATTTGATGAACAAGGTGGACCCGGAGCGTCTGACTGTCGGCCAAGTGGTCACCAGCAATCTCGACGGGGAAGAGCTGGTCCACGTTGTGGCGCAGAGCTTTGGCCTCGACATTGACGGCCATGACAAGGCCAGCGCGCTGGGTGCGATCGAGGAATTTCTGCATGAGGAAGCGCGCGCCGGTCGCCGGTGTCTGCTGACGGTGGACGAATTGCAGAATCTTTCGGTGGAAGCGCTGGAAGAGCTCCGGATGCTCTCCAACTTCCAGCTGGGCAGCCATCCGCTGCTGCAATTGCTGCTGCTGGGTCAGCCGGAATTCAAAGCCACGCTGGCAAACCATGAGGAGCTGGAGCAGCTGCGCCAGCGGGTCATTGCCGCGCATCATCTGGATGCGATGGAGCCCGCCGAATTGCAGCCCTATGTCGAACACCGCCTGAAATGTGTCGGGTGGGAAGGCAATCCGGCTTTCGATCAACGGGTCTATGCAGAGCTGTATCAGGCCACGGGCGGGATCCCGCGCCGGGTCAACCAGATCGTCACGCGGCTGTTGCTGCTGGGCGCGGTGGAGCAGCGCACCAGGATCGATGCGTCCATGCTGTCTTCCGTGATGGAAGAAATGGTCAGCGACAGCACGTTCCCTGCAGCCGCGCCGAAACCGATGGCCAAGCCCGAGCCCGCAGTTTCTGCGCCTGCACCGCTCAACCACGCCCCGCGTGTGGATGTGGATCAGGTCGAAGCCATGCTGGCATCGCGCGATGCGCAAATCGCCGAACTGCAACAGGCCGTGGTCGAGCTGGCCGATGCGCCTGCTGTGCCCGCCGATCTGTCGCACCGGATTGCCGCTCTGGAGGCCCGTGTCGACGAACAGGAACAATCGGTTCGCCACGTTCTCACCATTCTGATCGAATGGATGGAACGCGACGATCGCCGCGCCGCCTAGTCCGGGAAGGTCCACATTTCCATGCAGGCAGTTGCCGTCAATAAGCCCCGCATCGTCAACGGATTGTCTGTCGATGTCGAGGACTGGTTCCAGGTCGGCGCGTTCGAGAATGTGATCGAACGCGGGGAGTGGGACAGCCTTGCCAGCAGGGTGGAGGACAATGTCCTGCGCATTCTGGACCTGTTCGATGCCGCCGATGTGAAAGCGACATTTTTCACGCTTGGCTGGGTGGCCAAGCGCAACGGCCCGTTGATGCGGCGCATTGTCGAGCGCGGTCATGAACTGGCCAGCCACGGCTATGACCACGCACGCGTGTTCACCTTCGACCGCAAGCAATTTGCCGGCGATCTGAAGCTGGCGCGGATGATCTTGGAAGATGCGTCGGGCCAGCGGATTACCGGCTACCGCGCGCCCAGCTTCTCCATCGATCAGCGCACGCCATGGGCATATATGGAGCTGGCCGAGCAGGGCTATGCCTATTCCTCCAGCGTCGCGCCGATTACGCATGACCATTATGGCTGGCGTGAGGCGCCCAGATTTGCGTTCCGCCCGCTGCCATGGTCGGACCTGATCGAGATTCCGGTGACCACGGCCATTCTTGGTGGAAAGCGTGTGGCTGCTGGCGGGGGCGGGTTTTTCCGCGTGCTGCCCTATGCCTTCAGCCGATGGGCCATCCGGCAGGTCAACCGGCGTGAAGAACGCCCGGCGATCTTTTATTTCCACCCTTGGGAGATCGATCCGAAACAACCGCGTGTTGAAAACGCGCCGGTCAAATCACGCCTGCGGCACTATACCAATCTGGACAAGATGGCCGGCAAGCTGGGCGAGCTGGTGCATGAATTCGAGTGGGGCCGCATGGACATGCTTGCACACCGTGAAGCACCGCTCGCGAAGGAGCTGGCGGCATGAATGCGCCGTTTGGTCTGTGTGAAGAAACCGTGACGCTGGCGGACCTGTCCGACCCGGGCGAGGCTGCGCGGATCGAGCAATTTGTCTTTGCGCATGGTGCGTCGCCGTTTCATCTGCCGCGCTGGCTGTGCGCCGTGGAGCGCGGGGCCGGGCAGAAAGCTTTGGGCCTGATTGCCGAACGGGGCGGGGCAGTGACCGGGTGGTTGCCGCTTACCGAAGTGCATTCTCCGCTCTTTCCCAGCGCACTCGCGTCCAGCGGATTTGCTGTGGATGGCGGTATCGTTGCAAGCGAACCCCGCACGGCCAGACGCCTCGCCCGAGCGGCTCAGGAACTGGCGGCGCGCCGGTCCTGTGCGTCCGTCGAATTGCGCGGCGGCGATGCTCCCGAAGGTTGGAGTGTCCAGACCGACAGCCATTGCGGTTTCCGCAGCGAGCTTGCGCAGGATGATGAGGCGCAATTGCTGGCCATTCCGCGCAAGGCGCGTGCCGAAGTGCGCAAGGGCCTGAAGAACGAGCTGCGGATCACGACTGGCGTCACGGAGTCCGACCGCGCCGCGCATTATGCGTGTTATTCCGAAAGCGTCCGCAATCTGGGCACGCCGGTGTTCCCACGCAGCCTGTTCGATGCAGTGCTGGATGCTTTCGAAGACGATGCCGACATTTTGACTGTGTGGGACGGGGATCGTCCTGTGGCCAGCGTGCTGTCGCTGTATCATCGCGGGGATGTCATGCCCTATTGGGGCGGCGGCGTTTGGGATGCCCGCACCCTGCGCGCCAACGAAGTGATGTATTACGAGCTGATGTGTCATGCTCGCCGCAAGGGCTGCATCGCCTTCGACTTCGGGCGCAGCAAAACGGGCAGCGGACCCTATGCGTTCAAGAAGAACTGGGGCTTCGAGCCTGAGCCCCTGAGTTATTCCAGCTGGTCTGCCGACGGCGTGGAGGCGCGCGACGTCGATCCCACCAGCGAAGCCTATCAGCGCAAGATCGCGCTGTGGAAAAAGCTTCCTGTACCCATCGCCAATCTTATCGGACCGCCCATCGCTCGCGGGCTCGCCTGATGGGCGATATCCTGTTCCTCTCGCACAGGATCCCGTTTCCGCCTGATCGCGGAGACAAGATCCGCTCGCACCATCTGCTGCGCCATCTGGCGAAAGAGCACCGGGTGCATGTCGCGACCTTTGGCGAATCTGCGGCCGATATGGCTGCCGAGAGCGAGTTGGCCGCCGTGGCGGCAAGCCATTGCCTGATCAAGCGAAGCAAGCCTTTGCCACTGGCAGGTGTCGAAGCGGTGCTTTCCGGTAAGCCTGTCAGCCTGACGGCCTTCGATCACGCGCGCTTGCATGGTTTTTTGCGTGATACGCTGGCCCGCCATGCGATCGACGCTATCTTCGTATTTTCGGGCCAGATGGGACAGTATGTTCCCGCTGACTATCGCGGGCGCGTGGTCATTGATCTGTGCGATGTCGATTCTGCAAAGTTCGAGGCCTATGGCGAGAAGGGCGGTGCACGCGCCTTTATCGACCGGCGCGAAGGCGTATTGCTGGCCCGCGAAGAAGAGCGTCTTGCCCACCGGGCCGACACCACCATCCTGATCAGCGACAACGAAGCGGCTTTGCTTGCCTCGCGGATGGAGCGTCCGGATCGTGCGCGGATCACCGCGCTGCGAAACGGGATCGATACGGTCACTTTCGACCCGGCCAAGGTTGCTGTTCAGCCGGAGCTGGAAAAAACCGCCGGTCCCAATCTCGTCTTCACCGGGCAGATGGATTACGCGCCGAATATCGACGCTGCGCTGCGGATGATCGATGGGCTGATGCCGCGCATCCGGGAAGCGCTGCCCGATGCGGTATTTCACTGTGTCGGCCGTGCGCCGGTTGCTGCGCTCACCGCGCGCGATGGCGAGCCGGGTATCCGCATCTGGGGAGAAGTGCCCGATGTGAAGCCGTTCCTCAAATCCGCCGATATGGTCATCGCCCCGCTCACGATTGCGCGGGGTATCCAGAACAAGGTGCTGGAAGCGATGGCGATGGCGCGCCCGGTCATTCTTTCGCCTGAGGCTGCAACCGGGATCGATGCGGTGGATGGCGAGCACTTCGTGATTGCGCCAGACGATGATACCATCGTGGAAGCGGTAATGGGCTTGCAGGCCAACTCTGCCGAGGCCGAAAGGCTGGGCGCTGAGGCCCGCAAATTTGTCATTCAGGAGCAGGGCTGGGACGCCATGCTTGCCCCCCTGTCCGACATTGTCGGTGGAGCGATGCGCGATGCCGCCTGAGCTAACACTCGACAATGTGCGCAGCGGCAATTGGCGCGCGCGCCTGCCTGTGGCCTGGAAGATGCCTCTCGCGCAGCTAGCCTTGGCATGGGCCGCGCTCATGCTTCTGACCGCCCGCGCATGGGTCGAAATGGCGATCCAGTGGTGGAACATCTCCACCTACAATCATATTTTGTTCGTGCCGGTCATCGTAGGGTGGCTGGTGTGGGTCCGGCGGGAAGAGCTCGCGCACCTCCAGCCGAAAGCATGGCTCCCCGGATTGGTGCTGGTCGCAGGAGCGCTGTTCGTATGGCTGCTCGGCGAATTGGCGGGCGTGAATATAGTGGCCCAGGCCGGCGCAGTCGGTGCGCTCCAGATGAGCGTGATCGCCATTCTCGGCCCCCGTGTGGCCACAGGCGTATTTTTCCCGCTGGCCTATATGGTGTTCCTCGTCCCGTTCGGTGACGAACTGGTGCCGACCTTGCAAATGATCACCGCCGATGTGGTGATCTGGCTTACGCGTCTCAGCGGCATTCCCGCGGTGATTGACGGAGTGTTTATCGATACGCCTGCAGGCCTGTTCGAAGTGGCAGAGGCCTGTTCCGGGGTAAAATTCCTCGTCGCGATGATCGCGCTGGGCGTGCTGGTGGCGCAAACTTGCTTCACCCGCTGGTCGCGCCGGATTGCGTTTTTCGCGGCCTGCATCATCGTTCCGGTAATCGCCAATGGCGTGCGGGCATGGGGCACGATTTACATCGCCCAGTCGCAAGGCATCGAATTCGCGGCCGGGTTCGACCACATTTTTTATGGCTGGGTGTTCTTCGCCATCGTGCTGGTTCTTATCCTGGGCGCAGGCTGGCGGTTTTTTGACCGCGATCCGGAAGAGCCGGGTCTGGACGGGAAAGCGCTGGCCCGTTCCCCGTGGTTCAATGTGTTCGAGAAGGGGCGGGGCGGCACCAAGGCGATCGCGGGCGGCTTTGCGGCGCTGGTGCTGGGTTTTGGTATCTGGAGCGCTCTGGCGTCGCAATTGGAAGCCGACCTTCCCGAGACGTTCGAAGCGCCCGCAGTGGCGGGCTGGACACAAGTCTCGCCGGACATGGCGCTTGAATGGGAACCGCGCGCCAGCGGAGCTGATCAGCGCCTGCTCGCCAGCTACATCGATGCGCAAGGCCAGCGGGTCGATGTTTTCGCCGCTGCCTATGCTGCGCAGGGCAATGGCCGTGATCCCGCCGCGCAAGGCGAGGGGGCGCTCATGCCCGAAACCGATTGGCGCTGGCTTCGCGGCGGGCCGACGCGCGCAGATGCAAAAGCCGATTATCTGTTCGCGCTCGGCAGTATCCGCCGCCTGACCGAAACCAGCTGGCGTATCGGCGATGTGACCACAGCGAGCGCCTCCCGGCTGACACTGGAAGCCATGCGCGACAAGCTATTGCTTTCGCCGAGGCCGACCCTGACGCTGATTGTTTCGGCGGAGGACCGGGACGGGATGCCCGCTCTGGATGCTATCAACGCGTTTCGCCGGTCCACAGGTCCGCAGGACGCGTGGATGGACCAGTTCCTCGCAGTGCCTTAGCGAGCATTCCCATGTGCGGCATTGCAGGTCTCTTTCATATCGGCACGCCCAAGCCCGTCGATCCCGCCCGCGTACGGCAGATGACTGACGCGCTGGCCCATCGCGGGCCGGACGGTTCGGGAGTGTGGACCGCGCAAGGGGTAGGGCTGGGGCATCGCCGACTGTCGATCATCGATCTGGAAGGCTCTCCGCAGCCGATGCATTCGGCCGATGGCCGGGTGACCATCGTCTTCAATGGCGAGATCTACAATTTTCAGGAACTGCGCGCCGAGCTGGCGGAGCGCGGGGCCCAATTCCAGACTCAAGGCGACACCGAAGTCATTCTGGCCGCGTGGCAGCAATGGGGCCCCGATTGCCTGCGCCGGTTCAACGGCATGTTCGCTTTCGCGCTTTACGATCACGGTGACCACACGCTGTTTCTGGCGCGCGACAGGCTGGGCGTGAAGCCGCTGTTCACCGCTGAACTGAGCGATGGGAGCCTGGCCTTTGCGAGCGAACTGAAAGGTCTGCTGGCGCATCCTTTGCTGCGACGTGATATCGATCCACTGGCGGTCGAAGATTACCTCGCATGGGGATACGTGCCCGATCACCGTTCGATCCTGCGGGGCGTGGAGAAACTGCCTGCCGGGCATTACCGCCTGCTGCGTCATGATGCAGCTGCGGCCAAGCCGGTGCAGTGGTGGGATGTCGATTTCAGCCGTCGTCACACGGGCAGCGAAGCTGATCTGTCGGCTCAGTTGCTCCATCATTTGCGCGAAGGCGTTACCTCTCGGATGGTGTCGGATGTGCCGCTGGGCGCGTTTTTGTCGGGCGGTGTGGATTCCTCCAGCGTGGTCGCGCTAATGGCGGAAAACAGCAATTCGCCGGTGAATACATGCTCCATCGGTTTCGACGTTGCTGCGCTGGACGAGACTTTGCACGCCCGAAAAGTCGCGCAATTGTTCGCGACCGATCACCGCGAACGCATTGTCGATCCCGATGATTTCGGCGCGCTGGATGCGCTGGCAGGGATGTTCGACGAGCCTTTTGCCGATGCGTCAGCGCTGCCGACTTGGCGGGTGTGCCAATTGGCGCGCGAGAATGTCACCGTGGCATTGTCCGGCGACGGAGCGGACGAGGCGTTTGCCGGATATCGCAGGCAGGTATTTCATGCACGCGAAGAACAAGCGCGGTCTCTGCTTCCCGCAGGTCTTCGCGGGCCGGTGTTCGGGACGCTTGGACGCGTATGGCCCAAAGCGGACTGGGCCCCGCAATTCCTGCGTGCCAAGTCGACATTTCAGGCGCTCGCCCAGAGCGGTGAGGAGGGGTATGCGCGGGGTCTGTCCGCCATGGCTCCGGAACAGCGCACCCTGCTGTATACCGACACAATGCAGCGCTCGCTGGGGGATTACCGCGCGGAACAGCCGTTCATCGCAATGATGCAGAAGGCCCCTGCGCAAAGCGGGCTGGACCGGGCGCAATATGCCGATCTGAAATTTTGGATGCCGGGCGACATTCTGACCAAGGTCGATCGCACCAGCATGGCCACGAGTCTGGAAGCGCGCGAGCCGCTGCTCGACCATCGCCTGATCGAATTCGCCGCTGGATTGCCGCACAGCGCCCGGATCAAGGGCAGGCAGGGCAAATATCTGCTCAAACACACGATGGAGCGGTATCTTCCCAAAGACATCCTCTATCGTTCAAAAATGGGCTTTGTAACACCGCTCGCCCAATGGTTCCGGGGGCCGCTGGCGAAGGAAGCGCGGGCGATTGCCACAAGCGGTGTTTTGGCGCGAACCGGTTGGTTTGACACGGATCGTATCGCCGCATTGGCGGAGGATCACATCAGTGGACGCTCGGACAACAGCCGGGCGCTGTGGCAGCTGATGATGCTGGACCGGTCACTGGGGCTTATCCAGCCCAGCAGCTGACGATTCCGTTTCATGGCGGGACTGTCCACAATCATCGCCGCCCAGCGGAAATCCAGCCTTGCGTAATAAGTTGTAAATTGCCTACCACGGTGGGCAGGGACAGCTGTCAAGCTGACGGGACGCGCGCAATGGATCGATTGGATAAGGAATTCGAAGATAGCATTATTGTCGACAATGCAGACGATGACGCACACCCTTCGACAGGACCCTCAACGGTGAACGCTTCGGCACTACCCGCAGGAATGCCGCAGCAATTGCTTCAACTGAACGAATTGGAACTGGCTTACGAGCCGGAAACGCAGGCTTTGTGGACGTATATGCGTCCCAAGGGTCGGCCCAGCTTTACCCCGCCCATGCTGGGCGATTTCGAAGCGTGGCAATCCGGGGTTGCTGCCGGTTTCGGGGAGGGCAAAGCGCCGCTCCAGTTTCTGGTTTTGGGGAGCAAGGCTCCGGGCGTGTTCTGCTACGGCGGGGATCTGGCGCTGTTCCGCGAGCTAATTCTGGATGGCAATCGTGACGGTCTCGTCGAATATGGCCATCGCTGCTGCCAGATTCTCCATCGAAATATCGAAACTCTCGGCCTGCCAATCCTGACGGTCGGTCTAGTGCAAGGCGCTGCTCTAGGGGGCGGCTTCGAGGCCCTGCTGAGTTTCGATTATGTCATCGCGGAGAAGAGCGCGACATTCGGTCTGCCCGAGATCATGTTCGGCCTGTTTCCCGGTATGGGCGCGCATGCCTTGCTCAGCCGGAAACTCGGCAGCGCGCAGGCGGATCGCCTGATTGTCTCGAGCGATACCTACTCCGCTCAGGAAATGTACGATTTGGGGCTAGTTCATCATCTTGCAGAGGATGGCGAGGGTGAGGAGGCTTGCCGGGCTTTTCTCAAAAAGTCGGTTCGCAGGCATTCGGGGCTCGTTGCAGGGCGCCGGGCGATGAAAGTCGCCTGGGGTCTGGAGCTGGCGGAATTGTACCGGATAACCGAGCTTTGGGCCGATGCAGCACTCGAATTGCGGGAGCAGGATCTGAAACTGATGGCCCGGCTAACGCGCGCTCAGGAAAAGGTTGTGGCGCAGGTCTGACGGGCTATCCGGAGGTGTCGGATGCACCGTGGCCCAGCGCCATGTATTCGGTGCTGCGCATTTCCATGAGGCGGCTCGCCGTGCGCTCGAATTCGAAGCTGCCATCGCCTGCCAGATACAGATCATCCGGCTCCGCATCTGCGGTGGCGAACAGCTTGACGCGATATTCGTACAGCGCATCGATCAAGGTCACAAAGCGCGCCGCTTCGTTGCGCATATCCGGGCCCATTTGCGGGATCCCGACGATGATGACGGTGTGGAATGCCTGTGCGATGGCGAGATAATCGGGCGCACCGCGCGCCTCGCTGCAAAGCCGTTTGAAGCTGAATACCGCGACGCCCTTCAACGCGCGGGGTACGTGGATCGACCGTTTTTCGCCAATCGCCAGCTCCATCGAGGGCACATCGCCTGTGTCGGGATCGTAATCGGTCAGTCGGAAGAACGCCTCGCGCACTTGCGCCGTTGCGGCCTCGCCCAAGGGTGTGTGCCAGTTCTCCAGATCACCGAGCCGGTCGAGCCGGTAATCGGTAGGGCCGTTCAGGGGTAGCACATCCAGCCGGTCCTCGATCAGAGCTATGAAGGGGAGGAAATGCTCGCGGTTCAGCCCGTCCTTGTAGAGGTCCGATGGCGGGCGGTTGGAAGTGGCGACAATCGTCACACCTTCATCCACGATCAGTGCGCGGAACAGGCGGCTCATGATCATCGCATCGGCACTGTTGCTCACCACCATCTCGTCAAAGGCGAGACACCGCAGATTGCTGCCGATTCGGGCGGCGACTGGCGGGATGGGATCGCCGCTCTCCTTCTTTCGCTCTTCTCTTAGCAGGGCGTGAACTTCCTGCATGAAAGCGTGGAAGTGGGCGCGGCGCTTGCCCTTTATATTCAGCGCGCCGTGGAACAGGTCCATGAGCATCGATTTGCCGCGACCGACGCCGCCCCACATATAGACGCCCATGGGCGCTTCGGGTTTGCCCTTAAGGGCGCGCCAGATGATCGAACCGCGCTTCGGTGTCGCCTCCAGCGCAGTTTGCAATTCCTCCAGTCGCTCGGCGACGGCGGCCTGCTCTGCGTCAGGGCGCAGTTCGCCTGCTTCCACCAGCGCATTATAGCGCGCCAGAACGCTGCTCATTTGGCTGCTGCCGGGCTTGTTTTCGGCGCTGAAGCCTTACGAACCATTCCGCTAAAAGCAGCGACCAGATGCTCGTCATTCGAGCCCTGAACCACCTCGCCGCGCAAGAACATCAGGCGACCTGTCTCGCGCATCACCTCGACCACGGCGTCAAGCGGCTGATCGACCTTGCCCGCGCCGATGAACTGGGTGGAAAGCTCCAGCGTCACTGCCATTCCAGCATCGCTTTCGCGCAGCATGTGCATGCCGCTAAACAGTGCGATGTCGATCAGCGACAGCGTGACAGCGCCGTGGATCATGTCCTGCAGGTTGGTGTGCTTTCGCTCCGGCATCATCCTGAGCCGCGCGCGTTCGCCTTCCTGGCGCACGCGCAATTCGCCCATGACGACCGCGTTGAAGCGCGTGTCGTCCTTCAGGTCCCAGCTATACCAGCCGGGTGCTCCATCGATTGGCTCGCAATCGAAGAAGGATGGGGGCTTTTTCAAGCGTCGCGCCCGATCAGATCGTGCGTTCGGCCATCATTTTTTTGGTTTCGGCGATGGCCTTGGCCGGGCTGAGGCCCTTGGGGCACACATTCGCGCAGTTCATGATGGTGTGGCAGCGGTAGAGGCGGAAGGGGTCTTCCAGCTCGTTCAGGCGCTCACCGGTCATTTCGTCGCGGCTGTCCGCCAGCCAGCGATAGGCCTGCAGCAGGATGGCGGGACCGAGGAACTTGTCGCTGTTCCACCAATAGGATGGGCATGCGGTGGAGCAGCAGGCGCACAGGATGCATTCGTACAGGCCGTCCAGCTGCTCGCGCTGTTCGGGCGATTGCAGACGTTCCTTGCCGCTCGGCGTGGGGGTCACGGTTTGCAGCCACGGGCGGATGCTGGCGTATTGGGCGTAGAAATGGGTGAAGTCCGGCACCAGATCCTTGACCACTTCCATATGGGGCAGGGGGGTGATGCGGATTTCGCCACCCATATCCTCGATCGCGCTGGTGCAGGCGAGGCCGTTCTTGCCGTTCATGTTCATCGCGCACGAACCGCAGATCCCTTCGCGGCAGGAGCGGCGGAAGGTCAGTGTCGGGTCGATGTCATTCTTGATCTTGAACAGTGCGTCGAGAACCATCGGGCCGCAATCGTCCAGATCCACTTCGAACGTGTCGTAGCTGGGAGTCTGGCCGCTGTCCGGATCGTAGCGATAGATCTTGAACTTCTTGATCCGGCCGCCGCTTTCCGCGCGGTGCACTGCGCCGTCTTTACGGATCTTGGAGTTCTTCGGGAGCGTGAAAGTTGCCATGGTTCTTACGAATTCCTGCTGGTTTGTTGCGGTCTATCTAGCAATCCTGCGGGCAAGCACAAGCTGGTCCATCGGCCTATCCGCCGTGTTGGACAATGACGGATTTGCCCTCGTCCCAGCCCAACATCTGGAATTGCGATGTGCAACTCCAAAGCAATAACATTCGGCAGCAAAAGAATGAGGGGAACATTGCAGCCATCTGGTCCGTCTGACCACCATGAGCGATGCACAAGAGCAGTCAATTGGAGCGAGCGTAACCAGCGCTGCCGTCTTCGGAGCAAGCGGCGGCATTGGCCACGCTCTGGTGAAGGAACTGGCGGACCGGGGCGTCGACAGGATCTATGCCGGATCGCGCAGCGGGAATGCGCCAGGGGGCGAAACGATCATTCCGTTCCGCTTCGACTATGAGGATCCCGCGTCAATCGAGGCCACTGCCAACATCATGGCCGAGCACCCTCCGCAATTGGTCATCGTCGCGACCGGCGTGTTGACTTTGCCCGATGGCACCGGGCCGGAGCGCAGTTACAAGCAATTGGACGGCGTCACCATGGCGCGCGTGTTGCAGGCCAACACCATCGGGCCGGCGCTGGTGGCCAAGGCGATGCTTCCGCTGTTCGACCGCAAGCAGCGCAGCGTGTTCGCGGCTCTTTCGGCCCGCGTCGGATCGATTGGCGATAACGGCATTGGCGGATGGCACAGCTACCGCGCATCGAAAGCCGCGCTCAACATGCTGGTGAAAAACTTCGCCATCGAGCTTGGCCGCACGCACAAGCAGGCGGTGCTCGCATCGCTCCATCCCGGCACGGTGGACACGGCCCTGTCCGAGCCATTTCAGTCCAATCTGCCCGACGGCCAATTGACCGGGGCGCAAGAGGCTGCGCGCAATCTGCTGTCGGTGATAGAAGGTCTCACGCCCGAGCAGAGCGGGCACCAGTTCGACTGGAAGGGCGAGCGCGTGCCGGATTAAACCTTCGCGGGACGACCCGGCAGCAATTCCTCACACACCGCATAAGTCCGCTCGTTATCGACATCGATGGCGAGTGCGCCGTCCTCGAACTCCACGGCCCTGATCGTTGCGCCCAGCCGTTCGCCGAGCACTTCCATCGCCGGGTGCAGTTTCAACATGCCTGCTTTCAGCAGAATGATGTTGAGCAGGCCAAAGGCGCGGACCATGCGGCCCGGATTGGACATGAACTGGCCGCCCTCGCGGAAAACCTCGGCAGCCTTGAATGCTTTGGGGCCGGACAGGCCGTAGAGGTTGCAATTAGCAATTCCGCCGTCGGAAAACCCGTAATAATTCTTCTGGCCTTCGGGATGCGCGGCCTTCACGTTCTTCTCGCGCGCAATGCCAATCACCGCATCCGCAGTGCGCATGGCGTCCACCACTTGCGCCACCGCATCGCGGGTCAGCAGGACATTGTCGGCTGTGGTGATGACGAAGGGCCCTCCGCTCTTGCCGGCTGCCTTCACCACGCTCTCGACGATGTTCGGATCGCTCTCGATCAGCGTGATCGGCAGATCGGGCCGTGCGTAGTCCGCCAGCACCGCTTCCAGCTCGGCATGCGCCTCTGCCTCCACCGAAACGCGGATCGCCTCCACATTGGGCACGGTGATCAGAGTTTCCATCACATGCCGGATCAGCGCCTTGCCGCGAATAGGGGCGAGGCATTTGTGCGAGACACCGGCCCGCGTCGCCAGCGGATTGACCACCCCTGTGCGCTGCGCCGCAAGAACGATGAATGTTATGGCGGTTGCTGTTTCGGGCATCGATGAACCTCTTCGTATCAGGGCGCGGCGAACAATCCGTTTCGCCGCCACGCCTCTGCCAGAAGGGTTTCCAGCAGATCGGCATGGCTAAAGCCGGCATAGGCCGCTGCCTTTGCCATAACCTTTTCCGACCACAAATTGCAGTTCAAATTGATTTCGATGAAATTGATGTCGCCGGTGTTCAGATCGACACGGAATTCGATCCGCCCGTAATCGAACGGCAAAAATTCCTGCGCGACCCGCTTGGCGTAGTCCTGAACCTTCGCGGCCAGCTCTGGATTGTCGAACCGTTTGAGCGCGGCTTTCTCCGTATTCTGAACCAGATCGCGCTTCTCGTAATAAGTCCACAGTTTCTGCGTGTCCTCGCGCTCGTACCACAGCATGGGGAGGGCGGTGGGCACATCGTTCAGCGTGATGAAGGCGCACTGGACATCGTATCCGTCCAGATACGGCTCCACGATGGCGTCATGGCCCTGAATGTGGATGTCGGCGACAGCATTGGCGACGCCCTGAAAATCGAACGCATCGGATATGCCCCAGCTGGCGGAGGACGCATTGGGTTTGATGACCCACCGGCCATCTGCGGATGCTGGCAGGTTTTCCTCAAGTACCGGAGCGCCCCGGCGGTAACAGAACCACGGCGCGGTCGGCACACCCGCATTTTTGCACACGAGCTTCGACACGCTCTTGTCATCGCCCAGACCGCGCAGGAACGGCATCGCGCCCAGATACGGGATGCGGTGCATATTGCACAGCACGGGGATCAGCATTTCGGAATTCACGAACCCGCCGCGATTGAGCAGCGGGAAGACAAAGTCCGCCTCCGGCTGCTCGAACAGAACCTGATAATTGTCGGCAAATTCCAGCTGCAGGCCCAGCGTTTCCAGCGTGGTCCGCACCTCGTGGTGATAAATCGCGTGATTGCCGTCTTCGGGATGCATCCCGCCGCCCCACAGGGCGTGCTTTGCCATAAACAGCGTGCGGACGCGATCTTTCGCCTCCTGAGGTATTGTAAGCGGTGCGACACCGGACATGCGACTGTGATCCCGATATTATGTTTTCGGGCCGCTTAGGCGGGCAGTGCCCCGGTGGGAAGCGGAATCAGACGCCTGCCGCTTTTGCTGTATCCAGAATGGCGGCCACGAAGCCTTCGGGGTCATCTTCCTGAATGAAGTGATTGCCTTTCAGCGTCCGGTGCAGATCGTGGCCCTTGGTGCCAGCGACCCGGCCGACAAACGCTTTCTCGCCGCCTGCAGTGATGGCGTCCTGATCGCTGAAGGCACAAACGAAGGGCTTGTCGAACGCCTCCAGCGCTTCCCATGCTTTCAGCTGGTCCGGCACTGCGACATTGTCGCCCAGCGGCACCAGACTGGGAAAGACACGCGCGCAGGCTTTGCTGTCTTCATCAGGGTAGGGCGCGTCATAGGCGGCGACTTCGGCATCGGTCAGATCGCGGGTCGTGGCCCCTTGCAGGATATTGCCGATTGGGAAGACCGGGCTTTCTTGCGAGAATTTGCGCCACGCAGCGAATGCGGGCGGGGGCTCCTGACCTGCTGGCAGCCCGCCATTGGAGAGCGTGACCCCGGCAAAGCGCTCGGGCATCTCCGCCACCAGACGCAGGCCGATCAGCGAACCCCAATCCTGACAGGCGAGGATAATGCCGGTGAGATCGAGCGCCTCAACCCATTCGCGCATCCACGCCACATGGCCGGCATAGGAAAACACGTCGCGCTCGGTCGGCTTGTCCGATTTGCCAAAGCCAATGAGGTCGGGCACGAGGACGCGGTAACCAGCCTCCGCCACCGGCCCGATCATGTGGCGATAGAGGAAGCTCCAGCTGGGCTCGCCATGCATCATCAGCACTGGCGTTCCATCGCGCGGACCTTCATCGACATAATGCAGGCGCAGCTGGTCCGACAATTCGTGGTAATGCGGCGCGAAGGGATAGTCGGGCAGATTGTCGAAGCGGCTCTCGGGCGTGCGGATGACGGTCATGGGCGGATTCCTCTCTTGCGGTGGAGTGTGCCATAGTCCGCACGTCAGGGACAGGAGGTTAGCGATGGGCATTGCTGAATGGTGGGACAGGCACGGTGTGCCGCGCGTTATCAAGCTCGCTTGCGGTGCGCCCGCGATCATGAAGCTGCGCGGCAAAGTGGTGCCATTGGCGCGCGGCGATGTGTTTGAGATCGGCTGCGGCGGGGGCATCAACCAGCCGTTCTACGAAGCCGGGGCAATCACCCGCTATGCCGGGATCGACCCGGGGGCGAAGTTGCTCGACTACGCCCGGTCAGAAGCGGCGAAGAAGGGCTGGGCCGCCGATATTCGCGAAGGCGTGGGCGAGGCGATCCCCTTCGAGGATGAGAGCTTCGATACGGTGGTGTGCACCTATACGATGTGCTCGGTGCAGGATCAGGCGCAGGTGGTGCGCGAGATGCGGCGGATCCTGCGGCCCGGTGGGCGGCTGCTGTTTCTGGAACATGGCCGCGCGCCCGATGCCTCAGTGGCGCGGTGGCAGGACCGGATCGAGCCTTACTGGAAACCGGTTGCAGGCGGCTGCCACCTGACCCGCCCGATCACCGCCGCGGTGCGTGATGGCGGGTTTGAGACCGAGCCGCTGGGCGAGCGCTATGCTCCCAAGACCCCGCGCCCGGTGGGCTGGATGGAATGGGGCGTGGGGATCAAGACCGGCGCCTGAGAGTGATAATCTGGTGATAGAGAAAAGGGGCGCGAACCTATGCGGTTCGCGCCCCTTTTCTGTGTTCGGGAATTAATGCCCTCGAGCTGCTCTATTCGCCGAAGGTCCGCTGCCACCAGCCACGCTTGGGCTTGGCGTCTGTGTCCGCCGGCGTGTCCTGCTGTGCAGGGGCCTCTTCCTGCACTGGCTCGGCGGCGGGTTCTTCTGCCACTTCCTCGGTTGCAGCAGGAGCGGGAGCAGCCTTCTTGCGCGGCGCACGGGTGCGCTTGGGCTTGGGCTTTTCTTCGGGCGCTGCGTCGGCATCGGACGGTGCTTCTTCCGTCGCAGCTTCAGCCTTGGGTTCCGCCTTCTTGCGAGGAGCGCGGGTCCGCTTCGGCTTGGGCTTCTCCTCGGCTTCCTCTTCGGCAGGCGCTTCCGCGTCGGCCTTCGCTTCGGCCTCGGTATCCGCTTTCTTGCGGCGCGTGCGCTTGGGCTTCGGCTTTTCCTCAGCCCCTTCATCGGCCATCGCCTCGGCAGTTTCAGGCGCATTGTCGGGTCCTGCGACCACGGCCATGTCATCCTTCACCTGCTCGGAAACGCCTTCCAGCGCTTCCGCACCAGCTTGATCGTCATTGGAGCCGTCATTGTCAGCGTTTTCGCTGTTCTCGCCATTCTCATCCGAGCGATTGCGGCCACGTCCGCCCCTGCGGCGGCCACCCCGGCGGCGGCGCTTTTTGGGCTTTTCGTCGTCATTGTCGTCGGAGCTTTGCTCGTCCGAACCACCCTCATCGGAGTTATCGTCCTGATCGCCGTCATTCTCGTCGCGGCGGTTCTTGTTGCGGCCCCGGCCACCCCGGCGGCGGCGGCGCTTCTTCGGCTTGTCGCCGTCGCGTTCTGCGTCCGAATCGTCTTCGTCCTCGTCCGTCTCGACGTCCAGATCTTCATCATCTTCGCTATCGTCGATGATCGGCTCGAAGCTGGGTGCCTCGGTCGGGCGCGGGCCGGAACTGGCAATCGTCATCTTGGCGCCTTCGTCTTCCCCTTCGGGCACGACTTCGACGGTGACGTGATAGCGTTCCTCGATTTCCTGCAATTCGGAGCGCTTGGAATTGAGCAGATAGACCGCCGCTTCCGTGCTCGCCGACAGGGTGATGACCGATCCCTTGCCCTTGGCCGCTTCGTCTTCGATCAGACGCAAGGCCGACAGACCCGCGCTGGACGCGGTGCGCACCAGACCGGTGCCGTCGCAATGCGGGCATTCGCGGGTGGAGGCTTCCAGCACGCCTGTGCGCAGGCGCTGGCGGCTCATTTCCATCAGGCCGAAGCCGGAAATACGGCCCACCTGAATGCGCGCGCGGTCGGTCTTCAGCGCATCTTTCATGCACCGTTCGACTTTGCGGATATTGCCCATCCGCTCCATGTCGATGAAGTCGATCACGACCAGGCCTGCCATGTCGCGCAGGCGCAGCTGGCGGGCGATTTCTTTGGCCGCTTCCAGATTGGTCGCGGTGGCGGTCGCCTCGATCCCGTGCTCCTTGGTGGAGCGGCCGGAGTTGATGTCGATCGAGACCAGAGCCTCGGTCGGGTTGATCACCAGATAGCCGCCCGATTTCAGCTGGACGACCGGATCATACATCGCGCGCAGCTGGTCTTCCGCGCCGTAGCGCTGGAACAGGGGTACGGGGTCGGAATAGGCCTTCACCCGGCGCGCATGGCTGGGCATCAGCAGCTTCATGAACTGCTTGGCCGACTTGTAGCCTTGCTCGCCTTCGACGACGACTTCCTCGATCTCGCGATTATAGATGTCGCGGATCGCGCGTTTGATCAGGTCGCTGTCCGAGTGGATCAGGCTGGGCGCGCTGGAGCCAAGCGTGTTTTCGCGGATTTCGTCCCATAGCCGGGCGAGGTAATCGAAGTCGCGTTTGATCTCGGTCTTGGTCCGGGCAATGCCGGCAGTGCGCACGATCAGGCCCATGCTCTTGGGCAGGCTCAGATCGTTGACCACCTGCTTCAACCGCTTGCGGTCACCGGCGGAATTGATCTTGCGCGAAATGCCGCCGCCATGGCTGCTATTGGGCATCAGGACGGTGTAGCGGCCCGCGAGGCTGAGATAGGTGGTGAGGGCCGCGCCCTTGTTCCCGCGCTCTTCCTTTACAACCTGAACCAGCAGAACCTGACGGCGCTGGATTACGTCCTGGATTTTGTAACGGCGACGCAGAGCCTGACGGCGGGCGCGGACATCGTCCACTTCTTTCGCGCGGCTGCGCGGCTTGCCGCCTTTGCCGCCCTTGCCCTGACGGCGACCACGGCCCCGGCGACCGCGGCGCTGGCCGCCATTGCCGTTTTCCCCGTCGCTATCGTCGTCGCTGTCATCATCATCATCGTCATCATCGTCGTCATCGCCATCGGAATCGTCTTCCACATGGCCTTCTTCGATGGTGGCGACTTTCTCTTTGTCGCTGGTGTCGATTTCCTCGAGCCCGTCTTCGGCAAGGTCCTCGGCCAGAGCTTCGCCGCTCTCGTCGCTTTCGGCGTCGTATTCTTCGCCGGGAATTTCGCCGCGATCTTCTTCCTCGTTGCGCAGACGCGCTTCTTCCTCGGCGGCTTCGGCTTCTTCAGCCAGCAGCTGCTCGCGGTCTTCCTTCGGGATCTGGTAATAGTCCGGGTGGATTTCGCTGAATGCGAGGAACCCGTGGCGGTTGCCGCCAAAGTCCACAAAAGCTGCCTGCAACGAGGGTTCGACCCGCGTAACCTTGGCTAGATAGATATTTCCCTTGATCTGCTTGTGATCGGCAGATTCAAAATCAAACTCCTCAATCCGGTTTCCCTTGAGGACCGCCACCCGGGTTTCTTCCGAGTGGCGCGCATCGATTAGCATGCGCGTTGCCATTGAATTGTCTCCATGCACGCCGTCGCCGCCGACCATGGCCGGGTGGAGATGCGCGCAAATATGTGTGGAAGCCGTTCGCCCAATTGGCGGTTTCGGCTGTTATGGAATGGGGAGGGCGCTCTGCCGCCGAACCCCGGAAATGCGTGTCTGCAGACGATGCACTGCGCCATTCGTGCGCAATCGCCAGGCCAGCAAGCACGCCGCAGTCCGCAGACTGCATCGTGAAAGTGGCGGGACGGGTATGCATTGTTGCTTCAACCTGTTGTTATGCCCCTACAGCCTTAAGGCGTAAGGATTGCGGAACCGTTCTCAAACTCAAGAAAAAGTCGGCCCGACTTGGGACGCTGTTGCTAGCAGGGCCTTGCCGATGCAGCAACCATATTGCGCTGCGGCCCTGCCAACCCCTACACGCGCTCGTGTGATGAGTGTGCGCATGCAGATATGGCTGATTTTTGCCGCACCCCTGGCGCTGATCGCCGGGCTCTATGTTTTTGGGCTGACTATTCCGGTCCCCCACCTTGGCCGTGATTATGTGTTGCGGCTGATTTTGCCCGATGCAGGCGACCCGGTCGACCTGCCAAAGATATCCGGCCCGCAAGACCGGTCGCGCCCGCTAGTGGTGATCGATGCCGGGCATGGCGGCAAGGATCCCGGCGCGGTGGTTGGCGGCGTGCGGGAAAAAGACATTGTTCTGGGTCTCGCCAAAGCGCTCAAATCGGAATTGCTGGCCAGCGGCGGCATTCGGGTGGCGATGACCCGCGAATCGGACGAATTTCTGGTGCTTCAGGAACGCCCCGAAATTGCGCGCAGGCTGGGGGCCGACCTTTTCGTGTCGATCCACGCGGACAGTGCAGGCGATGTGAGCGGGGTGCGCGGGGCAAGCATCTACACCCTGTCGAGCGAGGCTTCGAGTGAAGCGGCGGCGCGGTTTGCCGAGCGCGAGAACAATGCCGACCGGCTGAACGGCGTCTCGGTCGAGGGGCAAAGCGAGGCGATCAGTTCGATCCTCGTGCAATTGTCCCAGCGCCGCGTGCAGGAAAATTCCTCGGAGTTTTCGCAGCTAATCGTGCGGGAAGGGAGCGGCAATCTGCGCTTCCACCCGCAGGCGCGGCGTTCGGCCGAGCTCGCTGTGCTCAGGGCGCCCGACGTGCCGGCGATCCTGTATGAGGCGGGCTACATTACCAATCCGGATGAGGCGAAATTGCTCGCCTCCGAGGAAGGCCGCGAGAAATTTGCCGACACGATGGCCCGTGCGATCCGGATTTATTTCGCTCGTGAGCGCGGAGCGAGTTCGGGCAGCAGCGGCGGCACTGGCGGGGTGACCGATGGCAGCGGTGGGGCCACACCCTAGATCGTTTTCCCCTGCATTGCCTTTTCGGATAATTCGGGGATCAAATCGCGCGGTTTGCCGCATTGGTTATGGCAAGTGACAGGAAGCCCGTGCTAAGCGACCAAGCAAATTATGGCTGACGGTTTTTCTCCAGACTCGTTTCACTACCGCATCCGCCGCGAAGCGTCGGGCGCGGTGGCTTTTGTTCGCCGCAACTGGGCCGCGCGGCGCTGGGTGCGCTGGACCGGCTATGCTTTGATTGGCGTGGTCCTGTTATGGCTCGCGCTTTGGGCTTTGCTTGCCCGTGATCTGCCCAATGCGGAATCGCTGGTCGATTACGAGACGCCGCTGCCATCGGTTGTTCGCGGTATCGATGGCGAGATTGTGCATTCTTACGCCCGCGAACGCCGGGTGCAGTTGCAGTATGAGGATTATCCCGAGCAGCTGGTGCAGGCGTATCTGGCGGCAGAGGACAAGACCTTCTTCAGCCATGGCGGGGTCGATCTGACCGGCACGATCAATGCCGTGTTCGATTACGTAACCAAATTCGGTTCGGGCGAACGCGCTGTTGGCGGCTCCACCATCACCCAGCAGGTGGCGAAAAACCTGCTGCTGGGCGACGAGTATTCCATCACCCGCAAGCTGAAAGAGATGCTGCTTGCCCGCCGGATCGAAGCGGTGCTGAGCAAGGAAGAAATCCTCACGCTGTATCTCAACGAGATACCCTTGGGCCGCCGCAGTTTCGGTGTGCAGGCCGCGAGCCGCGCCTATTTCGACAAGGACGTCAACGACCTCGATCTCAACGAAATGGCGTTTCTGGCGATCCTCCCCAAGGCGCCGGAGCGCTACGGACGCGAGGGCAATGAGGCAGCTGCGATGGAGCGGCGCAATTTTGTCCTGTCGCAAATGGTTGCCAACGATTTTGTCGGGGCCTCCGATGCCGATGCGGCGAAATCCGCGCCGCTGGGTCTGGTCGAACAACGCAGTGCACAATCGGCCGATGCGGGCTATTTCATCGAGGAAGTCCGGCGGCAGCTGATGGGGCGTTTCGGAGAAACTGCGGAAGACGGTGAAAACAGCGTCTATGCCGGCGGTCTTTGGGTGCGCACTTCGCTGAATGTCGAGATGCAGGATGCCGCGCGCGATGCTTTGCGCAAGGGCCTGCTGCGCTATCACGGTCGGCGCGGATGGCGCGGGCCGATCGCGACAATCGATCCGGCAGACGGCTCTCTGACCCGTCAGCTGGCCAGCTCCACCATCAGCATCAATTACAGTGGCTGGCGCGTAGGCGTTGTGACGGAGCGTTCCGGCTCTCAGGCGACGATTGGATTCTCGGATGGAGAAACCGCACCGCTGGTCGGGTTGCCCAATGCGCTGAAGGTGGGCGATGTCATTGCCGTTTCGCAGTCGGGCAACAATTGGGCTGTGCGCACTCTGCCAGAGGCGCAGGGCGGTCTGGTTGTGCAGGATGCCCAGCTTGGCCGGATCCTCGCGATGCAGGGGGGCTTCGATTCGCGCCTCGGCAGTTTCAACCGGGCGACACAGGCCAACCGGCAGCCCGGCTCCACGATCAAACCGTTCGTTTACTCGACCGGGCTCGATCACGGCATGACGCCTGCCAGCGCGATCGATAATGGTCGCTACTGCTATTATCAGGGCAGCCGCTATGGCGAGAAATGCTTCCGCGGCGGGCGGGGCGGACAATTTCCGCTGCGCTACGGGCTGGAGCAATCGCAGAACGTGATGACCGTGCAAGTTGCCATGACGGCGGGCATGCCCAATGTCGTGAAGCAGATCTCGGAACTGGGCATCGGCGATTATGATCCGTTCCCGGCCTTCGCTCTGGGCGCGGGCGAGACGACGGTGATGAAGATGGTTGCCGCCTATGGCGCGCTGGCCAATCACGGGCGGCTCAATCCACCCAGCGTGATTGATTATGTGCAGGACCGGCGGGGCAAGGTGATCTGGCGGTCCGACAATCGCGATTGCGAACGTTGCAATATGGCCGAGTGGGACGGGCAGCCGATGCCGCGTCTGGGGCTCAAGGGCAAACAGGTGATGGACGCACGCACCGCGTTCCAGACGATGCATATGCTGCGCGGTGTGGTCCAGCGCGGCACGGCCACCACGCTCAATTCCATCGATCTGCCGCTGTTCGGCAAGACGGGCACTACGACAGGGCCGAAGGATGTGTGGTTTATCGGCGGCACGCAGCGCCTGATTGCGGGCGCCTATGTCGGATTCGACCAGCCGCGCAATATGGGCGGCTATGCCCAGGGCGGAACGATTGCCGCGCCGATCATCAAGGATCTGATCCGCAATTCGCGCGACCAGTGGAGCGACGCCCCGGCTGTTGCGCCCTCGGGCGTGCGGATGGTCCGCGTGGACCGGCGTACTGGGAAGCGCGTGTTCGATGGCTGGCCCACCGGCGATGACAAGGCCGCGATCATCTGGGAGGCTTTCAAGCCCGACACCGAACCTCCGCGGGCGACGGCGGCCGATGAAATCGCCGCGCGGCGCGAGGAAATTCTCGCACTGATCCGGCAGGCCCGCAGCGGCGGCTCGTCGACACGCGCCGTGACGCGGCGTGCCGAGCCGGAGGAACGCGAAGAGCCAACCGAGGACTTCGTCGAGGATCAGGGCGGCATTTACTGAGCGTAACCGCTGCGCCGGGCTTTCGCACCGGTTGCCAATCGCGCCGCTTTCGCTAAGCGCTGTAGACCTATGTTTGCAGGAACACACAGCTGATGCGCGCCGAGGGACAGGCCCATATCGACCGGATCGAAGCGGCGCTGGCGCTGGTGCGTCAGTCGCTCGACTGGGAGCGCGCGCTGCGCCGTCTGGACGAGCTGAATGCGCGGGTCGAGGACCCGACCCTGTGGGATGATCCCAAGCAGGCGCAAACCATCATGCGCGAGCAAAAGCTGCTCGAAAACGCGGTCGGCACGGTGAATGAAATCTCCGCTGAAATGTCCGACGCCATCGAATTCGTCGATATGGGCGAGGCCGAGGGCGACGACGAGATTGTTGCCGAAGGGCTCACCAGTTTGGAGAAGCTCGCCAACCGCGCCGATGCCGACAAGGTGCAGGCGCTCCTTTCGGGCGAGGCGGATGGCAACGACACCTATCTCGAAATCCACGCGGGCGCGGGCGGCACGGAAAGCAATGACTGGGCCGAAATGCTCTTCCGCATGTACACCCGCTGGGCCGAACGGCGCGGCTTCAAGGTCGAAACGGTGGAGTATCAGGCAGGCGATCAGGCGGGTGTGAAAAGCGCGACCCTGCTGATCAAGGGCGAGAACGCCTACGGCTATGCCAAGACCGAAAGCGGCGTCCACCGGCTCGTGCGGATCAGCCCGTATGACAGCAGCGCGCGCCGCCACACGTCGTTCTCCAGCGTCTGGGTCTACCCGGTGATTGACGATGATTTCGAAGTCGAGATCAATGAGAGCGACCTCAAGATCGACACCTACCGCGCGAGCGGAGCGGGCGGCCAGCACGTCAACACCACCGACAGCGCCGTGCGTATTACCCACCAGCCCACCGGCATTGTCGTCGCCAGCCAGAACGATCGCAGCCAGCACAAGAACCGTGCCACCGCGATGAATATGCTGAAGGCCCGCCTGTTCGAGCGTGAGATGGCCGAGCGCGAGGCCGCTGCCGGCACCGAATATGAGGCGAAGACCGATATCGGTTGGGGCCACCAGATCCGCAGCTATGTCCTGCAGCCCTACCAGATGGTCAAGGACCTGCGCACAGGCGTCACGTCTTCGTCGCCCGATGCGGTGCTGGACGGGGCGATCGACGAGTATATCTCTGCCGCTCTCGCCCAGCGCGTGACGGGTGAGACTGTGGAGGTGGAGGACGTGGAGTGATCCACGCAGCCTTTCGCACTCTGGCAATGATGGCCAGCGCCGCCTTGATGACGGCGGCTTGCGAGCGGGTGCCGGACGAGAGCGATAGGCCGGAAACCTCGCTGGAATTTCCCCGGCCGGACCGGCCTGTGTCGGAATTGGGATCGAACCAGTTCAGCACCGAAACCGCGCGGGACAGCCGGGGCGAAGCGCAAAAAGTGATGGATTTCGCCGAGCTGACCACCGGTATGACCGTGGCCGATATCGGGGCAGGCGAGGGCTATTACACCGTCCGCCTGGCCGAACGGGTCGGCACTGAAGGTCGCGTGCTGGCGCAGGATATTGACGACGATGCACTGGGCCGTCTCGCCCGGCGGGTGGAACGCGAGCGGCTCGACAACGTTTCGATCAAGCCCGGCGCTCCCGACGACCCGCGCCTGCCGGACAACAGTTTCGACCGCATATTCCTTGTGCATATGTATCACGAGGTTGAGGAACCTTACGCCTTCCTGTGGCGGCTCTGGCCCGCGCTGAAAGAAGGCGGGATGGTGATCGTCGTCGATGTGGACCGGCCCACCGATCAGCATGGCATCAACCCGTTCCTGCTCACCTGCGAGTTCAAGCAGGTCGGCTTCACGCTCGACACTTTGCGCAATGCGCCAGAACTGGCGGGGTACTATGCACAGTTCCGCAGAGCCGCTACGAGACCGGAGCCCGGCGCAATGAAGCCGTGCAAGGGGGCAGCCGCCAAGGCTGCGAAAAGAGCCGCAGAGAGCGGTTCTGGGTAATTTTTCAAAGAACGGATATTTGATGGCATTCAAGGGTTTGCAGCCGGTTTCCTACGGTGGACGCGAAGTGTGGCCATTGGTCGAGGGCGGCAAAGGTGTGTCTGCCACCAATCACCTGAGCTCCGGCGCATGGGCCGCTGCGGGCGGCATCGGCACGGTCAGCGCGGTAAATGCCGACAGCTATGACGAAGCGGGCAATGTCATCCCGCAAGTTTACGACGCGCCTACGCGCAAGGAACGCCACCAGCAGCTGATCGACTACGCGATTGCCGGGGCGACCGAGCAGGTCAAACGCGCTTATGAAATGTCCGGCGGCAAGGGCGCGATCAATATCAACGTACTGTGGGAAATGGGCGGCGCCGCAGAGGTGCTGGAGGGCGTGCTGTCAAACACGCCCGGCATGATCGCCGGTGTCACCTGCGGCGCGGGTATGCCCTACAAGCTGGCCGAAATCGCCCAGCGGCATAATGTCTTGTATCTGCCCATCGTCAGCTCCGCCCGCGCATTCCGCGCGCTGTGGAAGCGCAGCTATTCCAAGGTTCCGGACCTGATGGCGGCGGTGGTTTACGAGGATCCTTGGCTGGCGGGCGGGCACAATGGCTTGTCCAATGCCGAAGACCCGCGCTCGCCCGAAGACCCGTATCCCCGCGTCGTCGCCCTGCGCGACATGATGCGCAAGGAAGGTGTTTCGGAGGAAACCGCAATCGTGATGGCGGGCGGCGTCTGGGCTTTGCGCGAATGGGACGAATGGATCGACAATCCGGATATCGGGAAGATCATGTTCCAGTTCGGCACGCGGCCCCTGCTGACGCAGGAAAGCCCGATCCCCGACGTCTGGAAAGAGATGCTGCGCACCGTCGATGAAGGCGAAGTGCTGCTGCACAAGTTTTCGCCCACCGGCTTCTATTCCAGCGCGGTGAAGACGCCGTTTCTGTATGATCTGATGCATCGCAGCGAGCGGCAAATTCCGTTCGTGAAGGAGCAGAGCGAAGAGCATTCCAAGCAGCTCGATTTCGGCGTGAAGGGCAAAAAGATGTTTGTCTCCGCCGATGATTATGCCCGCGCAAAGGCGTGGTTCGGGGAGGGGCAGACCGAAGCCCTGAAAACGCCCGATGATACGCTTGTCTGGGTTACGCCTGAATCGCGCGACACGATCCGCAAGGATCAGCAGGACTGTATGGGCTGCCTGTCGCACTGCCAGTTTTCCAGCTGGAAAGATCACGACGATTACACTACCGGCAGACTGGCCGACCCGCGCAGCTTCTGCATCCAGAAAACCCTGCAGGACATCGCCCATGGCGGCGATCCGGACGACAATCTGGCCTTCGCCGGACACTCGGCATACCGGTTCAAGCAGGACCCGTTCTACTCGAACAATTTCACCCCGACAGTGAAGGAGCTTGTCGAGCGGATTCTGACGGGGGATTAGGTCCGGCGGTGAAGGCAAAACCCTCAAAACCGCCGCCATTTTGGCGGTTGGCAAGTGAATTTGCGGCGTTGCCGAAGGTTATGGGGGCGTCTATTCGGCGACCAAGCCCACAGCTCGACTTTGGAGCGGGCCGACCCGCTCTCGTGGTCCCCGGAATGTTGTCCGGAGACCGGTCAACTGCCCTACTTCGTGGTTCTCTGGATCAAGCTGGGTTCAATACGCATGGTTGGGGCAGCGAGTTTAACACGGTGGTTTCTCGCGAAACCGTGGCAAGAGTTGCGCAGCGACTGGTCGATATTAGCGACAAGACAGGCCAGCCAGTCGTTGTGATTGGGTGGAGTTTGGGCGGATTATATGCCCGGCTTCTCGCGCATAGGATGCCGGAACACGTTGCTTTGGTGGCTACGCTTGGTTCACCGTTCTCAGGAGATCGGCACGCCAACAATGCGTGGAGGCTGTATGAATGGCTGAACGATCATAAGGTCGATTCCCCACCTTTCGCAGAAGACATCTCGAAGAAGCCGCCCGTCCCGACGCTTGCTTTCTGGTCACCAAAGGACGGAGTGGTCGCACCGGAGTGCGCGCGGGGCGAGGAGGATCAATGCGACATGCAAATTGAGCTGCTCTATCGTCATTTCGAGCTGGGGAGCTCGCGCAGGGCTATCAATGAAGTCCTAAACTGTCTCCGGAGAGCGCTCGCTTAGTCCACAATCCAGCTGCGTTCTCCGTGGCTGGCTATGTCCAGACCGTCGCGCTCTTCCTCGTCGCTGGCGCGCATCGGGAAGACCAGGCTGCACATCAGCGCCAGCACTGCGGTGGCCACCGCACTCCACAAGGCCACAGCGCCCACGCCCACGGCCTGAGCCATCAGCTGGACACCAAGTCCGCCGCCCTCGGCATAGCCAAGACCGCCCAGCGCAGGCAGCAGGAACACGGCCAGCAGCAGCGAGCCGGTAATCCCGCCCACGCCGTGGACCGCGAAGACGTCCAGCGAATCGTCGATTTCGAAGCGGAACTTCACCAGTTGCAGCGCGCCATAACAGGCGAGCGCGCCCGCCAGTCCCAGCAGGATTGCCGCGCCGGGGCCGACAAAGCCCGCCGCCGGAGTAATCGTGGCGAGGCCGGCAATTGCACCGGTGGCCCAGCCCACGCTGGTCGGTTTGCCGAGCGAGAATTTCTCGATCAGGATCCACACCAGCGAAGCGACCGCCGCCGCCACATGGGTGTTGATGATGGCCGCCGAGGCATCATCGGTCGCGGTCAGCGCGCTGCCGCCGTTGAAACCGAACCAGCCGACCCACAGGAGGGCAGCACCGGCCATAGTCAAACCGGGAGCGTGGGGCAGCATGGGGGTCTTGGGCCAGCCTTTGCGCTTGCCCAGCAGCAAAGCGATCACCAGCGCGGAAACACCGGCGGTCGTGTGGACGACAATGCCGCCTGCAAAATCCATCGTGCCCAGATTGGCGAGCCAGCCGCCGCCCCAGACCCAGTGCACCACCGGCGCATAGACGACGAGGCCCCAGAGTGCGCAGAACGCCACGACCCAGCCAAACCGCGCGCGATCGACCCATGCGCCGATCATCAGGGCAGGGGTGATGACGGCGAAGGTCATCTGGAACAGGGCGAACGTGCTTTCGGGGATGGTCAGGCCGTCGCGCACTTGCCCGAGATTGTTAAGCATCCAGAACGCGCCATTGCCGATCCAGCCATTGGTCGCCGCACCGAAGGCCAGCGTATATCCGACGACCACCCACAGGACCGAAGCGATGGCGGCGACCGCGCCAACTTGCAGCAGAACGGAAAGCAGGTTCTTTGCCCGCACCAGTCCGCCGTAAAACAGGCCAAGCCCGGGCAGCGTCATCAAAAGGACCAGCGCGGAGGCGGTCAGGATCCACGCGGTGTCCCCGCTATCGGCGATGGCGACGGCTTCTTGTGCCGATGCAGCTGCGGGCGTCAGGCCGGCAACCAGACCGGCAGCCAGCGCGGCACTCCAAGTACGAACAGACACGGCAAATTCCCCCTTGCGACCCGTATGCCCCCGGCACCGGTTTTGTTGGCGGGCACAATTGGCGCAAGCGTATCGCGAGAGCAAGCCGGTGCAGCCTTCACCCTGTGCAAGACCGGCTTTACCGGCGGAGCCTAAACCAGCGCGTCGAGCACCTGATCGGGCGGGCGGTGCCCGTCGGCCCAGAACCGGATATTGGCGATCACTTTCTCGCCCGAAGCCTCGCGCCCTTCGATTGTCGCGCTGCCGATATGGGGCAGGGCGATGACGTTGGGATGCTTCAGCAGGCGGGGATCGATGGCGGGTTCTTCCGGGAACACATCAAGCCCTGCGCCCGACAAATGCCCCTCGTGCAGCGCCGTCACCAGCGCTTCGTAATCCACCAAATCGCCGCGTGCCGTGTTCACCAGCGCCGATCCGGGCTTCATCGCCGATATCCGCTGCGCGTCGATCAGTCCGCGTGTTTCGGGCGAGGCAGGGCAGTGCAGGGTGACGATGTCCGATCCGGCCAGCAGATCGTCCAGTTTTTCCACATAGGTCGCGCCGAACATGCTCTCCACCGCGCGGGGCAGGGGCTTGCGATTGTGGTAGTGGATTTCCAGCCCGAAGGCGCGGGCGCGGTGGGCGACGGCCTGTCCGATGCGGCCCATCCCGACAATGCCGAGAATCTTGCCGCCCAATTGCCGCCCCAGCAGCGCCGAGGGCGCCCAGCCGGTCCATTGGTTCCGGCGCACAAGCGCGGTTCCTTCGCGGATACGGCGCGGCACGCCGATGATCATCGACATAGTCAGATCGGCGGTATCGTCGGTGAAGACACCGGGCGTATTGGTGACCATGATCCCGCGCTTAGCTGCCGCAGCCAGATCGATATGATCCGTGCCCGCGCCAAAGCTGGCGATGAGTTTCAGCCGCTCGCCTGCGTTTGCGATCAGCTCTGCATCTATGGTGTCGGTGACGGTCGGCACCAGCACATCGCAGTCATTCATCGCGGCCTGCAGGGCTTCGCGGGACAGGGCGCGGTCGTCGGGATTGAGCTGCGCATCGAACAGCTCTTTCATCCGCGCCTCGATGCTGGGCAGCAAATGCCGGGTGACGACGACGCGCGGTGTGCCACTGACACGGCGCCCCGGCGCGTCACCGGCCGGGGGCGGAGAAGAATTAGACCCGTTCATATCGCGTAACGATTGGCGAATGCGTCATCGGCGGTCAAGCGCCGAACGGCTCCATTACAGGACAGTTCGCGTGTTCCGGCTTGAAGGTCCAACCCGCCTGCGCGTATTGTTAACCCTGTTATGAATCGCACTGCCCGTATTGTCCTGAGCCTGGCTTCGGCCGCCTCCCTTTTCGCTGCGCCTTCGCTCGCGCAGAACCGCGACACGCCCTATTGGGCGAGCATCGACACGACCGAGCTGAATATGCGCGTCGGGCCGGGGCGCGATTATAAGATCGAGTGGGTCTATGAGCGCGAGGATCTGCCGCTGAAGGTTCTGCGGGTGCAGGAAGGCTGGCGCTTCGTGCGCGATCCGGACGGGGAAGAGGGCTGGGTGTCAGCCGCGCTGATCCGCGACAAACGGCCGGGCGCACTGGTGATTGGCGAAGGTCTGGTGCCGATGCGCGAAAGCCCGGCAGACAATGCTGCGCTGCGCTGGAACCTAGAGCCGGGCGTGACCGGCTTGCTCGGCGAATGCGAGGCAGGCTGGTGCGAATTTTCCGTCAATGGGCGCTCGGGGTATGTCGTGCAGGACCGGCTGTGGGGGGCTGGCGAGCCTTAAGTTAGCCGAGCCCCCGTTATCCGGTCTCTTAGACCAGCTCCACCGCCACTGCCGTAGCTTCACCGCCGCCGATGCACAGGCTAGCCACACCCTTGGTCTTCCCTTGGGTCTTCAGAGCATTGAGCAGAGTTACTATAATGCGCGTTCCGCTGGCGCCGATCGGATGGCCCAGAGCGGTGCCGCCGCCGTTCACGTTGATCTTGTCATGCGGGATGTCGATGTCGCGCATCGCGAACATGGCAACGCAGGCGAAGGCTTCGTTGACTTCCCACAGCTCCACCTCGTCAGCGCTCCACCCGGCGCGCTCCAGAACCTTGTTGATGGCGCCGATGGGGGCGATGGTGAATTCGCTCGGTTCCTGAGCATGAGCAGCCATGGCGACGATTTTGGCCACGGGCGTCTGGCCGTTCACTTTCGCGCTGCTTTCGCGGCTCAGAACAACCGCTGCCGCGCCATCGGAAATGGAGCTTGAGGTTGCGGCGGTAATCGTGCCGTCCTTGGCAAAGGCCGGGCGCAGCGTCGGGATCTTGTCCGGACGGCCACGGCCCGGCTGCTCGTCATGCTCCACCGTCACTTCGCCTTTGCGGGTCGAGAAAGTGACCGGCACCACCTCGCCCTCGAACGCGCCGCTTTCGATGGCGGCATTGGCGCGGCGCAGGCTCTCGATGGAATAGTCGTCCATTTCTTCGCGCGTCATCTGGTAGTCATTGGCCGTATCCTGCGCGAACGTGCCCATGGCGCGGCCAGCTTCATAGGCATCTTCAAGCCCGTCTAGGAACATATGGTCATAGGTGGTGTCATGGCCCAGCCGCGCGCCGCTGCGGTGCTTTTTCAGCAGGTAGGGCGCATTGGTCATACTCTCCATCCCGCCCGCGACCACGTAGTCCACCGTGCCGCTGGCCAGTGCTTCTGCGCCCATGATGACGGTCTGCATGCCGCTGCCGCAGACCTTGTTGACTGTGGTGGCCTGCACCGATTTGGGCAGGCCGGCCTTGACCAGCGCCTGACGCGCGGGGGCCTGACCCAGACCAGCAGGCAAAACGCAGCCCATATAGCCGCGATCGAACTTGTCGCCCGCCACGCCGGACCGCTCCACCGCAGCCTTTACAGCCGTGGCCCCCAGATCGGTTGCGGACACATCGGCCAGCGCGCCCTGCATCCCGCCCATCGGGGTGCGGGCGTAGGAGAGGATGACAATCGGATCGTTTTGGGAGAAATGGGCCATCGGTAATTCTTGCCTTTCAGGAGCGGAACGTCTTGCAGTGCGTTGTGTGACCGAAGCTGCTAATGCTGCGGTGCAAGATAATCAAATGGAGAGAACAATGGGTGACGGCAACAAGGGCGAACTGGAACGGATTTTGAAGGTGCAGCGCGATGCCTTCACGGCGGCTCGTCCCGAGGCGATGGACGTGCGCAAGGACCGGATCAAACGCGCCATCGCTCTGCTGGTCGATCACGGCGAAGCGCTGGCCCGCGCGATGAGCGCCGATTTCGGCAATCGCAGTTTTGAAGCCACCATGGTCACCGACATCACCAGCACCATCGGCTTCGGCAAATATTGCCTGAAGAATATGGATCACTGGTCGAAGACGCAGAAGCGCTCGCCGCGATTCCCGCTGGGCCTGCTCGGCGCAAAGGCAGAGCTGCGCTATGAGCCCAAGGGCGTGATCGGTGTCCTCAGCCCGTGGAATTTCCCGGTGCAATTGTCGCTCACCCCGATGATGCAGATTTTCTCGGCCGGCAATCGCTGCATGATCAAGCCGAGCGAATTTACCGAGGCGACCAGCGAGCTGACGAAGGAGCTGATCGAGAAGTATTTCGACGAAAGCGAAGCCGCTGTCGTAACCGGCGGCCCCGACGTAGCGCAGGCATTCTCCTCGCTGCCCTTCGATCATCTTGTTTTCACCGGCTCGACACAGACGGGCCGGCACGTGATGGAAGCGGCGGCCAAGAACCTTGTTCCTGTCACGCTGGAACTGGGCGGGAAAAGCCCCGTCGTCATGGGCCGCAGTGCTGACTACGAGAAGGCCGGTGAGCGCATCGCCATGGGCAAGATGATGAATGCCGGGCAGATTTGCCTTGCTCCCGATTACATGATCGTGCCGGAAGAGCGCGAGGAAAGCGCCATCGCTGCTGTCCAGCTGGGCGTGCACAATATGTACCCGACACTGCTCGACAATGACGATTACGCCTCTGTCGTAACCGACAAGCATTTCGACCGCTTGCAATCCATGGTCGAAGATGCCCGCGACAAGGGTGCGGAGGTGATCGAGGTCAATCCCAGTGACGAGGATTTCTCGAACACCAACGCTCGCAAAATGCCGCTGACGATCCTGCGCAATGTGACGGACGACATGCAGGCGATGCAGGAGGAAATATTTGGCCCCGTACTGCCGGTCAAAACCTACAAGCAGACCGGCGATGCCATCGACTATATCAATGGCCGCGACCGTCCGCTGGGCCTCTATTATTTCGGCAATGATAAGGGCGAGCAGGAGGAAGTGCTAACCCGCACGATTTCCGGCGGCGTCACGATCAATGATGTGATTTTCCATGTCTCGGTCGAGGACCTGCCGTTTGGCGGCGTCGGCCCGTCTGGTATGGGTTCGTATCACGGGCCGGAAGGCTTCAAGGAATTCAGCCATGCCCGCGCGGTCTACACCCAGCCGAAGATCGATATCGCCAAGCTGGCTGGCCTGCGTCCGCCCTATGGCGAGGCTGCGCGCAAGACCATCGCACGCGAAATGAAGAAGGCGTAAGCCCGGCAAGCCTCTCCGGCGATCCGGGGAGGCTTCCGCTGGTGCGCTCCCGCTCAACAGCACGTGCGTATTTTGCACGGTTTGGCGTGTGATACGGGCCTTCGCCCCCTTGCACCCCATGGGGCAGGGGACTAGGGCGCGCGTATATCTTTTCGTGGCGCTTCGTCACACCCTTACCGGTGGGCGAATCCGATTGTAAGCGAGCCTTAGTTTTGGTCGATCTGTCTCAATATCTGCCCATCCTGTTGTTCATCGCAGTGGCGGCCATTTTGTCGGTCGCTTTCGTGTTTCTGCCGATGGGGGTTTCCTTCCTGACCGGGGCGCACGCGCCCAACGCCGAAAAGCTGAGCGAGTATGAGTGCGGCTTCCCCGCTTTCGAGGAACCGCGCAGCCAGTTCGACGTGCGGTTTTACCTCGTCGCCATCCTGTTCATCATCTTCGATCTGGAGGCAGCCTTCCTGTTCCCCTGGGCAGTCAGCCTGGGCGCGACGGAATGGACCGGATGGATATCCATGATGATCTTCCTGTTCATCCTCGCCGTGGGCTTTGCCTATGAGTGGAAGATGGGCGCGCTGGATTGGGAATAGGGACCGGGAATAGCATTATGAGCGAACAAACCATCCTGACATCCGCCGGACGCGACGCCGTGCTTCAGCCCACCGCGCAGCCGGGCGAGGTGCGCCAGCCCGACGCGGAGTATTTCAACGCGCTTCAGACCGAAGTGAATGACAAGGGTTTTCTGGTCACAAGCACCGAAGACGTGTTCCAGTGGGCACGCACGGGCAGCCTGTGGTGGATGACTTTTGGCCTCGCATGCTGCGCGGTGGAGATGATCCACGCCAACATGCCGCGCTATGACATGGAGCGTTTCGGCGCCGCCCCGCGCGCTTCACCGCGCCAGTCGGACCTGATGATCGTAGCCGGCACCCTGTGCAACAAAATGGCCCCTGCGCTGCGCAAGGTGTACGATCAGATGTCGGAGCCGAAATATGTGATTTCGATGGGCAGCTGCGCAAATGGCGGTGGCTATTACCATTACAGCTATTCCGTGGTGCGCGGATGCGACCGGATTGTGCCGGTCGATATCTACGTGCCCGGGTGCCCGCCCACTGCCGAGGCGTTGCTCTACGGCGTAATGCAGTTGCAGCGCAAAATCCGCCGCACCGGGACGATCGAGAGGTAGGCGCGATGGCAACGGTTCTCCATTCCGCCCCGAAATTCGCCTCAAATGAAGGTGTGCAGGATACGCTGACTGCGGCTCTGGGCGCGCATGTCACGGCTGCGCGCGAAGAGCATGGCGAGATCATTCTGACGGTGAAGCGCGAAAGCGTGGCCGAGGTGCTCAAGACGCTGCGCGATGATCACGCCTATCAGCAGCTGATGGAAATTGCCGGGGTCGATTTTCCGGGCCGGGACGAGCGGTTTGAAGTCGTCTACATGCTGCTTTCGGTGACGAAGAACCACCGGATCATGATCAAGACCACGACCGACGAGGCGACTCCGGTGCCCAGCGTCACGCATATCTGGCCCAATGCCGGATGGCTGGAGCGCGAAGTGTTCGATCTGTTCGGAGTGCTGTTTGATGGCAACACCGATCTGCGCCGCATCCTGACCGATTACGGCTTTGAAGGGCATCCCTTCCGCAAGGATTTCCCGCTGACCGGCTACACCGAACTGCGCTATTCCGAAGACGAGAAGCGCGTAGTTTACGAACCGGTGCAACTGGCGCAGGACCTGCGCAGCTTCGATTTCATGTCGCCATGGGAAGGCGCGGATTACGTCCTGCCGGGCGACGAGAAGGCGGACACTCCGCCAGTCGATAAGCCCCAGACCACGGACGGCCCCAAGGACACTGGCGCCGGCAAGAAGGCCGAGGAAAAGGCCGAGAAAACGGTGAGCGCCAAGGGTGCTCCCAAGAAAGATGCAGGAGACGCGAAATGAGCGTCCAACTCGAAGAATCGCCCACCACCGGCGATGAAGTCATCTCCAACTACACGATCAATTTCGGGCCCCAGCACCCGGCGGCCCATGGCGTGCTGCGCATGGTCATGGAGCTGGACGGCGAGATCATCGAGCGCGTCGATCCGCATGTCGGCCTGCTGCATCGCGGCACCGAGAAGCTGATCGAGCACAAGACCTACCTGCAGGCACTGCCGTATTTCGACCGCCTCGATTACTGTTCGCCGCTGTGTCAGGAACACAGCTACGTCCTCGCGATCGAGAAGCTGCTGAACATCGAAGTGCCGGAGCGGGCGCAGTATCTGCGGGTGCTGTTTGCCGAACTGACGCGGATTTCCAACCACTTCCTCAACATGGGTGCCCATGTGCTGGATGTCGGCGCGTTTACGCCGAACCTGTGGATCATGGATCTGCGCGAAGATTGCATGAATTTCTTCGAGCGGGCGAGCGGTGCGCGGATGCACTCTGCATGGTTCCGCCCCGGCGGTGTCCATCAGGATGTGCCGGAGAAACTGCTGGTCGATATCGGCGAGTGGGTGGAGCACCGCCTGCCCGGCCTGTTCGACGACGCGATGAGCCTGGTGATCGACAACCGCATCTTCAAACAGCGCAATGTCGATATTGCCATCGTGAGCAAGGAAGACGCGCTGGCCTGGGGCTTCTCCGGCCCGATGATCCGCGCTGCCGGTATCCCGTGGGACCTGCGCAAATCGCAGCCTTACGACGTGTATGACCGGATGGATTTCGACATCCCGACCGGAACCAATTCGGATTGCTACGACCGGTTCATGGTCCGCGTGAACGAGATCAAGCAGTCGGCCCGCATCATCAAACAGTGCCTTGCTGAAATGCCCGAAGGCCCGATTGCCAGCACCGATGGCAAAGTCTCCCCGCCCAAGCGCGGCGAGATGAAGCAATCGATGGAAGCGCTGATCCACCACTTCAAACTGTACACCGAGGGCTTCCACGTCCCCGCCGGCGAAGTGTATGTCGCCACCGAAAGCCCTAAGGGCGAGTTCGGCGTTTATCTGGTCAGCGACGGGTCGAACAAACCCTACCGCTGCAAAATCCGTCCGACCGCGTTTTCGCACCTGCAAGCCATGGACTTCATGTGCAAAGGCCACATGCTGCCCGACGCGACCGCCATTCTGGGCGCCATCGACGTGGTGTTCGGGGAGTGTGACCGGTGAGTTGGGTGGGTCCCGTTCTGCTTTTTGCCGGATGCGTTGCGATGATGCCGCTCATTGCGGTGGTTTTTCGCCTCGTGCTTGAGTCTTTCAAGACCGAAGAACAGGCGTCCGTTTGGGCGTTCCGAATGACTGTGCTCTCTGCATTACCGCTTTTCCTTATGGCTATCCTGACGCCACAAATCGGTTCCGCCGTAATGGCTGCGGGGTCGTTCTTTGGTATCTTCTTCGCGCGATGGGTATTGGCGAGGAGGGCAGTAAAGGCATGATCCTCCGCGAACTCTTCATCTTCATCGCCGCATTCGCTGCGTTTGCTTCGGCAGTCGCGGCGTATCTGCTGGCGTTTCACGGCGAGTCTTCGCTGAAAGACATCCTTTCGACAGCCGCCGCTGCTGTCATCGGCCTGTATGTGGGCCGCTATCTGCAAACGAGATTGACCCATGGCTGATCGCCGCCTTGCCCCCGATACGCCCGAACTGCGCGCGCAATACAGCGCGTGGGCCTTTACGCCCGAGAACAAGGCGAAGGCAGACCAGCATATCGCCAAATACCCTGAAGGCCGCCAGAAATCGGCGGTAATGCCGCTGCTCGATCTGGCGCAGCGTCAGGTGGGCGAGGAGACGGATACGCAGGGCTGGCTGCCTCTGCCGGTGATGGAATACATCGCCGAATATCTCGATATGCCGGTAATCCGCGTGGTCGAGGTTGCAACGTTCTATTTCATGTACAACCTCCAGCCAGTGGGCAGATTCCACGTTCAAGTGTGCGGCACCACGCCCTGTATGCTGCGCGGCAGCGACGATATCATCGCCGCCTGCAAGAAGCGCGGAATGGCCAAGGGCAAGGTCTCCGAAGACGGCCTATGGACCCTCACCGAAGTGGAATGCATGGGCAATTGCGCGACCGCGCCGATGGTCCAGATCAATGACGGCAATTATGAAGACCTGACGGTGGACCGTCTCGACGCCGTGCTGGACGCGCTGGCCGCTGGCGAGACACCCAAGGAAGGCACGCAGGAGCCGGGCCGCAAGACCAGCGAACCCAGCGGCGGACCGACCACTCTGAAAGAAATGGTCGATGCCAATCACGATTACCGGGGTGAGTGGTAATGCCTGAACTCATCACCATCGTCGTCGCGCTGGTCCTCGCCTTTATCGCGTGGAAGGTGCTGATGGGCATGATCAAATTCGGCGCCATGGCCGTCATCGGCGTGGGCGCGCTCTATTTCCTCACACAGGGAGGGCTTGGCTGATGGCTCTTCAAGACAAAGACCGTATCTTCACCAATGTCTACGGGTTCCAGGATTGGGGCCTGAAGGCGGCGCAGAAGCGCGGTGACTGGGACAATACGAAGGCGCTGATTGCGCGCGGCAACGATGCGATCATCGACGAGATGAAGGCATCTGGCCTGCGCGGGCGGGGCGGGGCAGGCTTCCCCACCGGCCTCAAATGGTCGTTCATGCCCAAGGAATCGAAGGATGGTCGCCCGTCTTTCCTGGTCATCAATGCCGACGAATCCGAACCGGGTTCGTGCAAGGACCGCGAGATCATCCGCCACGATCCGCACAAGCTGATCGAAGGCGCGCTGGTCGCTGGCTTCGCGATGCGGGCGCGTGCGGCCTATATCTACATTCGCGGCGAATATATCCGCGAGGCGGAAACGCTGCAGGCGGCGATTGACGAGGCGTATGATGCGAAGCTGATCGGTAAGAACGCCAGCGGCTCTGGCTATGACTTCGACGTGTTCATGCACCGCGGTGCGGGCGCGTATATTTGCGGCGAAGAAACCGCGATGATCGAAAGCCTTGAAGGTAAGAAGGGCCAGCCGCGCCTGAAGCCGCCATTCCCGGCGGGCGCGGGGCTTTATGGTTGCCCGACTACGGTCAACAATGTCGAGAGCATCGCAGTCGTCCCCACGATTCTGCGGCGCGGCGCAAGCTGGTTCGCCGGCTTCGGGCGCGAGGGCAATGCGGGCACCAAGCTTTTCCAGATCAGCGGGCACGTGGAAAAGCCCTGCGTGGTCGAAGAAGAGATGAGCATCCCGTTCGAGGAGCTGATCGAGCGGCATTGCGGCGGTATCACTGGCGGGTGGGACAATCTGCTGGCGGTGATCCCCGGCGGCTCGTCCGTTCCGCTGGTCCCCGCCGACCAGATCCGCAGCGCTCCGATGGATTTTGACGGGCTGAAAGACGTCGGCTCCGGCCTCGGCACGGCGGCGGTCATCGTGATGGACAAGTCCACCGATATCGTCCGCGCGATCAGCCGCATCAGCTATTTCTACAAGCACGAAAGCTGCGGCCAATGCACCCCCTGCCGCGAAGGCACGGGCTGGATGTGGCGCATGATGGAGCGCCTGCGCACCGGCGATGCCGCGATCGAGGAAATCGATATGCTGCATCAGGTGACCAAGCAGGTGGAAGGCCACACCATCTGTGCACTCGGCGATGCGGCCGCATGGCCGATTCAAGGCCTGATCAAGCACTTCCGCCCCGAGCTGGAACGCCGGATCGAAGAGCACAACGCCCAGTTCGCGGAGGCGGCGGAGTGATGCGTCCTTTCTCGCTCCTTCTATGTTCGGTGTTTTCGCTCCTAATGCTTCTTGTGCCCGGAGCATCGGCGGATCTCTCTGCCCAAATGCATGAAAGGCCAAGCAACTCGCTCGAAGCGATCAATAGAAGGAAGGCCGCTTCGCACAATGACAACAAGCGTTTGAGCGATGAAGACAATGCCCTTCGCACTGTTTTTGAATACGGTGAATGCATCGCCGACCGTTATGAAAATCGCGTACGGCCGCTCATGACAGTCTCGATGTGGACTTTTCGCGGGAAAGACGAGCGTAGCTTTATCCAAAGACGCTGCTTTAGCAGTGGCTTGATGACCTTACCTTTGCAGACCGCTGTTGCATCGGTGCACCGGGCATTTTTCATCGAGGATTTTGAAGAGCGTCGGATGGTTTTTGCACCCGAGTCGGTCGATTTCACACCGCTCTCGAACAACCCGAGCGAGCAGGAGCAAATACATGCTGTCCACGCGAATTTTGCCGGATGCATCGTAAGAGCTGACTTTGAGAATGCCCGCGCTTTCGTGACCGAGTTGCCGGGTTCCGTCGCTTCGAATGACGCGTTAATGGCGCTGGTTCCGCAATTTGAGCCCTGTGCGACTGAGCAGGTCGCGTCTCAAATGAGCAAGACCATCCTCTTCGCATTTCTCGCCGAAGCGTTGCACCGCGAAGCGCTTGCAGGTCTGAAATATGGCGAACAATCGGAGGCGGCGGAGTGAAATTTGCATTCGTTCCATTGGCAGCCATCGCATTGGCAGCGTGCGCGCATGCCGAGGAAACATCCGATGAGGCGAGTTTTGTCTCGTGCCTCGCCGAGAAGGAGCCCGGCTTGATTGTGAAAATTCGCGATGCAGAGAGCGAAGAGGCCTTTATTGCGGCGCTGAAGGAAGGCGCAGAAGTCTGCCCAACCGAGGTTGAAGGCATGAGTATGGGTAAGCTGTTCAAGGCATTGAACGCGCACGAGCAAGGAAACACCGATGCCTAAGGTCACCGTAGACGGACAGGAACTGGACGTTCCGGATGGCGCGACCGTTCTTCAGGCGTGCGAGCTAGCGGGGAAGGAAATTCCGCGCTTTTGCTATCACGAGCGGCTGAGCATTGCGGGCAATTGCCGCATGTGTCTGGTCGAAGTGAAGCCGGGGCCGCCCAAGCCACAGGCAAGCTGCGCGCTGCCCGCCGCCGAGGGGCAGGAAATCCGCACCGACACGCAGATGGTGAAGACCGCGCGCGAAGGTGTGATGGAGTTTCTGCTGATCAACCACCCGCTCGATTGCCCGATTTGCGATCAGGGCGGCGAGTGCGATCTGCAGGATCAGGCCGTCGCCTATGGCCGTGGCGGTTCGCGCTACGACATGAACAAGCGTGCGGTGACCGAGAAATATATGGGCCCGCTGATCAAGACGATCATGACCCGCTGTATCCACTGCACCCGCTGCGTGCGCTTCTCTGAAGAGATCGCGGGCGTGGACGAAATCGGCGCGCTCTATCGCGGCGAGGACATGCAGATCACCACCTATCTGGAGCAGGCCGCCAGCCACGAGCTTTCGGCCAATGTGATCGACCTGTGCCCGGTCGGCGCGCTCACCAGCCGTCCCTATGCGTTCGAAGCGCGTCCGTGGGAATTGAACCGCACCATCAGCATCGACGTATCCGACGCGGTGGGTGCGAATATCTCGCTGCATTCCAAGGGCCGCGAAGTGATGCGCGCTTTGCCGCGGATCAATGATGACGTGAATGAGGAATGGTTGTCGGACAAGGCGCGCTACCAGGTCGATGGTCTGGGCAAGCGGCGGCTCGACAAAGTCTTCATGAAGAGGCGCGGCAAGCTGGCCGAGGCGGGCTGGGACGATGCGTTCAAGGCGATTGCCAAGCAGCTGAAGGGTGATCCCTCCAGCATTGCGGCCATCGCCGGTGACATGGTCGATTGCGAGACGATGTTCGCGGCCAAAGCGCTGCTCAAGGCGTCCGGCTCGACCCTGCTCGAAGGCCGCCAGACCGGCATGGACTACGACGTGTCGAGCCTAGCGGCGGTCAATTTCAACTCGACCTTCGCAGGGATCGAAACGGCTGATGCGATCCTGATCGTGGGCAGCCAGATCCGTGACGAGGCTCCGCTGGTCAATGTCCGCCTGCGCAAGGCGGTGAAACGCGGCGCGAAGGTCTTCATCGTTGGCCCACATTGGGACCCGACCTATCCGGCCGAGTTCCTCGGCGACGACACGAGTGTGCTCGGCGATGTGCCCAAGCATGTGGCCGATGCATTCAAGGCGGCGGAACGTCCCGCGATCATCATGGGCGGGGCCAGCCTCGCCGCCGGTGCTCTCAACGCCGGGCTGGCCTTTGCCGAGAAGTTCAAACTGGTCCGTGACGACTGGAATGGCTTTAACGTTATGCACTTCTCGGCTGCACGCATGGGCGGGCTGATGCTCGGCTACGCGCAGAAGGGCGGGATCAAGGATATCGTCAAAGCAGCCCCCAAAGTGGTGCTGGCGCTCGGCGCGGACGAGATGGATTTCAGCGCGTTCGAAGACAGCCTGAAGGTCTATATCGGCCATCACGGCGACAAGGGCGCGCATGCGGCAGATATCATCCTGCCCGCCGCCAGCTATGCCGAGAAAGACGGCACCTATGTGAACACCGAAGGCCGGGTGCAATTCGCCGAGAAGGCCGTGTTCGCGCCGGGCGATGCCCGCGAAGACTGGACGATCCTGCGCGCGCTCGCGGATGCTTTGAAGGTCGATGTCGGCTTCGACAGCTTCGATGCATTGCAAAGCGCGATGATCGCCGAAGTGCCTGCACTGGGCGAAGAAGGCTTGGCGGAATACGGCAAGCTGCCCAAGGCCAAGAAAGCGGCAAAAGGCAAAGTCATCGCAGGCTATCCGATCAAGGATTTTTACCTCACCAACCCCATCGCCCGCGCCAGCGACGTGATGCACCGCTGCTCGGAGGAACTGCTCCACGGCGGTGAACTGGCGGAGGCTGCGGAATGACCGAATTCTTCGAGAACACCGTGGGCATGTCCTACGAAGCGGCATGGTTCACAGCCACGATGGTCGGAATTCTTGCGATCTCGCTGATCGTGATGTTCGCCGTCGCCATGGTGATTTACGTCGACCGCAAGGTGCTGGGCGCGATCATGATGCGGCGCGGGCCCAATGTGGTGGGGCCGTTTGGCCTGCTGCAGAGCTTTGCCGATGGACTGAAGGTATTCCTGCAGGAAACCATCATTCCCAGCGCCGCGAACAAGGGCATTTTCCTGCTCGCGCCGATTGTCACCTTCACCGTGGCACTGGCCGCATGGGCGGTGATCCCGTTCGATGCTGGCATGGTGCTGGCGGATATCAATGTCGGCCTGCTGTATGTCCTCGCGATCAGTTCGCTGGGCGTTTACGGCGTGGTGATGTCCGGGTGGGCGAGTAACTCGAAATACCCGTTCTTCTCCGCCATGCGCGCCGCAGCACAGATGATCTCATATGAAGTGTCCATCGGCTTCGTGCTGGTGTGCGTGGTGCTGTATGCGGGCACGTTCAACCTCAGCGGCATCGTGATGGCGCAGCAGGGGCACGGGCTGGGCTTCATCAACGGCTATTTCGTCAACCCGCTGCTGTTCCCGATGTTCGTGGTGTTCTTCATCTCGGCGCTGGCTGAAACCGCCCGCGCGCCATTCGACCTGACCGAGGCGGAGAGCGAGCTGGTGGCTGGGTATCAGACCGAATATTCCAGCATGAGCTTCGCGCTGTTCTGGCTGGGCGAATATGCCAACATCCTGCTGATGTGCTCGCTATGCACCCTGCTGTTCATGGGTGGCTGGTTGCCGCCGGTGGAATGGGCACCGCTGTATTATGTGCCCGGCATCGTCTGGTTCCTGCTGAAGACGTTCTTCTTCTTCTTCCTGTTCAGCTGGATCTGGGCGACCGTGCCGCGTTATCGCTATGACCAACTGATGCGCCTTGGCTGGAAGGTCTTCCTGCCGATGAGCCTCGTCTTCGTCGTTCTGATTTCGGGCTATCTGATGGCCACGGGGCATTACGCGTGAGCCTGGTTCTAGCTATGTTTGCAGGAGCGCTTGCGGAGCAAGCCACCCCTCGCATCACGCGTGGGCCCGAGCGCCTCGTGACTGACCATCTAGCGGTGGTTCGTTTTGACTGCACGCTTACAAACTCCGTGGGCGAATTGAAAAATTTGGCGCTGCGCAAGAGTGGGCGGCAAACCTATTTCGGTCAGTACGCGGCGAATGAGCAAACAACTCCGGCTCCGCTGATGACCGACCCGGTTTATCGAATCCTTGAAACCAGCGATCAATGGCTTGACCCTGATCTCGACTATGTACCCGGTGGACGTTCAGCGAGCCCGTCCGTGGGTGAGCAAGACGATCTGGTCTTTCGCAATAAAGATGGCACACCGGTCGGCCTGCTCAGATTTACGAAGCACTACATTACATCGGCAGGCATCCCGATTTCTGCTTTCATGCCCAAACCGAACGATCCTACCTCACTCGAAACGCTTGCTGGTGTTTGCACACCGACGCGGCTTGAGGACCAACCGCAATGACCGTTACCCAACTCATCAAATCCTTCACCCTGTGGGAATTCCTCAAGGCGCATGCGCTGACCTTGAAGTATTTCTTCAAGCCCAAGGTGACGATCAATTACCCGTTCGAGAAGAACCCGCTGAGCCCGCGTTTTCGCGGTGAGCATGCGCTGCGCCGCTATCCCAACGGGGAAGAGCGATGCATCGCGTGCAAGCTGTGCGAGGCAGTGTGCCCGGCGCAGGCGATCACTATCGAGAGCGAACCGCGCGACGATGGCAGCCGCCGGACGACTCGGTATGACATCGACATGACCAAGTGCATCTATTGCGGCTTCTGCCAGGAAGCGTGCCCGGTCGATGCCGTGGTTGAAGGACCGAACTTCGAATATTCGACCGAAACCCGCGAGGAATTGCTGTATGACAAGGCAAAATTGCTCGCCAATGGTGACAAGTGGGAGCGCGCGATTGCCGCAAACCTTGAAGCCGACGCGCCCTACCGCTAACCGCGCGCACAGCTAACCGGGGCCCCATGATACAGACCATTGCCTTTTACCTTTTTGCGAGCATCGTGATTGCCAGCGGCGTGCTGACGATCATGGCGCGCAATCCTGTGCATTCCGTCCTCTGGCTGATCCTCGCGTTCTTCAACGCGGCGGGCCTGATGGTGCTGGTGGGGGCAGAGTTCCTCGCCATGCTGCTGGTGGTGGTTTACGTCGGCGCGGTCGCGGTGCTGTTCCTGTTTGTGGTGATGATGCTGGACATCGACTTTGCGGAAATGCGGGCCGGGTTCATGCGCAATTTCCCGCTGGGGATCGCGGTCGCCATCGTCCTGCTGATGGAAATCCTCTTCGCGGTCGGTGCGCTGAGCGCCGGGCCGATTGCGCTGGGTACAGCCGATGGCAGCGCCGCGCCGGTGCTGGGGCAGACCAATATCGAGAACCTCGGCGCGCTGCTCTACACCGAATACGCCTTCCTGTTTCAGATTGCGGGCATGATCCTGCTGGTTGCGATGGTCGGGGCGATTGTCCTGACCCACCGCGAGCAGAAGGCCGTGCGCGGCCACCAGAATATCGGCAAGCAGATCAGCCGTCGTCCGGACGAGGCCGTGGTGATGAAGCAGCCCACCAGCGGTGAAGGGGTGGAATTGTGATTGGCATCGAGCATTACCTTGTCGTCAGCGCGATCCTGTTCGTGCTGGGCGTGCTGGGCATCTTCCTCAACCGCAAGAACATCATCGTCATTCTGATGGCGATCGAGCTGATCCTGTTGGGGGTGAACCTCAATCTGGTGGCTTTCAGTGCATTCCTGAATGACCTGACCGGTCAGATCTTCGCCATGTTCGTGCTGACCGTTGCGGCTGCGGAAGCGGCCATCGGGCTGGCCATTCTGGTGATCTATTTCCGCGCTCGCGGGACCATTGCGGTCGACGATGTCGACCGGCTGAAGGGATAATCCGGGCGTGTCATCCATCCTGATCATTGTTTTCCTGCCCCTGTTGGCTGCCATTATCGGCGGGCTGGGCAATCGCGCTCTCGGCAATACCGTGGTCAAAACGATCACTACGGGATCGCTGTTTGTGTCCGCGGCTCTCAGCTGGCCGATCTTTCTTGGCTTCATCGCAGGCACGATGCAGGCCGATGTCGTGCCGGTGCTGCAATGGGTGCAATCGGGCGATCTGAGCTTCGACTGGGCCTTGCGCGTCGATGCGTTGACGGCGGTGATGCTGGTGGTGATCACCAGCGTGTCCGCGCTCGTCCACCTGTATAGCTGGGGCTATATGGACGAAGATCCGGATCAGCCGCGTTTCTTCGCCTATCTGTCGCTGTTCACCTTCGCCATGCTGATGCTGGTGACGGCCGATAACCTTGTCCAGATGTTCTTTGGTTGGGAAGGAGTGGGCCTCGCGTCCTATCTGCTGATCGGGTTCTGGTTCAAGAAGCCAAGTGCCAATGCCGCCGCGATCAAGGCCTTTGTGGTAAACCGCGTGGGCGACCTTGGCTTTATGCTGGGTATCTTCGGCACGTTCCTGGTGTTCGGCACCACGTCGATCCCGGAGATTTTGGCCGCTGCCCCTGCGATGAGCGGCAGCAGCATCACCTTTATCGGGTTCCAGTTCTACACGATGGATATCCTGTGCATCCTGCTGTTCATCGGCGCGATGGGCAAATCGGCGCAGCTGGGCCTGCACACTTGGCTGCCCGATGCAATGGAGGGGCCAACGCCCGTCTCCGCACTGATCCACGCCGCGACGATGGTGACCGCCGGTGTGTTCATGGTCTGCCGCCTGTCACCGATGTTCGAGACCGCGCCCACTGCGCTGGCCATCGTGACCTTTATCGGTGCGATGACTTGCCTGTTTGCCGCCACGGTCGGCACGACGCAGTGGGATATCAAGCGCGTCATCGCCTATTCCACCTGTTCGCAGCTGGGCTACATGTTCTTTGCCGCAGGTGTTGGCGCGTATGGCGTGGCGATGTTCCACCTGTTCACGCACGCTTTCTTCAAGGCGCTGCTGTTCCTCGGCGCAGGCTCGGTGATCCATTCGATGCATCACGAGCAGGACATGCGCTATTATGGCGGCCTGCGTAAGAAGATCCCAATCACCTTCTGGGCGATGATGGCCGGGACGCTGGCGATTACCGGTGTGGGTGTGCTCGGCTTCTTCGGCTTTGCCGGTTTCTATTCCAAAGACGCCATTCTGGAGGCTGCGTTTGCACGCGGGACGGAAGTGGGCAATTTCGCCTTCTGGGCCGGAGCCTTCGCCGCACTGCTCACCAGCTTCTATAGCTGGCGCCTGATGTTCCTGACCTTCTGGGGCAAGCCGCGCTGGATCGAGAGCGAGCACATCCAGCACAGTGTCCACAAGACGCCCGAAGAAGCGGGCGAGGATACGACGGGCGGATACGCTCCGCACGAAAGCCCGTGGGTCATGCTGGTGCCCCTGTTGGTGCTGAGCGTCGGGGCGATCTTCGCAGGCTATGCCTTCAAATATCCCTTCGTCGACGGGTCGAGCGAAGCCGTGAACGGCGCATTCTGGGGCGGCTCGATCTATTTCAACGAGAACCTGATCCACGCGCTACACGCGGTGCCGCTGTGGGTGAAGCTGACCGCAACGGTCTCGATGATCCTTGGCCTCGCCATCGCATGGCTGGCCTATATCAAGGATACCTCGATCCCGGCGAAGACCGCTGAGCAGCTGGGTCCGATCTACCGGTTCCTCTACAACAAATGGTATTTCGACGAGCTCTACAACATTCTGTTTGTGAAGCCGTCTTTCATCGTCGGACGCTGGTTCTGGAAGCTGATCGATATCGGCACTATTGACCGGTTCGGGCCTGACGGAGCCGCATGGCTGGTGCGTCAGGGTTCGGCCGGGGCCAAGCGGTTCCAGTCCGGTTATCTCACCAGCTACGCGCTGGTCATGCTGCTCGGCCTTGTCGCCGCCATTACCTGGGTTTTGATGTGATGGACGGCTTTCCGATCCTTACCGTGATGTTGCTGGTGCCACTGGTCGGCGCGCTGGCGTGTTTCTTCCTTGCAGCAAGCGAGGCGCGGATCATTGCGCTGCTGGCAACGCTGATCAATCTCGGCCTCGGCATCGCGCTGTGGGCGGGATACGAGATTGGTGGCCCGCAGTGGCAGTTTACCGAACGGGCCGACCTGTTTGCGGGCTTCCAATATGCGCTTGGCATTGATGGCATCGCGCTGATGCTGATCGTGCTCAGCGTGTTCCTGATGCCGATCTGCATTCTGGCCAGCTGGGACGCGATCGGCAAACGCGTCGGCGAATACATGGCGTCTTTCCTGATTATGGAAACGCTGATGATCGGCGTGTTCGCGGCGCAGGATCTGTTCCTGTTCTACATCTTCTTCGAAGCCGGTCTGATCCCGATGTATCTGATCATCGGCATCTGGGGCGGCGCGGACCGGATCTACGCCAGCTTCAAATTCTTCCTCTACACGCTGATCGGTTCTGTTCTGATGCTGATCGCGATGTTCTGGATGGTGAACACTGCGGGCACATCGGACATCCCGACGCTGATGCAGTATGACTTCCCCGTAGGCGCGCAGACGTGGCTGTGGCTCGCGTTCTTCGCCAGTTTCGCGGTGAAGATGCCGATGTTCCCGTTCCACACATGGCTGCCCGCAGCGCACGTTCAGGCGCCCACAGCAGGCTCGGTCATTCTGGCCGGTGTGCTGCTCAAACTTGGCGGATACGGCTTCATCCGGTTCAGCCTGCCGATGTTCCCCGAAGCCAGCGCGCAGTTCGTATGGCTGGTGATGATCCTGTCCTGCATCGCGGTGGTCTACGCCTCGCTGGTGGCGCTGGTGCAGGAAGACATGAAGAAACTGATCGCCTATTCCTCGGTCGCCCATATGGCGATTGTGACGGCGGGCCTGTTTGCCTTCAATGTGCAGGGGCTGGAAGGCGCGATGATCATGATGCTGAGCCACGGGCTGGTGTCGGGCGCGCTGTTCCTGTGCGTGGGCATTATCTACGACCGGCTGCATACCCGCGACATTGCGCGTTATGGCGGCCTCGCGATCAACATGCCGAAATATGCGTGTTTCTTCCTGCTGTTCACCATGGCCAGTATCGGCCTGCCGGGGACCAGCGGCTTTGTGGCCGAGTTCCTGAGCCTGGCCGGTGTTTACGAGATTTCCAGCGACGTGACTTTGATCCTGACCACCGGCATCATTCTGGGTGCCGGATACATGCTCTACCTCTATCGCCGGGTCGTTTTCGGGCCGCAGGTAAATGAAGATGCCGCCGCGATGCGTGATATGAATGCGCGCGAGTGGGCGATGCTCGCCCCGATTGCGGCAGCGGTACTGTGGATGGGTGTTTATCCCGAAAGCTTCCTCGCCCCGATGCGCAGCGACATTGCCGCGCTGGAGGCCCGCGTGGCCCGCGCCGCGCCGCAGGGCGATGCTAATCTGACGGCAGGCACCCCGCGCGAGCATGAGGCGAACCATATGTCCGGCGAGCATTCGGCAGAGGGGGCGCACTGATGGATATCGCACGCTCCATGGGGCTGATGATGCCCGAGCTTATCATTGGCGGTGCCAGCCTGCTGTTGCTGCTCGTTGTTGCCTATGGCGGCAAGGGTTCGGCGCGCGCCGTGTTTATTGGCGCGGCGACCGCATTGGGCGCGGCGCTTTTCTTCGTCGTGCCTACGGTCACCGCAGGCGTCGCCGGGGCCGGAGCGGACGCATTCGGTACCCAGTTCTCGGCCGATGCCTTTGCCGCCTTTGCGAAGGTGCTGATCTATCTGGCGGGCATTGCCTGTCTCGCTGTAGCGCCGTCTTTCCTCAGCCGGTTCTTCGCCCTGCGCGGAGAGTACGCCATTCTGGTGCTGCTCGCGGTAATGGGCATGGGCCTGATGGTATCGGCCACCGATCTGGTCGCCCTTTATATGGGGCTGGAGCTCAATTCGCTGGCCGCCTACGTACTCGCCAGCTTCCTGCGCGATGACCAGCGCTCGGCAGAGGCGGGCCTGAAATATTTCATTCTTGGCGCGCTCGCATCGGGCATTCTGCTTTACGGGATGAGCCTGATTTACGGCTTCACCGGGACGACTTCGTTTGGCGGCATCGCTGCGGCGATCTCCGGTGACATGTCCACCGGTGCGCTGTTCGGTGTGATCTTCATGCTGGTCGGCCTGGCTTTCAAGATTAGCGCTGTGCCGTTCCACATGTGGACGCCGGATGTGTATGAAGGCGCGCCGACACCGGTCACCACTTTCTTCGCCACCGCGCCCAAGGTTGCAGCCATCGCGCTGCTCGCGCGGGTGTCGCTCGATGCGTTTGGCGATCAGGTTTTTGCCTGGCGGCAGGTCGTCATTTTCGCCGCAATCGCTTCGATTGTCGTCGGCGCGCTAGGCGCTATCGGACAGAACAATCTCAAGCGACTGCTGGCCTATTCCTCGATCAACAATGTCGGCTTTATCCTGATCGGTCTGGCCGCTGCGACGGTTCAGGGCCTCTCCGCGATGATGGTCTATCTGGCCATTTACGTCGTCATGTCGCTCGGCAGCTTCGTTGCCGTGCTGATGCTGCGCAACGGGCAGGGCGAGCAACTGGAAACGTTCGACGATATTGCTGGCCTTTCGACCACGCGCCCATTGATGGCGTGGTGCCTGCTGATCCTGATGTTCAGCCTTGCCGGCATCCCGCCGCTGTTCGGTTTCTATGGCAAGTTCGTAGTGTTTCAGGCGGCGGTGCAGGCTGATCTGGTGCTGCTCGCTGCCATCGGTATCGCGGCCAGCGTGATCGGGGCGTTCTACTACATCAAGTTCGTCAAGGTGATGTTCTTCGATGAACCTGCGGACCGCGCGACCGGCGAAGCCGATAGCGTAAGCTGGGCGATCCTAATCGGTTCCGCCATTCTCGTCAGCCCGCTGGCCTATATCCTGACCAACTGGCTGACCAATCAGGCCGACACAGCGGCGGCGTCCCTCTTCCTTGGCTGAGGGCAAGGTCCGATCAATCCGCATTGCGGCTGAAACGGGCTCTACCAATGCGGACTTGCTGGACGCCTTGCGATCGAGTGAGCGCGTTCCCGAAGGCGAATGGCTTGTCACCGACCGTCAGACAGCGGGGCGGGGCAGGCAGGGCCGCGACTGGTTCGATGGCGCGGGCAATTTCATGGGCAGCACGGTGGTGCGTCCCGGCCCGAATGATCCGCCCGCACATACGCTGGCCCTGCTGGCCGGTCTGGCGCTTTATGAAGCGGTGACGCCGATGTGTTCCGATCCTTCGGCGGTTTCCCTCAAATGGCCCAATGACCTGCTCTTGGGCGGCGCGAAGCTGGCGGGGATTTTGCTGGAGCGTGAAGGCGACGCAGTGGTGCTCGGTTTCGGTGTCAATCTGGCAAAAGCGCCCGATGTGCCGGACCGCGAGACGATCGCGCTGTCTGCGCTTGGCCCCGCGCCGAGCCGGGATTTGTTTGCCCGTGACCTCGCCATTTCGCTCGATAAGGAACTGGAGCGCTGGCGCAGTTACGGGCTAGAACCCACATTGCGCCGGTGGTGCGCTGCGGCCCATGCGGTGGGCACCCCGCTCAGCGTGCACGAGCCGGATGGCACGATCTGTGAGGGCGCGTTCAAAGGCCTCGATGCCGAGGGCGCGCTGCAAATCACTCTGGCCGGTGGCACCGTGCGCACTATCCATGCCGGCGATGTCCTGCACGCCAAGGAGACCTGATCCATGCTGCTCGCTGTCGATGTCGGGAACACCAATCTTGTCTTTGCCGTCTTCGATGGCGACGAAGTGCGCGCGCGCTGGCGCATCGCCACGGACCCGCGCCGCACCGGCGACGAATATGCCGTATGGCTGCTGCAATTGCTGTCGATCGAGAATATCGAACGCGATCAGATCAAGCGGATCATTGTCGGCTCCGTCGTCCCGCGCGCGGACCACAACCTTTCAGTCCTTGCGGAAAAGTATTTCGGCATCACCCCGCTGATTGCCGGACGGGGCGCAGCCGAGTGGGGCTTCGCTATCGATGTCGATCAGCCCAGTTCGCTGGGGGCGGACCGCGCATTGAACTGTATTGCTGCGCATGATCTGGTAGAAGGCGACAAGGTCGTGGTCGATTTCGGCACCGCGACAAAGTTCGAGGCGCTGGATTACAACGGCACTTACAAGGGCGGAATTATCACGCCCGGGATCAATCTTTCACTCGATGCGCTGGTTGGCAAAACCGCCAAATTGCCGCGCATCGCTATCCGTGCACCCGAAGGGCGCAGCGTTATCGGTCGTAATACCGAGGATCAGATGCTGATTGGCATCTTCTGGGGTTACGTAGCGATGATGGAAGGCTTGATAGAGCGGATGCGCTCTGAAATCGGGCGGCCGACAAAGGTTGTTGCAACCGGCGGTCTGGCTGTTTTGTTCGATAATCACACCGATATATTCGATGTGGTGGACGCGGATCTGACCATTCGCGGGCTTAAGCTACTGGCCGACCGGGTGGCATCGTGAAGAAGAATTACCAGCCTGAGAAAGAGCTGCTGTTCCTCGCGCTAGGCGGCTCTGGCGAGATTGGCATGAACGTCAATCTGTATGGCTGCGATGGCAAGTGGCTGATGGTCGATCTGGGGATGAGCTTCGGCGCAAACGAATATCCCGGCACCGAACTGCTGTTCGCCGATATCGATTTTATCGAGGAACGCTCCAAGGACCTGCTCGGCATCGTGCTGACCCATGCGCATGAAGACCATATCGGCGCGATTCCCTACTTCGCCGCCGATCTCGGCGTGCCGCTCTACGCCACGCCGTTCACCGCAGAGCTGATCCGGCGCAAGCTGCAAGAGGCCAACCTGCTGGACGAGGTCGAGGTCCGGATCATCGAAGAAGATCACGGACATATCGAAATCGGCCCGTTCGAAGTCACCTATATCCCGCTCGCCCACTCGATTGCAGAGGGCAACGCGTTGGTCATCGACACGCCTTACGGACGGGTGTTCCACACCGGCGACTGGAAGCTGGACGAGGACCCGATCATCGGGGAGCCGACCACTGAAGAAGAGCTGCGCGAAATCGGCGATGAGGGCGTGCTGGCGGTTGTGTGCGATTCGACCAATGTCTTCAATCCCGAACCCAGCGGGTCCGAGGGGGCAGTTTATGCCGGCCTGATGGAGGAAGTGAAGAAGTGGGAGGGCCGCCGCGTGATGGTCACCACATTCGCTTCCAATGTCGCGCGCCTCCAGACGCTGGGCGAAGTGGCCAAGGCAACCGGGCGCGAGCTCGCGGTGGCTGGGCGCTCGCTGGACCGCATGATCGAGGTGGCGCAGGACAATGGCTATCTGGCGGACTTCCCCAAGATGGTCGATTGGGACACCGCGATGGGCCTGCCGCGCGGCAAGGTGATGATTATGGCCACTGGCGGGCAGGGCGAACCGCGCGCTGCTCTGAGCCGGGTGGCGGAGGACAATCATCCGCTGAAACTGACCAGCGGCGACGTGGTGCTGTTCTCCAGCCGCCAGATCCCCGGCAACGAACTCAGCATCGGCAAAGTGCAGAACAAGTTGGCGGAACGCGGGATCGTGATGGTGACCGACCGTCAGAGCATGATCCACGTCTCCGGCCATCCGGGGCGCCCAGAGCTGGAGGCGCTGTATGAGTGGCTTCAGCCGGAGATACTGGTTCCCGTGCATGGCGAGATCAAGCATATGCAGGAGCAGTCCCGCGTCGGGATCGAAGCGGGAATTCCCAAGGCGATTTTCCAGAAGAACGGCGACATCGTGCGTCTCGCGCCGGGCAAGCCGGGTGTGATCGCGCAGATTGAGGCGGGGCGTCTGGTACTGGATGGCGACATCATCGTGCCCGCCGATGGCGAGAGCATCGTCATGCGGCGCAGGCTGGCGCATAACGGGGTGGTCGTGGTTATTCTGGGGCCGGGCAACAAGGTCACAATCGAAAGTGTTGGCCTGCCTTTGGACGAGGATCATGATGATTTCATCGCCGAGGCCGAGGCCGATGTTGTGAAAGCGCTCGGCTCGGCGGGCAAGAAGAAGCGCGGACCAGCCACCGACCGGCTCGAGACCGCCCGGCTTGCCGCACGGCGCGCGGCGACTCGCTGGTCAGGCAAGAAACCGCAGGTCCGTGTAATCGACCTTGCAGGATAGGCACGATGGCGATCACCTCGATATTGGCGATCTATTTCCTGTTCTGGGTGATGTGCGCCTTCATCATGCTCCCCTTCGGCGTGAAAACGTCCGAAGAGCTGGGGCTGGAGAATGTACCGGGGCAGGCCGAGAGTGCACCGGCCAATTTCCGCCCGGGGAAAATTGTCTTGCGGGCGACCATCCTTTCGGCCGTTCTCACAGCGTTGTGGGTGCTCAATTACGTCAATGGCTGGGTCGGTGTGGAAGTGTTCGATATCTTCGAACGGCCGGGCCATCTGGTGCTCGAGGACGAGCCAGCGAGTTAATCCTCGCGCAGCCGCTCGATCGCCTGCGCCAGCACCACGTAGAGCTTGCCCATATCCGAACTGAGCAGGGTGACGCCCAGCGCGTTGCCGTCGCGGGTGGACAGCATGGTGCGCAGCATCGCCTCGAAGTCGTGGATGTAGCGGCTGACGTGGTCCTGGAAATCGGGGTCGCTGTCGTACAATTCGGCCACATCACGGGCTTCGGTATTGCCCACCAGATTGACGGCGCGGCGGGTGAAGATGCCCCGGTCCCCGCGCAGATAGGATGCCCACGCCATATCGGTGACGTCGGTAGACAGGGCCTTGGCAATATCGATTGAATTCGAATTGAGCGCTTCAGTAATCAGTGCAACGCGGCGCGCGAAGTCATTATCGACCTGCTCCTCCGCACGCTCGCGCGCCAGCGCCACGCGGTTTTCCAGATTGCCGGCAAGCTCGTTCACCATGGAGAGCTGGTCCCGCAGTTGGATCGCCGCCTGCCGCGCTGTTTCGGCAGCCTTGGCAGAGGCTTCGTCCAGCGCCGCGATGCTGCGGCTTGATTGATCGCTGATCGCTGTGTCGATGGCCTGCGCGGTTTTCTCGCCGATCCGGTTGGTGATAAGGTCGAGGCGTTTTTCGCTTTCGGTGTCCGCCAGCGACAGTGCGTCGCGCGCCTTTGTGTCGAGCTCGCTGATAGCAGTGCGCAGGGCAGTTGCGGTGCGCTCGCCCGCCGCATCGCCATCTTTCTCCAGATTGGCCAGTGTTTCGCGCAAGGCCTCCAGCTCGCGCGTAAAGTTGCCGCGCATCTCGCCCAGTCTCTGGTCCAGCGATGTCAAATTGGCGTCGACCTTGTCGGTTTCCTCGCGTGCGGCAAGCACGTAATCGGAAACGCTACGGGACCGCTCGCCAGTGCTGTCGAGCAGCGCCTGCAGAGCTTCACCCGCTTCGTGCGTCGCGACAAGGCGGCGTTCGGCTTCCTCAAGGGACGTCGGGAGAATTTCACGGCTGTGCTCCGATCCTGCCTGAATGAGTTCGAGCAGGCGCACGCTGCCCTCGGTCAGGTCCTCGATTGCCGGAGCCAGATTGTCCGCATCCTCGCGCGCATTGGCGAGCCGGGCGGCGACAGCGGTGCCGCTGGCTTCCAGACGTTCGTGCGCGCCCTCCGCCTGCGCCGCCAATTCTTCGGACCGGGCAGCCAGCGCTTCGATCTGTGCAATACTTGCCTCGGCAGCTTCACGCATAGCCGCAGCGGCGGCATCCTGCCGGGCACGGCGCTGGTTCAGGTTTTCATCCAGCGTATTGAGCCTGTCGGTCATGGCCGTGATTGCGGCGTCCTGCGAGGCCGCCACATGCTCATCGCGCGTCGTAAGGCGCTCAGCAAACGCCGCATCACGGTCGATCATCGCCGCATCGACGCGCTCGGCCTCGGCATGCAATTCGGCCAGTTTCGCCGAGGCGCTTTCGAGCGCCTGCGCATCCAGCGCTTGGATTTCCTCGATCGCCTCTCCCAAGCGTTCGCGCAACGCCGCCGCCTGCCGGGACCAGCTTTCGCCGGCTTCTGTCTCTGCAGCCCGCAAGCCAGCTGAAACCGACTGGCTCTCGTCTGCGAGGCCGGCCAGACGTTCGCGCATCGTATCGAGTGCCGATTCTTCGGCTTCACCCAGCTGCGCGCTGGCGGCGGCAATTTCCTCGCCAAGACTGTCCATCCGGCGGCGCATAGCCGCCAGCGTTTCGACTTCGCGGCTATCCATCTCGCTGCGGAATGCATCGCTGGTTTCGCGCAATGTGGCAAAGCGCTGCTCTGTCACATTACCCATATGGCTGGCCTGCGTCTCGAACTGGGCGAGCGCTGCATCGATCCGTTCGCTGAGCGAAGCGACTTGCCGTTCGCTGGCCTGCCCGAACACATTGAGCCGTTCGAATCCGCTGATTAGCTTCTCCAGCTGGGCACTGGCATCCTCGCCCGCTGCGCCAATCTGATTGGAGGTATCGCGGGCGGAATTGGCGATCACCGGCAGTTCGTCGCGCAGGCGGTCCATATTGACCAGCGCCGTTTCGCTGACACTGCCGATTTGCTCCACCGTCTGGTGGTTCTCACCAATCAGGGTCTGGAGGCGATCCGCATGCTCATTGATGCGCGTGCCCGCCACGCGCCCCAGCGTTTCCAGCTCCCGCGTTTCGGCCGAGAGGAACTCGCGCGCGAGGCTCAGCTCGCGGTTCACGGTCACCAGACGCTCTTCCAGCTGAGCGGATTCACTCGAAAGCGCATTGGCCGCATCGGCAAAGCGGTTCGCCTCTCGGGTGCTGCTGCGCATGACGATGAGCCACAGGCCGATTACCAGCAAGACAGGCAGCGCCCAGTCGCCGATCCAGTCGATCCATTGCTGCGAACTGGCCCCTGCCAGAATTTCCGCCCGGTGCGTCCAGCCGAAAAAAGCGGTCCAGCCGACGACGGTTAGCAAAGCCAATGTCGGCCATATCCATGTCAGGCCGGAGCGCGTTGGACGATAGCTGTCCTCCTCCCACTCATCCTCGGCAGCGGGATAGCTATCGCCATCCCCGTCTGCTTCAGGTGTTGGAAGGGCGATATCCCCGGCGTCCTGCGCCTCGGTATCGTCCGGCTCGGACCCAATGGCCCGGATATGTTGACCCCCGCTCATGCCCGCGCATTTACCATAATTCGTCGGCCAAGAAACCCTGTCTTAACCATTGAAACCTATGGGCAATGGTCATGGCATTTGAAAACGCCCCTTTTTCAGCAACTTTGGCTGCAGCCGCTGGTGAAGACGCTGCGCTGCACGCCGAGCTGCGCAAGGCGTTCCGCGAAAGCGTTGCACAGCAGATCGATCTTCTGCGCCGCGCACGCTGTGACGGGAACTGGCTGATTGCGGCCCAGCGTATCAAGGGCCTCGCCGCCAGCTTCCACGCCGAACCCCTGATGGTGCTGGCCGAAGAAGCCATTGAATGCGCGCCGGGCGATCCCGTGACTTTGCGGCGACTGGACACATTCCTCAAAGATTTCGACAGCTAAGGCGGTTTTGCTGCAACGCTGCTTGGCAGCGGGCAGTGTCGGGATTATCGCGGAGCCCATGGAACCGGGCCGTGATGTAATCGCCTTGCTGGCGCTTGACGATCAAGGGACTGTGCCTTGTGTCAATCGTGCGCGTTTTGCTTCTACCCCCCTGATTGTGCGGCAGGTTGACCTTGCGCTGGCACTGGGTTGCAAAAGCCTGATCCTGCTCGCCCGTTCTCCCTCGGACCATGACGCACTGGCCGCGCAGCATCTGGCGGAGGCGCAGGGCATGCGGTTTCACCTGCTCACGCGCCCGCAGCAATTGCCGTCTCTGGTCGGTGAGGACGCAGAGCTTGTGTTGCTTGCACCGGGCGTTCTGACATCGGACGCGCGGCTGCTCGAGGATTTGCTCGGCACGCAGGGGCTGGCGACGGTCCCGGCGGAAAGTGATGCGGCCAAGGGGTTGGAACGGCTCGATCTCCACACCGCGTGGGGTGGGGCGCTGCGCATGCCGGGTGCCCTTGCGGCCCAGATCGAACCCCTCGGGGCTGACTGCGAATTGCTGAGCGCTTTGCCGCGCATTGCCCGCAGTGCCGGTGTCGCCGAGCGGCCCCTACCGGAAACCGCGATAGAGAGCGGGGCCTGGCTGATGGGCCAGTCTGAAACGGGGGTTTTGCCGAGCGCCAATTCGCCGGGCAAGGAAGTCAGCGACCCGGTGGTCCAGCCGAGTGCGCAGGCTCTCGCGCGCAAAAACTGGCCCGATACTGTTCCTCTCGCAGCAGCTTCTGTGCTGGTCCTGGCGGCGATGATCATCCTTTGGTTTGAACGGTCTGCAATCGCGATTGCCGTGCTGGCCCTCGCGATGCTGGCTTGCTCGGTCGCCCAATTGCTTCGCCAGCTGGAAGATCCGCTGCGCCTTTCGGGCGGCGCCCATTCGAAATGGGCAGGAATGGTCGCTTTGTTGCCTGAAGCGGCAGCCGCGGGTGCCCTTGGTCTTGCGCTTGCCCATGAGAGCGATGCGGTTCCGGCGATTTTTGGCGCTGCCACCGCCTTGGGGGCAAGCTGGCTTTCGAGGCGCACACGGGTGAGCGATCTGGAAGGCCTGACATCCGGCGCGTTCCTGTGGCTGGGGATCGCGGCTCTTGGCGCAATCGGGCTGTGGTGGTTGGCAACAGGCTTGGCAACAGCGGCAGCCTTGGGGGCCATCGCCTTGGAATTGCGGCGTTTGCGGCGCATAACGCGGTCTTAACCATAGCGGGCTATGCGGGAATCTATGAGTGAACCGTTTGCACCTTCCGGATCGGAAAATGCCGCGTCCGCGTCCCCTGTCGAGGACGTGATGCGAGCTGAGCTGGCCTATGGCGATGCCAGTCTGGGTACCGTTGGGCCTATCCTTGGCCATCTGGTCGTCAGCAGCGATCACTCGTTGTTCAGCGATGAAATGGTTGCGCGCGTGCGCGGGATGCTTGGCAATGTTGCCCGCCAACTCATCGATATCGAGACGGCGCACCTGCCGGTTCCGGCAGAGTCCGAGGCGCAAGACTACGAAGACGATGCGGACGCGGCGCAGGCAACGCAGGACGGCACTGACGAGAGAATTGCAATGCTCGCTCAGGCCATTGCGGGCGATCAGGCATTTCTCCAGCACTGCCATTCGCTTGCGATCGAATTCCAGCTGGCAGAGCGGTTGCAAAGGCGCAGCAATATCGACCCTGTGCTCACCCCGCTGATGCAGTCCATGGTTGCCGACAAGGACAGCAAGACCGCGAGTGCGGCGATGGCTACTCTGGCAGCGCAGGCCCGTTTCATGCAGCAGCAACGGCGGATGGAGCTACCGCTTGGGGAGCTTCCCACGAGCCTGGCCGAGCACGCGTTGCAATGCTGGCGCGCGCAGACACAAGTCACCGAAGCTCACATCGTGGCGCAGATAAGTGCGGCGCAAAGGAGCCTTATGGACGAGGATCGCGCGCGGCTGTCCCTGATCCGGCAATTGATGGATTCGATCGGACGCGGTTCGGCCGGCGGCGCGGTCAGCTGCCTTTCGTTGCCGCATGCCGGGGCGTCGATTTTCCTTTCGGCCTTGGCCCAAACCGCTGGCATTTCCCGCGAGGATTCCGCCATCCTCACCAATGACCGGCAGATGGCACGCCTGGCGCTCTCGCTGCGTGGCGCAGCCCTGAAGGTGACATCGATCGAAGAGCAGTTCCATTATCTGCACCCCGATATCGAGCTGCCGGATCACTTCGACTCCATCACACCCGAGCGCGCGCGGGCTCTTCTCGGTCCTGCCCGATGACCGGGGCGCAGACGACCAGCGCGGCCTCTGTCCATGGGCGGACCGATGCCGATGACCGGCTTGTTTTTGCCGATGAGACCTTGGCAAGCCTGCAAACGCGCTGCGGTGGTGATCTGCCCGGTGTGATTGCCGTGCCTGAACTGCGCGAGCTGGTTTCGAAAACCCGCCGCTTTAAAGCGCGGCTCGCCCGCGAAATCCGCGCATTTGATGGCGAAACCCATATCCGAACTTGGGCCGAGGCCAGCCCGGATCGTAGCGGTCAGGGATGTCTCATCTCATTGGCGAACTGGCGCAAGGCCGCTGCCAGCACCAATCCGGAATCGGACGAATTGCGCCGCAATGCGTGCGACCGTGCGACTGCCGACGCGATTGTCCGGCTCGATAAATCCCAGGCGGTTATCCACGCGGTTGGCGAGGCGCGCGATCTGGAAGCGGTCATTGCGGCAATGAACGATGGGCAGGGGACCCTGTGGACCGAGTTTGTCGAGCTGGAAGGGGTCGAGCATCAGCAACCGCTTCATTGGCGGCTACTGGATGGCGCGCGGGCGCGGGTCGAGCGCAGTGGCCGACATTTTACCACGCGTCTTCTCCCGCTGGGCCGCACCGATCCCGGCAGCGAAGGGTTCGAACTGCTGCTGATCGCCGACGAACCTTTGCCGGCGATGGACGACATTCAGCATATCGCAGCAGCCACTCCCGAACCGAAGGATGGCTTGTCGGGCGAGTTGGGCCCGGTTTTGCGCCAGCCGATTTCGCGCATTATCGCCAATGCCGAAACCATTCGTGCACGCCTCGCGGGGCCGCTGGCCGACGAATACAGCAATTATGCTGCCGATATTGCCACAGCGGGGCAGCATCTGCTGGCGCTGGTCGATGATCTCGCCGATCTGGAGATTGTCGAATCCGAAGGGTTCACCACCGCCCCCGATGCGATCGATCTGGTCGAAGTTGCCCGTCAGGCAACCGGCATTTTGGGGATGCGGGCCCGCGAGAAGCAGATCGAACTGGTGCTGCCTTCTGACGAGGCAAAGCAGCGTGCCACCGGCGAATTTCGCCGCGTCCTGCAAATTCTGCTCAACCTTATCGGCAATGCGATCAATTACGCGCCGCCGGGGACGAGGGTTCTGATCGAGACCGGAGCCGGGCAAGGTTCTGCGACAATCAGTGTCACCGACAGCGGGCCAGGCATGACGCCCGACGAAGCAAAGCGGGTGTTCGACAAGTTTGAACGCCTCGGCCGGAGCGGTGATGGCGGATCGGGGCTGGGTCTTCACATTTCGCGGCGACTGGCAGAGGCCATGGGCGGCGACTTGTCTGTCCAAACCGCCGAAGGCGAGGGCGCGCGCTTCACGCTGACCCTGCCTCTCAACCCCAAATCCTAGCGGTTGCCGCTGCGCCTCAGCAGGGCAAGACAGGCGATTCCCGCGAGGCCAGTAAGCCCGCCTATAGCCAAAAAGCCACGATTACCCGCGATGAAGCTGGTCGCCGGATCACCGACGAGCCCAGCCGCCTGTAGAACCCACCAGACACCCGTCAGCAACAGCGTGACACCGGCCACCTGCAAGAGGAAGCGCGGCACACGCATGTCGCTCAGACGTCCTTAGCGCTCGCCAACCGGAACGTAGTCGCGCTGCGTCGGGCCGGTGTAGAGTTGGCGCGGACGGCCGATGACCTGACCGGGATCAGAGATCATCTCGTTCCACTGCGCGACCCAGCCCACGGTCCGCGCGAGCGCGAACAATGCGGTGAACATGGTCGTCGGGAAGCCGATCGCATTGAGGATGATGCCGGAATAGAAATCGACATTCGGGAAGAGCTTCTTCTCCTTGAAGTAATCGTCGTTCAGGGCGATTTCCTCAAGCTTCAGAGCCACTTCGAACACCGGATCGGTGACGTTCAGCGCTTCGAACACTTCACGCAGCGTTTGCTGCATGACGGTCGCCCGCGGATCGTAGTTCTTGTACACGCGGTGGCCGAAGCCCATCAGACGGAACGGATCGTTCTTGTCTTTCGCACGCTCGATATAATGCGGGATCTTGTCCGGCGTGCCGATTTCCTGAAGCATGTTAAGCGCGGCTTCGTTGGCGCCGCCATGCGCCGGGCCCCACAGGCAGGCAATGCCCGCTGCGATACACGCGAACGGATTGGCGCCAGATGAACCGGCAAGACGCACGGTCGATGTCGACGCGTTCTGCTCGTGATCGGCATGCAGGATGAAGATCCGGTCCATCGCACGTTCGATCGCGGGCTGGACTTCATATTCCTCTGCCGGAACACCGAATGTCATGCGCAGGAAATTGCCGGTGTAGCTCAGCGAATTATCCGGCTGCATCATGGGCTGACCGACGGAATATTTATACGCGGCAGCAGCAATCGTCGGCATCTTGGCGATCAGACGGTGGCTGCTGATCTTGCGATGTTCCGGGTCGGAAATGTCGGTGCTGTCGTGATAGAACGCGGAAAGCGCGCCAACCACGCCGCACATGATGGCCATCGGGTGCGCATCGCGGCGGAAGCCCTGATAGAACTGGCGCAGCTGGTCATGCAGCATCGTGTGGCGGGTGATGGTGTAGGTGAAGTCGTCGAGCTCTTCCTGCGAGGGAAGCTCGCCGTTCAGCAGCAGATGACTGACTTCCATGAAGCTGGAATGTTCCGCCAGCTGGCCGATGGGATAGCCGCGATGCAGCAGGACGCCTTCATTGCCGTCGATATAGGTCAGCGCGCTCTCGCAGCTCGCCGTGGATTTGTACCCGGGATCGAAGGTGAACGCGCCAGTCTGGCCGTAGAGTTTGCGGATATCGATGACATCCGGCCCCACGCTGCCCTTCAGGACTGCATAGTCGTGTGCATTGCCACCAACGTCCAGTGTTGCCGTATTGTCCGCCACCCGCGTTTCTCCTTCAAAAATCTCTTTGCGTCCGCTGTTTCAGCCGTTCGGCGTCGCCTGTGCGTCGATCCGCGCCAGCGACTCCTCTCTGCCGAGCAGGACGAGTACGTCGAAAATTCCGGGGGACGTGGTCGTCCCCGTCAGCGCCGCGCGCATGGGCTGCGCCAATTTGCCGAGGCCCAGCTCGAGGCGCTCTGCAAGCGCTTTGGTAGTGGCTTCGAGGGCCTCGATTGTCCAGTTATTTTCCGCCTTTAGGGCCTCTGAAATCTGTACTAATCTTGCGCGCCCATCCTCATCGAGCAGTTTGGCGGCTTTCTCGGTCATCTCGAGAGGACGCTTGGCGAACAGAAAGCGCGCGCCATCGCTCAGCTCGTGGACATCCTTCGCCCGCGGCTTCAGCACATCCATCGCCTGTTCCAGCAGCGCGACGTCGGCATCGGCGCCCTGTTCGTCTGCCACCAACTGCGCCAGCCGGGCATTGTCAGCCTCGCGGATATGGTGCCCGTTGAGGTTGAGCAGCTTCTTCGTGTCGAAGCGCGAGGCACTTTTGCCCACCGCGTCGATATCGAACAGGGCAATCGCCTGCTCTTTGGTAAACTCTTCCTGATCCCCATGGCCCCAGCCGAGGCGGAGGAGGTAGTTGAACAGCGCCTCGGGCAATACGCCCAGCTCGTCGCGGTAGGCCTCTACGCCCACCGCGCCGTGGCGTTTCGACAGTTTGGCACCGTCCGCCCCGTGGATCAGCGGGACGTGGGCATAGACCGGCGCGTCCCAGCCCATCGCGTGGATAATCGGCAATTGGCGAAACGCGTTGTTCAGGTGATCGTCGCCGCGGATGATGTGGGTGCAGCCCATGTCATGGTCGTCCACCACCACGGCGAGCATGTAGGTTGGCGATCCGTCGGCGCGCAGAAGGACGTAATCGTCGATTTCCGCATTGGCGACGCGGACCTCGCCCTGAACAGCGTCCTGAATCACCGTTTCGCCGTCGGTGGGCGTCTTCAGGCGGACCACGTAAGGCGTGCCTTCGGGCGCTTCTCCGGGATCGCGGTCCCGCCAGCGGCCATCATAGCGCATCGGCTGCTTGGCCGCGCGCTGCTCCGCCCGCGTTGCTTCCAGTTCTTCCGGAGTGGCGAAGCATTTGTAGGCATCGCCCGATTCCAGCAGGGCCAGCGCCACTTCGCGGTGACGGTCGGCGCGCTGTGACTGGAACACTGGCTCTTCGTCATAATCGAGGCCGAGCCAATCGAGTCCCTCCAAGATCTTGTCGATGGCATCCTGGGTCGAGCGTTTGGCGTCGGTGTCTTCGATTCTCAGCAGCGCCTTGCCGCCGTGATGGCGGGCGAACAGCCAGTTGAACAAGGCCGTGCGCGCTCCGCCCAAATGAAGATAACCGGTGGGGGAGGGCGCAAAACGCGTGACTACTCCGCCTGTCGTGCCGCTGGTCATATGGTCGCTTTCGCTTGCCATCGGGGGCAGCTTCCTTTTCTAGTTCACATCTGATGGCATCGGGTGGGGCAACCGAAGTTCCGCTGGGAAGCGGAGAAGCCGTGCCGGGCGATGCTGCATTGCAGCACAGGCCTTGGCAGGGGCGCTGGCGCTTGTCCAGCGTGGGCGACACGCTCGAGAACGGGCTGGAGGACGCCGGGTTCGAGCGCGCGCCGTGGCTGGCGGTGGCGCTGGCCGCAGGGGTCGCGGCATGGTTCGTGCTCGATGCGCCGTGGCAATGGGCTGCGGCGATCGGCGCAGGCCTGCTGCTCGCCCTGACCGGATGGCACTGGACCACGCAAGAAGAGCGCGTCCGTCTCGGCATGGCGAGCATTGGCTTGGGGCTGGCATTTGCGCTGGGGGTGGGCCTGATCTGGAGCCGGTCGGCTGTGGTCGGCGCAGAGGCATTCGAATACCCGCGCGTGATCCAGTTCAACGGGCAGATCCTAGACCGCGAAGACCAGCCATCGCGCGATCGGATCAGGCTGGTGCTGGCGATGCGCGATGCGGAGACAGGGCAGGCGCGCAAGGTCCGGGTCAATCTGGATGCCGAGGACGCGCGGGACACCTATGTCGAAGGCGCAGTGGTGCGGCTGCGCGCCCGTCTGATGCCCCCTGCGCCGCCAATGGTTCCGGGTGCCTATGATTTTGCCCGTGCTGCCTGGTTTATGGGGTTGGCAGGGACCGGATCGGTCATCGGACCGGTCGATCTGGTCAGTCCCGCTCCACCGAATTCGGACCCGATCAGCGCGTTGCAGCGCATCTTGTCGGCCCATGTTCGCGCCAATGTTTCGGGCTCTGAAGGAACCATCGCAGCGGCTTTTGCCAGCGGGGACCGGGGGGCAATCGCCGAGCGTGACGAGGAGGCGATGCGCGATTCGGGGCTGACCCATTTGCTCTCGATCAGCGGGCTCCATGTGAGCGCAGTGATTGCGGGCGCGTATTTTTTGGCGATCAAGCTGCTGGCTCTTTGGCCATGGCTGGCCCTGCGCGTCCGACTGCCGGTTGTCGCGGCGGGGATCGGGGCGCTGGCGGGCATAGGCTATACCTTGCTGACGGGCGCGGAGGTGCCCACGGTGCGAAGCTGTGCAGCGGCCTTGCTGGTGCTGGGCGCGCTGGCGCTCGGGCGGCAGGCCTTGTCATTGCGCATGGTCGCGCTGGCAGCGGCATTCGTGCTGTTCCTGTGGCCGGAATCGCTGGCCGGTCCCAGTTTTCAGATGAGCTTTTCCGCGGTGCTGGCGATCGTCGCTTTGCACAATTGCGACCCGGTGAAGGAGTTTCTGGCCGCACGGGAGGAGAGCTGGCTTGCCCGCACGGCGCGGCGGGGCACGATGCTGCTGGTCACGGGGCTGGTTATCGAGTTCGCCCTGATGCCCATCGTCTTGTTCCACTTCCACCGGGCGGGAGTTTACGGCGCATTTGCCAATGTGGTGGCGATCCCGCTGGTGACGTTTGTTTCGATGCCCTTGATAGCGCTGGCGCTGCTGCTTGATCTGGTGGGCCTGGGCAAACCGGTCTGGTGGCTGGCGGAGTTCTCGCTCGATCAGCTGCTCGACATTGCCCATTGGACTTCGGCGCAGCCCGGTGCGGTAAAGCTGTTGCCGCAAATGTCTTACGCTACTTTCGCCATGTTTGTGACTGGCGGTTTGTGGCTGGCCTTGTGGAAGGGGCGCAAGCGGGCATTGGGGCTGGTCCCGGCGGCTATCGGGACGGCCATGATGATCGCCACGCCCGTTCCCGATATTTTGATTTCGGATGACGGGCGTCATGTCGGCATTGCGGGCGAGGATCGGCGATTGCTGATGCTGCGGGAGAGCCGGTCGGACTATGCGCGCGAGAATCTGCAAGAGATGGCCGGCACTTCGGGCGATGTTGTGCCGCTAGCTGACTGGGAAGGGGCCGAATGTTCGCGCGATTTCTGCGTCATCGCGATCGAGCGGGGCGGGCGGACTTGGCAAATATTGATGGCCCGCAGCCGCGATCTGGTGAGCGAGCGCGCCCTTTCCGCTGCCTGCGAGCGCGCAGATATCGTGGTGGCGGATCGTTATCTGCCGAGATCGTGTCTGCCGCGCTGGCTGAAGGCTGATCGGCGGACTCTGAGCGAGAGCGGCGGTCTGGCGATTGTTCTCGCAGACGAGACAATCACCCGAGTGGCGGACACCCAAGGACAGCATGGCTGGTGGCGCGGGCGAACCGAAGGCTTTGGGGGCGGAAACCCAAGGTAAACTGGCACAATTCTCTGTCATGAAAACAAATCCGGCCAGCGGTCCTTGAACCGCTGGCCGGATGTTATCTGCCTGGGGCCAGATGGGCTTAATGGTAGCGCCGCAGCAATCCTGCCAGCTTGCCCTGAACCTCGACCTGGGCAGGGGCGTAGACCTGCGCCTCGTAGGCGGCATTGGCCGGATCGAGCCGGACATTGCCGCTGTCACGGTGGAGATATTTCAGCGTGGCTTCTTCATTGTTTACCAGCGCCACCACGATCTCTCCGTCGCGTGCCGTGTTGGTCCGGCGGATAAGCGCAAAATCGCCATCGAAAATGCCTGCCTCGATCATCGAATCGCCCGAAACCTCCAGCGCGTAATGATCACCGGGGCCAAGCAGCGCCGCCGGGACCGGCAGGCTCTGATAGTCCTCCAGCGCTTCGATTGGAGCGCCTGCTGCAATCCGGCCATGCAGCGGGATCTCGATCACATCATTGGCAGGCTGCGGCGAGGCGGCCGGTGCGGACGTTCGCGCACCTACCAGATCATTGGCCGCTTGCGGCTTCTTGACCGCGCCCGGCACCGCGTCTTCCGGCTGCCGGATCACTTCCAGCGCCCGCGCGCGATTGGGCAGGCGGCGGATAAACCCCCGTTCTTCCAGAGCGGAAATCAAACGATGCACGCCCGATTTGCTTTTCAGATCGAGCGCTTCTTTCATTTCCTCGAACGAGGGCGAAATCCCTGTCTCTTCCAGTCGCTGCTGGATAAACTGGATCAGTTCATGCTGCTTCGCCGTGAGCATCGGCAAGCCTCCATTACCATTCAGACTTCGCGCACCGGACGGCGAACGAATACGGAACGATTACGGAACAGAATTCCCAAAGTCAAGCAATACAGCCATTTTGGAGGGGATAGGCTGGAACAGGCGTTCCTGATTTCGTCCCACGCAGGGACCGCTAGTTATCGGCGTGCCAGTCGCCCGATTTACCGCCGGATTTTGCCAGCAGACGCACCCCGCTGATGACCATGCCCTTATCGAGCGCCTTGGCCATGTCGTAGACGGTTAGCAGGGCGACGCTTGTCGCGGTCAGGGCTTCCATCTCGATGCCGGTCTTGCCCGTCAAAGAAGCGGTTGCAGTCACGCGCACGCGGGTATCCTCGACCGCACAATCCACGCTCACTGCATCGAGAGCTAGCGGATGGCACAGCGGGATCAATTCGCCGGTTTTCTTGGCCGCCATGATGCCCGCGATGCGCGCGGCTGCCAGCACATCACCCTTGGGCATAGTGCCTTCGCGGATCGCGGTGAGGGCCTCGGCGCTCATGGAAATGAACCCTTCCGCGACCGCGCGGCGCGCCGTTTCGGCCTTTGAGCCGACATCCACCATCCGGGCTTTTCCGGCGGCGTCGAGATGGGTCAGGTCTGTCATGGGGTAGTGTCTGGCATATCGCGGCGGGTCAGCACAGCCGTCTCATTTACCAGTCAGCAAAGCACGGGTCGCGGCCGCAACATCGGCAGAGCGCATCAGGCTCTCGCCAACCAGAAATGTGCGCACGCCGCAGTTCGACAGGCGGATGCAATCGGCATGGCTGGCGATGCCGCTCTCGCCGACCAGCAAAGCGCCGTCTGGTGCCAGATTGGCGAGCCGCTCGGTGGTTTCGAGACTGGTGTTGAAAGTTTTCAGATCGCGGTTGTTCACTCCGATCAGTCGGGAGCGTAGCGCGTGCGCGCGTTCCATCTCGGCCTCGTCATGCACCTCGACGAGCACGTCCATATCATGTTCGAGAGCGGCGCTTTCAATCTCGGCCATCTGGGCGTCCGAGAGAGCCGCCACGATAATCAGAATGGCATCCGCACCCATAGCGCGTGCCTCTGCACACTGCCATGGATCGACCATGAAATCCTTCCGCAGGACAGGCAGGTCACATGCGGAACGGGCGGCGACCAGATAATCTTCATGGCCTTGAAAATAAGGGGCATCGGTCAGGACAGACAGACAGGCAGCACCGCCTGCCTGATAATCGCGGGCATGGTCGGCGGGACGGAAATCCGCGCGGATAAGGCCCTTGGAGGGGGAGGCTTTCTTGATCTCGGCGATAAGGCCGAAGCCGCTTGCAGAGGCGCGGCGCAAGGCCTGTTCGAACCCGCGTGGCCGAGATTGCCTGCCCGCCTGCTCGGACAGCCGCCCAAGGGTGGTCGCCGATTTCCGCGCAGTCACTTCGGTGCGCTTGGTGGCGCAAATCTCATCGAGCTTGTTCATTGCGTGCGCGCCTAGACTGCCATGTCGATCCAGCGGACAAGGAGCTTGCGCGCATCCCCTTCATCGAGCGCGCGCGCGGCCATCGCTGCGGCTTCTTCCCAATCCTCCGACACTCCCGCAACCAGCAATGTCGCCGCCGCATTGAAAATCACCGCATCGCGGTAGGGGCCGGGTGTACCGCGCAGCAGAGCTTTGAGAGCCGCCGCGTTGTGCTCTGCATCCCCGCCACGGATGGCCTCGATAGGGGCGTGGGGCAGGCCCACAAAGGAAGCATCGGCCCGACGCATATCGAAACGGTTGCCCATCACATCGGCAATTTCGTTCCCGCCTGCGAGGCTGAGTTCATCCAGACCTTCATCGCCTGAAACAATCATCGTACGCTCTGTTCCCAGCCGTGCCTTGGCGCCTGCATAGATCGGCACATAGCCCGGCCGGGCTATCCCGATCAGCTGGCGCTTGACCCGCGCGGGATTGGAAAGCGGCCCCATCAGATTGAAGATCGTCCGTTTGCCGATCCGCAGGCGAATGGGCTGGATGCGGCCCATGGCGGGGTGATGGTTCTTGGCGAACAGGAAGCAGATACCCAGTTCGGCAAGCGTCTTTTCTGCCGTGCGCCCCGCCGCTTCCATGTCGAGGCCAAGCGCTTCCAGGGTATCGGCTGCGCCCGCCTTGCTGCTGGCAGCGCGGTTGCCGTGTTTTGCTACCGGCACGCCGCAGGCAGCGACGACCAGACTGACGGCAGTCGAGACGTTCAACGTATGATGCCCATCGCCGCCCGTGCCGCAGCAATCCACCGCATTGTCCGGGGCATTGATGGGAATCAGCCGGGCTCGTAGGGCGCGCGCAGCGCCGGCGATCTCGTCCGAGGTTTCGCTGCGCTCGGTCATACCGGTGAGGTAGGCCTCGATATTGTCCTCGGGCACATCGCCATCGAGGATTTGGCCAAAAACTTTCTCGGCCTCGTCCTCGTCCAGATGCAACGCGGGATCGGGAAGGGATGTCATGGGCGTTTCTCCGGCGTCAGGCCGCACAATTTCATGAAGTTGGCGAGCAGGTCATGGCCGTGCTCGGTCGCGATGCTCTCGGGATGGAATTGCACGCCGTGAATGGGGAGGTCTTGATGGCGGAAACCCATGACGCTGGTGCCATCGAGACCGGGCGTTTCACTAGTTGCGTTGACCTGCAGCGCGCTCGGAATGTCTTCCACCACCAGCGAATGATAGCGGGTGGCGGTAAAGGGGGTGGGCAGACCGCTGAACACGCCGGTTCCGTCATGGTCCACCGCGCTGGTTTTCCCATGCATCAGCCCGCCGCGCACCACGAGCCCGCCAAAATGCTGGCCGATCGCCTGATGGCCCAAGCAAACGCCCAGCAGGGGCAATGCCGCATCGGCGCAGGCCGCGACCATGTCCAGGCTAATGCCGGCATCTGAAGGTGCGCACGGGCCGGGGGAGATGAGGACGCCCTTAGGGGCCAGCGCCATTGCTTCATGAGCGGACAATGCATCGTTTCGCTCCACCCGCACATCTGCGCCCAGTTCCATCAGGTAATGGACCAGATTGAAGGTGAAGCTGTCGTAATTGTCGATGACCAGGATCATGCTTGCCGCGACTCTACCGTTTCTCGACCACGATCAAGGGGCCTAAAGGCACGGTTGCGTCCATTCGGTTCTCGGCCGGGACCCAAAGGGCCGAGACATTCCCATCGAGATAAAGCGCATTGGGCGTCTGCGCGACATCGCGGAAAAATGCCGCAAACAGGCCGAAGCTGATGCCGCCATTGGACTGAACAAAATGCGCGCGGCCCTGCGGATCGACGCCAACGCCGTTGCGCACCATTTTTGACGGGCCGTCTTCCTGAAATTCCGGATGCATCTGCCCGTCGATCAGCAGCATTGGACCTGATTGCGTGCCGAAGCGGGGTCTGTCGCTGACCTTGGCGTAGAAATCTTCGGTCGTCCGCACGCGCCATGCAGTGTCGGTGCCATAGAAAACCCCGTTGGGCTTCATATGGAAATTGCCGGGACCGTCCGCGCGGTTGAGTTCACGCCGCCGTTCGCCGTTTTCGACGTAGTAACCCACCGGAGCGCCAGCTTCGTCGAACATGCCACCATTGACCGCAAAGGCGACCGGCTGCGCACTGGCTCCCCGGGCCGAGGATAGCGCCGAGAACGAGCGATAATAAGCGCCTTTGGGACCCAGAGTCATGGAGACCCGGTGGTTCTTGGGGTCGGCAATACAATGCGTCAGGGTTGCGCCCTTATAGGCGACCCGCTGGCACGGCGACGCGGGGTCAGAAGCGGGAGTTGCTTCTGGCGCTGCAGGAGCGTCTACCTCGTCATTCGCTGCCTGCGCGGTGTTGACGCCGGAGCCGATTTCGGTGCGGGTGACAGGCTCGCCTTCGGCCTGATCGCCGCATGCCGCGAGGACGAGCGCAAGAACTACAGCGACGGTTGCTGTCGCGCGCTTTTTCATTGGCCAAACCCCGGCTCGCTCGCGACTCGCGCCGCCTCACGAGCGGCGGCGAACAAGGCACCTGCCTTGGCCTCGCATTCGCGCTGTTCGGAGGCGGGATCACTGTCTGCAACAATTCCGGCACCGGCCTGCACATGCATCGTGCCATCCTTCACCACGGCGGTGCGTAGGACGATGCAGCTGTCGAAGCTTCCATCGGGTGCGAAGTAACCGACGCCGCCCGCATAAGGCCCGCGTGCATCATTCTCTAATTCGGCGATAATTTCGCATGCCCGCACTTTCGGCGCGCCGCTGACTGTGCCTGCGGGGAAGCCTGCGAACAGGGCATCGAGCGCGTCCCGCTCGGGATCGAGCTGGCCGGTCACATTGCTGACGATGTGCATTACATGGCTATAACGTTCGACCGTGAAGCTGTCTGTGACGGTCACGCTGCCGCGCTTTGCCACCCGGCCCACATCGTTGCGGCCCAGATCGAGCAGCATAAGATGCTCTGCACGCTCTTTGGGGTCGGCCAGCAGGCTGCGTTCATTCGCGTCGTCCTCGATCCGCGTTGCTCCGCGTGGCCGGGTTCCGGCAATCGGGCGGATGGTGACTTCGTTTTCGCGCAAGCGGACGAGAATTTCGGGGCTGGAGCCGACAACGGCAAATCCGGGCAGATCCAGCAGGTAAAGGAAGGGCGAGGGATTTACCCGGCGCAGCGCCCGGTAGAGCGCCAATGGGGGCAGGGGAAAGGGGCAGGAAAAGCGCTGGGACAGCACGACCTGAAAAATATCGCCGGCCACGATGTAGTCCTTCGCTCGCGCAACCATCGCCGCGTAGTCATCGCCAGCCATAGCATGGACTGGTTCCATTTCGGGCAAATCGCTGAGCTTGGCGCTGGATGGCACCGCTTCACCCAGCTTGCGCAATGCCTCGTCGATCCGCTCGCCCGCCTGTTCTAGCGCCACATCGGCTGAGGCATCGGAGGGCCAGAGCGGCGCAATGCAGAACAGCCGGTCGGACAGGGAATCGAACACGAGCAGCAGGGTGGGGCGGGTGAAGACCATGTCTGGCAGGCCGAGACCCGGTGCTCCGGCACGCGGAACATCCTCGACCATCCCGATTGTCTCGTAGGAGAAGTAACCGACCACGCAGGCCAGCGCTGGCGGCAGGCCCTCTGGTACGTCGATGCGGCTGCTATCGATCAGCGCGCGCAAGGCATCGGTCGGTTTGCTTGTGTCAGGCTCGAACGCCAGCCTGTCGCGCTGCCATTGGCGATTGATCGCGGCCCCGTCAGTATCGGAGCGGAACACCAGATCGGGGTCGATCCCCAACAGGCTGTAGCGCCCGCGCACTTCGCCGCCTTCGACCGATTCCAGCAGGAAATCCCCGCGTCCCGGCTCCATCAACTTGAGCGCTGCGCCGACCGGCGTTTCGGTGTCCGCCACCAGTTCGCGCCACACCAGCGCGGCCTTGCCGCTCTCCAGCAAGGCGCGCGCATTCTCTGCGTTGGAGAGGCCGGCAGGCGTCACAGCCCTGTTGGCGCTCTAATTGTTGCCGAGAAGCTGGCGGCGCAATGCGGCCACAGCCTCGTCATTGGTCTCCACGCCGATATCGGTGCGGACCGCCGCAATGAACTGCGCGGTGTATTCGCTGCCCAGTGTCTGCGAAAATTGCGCCTTCGCCTGCGCGAACAGCGGATCGTCGCTGGCGATCAGACCGGCCTCAATGTCATCCAGTCCGACAATAAACCAGCCCGCGTCATTTTCTGCCTCCAGCCGCTTGGTCGATCCCTCGGCCATGGAGAAGAACAGCGCCAGAGGCGGAATGACCCGCTGGCCGCTTTGCAGCAATTCTTCCCGGGTAATGTTGATCGGATCGGGGCGTGGGAGGCGGACTTCCTCGGCTGCGAAAGCGGCTGCTGGAGTGGTTCCGCCTCCTATCCTTTCCAGGATACGGTCGGCCGCCGCCTTTGCCGCAATAGAGCCGCGCGACATTTTCCAGGCCGCTTTCACCTCGTTCTCGATCTCCGCGAGAGGCGCGGTGGCGGATGGCGTGATGGTGCTTGTTTCGAACAGCAGGAAGGTTTCACCCGGCACGGCCTCGGCCAGTTGCGGTTCGCCTTCTTCCATCTGGAAAGCGGTTGCGAGCACTGGGCGCAGTATCTCGGCCACCTGCTGGTCGCGCGTGCCATAGACCAGACCGGCAGCCGTGACGGGCTGCGTGGTCGTGATTTCAACATCCAGCTCGTCGGTTACATCGCCCAGCGATTCGCCATCGGCCAGCCGCTCTTCGAACGATGCGGCCATCTCGTTGATCACCCGGCGGCGTTTTTCGGTGCGCAGGCTTTCGAGAATTTCTCGGCGTGCCTGCTCGAAGCTGCGCCCCCCGACACTGGTGATGTTGTTGACCTGCACGACATGCCAGCCAAGGCCGCTGCGCGCCGGTTCGGCGATTGCGCCATTGGCAGTCTCGAACGAGGCCTGAGCCACCGCTGGCGAGGTCTGGCGGGCAAAATCACCGCGCGACACCGGTCCGATTTGCGCGGTATCCAGCCCGGCCTCGCGGGCGGCGGCGGCCAGAGTGCCGCCGGCATTGACCCGGTTGCGAATGGCATTGGCAGCCTGCTGCGTGGGCACGATAACTTGCGTGAATGTCCGGTCCTCGCTGGCCGCGTATACCGAGCTGTTCTCGGTATAGCGTGCGCGCAGTTCTTCCTCGGTCGGCTCCGCGCGGTCGCCCAGCGCATCCAGTCCGAATGTCGCGTAGCGCAGAACCCGCCGCTCGGGCCGGATATAGTCGCTTCGATTGGCGTCGTAATATTCCTTCATCTGCGCGTCCGTAGCGTCTTCTTCTGGCGCGAACAGAGCGCTGGGCAACAGGCCCAACGTCCCGGTGCGCCGCTCTTTGAAGAGAGCGGCATAGCGGCTCGTCAGCTTGTCGGGCAGCTGCGTCCCGAAGGCGACGGGCACCATCACCTGCTGGGCGAGCAAGCCTTGCGCCAGATCGTCCCGCACGCCGACATCGCTCAGCCCCTGCTGCTGCAAGGCACCGCGATAGGCATCTTCACTGAAATTCCCGTCCGGTCCGCGAAATGCCGGAATGCGGCGGATTTCGCTGTTCACCAGATTGTCGCCGGCGCGCAGGCCGTATTTGCGGCCAAATTCGGCGATCGCCGTCCGGTCCAGCACCGTGTCGAGGACATTTTCCAGACCACCTTCCGCGATGAAGGCGGGCATGGAGATGGTGGGATTGTTCTGCCGCACCTGATCCAGCGCATTGGTGGCCGCCTGGCTCAAATCCAGCGCGCTCACTTTTTCATCGCCGACAACCGCCACATTGCTTTCGCCAGACAGACCGCCAAGCGAACCTGTGGACGAAACATCCATGCTGGCAAACGCTACACCGATCAGCAGCAGGAACGCCATGGTCAGGCCAAGACCGATCTTGGACTTAAAAAATCGTTGGAAAGCAGTGATCATCTGGGCGGTAATCCGGGGATAGACAGTGGAGGCTGGCCCTGCATGCAGAACCGGTGTGTTGCGCCAGCCTCTATAGGGGCTGCGACCTTGCCGCAACAGGTCGGAAAGGGTTTTGACCTATCGCGCCTGCTCGGCTAGCGGACCGGTCCCCCCACCGTCTAAGAGGCGGCAGACAAAGTCTAATCAGGAAATACCCATGAGCAACCGACCCTACATCGTCGGGAACTGGAAGATGAACGGCACCCGCGCGATGCTGTCGGAAGCGCGCACGATCGACCGTGCCGCCCAGCGTTATATGAAGGTGGAGGTCGCCGTTGCACCGCCATTCACGCTGATCCACGCGGTGCATAAGGAGGCCGAGCAAATTGGCGTCGGCGCGCAGGATTGTCACCCGGGCGAAGATGGCGCCCATACCGGTGATATCTCGGCTACTATGGTTTCGGATGCCGGGGCGAAGTTCGTCATTCTGGGCCACAGCGAGCGGCGGCAGAACCACGGCGAAGACAGCGCGATGGTGCTGGCCAAGCTGCACGCCGCGCTGAATGCCGGGATCAATGCCATCATCTGCTGCGGTGAGCCAGAAGATGTGCGGGTTGCCGGCGATGCGGAGAAATATGTTCTCGATCAGCTGCGTGCGTCCTTGCCCGAAAAGCTGGACGATGCCGGCGAGCGTCTGACTGTCGCTTACGAGCCCATCTGGGCAATCGGCACCGGACGGGTCGCGACGGTAGAAGATATCGAGGCGATGCATGGGGCGATCTATGCGTTCCTGAAAGCCCGCTTCGGCGAGGAAGCGGCTCAGGGTATCCGGATTTTGTACGGCGGTTCGGTGAAGCCGGAGAATGCCCGCGAGATCCTCGCAGTGCCGCATGTTGGCGGCGCTCTGGTCGGCGGGGCGAGCCTGTCTGCAGACAGCTTTATGAACATCGCCCTGGCCGCTGGCGAGATCGAGGAGCAGTAATCCGGTTCGTTGGGCGGGGCGCTGACGCTCTGCCCGCAATTCTGTCTTCGGCCCGTCTTCAATCCATCTTCGGCCCGTCTTCAATCCATCTTCGGCCCGTCTTCGACCAAGCCCCCTTGGCTTACGGCCCCCCAGCGCCTAAATGCGCTGCCTACGCACGGCAATTCGCCGGTAAAGGTGCACTATTTCATGTTTCTCTTTCTGACCGTCGTTCAGGCCATCGTGGCCGCAGCCCTTGTCGGGGTGATCCTCATGCAGCGCTCCGAAGGGGGCGGGCTTGGTATCGGCGGTTCGCCGGGCGGGATGATGAGCGCACGCGGTGCAGCTGACTTCCTGACACGCACGACGCGCATTCTGGCCATTCTTTTTGTGGTCCTCTCGATTGCGCTGGCCGCCTTGGCGGTGGACCTGTCGGGCGGGGATGAGATCGAATCGACGCTGGACCGCACCGTTACCGCGAAAGAAGATCCACTGGCCGCGGGCGGCGCGGTCGACGCGGGCACTGCGGATGGGGAAGCGGCTGTCCCGGCAGACGCTGCTCCGGCGGCAACCGACGATCCGCTGGCCGGCGCGACCGAATAAACCACTCATTCCCAAATTAATGTGGATGAGCCTGCGCGGCTCGCCCCATTTCGCTTGCCCCGAATCCCTGCGGGCGCTTAAGGCTTTCCTCCCATGGCGCGGTTCATTTTCATTACCGGCGGCGTGGTCTCCTCGCTCGGAAAAGGTCTTATGGCGGCGAGCCTTGGCGCGCTGCTGCAGGCGCGTGGCTACAAGGTCCGCATCCGTAAATTCGATCCCTATCTGAATGTCGATCCGGGCACGATGAGCCCGTATCAGCACGGCGAAGTCTACGTCACAGATGACGGGGCAGAGACCGATCTGGACCTGGGGCATTACGAGCGCTTCACCGGCGTATCCGCTCGGCAGAGCGACAACATCACGTCTGGCCGGGTCTATCAGGACATCATCGCGCGCGAGCGGCGCGGCGATTATCTCGGCGCGACCGTGCAGGTGATCCCGCATGTGACCGACGCGATCAAAAACTTCGCGCTCGCCGATCAGGGCGATCTCGATTTCATCCTGTGCGAAATCGGCGGGACCGTCGGCGATATCGAATCGCTGCCCTTCATGGAGGCGATCCGGCAGCTACGGAACGAGCTGGAGCCGCTCCAGACGTTGAGCGTTCACGTCACGCTGGTGCCCTATATTGCCGCGGCGGGCGAGCTGAAGACCAAGCCGACGCAGCATTCCGTGCGCGAGCTGGCGAGTCTGGGCATCAAACCCGACATTCTGCTGTGCCGCGCGGAGCATCCCATTCCGGAAGGCGAGCGCAAAAAGATCGCGCAATTCTGCAATGTGCGCGCCGAATCGGTCATTCAGGCGCTGGATGCGCCCTCGATCTATTCCGTCCCGCTGCAATATCACGGCGAGGGACTGGACAGCGAAGTGCTGCGCGGCTTCGGCATTACCGACGCGCCCGAGCCCGATCTTTCGGCATGGGATGATGTGACCGACCGCTATTTCCACCCTGAAGGAGAGGTGACCATTGGCGTGGTCGGCAAATATGTCGGCCTGCAGGATGCGTATAAGTCGCTCAACGAAGCGCTGGTCCACGGCGGCATGGCCAACCGGGCGAAGGTCCACATCAAATGGATCGACGCCGAGTTGTTCGAAAACGCCGGTACCGATCTCGCGGCCGAGCTCGAGCCGCTGCATGGAATTCTGGTGCCCGGCGGATTCGGAGAGCGCGGCAGCGAGGGAAAAATTGCCAGCGTGCGCTTCGCGCGCGAACGGAATGTTCCGTTTTTCGGCATTTGCCTCGGCATGCAGATGGCCTGCGTGGAAAGCGCACGATCGGCCGGCCACGAAGCGGCGTCCTCTACCGAATTCGGCTCCACGCAGGAGCCGGTGGTGGGCATCATCACCGAATGGATGAGCGAAGAGGGCATCGAAACGCGCGAAGAAGGCGGTGATCTGGGCGGGACGATGCGTCTGGGTGCCTATGATGCGCAATTGGCCGAGGGCAGTCTTGTCAGCCGGATTTATGGCGGGGAAACAATGATTTCAGAGCGGCATCGCCACCGCTATGAGGTGAACGGTGCCTATCGCGAAGCGTTGGAAGGGGACGGATTGACCTTCTCCGGGATGTCACCCGATGGCCTGTTGCCCGAGATTGTCGAGCGGCCCGATCATCCCTGGTTTGTCGGCGTGCAGTTCCACCCGGAGTTGAAATCGAAGCCCTTCGCACCCCACCCGCTCTTCGCCGGATTTATCGAGGCAGCGCTGAAACAATCGCGACTTGTCTGACTTTTTTATGAGAATGTCGCGTCCATACAATACCGCGACACATCCTTTCATGTAGTTACCGTTGCAATCAGTGGGGGCTCGCAGAGCGCATGCTGAGCGAGGGATGACAGGGACGCTTCCTCACCAGAATTAGAGCTTGTCGGACGTTGGCCATCTTCTGCGACCCGGATGGCCAGAATTCGATAGGGCGGCATTGCGCCGCGGGGCAGACTCCCATCCCGGGGTCTGCCCCTTACTGTATCTGGCGCAATCTTCTTTGGCGGTCAGCGCACACAAAATGGCCCGCCACCGCTGACTGAGCGGGGCGGGCCAAACATTTCAGCAAGAGGTTGCCGGATCAGGCGGCGTCGATCGCGCGCCCGTCATTCTCGCCATCTTCGCTATCGACAATCGACAGCGAGGGTTGGCCATTCACGGCAATCTTCTTCGGCTTCATCGCTTCGGGCACTTCGCGCACCAGATCGACCGTCAGCAGGCCATCGGCCAGATCGGCGCTCTGGACCCTAACATAGTCGGCCAGTTCAAACCGGCGCTCGAACCCGCGATTGGCGATGCCGACATGCAGCATTTCGCCTTCGGGATTGTCTTCGCGCTTACGGCCGATCACGGTCAGCAGGTTCTGCTGGGCGGTAATGTCGAGATCTTCGGAGCGGAAACCGGCAATGGCCAGCGTGATGCGATAATCGTCATCGCCGCGCTTCTCGATATTGAAGGGGGGGTAATTGTCGCCCCCGCCGGCACGGTGCTGGTTTTCCAGAACATCGAACAGCCGGTCAAAACCGACGGTGCTGCGGCGATAGGGGGTGAAATCAAAACGTGACATACAAACTCTCCTGTGAGCAATTCGAATGATTTACCGGACCCGCAAGGCGCGGCATCCGTTACGATAAACAAGCGGCCCGTTGTGGCACCGCCCGGTGGCAAATATATGGGTTTGCAAACGCAGGTTTCAAGACCTGCCAAACGATTGAAAAGGCAATGAATATGACAACGCCCAAGGTTGATATCTACACCAAGTTCGGCTGCGGATACTGCTTCCGCGCGAAACGCCTGCTGGATGAAAAGGGCGTGGTGTACGAGGAATTCGACATCACCATGGGCGGCCCCAAGCGGGATGAAATGCAAGCACGCGCACCGGGCGCACGCACCGTTCCGCAGATATTTGTCGGTGATACGCATGTCGGCGGTTCGGACGAATTGGCCGCGCTGGAGCGCGAGGGCAAGCTCGACGCCCTGCTGGCTGGCTAATGGAGCAGTCGGCCCCGACCCGTATCGCGGTTGCCCAGATGCAGACCGGTATCGACCCAGCTGCCAATGCCGCCGAGTTGACCAGTCAGGTCGAGCAGGCAGCGGGCGAAGGGGCGGCTATGCTGTTCACCCCGGAGATGACGGGCCTGTTGGACCGCGACCGGAAACGGGCGGCCGCATCCATCGTCGCCGAAGCCGACGATCCCACATTAGCGAGCGCCCGTGAAGCAGCGGCCCGCCACGGTATCTGGATCGCCATCGGTTCGCTCGCTTTGAAAGGCGAGCAGGACGGATTGTGGGTCAACCGCTCGCTGCTGGTCGACAATGCCGGCAAGATCGCGGCGCGTTATAACAAGATGCACATGTTCGATGTCGATCTGGCGAGCGGGGAAAGCTGGCGCGAATCCAATGCCTATCAGGCGGGTTCCGATATTGCCGTGGCGTCTACGCCGGCAGGCACATTGGGGCTGACAGTTTGCTACGATATTCGCTTCCCGGCTTTGTTCGAGGAGCTGGGCCGGGCGCTGTGCGACATCATCGCGATACCCGCCGCCTTCACAGTGCCGACGGGCAAGGCGCATTGGCATGTGATGCAACGTGCGCGGGCCATCGAAGCCAGCGCTTATGTCGTGGCGGCCGCGCAGGTCGGCAAACATGCTGATGGACGCGAGACATACGGGCATTCGCTGGTTGTCGATCCGTGGGGCGAGGTGCTCCTTGATCTGGGCGGAGAAGGGCCCGCGCTCGGCTTTGCGGAGATCGATCCGGAGCGCATCGCGCAGGTCCGAGCGCAAGTGCCCAGTCTTGCGAACCGCCGCCCCGTTGCTACATCCAGACCATGATTGTTTACGACCTAGCCTGCGATAATGCGCACTGCTTTGAAGTGTGGTTCCGCTCCAGCAGCGACTACACCGAACAGTGCGAGCGCGGTCTGGTCCAATGCCCGCATTGCGGGTCGAAGGACGTTGCAAAGGCACCCATGGCGCCCGCAATCGGAGCCAAAGGTAATCGGCAGCAAGTGGCAAGGTCTGAAACGCGAACGAACACGCCAGAACCGGTCGAAGGCGGTAAGCTGCCGGAGAAGATCAAGGCAGCAATGACCGCGCTCGCCAAAGCGCAGGCCGAGACGATCAAGGACAGCACCTGGGTGGGCGAGGACTTCGCCAAGCAATCGCGCGAAATGCACTATGGCGAGCGCGACGAGGCGCTGATCCATGGCCGCGCGACCAAGAAGGAAGTCGAAGGGCTGGTCGATGAAGGCATCGGTATTGCCCCGTTGCTAGTTCCGGTGGTCCCGCCGGACGAAGCGAATTAGCACCGCCGCGGCCCACACTTGCGCGATTGCCAGCAAACGCGCTGCGTCCTAATGGCGGTGCTTCAGTCCCCGTAGCTCAGTTGGATAGAGCATCGGATTCCTAATCCGGGGGCCGGAGGTTCGAATCCTCTCGGGGACACCAGTTTGGGGCAGGAGACTATCATGACGAACGGCAATCACCCTTGGACCCGGCGGGTCAGTGCCTTTGCCTTTGTATTGGCCATCGCCGCGGTGCTGGTCGCGTTTATCGGTATGACCCTCGCGCGGTTTGATCTGGTCGGCAAGTTGCCCGGTTTCATGTCCTTTCTTTATATGGTGCCCGTTGCGGGTGTCGCTGCTCTGGTCGGCGTCATTGCCCTGATTATGAACTGGCGGACGGGATGGCCTGCGGCGAAGAAGGCGGTGGGCGCAGTCCTGATCGGCGGCGGCGCGTTTGGCGCGGCTACGCTGGCGATGAGCCCGGCGTCGCAGGTGCCTGCCATCCATGACATCACCACCGATCTCGATTCTCCGCCCGCCTTCACCGAGCTGTCAATCCCGGAGGACAATCTGCGCGGCGTCGACACGGTCGAGAAATGGAAGGAAATGCATGTCGAGGGATACCCCGATCTCGATGGCATTGTGGTGGATGCTTCGCCCGCAGACGTGATTGCCAAGGCCGAGCAGCTGGCCGCCGACAGGGGCTGGACCATTGCCGCCGCTGCGCCGGAAGAGGGCAGGCTGGAAGCGGTCTCCTACGCTTCGTGGATCAAGTTCGAAGACATTGTCGTTGTGCAGGCTGTTGCGCAGGAACAAGGCGGCACGCGCGTAGACATGCGCTCGGTCAGTCGTGTCGGAGTGAGCGATCTGGGCGAGAACGCGAAACGGATCCGCGCTTTCCTCGCCGATCTGCAGGCGGGCTAATCCGCGCTGCCGGTCCCGCGCATCCCGGTCCAGCTGAGCGCAACAATGCCCAGCGACATCGCGCCAACCAGCAAGGCCGTGCCGCCCCATCCGGCCAGCTCGTAGGACACCGGTGCGGCCCAGCTGGCAATCCCTGCGCCTGTGAACATCAGGATGATGTAGCCGGTCATAAGCCGCGTGCGGATGTCCGCATCGAGCGCGAGAAACGTCATGCGTCCGGTGACATCGACCGACGGCCCGACAAGGTTCATGACGCTTAAGGGTATCAGGAGCAGCCACAAACTGTCGCCCAGCGGCCAGAGCAGGGCGATACCCGCGGCCTGCGCCACGGCGAGCCAGAAGCGTGCTTTGTAGGCTCCCACTCGGTCGGCCCAGCGGCCCAGTGCCGGCGTTGCGAAGATGCTCACAACCGAAATTCCCGCCAGATAGCCGACTGTATCGGTGCCGTAACCCATGGCATCGCTGGTGAGATGGAAGGCGAGGGCAAGCCAGACGGACAGGAATATCCCGAAATTGAGCGCCTGAATGATGCCCGAGCGGATTACCAGCGGGTATTCGCGCATCAGGGTGAGGGTTGAGAAAACGAGCGACCAATAGGGCTGGCGCTTGGCCGGATCGGGCTGGGCGCGGCGCGGTTCCAGAAACAGCGGAACAGCCAATGTCACGCCGACCATGATGGCACCGGCAATCCAGTAGACCACGCGCCAGTCGACATATTCGGCGATAATTCCGGCACCCACGCGGGCAATTAGAATGCCGACAATAATGCCTGCCGTCAGCGTGGCGGTGACGCTGCCGAGTTTGTCGGGCGACACGCGCTTCGAGGCGTAGGACGGCATCAGATAGGGCACGATGGTGAAGAAGCCGAGCAGGGTGGAGCCGGCCACAAACAGCGCGAAACTTTCGGCCCATGCCATAAGAAACAGCGATGCCGCCTGCGCTGCGGAGAGGACAAGCGAGAGCTGCCGGGCAGGGTAACGGTCACCCAGCGGGAGGAGCAGGAAGATACCCAGCGCCAAAGCTATCTGGTTGGCGGCGGGAACGAGTCCTATCTGCGCCGCGCCCGCACCGAAATCCGGGCCGATATCCGCGATGATCGGGTGGATGTAATAGGCGTTGGCCACCGTCGCGCCGGTAATTGCGGCAAGCGCAAACTCGCTCCGGCGCGAGAGGCCCTGGGGCTGGGAGGCCTCCGGCGCGGGCTGATCGGAAACGGACATGCCAAGCCGAGTGCCGCAACCGGCGCCCGAATACTAGCTGCCCGTGCTCGGTTCGCCCGGTTCGTTGCCCATCGGCACGCGCTCCTTGAAGGTGTGGGTGATATAGGGGAACGGAATTTCGATGCCCGCATCGTCCAGCCCGCGCTTGATCGCGCGCACCACCTGGTCGGTCGATTCCCACATGTCGCGCGGCTTCGAACCGCTCCACCAGCGCACTTTGAAATTGACCGAGCTATCGCCGAACTCGTTGGCGAAAATGTCGATGCCCTTGTCGGTATCGACCGCCTCGCAGCTTTCGACCGAGGATCGGATCACCTTCGCTGCATGGTCAAGATCGGTGTCGTAGGACACCCCTGCCATTATCTCGTGGCGGCGCTGCGTCTCGTCGGTCAGAATTTGGACCGGGTTCTTGAACAGCATGGAATTGGGCACCAGCGTTACCTCGCCCGACAGTTTGCGGACATAGGTTTCGCGCAGGGTGATATGTTCGACCTTGCCGGAGATGCCCTCGCATTCGATCACATCGCCGATGCGCATTTTCTCCCGCAGCATGATGAGCACGCCAGCGAGGAAGTTCTCGAAAATATCCTGAAAGGCGAAGCCAATCGCAACGGCGCCAATGCCAAGGCCGGCGATGACGCTGGCGGGGGTGAAGCCGGGCATCATGACGACCAGCGCCGCCATCAGGCCAACCAGCCAGATGCCCAGTTTCACGAGTGTGTCGATCAGGTTTTTCAGGCTGGGCCGGATATCGGTCTTGCCAGTGATCCGGTCGGCAATGCGGACGGCAAACTTCGCCACCAGCCAGGTGATGATGAGGACGACCACACCAATTGCGAGATTGGGCAGGGTGGCGATAAAGCCCTCCGCCATACCCACGAGTGTGTCTTGTAATGTGCCGACTGTGTTGACGGTGCGGTCGAAAGCTTCACCGGGTGCGGTGGTTGTCGTCGAAGAAGTCATGAAAATCCTTGGCCTGTTTGATGCGCGAAACGCATCAGCAGCCCGGGAAGTTCCGCTTCCGGATCAATCAGCTGCCTTGGCGTGTTCCTCGCGAGCGATTTCGTGCAGCCATGCGGCGTGCTGTGGGGCCTTCTTCGTCTCGCTCCATTCGTCGAGCATCGGCATGGCGACGCGCTTCAGCTCGGCATACTGCTCGTCGGTCCCGATATCGGCCGCCAGCTCTACGCGGTGGCCATTGGGGTCGAAGAAATAGATCGATTTGAAAATGCCGTGATGCGTCGGGCCGAGAACGTCGATGCCGAGGCCTTCGATATGCTCCTTCGCGGCCAGCAATTCGTCGAGGCTGCCGACACGAAAAGCCAGATGCTGGACCCACGCAGGCGTGTTCTCGTCGCGGCCCATTTCCTTCTGGTTGGGCAGTTCGAAAAACGCGAGGATGTTGCCATTACCCGCGTCGAGGAACACGTGCATATACGGGTCGTATTCGCCGGTGGACGGCACGTGGTCTTCCGAGAACGCGGAGGTGTATTCCATGCCGAGGACCTTGGAATACCACTCGACGGTCTCCTTGGCGTCCTTGCAGCGATAGGCCGCGTGATGGACGCCGCCGAGTTTCACGGGATGTTCGCTCATGGTCAATCTTTCAAACCGTACGCCCTGAGCCTGTCGGAGGGCTGCTTATTCTTCGTCCGTCATTCTCAAATTGAGAGCAGTGCTGCGACAGGCTCAGCACGAACAGGACTTAGGCACGGATTACTCAGCGGGTTCTGCCTCTTCCACCTTCAGCGCACCGCGGTTGATCTGGTCGCGTTCCATGCTCTCGAACAGGGCCTTGAAGTTACCCTCGCCGAAGCCGTCATCGCCTTTGCGCTGGATGAACTCGAAGAACACCGGGCCAACCTGTGCCTCGGCAAAAATCTGCAGCAGCAGGCGGGGCTGTCCGCCCTCTGTGGTGCCATCCATCAGGATGCCGCGCATTTTCAGCGCTTCGGCATCTTCGCCGTGTCCGGGCAGACGCTCGTCAAGCATCTCGTAATAGGTAGCGGGCGGGGCGGTCATGAAGGGCACGCCGAAACTTTTCAGGCGGTCCCACGCAGCCACAAGATCGTCACAGATCAGCGCGATGTGCTGGATGCCTTCGCCGTTGAACTCCTTCAGGAACTCCTCGATCTGGCCCTTGCCGCCTTCGCCTTCCTCGTTGAGCGGGATCTTGATCTTGCCGTCCGGAGCGGTGAGCGCTTTGGATGTCAGGCCGGTATATTCGCCCTTGATGTCGAAGAAGCGGATCTCGCGGAAATTGAACAGCGTTTCGTAATAGTCCGCCCAATAGGCCATCCGTCCGTTGTAAACGTTGTGGGTCAGGTGATCGATAATGTCGAAGCCCGCGCCTTCGGGGTGTTTTTCTACGCCCGGCAGATATTCGAAATCGATGTCGTAGATCGACAGACCGTCTTCGCCTTCATCGGCATAGCGGTCGATCAGATAGACAATCGCGCCGCCGATCCCGCGAATGGCGGGAATGCGCAGCTCCATCGGGCCGGGTTCGTTGGCAACCGGTTCTGCGCCCTTTTCCAGCAGGTGGTCATAGGCCTTGGCTGCATCCTTCACACGGAAGCCCATGCCGCAGGCGGAGGGGCCGTGCTCGCGGGCGAAATACCATGCGGCGCTGCGCGGTTCATAATTGGCTATGAGGTTGATGTTCCCCTGCCGCCAGAGATGCACGTCCTTGCTGCGGTGCGAGGCGACTTGCGAGAAGCCCATGGCTGTGAAGACCGGCTCAAGCTGGCCCTTTTCCGGTGCGCAGAATTCGACGAACTCGAATCCATCGAGGCCGGCGGGGTTTTCGAACAGGTCGGTCATGGAGTGTCTCTCTAAGCTCGAGGCGTCAAACTGGTTTCAATAGAAACTATATAACCGCAAATTGTGTCAATTGTAAAGCGCACGGGACCCCTAGCGGTTCCATTGGTTGATTGAGCGTGCGGCGAGCGCCAAGACACTCGCCGAAGCAATGGAGTAAGCATGCAAGAACGTGAAGACCTGGCCGAGATTCGCCGCGCTGTGCGGGCGCTATGCGATGAGTTCCCCGGCGAATACTGGCGCGACAAGGATCGCGACCGGGCTTACCCGTCCGAGTTTGTCGATGCTCTGACCAAGGCGGGTTTTCTCGCCGCGCTGATCCCGGAGGAATATGGCGGAAGCGGACTAAAGCTCGATGCCGCAGCGGTCATCATGGAGGAAATCCAGGCATCGGGTTCAAATGGCGGCGCGGCCCATGCGCAAATGTATGTGATGAACACTCTGCTGCGGTATGGCAGCGAGGATCAGAAGAGCCATTATCTGCCCAAGATCGCTGACGGCACGCTGCGTCTGCAGGCCTTCGGTGTGTCCGAACCAACCAGCGGTACCGACACGCTGTCGCTGCGCACCTTTGCTGAGCCCGATGGCGATGACTATGTCATCAACGGCCAGAAAATATGGACCAGCCGGGCGGAGCATTCCGACCTGATGATGCTGCTGGCGCGCACCACGCCTAAGGGCGAGAGCGCCAAGAAGACCGAAGGCCTGTCGCTGTTTCTGGTCGACATGCAGGAAGCGCAGAAATCGGGCGGCATGACCATCAAGCCGATCCGTACAATGATGAATCACTCCTCCTGCGAAGTGTTCTTCGATGATCTGCGCATCCCCAAATCCGCGCTGATCGGAGAGGAAGGGAAGGGCTTCCGATATATCCTCTCCGGCATGAATGCAGAGCGCGTGCTGATCGCGGCAGAGTGCATCGGCGACGCCAAGTGGTTCATCGAAAAGGCAAGCGAGTATGCCAAGGAGCGGCAGGTGTTCGGTCGTCCGATTGGCCAGAACCAGGGCATCCAGTTCCCCATCGCGCGGTGCTATGCCCAGATGCGCGCGGCGGAGCTGATGGTGTATCATGCGGCCGAAGTTTACGACCAAGGCGGCAATGCGGGGGAGGAGGCCAATATGGCCAAGATGCTCGCCTCCGAAGCCAGTTGGGCCGCAGCCGATATGTGCGTGCAAACCTATGGCGGTTTCGGCTTCGCCGAAGAATATGACGTTGAGCGGAAATTCCGCGAAGCGCGGCTGTATACGGTTGCTCCGATCTCGACCAATCTGATCCTCAGCTACCTGTCGGAGCATGTTCTGGGCCTGCCTCGCTCATATTAAATCCAATGGTTTGAATCGCTTGCAGAAAAAGCGAAAATTAGCGCTTGAATACAGGCGTTAACTGTGATTCTTACACTTGTATGACGCATAGCGGGCACAAATTGGTTTCACGGCGGGAGCAGGCGGTGCAGGGCATCGCACTGGTATCCTTGCTCGTGCTGACCGGTCTTGCTTTGCTTGGGCCGAGCGGTCTGTTGGCGTGGGGCGAGCAGGCCAGCCTGCTGGAGCAGCGCAAGAGCCAGATTGCCGTTCTGGAGGCCAAGCGTTTTGAGATGAAGGGCCGGGTCGATGCGCTTCATCCCGACCGCGCCGATCCCGATATGGTCGGCGAATTGCTGCGCAAGAACATGCATGTCGTGCACCCGGACGAGATCGTTCTGACGCTGGAGCCCGAGGGCTGAGGCTACGCCTGCTGGCCGCTACGGCGCCGGGTGAATTCCTATTCGGAAACATTGCGAAGACTGACGGGTTGGGCCAATAGACGCCAACTCGCGCTGCGACTGTGTCGCGGCCTGCAATGGAAGAGGAATGACGCGCTTGGCCAAGCCATCGAAAGCCCGCAAGACCCCTGCAAAACCTGCCGCGCAGGAAGACGAGGACTTCGCCCTGCACAGCCTGCAGGCCGCGTTCGAGAAGAAGAAGCGTTTCGATGCGAGCGAAGAGCAGATGCTCGAATTCTACGAGCAGATGTTGCTCATTCGCCGGTTCGAGGAACGCGCAGGGCAGCTTTACGGCCTCGGCCTGATTGGTGGGTTCTGCCACCTCTATATCGGGCAGGAAGCGGTCGCCATTGGTCTCCAGTCCGCGCTCGACGGGGACAAGGACAGCGTGATTACCGGTTACCGCGATCACGGGCACATGCTGGCCTACGGCATCGATCCCAACGTTATCATGGCCGAACTGACCGGACGGCAGGCCGGCATATCCAAGGGCAAGGGCGGCTCCATGCACATGTTTAGCACGGAGCATAAGTTCTACGGCGGGCACGGCATTGTTGGCGCGCAGGTGTCGCTCGGCGGGGGCCTCGCCATGGCGCACAAATATCGCGGCGACGGCGGCCTGTGCCTCGCCTATTTCGGCGATGGTGCTGCCAACCAAGGTCAGGTCTACGAGACTTTCAATATGGCGGCATTGTGGAACCTGCCAATCGTCTTCGTGGTCGAGGACAACCAGTACGCCATGGGCACGGCGAGCGCCCGCAGCTCGGCGGAAACCCGTTTCCACCGGCGTGGCACGGCGTTTCGTATTCCCGGCATGGATGTCAACGGCATGGACGTCTTGGAAGTACGGGCCGCGGCCGAGGTTGCGTTTAAACATGTGCGTGACGGCAATGGCCCGGTTCTGATGGAGCTTAACACCTACCGCTATCGCGGGCACTCCATGTCCGACCCCGCGAAATATCGCACGCGCGAAGAAGTGCAGGACCAGAAAGACCGTCACGATCCCATCGAAGCGTTGAAGAAGGTGCTGCTCGAAAACGGCAAGACCGAGGACGAATTGAAAGCCATCGACAAGGCGATCCGCGCACGGGTTTCGGAATCGGCGGACTTCGCCGAGAACTCGCCCGAGCCGGATCCGGCCGAACTCTACACCGATGTTCTGGTGGAGGAGTATTGAGCCATGGCGATTGAACTGAAAATGCCCGCGCTTTCTCCGACGATGGAGGAAGGCACGCTCGCGAAATGGCTGAAGGCCGAAGGCGACGAGATCGCCATCGGGGACATTATCGCCGAGATCGAAACCGACAAGGCAACGATGGAATTCGAAGCCGTCGACGAGGGCACGCTGGGCAAGATCCTGGTCGAAGAGGGCACCGAGAACGTCGCGGTCGGAGCCGTCATTGCCATGTTGCTGGGTGATGGCGAGGACGCTGGCGAGACAAGCGCAACCGAACCGGCAGCTGCTGAGGCCAAGGACGACGTACCGGGCGAGGGCAAGGATGTTGGCCGCGAGCCGTCCGAAGCCGAATTGACGAAGCCTGCGAAGCTGGAACGCGCACCGGTCGCCGATCCCGCCATTCCCGAAGGCACGTCGATGACCTCGACCAGTGTGCGCGAAGCCCTGCGCGATGCGATGGCCGAGGAAATGCGCCGCGATGACCGCGTATTCGTAATGGGCGAGGAAGTTGCCGAATATCAGGGCGCTTACAAGGTCACTCAGGGCCTGCTCGACGAATTCGGCGACAAGAGGGTTATCGATACGCCGATCACCGAATACGGCTTTGCCGGTATCGGCACGGGCGCGGCGATGGGCGGCTTGCGACCGATTGTGGAGTTCATGACCTTCAACTTCGCGATGCAGGCAATCGATCACATCGTGAACTCGGCTGCGAAGACCAACTATATGTCAGGCGGCCAGATGCGCTGTCCGGTGGTGTTCCGCGGACCGAATGGTGCCGCTAGCCGGGTGGGTGCCCAGCACAGCCAGAATTACGGCCCATGGTACGCCAGCGTGCCCGGCCTGATTGTCATTGCTCCCTATGATGCGGCGGATGCGAAAGGCCTGATGAAGGCCGCCATCCGAACTGAAGATCCGGTCGTGTTCCTGGAAAATGAGCTGGTCTACGGGCGCAGTTTTGATGTCCCCGATCTCGATGACCACGTTCTGCCGATCGGTCAGGCGCGGATTATGCGCGAGGGTTGCGATGTTACCATCGTGTCGTACTCCATCGCTGTGGGTCTGGCGCTGGAAGCCGCCGAGGAGCTGGCGGGCGAGGGCATCGATGCCGAGGTGATCGACCTGCGCACATTACGCCCGCTGGACAAACATACCGTTCTGGAAAGCCTGAAGAAAACCAACCGCTTGATCGTAGCGGAGGAAGGCTGGCCGACCTGCTCCATCGCCAGCGAGATTATCGCCATTTGCATGGAAGAGGGCTTCGACGATCTGGATGCGCCGGTACTGCGCGTAACTAACGAGGATGTTCCGCTGCCCTATGCGGCCAATCTGGAAAAGCTGGCGCTATTGGACAGCGCCCGCATCGTCAGCGCAGCCAAGCAGGTGTGTTACAAGGACTGATCTGCTGCGGGGTCGGTCTATCCGCACCCCTGTCAGCACATTGCGCGCCTTTAGGTGCCCGGTCCGTCCTGGCTGCCGGGGGCATTGATCATTCCGCCGCCTACTTCCCCATCGAGGTTTGTGTAGGTGGCGCATGAAGCAACCGGATCGGGGGAAGCCGGATCGCGCTGGTAAATCTGCGTGAGGTCGCGATCTGCACGAACGGTGAAGGCTGAATGCGCGAAGATCATCGAATCTCCGACCAGAGAATCGGAGAACAGGGGCTGATACTGGTAGCTGATTTCTACAAACATCACCGCGTCGCCTTCCTGCGCCGCAACCTTCTGGTTCTTCGGTCCCATGCCTTTAAATGAACCGCCCTTGTCGCCTTCCTGGCCATAGGTGGATGCCCAGCCGAGCTTCCCTTGGCACCGCTGCCAATGGATCCATTGCTTGGTCGGTGCGTCCGGGTCTGTCTCCAGGCTGGAAATGATGATCCGTCCATGCTCGAAGATGTCCAGATTGCCGACCTGCAGGTCGACGCCAACCATCAGATCGTTCAAATCGGACTCGTAAATGGCCCGGTTATCGAGCGAGGACACGTCACCGATGCGAGAGGCATTATCGGCCACGTGAATAGCGGCCTGATTTACCTTCATATGGACGATCGTGAGGTAGGCGGTTTCCATGCCGAACAGCCCGATGCCAATCATGAATGGAGCGGCCAATGCAAACTCGGTCATCGCGACGCCGCTTGTATCACGCAGCATGGTGCGAAGTTTTCTGCCGATGCGGCTCATATACAATTCTCCGTCGCCGGCGGATTTTCGTTGATGTCGTAAGGTTGATTGCGCAGCACCGTGGACGACGATGCGGTGTATTTCTCCGGGAGGCTGGTGAACGCATCGATCGGGAAAAAGCGGTCGAAGGTCATGGTGGCCGTCAGGACAACCGCATTGCGCGCACCGCCCTGTCCGGCCGCGCCGCGATCCAGATCGTAGGCACCATTCCCATTGGCGTCCTCGAACGGCTCGCCATCATTGCAGGTTCCGTCGCCGTTGACGTCGGTATAATCTTCCGGCTGCGAGACATCGGAGAATTCGGCATAGGAGGTGCGCGCAAAGGTTACGTTGGCGCTACCGACAGCCCGCCGCACCTGCTGGGTGACCTGGGCGTCGATTGTCCCCGTATCCGCATCCTCGATAGTCGAATTGCGGCCGGCCTCCTGCATGGCGCCTTCCAGAATGGCATTGGCGTACATATTGTAGCTCACGTCGAACAGACCGAGCAGCAGCGTCATCAGCACCGGCACCACCAGCGCGAATTCGACAATGGTCGCGCCGCTTTGGTCGGCAACAAGATCAGGTTGAGACATTTGTGTCATTTGCTCACCCTCAGGTCACCCATCGACCGTGCGATGCTATCGAAGGCCTCGGTCAACTGCGAAGCATTGCTGGCTTCGAAATAGCGCCCTTCGCCAGCGCACTCGGTCATGGCGGTATTGGCATCGGTTCCGAACGCGATCACCCACACGGTCGTGTTCTTTTTCTTGATCTCGTTGCAAGCAAACGAGAAGCGAGCCTCGACAACCTCGTTGAGCGTCAACGTGCTCGTGTCAGGATCCCACCGCCGGCGGTCGAGTGGTTCGAGACCGTAAGCTCCGTAGGCCACATCGTATGCTTCAGTCTGACCATCAGTCAGAAAGATAAGGTGGCGCGTCGTCGGCTTGTTGGCCGATTCATCCGCGTTTTCGGAAGCAAAGAGACCGTCGGGGGACAAAAGCCGCGCACCCCAGAGCATTCCGATGTCGTGATAGGTCGCGCCTTCGGGGGTCAAAGTGTCAAGGTAGGTTGCGATGGTGGTCGCATCCATCTCGTTCAGATTGACCGCCGAGGCCGGACAATTCGACATCCACCAATTACCAGTCTTTGCGTAGGTACTCGTGGTGATCACTTCAGCAGGCGTGAAGCTCCCTACGCCGCTATAGTAGAGCGACCGTGCGTAGATGATATCGTGATACATCGGGCGCCATTTGCCGGCGTTTGACGAACCTGGGACGTGATCGATGTTCAGATCAAGCGCTTGTGCCAGATCGACATTGTCGTAGTCCGCAATCTGGACGGTATCGATTTCTTCCATGCAACCGAATGTCTCGGATCTCCAATCATCGACGTCCCGCGCAATCGGTGCATAACGCCAATCGGTGGAGTTGCTTTCGCTTGGATCGGTGATGCGATCAAAGGTCTGCACAAAATTGTCGTCGACCTGGCGCTCGACAGTGCACGTGCTGCCGTCCCGGATGGTGCGATAGCGCGTGCCGTTATGCCAACGTCGCATGTGATCGATTTCCCGCGTACCAGCCGGAGGACCTGCGAAGGGCTCGGATGACTCGCCTAAAAGCGTGTCTGTGACGTCTACGGCATAAGCCGGTTCTGATCCCTCGCACCTGTAGGAATCGCTTGTGCTGCCACTACCGCCTTCATCGCCGGTCCCGGGGGTGCCCGGCGTTCCTGGATAGAAAGTTGCTGCGTATGTAGATTCGGCGGTCCAGTCGCTGCGTGTCCCGGACTCATATACCCAGTTGGTGTCATAGGTTCTGGTACCAACTGTCGTGTTCGTGGCATCCAGTTCCCGGGTCTGGTAGGTCCAATCGTTGACTACCCAATTGTTCTTGAGCAGGCCGCCGACATTCACGTTGGTTGCATAAGGAACGAAGCCGTATCGCACGCGCGTGTCGGGCGCTTTCGCTGACTCAATATCCGCGTGGAATCCCTTGATGACCGCACGCATCGAATCGATGCGCGAGAGCGAGTCCCCGGGATTGGTGAGACGCATTGAGCCGGTCACGTCGAGCACCATCATGATGTCGAGATTGGTGAAGTTCATGCGCGATTGGCAGGTGACGGCGATGGGCATTTCCTGCTTACCGAAAATGCCCATGATCGTGGTCGGCAGCGTCGCGCTGGCCTGACCCGAAATTGCGAAATCTTCCTCCAGTGTCATCACGAAGGAACGGTCTTCCGTGCTGTACCGGCCTTCGGGGAAATTGAGGTCGAACAGCTCGTTTCCGACTTTTTTTACTTCGCCGAGGACAAAACCGCTGGGAGGTAGATCCGACCCCAGTTTCTTCCGCGCGCCAAGCACACCCGCATCGCAGGCCTGTTGCAGTCGGCTCTCGGTCACATAGCCGCGCCCGATATCGACTGCGCTGCCCACAACGGCGACAAGCGGCGCGGTGGCCGCAGCGACCAGCGCGAGCGTGTTGCCCGAACGGTCGTGCAGCAGTTGCGACAGGAAGGTCGATCGAGGGGAGTTACAGTGTGTCACGCAGGGAGTGTTACCCTGCAGACGTAAGAGATATGTCTACGGGCGTGGTTAATTTCTTAGCCTTTTGCATTGCAACCCATCGAGGGGGATGTCCGGGTGAGCGATGACCCGGCCTATTTGCTCACCCTCAGGTCACCCATCGACCGTGCAATCGACGAGAAGGCATCGGTCAGCTGCGAAGCGCTGTTGGCTTCGAAATAGTGCCCTTCGCCTGCGCATTCGGTCATTGCCGAGTTTACCGCCGTGGCAAACGCGATGACCCACACCGTCGTGTTCTTCTTCTTGATCTCGTCGCAAGCGAATTTGAATCGCTCCTCGACGGTTTCCTGAAGCGTAAGGGTCGAAGTCGCCGGATCCCACCGCCTCCGGTCAAGTGGCTCCACGCCATAGGCACCGTATGCGAGATCATACGCTTCGGTCTGCCCGTCGGTAAGGAAGATCAGATGCCGCGTGGTCGGCTTGTTCGCGGATTCGTCGGCATTTTCGGTGGCAAACAGACCACCCGGTGAGAGCAACCGCGCGCCCCAGATCATGCCGATATCGTGATAGGTTGCGCCCTCGGGTGCCAGAGTTGCGAGATAGCTATCGACCGCAGATGCATCCATCTCGGCGAGCTGCTGCGCAGGGGCGGGACAGTCGGACATCCACCAATTGCCCGTACGGGCGAAGGTGTGAGCAGTAGTGAATTCTTCGGGATTTAACTCGCCGGTTCCGTGCTCATAAAACCGCCTGGAATATGTGGCATCACGGTTCTGTGGCCGCCACTGCGTCGCCGTGTTGCCGGGGGTTGGGACAAGATCAATGTCCAGATCCAGCGCACGGGTCAGATCGACATTGTCATAGTCGGTTATCTCATACGTATCGCGCTCCTCGATGCAGGTATCCATCGTGGCACGCCAGTCGGAAACATCGAGAGACAAAGGCTCGTAAGTCCACTGAGCGGTTGTGAACTCGTACGGGCGGACCCAATACGTGTCGGTATAGGTATATGCTGAGTAGTCTCTTTGCTCGATTCTGCAGGTAGTGCCAGACATCGAGACTCTAAATTTTGAGCCCTCCTCGACAATCGTGCGATCATCGAATGTTTGCGTGCCCGCTGGCGGTCCGGCAAAGGGTTCCGACCGTGTGCCCGTAACGGTTACCGTTTTGGTATAAGTGTCTTCAGGTGCCTCGGTTGCACAATACAATTCATCTGTTGTGCCGGGCACTGGAGTGGCGGGGTAATTGCTTGTCTCATACCAATCAGAGTCGGTTCCGCTAACTTCCGTCTTGTTGAGGATCGATGCGCCATTCGAAACGGTTACGACATCCGGCGCGGATTCGCGGGATTGATAGGTCCATTGCTGGGCCACCCAATTGTTCTGCAGCAGTCCACCGACATTAACGTTGGTTGCATACGGCACAAAGCCATAGCGAACGCGGGTATCGGGCGCTTTTGATGCCTCGATATTGCTGTGGAAGCCCTTGATGACCGACCGCATTGTGTCGATCCGTGATGCGCTATCGCCAGCGTTGGTGTGGCGCATAGAACCTGTGACATCGAGCACCATCATGATGTCGAGATTGGTGAAGTTCATGCGCGATTGGCACGTAACGGCGACGGGAATCTCCTGCTTACCGAAAATGCCCATGATGGTCGTCGGCAGTGTCGCGCTCGCCTGCCCGGAGATTGCAAAATCTTCCTCGAGGGTCATGACGAAGGAACGGTCCTTCGAGTCGTACCGACCTTCAGGGAAGTTCAGATCGAACAACTCGTTTCCGACATTTTTGACTTGTCCAAGAACAGCGCCGCTGGGCGGCAGGTCCGAACCCAGCTTCTTCCGCGCACCAAGCACGCCCGCATCGCAGGCCTGCTGCAGGCGGCTCTCGGTGACATAGCCGCGGCCAATATCGACTGCGCTCCCTACAACTGCCACGAGCGGCGCGGTGGCCGCAGCGACCAGCGCGAGCGTGTTGCCCGAGCGGTCTTGCAGCAGGCGCGACAGGAAGGTCGAGGCATGATGGTTTGGGTTGCTCACGGCTTCCCATTAAGTCACTGCGACTGACTACTACGTTCAAGAAGAGGGTTAAGAAATTAAGCCCTCATCGAATTACGGGGTGGGATCGAGCACGAAGATCGGGCGCTCATAGGTCATCGCAGGCGCTTTCCAACTGAAAAAGGGCAGGATCAGTTCCGGCGTGTAGGTGGCCGAAATCGTCATTTCGATCGCACCGGCAATCGATTGGGTCGCCTCTTGATCCACATCCAGCACCAGCCGGTCGCTCTTCAGGAAGTAGGGAGAGCTGGTTGCAATGCTTTCCGCTTCAGTTTCAATCTGCGCGTCGCTCGGCGTGTTGCCGGCCTGATACTGGACCACGGCGTAGCGCGCCGCGTCTGCAGCCGCACTGCGGACCGCGTTATAGTTCTGCAGCGCCACGCCAACCTGAAGCACGCCAAGCATCAATCCGATGACCACCGGGCCGATCAGGGCGAATTCGATCAGCATACCGCCGCGATCGCAGCGTTGCAGCCGGCGCGCAAATGTCGCGATCCCGCTCACCCGATCTGCACCGTGCGGTCGACCGCGACTTCGATGTCCTTGCCAACGCCGAATTCGGTCCAGATCGGCGAGTAGGTATCGCTCATGGTGATGACGACAAAGGTGGAGATCACATCGCTCGACCCGCAATCAGCCATATCGTCCGTAAGATCGTCGGCGTTTCCGCAACGATAGTTTTCAACCAATGTGACGTCGGCATCGGCCAGTCCGGTCGACGCTTCGACGATGTCTTCAATGGTGCTGAAATCATCGCCCTGTTCGGGCTCTGTCGAAAGCACCAGCGCCACGGCTTCCGATGCCGCCGAGCGCATTTCGCTGTGCCGCGCCACGATGCTGCTGACTTCAAAACCGCCCAGACTCATGATGAGCAGGATCGGGATGACAAAGGCGGATTCCACCACCATGCTGCCCCGTGTATCCGACGAGATTGCCAGTGTTTTGTGCAAATGCCGGATCATCCAACCAGCCTGACCGATGTGCGGCGAGTGCCGGCAGGAATGGGGTTCGCGATGGTAGGCACGCAAAACGCGTTGACCGTATTGGAGCCGGTCATTTTGATCGTCCCGGCCACAACCTGAAGGCATACGCCCGACAGCGCAGAGTTGCCGTTGAAGGTCACTTTGCGTTTCGGCATGTAGATGTTGCCATTCAACACCATGTCGGCGCCGCCATTGACCTTGAACTCGTCGGTGCTTTCGGGGTCGAAAATGATCATACCCGCCAGTTCGGCCGCGTCGGCAGCGCTAAGGCCGTAGACTGTCTGCAAGGTGTTGTCGGTAATCCCGCTCAGGTTGATTTCCGATTTGCTGTTGATCGAGGACCTTCCGCTGCCAGTGATGACGAACAGGACATCGCTACCTGTCACGACCTGGTTCTGGCCGAAGTCCAGTTCACCGGTGATTGTGTATACGCCAGGCTGGAATTCGGTCGTGCAGGCGATGTTGATATCACCGTAAGTGCCCGGTTCCGGCCGAGCGATCCCGTCGCTACCGCCGGTCGTTGTGGTCGTTACATTGCTGTAGGTCTTGGTGATCGTCTGCTGCAGCCATTCGTAGACCTTCTTATTGCCGGAGCCTCCGACTAGGTTGAGATCTTTCTTGTTGAACGAGCTCGGGCTTTGCGTCGTGCTTGCGCCATTTGTCGTACCAACCGCAACTGTTTCAGTGACCGGTCCCGCACTGGTCGTATAGTCGGAATTTGGCCCAGCATAGCCAGCGTCATAGGTCGCTTGCGACGGATTCTTACCGATATAGTACTGATAATCGTAGTACGTTACGGTTGTCACTGTGGCCGTTGCCGTGCTGCTGCCGCCCGTTGCTGTGGGGCAGGAATAAGTCCGCGAAGTGGTGTCGCTTGGCGGCGTGATGCCAGCGAACGGGTCGGACAGGCTTCCGACATTATCGAAAATCTCGCCGTTAGCGTCATACCCGTCCTCGATCCCGCCATTGGAGATTAGCTGGCCCGCCCAGGCGCTAGGATTACCGTTCTTCACCATTGCGGTGCCGCTGTTGGAAATCGCACCGAATCCGCAAGGGGCGTTGCCCGAAGTGTTCCCGCCCAGCTCGAAGGCGCCGCTGGCGCTTGGGTCGACGGCCAGCATGCAAGTGAAGAAATCTTCACCCGGAACCACAGCGGCCTGAGCGCGGACGCGGATCGTGGCGGCTTCGTTGGTCAGGAAGCTGGAGAATGGCAGCTGCCGGGATGCGGTCACTTCCACGGTAACGCTTGCGTCGGTTTCCCCGTCCCAATCAGCGAGTCCCACGACAGGCGTGGCGGCGAAGTCCGATGTGATGTCCAGATTGGAGTTGAACTCCTTGTCCGCCCGCGCGGCATAGGCGCTGCTCGACCCGCTGTCCGATCGGGCCCACGCGCCGGCGATCGCAGCCTGATCTGCGGCATATTGGAGCTCGCGCTTCCACAGGTACCATTGGGCGGTATCTACTGCGAAGCCCGTTCCGCCCACCAGCATGGGCAGGCCCAGAGCGAGCAGGGTGGCGGCGTTTCCGGTGCGGGAGCGCCGGACTGCCGAGATCAAATGCTGAATGCGCTTCATCTTTCTTACCTTCGGATTACCGATTTCCCGCGACCGTATTTTGTTTGCGCTCGTGGATAGCTTTAATTGGTAATCAGACCGTTAAGGAGGAATTGGGCATTTTGAAGTGGGCAACGCCTGTGCGATGGTTGAGTAGATGGATGAAAGTTCTCTCGAACATTTGCCGCCGGTGTACCGGGTCGCCTTGGCTTCAGCGCGCCCCCGTGAGTCTCATTTGTTCGCTACGCTGTTCGCTCTCGATGCGCGGTTAGGGCGGGCCGTACGCGAGGCGAGCGAGCCGATTATTGCGCAGATGAAGCTCGCCTGGTGGCGTGATCGGTTCGCGCAGGCACCGGACGAATGGCCTGCGGGTGAGCCGCTTCTGGCCCGTTTGGAACAATGGGGCGGGGCAGCAGCGCAGCTGGGGAGTCTGGTGGATGGCTGGGAGGAGTTGGTGGCTGGCGAGGAATTGGATGCGCAGGGGGCGGAGCGTTTTGCTGCGGGCCGTGCTGCTTCATGGGACGCGTTGGCGAGCGTTGTCGGGGTATCGCCGGATGACGGCGCTTTTGCTGCATCAGCGGTGCAGTTCACATGGGGCGATCTCTGGGACAGAGGCTTTGAGCTGCCGCTGAACTCAGTCTCAATTGACCAGCCTGTCCGCCTCCCGCGTTCTCTGCGACCGTTCGCAGTGCTCGGCAATCTTGGTCGGCGCGCTGCATCGAAAAAGCGCCCCATGCTGGACGGGCTGCCCAGCCTTGCCCTTGCTGTGCGAACTGGCCTAATCGGGAGGTGAGGACAGGGACAAGGGGATGCGATGGATCGAATGATATTGGGCGCCGTGCTGGCATTGATGCTGGCGGGTGTGGGGATGTTCTGGTGGCAGGGCAGGGCACAGGTGGAAGAGGCAGCGCCTCCGCCGGAGCCTGAACCGACTGCCACCGAGGAACCGGCTGAGCCCGAGCTGCCCGAGAGCGATCCGGGTGATCTGCGCGGACCGACGCCGCCCGAGGCGACCCAGCTAAGTCGCGAGCAACGCCGTTTCTTCCGCTATGACCGCAACCGTGACCTATCCATTACCCGGTCCGAAATGCTGTCCACCCGCACCAGCGCGTTCAAGAAGCTCGACAAGGATGGCAACAATCTCCTGACCTTTGAAGAATGGGCCGTGTCTACCGCGACCAAGTTCGATGGGGCCGATGCCAATCGCGACCGCAAGCTGACGCAGGCCGAATTTGCTACAACCGCGCCCAAGCGAAAGCCAAAGCCGGCTTGCCGGTGCTGATTGTCCGGCTACGCAGGCACGGCTTCCAATTCGGCCAACCATTCACCCAAGTCAGCCTTTGCGCGTGAGGTGTAGGCTTCTTTTCGCTGCTTCTTCTTCACCTCGTGGAGCGGCGGGAAGAGGCCGAAGTTCACGTTCATCGGCTGAAAGGTTGCTGCCTCGGCATCGCCGGTGATGTGCGATAGCAAAGCACCGAGCGCCGTGGTGCGGGGCGGGGCGGTCCACTTTTCGCCCGCCAGCTCCGCAGCCGCCATCATACCTGCCATCAGACCGACAGCAGAGCTTTCGACATAGCCTTCACAGCCGGTGATCTGCCCGGCAAAGCGGATGCGCTCCATGCCTTTCAATCGAAGCTGACGGTCAAGCACCATCGGCGAGTTCAAGAACGTGTTGCGGTGCAGTCCGCCGAGCCGGGCAAACTCGGCATTCTCAAGCCCCGGAATGGTGCGGAACAGTTCCACTTGCGCGCCATATTTCAGCTTCGTCTGGAAACCGACCATGTTCCAAAGCGTCCCCAGCTTGTTGTCCTGCCGCAACTGAACGACGGCATAGGGCCATTTGCCCTGCGGAAATTCCTCCGATGTATCATGCGGATTGTCGAGGCCGACGCCTTTCATCGGGCCATAGCGCAACGTCTCGACCCCGCGCGAGGCCATGACCTCGATCGGCATACAGCCATCGAAATACGGCGTGTCCTCTTCCCACTCTTTGAACTCTGTCTTCTCGCCATCCATCAGCCCTTGGTGAAAGGCGAGATACTGCTCCTTCGTCATCGGGCAGTTGATGTAATCGCCTTCGGGGTTGGAGGCGCTGGTGGTCTTGTCCCACCGCGATTGCACCCAGCATACGTCCATATTGATGCTGTCGCGGTGCACGATCGGCGCGATGGCATCGAAGAAAGCGAGCCGTTCCTGACCGGTTGCGCCGACAATGCTTTGCGCCAAGGCAGCGGCGGTCAACGGGCCGGTCGCGACAATCGCCGGATGATCGGTGGGAAGGGCATCCACCCGTTCGCGAACGATGGTGATATTCGGATGTTCTTCCAGCGCCTTCTGCACTTCGGCGGAAAATACATCGCGGTCCACCGCCATTGCCGATCCGGCGGGCACGCGCGCTACCTCTCCAGCCCGCATCACCAGCGAATCCAGTCGCCGCATTTCGTGATGCAACAGGCCGACCGCATTTTTCTCGTCATCGTCGGAGCGGAAGGAATTGCTGCACACCAGTTCCGCCAGACCATCGGTCTGATGAGCGGGGGTCATCTCGCCCGTCCCGCGCATTTCCGACAGGCGCACCCTGAAGCCCCGCCGCGCCAGTTGCCACGCCGCTTCGCTGCCGGCCAATCCGCCGCCGATAATTTGGATGTCGTGTGTCATGGTTAGCTCTATCCTTACGGCCGCGCATCTAGGTCTTGCCCATACCGGCCTGCAAGCCCTAGCGAGAGAGACTATGGACCAGCTTCCCGTTTCCAACCACACTTTGGCCCATGAAAGGCCGTGGCTGCTGATGGCGCTTGTGGCCGCTGTGGCGTATTACTTTCTCGCCGACAGCCAGATTGGCGGGGCCTATCTGATATTGCTGAAGGGTGCGGGCGCGGCAGCGCTTGCGGCCTATTGCTGGTGGCGTGCGCAAGGGGTGAGTGGTTTTCTGATCGGGCTGGTCATGGCGCTATCTGCCGTGGGGGACATGGGGATAGAGCTCGATTTCCTGATCGGAGGCGCTGCCTTTTTTGCCGCGCATGTTGCTGCCATTGCGCTCTATCTCCGGCATCCCAGACCAAGCCCTGTGGCCAGTCAGAAAATGGCCGGTCTGGCGTTGCTTGTGCTCACCCCGGTTATCTCATGGTTCCTGACCTTCGACTGGAGCGTCGTGCTCTATGCCCTCTCGCTGGGCGGAATGGCAGCCGCTGCATGGTGGAGCGCGTTTCCCCGTTACCGCGTCGGTCTGGGCGCTGTCCTCTTTGTGATATCCGATCTGCTGATATTTGCGCGGATGGGACCGCTCCAGTTGGAGCAGCTCGGCGACCTGCTGGTCTGGCCGATTTACTTTGCAGGACAGTTCCTGATCGCGACAGGGGTGGTGCAGACGCTCAGGCACCCGGGCTTCACCGGAGACTAATGCGCCGCAATAGTGGTCCGGTGCAATTCGCGCCGGTGGCCTTCATATCCTCCTGTGGCGCGGTGAAGAACGCTCCGATTGTCCCACAGGATCAACATGTCCGGCTCCCAGCGGTGGCGATAAACGAACTCCTCGCGTGATTGCCAGTGATAGAGCTCTGTAAGCAGGGCAATAGCTTCGGCATCCGCCATGCCCTCGATCCCGATGATGTAGCCAAAGCAACTGAAAAGCGCTTCCTCGCCGGTTTCAGGGTGACGCTGGACCAACGGGTGGGTGCATGTTTCGCGGGCGCTTGCGTCAGGGCGAATGGCCATGCTGCGGCCCTCGTCCTTTTCGCCATACGCTCCGTCTGGCGCGTAAGCAGCGCGTGCGCTGTGTATCGCGGTGAGCGTGCGCAGATGGGCCTTACGATCATCGGAAAGGGCATCAAATGCCGCGATTTGGTTTGCGAACAGGGTATCCCCGCCCACTGGCGGGATTTCGATGGAGCGCAGGCAGGTTCCCGCAGGGGGGCGGGGCAGGAAGCTCCAGTCAGAATGCCAGTTCTCGGCAAACAACGGCGATTGTTCGTCGGCCTCACGCAAGATGGCCGCGATATGCGTTCGCCCGGGGATCGGATCGAAGAACGGGTCCTCGCCAAATCCGCCCATCGCTACGGTGAAGTGCTCCAACGCGTCGTCGTCCATCCGCGTCTGTCCGGGGAAGGCCACGACGCGGTGTTCCAGCCATGCCTCGCGAATGGCCGCTACGGTGGACGGAGCAAGTTCGCCCGCCAGATCGACGCCCGTGATCCGTGCGCCGCAGGATTGCCCGCTTGGCTCGACCGTTATGCCCATGTCGCGCTCCTTACTCTGGCGGTGGCTCGCCCTCATTGCTGTCGCGGTCCATGGTCGTCTTTGGAGTGGTCTCGTCTTCACCACCGCGTTTCTCGACCAGTTCTTCGGTGATCAGCTCTTCGGCCTCGTTTTCCGGGGCTTCCTGCTCGTCGATCCGGACCGCGCTGACGACCTTCTCCTTGTCCGCCACATCGAACAGCCGGACCCCGGACGAGCTGCGCCCGATCACCCGCATGCTATCAAGGCCGATGCGGATCAGCTTGGCCTGATCGGTCACCAGCAGCAATTGATCCGCTTTGGTGGCGGTGAAGCTGGCGACAACAGGGCCGTTGCGCTTGATGTTGTCGATATTGGTGATGCCCATGCCGCCGCGCCCGGCGCGGCGATATTCGTAGGCGGAGGACATCTTGCCGTAGCCATTGGCGCAAACGGTCAGGATGAACTGCTCTTCATCGGCCATGGTTTGGTGGTCTTCTGAAAGCGGCGCGGCGTCCTCATCGGCCTTCCATGGAGCGAGCTTCAGATAGGCGTCGCGCTCTTCCGGAGTAGCGGTGCCGCCATGCAGGATGGAGAGCGAAACCACTTCGTCATCGTTCTCCTTGAACTTCATGCCGCGCACGCCGGTGGAAGTGCGAGAAACGAATTCGCGCACATCTTCGCCGGAGAAGCGAATGGCCTTGCCCATGCGGGTGGCCAACAGCACGTCGTCGCCTGCTTCGAGCAAGGCGACCCCGATCAGCCGGTCTTTGCTCGCATCCTCGAACTTCATGGCAAATTTGCCGTTCGACGGGATGTTGGTGAAGCTGTCCATGCTGTTGCGGCGGACATTGCCCAGCGCGGTGGCGAAGACGACGTTAAGAGCGCCCCAGCTTTCTTCGTCTTCCGGAAGCGGCAGGACATTGGCGATGGTTTCGCCTTCATCCAGCGCTGGCAGCAGATTGATGATCGGCCGTCCGCGTGTTGCTGGCCCGCCTTCGGGCAGCTTCCAGACTTTCAGGCGATAGACTTTGCCGTGTGTCGAGAAGAACAGCACCGGATTGTGCGTGCTGGTGACGAACATCTCGCGCACGGCATCGGCTTCCTTGGTCGCCATGCCGGCGCGGCCCTTGCCGCCGCGATTCTGGGCGCGGAAGGTCGAGAGCGGCGTGCGCTTGATATAGCCGTCATGCGTCACTGTTACGACCATCTCGTCGCGCTCGATCAGGTCTTCATCGTCGAGACCATCCCATGCGGGCGCGATCTCGCTGATGCGCGGCGTGGCGTATTGATCGCGGATTTCCTGAAGCTCGTCGCGCAGCACGCCATAGAGCTTTACCCGGTCGGCGAGGATCGAGAGATATTCCTCAATGGCCAGCGACAGCTCTTTCAGCTCGTCGCCGATTTCATCGCGGCCCAGCGCGGTCAGGCGGTGGAGGCGCAGGTCGAGAATAGCTTTTACCTGTCGTTCGGACAGACGATACGTGCCGCCCTCCTGCTCGGCATCCGGTTCGATCGCTTCGACCAGACGGATATATTGAGCGATCTCGCCAATCGGCCATTCCTTCGCGCGCAATTTCTCGCGGGCGATCTTGGGATTGGAGGAGCCGCGGATCATGGCGACCACTTCGTCCATATTGGACACCGCGACCACGAGACCGAGCAAGACATGCGCCCTTTCGCGGGCCTTGTTCAGCTCGAACTTGGTCCGGCGTGTAATCACTTCCTCGCGGAAGGAAATAAACGCCTGAATAATCTCCCGGAGCATCAACGTTTCCGGACGCCCGCCACGGATTGCCAGCATATTGGCCGGGAAGCTGGCCTGTGCAGGTGTGTAACGCCAGATCTGGTTGAGAACGACATCGGCGGAAGCATCACGCTTCAGCTCGATGACCACCCGAACGCCTTCGCGGGAGGATTCGTCGCGGATGTCGGACACGCCTTCGATCCGCTTTTCCTTTGCGGCGTCGGCGATCTTCTCGACGAGGTTGTTCTTGCCCACCTGGAACGGGATCGATGTGAGGACGATCGTCTGCCGGTCCCCGCTGCGCTCCTCGATTTCGTGCCGCGCACGCATCAGAATGGAGCCGCGCCCAGTGGTATAGGCCGACTTCGCACCGGATTGACCCAGAATGAGTGGAGCGGTCGGGAAATCGGGACCGGGGATGTATTCGACAAGCTCTTCCGACGTGATCGCCGGATTGCCGAGGAAGGCAAAGCAGCCGTCGATCACCTCGCCCAGATTGTGGGGCGGAATGTTGGTTGCCATGCCGACCGCGATACCGCCAGCGCCATTGACCAGCAGATTGGGGAAGCGGGCAGGCAGTACGGTCGGTTCTTTCAGCGAGCCATCGTAATTGTCCGCGAAATCGACGGTGTTTTTGTCGAGATCCTCCAGCAGGCTATTGGCAACCTTGGCCAAACGCGCCTCGGTATAGCGCATGGAGGCCGGTGGATCGGGATCCATGCTGCCGAAATTGCCCTGACCATCGATCAGGGGCACCCGCAGGGACCAATCCTGCGTCATCCGCGCCAATGCGTCGTAAATCGCGCTGTCGCCGTGCGGGTGATAATTGCCCATCACATCGCCGACGATCTTGGCGCTCTTGCGATAGGGACGACCGGCGACAAAGCCGCCTTCCTGACTGGCGTAGAGAATACGGCGGTGGACCGGCTTCAGCCCGTCGCGCACGTCCGGCAGAGCGCGGCTGACGATCACGCTCATGGCGTAATCGAGATAGCTTTCCTTCATCTCGTCGACGATGTCGACGCGTTCGAAATTGCCCAAAGGATGCGGGGCGGGGAGGGTGTCGATTTCGTCGCTCAACTAAGGTCTCGCTGAATGGCTGTGGGCGGGCACGAAAATATGCCGCCTTATATGCGTTCCAAGGTAGTGGAGATGCGCCCGATGGGCTACCTTCGCCTGTGTCAGATGGGGGCTCAGACCGTTGTTTTCCACATATCCGAACCGGCGCATGGGATTATGTTGCAGTGCGTCATTCAATTGCTGTTCAGCGCCCTGTCGCTAGTGTGTTTTCAACGATCCGGCACCACCGGCTTGCTCGCGCGTTTGATTCCGTGCAGCAGCTAATTGGCCGGAGTGCAGATTTCCGAATTTCTTGGGAGAAAATAGAATGTTCAAACCCCTTCGTAATACCCGCCGCCCGGGCGCCAATGTCGCTCTCGCAATCGCGTTGATGTGCGGCACCGCCATCGGCGTAACCGCGCTTGAGGCACCGGCCCACGCTCAGAAGAAAAAGAAAGAAAAGGCGGCCAAACCTGACTATTCGGACGGCTTCATCGCGGCTTACAAGCCGCTGGAAACAAGCCTGAATGCCGACGCGCCCGATTACAGCGCGATCAAGGCAACACTGCCTGGTGTTCTGGCAGCGGCGCAAACGCCGGACGATAAGTATGTGCTCGGCGGTATCTACTTCAATGTCGGTGCGCAGCTGCAGGAACAGGCGACGCAGTTCGAAGGCGTCAAGATGATGCTGGAAAGCGGCAAGACCAGCGCCGACAAATTGGCTTCCTACAACACAATCGCAGGCCAGCTGTCGTACAATCTTCAGAATTACGATGCATCCCGCACGTATCTGGAGCGGGCTATCGAGGCCGGTGCCGATGGCAACAGCCTCGCCGGTCTGATTTCAGAAACTTATTTCAACGAGGGTCGTAATGCTGAGGGCCTGAATTATCTGCGGAATGCGATCAATGCGCGTCAGTCGGCAGGGCTTGAAGTCGATGAGGGCTGGATCAAGCGCGGTCTTTCGGTGGCCTATCAGGCCAATTTGGCCAATGATGCCGTGCTTTACAGCATTATGTATGTGAACATGTTCCCGAGCGAAAGCGCCTGGAGCGATGCGGTCGCAATCCAGCGCAATCTGCTGCAGTATCAGCCGCAGGAAACGCTCGATCTGTTGCGCCTTGCCCGCCGTGCGGATGTGCTGCGCGACCAGCGTGATTACTTCGATTATGTCGACGCGGCCGATTTCCGCCGCTTGCCGGGTGAAGTGGTGGCGGTGCTCGCCGAGGGTGTAGCCGATGGCAGCATCGATGGTACCGACCCCTACGTCGCCGAAGTTCGCGGCAATGCCAGCAAGCGCGTTGCGGCTGACCGCAGCGAACTGCCGAAGCTGGCTGCCGACGCCCGGAAGGCCGGAGCCAGCTCGACGCTGGTGATGGCAACCGGCGATGCCTATCTGAATTACGGTGAAGCTGCCTTGGCCGAAGAATTCTACACCATGGCCTTGGCCAAGGAAGGCACGGATACCCAGCGCGCACTGACGCGTCTGGGCATCGCCCAGGTGGATCAGGGCAAGACAGCCGAAGCCAAGGCGACTTTCGCCAAGGTTCAAGGTGACCGGAAGGCCATCGCGCTGCTGTGGGATGCGTATGCGGACAGCATCGCAACACCGACAGCGGCAGCCACAGCCACTGATGAGCAGCCGGTCACTTAACCAGCCGGTTCAACCGAACGAATGCGGCGCGGGTCCATTGGATCCGCGCCGTTTTCTTTTGGGCTTACCCTTGGCCCGGGAAAAAATGGCGCTTGCGGAAAGGTTATCGCAGGCGCCGGACATAGAGCTGTCCGTCATCCCCGCGCTTGATGTCGAAACGGTCAAGCGAGCGCACCATTTCAGACAATTGCTTGAAGCCGTAATTGCGCACATCAAAGCTCGAGCGGTTGCCGGCAATTTGCCCGACCTGCTGAAGCCGCGCATACCCTTCATCATCACGGTCGGAGGCTTTCCAAGCCTCGCCAAGCAGTTCGATCAGCTCGTCCTCGATACCGTCATCATTGACGCCGGAGGCGTCGATAGCGCCGTCACCGCTCCTCTTGGGCGAAGACTTTTGGTTGTTGCCCGACTGCGAACGTTTGTCCCCCTGCATCAGCTTGTTTATGTCGATAAAGCGGGTGCAGGCGGTCCTCAAAGCCTGGGGCGTCTTGCTGTCGCCAAAGCAATAGACGGGCAGGCCGTCCTGCCGCAGCCGTGTGACCAGCGGCGTGAAATCGCTGTCGCTGCTCATGATCCCGAACCCGTTGACCTTGCCCTGATAGAGCAGGTCAACCGCATCGATGCTCATCGCCATATCGGTGGCGTTTTTGCCGCGAGTCAGATCGAATTGCTGGTGCGGGCGGATGCCATAGCGATTGGTGATGTCGCCCCACTTCTTCAACGCGTCCTTCGCCCAGTTGCCGTAGGCGCGGCGTATATTGACCTGCCCCAGCTCCGCCAGAACGGTCAGGACGCTGTCGATCCCCTTGGGATTGACGTTATCGGCATCGATAAGAAGGGCGATATTTTTGGCATCAAGTTCGGACATGCCGCGTCCATGGAGGGGAGCGATGCGCTGGGCAAGTCATTCGATAGCGACAAATTCATCGTCGTCTTGCTCGAGGTGATGCAGAACGCCTTCTGAAATCGCGAAAAATGCCCCGCGCAATTTTAGCGCGCCGCTGTCCACCTTGTCTTTCACCCACGGGAAGGTGAGCAGGTTGCGCAGGCTCAGTCGCACGGCCGCTAGTTCCATTTCCCGTTCCGCTTCCCGACCCTTGGTACCGAACTTCTCGGCAACGGGCTCCCGCGCGTCGGCCAGGAGCGAAATCCAGTTGGCAACAAAGCCGCCTTCTCCCGGGGGATTGCCGTCCATTTCGCCGGTCAGAGCCGCCTTGCACCCGCCGCACATACCATGGCCCATGACGACGATCTGCTTCACCTCCAGCACCTGCACAGCGTATTCTATGGCCGCGGATACACCGTGATAGCCGGGATTGGTTTCGAACGGGGGCACCAGCGCGGCAACGTTGCGGACGACAAATATCTCGCCCGGATCGACATCGAAAATCTGCGCGGGATCAACGCGGCTGTCGGAGCAGCCGATGACCATGAGTTTAGGGTGTTGGCCCTGCTCGACCAGCTCGTCATACCGCGCGCGTTGCTGTGGGTAGCTGTTCTCGCGAAAGCGGTGGTAGCCGCGCAGCAGTTCGGCAAATTCAGGCATCAGAAACGCTCGCCCCGGATCACCTCGATATCCCACATGGTGAGCAGGAAACCGTGCGAAGAGAGGCTGGGGGCCAAGGCCTCTGCCAGCGCCATGGCTTTGTCCTGAGGCGCAATCGTCAAAACAAAAACCTTGTCGGAACCGGTAACGCGTTCCTCGCGCCAATGGCCATCTCTGCCTTTGCCCGATTGAACCGGCGTGATCGTCCAGCCGGTTATTCCTGCGTCATCAATGGCTTTGGTTATTCGGCGGACAAGGGCCGTATCGGTCAGGATTTCAATCCGTTTCCGGATAACGGTTTCAATCATAGCATCATGCCTCCGGGGCCGACAAGCGCGTTGGCGACGGCGCCGATCAGGCCGATGTTGATCAGGATATTGAACGGGAAGGTGATGCTGAGCGACATTGTCAGATAAATCCCGGCATCAGCCTCTGGCAGGGCAAGACGCATGGCAGCAGGCACAGCAATGTAACTTGCGCTGCCGCACAAGACGCCCAGGGCCGCGGTGGAGCCAACATCCAGCCCGATTGCCGCACCGGCAAATGTTCCGATTGCACCGTTCAGCAGCGGGATGGCGATCGCGATAACAGCCAAGCGCCAAGTGAGCGATTTCGCATCCATGATACGGCGTGCGGCAATCAAGCCCATGTCTAGCAGAAAGAGACAAAGCACGCCTTTGAAACCGGCTTCGAAAAAGGGGCTGACATCCTCGAAACCGCTGGCACCTGAAACCGCGCCTATTGCGAACGCGCCCAGCAGCAGGACTACGGAGGCATTGAAGAAGACCTCGTGAAACATCTCGCCTGCGGGTCGCTTTTCCCCGCTCGCGGCGCTTCTGGCGAGCAGCAAGCCTGTGAGAATGGCGGGCGTTTCCATGGCTGCCATCACTGCGACCATGAAGCCGCCGGGCGGCATGGATTGGGCTTCGTAGATTTCGACCGCCGTTACAAATGTGACCACGCTGACAGAGCCGTAATGAGCAGCGACAGCGCCCGAATTCAGCCGGTCCAGCTTCCCGAAACCTTTCAGAACAGCGAAGGCAATAAGAGGCATGAGAAAGCTCGCCGCGATGCCGGCCAGCAAGGCAAGCCCGATGGTCGAATCCAGCCCCGACTTCGAAACAGCAACGCCGCCCTTCAGGCCGATGGCGGCCATCAGATAGAGCGACATACCTTTCGCCAGCGCCTCCGGTATCGCGAGATCCGAACGGGCAAAGGCTGCGAACAGCCCCAGCACAAAGAACAAGACGACAGGTGACGTGAACGTCTGAAGGGCTGCAGCATCCATACCGTCTTTGGTAGATGGTGGTGGGCAGGGGGGCAAGCGCAGTTAGCAGGGCCGCCTGCACATTGCCCACACTTTGGTTGCGGGCACTCTCCATGCGCCCTAGATACACGAGCATGAACGATCTTTCGAACGCACCGTCACCCGAAGAAGAGCGGCCTGTTCGGCAGCGCAAGCCTGACTGGATCAGAGTGAAAGCGCCGGTCAGCAAGGGCTATCACGAAACGCGCAAATTGATGCGCGAGCTCAATCTGAACACGGTGTGCGAAGAGGCGGCCTGCCCCAATATCGGCGAATGCTGGACGAAAAAGCATGCGACCGTGATGATCTTGGGCGATGTCTGCACTCGCGCCTGCGCGTTCTGCAATGTGAAGACCGGCATGCCCCGGATTGTCGATCCGATGGAGCCCGAAAATACCGCGGTTGCTGCGGCGAAGATGGGGCTGGAGCACATTGTCATCACCAGCGTCGACCGCGATGACCTACCCGATGGCGGTGCATCGCAATTCGTGAAGGTCATCAAGGCCCTGCGCCGCGAGACCCCGAACACCACAATCGAGATCCTGACGCCCGATTTTCGCGGCAAAATGCGGGCCGCCGTGGAGGCCATCTGCGAGGCGGGGCCTGACGTCTATAATCACAATTTGGAGACTGTGCCGCGACTCTATCCCACCATCCGGCCGGGCGCGCGCTATTACGCGTCGCTGCGTTTGCTGGAGGAAGTGAAGCGGCACGACCCGATGATCTTCACCAAGTCCGGCATTATGCTGGGCCTGGGCGAGCAGCGCCTGGAAGTGCATCAGGTGATGGACGACATGCGCTGCGCCGATATCGATTTCATGACCATGGGCCAGTATCTTCAACCGACCCCCAAGCACGCCAAGGTCGAAGACTTCGTCACGCCCAAGGCGTTCAACGCATTCGGTGCAATCGCCCGTGCAAAGGGCTTCCTGCAGGTTGCGAGCACTCCGCTAACGCGTTCCAGCTATCATGCCGGCGATGACTTTGCCGAAATGAAAGCCGCGCGGGAGGCACAGCTGGCCAAAAAGCGCAGCTGATGCCGGGTATCCGCGAGACCCGCGACCTGCCTTATAGCTGCGAGCAGATGTTCGATCTGGTCGCCGATGTGGGCCGCTATCGCGAGTTTCTGCCGTGGGTCATTGCCACCCGCGTCCGGTCGGAAAACGAGACCGAGATGGTCGCCGATATGGTGGTGGGCTTCAAGGCGATCCGGGAGAGTTTTACCTCCCGCGTGGAGAAGGACCGGCCCAATTTTCTGCGTGTGCACTATGTCGACGGGCCGCTGCGCGATCTCGATAACACCTGGGGTTTCGAGCCTTTGCCCGCAGGTGGATGCCGGATCGATTTCTGTGTCGAATTCACGTTCAAGAACCGGGTCTTCGAACGGTTGGCGGGCCAGTATTTTGACCGGGCCTTTCGCAGAATGGTGGAGGCTTTCGAGACGCGGGCCAATGCGCTTTATGGCAGCAGCAATTCCAGCGCACAAAGCGTTGCCTGACGGCGGATTTCTGCTCGGCCAAGATCCCCGAATTTCTTGAGCTCACCTTCCGGCTCGCCTTCGGAATTCCGGATTGCGCGGGCGAACACGACCGTACCTACCGGCTTCGTCACAGTCCCGCCTCCGGGGCCTGCCACGCCGCTGATCGCCACGGCGACATCCGCTCCGCTTTTCTCCAGCGCGCCCTGCGCCATCGCCCACACGCATGCGATGGACACTGCGCCAAAGGTTTCGATGATGTCGCTGGGGACACCCAGCATCTCCATCTTCGCTTCATTGGAATAGGTCACGAAGCCTCGGTCCAGCACCGCCGATGATCCCGGCACCTCTGTAAGGGCGGCGGCGACCAGCCCTCCGGTGCAGCTTTCCGCCAAAGCGACGGTGCGTTTCGCGTCACGGTTGGCAGCGATCACCTTCTCGGCAAGGTCATCAATATCCTGGGGGAGCAATGCATCGGTCATGATCCCGCTTTAAGCCCCCGATACCATCGTCGCAACGGCCTGCGCAGCGATGCCTTCGCCTCTGCCAGTGAAGCCCAACCGTTCGGTGGTCGTGGCCTTCACACTGATGCAATCGACACCCGTCCCCAGAATAGCGGCGATCCGCGTCTGCATTGCCTCGCGGTGGGGGCCGATCTTTGGTGCCTCGCAAATCAGGGTCAGATCGATATTGCCCACTTCATAGCCTGCCTCTGTCGCCAGTCGCGCTGCATGGGCGAGGAACTGGTCGGATGAAGCCCCCGCCCATTGTGGATCGCTGGGCGGGAAGTGCTGCCCGATATCACCCTTCGCGACTGCGCCCAGAATGGCATCGGTAATGGCATGAAGCCCAACATCGGCATCGCTATGTCCGGCAAGCCCGTGCGAGTGGTCTATCTTGATCCCGCAAAGCCAGAGTTCTTCGCCTTCGGAAAGTCGATGGACGTCATAACCCATACCGGTTCGGACGGGCGGGGCGTTCGTCATAAAGTCCTCCGCGAATGTCAGTTTGTGCAGCGCCTCGTCGCCTTCGACCAGAGCGACTGTGCCGCCATCGGCGGCAAGGACCTGAGCGTCGTCCCCTGCCGGGGTGTCTTGGCCCCAAGCGTCGTGAGCCTGAAGTATCGCGCCAAAGTGGAAGGCCTGCGGAGTTTGCACTCGTCGGAGTGTGTCGCGGTCGGCGCTTCCCCCCATTTTTCCGTCCTGAGAGACGGCAAGACTGTCTACCACAGGCAGGGTAGGGATGGCCCCCGGATGATCAGCGAGCGCGCTGAGTAGCCGGGCAACCACATCCACTGGAACCAGCGGACGTGCAGCATCGTGGATCAGCACATATTCGGGATTGCTGTCTTTCAACACGGCCAAGGCCTTGGCCACCGATTGCTGCCGTGTTGCGCCGCCGGTGACAAAGCGCACGGATCCGGCTCCGCCAACCGCTTCTGCCGCAATCGCATCGGCACCTTCGGGAATAGCCACCACGATTTCGCTGGCACCGGCAGCAACTAACCGCTCGACCGAATGGCGTAGCACTGGCTTGCCGCGCCACAGGGTGAACTGCTTGGGTACAGGTTGGCCCGCACGAAGACCTTGTCCGGCGGCGACAATAATGGCTGCAAAAGCGGGGAGGACGGGCGTGTCTGTCATGCGCAAACGCCGCTACGCGCTTGCGGGATGGTCCGCAATCCACTAGGTGGCTGCCCAATATTTAGGCAGAATCCAAACAGCATGACACTTGTCCAGCCCCCCGTTTCTCCGAAGCCCATCCAGATCGGCCCGGTAACGATTGATACTCCGGTTGTTCTCGCCCCGATGACAGGGGTGACGGACATGCCTTTCCGCACGCTTGTGCGGCGCTATGGCTCGGGGCTGAATGTGACGGAAATGATAGCGAGTCAGGCGGCAATCCGTGACACGCGGCAGAGCATCCAGAAGGCCGCATGGCACGCGACCGAAGACCCGGTATCGATGCAGCTGGTCGGCTGCGACCCCGTCAGTATGGGTGAAGCGGCCAAACTCAACGAGGATCGCGGCGCGGCCATCATCGACATCAATTTCGGCTGCCCGGTGCGCAAGGTCACCAATGGCATGGCTGGCAGTGCACTGATGCGTGAAGTGCCGCTTGCGACCAAGCTGATGGAATCCACGGTCAAGGCTGTGAATGTGCCCGTGACGGTCAAGATGCGAATGGGGTGGGACCACGCAAGCCTGAACGCACCGGAACTTGCAAAAATTGCCGAAGATATCGGCGTCAAGATGATCACTGTGCACGGGCGCACGCGCAACCAGATGTACAAGGGCAGTGCCGACTGGTCTTTCATCAGCAAGGTGAAGGAAGCGGTCTCGATCCCGGTGATCGTCAATGGCGATATCTGCACCGTGAACGATGCTGCTGCGGCTCTGGAACAATCGGGTGCCGACGGCTTGATGATCGGTCGCGGGGCTTATGGAAAGCCGTGGTTGCTGGGTCAGGTAATGCACTGGTGGAAGACCGGCGAGTTGCTCGCGACCCCCAGCTTTGATGAACAATACGAGACGGTGATCGAGCATTATCAGGGCATGCTGGATCTGTATGGCCGCGATGTCGGGGCCAAAGTCGCGCGCAAGCATCTGGGTTGGTACACCAAGGGAATGCATGGATCGGCAGAGTTCCGGAACCACGTCAATTTCATCGATGATCCGGATCAGGTTCTGGGCGAGCTCGAGAGGTTCTACACGCCATTCATGCGGCGCAGGGCGGCGTGACAGCCGGCCCTGTGGGTGGGACAGGAATTCCCGATCCCGCCGCACAAATCTCCGGTTTGGTCTTTGCGTTCCTTTTGATCGACGGGGATGGCATCATCCGGCAAGCCAATCAGGCGGCAGAGGATTTGCTGGGCATGGGCGCCGCGCGCATCATCGGGCGCAATTTCACCGACGTAATGCCGCTGTCGGACACGCGTATAGCTTCGCGCTTGCGTGATCCTGAAGCGCGTTTGACGGCGCGAGGCCTGCCACTCGCAAGAGGCGATACAACGCTCACGGTCAATCTGACCCTTTCCCCTGTAGCATCGTCTGACGGATGGCGTGTGGTGACGCTGTCCGATGCCGGGCAGGCAAGCATGGAGGACGATCCCGAACCAGCCGGCATCGCTGCTCCGGCCGTACTTGCGCACGAAATCAAAAATCCCCTGGCCGCCATTCGCGGGGCAGGGCAATTGCTCGCGCGCAAACTGCCGGAAAGAGAGCGGGAGCTGGCAACACTTATCACCGAAGAGGTCGACCGGATCGCCCGCATGATCGATCGGATGCAGGCGCTGGGGAGTACGCAGGAAGATCCCCTGACGCCGGTGAATTTGCACGAGGCTATTCGCAATGCTTTGGGGGTCGTGCGCTCGATCGAGGGCGCGCCGCCGGTCACGTTCAAGGAAGAATTCGATCCGTCCCTGCCTCTTGTGATGGCAAGCCGCGATGCCTTGCAACAAGTGCTGATCAATCTGTTGAGCAATGCGCGGGATGCATGTTCGGAAAATGAAGACCCGATTGTCAAAATCCGCACGCGCTATGTCACGGGTCTGGTGATGAATGTCCTGAGAAGGGGCAGGGGACGCTCGGTCGCGCTGCCGATAGAGGTTTCAATCACCGATAACGGACCCGGCATTGATCCCGCGATTGCAGACCGGATTTTTGAGCCCTTTGTGACGTCCAAGCAGGGAGGGCAGGGCCTCGGTCTGGCTCTCGTTCGCAAGCTGGTGCGTGATATGGATGGGCGGATTGCACATGAGCGAGACCGGCGGGCGGAAATCACACGGTTCAGCGTCCATCTTGCCGAAATGAAGGAACCGATATGACCGGCAATACGCGCATTCTATTGGTCGAGGATGATGCCGGTATCGCCACCGTCATCGTCTCTGCGCTGGAGGCCGAAGGGTATCAGGTTGATCGCTGCGCCGCCATCGCCGCGCGGGACGAGCTGTTGGCGAAGAACAGCTACGCAGCGATGCTCACAGATGTGATGTTGGAAGATGGCGATGGACTGTCGGCGCTTGGCAGAGTGCGCCAATCCTATCCCGCTTTGCCAATCATCGTCCTGTCGGCCCAGAACACGCTGGATACCGCCGTTCGGGCCAGCGAAAACGAAGCCTTTGAATATTTCCCCAAACCCTTCGATCTCGACGAACTGGTGCGCGCCGTCCGCCAGGCAGCGGGCGTGGGGGCGGATGCTGTGGTTGGCGAGCAGGCGGGCGACGGCATGCCGCTGGTCGGACGCAGTGTGGCAATGCAGGACGTCTTCCGCATGATCGCGCGCGTTCTGCGTAACGATCTGACAGTGCTGGTCACCGGCGAAAGCGGCACGGGCAAGGAATTGGTCGCAGAGGCGATCCACCAGCTGGGCCACCGCAAGACCGGGCCGTTTGTCGCAGTCAATGCAGCCGCCATTCCCCATGATCTCATAGAGAGCGAACTGTTCGGTCACGAACGCGGCGCATTCACCGGAGCCGCCACGCAGGCCATCGGTAAATTCGAGCAAGCCAATGGGGGCACGTTGTTTCTCGATGAAATCGGCGACATGCCGGTAGAGGCACAGACCAGGCTATTGCGTGCTTTGCAATCGGGCCGCATTCGGCGGGTCGGTGGACGACAGGACGTGGCGATTGACGTGCGCATCGTCACCGCGACCAACCGCGATCTGGCTCCCATGATCGCAGCAGGGACTTTTCGCGAAGACCTATATTACCGGCTCGCCGTGGTTCCGATCGAGTTGCCTCCACTGCGCGAGCGGCGCGAGGATATCGGGATGCTGGCGACGCATTTTATGGCGCAGGCTGCAGAGGAAGGGTTGCCTCGGCGTGGATTGACCGAAGAGGCAATTGCCGGGTTGGCCAAGCTCCCCTGGCGCGGCAACGTCCGCGAGCTACGCAATCTGGTATTCCGGCTTGCGATCATGTCCCGCGAGGATGTTATCGATGCCGATGTGGTGTCGGATATCGTCGCGCGTGGTGGCGCGTTCGAATGGTCGCGAGAGGGCTCGGGCGACGGGGCCGACCTGACTGCCCCGGTGCAAGATTGGCTCACGCAGACCAATCCGCCTGATGGTGCATGGCACCGGATGGCTACGGCGGCGTTTGAAAAGCCGCTGTTCGAGGAAGTTTTGCTGCGCACAGGCGGTAACCAATTGCGTGCCGCGGCCGTTCTGGGCATCAATCGGAACACGCTGCGCAAGCGTTTGACCGATCTCGGCATAAACGCCGAGCAGTTCACTACGCGCGGCTGACTGAGCGCTTTTCGGAAATATCTACTTGCGCAAAAGCCACACCACTGTTGTAACTGCGCAACGATGGAAGCTTCAATGAACCCGTCCGACAATCGGAGCCCGCGCTGGATGCGCCGGTTCGTGGTTGCGTCGCGGCGTGCAAATTTTTTCCTCGTGCTCGAGCTGGTAACGCTCGCGGCACTCGGCACAATGATCGCGACCACCTGGCTGGCTTTCGACAGAGCGCCGCCGGACGGGCAGCTGCTTCCAACCCAGCAGGTCGCAACCTTGCTGATCGGGACAATGATCCCCGCGATGGGCTTGCTTGTGCTGATCGGGCGCAGGCTCGCGTTGAAACGCGCCGCTGGCAGCACGGCGCGCCTGCATGTCAGACTGGTTTTTCTTTTCTCGTTGATCGCCGCAGTGCCCACACTGCTGGTGGCCGGTTTTGCCGCCGTCCTGTTTCAATCGGGGGTCGATTTCTGGTTCTCGGGCAATTCGCGCGGATTGATGGAGAACGCGAACGAGCTGGCGCGCGGCTACTACGAACAGAACCAGCTGGAAGTGGCGAACGAGACGGTCACCATGGCTGGCGATCTGCGTTTCTATTTCTCGCGGGCCGACCGTCTGGACCTGACCAACAACGAATTCCTGGAAGACTTCAGCTACCAAATGCAGGGTCGCGAAATCAACGAATCGGCGGTGCTTCAGGCTTTCCCGGACGGCTCGCTCACCACGGCAGCTGCATTCAATCTGCGCGAGGATTCGAACCCGGCAGAACGCGGTCAGCTCGCATTGGAAATGTTCGCCAATGACGAGCCGGTCGCCGTGTTTGCGGACGCAACCCGGATCGAAGCCGTTGCGCCTATCGATACCGAGCGCGGCATCTATCTCTACAATGCGCGCAACTCGCAGGCCTTGTCGTTCAGCCAGTGGGAGCGGGCCAGTTCGGTTGTCTCCCAGTACGACGTTTTGACCAGCAGAGCGCGTGCGTTGCAATTGCGATTTAATCTGGCGCTCTTCTTCGTGAGTCTCTTTCTCGTTGGCCTCGCAGTGTGGTTTGCGCTGCGTTTCGCAGACCGGCAGGTGGAACCGCTAACCGATTTGGTTGCAGCCGCTCGGCAGGTGGGGGCAGGCAATTTCGCATTGCGCGTAGAAGGCCGCAGGGGCGCCGATGAAATCGGGCTGCTCAACCGCGCATTCAACCGGATGACGGCCCAGATCGAATCCCAGACCGATGATCTGAAGGCGGCCAACCTTCAGCTTGATGACCGACGCAGCTTTATGGAAGCTCTTCTGGAATCGATCACGGCCGGGATCATATCTGTCGACCCAATTGGCAATGTGCTGCTGATGAACGGCTCTGCCCAGTCGCTGCTGCTTCCGCGCGGCGTCCAGTCGGCGGAGGGACTTTCGCTCGACAGTCTGGCACCGCAGATGAGCGCGCTGGTGCAATCGGGCATTGGGCAGGGCGTGGTCAGCTTCGACAAGGGCGAGGAGATCGTCACACTGGCTGTGAAGGTCGCGCCGGCTGCTGGCGGGTTCGTGATCACATTCGAGGACATCACACGGCAATTGCTCGACCAGCGACAGGCCGCATGGTCCGACGTTGCGCGGCGGATTGCGCATGAAATCAAAAACCCGCTGACGCCAATTCAGTTGGCGACAGAACGGCTGAAACGCCGGTATCGCCGCCAGATCGAGCTGGATGGCGACCTGTTCGATGAACTCACCAACACCATCGTGCGCCAAGTCGGCCAGCTGCGCACGATGGTCGACGAATTTTCCAGCTTTGCGCGTTTGCCGAAGCCCGTCTTCCGGCAGGAGGATGCCCGCGATCTGGTGCGGCAATCGCTGTTCTTGCAGGAAGTCGCACATCCGGAGATCGATTTTGTCTTGCGCTCCGATGGGACCAACGAGGACGGGGGGGATGCCGGAGAAGAAATCGACATTGCCTGCGACCGGCATCAATTCGCGCAGGCGATGACCAACGTGCTGAAGAACGCCGGAGAGGCTGTGGAGGCACGGCTAGCAGGCGCCGAGCCCGATTTTCGCGGGAAGATCAGCGTCACTCTCGCTTCGGATGATAGGTGGGTCGACATCGCGGTCGAGGACAACGGGATTGGCCTGCCGCAGGAAAGCGAGAGCCTGCTCGAACCCTATGTGACCACGCGTGAAAAGGGCACCGGACTGGGCCTCGCCATCGTCAACAAGATCGTTGAGGAACATGGCGGGGTGATGAGTTTTGGCCGCGCAGAACACGGTGATACCGGAACCCGCGTATCGATGCGCTTTGCTCGCAATCCGGCCGTTTCCGACCGTGAGGCCGCCGAATGATCTTGCAACCGTGCCTCCGCGATTGCGCAGAACCCCACGCACCGAAATTGACACGTCAAAACCTAAGGAAACCCGCCTGATGGCCCTCGAAATTCTGGTAGTCGATGACGAAAAGGATATTCGCGATCTTGTGTCGGGAGTGCTGAGCGACGAAGGCTTCGAGTGCCGCACCGCCGGAGACAGCACGACCGCATTGGAAATGATCGACGAGCGCCGGCCGAGCCTCGTGCTGCTCGATGTCTGGCTCCACGGCAGCAAAATGGACGGTCTCGAAGTGCTTGATGCGATCAAGAGTCGGGAGCCCGAACTGCCGGTGATCATTTTTTCCGGCCACGGCAATATCGACACGGCCGTTGCGGCAGTGTCGCGCGGGGCGATGGATTTTCTGGAGAAGCCATTCGAGGCCGAACGCCTGTTGATGCTGGTCGGGCGTGCCACCGAGACAGAGCAGTTGCGGCGCGAGAATATCCGCCTGCGCGAGGGCATGACGGCGAGCGACGAGTTCACCGGTAACTCCACGGCCATCAACCAGGTGCGCGCCACGCTGAAGCGAGTGGCCAATACGGGCAGCCGCGTTTTGGTGACTGGTCCGGCAGGAGCGGGCAAGGAAGTTGCCGCGCGCCTGCTTCATGGGTGGAGCCCGCGTTCAGGACATGCCTTCGTGACGGTCAACTCGGCGCGAATTACGTCCGACAGGTTCGAGCATGAGCTGTTTGGCGAGGAAGCCGACGGCAAACTGGTGCGTGCCGGCCTGCTTGAAAAGGCTGATGGAGGAACGCTCTATCTCGATGAAGTGGCCGACATGCCGCTGGCGACACAGGCGCGTATCTTGCGTGTGCTGACGGAGCAGAGTTTCGTCCGGGTCGGCGGATCGCGGCAGATCGGTGTTGATGTCCGCGTGGTTTCTTCCAGCTCGCGCGATTTGCAGAAAGAGATTGAGGAAAAGCGCTTCAGAGAAGACTTGTTCTACAGATTGAATGTCGTCCCGGTGACGATTCCGTCACTCGCGGAAAGGCGCGATGACGTGCCTGCTTTGGCGGAGCATTTCTTCACCCGCTATGCTTCCGAGCAGGGCATCCGCGCTCCTGTTATCACGCAAGAGGCTATGGCGGCCCTGCAGGCCTATGAATGGCCCGGAAATGTGCGGCAATTGCGCAATGTCGTCGAGCGGACGGTCATATTGTCTCCGCGCGACCGGATGGAGGAAGTGCAGCCCGACATGCTCCCTGCGGAGGTAACCAGCGGCAAGATTGGCGGAGGGACGGGCATGTCCAGCATGATGGGTGTGCCGCTACGCGAAGCCCGGGAAAACTTCGAACGCGAGTATCTGGGCATCCAGATCCGCCGCTTTTCCGGCAATATATCCAAGACGGCCAGTTTTATCGGCATGGAACGCTCTGCGCTTCATCGCAAATTGAAACTTTTGGGGATGACTGACCGCAAGAATAGCGATTAGAAGGAATTCGGAACCGTCGCATTAGTGTAATGGTTCTTACTTACGACCGTCCGGACCAATTGGTTCGGCGAACCGGAAGCGCCTTGAGCGCGACCAGAATGCGGACTGCACAAGCAGGCGCCAAAAACAAAGGACACGGCAAAATGTCGGACGGAAGAACTTTAAGCGCACGCCCAAGAGCCCCTGAAAAACAGCCTGCCGAGGATGGCGGGAAAAGCGGGGGCGGACAGAAATCTGCAAAGAACGGCAATTTGCAGGACGTTTTCCTGAACAAGCTTCGCCGCGACAAGACCCCGGTCACCGTCTTTCTGGTGAAGGGCGTGAAGCTGCAGGGCATTGTCACATGGTTTGACAATTTCTCCATGCTGCTTCGCCGGGATGGGCAGTCGCAGCTTGTCTACAAGCATGCGATCAGCACGATCATGCCGGGGCCAGCGATCGATCCGGATCAGTTCGCCAGCCAGGCAGGAAACCGGAAACAACGCCTGCTGCAGGATGTCTTTCTGGCCAAGGTCAGCGATGCGGAAGTGCAAGTAACGATGTTTCTCGTGAACGGAGTGATGCTGCAGGGACGGATCGCCGCGTATGATCCGTTCTGCGTCATGCTGGAGCGCGATGGATATGTGCAGCTGGCCTACAAGCATGCGATTTCGACCGTGCAGCCTGCAGAAAATGTCGATTTTTCCGATGATTATGATGGCGACGACAGCTGAGCTTTCTTGACGACGAACGCGAAGAGGTAACGCGCGGCGGGCGCACACTGGTCGTGTGCCCCGACATCCGCTCAATTGCCTATGACCTCGACGCCGAGGCGCGTCTGGCAGAGGCCTGCGGGCTGGCGCTCGCGATCGGACTTGTTGTCGCCGAGAGCTTCGTTCTGCCCGTCCGCGACGTGAAGCCGAATACGTTGTTCGGGGCAGGTCAAGTCGATCGGATCAAAACCGATTGCGAGCTGCACGAGGCCGAACTGGTCGTCGTCGACGGCGCTCTCAGCCCGATCCAGCAGCGCAACCTCGAAGAGAAACTGGGCCGCAAGGTCATCGACCGTACCGGCCTTATCCTCGAAATTTTCGGTGAACGCGCTGCCACGGCCGAAGGGCGCCTGCAGGTCGAACTTGCACATCTCGATTATCAGCAAAGCCGCCTTGTTCGCAGCTGGACACACCTTGAGCGGCAGCGCGGCGGCTTTGGCTTCCTTGGCGGGCCGGGCGAGACCCAGATCGAGGCCGACCGGCGGATGATCCGTCAGCGGATGGGGCGCTTGCGGCGTGAACTGGAGCAGGTTCGCAAGACGCGAACTCTCCACCGTGATCGCCGTGGCCGTGCGCCCTGGCCGGTCATTGCTTTGGTCGGCTACACCAATGCCGGCAAGTCGACCTTGTTCAATCACCTGACGGGTGAGGAGGTTATGGCGGAGGACCTGCTCTTCGCTACTCTCGATCCGACGATGCGCGCTATCGGTTTGCCGGGCGTCGAGAAGGCCATCCTGTCCGACACAGTCGGTTTCATTTCCGATCTGCCGACCCAATTGGTGGCCGCTTTTCGCGCGACGTTGGAAGAGGTGACAGGGGCGGACCTGATCCTGCATGTCCGCGATATCGCCAATGCATCCACCGAGGCCCAGAAGAAGCAGGTTCTGGATGTCCTGGCCGATCTCGATGTTATCGACCGGGAAAGTGGCGTCAGCACCATTCCGATTCTGGAAGTGTGGAACAAGTTCGACCTGCTCGAACCCGAGCGTGAGAAGGCGCTGCGCGAGGTTGCCGCGGGCCGCGATGATGTCGTCGCAGTGACCGCGTTGACGGGAGAGGGCATCGATCTGTTGGTGCACCGTCTGGGCACCGAACTCACCGCCAATGCCGTGACGCGCGAGTTCCTATTGCCGGCCAGCGATGGCCAGCGGATTGCCTGGTTACACGCGCATGGCGATGTTCTGGAAGAAGCCGATGACCGTGCAGAGGATGGCGATCCCGTCAGGCGGATCATCGTGCGGCTGAACCCCAAGGAACTTGGACAGTTCGAGACACTCTAGCGGTTAATCTGTACCGCGTTCCGTGCGTTTGACCGCATTCCAGAGCGCCTCTTGTTGATCGAGAGAGAGTGACGCGAACCGGCCTTCTGCCGCGTTTTCCATTCCGCGATACCGCCGTTCGAATTTCTCATTCGCGGCACGCAAGGCCTCCTCTGCTTGCACACCATAGGCGCGTACTAGATTGACGGCCGCAAAGAGCAGGTCGCCCGCTTCCTCTAGCCGATGATCCACGTCGGCTTCGGCCAACTCGGCCATTTCTTCTCGCACCTTCGCCGCCGGTCCTTCGGTATCGCCCCAGTCAAAACCATCGCGAGCAGCGCGTTTCTGCAGCTTCTCTGCGCGAAGCAGTGCAGGCAGGGCGCGCGCAACACCGTCCATTGCGCTTTGCGATCCCTTGGCCTCGCGCTCGGAAGCCTTCAGTTCTTCCCACCGGCGCTCGGTCATCGCGCCGCCAGCTATGCCAAAGATGTGTGGATGGCGGGCTTCCATCTTGTCCGAAATAGCGCGGGCAACGTCATCGAATTCGAACAGATTTTTCTCCTGCGCCATGCGGGCATGGAACACGACCTGGAGTAGAAGATCGCCCAGTTCCTCGCGCACTTCATCCATCGCACCGCGCTCGATCGCATCGGCGACCTCATACGCCTCTTCGATAGTGTAGGGAGCAATACTGGCGAAATCCTGCGCCAGATCCCATTCGCATCCCGTTTCGGGGTCGCGCAGGCGGGCCATGATTTCAAGCAGGCGGTCAAGTTGCTGAGGCATAGGAGGGGCTCTAGTGCCTGAGACGTTGGTCGGCCAGAGAAACGCGTTGGTCGAGTTTGCCCCCAATCCCGCCCTTGTGTCGCCGTGAAAGCTGCCGCACACAGGGCGCATCAAGGGGGAATTTCCGACATGAAGTTGATCGCCGCAGCCGCATTGGCATCCACCAGCCTGTTCGCTCTCAGCCCGGCCATGGCACAAGAGCAATCGCTCCCAACGCCCGTGCCCAGCACCGAGGTGCCCGAGAGCGAAGTGGATGGAGCGGAAACGGACGATGCCGATTGGGATGTCAACGCACCACCCGGCGCAACTATCAGGCAGGTGCCGATCAGCACGGATGAAGGCACATGGATGGATGTCGACGTGGCCCCTGATGGCCGGACCATCGCTTTCTCAATGCTCGGCGATATTTATACAATGCCGATCACGGGCGGCACCCCGACGCGCATTTCTGAAGGTCTGGCGTGGGAAGTGCATCCGCGCTTTTCGCCTGACGGCCAGCGGATAGCGTTCACTTCCGACAGGGGAGGGGGCGACAATATCTGGCTGATGGATGCGAACGGAGCCAACAAGCATCAGTTGACCAAGGAAGACTTCCGGCTTCTCAACCAGCCCAGCTGGTCGCCCGATGGCCGGTATATTGTGGCCAAGAAACATTTCACCACCGGCCGCTCGCTCGGCACCGGCGAGATCTGGCTGTATCACGTCTCCGGCGGGGGAGGGATCAAACTGGTCGAGAGACCCAGTGAAGCGCATCAGAAGGAGCTGGGCGAGCCTGTCTATGCACCCGATGGCGAGGCTATCTACTTCACGCGCAACACCACCTCCGGTCCGATTTTTGAATACGCCCAAGACTCGAACAGCGGTATCTTCGAGATCGAACGCTACGATCTCGCATCAGGCGAGCGGACCACTGCCGTGTCCGGATTTGGCGGAGCCGTGCGCCCTGCGCCATCTCCCGATAGCCAGTCGATCGCGTTCGTTCGGCGGGACAAGGACCAGTCGCAGCTCTGGGTGAAGGACATCGCCAGCGGACGCGAGCGCATGATCTATGGCGCGCTCGATATGGATGTGCAGGAGACCTGGGCCGTCACCGGCGTCTATCCTAATATGGACTGGACGCCCGACAGTTCCGCCGTCGTATTCTGGGCCGGCGGCAAGTTGCGCCGGGTGAATGCAGATGGGACAGCTGCGCGTGAAATCCCGTTCCGGGTGAACGATACGCGCGGCATTGCCGACGCGCCGCACCCGGTCATCCCGGTTGCGCCCGACACGTTTGAAACCTCGATCCCCCGCTTCTCGACCCTGTCGCCTGACGGTCGGCGGGTCGTTTTCGAGACGATGGGCAAGCTCTATGTAAAGAACACCGCAGGCGGCGCACCCCGGCGGCTGACGAATAGCGGCGACGCGCTGGAACTGTTCCCGGCCTTCAGCCGCGACGGCCGCAAAATGGCTTATGTCCGATGGACCGACGAGGGCCTGGGCGAGATCATAGTGGCTGATGGCAATGGCAGCGGCGGGCGCAGTATTACCAGCCAGCCGGGCCATTACGCCAACCCGCAATTCTCGCCAGACGGATCGACAATCGTCTTCGAGAAGCGGGAAGGGGGCTTCCTCAATTCGCCCGACTATTCCGAGAACCCGGGCGTCTATCGCATCCCGGCCAGCGGCGGCGCACCGAAGCTGATTGCCCGCGATACAGGAAGCCCGCAATTCGGAGCGGATAATGACCGGCTGTTCATGTTGGCGCGCGAAGGCGGCGATTTGCAGCTGATCAGCTCCGATTTGTCCGGTGAAGCCCGCCGGGTCCATGCCAAGGGCGATCTGGTGAACGATTTCCGGTTATCGCCGGACGGTCTGCATTTCGCTTTTCGTCAGAATTACGAAGCGTTCGTGATGCCGCTGATGCCGGGCGGGCAAGCCGTCAGCGTCAGCGAGAAAGGCGGGGCGCTGCCGGTTACCAAAGTGAGCGATGGCGGCGCGGATTACATTGGATGGACGCGGGGTGGCGACACGCTTTACTGGTCGATGGGGCCGACGCTTTATCGTGCATCCAGCTCTGCGCTATTCGCCAATTCGCTCGGTGACGAGACCGCGAAGTTCACTCCGCCGACCAGCGGTATTTCGCTGGGTATGACCATGCGCGCGGACAAACCTTCGGGCGCCACCGCCATCACCGGCGCGCGCATCCTGTCCATGGCCGGCGAGGGTGCAGGCGCAATCGAGAACGGCGTAATCGTGATTGAGGGCGATCGGATTGCTGCGATCGGTTCCGTGTCAGACGTGCCTGTCCCTGCCGGGGCGCGGATCATCGATGCGTCGGGTAAAACGATTATGCCGGGGCTGGTCGATGCCCATGCGCATGGACCGCAGGGCCGGGGCGATTTGATCCCGCAACAAAACTGGGTGCAGGTCCAGCAGTTGGCGATGGGCACCACGACGATCCATGATCCCAGTTCGAGCGCCAGCATGATCTTCGCTGCAGCGGAGCGCCAGCGGGCCGGACAGCTTCTTTCGCCACGCATCTTCTCGACCGGCGAGATTGTCTACGGGGCGAAGGCGGCCAGCGTTTACGCTCGTGTCGATAGCTACGACGATGCGTTAGCGCATGTCCGCCGGTTAAAGTCGCAGGGCGGCATTTCGGTAAAGAACTACAACCAACCAAGGCGCGAGCAACGCCAGCAGGTCGCTCTTGCTGCAGCGGCTGAGAACATGCTGGTCGTGGCCGAAGGTGGCTCGCTGTTCGGCATGGACATGAACCTGGTGGCCGACGGTAATTCGACGGTCGAGCACAATGTGCCGGTTGATGTTATGTATGAAGATGTTCTGCAGTTCTTCGGGCAGTCGCAGACAAACTATACGCCGACGCTCACGGTCACTTATGGCGGTCTCGCCGGTGATCCGTATTGGCGGCAAGCTACTGATGTGTTTGATAACCCCTTGCTGGTTCACACGCCGCCTAAGCAATTGTTGGCTGCGACAGCGCGTCGGACGAAAGCGCCGGATTGGGCTTTCGTCGATGACAATGCCGCGCGTGAGGCGAAGAAACTTGCCGATCGCGGTGTGAAAGTGAGCATCGGCGCCCACGGACAACAAGCCGGCATCGCTGCGCATTGGGAAATGTGGAGCTTTGCCCGTGGCGGTATGTCGCCGATTGAGGCGCTACGAGCCGGGACTATCGAACCTGCCAGATCGCTTGGGATGGATCGTGACATCGGCAGTCTGGAAGTCGGCAAGCTCGCGGATCTGATCGTTCTGAATGCAGACCCCAGCGCCGATATCCGCAATTCCGACAAGATCGACCGCGTGATGCTTGGTGGCCGGCTATACGATGCGCGGACAATGAATGAGGTTGAGACCGGCGATACGCAGCGGCGCGCTTACTGGTGGGAGAATTAAGCGGAGAGGTTCGCTTGCGGGTAGCGAAGAGGGGCCTGCTTTGGCACTCGCTTCACTGAGATATCGGAATGATAATATATATTATGTTAAGTAAAGCAGCGCCAGCTAGGACGCAGCCACCCCTTCGCTAGCGCACTATCGAGAAGACCAGATACACTGTGGCAAAGATCACGGCCCAGATAAACGCAAGGCGCAGACCTTCTTTCCATTCGAACTTGTAAGACGCGAGCGCACCGACGGCGAGCACTAGCCAGCCAAGCAAAGCCACAATCTGGACCGTGTCGAACTCGTTCATATTGTCATCTCCAGACCATCATAGCCGACAGTCACATGGCTTGGCACTTCGTCGCACAATGTCTGGTAGTCCATGCTCTTGTCCAGATGCGTGAGAACGATGCGCTTGGCTTTGCATTTTGCGCCGAGCTCTAGCGCCATATCCAGATGCGCGTGAGTCGGATGCGGTCGACGGCGCAAACAGTCGCTCACCAGTATGTCTACACCTTTGAACACGCGGATCATGTCGGATGTGATCTCGCTGAAATCTGTCGCATAACCGATTGCTTCTCCGTCTCTTTCGAAACGGAAGGCGGTGCTCTTGGCGGGGCCATGCGGCATTTTACACCATTCGACACCAAAACCGGCAAACATCCGCAAATTGTCGAGTGTCTGCAGCTCCACGACGGTGGGATAGCCAAATTGCCCTGCGAAGATGTAGTCAAACCGGGCCTTCAGGCGGCGCGCTGTTTCTTCGGTTGCAAAGCCGGGAATCGGGTTCGACCGGCCATATCGCAGCCCGCGCAGATCATCGATGCCGTGGCAGTGATCGGCATGATCGTGCGTCCAGAACACCGCATCCAGCTTGTCGATCCGGTTGGTCAGCAGCTGGTGGCGCAGATCGGTCGCGGTATCGACCAAAAGACGCTCGCCGCCGGGTCCTTCGACAATGATGGACACCCGGGTGCGCCGGTTGCGCGGCTCACCGGGATCGCAAGCGCCCCAATCATTACCGACGCGCGGGACACCCGACGACGTCCCGGAGCCGAGCATCAGAAGTTTCACGCAGCGGTCCGGCTGAACAGTGCATGGAAATTGTGTGTTGTGCGCTCGGCCAGCTCCTCGAACGATTCCCCACGCAATTCAGCGAGGAATTCCGCGGTATTGCGCACGAATGCCGGCTCACACGGTTTGCCGCGATGCGGAACGGGCGACAGGAACGGGCTGTCAGTTTCTACCAGCAGCCGGTCTGCAGGGATATCTGCCGCAACTGCCTGCAAATCTTTGGCGTTCTTGAAAGTTACAATACCTGAGATGGAGATAGACAATCCCATATCGAGTACCTTGCGTCCGAAATTGGCAGACGCCGTAAAGCAATGGATCAGCGCGGGAAAAGCGCCCTTTTCCTTCTCGTCTGCAAGTATGGCGGCGGTGTCGTCCTCCGCATCGCGGGTATGGATAATGAGAGGTAAACCCGTTTCGCGTGCCACCCCGATATGCATTCTGAACAGCTCCTGCTGCACCTGCCGGTCGGACTTGTCGTAATAATAGTCGAGCCCCGTCTCGCCAATGCCGACCACCCGATCCGCTTCGGCTGCTTCGATGAGAATGTCGCGGCCCAGATTTTCATGCGCGTCTGCCTCGTGCGGGTGGATGCCCACGCTGGCCCAGACATCGCTCTCGCGCTGCGCGGTGCCGACAACGCGGTCCCATTCGCTGTGGCGGGTGGAGATGTTGAGGAAGCCCCCTACCCCGGCGTCGCGTGCGCGCTGCAAGACAGCTTCTTGGTTCTCGACCAAGCCGTCATATTCCAGGTGGCAATGGCTATCGATCAGCATCAGGCGGCTTCTTCTTCGGGCATTTCGAGACGCGGAAAAATCGGTGTCGGCTTTTCGACAAGGTGTCCGGCATCCACCAGTGCATCGAACCAGGATTCGTTCGTCAGATCCGCATAATCGCGCTCGTCCGCTGCAGCTCCCAGCTGATCAAGAACAGCGTTCGCCTTGGCAGGGACCACGGGTTGGATCGCAATGGCGAGATCACGGATGGCGAGAAACAGAGTCTGGAGCACCGCCTTCATCCGCTCCGGATCGGTCTTCTTAAGCCCCCAAGGTGCTTGTTCGTCGACATACTGATTGCAGGCGTAGACCGCCTTGATCCATTCCTCGATCCCCGCAGAGAATGCCAGCTTCTCAAACGCATCGGGCAGCCCGTTGCGGCAAGCTTCGCGCACGGTCTCGAGGAGCGTTTTGTCGTCTTCCACAAGATCGAAAGCCTCGAGCTTCCCGTCCATATTTTTGGAAATCATGGACAATGTCCGCTGCGCCAGATTTCCAAAGCTGTTGGCCAATTCTGCGTTGCACCGGGTGACGATGGCTTCAGCAGAATAGCTGCCATCCTGACCGAACGCGATTTCGCGCATCAGGAAATAGCGCAGATTGTCGACTCCGAAGCGCTCCGCCAGCTCACTGGGATCCGTCACGTTGCCCAGCGACTTGCTTTCCTTCTGCCCGCGATTGAGCAGGAAACCATGCCCGAAGACCTGCTTCGGAAGCGGCAAATCGGCACTCATCAGGAAGGCGGGCCAATATACTGTGTGGAAACGGACAATATCCTTGCCAATCAGATGCAGACTGGCAGGCCAGAACTTGGCGTAATCTTCTGTTTTATCGGGATAACCAAGACCGGTCAGGTAGTTGGTCAGCGCATCGACCCAGACATACATCACGTGGGCTTCGCTGCCGGGAACCTTCACGCCCCAGTCAAAGCTCGTCCGGCTAACAGATAGATCGCGTAAACCACCGGAAACAAACGAGATCATCTCATTGCGGCGGCTTTCCGGCTCGAGGAAACCCGGGGTTTTCAGTAGCGTGAGCAATTGGTCCTGATATTTCGACAGGCGGAAGAACCACGTCTCTTCCTCGGTCCATTCCACCGGCGTCGATTGGGGCGACAGCTTCTCTCCACCCTCCCCCTCGATCAACTCGCTTTCATCGTAATAGGCTTCGTCGCGGACGGAATACCACCCCTCGTAGCGATCCAAATAAAGGTCGCCCTTCGCTTCCATCGCTTGCCAGATGGCCTGGCTGGCGCGGTGGTGGTCCTGGTCAGTGGTACGGATGAACCGGTCGTAGGTAATGTCCAGCTGTTCGAACAGATCGCGAAATGCGCCGCTCATCTCGTCAGCCAGCGCGCGCGGCGTAATGCCCAGATCGCGCGCCTTCTGCGCCATTTTCAGCCCGTGTTCGTCGGTCCCGGTCTGGAAGCGTACCTCTCGTCCTTGCAGGCGGTGGAAACGGGCCAGAACGTCGGCAGCAATCGTCTCGTAAGCATGGCCGATATGCGGCTTGCCGTTGGGATAATGGATTGCGGTGGTGATGTAATAGGGATCAGACATTGGCGCTGCTCCTATTGCCCGCGACCGATGCGAGCAAGCCGCCGATTTCCATCACCAGAAAGTTTGCATCGAAATTGTAGATCGGAGCCTGCGCAGCAAGCTCCACCAGATCTGAATGAGCATCGGCAAGTTTGGCCAGGTCTTCGCGGGGCGTATCGGTCATCCTGTCGGTCAGGATCGCGCGGGAAAGATCGAACAGGACGCTCTGGCGTTCGCGATCCGGGCGCGTTCCGATAGCGGCCGAGAGCGCACCGCGCAGCGTAAAATCACGGTCGCCCTCATGCGCTATACGGCGCAGCAACTGGTCGATTTTGCCCATGTCATGTTTCAGGTAGGACAGCGCCATCCCCGGTGATCCTCCGGCGGCATGCACCGCCGCCTCACGAAGCTCGGCCTGCGTTTCGGGCGATTGATCGGCGACAGCGGCGTGGATTGCTGCATCCTCCACCGGAGCAAACCGGAGAATCCGGCAGCGCGAGCGAATGGTGGGAAGGAGCCGCGAAGGCCGATGGGCAATCAGAAAGATTGTGCTGCCTGCCGGTGGCTCTTCCAGTGTTTTGAGCAGAGCGTTTGACGCTGCGGTCTCCATGTCGTCTGCCGGGTCGATGATGATCGCGCGATTATCGCCCATCGTTGGCCGCGTGTTTAGTCGGCGCTGCATCGCGCGTATCTGGTCGATCTTGATATTGCGGGCCCGTTCATATGGTTTGCCGTCGGCCTTCTTGCGGGCTTCCTTGTCGTCCTTCGGCGGATGGTCGAGCAACAGGATATCGGGGTGGTCCCCCTCACCCGTATCCCCGACCAGATCGCGTGCAGCGGCTTGAGCAAAGGCGCGCTTCTCCAGCCCGCGCTTGCCCGCGAGTATCCAGCCGTGATGCATTCGCGCGCCTTGTCGCGCCTCACGCCATTCGGACCATGCTGGTGTCGAGCGGGGATTTTTCATGCGGCAGCCAGCAATGGCTCGAGCGCGGCCATGATGCGATCATGTACCGCGTCCGGCCCGGCATCACCATCAATGACGACGAAACCTCCCGGATCACGCTCGGCAAGCTCCAGAAATGTCTGGCGGACGGCTGCGTGATATTCAGTGCCCCTGCCCCCGATCGCATCGCTGTTGCCGGCATCCCGCTCGGCCAAGCGTGCAGCCGTTACTTCTGCCGGTACGTCGATCAGGACCGTGCAGTCAGGGCGCAATCCGCGTGAGCCGATTTGGTGGAGCGCGGTTATTGTCTCGTCGCCAAGACCACCTGCCCCGCCCTGATAGGCACGGCTTGAATCGACGAAGCGATCACAAATGACCCAACGCCCAGCCTCGAGAGACGGCTCAATGCGTGTTATGACATGATCTGAACGCGCGGCCGCGAATAACAATGCTTCGGCCTGGGCACCCCAGCCTTCACCCGGTGGATCCAGCAGCATTGTGCGGATCGCCTCGGCACCCGGAGTACCGCCCGGTTCGCGCGTGATGTCTGTGGCTATGCCGCGCTTTGCCAATGCCTCGGCCAGCAGCCGGCATTGGGTGGACTTACCCGTTCCCTCCCCGCCTTCGAGCGCGATAAATTTGCCCCGGCTCATGAGAACAGCGATCCAAAGGCATTGCCGATACGGCCTAGAAATGTCGCCTGTTCGACCGAGTCCGTAGCAACTAGTGGCACATTGGTCAGCGGCAAGCCGTCAACCGCTATCCTGAGCTTGGCAATCTCGTCACCTTTCGCGATGGGCGCATGGACCGGCCCGCGATAGACGACCGAAACCTTCACCTCGGCAGCGCTGTCCTTTGGCACAGCGATCCGGATCGGACCGGCGGCAGCCAAGCCCACTTCGCCCACGGCGCCATCTTGAACCTGCGCTACTCCTACGCGCGCACCGCGTCTGTATAGCAAACGGCTGTCGAAAGCATTGAACCCCCACTCGATGAATTCGCGTGCAGCGCGGTCGCGGATCGATTCCCGCGCGGCCCCCGCCACGACCATGATAAGACGGCGGCCATCCCGCTCTGCGGTACCGAGAAAACCGTAACCGGCCTGATTGGTAAAGCCCGTTTTAAAGCCGTCGGCCCCTTCCACGATGCCGCTGATGGGATCATGGTTTTCCTGTGCGATCCCGTTGAATTCCATTCCGCGATGGCCGAAATAACGCCGGAACTTGGATGGGTGACGCGTAAGAATTGCCTTTGCCAATGTGGTCAGATCGCGCGCCGTGCTGAACGTATATCCCTGATCCGGCCAGCCATTAGGTGTGCCGAACCGGCTGTCCCGCATGCCGATGGCCTGAGCGTTGGCGTTCATCGCCTTAATCCAGTTGGCGGTGGAGCCTGTCGCCCCCTCCCCCAGAACTACCGAGCCGTCATTGGCGGAAATCGTCGTGATGCCCATCAGCAATTGATCGACCGGGATCACGTCTCCGCGGCCCACAAACATGCTGGAGCCCTTGCCGCTCCATTCTTCAAAGGTGGCATCGCTGACGGTCATGCGCTGGTTTGGAACCAGCTTGCCCGACTCGAGCATTTCGAAAGCCGTATAGGCCGTCATTACCTTGGTGATGGAGGCGGGGACAAAGCGGCGATTGGCTTCTCTCGCGAGCAGGGTCTGATTACTGCTCAGGTCCAGCATCAGCGCAATCGGTATTTCGTCCGCCCCGGGCGGGGCGTCTTGCGTTTGCGCGCAAAGCGGGGCCGCCGCGACCAGCGCAGCCGATGCAATCAAGTATAAGGACGTTTTGCCCAATTCCAGCCCCGCCACCGGCAGGGCCGGCGGTCTCTATCCTGAGGTGAACACTCGCGCGTCGCTATAACCGGCTGCACGGACCTTGGCGAGCGCTGCCTCGGCCTGTCCACGGGTGGCGTAGGGGCCGGTGCGGACGCGGTAGAAGCGGCCTGCCTTCCGGACGAAACCGTCAAGACGGTTGGCAGCCCGCTCGGCATTGCTCTTGCTGGAGAATGCGGCGGCCTGAATTACGAAGCCGGAATTGTCAGTTGTAACTGCCGCTGGTGCCCGCGTGGCGCGCGGTTCTGGTGCGGTGGAGGCTTGCGTTACGCGTCCCGGCAGCGAGAAATTGGCAGGCGGCGCTGCCTGCTGAGCGACGACCACCGGGCGCGGTGTCTGCGCCACCGGGGGCACGGCGCGCACTGGTGCCGACATTGCAACGCCCGTCAACGGCGGCAGCGGATAGGACCGATTGGCCGTCCGGCGATCTGCGAAGGCGCTGTCGAAGCTCTGGGCAAGTCCGCTCATGACAGGCGCTGACGCTGGTTGGCTGGGCTGCACGGCAAAATTCGCAATTGCTTGCGGAGCGGCTGATCCGCCAGCCTTGGGCATATCCCCCTGCACCATGGTCGCGCGCGCACTTTCGGCTGCGGGGGAGCGCAGGCTTGCCGAACCGGTTGCAGGCAGCTTTTCACGCAAGACTGCGACCAGAGACCTCGGCATTTCAAGGCGGTTAGGGACGGATTGGCCCGCACGCAGCTTGGCGCGCTCATGCTCCGGCGGGTTCACACGGCGCACGCGAACCGCGCCGCCTTCTCCGACGCCGATTTGCGCAGCGGCATCAGGCGAAAGGCCAACCAGCCGCGAAGCTGTCATCGGACCACGCGTGGTGACGCGGGCCAGAATTGTCGCGCCGGTATCGAGCGAAGTGATCTCGACATAGCTCGGCATCGGCAGGGTCTTGTGAGAAACGGTAATCCCGGAGCCAGCGCCCGCATCCAGCGTAGCATAGCCCACCGAATCATAGCTGAGCACATCTTCGGGAGCGTAGCGTTGGCCATCCACGGTAAACGGATCGCCCAGCACCTGGGGATAGTCTGCTGCTGGCCCGTAAGCGTCCGATTGTACCGGCATATCCGAGGCACTGGCGAGAGCGCGAGGCTCCTCGCCTCCCCGCCCGCAGGCGGCCAGAACAACACTCAGACCGAGGATCAGTCCCTTGCGAACAGCATTATCGAGCAATCTCATCAGCTAACAGCCCCACACTCATGGCGTAGTAATTGGAGCAGTTATATTCGAGGATAACTCGATAATTTGAGGTTAATAGCCATGCACGCGTGCCCGGACCGTCCGGCTGAAACAGCGAAGTCATGACGTCATCGGCAAGATATTGCTGCGGCTGAACCCCCAAATTCCGCCATTCCGAGACCGGCTTCCACTGACTGTGGCGTTCATGCACCCGGTCGCACACCGGCGCAAAAACCTCGTTATCGACCCGGTCGAAATTGAATCCGGAGGGTACCGAAGCGCGCACGCCCCATGGCTGTCCGGTGCGCCAGCCCGAATCCTGAAAGTAGCGCGCAATCGACGCGAGCGTGTCTGCACGATTGGTGAAAATGTTGGCGCGCCCGTCCCCGTCGCCATCGGTAGCGAGGCGCAGATAGACGCTCGGGAGGAATTGCGGATTGCCGAACGCTCCCGCCCAGCTGCCGATCAGTTCGCTGCGGGAATAGCCCTTGTCGGCGACTTTCATAAGCGCGACAAATTCGCTGCTGAAGAGCTCGCGGCGGCGGCCTTCCCAGGCGAGCGTGGCGAGTGAGCGGGCGAGATCGAAATTACCGCGATAAGAGCCGTAATTCGTTTCGTGGCCCCAGATCGCGATCAGGATCTCGTGCGGCACACCGTATTGGGCCTCCACCGACTGTCCGATGCTGCGCGTGGATGCAAAAGTCCGGCGTCCGTTGGCGATCCGTGTGCTGTTCACATGCGTATTGAGGTAAGGCTGCAACGCCGGGTAGCCGCTGCGTGTGGGCGAACCTGGTTGGCCCTGATCGAGCTGGATGACCCGGCTGTTTGGCGTGAGACCGGCGGTCATGCGCTGCAAGGTAGCTTCGCTCACCCCTTCAGCGCGGCTGCGCGCCATCAGGATCTGGAGATAGGCGTCGAAGGACATGTCCTGTGCGGCAGACGGCGTGACGGGCGCTGCCATGACAAAGGCAGCTGCGGCGATGAAGAGGCGCTTTACGTTCATGGCTCCGCTTGTCTCACATCCGGCATGAAGCGCCAATGACTTTCCCCGCACATACGCCCCGTTTTGGCGAGCAATTTTACCCTAGGTGACAATCGCTTCGAACGGCGCTAGCGAGCGATCCAGCGGACAGGTGGCAGAGCGGTTGAATGCACTGGTCTTGAAAACCAGCGTGCGCGCAAGCGTACCGTGGGTTCGAATCCCACCCTGTCCGCCAATTTCTACGAACCAGGTGTAGAACACCGTTCTTTGCATATCGCTTGGGATTTCAGCCTATTCCCAGTGCGAAGACGAAGCCCGCCATCACCCACGGCGGACCGGTTCAGCGCGCTGGAACACGCCAATGATGATGCATTCCATTTGAGGCCATTCGATGGTCTGCAACCCGACATTGTCATCGCGAATTATAACCTCCCCCAGCTCAACAATATCGCCGCACATGCCGGAGACTTTCAAGGTGTATGAGGTGGCGGGAAGATTGGTGAAACGAAAACTACCATCGCTCTTGATTGGCATTTCGCGCATCTTGCCAACACTATCTGTCAGGAACGCCCGGGAGCCGAATTGGTAGTAATCCGTCTGACCTGACAACTCGTAGCGGGGCGTAATACCGCTACCGTCCAGCGTGGTGCAGGAAGCGAGGGCCAATGACGCCGTTGCCCCAATTAGCGCCGCGATTCGCCGCGTTTCCCCGCTCGCGCGATTGGCCAGTTTCACAGTGCCGTCTTTGCCGATTTCAGCGCGTGCACAGATTTCCTGATCGCTATCGAGCAGCGCTTCTGCTTCCTCAAAGGTTAGTGAAGCGAGGTCGTGAATGGTCTTGTCGCATGTGCTGCAATGGCGGTTGCAACCGCGCGGCGTCATCTGGTCCCAGCGCTCTGAGCAAGGTTTTGGGAAATGCGCCTTCAGATCAGCCATGATCACTCCCGATTCAAATATGCAGCGCCTTTCCGTAGGCTGCCAGCACGCTTTCATGCATCATTTCGCTGAGCGTGGGATGCGCGAAGACGGTGTTGCCCAGCTCAACCTCGGTGGTCTCCAGCGTTTTGCCGACGACATAGCCCTGGATCAGCTCGGTTACTTCCGCGCCGATCATGTGCGCGCCCAGCAGCTCGCCGGTCTTTGCATCGAACACGGTTTTGATGAAACCGTTGGCCTCGCCCAGCGCGATGGCCTTGCCGTTGCCCATGAACGGGAAATTGCCGACCTTCACCTCATGGCCGGCCTCTTTCGCTTTCGTTTCGGTTAGGCCAACGCTGGCGACTTGCGGGTGGCAATAGGTGCAGCCCGGTATGTTGCGCTTGTCCATTACATGCGGGTGCACCTCGGCGTTGCCGAGCTCCTTGGCAATGGACTCTGCAGCACACACTCCTTCGTGGCTTGCTTTATGCGCGAGCCATGGGCCGGGCACGCAGTCACCGATTGCCCACAAGCCCTTGGTCTTGGTGCGTCCGTAACCATCGATCTGGATGAAACCCCGGTCCATTTCGGTGAGGTCCTCCAGCCCGATATTCTCGGTATTGGGAACAATGCCAATGGCCACAATGACATGTGTGTAATCGGTCTCGGTCACCTTGCCGTCCGCGCCCTTGATCTTGGCTTTCACGCCCTTCGCATGGGGTTTGAGGTCCTCGACACCGGTTCCGGTATGGATGGCAATGCCCTGTTTGGTCAGCGATTTCTCGAGGAAAGCGCTCACTTCCTCGTCCTCGACCGGCACGATCCGGTCCAGCATCTCGACCACGGTCACATCGGCGCCCATGTCGTTGTAGAAGCTAGCGAACTCGATTCCGATGGCGCCGCTGCCGATCACCAGCAGTTTCTTGGGCATTTCCGGCGGGGTCATGGCGGTGCGATAGGTCCAGACCCGCTTCCCGTCGGCAGGTGCAAACGGCAGGTCACGCGCACGTGCTCCAGTCGCGACGATCACATGCTTGGCTTCAAGCGCTTCTTTGCTCTTCTCGCCTGTGACCGTTAACGTGGTGGGGCCGGTCATCCGCCCCTCCCCCATATGCACGGTGATCTTGTTCTTCTTCATCAGATGCGTGACGCCCTGATTGAGCTGTTTGGCCACTCCTCGGCTGCGTTTCACGACAGCCTCGAGATCGGCCTCAATGCCACTCGCGGCCAGGCCATAGTCGCTGGCGTTCTGCATCAGATGCAGCACTTCGGCAGAGCGCAGCAGCGCCTTGGTCGGGATGCAGCCCCAGTTGAGGCAGATACCGCCCAGCTGTTCCCGTTCCACAATCGCGGTTTTCAGCCCAAGCTGCGCACAGCGGATCGCGGCGACATATCCGCCAGGGCCACTGCCCAAAACGATTACATCATAGGAATGGTCAGCCATTGTCGTTTTCCTCGGAAAGTTCATTCATTGCCGCGCCAACCGCACGCACGGGCCGGGGACGGTCATCATCATCCAACATCACGAATTTGAAAATCCCGCTGGCCACCAGTGTGGTCACTTCGGAATTGCGTTCGCGCGCAATTGCCTCGGCGGAAATTGTAATCGAGGTACGGCCAAGCCGTACGATGGCGCAATAGACGCTCAATTCGTCTCCTACAGCCATCGCTCCGGGAAACGCGAAGTCGGTGGCCTGCACAACCACGGCTTTGCCCTGCCCCTCGCGGCTTGCCAAGGAGCCTGCGCCCAGCGCCATTTGCGCCATCAGCCAGCCTCCGAAGACCCCGCCATAGGGGTTCAGGTCTGTGGGCATCGCGGTGACGCGGATCATGGGCTGGCGGTCGTCCATCGCGTTAGACAGCGATCAATTTGAGGTAATCATCGCGCACCCAGCCGGAACGGCAGGGGCCATCATAATCCCGCACTGATGGGACGGGCGAACCGGTACCGCAGGAGCCCAGTTCGCCTTCCTCTTGCGGGTAGACGATGCCAATCCATCCGCCGGTTTCCTGACACATCGCAACCCCGCTCCCTGCGGCCAATGCGTCCACTTCCTCCGCGCTGTCCGCCGGGGCATTGCGAACCGAAAGCCGGGCATCCTCGCCCGGGCCGATATTGATGACTGTGGCATAGGCCGCGCAGGCATCGAAGCGGGGGCCGTCAAAACCGATGCGCACCGGCCGCTCGCCGACCATCGCTGTGCGGTCAACCGGTGCGACTGCGACGTCATCATTCTTGCTGTCGAAGGTCTGGTTCGAACAGCCCGATATCGCAAAGGCGAACAGTAGGATGGTCGCGAAAGGTTTCATTCAGACCACCAGCCCCATCGGGTTCTCGCACAATTGCTGGATTGCCTCCATCAATTGCGCTCCGTCTGCGCCGTCGATGGCGCGGTGATCGAAGCTGCCGGTGATGCTCATCACCGTGGCAATGTCGAGTGCGCCGTCGATGACATGGGGGCGTTTCTCGCCTGCGCCCACTGCCAAGATCATGCCCTGCGGCGGGTTGATCACGGCGTCGAACTGCTTGGTGCCGAACATGCCCAGATTGCTGAGGCTGGCTGTTCCGCCCTGATATTCGTGCGGCTGCAATTTGCCATCGCGCGCCTTACCGGCCAGCTCCTTCATCTCGGTGCTGATCTGGGCGAGGCCCTTGCGCCCTGCATCAGTTATGATTGGGGTGATCAGACCGCTGGGCGCAGCGACGGCGACGGAAATGTCCTGCCGCGTATATTGGTGTAGCGTGTCGCCCTGGAAGCTGACATTGCATTTGGGCACGCGGGCCAGCGCGCGGGCCAGCGCCTTGATGATCAGATCGTTGACGCTCAGCTTGATGCCGTCTGCCTCCAGCGAGGCGTTCAATTCGCTGCGCAGTTTCAGCAGCGCATCGAGGCGGACATCCACAGTGAGGTAGATGTGCGGCACGGTCTGCTTCGCCTCGGTCAGGCGGCGGGCGATGACCTTGCGGACATTGTTGAGCTTCTGCTCCTCGTACGGCGCGCCAAACTCGCTTTCGGTAGGTGTCTTTGCCGGTGTTGCAGGCGCATCCATGGTCTGGGCAGGAGCGGGAGCCGCGCCAGGCTGCGCATTTTCGACATCGGCTTTGACGATCCGGCCATTCGGGCCTGAGCCAGTGATAGTTGAGAGATCGAGGCCCTTCTGCTCGGCAATGCGTTTGGCGAGCGGGGATGCGATCACTCTGTCGCCTCCAGGAGCCGCCGGTGCGGAAGCAGGCGCAGGCGAAGGTGCGGGAGTAGGTTGTGCAGGCGCGCTCCCGCCTGCAGCCTCTACATCGTCCTTTGTGATCTTCCCGTTCGGGCCGGTGCCCGTAATGGTGGAGAGATCGATGCCACTCGCCTCGGCCATCTTGCGTGCAGAAGGCGTCGCGGGCGGCCCCTCCGGTGCGGCTTTGGCGGCAGGTGCTGGGGGCGGCTCTGGAGCCGGCGCACTGTCCGCTTCCGGCGCTGCTTTGGCCGCTGCCTCCACATCCTCGCCTTCCCCGGCCAGCATCGCAATCACTGTGCCAACGGCGACATTCTCGGTGCCTTCCTTAACCTCGATGGAGGCCAGCGTGCCCTCGTCGACCGCTTCGAATTCCATCGTCGCTTTGTCCGTCTCGATCTCCGCCATGATGTCGCCAGCGCTGATCGTATCGCCCACTTTCACCAACCATTTGGCAAGCGTCCCCTCGTCCATTGTAGGGGAAAGGGCGGGCATCTTGATCGGCGTGGGCATGGTGCGGATCGGTTCCTTAAGCGCTGCAATCTGTCGTGTCTTTGACGGGATGACTTAGGCGAGAACTCCGGCGGGCGGCAAGCGTCTTGGCCGGTCTCACCCCTATCAACCTTGCTATGCATACGTTTTCGGACGAAAGATGCTCCCGCCTCTCGCAGGGACGGCGGGTATTCGGGGGAACGCATGCGGGTCTATCTGACGATAATCGACGAGACACCGGAGGCGCAGAAGGCCTTGCGCTTTGCCGCTAACCGGGCGGCGGCAACGGGTGGGTCGGTCCATATTCTCGCTCTGGTCCAACCGCAGAATTTCAACGCCTTTGGCGGCGTGCAGGCCACGATCGAACAGGAAGCTCGTGACCGGGCGGAGGCCATTGCTACAGGTGCTGCCGGCGCGCTGATGGACGACGATGGCCGCATGCCCACAATCGCGGTGAAGGTAGGCGAAGGTCAGGCCGTGATCCGCGAATATCTGGCCGAGCACCCTGAAGTGGCCGCACTGGTCCTCGGCTCAGCCGAAACCGGCGTCCCCGGCCCGCTGGTCGCGCATTTTTCGGCAAGTGCAGGCAAGCTCAGCTGCCCGCTCTACATTCTGCCCGGCGGCATCACGAAGGAAGAGATCGACCGCCTTTCAGGCTGAACCCGCATGGCGTCTCAGGTGAGCGTGCCGCGCGTCGGATAATCGTTCTTGATCACATAATTCAGGCCCTGCAGCAGCTGATCGAGCGAGGGACGCGTGAAGGGCGCGTTTTGAACGACCTGGAAATAGAGCTCGCCATCGGGTTTGATGAGGAACAATCCAGGCTCTGAGAATACTTGCGGTTCCTCGCTGTCGGGACGCTTCTCGCTGATGAAGAGCCCCCATTCGCGGGCTTGCTCCTCGCTCAGGCCCCAGGCCAGGGGCAGGTCACCTGTGTCCCATTCCTTATGCGCAACCGCAGCACGTTCTTCGCTGTCCATTGATACCGCGAATACATTGATCCCGGCATCGGTGAAGTCCGAGAGGCGGCCGCCGATTTCTTCCAGCTGGCCTTTGCAGATCGGGCAGTGTTTGCCGCGATAAAACACCAGCATGGTGAAGTTTTGCGGGCTTTGCCTGGAAAGCTCGAAGCGGGCATCGATGGTCAGGGGCAGGTCAAGTTCGGGTACGCTTTGGCCGGGGGTCAGCATGGGTTTCTCCTTTTGCCGAACCAATGTCCGAATACCGCGAAGCGTTCCGCCTATTTCCTGCGCCCCTGATGCCGGATATTGCCCGGGCGGCCGCGCTTGCCGACGGCGTGTTTGCCCTTGGCATCCTTGCGTTGCCCGTGTTTGGAGCCGCGCTTCTGGCCGCCGCCCTTCCCGCGCGGATATTTGCCTGCGCCAGTCTTCTTCTGCTCTGGCCGGGTACCACGCGGCTCTATCCCGCCGCCCTCGCCATGCGGGATTTCGAACTTGAGCGCCCCGGTCAATGGATTGGCCTCGCCCAGTTTCAGCTCCAGCCGCTGACCAACCTCGTAGCGCGTGCCGCTGTCCTCGCCGATCAGCGCCTGCGCCGCCTCGTCATAGCGGAAATATTCGCGGCCCAGCGTCGATACCGGAACCAACCCGTCGCCGCCCAGCCCTTGGATGGTGGCGAAGAAGCCGAAGCCCTGTACGCCGGTGATGCGGGTCTGGAACGTTTCGCCAACGCGCTCCGAAAGCCACGCCGCGACATACCGGTCGATCGTGTCGCGTTCCGCTTCCATCGCGCGGCGCTCGGTCTTGCTGATGGCATCGGTAATGGCAGACAGATTGCTCCGGTCGCGGTCGGACAGGCCGCTTGATTCCGGCAGGCCGTTCCTGGGCTTGGGCTGTTCCAGCTTGTAGGCATCAACCAGCGCGCGGTGGACCAGCAAATCGGCATAGCGGCGAATGGGCGAGGTAAAGTGTGCGTAGCTCGCCAGCGCCAGCCCGAAATGGCCTGCATTGGCAGGGCCGTAATAGGCCTGCGTCTGGCTGCGCAGCACCGCCTCCATCATCAGCGCACGCTCCTGCTCGTCGGTGACTTCTTTCAGGAAGCGGTTGAACAGGCCGGGCGTGATAACCTGCCCCAGCGCCAGCACCTTGTCCTGCGTGGCGAGATAATCGCGCAGGGCGATGATCTTCTCGCGGCTCGGCTGTTCGTGGACACGGTAGACAACAGGAGCGGTCTTGCTTTCCAGCGCCTTGGCCGCAGCCACATTGGCGGCGATCATGAAGTCCTCGACCACGCGGTGGGCATCCAGCCGCTCGCGCACGGCGATCTCGGCGATCTTGCCGTGCTCGTCCAGCACCACGCGGCGTTCGGGCAGGTCGAGATTAAGCGGATCACGCGCAGCACGCGCCTTGGCCAGCAGCTTCCACGCGGCCCACAGATCGGTCAGTTCCTTGCCTGCTGTGCCGTCATCAATGGCTGCCTGCGCGTCCTCGTAGGCAATGTTGTGCGTCAGCCGCACGATGGCGCGGGTGAAGCGATGCGAGGTGATCTTGCCGGTAGCGGAAATGCGCAGATGGCAGGCCATCGCCGCACGGTCCTCCCCTTCCCTCAACGAGCAGACGTCTGCGCTGAGAATTTCCGGCAACATCGGCACAACGCGGTCTGGGAAGTAAACGGAGTTGCCGCGTTTGCGCGCTTCCTTGTCCAAATCGCCGCCCGGCCGGACGTAATGCGAGACATCGGCAATGGCGACGATGGCGCGAAAACCACCTTCGTTTTCGGGGTCGGGCTCGGCCCAGATCGCATCATCATGGTCGCGCGCATCGGCAGGGTCGATGGCGAGGATTGGCACATCGCGCAGATCTTCTCGGTGCTCTTGGCTGAGCGGCAGGTCAGCGGCACGCTCGGCCTCGGCCATCACTTCGTCGGGGAAAGTCGTGGGGATGCCGTGCTTGGCAATGGCGATCAGACTGAAGGCTTTGGGCGCCAGCGGATCGCCGACCACTTCGATCACTTTCACTCCGGCGCGGTGGCTGCGCCCTGCGGGTTCGGCAAACACCAACTCACCAGCCTCGGCTCCGTTCAGGTCGGAGATGGGGGACGAATTGCGGACCTTCTTGTCCACCGGGGCGAGCCAAGCTTTCCCAGCCTTGTCGATCTCCACCACGCCCATCAGGCCTTCGCTGCGGGCGGGCAGTTTCTTGATCGGGTAGGCGCGCCAATTCCCGCTTCCGGCTTCGCCCAGTTCTTCGGTGCGGGAGAGAACGCGGTCGCCGGTTTTCAGCGCGGGCATTCCCCGGCTTGGCGAACGGCCACCGCCGCGTTTTGGCCCATTGCTTTTCTCGACGATCAGCAGGCGCGGCGGCTTTGCGCCATCGTCGGGATTCCAATTGTCCGGCTGAGCCCAAACCTCGCCGTCGTCGATTTCGATCACCCGCAAGACTGTGACCTTGGGCACCCCGCCCATCTGGTGATAGGCTGTCTTGCGTCCGTCGATTAGGCCTTCCTCGGCCATGTCTTTCAGACGTTTTTTAAGCGCGATCTTCTCCTGCCCCTTCAGGCCGAAGGCTTTGGCTATTTCCCGCTTTCCGGCAGGCGTCTCGCTGCTCTGGATGAATTCGATGATTTGTTCAGGTGATGGCAGGCCCGGCTTGTGATGGGCGGACCGCTTATTGCTTTGTTTTCTTGTCATGTGCCCCGCAATATGGGGACGCGGTTACTCGCTGTCATCCTCTGACTGCGCAACCGGCGCAAAAGCCCCCGCTGGAACCGCGCTGGCGATGGGGCTGCAATAGCCAGTGGCGGTGCAGGCATTCACGCCGAAGAACCAGTCATCGCCGCGTTCATCAATGACGGTGGAGAGCTTCCCGTCAACCGCGCCTTCGTCCAGCAAGTCGGCGGTTGCCTCGTCATTCCAATAAGGCTGATCGGTGCGGCGCTGATAGACATGATAATGATGCGCGCCGGGCACTGCGTCCCATTCCACCACCGTGTCGGTGCGCACTATGGCATCAGCGTTCGGGGCCGGCGGCATCGGGCTTTGTGCCAATCGGTCGAGGGCACGCACATTGAGCTGCGATGCGCGGGTGAGATAATCGAAATCGATCTCGTCGACTGTATCGCCATAAGTGATGCCGTCTTCGACTCGCAGGTCCTGATGCTGATGCTCGTAATCTTCCACCGCGACGGTGATGCGCACTGCGGGATAGCCCCGGTCGAGGAACGGGATCTGGTCTCCGCCCCGCCCCATGCGATCGGTGCGCCAGATTTGCCGCACCTGCATGCCTTCTGGATCGGCCTCGGCCACGCCCGCAATCCAGCGTGACAGATTGCGACCCGGGCTGTCATTCTCGCCGCCGAAACGGCGCTGCATGGCGCGCACTTCGGGAGTGGAATCGGCACGGAGACCTTCGGAGAACACCCGCACATGCGCGGCATCGCATTTCCCGTCGGACCCGCAGCTGTTCCCGATCATGTCGTTGTTCAGCACGGCCTTGACGGTATAGCCCTGCTCCCCGACCCAATCGGCCAGGATTTGCGCGCCGTAGAGCCCTTGCTCTTCGCCGGTCAGCAAAGCGTAGACGATGGTGGAGGGATATTCGCGCTGCGACAGGATGCGCGCCGCTTCCAATATCATCACGCTGCCAGAGCCGTCATCATTGGCGCCCGGCGCGTCGTCTGTCCCGTTCAGCGGGTCGGTGACCCGGCTGTCATAATGGCCCTGCACGATGATGATCTCGTCCGGACGCTCCGTGCCGCGCTGGATTGCCACGGCGTTGCGCACCAAAGTGGGCTGCGGAATGCGCCTCCCGTCCGGGTCGATAATACGCTCCACCGACTGGACCTCTAGACAATTCTCGCAGCCAGCACCGATGCGGCCAAATTCGTCCAAGGCCCAATTGACCGCCGCGCCAATGCCGCGTTCCGGATCGGTCTGGCTGGAGAGCGTGTGACGCGTTCCGAAGCTGACGATGGTGTCCATATCCGCGCGCAGGCGCTCGGTAGAGACTTCTTCCGCAGGGTCGCTTTGGGCAAAGGCTGGGGAGGACAGGAGGGCGGCAGCTAGGATGAGTTTGCGCATGGGCAGCGTTGTTGCGCATCTGGTGGGTAAGCTCAATAGCTTGGCGCAACACCTTGCCTTGCCGTCATCCCGGACTCGATCCGGGACCCAGCTTTTCTAGCGGTATGTTCAATTAGCTGGGCCACGGATCGAGTCCGGGGTGACGTTTGTAGATTGGTGAACCTCAGTAAGCCTTCGCCACGTAAATACGCTCGACCGCAGGCTCTCCGGTAAAGATGCACGCACCGCTAACCTCGCCGCCATCAATCGGAACATTTCGGATCGTCAGCTTCAAATCCTTCAGCTGCTCGACTACCTTTTCCAGTGCCGCGCCGGTCGGCTTGGCCCACTGGACCTCGACCCAACCGGGGAATTTCGTCTTCGCCTGATAGAAAGCGCGCAGGCCCTCCATCGTATCGATGTCGCGCACGATATTGGCATCGCGGCGCTCGGCAGCCTGCGTAAAGATAGCGTTCTGGATATCCTCGAGCATCGCGCTCATCCCGCTGGCAGCATCTTCGCGCGACGGTGTCTGGAAGTTCGGCTTGCCGTTATCCGTGTTCCACAGATCATCGCGGCGCAGCAGGCTGACGACGCCATTGTCCATATCGCGCCCCCCGACCTCGATAATCACCGGTGCGCCCTTGCGCACCCAGTCCCACCGCTTGGCCGCGGCCTTGCCCGGTTTGGTATCGTGCAGCACGCGGATGGGCTCGCCCAGCGCGGATTGCTGGACCAGTCGGGCCCGCAATTCCTCGCAGTAATCGATCACCGCCTGATCCTCGGGCTTGTCGCGCAGCATCGGCAGGATCACGACCTGATAGGGCGCAATGCGCGGCGGTACGCGCAGACCGTCATCATCACCGTGGGTCATGATGACCCCGCCGATCATGCGGGTGGACACTCCCCAGCTGGTGGTGTGGCACAGCTGTTCGCTGCCTTCGCGGTCCTGATATTTGATGCCGGCGGCAGCCGAGAAATTGGTCCCGAGATAATGGCTGGTGCCGGCCTGCAGCGCCTTGCCGTCCTGCATCATGGCTTCGATCGACCACGTCTCCACCGCTCCGGGGAAACGCTCGTTTTCGGGTTTCTCTCCAGCGATCACGGGAAGGGCTAGATCATCCTCGGCACAGGCGCGGTACACTTCCAGCATCCGCAGCGTGTGTTCTTTGGCCTTGGCCTCGTCCGCATGGGCGGTGTGACCTTCCTGCCAGAGAAATTCGCTGGTGCGCAGGAACATCCGCGTGCGCATTTCCCAGCGTACCACGTTGGCCCACTGGTTCACTTTAAGCGGTAAATCACGCCAGCTCTGAATCCAGCGCGCCATCGCATCGCCGATGATCGTTTCGGAAGTTGGGCGGACCACCAGCGGCTCTTCCAGCTTGGCCGCAGGATCGGGGACCAGACCGCCTTCACCATCGGCAATCAGGCGGTGATGCGTGACGACTGCCATTTCCTTTGCAAAGCCCTCCACGTGGTCGGCCTCGCGCTCAAAATTGGAAAGCGGGATGAAAATCGGAAAATACGCATTTTCATGGCCCGTTGCCTTGATCCGGTCGTCCAGCAGGCGCTGAATGCGTTCCCAGATACCGTATCCCCATGGGCGGATGACCATGCAGCCGCGCACACCCGATTCCTCGGCCATTTCGGCGGCGGAGATGACTTCCTGATACCAGGCGGCAAAATCGTCTTCCCGTTTGACGGAAAGGGCGTGGCGGATGTTGGACACTGTGCGTGGACTTTCTGAAATTCTGAAGAGGTGTTGGCGCGCGGGGCTTACTTGCCCAACTGGTCCAGCTTTTCCTGCATCGCGGCCATCTGATCGCGCAGGGCTGACAATTCATCGCCCGATGCTGGCGGCTCTGCCGCGGCATCGGAGGATTTGCTGCCGGTGCCGGGAATGAACACCTCGGTCGCGGCGCGCATCATCGCCATGTTGGTTTCATGCATTTTGGCAAGCAAACTTCCGCCTGCCGTATTTTTCGCAGCGTCCTGCCATTTCGCCTGGTTCTCGCGGAAATTCTGCATTGCCGTTTCGAGATAGGTCGGCATCACGGCCTGCATGGAATTGCCATACATGCCGATGATCTGGCGCAGGAAACTGATCGGCAGCATGGGCGCACCGCCGCTTTCCGCTTCCATGATGATCTGCGTCAGGATGGAGCGGGTGATGTCATCGCCCGTCTTGGCATCCTTGACCTCGAAATCGACGCCATCGCGGGTCATCTTTGCCAGATCTTCCAGCGTGATATAGCTGGAGGACTGCGTGTTGTAGAGCCGCCGGTTGGCGTATTTCTTGATGACGATGGGCTCTCCCGGAGCCGATTCCTTGCCTGCCATAATGCCGCCTGCCTTACTTCCGGGTGCGCCGGATTGTTTTGAACCGTTTGCGCAGTCTTAGCACTTGCACAAGCTGCACCGCAACGTGCTTCGCTGCAATGCACACGGCGCGGTTGGTCAGCTGCGCATCCGCTGACCCAGAACAGTGAGCAGTTCGTATTGCGACAGACCGCTCATCTTCGATGCGGCCGGAAGATCGTAGGGCACATCCAGCCAGTCGCCGAGCTTGATCTCTGGCGCATGGGTCAGGTCCACGATGACCATATCCATCGACACCTTGCCGAGCAGCGGCAGGCGCTCGCCGTCGTGCTCGAGCCAACCACGCCCGCCCCATGACCTGAGGAAACCGTCGGCGTAGCCCAGCGAAACGGTACCTACTCTCATAGCGTTGCTGGCTGTGAATTCGCGATTGTATCCCACGGCATCGCCGGGCTTCAGATCATGCACCTGAATAATTGCGGCGCGGGGATAGGCGACCTGCCTTATGCGCCCTGCCATTTCAGAACGCGGCACGCCGCCATAAAGCGCAAGCCCCGGGCGCGTCAGGTCGAAACTGAAATCATCGCCCAGGCCGATGCCTGCGCTGTTCGAGATACTGAGCTCGCGCGCCCCGACCGCTCGCTTGGCTTCGTGGAAAGCCGCGAGTTGCTCGGAACTCACAGAACCATCTTCGTCCGCCGAGGACAGGTGCGACATCAATACGGCCACATCCAGCGACTGAATCGCAGGCTCCCGAAGGTCCGCCGGCGCAATTCCCAGACGGTGAATACCTGTGTCGATCATCAGATGGCACGGCCCGCCACCCGTCTCGTTCCACACATCGGCCTGATGCAGCGAGTTGATAACGGGAAGTACGCCGGTGGCTCTGGCATAGGCTGCCTCTTCCGCCGTGTTTGCGCCGTGCAGCACTGCCAATTGCTCCGGCGGCACATGGCGAAGAACCGCGGCGACTTCGCTCCAATGCGCCACGAAAAAATCCCGTGCCCCGGCATCGCGCAGCACGGGTACGCACACATCGACCCCCAGTCCGTAGCAATCGGCCTTGACCGCTGCCCCTGCCCGCGCATCGCCGGACATGGCATCGAGCGTGCGCCAGTTGGCCGCCAGCGCTTCCCGATCAATGTCGAGGCGCACGGTGGGTGCTGGCGGAATGGCGGTCATTGTTCTGTCAGGTCGCGACGTCATCTTCAAAATCGCGGGGCGGGCCATCCGGAATGCCCCACCAGGCGACCACGATACCGAATGCAACCACAATCCAGGTGTACCAGAGACCGGAATAGATATTGCCAGTACTGGCGACGATGATCCCTGCGATCAGCGGCAGGAAGCCGCCGAGATACCCGGCACCGATGTGATACGGGATCGACATCGACGAATAGCGGATCTTGGGCGGAAACATTTCCGACAGGAGCGCAGCCACCGAACCATAAGTCAGCGCAGACAACATGCCCGCCACAAGCAGAAGGGCGATGATCCCGATGATATTCGCCAATGGCGGCACCTGACGGGTAAAGTCGAAACCTGCGGCACCAAGCTGTTCCTGCAATCCCGCGGTCCGCGCCGCCCCATCACTGAGCCAGTTATCGCCGATGACCACAGCTTCTCCGCCAACAGTGACGCTCAGGGGTTCCCCCGCGACGACCGTATAGGAAACGCCGCTGGCGATCAGTGATCCGAGAATCTTGCCGCAATCGCTGGGCTCGCGGTCCAGCAGCTCGGCAAAGGGATCGGTCACGCATTGCTGCCCGGTCACGACGACCGGAGCGCGCTCGGCAGCCGCAGCGAGGCCCGGATTGGCCAGCGCCCCCATGCCCCAGAAAATCGGGAATAGCAGCGCCAGCGTGGCCAGCGCACCGATAATAATCGGCTTCTTGCGCCCGACCCGGTCCGACCATTTGCCGACAATCAAATAGAACCCCATCGACAGGGTTCCGGCGATCAGCAGGATCACTTCGACGCTGGTTTCATCGAGGCGCATATCGCCCTTGAGGAAAGAGAGGCTGGAGAAGAATGCCGAATACCAGATCGTGGTAAGGATCCCGGTAATCCCGAACAGCGCGACAAAGATGCGCTTCTTGTTGCCGGGATAGGTAAAGCTTTCAATGAAGGGATTGCCCGATGTTTCGCCCGCTTCCTTCATCGCCTTGAAGACCGGGCTTTCGGATAGCTTGAAGCGCATCCACAGGGAAATGACCAAGAGGAGGATCGAAAGCAGGAAAGGCACACGCCAGCCCCACGCCTCAAAAGCCTCTTGGGGAATGATGACGCGGCAGAGCAGCACCACGATAATGCTGAGCACAAAACCGCCCACGACACTGGCCTGAATAAAGCTGGTATAGAAGCCGCGCTTCTCTGGCGGTGCATGCTCTGCGACATAGATCGCTGCGCCGCCATATTCGCCGCCAAGGGCAAGCCCCTGCAATACGCGAAGGATGATAACGATAATCGGCGCTACCACGCCAATCTGATCCACGGTCGGTATGAGCCCGACACCCGCGGTGGCGATGCCCATCAAGGTCACCGTGACAAGGAAAGTGTATTTGCGCCCCAGTCGGTCGCCGAGAAAGCCGAACAGGATGGCCCCAATGGGCCGAAAGGCAAATCCCACGGCAAAGGTCGACCAGACCAGCAACAGGCCGAGCGTCGGATCATCGACGTCGTAAAACGCATCTTTGAGGATATAGGCGAGTGTCCCGTAGATGAAGAAATCATACCACTCGAACACCGTCCCGGCGGATGAAGCGCCGATCACCAGGCGGATTTCCTTCTCGGTCGGCTCACTAACCGCTGCAGTTTCCGATGTGCTCATGATGCGATGTGCCCTTCCCCAAACAAGACGCCGCAGGCCTAGCGTTCATGGCCGGTAATTCAAGCCGCCAGTGCCTGCGCACCACCTGTCAATTTCATCAAAATCAAATGCGCGCATCTGGCAAAGCATCGGGCAACGCATTTCCCAACGCTTTCCATGGCAGCAATATGGCACCGTGGCGTGCATGATAATCGCGTGCAATTGCAATGGCTGACAGGTCCGGGGCCGATGGCACTGGAGCATCTCCGGCAAGCCAATCCACGACGCTGGTACGGGCGCTTGCGGCGTCGGCGGCGGATTTGCCGATCACCCAACCGGCGAACAGCGCGGCGCTCGCCTGTCCAACGGCGCAGGCCTGCACCATCAGGCCGACCGAGGCGATAGCGCCATTTACCATCTGCACATCAATTGCGAGCGAGCCGCCGCAGGTTTCGGATCGCGCGGATCCGTGCAGCGGGGCATCGGGAAGGCGCGGATAAGCGGCAAGGCCGGTTGCCAGCGCGAGCATTTCTGGGGTGTACAGTTTCGAGGAAGGCGAGCGGCTCCTATTTTGCCCTGAGTTCTGCCCAGTCGTCGACACGCTCATTGCGCGTTATCGCCGCCGGGCTTTTCGTCCTCTTCCAACTGCGCACGGCGGGCTGCAATCAAGGGGACCAACTCGTTGGTCGCGGCATTGATTGCCGGATAAGTCCGGGCTGTTGCGACCCATGCCGGGCGGCCTGTCACGCTCCATTCGTCGTCGAAGGTGAAGGCAATCAGGCAAAACCCGAAGACAGCAATCAAAGCGCCCTTCACCAGTCCCATGCCGAAGCCGAGCACACGGTCCACGGGCTTCAGATCGGAACCGCCATCGTCGGTCGCGGCAAGGCCGATAATGACCTTCATCCCGGCATAGGGGATCAGCAGCAGAAGGGCGAAGGCGAGGATGGCCGAAAGCGTGCTGGAGGGAATATATCCCAGCAGGAAATCGTAGACCGGGTAGTGCAGGAAGCGCATCGAAAACGCGGCCAGAAACCATGTGGCCAGTGACAGGACTTCCTGCACCAGTCCGCGCATGAAGCCACCGATGGCGGCGACACCCACAATGACGATTACAATGATATCGAAGCCGGTCATCACGGCGGCGCCTTCTATTGGCTCCCCATGACCCGGTCAACGAGATTGGCCAGTTGGCGCAGGCCCCCATAGGTCAAATCTTTCGGCACATCGTCCACGCCGTGAGGCCCGAAGGATTTGGAGAAGCCCAGCTTGGCTCCTTCCCGCATCCGCAATCCGGCATGGGCCACGGGGCGGATTTCGCCCGCGAGGGATACCTCACCGAAGAAAATCGAGCGGTGCGGCAAAGGTTTGTCCGCCAGTGCGCTGACCAATGCGGCAGCAATCGCTAGATCGGCGGCGGGATCGGAAAGGCGGTATCCACCCGCGATATTGAGATAGACCTCGGCCGAGCTGAAATTCAGACCGCAGCGCGATTCCAGCACGGCGAGTAACATGGCCAGTCGTCCGCTATCCCATCCCACAACCGCGCGGCGCGGCGTGGCCCCTGACTGCAAGCGCACAATCAGCGCCTGCACCTCGATCAATACAGGGCGCGTCCCTTCCAAAGCCGGAAATACAGAGCTTCCTGCCAGCGGCGCATCGCGGCCCGACAGGAACAGCATGGATGGGTTGGACACTTCCTCCAGCCCCGCCCCCGCCATCGCGAAGACACCGATTTCGTCCACCGCACCGAACCTGTTCTTCAGCGCGCGCAGGATGCGGTACTGGTGGCTGCGCTCTCCCTCGAAGCTCATCACCACATCGACCATGTGCTCTAGCACGCGCGGTCCGGCGATGGTGCCGTCTTTTGTCACATGGCCGACGAGAACCAGCGCCACGCCGTTTTCCTTGGCATAACGGATTAGCTCGAATGCACAGCCGCGCACCTGACTGACCGTGCCGGGTGCACCCTCGATCGTGTCGGAATGCATGGTCTGGATTGAATCGATCACCAGCAATTTGGGCGGCTCCATCGAGCCCAGGGTGGTAAGGATATCGCGTACCGACGTCGCAGCCGCCAGACTGACCGGTGCATCTGCCAGCCCCAATCGCGCGGCACGCAAGCGAACCTGACCGGCGGCTTCTTCACCGCTGATATAGACTGACTTCCCGCCATCCTTGGCAATCGCAGCAGCCGTCTGAAGCAGCAGGGTAGATTTGCCGATGCCGGGATCGCCACCCATCAGGATCGCGCTACCCGGTACGAGCCCTCCTCCCAGAGCCCGGTCGAACTCAGGCAGACCGGTTGGCTGGCGCACCGGCATTTCGCCCGGTTTGTCCAACGGGACGAAAGAAACCGGCCTCCCCCCGCTCGACAGGTCATGCTTTTGCGAGAACACCGTCGCAGGCGCGTCCTCCACCAGCGTGTTCCATTCCGCGCAATCGCCGCACTGCCCCTGCCAACGGGGCGACACGGACCCGCAGGCCTGACAGATGTAGCGTTTCTTCGGCTTTGCCATGGGCACTTCCGTAAACAGAACATTTCCAGAACGCAATTGCGCTCGGTGAATATCCCCGCCACAAGGTCCGCATGCGCCAGAAAGAACTTCGCATTGCGCTCGTCTGCTATGGAGGGGTCAGCCTTGCGGTCTATATGCACGGCGTCACCAAGGAAGTGTGGAAGCTGGCCCGGGCCAGCCGCGCCTTCCACGATGGCGACACGGATGCGGCCGAGGCCCGCGACGGCGCAGAGGCGGTCTACCTCCGGCTGCTTGCCCATTTGCGGGATGAGAACGGGCTGTTGCTGCGGGTGCTGCCCGACATCCTGACCGGAGCCAGCGCGGGCGGGATCAATGCCGTGTTTCTGGCCGAGGCGCTGCATTCGGGCCGATCTCTCGATCCATTGACCGACCTGTGGCTGGAAAACGCTGATATCGACCGGCTGACGGACAAGGATGCCCGGCCTGTGTGGCGCTACGCCAAGATATGGGCGCAGCCACTGGCGGAATATGTTCTGCGGCGTCCGGGCAACGCCGTGAGCGAAAGCGTTGCGCCCGAGACCCGCGAGGAGGTGCGCACCAAGGTCTCGCGCCTGATCCGGGGCCGCTGGTTCCAACCGCCGTTTTCGGGCCTTGGCATGTCCATGCTGCTCCACACGGCGCTGGAGGCGATGGCGAATGGAGAGCCGGGGCCACCATTACTGCCGCCCGGCCATCCGCTGGACCTCTATGTCACCACGACCGATTTTCGCGGCTACCGCGCGATGCTTCGCCTGAATTCGCCCCCAGTGGTGCTGGAAAGCGAGCACCGCTTGCCGATATCCTTTCATGCACAAACCCCGTCAAAGGGCGGACAAGGTCTTGCCAATTCGCTGGAGCTGACCTTCGCGGCACGTGCTACCTCGAGCTTCCCGGGAGCATTTCCCCCGCTGAAAGTGGCCGAGATCGACCGCATGGGCGATCTGCTGCAGCGCAATTGGCCCGAACGTGACGCATTCCTCCGACGCAATATGCCCGCGCATCTCGAACAGGGGGACGTGGACAGGGTCGCGCTGATTGACGGCGGCGTGCTGGTCAACGCTCCGTTTCGCGCGGCAACCGAGGCACTGCGGGGCCGCCCAGCCAACCGCGAAGTGGACCGGCGTTTCGTCTATATCGACCCCCGTCCCGAACGCTTCTCTGACGATGAGGATAAGGAACCGCGCCCGGTCGGCTTCTTCTCCGCCATTTTCGGCTCGCTCTCGACCATCCCGCGCGAACAGCCGATCCGCGACAATATTCAGGTGCTGGAAAAACAATCGCGCGAGGCACTGCGGCGGCGCGAGATACTCGGCGGGATGCGGCCCGGTGTGGAGGCGGCGGTGGACAAATTGTTCGGGCGCACCCTGTTCCTCAATCGGCCCACTGCCAAGCGCTTGAAAAACTGGCGCAACCGCGCGCAGCAGGCGGCAGCGGAAGGGGCCGGGTTCACCTATCACGCTTACTCGCAGGTCAAATTCAGCGGGATTGTGGAGAGACTGGCGCGCATGGTGGCGCAGGCTGCGCCTTCTGCCCATCGGACCATGGGAACTCCGGACACGCGAGCCATCGCGCATCGGTTGCGCGGCGAATTGGAAGCGCGCGGCCTTGGCGAGTTGAGCGATCCGGGTGGCGGTGCAAGCGAGGCTGCAATTGCGTTCTTCCGCGCGCATGATTTGGGCTTCCGCATTCGCCGATTGCGATTGCTGGCCCGCCGCGCATCGCGGGACTGGGAAGCCGATCCCGAGATTGATGACGCCGCAGCCGACGCCGCCCGCGCGGCGATCTATGACATCCTTGCGCTGTATTTCGAGCGCGAGGAGGCGGCGCATTTTGGTGATGAATTCGCGCAGATAGCCGGCAATGCGATGAAGGATCCGGGCGCGGTGCTGGATTACCTCGCCGCGCGGCATCTGTTGCCGGAACTGGATGACCGGGCGGAAGAGATGCTGGCCGAAGCACTCGCCGGAATGCCGCAGAACCTCCGCCGCAAAATGCTGCTTACTTATCTTGGTTTCCCCTTCTACGACGTTTCCACCTTGCCCCTGCTTGGCTCCGACGGATTGACGGAATTTGATCCGGTGAAGGTCGACAGGATTAGCCCGGAGGACGCGACGAGCATTCGCGAAGGCGGCACGGCGGCGACATTGCGCGGCACAGAGTTCTATAGCTTCGGGGCATTCTTCAGCCGCGTTTACCGCGAGAACGACTATCTGTGGGGCCGCCTGCACGGAGCCGAGCGGATGGTCGATCTGGTGTGCTCCACGCTCGATGCGCCCATGGATGAGGCGGTCTGCATGGGCTTCAAGCGCGACCTGTTTCTGGCAATTCTGGATGAGGAGCGCGGGCGGCTTGTGGCCGACCCCGAACTCGTTAACCGGATCGAGACCGAAGTGCGTGAGCGGTTAGTGTAGCTCGGCTATCCCGCTTACCCGGGCAGCGCGCCTGCCCTGTCGAAGAACAGCAACATCGCCAGCCGTCCGCTTTCCAGATCGGTGCCGAAACCGGGCGCAGCGGTGTGGAATAGCCAGGGGGAAAACAAGATCAGCCGGTTGAACCGGATCGGCACCCGAATGGTCCGCTGCCACTTGGCCGGATGGGTCGTATCCTTGTTCACCACCTCGCCCAGCACCGCGTTGATATCGGGAAATCCGGCAGCGCGCGCGGCTTCCAGTGTGGGCGGCACTCGGTCCAGCCCGCTCTTCTTGTGGCGAAAGAAATCCGTGCCGCCGGCATTGGGCTTTTCGCAGTCTTCCGGACGGGAGAGATAGAGAATGCCGGAATAGAATGCGGGATCGACGTGGACCCCGCTTTGCCCCTTGTCGTTCTTCAGCGTGATCCGGCAACGGCCATGGCTGGTCTGCGGCGTTCCCACAACCGGCACACCGATCTGGTTGGAAACGGCCTGCTCCAGCGTCTTGGTAGGCAAGGCTTTCGATGAATTCCGTCCCGGAAAATTGCTCTGGTTCGCCTCGTCATCATAGTCGAGCGCCAGCGCCGCGCGGCGGACGCTGTGCGGCTCGGCGAGAAAATCATCGATGATGGTGAGGGATGGCAGGACGGCCACTGGGTTTGCTCCGGTGTCAGTCCAGCGAGGTCCAGATCGCCTCGACGAACTGGTCGGGACCGATGAAGCCCTCGCCCCGGTTGAAGCCTGCCAGCGGTTTCGCCGCAATCGCCTCTTCCTTGGTCATGCCCTCATCTCGCAAGGCGCGCACCAGCGACACCGCCTCACCCATCATCGCGCGATAAGCGACCAGCTCGGCCTTGTTCGACATCGGTCCGTGGCCCGGGATCACTTGGGTTTCATCGTCGATCATGCGGATCACCTGATCCAGCGAATTCATTGCATTCACGACATTACCGCCGGAGTTTACATCGATGAACGGATAGCCGGGGATCTTGAAATAGAGGTCACCCATATGGACGATATTGGCCTCCTCCCAATGGATCACACTGTCGCCATCGGTGTGCCCGCCGCCAGTGAACACGACGTTCACGCGGTCGCCATTGAGATTGAACCGCAGACCTTGTTCATAGGTGACGACCGGCAGAGCAATCTTCGCCGCAGGCGGGGTCGAGTTGCCCGCCGCCATGCCGCCCGCTGCCATGCGTGTGCGGACATTGTGGTGCGCAAAGATCAGCGCACCGGCTTTGCCGAAATTCTCGTTTCCGCCCGAATGATCGAAATGCCAATGGGTGTTGATGAGATAGTCGACCGGCCCTGCGCCCAGTTCGGCAATCGCGGCCTGAATCTTGGCTGTGAGCGGCGCAAACTGGTCGTCGATTAGGACCGTGCCGTCTTCGCCATGGCTGACGCCGATATTGCCGCCCGCGCCGAACAGAACCGCCACACCGGGGGCAATTTCCTCGGTCGTGATCTGCACGTCGTCGAAATTACGCTGGGCCATCGCGGGCGATGCTGCCAGCAATGCGGCAGCGGACGCAGCGAGCGTTGCGGTTACGAGTTTCTTCATCAGACCATCCCTTTTGTATCGTTGGGATTGTCCTAAGCGCAAAGCGATTTGGCTGTCGAGAGGCCCGAGCTGATCAGGCGTTCTAATCAGGCCCCGAGCGCACCTTTCAGCTTATCGAAAAAGCCCTGCGCTTGCGGGCATTCCGCACCAGTCTCGGTCTCGCGGAACTGTGTCAGAAGTTCCTTCTGCGCTTTGCTGAGCTTGGTCGGCGTCTCGACCATGATCTCCACCACCAGATCGCCGCGCCCGCGCCCTTGCAACACGGGCATGCCCGCGCCGCGCTTGCGAAGCTGTTTGCCAGACTGGATCCCGGCGGGAATGTCGATCGAGTTGGTCGAACCGTCGAGATCGGGAATATCGACCGATCCGCCCAGCGCCGCGGTCGTGAAACTGATCGGCACGCGGGTCAGCAATGTGGTGCCTTCGCGCTGGAACAGGTCATGCTCGGCAATGTGGATGAAAATGTAGAGGTCGCCCGGAGGTGCACCGCGTGGGCCTGCCTCGCCCTTGCCGCTCAATCGGATACGCGTGCCCGTATCGACGCCGGGCGGAATTTCCACGTCGAGGGCTTGTGGCATGTCCACCCGGCCCTCGCCCCGGCAATTGCCACACGGGTCTTCCAGAACTTCGCCGCGCCCGTGGCAATTGGGGCAAGGCCGCTCGACCACAAAGAACCCCTGATTGGCGCGGACTTTGCCGTGGCCATTGCACAGGTTGCAGCCGCGCGTACCGGTACCCGGCTCTGCGCCCGAACCGTTGCAAGTGTCGCAGCTTTGCGAGACTTCGATTTCGATCTGGGTCTGCTTGCCGTCAAATGCTTCTTCCAGCGTGACCTGCATGTCATAGCGCAAGTCTGCTCCGCGCGACTGGCGCTGACGCCCGCCGCGCCCGAAGCCGCCGCCGAAGATTGTCTCGAAAATATCGCCGATATCGCCGAAATCCGCATGGCCGCCGCCGGGGCCGCCCTGTTGTTGGAAAGCGGCATGGCCATACTGATCGTAGGCCGCGCGCTTTTGCGGGTCTTTCAGCACTTCGTAGGCTGCGCCCACCGCCTTGAAATGGGCCTCTGCCTCGGCATCACCCGGATTGCGATCGGGGTGATATTTCATCGCCAGCTTGCGATAGGCGGATTTAAGCGCGGCGGCATCCGCACTGCGGTCCACGCCCAGCAATTCGTAGAGGTCGGTTTCGGAAGCCAAAGGAAATTCCCTGTTCGTTAAACGCTAGACCGCCGCCGATGCGCGATTGCACCGGCGGCGGCTTTGTTCGTCATTCGAACGATCAGCTCTTGGCGTCAGCGTCTGCGTCGGCATCGGTGTCGACTTCGGAGAACTCCGCATCGACAACGTCTTCGTCCTTGGCTGCATCTTCGCCGCCATCAGCCGGAGCATCGGAAGCCGCGCTGGCCTGCTCCTGCTCATAGATTTGCTGGCCCATCTTCATGGCGACTTCGGTCAATTCCTGCGCCATTGCAGAGATTGCATCGGCGTCGTCACCTTCCAGAGCCGTCTTGGTCTCGGCGATTTTCGCTTCGACTTCGGTCTTCAGCGCGTCGTCGATCTTGTCGCCATGTTCGGAGATCTGCTTCTCGGTCGCATGGACGAGGCTGTCGGCCTGGTTGCGGGCTTCGGCGCTTTCACGGCGCTTCTTGTCTTCTTCGGCGAATTTCTCCGCATCCTGAACCATCTGGTCGATATCGGCTTCGTTGAGGCCGCCCGACGCCTGGATCTTGATGGTCTGTTCCTTGCCCGTGCCCTTGTCCTTGGCGGACACGTTCACGATGCCATTGGCGTCGATGTCGAAGGTCACTTCCACCTGCGGCACGCCGCGCGGTGCGGGCGGAATGCCAACAAGGTCAAAATTGCCGAGCAGCTTGTTGTCGGCCGCCATTTCACGTTCGCCCTGGAACACGCGGATCGTCACGGCCTGCTGATTATCTTCAGCGGTCGAGTAGGTCTGCGATTTCTTGGTCGGGATCGTCGTGTTGCGGTCGATCATGCGTGTGAAGACACCGCCCAGCGTCTCGATACCCAGCGACAGCGGGGTCACGTCGAGCAGCAGAACGTCTTTCACATCGCCCTGCAGAACGCCGGCCTGAATAGCGGCGCCCATGGCAACGACTTCGTCCGGGTTTACGCCGGTATTGGGCTTCTTGCCGAAGAATTCTTCCACGACTTCGCGCACCTTGGGCATGCGGGTCATACCGCCGACCAGAATGACTTCGTCGATGTCCTTCGCTGCCAGACCGGCATCGGCCAGCGCCTTCTTGCTCGGCTCCAGCGTGCGCTTGATCAGATCACCGACCAGCTGCTCCAGCTTGGAACGGGTCAGCGTTTCAACTAGATGTAGCGGGGTTGACGCGCCGCCTTCCATGCGGGCGGTGATGAAGGGCAGGTTGACCTCGGTCTGGGCCGAGCTGGACAGCTCGATCTTGGCCTTCTCAGCCGCTTCTTTCAGACGCTGCAGAGCCAGCTTGTCGGTCCGCAGGTCCATGTTTTCCTTCTTCTTGAAGGCCTCTGCGAGATACTCGACAATCGCGTTGTCGAAGTCTTCACCGCCGAGGAATGTGTCGCCATTGGTCGACTTCACTTCGAACACGCCGTCGCCGATTTCCAGCACGGAGACGTCGAAGGTGCCGCCGCCAAGGTCATAGACTGCGATGGTCTTGCCATCTTCCTTGTCCATTCCGTAGGCGAGCGCGGCTGCGGTCGGCTCGTTGATGATGCGCAGGACTTCCAGACCAGCAATCTGACCGGCGTCCTTGGTTGCCTGACGCTGGGCATCGTTGAAATATGCCGGGACGGTGATCACCGCCTGCGTCACGGTTTCGCCCAGATAGCTCTCGGCGGTTTCCTTCATCTTTTGCAGGATGAATGCAGAAATCTGGCTGGGGGAGTATTCCTCGCCGCCTGCCTTGACCCATGCGTCGCCGGTCTTTCCCTTGACGATGTCGTAGGGGACCAGCTCCATGTCCTTCTTGGTCAAAGGATCATCGAACCGGCGGCCGATCAGGCGCTTGATCGCAAACAAGGTGTTGTCGGGATTGGTCACAGCCTGCCGCTTTGCCGGCTGGCCGATCAGACGTTCGCTATCCTTGGTGAAGGCGACGATCGACGGCGTGGTGCGCGCGCCTTCCGAATTCTCCACGACCTTCGGCTTGCCGCCGTCCATTACGGCAACACAGCTGTTGGTGGTGCCAAGGTCGATACCGATCACTTTACTCATTCTGTACCCCATCTTCTTTCAGGTATTGGACACCGCCCATGGACCCCCCACCCATGTGGCAAGGCCTGTCGGCGGCTCGATTATGAGGGCGATATAGGTGGCCTTTCCCTTGGCACAAGGGAGGTAGCGGGCTAGGCGAGCATACAAATAAACAACCGGAGTGAAGCGCGTGAACAAATGGGCAATGGCATTGGCACTGGGGCTAGCTGGCGGCGGCTTGACCGCTTGCGGTGAGACGGCAGAAGCCCCTGCCGGTGAAGCAGCGGGCGCTGTTGAAGCTGTGCCGGGACTGACGATTGAAAACGCTCGCCTTGTGCTGAACGCAGTCGCCGGCAACCCAGCCGCGATCTACCTCGATATGAGCTATGACGGAGAACGCGCGACCACGGTTCGGGCCGCTTCTGTCGAGGGTGCCGAGAAGACGGAACTGCACGAGACCTCCGAATGGGAACGCAAAATGGTGATGGGCGAAATGGGCCCGTTGTTGCTCAACCCCGGCGATAGCGTCACCTTTGAGCCAGGCGGCAAGCATATCATGGTGTTTGGACTGCCGGACACTGTCGAGCCCGGTCAGGATGTTGATGTGACGCTGACTGTCGTGGGCGGAGACAAAACGAGCTTCACCGCCGAGGTGGTTGCAGCAGGCGCAGACCGTTAAGCGTGAGCGCGCTCGATCTGGAAAGCGATGCTGACCACGCCGAGCCGGATTTCTGTCCGGCTGGCGGCGAGCGGCGGCTGACCGAGGGGGAGACCGCCCTAGCCCGGTCGGTCTTTGGCGACGCAATCGACTATCGCAAAGTCACCATCCGGCGGCGCAAATGGGCCTTTTTCCAGCCGCGCCATGTCACCATGGCCCCGCGCGGGCATTTGCATTTTCACCCCAAGGGCGAGGCCTATTGCGAGGACTTTGCGACCGCGCATTTCCAGCGGCAGGGCCTGTTCATTCACGAAATGACGCATGTCTGGCAGACCCAGTCGAAAGGCGACTGGTACCTTCCGCTGCGCCGCCATCCATGGTGCCGCTACGACTATTCGCTCAAACCCGGGCGACCGCTGGAGGCTTACGGGATCGAGCAGCAAGCGGAGATTGTGAAGCACGCATGGATGCTGCGAAGTGGTATCGCGCTGGCAGGCGTTTCGGACCCCGCCGCCTATGATCTGCTGGTGCGGTTCCCCGGTGCCGATTAGGTTCGCTCGCTTGTGATTCCAATGGCGCGCATATAGACTTTAGTCTGTCCGGTCGGCCAAACCCGCGACCGGCTAACGAGCAATCACATGGAGCTGAAGAATTACGCCATGTCGCGGACACGCGGCTACCTTTCGCATTACGAAATCGACGAGATCACCCTGCCCCCGGTGTGGGACCCGATCGTGGAGGCAGCGGGAAATTTATCCGCGCTGTTGACCTCCGGGCGGGTGCGCCACTGGCTCGAGCAATTACCCGAACCCGACATCACCGATTGGGCCAAGGACGCACCCGAAGAAGAGGTGCGCACTGCGATGGTCCACATGTCCTTTCTGGTGCAGGCCTATGTCTGGGGAGAGGCCGATGCACCCGCCTCCCTGCCCGCCAATCTGGCCCGTCCAATGGTCGCCATTTCAGACCGTCTTGGGCAAGCGCCGTTGCTGCCCTATTCGGGCTATGTTCTCGACAATTGGTACCGGATCGACAAATCGGGCCCCATCATGCTCGACAATATCGCGATGCACCAGAATTTTCTCGGCGGTGATGACGAAAACTGGTTCGTCCTGATCCATGTTGCGATCGAAGCGGAAGCGGGCGTTCTGCTCGACAATGCGGCGAGGCTGGTCACGGTCGCCAAGAACAAGGATGCAGCCGAAGCCACCCGCTTGCTGACCGAGATGGATGAGGCGTGGGAGCGTATTTACGCGGTGTTCGGGCGGATGACCGAGCGCTGCGACCCCTATATCTATTTCCACCGGGTGCGCCCCTATATCCATGGCTGGGCGAATAATCCGGCGCTGGATGGCGGCCTGATCTATCAAGGCGTGGAAGCACTGGGCGGGAAACCGCAGGCGCTGCGCGGCCAGACAGGTTCACAATCGAGCATCGTCCCGGCAATGGATGCGCTGTTCCAGGTGGGCCACAGCGATGATCCGCTGAAAAGCTTTCTGGATGAGCTGCACCATTATCGCCCGGTAGAGCATCGCCGGTTTATCGAGGATCTGGCCCGGCATTCGACCTTGCGCGATTTTGTCGCCGGGTCCGGTGATCCGGCGCTAAAGGCGGCGTTCAATGCCTGTCTGGAGCAATCAGCCCGGTTCCGCACCCGGCATCTCGAATACGCAGCGAGCTATATCAACAAGCAAGCCGGTTCGATTGCCGGGAATGATCCCGACGTCGGGACAGGCGGCACGCCCTTCATGAAATATCTGAAGAAGCACCGCGACGAAAACCGGGCGCAGACCGTCTAGGCCTCAGGTGCATCACGATCTGGCCGCGCCAACACCCGGCGCGGCCAGATTGCTGCGCTGCAATCAATAGCGCGGATCGGCCGGATAACCTGCGGTCCCGAAGCAATCATCATCGAGATACCGGCTGTTGTTGTAGCCATCGCATTTGTCGTTCTTGTCGACGAAATATCCGGCAAGGCCGCCCGCAGCGGCCCCCGCCAGAGCGTAGGTGGCGATATCCCCTCCGGTAAGCGCGGCAATGCCTGCTCCTGCTGCCGCTCCAGCCAGACCGCCCTCCGCAGCATAGTTTTCGGCACATCCGGGCAAGGTCAGCGCGCTGACCATGGCGACGGGTGCGACGTATAGAGACTTTTTCATGCGACTTCTCCTTTGTGGCCCTTCCCTGAGCATCCATCGTATCACTAATGCCCCGGAGAAGTTCGACGAATTTCTGCGGTTTGCCTTTCGCTAGGCACAGATAGGCGCACCCCGATACGAAAACGGGCGGCCACTCGCATGACCGCCCGCTCAGATTGATAAGGTGTCCCTGACTTAGTCGGGCTTCTTCGCCACACCGACCATTGCCGGGCGCAGCAGGCGATCCTTGATCATATAGCCGGCCTGCATCTCCTGGACGATGGTTCCGGGATCATGCTCGTCCGTCGGCACTTCCATCATTGCCTGATGCTGGTTCGGGTCGAGTGGCAGACCCATGGCGGCGATGCGCTCCACCCCGTGCTGGCCGAAAACTTTGGTCAGCTCGCGCTGGGTCGCTTCGATTCCGGCGACCAGACCTTTGAACTTCTCATCCTCGCGCAAGGCCTCCGGAATGGATTCCACAGCGCGCGAGAGGTTGTCGGCCACGGATAATATATCCCGCGCGAAACCGGTCGCGGCGTAGGTCCGCGCATCGGCCACGTCCTTCTCCATCCGGCGTCGGACATTCTGCGTGTCGGCGCGGGCATAGAGGGTTTCCTGCTTGGCCTCGGCCAAATCGTTGCGCAGCTGCTCGAGCTCTGCGCTCAAATCGGGCTCGCTCTCTTCCTCAGCGTCATCTTCATCGCCGAGCATGTGCTCGGGCACGCCTTCCAGCTCTTTTTCGATCTCTGCGTCTGCGCCTGCCGTATCCGGCTTGTTCGTGTCATCCATCATGGGTGAAGTGTTTTCCGTATTATCCGATGAGTTTGCCCAGTGAGCGGGCTGTGAAATCAACCATGGGCACGACGCGGGCGTAATTCAACCGCGTGGGACCGATCACACCCAGCACGCCCACCACTTTCCCTTCTCTGTCGCGGTAGGGTGAAGCGATGACCGACGACCCGCTGAGCGCGAACAGACGGTTTTCTGCGCCGATGAAAATGCGCGTAGATTCCGCTTCGCGCGCTCTTTCCAGCAAATCGGCGACCGAGTGTTTGCTTTCCAGATCATCGAGAAGGGACCGAACCCGCTCCAGATCCTCCATAGCGGCTTCGTCCAGAAGATTGGCTTGCCCGCGCACAATCAGGACGGGGCGCTCCGCGGCATCCTCGCTCCACACGGCGATACCGCGCTCCACCAGATCGCGGCTTGCTTCGTCGAGCGCGCTCTTTCCGCTGGCCAGTTCGCGCCGAATGTCGGCCGCCGCCTCGGGCAAAGTGCGGCCTGCCAAACGGGCAGAAATGTAATTGCTGACCTGTTCGAGGGTTTGGCCCGGCGTAGTGCCCACATCCATTACGCGGTTTTCCACCTGACCGTCCTCGCCCACCAGAACCGCGAGCGCCCGCCCCTGCCCCAGCGGCACCAGCGTCACCTGTGACAGTCGCGGCTCACGGCGTGGCACCATCACCATGCCCGCTGCCCCGCTGATGTCTGACAGGATCGCGCTGGTCGTTTCCAGCGCCTGCTCGATCGGGCCGGATGTACTCAATCGCTGCTCGATGGCGGCTCGCTCCACAGCGGTCGGTTCAGCCACCTGCATCATGCCATCGACAAAGATGCGCAGGCCGCTTTCGGTCGGCATCCTACCGGCGCTGGTATGCGGAGCGGACAGCAGTCCGGCGCTTTCCAGATCGGCCAGAACGGAGCGGATCGAGGCTGGCGACAGGTTCAGCCCCCCTCCCTGCGCCAAGGTTTTGGAGCCGACAGGTTCCCCGCTATCGAGATAGCCTTCCACCACCAGCTGAAATATAGAGCGCGCGCGGTCTGTCAGTTCGTTGAGCGGGGGCGAGGCCATATTACCAACAGATAGCGATGGCGCTGCTCTGGGCAAGCTTGCATGCGGACTTGCATGCGGATGGCCCAAACGCCTAACGCGCTGGCGAACGATAAATCCATCTGGAGAAATTCATGCGACCCTCTGGCCGTGCGCCCGACGAAATGCGCGCCATCACTATCGAGACAGGCTACACCAAACACGCAGAGGGATCGTGCCTGATCAGCTTTGGCGAGACCAAGGTGCTGTGCACCGCCAGCGTGGAAGAACGCATTCCGCCGTGGCTGCGCGGCAAGGGCGAAGGCTGGGTCACTGGCGAATACTCGATGCTCCCGCGCGCCACGCACACCCGTGGCAGCCGCGAAGCCGCACGGGGCAAGCAATCGGGACGCACGCAGGAAATCCAGCGGCTGATCGGGCGCTCCTTGCGCTCTGTCGTCGATCTGAAAAAGCTGGGCGAGCGGCAGATTACGCTCGATTGCGATGTTATTCAGGCCGATGGCGGCACCCGCACCGCCTCGATCAGCGGCGCATGGGTGGCGCTGAAACTAGCAGTCGATGGACTGATTGCCTCGGGCGATCTGAAGGAAGACCCGATTCAAGGCAAAATCGCCGCCATCTCCTGCGGTATCTACAAGGGCACGCCGGTGCTTGATCTGGATTATCCGGAAGACAGCGACGCTGATGCGGATGCCAATTTCGTGCTGATCGAAGGCGGCCAGATAGCCGAGGTGCAGGCCACCGCAGAGGGCGCGACCTATGACGAAGAGGGCCTGCTGCGACTGCTCCGTCTGGCGAAAATGGGCTGCGACGATATCTTCGCAGCACAGGACAAAGCGACCGCTAAATGACACGCCTTATCGGATCGGGCAGCCTGGTCATCGCGACCCACAATGCTGGCAAGCTGAAAGAAATTCAGGCCTTGCTCGATCCTTACGGCGTGCAGTGTCTCTCGGCGGGCTCACTCGGCCTGCCCGAGCCTGCCGAGACGGGCACCACTTTTGCCGAGAACGCATTGATCAAGGCCCGCGCCTCGGCAGAAGCTTCGGGCATGGCCGCGCTGGCGGATGACAGCGGATTATCGGTCGATGCGCTGGGCGGCAGGCCCGGAGTCTACACTGCTGACTGGGCGGAGCGGCAATGGTTCGAAGGGGAGCCGGGCCGCGACTGGTTCATGGCGATGGGCAAGGTCGAGGGAATGGTGCAGGCGCTGGGCACCAATGCCAGCCGTGCCTGCGCGTTTCACTGCGTGCTCGCTCTGGCGTGGCCCGACGGCGAATATGCCGTGTATGAAGGCACCGCGCCGGGCACCCTATCATGGCCCCCGCGCGGTGAAATGGGCTTCGGCTATGATCCGGTGTTCGTGCCTGAGGGCTACGACCAGACCTTTGCCGAGCTGGACCCGGCCGACAAACACGCGATCAGCCACCGCGCCGATGCTTTCAAGAAACTGGTCGCCGATCAGTTCGGCTGAAGGGTTCTAGCCCTCTTCAAGGCATTGGCGTGCCGCGCCAGTTTCCGGCGGGCAAATACCGGCAAACCAGCACATCGTTTTGCGCATTCGCGGCGATGGCGCAGCCGACTTCCTCGGTCTCTTTCCAGATGATCTGGGTGTAGTGCCCCACATCCACCCAATTGCCGGTGGTCGAAACATCGGGAAACACGCCCGGCTTGAAAATCTCTTTCTCGGTCAGGAAAGCATCCATCATTGCGGTGGTGCTGAAATAGCCGGTGGTGCCGATCCACAGATTCTCGCCCGCCCCGCCGCGCGCTTCTTCGCTTGCGTGTTCGATACGGTTGAGCCCGGCCAGCACTTCGGCATATTCCGCTGCATCCTCGGCCAGCTCGGCGCTCCACGTAAGAGGCTGCGCGGCAACTTCTGCGCGGGCACGGTTGTGCGATTGCAGGAAGCTGAGCGCAAACAGATCGATCGGCTGCGCCTCTTCCTCCGGAGCTTCGGGCGCAGCGATGACTGGCGTACCTGTCGATTGAACCGGTGCGGTCTCCTGCGCGGTGCAGGCGCTGCTCATCATCAATGCGGCGGTGAAAACACTGGCTGAGTATGGACGGCGCATCTTGACTTCCCTTGTTGCCGGACGCGAGGGTCTGGTTGTGGCGCAGGCTTTATACATACACTGGCCCTTTTGCCTGAAGAAATGTCCTTACTGCGACTTCAACAGTCATGTGCGGGCCGAGGTGGATCACGCGCTGTGGGCGCGCAGCCTGTTATCGGACATGCAATATGAAGCGGAGCTGGCTGGCGGGGATGCGCTGCATTCCATCTTCTTTGGCGGCGGAACCCCGTCGCTGATGCCACCATCACTGGTGGCTGAACTGCTGACCGGAGCCGAAAAACTGTGGGGATTCGATCCCGCTATCGAGATTACTCTCGAAGCCAATCCGACCAGCTTCGAGGCAGCCAAATTTCGCGATCTGGCAGCGGCGGGGGTGAACCGCGTGTCGCTGGGCATTCAATCACTGGACGACGATGCGCTGCGCTTTCTCGGCCGCGAGCATTCGGTGGACGAGGCTCTTGCAGCTTTGGACGAGGCCCAGAAGTTGTTTGAGCGAACCACCTTCGATTTGATTTACGCCCGCCCCGGGCAGACTGCGGATGAGTGGCCGGCGGAACTGACCCGTGCGCTTTCCTTCGGGACCTCGCATCTGTCGCTCTATCAGTTGACGATAGAGCCCGGCACCCGCTTCGCCACCGATGCCCGCATCGGCGCGCTGGAGCCAATGGAGGGGGACGATGCCGCCGCGCTCTATACTCTGACCCAAGACATGACCCGCGCTGCGGGCCTGCCCGCCTACGAGATCAGCAATCACTCCGCGTCGGGGCAGGAGAGCCGGCACAACCTCACCTATTGGCGATACCGCGATTATTGCGGGATCGGTCCGGGCGCGCATGGGCGGCGTGGCGGCAACGCGGTGCAGCGGCACAAGAAGCCGGAAAACTGGCTGGCGGCTGTCGCGGATCGCGGTGAAGGCATTGCCGATCTGCGCACCCTTCCCCCGCACGAGCAGGCGTCAGAAGCGTTGCTGATGGGCCTGCGGCTGACAGAAGGTGTCGATATACAAGCGCTGGCCCGGCGGACAGGCATCGCCGCATCCGCGTTGCTCGATGCAACAAAGGTCGCGCTTTACACCGATCTTGGTCTGGTCTGGCAGCGCGGCGACACGCTGGGCGTGACCGCTGCCGGTATGCCGCTGCTTGACGGATTGCTCGGTGAACTGGTCGCTGATGAATTGCTCGGCGCATGAGCAATCCCGCCATTCTGGAACGATGGGCCGCGCATCTGACCGATGATCTGCGGCGGTCGGCGCATACAGTCAGAGCCTACACCAAGGCTGCACAGAGACTGTTGTTGGCGCAGGATGGCGCAACTTACGAAAGCATCGGGACGCTGGATGCAAGCACCCTGCGCCGGCATCTTGCCATGCGGCGTGCCGAAGGGCTGTCGAATGCCTCTGCGGCGCGCGAATTGTCAGCGCTCAAATCCTTTATCCGCTTTGCCCAAAGCGAGGCTGGAATGGAGCAGACCGGAGCGCCGCGCCTACGCGGGCCACGTATCAAGAAAGGCCTACCCCGGCCTGTTACCCCGGACGAGGCTGTCGGCATGGCAGAGCGCGTGGACAGCGACGCGTCAGAAGGCTGGATCGGTCTTCGCGACCGGGCCGTGTTGCTGCTGCTCTATGGTGCAGGGATGCGGGTGGCAGAGGCACTGTCGCTGACCGCTGAGGTGCTGCCGCTCGGCGAGACATTGACCGTAACCGGTAAGGGCAGCAAGCAGCGTGTCGTTCCGATCCTGCCGCAATTGCGTGAGGCGGTGGAGGCGTATGTAGAGGCCTGTCCCTACCCGCTGCCGAAGGGCGAGCCCTTGTTTCGCGGGGCCAAAGGTGGCCCGCTTTCGCAAGGCATGGTGCAAAAGGCTACCGCACGCGCGCGCCGGTCCCTCGGCCTGCCCGACACCGCCACGCCCCATGCGCTGCGCCACAGTTTCGCGACGCATCTTCTGGGCGAAGGGGCGGATCTGCGGAGCCTGCAGGAATTGCTCGGTCACGCCAGCCTTGGGTCGACGCAAATCTATACCAAGGTCGATGCGGCCACGATGCTAGACACCTATCGCAGCGCCCATCCGCGAGAACGCGACGACTAGTTCAGCGCTGGCTGCGCGGTTTCCATGTTGCGAGTCGCCAGAGATAAGCGGCCGTCGCCACCACCATTATCGCAATGATGACCCCGCTGACGATATCGTCAATGTCGGAGAATGTCCGCGCGAGCCACTGCGTGCCCTTGATCAGCATGACGTTCCACAGCGCCGCGCCCGCTGCGGTGAACAAAACAAACTTCACCTTGCCCATATGTGCGAGACCCGCCGGCAGCGAGATCATGGTGCGCATGATTGGCGTTGCCCTCAGCGCAAAGACAACCCAGTGCCCGTGACGGCGGAAAAACTTCGTGGCACGCTCCACATCCTGCCATTCCATCGTAAGCCAGCGGCCATAGCGCACGATGAACGGGCCGAGCCGCTCGTAGCCAAGGCGGTCGCCAATCATGAACCAGAAGTAATTGCCGATCACCGTACCGATAGTTCCGGCGATCAGCAGCGGCCAGAATTCCATGCTGCCGCGGTCAATCGCGAGGGCGCCCGCGCCCATGATCGCCTCCGATGGCATGGGCGGGAAGATGTTTTCGAGCGCCATCAACACGGCGACGCCCAGATAGCCGAGCCGCTCGATCAGACTGACAATGAACTCATCCATGGTGGTGCAACGCAGCGGCACACAGGACGTGCCGCTATAGGATCAGCCCTTGACCATTTCCGCGTGCCGCCGCTCCAGCGCGTCCCAGATTTTGCCTGCGGTGTCTGTGCCATTGAACTGGTCGATTGCGACGATGCCGGTCGGGCTGGTGACATTGATTTCGGTCAGCCATTTGCCGCCGATCACATCGATGCCGACAAAGGTCAGACCGCGCCGTTTCAGCTCCGGGCCCATGGCGGCGCAAATCTCTTCTTCGCGCGCCGTCAAGGTCGCGCTTTCGGCATAGCCACCCTGCGCAAGGTTGGAGCGGAATTCCCCCTCGCCCGGCTTGCGGTTGATCGCTCCGGCAAATTCCCCGTCGATCAGGACGATGCGCTTGTCGCCCTCGCTCACTTCGGGGAGGAAAGGCTGGACCATATGCGCCTCGGGCCAGGTCTGGTTGAACACTTCGAAAAGGGCGGAGAGATTGGTGCCGTCTGCATCCAGCTTGAAAATCGCTTTCCCGCCATTGCCGTGGAGAGGTTTAACAACCACCGCCCCATGCTTGGCTTGAAAGGCGCGCACTTCGTCCAGTGTCCGGGCGATGAGTGTCGGCGGCATGAACTCGGCATAGTCCAGAACGAACATTTTTTCCGGCGCATTCACTACTTCGCGCGGATCGTTGCTGACCAGCGTCTGGCCCTGCAACCGGTCAAGGATCAGAGCTGCACTGATATAGCCCAGATCGAAAGGTGGATCCTGTCGCATCAGGATGACATCGACATCCTTTGCCAGATCGGTCTGGCGGCGCTCGCCCATGGTGAAATGGTCGCCCTCCACCCGCTGCACCGTCACCGGGGCGCAATGCGCTGTGATCCGCCCAGCCTTGGTCCCGTCTGCCTCCCATGCCAGCGTGCCAACATCGTAATGCATCACCGTGTGCCCGCGCTCCTGCGCAGCGAGCATCAGCGCAAAGCTCGAATCGCCAGCGATCTTCACGCTTTCCATCGGGTCCATCTGGACGGCTACACGCAAACTCATATCCGGGTATTCCTTTGGAGAGGCTCTAGGGCTGCCATGCATTGGGGATGTGGCGTGGCAGGGTGCCCGGTGCAAGGAGGATCACGTCGACCGTGATATCCTCGCCTTCGGTCGCATATTCATGCGCCACGCATTCCACGGCCGCCGCCACGCGCTGAAGGCGGTGCGCATCGATGGCAAAGTCCAGATCGGCCTTCGCGCGCCGCCATTTCACCTCGACGAAAGCGACCAGTCCGCCACGCTTGGCAATCAGGTCGATCTCTCCGCGCGGGGTCTTCACGCGCTTTGCCAAAATGCGCCAGCCCTTCGCCTTCAGCCAGAGGGCCGCACGCGTCTCACCCTCGCGCCCGCGCTTCTCGGCTTGCTGTCGTTTCACGGAGTGCGCAGTTCGAGCGCGCGGGCATAAAGCGCTTTGCGATCCGCCCCCGTCGCCTTGGCGACCTTCCCCGCGGCTTGCGAGGGCTTGTTCTCGAGCAGCGCTTCCTTGAGCAGCGCATCCAGATCGTGCTCGCCTTCCACCAATTCCGGCGGCCCGACCAACAGGACGATCTCTCCCTTCGGCGGATTGGCCTCGTAATAGGCGATCAGACCATCGGGCAGCCCGCGCCGGCATTCCTCGTGCATCTTGGTCAATTCGCGCGCCACCGCGATTTCTCGCACGCCCAGCACATCGGCAATCGCCCGTAGGGATTTCGTCAAGCGTGGGCCGGTTTCGTAGAAGATCAGCGTGCTCTCGACTGCGCCCAGCTCCGCCAGCACATCCGCCCGCGCCTTCTCCTTCACCGGCAGGAACCCGCCAAACAGGAACCGGTCATTAGGCAGACCCGACAGCGTCAGCCCGGCTATCACCGCGCAGGCACCGGGCAGGGTCGTCACCGGTATCCCCGCCTCGCGGCAATCATTGACCAGTCGGTAGCCCGGATCGCTGACCAGCGGCGTCCCGGCATCGCTTACCAGTGCCACCGCGCGCGATTGCATCGAATCGACCAGGCGCGCTCTGTCTTTGTCGCCCGCATGATCGTCATAGCGCCACAGCGGCTTTGACAGGCCGAGATGCTTCATCAGTTTCCCTGTGACCCGCGTATCCTCGCACGCAACACCATCACACCGCGCCAGAATATCGGCTGCCCGCATCGTGATATCGCCAAGATTGCCAATCGGCGTGGCCACGATATAGAGCCCAGCGGACAAAGGTTCGGTTTCGGTCGTGTTAATCACGTGACTGCTCATGAACCAGTGAATGAGGGAGTCGCAAGCGATGAAGCGTTTCATTTTGGGCAAACAGGCGTTGATCGTCGCCGCTACAGCAGCATTGCTGGGCGGTTGTCAGGTCATTCCCAAGGGGCCGACCGCCAGCGCGCCTGCGCCAGAGCCGACCACCAGCGCCCCGGCTCCCGAACCAAGCGCGACGGCCCTGCCCTCTGGTGACACCGAACGCCACCGCGTGGCATTGCTGGTCCCGATGTCGGGCGGCAATGCCAATGTCGGCCAATCGATTGCCAATGCGACGACGATGGCCATCCTCGATACCAATGCCAACAATCTGCGGATCACGACCTATGATACCGCAGGCGGCGCGCGCAACGCAGCACGCCGTGCGATCAATGATGGCAATATGCTGATTCTCGGGCCGCTTCTGGCGGAAAACGTCCCTCAGGTTCTGGCCGAAGCTCGCCCGGCAGAAGTCCCCTTAATTTCATTCTCCAATGATTCGAGCGTGGCCGGCCCGGACGCATTCGTTATGGGGCATTTGCCCTCGCAGTCGATTGCCCGGTCGGTCGGCTACGCGCGCAGCAAGGGTGCGCGCAATTTCAGTATTCTGGCACCGGAGGGTCAGTATGGCCGTCAGGCAGAAGCGTCGCTCGCGGCTGCCCTACGCAGTTCGGGCGGCGGGCTGATTTCCACCGAACGGTATACGCGCGGCAACACCTCTATTGTCAGCGCGGCCCAGCGGCTGCGGCAGGCGGGCGGGTATGATGCCGTGCTCATCGCCGACAATGCCCGGCTCGCAACGCAGGCAGCGGGGGTTCTGAAACCGTCCGGACAGGGTTCCACCCAGATCATCGGTACCGAATTGTGGAGCGGCGAAGGCTCGATCACCCGCGTCTCGGCTCTGCGCGGGGCGATTTTCTCTTCGGTCTCGGATGCCCGGTTCAAGCGCTTCACCGAAAGCTACCAGAACCGCTTTGGTGGACAGCCCTTCCGTATTGCGACCTTGGGTTATGACGCTGTTTTGCTGGCCCTGAGAGTGGCGCAGGACTGGCGCGTCGGCCGCACCTTCCCCGTTTCTGCTCTGCGCGACGATGGCGGGTTCCTCGGTCTCGACGGAGCCTTCCGGTTCGAGCGCAACGGCGAAGTCGAGCGCGCGATGGAAGTGCGCGAGGTACGCGATGGCAGCATCGTCATTCTGGAAGCGGCACCCCAGCGGTTCGGCGACTGATCGCTTCGCAGACGGGCAACACCGTCAACACTGGCGAAAACTATTTTGTCTTGCTTGTGAGCGCAGCGGCGGCCTGCGTATAGCTTGAGCCATGTCCGACGATCTTTTTGATGGAACGCCCGCTTCCAGCGGCGATTACAACGCCTCCTCAATCGAGGTTTTGGAAGGCCTGGAGCCGGTTCGCCGCCGGCCGGGCATGTATATCGGCGGGACCGATGACCGCGCGCTGCATCATCTGGTGGCCGAAGTGCTCGACAACGCAATGGACGAGGCCGTTGCGGGCCATGCCACACGGATCGAGCTGAGCATCGAGGAAGGCAACCGCGTCACCGTGGCGGATAATGGCCGCGGCATCCCGGTGGACGAGCATCCCAAATATCCCGGTAAATCGACGCTGGAAGTGATCCTCTCCACCTTGCATTCGGGCGGCAAGTTCTCGGGCAAGGCCTACGCCACCAGCGGCGGTCTGCACGGCGTGGGCGTCAGCGTAGTCAACGCGCTCTCCAGCCTGACGCGGGTGGAGGTTGCGCGCGATCGGCAGCTTTATGCGCAGGAGTTTTCCAAAGGGCACTCGCTCGGCCCGATTGAGAAGCTAGGCCCAACCCCTAACCGGCGCGGAACCACCGTTACCTTTATCCCAGACACCGAGATTTTCGGTGACCGCGCCTTCAAACCGGCCCGTCTATTCAAGCTCGCCCGCTCCAAGGCGTATTTGTTCGCTGGGGTCGAAATCCGCTGGAAATGCGCCGAGGCCTTGGCGACCGAGGAAATCCCGGCAGAGGCGGTGTTCAAATTTCCCGGCGGTCTGGCCGATCATTTGGCGGAGCAAACTCAAGGCCGCGAATGCGTGACCGCCGAGCCATTCACCGGCACGCAGGAGTTTCCCGAAGGCGATGACGGCATCGGGCAGGGCCGGGTAGAATGGGCGATAGCATGGCCGCTTTGGTCCGACGGCTCGACGAGCTGGTATTGCAACACCGTGCCGACCCCCGATGGCGGCACGCACGAGCAGGGCCTGCGCGCGGCGCTCACAAAAGGCCTGCGTGCTTTCGGTGAGCTGACCGGCGCGAAGAAGGCCAAGGACATCACTGCCGATGACGTGATGACCGGCGGTGAAGTGATGCTGAGCGTCTTCATCCGCGATCCGCAATTCCAGTCGCAAACCAAGGACCGCCTCACCTCTCCCGAAGCCGCGCGTCTGGTCGAGAACGCCATTCGCGATCATTTCGATCTGTTCCTCTCGGCCAATATGGACCGCGGTAAGGCCCTGCTCGGCAATGTCATGGAGCGGATGGACGAGCGCCTGCGCCGCAAGCAGGAACGCGAGATAAAGCGCAAGACCGCGACCAATGCCAAGAAGCTCCGCCTCCCGGGCAAGCTGACCGACTGCTCCGGCGAGGGCGACGGCGAGACCGAATTGTTCATAGTCGAAGGCGATTCCGCGGGCGGCAGTGCCAAGCAGGCCCGCGACCGCAAGACGCAGGCGATCCTGCCCATTCGCGGCAAGATCCTCAACGTCGCCAGCGCCACACCGGACAAGATCCGCGCCAACAGCGAAATCGCCGATCTGACGCTCGCCATGGGCTGCGGCACACGCAAGGACTGCGACGCGGAGAATCTGCGCTACGACCGGATCATCATCATGACCGATGCCGATGTCGACGGCGCGCACATTGCCACGCTGCTGATGACGTTCTTCTTTCAGGAAATGGCAGATGTGGTGCGGAACGGGCACCTCTATCTCGCCCAGCCGCCGCTCTACCGCCTGACTTCCGGCAAAGAGAGCCGCTACGCGCAGGATGAGGCGCACCGGATCCAGCTGGAAGAGACGGTGTTCAAGGGCAAGAAGGTCGATGTCGGCCGCTTCAAGGGCCTCGGCGAAATGAATCCCGGCCAGCTGCGCGAAACCACCATGAACCCCGACACCCGCAGTCTGATCCGCATCACCCTCCCCGCCGAGCACGAACAACGCCACGCGGTAAAGGAACTGGTCGACCGCCTGATGGGCCGCAACCCGGAACACCGCTTTAACTTCATCCAGAACCGCGCGGGCGAAATGGACCGCGATATGATTGATGCTTGATGACGACGCCTCTTCGACTGACGACAAAAGATCAGAAGAAGAGGGTGATGTCATGGCGGGCGACCGCCGCATAGCGCGGGCGGATTGCGCCCTGCCAGACTGGTATGCATCCGATGCAGCCTACCGTCCCGTGCCGATCGTCTGGTTTGGCGGAGCGCTGGTGATGCAGGTCATCGCATTGCCGGTGATCGCATGGATAGCACTGATGCTCGCCGGACTGGGACCATTGGCAACCGCAACCCTTTTGATGCTTGCCACCGGCTTCATCTGGCACTTTACCTGGAAACGCGGGATGCACGGTGCAGCGACCGGATGGCAAATCGTGACAGGGGCAATGCTGCTTTTCTTCTTAGCCATCGGTATGATTGGCTTGTTTGGTTAGAAAGATCAAAAACCTGCCTTTGAGGCTGTCACGAAAGTAGCTCTAGCTTAAATCGGCAGTCGACCTTGCTCATAACAGTTCCTACGAAATAGCTCCAAGTCTGATGGAGGCTTGAGGGACCTGCTTGGCAATGCAATTAGAGCGTAATGACAAATTTGAGTCGACTTGAACGAGTGCCCCTTCGCGAGATATGGCTAGGGGAGGCGACCCATTTCACGCCTTGGCTCGCAGAAGAAGAGAATTTGGAGATTTTGGCTGAAACTCTCGGGCTCTCGCTTGAGCTAGAAGCGACTGAGAAATTCGTCGGACCATTCCGTGCAGATATCCTTTGCAAGGATATCGGAAGTGGGTCGTTGGTTCTAATCGAGAATCAGCTCGAGAAAACGGACCACAATCATTTGGGCCAATTGCTTACCTATGCCTCCGGTCTAGAGGCTGTTTCGATTGTCTGGATCGCCTCGAAATTCACCGAGGAGCATCGGTCCACTTTGGATTGGCTGAACCGAATAACGGAAGATCAGTTTCGATTTTTTGGTCTTGAGGTCGAACTTTGGAAAATCGCGGACTCCCCAGCTGCACCAAAATTCAATGTCATTTCGCAGCCAAATAATTGGTCGCAAGCCGTATCGAAAGCTGCCCACGCCCTGGATGAGAAGGAATTGTCAGAGACGAAATTGCTGCAGAGGCAATATTGGGATGGCCTCCATGATGAGCTTGATAAGCAAGGTGGGCCCATTTCCGGCAATAGGAAGGCACAACCTCAAAACTGGATGAATTACCCTGTTGGTCGGGCGGGCTTCACGCTCGGTACCGCCATGCATCTGTGGGATAAATGGGTCCGAGCGGAGCTTTATATTAGTGGCCCTGACGCGAAAGCATACTTCGATCAGCTTCTGATGATGCGTGAGGAGATCGAAAACGAGCTGGCAGAAACCCTGCATTGGGATCGCATGGATGATTTGCCAGATGATGTGCGGACAGATGTTCGTATTTCACTGCTTGGAAGTGATTTTGACCCGAACAATGAAGATCAATGGTCACAGCAGCATGAATGGTTGGCCAAAAATCTAAACCGCTTCCATGGGGTGTTTGCGCCAAGGGTTCGCGCGCTTTAATCGTCTCAGACCTCTTCCGTATGAATATGCAGATGCCCTTCCAGCGTTTTGTGCACCGGGCATTTGTCGGCGATTTCGATCAGCTTCGCGCGGTCGGCTTCTGACAGGTCGTCGCCCATTATTGTAATCGCGCGGTTGAGGGCCTGAATTTGCGTGCCTTCCTTCATCGCCTCGACGTGGTCGCAATCTTCATCGTGCTTGCGTTCGTGCGTCACATGGATGCTCACACCTTCCAGCGGCAATTCCTTGCGGTCGGCGTACATCTTCATGGTCATCGCGGTGCAGGTGCCGAGCGCTGCGTTGAGCAGATCGTAGGGCGTAGGGCCGGTGTCATCGCCGCCATAGCTGCGCGGTTCGTCGGCCACGAAGCGGTGGCTGGCGGTGTGGACCTCGGTGCCGAATTTGCCGTGGCCGGTGCATACGATCACGCCTTCTTCGGGCATTGGCCAGTCGTCCTTCATCGGCAGATAGCGGCTTGCCCAGCTACTGATCACACCGGCGACAAACACGGCATCGGGAGCCTTGGTCAGCAAGTGGTCTGCGCCCGCCAGGCTGATGAAACTCTTGGGATGTTTGGCCGACTGAAACAGGTTGGAGGCGTGGTCCACACTGACAATCTCATCGGTCGGCGAATGGCAGAACATCATCGGGACGCGCAGTTTCTCGACATCGTCCAGCAGATCGGTTTTGCTGGTCCTGTCGAGGAAGGCCTTGCTCAGTTTGAACGGGCGCCCGCCAATGGTCACGTCGCCCTGACCCTCGGCTTGGATAGCCTCCAGATCGCCTTTGATATTATGCAGCACGTGGGGAACATCCGACGGCGCACCGATGGTGGCGATCGCAGCCACTTTGCCGCGCTCCATCATCTTTGCCGCAGCCAGCACTGCGGCTCCGCCGAGACTATGCCCAATCAGCAGCAACCCGTCGCCAAAGCGCGCGCACAATGCCTGCGCCGAAGCAACCAGATCCGTCACATCGCTGGCGAAACCGGCGCGCCCGAATTCTCCGCCGCTGCCGCCCAGCCCGGTGAAATCGAACCGCAGCGTGGCGATCCCTTCGCGGGCCAAGGCGCGGGTGACTTCGATGGCCGCCTTGCTTTGTTTGGTGCAGGTGAAACAATGCGCAAACAGCGCCGCGCCGCGCACCAGCCCGGTCGGCATCTCCAGTGACCCGGACAGTTCGTGGCCCGCCGCGGTGCTGATGGAAATCGTTTCGGTTGGCATCGGTTTCTCCCTTTTGATGTTCAGTAGCAGACACCATCGCTTTGATAAGTGCGCGGCATTGCGATCCTTGTGTTTGGTTAGCGCAGTTGCGGAACCAAGGCGCGTCATTCAAAGTGCCGCTTATGCTGCGCTTGTCCCTCGCTCTAATCCTCGCTGCCGCCCTCCTGTGTGCACCAGCCCTGTTGCCCGCACCGGCATGGGCGCAAGAGGTCACCGCACCCTCCCCGATCCTGCAAATGCGTGCCGAGGATGTGGCAGGCGTGATGCGGCAGGAACGCGATGCGAGCGATGTCTTTGGCCCCCAGTTTTTAGCCGAGGTTCCACCCGAACAATTCGCGCAGATCATCACGCAGGTTACAGCGCAGTTCGGGGATTTTATCGGATTGGAGAGGATCGAGCAGACCGGCACCTACAGCGCAACGATCTATCTCCGGTTCGAGAACGCCATCGGCTCCGGCCCGCTGACGCTGGACCCGACGCCGCCCAACAAGGTTGCAGGCTTGATCCTCTCGAGCTTCGCACCGATTGACGATGATCTGGCCAAAGTCAGGGCTGATCTGGCGGCCTTGCCGGGCAGTGTGAGTGCCTATTTCGGGCTGTTGGACCGTGACAGTCCTGGCGCTGTGCCTGCGCTTGCCATCGATCCCTATGCTCCAATGGCGGTGGGTTCCACGTTCAAGCTCTATGTCCTCTCCGCCCTCGCCCGCTCGATTGCTTCGGGGGAGCGCAGTTGGGGCGATGTGATGCCGCTGGATCGCCGTTCCTTCCCCAGCGGCAAGATGCATCTGTGGCCGGAGGGATCGCCCGTCACCCTCCACACGCTGGCGATGCAGATGGTGACCATCAGCGATAACACCGCCACCGATGTGCTGTTCCACATGCTGGGGCGTGAAGCGGTCGAGGCGGAGATGCGCGCGAGCGGTCATGCCACTCCGGAAATGATGACCCCTATGCTCAGCACGCTGGAATTGTTTGCTCTAAAGGGCAGCCCCGGCAACCGCCGGAAATATCTTGCGACAGACGAGGCGGGCAAGCGGTTTATCCTCGCGGACTTCGAGGACGATGTGGGCGGCAACCCGGACGAGATTACTCCGCCGCGCTTTAGCCAGCCCACAGCCATCGACACGATTGAATGGTTCGCGAGCACGCGCGATCTGGCCGGCATCATGGCGCGCCTTGTTGCGCTCGATGATCCCACCGCGCGCCAGATCCTCGCCGTTGCTCCGGTGATGCCGCCTTCGCTCGTCGATGACTGGGCCTATGTCGGCTATAAAGGCGGTTCGGAACCGGGCGTGCTCAACCTCACCTGGGTTCTGCAGGATAGGAACGGCGAGTGGCATTTGCTCAGCCTCTCTTGGAATGACCCCGATGCTCCTCTCGACCATTCTAAAATGGAGCTGATCGCCCAGCGTCTGGTCCGCCTTGCGCCCTGATTGACGCGATTTGAGGTCAGCCCTCACAATTTCACCAGCACCCCCGCCACCAGTCTCTCTTGCCCTCGCCCGCATGGCTCGCTAGCCCGCTTGGCAAATACAAGTTTCATGGGAAAACCGATGACCGAACGTTTTGAAGGCACCAAAGACTATATCGCAACCGACGACCTGAAGGTTGCCGTCGACGCAGCCGTCACGCTGCGCCGCCCGCTGCTGGTGAAGGGTGAGCCGGGTACGGGTAAGACGGTGCTGGCGCATGAAATCGCCAAGGCTATTGGTGCCCCGCTGATCGAGTGGAATGTGAAGTCCACCACAAAAGCGCAGCAGGGCCTGTATGAGTATGACGCGGTTGCCCGCCTGCGCGATGGCCAGTTGGGTGACGAGCGGGTCCACGACATCGCTAACTACATCAAGAAGGGCAAGCTGTGGGAAGCCTTCACAGCGCCCGAGCTGCCCGTCCTGTTGATCGACGAGATCGACAAGGCTGACATCGAATTTCCGAACGATCTGCTGCAGGAGCTCGATCGGATGAGCTTCGACGTTTACGAGACGCACGAGACGATCACGGCGAAAGAACGCCCCATCGTGGTCATCACGTCGAACAACGAGAAGGAACTGCCCGACGCATTCTTGCGCCGCTGTTTCTTCCACTACATCAAGTTCCCCGACCGCGAGACGATGCGCTCCATCGTCGATGTCCACTTCCCTGATATCCAGAAGACGCTGGTGACCAAGGCCATGGATGTCTTCTACGAAATCCGCGAAGTACCGGGCCTGAAGAAAAAGCCCAGCACCAGCGAGCTGCTTGATTGGCTCAAGCTGCTGATGAACGAGGATATGCCGCTGGAGGTTCTGCAGGACAGCAACCCCAACACTGCGATCCCGCCGCTGCATGGTGCCCTGCTGAAGAACGAGCAGGACGTTATGCTGTTCGAACGCCTCGCCTTCATGAGCCGCCGCCAAACGTGATCGAGGGCGGGTGCCTATGCGGAGCGGTTCGCTTCACCATTGCATCCCCTCCGCAGGGTGCTCGCTATTGCTGGTGCCGCGATTGCCAGCGCATCGCCAGCGGTATGGCCACGATGAACGTGCTGTTCGATAGCGATGACGTTCAATATTCCGGTGAGATGACGAAGCTGGAGCTGGTCGCCGACAGTGGGAATACGGTCCAGCGGGGCTTTTGCCCGACATGCGGATCGCAGATGTACAGCCGCACAATCACCGGCCCAAAAGTGCCGATACGGGTGCGCGCGGGTACGCTGGATGATCCGAACATTGCAACGCCAGAAAGCATCATTTGGGGACCCAGCGCGCCGGATTGGGCGCCCTTCCCGGAAGGCATGCCGGTGCATGTCGCGGGCCCGGGGTCTGAATTGATTGGCAGTGCCGACTAGCAGGCGGAATTAGCTAACCGGGAAGCAAGCGCCGCCGCCCACTTTGATGGCATCGCAGGCCGCATGGGCCTGATCTCCCCCAACCCGCAAACGGTAGACCTTCTGTCCATTTACGGTGGCTGCGATCACCGCTTTGTTCATTGTCCTCAAGTCAGGATGCTTGGCCACCATCTTGGACCAGTGGTCCTCCGCCGCACCGGCACTGGTGGCTGCGGCTAGCTGGATGATTTCGCCGCTCTGGGCGAGGCGCGTGGGGAGCGTTTGCGCCGTGGGCTTTTCTTCCCCGACCGGCGGCAGTGCTTCGGCGAATTGGGCAAGCTCCGGCTCCGGGTTCTGGATCAGGCCGCCCGACCCGTCTGTACGGGCAATCGGCAGCGGCATTCTGAGCGCCACTTGCCGCGCATGCTCCTGCGAATGGACCGCCTGATCAACCACGACCACCGCGGTCGTTTCATGGCTCGTTTGCTGGAACAGAGCCTTGGCAAAACTGCTCGGCAGGCGGATGCAGCCATGTGACGCAGCATAGCCTGGAAGACGTCCGGCATGGATCGCAATCCCGTCCCATGTCAGGCGCTGCATATGCGGCATCGGCGCGTTGGAATACAGGTTTGAGCGGTGGAAGACCTTCTTCTGCAGGATCGGGAACACCCCGCTTGGCGTCTCTTTCCCGCGCTTGCCGGTGGACACAGGAGAGCTGTCCCACAGCGCGCCGTCGCGGAACACATGCATGTTCTGCGATCCCTTGCTGATCACGATCAATGTGCCCGTTTCCAGAATATCGCCGATCACCGGCGGCATTTTCGCAGCGGGCCCGGTCGCCTTTTCGTCCTTGGCAGGAGCAGTGGCAATAACGGCGGACGCAAGTTTAGCTGTGGTAGCTTCCGCAACGGGAGCCAGCGCCAACGCATTCGATACAGATGCGTCGGGCGCTGCCTTGCATGCGCCCAGCACCATTAGCGGGGCGACACACAGAACCGCAGTGAGGCGGCGTATGGTAAAGAATCCGTCAACCATGGCAGCATTGGTAGAACGCGTTTTGCGCCGACATCAAGCTATGTTTCCGGCGAGTCCCAAAACCGGATTAGCCAGCTTGCCCCACGTCCCGCCTCCCCCTAGAACCGGACGCAACAAGGGACACTGCATGTTTTTCAATTTCATGGACGAGCTGCGCGAGGCCGGAATCGGCGCTTCTTTCAAGGAGCACCTGACGCTGCTGGAGGCGCTCGACAAAGACGTGATCGAGCAGACGCCCGAAGCGTTCTATTACCTCTCGCGCGCCACCTTCGTGAAAGATGAAGGGATGCTCGATAAGTTCGACCAAGTGTTCCACAAGGTCTTCAAAGGGATCATGACCGATTACGGCCAGAATCCGGTCGACATTCCCGAGGACTGGCTGAAAGCGGTGGCCGAGAAATTCCTCACCGAAGAGGAAATGGCAGAGATCGAGAAGCTCGGCGATTGGGACGAGCTGATGGAGACGCTGAAGAAGCGAATCGAAGAGCAGGAAAAGCGCCACGAAGGCGGCAACAAATGGATCGGCACTGGCGGCACTTCGCCCTTTGGCCACAGCGGCTACAATCCCGAAGGCGTGCGCATCGGCGGTGAAAGCAAGCACAAGCGCGCCGTAAAGGTCTGGGAAAAGCGCGAGTTCAAGAACCTCGACAACACCAAGGAATTGGGCACCCGCAACATCAAGATGGCGCTTCGCCGTCTGCGCCGATTTGCCCGCGAAGGGGCGCAGGATCAGCTTGATCTGGATGCGACAATTGACGGAACGGCGAAGCAAGGTTGGCTGGACATTCACATGCGCGCCGAACGCCGCAATGCGGTGAAGCTGCTGCTGTTCCTCGATGTGGGCGGATCAATGGACCCGTTTATCAAGCTGTGTGAGGAGCTGTTCAGTGCCGCCACATCCGAGTTCAAGAACATGGAGTTCTTCTACTTCCATAACTGCTTGTATGAAGGGGTATGGAAGGACAACCGCCGCCGCTGGGCCGAGCGGACGAAGACGTGGGATATACTCCACAAATACGGCCATGATTACAAAGTGATCTTCATCGGCGATGCCGCCATGAGCCCGTATGAAATTACCCATGCCGGCGGCAGCGTGGAGCATATGAACGAGGAAGCGGGCGCCACGTGGATGCAGCGCGTGACCAACACCTACCCCGCGACCGTATGGCTCAATCCTGTTCCCGAAAAGCAATGGAGCTATTCGCAGAGCACCAAGATGCTCAAACAGCTGGTCAATGACCGGATGTACGGCCTGACGCTGGATGGTCTCGATGACGCAATGCGCGAACTGAGCCGCAAGCAGGGGTAGTCTCGTGCCGGTGCGTTAGAAGGAGTCGACTGCGCCGAACAAGGTGCGCAGTTGGGCCTTTTCAATTTCTTCGATCTCCGGTTTCCAGATGTCGAAAATCAAGACGATGCGATCCTCGGCCGAGCGATTCCACGCTTCATGCTCGACCGTGTCGTCGAACGCCATGAGCTGGCCACGCTCCCATGACCGCTTCGCCCCGCCGACGCGCAATTCGCCATTGCCGGGAACGACAATCGGCAGATGGCAGATATAGCGAAAATTGAGCATGCCAGTATGCGGCGGAATATGCGCGCCCGGAGTGAGGCGAGAAAAAAGCACTGATGGGGTGCGGCCGTTGATATCGCACAACGGGGTCGAAGCGAGAGCATCGCGCGTGGCGGATTGTGCATCTCCCTGAAGCGTGCCGTTCTCGACCAGATGATGGCTGCTCCAGTCATTGTTGCCGAGCATGCCGTGATAGTCATTCTGCGCAGCCCCGCTCTGCCCCTGCACATAAGCCGCGAAGGTGCCTTCCGTGTTGCGAATATTGCCGAGCTCTTCCGCAATCACATCGGTTGCTTGCTCGACTTCGCCCCACCAATTCTCGGCAGATAGATCGACAAAATCCACGTCCGGCATATCGGGATAAAAGAAGACCCCCGGCATTTGTGGCCAAGCTGTATGCACCGGGTCGCGCCCGCGCTCACCGGTCATGATGTCGAGCGCCTTCTTGAAGCGCGGATGCCAGTTTGCTTGCCCATGACCTGCGGCGGCTAGGGTCTGGAACATGTGATCGATATAGGCCTGTTGCAGCGCGCTGCTGGCCTGCACCGCACGCTGCCGCTCGGCCGATCCTGGCCCATGCTGCGGGTCCGGCGATCCGGCAGCGGCAGCGTATAGTGCGCCTGCCGATCGCCTGTCGCCCGCGCGCATCGACCAGTCTGCCTTCGCTAACAAAGCCGTAAGATCGACCGGATTGCCGGCCAGTCTCTGGTCAACGTCGCTGGGCGCAAGGACCGGTTCGGGCGGGAGGGACGCCATCAATACAGCAAATGCTTCGCTACCGAAGCGGCCCAATCCGCCTCGTCGGACGATGCCAGCGCATCCAGATCGGCGGGCGTAGCGGCAGGATTATCGACCCATTCCCGCAAAGACGGTCCGCCATTGATCACGTCAATCGCCAGAACATCATTGGTATATTCGTATTTGAAATCCGTCCCGCGCCAGATTGCGTAGTCGGGATAAAGATTGCGCACGGCTTTGAAAGCGAGCGCCTGTAAGCGCCAAGGCTTGAACGCCGCGTGATCGTAGGTCGGCCCCTCGGCATGAACCATCAATCCGTTGCACAGCTCGCCGGCGTGCTTGTGGAAGGTCGGCTCGAACCAGCAGTCGCGTAAGATGCAGCCGTCCGTCCATTCCGGCGCAAACCGGCGCATCTCGGCGAGCACGGCCTTGGCGTCCACATCGGGCGCGCCGAACAGCACTTCCAGCGGGCGCGTGGTCCCCCTGCCCTCGCTCAATGTCGCGCCTTCGATCATAACCGTCCCGGCATAGGCGCGGGCCATATTCACACTGGCGGCATTGGGGCTGGGATTGATCCAGATGCGATCGGTCGGCCAGCCAAAGCCGGGCGCTGTTTCGGGCTGCCAGCCCTCCATCGCCACGACGCGGTAATCGACATTTAGACCGAAATGATCGATGAACCAGTGACCCATTTCACCCAGAGTCAAACCATGGCGCATGGGCATGGGCGCTGCCCCGACAAAGCTCTCGTTCCCGGGAACAAGCTTGGTCCCTTCTACCGGGCGACCGGCGGGATTGGGGCGATCCAGCACCCACACCGATTTGCCCGCCTTCTCCGCCTCCTCCAGCAGATAGAGGAGCGTGGTGACGAAGGTGTAGATCCGGCAGCCTAGGTCCTGCAGATCGAACAGGAACACATCCGCGCTCGACATCATCTGCCCGGTCGGGCGGCGCACCTCGCCATAAAGGCTGAACACCGGGATGCCGTAATGCGGATCGGTTTCGTCCGCTGTCTCGACCATATTGTCCTGCTTGTCGCCCTTCAGCCCGTGCTGCGGGCCGAACGCGCTGGTCACATTGACCTCGGCAGCGATCAGGGCGTCCAGGCTATGAGTCAGATCGGCGGTCACGGAGGCAGGGTGCGCCACCAACGCCACGCGCTTGCCCTTCAGGTCCGCCAGCAACGCATCGTCGGCCAGCAGGCGGTCTATGCCAAACAGCACCGTCATAGCATACCTGCCAGCTTCTTCGCGCGGCAAACCTCGCTGTGGAACTCCGGTTTGCCGTCCGGAAAGGCCAGAGCCCAGAACTGGATATTGCCTTCTATATCCTCGACCACCGCATTCAGGGCCACATCGGCAGGCGTCGGCAATTCGCTGGCCAAACTCGCCTCCAGCTCCAGCTTCGCATCATGCGCGCTGCATGCGATGGCCATCGCGCTCACAGGCGCATCGCGGCTGTTCAGCCTGAAATCGTCGAAATCATACGCCGCCCATTGCGAGGACGGGCTCAGGTTGAACTCGCGGTAATAGGTCCCGCCTTCGGGTTGCCAGAAAATCTCGAAGCAGGTGGTCTTCCACAAATTATCCTGCCGCTGGCCGTGGGCGTGCATCGGAACTTTGATCCGGCCAACATCGCCCTCCATCACGAACCTTACGCGGCATCCGTCTGGCGTGGGCTGAATGGCTGCGCTGATCCGCTTGATCGGACCGGGCGCGCAGGACGGGTGAAGAGTGAGCTGTTCCATATGCATCCGCCTATCGCGCAGGCTGAAAAGCGCCGCAAGCCACTTGAAGCCACTTACCCGCCTGCATCCCCGCTGCTAAGGTGCAGGGCATGACCGAATACACATCAGAATTGCTGACATTGTTGGCGAGCCGCGGGCATTTGCATCAGGTGACCGACGCAGGCGCGCTGGACCAATTGGCGGCGAAAGAAACCATCACCGGCTATGTCGGGTTCGATCCGACTGCCCCGTCGCTGCATATCGGCAATCTTGCCTCCATCATGTTGCTGCGCCGGTTGCAGCAGGCGGGGCATCGCCCCATCGTCGTAATGGGCGGCGGCACGGCGAAGGTCGGCGATCCTTCGGGGCGCGACGATACGCGGCAGATGCTGACCGAGGAGAAACTCGCCAGCAATATCGCCTCGATCAAAGGCAGTTTCGAGCAGATCCTGCGCTTCGATGACAGCGAAACCGGCGCGGTGCTGATCAACAATGACGATTGGCTGAGCGAACTAGGCTATATCGAAATGCTGCGCGATGTCGGCACGCATTTCACGATCAACCGGATGCTGACTTTCGATTCGGTGAAGCTGCGGCTGGACCGGGAGCAGCCGCTGACCTTCCTCGAATTCAACTACATGATCATGCAGGCGTATGATTATCTGAAGCTGTCGCGCGATTACGGGTGCCGCCTGCAACTGGGCGGCAGCGACCAGTGGGGCAACATCATCAACGGTGTGGAACTGGGCCGCCGGATCGACGGAGCGGAGCTGTATGGCTTCACCGCGCCGCTGATTACACGCTCCGACGGTGCGAAGATGGGCAAGTCGGTCGACGGGGCTATCTGGCTGAATGAGGATATTCTGCCAGGTTACGACTTCTGGCAATATTGGCGCAATGTGGATGACCGCGATGTAGGCCACTTCCTCCGTATCTTTACCGACCTCCCGCTTGACGAAATCTCAAGGCTGGAAGGCCTTGAAGGCAGCGAAATCAACGCGGCGAAGGAGGTGCTGGCCAATGAAGTGACGACTCTGGTGCGCGGCGAAGAGGCTGCGGCATCGGCTCAGGCAACCGCGCGCGAGACCTTCGCTGGCGGCGGAGCGGGCAATGATTTGCCCACATTATCGGTCGGCGAAGAAGGGATGCGTATTGGCGCGATCCTGACCGAGCTTGGCTTCACTGCCTCGAACAAGGAGGCAAAGCGCAAACTGGCCGAGGGAGCTGTGAAACTGGATGATGTACCAGTCAGTGATCCCGGCACATTGGTGGAAATTGCCTCTGGCGCCGAGGCAAAATTAAGCCTCGGTAAGAAGAAACACGCCATCCTCACCAGATAAAACTGTTTAAATACAGTACCCTTGTTTCATAACGGGACAGGCGTGCTTAACTGAATATCAGCCAATACCGGCCATAACGTTCCTTCACGAGAGACGCTCGGAGGGACGCGATTTATGTCTGTGGGTGCACAGCTAACAGTAACCGATATGCGCCGCGCAGCGCGCCATCCAGTGGATTTTCCCGTTATCGCGGAGCATCACCAGCATGGCGATCTGAAGCTGCATATCAGCAATCTGTCCGCCCATGGCTTCATGGTCGACGATGCCCACGATATCGTTCGCGGTGACCGGGTCATCATCCGGCTGCCGGTCGTGGGTCGGATAGAAGCCTATGTGATCTGGCTGCGTGATAACCGCGCGGGCTTCCAGTTCGAGCGGATCATCCGCCTTGACGATTTCCTGCAGGTTATCGACGCATTGCAGCCCAATCCGCGCCTGCGCAAACAGCGCTGAGACTTCCCTAGCGGCGCGCGGCCTGCCATGGCGCGCGGGTGAACGAGCAAACATCTCCTGATACCAGCCAACCGACGCACCCGCTGAAGGTGCACAATTTCCGGGCGTATTTTGTCGCCCGTCTGACGATGACGCTGGCGCAATACGCCATGCTGTTGATCATCGGGTGGCAAACCTACAATCTGGCGCGCGATAGCGGGATGTCGGTGGCGGCGTCCTCAGGACAACTGGCGCTGATCGGGTTGCTCCAGTTTATTCCGCTGTTCTTGCTGACCCCGTTTTCCGGACTCGCGGCGGACCGGCTGAACCGGCGTGGTCTGGCGCAGGCCACTGTGGCACTGCAGCTGGGCTGTACGCTCGCTCTAGCGTGGCTGACCTGGGAGGGTCTGATCGCGCTGCCGTGGCTGTTCGGCATCGCCATATTGCTGGGCGTCGCCCGCGCGTTCAATGGCCCGGCTCTGTCTGCCCTCGCCCCAAATCTGGTGCCCAAAGCAATCCTGCCGAATGCCATCGCGCTGAGCTCGATCGCGTGGCAAACCGGCATGATCGTCGGCCCGGCGATTGGCGGCTATCTCTACGTTATCGATCCGGCGGCGCCCTATGCTGTTGCGGGCGTTCTGTTCGCCGTATCTTTCGCAGCACTGGCAATGATCGGCCATGTGCCGCGCAGCGCTATTCAGGGCGCTCAGCGTCCCATCGGGCAAGTGATCGACGGCCTGCGCTACGTGGTGCGCAACAAGATGGTGCTCGGCGCAATTACTCTTGATCTCTTTGCGGTATTCCTCGCCGGAGCGACCGCCCTTTTCCCGGTCTATGCGCGCGATATTCTGGAAGTGGGCGCCACGGGCCTAAGCCAATTGGCCGCCGCCCCCGCTGTGGGAGCGGCTCTGACGGCGCTCTATTTTTCCTTCCGTCCACTGGAAAGCAATGTCGGGCCAAAAATGCTCTGGGCCGTCGCGTTGTTCGGTGTCGCGACCATCGTCTTCGGTTTTTCGACCTCCATGCCGCTCAGTCTGGCGATGCTTTTCATTGTCGGCGCGGCGGACATGTTCAGTGTCTATATCCGCCAGTCTCTCGTCCAGCTGCACACACCGGATGACAAGCGTGGCCGCGTCTCGTCGGTCAGTCTGCTGACCATCAGCGCCTCGAACGAAGGCGGCGACGCGTTCTCCGGCACGCTCGCCAGTATAGTAGGGCCTGTGGCGGCGGTTGTCGGCGGCGGCATAGGTGCGATTGTCACCGTCCTCGTGTGGGCGAAAATATTTCCCGTGCTGCGAACAACACGGACCTTTGACCCGCCGCCCGAGTTGGACGAAGAGACACATAACAAAACCTAGCAGGAGCCCATCCGATGAAAGCCGACACAATCCTTCAGACCATTGGCGGCACACCCCATATCCGCGTGGCCAAACTGTTCCCCGACCACGAGGTGTGGATCAAGTCTGAGCGGGCCAATCCCGGCGGCTCGATCAAGGATCGTATCGCGCTGGCGATGATCGAAGATGCCGAGGCTGCGGGCAAGCTGAAGCCCGGCGGTACGATCATTGAACCGACCAGCGGGAATACGGGCATCGGCCTTGCGATGGTCGCTGCGGTCAAGGGCTACAAGCTGGTGCTTGTGATGCCGGAAAGCATGAGCCTGGAGCGCCGCCGCCTGATGCTGGCCTATGGTGCCAGCTTCGACCTGACCGACAAGGCCAAGGGCATGAAGGGGGCAATCGAGCGCGCGGGCGAGTTGGTGTCCCAAACCGACGGCGCATGGATGCCCAGCCAGTTCGACAATGAAAGCAACTGGAAAGTCCACACGCGCACTACCGCGCAGGAAATCCTGAACGATTTTGCCGATACACCCATCGATGCGATGATTACCGGCGTGGGCACTGGTGGCCATCTGACTGGTTGCGCGGTGGAGTTGAAGAAGCACTGGCCTGATATGAAGGCATATGGTGTGGAGCCTGAGCTATCGCCGGTCATCAATGGCGGTCAGCCCGGGCCTCATCCCATTCAGGGCATCGGCGCGGGCTTCATCCCGGAGAACCTGCACACCCAATCCATCGACGGCGCTATCCAGGTGGATGCAGAGGCGGCCAAGGAAATGGCCCGCCGCGCGGCAACCGAGGAAGGCATGTTGGTCGGGATATCGAGCGGCGCTACGCTGGCCGCCATTGCGAAGAAGCTGCCCGAACTGGACAGCGGCAGCCGCATCATGGGCTTCAATTACGACACCGGCGAGCGGTATCTCTCCGTACCGGATTTCCTGCCGGGAGCCTGATTCCGTCAAGCTTTAAAACAAAAAGGCCCCGCTTGATGGCGGGGCCTTTTCTTTGGAGCGCTTCGGCCCGAGGCCGTGGATCAGGCCGCCGTGGCGAAGGCTTCCTCGCCCAGCTCCATCAGGCTCTCGCTGCCTGCTTCGATCTTGCGGCGCAGGGCGCCCGCATCCGGCGTAAACCGGTCGAAAAAATAGCGTGCCGTGGCCAGCTTGGCTTCGTAGAATGCGGCATCTTCCGGCGAACCTTCGAGTGCAGCGCGCGAGACTTTCGCCATTTTCAGCCACATGAAGCCCAGCGTCACAATGCCCATCAGGTGCATGTAGTGATGCGCGCCCGCGCCCAACTGATTGGGGTTCTGCATCGCATTCTGCATGAACCACATGGTGGCCGCCTGCTGTTCGTTCAGTGCCTTTTCCAGCTTTTCGGCCATCGGGGCGAGAGCCTCGTCCGCTTTGGCATCGGCAATCTGCTCGCCGACCACCTTGAAGAACGCCTGAATTGCCGCGCCGCCCTTGCTGGCGAGCTTGCGGCCGCACAGATCCATCGCCTGCACGCCATTGGTGCCTTCGTAGATCATGGCGATGCGGGCATCGCGCACGAACTGCTCCATGCCCCATTCCTTCACATAGCCGTGGCCGCCATAGACCTGCTGCATATTGGTGGCGAAGTCATAGCCCTTGTCGGTGCCATAGCCCTTGATCACCGGAGTCATCAGGCCGATCAGCTGGTCGGCCTGTTCGCGTTCTTCCTCGGTCTGCGCCTTGTGCGTCAGATCGACTTGCAGAGCGCCCCACAGGCACAGCGCGCGCATGCCTTCGTTGAATGCCTTGGCATCCATCAGCATCCGGCGCACGTCGGGGTGAACGAAGATCGGGTCGGCTTTCTGCTCTGGCTCGGCGGGGCCAGTCAGCGCGCGTCCCTGACGGCGATCAAGTGCATAGGTGACGGCGTTCTGGTACGCGATTTCGGACTGGGCCAAACCCTGAATGCCGACGCCCAGACGGGCCGCATTCATCATCACGAACATCGCGGCGAGACCCTTGTTCTCCTCGCCGACCATCCAGCCTTTGGCGCCGTCATAGTTCAGCAGGCAGGTCGCATTGCCGTTGATGCCCATCTTGTGCTCGATCGAACCGCAGGACACTGCATTACGCTCACCCAGTGAGCCGTCCTCATTCACGAGGAATTTGGGCACGACGAACAGAGAGATGCCCTTGGAGCTGTCGGGCGCACCAGGCGTCTTGGCCAGCACCAGATGGATGATGTTCTCGGTCAGGTCATGCTCGCCTGCGGAGATAAAGATCTTCGTGCCGGTGATGGCATAGCTGCCGTCGGCCTCAGGCTCGGCCTTGGTTCGGATCATGCCCAGATCGGTGCCGCAATGCGGCTCGGTCAGGTTCATCGTGCCGAGCCATTTGCCCGAAACCATGTTGGGCACATACATCGCCTTCTGCTCTTCCGAACCGGCAGCGATCAGCGCAGCAATCGCGCCGGTGGTGAGGCCGGGATACATCGCAAACGCCATGTTGGACGTGGCCATAAATTCTTCAACCACAAAGCCCATCACATGCGGCATGCCCTGCCCGCCAAACTCTTCAGGGCTGGCAATCGTGCCCCAACCGCTTTCGACATACTGACCGAATGCTTCCTTGAAACCTTCCGGGGTCGTGACGCTGCCGTCTTCATGGCGGGTGCAACCCTGCTCGTCACCGACCTGATTGAGCGGGTGCAGAACCTCGCTGCAGAACTTGCCCGCCTCGTTGATAACGGTGTCGATCATGTCCGGCGTAGCGCTCTCGAAACCCGGCAGATTGCCGTAGCTGGACAGGTCGAGAACTTCATTCACGACAAATCGGGTGTCGCGTGTCGGGGCGGTATAGGTCGGCATAGTGGTTCCTGTTCAGAAGGTAGTGTTGACTTGATTTCGCAGAGGCGCGCTTGGCCGCGCCCCGGTCAATCGCCCAGATCGAGCGTTTCGATGTGAGCGATAAATTCGGTGAGCTCGGTGATGGACGAATCGATGTCATCCCGTTGGCGCTTGAGCTTCGCCACATGGTTCCGGCATTTCTCGATGGTCACACGGCGCTGCTCCACGCGCCCATCGTCGAGATCGTAGAGATCGATCATCTCTTTGATCTCGGTCAGGCTGAAGCCGACATTTTTGGCCCGCATGATCCATGCAAGCCGCGCACGGTCACGCTTGGAATAGACCCGCGTCAGACCCAGCCTGGCGGGAGCGATGAGGCCCTCGTCCTCGTAAAACCGGAGCGCACGCGCGGTGCAGTCGAATTCGGTCGTCAGATCGGAAATGGAAAACTGGTCACGGGCCAATTCATCGGGGCGTTCCAGATGGGCGCCCGAATGGGTGTATTCGCTCAGAGCTTCTGTCGTCGTCATGCATCTTTGCTACATACCCTTTACGTAAAGGTCAAGTCTTGACGCGTTGGAGAACCCCGCCGTCCAGCAACCGGTAAAAACAGCTGGTTTCGCCTGTGTGACATGTCGGCCCCGCCGGCATGCAGCGCAGGACAATGGCATCCTGATCGCAGTCGACCAGCATCTCCTGCACCTTCAGAACATGGCCCGAACTTTCGCCCTTTTGCCACAGTTTGCCGCGCGATCTGGAATGGAAATGGGCAAGGCCGGTTTCCCTCGTGGCTGCCAGGGCCTCTTCATCCATGAAGGCCACCATCAGCACATCACCCGAGTCAAAATCCGTCACAACTGCGCTGAGCAACCCCTTGTCATCGAATTTGGGTAAGAAGGTCTTCCCCCTCTCCCGGTCCTCGTTCGTCGTATCGTCCATGTCGTTTATCGGTCCGTTACAAAATGTTGCAAATTGGGCACAGAGCATCTGTGAAATTGCGCTGAATACCTAATGGCCCTTCCCCATCGGACGCGCAAATGGAACATCTCGCCGCACGACGCAGCGACGTCGACAACTGTTTCCGGATGCTCGTTTGCAAGCCGGTTTGGTTGGGAGAGGATGCCGCCGCTTGTCGTCGGCATGGCTTGACGATGAGGGAAACGGTTTCCCTGTGCGGCCCTCGGGGGAAGGCCGCCGGAAACCGAATAGTTTCGTCACGCGGCGCCCGGGGTCCTAACGGATCCCGGGCGTTTCGTTTTCCGGTCCCGAAATGGTCTCAACCAGGGAAGCCTCCATCGGTGCGGCGAAGGCTTCGCCGTCCACCACCCGGGCGAAGCAGCTGATCCGGACGGACTTCGCGCCTCCCTTCAACAGCGCGCCGACACAGACATTGGCCGTTGCTCCGCTGGTCAGGACATCGTCCACCAGAATGATCTCCCGGCCCTGTATGGCGTTGGCTCTGGAGCGCTTGACCCGGATCGCCCCTTTCAGCGCCTTCGCCCGTGCCTTCCGGCCAAGTCCCCCTAGGCTCGGCGTGGGTTTGTGGCGTTCGAGCCCGTCGAGCATCACCTGCGCACCGGTGATCTTCACCAATTCCGTCGCCAGCAAAGCCGACTGGTTGTAGCCCCTGCCCCATATCCGCCACCGGTGCAGCGGAACAGGGATCAACAGATGCGCTTCGCCGAGCTCTCCCAACCGCGCGGCCATCAACCGACCCATCATCGCCGCCAGGGCAATCCTGCCGCCATGCTTGAACGATAAGACCAAACGCCGCGACGTATCGTTATAGAGCGTAGCCGCTGCGATCCCCGCATGTCGGGGCGGCGTGGTCATGCAGGGGGCGCACACCGCATCCTCGAAGCCGGTCACATTGTCACCCAAAGGCCGCTGGCAGGAGGCACAGGCAGGCTCGCCCGGCTGCTCCAGCGCGCTCCAGCAATCGAGGCACAACCCGTCCTGTGTGCCCAGTGCCTCGCCGCACAGCGGGCAGCGCGGAGGGTATGCCAGATCCACCATTGGCTGAAGAGCGCGGGCGATATGCGAAGCCAATGCCATTCCCTCCTCAGCTCCCTTTCTTCCCGGCCATAGTGCTGCACCTCTTGCCCCCGGCTGGCAAGCGCGTCAGGAGGCGTGGATGCAACCGACCGGCGTTCCCCAGATTTTCAGTCTCGCCCGGCGCAGACGGCGCGGTCAGCGCGCGGCTACCCGGCGCTTGCGTTCGGAGAACTGCGCCCGTTTTCTGGCCGAGGAAATCGGCACCGATATGGCGGACCGCCTCGCCTTCGTCCGGGCCGATCCGGACAAGCTGCTGCTGATCGGGCAAATTGGCGGAGCGATACGAAGCCAATTCCCCAGCAAGCCGATTACCTACGGGCACGCGCTCGACCTCGAGAAACCGTATGATCTGGGCAATCTGACCGACCAGTTCGACTTCGTCGGTATCGGCGGGCAGCTGGATGCGGTGAACGATCTGCCCGGCGCCCTGATCCATGCACGCAATGCATTAACGCCGGGCGGGCTGGTGATTGCCAGCTTCGTTGGCGGAGCGAGCCTGCCGAGGCTGCGCGCCGCGATGATGGCGGCAGAGCCCGACCGGCCCGCAGCCCGTATCCATCCTCTGGTCGATCCCCGAGCCGCACCCGGTCTGCTCCAACGGGCGGGTTGGAAGGATCCGGTGGTGGATACTTACACCCTCAATGTGCGCTATTCCTCGCTGGACAGACTTGTGTCCGACCTGCGCGATCAGGCACAGGGCAATGCCTTTGCCGAGCCCGCCACGCCGCTGGGCCAGGCGGCACTCCAGCGTGCGCGTGAAGCGTTTCTCGACGGAGCGGACGCCGACGGCAAGGTCACCGAAACCTTCGAGATCATCACCCTGACCGGGCGTCGGTCTCTGGCTGGAACCTAGCCTTCACGCACCTCGCCTTGGTTCAGGGCCGCCTGCGCCGCCGCCAATCGGGCGATGGGCACGCGGTAAGGCGAGGCGCTGACATAATCGAGACCGGTGGCCTCGCAGAACGCGATGCTGGCCGGATCGCCGCCATGCTCGCCGCAAATGCCAAGCTTGATGTCCTCGCGGGTCTCCCGGCCGCGCTCGGCGGCGAGTTCGACCAGCTGGCCAACACCGTCAATATCGAGACTGACAAACGGATCGCGCGGGAAGATGCCCTTGTCGACATATGTCGCCAGAAAACCGCCCGCATCGTCCCTCGAAACGCCCAGAGTCGTCTGGGTCAAGTCATTGGTCCCAAACGAGAAGAACCGCGCCTCACGGGCAATCTCGCCGGCCATCAGAGCAGCGCGTGGCAGTTCGATCATGGTACCGACGAGATATTCGATCCGCCTTCCCCGTGCTTCGAACACCTCCTCGGCAATCCGCTCGACCAGTTCGCGCAGCAAGGCCAGCTCGCGGCGGGTGGCGACCAGCGGGATCATGATTTCGGGCACCGGCGCTTCACCGCTGGCCTCGGCCACATCGCACGCGGCCTCAAACACGGCGCGGGCCTGCATTTCGTAGATTTCGGGGTAAGTGATCCCTAGACGGCATCCACGATGGCCCAGCATGGGATTGAATTCATGCAATTCTTGAGCCCGGCGACGCAGATTTGCGACACTGGTGCCGGTCGCCTCCGCCAGGTCCGCGAACTCCTCGTCCTTATGCGGCAGGAATTCGTGCAGTGGCGGATCAAGGAAGCGAATCGTGCATGGCAGACCGACCATAACCTCGAAAATCTCGCGGAAATCGCTGCGCTGTTCGGGAAGGAGCTTACCAAGCGCCTCACGCCGCCCGCGCTCGTCTTCCGCTAGGATCATTTGGCGTACGGCACTAATCCGGCCCGCATCGAAGAACATATGCTCCGTGCGGCACAGGCCGATGCCTTCTGCGCCGAACTGCCGCGCCCTGCGGCAATCATCGGGCGTTTCGGCATTGGTGCGCACGCGCATGCGGCGGTGGCGATCGGCCCACTCCATGATGACCCCGAAATCGCCGTCCAGCTCCGGCTCAATTGTCGCCACTTCGCCGCCCATCACCTGGCCGTTGCTACCATCGACGGTGATGATATCGCCTTCGGCCAGATCGCGGCTGCCGATGCGCAAGGTGCGCCCCTCGCGGTCAATCGAGACTTGCGAAGCCCCCGAGACGCAAGGGCGCCCCATGCCGCGTGCCACCACGGCTGCGTGCGACGTCATACCGCCACGCGCGGTCAAGATGCCCTGCGCGGCGTGCATGCCGTGAATGTCTTCCGGGCTGGTTTCGACGCGCACCAGAATGACGCTTTCGCCTCGTGCAGCCCACTGCTCTGCGGTGTCTGCATCCAGAGCGATCTTGCCGCTGGCCGCACCTGGAGAAGCAGGCAAACCTGCCGTCATGACGTCACGTTTCGCATTTGGATCCAGCGTCGGGTGCAGCAATTGGTCGAGTGCCATGGGATCGATCCGGCGGATGGCCGTGGTCTCGTCGATCAGCCCTTCGCCAACCATCTCGACCGCCATTTTCAAGGCCGCTTTCGCCGTGCGTTTGCCGTTGCGCGTTTGCAGCAGGAACAGCTTGCCGCGCTCCACGGTGAACTCGATATCCTGCATGTCGCGGTAATGCTTTTCCAGCAGGTCGAACACGCGCGCCAGCTCGCCATAGGCATCGGGCATCGCCTCTTCCATGCTCAGCGGCTTGGCCCCTGCCCGCTCTCGCGCATCTTTGGTCAGATATTGCGGAGTGCGGATGCCGGCGACCACGTCCTCGCCCTGCGCATTGACCAGCCATTCGCCGTAATAGGCCCGCTCGCCCGTGCTGGGATCGCGGGTAAAGGCAACGCCGGTGGCCGACGTATCGCCCATATTGCCGAAAACCATCGCCTGGACATTCACCGCCGTGCCCATGTCGTGCGGTATATCATTGAGACGGCGGTATATTTTCGCTCGCTCGCTGTCCCAGCTATCGAACACAGCGCGGATCGCGCCCCACAATTGCTCTGTCACATCCTGCGGGAACGGCGCGTCCTGCTCTTCCTCGACAATGCGTTTGTACTCGCCGACCAGCACTCTCCAGTCTTCAGCCGACATCTCGGTATCGTTGTAGAAGCCATTGTCTTCCTTGGCGATTTCGAGCGCTTCCTCGAACAGACCGTGATCCACGCCGAGCACCACGTCGGAATACATCTGGATGAAGCGGCGATAGCTGTCCCATGCGAAACGGTCATCGCCCGCAATCGCGGCAAGGCCCTCGACCGTCTCGTCATTCAGACCGAGATTGAGGACCGTGTCCATCATGCCCGGCATGGAGATCGCCGCACCGGAGCGGACCGACACCAAAAGCGGGTCTTCCTTATCTCCCAAGCGCTTACCGACCGTTTCCTCGATATGGCCGAGGGCAGAAGTGACGTCATGACGCAAGCTTTCGGGGAATTCACCGCCCTGATCGAGGTAGCGCAGGCATTCCTCTGTGGTCAGCGTGAAGCCGGGAGGAACCGGCAGGCCGATCTCCGCCATCTCCGCAAGGTTCGCGCCCTTGCCGCCGACGATGGTCTTGTCCTTGGCGCGGGCGTCTGTCGCCTTGGAAGAGCCGCCGAATGTGTAGACCGTTTCAGTCATTGCAGATGCCCTTCAGGGTGACAGTGAAGTGGGGGTTTGGATAAACTGGAAGATTGCGGCAAATTATTGAAAGATAGCGGATTTGACCTGCTTTCAGGAGCATCGAGTGTCACCTTCCGCTCACCCTTCGATCCGGCTGAAATCGGCCACGGTGTGCACCGCATCGCGGAACCGCGCGAGCAAGCCCAGTCGGTGGTCACGCTTCTCCGGTTCATCGGCATTGACAATCACCTCCTCGAAGAACGTGTCGATCGGTGCCCGCAGACTGGCCAATGCAGCCATAGCGGCGGCAAAGTCTTCTTCTTTGACGGCGGCAGCGGCTTTGGGTTCCGCTGCCGCCAGCGCATCGCCCAGCGCCTTCTCGGCAGGTTCGGGCGTGTAGGAAAGTGTTTTGTTGCTTCCCTCGTCATTCCCGCGAACGCGGGAACCCAGATTGGCCTCGTCGTCCGCATCACTCTGGGCCCTCGCTTTCGCGGGGGTGACGGGATTTTGTGAAGGAGTTGGAGTGGGCGCTTCCTTCTTGAGGATATTCGCAGCCCGCTTGTATCCGGCGAGAAGGTTGGTGCCGTTATCGGTTTCGATGAAGGCCTGAAGCGCATGGACGCGGGCGAGCAGGCGGACGAGATCGTCCTCCCCGCCAAGCGCGAAGACTGCGTCAATCAGGTCGTGACGGACCCCTGCCTCGCGTTGCTGGACTTTGAGGCGGTCGGCGAAGAAGTCGAGCAAACTGTCGGCGGTTTCCGCGATTCTCTTCGACGGCTCAAGTGTTAGGCTTTCATCATGTAGATACGCTTCGCTAAATCGAGCGCGTGTCTCTTTGCTCCAAACAGCCTCAAAGTTTTTCTCAGAATAGCTTTCCGGACGCCTGTTAAGGGCGAGCATTGCTGCTGAGGATATCCAAAGTGGAAGGCGGAGGTGATTTTCATTGATTAGCGCGAATACCGCTAGGGCCGCACGTCGAAGCGCAAAAGGATCCTTCGACCCTGTCGGCTTCTCGTCGATCTGGAAAAACCCCACCAACGTATCCAGCTTATCCGCCAAACTAACCGCCACGGTCACCGGTGCGGTAGGCACTTCGTCGCCCTGCCCGACTGGCTTGTAGTGATCGCGGATGGCGTCGGCGACGGAATTGGGTAGCCCCTCGGCGCGGGCATAGTAGCCGCCCATAAGGCCTTGGAGCTCCGGGAATTCCCCGACCATTTCGGTGACGAGGTCGGCCTTGCACAATTCCGCTGCCTGGCGCGCTAGCGTTGGGTCACAATCTGGCACAATGCCCTCTGTCGCAAGCCATTCTGCCAGCTTCGCCACGCGCTCGACCTTGTCGGCAACCGTGCCCAGCTTCTCATGGAAGGTGATCCGCTCCAGACCCTTGGCGTGTTCCGCCAGCGTCTTCTTGCGGTCGACATCCCAGAAGAAGCGCGCGTCGGACAGCCGCGCGGCGAGGACTTTGCGGTTGCCATCGACAATCGCTGCGCCGCCATCGCTGCCTTCGATATTGGCGGTGCAGATGAAGGCGTTTGCGAGTTCGCCCGCTGCATCCTCGCATACGAAGTATTTCTGGTTCACGCGGGCGGTCAGCTGGATGGTTTCGGGCGGAACCTCGAGGAAATCATCCTCGAACCGGCCGAGCAGCGGGATCGGCCATTCGGTGAGGCCAGCATTCTCGACGACCAGCCCCTCGTCCTCGACCAGTTTCAGGCCCGCCTCCGTCGCAACGTGCGCTGCGCCTGTACGGATCAGGTTCTGCCGTTCCTCGTGATCGACAATCACATGGGCCGCGCGCAATTTCACCGTGTAATCGTCCGCATCGCCGATGGTGATGTCGCCCGAGTGGTGGAAGCGGTGTCCCAGCGTGACCGCGCCCGAGGTCACGCCATGCACTTCGCATTCGACGATGGTATCGCCCAGCAGCGCGACAATGCCCGACAGCGGGCGCACCCAGCGCAAACTTTCCGTGCTGATGGAGGCATCGCCCCAGCGCATCGATTTGGGCCAGCTGAAGTCGCGGATAATCGCAGGGATCGCGCTGGCGAGCAGGTCGGCAACCGCCTGCCCCGGCTTGTTGATGACGGCAAAATAGGTCGGGCGGCCTTTGACGTCGCGGACCTCCAATTGGTCGCGCGTGACGCCGTTCTTGCGGCAGAACCCGTCCACGGCCTTATCGGGCGCGGCTTCGGGTGGCCCCTTGGCCTCTTCGCTCACGGCCTCGGTTTGCTCGGGCAAGTCGCGCGCAATGAGGGCAAGACGGCGCGGGGTCGACCAGACGGTGACGTCGCCGATGGAAACGCCTGCCGCGTCCAGTTCGCGGCGGAACAGCTTTTCCAACTCCGCGCGCGCGGCCTTTTGCATCCGGGCCGGGATCTCTTCGGAGCGAAGTTCGAGGAGGAAGTCAGCCATTACGCGCTCCACTCCGGATATTTCTCGGTCCAGCCCGCTTTCTCTTTCTCCATGTGCTTTTCGCATGACCCGCGCGCCAGATCGCGGACCCGGCCCATATAGCTGGCGCGTTCCTGCACGCTGATCACGCCGCGCGCTTGCAGGAGATTGAAGATGTGGCTGGCCTCCACCGCCTGTTCATAGGCCGCGATGGGGACATTGTGCTCCAGCGCATTCTTGCACTCGGCCTCGGCCTTGTTGAACAGGTCGAACAGCGCGTCGGTGTCGGCGACTTCGAAATTCCACTTCGACATCTGCTTCTCGTTTTCGAGGAACACCTCGCCATAGCTCACGCCGCGACCGTTGAAGTCGAGGTCGTACACGTTGTCGACGCCCTGGATATACATCGCCAGACGTTCGAGGCCGTAGGTCAGCTCGCCCGCGACGGGTTTGCAGTCAAAACCGCCCATCTGCTGGAAGTAGGTGAACTGGGTGACTTCCATCCCGTCACACCAGACTTCCCAGCCCAGGCCCCATGCGCCCAGTGTCGGGCTTTCCCAGTCATCCTCCACAAAGCGGATATCGTGCTTAAGCGGGTCGATGCCGATGACGCGCAGGCTTTCCAGATAGAGATCCTGAATGTCGGCCGGGCTCGGCTTCAGGATCACCTGATACTGGTAGTAATGCTGCAGCCGGTTCGGGTTTTCGCCATAGCGGCCGTCGGTCGGGCGGCGGCAAGGCTGCACGAAGGCCGCATTCCACGGCTCCGGCCCCAGCGCGCGCAGGGTGGTGGCGGTGTGAAACGTGCCCGCGCCCATCCGCATATCGTAGGGCTGCAGGATCAGGCACCCGTTCGAGCTCCAGAAATCGTGGAGGGCGAGGATCATGTCCTGAAAGGACTTGGCCGGATGGCGTTCGGGCACGCTGTTGGACTTGGTGTTGGGCATGGTGGCAGGCGCGGTTGTCATGGACGCATTTGTCATGGACGGGGCCACTGCCCCACCGACCCGTGACCGTCAATGCTGCACTGCGGCATTTGCCCTGATCGGAAACAGACAGCGAATGCGGGATATTCACTCCGCGTTAGCGCTGCGTTCACGGTTGCGCTGCCACAAGCGCTGGACTTAAGGAGCCGACATGCTTTTGAAATTCCCGAAATCCTTCGCCGCATCCGCACTCGCTCTCGTGAGCAGCGCGCTGGCGGCTCCGCTTGCCGCGCAGGAACAGTTGCTGCCCACACCTGTAGCAACCGAAATGGTCGCCGCCGAGGAAATGCAGCTGGACGGCCCGGCGCTTTGGAAAGTCGCGGACGAGGACACCACAATTTACCTGTTCGGCACGGTCCATTCGCTGCCCGCCGATGTCGATTGGTACAGCGGGACTGTGGCCGATGCTCTGGACCGCTCCAGCGAGCTGGTGACAGAGATCGATTCCACACCGGAATCGCTAGCGGCCATGCAGCAGATTATCGTCAGCAAGGCGCTGCTGTCCGAAGGCACCTTACGCGACCTGATGGATGAGGAGCAGCGCGCGACCTACGAAGCCGCGCTCGCGAAGCTCAGCCTGCCGCTCAATTCGTTCGATTCCATGGAACCGTGGTTCGCCGCGCTGATGCTGAGCAACACCGCACTGATGCAGCAGGGCTTCTCGCCCGAAGCGGGCGCGGAAACCGTGCTGGAAGCGACGGTCGGCGACACCAAGGTGCGCGGCGCGCTGGAGACGATCGAATTCCAGATGTCGATCTTCGACGAATTGCCACTCGATGCGCAGATGCGGTTCCTGCTTGAAGGCGCCGAGGAAATCGACACGCTGGCGGACGAATTGCAGAAAATGGTCGATGAATGGGCCGTCGGAGATGCCGAGGGCTTGGCCGCTCTGCTGAACGATGCGTTCGAGAACGATCCGCTGCTGGCCGACCGGCTCCTTTATTCGCGCAATGCCAACTGGGCAGTGTGGATCGATGACCGGCTGGACGCTCCGGGCACCGTCTTCATGGCTGTGGGCGCGGGGCATCTTGCGGGCAAGAATTCGGTGCAGGACTTGTTGGCGCAGCGCGGGATCACTACTTTTCGGGTGCAGTGAAATTCCCGTCGAACCCGCTTAAGCCGATCATTGTCGCCGCGCTCCTGTTGGGCGCGAGCGCATGCGACAGGGGCGAGGCACCACCCTCGCCTGTCCAGACCGGCACTCCGGCAATCTGGGAGATAACCTCCGATGGCGGCGCGGTAGAAGGGTGGCTGTTCGGCACCATCCATGCCTTGCCCGACAACACACGCTGGCGCAGCGAGCCGGTGGAGCAGGCCATTGCCGAGGCCGATCTGCTGGCGATGGAAATAGCCGCGCTGGAAGACACGGAATCGATTGCGATGACCTTTTTAGGCATGTCGCATTCGCCCGGACAGCCCTTGCTGACCGAGCGCCTGCCCGCATCGCAGCACGAGGAACTGGCCGAACTGATCGAGCGCAGCCCCTATGATGCAGGCGATTTCAGGGCGATTGAAAGCTGGGGCGCGGCGCTCATTCTGGCTCAGACCAATAAGGGCGCATCGAAGACCGAGAACGGCGTGGACAAGGCGCTTGCGACAGATTTTCAAGGGCGCCGACCAATCCGCGAAATCGAGGGTGTCCAAGCACAGCTCGGCGTGTTCGATGCCTTGCCTGAGGCCGACCAACGCGACCTCCTTTCGCTGACCGTAGAAGAAACCACCCGGCCCGATTCCTTCCGCCAGAAAACAGTCCAGCGCTGGCTGGCCGGTGATGTCGAGGCGCTACTCGACCCCGATGCGGAAACATTGCTCGACGATCCGGAATTGCGCGAGGCTTTGGTCGAAGGGCGCAACCGGGACTGGATGCCGGTGATCGTCACCATGCTGCAGCAACAGCCCAAGCCGCTGATTGCGGTGGGCGCGGGGCATATGGGCGGGCCGCAGGGGTTACCCGTTCTGCTGCGCAAGGCTGGCTATACCGTCACCCGTATGCGTTAGGCCGCGCGCGCCCCTCGTGTCTGGCGCTCTTTCGCCGCCCTATTTGCTTGCCAATACGCCCCCTCGCCCCTATGTGCCGCGCCTTCGGACGCCATGTTCATCCCTGGAGGTGTGGCGGATCCGGAATTACAAACACCGTATTTCGAAAGGTAAGCGATTATGAGCGACGCTCTGACTCTTCCGGCCGAGACGCGCGAACGGGCTGGCAAGGGAGCCTCCCGTGCACTGCGTCGTGATGGCCGTGTCCCCGCCGTTGTCTATGGCGGCAAGACTGCACCCACCCCGATCCACGTCGAGGAAAAAGAACTGGTCCGCCAGCTTGGCACCGGCCACTTCATGAACAGCCTCGTCCAGATCGAGATTGGCGGAGAGAGCTTCCGCACCATCCCCAAGGATGTCGCTTTCCACCCCGTAACCGATCGCCCGATCCACGCCGACTTCTATCGTCTGGTCAAAGGCGCGAAGATCGACGTCAACGTGCCGGTCGTGTTCGTCAACGAAGAAGCCAGCCCCGGCCTCAAGAAGGGCGGCGTTCTCAACGTGGTTCGTCACGAGCTGGAACTGGTTTGCGATGCCGACCTGATCCCGGGCCAGATCGAAATCGACGTCACCGGCAAGGAAGTTGGCGACTCGATCCACATCAGCGAATTGTCGCTGCCCGAAGGTAGCGAAAGCGCGATCACCGACCGCGACTTCACCATCGCCACCCTGGTTGCTCCGTCCGCGCTCAAGAAGAGCGAAGAGGAAGCTGGCGACGACCAGACGGGCGAAGGCATGGAGCCGGGCGAAACCGCTGCTACCGAGCAGGGTCCGGATGCCGACGCGGCACAGGAACAGGAAGACAAGAGCTAAGCTCTGGTTGCCTATACCGAACAAGAAACGCCGGTCTCGCGAGAGGCCGGCGTTTTTGTTTGGCCTCAAGCGCCGGCGGTCGCATCCGCTCCCTGGGCTATCCTCGCTCTCGCGCCCTTCGGGCACTTCGCTGCGGGCGGCCCGGTCGGGCCTCTGTCGGTCGCTGGTCGCGACCGAGATCAATGAGGGTCGGTTTCGTTTGGCGATAGTATCGGCGCCATAGGCGACGACAGCGCGCGACCGCGCGCCGCCGCTTATGCGGCGTAGCAAGGGGTGCGGATGCACCCCGCCCGCAGGGCCTCAAACAAAAACTCAAACATTGCCCCGCGCGCCGGTTCCACTATCTAGCACCCATGCAAATCTGGACAGGCCTCGGAAATCCCGGACCGAAATACACCATGAACCGGCACAATGTGGGCTTTATGGCGGTGGACGTCATCGCGGATATGCACGGCTTCGATCCCGTCCAGAAGAAGTTTTCCGGCTGGGTGCAGGAAGGCCGCATCGGCGGTGAGAAGATCATTCTGCTAAAGCCCGCCACGTTCATGAACGAGAGCGGACGCAGTGTTGGCGAAGCGTTGCGGTTCTACAAGCTGGAGCCGGACGCGCTCACCGTGTTTCATGACGAACTGGATCTCGCGCCTTACAAAGTGAAGGTGAAGGATGGCGGCGGCCATGCCGGGCACAACGGCCTGCGCTCGATCAGCCAGCATGTCGGCCCTGATTACCGCCGCATCCGGCTGGGCATCGGCCATCCTGGTCACAAGGACGCGGTGCATGGCTATGTGCTGGGCAATTATGCCAAGGCAGAAATGGACCAGCTCGTCCACATGCTCGGCGCTGTGGGTGCAGAGGCGGAGTGGCTCGCCCAGGGGGACAACCCCCGCTTCATGAGCGACGTCGCAAGCCGCATGCAGGACTGACCCGAGCCGGCGACCTGTCGGCCCGTTTGACAGTTACCGCATCGATTGGCCCCGATTAACCATCGCGTCCCGCGCGTTCCCTGATCTGGCACGGATGTTGCTTTTATTCTGGTAAACCACTTTGGATCACCAGAAGGATACACCCTCGTGTTTGGATTGAGCAGCGCAAAAAAGCTTTTCGGTGCCGTTGCCCTGGCCTTTGCGGCCCCGGCCGTCGCCGAGCCGATTACGCTCGACAGCACCAATGTCGGCGAGAGCTTCACGATCAATTATGACGGCTTTTCCGATGGCGTGACCCACGGCCAGCTGGGGTCTTCGATTACCTTCACCCTCACTGGGGTTCAGGACGGCGCTTACAGCTTCGACTACTCGGTCGCGAACCTGACCGATGACGGAGCGGATTCGCGGATCAGCAGCTTCTCCTTCAATACCGACCCGGATATTTCCGGCGCGACGTCGACGGGTGCCTATCCGTTCACGGTCACGGATTCGCGCTATCCGAACGGCATCGGCACCGTGGATGTGTGCTTCAAGGCCGCTGGCAGCAATTCCTGCGCCGGCAATGCGAACGGTGTGGGTGCGGGCGAAACCGGAAGTGGTTCGCTCACGCTCAACTTCGCCGACCCGCTTGCATCGCTGACGCTAAGCGATTTCTTTGTGCGCTATCAGGGTATCACCGGCATCGACGGCGTAACCTCCGCCAGTGGCCAGATGACCAGCAGCACCACCACCGGCGGTTCGACCAGCGGTGGCTCGACCAGCGGCACGCCGGTCCCCGAACCGGGCATGATGGGCATGTTTGCCGCGGCGCTGATTGGTCTGGGCCTGATGCGTCGCCGTCGGCGCAGCATCGGCAGCCAGCCTGCCTTCGCCTGATAGGCAAAATACAAAAGCCGGTTTGATCCGGCAAAGAGGCCTCTCCCCTGATCGGGAGGGGCCCTTTTTGTTTGGAGATCAGCTTTTCGCGCGTGCCAGATGGTCGGCAATGGTTGCATTGCCCGGATCGAGCTTGGCAGCTTTCTCGAGCATCGTAATGCCGCGCTGTTTGTCCTGACCTGTGCTGGCCAGCAGCCAGCCTGCCGTATCGAGGATGGAGGGGTTCTCGGGGGCAAGTTTCACCGCTTCCAGAGCCAGCCCGACAGCCTTGTCGTTATTGCCCAGCTGCCCCTCGGCATAGGCGTAATTGTTGAGCACAATCGCGTTCGGACGCGATGAGCGCTGCTTGATCCGGCCATAGCTGGCCGCTGCATCGCCCCAGCGTCCCTCGCGCATGGCAGCATCGGCTTTGGCGATTTCAGTGGCAATCCACTCCGGAGCAGGCCGGCTGGCCCGGCTGGCGAAAGCATTGGCGCGCGGGTCACCGGCGCGCTCGGCAGCCTGCGCCGCCAGACGCAGTTCGTTGGCCCCGGCATCAGGTCGTTCGGCAATCATTGCGAGCGAGGCCAGAGCGGCCTTTGCATCACCCGAGCGGAGCTGCGCTTCACCCATGACCCGGCGGGCCAGGCGCTGACCGGGATACCGGCGCACAACCGGAGCAATCCAGCTGCGCGCCTGCTCGACTTGCCCCATTTCAAGCAAAGTCTGGGCATACAGAACCTGCAACGCAGCGCTGCTGCGTATGGCGTCCTCGTGCGGCTGAAGGATGGAGCGGGCTTCTTCCCAGTCGCCATTCTCGCCTGCAAACCGCGCGCGCAGATAGAGCACGTCGGGCCGGTTCGGGACCTGCTCACTCACGTCGGCCAATTGGGTTTTGGCCTCCTGAAGCCGGCCCATATCGCCAAGCACACCAAGCCTGCCGATCATGGCCTGCACATTCGCGGGATGCAGCGCGAGCGCGGCATCATAGGCCTTGAGTGCAGCGGGCAGTTTGCCATCTGCGGTTTCGATCTGCCCGCTTGCCAACAGCGCATCGAGCAGTTCGGGATTGTCTTTCAGCGCTGCAGCGACAAGAGTACGAGCTCTCTCGAAATTGCCCTGCCCCATCGCAAAACGCGCAGCAGTCGCCTGCAATTCTGCCTTGCTGCCATCCAGCTCCAGACCGCGATCCAGAGCTGCTTCGGCCTCGGCATAATCGCCCTTGGCGATATGGGCGAGCGCGCGCGCGCGTTCCGCTTCGATCCCTTTATCGCCGTCGATTATTGCAAGGGCTTCATCTGCTCTGCCACGCAAAACGTTCGCCGTAGCCAGCAGGGCGCGGGTTTCCTCGTCGGGCTCTTGCAAGCCGGCGAGCGTTTCCAGCGTCGATGTCGCGCCCTCCCCGTCACCAAGACCGATCTGCGTGCGTGCGAGAAGCAGGAGCATGGCAGGATCGCCGGGCTTTTCCTGCAAGGCGGAAATCAGGTCCAGGCGGGCCGAGGCAAGATCATGCTCGGCAAAGCTCTCGACCGCGCGCTCGTAGCGGGCTTCGGGGCCAACACCGCAACCGGAAAGGAGCGTTGCAGCAATGGCGATCAGGGCGGTTTGGCGAATGTTTTTCATACCCCGCCATTAGCCCGAATTCCTGAAATTTGGGTAAGCACCCATGCCGCCCGCGCGTTGCTCTCGACAGCCCGCCATCCACTTGGCTAGGCATGGCCGAAACGAAAGGCTTCCCCGATGACCACCCTTACCCGCCGCACATTGCTCGCTGGCGCTGCCGCCACCACTGCCCTCGCCGCGACCAATCTGCGTGCGCAGCCTGACATCATGGAGGCGCCCGTCGACCTGACCGGTACCTCGATCCTCATCACCGGTTGCTCTTCGGGCTTCGGCAAACTGGGCGCGGAGCATTATGCGCGTCTCGGCGCGCGGGTGTTTGCCACCATGCGCAACATGCCCCGACCCGAGGCGGACGAACTGCGCGATCTCGCAATCGCCGAGAAGCTCGACCTGTTCGTGATAGAGATCGACGTGCAGGATGATGAGAGCGTGATGGCCGGTGTGGCCGAGGCGGAACGGATCAATGGCGGCCCGCTGGATGTGCTGATCAACAATGCCGGGATCGGCCTGTCCGGTCCTGTCGAAGTGCAGGACATGGAAGCCACGCAGATGATGTTCGACATCAATGTCTATGGCTGCCACCGGATGGCGCGCGCCGTGCTGCCGGGAATGCGGGCGAAGGGCAGCGGACAGATCTTCCAGATCAGCAGCCAGCTCGGCCGGGTTATTCTACCCTTCACCGGCCATTATTCGGCGACCAAATTCGCGCTGGAGGCGATGAGCGAAGCGTTGGCTTACGAGCTGGTGCCGCATAATATCGAGGTCACGATTGTTGAGCCCGGCGGCTATCCGACGAAGGTGTGGGTCAACCGCAACCGCTACGCCAGCGAGCTGAAAGCGCGGGCCGAGCAGAAGCATCTGGCTGGCTATCCTGCTGCGGTGGAGCGGATGGGCACCGAAGACGGCTCCGGCCGCACCGCCGATCCGATGGACATCCCCCGCTTGATCGCGAAAACTATCGCCTTGCCGGCGGGCACGCGCCCCCTGCGCGCACCGGTCAGTGGTGGCCGTATGGCGCAGTTGGCCATTAACGAAGCAACCCGCGATGCGCAGCTCAGCTGGCTGGGCGGATCAGCATACGGGCCGCTGATGCGCGCGGTGCACGACTGATTGCTGGTGTTGCCGCCGCGTCCCCGTTAAAGGCGCGCCAAATCTAATTCTGGAGACACCCCATGGGATTCCGCTGCGGGATCGTTGGCCTGCCCAATGTTGGCAAGTCCACCCTATTCAATGCCCTCACCGAAACACAGGCGGCGCAGGCGGCCAACTATCCGTTCTGCACGATCGAGCCCAATGTCGGGCAGGTCGCCGTGCCGGATGACCGGCTGGAGAAGATCGCGGCCATCGCGAAAAGCGCCAAGACTATCTACACCCAACTTGGCTTCACCGACATTGCCGGCCTGGTCAAAGGCGCGAGCAGCGGCGAGGGACTAGGCAACCAGTTCCTTGGCAACATCCGCGAGGTGGACGCCATTGTCCATGTCCTACGCTGTTTCGAGGATGACGATATCCAGCACGTCTCCAACACCGTCGACCCCATCGCGGATGCCGAAGTGGTGGAAACCGAATTGCTGCTGGCCGACATGGAAAGCCTCGAGAAGCGCGTTTCCAATGCCGAGAAGCGCGCCACTGCGGGCGACAAAGAAGCCAAGGCCCTCGCCAGCGTTTTGGGTCAGGCACTGGGCCTATTGAAAGAAGGCAAGCCCGCTCGTCTGACCGAGCCTGAAGGTGACGAGGAAGAGCGCCTGTTCGCACAGGCCCAGCTCCTGACTGCCAAGCCGGTTCTGTATGTCTGCAACGTCGCCGAGGAAGACGCGGCGAAAGGCAATGCACTCTCCGCCAGAGTGTTCGCCAAGGCCGAGGCCGAGGGGGCGCAGGCGGTGGTTGTCTCTGCTGCTATCGAGGCCGAGCTGGTTGCGATGGAAGGTGAGGAACGCGCCGAATATCTCGCTGAACTGGGGCTGGAAGAAAGCGGTCTCGCCCGCGTGATCCGCGCGGGATACGAGCTGCTGGGCCTCAACACCTTCTTCACCGCTGGGCCCAAGGAATCCCGCGCATGGACCTTCCCCGCGGGCGCAAAGGCACCGCAGGCTGCAGGCGAAATCCACACCGATTTCGAACGCGGCTTCATCCGCGCCGAAACCATCGCCTACGACGACTATGTAACACTGGGCGGCGAAAGCGCGGCGCGCGAGGCCGGTAAGCTGAGACAGGAAGGCAAGGATTACGACGTGCAGGACGGTGACGTTTTGCTGTTCAAATTCAATGTCTAAACATTCTCGGCACTAATCCCGCCGCTCTCCGTTGATGGCAAAAGATCAACGGAGCATTGCGGTGGTAGACAAGACTGAGAAATTCAATTGGTTGGTGCGGGTTGGCTATTTCAGCCGCGCGATCTTGTATGCTGTCCTCGGCCTCATCGCGCTCACCAGCGTCGGCAGAATTTCCGAGGGCACCAACGGCATTTTCAAAGCCATAGAGGATTTCCCGGCCGGGACCGCCATCCTGTGGCTGATGGTTGTCGGCCTGATCGCATACGCCCTCTTCCGCTTCTGCTCGCCCCTATTCGATATCGAGAACGAAGGCAGCGACACCAAGGGCTGGGGCAAACGCATCGGCCATGCTAGCAGCGCAATCGGTCACTTGGCCCTCGCCTATTCCGCATTCAAATTTGCCACCACCAGCAGCGGCGGGTCCGGCGGCGGAGCGCAGGAGGCCGCCTCCGGTGTGTTGTCGTTCGAATTGGGCGGCATGGTCCTCGGTATCCTCGGCATCGCATTTTTCGCCGCAGCCTTCTCGCAAGGAAAGAAGGCTGTCACGGGTTCCTTCATGAACCGCATTAGCGCGCAGGCCCCTAACGCCACCCGGATGCTCGGCGGCGCAGGCTTCATGGCCCGCGCGGTGGTTTATGCCATCATCGGTTGGTCGCTGTTTCAGGCAGGATTCCTGTCAGCGGGAAGCGAACAGATCAAAACTCTGGGCGACGCGGTTGCTTCTCTTGCGGGTGACGGGATTGTGTTCACTCTGGTGGCAATCGGACTTCTCACCTTTGGCCTCTTCAGCCTGATCCTCGCGCGTTACCGGATCATTCCCGATCTGGGCGAAGATGGCCGGGTGCCTTCATACCGGGCATAGGTCGGGGACATCGGATGAGCTCCAGACCGACCGCGAAGCTTTACCGTATGGTGATGGACAACCATGTCTGTCCCTACGGTATCAAATCCAAATGGCTCCTCGAGCGAAAGGGTTTTGCGGTCGATGACCACCACCTCACGACCCGCGAGGAGACCGACGCGTTTAAGGAAAAGCACGGGGTCAAGACCACGCCTCAGACCTTCATCGATGGGGCGCGCATCGGCGGCTACACCGATCTGCAGAAGCATTTCGGCACGAACGACAAAGACCCGGACGCAAAGAGCTATACGCCCGTTCTTGCCGTCTTTGCGGTGGGCGCGGCGCTCGCCATATCGCTCGCGCTCTTCGTGTACGACACCCCGTTCCATATTCGCACCGCCGAATGGTTTATCGCATTTTCGATGGCCATGCTCGCCATGCTCAAGCTGCAGGATGTCGAGCAATTTTCGACCATGTTTGTCGGCTATGATCTGCTGGGCAAACGCTGGGTGCCCTACGCCTATGCCTATCCCTTTCTGGAAGCCATTGCGGCGGTCCTGATGGCGGGGCGGATACTGCCGTGGTTCTCCATCCCGATAGCGTTCACCATCGGCAGTATAGGGGCAGCCAGTGTGTTCTACGCGGTCTACATCCAGAAGCGCGACATCAAATGCGCCTGTGTCGGCGGCAGCGGGAACGTGCCGCTGGGCTTTATCTCGCTCAGCGAGAACCTGGCGATGATCGGCATGGCAATATGGATGGTGTTGCGCCCTACCCTGTAACGGCTAGAGCGCTGTCATGCTCTATTACGAAGACATCGCGATCGGCTCCACTTCCAGTTACGGCCATTACGAAGTGACCATGGAGGAAGTGCTGGAATTTGCGGGCAAGTATGATCCGCAGGCCTTTCACCTCGACAACGAAGCTGCGGCGAAGACCCATTTCGGGCGGATTTCCGCGAGCGGATGGCACACCTGCGCGATGACCATGCGGATGATGGTCGACAATATGAAGAACAATGCGCAGGCCGGCCTTGGCTCGCCCGGGGTCGATCAGTTGCGGTGGAAGAAGCCCGTCTATCCCGGCGATACCCTGCGGGTGGAAACCGAAGTGCTCGAGAAACGGCGGAGCAAATCGCGCCGCGAGATGGGCATCTTCAAATCACGCGGGACGACTTTCAATCAGCACGGCGAACCCGTGCTCGAAATGATCAGCAACGGATTGATACAGGTGCGTGACCCGGACGCGCCGATTGAGGACTAACCGCGCCCTAGATCGAGCCTGAAGAGCATTGGAGAATGCCGTCCAGCTCGACCAGCTGGTTCTCGCTGGTCTGCAAGGTCAGCCCGCTTTCCATTTCCAAACGGCCCCCGCCCGATGCGCGCTCCTCGCCGCCGGGTGTCAGCGTCAGGACAGCAGCCTCGTTGCCGTAAACCAGCCCGATGCCGAGCGGCCCTTCCCCTTCCCCTGCCTCGGCGCCTTCGCTCAGCGGTAGCGGAGTGGCTTCCGGCCCGATCTTGATCCACGCCTTGTCCGGCTGGATCAGCGCCAGCGCCTGAATACTGCCACCGGCGGAGCGAAAGCCGCAGACTGTGCCGTAAATCTCGTGCTTCTCGATATCGGGCGCGCCCAATGCACCGAGCCGGAAATCGGGCTCTGCGGGGATTTCCCCTCCGGAACACGCGGCGAGCAGGCCCGCAGCCAGAATGGCGCTAATGGCGCCCGAACAATTTTTCGACATCATCCATCCCCAATTTCACCCAGGTAGGGCGCCCGTGATTGCACTGGCCCGACCGGGGCGTTCGCTCCATTTCGCGCAGCAGCGCATTCATCTCGTCCACCCGCAATGTACGCCCTGCCCTTACCGAACCGTGGCACGCCATTGTAGCCAGCACCAGGTCCAGCTTTTCGCCCAGCAGCAAGCTCTCGCCGTGCTTTGCCAGATCGTCGGCAATGTCCTGAAGCAGCTTATGCGGATCGCCGCCTGCCAGCGCGTGGGGCAGCGAGCGGACCAGCATGGCATTGGGGCCAAAACGCTCGATCGACAGGCCCAGCGTGTCCAGCTTGTCTGCGGCGTCTTCGAGACGGTCGCAGGCCAGCTCTTCCAGTTCCACGACTTCGGGGATCAGCATTGCCTGACTGCGCGCGACCGCCTCCGCTGCGCCTGCGGCTTTGAGGCGTTCGAGCACCAGTCGCTCATGCGCGGCGTGCTGGTCGACCAAGACCAGTCCGTCCTTCGCTTCTGCCACGATGTAAGTGTTGGCGACTTGCCCGCGCGCCACACCGAGAGGAAAGTTCTCCGCCGGGGCTTCCGCCTCGCCTTCGACCGCCCGGCCCATCGGCGCGGCCATCACATCGGCATCTGGCGCGCTCCATGGGCGCGCAGGTTCGCTCACGCGCGTGGTGCTTGCGCTCCAGTCACGGCCTTCAAAGATCGAGCGCAAAGCGGGCGAAGGCTCTTCCCGCACCGGCTCTTGCTGCCATTTCGCCATCGCACCAGCGTCAGCCTCCTGCGCGCTGCGGCGGTCGCCGGTCGAGAGCGCTTGCCTCAGGCCCGAGACAATAAACCCGCGCACGCCCTGCGCATCGCGGAACCGGACTTCGGTCTTCGCCGGATGGACATTCACGTCGACATCTTCAGGCGGCAGATCGAGGAACAGCGCCAGCACCGCATGCCGGTCCCGCGCCAGCATGTCGGAATAAGCTCCGCGCACAGCCCCGACCAGCACCCGGTCTTTCACCGGGCGACCGTTTACGAACAGATATTGATGATCCGCCACACCGCGATTGTAGGTCGGCAGGCCGGCAATGCCGGTCAGCCGCATTGTACCCGTGGGTGCCGGGCGCTCCATGTCCAGCAGCACGCCATTGTCTTTGAGTTCACGCGCGACAATCTGCGCCACACGGTCGGGCAAGGCATCTTCCGGCTGCAAAGCCAGCACCCGCCGCTCGCCCTTCTCCTTGCGGTGCGTCAGGGTAAACCCGATATCGGGCCGCGCCATTGCAAGGCGGCGGACAATGTCCATACAAGCGCCATATTCGCTGCGGGAGGTACGCAGGAATTTGCGCCGCGCAGGCACTTTGGCAAAGACCTGCTCCACCCGCACCCGTGTGCCGGGCGGCAAGGCGGCAGGCCCCTCCTCCACCAGAACGCCGTGATCGACCACTCGCCGCCAGCCATCCGCCGCGCCTTGCGGGCGGCTCTCCAGCGTGAGGCGTGCGACGCTGGCAATGGATGGCAAGGCTTCCCCGCGGAAACCGAGCGTTGCAACCCGTTCGATGGCTTGCGCCTCTCCAATCAGGGCGTCGGGCAATTTGGAGGTCGCATGGCGTTCCAGCGCCAAGGCCATGGCGGCAGGGTCCATCCCGCAGCCGTCATCCGTGACTTCGATCATGGTCAGCCCGCCATCCACCAGTGTGATGGCAATTCGGGTGGCACCGGCATCGACCGCATTCTCGGTCAATTCCTTCAGCGCCGCCGCCGGGCGCTCGACCACTTCGCCCGCAGCAATGCGGTTGACCAGAGCTTCGGGAAGGCGGCGGATTTCCGGCATGGATCGCACCATAACGACCAGTGGCCCGTCATACGAGATGACCTGTGTGTTTTGCCCCGGTTTTCCCCTAAATCCCGTGGTGTTTTCTGCGGCGAATCGTTAAGGAGCCGCATTCGCAGTCGCACTGGGCCCGATGGATCGCAAGTTCCGGGCCTATCCCACGATAAGTAATACGGAAATTCGGTTCACGATGAGTTTTTTGAGCAATCTTTTCAAATTCGGCTCCCAGAACATGGCGATCGACCTCGGTACCGCCAACACTCTGGTGTATGTTCAGGACCAGGGCATTGTTCTGGATGAACCGTCGGTTGTCGCAATCGAGACCGTCAACGGGATCAAGCGGGTCAAGGCTGTGGGCGATGATGCCAAGCTGATGATGGGCAAGACGCCGGACAGCATCGAAGCCATCCGCCCCCTGCGTGACGGTGTGATCGCCGACATCGAAATCGCGGAAGAGATGATCAAGCACTTCATCCGCAAGGTGCACGGCAAGAAGAGCCTGTTCCGCTATCCCGAGATTACGATCTGTGTGCCTTCGGGCTCCACCTCGGTTGAAAAGCGCGCCATTCGCGATGCGGCCAGCAATGCCGGTGCGTCGGCGGTGTATCTGATCCTCGAGCCCATGGCGGCGGCCATCGGCGCCGATATGCCGGTGACGGAGCCAGTCGGCTCCATGGTGGTCGATATCGGCGGCGGCACGACCGAGGTTGCTGTGCTCTCGCTGCGCGGGCTGGCTTACACGACATCGGTGCGGACCGGTGGTGACAAGATGGATGAAGCCATCGTTTCGTACGTGCGCCGACACCACAACCTGCTGATCGGTGAAAGCACGGCTGAACGGATCAAGAAGGATTACGGCGTCGCGGTCGCTCCTGCCGATGGCGTGGGCGAAAGCATCATCATCAAGGGCCGCGATCTGGTAAACGGCGTGCCCAAAGAAATCAGCATCAACCAGTCGCATCTGGCCGAAGCGCTGAGCGAACCCATCGGCGCGATCGTCGAGGGTGTGCGCATTGCGCTGGAAAACACCGCGCCCGAACTGGCGGCCGATATTGTCGATCAGGGCATTGTCCTGACCGGCGGCGGCGCACTGATTGCCGGGCTGGACGAACATTTGCGCGACGAGACCGGTCTGCCGGTCAGCATTGCCGAAGATCCGCTAACCTGCGTGGCCGTGGGCACTGGCCGCGCGATGGAGGACCCGATTTACCGCGGCGTCCTGATGACGGCCTGATCTAGCGAAGGAGGGGCAGCATATGGCGCCGCCTTCCAATCGGCGCTCCGGCCATTCCCGCAGGGCGCAGTACGGGGTATTCACAGGATATGTGGTCGCCGGTCTCGGTGCGCTGATTGGCGCGCTGCTTCTGGGCATTTCCCTGTTCCAGCCCGGCTTCATGGCGGTCCCCCGCACGATTGCCACCGACGCCGTAGAACCGGTTGCGGACGCCAATGCGGCTGTGCGCAATGAAGGGCGCGGCTTTATCGAGAGCATTCAAGGCTATCTGAGAGCAGGCAGCCAGAACGATGCCCTGCGCAAGGAAGTGGAACTTGCCCGCATCCGTCTGGCCGAGGCAGAAGCGCTCAAGACCGAAAACGCGCGGCTGCAGGGGCTTCTTGGACTGACCAGAGAAGACGCGGAGCCGGTGACAGTTGCGCGTCTGGTCGGCTCCAGTTCCTCCAGCACGCGCCGCTTTGCCTATATGGGGGCCGGTCGCAATGATGGTGTGCGCGAAGGCATGCCGGTGCGTTCGGCACGCGGTATTGTCGGGCGGGTGCTGGAGGTGGGCCGCAACAGTTCCCGCATCCTGCTGCTGACCGACAGCGAAAGCGTTGTGCCGGTGCGCCGCTCTTCCGACGAAGTGGTTGCCTTTGCTGAAGGCCGCGGCGACGGGCGGCTCGATATCCGGCTGATCAATCTGGGCGTCAATCCGCTGAAAGAAGGCGATGTCTTCGTGACCAGCGGCGCAGGCGGTTTCTACGAGCCGGGCATCGCCGTCGCCATCGTCAGCGAACTGACCGATGACGGTGCCATTGCGCGGGTGATTTCCGACCCAGCAGCAACCGATTACGTGTCGGTTGAGCAAATCTACCAGCCACAGGCCACGCAGGGCGCAGAGACTCCCATCGAGGAAGAGCTGGGTGCGCAGGATGGCGGTTCGGACACTCCGGAAGGCGATACCGAAGGTGATACCGACGGCCAAGATGCTGCGGATGATGAGGGCTGATGGAACAGCTTAATCCCAAATCCCGCAGCGATGCCTATGGCAGCCGGATCAATCGGGACCATTCCCCCATTCTCATCCACCTCGTGCCGTGGGGGACGATCCTGCTCGGCTGTCTTCTGCCGTTCCTGCCGATCATCAGCGCCATCCCGCTGGTGCCGCCGCTTGGCCTGCTGTTCCTGCTTGGCTGGCGGCTGGTCCGGCCCGGATTGCTGCCTGTATGGGCGGGCTTCCCCATCGGCCTGTTCGACGATCTATTCAGCGGTCAGCCATTCGGCAGCGGTATATTGCTGTTCTCGCTCATAATGCTGGGCATCGAGTTTTTTGATACGCGGTTCCCGTGGCGCAGTTTCTGGCAGGACTGGATGGCGGCTGCTTTGGCCATCATCGCCTATCTTGTCGGGGCCGCGCTGTTCTCAGGGGCCGATATTGGCCTGATCGCCCTCGCCTCAATCGGACCACAAGCTTTGCTTTCGATCCTCGCTTTCCCGGTCATTGCGCGCATCATCGGCGGTCTGGACCGGCTGCGCCTGCTGCGTGTGAGGGTGCTGGGCTGATGCTGGGCAGAAAATCGCGTCAGATCATTACCGCCTCGACCCTGAAGAACAGCTTTGACCGGCGCAGCTTCGTGCTCGGCGCGTTTGGTGCCGGGATCGGCACTCTGCTGGCGGTGCGGATGGGCTACATCGCGATTGCCGAGAACGAGAAATACGAGACCGAGAGCGAGAGCAACCGCGTCAATCTCACCCTGATCCCGCCGCGCCGTGGCTGGATTCTCGATCGCAACGGTGCCCCCCTCGCCGCCAATCGCGCCGATTTCCGCGTCGATCTGATCCCCGAACGGCTGACCGATCCGGAAAAGCAGGTCGATGTTCTGGGCGAATTGCTTGGCCTCGACGATACCCGGAAGATCGATCTGCTGGACGAGATTGCCAAGGGCACCAGCTATCAACCCATCGAAGTCGCCAGCGGGCTGGAATTTGATCAGTTTGCCGCTGTCAGCCTGCGTCTGCCCGAACTGCCCGGTGTCATCCCGCAGCGCGGTTTCTCGCGTTATTACCCTACAGGCCCCAGTGTCGGCCATCTGATCGGCTATGTCGGCATCGCCAATGCCGAGGAATACGAGCTGGAGCGCAATCCGCTGCTGGTTACGCCCGGCTACAAGATCGGCAAGGACGGGCTGGAAAAACAGTTCGAACAGGTCATTCGCGGCGAGCCGGGCGCGCGGCGGGTGGAGGTTACCGCGTCGGGACGGATCGTGCGCGATCTGGAGACGCGGCCCGACGTGCAAGGCCAACCGCTGCGCACCACCATCGACGGTCCGCTGCAGGATTATGCCGCGCGCCGGATCGGGCTGGAAAGCGGCTCTGTCGTGGTGATGGATTGCGACACTGGAGACCTGCTGTGCATGTCTTCCATGCCCAGCTTCGATCCCAACAGCTTTTCCGCCGGGATCGGCAGTCTGGAATACGCCATGCTGCGCGAGAACGACCGCGTGCCGCTGCGCAACAAGGTGCTGAAGGGGCTTTACCCGCCCGGCTCTACCGTCAAGCCAACGCACTCGCTGGCGTTTCTGAAAGCCGGGGTCGATCCGAAAGAGACCATAGCCTGCGCAGGCGGACGCCGCATCGGCAGCCGGTTCTTCAATTGCTGGAGCAACCACGGCACCGTGGATATGGCGAAGAGCATCTATCAAAGCTGCGACAGCTATTATTACCACTTCGCCCAGCAGATCGGGTTCGACAAGGTGGCCGAGATGGCCCGCGACTTCGGCCTGGGCGAGGAATACGATCTTCCGGTCGCCAGCCAGTTTTACGGCACGGTGCCCGACCCTGCGTGGAAGCTGAAGAAATACGAGCGCCCGTGGGAGCCGTTCGATACGGTGAACGCCTCGATCGGACAGGGTTATTATCTGTCCAGCCCGCTGCAGCTCGCGGTGATGTCCGCCCGGCTTGCGACCGGCAATATCGTGATGCCGCGCATGCTGCTGTCCGACAAGAAGCCGACCTTCAAAAGCGAAGGCTTCTCGCAGGAAGATATGGATTACGTCCGCCAGGCGATGAGCGACGTGGTCAATGGCCCCGGCACCGCAGGCCGCGCGCGCCTGCCCATCGATGGTGTGAAGATGGCGGGCAAAACCGGCACCGCGCAGGTAGTCAGTCTGAGCGTCAGCGACGGTCGCTCCGGCCCGTGGAAATACCGCGACCACGGCCTCTTCGTATTTTTCGCCCCGCTCGACAAACCCAAATATGCCGGAGCAGTGGTGATCGAGCATGGCGGCGGATCAGGCGCAGCCTACCCGATTGCCCGTGACGTGATGACGTTCCTGTTCGATCCGGCGAAGGGCATGGACGCACTCCGGCGATACGAGCAGCAGTGGGGCGGCACCGCTCAGGAGCGGCTGGAACGGCGATACGCAGCCTATGCCGAGGCAGCGGGCGAGTCCGTCCAACCGATCCCCGAGCGCAATGAAGACATCATCGCAAGAGTCGATGCAGAGGCGCGCGCAGCCGCAGCCCAGCAAGAGGCGATAGCGAGCGAAAGCCGCGCGTCGCGCCCAGCACGCGAAACGCAGAGCACTGAAGTTCCCTCGGCTGCACAGGGGGGTGGACAATGAGTTCCATCATCCCCGCCCCGATTGCCCGGCAGCCATGGGGCATGTTGGTCCCGCTGATCCTGCTCACCAGTTTTGGCGGGTTCGTGCTGTTCTCCGCCGCCGGGGGAAGCCTCCAGCCCTATGCGCTGTCACACTGGATCCGCTTTGCCGTCTTTCTGGTGATGGCATCCATTCTTGCGCTGTTCCCGCGCGAGCTGGCGCGCTTTGCTGCCTACCCGGTTTATGTCCTCATCCTCATCCTGCTGCTGGCGGTGGAAGTCATGGGCACGCTGGGCGGCGGGTCACAGCGCTGGCTGGAGCTGGGCTTTATGCGCTTGCAGCCTTCCGAAGTGATGAAGCCGGCCATCGTGCTGGTCCTCGCGCATTTTTACGCCTCGCTCCCCACCGGAATGATCGATGGGTGGCGCGCTTTGCTGCCCGCTGCGGGGCTGGTCGCCGTGCCGATGGCGCTGGTGCTGATGCAGCCCGATCTGGGCACATCGCTCGCCATCGCATTTGGCGCAGGCACCGTCATGTTCCTCGCCGGTTTGCCGATGAAATGGTTCATCGGCGGCGGGATAGCCGCAGCCGCCGCTGTGCCGCTGGCCTATTTCTTCGCGCTCCAGCCCTATCAGCAGAAGCGGGTCAATACCTTCCTCGATCCGGAGAGCGACCCCCTGGGCACCGGCTATCACATCACCCAGTCGAAAATTGCCATCGGGTCGGGCGGCCTGACCGGCAAGGGCTTCAACGAGGGATCGCAAAGCCACCTCAATTATTTGCCCGAACCGCAGACCGATTTCGTGTTCGCGACCATGGCGGAGGAATGGGGCCTGATGGGCGGTATCTTCGTGCTCGGCGCGTTTGGCATGATCCTCGGCTGGGGCCTGAAAGTCGCCCGCAATGCAGAGGACCGGTTCGACCAGTTGCTGGCCGCCGGAATGACCGCGACGATTTTCTTCTATGTGGCGATCAATCTCCTGATGGTGATGGGCCTTGCGCCCGTGGTGGGGATCCCCCTGCCCTTCATGAGCCATGGTGGATCATCGATGATGACCAACATGATTTGCATCGGCAGCCTGCTGATGGTGCACCGGTGGAGCCGTCAGAAGCGGCGCAGTGGCCTGAGCGGCTAGACTAGGCTCGGCGAAATCAGAACGTCACGATACCGAGTTTGAGCGCCTTGATCGTCGCGCCCACACGGTCGCTCGCCTCCAGCTTCTCGTAAATCCGTTTGGTATATGTCCGCACCGTTTCCGGCGAGATGCCGATAATCGTGCCGATATCGGTGTTGGACTTGCCCCGCGCGATCCATTTCATCACCTCCTGCTCCCGCTCCGAGAGGGGCGGGAAATTCAGGTCACGATCGAAGATCTCGCAAATGCGCAGATGCGCAGTCTGGGCGACCGCGCGAATTTTGATTGCGGTGATCTCGTCTTCGCTGGTCATGGGCCGCCCGAAATCGAAGGACGCGTAGGCGGTGCGGTTGCTGGGGCCGAATAGCGGCAATCCGGTTCCGTATCTCAGCCCATGGCGCTCCATCGCATCGAAATATTCCTGCTGTTCCGGCGTTTCGGCACCCATGGCAATCGCATCTGCCCAGCTCAGCATTCTCCCCTTTGCAAGCGTTCGCCCTGGTATCGGATCGTGCAGGCGGAAATCCTTGTTGTGATACAGCGTCTGCCAGTCAGGACAATATCCATCGGCATAGATGATCGTGTCGGAAGAGACCGGTGAGTGGAACAACGGCGTGAAGTGATAACTCTGGCGCAGCACTCCAAACCGGTGTCCGGTGGCCTGCACATGCATCAGCACCGCATCGATGCTCGATAGCTGTGCAATATGCAGAATGGCCTGATCCATAGCGGCCTCCATAGCACACATTATCGTTGTCCCCGCATCGGGTGACTTTTGTGAACGTTAACGCGGGCCTAAATCCCCGGTGTAATCGATTCCGCCGCACGCCGTCAGGCACGTGCGAACCCCTGCGAATCGACCCCGGAGACAAAAATGTTATCGATGCTTCGCCCGTTATGGCGTCGCCGCGGCGTATTGCCGGGCGAACCCGAAACCAGCGCCGTGGATGCAACCCAAGCGGCAACCTGCACGGCCATATTGCGCCTGATCGAAACGCCAACACCGGATGGCCGCGTCTACCAGATCAGGGACCTGCACGGCGCTACCGGCCTGCTGCAACGCGACATTTTACGCGCCGTGGAGGAACTGCGAAAACAGGAGAAAATCACACTGGATGGCGGTCAATTCGATCCTCTGTCGGCGATCATCCGGGTAGCTTGAACGCAGCACCCGCAAAAGAAACTGGCGGCAGCCCCTTGCCACAGCGCAGACAATCGCTAAATGCGCGCCTTCGCAACGCTCCGCGCAAAAAGACGCGCATCAGCGAATGGCGATATGGACGCATAGCTCAGTTGGTAGAGCAGCTGACTCTTAATCAGCGGGTCCTAGGTTCGAACCCTAGTGCGTCCACCATCCCTTCCCCATTCCGGACTCCTTCGTTCAACGGCTGAAGCTGCCTCGCGTTAGCGAGACGGTGCCGTTGGCATAACTCGATGTGACCAGAGTGCCGCGCGCATTCTCGTGATAGGGATCCCGGTAGGGGGCTTCGCCGACCAAACCATCGCCAACCTTCGCCAAAGTGGCGTTGCCGCGTACATTCTTCAGCGCATTGTCCAGCCAGTTGGTGAAACTGTTTGCCTTCACGGGTGTAGCAGCGCGGCCGGATTGCTGGCGATAGGCCACGCTAAACCAGTCGGTGGTGGTGCGGGCGATCTCTTGGCCAGACGCGGCCCCGAGGTCGAGGACCATCGCATCGGCTGCCTCTGTCCCATTCAATTGCAATGCGAGGATTATCGGCCCGCCGGTGTTTTCCCGTCCGTACGCCTTGCGCACGGTGTCGGAGCGGCGATAATCGTAATTCGCGAGGAGGAACTCGCAATCACCCAGATCAACCGCATTGGCGGTGCGCGTGATCAGAGGCCAGAATGTCGCGACAATGCGGGCCTCCGGCTGTTGCTCTGCAATGGTTTCTGTGCGCTCAATCCCGCCAACAAATGCCCGGCACAACGCCAGGTTGCGGCCGACCTGAAACCGATCAAGCAGGATCACGCCGAGCGGCAGGCCCGGGGCGGTTGGCTCGTATATCTCGCCCGGGAAGAGGTAGCTGCGCCCAATTGTCAAATCGCTGGGCGTCACCCGGTTTCTGCTGCCCGGCGCGGATTGTGGCGGACCGCCTGAGTACGCCTTGATCCCCTCGATGCTCTCTCTGAGTAAGGCGGACTCAAGCATTGATCTCACAATGCGCGCATCAGCTTCAGGTCCACCGGCCTCCACCGACGGAGGAGGAGGAGGTGGTGGTGGTGCTGGAGGCGGTGGCGGCGGCGGCGGCGGCGGCGGTGCGTCATAGCCCGCGCCCGCACAGGCAGTGATGGCCAGCGCCAATCCGAGACCCAGTCCCAATTTCAAAATCCGCGCCATGGCTAATCTCCCCAGCCTTGTTAGCGCCAATCGGGAAAATTACGCAAGTTTTCTACCGGGAGAGTATTCCGAGCTTTCCGCCACAAATGACGGATAAAGTTACGTAAAGCTGAGTACGCTCAACTTCTATCATTAAGGCCGGGTTTACATTCGCCAGCGCGACCGGCTGCCATGAACGCACTGTTAACTTCCCGCCCCTAGCGCGCCGGCATGGCCCGACTGCTCGGCAAGCTTGGCATCATCATCGGTTCGCTTTTTCTGGGCGGAACCGGCACTGCGTACGCCGAGAACGCACCGGTCATGGCCGCCACCGGTGTTACGCTGGCGACCAGCGCTTCGGCTTCCGAACATCCGACGAAGGTGACGGAGGCCACTGCGAGGAGCCACGTTGCGAAAGCCATTTGGGAAGCCTCTGAGAAAACCGGGGTGTCCTACCGCTATCTGCTCGCACAGGCACATCTGGAATCGGGTCTTGATCCAAAGGCGCAAGCGACAACTTCCAGCGCGACCGGCCTTTTTCAATTCATAGACACCACATGGCTCAGCAGCATGGAGCGGCACGGTCGCCGCCTGGGCGTTGACACGGTAGCGGCAGGCAAATCGCGCGATGCGCTGCTCGACATGCGCAAGGACGCGAAGGTCGCTTCGTTGATGGCTGCGGGATTTGCACAGGATAATGCCCGCGCATTGCAGAGCGTGCTGGGCCGTGAAGCCAATGATACCGAGCTCTATCTGGCGCATTTCTTGGGTTCAGGCGGTGCGAAGCGGTTTCTGACCGCATGGCGGCGTGACCCCGGTGCTCCGGCAGCTGTGCTCTTCCCCGACGCGGCGCGGGCCAATGCGCCGGTATTCTATTCTCAGGGCGGGCAAGCGCGCTCGCTCAGCGATGTTCTGGCCCATTTCGACAGCAAGATGCAGGGAGCTGTGAAACTTACCGCCGGGCTCGCGGTTGACCGTGATACCGCAGGGCCTTCTGCGCTGCAGACAAGCGATGTGGCCGTTCCCCAGCTCGTGACGGTGGAAGCATCACAGCAGGATATCGCGGTACCCTCGCCCGCTCTGGCCGATTTTGACGTGGCCACCCCTGGCCCGGCGATAGGGGCGCCCACCCCGGATACGGCTGTAGGCTTGGTTCTTCAGGGTCGTTCCCAGCGCTGGTCGTTGCAAGCGACTGCGCGCCCGGCGAACGGCGTTGTCACCGACCGTCCGCACGGTGAGAATAGCGCGATCTTCGAAGCCCAAAACGGGTTCATTTCGGATGCGCGGGCCGGTGCTGGTTCGGCGTTCAGGCCGCCGGGGCTGCACCCCGTTGACGATCTCGCGCACGAAGCACCGGTCTAGGTCACATTTGCAATCACATTGAAATGTGCTAGCGATGTGTCATGAGCACATCGACAATCACACGCGTTCGCGATCTCGTCAATTCCGGGGAACTCACCAAGGCTGGTCTGGCCCGCGCAGCGGGACTGCACGCCAACACCTTGCGTGATGCTACCGAGCCGGACTGGAATCCGACCACCGAGACGCTGGGCAAGCTCCAAAGCTTCCTCGATGCCAATGACACCACCCCCGTGCTGGTCGGCGCTGAGGAGATCATCAACGAGGCGCGCAACGGGCGCATGTATATCCTCGTGGATGACGAGGACCGCGAGAATGAAGGCGACCTGATCATTCCCGGCCAGATGGCCACGCCCGATGCGATCAACTTTATGGCCACCCATGGCCGCGGCCTGATCTGTTTGGCGCTGTCGAAGAAGCGGGTCAGCGATCTCGGCCTGCAGCCGATGACCCAGAACAACACCGAAAGCATGCAGACAGCCTTCACGATCTCCATCGAGGCGAAAGAGGGTGTCACCACCGGCATTTCTGCCGCCGACCGCGCGCGGACCGTTGCTGTTGCCATCGATGCCACCAAAGGCCCCGGCGATATCGTGATGCCGGGCCATGTCTTCCCGCTCTCCGCCCGCGATGGCGGCGTGTTGGTGCGTGCTGGGCATACGGAGGCGGCCGTCGATATCTCGCGCCTTGCCGGCCTCAATCCGTCGGGCGTGATCTGCGAAATCATGAATGATGACGGCACGATGGCCCGGCTCGATGATCTGGTCGCCTTCGCCCGCAAGCACGGGCTAAAAATAGGCACAATCAGGGACTTGATCGAGTACCGGATGCGTCATGACCATCTGGTGGAGCGGGTGGACGACAGCGCTTTCGATTCCGATTATGGCGGCCAGTGGCGCATGTTGACCTACCGCAACACGGTGGACGGCAGAGAGCATTACGTCCTGCAAAAGGGCCACGTTTTGCCCGTTCAGCCCACCCTCACCCGGGTCCATCCGATTTCCATCTTCGACGATGTTCTGGGCCAGCCCGGCCCCCGCAAGCGCACGCTTCAGCGGGCCATGCGGGCCGTGGGCGAGCATGGATCGGGTGTGATTGTGATCATCACCGGTCGCCGGGCCTCCGGCGGCTACACGGAGGAAGACGAGGTCCGCAATGTCGGGATCGGCTCGCAGATCCTTGCGGACCTTGACGTGCATGACATGATCCTGCTCAGCAATTCGCAGCCCAACGTTGTCGCCATCGAAGGCTATGGCCTCGACATTGTCGACCACATGCCGATACCGGAATAAATTATGTCAAGAATTCTTATAGTTGAAGCCCGCTTTTACGAGCAGTTCAATGATATGCTGATTGCCGGAGCGCGGTCAGAACTGGAGGCACGAGGCCATGACGTCAGCCTTCTGACCGTGCCCGGAGCGCTCGAAATTCCCGGCGCAATTGCTCTGGCGGTGGAGGCCGGCGGCTATGACGGCTTTGTCGCCATCGGCGTGGTCATTCGCGGCGAGACCTATCATTTCGAGATTGTCGCCGGAGAAAGCGCCCGCGCGATCATGGCGCTGACGATGGACGGCATTGCCATCGGCAACGGCATCCTCACGGTCGAGAACGAAGACCAGGCATTGGTCCGCGCCGATCCTGCACAAAAGGACAAGGGCGGAGAGGCCGCCAAAGCGGCCCTCGCCCTGCTTGAAATACGGGAAAGCTTCGGACTTTAGCGCCCCGGCCTAGCGCCTACCCTCAGCGCCCGATACGCCCGAAGCAGGCTTTGCCGGCGTAATGCGCGCTGGCGCCCAGCTCTTCCTCGATGCGGATAAGCTGGTTGTATTTCGCCAGCCTGTCCGACCGGGCGAGCGAGCCGGTTTTGATCTGCCCGCAATTGGTTGCCACCGCCAGATCGGCAATCGTCGCATCCTCGGTCTCGCCCGAACGGTGGGACATGACGGAGGTGTAGCCTGCGCGGTGCGCGATATCGACAGCCTCAAGCGTTTCGGACAGCGTGCCGATCTGGTTGACCTTCACCAGCAGTGAATTGCCAAGCCCGTCGGTGATGCCTTGACGCAGGCGCTCCGGATTGGTGACGAACAGATCGTCGCCGACCAGTTGGACCCGGCCACCGATGGCATCAGTCAGCGCCTTCCAGCCCGCGAAATCATCTTCCGCCATGCCATCTTCGATCGAGAGGATGGGATAATCGTCGCACAATTTGGCAAGATATGCGGCCATTTCGTCGCCCGAAAGCGAGAGCCCCTCGCCCGAAACCTCGTATTTGCCATCGCGGTAAAACTCGGTCGACGCGCAATCGAGTGCCAACACGACGTCTTCGCCAGTCTTGAACCCGGCCTGCTCGACCGAGCGCATGATGAAATCGAGCGCGTCGCGGGTGCTCGAAAGGTTCGGCGCAAAGCCGCCTTCATCGCCGACGGAGGTGGACAGGCCCTTATCCGCCAGACCCTTCTTCAGCGTGTGGAAAATCTCCGCGCCCCAGCGCACGCCCTCGGCCAGCGTCTCCGCGCCGACGGGCATGACCATGAATTCCTGAATGTCGATCGGGTTGTCGGCGTGCTCGCCGCCATTGACGATGTTCATCATCGGCACCGGCAGGACGTGGGCGGATACACCACCGATATAGGCCCAGAGCGGCATGCCCCGCGCCGCAGCCGCCGCCTTCGCCGTGGCCAGGCTGACCCCGAGAATAGCGTTGGCCCCCAGGCGCGATTTGTTCGCCGTGCCATCCAGATCGATCATCGCCATATCGATGTCGCGCTGGTCTTCGGCATCCAGACCAAGGATCGTGTCGGTGATCTCCCCGTTCACCGCCTCAACCGCCTTCCGGACCCCCTTGCCCAAATACCGGTCCTTGTCCCCGTCGCGCAGCTCGACCGCCTCATGCGCGCCGGTCGAGGCACCCGACGGCACCGCAGCGCGCCCGAAACTTCCATCGTCCAGCAACACATCGACTTCGACCGTGGGATTGCCCCGCGAATCGAGGATTTCACGGGCATGCAGGTCGAGGATTGCGGTCATGGAGAGGCTCCGGGTGTTGTATAGTGCTAAGACACCTCTATATTGAGGTCGGCAGCGCTCTATGCGGCGGAACAAAACCGTGCAAGACGCGTTGATCAATTGAACAGCGCATTGCCCCCGGAATGCGCGGACAGATGAACCGAATTACCGAAGGATAGAACCATGGCCACTGCAACCACCAAGCCCAAAACAACGAAACGCGCGAAGACGACCAAGGCGACCACCACGACGGCAGCGGCCAAGAAGACCGCGTCGACCACCGCCGATGGAACCAGCGAAGCGAAGACTCGCTTCAACGCGGCTCTGGACGAAGCTCGCGCCGGCGCTGCTGCGCTCAAGACCGAAGCCACGGACCGCGCGGTTGCCTATCGCGAGCAGGCTGGCGACAAGAGCGGCGAAGTGACCGAGCAGGCCAAGGCCAAGGCCGGTGAACTGGCCGTCGAAGGCAAGGCCAAGGCAAGCGACGCGCTGTCCGCACTGGGCAAGATGGTGGCAGACAATGCCGCGACGATCGACGAGCAGTTCGGCCCGAAATATGGCGACTATGCCCGCAACGCATCGCGCACTCTGCAGGAAAACGCCGCCAAGCTCGAAGCCAAGAGCGTTGACGAAATCGGCGATGATGCCAAGGAATTCGTGCGCAAGAGCCCCGGTCTGGCCGTTGGCCTCGCCGCAGTGGGCGGCTACATGATTGCCCGCCTGTTCCGCCGGTAATTTGCGCGAGAACTTGTGACGATCACTTTAGCCGGAACGGGCGACAATGCTGGATAATGCATCGCCCGACGGGCACACAGATTTGACGGAGCGGGACGCCGATATCGGCGATCCCGCTTCTCCTGTTCCGGACGAACTCGCACCGGAATATGCTGGCGATGGGGAGCCCTCTTTGGGCGACGACATCACCGCACTGGTCGATGATGGCAAAGCCTATGTTCAGGCCGAACTGGCGTTCCAGAAAAGCCGCGCCGCCTTTGCAGCGGGCGAGGTCAAGGCGGGAACGGTCTTTGCGCTGGGAATGCTAGCATTTCTGCATCTGGCCCTGATCGGCCTCGTTGTGGGCCTGATCCTCTCGCTCGCACCAATCGTCGGGCCGCTTGGCGCAACCGGCATTGTTGTCGGTGTCTTGTTGCTGGGTATGGCGCTGCTGGGCTGGCTGGCCGTCACGCATTTCAAGAAGATCAGCCGCGCATTCGATGATGGCAAGGGAGCAGGCAGCGAGGACACGTCCGCATGAACGCCCGCGAACGCGACATGATTGCCGACCGTCAGCTGCGCGATGCGTCGCTGGCCCTCGTCAAAGCCGACATCGACAACGTGAAAGAGGACGTGTCTGCCAAGAGCATCAAGGACCGCGTCACCAGCAGGCTGACCGACGGCGCGCTCGAATTGTTCGATGAAGCCAACGCAATGGCGGACAACAAGCTGGGCGTGCTGGCAACCTTGCTGGCCGCGGTGGGCATATGGTTTGCGCGCAATCCCATTATCGCAGCGCTCGGTCTGGAAGAGGATGAGCTGGGCCGACAAACTGCGGATGAGACTGCGAGTGATCCCGAGCCCCAACTGCCGCTCGAAACCGACGGATAAACCGCGCAGTTTTCGCGCGCATTCCGGAACACACCGGCGCGCGAGCGATTGATAAGTCATAGACAAACACATTCTCCCGGAGAACACACCATGAGCACTCAGGAACAACGCGACGCACTGCGCGCCAAAATCGAAGCAGGCGAAAAGCGCAACGAGGAACGGACTCTCGGCCAGCAGGCCGCCGACCTTGGCGAAAGCGCCACCCAATTCGTGAAAGATCACCCGGTGGCATCGGTCGCCGGTGTTGCCGTGATCGGCATCATGATCGGCGCAATGACCCGTCCGGGCCGCCGTGCAGGCGCCGCCGCAGGGGCCAAGGCCTCCGCACTGGCGACTTACGCGACCGAAATGGGTCTCGCTTATGCCAGCGGCTTGCTCGACCAGGCAGGTGATGTTGCGCGCGCAAGCGGCGACAAGCTGGAAGATCTGGGCGACGACGTAGCGTTCACAGCACGCAAGGCGCGGCGCAACGCCACAGCGGCAGCGGGCAATACGCAGGATAATGTCCTGAGCCTGTCGCGCAAAGCTGCTCGCCGCGCAGGCCGCAGCTACCGCGATGCGAAGGCTCGCGTGGCCGGATAAGCGGGCGGCAAACGTGAATAAAGTCGGCGCGGTGGGCATTTGCCTGCCGCGCCGACTGCGTTATGGGGGTGCAGATTTTTCAAGTGATGGCTTGCGCGGCACATCGCGCCGGCCACCCCATCCCTCCCCAAGGATATGACGATGCAAGAACAAGAGACAAAACAGACGCTTTTCATGGTCATGGGCGGCCGGGTCGATGATCCGCGCAGCGTGACCTTCAAAGACCCCGAAGGCATCCACGTGGCCGGTATCTATTCGGACTATGACAATGCCGTCGAGGCATGGCGCGGCAATGCCCAGCGCACGGTCGACGATGCGGAGATGAAATACGTCATCGTGCCGCTCCACAAAATTCTCGATCCCGAAGGCTGAGGCGCGCAATTTGGCTTACACGATCCGCCCCTATGCCGACGGTGATGCCGAGGCTTTGTCGCTGGTGACACTGGCGGCCATCGCCACCATCGGACCCAAGGGCTATTCGCAGGAACAGGTGGCTGCATGGGCCGCGCGGCATATCCAGCCCGAACGCATTGCGGGACGCGTTGCTGCCGGTGACATGGTGTTTGTCGCGGCGGATGCGGAAGACAAGCCTGTCGCCTATGTGCTGCTGGAAGCCAGCGGCCATGTCGACATGCTCTACAATCACCCCGACCATTCGCGCGCCGGTCTGGCAGGTCAATTGCTGATGGAGGCCGAGAACAAGGCCCGGACGCTAGGGATAGAACGGCTGTATACCGAGGCGAGCGAACTCGCCCGGTCCGCCTTTGAACGCGCCGGCTACAGCCTGGGCGAGCGCCGCGACTTCACCATCGAGCACATGCGCCAACCCGTCCCCATTCACAATTACGCGATGGAAAAGACGCTGGGTTAAGGCGGATTGAAGCAGCCTTGCAGCGGGTGCCACCGGCCCCGCTGCCAACGCTGTCTAGATGAACTCGATTTTTTCGACGAGGTAGAACTTGTCGCCGCTCGGCACAGTGACTTCGATCTCGTCACCCTTGGACTTGCCGATCAGAGCGCGTCCGATGGGCGAATTGTAGGAAATCCGGCCCGATTTGGCATCCGCTTCCGTCTGCCCAACAATCTGGTACTTCACCGGCTTGTCGTCTTCGTCGAGCAGCGTCACGGTGGCGCCGAACACGATCCGGTCGCCCGAAAGCGTGGTGGGGTCGATGATCTGCGCGCGGTTCACCTTGTCTTCGATATCGCCCAGCGTTGCCTCGATCTGGCCCTGGCGTTCCTTGGCCGCGTGATATTCGGCATTCTCCGACAGATCGCCATGCGCACGCGCTTCTTCGATTGCGTCGACGACCTTCGGGCGTTCGGCGCGCAGAGCCTTCATATCGGCCATCAGGCGTTCGTAGCCTTCGGCCAGCATTGGCACTTTATCCATCGTTTTCCCAATCCTGTTGTGGGTGCCCGAAACGACAAAAAGACCCTAAGCCATGCCTTGCGGCCGGCTATCAGGATCGCGATGTCGGGAAGGGAACCTTCGTCTATTTGGGGCTGTAATAGTCCTGGAGCGACCGGACTTCAAGTTTCGTCGCATCCACGGTCGCGATTGCCTGCGCTGCGGCGAGGCTGGCGGCGGCCGTAGTGTAGTAGGGCAGCTTCGCCTCCAGCGCCGAGGCGCGGATTGATTTGCTGTCCATCAGCGACTGCCAGCCCTCCGTGCTGTTGAACAGCAGATCGACCTTCCCGTCGATAATCGCGTCGACGATATGCGGCTGTCCCTCGGCTACCTTGTTGACCCGCTCCACAGGCAGGCCCTGCTCGGCGAGATATTGCTGCGTGCCGCCTGTGGCGATGATCGACCACCCTGCCTCGACCAGCTGCTTCACCGCCGGGACGATCACGGCCTTGTCGCTTTCCTTCATGGAGACGAACAGCGTGCCGGTGGCGGGCAGGCTCATCCCCGCCCCCATCTGCGATTTGAGGAAGGCCTCGCCAAAGGCGGCGTCGATGCCCATCACCTCGCCGGTCGAGCGCATTTCGGGCGACAGGACGGGATCCGCGCCGGGGAAGCGATTGAACGGGAAGACCGCTTCCTTCACCGCCATGTGGTCGGGATTGAGATTGAACGGTTCGAAGGAGCTAAGCGGCTCGCCCGCCATCACCCGTGCGGCGACCTTGGCGACCGGGCTGCCGATGGCCTTGGCGACAAAGGGCACCGTGCGGCTGGCGCGGGGGTTCACTTCGATCAGATAGACTTCGCCATCTTTCACAGCGAACTGCACGTTCATCAGGCCCTTCACATTGAGCGCCAATGCCAGCGCTTCGGCCTGCCGCTCCATCTCGGCGATGATGGCGCCCTGCAGGCTGTAGGGCGGCAGGGTGCAGGCGCTGTCGCCCGAATGGACGCCCGCCTCCTCGATATGCTGCATCACGCCTGCAATGCGCACTTCCTCCCCGTCGCTGATGACATCGACATCGCATTCGATCGCATCGCGCAGATACTGGTCGACCAGCACCGGGCTGTCGCCCGACACGTTCACGGCGGTGTTGATGTAGTCATCAAGCTGCGCCTCGCTGTCGACGATTTCCATCGCCCGGCCACCCAGCACGTAGCTGGGGCGCAGCAGCACGGGATAGCCGATGCGGCGGGCAGCGGCGGCGGCTTCGTCGCGGCTCTTGGCGATGCCGTTTTCGGGCTGTTTGAGCTTCAGCTTATCGACCAGTTGCGCGAACCGCTCGCGGTCTTCGGCCAGATCGATGGCGTCGGGGCTGGTGCCTAGGATCGGGATCCCCGCATCCTCCAGCGCCTGTGCCAGTTTGAGCGGGGTCTGCCCGCCGAACTGGACAATCACGCCGACCAACTCTCCGGTGGATTGCTCGACGCGCAGGATTTCCAACACGTCTTCGGCCGTCAGTGGCTCGAAATAAAGCCGGTCGGACGTGTCGTAGTCCGTGCTGACGGTTTCAGGGTTGCAATTGACCATGATTGTCTCGAACCCGGCTTCGGACAGCGCGAAACACGCGTGGACGCAGCAATAGTCGAACTCGATACCCTGCCCGATCCGGTTCGGCCCGCCGCCGAGGATCACGATCTTGCGCCGGTCGGACGGGTTCGCTTCGCACTCCGCTGCCCCAAAGCTGGGCGCCTCATAGGTCGAATACATATAGGGCGTGATCGCCTCGAACTCGGCGGCGCAGCTGTCGATGCGTTTGAACACCGGCTCCACACCCAGCTTGCGGCGCAGCGCGCGCACTTCCTCTTCCGAAGTCGCGCCTGCCATCGCCTGCAGAGCATCATGCAGCAGACCCGAGCGCCGCGCCTGTGTCTCGCCCATCCCGCCCGCGACGCCAACCGAACGCACCGCCAGCGTGGCGAGCCGCTTGTCGGAAAAGCCCATCGATTTCAGGCGGCGCAGGCCCGCCGCGTCATTGGGCAGACCATCGGAGGCAACCACCTTCTCCGCCGCGATGATCTCCTCGATCTGACGGAGGAACCACTTGTCGTAGCCGGTGATGCGGTTGATCTCGTCCACCGTGAACCCGGCGCGGAAGGCCTGCGCGACATTCAGCAGGCGGTCCGGTGTGCGTTTGCTGAGCGCGGCGGTGACGACTTCCTTCGCGACCCCTTCCAGCTCTTTCACGCGGTTGAATCCGTCCAGCCCCGTTTCCAGCCCGCGCAAGGCCTTCTGCATCGATTCCTGGAAATTACGGCCAATCGCCATCACTTCACCGACCGACTTCATAGCGGTGGCCAGCTCGATCTTCGTGCCTTTGAATTTCTCGAAGGCAAAGCGCGGGATCTTGGTGACGACATAGTCCAGCGTCGGCTCGAAACTGGCAGGCGTGGCGCCGGTAATGTCGTTGGTAATCTCGTCCAGAGTGAAGCCCACGGCCAGCTTCGCCGCGACCCGAGCAATGGGGAAGCCGGTGGCCTTGGACGCCAGCGCAGAGGAGCGCGAGACGCGCGGGTTCATCTCGATTACGATCAGGCGGCCATCGGCGGGATTGACCGCGAATTGCACGTTCGATCCGCCGGTCTCCACGCCGATTTCGCGCAGGCAAGCGATGCTGGCGTTGCGCATGATCTGGTATTCTTTGTCGGTCAGCGTCAGCGCAGGCGCGACGGTGATGCTATCGCCCGTATGCACGCCCATCGGATCGACGTTCTCGATCGCGCAAATGATGATGGCATTGTCGGCCCGGTCGCGGACCACCTCCATCTCGTATTCCTTCCATCCGAGCAGCGATTCCTCGATCAGCACTTCTGTGGTGGGCGACGCGTCCAGCCCCTCGCGCACGATCCGCTCGAACTCGGCGGTGTTGTAGGCGATGCCGCCGCCCGTGCCGCCCATGGTGAAGCTGGGGCGGATGATGGAAGGCAAGCCGGTGCGCTTCACGATCTCGCGCGCTTCTTCGAGCGTGTTGGCCACGCCGCTACGCGCGCTTTCCAGGCCGATTTTGTCCATCGCATCGCGGAACCGCTGGCGGTTCTCCGCCTTGTCGATCGCGTCGGCCTTGGCCCCGATCATCTCGACGCCGTATTTCTCCAGCGTCCCGTCCCCGTCCAGCGCCAGCGCGCAATTGAGCGCGGTCTGCCCGCCCATCGTGGGCAGCAGCGCGTCGGGCCGTTCCTTGGCGATGATCTTCGCGACGATATCGGGCGTGATCGGCTCGATATAAGTCGCGTCGGCCATTTCCGGATCGGTCATGATCGTGGCCGGATTGGAATTGACGAGGATGACCCGGTAGCCCTCCTCCTTCAGCGCCTTGATCGCCTGCGTGCCGGAGTAATCGAACTCGCACGCCTGCCCGATAATGATGGGGCCTGCGCCAATGACGAGGATGGAGGATATGTCTGTACGCTTGGGCATCTAGCTCAACTTCGCTACTGAAAGCCCCTTCCCTCGAGGGAAGGGGTTGGGGATGGGTGTTCGACATTGGCCAAAAAGCGATTGACCAGCCTCGCGCGCAAACTGCGCAATGAAATGACCGAAGCCGAACGCCGATTGTGGTCCCACCTTCGCGCGAGCCAATTCTGCGACGCCCGCTTCACAAGGCAGCACCAGATCGGAGACTTCATCGCCGATTTCGCCTGCCGCAAGCTGCGCCTCGCCATCGAGCTCGACGGCGGACAACATGCAGAGAGTGTCACGGACGCAAACCGCACCCGAGTCATCGAAGCGCATGGCTACAAAGTCATCCGCTTCTGGAACAACGAAGTTTTTGAGAATGTCGATGGCGTTCTGACGGTCCTTGCACAAGAAATCGAAATTGCGCGCAACAACACTCCCCTTCCCTAGAGGGAAGGGGTCGGGGGATGGGTGTACAACGTCCGCAATATCGCGCTCAGCCATCACCGCCGAACCCCCATCCCCAACCCTTCCCCAAGGGGAACGGAGCAGGTCGTGACTGAGGAGATGTTAGTGCGTTTGAGCATTAGTCGGGATCGTTCTCTTGTGCGGCATCAGGTTCTCCGCCTTCAGTACCTTCTGCCGAACTTAGCGGAAGAAAATTGGCTTCGACCAAGAGCGCATCCATGGCCAGATAAGCGTCGTCGAACCGATGAAAGAGCCTCGCTTCCAAATCCTGCGCCTGTGCACAGGGCTCGATGCTGCTCTCGTAAAACCAACTGACAGCATCGCGCACGATCTCGAGCCGTTCCTCTGCTGTGGCACCTGTCGCGTCTATCGAACGCGTGCTGTGCATTTCGATTGGTCGTTTTGTATCGCAGGCAGGTGCCACGGTTTCCATCAATATCGCGGGTCCGAAAGCCGTAGGTTCTTTGCTGACAAAAATGGCAATGAAAATTCCATCGAGCTCGCGCACCATGGCCGCGTGATATTCCGGGTGGGTACCGAGAAACCACTCATCAGTTTGTGCCTTCGCTGTGACTGGCACAATTGAAAGGCCAAACGCTGCGAGAAGGAGCCGTATAATTCGCCTCACCCCAACATCCCCACAAACTTCTCGAACAGGTAGAAACTGTCCATCGGCCCCGGCGAAGCTTCCGGGTGATACTGCACCCCGAACGCCTTCTTGCCGGTGATGCTGATCCCGCAGTTCGAGCCGTCGAACAGGCTCACATGGGTTTGCTCCACGCCTTCCGGCAAAGTCTCGCCATCGACCGCGAAGCCGTGGTTCATGCTGGTGATTTCGACCAGACCGGATGTCTCGCCCCACTCTTCCCCGACCCGCTGCACCGGATGGTTCGCGCCGCGGTGGCCCTGATGCATCTTCACCGTCTTCGCGCCCGCTGCCAGCGCCAGCATCTGGTGGCCGAGGCAGATGCCGAACAGCGGAATATCGCGCTCCAGCAGCGCCTTGATCACTGGCACCGCATATTCCCCCGTCGCCGCCGGATCGCCGGGGCCGTTGGACAGGAACACGCCGTCCGGCTCATGCGCCATAATCTCGTCGAAAGTCGCCTTCGCCGGAACCACTGTCACCCGCGCGCCGGCCTTCACCAGATTGCGGAAGATGTTGTCTTTCGAGCCGTAGTCGATGGCGACCACGTGGGGCATGTCCGAACCCGTTCTTGCTGAGCCCGTCGAAGCACCTTGGTCGCGCGCGGTATCCCCTGCTTCCTGCCCTTCGACAGGCTCAGGGCGAACGGTGTTCTTATGCCATGGAGCCCGGCCATATCCCTTGCCCAGCGTCCACGATCCGCCTTCCCAGCTTTCCACCTTTTCCCGGCTCACACGGGCGGCGAGGTCCATGCCTTCCAGCCCGGCCCAGTCCTGCGCGCGTTTCAGCAGGGCGGGCAGATCGAACTGCCCGTCGGGCGCGTGGGCGATCACCGCATTGGGCGCGCCGCTCAGGCGGATGAAGCGGGTGAGCGCGCGGGTGTCGATGCCGGAGAGGCCGATCTTCCCGCGCTTAGCCATCCATTCGGTAAACTCGCTTTCGGAACGGAAATTGCTTTGCGGCGTGACCCGCTCGCGCACCACGCAGCCAACCGCGCTGTCCACCGCGCCTTCCACATCCTCGGCATTCGCGCCGACATTGCCGATATGGGGGAAGGTGAAGGTGACGATCTGCGCGGCGTAGCTGGGATCGGTCATCACCTCCTGATAGCCGGTCATCGCGGTGTTGAAGCAGACTTCCCCGACCGCACTGCCGGTCGCACCAAATCCGTGCCCCCACAGCGCCGTGCCATCGGCCAGCAAAAGGACTCCTGTCGCGCCTTTGGGCTGCGCAGGGGTAATGTCGGCAGAAGCCATAATGGGGCGCTCCGAGTCAGGGTTTTTCCGGCGATGTTGCTAAGCGTTGTCGGCTAGGGACGCGGCGGCCTTCCGTCAAGCGTGGCACCGGCGCAATTTGTCGCTATGGTGCCTTGGAAGGCGGACATCCGCCAAACCATCCACAGGAAAGCGAAAATAATGCTCCGCGACACCATCAAAGCCGAAACCGTCACAGCCATGAAGGCAAAGGATAAGGACCGGACCGCCACGCTCCGCCTGATCGGCGCTAAGATCAAGGACCGCGATATCGAGATGCGCACTGCCTCCAAGGAAGTGCCCGATGACGAGCTGGTAACCGAGGTTCTCACAAAAATGGCCAAACAGCGCCGCGAGTCGATAACCATGTATGTTGACGGTGGCCGGCAAGAATTGGCCGACAAGGAGAAGTATGAACTGGCGGTAATCGAGGAATTTCTGCCCAAGACACTCGACGAAGCGGAAACGAAAGCCGCCATTGCCGATGCGAAAGCAAACACTGGCGCCGATTCCATTAAGGATATGGGCAAGGTGATGGGGGAACTAAAGGCGAAGCATGGAGCTTCCTTGGACATGAGCCTTGCCTCGAAACTTGTGAAAGAGAGCTTTTGATGAACCGCGCCCCCTCCCCGATTTTTTCCCTGCCTCTCACCCTGGCACTGGCCCCGGCACTGGCACTGGCGGCATGCGCAGAGCCGGTCGAACAGCGCTCCGATCGCGGGGTCGATGGCGAAACGGGCGATCTGGAAGTTGCCACTACAGATGGCGAAGCTGCTTTGCTGGCCGATGCAATTCCAGCGGGCGATTTCGCCGATCTGGAACTGGGGGCGAAAATCATCGGTCCGCGCGGCCCGGAAGTGAAAGTCGCGATGAGCAACGAAGCGGGCGCCTTTGCCGACATGACCAGCTATGTCGCGTGCCCGGCGGGCATGGCCACGTGCGATCCCTCCGAAGCGCCCGAAGGCACGGTCTATACCTATGTGCACACCGTGTTCCCCGGCGAGGATAACGACGCGGCCACCGGCAGCGGTTCGGGTGCGGATTCGTCGACAGTCGAATTGGCGGAACTCTTCCGGATGACCGGCCCAGCGCACGGCTTCACGGGCAATGCGGGATTCTCGCGGGCAGAAGCCAACGCTGCTGTGGGGGACAAGGTCATGGTGACCGTCACCTGTCAGGACGGCGCCCTGGCATGGACCATCGATGCGGGCGAAGGCGGCGACCAGTGGGCACAGGCCGAACCGATTACCTTCTTCTGGCAATCGACTCTGCCACCGGCTGGCCCGGCCAACCGGTATGAAATCACGGCCAATTACACCACTGCTACCGGCGAAGGCCCCTACCCTGCCGCGAGCGAAACCGCGACCAATGCGTGTCTGGCAAGTAGCGGCACAGGCGGTTCCTGATAAGCCCGATGTGACGGCTTGCGAAGGGCGCGCTTAGAGGCGATACTCCAGCCCATGGCGCTATCCCCTCAATGGCTGGACGAACTGCGGGCGCGGGTGACTCTGTCCACCGTGATCCAGCGCACGACCAAGCTGCAGAAGGCAGGGCGCGAGTGGAAGGCATGCTGCCCTTTCCACAATGAAAGCACGCCCAGCTTTACGGTCAACGACCAGAAGGCGTTTTACCACTGCTTCGGGTGCGGGGCGCATGGCGATGTCATCCGCTGGATGACCGACCAGCGCGGCATGGGATTTATGGATGCGGTAAAAGAACTGGCGGCAGAGGCCGGGATGGAAGTCCCCGCCCCTGACCCGGTCGCCGCAAAACGGGCCGAGAAACGCGCCGAGCTGATCGACGTGACCGTCGCGGCGCAGCAATGGTTCGTCGAGCGGCTGGCTTCCGATGTTGGAGCAAAGGCGCGAAAATATCTCGCCTCGCGCGGTTTCAGCGACGGCGTGATCCGCGAATTCGGATTCGGCTACGCTCCCGATGATAAACAGGCCCTGCCCGGCGCGCTTGCCAGTTTCGATGAAGCGATGCTGGTCGAAAGCGGGATGCGGATCGCGGCCGATGATGGAAATCGATACGACCGCTTCCGCGACCGGCTGATGTTGCCCATTCAGGATGCACGTGGCCGCGTGATCGCATTTGGCGGCCGGATTCTGGACAAACGGGACGGCGTTGCCAAATATCTCAACAGCCCGGATACGCCGCTCTTCGACAAGGGCTCGACACTCTACAATCTTTACCGTGCCAGCCCCGCGAGCCGCAAGACGGGTCGTGTGGTCGTCGTCGAAGGTTATATGGATGTAATTGCACTCGCGAATGCGGGGATCGGGGACGCTGTGGCCCCGCTCGGCACCGCCCTGACGGAGCGCCAGATCGAGCTTCTGTGGCGGATGGTGGAGCGCCCGGTGCTGTGCTTCGATGGCGATGCCGCGGGCCAGCGCGCCGCAATGCGCGCCGCCACCCGCGCCCTTCCCCTGCTGCGCCCCGGCCATTCGCTGGGTATTGTGCGGATGCCGCAAGGCCTTGATCCCGATGACTTTCTTATAGAGCACGGTGCGCCAGCGCTGGAGAAACTGCTCGCGGAACCCGCCAGCCTGCTCGACACGTTGTGGAGCTTTGAACGCGATGCGCAGCCGCTCAATAGCCCCGAAGAAAAGGCCGGGCTGAAAGCGCGCCTGCTCGCCCATGTCGATACGATCGAGGATCAGGACATCCGCTCGCTCTATCGCCGCGAATTGCTCGACCGGTTCTCGGCCTTCGCTTTCCCCAAGCGGGAAAGCAGCTGGCAGGGGCGCAACGGGCAAAAGGGAAATGGCTGGAAAAACCGCAACTTCCCAGCCCGCCCGGTGACTTCAAGCGCAGCGCGCGCCAGCCTCAAATCGCTTGCTGGCGGGGGCAATCGCGATGCCCTGCTGTCCGGAGTGGTCGCAGGTTTGCGCCGTTTCCCCGACCAGCTTGACCGCCACTGCGAAGATCTGGCCGACCTGGCCGAGCGTGACCCGAAAGTCGCGGATGTGATAAATCCGCTACTGGATTCGCTCGAACCGCTTGAAGCAGGCGAGGAAACGCCCATATCGGCCACAACAGGACGTTCAGCGCCCCCGGATAATATTCGTTTCGCCTTCCTGAGAGAAGGGACAGATCCGCAGGCCGCGCGCGACATTCTGGCCGAAGCCGTTTCGTTGCTGGTCGAAAGGCCTGCGCTGGAGGCTGCTCTTGCGGCCGCCACTGCACGTTTTTCCACCGATCCCGAAGGGGCTTTCGCCGATCAGCAAAGATTGCTGAAGCGAAAGCTGGAATTCGATGCACGACTCGGCCAAATGGCAAGCATGCGGGCTGCAGCCGACGACGAGACGGATGCAGACTCAGGAACAGACACAACAGCGCCCACGCCGGAAACGGCCGATAGCGCACAATGAATTGAAACGAGACCTATGGCGTCCAAGGCAAAATCGAAGCAGGCAGAAGATGCTCCCCTGATCGACCTGAATGAATCGTCGATCAAGAAGCTGATCACCAAGGCCAAGAAGAAGGGCTACGTCACTCTTGATGAGCTGAACTCGGCCCTGCCTGACGATATGGGATCCGACCAGATCGAGGACGTGCAGACCGCGCTGTCCGAAATGGGCGTGCAGATCGTCGAGAACGACGAAGAAGCCGAAGCCCGCGCGGAGAAAGAAAACGAGGTCGCGGAAATCGCGGTCGACGGTTCCAAGGACCCCGCGAAGAAACCGGTCGAGAAGACCAAGAAGCTGGCCGCTGGCGAGCGGACCGATGATCCGGTGCGCATGTACTTGCGCGAAATGGGCGCGGTGGAACTGCTCAGCCGCGAAGGCGAGATCGCCATTGCCAAGCGTATCGAGGCCGGCCGCGACATGATGATCATGGGCCTGTGCGAAAGCCCGATCACCTTCCACGCCATTATCCAGTGGTCCGAAGCGCTGAATGCCGAGGAAATGCAGCTGCGCGAGATCCTCGATCTCGATGCCATGCTGTCGAAAGAACCGCCGCCGGAGAAAATGGCCGAGGACGCCGAAGACGATGACGACGGCGAAATCTCGGAAGAAAATACCGGCCCGACCATCGTTGATGACGAGGACGATTCCGACGACGACAGCGAAGACGAGGATGGCGAAGAGGGTTCCTCCAAGAAGAAGGACGAAGAAGAGGAAGAGGACAACACCATGTCCCTTGCTCAGATGGAAGCGGCGCTGAAGCCCGATGCCATCGAGCGCTTTGCCCGCATCACCGGCCTGTTCAAGAAGTTCGAAAAGCTCCAGATCGAGCGGGTCGAAACCTTGGGCCGCGGCGAGGCTTTCTCGCCCGCCAAGGAGAAGAAATACGAGGCGCTGAGCGAAGAGCTGACCGCCGAGGTGGAAAGCATGCAGTTCCACGCGACCAAGATCGAATTCCTGGTCGACAACCTTTATGCCTTTAACCGCCGCCTGACTGCGCTGGGAGGCCAGATGCTGCGCCTGGCCGAGCGCCACAAGGTCAAGCGCGCCGACTTCCTGCAGGCCTATATCGGCAACGAGCTGGACGATAACTGGCTGAAAGAGCGGGTCAAAAAGGATAAGAAATGGGCTGCCTTCGCCGAGAAGGAAGGCGCGTCTGTCGAGCGTATCCGCGCGGAGATCGCTGACATTGCCAGCGCCACCGGCATGAGCCTGCCCGAGTTCCGCCGCATCGTGAACATGGTGCAGAAGGCGGAGCGCGAGGCACGCATTGCGAAGAAGGAAATGGTCGAGGCGAACCTGCGCCTGGTTATCTCCATCGCCAAGAAATACACCAATCGCGGCCTGCAATTCCTTGATCTTATTCAGGAAGGCAATATCGGCCTGATGAAGGCGGTCGACAAGTTCGAGTATCGCCGGGGCTACAAGTTCAGCACCTACGCCACGTGGTGGATCCGTCAGGCAATCACCCGCTCGATTGCCGATCAGGCGCGCACGATCCGTATTCCGGTCCATATGATCGAGACGATCAACAAGCTGGTGCGCACGTCACGCCAGTTCCTGCACGAGCAGGGCCGCGAGCCGACGCCGGAAGAGATGGCCGAGCGCCTCTCCATGCCGCTCGAGAAGGTCCGCAAGGTGATGAAGATTGCCAAGGAGCCAATCAGCCTCGAAACGCCTATAGGCGACGAGGAAGATTCGCATCTGGGCGATTTCATCGAGGACAAGAACGCGATCATCCCTGTGGATGCGGCGATTCAGGCGAACCTGAAGGAAACCGTCACCCGCGTGCTCGCCTCCCTCACCCCGCGCGAGGAACGCGTTCTGCGCATGCGCTTCGGTATCGGCATGAACACCGATCACACGCTGGAGGAAGTCGGCCAGCAGTTCAGCGTGACCCGCGAACGTATTCGCCAGATCGAAGCGAAAGCACTGCGCAAGCTGAAGCATCCGAGCCGGTCGCGGAAGATGCGGAGCTTCCTCGACCAGTGAGGAAGCTCGCAACCTTCGCCTCGCTCGTGCTGGCAAGTCTCGCCCTGCCGGTCACGGCCGCCACGGCGCAGGACGCACTCGTGGCGGAAGACGTCTCTCCCAATGCACTACGCGTCGCTCGCGAGGTCGTCGATGCAATGTATCCGCCTGAAACGCGAGAGGATTCTTTAGTCGCGATGGCCCAGTCAATGGGAGCGCAAGTGGCGGGCACGATGGACCTTGACGTCATCGAAGATGCAGGCGCGCGAAGGGTTATCGAAGAAAGCTTGGCGCAAGGCTTGGCCGATATGCGCCCTCTCCTTGCAGAACATATACCCGTGATGCTTGAAGCGACCGCCGTTGCATATGCCGATACGTTCGCTCTGGCCGAGCTGGTCGCTATCCGAGATTTCTCGCGCACACTTGCTGGTTCAGCGTTCTTTGAGCGTTCTACGTCTCTTGTCAGCCACCCTGCGTTGGTAGCTGTGAACGAACCCTATTTTCAGGAGATTCAGGTTTTCTCGCGGACATTGCAGATGCAGATCATAAACAATCTGGAAGCCTATTTCCTCGAGCAGGAAGAAGACCGTCAGGATCCTGCCTGAATCGCTGGCGCGCAAAGGATATCTCTTCCTTAGGGCTCTCGAAACCGGCAACAGTCGCGCGGCTGGCCATTGTGATCCGCAAGGCTCGCGTTCCATTGTGAGAGGAGCGCCGTAACCATCTGCCGCATTAAAGGTATGACGCTAGAGAGAATTGGGGTTCGCCTATGCCAACCATAGCCATCGTCAGCCAAAAGGGCGGCTCCGGTAAAACCACCCTCGCTCTGCATCTGGCCGCTGCGGCGACGCATGTTGGCAAGGACTCGGTCATTATCGATACCGATCCGCAGGCTACGGCGGCGGCTTGGGGTGACTGGCGGGGCGATTATTATCCGCTCGTCGAAACGAGCCCTCCGGCACGTCTTGCCCGGACCATCGACAAGGCCGTCCGTCAGGGCGCGCATATGGTGGTGATCGACACCCCGCCCCATGCCGAAGCGGCAATGCGCGAGGCGATCAAGGCCGCCGATCTGGTGCTGATCCCGAGCCGCCCGCGCGCCTTTGATCTGCACGCGCTCGAAGGCGTCGCAGAGATGCTAGCCTTCGCCAAAAAGCCCGCCTTTGTTGTCCTGAACGCAGTCCCGGGCGGCGCGACCCGTCAAATAGCCGAAGCGAGCGATGCCGCCGCAGAACTCGGCCTCAAAGTCTGCCCGGTCACATTCGGCGAGCGCGCGGACTTCCACCGCTCTTCAGCCAAAGGCGAAGTCGCCGCCGAAATCGACGCCGAGGGCAAGGCTGCGCTGGAGGCCAAGAAGCTCTGGCAATGGGTCAATAAGCAGCTCGGCTAACCCTTCAGGCTTTCATAATCCGCAACCGTGTCGGCCACCGGATCGAGCCGGACGAACAGCGCGACGGCTGTTGCCGCAAACAGGCAAAGCACGGCCACACCCATCGCAGTCCGGCCCTTCACCGCCGGCATCAGCAGCCCCAGAACGGGAATTGCGAATGCCGCCAACAGCGCGGCGAGCGATGGCATGGTCGGCCCCACACCCTGCATCAACTGGTGCCCGTATTGCAGCAGAAAGCCGCCTGCAATTGCGCCACCGATGATCTTGGGTGCCGCGTCCCAAGGCTTCGGCAGGAAATGGGCCGCCACAGTGGCGACGCCTGTCACCAGCAACGGGAACACGATGATGAAGGCAGTGGTCGGCGCGAGGATTTGTGCCGCCAGCGCGATCACGAGGCCAAACGCACTGCCCTTGCGCCCGGCCCATAGCGGGGCCGTTGCCGCCAAGATACCGGCGCAGATCAACAGCGCCTGTGCCTCCAGCATGGGGATCGCTGCGAGCCTGTCGTAATAAGCATCGGGCACCGACGAGCCGGACACCCAATTGAGCGCGTAAAGCAGGCCCCCGCCCCCGACAATCACGCCTAGTGAAGCTCCGACAGAGCGCCACACGCGGTTGGTCCTGCCGCCGCTATTCTCGTTCGTCCTCAGCGCGTAAAGATGCAGCGCAGCGGTAAGGGCGAGCAACACCCAACCCACCACTGCGCCATAATGGATCAGCAAAAGCCCAAACAGATCGAAGAACGTCCGGTTGGGCGCGGCCTCTGGCAACGCCTCTGCATTCCCAAGCGCACGGGTCAGCGCGAGCGTCTGCTGCCCCATATCCTGCACCGAACCCTGATCGAGATTTTCCGGGGTCGCCAGCGGCGAATGGTACAGGCCGGGCCTACCGATGAAAGAAAGATTGTAAGCCACCAGCGGCAATTCCAGCGCAGGGGTCAGGTCGGTATCGTTAGGCAGGGTCTCGTAAACGAAAGTCGCCAGCGATGATCCGCCCGGCGTGCCTACGGCATCCGCATACAGTTCAACCGCTGCGCCATTGTCACGCGAGGTCTGGAAGAGAGTGGTCCGCCCGCCTCCGCCGCGCGCTTCGACATTGACGACCGCGCCAACTCTCTCCCGCAGCGGGTTCTCGCCAAAGAACTGCCGCGCACCGACCAGGCCCAGCTCTTCGGCATCCGTGATGAAGGCGACCACGTCACGTTCCAGCTGGCCTTGAGCAGTAGAGGCCCGCAAGCTCTCGATGATCGCCACTACGCCCGCAGTATCGTCCGGCGCGCCCGGCGAATTCCACACCGTATCGTGATGCGCCATCAGCATGATTGCTGGCTTGGTCCGGTCCCGCCCCGGCAACGTGGCGATGATGTTGGTGAAGGTCAGGCTGTCGGGCCGTGTGCCGCTCCAATGCCCGAATTTGTCCAGACCGCGCTCCGGCACCTGCCCCTCCGTGGTGGTCACTTCCATGCCCAGCGCTTCGAACCGGGCGATAATGTGCGTACGAACCTCGGCATTCTCAGGCGACCCGGTGACGTGCGGCTGCGCGGCGATAATCGCCACATCCTGCATCGCCCGCGCGGCGGAAAACTCGGTCTCCGGCGCATCGGCACCAACCGGCGCGGGCGGCGTCGTGCCGACAATTGCCAGCGCGAACGCCCCCAGAAGAGCTGCAAAGAATGTCCAGATGCGCATCAAGTCCGGTCCCTTTCGTCCGAAAGGAACCTGCGCCAGAATGGCCTGCGTGGCAACTGGCAGCACCATCCGCCCGCCGCAATACCCAGCGCCCCAAAACGCGGCTGAAAAGACCAAGGTCGGGGGTGGAGAGAATCGCTCGCCTGCCCTAAGGCAACCCGCATGCGCATCGCCATCGCCTCCGACCACGCCGCCCTGTCCATGAAAGCCGAGCTGCGTGAGTGGCTGGTCGAAAACGGACACGAAGTCGCCGATCTGGGCCCCGAGAGCGGCGACAGCGTCGATTACCCCGATTTCGGTTACAAGCTCGCGAGTGTCGTCGCCGATGGCACGGCAGAGCGCGGTATCGCCCTGTGCGGCAGCGGCATCGGCATTTCGATGAGCGTCAATCGCAACCCGGATGTGCGCTGCGCTCTGGTTTCAGAACCGCTCTCCGCTGCCCTTGCCCGCGAACATAATGATGCAAACTGCCTCGCCATGGGTGCGCGGCTGACCGGCATGGACATGGCCAAGGCCTGCGTCACAGCCTTCCTAGAAACCGAATTCGCCGGAGGCCGCCACCAGCGCCGCGTCGACAAGCTTTCCAACCCTTCCTGACCCAATCCCTTCTGACAGAGACAGACCATGAGCACAGCCCCAGCCTCCGCAAGCGAAACCGACATCATGGCCCGTTTCTGGCATGACGATCTTGCCGCAGCCGACCCCGACATCGCTCAGGCCGTCCAGAACGAACTCGCCCGTCAGCAGGATAAGATCGAACTGATCGCCAGCGAGAACATCGCCAGCAAGGCTGTGCTGGAGGCCGCGGGCAGTGTCTTCACCAACAAATATGCCGAGGGGTATCCGGGCAAGCGCTATTATGGTGGCTGCGATTACGCGGATGTGGTGGAAACGTTGGCGATCGACCGGGCGAAGGAACTCTTCGGCTGCAATTTCGCCAACGTCCAGCCCAATAGCGGAAGCCAGATGAACCAGGCGGTGTTTCTAGCTTTGCTGGAACCGGGCGACACCTTCATGGGTCTGGACCTCAATTCCGGCGGCCACCTGACCCATGGCAGCCCCGTCAATATGAGCGGCAAGTGGTTCAACCCCGTCGCCTATGGTGTGCGGCAGGAGGACGAGCAGATCGACATGGACGCGGTCATGGCAACCGCGAAAGAGCACAAGCCCAAGCTCATTATCGCAGGCGGCACCGCCTATTCGCGGGTCTGGGACTGGGCCGCGTTCCGCAAGGTGGCGGACGAGGTTGGCGCAATCCTGATGGTCGATATGAGCCACATCTCCGGCCTGGTGGCAGGCGGCGCGCACCCCTCCCCCTTCCCGCACGCCGACGTTGTCACCACCACCACTCACAAATCGCTGCGCGGTCCGCGTTCGGGCGTGATCCTGTGGAATGACGAGGAACTGACCAAGCCGCTCAACATGGCGGTATTTCCCGGCATGCAGGGCGGCCCGCTGATGCATATCGTCGCAGCCAAAGCTGTGGCGTTCCGCGAGGCTTTGCGCCCCGAGTTCAAGTCCTACGCCGCGAGCGTCGTCGAGAATGCCCGAGCACTCGCTGCCAGTCTGGAAGAGAACGGCCTGCGAATCGTGTCAGGCGGCACGGACAACCACTCCATGCTGGTCGACCTGTCGGCCAAGGACGTGACCGGCAAGGCCGCCGAGAAAGGCCTCGACCGCGCATGGCTCACCTGCAACAAGAACGGCATTCCGTTCGATACGCGCAGCCCGTTTGTGACCAGCGGCATTCGCCTCGGCACACCGGCAGGGACCACGCGCGGCTTCGGCCCTGCTGAATTCCGCACTGTTGGCCGACTGATTGCCGAAGTGGTCGACGGCCTCGCAAAGAACGGCCCCGAAGGCGATGCCCAGATCGAAGAGCGCGTGCGCGGCGAAGTTTCGACGCTTTGCGCAGCCTTCCCCGTATATCCAGGACGATAGACCCATGACCGACAAACCCACAAACGAAGGCCCTCAATGGGTCGAGGATGCGAAGGCCGAAGCCTCCGGCATGGCGAAAGAGGGGATGAAGCATCCCTCCACAAAGCCAGTGCTGGCCGGCGCGGCCATTGGCGGACTGGCGGGCGCATTGTTGCCTGTGCTGACACTGCCTGTCGGGATTGCAGCGGGCGCAGCTTATGCGTTCTACAACCGGATCAAACGGTAGCGCATGCGGTGCCCCTTCTGTGCGCATGACGACAGCCAGGTAAAAGACAGCCGCCCTGCAGAGGACAATGCGGCGATCCGGCGTCGCCGCCAATGCTCGTCTTGCGGAGCGCGCTTTACGACATTCGAACGTGTGCAATTGCGCGAAGTCACTGTGGTGAAATCCGGTGACCGCAAGCAGGCCTTCGACCGGGTGAAGCTGGAACAATCCATCGCCCTCGCCTGCCGCAAGCGCGATGTATCCGCCGAACAGATCGACCAGCTTGTCTCAGGCATTCAGCGTCAGGTGGAGACGACTGGCGAAAGCGAAATCGCCTCGCACCGGATCGGCGAGATGGTGATGGACGGACTGCGCCAGCTCGATAGCGTGGCCTATATCCGTTTCGCCTCGGTCTATCGCGATTTCAGCGAAGCGCGCGACTTCGAGGAGTTTGCCAGCACGGTGCAGGACGCAGCGAAGGGCGGAAACGGCGATGGCGAATAAGCCAATTATCGTCTTGGTCCGTCCGCAGCTGGGCGAGAATATCGGCAAGGCCGCACGGGCGATGCGCAATTTCGGCCTGACAGAGATGCGTCTGGTCAGCCCGCGCGACGGCTGGCCCAATCCTTCTGCCGGCCCTTCCGCATCGGGGGCCGACGATGTGCTAAACGGCGCGGTCGTTTACGAAACAACGGCCGAAGCAGTAGCCGATTGCGCCATGGTTTACGCGACCACCGTGCGCAAACGCGGTGTGACCAAGCCGGTTGTGACGCCCGAACAAGCAGCCACCCAGATCCACAGCGAGCAGGGCCGCTCTGCCATTCTATTCGGGCCGGAGCGTTCGGGCTTGGAAACCGATGACGTTGCGCTTTCTCGCGCAATCCTGACCGTGCCGATCGATCCTGAATTCGGCTCACTTAATCTGGCGCAGGCCGTAATCCTGTGCGCCTACGAGTGGTCGAAAGGCACAGGCCTCAGCCAGCCTACTGCCGAAGAACTGCTCCCGCCCGCTCCGCAAGAGGATCTGGAGGGCCTGATTGCCCATTTCGAGGAAATGCTGGAGCCCAAAGGCTATTTCCTCCCCGAGCACCGCGCGGATGTCACCCGCCGGACACTCAGGACCGTCCTGACCAAACCGGGCTGGAACCATCTGGAAGTGCGTACGCTGCGAGGCATTTTGACAACATTGGGACGGGACCGCCGCGACGCGTGAGCTTTGCCCCGGTTTGACAAGCTGGGGGATTGGGTCCTAGCTTCACAAATCATGATCACTGTCTCCACCCTGTTCGCCCCCCTGTTGCTTCTTCAAGCTACACCCGTGGTCGCTGCTGAACCTGAAGCAGCACCGCCAGTTCCACCTGCAGAAACGGCACCGGCGCAGCCAGCTGAACAGCCACAAAAGGAAGCCGAGGAAGTGGCGGATGCGGATAAGCTGATCTGCAAACGGCAGACTGTTGCCGGATCACGTCTCAGATCGCGCAAGATCTGCCGTACCGAACAGGGCTGGATACAATACAAAATCGATACCCAGAATGCGTTGAATCACGCAACTTCTCGCCATTCGGACACGCCCATTTAGAATGGGACACTTGCTATAGCATGACTGCATTGACGCAATTGTTGCGCTGCGTCATTATAGAAAACGGATCAATCTGGTTCACCGTGTCCTCATCCGCGCATGCTATGACGCGTCATTATTCAATCCCCCGACCTCCGGAAGGTTTATCATGAAGAAAGCCATCACCCTCGCAGCTGCCGCTGCTTTCACCCTGACTGTGCCGTCCATTGCCGCAGCACAGGAACAGCCTGCTCCCGCGCCTGCAGAGGCAGAAGCACCCGAAACGGTTGCCGAGGCAGAAACCGAAACGAAGCTGGATGACACGAAGCCCATCTGCAAGCGCTTCAAGGTGACCGGCTCGCGCCTGACCACCCGCAAGGTCTGCCGCACGGCCTATGGCTGGAAGCGCCACAAAGAAGAAACGCAGGACTCCGTGGCGCAGGCACTCAGCCGTCATGCCGCTGTCGGCGACAACCAGTAAGCCGACCGGCAGTAAGCCGACAGGTTCAAAAGCTCTGAAGGGCGCGTTGGCTGACTTTTGTCGGCGATGCGCCCTTTTCTTTGGCTGATAATCTCCGGATCGGGCGAAATCAGCTGCGGGTGCGATCCCACACCTGCAGCTCATAGGCGATCGAGGTTTCCACCAGTCGATCCCATATCTCCGCCAATTCTGCAGCTGGCAATTCCCGCTCCTCGGCATCGGACCGCGCATTGGCGATGACTTGCGCCTTGCGCCCCTCGTCGCGGACCGTATCCCGGCTCGGCTTAATCCGCGCAGCAGCGCGCATATAGCCGAAGCGCCGCTCAAGCAGTTCCATCAATTCTCGGTCGGTCGCATCCACTCCGGCGCGCACATCCAGCATGGTTTCGCAATTCTCGGGGCTTCGAATATCGGTCATGGCCGGTGCATTGGCGAGCATGCGCGCATTTGTCGAGCCGATAGGTGCGACTAGCCTTGCATTTCTGCCGCCTTACGCTATTTGGCGCGCTCACTTCGGCAAAGCAGCTGTTATCGGCTGCGCCCGATTGGCCCCGCACCCCGGTGAAGCGGAGGCCGCATACGGCATAATCGGCCGTGTGGTGCGCGCCGGGTTCGATGGGGCGGCAATCGGCCACCCCCGGCAAATTGAAGGAATGGACTATGTCGAAGCGTAAAGCGTCGAAGTATAAACTCGATCGCCGTATGGGCGAGAACATCTGGGGTCGCCCCAACTCCCCCGTCAACAAGCGTTCCTATGGCCCCGGCCAGCACGGCCAGCGCCGCAAGAGCAAAGTCTCCGACTTTGGCCTGCAGCTGCGCGCCAAGCAGAAGCTGAAGGGCTATTACGGCGATGTGACCGAGAAGCAGTTCCGCCGTACCTATAAGGAAGCGGCCAGCATGAAGGGCGACACCGGCCAGAACTTGATCGGCCTGCTGGAGCAGCGCCTGGACATGATCGTCTATCGCGCCAAATTCGCACCGACCATTTTCTCCGCGCGCCAGATCGTCAGCCACGGCCACATTTTGGTCAACGGTGTGAAGTGCAATGTTGCATCGCGCCGCGTGAAGGTTGGCGACGTGGTTTCGCTGGGCAAGAAGGCCCAGGAAATGGCGCTCGTGATCGAAGCACAGAGCCTGCCAGAGCGTGAAATCCCCGATTACGTGGTTCCCGATGGCAACGACAAGGTGACCTACACCCGCGTGCCGAAGCTGGACGAGGTGCCCTACCCCGTCACCATGGAACCCAATCTGGTGGTCGAGTTCTACTCGCGCTAATCACCAGCGCCGAAACAGAAAAAGGGCGGCCTCCCGTTTGGATGACCGCCCTTTTTGTTTGTGCTGAAACAAAACTGTCAGCCGCCAAGATTGGTTCTGAGGAAACTGTCGATTTCGCTTAGCATCTGGGCGCGATACACAGAGTTGTCGATCCCGTGGGCAATGTCCTCGAACTCGACATATTTTACCGATTTCCCCGCCTTGCGTAATTCGCGTTCCATTTCACGCGACTGGGTCACATCGACATTCTGGTCAGCATCACCGTGGAAAAGAAGCACGGGCGACGCGAATTGATCCGCATTGCGTGCTGGGCTTCCTGTCACAAGGTGCTCCCCTTCACCCATGAATTCAGAGCGCAATCTATAATCCCAGTAATTGCGACGGTCCTCGCGCATCATCCGAAACTCGGTGACAGGCGCGATAGCTGCGATAGCTTTGTAGAGCGAGTTGTCCAGAATCTGAGATTGAAGCGCCGCATATCCGCCATAAGACCACCCGACTATCGCAAGCTTGGAAGGATCAGCGACTCCTTCCCCGATTAGCCAGCGACCGGCATCATTCACATCGCCAATCGCTGTCCGCCATGCGCGGTAGCCATTTTCGCCGAACCATGCCTCTCCGTAGCCCGCCGACCCACGAAAGTTGGGCTGAAGGACAGCATATCCACGGGTGGCGAAGAACTGCACAAGCCAATCGAAACCCCATTCATCACGCGAACTGGGCCCGCCATGCGGCATGACGATCGCTGGAAGGCCTCGCGCATTCTCTTTGCCCGGCGGCAAAGTCAGATAGCCGGGTATCGAAGTTCCATCGCTGGCTGAGTAGGTGATAGGCTTCATGGTGCCCAATTGGCGTCCGGCAAACCCGTCACGCAAAGGCATCAGTTCGTTGAGTTGCCGCGTTTGCTTGTCATAGAGATAGAGCATCCCTGGATCGGTGTCGCTCGAAGCAGAAATCAGCAGGCGGCTCTCGTCGGCGTTGGCGGCTCTGATGCCAATCAGAGGATTGCCGGGCAATGCCTTGTTCAGACCGTCTGCCAGTGTCTTTAATTCGGGGTCGAAGTAGACCGCCTCGCGCACTTCTGTGGCATAGCTTGCCCCTACAACCCGGTCTTTGCGGCCAAGACGAATTAGGCCGTCGACATCCACATCATCGCGGGAAACAACCTCTTCAAATTGATCTGAGCCATCAAGCGGGAGACGATAGAGCGCGAGGAAACCTTCGGGATTGCGCATAAAGCCGTATACTGAGTCGCTGGCACTATCGATCGCACTGGGGGTGAATCCCTCTTCGAGGTTTTGGAGACCGAACTCCGCCCGGGAAAGTTCCTGCCACCGGGACGAACCCTTTTCACGATAGAAATAGGCCCGGTTGCCGGTGTCCCGATTGCCAGCATCAGAGCGCGTGACCCCCTTTAGGCGCACCGCTCCTGTGTCATCCGCCATGTACCACATGGTGTTGTCGTCAGGAGACTCGACCTTGCTGCGCTTCGCCGAGTTGATGTCGATTTCGACGACCCCGCGGCCCCACTCCTTATTTGCAATGCGGGTGTTCCGCCCATCTTCAGGGAACCAGTCCTGAGTCATCAGAATTTTATCTTGCTCGCCAGCCACGTCGAGCGCGACGACGGAACCGCCGCTAAATGCCGTATACAAGGTCTTCGCATTATCGGTCTGCGTCAGCTGCTCCACATTTGACCCATCTTCATCGACCGCGAAAATACGCGACAGACCGACGATGGCGTCATTGCTAGCCAAATTCCGCGTGAACGAAGTGCGACAAACAAAGCGCGTGTTGGTTGCCCACTCACAAAAATCGAGGTTCGATCGCTGCTGGTTAAGCGCAATGACCCGCTTGGGAACCGGGGTTTCGGCCGTGAGATCCACGCTGTAAAGAATCTCACCTTCAGCCCCCAGCGGCGCAATGTAAGAAAACTTCGTACCGTCGGGCGAAAGCGACACATGCCGATCGTTAGCACGCGCACCGAACAATTCTGCCGCTTCCTGCGCCGAGAGCGTCTGCGCGGAGACGCCTGCAGGCAGCAGTGCAGCGCATAGCGAGAATGTGGCTGCGCTGGCAGCGAGCGTTGATTTCCTGAACATCGAAGACCCCTGAATAAATACAATAGTCACCGAGGATACCTACCCCGGCGCACATGACTGTAACATTTCAAATGGTTGTTACGATATCAAGTCATTAACGCGAATACCGGCTAAGAAACTGACTTTGGAATTCAGCAAAATCACCGGCTGCAATCGCGTCGCGCATGGCCTGCATCAATTGCTGATAGAACCCGATATTATGCTCGGTCATCAATATCGCACCCAGCATCTCTCCGGAACGCACCAGATGATGGAGATAGGCGCGGCTGTATTTTCCGCAGGTCGGGCAGTGGCAGTCGGCGTCCAACGGTCCCGTATCCTCCGCAAAGCGGGCATTGCGGATGTTAAGCGGGCCGTCCCATGTGAAAGCCTGCCCGTTCCGGCCTGACCGTGTCGGGAGCACGCAATCGAACATATCGACCCCGCGCGCCACAGCGCCGACCAGATCGTCCGGCTTGCCCACGCCCATCAAATAGCGCGGGCGGTCGGCAGGCAATTGCCCCGGAGCATAATCCAGCACGCCGAACATGGCTTCCTGCCCCTCGCCCACGGCGAGCCCGCCAATGGCGTATCCGTCGAAGCCGATATCTGTAAGCGCCTGTGCGCTTGCCCCGCGCAATTCCTGATCGAGCGCGCCTTGCTGGATGCCGAAAAGCGCCGATCGTGCGGCATGCTCTTCGCCGCTGTCGAAGCCTTCGCGGCTGCGCCGGGCCCAGCGCATGGACATCTCCATGCTCGCTTCTATTTCGGAACGCGGGCGGTCAGCGCGCGGGCATTCATCGAACGCCATCACAATGTCCGAACCCAGCAAGCGCTGGATTTCCATGCTGCGTTCCGGGGTCAGCATATGTTTGGAGCCATCGATATGGCTACGGAACTCCACACCCTGCTCGGTCAGCTTGTTAAGATCGGACAGGCTCATCACCTGATATCCGCCGCTATCGGTCAGGATCGGGCTGTCCCATTTCATGAATTCGTGCAAGCCGCCGAGCCGCGCGACACGTTCTGCGCCGGGGCGCAGCATCAGGTGGTAGGTGTTGCCCAGAATGATGTCCGCGCCTGCCGCGCGCACCGCTTCGGGCTTCATGGCCTTTACCGTTGCGGCCGTGCCCACCGGCATAAAGGCCGGCGTGCGAATATCGCCGCGCAGCATGGAAATGGTCCCGGTTCGCGCCTTGCCATCGGTGGCGTGAATATCGAACGCGAATCGGGACCGTGTCATCAGAACCCGTATATGAGGGTAAACCTGGTCAGCGTATCGGTTTTTATCGCGCCGGCAGGCGGATTGGTATCGTGCTCCACCGTATAGGAAGCGCGGGCGGTCAAGCCGGAGCCAAGCCCCGCCTCCAGGCCCGTGATCGATTGCAAGGTAGTGTTCCCGCTCTCCAGAAACACGCTGGCGTCTTGGGTGAAAGCAATGCGGTCTGTCACCTGCCAGTCGTAATCGAGCGCAGCATAGCCGGCGATGCTCTGATCGGTGGTCCCGTCGGAAAATTCCGTCCGACGCCATGCGGGGCCGCCTTCGACAAGCAAACGCATCTTATCATTGTCGAATACCCGGTAACCGAGACCACCCGATACCGAGTACCGCGCATCGAATCCCTGAAACCGGTCACGCTCCCATTGTGCCAGTCCGAACAGATAGATTCTTTCCGACAGATTGTAGCGCGGCTGATACGCGGCGAGGAATTGCTCGCGCGTCGTGACGCCGCTGCTCTTCTGGTAATCCGCCCGCGCGCGCAATTGGTGTTCCCAATCCACGCCTTCGCGGCGCAATTCTACGGCAGCGGTTACACCCGTTTCGCTGGTATTGCCGGTGGCCCGGAACGCACCGATCTCGCCTTGCCCGGACCAATTATCGAGCAGTCCGGCGTTGCGGATCTCTTCTTCCTCCTGCGCTGCGGCCAGTGCCGCAGCCTCCTCCTGAGAAGCGGCAAATGTCGCTGCGATACCGTCCAATTCCTCTGCCGCGTCGGGATTGGTTTGCCGCGCCAAGTCCATCACGGTGGCGACCGCGTCGGCATCTCCGGACGCAATGGCCGCATCGATCATATCGCGCACCGGCTCTGCGAGTTGCGCGTGTGCCGATGTGGGCATGGCGATCGCAATCGCCACGCCGAGCGTGGTAAGTCTGTTCAAAATCTGTGCTCCCCGATTGGCCGGTGGATGACCGGCCTTCCTTGTTGCAACGGACGGTGCCCCGGCCCGCTTCGGGATCAGTTTCTAAGCCGCCATCCTGTCTTGAAGATGAAGGCAATAATCCCCGTGCACACGGCGAGAAAACCGAGAGTGAGGCCGAGACTGACAGCGATGGAAACATCCGCGCTGCCATAGAATGTCCACCGCAGCCCGCTGACCAGATAGACGATGGGATTGAATAAAGCGATTGTATCCCAAGGGCTTGGGAGCATATCGACCGAATAAAATGTCCCGCCGAGGAACGTCAGAGGCAAGAGAAACAGCTGTGGTATGATGCCCAGCTTCTCGAAACTGTCCGCCCATATTCCCAGGATAAACCCGAACAGACTGAAGCTGGCAGCCACCAGCATGATGTAAAATATTGCAAAAACAGGGTGCGCTATTGTGTAATCCACAAACAGCGTCGCAGTGGCGAGGATGATCGCAGCGAGGATCAGCGATTTCGTCGCCGCCGCCCCGACAAAGCCGACCAGCGTTTCGGCCACACCGACAGGCGCGGAAAGCAGCTCGTAGATTGTGCCGGTGAAGCGCGGCATATAAATACCGAAGCTGGCATTCGAAGTGCTTTCACTGAGCAGGGTGAGCAGCAGCAGGCCGGGCACGATGAACGCTCCGTAAGACACTCCGCCAAGATCGGGCATGCGCGCGCCGATGGCTGCACCAAACACGATGAAATAGAGCGAAGTGGTGAGCACCGGCGCCAGGATCGACTGAAAAGCCGTGCGCAGGGCGCGCATCAGTTCGCGTGTATAGATCGCCCAGGCGCTGCGGATGTTGAAACCGATCATGCGGCTTCTCCCGTGGTCTCTTCGGCGTGGTTTTCCACCAGACCGACGAAGATGTCCTCCAGACTGCTCTCGCGAATGTCTATACCGACATAATCGATACCGGCCCGGACTAGCGCCTTGGTCAATTTGGCAACTTCGGCGCGACCCTTCCCCGATCCGTCGCCGCCGCGGTAACACAGCTCTTTGCCGTCTTTCTCGAGCGTGATCGGGAAGTGCGCGATGGCCGGGGGCAAAGCGCTCATCGGCTTGGCCAGCTCGATCACCGCTTCGGTGGTGCCGAGGCGCTGGATCATCGCGTCCTTGTCATCCACCATCAGGATTTTGCCCTGGCGGATGATACCCACCCGGTCGGCCATTTCCTCGGCCTCCTCGATATAATGCGTGGTCAGAATGATCGTCGTCCCGCGCTCGCGCATCTGGCCGATCAGCCGCCACATATCCTTGCGCAGCTCCACATCCACGCCAGCGGTCGGTTCGTCGAGAAACAACAGATCCGGCTCGTGCGCCAAGGCTTTGGCGATCAGCACGCGGCGCTTCATGCCGCCAGACAATGCGCGGATTTGTTCGTCCCGTTTATCCCACAGGCTAAGGCTACGGAGCACTTCCTCGATCCGGGCTTTATCGGGAGCCAGCCCGAACAGGCCGCGCGAATAGCTGACCGACCGGATGACCTTCTCGAACATGTCGGTCGAAAGCTCTTGAGGGACCAAACCGATGCGTGCCCGGGAGCTGCGCCAATTGTTGCGGATGTCTTCACCGAACACTTCGATTGTGCCCGAAGTGGGCGTCACCAGCCCGCAAACCGCGCTGATCAGGGTAGTTTTGCCTGCGCCATTAGGCCCGAGCAGCGCGAAAATCTCGCCCTTGCGGATTTCCAGATCGACATTTTCCATGGCGGTCAGGCCGCCGGGGTAGGTTTTGGTCAGCCCGGTCAGGCGGAGAATTGTCTCGGACGGATTATCAGGCATGCCCTTCTCATGGCAGCAGCAGCGAGGAATCTCCATAGCTGTAAAAGCGGTATTCTTTCGCAATCGCGTGGGCGTAAACGTCCATGATCCGCTCCCGCCCGATCAGCGCACTGACCAGCATCATCAGGGTGGATTTGGGGAGATGGAAATTGGTCATCAATCCATCGACCGCGCGGAAGGCGTAGCCCGGCGTGATGAAGATGGAGGTGTCGCCCTCGAACGGCTGGATGATGCCCCGCTCATCCGCAGCGCTTTCTAAGAGACGCAGCGAGGTAGTGCCCACCGCAATCAAGCGCCTGCCATTGGCCCGCACGGCGTTCAGCCGATCCGCTGTAGCCGCGTCAATCCGTCCCCATTCCGCGTGCATCTGATGGTCGTCAGTATCGTCTGCCTTCACTGGCAAGAAGGTTCCTGCCCCGACATGCAGAGTTAGTGTCTCACGGTGGATCCCGCGCTCGTCCAAGGCCGCTAGGAGGTTAGGCGTGAAATGCAACGCCGCAGTCGGTGCAGCGACCGCGCCATCTTCCTCTGCGAAAATAGTCTGGTAATCCTCGTGGTCGCGCTCATCCGTGGGGCGCTTGCCCGCAATATAGGGAGGCAGAGGCATCGTACCTGCGCGTTCGAGCAGAACCTCGACCGGCTCCTGCCCTTCGAACGCGAGCGTCCAGCTGCCATCCTCGGCGCGCGCCTCTGCAATCGCGAAGACATCGGAGCCGAAATCGACCCTGTCCCCATCATGCAGGCGTTTGCCGTTCCGAGTGAAGGCCTGCCATCGCCGAAGGTCGAGCCGCTTGTGCAAGGTCGCGCCGATGGTGGCTTCGCCGCGCTTGCCGGTCAGCTGGGCGGGAATGACTCGAGTATCGTTGAAGACCAGCACATCGCCGGGTTCCAGCAGATCGGGCAGATCGCGGACCGATTTGTCGGCCAATGCTTCCTGCCCGCGCGCGACCAGCATCCGCGCTGTGTCACGCGGGCTGACCGGGCGCAGCGCGATCAGATCATTGGGGAGGTCGAAATCGAACAGATCGACGCGCATCACTGTGCTCCTGAACCGCAGCGCAGACTGCGATCCGGCTGCGGGTTATTCACCCAGCGGCGCGTTCAGATCATCGATGCTGATACCATCAAACGCTGGCGTATCCTGCTCCGGCACCGGTGCCGGCATCGGTGCGGGAACGGGCTTGTTATCGCTGGCGATAGATGCCTGCAGGATCCGTGTTGGATTCGCTGGCGGCTCGCCGCGTTCGACCGTGTCCACCACATCCATGCCGGAGATAACCCGGCCGAAATTGGTGTATTTGTTATCCAGCGAGAAACGCGGATAGAACACGATGAAAAACTGGCTGTTGGCGCTGTCTTCACTCTGGGCGCGGGCCATGGACACGCTGCCGCGCAAATGCGGCATCGGATTGAATTCAGCCTTTAGGTCGGGAAGCGGCGAGCCGCCCTGCCCCGTACCGGTCGGGTCGCCGGTCTGGGCCATGAAACCCTCGATCACCCGGTGGAAAATCACTCCGTCGTAAAAGCCCTGCCGCGCGAGGGTCTTGATCCGGTCAACATGGCCGGGTGCCCAATCGGGCATCAGGCGAATGGCCACGCGGCCACCATTGCTGAGATCGAGCAGCAGGATATTCTCGCGGTCTTCCGCTGCGTTGAAATTCACTGGCGCGTAGATCTTCGGCGTCGCAGGTGCTTCTGCCTCTTGAGCAGCAGCAGGAGACACGGTCAGCGCAGCAAGGGCACCGGCGGCAATAAGGCGTTTGAACATGAAGGATGAGGGTCCTGAAATCTGATCTGTAATGATGGTTTGGGCTTAGCGAAGGCGCGCTGTCACTATAATGAATGGCGCTTACAGGGGATCACGCGAGAAGTCAGTAGTCCCCCCGCTTGCCGATGGTTTCGACCCGCGCATTGACCTGATCGCGCACGGCCGGGCTGACAAACGGGGTTATATCTCCGCCGTAGATCGCGATTTCCTTCACCAGCTTGGAAGCGATCGGCTGCAGACACACATCGGCCATCAGGAAGACAGTTTCGATCTCGTCATCAAGCTGCTGGTTCATCCCCGCCATCTGATACTCGTATTCGAAATCGGCGACTGCGCGCAGGCCGCGCACGATCACGCTGGCGCCTTGCTTACGGGCAAATTTCATCAGCAGCGCATCGAAACCGACAACGCGGGCGTTGGCAATTTCCATTTCTGCCAGCTCGGCAGTGACCATCTCCATCCGCTCTTCGGGAGTGAACATCGGGTTCTTCGATGGATTGGTGGTAACGCCGATAATCAGCTCGTCGACCAGCTTCGCCCCACGCCGGATAATGTCCCTGTGGCCCAGAGTAATCGGATCGAATGTACCGGGGTAAACCCCGATACGCTTGGCTTCGGTGCCGCTCATTTGTCTCTCTCCACGATAAACCGGGCCAGCGCGATCAGCAACGACGCCTCGCTGCCGTAATGCGCCAGATGGCCAGCAGCCTGATCCATCAATGCCCGTGCCTGATTGCGCGCGCCCTCGATGCCCATCAGTGTGACAAAGGTCTGCTTGCCCTGCTCGCTATCCTTGCCAACCGCCTTGCCGACCGTTTCCTCGTCACCTTCGACATCGAGAAGATCGTCAGCAATCTGAAATGCAAGCCCGACATCACGTGCATAGGCTCGCAGCGAGGTACGCCCTTCGGGCTGAAGCTTGCCCAAAATAGCGCCCATCTCCACGCTTGCGGCGAGCAGCGCGCCTGTCTTCAATTGCTGGAGGCGAGTAATCGTCGGCAGATCGTACGTCGCGCTGTCGGCGGCCATGTCCATGACCTGTCCCCCTGCCATGCCGTTCATGCCCGAGGCAGTGGCAAGGGTGCGAGTCAACTCTGCGCGGGTGAACGGGTCGGTGCTCGTCTCTTCATCGGTCAGTATTTCGAAGGCCAGCGCATGCAGGGAATCGCCCGCCAGCACAGCGGTCGCCTCATCGAATGCCTTGTGCAAAGTGGGCTTGCCCCGGCGCAGGTCGTCATCGTCCATGCACGGCAGATCGTCATGGATCAGCGAATAGACGTGGATCGCCTCCACCGCGCAGGCGGCGCGCAATGCAGGCTCGCGGGCAACGCCCAGCATCTCCGCCGTCGCCACTAACAATAAAGGCCGCACCCGCTTGCCGCCATCCATCGCGGAGTACCGCATCGCTTCCACCAGCGGCCGGCGCGTATCGTCGGGCAACGGCAGAAGCGCATCGAACAGCGCATCAACATCCGTCTGTATGCGGGCGAAGGCCTCGTCCAGTTCCGCCGTATCTTTGCCGACCAGTTCCACCGCCTCGCTCACCCCTGCGGTTCGCTGTCGAATGGGCGCGTGCCTGTTGCCTTGCCGTCGCCGTCTTGCACAATCGCCTCGATCCGGGCCTGCGCTGCGTCGAGCCGGGCCTGACACGCTTTGCGCAGTTCCTCCCCGCGCGAATACAGATTGATCGATTCGTCCAGCGGCACATCGCCGCTCTCAAGCTGACGCACGACCTGCTCCAGCGCTGCCAGCGCCTGTTCGAATGTCATATCGGTGATGGCCGTCGATGCGGCGTTTGAACCCTCTTCCATGGAACGGAGCATTGACCGCGCCGTTCACCATGGTCAAGGCACCGAAAATCTCGGGGCCATCAGGGGAGCGCAATTATGCAATGGATTATCGCCTATATCGCCGCCGCCATCGCCTTCGGAATTCTTGATGCCTTGTGGCTCAACTGGGCCGGACCAAACTTCTATCGGCCCCGGATTGGCGAGGTAATGGCCGAGTCATTCAATGCCGCGCCCGCCGCAGTGTTCTACTTTCTTTACTTGGCCGGAATGGTCTGGTTCGCGATCAAGCCGGGTCTGGCTTCCGGGTCTGTCGCCACAGCCGTCCTCAACGGAGCGCTGCTGGGCGGGCTTTGCTACGCCACCTATGATCTGACCAGTCAGGCGGTCCTGAAACAATGGTCGACCACCGTGACAGTCGCGGATATCGCTTGGGGTGCATTTGCAACCGCGACAGCAGCGGGCATAGCAACATGGGTGACATTGCGATTCACCTGAAGGATTTTGCTTAACCGGGGGGACCTAAGCACACATGTTCATCGGCCATTTCTCAGCCGCATTCGTCGCCGCTGCCGCATCGCGTCGCGCGCCCAGCCTGCCGACCCTGTTTGTCGGGGCGCAGCTGGTGGATTGGGTGTTCTTCACCTTCACCCTGATCGGTTTGGAACAGATGCGCGTGGTGCCGGGGATCACGGCCATGAACCCGCTCGACCTGTACTTCATGCCCTACACCCACAGCCTATTGGGGACAGCGGTCTGGGGCCTCGCCTTCGCGCTGTTTGCACTGGTTAGGTGGCGCAATGCGGTTCCGGCTGTGATCGGGTTCTTCGTGGTGTTGTCGCACTGGATTCTCGATCTGGTCACCCACCGTCCCGATCTTACGCTGGCTGGCGGCGACCATAAAATCGGGCTGGGTCTATGGGACTATCCCTGGGCAGCGATATCGCTGGAACTGGCGCTGATCCTTGGCAGCTTCGCCTATTTCATGAGCCGCACGCGCGGTCCGATTGCACCGCCGCTCATCCTCATCGGTGTCATGCTGATCATGCAGGCAATCAACTGGTTCGGCCCCGAACCAACCGAAGCGGGACCGGCTTTGTATCTCACCGCCTTGCTGTCCTTCCTGATCGTCACCCTGATTGCTGCATGGGTGGGCGCGACACGGTGGCATAAACGCGAGGTCGGACTGGCAGTGGCGAGCCTGCAGCGCTAAGCGGCGGGCATGGCGACACAGACCGACTCGATCACCCCGCAAATAGTTCAACAGCACGGGCTGAGCCCGGAGGAATATGAGCGCGTGCTCGCTGGATTGGGGCGCGAGCCCAATCTGGTGGAGCTCGGCATATTCTCGGTCATGTGGTCCGAGCATTGCAGCTACAAATCATCGCGCCTGCATCTGAAGAAATTGCCGACCGAAGCGCCGTGGGTGATCTGCGGACCGGGCGAGAACGCGGGTGTGATCGACATTGGCGACGGTCAGGCCTGTATCTTCAAGATGGAGAGCCACAACCACCCGTCCTACATCGAGCCTTATCAGGGAGCAGCGACCGGCGTCGGCGGGATTTTGCGCGACGTCTTCACTATGGGCGCGCGGCCGGTTGCCAACGCCAACGCGCTGCGCTTCGGGCGGCCGGAGCATCCCAAGATGAAGCATCTGGTGCAGGGCGTGGTCGCCGGCATCGGTGGTTATGGCAACTGCGTCGGCGTGCCGACTGTCGCGGGCGAGACGAACTTCCACCCGGCCTATGACGGCAATATCCTCGTCAATGCGATGACTGTGGGGGTCGCAGATGCGGACAAGATTTTCTACAGCGCCGCCACCGGCGTCGGCAATCCGATCGTTTATGTCGGGAGCAAAACCGGCCGCGACGGAATCCACGGTGCGACCATGGCGAGCGCCGATTTCGGCGAGGATACCGAAGCGAAGCGCCCGACCGTGCAAGTGGGCGATCCTTTTACCGAGAAGCTGCTGATCGAAGCCTGTCTGGAATTGATGGCGACCGATGCCATCGTCGCGATTCAGGACATGGGCGCAGCGGGCCTGACGTCTTCGGGTGTGGAAATGGCCACCAATGGCAAAGCCGGCATCCGCCTAAACATGAACGCCGTGCCATGCCGCGAAGAGGGCATGACACCTTACGAGATGATGTTGAGCGAGAGCCAGGAGCGTATGCTGATGGTGCTCAAGCCCGGCAAGGAGGCGATGGCCGCCGAGATTTTCAGGAAGTGGGAACTCGATTTCGCGGTCATCGGCGAAGTGACCGATACCCGCCACATGGTGCTGGAATTCGATGGCGAAGTGGTGTGCGATATTCCGCTCGGCCCGCTCGCCGCCGATGCTCCCGAATATGACCGGCCCTATCTGTCGAAGGACGAATACAGCGCCTGGGCCAAGGTGCCCGCGCTGGAAGATGTGCCCGAAAGCACCGATATCGCTGGCGATCTTCTCAAGCTGATGGCCAGCCCCGCCCTCGCCTCGCGCCAATGGATTGCGCAGCAATATGACAGCCAGGTCGGAGCGGATACGCTGCAGACAGGCGGCGATGCCGGTGTGGTCCGCGTTCACGGAACACAGAAAGCACTCGCGATCAGCACCGATTGCACTCCGCGCTATGTCTATGCCGACCCGTTCGAAGGCGGCAAACAGGCAGTTGCAGAGGCCTATCGCAATCTGAGCACCGTCGGTGCGCGTCCGCTCGCAGTGACCAATTGCCTCAATTTCGCCAATCCCGAACGGCCTGAAATCATGGCCCAGCTGGTCCACGCGCTGGAAGGCATGGGCGAGGCCTGCCGCACGCTCGATTTCCCGATCGTGAGCGGCAATGTGTCGCTCTACAACGAAAGTAAGGCGACGGGTGGCGGCAGCGCCATTTTGCCGACCCCCGCGATTGGCGGCGTGGGTCTGATCGACGATAGCGCCAACATGATGGCCAGCAGTTTTGTCAAGGAAGGCGAGACCATCTTGCTGATCGGCTACGGCCCCGGCCATCTGGGCCAGTCGCAGTGGCTGCGCACCATTCACGGGCGTGAAGACGGTTCGCCGCCACCGGTCGATCTGGCGGTGGAGAAGCGGCTGGGCGAACTGGTCCGCGCTCTTATCTCAGAAGGAAATATCAGCGCAGCGCACGATGTTTCCGATGGCGGACCTCTGGTCGCAATTGCCGAAATGGCCATGTCTGGCGGCATCGGTGCTAAGCTGAAATTGCCGGAAACAGACAAGCTGACCGCTGCTCTGTTCGGCGAAGATCAGGGGCGGATCTTGGTCGCAACCAGTGACCCGGCCGTGATCGAGCGGGCCAATGCGGTCGAACTCTACGCCAGTGAAGTGGGCACAACAGGCGGCGACAGCCTCGTCATCGGCGAACAGACTCTATCCATTGCTGATTTGCTTGAGGCCAGCGCCAGCTTCTTCCGCGACTGGATGGAAAGCTAGGTCTGATGACCGCAGGCTATTCCGGCACCCCGCTCGCTAAAAAGCTCAACCTGCGGGACGAACAGCGCTGCTGGTTTGAGGGGATGCCCGCGAATATTCAGGACGAGATCGACGAATACGCGCTGGAGTTGATGTTCGTGGCCAGCCCGGATGAGGGCGTGGATGCGGCACATATTTTCGTCACCTCCGCCACATCGCTGGAAAGCAAACTCGCCGATTTGCGCCAGCACATCGCGCCCGACGGGCAAGTCTGGGTGAGTTGGCCGAAAAAGGGCTCCGGCCACGAAACCGAGCTTGATCAGGCGGAAGTCCAAAGGATCGGCTTGGCTACCGGTTTCATCGACACGAAGAAATGCGCGGTGGACGAGATCTGGTCGGGTCTGAAATTCGTGATCCCTAAGGCCGATCGCTAGCGCCTACGCTGCTGTGGCGTTGCCCGTCATGACCTGCTCTGGCCCGACGCCTTCGGATTTCATGATTTCGAGGCACTGGAAGTAGAGCGCTGGCCGTCCGAGGTTCAACCGTGCGCGGGCCTCGTCGATGTCTTCATGCATAAGCGCTTCGACATCCTGATGAGCCAGCTTCGCACAAGCGCGCCCTAACCGGCGGCCTTCATTGATAGCGCCATAGATCGGCGCAGAGGATCCGCTGTCGTTCTTGATTTCGCGCGCACCGGCATAAGCGATAAACAGAATTCCATTGTTGTGGTTCTGCGAATAGCTGAAGCCGAGCAGCGCGGTCTCACCCAGCGCATCGCGGCCATAACCGGTCAGCACATGAAACAAATCATGGGTGTCGCGCAGCCGGTCGAAATACCATTCGTACAGGTCTTCGTGGCGTTCTTCCAAGGGTTTGAACTTGTGGCTTTCCGCCACCAATCCGGCTGCAGTCAGACCTTCGCGCCGCATGAAGGCCATATACTGCGCAGCCACACTGTTGGGCGCGCAATCGGCCCACCGATCATGATCGTCGAGCATTGGCGGCAAGTCATTGCCCTTCGCAAGAAGCCTCTGCCCGTCGGGAGATTTGACGAACGCAGCAGCCTGACGCGCCGATTTGCGCCCTGCTGTCGCTTCGATGATATGAAAGACCTGCTCGGTATCTTCTTTGTCCGCGACCAACTTGCGGAAATGGCCGAGTGCCTTCAAAGGCTGGAATCGAACCATCGCCCGATCAGGATGCTGCAGAGGCCTATCAATCAATCGCACGCCAGCCTCCTAACATCGAGAACCCTTGCAAAGAATTACTGACAATCCTGTCAATACCACCAGAGCAGCAGTTTGTTCAAATGCAAAACGCAGGCCAATAGGTGCACACCATGCAAGACCCACAGACGTACCCTTACTCGCTTCCAACAATAGATGATGCCGAAGGCCTCGCCCGTGCCACGGCGATGCAGGACAAACTTTCGAAACGGCGGACATGCCGCGATTTTACCGATCAGCCGGTTCCCCGAGAGATTATCGAGCAGGCTATACTTGCCGCTGGCAGCGCGCCCAATGGTGCGAACCATCAACCGTGGCATTTCGCCGTAGTCGGCTCACGCGACAAGAAGAACGCCATCCGGCAGGCAGCCGAAGAAGAAGAGCGCCGGTTCTATGGCGAAGACGGCGATGACCCAAAGGCCAGCGACGAATGGCTCTCCGCCCTCGCCCCTATCGGCACCGATGCCAGCAAGCCGTTTCTCGAAACAGCGCCATGGCTGATCGTGGTGTTCGCCCAGCGCAAAGGCGGGATCGAAGAGGACGGCAAAACGCAGAACTATTATGTGAATGAGAGCGTCGGGATTGCCTGCGGAATGCTGATTGCCACGCTGCACGAGGCGGGGCTTGCGACCCTCACCCACACCCCCAGTCCTATGGGGTTCCTGCGCGAATTGTGCGGCAGGCCCGATCACGAGAAACCGATGATGATCGTGGTTGTGGGACACCCGGCGGAAGGGGCGACTGTGCCCGCCCATGCCATGCGCAAGAAACCGCTCAGCCAGATTGCCAGCTGGCTCTAGAACTTGAGATCAAGCTGGCACAACAGGCCGCCAGATCAGGCAGGTTGAGCTTCCACCGCGTGCTTGCCCAACAGATCATACGGATCGACGCCTTCTTCTGACCAGATCCGGTGGCATTCGCGGTAATATGTCGGTTCGGGAATACCAAATCGCGTGCGCGCATCCTGCAAATCCATCGCCAGCAATTCGCGGATCGACATAGCGACCAGCGGCGGACAAGCACGTCCGGTGCGCTGCGCCTGACGGCAGGCCTTCATCACGGGCGCAGGACTCTTGACCGTCTTCTTGATGTTCACTGCTCCGGCATAGCCGATCAGCAAGTGACCATGGCTGGGTGACTGGCCATAGGTGAAGAGCAGCACACATTGCTCACCCAGAGCATCGCGGCCATATCCTGTCAGGACATGCATCAGATCATGCGTATCGCGCGACCGGAAGCCGAACCATTGCACCAGATCGTTATAACGGACATTGCCAAGCTTGTCGGCCTCCGCAGCCAGCCCCGCTGCCGAAAGGCCTTCGCGCTCCATGAAATTGACATAAGCATGCGCGACACTTCCGCGTGGCAATTTCCGCAGTTTTTCATGGTCATCGAGGATCGGAACCAGCGAGGGCTCATTGGCACGCAAGGTCTCGCCATGCTCACTCAAGGTCAGAGCCCGCACGCGATCCATGAAATTCTTGGACGGGAGCGATTCAAAAATACGGAAGACGTGGCTGGTGTCCTCCTTGTCTTTGAGCAGTTCGCGGAAATGGCCGAACGCATTGGGCAGCGAATATTTCGGCTCTGGACGGCGCGGGTCACGCAGAATGGTCCCGTCACGGGCACATTCGATTGTCGAATGAATGGCTTGCTGGTCGGTCATTCCGCATCCCTTACTGACATCAATGTCAATATAGCGTGAACGGCGGAAATAGGAAGCCCTTAGGCAGAAACCCGCTCACCCGCCGGAATGTCGAGCAGCGCCAGGACCGCCGTCAGATCCCCCCGGTCAATCCACCCATTGGCGGCCTCGCGGGCTTTCGGCTTTGCACGGTAAGCCATGCCGTAATCGGACGCGGCAATCATCGGGATATCGTTGGCCCCGTCACCCGCCGTCAACGTCCGAGCCCCCTGCCCCAGCCTCGCCAACTCTTCTTCAAGCGTCGCCTTTTTCGTTGCGCTGTCCACAACCGGGCCCGCGAGTTCACCCGTCAGTACGCCGTCAGCAACGGCCAGTCGGTTGCCGACCACTTGATCGAAGCCCAGCATAGCTGCCACCGGATCGGCAAAATGGTGAAAGCCCCCGGTCACCAGAACTGTGCGGCACCCGTGCGCCTTCAATGTTTGCACCAGATCCCGCGCGCCCAGCGTCGGTTTGATCCGCTCGTCCAGACAACGCTGGATAGCATTTTCATCGAGCCCGGCCAGCAGACCGACCCGTTCTTTCAAGGCGCTTTCAAAGTCCAATTCGCCCTGCATTGCCCGCTCGGTGATGTCGGAAACTTTGTCCTTCAGCCCTGCAAAATCCGCCAGCTCGTCGATACATTCCTGTCCGATCATTGTGGAATCCATATCGGACACAAACAGTTTCGGCAGCGCGAAGCCATCTTGTGCAATCAGGCCATCGGTTTGCCCCAAATGCTCATCGATAGCCGCGCGTAAGGCCCGCACATCGCAGTTCGGCAACTCTAACTGCAGAACTTCTCCGCAATGCTCCAGCATGGATGCATTGGCGACGGGCATCCCCGCGTTGTCCAGTGCGGCAAGCAGTGGGTCGACGGCTGTTTCCAGCGCCTGAGGGTCTGCTATTAGCCGGGCGATGGGCACTGACAATTCTCCGAAAGATAAGGCCGGGAAAGAGGTCGCGCTCATCGCAGGGCCGACCGCGAGCGGCAAGAGCGATGTGGCGGTGGAACTCGCATTGCGTCTGCACGATCGGGGACGGGATGCAGTCATTATCAATGCCGACAGCATGCAGGTCTATGCCGATCTGCAAGTCGTCAGCGCCCGGCCGACCCGAGAGGAAATGCGCGGCATACCGCACCGCCTGTTCGGCACGTGGGACGGCGCACAGGCGTGTTCCACGGCCGATTGGGCGAAAGCAGCGAAGGACGAGATTGCAGCCGCCCATGTTGCAGGCGCGGTCCCCATTCTTGTTGGGGGCACGGGGCTGTATCTGCAAACCCTGCTGGAAGGCATCGCGCCGATCCCCGAAATTGCCGAGGATGTGCGGCAGCGTATTCGCTCGGCCAGCCTCGAGAAGGTACGAGCCGAACTTGCCGAGCTGGACCCGGTGTCGCTGGCCCGGATTGGCGCAAGCGACACGCAGCGCCTTTGCCGCGCTCTGGAAGTTGCCGCCTCGACCGGCAGAACTCTGGGTGACTGGCAGCAGCACAAAGAAGGCGGGATTGCACAGGATATCGCGCTGCACCCCCTAATCTTACTGCCCGATCGCGAATGGCTTTATGCACGCTGCAATGAGCGGTTTCGCTGGATGCTGGACAATGGAGCGGTCGAGGAAGTGGAGGCACTGATGAAGCGCGGATTGCATCCCGATCTGCCCGTTATGCGCGCTATCGGCGTGCCCGAAATTGCCACTCTGGACAAGCAATCGCGCGACGCGGTGGAAGAAGCGGGTGGCACTGCCACGCGGCAATATGCAAAGCGGCAATATACTTGGTTCCGTAACCAGCCGCCCGAATGGTGGCCCAGAGAGCGAGAGCAATCCAGCCCGACCCAATTGGTCGAACACCATTTTGAAATATTATTACAATAGAGAGCCTTGACAAGATAGATTATAACGCCTATCGAGACTCCAGACCCAAAGGGCCCGGTGTTTCCCCCAACACCGGGCTCTACTTTTGAGAGAAGACTGCGATGCCCTCCCCAGATGCCAATCTCGGCACCCCAGCGAAACAGCGCAGCGGCGCGCGGATCCTTGTCGACAGCCTTGTCGAACAGGGCGTCGAATTCGTTTTCGGCTATCCCGGCGGCGCGGTGCTGCCGATCTATGACGAGATGTTTGGCGATAAGCGTCTGCGCCACATTCTTGTGCGCCACGAAGCTGGCGCTGCCCACGCGGCAGAGGGATATGCCCGCAGCACGGGCAAGCCCGGCGTTGTGCTGGTTACCAGCGGGCCCGGTGCGACCAATGCCGTCACCGGTATTGCCGACGCGTATATGGATTCGATCCCGCTTGTGGTCATAACCGGCCAGGTCCCGACCGGCCTGATTGGGACCGATGCGTTTCAGGAAGCGGACACGGTCGGCATCACGCGTCATTGCACGAAGCACAATTACCTCGTGAAGGATCCCGATGCGCTGGAAGCCACACTGGCCGAAGCTTTCCGCATCGCAACCACGGGCCGCCCCGGCCCGGTGCTGGTCGATATTCCGAAGGATGTGCAGATTGCGCAGGCAGGCCGGGCGGCGAAGGACCCTGCGCTTGCCTCGGCACGCTACCAACCCGCCACCGTCGCTCCCGCAGAAACGATTGCGGAAGCAGTCGAGATGCTGGCAGCGGCAGAACGCCCGGTCTTCTACACCGGAGGCGGCGTTATCAATTCCGGTCCCAATGCCAGCACGGCCTTGCGCGCATTGCAGGCGCTGACCGATGCACCGGTTACGTCCACTCTGATGGGTCTGGGCGCATTTAGCGCGGACCATCCTGATTGGCTTGGGATGCTGGGCATGCACGGCACGTTCGAAGCGAATATGGCCATGAATCAGGCGGATCTGATCGTGGCCGTTGGCGCGCGGTTCGATGACCGCGTCACCGGCAGGCTGGACGCCTTCGCCCCCAACTCCAAGAAGATCCACATCGATATCGACCGGGCCAGCATCAACAAGGTGGTGCCCGTTGATCTGGGCATTGTTGGCGATTGCGGCACTGTGCTTCAACAGATGGTCGATTGCTGGGGCAAACGCAGCCATCCCGACCGCGGTGAATGGAAGGCGCGCATTGCCGGATGGCGCGCGCGCGAATGCCTCGCCTACCCGGATGCCGCCGGGACGGAAGGGCTGATGATGCCGCAAAAGGCTGTCGAGCGCCTGTTTGCCCTCACCCGCGACCGCGACCCGATCATCACCACAGAAGTCGGCCAGCATCAGATGTGGGCGGCGCAGTATTTTGGTTTCATGGGCCCGAACAAATGGCTCACCAGCGGCGGCCTTGGCACGATGGGCTACGGCCTTCCTGCCGCTATCGGCGCGCAATTGGGCAACCCCGATGCGCTGGTGATCGACATCGCGGGCGAGGCCAGCATCCAGATGAATATTCAGGAGCTCGGCACCGCCAGCCAATACCGCCTGCCGGTGAAGGTCTTCATCCTCAACAACGAATATATGGGCATGGTCCGCCAGTGGCAGGAACTGACCTATGAAAGCCGCTATTCCAACAGCTATTCGGACAGCCTGCCGGACTTTGTCGCGCTGGCAGAGGCGTATGGCTGGAAGGGCATTAGGATCGAGGAAGAAGCCGGACTGGACGCAGGCATCGAGGCGATGCTCGCTCATGATGGCCCGGTGATCGTCGATTGCCGCGTGTCCAAAGAAGCCAACTGCCTGCCGATGATCCCCAGCGGCGCGGCGCACACCGACATGCTGCTCTATGGTGACGAAACCGAAGGCACGATGGACGACGAAGCGAAGGCGCTGGTTTGATGAAAATTACAGAAGCCAAATCCGAACGGCACGTTCTCGCCGTCACCGTCGATAACGAGCCAGGCATTCTGGCGAAGATCACCGGCCTGTTCACTGCGCGCGGTTACAATATCGATAGCCTGACCGTGGCGGATATCTCGGAAGACCATGCGGTCAGCCGGATTACCGTGGTGACCAACGGCCCGCCGCAAGTGATCGATCAGATACAGGCGCAGTTAGAGCGATTGGTGCCGGTGCACCGCGTGGTCGATCTGACCGAGGAAGGCCCGCATGTGGAGCGCGAGCTGGCGCTGGTGAAGGTTGCCGGCACGGGCGAAAAACGCGTCGAGGCGCTGCGACTTGCGGACATCTTCCGCGCGCGCCCGGTCGACACCACGACAGAGAGTTTCATCTTCGAAATCACCGGCCCGCCGGACAAGCTGGACAGCTTTATCGACCTGATGCGCGAGCTGGGGCTGGTGGAAATCGGCCGCACCGGCATTGTCGGGATGATGCGCGGGGCCGAAGGGGCTTGAGAGGCCGCGTCGCCCCGGCAAAAGCTGGGGTCTCGTGCAGCCAAGACGGAATTTGTGGACACAGGCCCCAGCTTTCGCTGGGGAGACGACAAAGTTTGAAAAAGGACCACCCATGAAAGTTTATTACGACGCCGACACCGATCGCAAATTGATCGAAGAGCGCAACATCGTCATCGTCGGCTACGGCAGCCAGGGCCACGCCCACGCCCAGAACCTGCGCGATAGCGGAGCGGGCGAAGTCCGCGTTGCCCTGCGCGAAGGCTCCGCAACGGCGAAGAAGGCCGAGGCCGCTGGCTTCACCGTCATGTCCAACGCCGATGCAGCCAAGTGGGCCGACATCGTGATGATCCTCGCCCCCGATGAAACGCAGGCGGAAATCTGGAACCGCGACCTCAAGGACAACATGAAGGAAGGCGCCGCTCTCGCCTTTGCCCATGGTCTGAACGTTCATTTCGGCCTGATCGAACCGCGCGCCGATCTCGACGTGATCATGATCGCCCCCAAAGGCCCCGGCCATACGGTGCGTAACGAATACGAGAACGGCCGCGGTGTTCCCGCGCTGATTGCCGTGCATCAGGAAGGCTCCGGCAGCGGCGGCAACGGCTTCGCGCAGCAGCTCGCCCTCGCCTATGCCGGCGCAATGGGCGCAGGCCGCTCCGCGATCATCGAGACCACCTTCAAGGACGAATGCGAGACCGATCTGTTCGGCGAGCAAGCCGTGCTGTGCGGGGGCATCAGCCACCTGATCCTGGCGGGCTTCGAGACCCTGGTAGAGGCCGGTTACCCCGAAGAAATGGCCTATTTCGAGTGTCTTCACGAGACCAAGCTGATCGTCGATCTGCTGTATGAAGGCGGCATTGCAAATATGCGCTATTCCATCAGCAACACTGCGGAATACGGCGACTATCACACCGGCCCGCGCGTCATCACCGACGAGACAAAGGCCGAGATGAAACGCGTTCTGGAAGACATCCAGGCGGGGCGCTTCGTCCAGCGATTCATGATGGACAACATGGTCGGCAATCCGGAAATGAAGGCGAGCCGCAAGCGTCAGGAAGCGCATCCGATCGAGGAAGTCGGGACTCGCCTTCGCGCAATGATGCCATGGATCGGTGACAACCAGCTGGTCGACAAGACCAAGAACTAGGAACCACGAATTGCCGCGTTGCGCTTGCGTGACGCGGCATTTTCGGCAACACATATGCTCATGACACGCCACGATACCCGTTTGCTACGACTAACGCGCCCTTGGGCGTGATCTGACGCGTGGCCGATGGGCGCGCGGCAAGCGCTCAAGGGACATCTCAGGCCATTCCATCAGAGATACCGAGTTAGCGAACCGTCATGCCAATGCTCAGCAATCCTTCTGCCAAATACGCCGCTTTCCCGCAGGTCCCGCTGGAAAACCGCGAGTGGCCCGCCCGCACCATCACTGCCCCGCCCCGCTGGCTCAGCACTGACTTACGCGATGGCAACCAGTCGATCATCGACCCGATGGACGCGGTTAAGAAAAACCGCTTCTTCGATCTGCTGATGGACATCGGCGTAAAGGAAGTCGAAGTCGGCTTCCCCAGCGCTGGCGCGACCGAGTTCGATTTTATCTCCGGTCTGATCAAGTCAGGCCGCGTGCCGGATGATGTGCTGGTGCAGGTGCTGACCCAGAGTCGTGAGGAGCTGATCCGCACGAGCTTCGAGAGCCTGACCGGCGCGAAGCAAGCCATCGTGCACCTATACAATGCTGTAAGCCCGGCATGGCGCGATATTGTCTTTGGAATGACCCGCGACGAAGTGCGCGATATCGCCGTGGCCGGAGCCAAGGTGATGCGCGACGAGGCGGCGAAGCAGCCCGATACCGACTGGCATTTCCAGTACAGTCCGGAGACATTCTCCACCGCAGAACTCGACTTCAGCTTGGAGGTTTGCGCCTCGGTGATGGAGGTGCTCGCCCCGACGCCAGACCATCCAATTATCTTCAATCTGCCGGCCACAGTGGAGGCCGCGACGGCCAACATCTATGCCGACCAGATAGAGTATTTCGCCAAGAACATTCCCAACCGCGACAGCGTGGTCATATCATTACACACGCATAACGATCGAGGGACAGGCGTAGCCGCGGCAGAACTGGGGCTGATGGCGGGAGCCGACCGCGTCGAGGGATGCCTGTTCGGCAATGGCGAGCGAACCGGCAATTGCTGCCTCGTGACCATGGCGCTCAACATGTACACGCAAGGCGTCGATCCGGGCCTCGATTTCTCGGACATCGACCGGGTGATCGAAACCGTCGAATATTGCAATCAACTGCCGGTGCATGAGCGGCATCCCTATGGCGGCGAGCTGGTCTACACCGCGTTTTCCGGCAGCCATCAGGATGCGATCAAGAAAGGCTTCGATGCGCATGGGCGCCAGAATGACGAGCGCTGGCGCGTGCCCTATCTGCCGATCGACCCTGCCGATCTGGGCCGCAATTACGAAGCGGTGATCCGCGTGAATTCCCAATCGGGCAAAGGCGGCTTTGCGTGGGTGCTGGAACAGGACCAAGGCCTCAAACTGCCCAAGAAGATGCAGGCCCATTTCTCGCGTCACGTGCAGGAAATGGCCGACCGTCTGGGCCGCGAACTGGATGCTGCGGACATCTGGCAGACCTTCCGCAGCGCCTATCACGTGCAAACCAGCGACAAGCATTTCCAACTGGTCAATTACGAAGAGAGCCGCGCTGCCGACGGAACGCGCCTGTTTGCCGGAACCATCGCGGTTGCGGGCAAGGAGCAAAGCGTCAGCGGACGCGGCAACGGCCTCATCTCGTCTGTCATCACGACCATCGAGCAGGCGTTTGGTCTGCATCTGGAAGTGCAGGATTATACCGAGCATGCACTGGGCACCGGCACCGACGCCCGCGCGGCTGCCTATCTCGAATGCCTCGATAAGGACGGCAACACCGTTTGGGGCTGCGGGATCGACGAGGATATTGCAACGGCTTCGGTCAGAGCCGTGCTAAGCGCAGCAAACACGGCAATCAGCTAACAACACACAGCGGAGTAGATTGATGACAGAAGCGATCCTCGAACCCGATCTGCCGATTGTCGATCCGCACCACCATTTGTGGGATTTGCGTCCGCTGGTCTCGATGTTTCCCGAACCGCGCCATCACTTTATCGCGGCCCTTGCGGAGAAGCCGTATTACAACTTCGACGCGCTGCGTGAGGACACCGATACCGGCCACAACATTGTCGCCACCGTGTTTATGGAGTGCGGCGCGTTCTACGACGCAGACCGGGCCGAAGACTTTAAAGTCGTCGGCGAAGTCGAATATGTGAACGGTGTCGCCGCGCAATCGGCCAGCGGCCTCTATGGCAATTACCGTGCGTGTGCTGGCATTATCGGCCATGCCAATATGATGCTGGGCGACAAGGCTGCGGCGGTGCTGGAATCTCTGGTCGCGGCGGGCAATGGCCGGTTCAAGGGTATCCGCCATCAGGGCGCATGGGATGCCGATCCGGAGGTTCTGGGCCCGCCCTTCCACGCTCCCGAAGGCCTCTACGCCAGCGCGTCATTCCGCGAAGGATTTGCGCATCTAGGCAAAATGGGCCTGACCTTCGATGCATGGGTGCTGGAACCGCAATTGGGCGATGTCATCGATCTGGCAAAGGCATTTCCCAATCAACCCATCTGCCTCGATCACTGCGGCACACCTCTGAACGTTGGGGCATACAAGGGCACGCTGGAAGAGAATTACGAGCGCTGGGAGGCCTCTATCCGCGAGCTGGCCAGCCTCGACAATGTCAGCGTCAAACTGGGCGGCCTGGCCATGGCGTTCTGCGGGATGCCCGAAGAAGGACCTTCTGCCGGCAAAGGATCGGAAGAGCTCGCCGCGCTGTGGCGGCCCTATATCGAAACCTGCATCGACGCGTTCGGGCCGACCCGCGGCATGTTCGAAAGCAATTACCCTGTCGATCACTGGGGCGCGAGCTATCCGGTGCTGTGGAATGCCTTCAAAAGGATCACCTCGGGGGCCAGTGGCGACGAGAAAACGGCGCTCTACAGCGGGACTGCGGCGAAATTCTACGCAATCGAGGACTCGCTGTCAGACACCTGACGTTACGGCACGGGGACACGCCAAGGAAGGCAACCAAACCCTAGCAAAAAGGCCCTCTCGACTTTGTGGGCCCCGCCACGATAAGCGCGGCCAAATACAAATTCCGGAGAGATACATATGAGCCTTCCCGCCCCGTTCGACCGTATGCGCATGCCGGTAATCGGTTCGCCCCTGTTCATCGTATCCGGCCCGGAACTGGTGATCGCGCAGTGCAAGGCAGGCATTGTGGGCAGCTTCCCGGCCCTCAACGCCCGCCCGCAATCGCTGCTGGATGAATGGCTCCACCAGATCACCGAGGAACTGGCCAAGCATAATCGCGAGAACCCCGATCGCCCCGCCGCGCCCTATGCGGTGAACCAGATCGTTCATAAATCGAACGACCGGGTCGAGGCGGACATGGCGACGTGCGAAAAGTGGCAAGTACCGATGATCATCACCTCGCTCGGTGCGCGGGAAGAAATCTTTCAGGCCGTGACCAATTGGGGCGGCATCACGATGCACGACGTGATCAACAACAAATTCGCGCACAAGGCGATCGAGAAAGGCGCGACTGGTCTGATCCCCGTTGCCGCTGGCGCAGGCGGCCATGCGGGCGCATTGTCGCCCTTCGCCCTGATGCAGGAAATCCGCGAATGGTTTGACGGGCTGATCGCGCTGTCCGGATCCATCGCCCATGGCCGGTCGATCCTCGCCGCGCAGGCTCTGTCAGCCGACTTTGCCTATATCGGCAGCGCGTTCATCGCGACTGAGGAAGCCAATGCCGATCAGGGCTACAAGCAGGGTATCGTTGACGGGACCATGGACGGCATCGTCTACACGAACCTGTTCACCGGCGTGCACGGCAACTATCTGCGCAGCTCAATCGAGAATGCGGGCCTTGATCCGGACAATCTGCCCACCAGCGATCCCAGCAAGATGAATTTCGGCAGCGGCGGCAACACCAAGGCCAAGGCGTGGAAAGATATTTGGGGTTCGGGCCAGGGCGTCGGGGCGGTCAAGAGCGTCGGCACAGTCGAGGAAATGGTCGCGCGTCTGGAGACAGAATACAACGCAGCCAAGGCAGCCTTGGCGGGAGCGACTGGCGGCTAGGCCACAACGGTCATCGACAGCTGCGTCGTTACAATCGCCCCGCCCGGCCCAATCCCCTCAGCCGAGAAAGGCCCGGACAAACCGGCCATTGGCTGATGGCTCGAGCCGCAAGATGCGGGTGTCCGGCAGAGTAAACTCCTGCGCCTCGCTCATCCTGCCCATGGGGATAAGCTGGGCGGCAACCCGCTGCCCCAGCCTGATGGCATCGGAGCGGTCTTCCACCAGCTCCGGTTCCAGGCGTAATTCCTGCTGCGTGAAGCGGGCCAAACCGCGACTGACCATTCCGCGATCTATCTCGTCACGAAAACCGACGAAGAATGCGGCCGATGGCTGGCTGGCAGTGCTCCAGTCATCCATCAATTGACTGAACTGCGCAGGAGCAAAAAGCACGCCGGAATCCGGCCATGCAAAAGCCGCCAAATGCTCAAGATGCGCACCAATCCGCGCGCCGGCAGAGCACAGTGCCCGCAGCACCGGTGTCGCCATCGCCCCGCTTTCCAGATGCGGCGAAACGTGCAGCATCACTGCTTCCAATTGGCCGAAACCAGCAGCTTCCGCTGCCTCGTCAACCGAAGCCGACAATGCCTTTACTGTCATAGCATCTGAGGATTTGGCGGCGCCGAAACCTCGCAATTCCATCGTGACTGCATTCGCGATAAGCTCAAACCAAGGTCCGTCTTCATCCGATCCGGTAATGTCCGAATAATCGAGTGAAACGGCGATCCCATCGGCTCGCGCCGATGCCCCGTGCAAAACATCGTGCAATACATCGCTGCCGGGCCGCTTCCCACGGGGAAACAGCAGCAGCAAAGAGGGAATGGCTTTGCCGGGTTCGGCGGCGCCTCCACCATGTGCGATCGTAAATTCTCCTTGGGCGGGCGACAAAACATTGCCTTGTTCCAAGGATTTGGTCGAGTCCCCAGCGCGCAATTGTATCCGGTTTGGACGCATCTTCTAAAATATGCCCTGCCTAAGACCTTCCGACATTGCCGCCCCCAGTTCCCGGCATTTGCCCAGTTCTTGTTCGCCAACGAATTTTTCGGCCAGTATTTCTTCTGCGGTCTGCGCGCTCATATTCACGATCAAAGGCTCGGCCACCCGTTTCAGCCGCCAGCCTTTGGCAATGCGGTCGATCTGGCGCTGGGCACCCTCCCCATCTGAGCCCGCAGCAATGGCCGTCGCATAGGGCCGTCCTTCGATACGTCCCAGAACCGGATAATAACACCGGTCGAACATCTCTTTCATCATGCCGCTCATCGTGGCGAGGTTTTCCGGGCAGACAAACAGGTAACCGTCCGCTGTAAGCAGAGCGTCTGGCTCAACATCTTCGGCCCGCATCAACATCGCGCCGTCCCCAGCGTCCTCGAATGCTGCCTCCGCCATTGCCCGTGCAGCTCCCGTTCGGCTGTGCCAGATAATGAGCAAAGAAGTGCCGTTGTCCATGGCGCGCCAAAAGAGATTGTGGGCTGTCGAAAGTCAATGGACGCTGCGTTCCCCTTGCCTCTCGTTTCGGGTAGAATGCTTTCATGGCTTCCAATGCAATTTCCGCTGTCTGCGGTGTCGAACAGTCGCTCAGCGGCAAGCGCTGGCGCTGGCGTGGCGGCAATATGGCGATGACGGATGACGCGATGGCAGGCTCGGGCGTCGCGGGCCTTGAAGATGACATCACGACGCAGCTGCTGCTTGCGCGCGGTGTTGAGCGCAGCGATCTGGAACGGCACCGGCAACCGACCTTGCGCGGGTTTCTTCCGAACCCGTCCGAATTTCGGGATATGGATACCGCGGCGGAGCGGGTCGCACAGGCGATAATCTCCGGCGAGACAGTAACCGTTTACGGCGACTACGATGTCGATGGCGCGACCAGTGCAGCCTTGCTGATCCGGCTGATGCGGATGCTGGATGCCGACGCGCAGTACTACATTCCCGACCGGCTGCTGGAGGGCTACGGTCCAAGCGGCGAGGCTTTGGTCAAGCTGGGGAAGAGCGGCTCAAGTCTGATCGTGACTGTCGATTGCGGGGCAATGGCCTTTGATGCTCTGGCACAGGCGCGCGACGCGGGGATCGATGTGATCGTGGTCGACCACCACAAATGCGCCGCAGAACTTCCGCAAGCCGTCGCGCTGGTGAATCCGAACCGACTGGACGAGAACGACCTCGCCGCCTCACACGGGCATCTCGCGGCAGTGGGTGTGGCCTTCCTGCTGGCAATCGCGATTGTGCGCACCCTGCGGGAGCAGGGCTATTTCAAGGACCGCAAAGAGCCCGACATCCGCGCCCTGCTCGATCTGGTGGCGCTGGGGACCGTGGCCGATGTCGCCGCGCTTCACGGGCTTAACCGGGCCTTTGTCGCGCAGGGCCTGAAGGTGATGGCCAAGCGGGACAATATCGGCATGGCCGCCCTGATCGACGCGAGCCGCCTGAAACGCGCACCGCAATGCAGCGATCTCGGCTTTGCACTCGGTCCGCGCATTAATGCTGGCGGGCGGGTCGGCGAATCGACCTTGGGTGTTCGGCTGCTCACGACCCAAGACCCCGAAGAAGCGCGAGCGATTGCCGAGCAGCTTTCCGCCCTCAACGAAGACCGCCGCCAGATTGAAGCAGAGGTGCAAGCCGCCGCCGAGGAGCAGATCGCAGCGCAGCACAACCGCGCCGTACAGATTGTCTCGGGCCATGGCTGGCATCCCGGCGTGATTGGTATCGTATCTGGACGCATCAAGGAAAAGACCGGCAAGCCCGCACTCGTCATCGCGTTGGACGGGGAAACAGGCAAAGGTTCGGGCCGCTCCATTTCCGGCGTTGATCTGGGCGCAGCGATCATTGCCGCGCGCGAGGAAGGGCTGCTGGTCGCTGGCGGAGGCCACGCGATGGCGGCGGGCCTGACAATCGAGACCGAGAAATTGGAGGCGTTCTCCGAGTGGCTCGATGCACGGCTCGAGCGCGCTGTCTCGCAGGCGAACGAAGGCCGCGAAATGGTCCTCGACCTCTCGCTGGCCGCTCGTGGTCTGACCCCCGATCTGGTGCACACACTGGACGGAGCAGGCCCCTACGGCGTCGGCTGGCCCGGCCCGCGAGTCGCTGTCGGGCCGGTGCATCTGATCAAGGCAGATATTGTGGGGAGCGATCACTTGCGGCTGATCGCGGGAGGGCCCGATGGAGGCTCGCTCAAAGCCATCGCATTCCGCGCGGCTGAAACCGAAATGGGTCAGGCATTGCTCCACGGTGCGAAGGGGCGGCGGCTATGGCTGGCAGGCCGCGCCAAAATCGACGACTGGGGCCCCACCCCGCGTGCCGAATTGCATCTCGAAGATGCTGCTTGGGCGGATTAGCGCAGGATAAGCCATCCGTTTGCGCGCATTTGAGAGCAAACGGGGCTTGACCGCGTCACACCCCCTCCCTAAATGCGCGGCTCGCCTCCGGGACTGGTCCCGATACGGCCCCTTCGTCTAGCGGTTAGGACGCGGCCCTTTCACGGCTGAAACACGGGTTCGATTCCCGTAGGGGTCACCACCCGGAGGCGCATTTCTCCTCTTCTCATTGCCACAAACGCGCTCAGCCCGGCGCGAAGAGATTTTGCGTATCTGTGGCGATACGACCGGACGTGACTGGTGGCGCGCGGTTCCTGCGGCTAGAGGTCAGCTCATGAACCCGGCACAAATTTTCTTCTGGCCTGCCATTGTTCTGGCCGGGGTGACGTCTACGGCGTTGGCGCTAGCGGGGCTGGCGCCTGCCCTCGCCATCCTTTTGTTCGCTATCTGGAGCGGGTCCGTCGCCCTACTGGCGCGCGAACCCAGCGAACAGCGCTTCCCTGACGATGGGGCCAGTGCGTCCTCCGCCATTGCGATCGCGGACAGTATGGCCGCGATGATCGAACATTCCGGCACGCCTCTGCTGCTGACCAAGGGGTCGCGCATTACCGTTGCCAACAAGGCCGCCCGGTCGGTTCTGGGGGATCACATTCTCGGCCAGGACCCGCGCGTGGCCCTGCGTCATCCCGAAGCGATTGCCCTGATGGAATCGCGCAAGCACGGGGAAGCGATTGTCACCGGCCTCGTCAGACGGCGCGATATCTGGCGGGTGAGCCGCCATGTGCTCGACGCGGACTATGCCGTGATTGAATTGCTCAACCGCACCAGCGAAGCGGATATCGGGCGCGCGCACACGGATTTCGTCGCCAATGCCAGCCATGAACTGCGCACGCCGCTCGCATCCATCATCGGATATGCCGAAACATTGCGGGAAAATCCGGGCGAGCTCGATACGCCCATGGCAACCAAATTTCTCGACACCATCCACCGCGAGGCGCGGCGCCTGCAAAGTCTTGTCAGCGATCTGTTGTCGCTCTCCCGGATTGAGGCGGAGAAACACGAGCAGCCTGCCAAACCTCTCGACTATTCCGCTTTGGTGGAGCGCGCCGCGCAGGATGCCGCCGGAGCGGACCGGCGTGATCGCCTTCAGATGAACATCGACGCCGGATTACGGGTCGCGGGCGACGCGCAGCAATTGGAACAACTGACCCGAAATCTGGTCGACAATGCGCTCAAATACGGCGCTGCAGACGGAACGGTCAGCGTTGCTCTGGATACCGGACCGCACGGCAATGCCCGCCTCATTGTCAGCGATACCGGTGAAGGCATTCCGCATGAACACCTGCCGCACCTGACAAGGCGCTTCTATCGCACCGATCCGGGCCGCAGCCGGGCGTCGGGCGGGACCGGCCTCGGACTGGCGATTGTAAAGCACATCGTGGAGCGGCACCGGGGCCGTCTGGAAATTCGCAGCACACCGGGAGAAGGCACGACCGTAACCGCGCGAATTCCTCTTTTGTCAACGGTTTCACAAAGCGTGACGAAAGACGGAAAAGCAGCTTCCGGCGACAGAATGTCACAAAGCTGAAACACAAATTCGACATGCCGATCCGGGAAAATCAAGGCTTGAAATCAGGCCCCAATCGATCGCTATCCACTCCTGTATCCAGTGGGACATGGCGCAGCCGGTAACCCGCTGCTAACGCGCGGCAAACGCGACTCGAACACTTTGAGGAACCGCCACGCTGATGTCGCCGGCCCTGCTCTTACTTGTTGCTCTCGGCCTCGGCTTTGTCGGCTGGCTGGCCGGCCGTGCAAAGGCGTCGGCGTTTCAAGCGCCCAACCCTTCCGCGCGTCCAGTGGCGCGCCCAAATTATCACGGGTGGTATGTGGCCTTGTGGGTGGGTGTCCCGCTGCTGGGCTTTGCCGCGCTGTGGATGGGATTGATGCCTTTGCTGGTCAATCAATCGGTGCTCGCGAGCGATGCGGCAGCCGATTTGCCGGAATTCGGCTTCATGCGCGAGACATTGCTAGCAGAGGCCCGCGCCGTGGCGACAGGCAATGCGGCAGCCGTCTTCGATCCGCAGGCCCGCGCTCTGGTCGAACCATTCCGTGAAGCAATCCAGCGCTACACAGTTATCGGGCTGGTACTAGCGCTATGCATTGCTGTGGTTTGCGCGCTCTGGTCTTACACGCGGATCAACCCCTCCTTCACCGCACGCACGCGCGTAGAGCGGGCGGTCATGGCCGTGCTGCTCATCGCATCGCTGGTCGCGATCCTGACGACATTCGGTATCCTCGCCAGCCTGATCTTTGAAACTATCCGGTTCTTCGGCTTTGTAAGCCCGATTGATTTCCTGTTCGGCACCAGTTGGAACCCCGATCCGATGTCTAACCCCGATGCCGATCAGGGCGACCGGTATGGGGCCATTCCGCTGTTCTGGGGCACGATCTATATCGGCGCGATCATCGCCATGATTGTGGCCATTCCGCTCGGGCTGATGAGCGCGATTTACCTGACGCAATACGCCAATCCCCGGGTCCGCGCGTGGCTGAAGCCTGCGCTGGAAGTGCTCGCCGGTGTGCCCACCGTGGTTTACGGTTACTTCGCTGCTCTGACGGTTGCGCCCTTCATCCGCGACATCGCTCAGGCCGCAGGTGTGCAGAACGCCTCGAGCGAGAGCGCGCTGGCTGCGGGCCTCGTGATGGGCATCATGATTATCCCCTTCGTTTCTTCCATGGCAGATGACAGCATCGCGGCCGTCCCCAGTGCCATGCGCGACGGCAGTCTGGCGATGGGCGCGACCCAGTCCGAAACCATCAAGAAGGTGCTCATCCCCGCCGCCTTGCCCGGGATTGTGGCCGGGATCATGCTCGCCATCAGCCGAGCTATCGGTGAAACCATGATTGTGGTGATGGCGGCCAGCACGGCGGCCAATCTGTCAGGCAATCCGCTGGATTCCATGACGACCGTCACGGTGCAGATTGTGGCCATGCTTACAGGCGAAGGCAGTTTCGATCACCCCGCAACGCTCAGCGCATTCGCGCTTGGCTTTGTCCTTTTCCTCGTAACGCTGGCGCTGAACTTCTTCGCGCTGCGCGTCGTCAAACGGTTCCGCGAAGCGTATGAGTGATAGCCCCGCCCTGAGCGCGCCAGGTTCCGCGCCCGCGCCTTCGTCCGCTTCAGACGAGCGGCAGGCCGCTTTCGAGAAGCGGCTGAAGCAGCGCTACGCATCCGAGAAGCGCTTCCGCCTTCTGGGCCTTGGTGCGGTGTCGTTCTCGGTCGCCGTCCTTCTGCTCCTGCTCGGCACAATGCTGTATAACGGCATTGGAGGCTTCCAGCGGGCCGAGCTTAAAGTGCCGATCGATTTTGCCGAGGCTGGCCTTTCGGTCGATCCCGCAACGCTGGAGCAGTCCGGCGTGCAGTCGCTGGAAACGCAGGGCCTGCCGCAAGTCGTCGAGTATTTCGCCGGAGAAGCTCTGGGCGCGGATGGCGCAGCAGAGATCAGCAGCGAGGCATGGCGCGAACTCGCGACCAGGATCGTAGCTGATCCCTCCATTGCGCGTGGCCAGCAAGACATCTGGGTCGCCGCCAGCGCGGATCTGGCACAGGGCATGGAAGGTGAGGGTTCGCCCGAATTGCAGGCGCTGGCTGACCGCCTCGAAAGCGAGGGCTCGCTCGACAAGCGGCTCGACATTGGCTTTCTGCAGCGGGCCGATGCGACGGACCCGCAGCTAGTGGGCATCTGGGCCGCGCTCAAGGGCTCTATTCTGACGATGATCGTCACGCTTCTGCTCGCCTTCCCTGTGGGCGTTCTGGCAGCGCTTTATCTGGAGGAATACGCGCCGAAGAACCGCTGGACCGACATCATCGAGGTTTCGATCAACAATCTTGCGGCTGTGCCTTCGATTATCTTCGGTCTTTTGGGGCTGGCCGTCTTCCTCACGATCTTTCCCAATATGCGCTCCGCTCCGCTGATTGGCGGGATGACACTGGCCCTGATGACCATGCCCGTCATCGTCATCACCGGGCGCAATGCGATCAAGGCCGTTCCGCCTTCTATTCGCGACGGCGCATTGGCGGTCGGCGCATCGCCGGTGCAGGTGGTGTTCCACCATGTCCTGCCGCTTGCCCTGCCCGGCATCCTGACCGGCACCATCATCGGCATGGCGCGCGCTTTGGGTGAAACCGCACCTCTGCTGATGATCGGCATGCGTGCCTTCGTCGCCAGCCCGCCCGATGGCTTCACCTCGCCTGCCACCGTTCTGCCGGTGCAGATTTTCCTTTGGTCCGATGAAATCGATCGCGGTTTCGTGGAACGGACCAGCGCTGCTATCATCGTGCTGCTGATTTTCCTTCTGCTGATGAACGGCCTTGCCATTTATCTGCGCAACAAATTCGAGAAAACCTGGTGACCGTACGACACGAGAATATGAATGACGCTGAGGCAAAGATGCGCACGCGCGACGTCAATGTCTATTACGGCGACAAGCAGGCCATCGATTCTGTGACAATCGATATTCCGTCGCAATTTGTGACGGCGTTTATCGGCCCGTCGGGCTGCGGCAAATCGACCTTTCTGCGCGCGCTCAACCGGATGAACGACACGATCCCCTCCGCCAAGGTAGAGGGCACGATCGAGCTGGACGGGCAGGATATCTACACCTCCGGCATGGACGTGGTGCAGCTCCGTGCGCGGGTGGGGATGGTGTTCCAGAAGCCCAACCCCTTCCCGAAATCGATCTACGACAACATTGCCTATGGCCCGAAAATCCACGGGCTGGCGGAAACCAAGGATTCGCTCGACGAGATCGTCGAGAAATCCCTCACCCGCGCCGGTCTGTGGAACGAGGTGAAGGACCGGCTCGATGAATCCGGCACGGCACTCTCCGGCGGCCAGCAGCAGCGCCTTTGCATTGCGCGGGCCATCGCGGTCGATCCCGAAGTCATCCTGATGGACGAGCCGTGCTCGGCGCTGGACCCGATTGCCACGGCGAAAATCGAGGAACTGATCGACGATCTGACCGGGCGGTACGCCATCGTGATCGTCACCCACTCCATGCAACAGGCCGCGCGCGTTTCCCAGCGCACGGCGTTTTTCCACCTCGGCAAGATGGTCGAATATGGTCCGACAGAGGACATTTTCACCAATCCGATCGAGGAACGGACCAAAGATTATATCACAGGGCGGTACGGCTGATGATGGACCACACAGTCAAGGCATTCGACGAAGACATCACCCGCCTACGTGGCCTGATCGCGGAAATGGGCGGGCTGGCCGAGGTCGCCGTGCAGGAAGCAATCGACGCCATGGTGCGCGGCGACAAGGAGCTCGGTGATGCCGTGGTCGCACGCGACAAGAAGCTCGATACGCTGGAAACCGAGGTGGACAAACTCGCCGTACGGATCATTGCGCTGCGTGCCCCCCTGGCGGACGATTTGCGCGAAGTGATTGCAGCGCTGAAAATCGCCGGCGTGGTCGAGCGGATTGGCGACTACGCCAAGAACATCGCCAAGCGGGTCGATAAGATCAAGGAGCGCGGCAAATTCGAACCGCTCACCCTGCTGCCGACCATGGCCGAACTGGCCGCCGAAATGGTCCATGACGTGCTGACCGCCTACGCCGCGCGGGACCCCGAGCTGGCGCTGGAAGTGATTGCCGCCGACAACAAGGTCGACGCATTCTACGATAGCATTTTCCGCAACCTTGTCAGCCATATGGTCGAAAACCCGAAGACCATCTCGACCGCGGCGCAATTGCTGTTCGTTGCCAAGAATATCGAGCGGATCGGCGATCATGCGACCAATGTCGCCGAGATGGTCCATTTCGCCGCCACTGGCGACTATCCGCCTGATGACGATGACATTTAGGGACGCGAACCAGGATTGATTGCCGCATGTGCGGCCAGCAGAGGAACACCAAGTGTCTGTCGCCAGCCTGCTCCTAGTTGAAGACGACCCTGCGCTTTCGGAGCTGCTGGAGTTTCGCTTTTCGCGGGAAGGCTACCGTGTTCGCGCGACCGACGATGGCGATGACGCCTTGATGCTGGCAACTGAAGAGCTTCCCGATCTGGTCATCCTCGACTGGATGATAAACGGTACCAGCGGGATCGAAGTGTGCCGCCGTCTGCGCCGCGAGAAAGCGACCGCGCATGTCCCGATCATCATGCTGACCGCGCGCGAAGCCGAGGACGACCGCATACGCGGGCTGGAAACAGGCGCGGATGATTATGTGACCAAGCCCTTCTCCCCCCGCGAATTGCTGGCCCGCGTCTCGGCGGTCATGCGCCGCATCCGCCCCGCCCTTGCAGGCGAAGTGATAGAGGTAGGCGACATCAAGCTGGACCCGGTTGCGCACAGGGTGGAACGGGCGGGCAAGCCGTTGCAACTCGGCCCGACAGAATACCGCTTGCTCAAATTCTTCATGGAAAGCCCCGACCGTGTATTCAGCCGGGGCCAATTGCTCGACGGAGTATGGGGCACCGAAAGCGATATCGAATTGCGCACTGTGGACGTGCATATCCGCCGTCTTCGCAAGGCAATCCAGATGGACGGCGCGCCCGATCTGGTTCGGACTGTGCGGTCCGCCGGATACGCGTTCGAGACGCCCTAACGGCACACCCCGCCAATACGGCGCGGGGCACGGTCGAAATGGAAATGGTCGGCGTGAGCTGCATTATAGTCCGGCGACAAAACGGTGCTGAAGCCCGAGCAGGCCCCGTCGCGCACCGTGCGCAAGAATTCCGCTTTGGCACTCTCCCCGTCCCAATCGTCGAGAACCGAGACGCGCGTTCCGTCCGCGAGGATGAAGCCCGATATGTCCACCGCATTGCCCGTCGCATGCTCGCTCCACGGGCCTTCATCACGGCCATAGAGGCGCCTGCAACTATAGGCGCCATAGTGCTCGATCGTCTGCACATCCTGATTGAACAGCCGCTCCGCCGCAGGCTGCACTGTCTGATCCAGCCATAATTGCATTGCGACAGCGACCGGGCACGTGCTGGCTGGCGGGGGCGAAGCATAGGGGAAAGCATCCAACAAAGTCCGGTCGCTGCGCCGGCATGCGCCATCGCCCTGAGGTTCCAATGCGGTAAAGGATATGTCGCTGCGGGCCAGAACAGCGCGGCATTGCTCCGGGTCATCCGCCAGATTCGCGAGTTTGGCACCGGTCGCCCAGCCCGCAGGATCGCGCAGATCCAGTGGTGCCCACGGATTGTGCTCCGGATGATCCTGCAACCAGCTCCATCCGGCAAGACCGATGGCGGCGAGAAGCAGGATGAGAATAACCCGCCTGTCGCCCCGGAACCGTCCGATGCGGCGGGAAATGCGTTGGGTTGGCGGCGTTGAACTCAATGAAAATCTCTCGACTTGGGAATGATCCGCGCATTGCGGGGATGGCCGCGACCGCCATTGGTGTGGTTACCGCATTCACGGTTATTGGCGGGCGGTGGTTCCCACGGCTCTATCGGTCTGGCTTTTTCAGTATCTCCCTCAGGTGGAATATCCGCTTCCTTGCGAGGGCCGAATTTGCTCGGCAGCGGCGAGGTGACATGATCCGCACGGGCGAGCGGAGCCTCTAACATATCGTCGGACAGGGCATGCAGACGGTGCGTGGCATCGGTCATGTGGTGTGCGATGACATGGATCACCTCGTCATCATATTCCACCCTTCCGCGCACCTCTATCAGCCGCGCGCCCATCACCACCTTGCGCTGCTTCTCCTTCAGATCGGGCCAGACGACCAGATTGATGACCCCGGTCTCGTCCTCCAGCGTGATGAAGCACACGCCCTTCGCGCTGCCCGGCTGCTGGCGGATCAGCACCACGCCCGCCACCTGCACCATGCTGCGAAACTTGCGGTCGCGCAGATCGCAGGCCCGCACGAAGCCGCGCTCGGCCAGATCGGGCCGGAGGAAAGCCATGGGGTGCGCCTTCAGGCTGAGCCGGGTGGTCTGGTAATCGGCCACCACTTCCTCGCTCAGCGGCATATGCGGCAATTGCACGGCGCGTTTCTCTGCACCCTCGTCCCGCTCTGCCGCGGCACGGAACAGCGGCAGGTCCGGCCCCGCCACCAGACTGCGCGCATCCCACAGCGCCTGCCTGCGCGGCAGACCGAGCGATCCAAACGCATCCGCGCTGGCAAGCCGCTCGATATGCGCAGGCGAGAGCCCCGCCCGGTCCTGAAGCTCGCGCACATCGGCATAAGGCCCGTTCTCCGCCCGCTCGGCAATCAACCGCGCGGCGATGTGTTCGGGCAGCCCGTCGATCTGGCGCAGGCCGAGGCGCAGGGAGAGGTGCCTGTCCTGGCGGCCTTTGTCTGGGTTTTGCTCACGCGGACAGCCGTGCGACACGACGAAGTCAGTCGATTGATTGTCGCGCAGAGACGCAGAGGGCGCAGAGGTCTCGCATCTTCGGCGAAGCCGCATTCCCTCTTCGACAGCGTCCTCTTCCTGTATCGTAGCGGGAAAGGCGCCTTCAGCGCGGTCCGTCCCTCTGCGCCCTCTGCGTCTCTGCGCGAAAAAAACTCCCTCTCTCATATCCTCCAACGTGCAGTCCCAGTCGGAGCAATTCACATCCGCGCTGCGCACCTCCACCCCATGCTCCGCTGCATCGCGTACGATCTGTGCGGGCGCGTAGAACCCCATCGGCTGGGAATTGAGCAGCGCGCAGCCAAACGCCGCAGGGAAATGGCATTTCAGCCAGCTCGACACATAGACCAGATGCGCGAAACTGGCCGCGTGGCTTTCGGGGAAGCCATATTCGCCAAAGCCCCTGATCTGGTTGAAACAGCGCTGGGCAAAGTCGCGGTCGTACCCGCGCTTCACCATCCGCTCGACCATCATGTCCTGAAGCTCGTCAACCATGCCACGGCTGCGGAACGTCGCCATGGCCTTGCGCAGGCGATTGGCCTCCATGCTGGAAAACTTCGCCGCATCCAGCGCGATTTTCATCGCCTGTTCCTGAAAGATCGGTACGCCCAGCGTCCGCTCCAGAATGCTCGACAATTCATCCGGCGGGCCGTGCTCCGGGCCGGGGGCAGGAATGCGCACCTGCTCCGCCCCGCGCCGCCGTTTAAGATAGGGGTGCACCATATCCCCCTGGATCGGCCCGGGACGCACAATGGCGACCTGGATCACCAGATCGTAAAATTCGCGCGGGCGCAGGCGGGGCAGCATGTTCATCTGCGCCCGGCTTTCGACCTGAAACACACCGAGGGAATCGCCCTTACGCAGCATCGCATAGGTTTCGGGATCCTCGCGCGGGACGGTCGCCAGCTCCAGCGGGCGGTCGTGGTGATCCTCCAGCAGATCGAGGCATTTCTTGATGCAGGTCAGCATGCCCAGCGCCAGCACATCGACCTTCAGGATGCCGAGCGCCTCGATATCGTCCTTGTCCCATTCGATGAAACTGCGCTCCGGCATCGCGCCATTGCCGATGGGCACAGTCTCGGTCAGTGCGCCTTCGGTCAGAATGAACCCGCCGACATGCTGGGACAAATGGCGCGGCATTCCAATCATTTGCCGGGTGAGCGCGAGAACCCGTTTGAGGTGCGGGTCGGTGATATCCATGCCGCTCTCCGCGACATGGCCCTCACCAATTTCCCGGCCCCATCCGCCCCACACGGTCTTTGCCAATGTGCTGGTGACGTCTTCGGACAGGCCCATCGCCTTGCCCACTTCGCGGATCGCCATGCGTGGGCGATAGTGGATGACCGTCGCCGTCAATCCGGCACGGTGTCTTCCGTATTTGCGGTAGAGATACTGGATAACCTCTTCTCTCCGCTCATGTTCGAAGTCGACATCGATGTCCGGCGGCTCCTTGCGGTCCTCGGAGATAAAGCGGTCGAACAGCAGCTGGTGATGCGCCGGATCGACAGAGGTAATCCCGAGGCAGAAGCACACAGCAGAATTGGCCGCACTGCCCCGCCCCTGGCACAGGATCGGCGGGTTGACCTTCTCGCGCGCGAAATCGACGATATCCTTGATGGTCAGGAAATAGCGCGCCAGATCCATCTTGCCGATCAGCGCCAGCTCCTTGTGCAGAGTCTCCCGAACAGAGTCCGGCAAGCCATTGGGGTAGCGCCATTTTGCGCCCTCCCATGTGGCGCTTTCGAGATATTCCTGCGGCTCCATGCCGCCGGGATAAATCTCCTCCGGATACTCGTAACGCAGCTCGTCGAGGCTGAACTGGCAGGCATCGGCCACCTCCCGCGCCGCCGTGATGGCGTGGGGCCAGCGCTCGAACAGCTTCTCCATGATGTGCGGGGGTTTGAGATAGCGTTCGCCATTGCCGTGCAGCAGATGCCCGGCCCGCGCGACAGTCGTCTTGTGGCGGATCGCGGTCATGACATCCTGCAAGGGCCGCTTTTCCGGACCGGCATAATGCACGTCGTTGGTGGCGAGCAGGGTTAGGCCATTGGCGCGGGCCAGTGCGTCGAGCCGGTCGATCCGGGCGATATCGTCTCCAGTGTGCAAATGGCTGGCGGCGAGGTGGCGCAGGGTTGGGAATTGGTCGGTAAGGTGGGGGAGGAGTTCGGGGAAAGGTGCTGTAAGACGCATCATCTTCCCGCCCTGCGCGTCTGCATCGCGCAGCGGCACCACATTGCTTTCGACTGCAATCGCAAACACCGCATCCAGATCACGCGGCGGCAGCAGGATCAGCTGCACATCCTCGCTATGCGCGGCCAGCATCTTCAGGTTGATCGCGCATTCGCCCTTGGCCTGCCACTTACCGTCCAGCGTCTGCATCCGGCCTGCGCTGATCAGCTTGCACAGGCGTCCATAGGCCGCCCGGTCGCTCGGGTATGCGAGGAAGGCCAGTCCCTCGACCGTTTCTATCCGGCAACCGATAACCGGCCGCAATTTCAGAGTTTTCGCCTCGGTGTGCATGCGCACCACTCCGGCCATGGAATTGGCATCGGCAATCCCGATGGCGTCATAGCCCGCAGCCCGCGCCGCCATCGCCAGATCGACCGCATCCGACGCCCCGCGCAGGAAGCTGAAACAGGACACCACCCCCAGCTCTACAAAGGACGCGCGCGGCGGCGTGTCGATCAGGTCAGGATCGATTTCGAGAGTGCGTTTGTCGGGGGTGAGGGGCTGGTCGGGCATGACGGACAGGCCCTTTCGCCGCCGTCATCCCAGCAAAAGCTGGGATCTCGTGCAGCAATGTCCGACCCGGACGCACCAGATCCCAGCTTTCGCTGGGACGACGATAGTCATGAAAGCTCCCCCAACCGCGCCTTCACCGCAGCCAGATCGGCGTCGAACAGTCGTGCCTGCTCTTCGCGGGCTTCTCCGTCGAGGCGCAGGAGATAGGAGGGGTGCGCGGTGATCCACAGCTCGCTGCCGTCTTCGAGGGCAATTGGTGCACCACGCGCCTTGTTAATGCTGACGGTCTTGCCGAGGATACCGCGCGCCGCGCTGGCGCCCATCGCCAGCACCAGCTTGGGCTGCACGATGGCGCGCTCTGCCTCCTGCCACCAGCGGCAGGTATCGATTTCCTTGGCCGCTGGCGACTGGTGGATCCGCCGTTTGCCGCGCTGCACATATTTGAAGTGCTTCACGGCATTGGTGACATAGGCCGTGCTGCGCCGGATCCCGGCCTTCTCCAGATGCACATCCAGCAATTGCCCCGCCGGGCCCACGAATGGGCGGCCAGCCATATCCTCCTGATCGCCCGGCTGCTCGCCGACAATCATGAGCGCGGCATCGGAAGGCCCCTCGCCCATCACCGCGTGATTATCGAGATTGCCGATCGGGCATTGGCGGCAGGCGTGGATGGCTTTGTCGATTGCCTCCAGCGTTTCCGGCTTGTCCTCGAATTCCATACCGAACCCTGATTTTCCGGCATCGACCATCTGCGCCTCGCGCGTCTGCGCGCCTGCGATCAGCTCCGGTATCAGCGAAGCCTCGGGCAGGTTCTTCCAATATTTCTTGGGCATTTCGGACAGCATTGCACCGACTTTCAACCGCGCAGGGTTGAAGATGGAGGCGTAATATTTGCGCCACAGATCCTCCACCGGATCATCTCCGGGGGCGTCCTCGCGCCGCGCCGGAGGCCCTTCGCGCATGGTCTCGCCGTCCCAGTGCAGCGTGCCGCGCGGGGTCAGGATCGACCAGCGCATATTGGCGAAGCGGCGGCGGAAAAAGCCGGCATTGGCGCGTACGATGTGATGGTCAGGCTCGAACCAGGCGACGTAATGCTCCCCGCCGTCCCCATCCTCCACCTGCCGGAAACGGACGAAGGCGTGCATCTTGTGGCTGTCGCGGCGGACATTCTTGTCCCATTCCTCCACTCGGCGGACATCGGCGTCGGTCTTGTCCTCCATGATGCGCGGATTGGCCTGCAACCGCCACAGCAGGCGATACAGCAGTGCAAAACGCTCCGGGTCCGAATGCAGCGCGGCATTCTTCGCCACACCGAGAAACCGCTTGCTCGCCCGCACCGGCCGCGCATCGACAGGCGATGCAGGCAGCCGCGTATCACCGTTTGCGAACAGATCGCCCGCCCCGCCTGGCTCCACCCATGCCACGCGGTCGGGCGGAACATCGCACTGAATCAACTGCCGCGCCCGGTCACGCCAGAACGCGAAGTCGTCCGGCCGGGGCAAGTTTACCGCGTAATAGGCGCCCGGTTTGACATGTTGAAGCGCGGTCATGCCGCAAACAGCTCCAGTTGCTCCTGCGGCGGGGCGAGCAAGCGGCGCAGGTCGGCGCGGTCCGTCAGGGCGGTGGGACGCCAGTCGCAGGTCACGATGAAGGGGCGGATCTTGGTCAGCGACACAGTCAGCTTCGCCACATCGTCCAGCCTCAGCGTGCGGTGCCGCCGCGCCGCCAGTATCCGCTGCACGCCTTTCACGCCCAGCCCCGGCACGCGGAGCAACTGCTCCTTCGTGGCGCGGTTCACATCGACCGGAAACCAATCCCGAAATTTCAGGGCCCAGGCCAGTTTAGGATCAATATCCAGCGGCAGATTTCCGGCCTCATCCGTCGCTTGCATGATCTCGCCCGGCTTGTAGTCGTAGAACCGCATCAGCCAGTCCGACTGATACAGCCGGTGCTCGCGGATCAGCGGAGGACGTTTCAGCGGCAAGACGGCACTGGCGTCGGGGATCGGGCTAAACGCGCTGTAATACACCCGGCGCAGGCGGAAATTGTCATACAGGCGGCTCGCCTTGCCCACGATGTCCGCATCGCTGGCCGCATCCGCGCCGACGATCATCTGGGTCGACTGACCGGCGGGCGCAAAGCGAGGCGCGTGCTTGAACCGCTTCTTCGCGTCCTTCGCCTCAACGATGCTCGACTTCATGCCGCCCATCGCGCCTTCGATCTGGCGCGCGTCCTTGTCGGGCGCGAGGCGGGTCAGTCCGCTATCGGTCGGCAGCTCGACATTGATCGAGACACGGTCCGCGTGGAGCCCGGCCTGATAGACCAGCTGCGGATCGGCCTCGGGGATGGTCTTCAAGTGGATGTAGCCGCGAAAATCATGCTCCTCGCGCAGGATACGGGCCGTCTCGACCAATTGCTCCATCGTGAAGTTGGAGCTTTTGATGATGCCCGAGGACAGGAACAGCCCCTCGATATAATTGCGCCGGTAGAAGCTCAGCGTGAGGTCGGCCACTTCCTGCGGCGTGAAGCGCGCGCGGCGGACATTGCTGCTCTTGCGGTTGATGCAATAATGGCAATCGAAGATGCAGTGATTGGTCATCAGCACCTTCAACAAGGATATGCACCGGCCATCGGGCGCATAGGCGTGGCAGATGCCCATCCCCTCGGTCGAACCGATGCCCTTCCCACCAATCGAGTTCTTCTTGGCCGTGCCGGACGACGCGCAGGAGGCATCGTATTTCGCCGCATCGGCGAGGATTTCGAGTTTCTGCAAGATGCTCTGTGCGGCCATTCGTTCTATATATGTTCCTACGCACATTGAATCCAGTGCATTCTGCGCAAGGGTCAATCCACTCATTCAATGAGATTTTGTATCATTTGTTTTCAGGTACTTGCCGGGAACTCAATCGAGGGGAGCGCGTATTGCAGCCACGGACCGGGCCCCTCTGGCGAGCAACGCTCGTGATGTCGGACGTACCAACAGGGCGGCTGGTTCTTTCATGATCGGTCGCAAGTTTCACGCCGCCAACCGGCGAAGACCGGTGCGCGGCAGGTCTTGGAGAATGATTATGAAAATGCTTCCCGCGCTTCTCGCAACCGCGATGGTCGTATCCCCTACCGCCGCCATCGCGCAGGAAAAGGACTGGAATTTCGGCGACGGTGAAATGCCCGAGCGCTGGTCCACTCTCAACACCGATTACGCGATCTGCGATGCCGGTCTCAACCAAAGCCCCATCGATCTTGGCGCGGCCAATGCACGCGGCGATGTCGCGCTCGAAACCAATTTCGGCGAAACCACCGGCACAGTCGTTTTTGGCGAAGAAAAAGTGCAAGTCGATTTCCCTGCCGGCATGGGCATGACGTCGGGCGGAAAGTCCTTCAATCTCATCCAGGTCCACTTCCACACCCCGTCCGAGCACGCCGTGAATGGCGAGCGGACGCCGCTGGTTGCGCATTTCGTGCACGCCACCGATGCCGGTGAACTGGGCGTTCTGGGCGTGATGTTTGAAGAAGGCGAAGCCAATCCGGCGCTGGCCAAGATCACCGAACATGTAGGCCACCCCAGCGGCATGCTGGCCACATTCGACATCAACGACATGGTCCCCGATGATCTGTCGGTGTTCCGTTACATGGGTTCGCTGACCACCCCGCCCTGCAGCGAAGGCGTCAACTGGCATGTCGCGGACGAGCCGCTGACGGCCAGCGCAGAGCAGATTGCTTCCCTGCGCGGTGCATTGGGCGACAGCGCGCGTTCTCTGCAGCCGCTGGGTTCGCGCCTGCTGGTTGCCCCGGCCGAGTAAGCGGTCACAGCATTGAAATTGCAGGCGGCGGCGTATCGAAAGATGCGTCGCCGTTCTGCTGTCAGGCGCATAGGCCCTGCACATACCAGTCGGGCAGTCCGCCATTTCGGTCATTGCCCCGTCCGTCTCCGATCAGGCCGTGGCGATAGATCCAGTAGCGGCGGCCCTGCGTATCCTCGATGCGGTAATAATCGCGCAGCCGGGTGGTGGATTTCTCGCGCCACCATTCCGGCGCGATCCGTTCCGGCCCCTCCACCCGGACGATTTCGTGAATTTCGCCGCGCCATTGGAACCGGCGGGGATAGCCATCGGGCGTGGCATAGAGCACTGAAATAGGCTCCGCCCGGTCGAGCAGTTTCAGCGGGCGGGCGTGAAAGCGCAGTTCATGCTGCTGCACCGGTTCCGGCTCCAGCGGCGCCTGCCAGCGCTGCGCCCGTTCGGGCAGATGGCTGGGGTGCAGCACCGGGCGTGATACGGCGTGGGGGCCAAGGCGCGTGGTCAGCCGGTCGATACAGGCAGCCAGCGACGTGCCATGGCCACGCGCGGCGGCTTCTATATCGCCCTGCGCCATCGCCAGCGGCTCTGCCCAGCTGGCCCGCAGGCGCATCGTCTCGATCCCGAAGCCGGCATCGATATTGTCGAGCTTTTCCGCAAACAGGCGGCAGATGTGATCGGCATCGCGCACCGCAGCGGCCAGTTCGAGCGCGCGCACCGTCACCTCGCCATCCACCCGCCATAGGCCCAGCTCCAGACGGCGGGCGCCCTGCCCCCGCCCCTCCAGATCGCGGACCATATCGGCGGCCAGATCGGCCAGCACATGGTCCAGCGCCTCGCGGTGGCGGATCGGTTGGGCCAGGCGGCGCTGGACCAGCGGCATGGCCTGCGGAACCACCGGCAGCAGTGGTTCGGGCACGCGGCCGATCAGCTGGTCCATCCGGATCAGCGGATTGGCGGCGGGATTGCGGCGGTTGCGGAAACGGCGCTGGATCGCATCGCGTCCAGTTGCTCCGCCCTCCACATTGGTGATCTGCCGCAATGTCTTGAGGCCGAGACGACGCAGCACGGCCAGCACATCATCGTCGAGCCGCAGCGCTGCAACCGGCAGATCGGCGAGCCTTTCGGCAATGTCGTCCTCTGCTGACAGGATGCAATGTGGCGGACCGTAATGAGATAGCGCCCATGCCGCGCCTGCTGTGGGTGCTATCGCGAGCCGAACGTGCAGGCCTCGCCTAGTGAAATGCTGCGCCGCATCGGCCAGCAGACACTTCTCTCCGCCGAACAGATGCGCCACTGCGGTAATATCCACCAGCAGTCCATCGGGCGGGTCCATCGCCGACCACGGTCCCCAGCGCATGGCCCATGCGGCCAGCTTCTCCAGCAGTTCCCGGTCACCCGCAGGATCGCCGGGAACGGCGCGCAATTGCGGACACAGCGTGCGAGCATCGGCCAGCATCATACCGGCATGCGCGCCGCCAGCGTGCCCCGCAGCATTGGCGCTATCGATGCGCGGCCCGTGCGCGGTTTCGGTAATCAGAGCCAGCGGATCGGCGTCTGCCCCCTCACCCGGCTTGCAGCCCTGCGCCATGCGCCACCGATCAAGCGCCAGCTGGGCGCACCAGACGGACAGAATGCGGCGGGGTTGAAGGGACGGTGGCTCGCCGGACACGGCATAGCCTAGCCCCGTTCGCCCTGAGCCTGCCTATGGGCAGCCCTTCCTTCCAGCGGGCCGCCAGAAGAGAAAAGCGGTCCTTCGACAGGCTCAGGACGAACGGAAAGAGAGGATGGTCCGGCAATCGGGAACTTCGCACTCATCTTACCCAGCCTCATCCCTACCGTGGCGGGTTGGCGTTGCTTGGGATCAGCCACCAGCGCTCCGCCGCGCTGCGTCAGCGTCCACTCACCCGGAGCATGGGTGCGGGCGCGGAACAGCTCTGCTGCCCAAGCGGCCGCTCCCGGTGCCTGCGCATTCCACCGTGGTGGAGCAGAAGGAGCAGAGCGGGCGGCCCAGCGCAGACGGGCGGAGGACAGATCGCGGCCCGCATCGATCCGCACCAGCCACAGCGGGACACCGTGCCGCTCTGCCGTCAGGCTGAGGCGGCGCGATGCGGTAAAGTCGAGCGCGCGCGGGTTGCCCGACACTTCGCCGATCACGCAGGCCAGATCGCGGCACCGCACCCCCTCCTCCAGCGCGAACAGCGCATCCTGCGCATTCTCCGCATAGACATGGATCATCCGTCCCTGCAGCGCCTCTGGCAGGCCGGGGCGATAGGGTCGCCCGGTCAGGCGCACAGCGGATTTATCCTGCACCCACAGAATGGCGCGGCGGTCCTCTTTCTCGGCAGAGGGCTCATCCGCCTGCGCTGCCCTGCGCGCCTCCAGCGTATCGATGGCAAGAGCCAGCGCCAGCCCCGCCCCGCCGGCATCACGCGCGCTCGCGAAAACCTCGCTATGCACGGCATCGGCCAGACCCGGGCGCCAGCGTGCGGCACGCGTGGCAGACAGCGCGGCCACATCGGCGCTGCTGAGCCGTGCCGTTTCCGGCAGGCTGTCGAGAGAGGGAACAATCATAACGAATCGACTCTTATGTTCTTATTATGTTCCCACACGCCTTTGAGTGCAACGCCTTGTCTTCATGAGACCACACCTCGTCGTGCAGCCCGTACCAGATCGGAACAAATCCCCCCGACAGCCCGTTGGTCCGGTATATAAAGGAGATACAGCACAATGACTTATGACGAGAACAAGTCCGACGACCTGAAGCAGGATTTCTGGCAGGCACTGGCGGATTCGCCTTTTGTCTTCCTCGAACGCAAGAGCCAACCGGAAGAAGCCGTCGTCATGACCGCGCAGCTCGACAAGGATGCCGACAGCGCGATCTGGTTCTTCACCACCAAGGATCACAGTCTCGCCAATCTCGGCCCCGCAATCGCGACCTTCGCCGCCAAGGGCCACGATCTCTTCGCCCGCTTCGAAGGCACGCTGGTCAAGGAAACGAGCCGCGAGCGCCTCGACAAGCAGTGGAGCAACATGGTCGAAGCATGGTTCCCCGGCGGCAAAGACGACCCCAACCTGCTGATGCTGCGCATGGATCTCGGCAAAGCCGAAATCTGGAACAGTGATCTGGGCGTGCTGACCACCGCCAAGATGCTAATGGGCAAAGATGTCCGCGACGAAGCCCGCGAAGAGCACGTCGAAACCGCGCTCTAAGCGACAGAATATACCTACCAAAAGGGCCGCTCCTCACGGGGCGGCCCTCTTTGTTTTGCCTTGGGGTCTAACCCAGAACGCTGGGGAACAGCCCTGTCACCAGAATGATGCTCACAGCCAGCGGACACAGCCAAGCAAGCAGGAACCGCCAGACAGCGAACGCACCACCCGAAAGACCCGTGGTCGTCTCCAGCAGCCTGCGATCAGCCTTCCACCCGACAAACAACGAGGCAGCCAGCGCGCCAAGCGGCAGCATCACCTTGCCCGTGAAACCATCCACCGTGTCGAGAATATCTGTCTCTGCAAAGATCGACCAGAAGCCGAGCGGACGCACATCAGAGAGGACATTGTAGCCCAGCAGGCAGAAGATCCCGATCACGAATGCCGAACCGCCAAAGACCAGCGCGGAGGTCGTCCGCGACCATCCCATCTGCCCGACGCCCCAGGCGGTCGGAACCTCGAGCAGAGAAATCGAACTGGTCACCGCAGCAACCAGAATGAGCACGAAAAACAGCAGGCCGATCAACGATCCCGCCGGCATGGATTCAAATGCGAAAGGCAACGTCTGGAAAACCAGCGTCGGCCCGGCAGCGGGGTCCAGCCCGACCGCAAACACGATCGGGAAAATCATCAGACCGGCAAGCAGCGCCACACCCGTATCGGCAAAGGCAATCGCCACAGCGGTGGAGCCAAGCTTGGTGCCCTCACGGATATACGATCCGTAGGTGATGATCCCCGCAACGCCCAAGGAAAGCGAGAATAGAGCCTGACCCAGCGCAGAGTTCATCACCTCAGGTGTCAGCTTGGACCAATCGGGCGTGAACAGAAACGCTGCCGCCTCGCCCACATCGCCGACAATCGCGCCGTAAATCGTAATCGAGATGAGCAGAACGAAAAACGCCGGCATCAGCCATGTCGCGGCTTTCTCGATCCCGCCGCTGATCCCGCGCGCCACGATAAACAACGTCACGCCCATAAATGCGAAATGCATCGCCAGAAGAAGCGTCGGATTGGCGAAAAGGTCGCCCATCCGGCCCGCAATCTGCTCCTGACTCTCACCCGCGAGAGCGCCGCGGAACGGGTCGCCTGCCATCAGCGCACTGCCGAAATCGGCAGCAAACACCCCGACATAATACAGCACCCATCCGGCCACGACCGAGTAGAAAGAGACGATCAGGAACGCGGCCATGGCGCCTAGGCCGCCAAACAGCCACCAACGCTCGGATACACGCGACTCCCGCGCGACAACCTTGATCGAGCCGACCGCATCGGTCTGCCCTGCCCGGCCAATGAATATCTCGGCCAGCAGCAGCGGCAGGCCCAGCAGGACCACGCAGCCAATATAGAAGATCACAAAGGCGCCGCCGCCGCTCTCGCCCGCAAGCGTGGGAAAGCGCCAGAGATTGCCCAGACCCACTGCCGCGCCGATAGCAGCAAGAATGAAGGCAGACCGGGATGACCAGCCTTCGGCGGTGGACGTTGCAGCAACCATTTCTCAAATTCTCCCCGCGCCGGTGCAACCTGGGCACCATGCAAACGCTTCTCTCCGGCGCTCCATGCAAGAATTCTTGCGCCCCGCCAAGTGGCAGGCTTTGCCTTATCGCAAACGCGCCGCTAATCGGGCGGGTATGTCCACAACCTTCCAGATCGACACCTCGACCAGTCGCGCCAATCCGACGCCCGCCCCGATGAAACGCCTGACAGTGCCGCGCATCAGGGCACGCAAGAAGGATGGCGTGACCGAAGAACCTCTGGTGATGCTGACGGCCTACACCGCGCGGCAGGCGCAGTTGCTGGACGCGCATTGCGATCTGCTGCTAGTCGGGGATTCGCTGGGGCAGGTCATTTACGGCTTACCCTCCACTATTCCTGTGACCATGGAAATGATGGCCAATCACGCAGCGGCTGTTGTCCGCGGCAGCTATCACTCTGTCGTAGTGGTCGATATGCCGTTCGGTTCCTACGAACAGTCGCCCGAGCAAGCCTTCGAGAACGCCGCCACATTGCTGAAAGCCAGCGGAGCGGCAGCGGTGAAGCTGGAAGGCGGCGAGGCGATGGCCGAGACTGTCGCCTTCCTCAATTCGCGCGGAATTCCGGTGATGGGTCACGTTGGTCTGACCCCGCAGGCTGTGAATGTTCTCGGCGGCTATATGGCGCGTGGACGCAGCGATACGGAAGCGGACAAGATCGTCGGCGATGCCAAGGCGCTCGATGAGGCCGGTGCCTTCGCCATTGTGATCGAAGGTGTTGTCGAACCCATCGCCATCGAGGCCACCAAGGCTGTCACCGCCCCCACAATAGGAATCGGCGCATCGGCGCAATGCGACGGGCAGGTTCTGGTGACCGAAGACATGCTTGGCATGTTCGAACGCGTGCCACGCTTCGTGAAGAAATATGGCGATATCGCCACCGTCATCTCCGACACTGCGGCCCAATATGCTGGCGAAGTCCGGGATCGCAGCTTCCCGGGCGAAGAGCAGACCTACCAACCCAAGAAATAGCGCACTTCGCCGCTCCACCTTTCCGATTGCAAAGATAAGTCCGACTTATGGCCACGCTGCTGCGTTTCTACACCTTCTCGCTCGCTTTTACCGCCGTCTGCTTTGCGCTGGGCGCATGGTATGGCTGGGCCAGCACAGGCACGCTCACAGGCATGCTTTCGCTCCTGTGGATCGTGTTTGTCCTGTCGATTCTGGAGATTTCGCTCAGCTTCGACAACGCCGTCGTCAACGCGACTGTTCTGCGCGAGATGGACGAGGTGTGGCAGCGGCGCTTTCTGACATGGGGTATCCTGATCGCCGTGTTCGGGATGCGGATCGTGTTCCCGATTGCGATTGTCGCCATCGCGGCGAATCTGGGACCTGTGGAGGCAATCAACCTCTCGCTCAATGACCCGCAGGAATATGAGCGGATCGTGTCGGGCGCGCATATCGGAATTGCGGGTTTCGGCGGGGCATTCCTCGCGATGGTCGGGCTTACCTTCTTCTTCGACAGCGACAAGGATGTGCACTGGATTGCCGGGATCGAGCGGGCCATCAACCGGTTCTCCAGCATTCCGGCGGTGGAAATCGGACTGGTCCTGACGCTGATCTACGCGGTCTCGACAACGCTTGCGCCGGATGATGCGCTGACTTTCATGACTGCCGGTGTCCTCGGTCTTGTCACCTTTATCGGGGTGCATGCATTGGGCGCGCTGATCGAACAGGCCGAGGCACGCAAGCGGGCGGCGGGCGCTGTGGTCCGCTCCGGCCTTGGCGGATTTCTCTACCTAGAAGTGCTCGACGCATCGTTCAGTTTCGACGGGGTTATCGGTGCCTTTGCGCTCTCGAACAATATGATCGTGATCGCCCTCGGCCTGTCCGTCGGCGCGATGTTTGTGCGGTCCATGACCATCCACCTGGTCAAGCAAGGCACCTTGTCCGAGTATCGCTATCTGGAACACGGCGCGTTCTGGGCGATCATCGCGCTGGGCACCATCATGCTTGTCTCGGCGCGTTGGCATATTCCCGAGACATTCACCGGCCTGATCGGCGCGACCCTGATCGGCATCTCGTTGTGGTGGTCTGTGCGGCACAATCGGCGCGCACAAGCTGATGGAGCATCCGAAGCCCAGACGGATTAAGCAGCCCCTGTTAACGACGCGCGAGGGCCGGACTGTTTTCCAGCTGCTGAGCCTTCGCCAGAGCAGTGCGCGCGACGTCGCTCTCCTCCACCATGGCCAGCGCCTGCAATGCAGCCGGGCTTTGCGGCAAGATCGATACCGCCCGGTGCGCATAGCGTTTTGCCAGATCGGGGTCCCCCTGCCGCGAGGCAACCACCGCGCGCAAGGACAGAACCTGCGGATCACGGGAGAACCCGTGCCTGAGAGCCTGATCAAGTAACGCGGACGCACGGTTCAGGTTGCCCTGATCATAGGCGAATCGAGCGAGCATCGAAGCGAGCTCTCCATTCGATGGGTTGCCCGCCAGTTGCGCCTCGGCCAGCGCTACCGCGTCATCGCGCCTGCCAACCGAACGCAGTGCCGCGATCATACGGCGAGCCAATGGCCAAGGACGGCGAATCCTCGCGGCCGCGTCATAGGCCTGCAAGGCCGGACCGACCTGCCTGCTGGCAAGACGCGCATCACCCAGCAGCGCAAAGGCATCGGCCGAACCGGGGTACCGGTTCCTGAAAGCTCCGGCTGCGGCCAGAGCGCCCGAACGGTCCCCGTTGACGATGCGGCCGCGCACAAGGGACAAAGCGTCTTGCCCGTCGCCCACCCCTCGCCTGCTGGTCACGGTAAGGTCCATCGCAGGCTGCATCGCCACCAGGCTCGAATCGCGCGTTTCAGCTGCCAGATCCAACAATGCCACAGCCTGATCGCGGTCCCCGACCGCCTCGTGCGCGCGGGCCACGATCACCCGCATATAGGGCGAGGCGCTGAGCAAGCGGGCTTCATCATCGAAGCGATGGATCAACTCCCTGTGATTGCCCCCAAGCGAGAGGGACCGCGCGAGCAATTCGCGCACCTGCCGGTTTTCGGGCTGCAACCGATTGAGGCGGTCGAACGACTGCGCCGCGCTGGCATAATTGCCCTGTTCGATATCGATAACGCCGCCAAGCAGAATACCAGCAGGCACATCGCGGGCAAAATCCCCGCTCCGCATCAGCAGTTTGCGGGAAAGGGCGAACTCTCCGCCACGCGCGGCCAGCACGGCCTGCAGAAAATAGGCGCGTGGATATCCCCGGTCGATCTCCACCATGCGGCGCGCGACAGCCAAGCCTTCGCGCGCACGGCCAAGCTCAGCCAGGGTGGCGGAGTAATCGGCGAGTATGTCGAGATTGTCTGGCTGCTTCTCCAGCGCCCGCTCGAAGAACGGCAATGCGGCTGCCATACCCTCGGCATCCCGCGCCAGCTGTCCGCGCAGAAGCAACGCTTCGGCATTGTCCGGCCCAAGCTCGATGGCTCGCAAGGCCGCATCGACAGCCTGCGCCTGCTCTCCGCCGCGGTAGCGAAGCCGCGCGATATAGACCCACAGCTCCGCATCGTCGGGCATGAATGCCAGTGCCCTGTCGAAAGCCGTGCCTGCAGAAGGAAGATTGCCCACCTGCATTTCCAGCTTGCCCAGCATCAGGAAACCGCGCCCGGCGGTTGCGTCAGTAAACTCCCCTTTGCCGAGCCATTTCCGCGCCTCTGCGATCTGCCCCTGCAAAAGCTCCGCCTCGCCCATGGCGGCGGCTACGGCTTCGCGCGGGCTTCCGTTTTGGAGCATTTCGCGCAGGGCAAGCTCTGCCCCGAAGCCGTCGCCACTCGCCAAGGCAGCCTGCGCGCGTTCGGGCGGTGGCAATGGCGCCGCCGCCTGTTCGCAGCCGATCAGGGACAAGGCCCCGGCCAGGGCAAGAAGGCGCAAGGGGGCCATATCAGGCTTGCAGGTCGTACTGCTTCAGCAGATCATACAGCGTCGGGCGGCTGATCCCCAGCATCCGGGCGGTGCTGGAGATATTCCCCTCGGTCCGCGCCAGCGCATGGCGGATCACCTTGCGGTCCGACTGCTCTCGTGCGGCTTTCAGATTGAGGACATCGATATCGCCCCCTTCGTCAGTGTCGAGATCGAGATCCTCCGCCCCGACCAGACGCGCATCGGCCATGATGACAGCGCGCTTCACCCGGTTCTCCAACTCGCGGACATTGCCCGGCCAGCCCCAGCCATCAATCGCCGTTAGCGCATCGGGAGCGAAGCCTTTGACCTGCGGGTTCATCTCCGCAGCAAAGCGCTGAAGGAACGCTTTCGCGAGCAATGTCGCGTCGCCGGGGCGCTCGGCCAGAGAGGGGATCTTCACAACGATCTCGGCCAAGCGATAGAACAGGTCCTCGCGGAAGGTTCCTTCGGTGGTCATCACTTCCAAATCCTGATGCGTCGCACAGACGATGCGCACGTCGACATTGATCGGCTTGCGCCCGCCTATCCGCTCGATCACCCGCTCCTGCAGGAAACGCAGCAGCTTGACCTGAAGCGGGAGCGGAATGTCGCCGACCTCGTCAAGAAAGAGCGTGCCGCCATTGGCCTGCTCGATCTTGCCCTCGGTCGTTTTAACCGCGCCGGTAAAAGCGCCCTTCTCGTGACCGAACAGCTCGCTTTCGAGAAGGTTCTCAGGGATTGCCGCGCAATTGATCGCAACGAACGGCTTGTCGCGCCGGTTGCTGGCATCATGCAGACCGCGCGCGAGCAATTCCTTGCCCGTCCCGCTGGCCCCCAGCAGCATGACAGAGACATTGGTATCGGCCACCCGTTCGATTGTACGGGCCACCTTAGCCATTTCCGGCGCACCGGTGATCATGGTGCCCAGAACGCGCTTTTCTTCGCCGACCTTGCCGGCAAGGCGCGTGTTTTCGGCCTCGATCGCGTGCAGGTTGAAAGCCCGCCGGACGATGAGGCCCAGCGTGTCGATATCGACCGGCTTCTGATAAAAGTCGTAAGCGCCGCGCGCGATCGCCTCCAGCGCACTGTCCCGCGCGCCATGGCCTGATGCGACCACGACTTTGGTATCCGGCTTGATCGCCATGATCGCATCGAGCACCGCCAAGCCTTCGCTCACCCCGTCAGGGTCCGGCGGCAGTCCAAGGTCGAGCGTAACAACAGCGGGTTCATCGGCACGCAGCGCAGCAATCGCCGCCTCGCGGGTACCGGCGATGACCACGTCAAAGTCCTCATAGGCCCACTTCAATTGCGCCTGCAGGCCTTCGTCATCCTCGACGATCAGCAGCTTCGGCAGAGTTTTCTCATTGGATTGGGACATCAGGCTACTTTCTCGATTGGCGTAGTTTGTTGTTCTTCATGGGCACTGGGCGCGCCAAGCAGACCGGCGGCGGCGGAAAGCGGCAGAATGATCACGAACCGCGTCCCGAGCCCCTTGCGTGAAGTGACTTCCATCCGGCCGCCCATGGCGCGGATCAGCTCGCGCGCTTCAAACGCTCCGATGCCGAACCCGCCATTCTTCGAAGACACGAAGGGGCGATAGAGCCCGGTACGAATGAACTCGGCATCCATTCCCTCGCCGCTATCGATAATCTCGATCCGCGCCTGCAGACCGTCTGTGGTCACTTCGATATTGACCGGCACCCCGGCTTCGCTCGCATCGAAGGCGTTCTGGACAATGTGGATCAGCGCCTGGGTCAGTGCCTCCTGATGAGCGTGCACAATGCAGTTTTCGGGCGCCGCAATGTCGAGCTGATGGCCGCTTTCGAACCGCTTGCCGACATGTGTCAGCACCTCGTGAAGCGAGACGGGTTCGGGCGTGCCGTCCTGTCCCGAACGGTATCCGCCCAGGCGGTCAATCAGGTTTTGCAATTTGGCCGATGCCGTTCGCAAAGTGATCAGCATATCCGCACGAAAGGCGGGCTTCTCGGCGTGGCGCTCTGCATTGCTGGCGAGCAGATTGAGCTGACTGGCCAGATTCTTGATGTCGTGCATCACGAAGGCAATGCGACGATTGAACTGGTCGAACTGCGCTGATTGGGTGAGCGCCTCATGGCCAGCCTGTTCGGCCAGATAGCTCGCCACCTGGCGACCGACCAGCTTGAGAAGATCAAAGTCCTCCCAATCGAGCTCGCGCTCTTCCGCAGGCCGGGCAAGCAGAATCGCACCGACCAGTCGCTCGAAATGCATGAGCGGCACGATAGCCCAGCAGCGGGCGTCAGCCCGGATCCAGTCCGGCAGATGTGCGCTTTCTCCTGAGCGATCCTTGCCTGCGCGGATTGCATCCACGTCCACAATGTCGCCTTCGGTCTCCATCACCAGCGCCAGTTCTGCCGGGATCGACGCACCCGGTTCGCTTGCCAGCAACTGACCGACATACCCTGCCTCGAGAAACCGGCCATCTTCATCGGCCAGAAAAAGCAATGCCGACCGGCTATCGGTAATATCGGCCACCGCCTTGAGGATACGCACATTCAGTGTGCTTTCGGCGGTGGACTCGCTTCCGATTGTCTCGGTGAAACGCAGCCATTCCTCGCGGTAATCGTAGCGGTGCTGGAAAAAGTGCTTGAGCGCGACGACCTTCACAAGGGCTCGCACCCGCTGGCTGGGGAGCCAGATCAGCCCCAGCACTATCGCTCCGCTCAAAAGGCCAACCTGTGCGAGCCGTGCGCCGTCCCCGTCAAACAGCGCCAAAAGCTCTGCCAGCGCGATCATCGCGATCAGATAGCAACCGACCAGCACCAGCGAGATGGTTTGCAGGGCCGCGACACGCGATGGTCGCAGCTGGATCGGTGCGGCATCGGGCCGCGATCCGAGAATTAATCCCAATGCGCCCAGAGCAAGAACCAGTCCGCGAAAGGCTGCGACCTCCATCGCCGGACCGTCGGCGAGGAAGGAAATGACGTAGAAATTGAGCTCGAAGGCCCAGATGCCCGCCAGGCCGAAGATAATGGGACGCAACCCGGTGCGGTTCTCTGCCCCTGCGCCGGCGTACAGATTGTGGACCAGCAAGAGCGCACCCACCGCAACCATCATCCGCAGGATGAAAGACACATGCATGACCATGCTGCCCTCTGGCGCGTAGAGGACGGTCAGGATCGCCATCATCGCCTGCACCAGCTCCACGCCGACCAGCACGATAACAATCGGCCTGAGGCTAAGGCGCTGTCCGGCTGTATCGAACAGCCGGTGAATGAGAATGACGAGAGCAATGTTGCGCACCGACTCCGCGATGCAGGACGCCAGCGACCAAGGGCCGGAAGCAGCGACACTGCCCGCCCACATCGCCATTGCGAGCAATGCGACAAGCACGGGAATTCTGGCAGGCAGACCGGTCCGCCCGCCACGGATCAGCCACATGGCGGCCAGCCCGCACGCGACAGCCGCTGCAAAATGCAGCGCCAGCAGCAGAGCTGCGAAAGAGGCGAAGCTCTCCGTCAACGGGCGCCCTCTGACCACAGAACCACGCGGAGGGTCTGCAGCAGGATCAGCAAATCCAGAAACGGCGTGTAGTTCTTGGCGTAATAGAGGTCGTATTCCAGCTTATGCCGTGCGTCCTCGATGCTCGCGCCATAGGGGTAGTTGATCTGCGCCCATCCTGTAATGCCGGGCTTCACCATATGACGCTCGGCATAATAGGGCAGCTTGTCATCCAGATCGGCCACGAATTTGGGCACTTCGGGGCGCGGACCCACAAAGCTCATCTCGCCTTTCAGGACGCTCCAGGTCTGGGGCAATTCGTCGATCCGGACCTTGCGAATGAACTTCCCGATGCGGGTAATCCGCACATCATTCTTGTCAGCCCATTTCTGGCCGTCTTTCTCCGCATCCGCCGTCATGGAGCGCAGCTTGATGACATCGAACTGCTCGCCGAAAAGGCCCACACGCTTCTGCCGGAAAAATGCCGGACCTTTGCTGTCCAGCTTCACCAGCAGAGCAAACAGAGCAATGACCGGCAGGGTCAGAACCAACAGCAGGCCGCTTGCGAGAATGTCGAAAACCCGCTTGGCCGCGCTCGACACCATCCGGCCGGACGAAAACCCGTCGGAGAAGATGAGCCAGCTCGGGTTCACCGTATCCAGGTCCACGCGGCCGGTTTCGCGCTCCAGAAAGCTGGAGAATTCATTGATGTGCACCCCGCGGGTTTTCACCCTCAACAAGTCCTTCAGCGGCAACGAATTGCGGCGCTCTTCGAGCGCCAGCACCAGCTCGCTGACGCCGAGATTTTCCACGAAACGTCCGATGTCGTGAATGGCAGCGCGCGGGATCGCCTCCTCGACGACCAATGCGCCTTCATTCATCGCCAAATAGGAGACGATCACGAACCCGCTTTCCGGGCGCTCGGAAAGTTTGCGAAGACGTTCTGCACGCTCTCCTGCCCCCAGAACCAGCACCCGGCGACGAAACGCCGACGTACCGAGAAATGCGCTGACGAGCAGGCGCCCGAAGATGAGCATCACGATGGAGAAACCCATCGCGTAGAGCAGCGTCGAGCGCCAGAACGTCGCTCCGGGGGCGATGAAGTCGATAACCGACAGGGCAATAATGCCCATGCTGATCGCCACCAGCAGGCGTGCGCAGGCATAACGCATCGACCTCAGCGCGTCAGAGCCATAGACCCCGACAGCGATCATCGCGATCCAGATGGTCAGCGCAAATCCGCCCAGCGGCAGCAACCGCTCGCTGATCACGCCCACGCCCGTGCCGATCTGCGAAGCGCGCAAATGCCACGCAAACTCGCCGGCCAGAAGCAACAGCACGAGATCGACCATGCCGAGCAACAGCACCGCATGGGGAATATAGTGTTTGAACAGCCGGATCATTTTGTGCGCATTTTCCAGAGATAGAACGTGTGGATCATGCGCCTGATTACGGGCGATAAGTGAAATGTCGGTAAACTTTACACCGGGCCCTCAGGCACCGGCGGGAGCTGGCGCGTGGTGGTTAATGCGGCGGTTAGAACGCAGTCAGCCAACCCGGTGCCCGAATTCGAACGGAGTGGCTGCCCGCGATATTGTATCAAACGCCAATTGCGCCCCGCGCGGCGGGAGCGAGCGCTGACGACAATCGGGCCTCCGGCACCTCTCGCAGCCAAGCCCGATTGGCTGCGCCTGTTCAGGGCGGAGGGCAACGCCGCGTGCTTGTGCCAAAGGTTCTGCCAGACGTGCCTCCAAACCCAACACAACCGAGAATTTGCCCCCACCGCCGCTCGCATCGACCGCGTGGCTAAGCGTGAACCAGTCCCGCGCCGTTTCGCCGTCGCCCTCCAATCGAACCACCTGAGCAATCCATCGGTCAGGTCGCTCGAACGCTTCGTGAACATTCCACAGCGGACAGGAAGCATCGCTGCCCAGCAAGGGCGACCCGCTGGCCCCGGCAATCCGCTTCGAGAACTGCCCCGCACGATCAATGCGCGCCATGAAGAACGGCAGACCGCGCTGGCCCACGCGCTGCAAGGTAGTGAGCCGATGGGCCAATTGCTCCGCGCTGACATTGAACCGGCATTCCAGCACCGGCAGATCATAGCCCGTCGCATCGCAGGCCCGCATGAACCGGGAATAGGGCATCAGGATCGCCGCAGCGAAATATCCCGCCAGATGGCGCTCGAACAGACGCCTGCCCGCCTCCTCCTCGAATTGCGATCCTGCGGCCAATTGCGTGATAGCGTCGCCCTGCTCCAGATAGGCCAGCTGCAAAGCGAGTTGAAAATTGCGGGACGCCGGCGAGAGCATCTCCGCCAACTGGACCTGCCGGGCGTGCAGATCGAGCCTGCGCAGCGTTTCCGGCATGACCTCACGCGGCAACACCCGGATCGCAAGCTGGTGACGTTCGCGCAGTCGCTCTGTCAGGGCAGCTCCCATATCTGCGCGCGAGAGACGCAGCTCGTCTGACAATTCCTCAGCCGCATGATCCAGATCAGCAAAGTGATTGCGCCACCGGTCAATCTCGCGGGACGATGCCGCCAAGGGATCGGATTGCCGCGCACCGGCGTCGCCAGCCTTGTCGAACAATTGCGCGAAGGCAGCCGCCGCCTGCGGTGCAGCCGCGAGAAACTCCGCAGCCTCCTCACGGTCGATGCCCAGATCGGCGAACCGTTCGTCGGCCAACCTCCGGGCCAATCCGTCCAGCCCGCCAATCGCTTCATCAGCGGTCAAACGGCGGGGATCGAGGTCGAATTGATCGACCAGTTGCACAACGACGCGCGCGGATACCGGGCGCTTGTTGCGCTCGATCAGATTGAGGTAACTGGCTGAAATGCCCAGGCGCGCCGACATGGCAGCTTGAGTCAGGCCTTCGCGTTTACGAAGACGGCGCAGAGCCGGACCGGCAAGAAGAGAAGCTTCGCTCATTTGTAATTTTCTTTACAGCTTGACATGCTTCAATTGCGTAAACCGCGCAAGAGGACAAGATAGTTTGTAAGTTTTCCTATTCCCTAAGGGGCCATTGGTCCATGGCTATGGGGCAACAACAAACCTCCCCAGATTGGAAGATTTTATGACGACCTACCAACAGACGACCGACGCACTGTCCCAGACCATTGCCGAAAATGGCGAACCCTGGAATGCGATCGACGCAGAATCCGCCGCCCGCATGAAGCTCCAGAACCGCTTCCCGACCGGCCTCGATATCGCAAAATACACCGCGAAGATCATGCGCGAAGACATGGCGGCCTATGATGCCGACCCGGCCCAGTACACCCAGTCGCTCGGCTGCTGGCATGGCTTTATCGCGCAGCAGAAGATGATTGCGATCAAGAAGCATTTCGGCGGAACGAAGCAGCGTTACCTGTACCTGTCCGGCTGGATGGTTGCCGCTCTGCGCAGCGAATTCGGCCCCCTGCCTGACCAGTCGATGCACGAGAAGACCAGCGTGCCGGCTCTGATCGAAGAGCTCTACACCTTCCTCAAGCAGGCCGATGCCCGCGAACTTGGCCTGATGTTCTCTGATCTCGACGCCGCCCGCGAGAAGGGCGACGAAGTTGAAGCCAAGCGCCTCGAAACGGCGATCGACAATTACGAGACGCATGTCGTGCCGATCATCGCCGACATCGATGCCGGTTTCGGTAACGCCGAAGCGACTTACCTGCTCGCCAAGAAGATGATTGAAGCGGGCGCCTGCGCCCTGCAGATTGAAAATCAGGTTTCGGACGAGAAGCAGTGCGGCCACCAGGATGGCAAGGTCACGGTGCCGCACGAAGACTTCCACCAGAAGATCCGGGCGCTGCGCTACGCCTTCCTCGAAATGGGCGTGGAAGATGGCATCATCGTTGCCCGCACCGACTCGCTCGGCGCTGGCCTGACCAAGTCGATTGCCTACACCAAGGAAGAAGGCGATCTGGGTGACCAGTACAACAGCTTCCTCGATTGCGAGGAAGTCTCGCCCGACGAGATCAAGAACGGCGATGTTTTCCTCAGCCGTGAAGGCAAGCTTCTGCGTCCCAAGCGTCTGCCGTCCAACCTGTACCAGTTCCGCGCTGGCACCGGCGAAGACCGCTGCGTTCTGGATGGGATCACCAGCCTTCAGGCCGGTGCCGACCTGCTGTGGATCGAAACCGAAAAGCCGCATATCGGCCAGATCGGCGGCATGGTGAACCGCATTCGCGAAGTCATCCCGAATGCCAAGCTGGTCTACAACAACTCGCCCAGCTTCAACTGGACGTTGAGCTTCCGCCAGCAGGTGTTCGATGCCTGGACCGAGGAAGGCAAGGACGTATCTGCCTATGACCGCGATGCGCTCATGAGCGTCGATTACGACGATAGCGATCTGGCTGCCGAGGCCGATGAGCGTATCCGCACCTTCCAGAAGGACGCTGCGGCACAGGCTGGCATCTTCCACCACCTCATCACCCTGCCGACTTACCACACAGCGGCCCTCAGCACCGACAATCTGGCGAAGCGCTACTTCGGCGAGGAAGCGATGCTGGGTTACGTCAAGCAGGTCCAGCGCGAAGAGATCCGCCAGAGCATCGCTTGTGTGAAGCACCAGAATATGGCCGGCTCCGACATCGGGGATGAGCATAAAGAATACTTTGCCGGTGAAGCTGCATTGAAGGCTGGCGGCAAGGACAATACTATGAACCAGTTCGCCGCTGCTTAAGCAGCGGTTGGGAACCAGCTCGCCGCTGCATAAACGGCTGGCATTGGGAGAGAAATAATGAGTGAAGGTACACCCCCATCCAAAGAGCCGGGCCGCGCACGCGCCCTGCTTTCGACCGCGGATTTCAAACTGCTTCGGCGTGCGCTCGAAAGCCACGCCAAAGCGACCGAAGACCGCGAAGAGCTGGCCAAGATCAATGCCCTGCACCACCGCCTGGGCAATTACGGCTAAGCGCGAAACCACATCTCCTGGGGAGGAGACGGGCGGTCGGCAGAGCAATCTGTCGGCCGCCCATTTTTTTGCGCCCAACTTAGGCCGCTGCACCGGTCCATTCCGGTCCGCCGGATGGTGAGCAGAATTGATTAACCCGCCGGTGCTATCGGGTGCGTCATGGTACGTAAGGCAAAGAATGCTCCCAACCCGGCGAAAATGTATCGCCATTTTGCGGTTGTGACGGTGATCATCACGGCTGCGGTCGCGCTGATGGCCGATTCCGACAGCCGCCGTGAAGTCGTCGTAGCGGTCGAAGAGCATCAGGACCGCGCGGAGCTTCAGGCAAAAAGCGATGCCATGTTCCAGTCCGGCAGCCTGATCGACAATTCCAATTCCCGCAATGTCGCCGGCGAATTCGGCGATGACAGCTGGGTCGGCTATGCCGGTTCGGGCACTTCCAGCAGCAGGCCTCCCTCCTCCAACGCAACGCAGAGCCCGCCATGGGTCCGGCTTGGAATGAGCCAGGAGCAATATGAGATGCTTCCCCCCGAGGAGCGCGAACGCCTCCTCGCACAGCTTGGCCCCGAAACCATGGATCAGGCGACAATGGCGCGTATCAGCGAGCAGTCTATGCGCCGCGCGGGACGCACCACGCCTTCAGCCGACGCACCCGGAGCCAGCAACCCCTAGCGGGGTCGCCCTATTCGCCGCCCATGGGCATCAGGCGTAAAGTCGCATCGGCCAGCGCTTCTGCTGCAGTCGCGATGACCTTTTCCGCATCGGGCGCCCAGAAGGGGCTGTGGAGCGACGGCAAATCCGCTTCCCCGCGTTGCGCCGCATCGAATTGCTCCTGCGGAACGCCGCCCACCCAGAAGATCAGCGATTGCACCTCGTCGGGTGCATAACGCTTGAACTGTCCGAAGTCCTCTCCCCCCATCACGCTGGGCACCTGCATCACGCGTTCCGCTCCGAAGCGGGTCGCAAAACCGGCCATCATCCTCTGCGTAAAATCGGGATCGTTGAAAGTTGCGGGCGTATAGGGGTCGGCAATCGTCACCGTGGGCAGCCTGTCCTCGGGCATCCCCGCCGCCATTGCCTCCCCCTTCGCTACGCGGGCAATTCCATCGAGCAGCAGCTTGCGCGACTCGTCGGAATAGCTGCGCACGGTCAGCTGCAATTTCGCTTCGTCGGAAATGATGTTGTGCTTTGCGCCCGCGTGGAAGCTGCCGACAGTAATAACCGCCGGATCGAGCGGCGAGCTTTCGCGGCTGACCAGCGTTTGCAGCTTCATCACAATAGCGCTGGCCAGAACTATCGGATCCTTGGTCGTGTGGGGATAGGCGCCGTGACCGCCGATCCCCGGCACCGTAATGTCCACGCTGTCCACATTGGCGAGAGCGAAGCCCGGCGAATAGCCGATCATGCCTGCCGGAAACTGCGCCGCGTCGTGGAAGGCAATGGCGTAGTCGGGCGTGCCGAAACGCTCGTACAAACCGTCTTCCAGCATGGCAGGCGCGCCCTCGCCCAGTTCCTCGGCTGGCTGCGCAATCATCATCAGCGTGCCGGACCATTCGTCCTTGCGATCAACCAGAAGCTGGGCCGCACCGATCCACCCGGTCATGTGGGTATCGTGTCCGCAGGCATGCATGACGCCCGTCTCTACGCCCGACGCCGGCACGGCGATTTGCTTGGAGGCGTAAGGCAGGCCGGTCTGTTCCACCACCGGCAGTCCGTCCATATCGGCGCGTAGCATGACAGTGGGCCCTTCGCCGTTTTTCATCATGGCAACGACGCCGGTTTGCCCCACTCCTTCGGTCACCTCGAACCCCAGTGCGCGCATCCGCGCTGCGAGTTTCTTGGCAGTCTCGAATTCCTGAAAGCTGAGCTCCGGTGTCGCGTGAAGATCGCGGTAGAGCTCCATCAGGCCGGGCATGTCGGCGGCCAGATCGGCGCGGAGAGTATCGTCCTGCGCTGAGGCAGGCGCGCTCATGGCCAGCCCCATCGCGAGCGCCGACGCCGCTGCCCACCGTTTCACCCCAGAATTCGCAAACCTAGTCATAGTCCATCCCCTCACCGCAAACCCTACCAGCTTGACACTTTTGACACATGCTTGACAGTTTCCAACAGAGAATTTGCCGCTAAAGCACTTATACATATGCCTTTTTCAAATGTTGGACTTGGTTGACACGTCTCGCGCGAATTCGCGAAAATCGCGCCCACTGCGTCCCTCGCACTCATCACCTTGCACATCGTGATGCAGTAGGAAAGAGCGGCGTGTCCAACCTCAAACACCGTCCCTGTGACTACATATCATAGGTCATCACCAGCAGGAACGAGAGCGTCCCCACCATGAGGATCACCAGCGGCACACCGGTCCGGATATAGTCCTTAAACTCGTAGGACCCCTCGGCCATGATCAGCATATTGGTCTGATAGGCGATGGGTGTCGCGTAACACAGATTGCACCCGAACAGCACGGCCAGCACCAATGGCTCCGGAGGCAGGCCCAACTGGTTCGCAATGCTGAAGGCGATGGGTGTCCCCACCGTGGCCGCCGTCGCGTTGGAGGCGAAATTGGTCAAGAAGGTCACGAAGATCATGATCGTCGCCAGCACCATCGCCGGGGTCAGGAATTGCAGCCCGTAAGCGAGCACAAGCCCCAGCCAGTCCGCAGCGCCGCTTTCATCGATAATCCGCCCGATGGCGATACTGGCCGCGATGAGCACAATGACCTGCGCAGACAGCGCACGGCCCACGCGGTCAAACTTCACGCAGCCGGTCACGAACATCAGAATGGCACCCGCCAGCGCGGCGATGGCAATCGGGATAAGGCCAATGGAGGCCAGACCAATCGTGCCGCCCATAATCCCGGCGGCAAGCCATGCTTTGGACCGGCGCGGCAGTTCGCGCATGCCTTCTAGCATCAGCAGGCTGTCGGTCCGGGCAAATTCCTGCAGATTGTCCGGCAGCCCCATCACCAACAGGACATCGCCCTCGCGCATCCGCAGATCGCCGCCTTCGCTGTATTTCTCCGCCTCGCCAACGAGACGCTCTGGCCGGTGGATGCCGATAACGGCCACACCATAGAGATCGGCAATGCCGGAACTGGGCAGCGTGCGGGTAATCAAGCGGCTGTCCGCAGTGATGGCCATCTCGACGACTGCGATATCGAGCTTCTTCTCGGTCGCCTGCCGATGGATGCGATCAATGACCCAGGTCGGCGCGATTTCGCCCTGCAAGGTCCGCATCGCTTCCTCGATGCCTTCATGCGTGCCTGACAGCAGAAGGCGTTGCTGACCGTCCAGCTTGCCTTTTGGCGGATCGATAAACTCCACTTCCTTGGGCAGGCGCGGGATCATGTCGGACAGCTCCGTCCCCACCAGAGAGCTATCTTCCCCGATCCTCAGCCGCGTGGTGAAGCGCCGCTCCTGATGTTCTGCCTCTACCCGGTTATCCTTCAGGAGCCGGGGCATCACCAGCCAAAGATAAGGCAACGCCACGGCTCCGGCGACCAAGACGATGGGGGTGAAATGGAACACGCCCATCCGGTCCATCCCCAGATCGACGGCGATGGAGACAACCAGAATATTGGTCGACGTGCCAATGGTGGTGGCCACCCCGCCGATCAGCGAAGCGGCATTGAGCGGGATCAAAGCCTTGGACGCAGGCAGCGCTCCGCGTGCGGCCAGTGTGACAAATATCGGGATGAGCAGCACCAGAACGGGCGTGTTGTTGATGCCCATGCTGAGGACGAAGGCGATAATCAGGCTGACCAGCAGGCCGACTTGCAGATTGTATTTGAAGACACCTTCCAGAAAGCGTGCGGCAGGCTCCAGCGCGCCGGTCACCACCAGCCCGCGCCCCATCACCATCAGCGCGCAAATCGTAATCAGCGCGTAATGGCCGAACCCGGCAAAGGCGAGGACCAGCCCGTCGGTGGGATTGGTGCCCTCCAGCGGGAAGAAATACAGACCCACGGCAATCACCGCTATGGTGAGCAGGGATACAATCTCTGTCGACATCCGGCCGCGCACAAAACCGACGAACATCGCCACAGTGACGACCATGGCGGCGATGGCATGGGGGGATGGGGGCGGTATCATATCGCTGGAGGCTGAATCCCCCAGCTAGCGCCCAAGCGCAAGTCTTTTAACGAATCCGTGCGCCAGACCGATGGGCCGGACGCACGGATCGTCTCAACTTTTGTTTGCTTGTTCTCAGGCGTTCTCGTCCCGCACTGTCATGGCGATCAGGATCGCCAGAAGCGCCGTCGCGATCGTGCCGGCAGCGCCTGCTTGCTGGACCCAAGCCATGCCGTCCGTCATGCCGAGAAGGTTGAGGAGTACAGCGGCCAGACCAGCCAGAATGCCGAGGCCCCCGAGTGCTTTCGCCAAGCCACCGCCGCTGCGCATGGCCGACAAACCGAAGCCGATGGCCGCAAGGCCGAACATCGCTTTGCCATGGAAATAGAGGAAGAATGCGCCCTGCAATACGGTCTCGAAGACTGCCAGATCTCCAGCATCTTGCGCCGGCCCGAACATCGCCAGCCCCATGCCGACCTGGATCAGATTGACCATTCCGCCCACCGCGATGGCCGCCCATGCCAGCGGGTGCACCCGGTCACGCGCGGCCAGCACCAGCGCCACGACAGCGGGAATGCTGAACAGGGCCATTTCTGTGACCCATGTGATCCGGCGCAGCGTCTCGCCTTCTGAATTGGACACCACGGTAATGTAAAAAACCTGCGTCAGTGCAGTGGCGAATAGGGCCGCAGCGACGATCAAAGCGCCGCGCCGAACTGAAAATGTCATGAATCGTATTCCCCTGTTGATGGCCGCTGGACGCGGGCCTCTTGCCTGCTAGGTTCGCCCGGTCCAATCGAAAGGTTACACCATAATGAAAGCTCTCGTCTTCAACGGCCCCCGCGATATCCGGTACGAGAGCTATGCCGATCCCGAACTGGCCACGCCCAACAGCGTCATCATGAAAGTCTCCGCCTGCTCCATCTGCGGCAGCGATCTGCACATGTATCACGGCGCGCATATCGGAAACACGGAATACGGCGCCGACACGCCCAACTTCTGTGTCGGGCACGAATTCATCGGCGAAGTCGTGGAAGCGGGCAGCGATGTGCATCTCTACAAGCCGGGCGCGAAAGTGCTGGCGGCGGGCGGCACGGGCTGCGGATCGTGCCCCGCCTGCCTCATCGGTCAGCCGCTCAAATGCCCGCAAGCCACCGCCTTCGGGCTGAGCACGGCCTTGCAGGGCGGTCAGGCGGAATATGTCTGCGTGCCCAATGCCGACAAAACCTTGATGCCGACTGAGGGGCTTACCGACGAACAGGCGTTATTGCTCACAGATGGCATGGCGACCGCCTATTTCGGTCTGACCCGCGCCGAGCCCAAGCCAGGCGGAACGGTGGCTATCGTCGGCCTTGGCCCCATCGGGCTGATCGGGGTGGAACTGGCCTTTGCCTTGGGCGCCGCCAAAGTGTTCGCCATCGATCCAGTCGCCGAACGGCGCAACGCGGCCGAGGCACTGGGTGCGATCACCTTCGCCCCGGGCCCTGATCTGGTCGAGCAAATCCGCGAGGCGACGGGCGGACTGGGCGCAGACAGCGTTTTCGAGGCATCCGGTGCGAGCGGAGCGATTGCCGCGGTGTTGCCGCTGGTGGCGCATGGCGGGAATGCCAGTTTCGTCGGCATTCCGGAGCCGCAAGACACCCTGCCCCTCCCCCTCATCATGTTCAAAAACGTGACCGTGCGCGGCGGCATCTGCGACGTGCCGAATATGTGGCAGCATCTGGTACCGATGGTCCAGCAAGGCCGAGTGAAGGCGGAAGGACTGTTCAGCCACGACTTCACCCTGTCCGAAGGTGCAGAAGCCTACCGCATCTTCGACGCCAAAGAAGACGGCGTCGTGAAGGTGAAGATCACCGTTTGATCAGGACCAAAACCAAGTCACGGCAGTCAGAGCGCGACCGCGCGCCGCAGCCCCTGGTGCGCCCCCTCGGAGGCATCGGCGAAGCCGATAAGCCGTGAGAGAATAAATGGTGCCCCTGGCCCGACTCGAACGGGCACTCCGTTAGGAACTCGATTTTGAGTCGAGCGCGTCTACCAATTCCACCACAGGGGCGCACCAATCAGACGGCGCGCGGATAGCCTTACTTGAGGGCGTTTGCCAACAGTTTGTGTAGCCGCGAATGCAATGCGTCATTGGCGGCCAGAACCTGGCGCGAATGGATAGGCTGCGAACGCCCACGGAAATCGGACACGAAACCGCCCGCCTCGCGCACCATCAGGCAGCCTGCGGCGGTATCCCAGTCGTTGAGCCCGCTTTCCCAGAAACCGTCAAACCGGCCCGCAGCCAGCCATGCGAGATCCAGCGAGGCGGTGCCGTACCGGCGAATGCCCGCCACTTCCGGACCGATGGCGCCGAAAATGCGGCTCCATTCGGCGAAATCGCCGTGGCCGGAGAACGGAATGCCGGTGGCGATGAGCGCTTCGGAAAGGGACCGGCGCGACGATACCCGTAGGCGGCCATCATGCAGCCAGGCACCGCGCGATTTTTCCGCCCAGTAGGTCTCGTCGAGGATCGGCTGGTAGATGACCCCGGCGGTCACTTCACCCCACGGGTCACCGCTCATCCCGGCACCGCCCGGCTTGGGCTCCTGCACCGCGATGGAAATCGCGAAATGCGGGATGGCGTGCAGGAAGTTGCTGGTGCCGTCCAGCGGATCGATGATCCAGCGCGGCTTCGTCGGATCTCCCTCGATTGTGCCGCCCTCCTCCAGCACGAAGCCCCAGTCGGGCCGCGCGGCGAGCAGCTCGTCATATAGGGTGCGCTCGGAAATCTGGTCGGCCTTGGACACGAAATCCGCCGGGCCTTTTCGGCTCACCTGCAGATGTTCGACCTCGCCGAAATCACGGCGCAGCTTTCCGCCAGCCTTGCGCGCGGCGCGTTCCATAACGCGCACCAGTCCTGAATACATCGACATGAGGTGTTAGCTCGCCTTGCCGACATAGGTTTGTTCGTACACGTCCACGATGATGCGCGTGCCGCTTTCGATATGCGGTGGCACCATGACGCGCACACCGTTTTCCAGCACGGCGGGCTTGTAGCTGGAGGACGCGGTCTGGCCCTTCACCACGGCATCGGCCTCGGTGATGGTGGCTTCGACCTGTTCCGGCAGAGCGACCGAGATCGGCTTTTCTTCCCACAGTTCCAGCTTCACGGTCATGCCGTCTTCCAGGAATGCGCGGGCGTCGCCCAGCAGATCGGCAGGCAGATTGATCTGCTCGAAGGTTTCCTGATCCATGAAGACCAGCATATCGTCCTCGGCATAGAGATACTGGTATTCCTTGGTGTCGAGGCGGACCTTCTCGACCGTATCGGCGCTGCGGAAGCGGACATTGGTTTTGCGCCCGTCCTGCAGGTTCTTCATCTCGACCTGCATATACGCGCCGCCCTTGCCGGGCTGCGTGTGCTGAATCTTGGCAACTTTCCAGATGCCGTTTTCATATTCGATGATGTTACCGGGACGAATGTCCACGCCGCTCATTTTCATGGGGAGATGCCTTTTTGGTGCGAATGCCAGACGGGACCGCGCGGCCCGGCCTGGTAAGTTTCCTGCGCGCATTAGCCGCTGGGTCAGCTTGCGGCAAGGAGTGTGGCGATATGGTGCGCGCCATGATAATTGCACGCTCTATGAAGACATCCCTCCTCTTGGCAGCGGTGGCCATCGCCACGCCTCTCGCCATGGGCAGCCCGGCGCTTGCCCAGCCCAGCGGCCAGCTCGAAACCCTGCCGCTGGGGCAATACCGGTGCTCTGTTCCGGGCAGCGCTGCGGGGCAGGCATGGGTTCCGGTTCCCGGCATGGATTTCGTGATCGGCAATGCGTCCAGCTATACCGCTGCAAGCGGCAGCGGGACCTATCTGGCCACGGCCAGGACCGTCACCTTCACGCGCGGCCCGATGAAGGGTGCAAAGTTTGCCCGCCGGATGGCCAGCATCCTGCAGAAATACGGCGATGACGGACAACTGAGCCGGGTTCGCTGTGTGCGTGAAGGGCCTGCGCGTTAAAAATCAAGCCAGTTAGAACGCGCCGCCCGAACGCTGCGCGGTTGCCTGACCGGTCAGCAGCGGGAACGGGTTCACCGCATTGGCAGGCTCCCACCATTCGGCATCCTCGGTCGTGCGCAGGATCGCAAAATGGAGATGCGGTGCATTGGCATCGGCATTGCCGGACGATCCCACAGACCCGAGCCGCTGGCCTCGCCGCACGCGCATCCCTTCGCGCAGGCCCTGCGCATACTCATCCAGATGCGCATAATAATGGATCGTCTGGCGGTCGGGGGAGCGTACATAGATCGTCAGCCCGCCTGCATCGGAACGGAACAGTTTCTCGACCTCGCCGGCGCCCGCCGCGATGACCGAGGTGCCCCTCGGGGCCATGATATCAATCGCTTCATGCAAGCGATCCCCACCTTGCGCCGAGGCGGAGTAAGTATCGGAAAGGTCGGACGGGCGGACATTCAGCACCGGGACCAGCAATTGCGCAGCCTCGCTCTCGGTGGGCGAAGAAACATCATTGCGATCGAGCGGTGCGGCTGCGGGCGGTGCCGGGTCGGCAACATCCTCTGTTTCCGAAACGGCCGTTTCCGTTGGCGTGGGACTGGGCGCAGCCTCAGCCGGACGCACCGCATCGCGCTGGCCTTCGGCTGTCGCGTTCTCGATCAGGCTGCCGCCCGCAACGATCCACACGGCAGAGGTCAGCGTGGCAGTGATGACGATGGTCAGAAGGCGATCCAGGAACTTCATGGTTCGGCATTAGAGTATATGCAGAAGAAAATCACGCATTGCGCGCGCTTAAACCACCCCCTTTGATCAATCGGCGACGGCTTCGCTCTTCGCCTCCGCCACGGCCTTCGAAAATGCCTCGACCGCTGCGGCTTCATCGCCATTCCAGACAGCGCCGGACACAGCCAGAAAATCGGCCCCCGCTTCTACCAGAGGGCCGCAATTGTCGGGCGTTATCCCGCCGATCGCGACGCAAGGGATTTCAAAGACATTCGACCACCACTCGAGGATTTCCACCTCGGGACGATGCTCGCTTTGTTTGGTGGTGCTGGGGAAGAAGGCTCCAAAGGCGACGTAATCGGCCCCCGCCTCACCCGCCTCCATCGCCAGATGGCGGCTGGCATGGCACGTCACCCCGATTTGCGCCTCGCGGCCCAGTTCTTCGCGGGCATCGCGTGGGTCGCCGTCGCCCTGCCCCAGATGCACGCCGTCCGCATTCAGCCGCCGGGCGAGCGCCGCATCGTCATTCACGATAAACGCCACATCATGGGCGGCACAGATCTCCTGCAACGGTGCAGCCAGATCGGCGGCCTCGTGCTGATCCACCCCTTTCACCCTGAACTGAAATGCAGTGACAAAGCCCTCCCCCGCATCAAGCGCGCGCTCGAGCCGAGAGGGAAAGTCGCCGCCAACATCGAGCGGGGAGATCAGGTACAATTGGCAATCGGTCATGGCGCGTGCATTATCCCCGGCATGACCCCGCGCCAAGCCCTGTCCGCCGCGAGTATGCTCGCTTTACTGCAATTGGGCACGGGGTGCGCTGGAGTGCCCAATGATGCGGCAGAGCTCGAGGCAGAGTGCACCCTCGGTCCCTGCGTAGGGATCGGGACGTGGCAAAGCTTTGCGGATGCCGAGATCATGCCTGTCGAAGTGGTGTCCGACAGCCGCTGTCCAGCGGATGCCCGATGCGTGTGGCCGGGCGAACTCACTCTGGAAGCGCGAGTCCTGACCGATGCCGGAGAGGCCCGGCTCGTCTTGAACAGCGCGAAACCGACAGACCACCGGGACGTCAGGCTGGAAATCGTCGAGATCGCACCGATTCCGACGACTCAATCCATGCCCATCGCCCCGTCAGCCTATCGCTTCCGTTTCGAGGTAACCCCGCTGGGAACCCCGAAATTCGCGCCGGGTTGAACCGTTACGCCGGCGCTTTGCTGGCGGCGTAGATCGCGTCGATTGCGGAACCCAGCGCTTGATCGAAGCCCTGCTGGTCCATCTGCGCGCGCAGTTCCTGCAGCAGAGCGCGGCTGAAGCTGGCGATCATACCGTGGTTTTTCGCGAGTTCGGTGCAGGCCTCGTCGCGCGAATAACCGCCCGACAATGCCACAACGCGCAGCACCTTCGGGTGCTCGGTCAGCGGCTTGTAGAGGTCGGGCTCGCTGGGGATCGTCAGCTTCAGCATCACCTGCTGGCCATCGGGCACACGGTTCAGCTGATCGAGCATCGCGGCGAGGAGCTGCGCCTCGGCTTGCGGGCGGCTTTCGCTCTTCAGGCTGACTTCCGGCTCCAGAATGGGGACCAGACCATTGCCAAGAATCTGCAGGCCGAAATCCATTTGCTGGCGGACATTGTCGGCGACACCTGTTTCATCTGCCTCGTGAATGACGCTGCGCATTTTCGTGCCGAACACGCCCAGTTCCTTTGCCCGCGCGCAATTGGCATCGAGCTCGGGCATATCCTTCATCAGCTGCACGCCGTTGGCGGTGTCGTGCATGCCCTTGTCGACTTTCAGGAAAGGCACGATCCCCTTGGCCCGCAGACGTTCTGGGATGGGCGAGCCATCAGGCGTGCAGCCTTCCATCGTCTTCTCGAACAGGATCGCGCCCACGACTTTCTCGCCGGTGAATGCCGCGCTTTCCACGATGCGGCAGCGCATTTCGTGGATTTTTGCGAACATCTCTTCATCGCCCGACCATTCGTCTTCGCCAACGCCGTAGCCTGCCAGCGCCTTGGGCGTGGAGCCGCCGGACTGGTCCAGCGCTGCAATAAAGCCATCGCCTTGCGCCATTTTGGCTTTCATCTCGTCGAAATTCATGGGGGTCAGGTCCTTCAAACTTTGGGAACGCGCGAATGTGCGTGCATACGAATGCGACGCGCAGCCTTTAGCCAGCGAGACGGCGGCCCGCAACAGGCGCACGGTAACCTTTCAAGCAGCCAAGCGTATACATCACATCAGGGAGAGATATTGTGCTGGACCAGAAACAGACTGAATTGTGCAACGCGAACACTACCGACTTCAGCGACCTGAAGGCGCTGACCATCAATTGCTCGCTCAAACCCACGCCGGAGGCTTCACATACCGACAAACTTCTCGGGACAGCAGAGGCGATCATGGTGCGGAGCGGCGTGTCGCTGGAACAGGTCCGGCTGGTCGATCACCACATCGCCCACGGCGTCTACCCCGATATGACGGAGCACGGCGCCGAGCGTGATGACTGGCCGGCAATCTGGGAGAAGGTGAAGGCGGCAGACATCCTGCTGGTCGGCACGCCCATCTGGCTGGGCGAGAAGAGCAGTGTCTGCCAGCAGCTGATAGAGCGGCTTTACGCGCATTCGGGGCAAACCAATGACAAGGGCCAGTACGCCTTTTACGGCAAGGTTGCCGGAGTGTTCGTTACCGGCAATGAAGACGGCATAAAACACGTCGCCATGGGGACGCTCTACTCGCTCCAGCATGTCGGCTACACCATCCCGCCGCAGGCCGATGCCGGCTGGATCGGCGAGGCAGGACCGGGGCCAAGTTATGGGGACCCGCTGGAGGACGGCGAGGGCTATGTCGGATTTGACAATGACTTCACCCGCCGCAACGCGACCTTCGCGACTTGGAACATGCTGCATTTCGCGCGGATGCTCAAAGATGCAGGCGGTATCCCGGCCTATGGCAATTCGGTCGATTTGTGGAACGAAGGTCGCCGGTTCGATGCCCCCAATCCGGAATATCGCTAACGCATACGCCGGAAATACGCATCCTGGTCGGTCATACCGGTAAGAGCGCGTTCCAGGTCGGCGCGAATAGACGACAAGATACGCGATGCCTGCTCGGGAGGGATCGCTTGGGCACGGCGGTCGATCTGCTGCGGAGTGATGCCAAACTGAATTAGCAGCTCTATCCAGGTCTGCTGGTCGGCATGGTCCCGCTCGAACGAAGGCACGCGGCCGCGACTGGAGAATTGGTCGATCCGGGTTTGCAGGTTTGCCGGCGGTGGTGCGGCGCGCATCGCTTCCCAGAACTCGCCTTTGCGCGTGCACAGATACAGCGGAGCGAAGGCGAAATCGGTGATGCCGCGCAGGGCTTCTGCGTGCTTGCGGTTAAACGCCTTGGCCTCGGCCTGCATGTCGGTGCGGCTGGGTAGGCCATCTGCCAGCAGCAGCGCCTGCGCCTGAAGCAGCGCTATATCGGCGGAGAGCATGGGGCCGAGCTGCGCTGAGGCTGGTCCGAGGCGGGCGACATTATCCTGCCACGGGGCGTTGGTCGCATGGTTAGCCGCGTCGGTGATTGCCGCATTTTCGCAGACCGTTTTGGCAATAACTTCGTCGGATGTTTGGGCCGAACAGGCGAACGCAAGGAACTGTTTGGAGGCTGTTGGCGTGGAAGCCAGGACAGCGTCCTCCAAGGCGCGGTATGTCGGCAGGGTCTGTGCCTGATCCTTTGCCATCTCCGCAGTGGCCATCCGGTGCGGCAGGAAGGGAACTAGCTCCGAAATTTGACCTTCGCTGCCCCCAAGGTCGCCTGAGCAATCGACGAAGAAATCGCCTGAAAGAAGAGAGCCGTCCGCCAGCTTTACCGCTGTGACCGATCCGTCATCATCGCGCTGTGCGCCCTGCACCTTGCCGGCGGTGATTGTGCCGCGCTGACGGCACCGATCCCGCAGCATCGCGGCATAGGCGCCCCGCCCCACACTCACCTGAGGTCCGAGCATGGCCAGCGGAGATTCGGGTGCATCCGAAGGCAGCGCCATCTTACCCGCCTCAGCCGCCCTAGCGGCAAAACGAAGCGGCGCGAAAGCATTGGCCAGATCACCGTCCTGACGTTGACCCGCGATCATATTCCGCACCAGATGGTGGAGCGCGACGCCCCCGACCATCGGCAAGGTGCCCGAAGGCGCGGTGACGAAGCGGCTGCCCTCGCCCATCCAGCCTTCCATGGCGCTGCCGAGCGACGGCCACGCATCGCATCCGGTGATCAAATCGGCGCAATCCAGCCCGAGCCGCGAATGAAAGTCGCTGGCAATCGGCACGGTCGCTGCCAATGCTCCGTCGCTCGCCATGTCCTCGACTACATGGAGAGCAATCGCACCGGGCAATTCGCGCGCCAGCAGCGCTGCCACCGGCCACACATCGACGGTGCGCCCGGTGACCACAATTGTCTCGACAGGCCTGCTCAATGCGCGCCACCCTGCCGGTAACGCGCCCCGTATTGCTCGATGAACGACAGGTGCTCTTCGGTGCGCTTTACGCCTTCCTGAATGCTGGAATGAATGCGCGCCAGATGCGCTGAGCGTTCGGCATCCGGCATCGCTTCCACGCGCGGATCGAACGTTTCAGGCACCACATTCTGCCCGATGAAGACCGACAGCCAGCTTTGCAGGAGGAACAGCCCTTCGGAATAGTCCGGCGTCAGCCCCCGCGAGCGGAACGCTTCCAGCTTTTCAGCCAGACTGCCCGGCAATTCCATGCCGCGCATATCATCCCAGAAAGGCAGCCCCTCACGCTGGTTCGCGACATAATGCAGCAACAGGAAATCACGAATGCGGCCGTATTCCAGATCCATCAGCCGGTTGTACTCCGCCACATCGACGGGCGCGCAGGCACCTTGCGGGAACAATTCGATCAAGTTGAGGATACCGGTCTGGATCAGATCGATGCTGGTCGATTCGAGCGGCTCCAGAAACCCGCCCGACAGCCCGATGGCGACGACATTGCGGTTCCACATCTGGTGCCGTTTGCCGGTGGTAAAGAACAGCTGGCGAGGGTCGGCAATCGGCTTCCCTTCGAGATTGGCCATCAGCAGATCGACCGCATCCTGATCGCTGGAATAGCGATTACAATAGACGTGCCCGTTGCCCACGCGGTGCTGCAGAGGAATACGCCACTGCCACCCGGCATCGCGCGCCGTTGCTCTTGTGTAGGGCACTGTCTCGGAGCTCGTTTCGCACGGCACAGCCCAGGCCCGGTTGCACGGCAGCCACTGGCTCCAGTCTTCAAAACCAGTCTGCAATTCCTGTTCGATCAACAATGCGCGAAAGCCGGAGCAATCGACGAACAAATCGCCTTCGATGACGGCGCCGTCCTCCAGCACCACTGCGGCGATATCACCACCCGTTTGCTCCCGGCGCACTTCGACGATCCGGCCCTCTTGCCGCTGCACCCCGGCCTTTTGCGCAACATCGGAAAGATACGCGGCATACAGCCCGGCATCGAACTGAAAGGCGTAATTATATGCCAGCAATCCATCGCCTGCTGAGGGAGGCTCGAACCGCCCATCCCACGCCGCAGCAATCGGGAAAGAGTACTCGCCGAACGGTTTGCTCCCGCCGTTCTTGGCCGCCCTCTCCTTCAGCCAGTAATGATGAAACGGCGCGGGGCCTATCTGTTCGCCATAAGTCCCGAAGGGATGCATGTAGCGATCGCCCGGTCTGCCCCAATCGCAAAACTCGATACCCAGTTTGATGGTCGCTGCGGTACGCGCCATCATCTCCCGCTCGTCGATCCCGGCGATGCGATTGAAGTCGCGGATCTGCGGCAAGGTTGCCTCGCCTACACCGACGGTGCCAATGGCTTCGGACTCTACCAAGGTGATTGCCAAACCAGCACCGCCAAGCGCCCGCGCAAGACCTGCGGCGGCCATCCATCCAGCAGTTCCCCCGCCGACGATCACGACCTGCCTTATGGTCTGCCCGCTCATCCGGCTGTCAGCCCTTCTTGCGAATCTTTGCAATAATGCCGGTGAAACTCAGTACCGGTTTCCCGTCCGAGGTTATGATCCCGCGCACATAAATCGTGCGTCCCCCGGCCCGCGTCACTTCGCCCCGCGCTTCTATCAGCTGTCCGTTCTGCGCCGCATCCAGAAAATCACCGGACAGGTTCATTGTGACGCCGTGCTGCCCATCCAGCTCCTTCGTGGCAATCGAGAACAGTGCGAAATCAGCAAAGGTCAGCAGGCATCCGCCATGCATGAAACCTGCGCCGTTCATGTGTCGGTCTTCGGCGCGGAAGGCGCTCAGGAAACTGCCGTCGTCTTGCTTCTTGGTGAAGAACGGCCCGCTGCGCGTTTCGTATGGGTCCCCTTCCCAATATGACCACCCCGCAAACTCGCCCTTCTGGACGACAGTGCCACCGGGAAATGCAGGCTCGGTCATTGGACAAACTCTTCGAGAAAACGGCGGGCAATCGGGCTGCGGGCAACCTTGGCATCGACCAGGGAAGACCCCTCGTTCCAGATGGCTTCGGTATTGGCGAGCACAATCAGGCGCATTAAGAACCGCCCTTAGAAGGTTTTGGCAGCGCCTTCGGGGCCACAACCGTGGAAATTTGCTGCGGCTGTGCGAAAGTTTCAGAGTACCATTTATAGTACGTCTTCGCCGCGTCAGCTGACTCTGCCGGTGCAATAAATGCTGCCGCGAGCAGATTGACGGTAACCGCAGCCTTCGAAACTGTCTTTTTCGCATTATCTGGCAAGGACGAAAAAAGCCACGATAGAAGATTTGAAGACTCATTTGCCAATAGCCGGTGGGCTACCATCGGCAGATGATTAGCGACACGAATATACAGCTCTATTTGCTCGGCAAAGTCGCGCTTGATGTATTCCGGTAATTCAAGTTCCTCAAACTCTTGGATCAGGCTCCTCAGCTTCTCAATTACCTCAGATATTTCCTCAATTTCAGGAATGAAGATAGGGTGTTCTTTTTGTAAAAACTGATCAAGAAGACTCAAGAATGAGCGGCGTTCTGTCGTGAGAAAATTACTGCAGAATCGCTCATGCTGCTCTTGTTTGAATGGGAAACGAAATGCACCAGTAAGCCCCCGATAAGTATTCAGGGCAGATTCTTTATCGCTAGATTTCAAAGATGATCTTCTTAGAACATCGTCTCCATCCAGTACGAAACTATTGAGCCAAAGAATTATCTTTCCAAAGGATATAGAATCGGTCTTAAAACCTACCTTCGACGCGACCGCCGCTAATGAAGAGAGATTAGTTATATTACCTGAAGTGGGATTGGTTCTGACGGGTAAATCATCAAGCAGAAGGACCAGTGAACCGATATGAGATGATTGTGTCGCCATCTATTGCTCCAACGCCGCAACTCCCGGCAGGTTTTTGCCTTCCATCCACTCCAGAAACGCGCCGCCTGCCGTAGAAACGAAAGTGAAATCGTCCTTCACCCCGGCATGGGCCAATGCAGCCACGGTGTCGCCGCCGCCCGCGACTGAGACGAGCGAGCCATCCTGAGTCAGCGCGGCAGCGGTTTTGGCCAGTGCGACTGTGGCTTCATCAAATGGTACGGTTTCAAACGCGCCGAGCGGGCCATTCCACACCAGAGTGCGGCAAGTCTTCAGGACATCTGCCAAAGCTTCGACCGCTTGCGGGCCGATATCGAGGATCATTTCGTCCGTGCCCACCTCGTGCACATTGCAAGTGCGCAAGCTGGACGGATTGGCCGCGAATTCCCGCGCCACCACTACGTCATAGGGCAGATGGATCGTACATCCGGCATGGTCTGCCTGATCCATGATTGTGTTGGCGGTGTCGGTCAGATCATGCTCGCACAGCGATTTGCCGACATCAACCCCGCGCGCGGCGAGGAAAGTGTTGGCCATGCCGCCACCGATGATCAGGTGCTGCACCTTGCCGACCAGATTGGTCAGCACATCCAGCTTGGATGAGACTTTCGCCCCGCCAACCACGGCGGCCACCGGCGTTTCCGGATTGCCCAGCGCCGCGTCCAGCGCTTTTAGCTCCGCTTCCATCGCGCGGCCCGCATAGGCGGGGAGCAAATGCGCGAGGCCTTCGGTCGAGGCATGCGCACGGTGGGCGGCGGAGAAAGCGTCATTGACGTAGAGATCGCCATGCGCCGCAACGGCTTTGGCAAACTCTGCGTCGTTGGCTTCCTCGCCCGGCCAAAACCGGACATTGTCCAGCAGGCCGATATCGCCATCGCCCAGAATGCCGATCGATTGCTCGACCACAGGTCCCGTCACTTCGGGGATGAACATGATCTCGCGCCCGATGACTTCCTCGACATCGCCCTGCACCCAGCTGGTACTCATAGTCGAATGACGCTGTCCCTTGGGGCGGCCATAATGCGCCAGAAGAAGCACTTTCGCCCCCTTGTCCGCCAGTTCGAGGATCGTCGGCTTCGCCGCCTCTACCCGCGTGACATCACTGGCCGAACCACCGTCCATCGGCAGGTTCAAATCCACCCGGACAAGGGCAACCTTGCCCGAAAGATCGGCGGGGAGATCGTCGAGAGTTTTGAACTGCGTCACAGGCCGGCCATCACCCCGGCGGTGTCGATCATGCGGTTGGAGAAGCCCCACTCATTGTCATACCAGCTGACGACGCGGGCGAGCTTGCCTTCCATGACAGCCGTTTCCAAACTGTCGACGGTCGAGCTGGCGGGGTGGTGGTTGAAGTCACCGGAAACCAGCGGCAGATCGGTGTAGTCGAGCACGCCGTTCATCGGGCCATCGGAAGCAGCTTTGAGTGCTGCGTTCAGTTCCTCGGCATTGGTATCGCGCTTGGGCGTGAAGACGAGGTCGATCAGCGAGACGTTCGGCGTCGGTACGCGAACGCTCGAACCGTCCAGTTTGCCGTTGAGTTCGGGCAAAACCAGGCCAACCGCGCGGGCAGCACCGGTGGTGGTCGGGATCATATTCTGTGCCCCGCCGCGCGCACGGCGCATGTCGGAATGCATCTGGTCGAGCATGCGCTGATCGTTGGTGTAGCTGTGGATCGTGGTCATGAAGCCGCGCTCGATACCCACCGTGTCGTTCAGCACCTTCGCGACCGGCGCGAGGCAATTGGTGGTGCAGCTGGCGTTGGAGACGATGTCGTCCTCTGCCGTCAGCGTGTCCTGATTGACGCCGAACACGATGGTCTTGGACACACCCTTGGCCGGAGCGGAAATCAGCACCTTGCGCGCACCAGCGGCGATGTGCGGGCGGCAGGCTTCGTCGCTCTGGAAGAAGCCGGTGCATTCCAGCACGATATCGATGCCCATTTCCTTATGCGGCAGATTGCCGGGGTCCCGTTCGGACGTCACGGCGATTTTCTTGCCGTTGACGGTCATCTCGCCGTCGCCATGCTCGATGGTGCCGGGGAAGCGCCCATGGGTGGAATCGAATCCGAACAGCAGGGCGTTCGATTTGGTGTCGGCCAGATCGTTGATCGCCACCAGCTCCAGATCGTGATCGTCCCGCTCCAGCAGAGCGCGGGCAACAAGCCGTCCGATCCGTCCGAAACCGTTGATTGCAACTTTGGTCGCCATGAGAAATGCTCCTGCTTATGCTTTGAGTTTGTTGAGTATTTGCGGGACGATCTGGTCCACGCTGAAACCGAACTTTTCGAACAGTTCGCCGGCCGGGGCCGATGCGCCGAAGCGGTCGAGGCCGATGTTCAGCCCGTCCAGACCGGTATAGCGTTCCCATCCGAACGTGGTGCCTGCCTCTATGCTCACGCGCAGTACGCCTTCGGGCAGAATGTCGGCGCGGTATTCATCCGGCTGCTCGTCAAACAATTCCGTCGATACCATCGACACCACATCTGCGCCGATGCCATCAGCTTCCAGCGCCTTTGCGCATTCTACGGCGAGCGAGGTTTCCGAACCGGTGGCGATGAGCACGACCTTGCGCTCCGCCTCTGCCGATTTCAGGCGGTAGCCGCCCTTGCCCGACAGGTTCTCGCCCGCATCTTCCAGGCGCAATTGCGGCAGACCCTGCCGGCTCAGCGCGAGGACCGACGGGCGGTCCTTGTTCCGGAGCGCGATTTCCCAGCACTCTGCTGTCTCGACCACATCGGCGGGGCGCATCACGAGGAGATTGGGCATGGCCCGCAAGCTCTGCAGATGCTCCACCGGCTGGTGGGTCGGGCCATCTTCGCCCAGCCCGATGCTGTCATGCGTCATCACATAAATGACGCGCGTCTGTTGCAGGGCCGACAGGCGGATCGCGCCGCGGGCATAATCGGTGAAGACCAGGAAGGTGCCGCCATAGGGGATCACCCCGCCATGCAGCGCCATCCCGTTCATCGCCGCGGCCATGCCAAACTCGCGGATGCCGTAATAGCCGTAGCGTTCACCGGGACTGTCCGCAGTGAAGGCTGTCATGCCGGCAGTCTTGGTGTTGTTCGATCCCGTCAGATCGGCAGAGCCGCCGAAAGTTTCGGGCACCAGCGGGTTGAGCTCTTCCAGCGAAATCTGGCTGGCCTTGCGGGTCGCGACCTTTTGCGGGTTGGCGTACAGATCGGCGAAGAAATTCTCGCCGAAGATCGCGTCGGGCAGATCGCCAGCCATCCGGCGGGCAAATTCGTCGCGCTGGTCGTGGCTCTGGAAGCGATTGGCCCACTCGCCATGCGCCTGGGCGCCCGCTTCGGCGGTAGAGCGCCAATCGGCCAGCACATCGGCAGGAATTTCAAACGGAGCCGCGTCCCAGCCCAACGTCTCGCGCGCCCCGGCTATCTCTTCCTCGCCCAGCGGTGCACCATGCGTTGCGCTGGTGCCCTGCTTGGTCGGCGCGCCCCGGCCGATTACCGTGCGGCAAGCGACCAGCGATGGCCGATCATCCGCCTCGGCCTCTGCCAAAGCGCGCTCGATATCGGCAAAATCATGCCCGTCGCATTCAACCGTGTGCCACCCGGTTGCTTCATAGCGGGCGCGGATATTCTCGCTGGTTGAAAGGTCCGCCGAGCCATCGATAGTTATGTTGTTGTCGTCCCACAAAACGTTCAGCCGGCCCAGCTTCAGATGTCCTGCCAGCCCGATAGCCTCGTGATTGATGCCTTCCATCAGGCAGCCATCGCCGGCAATCGTCCAGGTCTTGTGATCGACCAGATCATCGCCGAATTGCGCGTTCAGATGCCGCTCTGCCATCGCCATACCGACAGCCATGGCCAGCCCCTGACCCAGCGGGCCGGTTGTCGCTTCGACGCCGTCCAGCAGGAAGTTCTCCGGATGACCAGCACAAGGGCTACCCAATTGCCGGAAATTGCGAATGTCCTCGATGGTCGGCGATGCATAGCCTGACAGGTGCAGCAGGCTGTAAATCAGCATCGAACCGTGGCCCGCACTCAGCACGAACCGGTCGCGGTCATGCCAGTCAGGCGCGGCAGGATCGAATTTCAGAAAGCGCGACCAGATCACGGTGGCCACATCGGCCATGCCCATCGGCATGCCCGGATGGCCCGAATTGGCGGCCTGCACAGCGTCCATCGACAAGGCGCGGATGGCATTGGCCATCGGCATCAGGCGGGCGGGATCGAGACTCGCGGAATCAGAGCTCATTGTGACGGGCGTCTCCTGCATCGGTTCCGCGCCTCTCACGGGCGCGATTCGTCCTGCGGGAAGCCTTCGCCGTGCCGCCGCGCAAGGTCAAGGACAGCAAGACCGCCTGCGCCCGATACGACGCCAATTCCTGATCCCTCGCGCAATTTATCAACAGGCCCGGTCAACCCTTTGCCCTGACACCAGAGTCGCGGTAAATTCATGGTCATTATGGAAGCGGACCGTACCGAAAACGCCATTCAACGTATTGAAGCAGCGCTCGCCCGCATTGCTGCGGCAGCGGATGCGCAGCCGGCTGTTCCCGCCTCCCCCGTGGATAACGCGCCGGACGAGGGATCGACCGGCGACACCGCGGCGAGCGGACAAATGCCTGCATCGGTCTCGCAGCTGGTCGTGCGCCACGAGGCTTTGCGCGAAGAAGTCGCCGCGCAGATTCGCCGGATCGACGATCTGGTCGGGAAGCTGGAGCAATGAACACCATCGAACTTGTGGTCGGCGGCCAGACCTATGCAATCGCCTGCGAAGAGGGCGAGGAAAGCCATGTTCGCGCCCTGGGCGCATCGATTGACGAGAAGTTCGTCGAGATGGGGCCGCGCTACGCGCAAAACCTGCTGTTTGCCGCGCTACAACTGGCCGACGAACTGCACGAAGCCCGCAAGGCCACCTCGGCAGCCGAGGCCGATAAACGCAAATTGCAGGAGGGCTTTGACGCTTTTCGCGCCGAAAGCGCCGACATGCGCCGCGATGCTGATACGGCACTCAACCAGCGCGACAAGCTGACCACAAGGGTCACGGAGCTGGAGCAAGAGCTGGACCGGATACAATCCGCACAGCAAAGCTCACAGGAAGAAACGCAGGGCGTGCGCAGGGAACTTGCCGAATTGCGCGAGAAGGAAATGAGCTGGGAAGCCACCGAGAACCAGCTGCGCGCCGAGATCGCCTTGCTGACTGATCGGCTGGAGGAGGCACGCTCGGCCCAGCCGGCCGACCCCGCGCCTGTGCACGCCAGTCCGATGCAGGCGCTGGCAGCGCAAGGTGCGTCATCGGATGACGAGGACCTCCCCCCAGCACTGGAACGATTTGCCCAATTGCTGGAAGAAACCGCCGACAAGCTTGAGGAAAAGCGCGGCTCTTCCTAAATAGGCTGCGGCGGAACTGCCCGGCACGAGCCCGATTGGAATATCCCTGAGGCTATAAGCTATCCTAAGGGAGCTGTCCCTGCCTTGGTCCACCAGTTCGGCTGTGGGGTCAGGGCATACGGCGCCCACCTGACGTTTTCGCGTCAGAGGATTTCCCGGCAAACGACCCATGGTGGTTCCGCTACCTATTCTTGCCCGCAAACAGATCGGTCCGATGGAAAACAAGCAAGCCTTGCGCAAACAGTACCGCGCGGCGCGGCGAGCGCATGTCGATGCCCAGCCGGAAAGCATCCGGGCGCTGCTGTTTCATCGCCCGCCTGCGCCGCTGCTGGAGATGATTCCGGCGGACGCAACCATCGGGCTCTATGTGGCAATGGGGGCTGAAGCGCCGACGGCCGCCTATGCCAAATTCTTCCACGAGCGCGGTCATCCACTTGCCCTGCCCTATTTTGCGGACAGCGCATCGGCGATGGGGTTTGCCAACTACAGCGACCCGTTCGTAGACGCTTCGCTGGAGACGGGCCCGCATAACATCCCGCAGCCCGGCGGCGACTGCGCTGCGGTGGAGCCGGATGTGCTGTTTGTGCCGCTGGTTGCGTTTACCGAAACGGGCGAGAGATTGGGTCAGGGCGGCGGCCATTACGACCGCTGGCTGGCCGCGCATCCGCACGTCACAGCCAGCGGTCTCGCTTGGGACGCCCAGCTGGCAGACAGTCTTCCGCTGGAACCGCATGACCGCTCGCTCACTGCTGTCATAACACCCACAAGGCTATACGGACCTTTCGCATGACAGATGAACCCAAATGGCGCGTGCCCGTTGGCATATTGCTGATCCTGTTCGGCCTGATCGTCTATGCTCTGGTCGTCGCCCGCTACGTACCCGAAATGCTGGAGGGCTGGAATGTCGCGGTCCAGACGATCGTCTATCTGTTCTTCGGGCTGGTATGGCTGTTGCCGCTGGGCCGGCTTCTGAACTGGATGGAAACCGGTCACAAGAAGGACTGACCGCCGGACTGCCATCACCCCCGCCGCCCGAGGTCATCCGTTGGTCAGTTGCGCGTTGACCCGGCTGCTGCTTCGCGTAGGCACAGAAGCGGGAGAGTTGGGGGCTGGATGACCGATACCACGCAAGGCGCGCCACATACGGGCTCCGCACAGGATGCAGGCGATGGCAATGCGCCCTCGTTCTGGACGAAGGTGACTTTCGGCTTCGGCTCGGTCGCCTTCGGTGTGAAGGACAATGGCTTCAGCTATTTCCTGTTGCTGTTTTACGGGACCGTTGTGGGGCTGGAGCCGGGTCTGGTCGGGCTCGCTATCCTTATTGCGCTGGTTCTGGATGCAATCAGTGATCCTCTGGTGGGCTATTGGTCGGACAATTTCCGCTCGCGTTGGGGCCGGCGGCATCCCTTCATGTATGCCTCTGCCCTCCCCGTCTCGCTCAGCTTCTTCCTGCTGTGGAACCCGCCGGACTGGAGCCAGGGCGCGCTGTTTGCCTATCTGCTGTGCCTCTCCATCCTGATCCGCACCTTTATCACATTCTACGAAACGCCCAGCTACGCTTTGCTCCCGGAACTGACGACCAGCTACGAGGAGCGCACCTCCTTCCAGATCTTCCGGACATTCTTTGCATGGGTTGGCGGCAATTCGCTGACGGTGCTGATGTTCGGCGTTTTGCTGGTGCCCACCGCGCAATATGCCGACGGCATCCTGAACCGCGAAGCTTACGCGACCTTCGGCATCGTGGGATCGTGCCTGATGTTTCTGTCGATCATGGTCTCCTCTCTCGGCACGCATAACCGCATACCCACCTTGCGCCAGCCCGGCCCACCAGAGCGCAAGACGGTGCGCCGCGTCTTTGCAGAGATCTTCGAGACCCTGCGCGACCGCAATTTCCTGATGCTGTTCTGGGCCTTTGTCATGGGCTCGATGGCCACCGGTGTGGCCGCCTCGCTGGCCTTCATCATGCTCAGTTATTTCTGGGAGTTCACCGAATTCCAGCGATTCCTGTGGACCGCGCTGGTCATGGTATCGGCGTTCGGAGCGCTCCTCATCGCGCCGCGGTTGGTGCGCCGGTTCGGCAAGCGGAATACGGTTGTCGGGCTAGGCGTGGTCGCCTTCAGTGTCGCGCCCATGCCGGTGATCCTGCGCCTGTTCGATCTGATGCCGGAGAACGGCGACCCGCTCCTGTTCCCGCTTGTGGCGATCATCAACACCGTCGATTTGGCGATGATCATTGCGCTTCAGGGCACGATGTATTCGATGATTGCCGATCTGGTGGAAAGCGGCGAGCTGCGCACCGGCAGGCGCTCGGAGGGGCTGTATTATTCCGCCGTTACCTTCACCCGCAAAACCACTGTGGGCCTTGGCGCATTTGCAGGCGGGACGATGCTCTCACTCATCCAGTTTCCCGACGGCGCGGCGCCGGGCACCGTGAATGATGACGTAATCTGGTGGCTCGGCGCACTCTACGCCCCGACCCTGCTGACCCTGTGGGCGACAATGCTGTTTGCGGTCAGCCGGTTCGGGCTGGACCGCGAGGGCCATCAAGCCAATCTGCGCGCGCTCGCCGAGGGTAAAGGGGCCCAAGGATAGCAAGCGCGCGCGATAGGCTTCGCCGACGGCTCAGGCAGCGGCCAGCTTGTTCATCCGGCCGAGGATCTCGTCCGCTTCGCTCATGATCCCGTCGATCAGTTCCTTACAGGTCGGAATGTCGTTGATCAGGCCCGCGACCATGCCGCAGCTCCACGCGCCCTTGTCCATGTCCCCGTCCATCATGATCTTGGGATAGACGCCCGCGACCTCGTCGATGATATCCTCGAATTTCAGATCGTCGCCGAGGCGTTTTTCTTTCTCCAGCAGACGCTCGACCGCTTCGTTGGTCATCACCCGCTCGGTATTGCGCAAGGGACGCATCACCAGACGCGTGTCGAGCTCGCTGGCCGCCACGATGGCCTTCTTCACATTCTCGTGCACAGGCGCTTCCTGCGTCGCGATAAAGCGTGTGCCCATATTCATGCCCTCCGCGCCCATGGCGAGGCTGGCGACAAGGCTGCGCCCGTCAGCCATCCCGCCGCTGGAGACGAAGGGAATGTCCAGCTCGTCCGCCGCACGGGGCAGAAGAATGAAGTTGGGCACATCGTCCTCGCCCGGATGGCCACCGCATTCGAAGCCGTCGACAGAGACGGCATCGCAGCCAATGTCCTGCGCTTTCAGCGAATGGCGCACGCTGGTGCATTTGTGGATCACCTTGATCCCTGCCCCCTTGAGCGCGGGCAGAACTTCCTGCGGATTGCGCCCGGCGGTTTCCACCACCTTCACACCGCCGTCGATGATCGCTTTGACAAGGCCCGGGTAATCGGGCGGTGTCAGGCTGGGCAGGAATGTCAGGTTCACGCCGAACGGCTTGTCCGTCATGTCGCGGCACTTGGCGATTTCATTCGCCAGCTTCTCCGGCGTTCCTTGTGTCAGGCCGGTAATAATGCCCAGCCCGCCCGCATTGGAAACGGCAGCCGCCATTTCAGCAAAGCCGACAAAATGCATGCCGCCCTGAATGATGGGGTGCTGAATGCCGAACATTTCGGTGATGGCGGTTTTCATGAGCGCAATTTCCTTCCCGTTGATACGAATCTGGCGCGGACCCTTGCCCAGAGCCGAGCAAAGCTCAATCACCGATTTGTCAGGAAAGCCGCCAATCCGCGCGAAACCTCCCCCTTAAGGGAGGATCACATGATCACAAAGCTAGGAAAAAGTCCCAAGTGGCGCGAGTGACGGGACTCGAACCCGCGACCCTCGGCGTGACAGGCCGATACTCTAACCAACTGAGCTACACCCGCGCATTTAAGCGGCTAGCGCCTCTTGGGAGCGGCGCAATTAGGCCAGCCTCTGTGACCTGTCAATGCGCAGTGTGCGGATAAATGGCGCCAAGTGAAATTGAGGTGAAATTAACCATATCTTGGAGCTTTGCAGGCAGTGGCCTGACGCAAGGCGGGATTGTGCCCGCAGCCTGATTTCAGGGGGAATGTATGCGTCGTCTTCTGCTTGCCACAACATTGGCAGCTCTCACCGCCTCTGCCGTTGCCGCGCAGAGCGGCATTGCCATTGAACGTTCGGTGTACCTGGAACAATCGCAAACGGTGGACGGGCGGCAAGTCCGGGCCCTGCAACCTGCGACATCCCTGCGCAAGGGCGACCGGGTGGTGCTGATGCTCCACTGGCGCGCGCCGGGCCGCGGCGATGATTTCGTTGTTTCCAGCCAGGTGCCGCGCGATCTCGCCTTCCGCCGCAGCGGCGGGCAGGACGCCAAAGTTTCTATCGATGGCGGCCGGACATGGGGCACGCTCGACCGTCTGCGCGTCGGCAATCGTCGCGCCACGCCCGAAGACGTAACGCATTTGCGCTGGCATGTCAGCGATGCCGAGGCCGCACTGGGCCGTGGCAGCGTCAGCTTCGCAGCGGTTGTCCGCTAAGCCGAAACAATCAGAACCGGCGTTTCCAGAAGCTTCTTGAGCGCCTGAATAAAGCTCGCCGCGTCCCAGCCATCCACGACGCGGTGATCGCAGCTGATCGAGATATTCATCAGCTTGCGCTTCTCGATTCGTTCGCCGCCATTGCCATCGGGCACATACATCGGGCGCTCGACAATTTTGTTCGGGCCGATGATCGCGACTTCGGGCCGATTGATAACCGGTGTGGTGGCAATGCCGCCCAGCGGGCCAAGCGATGTGACGGTCAGCGTACCGCCGGTCAGCTCGTCCTTGGTCGCTTTGCCGCTGCGTGCGGCCTCTGCAAGACGGGTAATCTCGTTGGCCAGCTGCCAGACATTCTTGGCCTGCGCATCTTTCAGCACCGGCACCATCAGCCCGGCATCGGTCTGCGCGGCCATGCCCATGTGGACGGACCCATAACGCGTCACCACACCCGCTTCGTCATCATAGCGCGCATTGATCATCGGGAAGTCAGGCAGCGTCTTGCAGATTGCCGTGATCATCAGCGGCAGAATAGTCAGCTTGGGCTTGTCACCCCGGTTGGCGTTCAGTTGCGCGCGCATCTCTTCCAGATCGGTCACGTCGACTTCTTCGACATAGCTGAAATGGGGGATGTTGCGCTTACTGGCAGCCATATTTTCGGCAATGCGGCGACGCATCCCGATAACTTTCTTCTCCTCGTCCGCCCGCGCTGGTCCGGCGGCGGCATAGCCTGAATTGTATGTCAGGAACTGGTCGAGATCGCCATGGCGCACGCGGCCGTCTTCAGCCGGTTTGACCTGCGACAGGTCAACGCCAAGTTCCTTCGCGCGCTTGCGCACAGCCGGTGTGGCGAGGACTTTAGCTGAATTTTTCGCGGCCGCCCCCTCTTCCGTTCGTGCTGAGCTTGTCGAAGCACTGTCCTTTTCTTCCAACGCAGCACCAGAAGAGGAAGACGATCCTTCGACAGGCTCAGGATGAGCGGGTTTAGGGGCTGGAGATGGAGCTGGCTCGTTTGCAGGCTCAGGAGCCGGAGCCGGAGCAGGCGCTGCTTCGTCGGCCACATCCTCAGGCACTTCGCCTTCAACCTCGACAACCACCAGCATGCCGCCGACAGAAATAATATCGCCTGCTTCGCCCGCGACTTCGGTCACGACGCCGTCGACGGGGCTCTCGATATCGATCGTCGCCTTGTCCGTCATGACGTCAACCAGATGCTGGTCTTCGGAGATCGTATCGCCGACCTTCACGTGCCATTCGACGATCTCCGCCTCGGCAACGCCTTCGCCCACATCGGGCATGTTGAAGATGAATTTTGCCATTTCGGATCAGTCCTTCAAAAGCCGGTCGATGGCCTCGCCAAGGCGCACGGGCCCGGGGAAATAGGCCCATTCGAGGCTGTGGGGATAGGGTGTATCGAAGCCGGTCACGCGCTCGATCGGGGCTTCCAGATGGTAGAAGCAGCGCTCCTGCACCAGCGCCGACAATTCCGCGCCGAAGCCCGATGTGCGCGTGGCCTCGTGCACGATCATGCAGCGGCCAGTGCGCTTAACCGATGCTTCAATGGCTTCGATATCGAGCGGGACCATGGTGCGCAGATCAAGAATGTCGGCCTCGACACCCTTCGCCTCGCACACCGCCTGCGCCACATGCACCATGGTGCCGTAAGCCAGCACGGTCATCTGCTCGCCCTCGGTCACCCGGCGCGCTTTGCCCAGCGGGACCTTGTAATACCCCTCGGGCACCACGCTGTCCTTGTGCCGCTTCCACGGCTCCACCGGCTTGTCGTAATACCCGCTGAAGGGGCCATTGTAGATCCGCTTCGGCTCGAAGAAGATCACCGGATCATTGTCCTCGATCGCGCTGATCAGCAGGCCCTTCGCGTCATAGGGCGTGGCCGGGATGACGGTCTTCAGGCCCGCTACATGGGTGAAGAGCGATTCCGGGCTCTGGCTGTGGGTCTGGCCGCCAAAGATGCCGCCCCCAAACGGGCTGCGCACAGTCATCGGAGCAATGTATTCGCCAGCCGAGCGATAGCGAAGGCGCGCGGCCTCGCTGATCAGCTGGTCGAGGCCTGGATAGATGTAGTCGGCAAACTGGATCTCGGGGATTGGGCGAAGGCCATATGCGCCCATGCCCACCGCCACACCGATAATGCCGCATTCGTTGATCGGCGTGTCGAATACGCGCGATTTGCCGTGCTTTTCCTGCAGGCCAGCTGTGCAGCGGAATACCCCGCCGAAATAGCCGACGTCTTCGCCAAACACGACCGTGTCGGGGTCGCGCGTCATCATCACATCGAGCGCTTCGTTAATCGCTTCGATCATGTTGAGGCGGCGCTCGGTGCCTGCTTCAGGCGCGGCGGCGTCCTTGGTCATGGTCTCGCCCATCAGCTCTGCACTCCCTTCGCCGGGAGCCCTTCAGGAAACTTGGTCTCCCGCTCGTGGATCGCCTGCTCGGCCTGCTCTTTGAGATGCCAGGGCAGTTCCTCGAAAACATCTTCGAACATCGTGCGGAAGGGATGGTGCAGACCGTGGCCCAGAATGCCGTTCTTCTCGGCTTCCTTGGTGGTCTTCTTGACCAGCTCAACGCATTCCACATCGAGCGCAGTTTGCCGTTCCTCGTCCCATTCGCCCAATGCGATCAGGTGCTTTTTGAGGCGATTGATCGGATCACCCAGCGGCCATTCCTCGCGCTCCTCGGCGCTGCGATAGCCGCTCGGATCATCGGAGGTGGAGTGCCCCTCCGCGCGGTAGGTGAAGAACTCGATCAGCGTCGGACCCGCATTGGCCCGTGCGCGGTCAGCGGCCCATTTCTCCGCAGCGTAGCATGCCAGCGGATCGTTGCCGTCCACCCGCAGGCTGGCAAGACCATAGCCCAGGCCGCGCGCGGCGAACGTCGTCCGCTCGCCCCCGGCAAAGCCACTGAAGCTGGAAATGGCCCATTGGTTGTTGACCACGTTCAGGATCACCGGCGCATTATAGACGGTGGCGAATGTGCAGGCGGAGTGGAAATCACCCTCTGCGGTACTGCCCTCGCCCACCCATGTGGCGGCGACCCGGCTATCGCCCTTGATAGCGCTCGCCATCGCCCAGCCCACAGCCTGCGGAGTCTGCGTGGCCAGATTGCCGGAGATGCTGAAGAAGCTGTGCTCTCGGCTCGAATACATGATCGGCAGCTGGCGGCCCTTCAGCTTGTCACCCTTATTCGAGTAAATCTGGTTGATCATCTCGATGAGCGGATAGCCGCGCGCGATCAGCACGCCCTGCTGGCGATAGCTGGGGAAGACCATATCGTCGCTGGCGAGCGCCATGGCGGTCGAAATGCTGGTCGCTTCCTCGCCCGTGCACTTCATGTAGAAGCTGGTCTTGCCCTGTCTTTGGCCGCGGAACATGCGCTCATCGAAGGCGCGGACCATGGCAAAATGCCCGAGCATCTCGCGCAAAGTGTCGGCATCAAGCTTCGGATCCCAGGGCCCGTGCGCCTTGTCGTCATCGCCCAGCACACGGATCAGATCATGCGCCAGCGGCGCGGTATCGAGCGCGGCGCAGGCTTCGTCAGGCCGGAATTGTTCCCCCGCTTCGGGAATATTCAGATGGCTGTAATCGACCTTGTCACCCGGCCGGAAATTCGGCTCAGGCACGTGCAGCGACAACGCCGGGCGGTTGTCGCCAGTCGAGGATGTATCGGTTGGTCCGGCCATTGGCTTGCTCTCCCAGCGAAGGCTTCAGGGGCGTCGCCTATGGTAGCGTTTCAAGGGGGTCAAGCGTTCCCGATCACACCGCAACAGGGGCCTTGATCGGGGCCTGCGGTGCGTAATCATGGACAACGAAATCCTCGATTTTGTAGTCGAATATTGTTTCGGGCTTTCGCACTATTCCCAGCGTGGGCGTGCCATTCGGCTCGCGCGCCAGCTGTTCCTCGATCAGATGCTCGTGATTGAGATAGAGATGCGTGTCGCCGCCCATCCAGACCAGCTCGCCCGGCTTCAGGCCGGTCTGCTGCGCCATCATCCGCGTCAGCAGCGCGGCTGACCATAGATTGAAGGGCAGCCCCAGCGCGACATCGCAGCTGCGCTGGTAGAGCAGGCAATTGAGCCGCGCATCCGCACCCTCCCCCGCGACGTGGAACTGGTAGGTCTTGTGGCACGGCGGCAGGGCCATCCGGTCCAGCTCGGCTACATTCCAGCCTTCGATAATGTGGCGGCGGCTGCCCGGGCTGGCTTTCAATGACTGGACCACTTCCGCGACCTGATTGATGCCCTCGCCAGCTTCGAAAAGGCCATCCTTGCGATAGCGATAGGTTGGCCAGTCGACCCACTGTTTGCCGTATACCGGCCCGAGATCGCCCCAGCGTGCCGCGAAGCCTTCGTCCTCGGCAATCCGCTGCACGAAATCGTCGAGCGCAATGTCCTCGCCCGTTTCCTGCACATAGCGGGCATGCGGCCACTCGTTCCAGATTTTCACCCCTTGCAGCACAAGGGGGCGAATATTGGTTTCGCCGGTCAGGAACCACAGCATCTCGCGCGTCGCGGTTTTCCAGTAGACCCGCTTGGTCGTCAGCAGCGGCATAGCGCCGCCTGCCAGATCGAACCGCAGCTGCGTGCCGAAGATGGAGCGCGTGCCGATCCCGGTGCGGTCGACCCGTTCGTCGCCAGTGCTCCAGATGCGCTGCATCAGGTCCAGATATTGCTGTTCGGGGTGAGGTACCGGGGCGTTTTCCATTGCCGTCAGCTTTAGCGGGTAAATGCCCGCTTGCCACCCCGCGCGCGCCCACCTATAGGCACGCGCCTTGCCTCGACCCGTAGAGCCTCAGGGCGAAACGGGACCGACACGGTCGGGGAGTAGCTCAGCCTGGTAGAGCACTGTCTTCGGGAGGCAGGGGCCGGAGGTTCGAATCCTCTCTCCCCGACCAATTTAACGCCTTTTCCATCCCATTAAGAGACGCTGTTCTCCAGCACGGCTTGGCGAATGCGTTGTGCGTGCTAATGACGCAGCCGGGTCGAGGAGAGAAAATGGCTGTAAAGTCCGACAATTCTGCGACCCAGCGCTTCTTCGCCACCCTCGACAGGGCGAAGGGCATTTTGATCGTGCTGATCGTCTTCGCCCACAACACCTTGGTCACCCAATCGTGGCCCGATCTGCGCGGGTTCTTTTATAACTGGCACGTTTTCGCCTTCTTGCTTCTTGCGCTGGTGATGCCTTTCCGAAGCGACAAGCCCGGGTTCCTGACCACGCGCTTTGTGCGATATTATGTTCCATTCATCATATTTTTTACCATGACCTGGGCCGCCATGGTGGTTCTGGGCGGGACCACCGCAGGACTGCTTGACCGGTTTTCGGAATGGGCGGTAGCCGTGTTGATCGGTTCAGCAGCGCTTCTCGACCAGGCTTCTGGGGCGAGGCTTTTTTGGTTCCTCCCCGCCCTGATGGGACTGGTCTTGATCCGCTGGGCAATCGATCAATTCCACGAGACCGTCCGACCGATGATGCTGGGATTGGTAGCTATAGCGGGATTTCTCTTCGCTGGGCTTATTCCGGATGCCGTCAAGCAATGGCTGCCCTTCGGCATACCCATCGCGCTCTATGCGATCGGCCCCGGTCTCGTATTCGCCTATCTGGTTACTCGTGCGCTGCGCGCCGACCCGGGCACTGCAACTTTTGCTCTCTACGCCGTTCTTTCGGCGGCTGTTTGCGGGTTGCTCTACGCCTACTCGGTTTCGCGCGGGTCCGCACTCGTCCTCGCCTCTTTCGATTTCTACGATATACGTTCCCCGGACCTTCTATTGGCCCATGCAGGGCTCGCGATGAGCGCTGCGGCGACGGTCGTGTTCGCCGCTGGAGCAATGGGCGAGGCGCGTTGGCTCCAATGGCTCGGGCAGGCTTCGCTGCTCATCTATTTGGTCCATCAGATCATTTTTGTCGGTTTGCGCGCTGTGGCATTTCAGGTTGATCCCGAACTCGAAGGCGCAAGCCGTCAGGTCGCCGGGATCGCTACATTTGTCGCAACCATGGCGCTTTCTGTTGCGGTGGCATGGCTTATTCAATCACGCGAGGCGCTCAACCAACTGGTCGCGCCCCGTGACTGGGCTGACTGGACGCGCGGCCTCGACAAGCTGCTTCCGTTCCGGGCTTAGACCTGAAAAGCGGGGCGGCCTCTCGGCTGTGGAGAGCTCGCGCGCAAATGATCGCCAGTTGTCGCTTCGCCCCAAGCGTCTGCTGCTAGCGCCAGCGCCATGCCCAGCCCGACCCACACCGGGAAATCGATGGTCACATTGGGCGCTGTGACCATGCGCACAAGAGCCGGGCAGAGAAGCGCAGCGATTGTGGCGTGGACCTTACGCTGGCCGAGAGGAGCGCTGAGGGTCAAAATGAGAGCCTTTATGGCCATCCCTAGCATGGCAAGGAAAAACAGCAGCGCCGCAACCATGCCGAGGATGCCGAATGCCGACCATGCATCGATAATGACGTTATGCGCCCAGCCCTCGACAATTTCGCTCCGCCCCAAAAACGGCGATTCGCCTATCGCCTGCCAATGCTCCTCCGCAGTAAAGACTCGCGCGTCGAGGGAGTCGCTCGCGGTCAGCCGTGCTTCGATTAACTGGAACAGGCTGGAATTGCCTCCGAGAACAAAAAGCATCGGAATACCGAGCCCCAGTATGCCTGCAAAAATCGACAGACCGACAGCCGTGCGGACGTAGGAAATCGCGTAGCAGAGGCCGATCAAAAAGAGTGCGAGCCAAGCTGCCCGGCTGAACGGAGCGATTGTCATCACGACCGCGAAACCAATCCCCGTCAGCGCAATTGCTTTCACCGCATTGTTGGCAAATTTGGCGTAGGAAAGAGCAAGCAGGCCAATCGGTATCATCACGATGAAGGCGAAACTTAGCGACTGTTTCAGGTTCGATCGGAAAAGCACATCATCATTGCTGGCAGCAAAGGCGGCGCGGAACAGCTGGTTCATCACGATATTTGGATCGACCCGCGCGATCGCCAGGGTCAAAACCTCAATCGGGTCGATGCTCGCAAGAGAAAACTGGACCGAAATAAAGGCGACGAAGATCACGCCGGCCACCGCTGGCATAAGAGCGACAACCGGAAATCCGCCCCTGCGAATGGTGATGAAGAAGAGCATCCCAGTAGCGAGCGCAGTGGCTACGAACGCGACATATTTCGCGAAAAAGAAGGGCTCGAAAATGATCGTCGCGCCCGCGAAGCTGATCATCATCGCGACCGCCAGCAATCCGCATGCGGCCCAAATCAGCTTACCGCTCTTGATGAGCCTTTGCAGCGTATCGATCGCGCCCGGAGTGATGGCCACCGCCATAATCAGCCCCAGCGCGAAAACATGGTACGGAGCGATGGAGGTGCCGAACAGTCGAACCCAAACCAGTGGAGTTGTCGCAAACAACCCGAATATCAGCCCCAGATAGGGAAGGATGCGCCGATCAAGATAATCCGTCCAAGTCACTGCGCGTCCTCTTTCTCAGACAGTGTACGTCCCCGGGCAACGCTGTTCTCCGGGTCGAAAACCGGAGCAAATACTTCCAGCCCATCCCGCGAGATATGCGTTTTGTCGGCAAACAGACTCTTGCCGTCCGCCATATAACGGCACACGCCGTCCTGACACTGCACGCGGTGGGGTTCAAGCAGCTTGATATCGCCGCGCGCGCGGAAGTGGTCCAGATAAGGAGCAAACTCGCTCAGGAAATCGCTTTCCGCGCGCTCGATGGGATAGGGGTTGTCGCGCCCGAATGCGTTGGCCCGGCTAACCACCGAAGGCAGCTCGTAATCCGGCACGGCAATTGGCCCGACGACCACAACCTGTTTCCCCTCGGCACGCAGCGTATCGATTGTCCGGTCCAGACCCGCGATCAGGGCCTGCGCCGGATCGGCGGGCGCTTCGCCCGAGGGATCAACCAAATCTTCCGCAATGTGCCAGGCGAATGCGATCATTACCGTGTCGGCTTCCGGATGCTTGGCAGCGGCTTCAATATTGGCCTCGGCCACCGCGATGCAGCCGGGCCGGATATTGATACCGGTGAGCGGAGCGCAGCCATTGGCCGGGATCATCAGCAAATTCTCGCCGCGGGTCTCGGCCTGGTCGCGCAGGATCGGTGCGTACATCTGGGCATGGCTGTTGCCGAGCAGGACCGTGTCGGCTGTTGCCGGATCGCCTTCGCCGAACCAGCAGGAGCGGACGCCAGCATACACCTTCGTGTCAGCCAGAGAGCACCGGTAATGCGAGCCGATTGCTGCATTCAACTGGGCAACCGATTGCGGAAGCCGGGATGGAAAGCCACCGGATTGGACGAAAGCCAATCCCGCCAGCGCGAGCGCGAGCGCCCAGCCACCCGTAATCCAATAGAGCTTGCGAACCGGAAAATCTTTCGAGCGGAATGGCTTCTCGACAAAGCGCCAACTCGCCCATGCCGCCAAGAACATGGCGGCCAGCAGCGCGAGGATCATGAGCGGCCCCGGCGCATCGACCAGATAATATTTCGCGAGCACGATCACCGGCCAATGCCACAGATACAGCGAGTAGCTGATCAGGCCGACGCCCACCATCGGCGCGGTTTTCAGCGGGCCGGACAGAGCCGTCGGCGTTCCCGCACTGCCGACCCAGATCAGCAGCGCAGTGGCGAATACGGCAGGCAATGCTGTCGGTATCGGATGCGGTACCCAAAGCGGCGCGGCTATGATTGCTGCGATGAGCATAACATAGGAAATCGCCATCAGCGCCTCTGCCGTGCCGCGCGCAATCGCCGGCTTGGGCAGGAAGACGAGCAGTGCCCCTGCCCCCAATTCCCATGCGCGAGTCGGGAGCAGATAGAAGGCAGGAGAGGCATAGCCTGCGCGCAGCGACCAGACATTGAGCACAAATGATGCCGCAACGGTCCCGACAACAGTCGCGAACAGCCACCCCTTCCGGCTTGCCAGCAACATGACCAGCAGCGGGAAGAAGATGTAGAACTGCTCCTCCACCCCAAGCGACCAGATATGCAGAAGCGGCTTCGTCTCGCTGCCTTGCGCGAAATAATTCCCGTCGCGCCAGAAATAGATATTCGCCACGAACGCCAGCGAAGCAATCAGGCTCTCGCCATACCCCTCCAGGTCAAGCGGCAGCAGGATCAGCGCAGCAAAGCCAGTCGTCGCAGTCAGCGCAAACAGCAAGGCAGGCGCAATCCGCCTGATTCGCCGCTCGTAGAAACGGGCGATGCTGAAACGCCCCTCGCCCGCCTCGCGCACGATAATGCCGGTAATGAGATATCCAGACAGGACAAAAAACACGTCCACGCCCAGATAACCGCCGGGCATGAAGTGCTCGCCGAAATGAAACGCCACCACCGACAGGACGGCAATTGCGCGCAGCCCGTCAATATCACGGCGATAGCCATGCGGCTTTCCCGCGCCGGGAGCATTATCGGATAGTAGCTTCGGTATCATTCCAGACGATCCGTGCGTGAAAGATGAAGCAGGCACGAGACCAGCTATGGAAGCGACCCGGCGGATGCATAGGCAGGAGGCTGGCGCAAGACAAGCCAAGGTAACGAGCCGGATCGACGATATCAGTGAACCTCGGGCAGCGATCTTGCGACCTTCGAAACACAACAGTCCCAGCACGGCACCCGATTGGACCTGAACGATACTCGCCAGACCCATTCAGCCCCTTGTCACAGGCATAATGCCAAGGAATAAGCATGATCATGCAACTCGCCCTGACTTCGCTCGCGGCCATCGCCGTGTCCTCGCTCACTCTGGCCGGATGCGATCGCGTTGCCGGCTCATCCGGCACACGCGTTACTTCGCAGGCTACTGACACCGGCGAACAAGCCCCCTTATCTGTGGGTGTCGGCCATGCCACGCAAATCGAAGCACCCGCAAATGGGGTCGAATCCTACGGCAAATTGCTGGTCCTCGGGGACAGCTATTCGGTAGCCCCGCCATTCCGTGCCGCATTCGAACAGCAGTTCCCCAATCTCGACATCACATATGATTCGCGTGGGGGAAGCTCGCTGGCGCAACAATATGAGCGCCTGCAGCAAAACCCCGAGACGAAAGGATGGCCGCTGCTGATCCTTGATGGCGGCCTGACCGATTTTGATCCCCAGGACCAGATCGCCAAGATCGTCGATTTCCAGAATGCGCATTGCAATCTGTGGTTTTACGTCGAGCCTGTGCGCCGCGCCTATCCTAACAAGCGGGTCCAGCAACGCCGGATGCGGGTTATCGACCGGCTGACGACACATTTCGAAACCGAGTATCCCGGCCATCTCATCCAGTGGAATGAGGAAGTCGCAGCGCAGGCTGACGGAACTCAGAATGACAAGTTCGCCATTCAGGATGGCCTGATGCCCGATTCCTTGCGCAAGGACATGGTGCACCTCAACGAGCGCGGCTACGGACTGCTGGCCGGGATTATCGCCCGCGAGATCAAGTCGAGCCAGCTCGACGAGGGGTGCTGACGCGGTCAACCACTAGTGGAACAATCGCCTCACGCGCAGGAATTGGCCAATCGTGTGGACATGAGTTCTCGGGCCACAATCGTGCCGAGAATCTCGTAGCCCTTGTCGTTGAGATGGACCTTGTCTTTCCTCAGGGAGCGCGGGACCACCATATTTTCCAGATCCACAGCATCCTGAACCGAACCGTCCCCTTCTTGCGACAGTTCCGAAATCCACTCGATAAGATGATCGGGAAAACCCGACTGTAATTCCGAAACAAGACGCTCGTGCTGGCGGTTTCGGCCCTTCTGCGCCTTCGCATTGTCATATTGGCGCCGCACGGGTTCGACGTAGAACCACATGTCGCATTGCGGCTGCTGCGCTCCGACCATGGCCCGGATTTCGTCCACTGGATATCGGTCCGTCAGACCGCCATCCATGATAAGCAGCGGCCAGCCAGTAAGGCGATTGCGTTCTTTCACCAACTCGACCTGATCGGCCAGGCTGCTCCCGCCCCGGGAACTATAGACGACCTCAACACCCGGCAGGTTCTTTTCGAGCGAGGCACGCCACGATTTGGACACCGAATAGCTGTCGCCAACCACAAAAAGCCTGCCAAACCGGGCGACGCCGCTGGCCTCCGAAAGATCTTTCAACTCTACCGCCGGCCCGGCTGAAATGCGATCAGCACGTTCGGACGGCTTGGTACCTATCCCGAGAAACGCGGTCGCGCGGTCGCTGCTCATGACAGCACCGCCAGCCAGTATCACGAGAAGGACCAGCGCGATGGTGATTGTTTTCGCGTTCATGCATGCGTGCATTCCATATGCAGCGGGTCATGCATAGGGGCGCTCACAATTTTCCCCGCGCGCTTACACGCCACCGTAAGGGGACATCCTCACATCTCAACGATCGGCAAGGTCCCTGCAGTATCCACGTAATAGCCCTGTATCGCCGAACTGGGGCGCCCGCGCCCGACATTGATCGGACGGGTATCGAGCACCGCGGCATTTTCCGCGCCGAGCCGTGCGCCCGAGACAATGCGCCCGGCGACCTCCGCATTGGCCGTCAACAAGCCGACCATGCCGGCAACCATCGGGTTTTCGACCGAGCGCGGATTGAGATTGAGATCGACACTCACCTGCCGTCCCATGACCGAAACCGGCGCTCCGCCCCGCGCGCCGAAGCTGCCACGGCTGATCTTCAGATCCTGAATTGTCGCTTTGGACCGACTGCGCAAAGCCAATGGCAGATCATGGATACCTTCGATGTAGTAATGCATCACGTTGATCGCGGTATTCTGGGCAATCAGTGAAGGCGGATCGATCAGGAAAGCGCCGGAGTAGTCCTGCGTTGCCCTGTGCGACAGAATGGCCCGGTCACCGTCCAATTGTTCGATTTCGGCCACAAAGCCCGGGCGATCGCGGCCGGGATGGACGGCCAGAACCATGCCAGGCTCGGCCGTGAAACCGCGCAGGATCGCAACATTGGACCCGCTCTGCAGATTGACCGTTCCCGCCTCAGCATCCTCGGCAGGTCGCAGTCCGTAGTAGAAAAGCGAAGCGGCATTCAAATCCGTTCCGCGAAGCAGAGCGGCGTCACCGCAGCGGCTGATCCGCAGGATATCGAATGTCGCATCGTCCAGACCATTGCCCCATTCGCCGGTCTCGATCGCCATGCCGCAGAAACGGAACACCGCCGTTCCGACCCGCAAGCGAGTATAGGGGAGCAGATTGCGCCCCGGTTCGCGCTGGCTCCCCTGGTAGAATCCGAAACCAAACCCTTCGATAGTGAGCGATTCGATAGAGACTTCTGCCGACGGGTTCGCGTTGCTGGCGGTCAGCGCGACCAGAGAAGACGGAATTGCCCTCCGGCTGGCCATGGTCATATCGGATATCCGTGCGCCCGTCAGCCGCATCGGCCCGCGCAGGATTGACCCGCGCGCGTTGGCGGTATCGACAAACACATGGCGCGGATCGACCGTGACGCCCGCAGCCAGATTCTCTTCAACCACCGCAAAACGTGACAGATTGCTGTAGTCGGCAATCCAGCGATGTTTGGTCCCGAACTCCATCACGACTTTGCCGCCCAGACGGATGGTCCCTGCCACCCGCCGCACCGCATTGTCGAAGAACGGCACCCCGCGCTCGACCGCCTGAGCCAGAGCGATATTGATAATCGACGCGGTTTCGACAGGATCGGTTTCGGGCGTCCATCCGAACATTTCGGGGGTCACGTGGGGAACCTGCGGGGGACCGACTTCTTTCGCCATGGCGCAACCCGATAACACAGACGGAAAGGCAATCGGCAGTGCCATCATGCCCAGAAAGCCGCGCCTGCCTATGCAGCTGGGGCCGCGAAATGTTGGCATCGTATGCGTCACCGGGATCCTCTCAAACGTCTCATCGCAAGCGGCGCACGGTTAAGCGCCAGAAACTACGATAGCCCGCCCCAAATGGCGACAGCGTGAATGATCACTCCAACGGGCGGTTGTATTTGCGTTTTACGGCGCTAATGCGCTTTCGGGGTCGGGTTAAGTCAAAACGGGAATTACAGTGACTAGAAAATCGGCTCTTATCACCGGCGTGACCGGTCAGGATGGTGCGTATCTGTCTCAGCTGCTGCTGGACAAGGGATATGACGTCCACGGCGTAAAGCGCCGCTCTTCGTCCTTCAACACCGGACGGATCGAGGACATCTATCAGGACCCGCACGAGGAAGACCAACGCTTCCACCTGCATTATGGCGACCTGACGGATTCGACGAACCTGATCCGCATCATTCAGGAAACGCAGCCCGACGAGGTCTACAACCTCGCTGCGCAAAGCCACGTTGCCGTCAGCTTCGAAACGCCGGAATACACCGCCAATGCCGATGCCATCGGCACGCTGCGTCTGCTCGAGGCGATCCGCATCCTGAAGATGGAAGACAAAACCCGCTTCTATCAGGCATCGACCAGCGAGCTGTACGGTCTGGTGCAGGAAGTCCCGCAGAGCGAGACAACCCCGTTCTATCCCCGCAGCCCCTACGGCGTGGCCAAGCTGTATGGCTACTGGATCACGGTGAACTACCGTGAGGCCTACGGGATGCACGCCTCCAACGGCATTCTGTTCAACCACGAAAGCCCGCTGCGCGGCGAAACCTTCGTGACCCGCAAGATCACCCGCGCTGTGTCGGCAATCAAACTGGGCCGCCAGAAAAAGCTTTATCTGGGCAACCTGGATGCCAAGCGCGACTGGGGCCATGCACGCGAATATGTCGAAGGCATGTGGCGCATGCTGCAGCAGGATACGCCTGACGATTACGTGCTGGCCACCGGCGAAACCGTCACAGTGCGCCACTTCGTGGATATGGCTTTTGCCGAAACCGGAGTGACCATTCGCTGGGAAGGCGAAGGCGTGGATGAAAAAGGCTATGATGCAGAGGATGGCCGTCTGCTGGTCGAAGTCGACCCGCGCTATTTCCGCCCGACCGAGGTCGACCTGCTGATCGGCGATCCGTCCAAAGCGCATGAGAAGCTCGGCTGGAAACACACCACATCGGTGGGCGAACTGGCGGCAGAAATGGTCCGCGAGGACATGAAGATCATGCAGGACGCCCCGATCCAGAAGGACGCGTGATGTTCGATCTGACCGGCAAGTCCGTTTATGTCGCGGGCCATCGCGGGATGGTCGGCGGCGCCATCGCACGGCAATTGAAGGACCGGGACTGCACCGTCCTGACTGCCACCCGGCAAGAACTCGATCTGCTAGATCAGGCCGCGGTCTTCGCATGGATGGAGCAGGCCAGGCCTGACGCAGTGGTGGTGGCAGCAGCCAAGGTCGGCGGAATTCTCGCCAACAACGATTTTCCGGCTGATTTCCTTTACCAGAACCTGGTTATCGAAACGAATTTGATCGAGGCAGCCCACCGTGCCGGCGTGGACCGCCTGCTGTTCCTTGGCTCGTCCTGCATTTATCCCAAATTTGCCGAGCAGCCCATTCAGGAGGACTCGCTCCTCACCGGCGCGCTGGAGCCGACCAATGAATGGTATGCGATCGCCAAAATCGCAGGGATCAAGCTGTGTCAGGCTTACCGGAAGCAATATGGCCGCGACTACATCTCCGGCATGCCGACCAATCTCTACGGCCCCGGCGACAATTTCGATCTCCAGTCGAGCCACGTGATCCCGGCCCTGATGCGCAAAGCGCATGAGGCGAAGGAGGCTAGCGACGCCAACATCACCATCTGGGGCACGGGCACACCGCGCCGCGAATTCCTGCATGTCGATGACTGCGCCAGCGCGTGCATCCATCTGCTGGAAACCTATAGCGACGATATTCACGTCAATATTGGCTCCGGTGATGATCTGCCGATCTATGGTCTGGCCCAGCTGGTTTGCGAAGTGGTGGGATTTGAGGGCGAAATCGTCCGCGATGAGACCAAGCCCGACGGCACGCCGCGCAAGCTGATGGCGGCGGATCGCCTTCGCGCAATGGGGTGGACGCCTGCGATCAGCCTCAAGGATGGCCTCGCCAGCACATATCAGTGGTTTCTGGAGAACAAGGCCGAGGCTCGCGGCGCCTGAGCCATGCGAATCCTGTTTCTCGGCCTGAATTACGCGCCCGAAGAGATCGGCATTGCCCGGTACTCGACCGGCATGTGCGAAGAACTTGCGCGGCGCGGCCACCAGATCGAAGCAATCGTCGGCAAACCCTATTACCCTGACTGGGAAGTGCCCGAGGAATATCGCGGTGGCGGCGCGCGGCAATCGGTCGAGAACGGCGTAAAGATTACCCGCGTGCCGCATTATGTCCCGTCCGACCCGGGCGGGGCCAAGCGCATAATTCATCATGCGACCTTCGGGCTCAGCGCATTGTTGCCGATGATCCGGGCCGCCCGCAGCCACAAGCCCGATCTGGTCATGACGATCGCGCCCTCCACCATCGGCGCCGCGAGCGCCCGGATTGCCGCGCGCATGGCCGGTGCCAAGAGCTGGCTGCATATTCAGGATTTTGAGGTTGGCGCTGCGCTCGCCACCGGGCTGGTCAGCGAAGGCGGCATGGTCTCGCGGCTCGCCAAGGCCTTCGAGAAATGGGTGGTCACCGGCTTCGACCACGTCAGTTCCATCAGTTTCGAGATGTGCCGCAAGATTGGCACCTATGGCGTTCCGGAAGACCGGGTCAGCGAGTTTCGCAACTGGGTCGAGGGAGGCGAGGTTTACCCGTTAGACGAGCCCTCCGCTTATCGGCAGGAATGGAACATCCAGACGCCGCATGTGGCGCTTTATTCGGGCAACATCGCCAACAAGCAGGGGATCGACATACTGGTCGATGTTGCGCGGAAGCTGGAAGACCGGACTGATCTGACCTTCGTCATTTGCGGGAACGGCCCCAATCGCGCGATGCTGGAACAGCAGGCAGCCGGACTTGGCAATATCCAGTTCCACAATCTGCAACCGATGGAACGGCTCAACGAATTGATGAATTTGGCGACCGTGCATCTCTTGCCGCAAAAGGCCGATGCCGCCGATCTGGTGCTGCCTTCCAAGCTCACCAATATGCTCGCCTCCGGCCGCCCTGTCGCAGCGACTGCAGACCGCGACACCGGCCTCGGGCGCGAAGTGGACGGATGCGGCTTGCTGGTTCCGCCCGGCGATCCGGATGCCCTCGCCACCGCCTTGGAGCGACTGATCGACGACGAGGCGCTCTACACATCGAGCGCCCTAGCTGCTGTGCAGCGCGCGGACGAGCGGTGGAACAAGGACAATATCTTCGGCGCGCTCGATGCCCAGCTTCGCAGCGTGGCAAGCACCGGCCCATCGCTCGCGTGATCAAGGGTTTGCTGCGGATATCACGCCCATTCGCTGCAATGCAGCATGAAGTCTTGCCAACACGCTTTGACGGCCTTAGCACTGCGCGCAATACAGACGTGGTCGCTCCTGCTCAGTATTCCATGGATTAGCCTTCGACCGCGCGCATGAATTCTCCCGCATCTCCTCCCAAACCAGCGTTGTTGATGATCGGGCCGTTTCCGCCGCCCGTTCACGGCCAGTCGGCGGCGACCCTCGCCACGGCTGAAATGCTGGCCGACGCGGGATTTGACGTGCGGCGCTGCGACACTGGCGAAGGTGCCAGCGGTGGGCGCATGACCCGCATCACCCGGCTGCTGTCGGCCATGATGCGCATCATGACCGGAAGCGAGCGGCATATCTACATCTCCGCCAATGCCAATCTGGGCATGAGCATCACGTTTTTATTGTGCCTTTTGGCCCGCATCCGGGGCCGCGCCCTGACACTGCACCACCACGCCTACAGCTACATCGGGGCGCGCTCTGGATGGGCCGCTGGCATGGCAAAGGCCGCCGGCCCCAATGCCATGCATCTGACCCAGTGCAGCGGCATGGGCGCAGAACTTGCTGCACGATATCCGGTAATCGCCCGCACCCTGCCTTTCAGCAATGTCGGCTTTGTAGAGAAGCAGACAGATGCGGGTCCGCAGCAGGGTGCCTTCACCTTCGGGCACATGAGCAATCTGACCGAGGACAAGGGCCTCGGCGAAGCGGTGGACACGCTGCGCAGCGCTTTGTCTGACGGTATGGACGCGCGCCTTGTCGTTGCCGGACCCTGCTCCGACGATTTCGCTACCCGCACTGTCAAAGCGGCGAAGCAGGAACTGGGCCAGCGGTTCGAATATCGCGGTCCGGTCTATGGCGCCGACAAGGACGCATTCTTTAAAGACCTCGATCTGTTTCTGTTTCCCACCCGCTACCGCAACGAGACACAGGGCATCGTGGTTCTCGAGGCGCTTTCCTACGGAGTGCCGGTTGCAGCCTATGGCCAATGCTGTGTGGGCGAAACGGTCGGTCCGGAAGGCGGCGTCGTTGCCGCCAATGACGACGATTTTGCAGGGGTCGCACTCCAATTTGCTGCCGCCTATGCAGCCGATCCGGCTGGAACGCGCGCCAAGGCCCATCGCCAATTTCAGCGCCATACCGAGACACACCAGCGCGATCTCGATGCGATCACCGCCCATTTCCACCAAGTTGCAGTCCGCATGTCCGGCTCCGCTGCCGTGACGCAATCGAGCCCGCAATGAACCACTCTCAGCCGATCACCGACCGGAGGCCAAAGTGACCGACAACCACACGACATCCGGAGCCAAAGTGCCCTTGCGCGATCTCGCGCGCTGCCATGCACTCGCTTCGCCCACCATGCTCAAGCTGTATTGGCAGCCGCGGGAGAAACCGCTGAAATCGCTGCGGGTCGCGCGGCCGGGCGACGATGCTGTGATCGACGGCTTCCCCCGGTCATCCAACACGTTTGCCACGCACGCCTTCTTTCTGACCCAAGGCGATGACGTAAAGCTTGGCAACCACGTGCACTCGGCCGGGCAGTTCGTGCTGGCTCAGCGGTACGGTGTCCCCGCGATGCTGGTGCTGCGCGATCCGGTGCAGGCGACGCTCTCTCTCTCGGTGTTCGACAAGCGCTACACCCCGCCGGTTGCCTATTACTGGTACAATCTCTTCCATCGCAAAATGCTGGAGCTTGAAGACTTCATCGTGGCTCCCTTCCCCGAAGTGACATCCGATTTCGGGCGCACGATCGAGCGCATGAACGAACGCTTCGGCACCGACTTCAAACCGTTCCATCATAGCGAAGAATCGAGTGACGCTGTCTTTGCCCGCATGGCGCGGGAGCGCGAAAAACGCGCCGACGCCTTGGGCGAACTCTATCGCAATCCCATGCGCGTCGCGCAGCCCACGGCGGACAAGGACACCCAAAAGCAGGCGATGAAGGCCGCGTTCAAAGATCCGGCGCTGGACGGTCCGAAAGCGGAAGCGCGCGAATTGTTCGAAGCGCTGATGCAACGGGCCGAAGCGTAAGGGCGGCCGCCCGAACCCGCCAATCGCCCATGAGCACCAGTCCCTCCCCAAACTGCCCACAATTCCTGATTATCGGGGCGATGAAGGCTGGCACAACCACGCTCTATCGCGACCTTGAATTGCATCCCCAGGTGTTCCTTCCGCAGGAGAAAGAGCCGGAAACCCTTGTCAGCATGGGTGATGACCATGAGGCCATCCTGCGCGATTATGCCTCGCTGTTTCGCGGTGCACGCGAGGGGCAAATTCGCGGCGAGGCTTCCACAGCCTATACCAAGCGCCCGACCTTCGAAGGTGCAGCAGACCGGGCGAAAGCGCTGTGCGGGCCTGATCTCAAGCTGATTTACCTCATGCGCGAGCCGGTGGGCAGAATGGTCAGCCAGTACCGCCATGAATTCGGCCTGCATGAAACCGACCTGTCCATGGATACCGCTTTTGCGCAAGACAGCCGTTACGCCGATTACAGCCGGTATGATTATCAGCTCGAACCCTGGCAGGCCGCTTTTCCGGCCTGCCAGATTCTGCTGCTATCCTTCGAGGAATATGTGCAGGACCGGGCGGCAACATTGCTCGTCGTCTGCCAATTCCTCGGGATCGATCCCGCGCTGTTGCCGCAGCCGGAGGAAGACAAGGCCTTCAATGCCAGCGAAGGAAAGCCGGTGGCGCGCGGATTGATCGGACGATTCGTGACCTCGCGCCTCTACCAGCGCGGGATAAAGCAGGCTGTCCCGCGTGCCTTGCGCGAACGCGCCATGCAGGCGCTCTTGCCCAAGGCCCGCTCGGCAAGCGGAAAACTCGATCCGCAGATGCGGGCCACTTTGGCCGAGCAGTTTGCCCCCTACACCATCAACAAGCCCGCTCTGCCGCCAGACCACTGACAATTTCTCGATTAGGGCACCCTCGCCCGACCTGTTATCAACCCCATTCGTAAGACACCCAGGAGATTTTATGCTCAAGCAGCTCGCCAGCAAAGTCCGCCAAAAGCTGCAAAGCGTTGGCAAATCGAACAAAGACATTTTCGACGAAATCTACCGCGAGGGCATCTGGGATGGCCCGGGCGAAGTTTCGTCCGGATCGGGCAGCCAGCCACAGAATTCCAAGGCGTATGAGGACATGATCGTCGCCTATGTCGAGGCGAATGGCATCAAATCGATCGTCGATGTCGGCTGCGGAGATTTCCAGGTTTCCGGCCGTATCATGGAGCGGTTGGGCGACGACGTCACCTATACCGGCTGCGATGTGTCGAGCGTGGTCATCGACCACAACAACAAGAAATACGCGACCGACCGGATCTCCTTCCAGCAGGTCGACGCCTCGGAGAAATCGCTACCGGTGGGCGAATTGGTCCTGATGCGCGAGGTGATGCAGCATCTCGACAATGCGGCCATCCTGGAAATCCTGCCCAAGCTCGAAGCTTTCCCGCACGCGCTGGTCAGCAACACGATCGCCAAAGGCGCGAAGCCGGTCAATATCGACCTCGCCCCCGGCCGCGGTGCGCGCGCCGGGATCGGCAGCGGATTGTGGCTCGACAAGCCGCCCTATAATCGCCCTGTCGAGGTTCTGCTGACCAGCGAACACGACAATGGCAAAGTGGAAATCGTGACGGTACGCCTGCTCTCCGCAGGCAAGGCCTAACGCTGCGTTACCTCCAAATCCGGTTCCCCGCTTCTGCTCCTGCGAAATGGGCAGCCGGGGGCCGGACAGGACTTTCACGCACTGACCATGACCCTTGCCGCCAACATCCAGCGAGCGCGCACCCTGATCGGTGAACGGATGCGCGGTCCCGCGCTCAAGCGAATATCCCTCGCAATGGGTGCCGGCATCATGGCTCGGCTGGGGCTGCTGGCTCTTGCCGTGGTGGTCGGCCGCAGTTTCGGACCGGAGGATTTCGGCGCCTTCACATTTGCCACCGGTCTCGCACTGGTTGTCGGGCAATTGGCGGCACTGGGCTGGCCCGCATTGATGAACCGTCTGATCCCGGCTCTACGCGAAGCGCAGGATTGGTCGGCATTGCGTGGTTTGCTGCGGGGCGGCAATTTCATCATCCTCGCCTCCTCACTCACAGCCTCCGGCATCATCGTTCTGGTTGCGCAATTTGCGGGAGAACTGTCGCGCTCGCTGCTGTTCGCGGCAATGCTCGTCCCTCCCTTCGCGTTCTGCATCTTGCGACGCCAGCAATTGGCTGCCTTTCGTAAAGCCCATTTCGGCATGCTGTTCGATCAGGGCTTTGGGGCAGTTTGCACGGTTCTCCTCTTCCTTGCGCTGGGCGGGATGGCGCTGGGCGAGGCAGTCGTCACCTATGCCTGCATGACTTTGCTCGGCACATTGATTGCCGCATTCATGGTCCACCGGCTCGCACCGTCCGAGATAAAGGGACAAGTCCCGACTTACCGTATCCGTGCGTGGATGGCCCTCGGCCTGCCCATTCTGGTCGGCATGTCCTCCAAGCTGTTGCTTGGCAAGACGGACGTGCTTCTTCTGGCTCCGCTCTCCAATCTGATAGAGACAGGTCTGTATGGCTCCGCTTACCGGATCACCTACCTTCTGAGCTTCCCGCAAGTGGTCCTGATGACCATTGTGACCCCCGCGCTCGGCGAGGCATTTGCCAAACGAAAAGCAGGGCAGGTTCGCCGTGTTACGCGGCTGTCGCTGGCTTTCACGGCGGTGACGGTGCTGCCATTGCTAACGGCCGTGCTGCTGTTTGCCGAGGATATCCTGCGCATTGTCTTCGGCGCGGAGTTCGTCGGCGCGGCTGCTCCTCTGCGGCTACTGGTCGTGGGCCAGGCAGCCAGTTGTTTCGCTATGGTTTTCGCGTCCATGCTGATCATCGGTGGGCGCGAGAAAGCCTTTGCCGGCTGGAATGCATTGATGCTGGCGGCAAACATCACCTTGTGCGTTCTGCTGATCCCGCAATTTGGCGCCGTTGGCGCAGCGCTGGCGACGTGCGGAGTGGCGATCACCATGCTGCTGGGTCAAATCTGGTTTGCACGGCCGCTTTGGCGCGGAAAAATGTTGGGCGGCAGCGATGCCCAGACCGGAATAGACAAACCGATGAACGATAAAGGTGCAGATGATGTCGTCTAATTTTGTACAGAACGCAGCCCTGCGATCTGCCGGAATGGCCGCTTATCGTGCCTGGGCCCGGGCCCAGTTCTGGCGCAAGGGCACGCGCATTCTGGTCAATTCCATTCCCAAAGCCGGAACCCATTTGCTGACGGCCGAGCTGGCCCGCATCGAGGGACTGCAGAATTCACGTCTTCATCTGCTCAACACCGATATTCTGGAGGACAAGCTCGACAATTCCGCCAACCCGGCCATGAAACTGGACCGCATCGCCAGCGCGGTGAAGACGGTGCGCGGAGGGCAATATTTCAGCGCGCATTTGCCCTGGTCGTCCGGCTTCGAGCAAATCCTGCGCGAAGAGAACATCGCGACCTTCTTCGTCTTGCGGGATCCACGCGATGTGCTCGCGTCCCGCTACCACTACATTCTCGGTCTGAAGCGGCATCGTCTGCATACCTTCTTCGCCGATCCTTCCCGGTCGGAGTTCGAACGATACAGGCTTCTGATCGAAGGGCATGCGGGTGATCCGTTCATGCGGCCGATGGTCGAAATGCTCGCGCAATTCGCACCCTGGGTGGAAAGCGACATCACGCTGACTGTCCGATTCGAAGATCTCATCGGCGCTCGTGGCGGCGGCACGGACGAGGCGAAGCATGCGGCATTCCAGCGGATCGCCGTCCATGCAGGCATCGCTGCCGACCGATTGCCCGATGACATCGCTCAAGCTCCGGCGAAAACCGCGACCTTGCGCAAAGGCAAATCAGGCGGATGGCGTGATGAACTGCCGCGGGAGGTGCAGGAGCTTGTCGAAGAAACCTGCGGCCCGACCTTGCGCCGGATCGGCTATTCCCAGTAGCAGGCCAGCTGGCCGTTCTAGGACGGCGTTATCGAGAGATCGGAATAGGACGCCCTGCGGGTTTCGCCGCGAAGATTACGTCCCGTGCGCAGCTCTACGCGTTGGATCGGGCAATTCGCGGGCACCGTGAAGGGCAATGTCTGGGCTTGCCAACCACCGCCCGAGGCGGCGGCATTTTGCGGCGTATCAATGGTCTCGCCAGCGCACAAAACGCGCCATTCCAGACCCTCGCTCTCCGATCGGGAGCCAAGCTTGCTGTAGTTGAGCTGATATGGCCCCGGATTGAGTCGCAACGTCTGGATCAGGATCACGCCGCGGACGCGGCTCCGCGACCGGATGTTGAGTGCATCGTCGACCCCCTCGCGGCTGCCGACCGTGACAACGATACTCTGCGCGCGCCCGCGCTTCCATTCGAAGGGGCTGACGGCAGCGTCCGGATCACGCGCACCTTCGCGGAGGCCGCTGAATTGGGGATCATTTATGCCCTGCTGAAACATAGTAACAGGCTCCAGACGCTCGGCAGCAGCAAGCAACGGACCGCTGAGATCAAGCGCAGCCAAGCGCGACAGGACAGGCGCTACCTCTTCGCTTGCCAGCGAGCCGCCTTCGCGCTCGGAAAGTTCCAGCACCATCTGGGCAAAGTTCTGCGCCGACTGCGAATCGCCGAAATCATCGACCGACTTGAGTAGATCGAGCCGCCATGGGGGATCTTGCGAAAGCCGCGTGACCATTCTGGAGCGGATTTCCTCATTGGCGATGCCGGCGGAAATTGCCCGGAAGACCTCTTCCGACAGCTCGGTTCGCCGAAGCACCGCATCGATATGGTCGATAGCACCGGTAATGTCGCCATCCTGCGCGGCCATCATCAGCAGTCGTGCCTGCGCCGGGCTGTCCCGCCATCCGAGCAGGTCTGAGGTGCGAATCGTGTCGTTTGCCCACGCATCGGAGGCTTCGCCCGCGAGTTCTATCTCGCCCAGCTTGCGCACAGTGGATTGCTGGACAGGCAATCTGCGCACCGCAGCCTTTCCAGTCTCCACAGCCGCATCGAAATTCTCAGCCGAAGCGAGAACGACTGCTTCATTGGCAAGCCCCTCGGCGGACCTGACCGGCGAAAGAAAGCCAAGCCCGGCGACATCGGCATCGTCGGCGGCGTTGCCCAGCCCGTGAAGGACAACCACCACCAGTCCGGCAAGCGCGACGAGAATTGCCTTCACGCGCCGACTCTTCGGATCGGCTGTGGCCTCGCTATTCGCGCTTTCGCTCACCGTTCGGAATAGGAGTATTCATACTCCTGGTAATAATAGGCGTATCCGTCGCTCTTCGCATCGAACTTGGTCATGACGATACCAACCAGCTGGTTCGCATGGTTCGACAGGCGACGCAGCATATCCTTCACCTGGCCCGGACGCCACGCACCCGATTCCAGTGCAAAGACGGTCGCATCGACATTGGAAGAAATGATCAACGCGTCGGACAGGCCAAGAACCGGAGGACCGTCGACGATCACATGATCGAACTGTTCACGCCATTCGGCGATGGCAGCCTTAAGGCGCGCACTCGACAGCAGGTCGACAGGATCGGGCGGGATCGGCCCCGCAGTGACATAGGACAGGCCATTAAATTCGGTGGCCGAATGCACGATCGAAGACGTATCGGTCTGGCCCGCAAGCAAATCCGACAAGCCGACCTCGTTCTGTGAATCGACGAGACGGTGCATTTGCGGACGCCGCAAATCGGCGTCGACAATCAGCACTCTCTTGCCACGGCGCGCGAGATATTTTGCCACTGCAAAGGCGGTGGTTGACTTGCCTTCGGACGACCTGCCGCTCGTGATGAACATCGAACGCGGTGCACCGGTGTCGCTGGATAGCGACAGGATCGACGTGAGCGTCTGGAAAGCCTCCGAAACACCGGAAAGGTTCTCCTCCATCGCCGCCTTCATATCGCCGTCGTGCGGCTTGGGGATGGTCGACAAGAGCGGCACCGACAGATGGCGACGAATGTCTTCCGGCGTACGGACCCGGTTGAAAATCTGTTCGCGCAGCATGGTCAGCAGACCAGCCAGAACCAGTCCGACCAGCAGTCCGATGGCCATGTTCCGCACCGGCTGCGGGGCAAACGGATTGCGCGGCAATTGCGCTTCATCGACAATGGTGATGCTGTTGCCGGTCAAGCCTGCCGACGCAGTCAATTCGCGGAAGCGCTGAAGCAAACCGTCATAGAGCGAGCGGTTGGTTGCGACTTCGCGGGCGAGAATATTGTACTGGACCCCCCGGGTTTGTTCGCCCTGCTGCTGTCCGGTGAGTTCCGCAACTTCCTGGCTCAGCTCACGCTCGCGGCCCAGGCGCGCTTCGTATTCCTTGCGCAGAGAGCTTTTGATCGAGCCGGAAATCGACGAAACTTCTCTGTCGATCTCGGCCAGCTCGGCCCGAACTTCCTGCACTTCGGGCGCGCCATCGACATAGCGCTCGTTCAATTCCGCCAATTCGCCGCGCAATTCGGCGCGTCGGCGAAGAAGGTTCGTGATCGCGGGGTTCTGATAGACTGACGGAAGCGCCAGCGCGGGGCTGGAGCGTGCGCTCTGCCAAGCCTGCTCGGCTTCGATCCGATCAGCTTTCGCGCGGATCAGCAATTCGTTGGTCTGCTCGATCGTCGCTCCGGTGAGCGATCCGGTGCTGTCGCCTTCCGCGTTGCGTGCTGTTGTGACGATGCCCGCATTCTGCGCGTAGGTGGCCAGAACCTTTTCTGAATTCTCAAGCCTCTCGCGTGCTTCGGCCAATTGTTCGCCGACAAACTCGCGGGCATAATTGTTGACGCTGAAACGCCGGGTCAGGCTGTCTTCGATATAGTTTTCCGCCAGACTGTTGGCGATCTCTGTCGAGAGGCGGGGACTGGGGCTGACAAATTCGATCTCGACAATCTGCGAGTCCGGAACGCGCGCCACACGGCGATTGGCCATAATTGCTGCAACCACTGCAGCGGTGCGATTGGTCTGCGTCGCCGCTTCATCGCCCTCGCCCGACGGTGCAGCCCGGTTCATCGCCAGTAGAAACGCATTGTCATCGAGCAGGCCAAGATCTTCGGCCACATCCTCGGCAATAGACCGGCTCTCGAGAATCTCGATCTGCGTCTGCAGAAACTGGTCGGTATCCCGCGATTGGACATCAGCTTGCACGTCTTCGACATCGAGAATATTCGCCTGCTGCGGGTCAACCTGCAGCGTCGTCTCAGCGCGGAACAAGGGAACGGTCAGTGCAGTCAGGATTGCCGCTACGATCAACATCGTCACAACCGATCCAAGGATCAGCCAGATGTTCCGCATGACAATGGCGCGCAGCTCGACGAAATCGAACAGACCGCCCTCATTGTCACTGCCAGAGGGCGCGCCCCCTGCCAGCAAAACGCTGTCATTGGTGCCTTCACCGCTCGGGCGTCCACTCGGGACCACGGATTGCGCTTGATTCATTGGTTTCTGCACAGTTCCAATAATGTCGGGTTTAGAGGGACGGAATTATCCGGAAGATGCTGGCCGCAATCGGCGACAGCCGGAGAGCCTCGAGATAGTTGCGCCGTGCGCCATCGGTGTGGACGACAACTACGTCCCCCGCCACCATTGTCGGGTCGTCGGCATACCCGCGCTCGATAGCGGTAAGATCGAACAAAGCGCCCATCCGCTGATTATCGATTGTCCGGAAAATCACGACATCATCGCGCGACGCAATCTCTGTCGTCCCCCGTGCACGGGCAATAGCGCCTAGCAAGGTCAGATCGCCATCAATCGGGAACACGCCGGATTGGGCAACCGCGCCTTCAACCGTAATCCGCTGTGCAGCGGAACGCACCAGCATCACCGTCACGTCGGGATTGCGCAGATAGCTTTGCGCCAGCCCGTTTTCCAAACGCTGCGCGAGATCGAACACTGTCGCCCCGGAAGCTTCCACGCGGCCCAGGATCGGGAATGCAATCGCCCCGGTCGAATCCACGGTAATCTGGTCAAAGGACAGATCTTCCTCGCGGAATGTCCGGATGCTGATCTGGTCCTGCGGACCCAGACGGTATGTCGCCGGATCGACCTCGTTCAGCGGCATTTCAAACTGCTCGGCCACCTGCGCAATCGGCGGAGAGGCCTGTTCGATCGTGCTGGTGCAGGCAGACACCATTGCAAGCATCAAACCCATAGCTGCCAAAAAGAGCGGCGAATTTTTCATCGCGTGAACATTCCCGTCATTTCATGTGGTGTTTCGGGCCGAGGAATCGACCGTGGTGCGGTCGGTTTCCGATGTAACAATCGTGCTATCGCTTGGTCTGGGCATAAGCAAGCCGCAAAGGGCCGCGAAGGTCACCGCCAGACCTGTGGTACGCAGCGGATAGTCGAAACTGCTATGCGCAATCAGCACAATGACGGCGACACCCGCCACAGCCTGAAGCCGCCGATAATCGCCAGCATCGCCAAGCCCCCCGCGCAGCGCCTTCCATGCGGCCCAGCCAATCACGAAAATACCGGCAAACAGCAGGAGCAGACCCGGAATGCCCGCATCGAAAGCGATTTCGAGAAATTCATTATGCGCGCTGTTCACAAACTTGCGCCCAACCATATGGAGCGGTTCGGTGAAGCGGTAATATTCCACGAAACTGCCAATGCCTGCGCCCAATGGCATGGTATCCTGCACGATCTCGAGCACGCGCGGCCAGATGATCAGCCTAACCTCGTCCTCATTTCCGAAACGCTCCAGCGTACGGCCCAGCAACGCGCTTCCCGAACTTGCCGCGATGGCCAGAATGGCGGCGCCCAAAGCCCCGGCCCCGATCAGCGCGCCGAACAATTTGCCCGCATTCCCGGCAAACCGGATGATCAGGATGGCCAGAGCGGCAAAGCCGGCCAACAGAAATCCTCCACGCGAGCCCGTCGCGAGGATGGCGAGTATGAACAGAGCGCTCATCAGTAAAAGGATACCCGCTTGGCCCGCAGCGCCGAACCGGGCGGTCGGCACCCATGGAGAGGCGATCAATCCCGCCGCCAGCAGCCAGCCAATTATCGCAAAATCGGCTTGATGATTGCGGTTCGCGAAATAGCCCGAACCAAAGCCGATATGGGTTGCCTCGTAAAAGTCCAGCGACTGGGTCCCGCTGCCATACTGCAGAAGACCGAGAGCCGCGCCAACAATCGCCAGACCCAGTGCGACCAGAGCGAGCCGCGTCCGGCCGCGCTCCGAAAGGCGCAAAACCGCATAGAACATCGCGATGGGCGGCAGCAGAAGAAGCAAATTGTCGAATGTTTCCGCCGGATCGAGCGCGAAGGGCCGCCATCCGTTGGCAAGACCCAGTTGCTCGAGAACCTGCTTCGCAGTGTCCACCGGCGAGAGAATAGCCCACAAATTATACGGCAGCGGAACCAGATGGAGCAGCACCAGCCCGATCGTCGCGGCCAGCACCCATCCAGCCCAGCGGACGACTTTCTCGTCGGAGATGCGCCCGGCAGTGGATGATGCATAGGCCTGATAAGCAACAAACAGTGCGGCGAGTTGGATAACCATCTCACGCCCAGCATTACCATTGGCCTGTCCGCCAAGGAGCAGTGCGACAGCCATCAGCACAATTGCTCCGATAAGCAGTTTTCGCTCGCCGCGAATAGGCGCGCCTTGAGGGTTTGCGGCTGAAAGCATCGGGTCGTGATTTAGCCAGAACTTCCCTGAGTGACCAGCCCAAAGCCGCGCTTTGATGTCTATATTTGGAACAGACGCGGGCCGGGTGGATTGGAGGGCCAAAGGAACCGTTTGATGCCTCACCAAAAGATGCCCCCAGCACGCGACATCACCTGCCGTGGCTGATCATGAAGGCAAGGACCGTCATCGCGCGGTGCCCAGCGGTCGGATCGCGCGGCTGGCGGGATTCAGCCGTCTTGCGGGCGGGGTTGCAGGCTCTGTCGTGGGCGAAGGTGCCCGCCGGATGGCGGCTGGCGAACGTCCGACAATGAATGAGCTGCTGCTCACCCCGGCGAATGCAGCTCGGCTGGCCGACCGGCTTTCCCACTTGCGCGGTGCGGCGATGAAGATGGGCCAGATGATCAGCATGGACGCAGGCGACCTGTTGCCGCCCGAGCTGTCGACGATCCTCGCTTCGCTGCGTGACCGGGCCAACTTCATGCCCCCCAAACAGCTCGACAAGGTGCTGGCGCAGGATTGGGGCAAGGACTGGCGCAAACAATTCCGCCGCTTTGAACCGCGCCCGATTGCCGCTGCCAGCATTGGCCAGGTCCACCGCGCGCTGACCCGCGATGGGCGCATGCTGGCGATCAAGGTGCAGTATCCCGGCGTCGCCAAAAGCATCGATAGCGATGTCGACAATGTCGCGACCCTTTTGCGGGTGTCCGGCCTGCTGCCCAAGGAGCTGGATATCGAGCCTTTGCTGGCAGCTGCGAAGGAGCAATTGCACGAGGAAGCGGATTACCACCGCGAAGGCGAGCAGATGCAGATCTACGCATCGCATCTGGACAAAAGCGAGGGATTCGTTGTTCCTACCCTCGACACCGAACTGACACGGGATCGTATTCTCGCGATGAGTTTCGAGGATGGCATTCCGATCGAGGATCTGATCAGCGAGCCGCAGGAATTGCGCGACACAATTTTCGAGCGGTTGCTGCGATTGGTCCTGCGCGAAATGTTCGAGTTCGGGATCATGCAAACCGACCCGAATTTCGCCAATTTTCGCTATCGCCGCGGGGAAGACGGCGCTCCGGGCCAGATTGTTCTGCTCGATTTCGGGGCCGCACGCCCGGTCGATCCCGATATCGCGGCGGCCTATCGCAGCTTGCTGGAAGCGGGCCTCGACAAGGATGCGGACCGCATTCGCGAAGAGGCGATAAAGGCCGGTTTCATCAGCCCGGTCGTCATCGAGCGACATCCGGAACGGATTGGCAAGATCATCGACATCATTGTCGAAGAAATGAGCCCCGATGCCCCATTCGATTTCGGGGATCGCTCTTTCGTGCCCCTGCTCAAGGATGAAGGCATGCAAATTGCCGAGGACCGGGCAAACTGGCACCTGCCTCCGGCCGAAACCCTTTTTGTCCAGCGCAAGATCAGCGGAACCGCCCTGCTTGGCGCGCGGCTGGAGGCGAAGGTCAATGTGCGCCGTGCCGTGCAGGAAACATTTCGCCGCACAACCGTTGGCAATTAAGCTGCGCGACAGGAACGCTGCGCAACCGCAAAGACCTTAACTGGCAAGGAAAACATCATGATCCGCAAGACAATCGCCGCAATCGCTCTGGGCGCAACCGTCTTCACCCTGACGGCGTGCAACACTGTCAAAGGCGTTGGCCGCGACATCGAATCCGTCGGCGAAGCTGGCGACCGCGCGATCTAAGCGCAGCCGGTCCCGCTCGGCCTAGCCTTCCTGGGCCGCAATCCAGCGATCGATATGCTGCTCCAGCACGCTGAGCGGGACCGCGCCGTTTTCCAGCACCGCATCGTGAAATGCGCGCAGGTCGAACTCCGCGCCGAGCGCTTCTTCGGCGCGGGTGCGTAGTTCACGGATCTTCAGCTCGCCGATTTTGTATGCCAGCGCCTGTCCGGGCCACGTGATGTAGCGATTGACCTCGGCATCGATATTTCCCGGGCTGAGCGCGGTATTGTCGAGCATGAAATCGACCGCCTGCTGCTTGCTCCATCCCTTGGCATGGATGCCGGTATCGACCACCAGACGCGCGGCCCGCCACATCTCGTAGCTCAGGCGACCCATCTCTTTTGCGGGCGTGTCATAGAGTCCCATCTCGATCCCCAGACGCTCGGAATAGAGCCCCCAGCCCTCGACAAAGGCAGTGAAGAACGTGCCGTTGGCGCGCAGCGGATGAATGTCGAGCTCCTGCTGCAGGGCAAGCTGGTGATGATGGCCCGGCACAGCCTCATGCACGCCCAGGGCAGGCAACTCCCACAAAGGCCGCTGGTCCAGCTCGGTCAGGTTCAGCCGGTAAATGCCCGGCTGCCCGGTCTCCAGCGATCCGCGCTCATAATAGGCCGTGGTGTTGCCCGGTGCCTGTGCTGCCGGAATCGGAGAAACGGTGTAAGGTTGACGCGGTAACTTACCGAAAAGTTTGGGCATCCAGCCGTCGATTTCCTTCGCTAATGCCTGCGTATAGCGCAGATACTCGTCGGCATCCGTCATGTAATATTGCGGGTCTGTGCGCAGGTGCTCGATATAGGCCTCGCGCGTATCGTACCCCGCGCTGCTTGCCACTTCGACCATTTCGGCGCGAATCCGGGCGATTTCGGACAGGCCCAGATCATGCACTTCGTCCGGCGTCATCTCGGTCGTGGTGAAGCTCTTCACGCGGTAGGCATAATACTCCTCACCGCCCGGGGTGGCGAGGACACCCGGTGTGCCGGTGCGGCATTCGGGCTTGTATTCTTCGACATAAAAGTCGCGGAATTCGCGGTAGGACGGGAACACGCTCTCCTGCAGCGCCGCGCTCGCCCGGCTGGTCAGGGCTGCCCAATCGGCATCGCTGATCGTCGAAGGTTGCTCGCCGAATGGTCGCCAGAAGGGCGACTGGGTGTAATCGTCGACAATCTGCTGCGAAATCCGGTCTTCCAACCCTTCCATCGGGCCGCAGGGCTGCGTCAGCCCGCGCGCCACCGCCTCGCGGCTGCGCGCGATGCCATCGTCATTCACTTTCGCGAATGCTTCCAGCCGGGAAATATAGCTTACGTAATCCGCCTTGGTGAACAGAGGAGACCTATGCGGGAGCGAGGCAAACCAGGTGAACCAGCCCCCGCGATTGGTGAAGATCACATAGCGGTTCTGGTCGAAACCCGCGCCTGCCAGTCCGTCTTCGAAACTGCGTTTGAGAATGGCGTAATCAACCCGCAGATCACCCGGCAATGCGCTGTCGTCGATTGCGTCCAGCCGCTCCAGAAACGCCCTGCTTTGCGCTGTCTGGCGCTCATATTCAGCGAGCGAGATATCGCCCAACTTCCCGTCGCCGCGCCGGTCGCCGATGCTGGTGGCCAATTGCGGTGCGCTGTCGAGAGTCGCCTGCCAAACTTCCTCGCGCAAAGCCTCATAGTCTTCCACCGGACCTGCCAGAGCAGGTGATACGATCGCGGTGGAAAGAGCGAGGGCGGTGAAGAAGCGGCGCATGACGTGTGTCTCCCGGATTGTGTCAGTCTGTCCTATTGCGCGATATGGCCCCGGTCCAGTATCCGATGCGGATGATCCAGCGCCCCGCCGTCCTGTTCGTCTGTCTAGGCAATATTTGTCGTTCCCCCCTCGCCGAGGGCGCGTTTCGGAGGCGTGCCGCCGAAGTAGGTCTGTGCGTCGATGCCGACAGCGCAGGAACCGCTGATTATCATGTCGGCTCCCCGCCCGACCCGCGCAGTATCGCCGAGGCACAGCGCCACGGGATCGACATTTCCGGATACAAGGGCCGTCAGTTGCAAATCCGCGATTTTCTGCGCTTCACGCACATCCTTGCGCTCGATCATTCCAATCTTGCCAATATCCAGGCCCTTGCCCCGCCCGATGCCACCGCCCGCGTTGGCCTGCTGATGGATGCCGTGCCGGGCCGCGAGGGCGCAGCGGTCGCCGATCCGTATTATGGCGGAGAGGAGAACTTCGCGGACACATGGGAAGATGTCGATCTGGCAGCGCAGGCTCTGGTGGCGGCGTTCACGGAATGAAGCCGAATGTTATGCCCGTGTTAACCAAGTTCTAAACCATAGTTCCTATTGCCGCCGGACTGACCCGATCAGCCAAAGGCAATTTTCGTGAACCGTAAACTTCTCCCGCTCGGCGCTGCACTTCTGCTTGGCGCATTTGCCACGCCGACATTCGCTCAAGACAGCGATGCTCCCGATGTCGCCCAGCCAACCGCCGCTCAAAACAGCGTCGAAGCGCGTTTCCTTGCGCTGGAACAAAGGCTGGCTGCGCTCGAAGCCGAAAATGCCCGGCTGAGGGCGAGCATCGCTCCGGCATCGGCACCAGCAGGGACACCGGCGCAAGCAGCGGCAGTTCAGGTCGCCTCGGCCACCGAAACGCCTGCGCCCGCATATGCAGACGAAGGCGGCACGGCCTCTCAGGACCGGTCACGGGGTACGGTCGGCTTCAACAATTCCTATGCGTTCCAGATGCTGGACAATGCAGAGGCCGCCAACACCAAACCGCTGGTGCAACTGGCAGCGGCCAGCGCCGGCGATCTTGACAGCCGCGTCGTTCTGTCCGGCGGCGTGACTGCCATCGCAAACCAGCAGTGGAGCGATACCGACAGCAAATTCGGTTATCTCATGCGTCACCCGACTACGAATAACCAGATCGGCAAGTCGGTGTCTGAAGCGGTAATCCATTCGGCGCAGCTCGCAGTGACCGCCAAACTGACTGACAGCGTGATTGCCTATGCCGAGATGCTGTATGATCCCCAGCAAAGTTTCGGTGCTGGCAACATCACTGCCCTCACCCGCAACCAGATCCAGCTGCGCCGCGGCTGGGTAATGCTGGGCAATCTCGACAAGTCGCCGTTCTACGCGCTGGTCGGCAAGATGGATGTGCCGTTCGGGCTGAACGAGACTGTCAGCCCGTTCACCAATTCGACCAACTGGCACGCTTTCGCCGGCCTCGCCTATGGAGCGCAAGCGGGGTACACCAGCGAGAATGTGACGGTACGCGCCATGGCCGTGCAAGGCGGAGCGCAGTTCCGCGCAGCCAATGTCCCTGTACAAGGCACCAGCGTTCCCTCGCGGCTGAACAATTTCGCCGTCGATGCGCGCTTTACCCTGCCCTTTGGCGAGAATGGCAACAGCGTCATGGCCGGGGCCAGCTACATCCATGGCAGCGCCTATTGCCAGGGCTATCCGATTTTCCACTTCAACCCGTGTGACGACAACAATCCTGCGGTCGCCGCCTATGGCCAGGTCAATATCGGCCCGGTCAAGCTGATCGGCGAATATGCGACCACGACGGACGAATGGCCCGGCACGGCTGTCCCCGTTCCGATGAACCCGCTCAGCCAGTTTGCTGCGGTCGAGGCAGAAGCCTTCACACTGGGCGGACGGTTCGGCTTTGGCGATTACTCAGCCAGTCCTCAGGGCCGCAAATTCGCGGTATCGGGTGAGTTCTCCAAGTTCATCTCGGGCGACAATGGTGCACCGTGGGAACGGCAGAACCAAGCAGTTCTCGGATTCTCCTGGTTCCCGAGCGAATCGATCAATCTGTTCACCGAATTCACCCATGTGGACGGCTGGGCGCCGCTCAATTTCCTGAGTGGCGGCAATCTACCCGATGGCAGCAGCTGGTCCGTACGTGAGGCCGACACCAATGTCGCACTGATCGGCGCGCAGGTGGCGTTCTGATCGCGCGCCTACCCTCCGCGCAGCAGCTGGACGCCCCAGTCCCGCTCCATCAAATATAGCAAAGTACGTGCGGCCTTGCCTCTTTCCGAGGCGAGGCCGCCGTCATGATCGACCAGCATCTGCGCATCGTCATGCGCCACCGGCAGCCATTTCTGGATTTGCTCCAGCGTGGCAATCCGGAACGGTGTGTCGCCGGACTGCCGCGTGCCGAGCAGTTCGCCCCCGCCGCGCAGTTCCAGATCTTCCTCCGCAATGCGAAAGCCGTCCTGTGTTTCGCGCATCAAAGCGAGACGCTTCTTGCCCGTTTCGGACAAGGCGTCCCCGCGCAGGAGCAGGCAGACCGATTTCTCGCTCCCCCGCCCCACACGGCCCCTGAGCTGATGCAGCTGGGCAAGCCCGAAGCGCTCGGCCTGCTCGATTACCATCAGCGTCGCAGCGGGCACGTCCACGCCGACTTCGATCACAGTGGTGGCGACCAGCAATTTCGCCTCCCCGCTGGAGAAACGCGCCATTGCGGCGTCTTTATGGTCCGCCGGTAATTGGCCATGCACCAGCACCACCGCTTGGCCGAAACGTTCTTTCAGCGCAGCATAGCGAGCCTCGGCAGCGGCGATATCGAGCGTCTCGTTGTCATTGACCATCGGGCACACCCAATAGGCCTGTTGCCCCGTTTCCAGATGACGCGCGACGCCGTCTGCGACTTCCTCCATCCGCGCCTGCGGGAACACCCGCGTGTCGATGGCCTGTCTGCCGGGGGGAAGCTCGTCCAGGCGGCTGACTTCCATCTCGCCATATTGTGCAAGCGTCAGCGTGCGCGGGATCGGTGTTGCGGTCATCGCCAGCGTGTGCGGTGTGGTCTTGCCCTTCTTGGCCAGCATGAGCCGCTGTGCGACGCCGAACCGGTGCTGCTCGTCGATCACCACCAGTCCCAGATCTTTATAGCTCACCGTATCCTGAAATATCGCATGGGTGCCGACTACCATATCGATCGAGCCATCCATAAGCCCCATCAAAATGCTCTCGCGCGCACGCCCCTTGTCGCGCCCCGTCAGCAGGGCAATTTCGACGCCTGTAGGTGCGGCCATGCTGCGCAATGTCTCGAAATGCTGGCGGGCGAGTATCTCGGTGGGAGCAAGCAGCGCCGCCTGGGCCCCCGCCTCCACCGCCACCAGCATCGCTTCCAGCGCGACCACCGTCTTGCCCGCGCCCACATCGCCTTGGAGCAGGCGCAGCATGGGCGAGACCTGTGCCATGTCGCCTGCAATCTCGCGGTTCGAGCGTTCCTGCGCACCAGTCAGCGGGAACGGCAATTGCAGCTTGCCGCGCCGCGATCCGTCACCCACCAGCGCGCGGCCCTTGCGCTGGCGATTGTCCGCCCGGACCAGCATCAGCGCCAGAGAATTCGCCAGCAATTCGTCATAAGCCAGCCGTTCGCGCGCCTTAGCGTTCTCACTCTTATGCGCCAGTTTCAGCGCATCGAACCATGCAGGCCAGCCTTCGCGTTCGAACAGTCCCGGCTCGATCCATTCCGGCAAATCGGGCAGCTTGGCCAGCGATTGCCCTACCAACCCGCCTATCTTTGGCTGTGTCAGCCCCTCGGCCAAAGAATACACCGGCTCGCACAGCCGCTGCAGCGTCTCGCCGCCCTCCTCCACCACATGATCGGGATGGACGATCTGCAGCATGTCACCATAGCGGTCGAGGCGCCCGGCGACCCAGCGCGTTTCCCCCACCGGCAGCAATTTCTTGCCCGAATAGGATGCGCGGCCAAAATAGGTAATGGCGATGATGTTGCCGACCGCATCCTGCGCCAGAATGCGGTATGGTCCGCGCCCGGGATTGTAAGGCGCTTTGTGTTCGGTGGGTGTCAGCTGGATGACGATCTGCTCGCCCTCGCCCGCCTCGTCCACATTGCCCACCGCGCGCCTGGTCACAAACCGGTCCGGCAAGTGATACGCCAGATCGCGCACACGGCTGAGCCCCAACCGGCCCAGCGGTTTCATCAACTTTGGGCCCACGCCATCGAGCGTATCGACCTCGGCAAACAGGGGATTGAGTTCATCTGGGCGCATCGACCACAGCCTATAGCCTGTTGCGCGGCGATTTCGAGTGGCCTAACCGCTCTGGGATGGCACAATCCCTCACCAAAGAAGCCCGGCTTGCGCGGGCCAAATTCCGCGCATGGCATCGCGGCACGCGCGAGGCCGACTATATGATCGGCGGCTTTCTGGACCGGTACAGCAAAGACTGGGACGAGGCTGATCTGGCCTGGTTCGAAGCTCTGCTGGACGAGGACGATGTTGACATCATGGCGTGGGCATTGGGGACGCAGCCGATCCCCGATGCCTTTACCGGCCCACAAATGGACGCCATGCGAAAACTCGATTACGTCGATATCCCACGCTGACATCATAGGCCCACGGGAACGCTTCGGCGCGCCCGGCATACCCCAATCACATGCCTGACCTTTCCCGCATCCTGAAGGCCGATGGGCCGCTCACCCTCGCCAGCGTGGCTCGCGGGGCGCAACCGCTCGTGATGGCCGATCTGGCGCGCGCGGCGAAGGGCCGCGCGGTTTTTATCGCTCCGGACGAAGCGGCGATGCGGTCTGTGGCCGAGGCAGCGCGCTTCTTCGCGCCGGAATTGCAGGTGCTGGAATTTCCCGCATGGGATTGCCTGCCCTATGACCGCGCCAGCCCCGCACTATCAATCAGTGCCACCCGCCTAGCGACCTTGCATGATCTGCAGGCGGGCAAAACGGGATCGCAACTGGTCGTCACTACCGTCAACGCCGCCCTCCAACGCGTGCTGACCCCGTTCCGTATCCGCGAGAGTGTCCGCGAGCTGAAGGCCGGGTTCGAGATCGGCCATGCCAGTCTCTCTGCACTCCTCAGCCGGCAAGGATACACCCGCTCCGACACCGTCGTGGATCACGGCGAATACGCGATGCGCGGGTCGATCGTGGATATCTTCCCGTCGGGTCTGGAGCAGGGATTGCGGCTCGATTTCTTCGGCGACGAACTGGAATCGCTGCGGCTGTTCGATCCATCGACCCAGCGCACCACTGGCACGCTCGACAAATTCCTGCTGCTGCCCGCCAGCGAGGCGCTGCTGGACGAAGACAGCATCAAACGCTTCCGCAGCCGGTACCGCGAGCAATTCGGGGCCTCCGCCACGCAGGACCCGCTTTATGAAGCGGTCAGCGACAGCCGGCGGCAGGCGGGCATGGAGCACTGGCTGCCTTTGTTCGAAGACCGGCTGGTCACCCTGTTCGACCATCTGAGTGCTAACGATGCACTGGTGATCGACAACGCCGCCCTGCCCGCCGTTGACGAGCGGCTATCCGATATCGCCGACTACCGCGAGGCGCGGACCAATGCGACCGGCCAATCCAAGGGCGGTTACCGCCCGCTCGACCCGGAAACGCTCTATCTGGACGCTGACGAATGGCAGCGCGCCATGCAGGCCGCGCCGATCCATCGCAGCGTGATCTTCGCCGAGCCGGAAAGCGATAAAGTGCTCGATTTCGGCTTTTCATCTGCCCGCGATTTTGCACCAGAGCGCGCGCGGGGCGACAATATCTACGAGGCAGCGGCCAAGCATCTCGGCACGCTCGGCAAAGCGAAGAAGCGCTCGATCCTCGCAACCTATTCGGAGGGCTCGCGCAGCCGGATTGCTTCGATCCTGTCGGAAGCCGGTGCCGAGACCCTGCTGGCCGATAGCTGGCAGGATGCGCTTGGGAAATCGGCCAAGGGCAAGACGGTCGCTCTGGTCCTGCCGCTGGAAACCGGCTTCGCCAATGACGAGCTGGAGCTGCTGACCGAGCAGGATGTGCTGGGGGATAGGCTGGTCCGTCGCAAGAAGCGCCGCAAGGATTCCGATGCGTTTCTGGCTGAGATTCAAGCTCTCAATCGCGGCGATCTGGTGGTCCATATCGAGCACGGGATCGGCAAATATCTCGGGCTGGAGGCTATTGCTGCAGGCAAAAGCAAACATGACTGTGTGATGCTGGAATATGCCAGCGGGGATAAACTCTATATCCCGGTCGAGAATATCGATGTGCTAACCCGCTACGGCAGCAGCGAGCAGGCCGTGCAGCTAGACCGGCTGGGCGGTGAGGCATGGCAGCGCCGCCGCGCAAAACTGCGCGAGCGGATTCAGGCCATTGCAGGCGAGCTGATGAAAACCGCCGCCGCCCGCGCCCTGCGCAAGGCGCCCGTGCTGGAAGCGGAGGAAGCAACCTACAACCAGTTCCTCGACCGCTTCCCGTGGGAAGAGACCGACGATCAGGAACGCGCCATCGCCGATGTGCTGCGCGATCTGGAAAGCGGGCGACCGATGGACCGGCTGGTCTGCGGCGATGTTGGCTTCGGCAAAACCGAAGTGGCGCTGCGCGCGGCATTCGTTGCCGCGATGAACGGCCAGCAGGTGGCAATGGTGGCCCCCACCACCTTGCTTGCCCGACAGCATTACCAGAATTTCACTGAACGGTTCGCAGGCTTCCCGCTGAAAATCGGTCGCCTCTCGCGCCTCGTCCCCCCGACAGAAATGAAGGAAACGCGCGAGGGGTTGGAAAACGGCCAGATCGACATTGTGATCGGCACGCACGCCATTCTGTCAAAATCGACCACCTTCAAAAATCTCGGCCTCGTGGTGGTGGACGAGGAGCAACGCTTCGGCGTGACGCATAAGGAAAAGCTGAAACAGCTGCGCGCCGATGTGCATATGCTCACCCTGACGGCCACTCCCATCCCGCGCACGCTGCAAATGGCGATGACAGGCCTGCGCGAACTCAGCACCATCCAAACGCCGCCGGTCGATCGTCTCGCTGTGCGCACCTATGTGATGGAATGGGACGACATGGTGATGCGCGAGGCGTTGCTGCGCGAACATCATCGCGGGGGGCAGAGCTTTATTGTGGTCCCGCGCATTTCCGACATGGAGCAGCTGGAAGCATGGCTGCGGGAGCATGTGCCGGAGGTGAAGATTGTCACCGCGCACGGGCAGATGGGCGCAGGCCAGGTTGAAGAGCGGATGAGCGCCTTCTACGAGAAGAAATACGACGTTCTGCTGTCCACCACGATCGTGGAAAGCGGATTGGATATTCCCAGCGCCAATACCATCATCATCCACCGCGCCGACCGCTTTGGCCTTGCCCAACTTTACCAGCTGCGTGGCCGTGTCGGCCGGGCAAAGCTGCGCGCCTATGCCTATCTCACTTATGGACAGGACACGCAGCTGTCAGAGGTCGCCGAGAAGCGCCTGAAGGTCTTGGGCGATCTCGACTCGCTGGGCGCCGGTTTCCAGTTGGCGAGCCACGATCTCGATATTCGCGGGGCAGGCAATCTGGTGGGTGACGAGCAATCGGGCCACATCCGGGAAGTCGGCTTCGAGCTGTACCAATCGATGCTGGAGGACGCGATTCTAGCAGCCAAGGCGGGTGAAGCCGGTCTGGAGCGCGACACCAGCGCGCTAAGCCCGCAAATTACCGTCGATGCGCCGATTATGATCCCCGAGGACTATGTGCCCGATCTCGCGGTGCGCATGGCGCTGTATCGCCGCCTCAATCAGGCACAGGACAAGGCCGAAATCGAAAGCATGGCCGCAGAGATGATCGACCGCTTTGGCCCCCTGCCCGATGCAACCCGCAATCTGGTCCGGCTGCTGGAAATCAAGCATCAGGCGATTATCGCCAATATTTCGAAAATCGATGTCGGCGCGCGCGGGACGCTGGTGACATTCCATCAGGACGACTTCCCCGACGGACCCGGCCTGCTCGCCTATGTCGACCGGCTGAAAGGCACTGCGAAATTGCGCCCCGATATGAAGCTGGTGATTAACCGCGCATGGGACAGCCCCGAAAGCCGCCTGAATGGCTTGTTCCAATTGACCAAGGGTCTGAGCGGGATTGCGGCCAAGGCGCGCAAGGCGAAGGAAAAGCAGGCGGCCTAAGCGGCTGCGGCCCTCGCCATCGCGAGTTTGGCAAAAGCATCCGGCTTCATAGGGCGCGCCCGCAGGAAACCCTGATAACTTGAGCACCCTTCTCCGGCGACAATGCGCCGCTTCTCCTCGGTGTCGATCCCCTCGGCGACGACCGTCAGATCGAGCGCCCTCGCCATGGCTACAATCGCCCGCAAAACCGCCAGATCGCGGGAGTTTTCGGCGATGCCTTCCACCATGGTCCGGTCCAGCTTCAACGCGCTGAGAGGCAGCAGTTTGAGATAGCGGAAATTGCAGAATCCCGCCCCGAAATCATCCAGCGACAGAGCGATCCCCGCCGACTGGATTTTCGCAAGAACAGCCGCTGCCATGTCGAGATCGGCCAGCAGAACCTGCTCGGTGATTTCCAGTGTCAGGCGATGCGGATCGAACCCGCTCTGGCCGAGCAATGCCAGAAAATCATTCGCAAAATTGGGAGAGGCGAGATCGTTGGGAGTAATATTGAGCGATAGCCGCAATAGCTCCGGCCACTCTCGCGCAATGTCCAGCGCCCGCTCCGCAACATGGCGCGACAGGGCCGAGGTCTGGTCGGCGCGTTGGGCTATCGCAAACAGCGGTCCTGCCCCGATGAGCCCCAAAACCGGATGCTGCCACCGCGCCAGAGCCTCGGCCCCGATCAGGACGTCTTCTGGCAGTGCATATTGCGGTTGAAAGCGCACTTCGATCTCGCCGCGCGCCATCGCGCCCATCAGATCGGCCTCCAGTTGCGCTCCGCTGATCCCGTCGGGGGCCTTCTGCCTGTCGATCCATTCCGTGCGGCGACCCGGCTGGCCCTTCATCCGGCCCAGCGCTTCGGCAAGCCGGTCTAGCAGGGCCCGCGAATCTTCACCCGGTGCCGCGCGTATCAGGGCAATCCGTGGCCACAGACGCAGGCTGGCATCAGATTCAACCGCCGCTATCGGCAGCGCCACGGCATCGGCCAGCGCCTCGGCCAGCCATTGCCACCGCTCGCGCGTGCAATCCTCCCGCAGCGCTAACAGGAACTTTCCCCCGCCAAGACGCGCGGCAATCCAGTCGGACAGCTCGAACTCGTCCTCCCCGAAATGCATCAGCCGCCGCGCCACCTCGGCCAGGGCGCCATCCCCTGTGGCCTCGCCAAAGGCCAGATTGACGGTTTCGAACCGGCCAAGGCTCAGCACCATTGCGTGCACCGGCACGCCCTCGCGCGCCAGCCACTGGTCAAGCCGCTCCAGAGACGCAGCACGCCCCGGCAAACCTGTCAGCTCATCCCGTTCCATTGCGACCATTGCATTCATATCCTTGGCCCTAGTCCCGCTTCGTGCCTGTGTCTTTGGCCTTTGACGAAGCCGTCATCTTATGGGACGGCAGCGCAAGATTAGCGGGTTCGGAGACAGGCATGGGCGGTTCGCATCAATTCACGAAGCTGGCATTGCTGGCCGTCGAGACCGAGCGGGCGCAGCAGGCGGCCGCCGAATTGTCAGCGCAATATGAATTTGTCGCGCTGGACGATGCCGATGCGGTGGTGGTTCTGGGCGGTGATGGTTTCATGCTCCAGACACTCCACCAGATGCTCGATGACCATCAGCTGAAGCCGGTTTACGGCATTAATATGGGAACTGTCGGTTTCCTGATGAACAAGCCGCGCAAGCGGGTGGACCTGCTTTCCTCCGTCAACCGCGCGATCGACCGCGACATCGCCCCGCTGTGGATGGAAGCCATCACCCAGGACGGCAAGACCCACACCCGGTTTGCCATCAACGAAGTCTCGCTCCTGCGCGAAACCCGCCAGACTGCGAAGATCGAGGTCAGCGTGCGCGACAAGGTCCGGATTCAGGAGCTCGTGTGCGACGGTGTGCTGGTGGCCACTCCTGCAGGCTCGACAGCGTATAATTTCAGCGCCAACGGCCCGATCCTGCCGCTCGATTCCGAATTGATCGCCCTTACCCCGATCAGCGCGTTCCGCCCGCGCCGCTGGCGCGGCGCCGTTCTGCCGGAGCGCAATGACGTGACGTTCAAAGTGCGCGAGCCCGATAAGCGCCCGGTTGCGGTGGTCGCCGACCAGACCGAATTTCGCGATATCGCGGAAGTCCGCATCTCGATCTCCCGCGAACAGCAACTGACGCTGCTGTTCGACAAGGGTCACACGCTGGACGAGCGGATTGTGGCCGAGCAATTCGTCACCTGAACTCCGGGTATTTTTCCCGGCGAAGGCAGGTTTTTTGCCTCAAGCTTCATTTGAGCGAGAACGGGCCTTGCCAAAGGTTTTACGCCCCCATATAGGCCCAGCCCTGCCCCCTCCATACCGCTTGGGGGCTGCTCCCCGATAGCTCAGCGGTAGAGTAGGTGACTGTTAATCACTTGGTCGTTGGTTCGAATCCAACTCGGGGAGCCATTTTCTTCACATCGAAAGCAGCAAGCGCCCGCCGACCCAGATGGTCAGCGCGGCGGTCAGCATGCGGATGACCCGTGCAGGAAACACTCTTAGCGCGAGCAGGCTTCCGATCTGTCCGCCGATCACCACCGCGATCATGAGGGGCAGGCCGAATGCTGCGGCTTCGCCAAGCCGGTCGGACCCGTTCTTGAGCAATTGCCCCGCCAGCCCGAACAAGGAATTGACAAGAATAAAGAGGCTGGCCGTGGCCGCGATCGCACGCGTCTCGTTCCAGCGTGTGAGATGCAGAAGCGGCGCAAGGAATATACCGCCGCCTATGCCCACAAGGCCCGACAAGAACCCCAGCGGAAGAGCGACAACAGGCATAAGCCGCACCCAGCGTGTCGGTGTGTCGCTCTGGCTGCGCTGAGGGACGAAGAGGGCCAGCCCTGCCAGCACCAGGCAGCCGCCAAGCAGGATGAAGAAAGCATCCTCACGGATCGGTGTCAGCCCGCCAACTAACGCCGCCGGCGCGGCTAAGGCTGTCAGCAGCAAAGCACCCTTCCACGGCGTTACACCGGCACGGGCAAAGCGGATGCTGCTGCCTGCCACCACCGCGACATTACAGATCAGTGATAGGATCGGGAGCAATCGGTAATCGAACCCCGAAAGCGCCAGAAGAGCGCTGTAGGTCGAGCCGCCTCCGAACCCGACCGACGCGTAGAGCAGTGCCGTGACGAAGAAGGCGGCGGCGAGCCAGATCATCAGAAAATTTGGCGCAGGTGATATGCCAAGATCTCACCTAGGCACGTCATAGCCAAATCGCTCGCACACGGGGGCCGCAAGAAACCGGACGGTTTCCACCAATCCATCTGACCCAGCAAACATCCTCTGCGGTCCGGTGTTGCTGGGGCGGAAATGGGCCTTTGCTGAAAAACTGGCAAACGTTTCACCAAGGCCCGCCAGACCGGGACGTAGCGCCTCAAGTCGGGCGACATCCTCTGCAATATGCTCGTACCGGATCATGTGATCGACGACATATTCGCCATGACAGTAATACTGCTTCTCGTTCACAGTAACGAATTTTGAATGCGTTCGAGCCCAGTTGGCGAACGCTGCTGGATCGTCATTCGCGTGACCCTGATTGTAAAACTGCGAAACCAGTACGTCGAAGGGGTCGCGCACGATCGAAACTTTCAAGGCCTTATCGAAGACGCCGGGCGCCAGTCGTTCCCGCGCTTCATGAGCCGAGGTATGGTTGTAGAATTTGTATGGATAGCGAAGCTCACGGGCAACGGGTTTGAGCTGGCGGCGCGTCAATTCCCACGGCCGGTATCGGTAATTGCGCTTGCCAGCATAGCCGCGCCTGATCCGCTCCCGTTCCTCCTCGGGGAGGATAGGCGTGATGATGTCCCCGCGCCCCGCAAACCGCGACAGAGCCATCTCGAAAGATGTCCCTGCCACTTTGCGCGGCTTCAAAAACAATACATTATGCTGCTTCAGCAGTATCAAGTGTGAAGCCCCCTGCAACCTCGCTGGCGAGTAGGCGGCGCGATTGCCGCCCACATTTCCCTCAAGACAATGCCCCGTGGCAATGCTTGTACTTGTTGCCCGATCCGCAGGGGCACTGCGAATTGCGCGGAATGTCCTGATCCGCATAGGGATTGGGCGCAGACCCGCCCGACGCTGCCCCAGCTCTGGCCGATCCAGCAAGAGAGCCGAACAGTTCGGGCCGCGCTGCTGATCCGTCACCGTCGTCGGAATTGTCGCGGCCGGTGAGCGGATCGATATGACCCGTGAGGAAATCGGGCAGTTCGGGAAGTTCTTCCGGCGGGGGCGCAGCGCGCAGCTCGCTCTTCATCAGAATGCTGGTGACATCCTGCCGCAGCGTATCGAGCAGCCCTTCGAATAGTCCGAAAGCTTCCTGCTTGTATTCGTTGATCGGCTGTTTCTGGGCGATACCGCGCATCCAGATGACCTGACGCAGGGCATCCAGCGTAGCGAGGTGCTCTTTCCAGTGATGGTCCAGCCGGTCGAGCAGAATGCCCTTCTCCACCCGCTTCCAGATCGAGGGATCGGTCGAGGCGATCTTGGCCGTCATCTTCTCCTCGGCCATCGTCTGCAGACGTTCCTCGATGATGTCGGGCTCCAGCTGGTCTTCCTGCATCCAGGCATCGAGATCGGGCGACAGGCCCAGAACTTCGGTGACCTTTTCCTTCAGCCCTTCGATATCCCACTGCTCGGGATAAGAGCCGGGAGGACACGCGGTCCCGACCAGCGAATTGATCGTGTCCTGACGCATATCTACAACCACATCGTCGACCGCCTCACTGTCCATAATATCGGCGCGCTGTTCGTAGATCACCTTGCGCTGGTCGTTCATCACGTCATCATATTCGACGACCTGCTTACGCACGTCGTAATTGCGCGCCTCGACCTTCTTCTGCGCAGTCTCGATGGCCTTGCTCAGCCATTTGGAACCGATCGCCTCGCCATCTTCCAGATTGGAATTCATCATCCGGCTGAACAGCGTGTCCGGCCCGAAAATGCGCAGCAGATCATCTTCCAGACACAGGTAAAACCGCGAGAGACCCGGGTCGCCCTGACGGCCCGAACGGCCGCGCAGCTGGTTATCGATCCGGCGGCTCTCGTGCCGCTCCGTGCCAAGAACGAACAATCCGCCAGCCTGCAGCACCTGCTCGCGCTCGGCGGCGACTTCTTCTTTAATCTTGGCAATCGCCGCATCGCGAGCGGCCCCTTCGGGCATGTCCTTCAACTCGTCTTCGATTCGGAACTCGACATTGCCGCCGAGCTGAATATCGGTCCCGCGGCCCGCCATGTTCGTGGCGATGGTCACTGCGCCCATCCGGCCAGCCTGCGCCACGATATGCGCTTCGCTTTCGTGGAAGCGGGCATTGAGGACGGAGTGTTTCACGCCTTCCTCGTCGAGGAACTTGCTGAGCAGCTCGGACTTCTCGATCGAGACCGTGCCGACCAGAGTTGGCTGCCCGATTTCGCTCTTCTCGGCGATCGCCTTGGCGATGGCTTTGAACTTGTCGATGGTGTTCTTGTAGAACTCGTCGTCCTCGTCGATCCGCTGCACGGGGACATTGGTCGGGATCTCGACCACATTCATTTTGTAGATGTCCCAGAACTCGCTCGCCTCGGTGGCGGCGGTGCCGGTCATGCCCGAGAGCTTGGGGTACATACGGAAATAGTTCTGGAAGGTGATCGAGGCCATGGTCTGGTTTTCGGGCTCGATCTTGACGCCTTCCTTGGCCTCGACAGCCTGATGCAGGCCATTGGACCAGCGGCGGCCATCCATCATACGACCGGTAAACTCGTCAATGATCACGACCTTCTCGTCTTTGACGATGTAGTCGGTGTCGCGCTTGAACATGATGTTCGCTTTGAGCGCCTGGTCCAGATGGTGGACGACCTGGCTGTTCTCGACATCATAGAGATTGTCGGTTGTCAGCACACCGGAATCGGCCAGCAATTGCTCGATGGCTTCGGCCCCGTCCTCGGTCCAGCTGATGTTCTTTGTCTTCTCGTCCGCCTCGTACCATTCGGGATCGACCTGCTTCACGATGGCATCGATGGTCACATACAGATCGGTCTTGTCTTCGGTCGGGCCGGAGATGATCAGCGGGGTCCGCGCCTCGTCAATTAGGATGGAATCCACCTCGTCGACAATCGCGAAATTGAACGGGCGGTGGACCATTTGGCTGCGCTCATGCTTCATATTGTCGCGCAGGTAGTCGAAGCCGAATTCGTTGTTCGTGCCGTAAGTGATGTCGGCCTGGTAAGCCGCGCGGCGATCAGGTTCGGGAATGTTCGGGATAATCACGCCAACGGTCAGGCCGAGCCAGGTGTAGAGCTGCCCCATCCATTCCGCATCGCGGCGGGCGAGGTAGTCGTTGACGGTCACGACATGGACGCCCTTGCCCTCGATTGCGTTCAGATAGGTCGCCAGCGTCGCCACAAGCGTTTTACCCTCACCGGTGCGCATCTCGGCGATTTCGCCCCGGTGCAGCACGATGCCGCCAATCATCTGGACATCGAAATGCCGCATGCCAAGCACGCGCATCGACGCTTCGCGGACTGTGGCGAACGCTTCTGGCAGAATATCGTCAAGCGTTTTGCCGTCGGCCAGCAGGCCGCGGAACTTGTCCGTCTGGGCCTGCAGCTCCGCATCGCTGAGGGCCTTTACGTCATCCTCCAGCGCGTTGATCTGGCCGACGATCTTGCCGATGGATTTGACATACCGGTCGTTGGACGAACCGAAGAGAGATTTTGCGATACCTTTGAACATGAACTGTCCACCTTGGCGTAAGAATTTTGAACGAATTACGGGAGATGCGCGCCGGTCCTGATGCGGACGGCGAGGCTGATAGTCTTGCGCTGGTGCGGCTTAGGTGTGCGCGCGGTCGATCCGCAGGCGCACGGGCGGCACTTCCGGGCAGAACCGGGTTGCGGGTTCTGCATGCGGGAATGCACTGGTCAGGCTTCGCTTCGATGCCACGCCATGGATCATTGCGGCGGGTGCGGCTTGCAGGCTCTGATCCGCAAGAGCGCTCGCTTCACAAGCTGCAGCTGCGCCTTGCGCTGGCTGCGCCTGCACCGGCGCGCCGATAACGGCAAAGCCGCTCAATACGGCAAGCAGGGTGAGGAAACGGCGCATCATTGTGTCGCCCAGATAGGGAGGGTTTCCTAACAAGTCCATGCAGGGCCGATCCTAGGTCTGGAAAAAGACCCCGCGCTGGCATAGTCGCTGCGCCTATGGACCTTGCCCCCTCCCCGCTCGCTCGCCCTTTTCCCGAATTGCCGGCCATCGCAGGCGTTACACTGCGAACCGTGCGTGCCGGGTATAAAGACTGGGACCGCGCGGACCTGACCTTAGCGGAGCTGAGCGAAGGCACTGCTGTGGCAGGCGTCTTCACCCAAAGCGCGTGCGCCTCCAGCGAGGTGGAACTGGGCCGCGAGCAGGTGAAGTCCGGGCGGGCGCGGGCACTGGTGGTCAACGCCGGGAATGCCAACGCCTTCACCGGATATCGCGGGCGCGAGGCGGTGGAAGCCATCATGGAGCAAGTCGCGGGCGGCATCGGCTGCTCACGCGAAGAGGTGTTCGTCTCCTCCACCGGCGTGATCGGAGTGCCGCTGCCCAAGGACGTGGCTGTCGCCGGTGTAGATACCGCAATGACGGCGGAGCCGGTCGGCTGGGAAGCAGCCGCCAAGGCCATCGGGACGACCGATACCTTTACCAAGGGCGCAGGCGCTGCGGCGATGGTAGGCAGACAGCGCGTGGAGCTGTCCGGGATTATCAAAGGCAGCGGCATGATCGCGCCGGATATGGCGACGATGCTGGGCTATATCTTCACCGATGCAGCAGTGGAGCCAGCCTTCCTCCAGCAACTTCTGGGCGAGATCAACGCGCGGACTTTTTCCTGCATCACGGTCGACGGAGACACCTCGACCAGCGACACGGTGCTGGTTTTCGCCACAGGCAAGGCTAGCAATGTGCCTTTGGCTTCCTTCGATGATGCGGGGGCTGACGCCTTTGCCGCAGCCTTGGAGCAGGTCTGCGGCGAGCTGGCGCAATTGGTGGTGCGCGACGGCGAAGGCGCGAGCAAATTTATCGAGGTGTCCGTCACCGGTGCGGCTAGCAATGACAGCGCGCGCCGCGTGGGCATGGCGATTGCCAATTCGCCGCTGGTGAAAACTGCGATTGCCGGAGAAGACGCGAATTGGGGCCGCGTCGTCATGGCCGTGGGCAAGGCGGGCGAGCCAGCTGACCGCGACAAACTTTCCATCGGATTTGGCGGACACTGGGCCGCACGCGACGGGCAACCGGTGGATGATTTCGACGAAGCTCCTCTTGCGGCGCATTTGAAGGGAGAGGACATTACCGTAGAAGTCGATCTCGGAATAGGCGATGGCCGCGCCTCTGTGTGGACCTGTGATCTCACCCATGGCTACATCGCCATCAACGCGGATTACCGCTCGTGAACGCGCTCGACCGCCAGATCGAGACGCTGACAAAGCGCGTCACTCAGGAGGTTATCCTCCCGCGCTTCCAAAACCTAGCCAAGGGCGAAATTGTCGAGAAGGCTTCCGACGATCTCGTCACCATCGCCGACCGCGAGGCAGAGGTGATGCTGGCCGAGGGGCTCGCCGCTATCGATGAAGGTCCGGCGATTGTCGGGGAGGAAGCGGTCCATGCCGATCCATCCATCATGGATGCGCTATCGGGCGATTGCTGGATTATCGACCCGATCGACGGGACGCATAATTTTGCCCACGGACAGCCGCCCTTTGGCATCATCATCGCGCGATCCTCCGGCGGACTGTGCCAATCGGGCTGGATTCTTGATTGCCTATCGGGCCGGTTCTGCTCGGCGCATCTGGGCCAAGGCGCACAGGTCAATGGCGAGACAATAAACTCTCAGCCAACCGGGGCCGGAGCCAAGCCGATTGCCGCCATTTCGATGATGTTTCTGACCGAGGAACAGCAGGAAATGGTCAACCGCACCATCGCGCCGCACTACGATCTGGTCGATATACCGCGCTGTGCCGCCGAGCAATATCCGCGCCTCGCGCTGGGTCAGAACGACGTCTCCAGCTTCAAACGGACGCTCCCGTGGGACCACGCCGCCGGCATTTTGTGGCTGAACGAAGCGGGCGGGAAAGCGGCCCGCGTCGATGGCACCGAATACCGGGTGGACGAGCCCGATAAGCCGGGACTTATCGGAGCCTCGTCCCCCGAAATATTCGATGCGTTTGTCGCCCGGTTGCAGGCGAACCGCAGCTAGATCAGAGCTGCTCTTCGATCCAGGACTTGAGCTGGTTCTTGGGGGCCGCGCCGGTCATTTCGGCAATCTTCTCGCCGCCTTTGTAAAGCGCCAGATAGGGAATGCCGCGCACGCCCAGCTGGCTGGGAGTGTCAGTGTTTTCCATGATGTCCATCTTGGTGATCTTGATCTTGTCACCCAGTTCGTCGCTGATTTCTTCCAGCGAGGGACCGATCATCTTGCACGGCCCGCACCATTCGGCCCAGAAATCGACCAAAACGGGGGTTTCGCTGTCGAGGACATCGGCCTTGAAGCTGGCATCGGTTACGGCGGTGGTGGCCATGATTGGTTCTCCTAATTGGTTGCACCCTATTTAGGATGCCTGTTCGCTTACTCAACGCGATTGGTGACAAAGCTTTCCTGCGTCCCCTGCAAATCGGTTTTGTGGGCGGCCTTGTGCGGGGCCAGAACTGCATCATCCAGAACGAACAATTGCGGCGTATGGGTGAATAGCACCCCGGCCTGCACGGCGCGCCCGGGATAGATTGCCTCCAGCACAGCAACGTAAGCGGCCATTTGCGCGGTAATGGAGCGCGAGATATCAGCTGCGCTTGCAGGCGGCCTACGGGCGGTCTTGTAGTCGACCACCAGAATGCGCTCAGGCGTCACCAGCAGACGGTCGGCGGTGCCGTTGATCACCTTGCCCCCGACGATGGCCGCAAGAGGAACCTCCGCCAGCGATTGCGGGCTGAATAGCTGCGAGAAAGAGGGGTCATCCAGCACGGCCAGAGCTGAGCGAAGCATCTCCTCTTGCGCTGCTTGATCGAAATCACCCGCTTGCCGCGCGAGCCACAGGCGGCCCGCTTCCTCGCGGCTTTTTTCGGCAACGTCAGGCAGGCGTTCCAGCAACCCGTGAATTACCGTTCCACGCCGTGCCGCCTGCGCAGCCACTTCCGGCGGCAAGGGAGGATCGGCCCCGCGCTCATCCCCAGCAGAGGATGGCGCGAGAGGGCGCGGTGGGCGCGGTTCGGGGACCACTGGAGTAGTCGCCCAGTTCGGCAAAGCAGGTGAAGTGGCTTTAGCAGGTTCAGCCTCAGTCTGCGCAGCCACCGGATCGGGCAATTGCCCATACCCAGCGCTCGCCCCCCAAATATCGTCATCGACAAATTCGCCTTCGACCAGCGGTTCCAGCCGGGCATACCAGCTGTCTTCGTTAGGCGCCTTCTCGCGCAGACCCAGCGCGCCGCCGACATACAGCGCCTCTTCCGCGCGGGTCATTGCGACATAGAGCAGACGCCAGTGTTCCTGCAGCTCTTCCTTTTTGCGCTTCTCGTCCTCGTCGGACAACGGGCCCAGCACGTCCTCCTTGCCCAGCGGCGGCAGTGGCAGGGCCGCATCGCCGCCCTCCTCCTCTGCCAGCGACAATCCGGAAGACCGCGAAGCGTGTGGATTTCCCGTGGCATCGGCAAGAATGACAATCGGCGATTGCAGGCCCTTGGACCCGTGCACGGTCATGACCCTTACCAGCGACTCGCCGCCACCGGCCTCGCGCTTGACCTCGCCCTCGCCCGCATCGAACCATTGGAGGAAGCCTGTCAGGCTCGCGGTGTGCGACGCCGAATAGGCAAACGCAGCGTTCAGCAATTCATCGATCGGGTCATTCGCTTCGCTGCCCAATCGGGCCACCAGCTTAAGGCGGCCCTGCCACGGCCCCGAAAGCATCCAGTGGAGCAGCGCCTCAGGCGGTTCGAAATCGACTTGCGCCAGCAAATCGCCGAGGCGCGCAACCGTGTCACGCACCAGCGGCGCGTCACTGCGCCCCAGATGATCCCACAGCCGCTGTCCGCGTGGCCGGTGCCCGTGCTCCAGCAAGTCTTCCTGCGACCATCCGCCCAGCGGCGACACGAGCACATTCGCCAGATTGAGATCGTCCAGCGGATTGACCGCAAACCGCAGCGCCGCGACCAGATCCTTCACCGCCAGCGGTGCTCCCAGCCTCAACCGGTCCACACCCGCCACCGGCACTCCTGCCGCATGCAGGCGGGCAACGATCAACCCAGCGAGTTCCTTGCGCTTGCGGACCAGCACCATGATGTCACCCGGCCCGGCATTGCGGCGCTTGCCCTTGGCCAGAGGGTGGCCTTCGTCGAGCCACTTCTTGACCTGCTTGGCGATCCCGTCTGCCATGCGTCGCTCGACAGGTGGCAGCCAGCTGTCATCGGGCGCATTGTCGGCCTCGTCCCTGTCTTCTTCTTGCGCGCTGACCGGCCACCAAAGCTGGACAAATCCCGCCTGCTCGGCCCCGCGATGGTTACTGGGCGGTTCCTGCAAACCCAGCTCCTCCCACCCTACCGCACCAATCGCCGCATCGACGAAATCGAGCACCGGCTGCGTGGTGCGGAAACTGCGGTCCAGATCAAGGTCTTGCAGATCGCGCAAAGCAATCGGGGGCTCGGACCGGCTATCCCGCGCATAGTCCCGCGCTGCCGCAGCGGCCTTGGCAATTTGCGCCTTGTAGGCTTCCTTGGCCGCTGCGAAATTTTCCGGGCTGGTGCCTTGGAAGCGGAAGATTGCCTGCTTGTAATCGCCCACCACGAAGATCGTCCGCAGCTTCCCGTCGCGCTGGCCGATACCGGTGAAGAAGTCTCCCGTCAGAGCCTTCACAATGGACCACTGCGCCTCGTTGGTATCCTGCGCCTCATCCACCAGAATATGGTCAAACTGCCGGTCCAGCTTGAAGCGAATCCAGTCGGACATCCCGCTTTTGCCGAGCAAGTCCGCAGCGCGGCGAATCTGGTCATCGAAATCGATCAGACCCTCGCGTTCCTTGGCCTCTTCCCACGCCAGAGCAAAGGACCGGCCCAATTCCAAGGCCGGGGCGAGCCATTCGGCCAGCGCCAGCAGCCGTGCCTGTTGCTCGATCACCTCCAGATTGGCCCGCACCCGCTCGACCGGCTCACCATAGCCGGGATCGATTTTCAGGACATTCTTAAGCGATTTCGGCTCCCCCTTCAGGGTGAACAGAGTGCCCGAGAAGCCATCCAGAGTGCGATACCGCTCTTCCGGCTCGGCAGCCAACCACTGGTCGATGAAGTCAGTTGCCTCGCCCGCCGTCTTCGTACCCCATGCTGCCAGAGATTCCCGACAGTGACGCAAGGCAGCGATATCGAAATCGGCATCGCTGCACTGCCCGGCAAGAGAGGCTTCTTCCAGATCGGCAGGTAATCCGAACAGGCGTTTCAGGCGCGATGCCATGGGCGGAACCCATGCGGCAGGCCCGTTCCACGCCGCACGCGCACCGGCGCATTGCATGAGCCAGCCCAAGGCTCCGTCTGGGCCAAGGCGCACGCTGAGATCGGCCAGCGCCTCGCGCTCGGCCTCGGTGCCATTGGCGATGACTTGCGTCAGCACTTCGCGCGACAACAAAACGCGGTCGCGGTCTTCCATTGCCACAGTGCCCGGCAGCAGATCGGCCTCTTCGGGAAATGCCGCGAGCAAATATTGCGAGAATGCGTAAATCGTGTCGATCCGGAGGCCGCCGCCCGGGCAATCGAGCACCTGTGCAAACAGCATCCGCGCGCGCCGCAGCGTGGCCGGATCGGCGGGCGCACCGATATCGCCCAGCTCTCCGGCCAGCTTGACCTCGTCCAGCATGACCCAGCGGGCCAGCACATCATTGACCCGCGTGGCCATCTCCGCCGCGCCGGCCTTCGTAAAGGTTAGGCAAAGCAGGCTTTCAGGGCGGCAATCCTCTTGCAACAAAAGACGCAGCACCCGCGCGGACAACACCTGCGTCTTGCCGGTGCCCGCGCTCGCCGAGAGCCACACGCTGTCCGAAGGGTTTACCGCATCGGCCTGGCTGCCCTCGAGCTTATAGACTTCACCGCTCATGACGCTCCTCCGTCCGCATCACGGCCAAGCCATTCTTCCAGACGCATCAGCTGGTCATAGGTGTCGTAGCCCGGCGCATCGGGATTGAGGCGAGCAGTGAACGGGTCGCTCCCAAGAATGTACTGGTCCAGCGCTTCGTCGAGGAACTTGCGCGCCTGAGGCATGAAATCTTCGGGCGCTATCCCGCTTCGTTTGCGGCCAATCTTCAGCGGCGTGTCGATATAGCCAAAGCCGGTTTCGCTGTCCTTGTAGCGGCCCAGCGACCAATATTCGAACGCGCTAGCTTTCCCATTGCGCGCGCCGAAACCGCCCTCCTCCAGCATGATGCCCAACGTGCCCAATTGCAGGGCATAGCCCGCCTCCACCTGAGAGCCGGAGGGCGGCCTGCCGGTCTTGTAATCGACCACTGCAAAGGACCCGTCAGCCAAGCGATCGAGCCGGTCGATCCGGCCGTTGATCGTCACGCCCTTGTGCGTGATTTCGCCCTTCTCCTCGAACAGGACCGGCTCTCGGCCCTCTTCCCATCCGATGGCATCCTCCACCCATTCCAGCGCGCGCAAAAGGCGGGGCTGCCACAGATGCCTTGTCAGCGGATGGGCATTCATCTGGTCCAGCTGGCGCAAGGCAATATCGCGCAAATCGCCCTCGCCCTTGTGCCAGCGCTCCAGAATGTCATGCGCCAGCTCGCCCTGCCACGCAGGCGTAGGTTCGGCATCCAGACCGTCCCAATCGCGCAACCCCATGATCTGGCTGGCGTAGAACTGGTACGGATCAGACCGCAGTCGGTCGAGCGCGGTGACCGAGACCGAGACTTTGCGCTGCTCAGCCGAGGGCATGGGGTGCGGCTGGGTCGCGGGAATGGTCTGATTGGGCCGATCCAGCGCAGCCGCCAATACGGGCATGGCCACCTCAGCATGGGAAGCTCCCAAATCACCCCCCAACAGCGCCTTCACCCGCAGCCAAAATCGCGAGGCAATCGCCGGGCCATCCGCATCACGCTGCGAGCGACTGAGGACGACCTCAGGCGCGCCCAGCGCTCCGGCCAAATCATGTGCGGCGAGGCCGATGCGAAACTCTGCCGCAGGAACGCCCAACGCGCGCAGCACGGCAGGCGCCAGCAAAGGTTCCGCCCCGCTGCGCGCAGGCCAGCTGCCTTCGTTGAGACCAGCACAAATCACCATATCCGCGCGACTCATCCGTGCCTCGAGCAAACCGTAAATCGCGATCCGGGGATGGCCACCATAAGGTGGGCGAACGGCAATCTGAGCCAGAGCGTCCTGCAGCACGGTGTGCAGATCACGCGGGTCCAGCGCAAAGCCGGTTTCCCGCGCGCGCATCCGCCAATCCTCGATGAAAAAAGACAGGGCACGCCCGTCCTCCAGCGCCCACAAGGCCTCGCCGCACAGCGCCTCGCCCACAGCCACCAGCGCGTCCAAGCTATCAGCGAGTGGCGTTGCCTCGGTCATATCCAGCAGCGGCGCGAGGATGGCGGACATTTCCTGCCACCACTCGGCAACACCGGCCTTGGCTGCAATGGCGCTCAGCGGTTCCAGTCCTGCGGCCGGGCGCGGCCCCCGCAGTTCCTTGTCGAAGGCGCGCAGGGCTCTGAGGTGATCGCCCCGCGAAGTCCCTTCCCCGTCCCCGCGCCGCACAAGCGGATGGCCCAGCAACGCCACCAGCGGCACCGGGGCGGCATCCTCTGCAAGCACCTCGGCGAGCAGCAACAGCAAGCGCCCCGCAGGCGTCTGCGACAATTCGCGGCCGGCGCTGTCATCCGCCTCGATATTCCAGCGGCGCAAATGGTGGACAATGCGCCGCGCCAGCCCTCTGTCGGGGGTAACGATGGCCACCCGGCGTTCGCTGGTTTCCAGAGCTTCCCGGGCCAGCAAGGCAATCGCCTGCGCCTCTTCCTCCGGCGCTGCGCTCTCCATTAGCCGCACGCCCGAAAGCCGCCGCTTCTCGGCGGGCAGATCGATCCACCGCGTGCTGGCTTTGGGCGGCAGTAACAACGCGCCAATGGCATGGCTGCGTTCCGGCGGAGCTGCGGTCATTCCCTTGCGGTGCCATGGGCGCACTTCGCCGCGCGCGATGCCCATCCGGTTGAGCAGCAGCTTGAGATGATATTGCGGATGCGTGGGCGCGTCGTCTTTGGCGAATGGCGTGTCATCAGGCTCCGGCCTCGCGCCTGCGCGGCCCAGCTCGTCCCAGACATCGGAGTGCATCGTCAGGTCCAGATCGGGCAGGATAACCGCGCCTTGCGGCAATTCGCTGACCACTTTCAGCAAGCGCGCCAGGGAGGGTGAAGCGCTGGTCACACCCGCCGCAACAATCGGCGTTTCAGGCGGATTTGCGTTCCAAGCCTTGGCCGCGCCATCGAACAGCAGGTTGCGCCGCGTGGCCGCATCCATCGCGCCGCGTCGCTCCAGCTCTGCCAGCCAATGCCGCTGAACCGTGGCGAAGCGGTGCAGGCTGTCCTGCCAATGGCCTGCCAAATCGCCAAACAAGGTCAGCACTCGGTCCGACAGAAGCTCGTCAGGTGTCACTTCCTCAACCAGCAAACGATCCATTGTCTGGCCGAAATCGCGCGCCAGTTTCAGGATTGCCGGGGCAGGCGGTGCATCCTTGCCCATTTCGCGGCGCAAGATATCGGCCAGCACAAACAGCCGCTCGGTCGCATCGACGGCGGGGGGAATATTGGCAAAACCAAGCGGATCGAGCAACGGACCCAGCGTATCGTCGAGATCGAGATCGCCCACCACCGCCATCCGGGGTAGCAGCATACCGGCCTGCCCGCCCGTGCCCATGAGCCGGATAAACGCCTCGGTAACGGTGCGTGCGGCCCGCGAACTGGGGAGCAACAGGGTCAGCCGCGCAAGGCCTAGCCCTTCCTCCGAATAACGCGGGTCCAATCCCGCCACGAGGGCATCGGCAAAACCGCGATGGGCCGCTATGGAATAGACGTCCGGACTGGTGCGCGCTGGGCCCGCCGGATCAGCCATGCTGCAAGGCGGCCTCGGTCGGAGCTATCGCTTCGGGCGTGCCGACTTCGAACCATTGGCCGGTAAACGGCGCCGCAAACAGGCGCCCTTCTCCGGCGGCCCGGTTCCACAGGATATTGGTGGAGAATTTCTCCGCCTTGGCATCGCGCAAAAGACGGTGCGAGACGATCTGGATTCCGGTATAGATAAACGGCGCAATCCGATGCGCGGTGCGCCGGGTGACGCGGCCTGCGCCATCCAGATGAAAGTCCCCGTGTCCGGTAAAATTCATCGCGCGCGAATGCGGCACCACCAGCAGCAGCGCGTCCATCGTTTCAGGGTCCCAGCGCCGCGAGAGATCGGCAAACGCATTTTGCGGCCCGTCGAGCCAGATATTGTCGGAGTTCAGGCAGAAAAACGGATCGGGCAGCAGGTTCTTCGCCTTGACCATGCCGCCACCTGTTTCGAGCAATTCTTCCCGTTCGTCGGAAATGGTCACCGCAGGGACCGGCCGCTCGGCCAGATGGGCCTCCAGCGCGTCGGCCAGATAATGCACATTGACCACCGCTTTGTGCACGCCAGCCTCGGCAAGACGATCCAGCGTATGGTCGATCAACGGCTTGCCCGCGACGCGCACCAGCGGTTTGGGCTGGCTGGCGGTGAGCGGGCGCATCCGCTTGCCCATCCCCGCCGCCATGACCATTGCGGTATCGCTGACCAGATCGCTCATGCGATGGTTCCGCCCGCTGCATTGCGCAATTCTTGCGGGATATTCGCATCGAACCAGCGCGCCACCGGAGCAAGCGCGGGATGCGCCAGATCGCGCTCCATCGCTGTCCACACCCGGGGGATGAAATCGAGATAGCGCGGCTTGCCGTCGCGCCGGTGCAGTCGGGTAAAGATGCCCACGATCTTCGCGTTTCGTTGCGCACCCAGCAAAGCATAGTCGGCATGGAAATTCCCGTCCGCGCCGCTCGCCTGCAGGTACCGGTCCAGCATTCGTGCCTCCAGATCGGTCGAAACCTCACGCCGCGCGTCCTGCAGCAGCGAGACCAGATCATAGGCCGGATGCCCGACCAGCGCGTCCTGAAAATCGATCAGGCCCTGCGCGCCGCTGCCATCGGGTGCGGGCTCCAGCAGCATGATGTTCTCGGCATGATAATCGCGCAGCACGGTCACGCCGGGTTGCTGCCGCGCCACCAGCGGAGCCAGCGCTTCTTCCCAAGCAGCATCGAATCCGTTTGCATCCACATCAAGACCGGCGGCAGGGCAATACCATTCGGTCAGCAGCCGGGCCTCGCGCAGATAGGTTGCCATGTCGTAGGGCTCGAAGGGTCCGGCCGGCCTGCGGTGCAGATCGACCAGCGCATCGATCGCGGCGGCATAGGCCTGCTCCTCGCCCGCCGGATTGTCATCCAGCCAGTCGCGCATCCGGTCATCGCCGAAATCTTCCGTAAGCACCCACCCGGCAGCGGCGTCCTCGGCAATGATCTGGGGGCCGCGCTGGTCGTTTTCGCTGAGCCAATGCGCAACATGCAGGAAAGGTGCGGGGTCTTCCTCGGGCGGCGGAGCGAACATCAGCATCGCCCGGTCGTTGCCGCGCGCAATGCGAAAATATCGCCGGAAGGACGCATCACCGGCCAGCGGCGCAATGTCCGCCCCGGCCCAGCCAGCGGCCCCCAAAAACTGCTCCAACCCGTCAGGCAAATCACTCATGTCCAGCGCTCTAGCCAATCCGCACCCGGCACAACAGTCGCCGCGCGTCCTTCGCCAACAATTTCCAATGCAATCGACAAACAACCCGGCTCATGCGCGAAACCGCCGGCGTGATCGGGCCACTCGGCCAGCAGAGCCGCGCCGTCGCGGTAATCGTCCAATCCGATCTCTTCGGCTTCCGATGGATGCTTCAGCCGGTAGAAGTCCGCATGGACCACAGGCGGGTCCACATCATCATAGGTCTGGATGATGTTGAAGGTGGGCGACGGCACCTCGCCCTCATGGCCCAAGGCCGCCAGCACCGCGCGGGCGAGCGTGGTCTTCCCCGCCCCGAGCCCGCCTTCCAGCGTTACCACATCACCCGCACGGAGCCGACCCGCAATGCGCTGTCCCAGCACCTCCATCGCGTCCAGATCGGGCAGGTCGATCTTCACGGCAGGTGGATCAGCGCAGTCGTGCCGACGCCGCGCCGCGACTGGATCTCCAGCGATCCGCCATGCAGTTCGACCAACTGGCGGGCGAGCGGAATGCCCAGCCCCTGCCTGCGCTCCAGCCCGTCGCCGCTTTTAGCCGGACGCAGGCCATCCATCGCGCGGGACAGTTCCTCGGCGGTCATCCCCCGGCCATTGTCCGAGATCACAATCCGCACGCCGTCCTTCTTCCGCGAGAGATCAACCAGCAGTTTCCCGCCTTTTGGTGTGGCCGTGATTGCATTGTCGAGCAATTGGCCGATGGCCCTGCCCAATTGCCGGGGATCGGCTTCCAGCTTCGCTGCCTGGGCACCGCGCAGATCGAGCGAGAGGCCTTTGTCGAGAATGGCCTGCTCCCGCTCGCGCACGATACCTGTGACGAAGGGCTGCAATTCCAGCTTCTGCTTCGAAATCGGCAGCAATCCGGCCTCACCCTGCGAAAGATCGAGCACATTCTCCACCTGCTCGGTCAGCCGGGCAACAAAATCGATGATCGCCTGCGTGTATTCGCGCCCCTGCGGGGTCAGCTCTCCCGCAACGCCGCCATCCAACAGCTCGGCAAAGCCGCCGATTGACGTGAGCGGCGTGCGGAATTCGTAGGACATATTGGCGAGGAAGCGGGTCTTGACCTGATCGGCCGCCTCCAGCGCCTGATTGCGTTCGCGCAGGGCAGTCTCTGCCTGCTCGTTCGCCGTCACATCCAGAGCGGTGAGCAAGCCATTGCCATCGGGGAGCGGCACGCCGGCAAATTCAAGCGTACGGCCATCGGCCATGGTCAGCCGACCTGCCTTTTCCTTGCGGTCGAGCGTCGCAGAGCGGATCGTCTCACCGATGCTGCTTGCACGCCTGGGCCTCGCGAGACTCGGAGCGATTGCGGCGACAAGCTTGTCCGCCGCCGGGTGTGTATCGAGCAGGTCTTCTTCCACGCCCCATGTGCTCGCAAATGTCCGGTTCCAGACCTGCAATTTTCCGTCCGGCGCAAACACCGCCAGCGCTTCGAACAGGCTATCGAAAGTGGCTGTGCGGGTGCGCAGCATTGTGTCGCGGGTGGCGGACAGGGCCAGCTGCTCGGTGCGGTCTTCGGCAATCAGCATCAGCCCGCCATCGGGCATAGGCTGCGCGATAATCTGCAGATGCGTGCCATCTGCCAGCGGCCAATTCTCTTCCTTTGTGGCATCGCCGCCGAACCAGTCGCTGTGCTCGGCGCGCCATGCCGGGAAATCGCGGACTTCGGGCGTGCGGCCTTCGTCGCGCGCTTCGCTAAGCCAGCGGTCGAACGCCATGCCCTGCGCACCGCTGCCCGGGCGAATGGCAAAGATGCGCCGGAAAGGTTGGTTGGCGAAAGTCAGCTTCCGCTTGCCATCGAACTGGGCCACCCCGACCGACAGGCGGTCGAGCATGGAGCGCTGTGCCTGCGAATAGGCGCGGTGCTCGCGGGCCTGCTGCTCCATCTCTTCAATATCGACGGCATAGCCCGCCACGCCCTCACCCTGCACCGGCAAGTCGCTGACCTTGAGCGCGCGCCGCGTGCCTTTGATCGTGGCCTGCACCATCCGCTCGATGGGCCGGGACTGCTGGGCCGACTGCCCCGCAATCTGCGCTGCGGTCAGGCCATCAACCGACTCCACAAGCTCGACCTGACGCGCGATCACATCTTCCGCGCTCTCCCCGTCAACCGCATCGACATAGGCGGCGTTGACCAGGCGCAATCTGGTGTCCGTCCCGCGGAACCACATGGGCATGGGGGCGGCTTCGATCAAATTGACCAGAGCGGCGAAATCGCCCTTCGCCCGGCTGGTTTCCTCCCGCATCCGGGCGAGTTCCGTTTCACTCTCGCTGAAATCGAAGACCCAGACCATCGCTGCCCCGCCCGGCGAAATCTGCGCATCCGCCAGATTGCCGCGCAGAGCGAGACTTCGCTGCGATCCGGGCACGCTGAGTTCCATACGGAACGGCGCCGCTGTTTTCTGTGCGCGCCGGACATGACCGGTCAGTTCTTCCAGCTGATCGCGCGACAGGCCGGTTTCCTCATCCTTGTGTAATTCACTAAGAAATTCAGGAAGTTCGGGCAGGCCCAGCCAATGCGCCAGCCGGTCCGAGCCTTCGATCCTTCCATCGCTGCGGACCAGCAGGGGAATGGCCGGTGCCTCGTCGATCATGCGGGCCAGCCTGCGCGCAGCATGGCGGCTCGCCTCGGCCTGCCGGTTGCGTGTGCCCGCCGCGATCAGCAGCCCGGCTGCGGCAGCCGTCCACACGGCCAGCAACAGGGCAAGAAACACCAAAGCGGTGGGCGATAAGGTCATGTGTACCAGCTATGCGGGCAGCACCGGGGATGCAACGTCTGCCCAAATGAAAAGCCCCCGCCAATCGGCAGGGGCTCCTCTTTTAGCGAAAAAGTGCAACGACAGAAGCATAACATTCGCTTCTGCCGCATACTTTTTTGGATCAGTAGCGGTAGTGATCCGGCTTGAACGGGCCTTCCTGCGGCACACCGATATAATCGGCCTGCTTGTTCGAAAGCTGGGTCAGCATCACGCCGAGTTTTTCCAGATGCAGCGCGGCAACCTTCTCGTCGAGATGTTTGGGCAGAACGTAGACGTCGTTCTCGTACTGCCCAGGATTCGTGTACAGCTCGATCTGGGCCAGCGTCTGGTTGGTGAAGCTGGCGCTCATCACGAAGCTGGGGTGGCCGGTGGCGCAGCCCAGATTGACGAGGCGACCCTTGGCGAGGATCAGCAGGCTCTTGCCATCGGGGAAGGTGACGAGGTCGGTGCCTTCCTTGATTTCCTTCCAGTCGTAATTGTCGAGCGCGGAAATCTGGATCTCGCTGTCGAAGTGGCCGATATTGCACACGATCGCCATGTTCTTCATGCTCTTCATGTGCTCGGCGGTGATCACGTCTTCATTGCCGGTCGCGGTACAGAAGATATCGGCGCGCTTGGTCGCCTCTTCCATCGTCACCACTTCGAAGCCGTCCATCGCCGCCTGCAGCGCGCAGATCGGATCGATCTCGGTGACCATCACACGGGCGCCGCCATCGCGCAGCGAAGCGGCCGAGCCCTTGCCGACATCGCCGTAACCGGCGACGCAGGCGACTTTGCCGGCCAGCATCACGTCGGTGGCGCGGCGGATCGCGTCGACCAGCGATTCCTTACAACCGTAAAGGTTGTCGAACTTCGACTTGGTCACGCTGTCATTCACATTGATCGCGGGGAACGGCAGCTTGCCGGCCTTGGCGATCTGATACAGGCGCATCACGCCGGTGGTCGTCTCTTCCGACACGCCCTTGATGTTCTGGACGCTCTTGGTGAGGTAGCCCGGCTTCTTCGCGATGTAGGCCTTCAGCGCCTTCTGCATCTCGATTTCTTCGGCGTTCTGCGGCTCGGGCATGGTTTCGCCCGCTTCCAGACGCGCGCCCCACAGCGCGAACATGGTGGCATCGCCGCCATCGTCGAGGATCATGTTGGCCGTCAGATCGGCATCGTCTTCCGTCGCCCAATCGAAAATGCGGCCGACATAGTCCCAGTAATCAGCCAGCGTTTCGCCCTTGATCGCGAACACAGGGATACCCTGATCGGCGATCGCCGCAGCGGCGTGATCCTGCGTCGAGAAGATGTTGCAGGTTGCCCAGCGAACTTCTGCGCCCAGAGCAACCAGCGTTTCAATCAGAACGGCGGTCTGGATGGTCATGTGCAGCGATCCGGTGATGCGCGCGCCCTTCAAAGGCTGCGCTGCGCCATATTCCTCGCGCAGAGCCATCAGGCCCGGCATTTCCGTTTCGGCAATCGCGATTTCGTCACGCCCGTACTGGGCGAGGCCGATATCCTTGATGATGTAATCTTTTTCCAGTGCGGCAGTAGCCATCATTTGCTCCTCAGGAGTTGGGCGGTCCGCGAACGAACCACCAAAAGGGTTGGCTGCGCTTTAGCGGCCTCCCCTTCCAAGAGCAAATATAAAGATATCTTTATATCGTGAAGTCGCCTGGTCGCCCCGACCCGCATTTTCCTTGCGAGCCGGGGCCCAGGGACGTCCCGTTTGTTACGTGTCGGGTGCTACTTCACCGCAATCGCCAGCGCTGGCTGGGCCGGCTGCGGGCCCTGCGCCGGCTGCTTCAGCATGGCGACGGCTGTCATATAGAGCTGCTCGCCCGGCGCCCGGGCGGCGAGCTCGGCCGTGGCCACTTTCAGTTCGGAACAATCCATTGTGGGATGGCCCTGCCCAAAGGTGTTCGCCATGCGGACACTGATACGGTCCAGCGCGCGTTTTGCGCCCTTCTGGCCGTGCTGCGCGACAAGCTCTGCCTGCATCAGCCGGCTCGCTGCATTGAGCTCCGGAAGGTGGCGGGCCGAGAACGCCCGGTATTCGGCTTGAAAATCGTGTGCGCTGTGGCGGCAGACGAGCGAGCTGACCATCAGCATGATATCGAGCTCGCGCACCGCCTTGGCTGTTTCGAGCTTGGTCACAGCGGCCGGCACCGGCCCGATGGAGGTGACGGGCGCGGCTGGCGTGGCAACAGCGGGCTCGATCACAGCTGTGTCGGTGGCAACGGCAGCAACGGTGCTGACATCACTGGTCGCGGCGACTTCGGTCACGTCCTCAGTCGTCCCCTCGGTCGCCGCGGCGGCGGATGTCGTGGATACGAGCGCGGCCATGCAGCCCGCTGCGAGTCGGAAATTTCTGGTCATCATTCTGGTCTCCCCTGTGCAAGCACCCCTGCTTGCTGGAGCCCGAAATGACGCGCCGGGTTTACGAATGTTTAAACCGCCGAAGTAAAGCGCTTTTAACCACGCGGTGGCCTCTCCTCCGGCTTGCAAGCCGACTGCGGTGTCCTATGTTGGAAAGCGAGAATTCCCGTCATCCAACGCAAGGACATTGAACAGCATGACCATTTCCAAAGGCGACACCCTTCCCGACGTAAAGATGGTGAAAGCCACCGAGGCCGGCCCCGAACAGGTCCAGTCCGGCGAGTTTTTCAAGGGCCGCAAAGTGGCGCTCTTCGCGGTCCCCGGCGCGTTCACCCCGACCTGCTCGGCCAAGCATCTGCCCGGCTATGTCGAGAATGTAGATGCGCTCAAAGCCAAGGGCGTGGACGAAGTGGTCTGCACCTCGGTCAATGATCCCTTCGTGATGGGCGCATGGAGCAAAGCCGATGGCGGCGAAGGCGTAACCATGCTGGCAGACGGCAATGGCGAATTTGCCGAAGCCATCGGCCTGACCATGGACGGCAGCGGCTTTGGCCTTGGCCAGCGGAGCCAGCGCTATTCAATGATCGTCGACGACGGCAAAGTGACCGAGCTGAATGTCGAAGCACCGGGCGATTTCTCGGTCTCCAGCGCGGAGCACATGCTCGGCCAGCTTTGATTGGTCGAGCCAACCGGATACGAAAAGGGCGCCCATCGAGGCGCCCTTTTTTGTGTCCAAAAGAGATGCCGAGCCTGCTCAGCCATACCCCATCAGGCTTAGCACTTCTTTCCGGCTGCGCTGGTCTTCCAGAAAAGTCCCCATCATGCGGCTGGTGACCATGGAGACACCCGGCGTGCGTACGCCACGGGCGGTCATGCAGGCATGGCTGGCGTCGATCACCACAGCGACGCCGCGCGGCTGGAGGTTGTCCCAGATGCACTCCGCCACTTCTGCAGTCAGGCGCTCCTGAATCTGCAGGCGGCGGGCATAGCCGTGCAGCACACGGGCAAGCTTGGAAATTCCGACCACCTTGTCCGTCGGCAGATAGGCAATCGCGGCCTTGCCGATGATGGGTGCCATATGATGCTCGCAATGGCTCTGGAACGGAATGTCCTTGAGCAGCACGATCTCCTCGTAGCCGCCCACTTCCTCGAACACGCGCGACAGGTGGAGGGCCGGGTCGTGCTCGTAGCCCTGGCAATATTCCTTCCACGCACGCGCGACCCGCTTGGGCGTGTCGAGCAAGCCTTCGCGTTTAGGATCGTCGCCGGTCCATTCGATCAGGGTGCGGATGGCATCCTGCACATGCTCGGGCACGTCGGGCTTGGTCGGTAGGCTGTCCTGCCCGTTGGTGTCGCTCATCCACTCTTCCTCTTCAACTTGTCGCGCAGCCTGCCGAGACGGCTTCCTTCGCGGAACAGCCCCCCATGGGCAAACGGTTCGAACATATCGTCCGGATGCTCGGGATCGAAAAACTGCGATCCGGCCAGCGCCTCTTCTGTGTCTCCCAATTCAGGAAGTTCAAAAGGACGCAAGGCACGCACACCGTCCGCTCCAAAGCGTTCGATGGCCTTGTGCATGGAGCCAAGCGATTCGACTAGCTGGGCCATAGTCCCTTCTCCCACTCCGCAATGTTCGGCGAGCAGCGAGGTGCGCAAATCGCGGATCGTCTCCTCGAAGCCCTTGCCGCGATTGGCCTCGCGGTCGCAATCGATGAATACGTCGCATTCGCTGTCGAGGCCCATGGAACGGTTGTTGAGATTGGCCGATCCGATCCTGAGAATGCGGTCATCGACAATCATCAGCTTGGCATGGATGTAGATCGGGGTGTCGCCGGTCCACGCCACATAGACGCGGAACCGGTTGTGCTTGTCCGCCTCCCCAATCAGCCGCACCAGCGCGGATCGGGCGTGATCCATGGCCTGCCGCTCAAGCCAGCCTTCGGCGTGTTGCGGATGGACCAGGACAATTTCGGGCGGGTTTTCCTCTTCCAAGCGCTTGATGATCGCATCGGCGATCTTGCGCGAGGTGAAATACTGATTCTCGATATAGATGAAGCGCTCCGCCGCCGCGATCTGATCGAGCATCAGTGTCTCGATCTCGCATATCGGCGAGGTATCTTCGTATTCGGCCCGGGTCCGTGCGATGCCGATTTCGACGTCTTCGAAATCAACCGAGAGCTTTTCGGGCCACAGGCTTTTCTCTGCCGGCTCCAGATCCTCCAGCTTGCCCGCCCCCGCCCTCTGCCAGCGCGCGCGGCACAGGTCGGACAGTTCCCCCGCAATCGGCCCTTCCATCATGAAGGTTATGTCGTGCCATGGACCATAAGTCTTGCCGCGCGGACGCCGTCTTCTGGAATCGATTTCCTTGTGCTCGCGCGTGTCCCACCGGTCATGCGTCAGATCGATCCCGCCACACACCGCCAGCTTCTCGTCCAGCACAGCGAGTTTCTGGTGATGGGTGCAGCCGACCGGATGCTGGGTGTCGAATTTGAACGTGATCCGCTTCTTGGGCCACATGCGCAGCAGATCGACCAGCATCGAGCCCCGCGCGCCGAGCTGGAAGAAAGACAGCCCCCATTTGAGAACGCGAATCTCCAGTTCGTCACGGTGGCGGACCAGCCAGCTGAGAAAGCTGCCCAGTCGTTCGGGATAGGAGTTGTCCGCAGGACGCTCATACCATCGGCGGCCTTGCGAGAGATGGATGCGGGTATCGAAATCCCAACCCACCAGCATGATCCTGCGCCGGGCATTCAGCATCGCCTGCTGCATATGCGCGAAGTAGCCTTCGGCATCGACGATGACGGAAGCCCGCTCGGCCAGCCCGAAACGCCAGACGCCCGGCTCGGCCGACTGGTCGAGCGCGGGCGCACTGTCTGTTGGATCACCGCTTTTCATCGCGGCCTAGCTAGGGGATTTATTCCTTCGCCGCATCCTTGCTTTCCGGAGTCACTTCCGCCTCGGCCTTCTCTTCCTTCTTCCGGCGATCGAAGACCTTTTCCATGTGGGCGATGTCGTCATCGTTCAGATGCTCTTCGAAATCGGGGAAGTGGTCTTCCTCCTCTTCCTCGATGTGGTGGCGGTAATCGTGGTCGAGCTGTTTGAACTTCGCCATCCATGCGGGCGAGGACATATCTGTGGCGGCCAGATCGTTGAGCGCTTCGTCCAGCTCGTGGTGCTCGGCAACAGAGTGACGCGTGTCATCGGTGGTCGGCGGCTTGCGGAGCATGGTGGAATAGAGTGCCTGCTCCTCGGCGGCGGCGTGCGATTTCACTTCTTTGGTGAATTTCTCGAGCAGTTCCTTGCGCCGCTCGGTCTCGCCACTGGTCTCGGCCATCTGGTCGAGCAGCTCGCGGTGGTGGTCGTGATCTTCCTTCAGGCGGGTGAAGATGCCTTGTGCATCGGACATAGGTGCTTCCTTTCAATGTGTTTAGCTATTCAACACAGAGAAAGGGGGTGAGGTTCCGATATCACGAGGCGGAATCAAAAAAGGGACCGACCCCTATCGGGGCCAGTCCCTTTTTATGGCGCACCCGGAAGGATTCGAACCTCCGGCCCCCTGATTCGTAGTCAGGTACTCTATCCAGCTGAGCTACGGGTGCGCATTGGAGGTGGGCACATACGGGCGTGCTCCGGGGATGGCAATCCCCTTTACTCGCCCTTCGCCCTCTCATGCGCAATTAGTGCCCCCAGCAATTGCCGATCGAGTGGAGACATCTTCAGGCGAGCGGCCTGCGCCAGAGGATGCCAGCGCCATTCGCCGCCTTCCAGCGACTGCGGTTCTCCAGTGAAACGGGTCGTTGTAAAGAGGAGCAACACCAGTTCGCGCTCCCCCGACGCCGTCTTTCCGGCGGCAAACGATACCGGTTCGAGCGAGCCCGCCTCCAGCACAACACCGCACTCTTCGGCTATTTCGCGGACCAGGGCAGGACGGGTGTCTTCGCCCGGTTCCACCTTCCCGCCGGGGAATTCCCACAAACCGGCATGATCGGCGCCCGCAGGACGGCGGTGCAGCAGGACCGTTCCGTCTCCGCGCAGGGCCGCAGCGGCCACGACCAGCATGGGTGTCAGATTTTTTTCCATATCCGCCTGCAATCTTTACCCAAATTTTACGCTGATATCCGATGAGGTACCTAACCCCACAGAACCCACAGGTGAATGCGTGCACAATTTGTTCAAAGCAATCTTGACTGATCGATCAGGCGCAACCGCGATCGAATACGGCCTGATCCTTGCTCTGGTGTTCCTCACCATGATCGGCGCGGTCACCGGTGTGGGCACCGAAACCATCGATATGTGGGATGATGTGTCGGAGGAAGTGAGCGACGCGCGCGGGTCCTGATTTCGCGACTGACGGCTGAGCTTACAAAATGTTTCACCGCATTAGCAATTTGTCAACGCCTCGCTCCTAGAAACCAAATCACCCGCTGCGGAAAGAGCCACAGCGGATCGGGTAACGAAGACCAAGAACCAGGAGACTACACATGAAATTCCTCAAGAACCTCGTCCGTGACGAACAGGGTGCAACCGCTATCGAGTACGGCCTGATCGCTGCTCTGATCGCCGTCGCTGCAATGGGCGCCATGAGCACCCTGGGTGACGAGCTCGACGCTACGTTCACCGAAGTGTCGGACACGCTGTCTTCGTAAGACGCGGCCTACACGGCAAAAAGAGAGGGCGGCAGGGAAACCTGCCGCCCTTTTCTTTTGCCCGAACCGAAAGCGGTATCAGTTGCCGCGAACGACGATCTTCACTTTCTGACCTGCGCGCAAAGTTTCACCAGTCGACAGACCGTTGAGCACACGGAACCGCGTTTCCTGCGCATTGGTATAGGCCATGCGATTGGCCAGCGAAGAGACGGTATCGCCCGAACGTACGGTCACCACATCCAGCTTGCGCGGCACAACCTTGTCGGCCTCGGCTTGGGAAATCCGCCGCATCGACTGGAACATGGACGAAAAGACGTTCGATTTGCCCGCCTGCGTAATCGCCTGGAAGTGATAGGCCCGGTCATTCGCAAACTCGTAGGCAAAAACCACCACATCCACTTGGCTGCTGCCATTGTTCACGCGCGCCGTGCCGTAGACGGCCGGTAGCCCGTTCACGGTCGTGCGCTGGAGATTCGACGGGGTGATGGTCTGCCCTTCACCGGCCAGATCGGAGAACACCTTGTTCACATAGGTGTTCAGATTGCCATTATACGGCGCCAGCGTCAGCTGTGCCTTCCCGCTTTGCCCATTGATCGACACGGCGCGGGTGCCGTTGACCATATAAAATCCGTTCGGCGCGGTGAAAGACAGGCGCAGATCGGGATGGATGAACTGCCGTCCCTCGACAATGCCCTGCTCGGGATCGTCGCCGTAAATCATGCCGTCGATTCGCGTCAGGAATGTGTCGCGGTTGGTGACATTTCCGGACAAACCCTGCGCCTTGGCAGCAGCGGTTTGCACCCGGCTCGCCGGATCGGGGTGGGTCGAGGCCCAGGCCGGGATGGTCGCATTGCCGCGGCCCTGAATCTGCGCGTCGAGATTGTTCTGCAGCGCGAGGCTGCGCAGAACGGTGGACATCGCCATCGGATCGTAACCGGCGCGGGTCAGATACTGGATGCCCAGCTCGTCCGCTTCCAGTTCCTGACTGCGCGAGAAGCGCAGCGTAAGCAATTGCGAACCCTGCAGAATACCGCGCGAGAGCGTGTCGCCGACACCGCTATTGCCAAGCAGAACCCCGGACAGGATTGCCCCCGCCGCCCCGAGAATGGAGTTTCGCTGCGCGGCCTGCTGGCGGCGCTGCGAGTGGCGGGCCGCGACATGAGCGACCTCGTGCCCCAGAACCCCGGCCAGCTCGGCCTCGTTGTTCATCAATGTGACCAGCTGACGCGTGGTGTACACATAGCCGCCGGGGATCGCGAAAGCGTTGTTGATCGGGCTGTTGACCAGCGACACGGTGAACGAACTGCGGGCATTGCCGAGGCCCGACTGTACCGCGATGTTCTGCCCCACCTGCTCGACATATTGCGCGTAGGGACCGGTCATCGCGCCGCCAAATTCGGCCAGCAATTGCGGATGCGCCTCTGCGCCCTGCTGCGCTTCGGACTGGGTGATGGGGGCCGAAGCGCTCGGAATGGGCGCGCCGCTTGCCAGACAGCCGGACAGGGCCACAGCCATCGCACCGGCCGACGCAAGTTTCGCAAATTTCAAGGTATTCATCAGTTGTGGCTCCCCGCACGGTTCAACATACGCCCGGCCCACCAACCGCAGCGTCTTCAATAGGTCCTTAACCTATTTCAAACCCGTCGGGTTCCCCAAAGTCTACCCCGCGAGTTGTAAAAACCTGTCTTCCCGCAGTTTTTGCAGCTCGGCTGTCGGCACTTTGACCAATTTGTCGAGCTCGTCGGAAATCGTCTCGGCCAGCCGGGCACAGGCGGCTTCGGGGTCGCGATGCGCCCCGCCAACCGGCTCGGTCACGATGCGATCAATCACGCCCAACCTCTTGAGATCCTGCGCAGTTATTTTCATCGCATCCGCTGCATCGGGCGCTTTTTCCGCCGTTCGCCACAGGATCGAAGCGCAACCTTCGGGAGAGATCACGGAATAGACCGCATGTTGGAACATCAGCACCCGCTCGGCGCTGGCCAGCGCCACCGCACCGCCCGAACCGCCCTCGCCCACAATGGTGGCGACCATCGGCACCGGCAGGGCAAGACACGCCTCGGTCGCGCGGGCAATCGCTTCGGCCTGGCCGCGCTCCTCCGCCTCGACGCCCGGGAATGCCCCCGATGTATCGACCAGAGTGACCACCGGCAGGCCAAACCGTCCGGCCATTTCCATCAGACGGATCGCCTTGCGATAGCCTTCCGGCTTACCCATTCCGAAATTGTGTTTCAGGCGGCTTTCCGTGTCGTGGCCTTTCTCATGCCCGATCAGCATGACGCGCCGGCCCTTCAACTTCGCGAAGCCGCCGATAATCGCTTCGTCTTCGCCGTAATTGCGGTCCCCGCCCAAAGGCACGAAATCCTCGAAGGCGTGGTTCACAAAGTCGCGGAAATGCGGGCGTGCCGGATGGCGCGCGACCTGCGTTTTTTGCCACGGCGTCAGCGAGGCATAGGTGCTCGCCACCAGATCGGTGCACTTCTGCTCGAGCCGCTTCAGCTCGTTGGAGATGTCGACGTCATCGCCCTCGGCAGCGCTGCGCAATTCGGCAATGCGCGCTTCCAGCTGGGCAATCGGCTTTTCGAACTCGAGATAGGAATTCATGGAATTGTCGCTACTCCGCTCCCCTGCCCTTCGCAAGCGCAGTGCGAACCGGAGGTGCAGCTATCGCAGCTAAGCTGTTGACGATTTGGCCAAAGGATGCCGTTCATTGACCAGCGCGACGAGCCGGGATGCGTCGACATGGGTGTATATCTGCGTGGTGGCGATGTCGGCATGGCCGAGCAGGGTTTGCAAGACGCGCAAGTCCGCCCCGCCTTCCAGCAAATGCGTGGCAAAGGCATGGCGCAAGACATGCGGGCTGATCTTCGCCGGGTCCAGACCCGCGCGGCCTGCCAGAGCCTTGACCAGCTGGAACAAACGTATCCGCGACAAATGTCCGGCCCGCGAGGGGAAGAGATGGGACGAGCCGTCGTCGGGGCGCAGATCTGCCCAGCGCGACAAAGCCGTTTTCGCCCTGCCGCTGACCGGCACCATGCGCGCTTGTCCGCCCTTCCCCGTCACCGTCAGAAACGGCGCATCGCGCGGGATCGCGGCCATGGGCAGGGAAACCAGCTCGGTGGCCCGCAAGCCGGAGCCGTAAAGCATTTCCAGCAGCGCCAATGTGCGTACGGCAAGCGGAGCGTCGCCTGCGGCCTCTTCCTCTGCGAGCGCGAAGAGCGCAGCAATATCGTCATGCGAGAGGATTTTGGGCAGCGGACGGCGCGGCACAGGCCGGGGCAAGGCGTCCGAGGGATCATCGCCGCGCAGGTTCTCGTCCTGTAGAAAGGCGTAAAACTGACGCAGGGCCGATGCTTTGCGCGCGACCGTCGCGGGCGCGAGGGCGGACCATTGCGCACCCAGCCCCTGCAAATCCTTGCGGTCAGCCGAAGCCAGATCGCCGATCAGCTCCTCTGCCCCGGTAAGGTCACGGCGGTAGGCCGCCAGTGTGTTCGCCGCTGCACCGCGCTCTGCAGCCAGCATCATCAGAAATTCCTCGATAGCGCCGCCCTGTGTTTGCGAAGGGGTGTGCGCCGGCACCGTCATCCCCGCGCGACCGCCTCTGCCGCGATCATCCTTGCCTCTGCCGAAAGGCCCGACCGGTCGAGTGCGCGCACGATATGATAGAGGTGGCGCGGGGTCATCTTGTCCCAGCTCGCCCCCTGCATGCCCAGCCCGGCAAGAATCGCCACCAGCGCGCTGTTTTGTGCCTCGCCCGCCTGATCGATCGCCCGGCTCCACGCGGTTTCGCGGGCAAATCGCAGACCCAGATCCGCATCATATTCCGAGACAGCATCGGCCTCCAACCGGCCCAGACCGGCCAGGCCCGCAATCAGAAAGCCCGATTTGCGCTGCTCTGCACTTTCATCGTCACCAAGGAAGGAATCGACCGCGCCTTCGTCCACCGGGTTGGCCCGCTGCGGCTGGGCCAGAGCAAGCAGTGCCCAGCCCTCGCTCCCCTCGGAGACGACGCTTGCCCATTGCAGCGCGTCCTGATCGAGACCAGCTGCGAGCATCGACGCAATCAGATCGGCGGCATCTTCCTCGAAATTCGCATCGGCCGGGACGCGGGCCGCAGCATAGGCGGTGAGGATCTGCCGGTCATAATCGGGTTGCGCATTCGTGCTGCCCCACAGCCCGCGAATGGCGGAGATGCGCAGGGCCGGGTCCTCATTCACATAAGCGACACGCAGGCGGAGCGCGTCTTCGCCGATATCGCCTTCACGGCCCGACAGCGCGTAATATTGCGAGTAGAGATCGACCAGCGCCTCGCTCGACAAAACGCCTGCCTGCGCGGCAACCCGCGCCGCCGGAATGCGCTGTTCGAATGACAGCATGGGCATGGTCGCCGCGATCCGCTGGTAATAAGGCCCCGCATCCTCCAGCAAATTGGCCGGAATCTCCGCCCCCAGAGCATTGGCCATGGCAAAGCGCCACGGGGTCAGTTCCTCCACGTCATCCCATTCCAGATTGACCGCGCTGCGCCCCTCGCCCGCCGCCCCGGCATAGCGCTGGGCCAGCAAGGCATCGATCACCGGCACATCGCCATCAGACCGCATCTTGCCGATTTCGCGCCGCGCGCGGCCCGTTTCGCCGGCATAGGCGTTGCAGATTGACCGGAGCAGGTTCCACTGCTCGCCCTCGCGCACATCACCGCGATAGCGCGCCAGCGGGCAAATGCCGATAATGTCGGACGTGCCGAGATACGCGTTGATCGCGCCGCCAGCCAAGGCGTTGTTCCAGTCTTCGGTATCGATATCCTGCACAATCGCGCGCGCCGCCGCATGCTCGCCCATCCGGTTGAGCAGGCGCGCCCTCAGGGCAGCGAAGGTAACCGGGTCCATCCCCTCTGGCGCGGCCAGACGGCTGGCTAGCGCGCGGCGGAGCATGATGTGGCCCCAGCGCGAGACCAGTTGCCCGTCCGTCCCCGACAAGGCCGCACGAACCAGCGATGCCGGTTGCCGCGCGAGCGAGCCGGTCGGCAAGCCGCCCTCTGCCGGGGCAAGGATGCCGACCTGGCCGAGCGAACGGCGTGCGGCGGGCGGAATATCGGTGCGCGGGCGCAGACCCAGCAGCGCGTCCAGCTCGTCTGTTTCCAGCCGCTCCAGATCGGCCAGCGATGGCAGGCCATCGGAAGCAGTCGCCGTGCCGCCGCCGCCGGTTGCCGGACGGGCAGGCGCGCTGGGTGCAGCCGCCCCGCCCCCTCCGGGCAGAGGCTGGACAACCGGTGTGCCTTGCGGGCGCGGGCTTGTAGCGGGTGCGGGTGCCGGAGCCGGTGCGGGCCGCGATGCAGGCGGCGGCGCAGGGCGCGGAGCCGGCGCTGGTGCTGGCGCGGGAGCGGGGGCTGGCGCGGGCGCGGGATCGTCGAAACCGGGCGGAAGCAGGCTTTCGGGCGCATCCTGAGCCAGAGCCCCGTTGCCAGCCCACTGGCCCGACACGCCGCCCACGACCAGAGCCGCGCCCAGCGCCAGTGCACCTGCACCGGTTAGCAATCCACGCTTCATTATTGGCCCTCCGCCAGATCGCCGGACAGCTCCGACGGGAGAACCACCGGATGCTCCATCGGCACCAGCGATTGCTCGCCGCCGTCCCACCATGCCCAGACCAGTAGCAGTGCCGCGCCCACCGCGATGATCACTCCGGTCCTACGCATGCCGCCAGCCTTCTGCGCATCGATCATCAATCCGCTACCCTAATTCTTCTTGGCAGGCGCAACTGCGCCCTTGGTTGCAAGCGCCCTAGCCTATCTCTACGTCCGGCGACAATGGATACCCACAGCGAACCGTTGGACAATCCGCAGATTGCGGCCATCGCGCGGCGGATTACCCGCCCGATCGTGCTGGTGGGCCTGATGGGCGTGGGCAAATCGACTGTCGGGCGCAAGCTGGCGGAGCTGTCACAGCGCAGCTTTATCGACGCCGACACCGCCATCGAAGAGGCAGCCCAGCTGTCGGTGGCAGAGATTTTCGAGAAACACGGCGAGGCGGTTTTCCGTGACGGAGAGCGCCGCGTGATTGCCCGGCTGATCGAGGAAGGCCACGGGGTCATAGCCACCGGTGGAGGCGCATTTGTCGATCCCGAGACGCGAGCGCTGATACTGGAAAAAGCCATTGGCGTGTGGATCGATTGCGATATCGAAACTCTGGTGGAACGGACCAGCCGCCGCAATACGCGGCCCCTGCTGAAACAGGGCGACCCGGCAGAAATCCTCACCAGACTGCATACCGAGCGTGCGCCCCTGTACGGGGAGGCTCCCGTTCGGATTGTCAGCAAAAATGGCCCCCATGCGGAAACGGCGACAATGATTTTGGAGGCAATCGACCGATGGCTGTAATTCCCGTCGCTTTGGCTGGCCGGTCCTATGAGGTGCGGGTAGGCCGCGGCTTGCTGGGCGAGGCCGCGCATCATGCGGGCGCGCTGTTGCGCAAGAACACCGTGCCCATTGTCGCGGACCGCAATGCATGGGATGCGCATGGCGAGACGCTGGTCGCCTCGCTCCGGAGCGCGGGCAAGGACCATGCGCTTTATCTGGTGGAACCCGGCGAAGGATCGAAGAGCTGGTCCGGCCTGCAGACCCTGATCGACTGGCTGCTGGAACAGGGTGTGGAACGCGGCGACCATGTGATGGCGCTGGGCGGCGGCGTGGTCGGCGATCTGACCGGCTTTGCTTGCGCGATCCTGAAGCGCGGTTGCGGATTTATCCAGCTGCCCACCACGCTGTTGTCGCAAGTTGACAGCTCGGTTGGCGGGAAGACCGCGATCAATACGGCGGCGGGCAAGAATCTGGTCGGGGCGTTCCATCAGCCTTCGCTGGTGCTGGCCGACACCGACACCCTCGCCACGTTGCCGGAACGCGAAATGCGCGCTGGTTATGCCGAGGTCATCAAATACGGCATCCTCGGCGATGCAGAATTTTTTGCGTGGTTGGGCGAGCACGGGAATGCGGTTCTCGCCCATCAGGAAGCCGCGCTGGAAGAGGCCGTCGCGCGCAGCGTTGCGGCCAAGGCGCGAATCGTGGCCGAGGACGAGCGCGAGACCAGCGGTGCACGGGCGCTGCTCAATCTCGGGCACACGTTCGGACACGCGCTGGAAGCAGAGACCGGCTTTTCGGACCGGCTTCTGCACGGGGAAGGCGTTGCGCTGGGCATGGTTCTGGCGGCGCGGTATTCGGCGCGGCGCGGCGAGATCAGCGCGGGCGATGCCGACACTGTTGCGAGTGCGATTGCCGCGGCAGGCTTGCCGTCGGAACTCGCCGCATTGGGCCTCGATTGCAGCGGGCAGACTCTGGCGGACCACATGCTCCACGACAAGAAGATGGATGCCGGCACCCTCCCCTTCATCCTGCTGCGCAGTATCGGCGAGGCTTATCTGGCGCATGATGTGGACATGGCCGACATCGCCGCGTTCCTGACCGAACAATTGCAGGCGCACTGATGCCCCGTTTCGTCGACCTGTCGATCCCGATCACCAATGACGTGATCTCCGACCCCGAGGTGATGCGCCCGAAAATCCAGTACATGACCCACGAAAACACGTGGGAGCAGATCGCGATGTTCTTTCCGGGTCTGGAGAAAGACGACCTGCCCGATGGCGAAGGTTGGGCGGTCGAAATGCTGGAGCTCTCAACCCATAACGGCACCCATATGGACGCGCCGTGGCATTATCACTCGACCACCGATGATGGAGGCAAGGCCGCGCCCAGCATCGACGAGGCTCCGCTCGACCGTTTCCTGCGCCCCGGTGTGAAGCTCGATTTTTCCGGTCTGCCGCACGGCCATGTTGTCACCGCCGCAGAAGTCGAAGCAGAGCTGGCGCGCATCGGCCACACGCTCCAGCCGCTCGATATTGTGCTGGTCCAGTCAGGCGCGGTTTATGGCACGGAGAACTTCACCGATCAGGGCGTGGGTCTAGGCGCAGAAGCAACGCTCTACCTCACCGCCAACGGCGTGGAAGTGGTCGGCACCGACGCATGGAGCTGGGACGCCCCGTTCAGCCACACGGCCAAGAAATGGGCCGAAACCCGCGACCCCTCGATCATCTGGGAAGGCCACAAGGCCGGGCGCATCCGCCCCTATTACCAGATCGAGAAACTGACCAATCTCGAAGCCCTCCCCGCCACCGGCTTCACCCTCAGCTGCTTCCCGGTGAAGATCGAACGGGCCAGCGCTGGCTGGATCCGCGCGGTGGCGATTGTGGAGGAGTGACCATGCAGGTGAGCGAGACCGGTCTGGATGATCCGCAAGTCTGCGCTCTGCTCGAAATGCACCAGCGGGACATGCACGCCATTTCGCCGCCGGGCACAAGCTTTGCGCTCGATCTGACGGGGTTAGCCGGCCCGGAGATTACCCTTTTCGCGTGCCGCGAAGGAGGCGCTCTGGCGGCGGTTGGCGCTCTAAAGCAGCTCTCACCGCACCATGCCGAGATCAAATCCATGCGGGCCGACCCTCAGTATCGCGGGCTCGGAGCGGGACGCGCCGCACTGGAGGCCATTATCGAACGCGCGCGCACCCAAGGCGTCCGGCGCCTAAGTCTGGAAACGGGCACCAGCGAAGATTTTGCCGCTGCCATCGCGCTCTATCGAAAATACGGGTTTGCACAGGGCGATGCCTTTGCCGGTTATACGAACGGACCGCACAACCAGTGCTATCATCTCGATCTGTGACGCGTCGGGTCCGGCAAAATGTGGGCGGAGCTTTGTTTTCGCCTAATCGACACAGATGCCAACCACTTCGCCGCTGTCGCTGATATATTCGTAGCATCCGAACGGATCGTCCGTCGCCTGGCACTGGCCGGTGACCGGTTTGGCGGACGAGTCAGCGACACGGCACTGGCCTTCGCAATCGGACGCCGCCGAGCAGGTTTTTCCGGCATCTGCATAGGGCACCGCGCAAGAATACTGCCCCATCATGCCGCGTCTCTGATAACTGCCGTTCTTCGCAGCGCAGCTGGCGGCATCCGCGCTGGAGTAGCCATGCTCGCCCTCCGGCACCGGCTCTGGCTGCGGGTCGCCAGAAGCCACGCATGAACTCATCAGGAGCGCTGCGCTCAGAATGGTCAGGGGGGCAATCCGCATGCGTTCAAGCTCCAATGGTTAGAACAGCCGCGAGCCGATGGGCACGGCGCTGTCGGGCGCAAAGAGAACCACCTCGCCCGCCTCGTCAGCAAAGCCCAGTGTCAGGACTTCGGACATGGCTGGCCCGATCTGGCGCGGCGGGAAATTGACCACGGCGGCGACCTGTCGGCCGACCAGCTCTGCACGCTGGTAATTCGCAACAATCTGTGCGCAGCTTTTCTTTTCCCCGATGGCCGGGCCGAAATCGATCACCAATTTATAAGCCGGATTGCGGGCCTCGGGGAAATCGTCTGCCGAGACGATAACCCCCACGCGGATATCCACCTTCAGAAAATCGTCGAAGGTGATTTCCTGCGCCGCTGGTTCTTCGTGGCTGTGGTTGACGTGCATGGAGTCGCGAAGCCGGAAATCAGCCGGTCTTGTCCTGTGCAGAGGGATCATGATCGGCGAGAACGGCAACATTGCTGTGGTCACCAATCGAGGCCACGTTCCCTTCGTCCAGATCGGCAATCATCGCATCGTGCTCGGCAAAGATCGCCTCAAGCTCGGCTCGCTTATCCAGCAGCATGTGGGCAATACCGGGGGCGAGAGAGTCGCCCTCCCCGATCTGCCCCAGCAAGGCGGACAAATCGCTGGTGGTCGCATCGTCGGGGTTTTTAAAGAAATGCCCCTTCTTGTCGAAGTAACCGACTCCTCTGCGTGCCATCTCTTCCTCCCTGCTGCTTGCGCGGTTCAATCCATACCACACAATATCAACAAAGCGGTAACTGCCTGGTGAACAAGTCGGAAAAACGGCGGTTTTCCGTCATTATTCCAGTTCGAGAATTACCGCGTCGACAGCAAGACTTTCGCCTTCCGCTGCATTGATCGCGGCGATCGTGCCTTCCTTTTCGGCGCGCAAGATATTCTCCATCTTCATCGCTTCCACTGTGGCCAGTGGCTGCCCCGGTTGGACCTCCTCACCCTCCGCCACATGCAGCTTCACCAGAAGGCCCGGCATCGGGCAAATCAGCATCTTGGAAAGGTCAGGCGGAACCTTCTCGATCATGTGCTTCGTCAGATGGGCGATGCGTTTCGGCAGAATACGCAAATAGTGCGTGCGCCCGCGCGTGGTAATCGCATAGCCCGTGTTTGTGGGCGCGAGCTGGATGGTCATCGTCTCGCCTTCCAGCTCGACAGCGATCATCCGCTCACCGGGCGTGTAGTCGAAACTGACATCCACTGGCTTGCCGTCGACAGTGATGGAGTCTTCTTCCAGCACGACCGTGTAATCAGTCGATCCTTCCTCGCGCTCCCCGATCCGCACAGCCCAATCGCCGGGCGCATAAAGCGCCCCGTCGAGCTGCTGATCGATACGCCTCGCACGGTCCGCATCGACAGTGGCGATGATCCCGCCAATCGCCGCCAGCCCGCGCTTCAATTCGTCCGAAGCGGCCGCGCCTTCGAAGCCATCGGGATATTCCTCCGCGATGAAGCCTGTTGTCAGCTCGCCCGAACGGAAGCGCGGATGCTGCATCAGCGCAGACAGGAAATCGACATTGTGCCCCAGACCTTCGATGCGGAATGCGTCGAGCGCCTGTATCTGCAGGTCGGCCGCCTCGTCACGGGTCTCGCCCCATGTCACCAGTTTGGCGATCATCGGGTCATAGAACATGCTGACCTCGCCGCCTTCATAGACGCCGTCATCCACGCGCACGCCGTCCACGCCGCGCCGGCCATTGGCGCTGCCATCATCGGTCCAGCCTTCCAGCGGCGGCTGATACTCGACCAGACGCCCGGTGCTGGGCAGGAAGCCGCGATAGGGGTCTTCGGCATAGACGCGGTTCTCGATCGACCAGCCATCAATGCCGATATCGCCTTGCGTCATCTCCAGCTTTTCGCCAGCCGCGACGCGGATCATTTGCTCGACCAGATCGATGCCGGTGATGGCCTCGGTGACGGGATGCTCCACCTGCAGGCGGGTGTTCATTTCGAGGAAGTAGAAGCTTTCGCCAGTCGGGTCAGCGCCGCTGACGATCAGCTCCACTGTGCCCGCGCTGTAATAGCCGACCGCCTCCGACAGAGCGACGCATTGCTCGCCCATCGCCTTGCGCATCTTCGGCGTAACGAAGGGCGACGGCGCTTCTTCCACCACCTTCTGGTGGCGCCGCTGGATGCTGCATTCGCGTTCGTTGAGATACAGGATGTTGCCGTGCTTATCGCCCAGGATCTGGATCTCGATATGGCGCGGGTTGAGGATGAACTTCTCGATAAAGACGCGGTCATCGCCGAAGCTGTTCAGGCCTTCGCGCTTGGTCGCCTCGAAGCCTTCGCGCACGTCCTTCTCGGAATAGGCGAGGCGCATTCCCTTGCCCCCGCCGCCGGCGCTGGCCTTCATCATCACCGGATAGCCAATCTCTTCCGAAATCCGCACCGCATGGTCCGTATCCTCGATCTCGCCAACGAAGCCCGGAACCACATTGACCCCGGCTTCCTTGGCCAGTTTCTTGGACTCAATCTTGTCGCCCATCGCAGCAATCGCGTTCACCGGCGGGCCAATGAATTCGATGCCTTCCTTTGCCAGAGCCTCGGCAAAGCTGGTGCGCTCTGAGAGAAATCCATATCCGGGATGCACGGCCTCTGCCCCTGTCTGCTTGGCCGCAGCGATGATCTTGTCCGCGATCAGATAGCTTTCGGCCGCGGGCGACGGGCCAATATGCACCGCCTCGTCCGCCATCTTCACAAACGGCGCGCGCGCATCGGCATCGGAATAGACCGCGACAGTGGCGATCCCCATCCGGCGGGCGGTCTTGATAACGCGGCAGGCAATTTCACCGCGATTGGCAATCAGGATTTTCTTGAACATTGATAACTTCCTGTCAGGGATCAGGGTAATATCTCATAGCGGAGACCAAGCCCATCAATTGCGTGAACGCGGAGCTTCACGTTCTTCACAGCGACATCCTGCGGATAGGTCGCACCGATTGGGATAACGAGCTCTTCTGTGAATGCGGGGCGAGCCAGATCGTTGATGAATTCGCGATACGACAGTCTGAGAGTGTCGCTCGTCGCTCCAGTGTAAATCACAATTTTGCGGAGGTTTTCAGGACTATCGACTGTGATGCGCACTTTTCTATAGGGAACTGGTACCTTGAGCTTCAGTGCCGACTTCACTTGATCAGCGGACATGCGATCGAAGGTTCCATCTCCATCGTCATCTAAGCCGCAAGGTCCATCGGGCACACAAGCTTTGTGCTCCGTACGCGTACTAACTGGGAATAATGGCGTGCCGGCTTCTACGGTTAAGGGGATCAACCATTGTCCTCCACGCATATCCACGTCGGTCACAGTCGCATTGAAGCTGTAAGTGCGACTGTATTCATGGATTGTCGTTCCAACACTCGCAGTCTGCAAATCTCCCGGCGATGGCACATGAAAGATCGTAAACTCAGGTTCGAGCTCCTGCGCTGAGGCAGTCGTACCGAAGATGGCCAATACAGCTAGTAGAGTCACTGAGGTTTTCATATCGTATCCAGCGCCTGTGTCATGTCGGCAATGATGTCGTCGATATGCTCGATCCCCACCGACACACGCACCACATCGGGGCCGGCGCCGGCAGAGAGCAATTCCGTCTCGCTCAGCTGGCTGTGGGTGGTCGATGCCGGATGGATGATGAGCGAGCGGGTATCACCGATATTGGCGAGATGGCTGAACAATTTGACGCCTGACACCAGCTTCACACCGGCATCATATCCGCCCTTCAGGCCGAAGGTAAAAACCGCTCCGCCCCGCCCGCCGAGATAGGTCTGGGCCAATTGGTGATAGGCGCTGTCCGGCAATCCGGCATAGCCGACCCACGCGACCTTCCCGTGAGATTGAAGCCACTCGGCGAGCGCCTGCGCATTGCTGCAATGCCGCTCCATGCGCAGGCTCAGCGTTTCCATCCCAGTCAACGTCAGAAATGCGTTCATCGGAGCCATCGCCGGGCCCAGATCGCGCAGGGCCAGAACGCGGCACGCGATGATGAAGGCAATCTCGCCGACAGCCTCGCTGAGCACCGCTCCGTGATAGCTGTCATTGGGCGCGCTCATGGTCGGGAATTTGTCCGAGGCCGTCCAATCGAACTTTCCCGAGTCAACGATGACGCCACCGACAGAATTGCCGTGGCCGTTGAGGAATTTGGTGGTCGACTCCACTACGATATCCGCGCCGTGTTCAATCGGGCGGCACAGCGCCGGGCTGGCCATGGTGTTGTCCACGATCAGCGGTATCCCCGCATCATGCGCGACTTTCGCAATCGCCGCGATATCCTGAACCACGCCGCCCGGATTGGCGAGGCTCTCGATAAACACTGCGCGCGTCTTGTCGGTAATCGCCGCCTCTACATTCGCTGGATCATCCGCATCGACGAAATTCGTGTGCCAGCCCATCTTCTTGAAGCTGTGGCCAAGCTGGTTGAGCGATCCGCCATAGAGCTTCTTCGCGGCAACAATCTCGCAGCCCGGCTCCATCAGCGTATGAAACACGATCATCTGCGCGGCATGGCCCGACGCGACTGCCAGCGCGCCGACCCCGCCATGCATCGCGGCAATTTTCCCCTCCAGCGCGGCATTGGTGGGGTTCATGATGCGGGTGTAGATGTTGCCGAATTCCTGAAGATTGAACAGGCGCGAGGCATGGTCGACATCGTCGAACACGTAGGACGACGTCTGATAGACCGGCGTCACGCGGGCATTGGTGGCCGGGTCGGGCTCGCAGCCTGCGTGGACGGCTTTGGTCTCTAGTCTGTGGTTGTCGGTCATCAAATATCCTCGGCCAGCGACGCAAGCTGCTCCGTGCGCGCTTCGGTCAAATCGGTTTTGCAGGTGGCAACCAGCAACGGCTCCAGCGAGCCGCCGCGTGCATAAAATCCTTCGGACCGGCAATGCGCATCGCGGTAGGTCAGCCACGCGCGCTGGGCATCCAGTAAGGTCTGGAAATAGCCGGGCCGTCCGTCATCCGGCCCACGCGCATCGCGGCGTTTCATCTCCGCTGCGGTGGCCGACCATTGCCGATTCAAGGCCTCGTCCGCGCGCTTGTAGTCCTGCGCGGCGCACCAGTTCATGTCGGACTGCGTCATCGAATCCTCGCAATCGATCGCAGCCGCGCTTTGCAGCAGCATCAGGGCTGTCAGGATCATTGCACTTCCTCCGTTTCGCGCATGTTCGCATAGCCGATCAGCGCCGGAAGGTAAGCCCCGATGCCGCGCCGCTCGCGTTCTCCCGGCGGGATAGCCTGCGCGGCCTGTGACAGCCACCTGACGGAAGAACTAGGCAAAGCGCCCAGCGGCTGCACATAGACGCCGATAGTGAACAGGATCGCGCCGGTGTCGGGCAGGCGGCGAAGCGTCTGGCGCTCGCACCGCGCGAAGAGCGTTTCGCCGGCATTCTCCGGCGTGACTTGCGCGAAACGCTCGCGATCTTCCGGCAAATGCCTGAGTTCGCCATCATCGACGATAAACCAGTTGCCCCGGCCATAGATCGGCACTGATTTGAGCTTGGCCATAAAGCGATCGACGCCCGTGGCGAGCTGCTCGGCATAGCCGTGGATCGGACCATGCAGCGCGGCGAGCGGGAGGCCCATCTTGTCGGCCACGGTCCAGTCCGTCGGGTAGGCCACTGCGGCCCCGATCAGGCGGTAAATGTCTTCACCGGGTTTGCGGGTCAGCAGGCACATGTCCTCGTGACAGGCGCGCGCGGCATCGGGGAGCGCGCCGGTCACGCCGAGCATGTCGGCGAGTTCTGCGCCGGGTGCCTCGGCCTCCGAAGTGAGCATCACACTGCCGGGATATGCCTCGAAGGCAGCGGCGCGGGCGTCCAGATCGGGACCGGGCTGGAGCCACTCGCCCTCGTCCAGTGCCCTGAGCCCAATCTTCAGCCGCCCACCGGATCGCGCATTCGGGAGGAGTTCGGGGACGGAGAAACCGAGGTTCACCGCGTCCCCTTTAGCCGCCGCCATCGCATCGCAGGCCGAGCCCGAATTCCTCGAGCCAGTCGGCCTCTGTCGGCAACAAATATTGGAGGGCTTCGGGCAGCAACCCATGCAGGCTGGTGGCGTGCCGAAGTTCCTCACGGCGGTCGGCAAAACAATGCGGCTGCGCGGGATCGAGGCGCGCCAGCAAGCCAAGCATGCCCTGCTCCGTTTCGCCCCCTTCATCGGCCAGCGACAAATAGATGGGCGGGCGCGCATCGATGGTCTGCGCGATACCCTTCACAAGCGCTTGCGAATTCCATTGCAGGCTGGGCGATATCGCCGCGTATCCGCTGAAAAGCTGCGGCTGTTTCAACCAGGTTTCGACCACGAAGTGCCCAGCAGCACTCTCACCCACAAGTATCGCCGTCCCATTGTGGCGATAACGCGCCATAATCTGCGGCAGCACCACCTCGGACAGCCAGCTCCGGAAGGCGTCGCTTTCCCCGGCAGCCGGGTATTGTGCACGCTCATCGGGATTGTCGGTAAGCGGCAGCAATTCTCGCTGGCGGTCCACCGTTTCAATACCGACGAGAATTGCCGGCTGGCTGCGCCCCCAAAGCCGGTTCCATTTTTCCAGACCATTGGCGAGATAGAGGTCCTGCTCTGCCCCACCGTCGATCTGAACGATTATCGGCCAGGTCTCGTCCGGCTTGTCTGCATAGTCTGGCGGCAGGATCACGTTGACAGACCGCACCGCATCCAGCGCCTCGACCTCGAACGTCTCACCCACCACCAGAGGCAAAGGCTCGGTCCATGCCGCCGAAAGCGATGCCGAGAGGACAAATGCCGCCAAGCTGCCAATCATTGCGCAGGCTCGGGCGCACGGTCTTGGCTGAGTGCTTCGCGGCGCATCGGCTCTTCCTGCTGCAACGGCGTCAGCCCCAGCTTCGCAAACAGCGCCCCGTCGCTGTCATCGCCCGCATTGGGCGCGGTCAGCAGCTTGTCGCCGGTGAAGATCGAGTTCGCGCCGGCGAGGAAGCACAGCGCCTGTGTCGCCTCGCTCATGCTCTCGCGCCCGGCACTCAGCCGCACCATGCTCATCGGCATGGTGATCCGCGCTACCGCGACCGTGCGGACGAATTCGATATCGTCGATCTTCGCCAGCGGCGTGTCGGCCAGCATATCGCCCAGCACTGTGCCCTTCACCGGCACCAGCGCGTTTACCGGCACACTTTCGGGATGCTGCGGCAGCGTGGCGAGCGTGTGGACGAAGCCCACCCGGTCCTCGCGCGTTTCGCCCATGCCGACGATCCCGCCGGAGCAGACATTGATGCCCGCGCTGCGAACATGATCCAGCGTCTCGATCCGCTCGTCGAATTTGCGCGTGCTGATCACCCGTTCGTAATATTCTGGGCTGCTGTCGATATTGTGATTGTAATAATCGAGGCCCGCTTCGGCGAGCATATCGGCCTGTTTCGGCGTCAGCATGCCCAGCGTCATGCAGGTCTCCAGCCCCATGGAGGCAACGCCCTTCACGATCTCGACAATCGCGGGCATGTCGCGGTCCTTCGGATTGCGCCACGCCGCGCCCATGCAAAACCGCTGGCTGCCCGCATCCTTGGCCTGAGCCGCCGATTGCAGCACAGCGCGCACATCCATCAGCTTGGTCGCCTCGACGCCGCTGTCTGCATGGACCGACTGGCTGCAATAGCCGCAATCCTCAGGGCACCCGCCCGTCTTGATGGAGAGCAGCGTGCACAGCTGAACCTGCTCCGGCGGATGGTTCTCGCGGTGGACCGAGGCGGCCTGAAACAGCAACTCGGTGAAAGGAAGTTTGAAAAGGTCCGCGATTTCCTCGCGGGTCCAGTCGGTGCGGATTTGGGTCATTTACGAGCCTTATTGAATGAAGGTTTTCTTGATCCGGCGAGCGAACCAAGTGCAGAAAAATGCGCCTATCACCGCGGCAATCAGTCCGTGGAAAAGGAGTTCGATCCAAAACCGCGTTTCGCTGTCCCAATCGACGATGTTCCAATCGTACAAATTAGGCCAAAGCAATCCATAGGTAAGCGTGACCAAAATGTCCGCAGCGACAAATACCGCCAAACCTAAAGCAATGGTCTGTCTCACTCCGCTGCCTCCTCCAGCACGCTATCCAGCGGCGGCATGTTATGGCCAAGTAGGCGCAGCATATCTGCGCCGCATTCGACCACATTGCTACCCGGGCCATAGATGCCCTGCACCCCGGCTTCGCGCAGGAAGTCGTAATCCTGCGGCGGGATCACGCCGCCGGCGACGACCTTGATATCGGGGCGGCCCGCGTCTTTCAGCAGGGTGATGAGTTCGGGGATCAGCGTCTTGTGGCCTGCCGCGAGGCTGCTTGCGCCGACCGCGTCCACATCGTTTTCCAGCGCCATATCGCGCGCTTCTTCGGGGGTCTGGAATAGAGGTCCGCTGACCACTTCAAAACCCATATCGGCGAAGGCGCTGGCGATGACATTCGCGCCGCGGTCGTGGCCGTCCTGGCCCATTTTCGCGACCATGATCTTCGGCTTGCGGCCAAGGCGGCGCTCCACGGCGCTCACCCCGTCGAGCACCTGCTGCCAGCGGCGGTCGAATTCATAGGCCGTGGCATACACGCCGCTGACCGGTTTGGGCGTTGCATCGTGTCGGCCAAACACTTCCTCCATGGCGGAGGAAATCTCGCCCAGCGTCGCGTCATGCCGCGCGGCTTCCACGGCGAGCGCGAGCAAGTTACCGCCTTCGGTAGTGCCCTTGGTCAGCGCTTTAAGCGCCGCCTGACATGCGGCCTCGTCCCGGCCCGCGCGCACCTTCTCCAGCCGCACAATCTGGCTCTTGCGGACCGCGTGATTGTCGATGTCCAGCGTGTCCATCGCGTCTTCGCTCTCGCGGCGATATTTGTTCACGCCGACGATCACCGTCTCGCCCTTGTCCACGCTCGCCTGCTTCTCGGCTGCGGCGCGTTCGATGGCGGCCTTGGGCTTGCCGGTCGCGACATAGGCGGTCATCCCGCCTTCCTTCTCGACATCGGCCAGCACCAGCCGTGCCTCGTCCACCAGCGCAGCGGTCAGGCTCTCGACATAGTAGGAACCGCCCAGCGGGTCGGCGACATTGGTGATGCCGCTTTCCTCTTGCAGGACCAGCTGCGTGTTGCGAGCGATGCGCGCGCTGAAATCGGTCGGCAGCGCGATGGCTTCGTCCAGCGCATTGGTGTGGAGCGACTGGGTGCCGCCCAGCACCGCCGCCATCGCCTCGATCGTGGTGCGGATGACGTTGTTGTAGGGGTCCTGCTCCTGCAGGCTGACACCGCTGGTCTGGCAATGGGTGCGCAGCATTTTGGACTTGGGGTTTTGTGCGCCCAGATCGTCCATGACATCGTGCCACAGCTGGCGGGCGGCGCGCATCTTGGCGACTTCCATGAAGAAGTTCATGCCGATGCCCCAGAAGAACGACAGGCGCGGCGCGAAGGCGTCGATATCCAGCCCCGCCTCCATCGCGCGCTTGGCATATTCCTTGCCATCCGCAATCGTGAAGGCGAGTTCCTGCACCGCCGTCGCTCCGGCCTCGTGCATATGATAGCCGCTGATCGAAATGCTGTTGAATTTCGGCATGTTGGCCGAGGTATATGCGATGATATCGCTGACAATCCGCATGCTGGGTTCGGGCGGATAGATATAGGTGTTGCGGACCATGAACTCCTTCAGAATGTCGTTCTGAATGGTGCCCGACAGCTTCGCCGTATCGATCCCCTGCCGCTCACCCGCGACGATGTAGAAGGCGAGGATCGGGATCACCGCGCCATTCATGGTCATGGAGACGCTCATCGTGTCGAGCGGGATCTGGTCGAACAGGATTTCCATGTCCGCCACGGTGTCGATGGCGACACCCGCCTTGCCCACATCGCCGACCACGCGCGGGTGGTCACTGTCATAGCCACGATGGGTGGCGAGGTCGAAAGCGACGCTCAGCCCCTTCTGCCCGGCGGCCAGATTGCGGCGGTAGAAGGCGTTGGACTCCTCGGCGGTGGAGAAGCCCGCATATTGCCGGATGGTCCACGGGCGGCCGGTGTACATGCTGGCATAGGGCCCGCGCGTGAACGGCGCGATACCGGGGACGCCGGGGTCCAGATCGGCTGTGTCCTCGCTGGTATAGAGCGGTTTGATCGCGATTCCCTCGGGCGTATTCCATGTGAGGTCGCGGCCCTTCACTTCCTTGTCGGCAAGGGGTTTCCAGTCGGCGAAAGTCGCGGGGGGTGTGGGTTTGCTATTGTCAGACATAAAACTTCCGTTCGCCCTGAGCTTGTCGAAGGGCTGCACTTACTTCTAGCGGTCCCGCTGTCCAAAAAGAAGGACGGTGCTTCGACAGGCTCAGCACGAACGGGTTGAATGGTAGCACCCTGATCCAGTCAGTGCCCCCCACCCTTCGGCGTTTCCATAATCTCGGTCAGCTGGCCCATCATGTCCTTGGGGTGAAGGAAGAAGATCGGCGTGCCATGCGCGCCGATGCGCGTGGGGCCGAGGATCGTCTTGCCCAGCCCTTCGAACCAGCTGCGCGCTTCCTCAATATCCTCGACCTCGTAGCAGACATGGTGCTGCCCGCCGTAAGGTTTCTTCTCCATCCACTTCGCGACCGGCGAGTCCGGCCCCAGCGGCTCGATTAGCTCGATCTGGGTTCCCTCGGTGCCGCCCGCACCCGGCGTATCGACGAAGCAGACCTTCACCCCCTGCGAAGGAAGGTCGAAGGGTTCGGTAATATGCGTAGCGCCCATGACATCGCGGTAATAGCGGATCGATTCCGCAATGGACGGGGTTGCAACGCCGATGTGATTGAGGCGGCCGAGTTCCATTCAATTGCTCCTTTGGAGAAAGACTGACACTTCGTTCCGCCAGTCCTCGCCGATTTTTCGTTCGACCTGCGTCGTCGATATCCCCGGATAGCCGGTCAAATTGTTGGCAGCTGCCCGTAGTAAGTACTGATCATACTCATCTGGAACAAAGCCTTTAGTTTTCGAACGGCTCAATAAGCCTTCGAACTCTTCTCGCGTGGCCCCAGCTATCGTGCGCAACTCGGCATCCCACCATTCCGTCTTGTCACTCAGCAAATCCTCAATCATCGGCGAAATGATCTCACAACGGAATGTTATCATGCTTTTTCCACGGGTTCTCGAGCTGCTTCCCGCGTAGCTTCCGCAGTCCCAGCGCGATCCGCCGCCGGGTCGAGTGCGGGTAGATCACCTCGTCGATATACCCACGGCTCGCCGCCACGAAGGGGTTGGCGAAGCGGTCTTCGTATTCCTTGGTTTTCTCGGCGATCTTTTCCGCATCGCCGCGATCCTGGCGGAAGATGATCTCCACCGCGCCCTTTGCGCCCATCACCGCGATTTCGGCGGTGGGCCAGGCGTAGTTCAAATCCCCGCGCAAGTGCTTGGACGCCATGACGTCATACGCGCCGCCATACGCCTTGCGCGTGATCACGGTGATCTTGGGCACGGTCGCCTCGGCATAGGCGAACAGCAGTTTCGCGCCGTGTTTGATGATGCCGCCCAGTTCCTGCGCGGTGCCGGGCAGGAAGCCGGGCACATCCACGAAAGTCACAATCGGAATATCGAACGCATCGCAGAATCGCACAAACCGCGCGGCCTTCTTCGAGGAATTGATATCGAGCACACCGGCCAGCACCATCGGCTGGTTCGCGACCACGCCCACGGTGCGGCCTTCCACCCGGCCAAACCCGCACAGGATGTTCCCGGCATGGGCGGGCTGGATTTCAAAGAAATCGCCCTCGTCCAGCACCTTACGGATCACCTCGTGCATATCGTAAGGTTGGTTGGCATTATCGGGGATCAGCGTGTCGAGGCTCTGTTCCTCGCGGTCCCATGGATCGCTGGTCGGGCGCTCGGGCACCGGCTCGCGATTGCTAAGCGGCAGGTAATCGAAGAAATTGCGCGTCGCCATCAGCGTCTCGATGTCGTTCTCGAACGCGATGTCGGCCACGCTGGTCTTTGTGGTGTGGGTCACCGCCCCGCCCAGCTCTTCCTGCGTGACCTCTTCATTGGTGACGGTTTTCACCACGTCGGGCCCGGTGACAAACATGTAGCTGGAGTCCTTCACCATGAAGATGAAGTCGGTCATTGCGGGGCTGTAAACCGCCCCGCCCGCGCATGGCCCCATGATCAGGCTGATCTGCGGGACCACGCCCGATGCCAGCACATTCTTCTGGAACACCTCGGCATAGCCGCCAAGCGACGCCACGCCTTCCTGAATACGCGCGCCGCCGCTGTCGTTCATGCCGATAACCGGCGCGCCGACCTTCAGCGCGGTGTCCATCACCTTGCAGATTTTCTCCGCATGGCGTTTCGACAGGCTGCCACCAAAAACGGTGAAATCCTGAGAGAACACATAGACCAGCCGCCCGTTGATCGTGCCGCTGCCGGTGACCACGCCGTCGCCGGGGATCTTCTGATCCTCCATCCCGAAATCGGTGCAGTCATGCTCGACATAAGTGTCCAGCTCCTCGAAGCTGCCTTCGTCCAGCAACACGTCGATCCGCTCGCGTGCGGTCAGCTTGCCCTTGGCATGCTGGGCATCGATACGCTTCTGGCCGCCCCCCAGATGAGCAGCTTCGCGGCGACGTTCCATTTCGGCGATATTGGCTGACATAGCTTTGCTGGGCACCCCTGCTTGAAATCGGTCTGTTGTTTGGTTTCAAGCGGCGATGCCGCAGCGGCGGTGCAGGGTCAATATCGCGGCACCCTCCCTAATTCGATGGCGCCTAAGATGGAGGAGGCGGCGGAGGTGGTGGCGGGGGCAGCGGTGATGGCGGGTATTGCGTGTTGAAGCGGGCACTGGACATGGGCGAGCCGACCACCTTGATCGGCGCATCCCCGCAGGCGCGTCGCAGTTCCGCTTCCTGATCGGGATCGATCACTGCGGTCGGCGGACCGCCCCAGCTCATCTCTTCGCCCAGTCGGCCCATGGTTTCGCCGGTCACGCGGTTGATGAAGACAAGATAGCCTTCCGCGTCCACATCCAGACCGGTCTCGGCATGGAAGAATGCGAGGCTCTCGCCCCCACCTCCGGCAGAGGTGACGAGAAAGCATCCATCACGCACATAAACGTGCCCGCCCAGCAGGGCCTCCAATTGCATGCCGGTGCGGTGGCGCGATGCGGGCCAGGTGCGCACCTTCGCCTCCGCTGCCGGAGTGATGCGGGGCGCGGCCATTTCGGGCTGGAAACCGAACCGCAAATGGGGCGGAACCGCCCATCCGTTCTTCGCCACCCACGCATCGAAATCGCGCGCGGTCATCAGCACGTCGAACATGGCGATTGGCGCATCTTCGCTTTTGCCTCCGAGGCCGTATCCGCCCAGAGCCTGCTTCGCCTCAAGCCGCTGCAGCCAGAGGGCACCGAGCGCCTTGGCATCGGGCGGCGGCGGAGCGGTGGCTTCGCGCCGCATTTCCCCTTTGGGCAAGACAGGCGATGTCGCGATCAGCGGGCCGTAATCGGGGCTTGGCGCGTCCGTTTGGGTGGCAAAGGTTCGGGGCTCGGGATCGCCCGTTGCAGGAGCGCCCGGCACCGGATCGGAGGGCGAGCAGGCCGAACAAAGGAGCGCGATGGTCATGGTGCGTAACATTGGCACATCATCGCCCCGCATAGCTTGCAAGTCCCTGAATAGTCAGCGCATCAGCACCAGTTCTTCCGCCATCGTCGGGTGGATTGCGGTGGTGGCATCGAAGTCTGCCTTGGTCAGCCCCGCCTTCACCGCGATGGCCGCGGCCTGCATCATTTCCGGCGCTTCGGGCGCGATCATGTGGATGCCGACAATCCGGTCATCGCTCGCATCGCAGATCATCTTGAACAGGCTGCGCTCGCTCCGGCCTGCCAGCACATTCTTCATCGGACGGAAATCGGACTGGTAGACGCGCACGCCGCCCAGTTTGTTCTTCGCCTCGCCCTCGGTCATCCCGACAGAGGCGATGGGCGGATGGCTGAACACCGCGCTGGGGATGCAACTGTGGTCCACTGAATACGGTTTGCCATCGCCAAACACGCTGTCAGCAAAGGCCTGGCCTTCGCGGATGGCAACGGGGGTCAGTTGAACCCGGTCGGTCACATCGCCCACGGCGTAGATGTAATCGACATTGGTCTTACTGAATTCGTCGACCTTGATCTCGCCATTGTCGCCCAGCTCCACGCCGACTGTGTCGAGCCCCAGCCCGCCGGTATTGGGCGTGCGGCCCACGGCGAACATCACCAGATCGACCCGCTCTTCGTCGCAGTCGCTCAGCTTCACGAAATAGCCGCCCTCGTCGCACGGCTTGATATATTCGAACACCGTGTTGAACTTGAACTCGATCCCCTTGGTCATGGAGATCTGCAGCAAACGGTCGCGCAGGGCCTCGTCATAACCGCGCAGCAATTGGTCGCCGCGATTGACCAGTTTCACCCGGCTGCCGAATTCGTTGAAGATGCCGGCGAACTCGTTGGCGATATAGCCGCCGCCTGCAATGATGACCTTCTTCGGCAGCTCGTCCAGATGGAACGCCTCGTTGGAGGTGATCCCATGCTCCACACCCTCGCAATCGGGCAGGCGCGGCTGCGCTCCGGTGGCGATCAGGATGCGCTCTGCCGTAACGACCTTGCCACTTGCCAGAGTGATCTCATGGTCGCCGGTAATCTCGGCGCGTTCCTTGAATATCTCGACATTGTGGCTTTCCAGCGTGTCGGTGTAGGCGCCCTCGATCCGGGTCACATCGGCGAGGACATTGTCGCGCAAAGTGATCCAGTCGAATTGGGGGTTGTCGATTTCCCAGCCGAATTTGCGGCAATCTTCCAGATCCTCGGCAAATTGCGCGCCGTAGACGAGCATCTTCTTCGGCACGCAGCCGCGGATGACGCAGGTGCCGCCGACCCGGTGTTCCTCCGCCACGGCCACTTTCGCGCCATGCGCCGCTGCGATGCGAGAGGCGCGAACTCCGCCGGAGCCCGCGCCAATCGTGAAGAGGTCGTAATCGTAATCGGCCATGAAATTCTCCTGTTACCCGGCGATATGGCGGGCACTGCGTCCCTTGCCAACCACCGAAGTTCGCGGAGTATCCCTTTGCCGGGGCGTTATCCTTGGGCGCGGTTGCCGCCGCCCACGCCGCCACCACCGGAACGACCACCACCGCCGCCACGGCGACGCCGGTTGCGGCCACCCCCCTGTTTGGCACCAGCCGGCTTGCCGCCACCACTCTGGCCACCTTCACCGCCGCCGGGGCCGCGATTGGGCCGTCCGGCGCGCGAGGTATGCTTGCGCTTGGGACCGCCCGACTTGGGTTTGGGCTGAACCCGGCCACGCTGTTGCTTGGGCGCAGGCTTGGTCGGGCCGACACCTTCCACCACCGCGCGGAAGTTTTCCGGCAGCGGCAGACGCTCGAACTCGGCGTCGGTCGTCTTGTTGATGTCTTTGAGATACTGGCGTTCGTCCTCGGCGCAGAAGGCAATCGCGATGCCGTCCTTCCCGGCACGCGCCGTGCGCCCGATGCGGTGGACATATTGCTCCGGCACATTGGGCAATTCGTAATTGATCACGTGACTGACGCCGGGGATGTCGATCCCGCGAGCGGCCACATCGGTTGCCACCAGCACCTTCACCCGGGCGCTCTTGAAGTCGTCGAGCGCCCGTTGGCGCTGCGGCTGGCTCTTATTGCCGTGAATAGCGTTCGCGGTGATGCCGGCCTGCGCCAGCTTCTTCACCACCCGGTCACAGCCATGCTTGGTGCGGGCAAACACCAGCACCCGCTCCAGCTCGCCCGGCGTGTTGTACCGACCCGACAGGACCATTTCGAGCAGCGCCTGCTTCTCGTCCTGCTGGACCATGATGAGATATTGGTCGACCCGCTCTGCGGTCGAGGCCGCAGGCGTTACCGAGACATGCACCGGATCGGTCAGATAGTTCTTGGACAGATCCCGGATGCTGCTCGGCATAGTGGCGCTGAACAGCAGGGTCTGGCGGTCGCTCGGCAGCATCGGCACGATACGCTTCAGGGCATGGATAAAGCCGAGGTCGAGCATCTGGTCGGCCTCGTCCAGCACCAGAATTTCCACGCTACCGAGATTGAACGCCTTCTGGTCAATCAGATCGAGCAGACGGCCCGGTGTCGCCACCAGAATATCAGTACCGCGGTGCAGCTTGTTCCGGTCCTTGCCGACGGATGTGCCGCCGACGATGGACTGAACCTTCAGGCCCGCCATCGCGCCATATTCGCGGCTGCTTTCGGCAATCTGACCGGCCAGTTCGCGGGTCGGCGCCAGCACCAGCATGCGGCAGGATTTGAACGGCGTCTGGTTGTCCGCATCGCGCAGATTGTCGATGCTTGGCAGCATGAACGCCGCCGTCTTGCCGGTGCCGGTCTGGGCAATACCCAGCAGGTCGCGGCCTTCCAGCAGATGCGGGATGGACTGTTCCTGGATCGGGGTCGGCGTGGAATAGCCCTTGAGGTCCAGCGCCTGACGGACAGGCTGCGACAGACCGAGCTGGTCGAATGTTTTTGTCATAATGTTTGGTTTGAACTCGCAATAAATATGCGGCGCGCCCTTGGGAATCCGGGATGGATTCCGGGCGTGTCGCGGGAGGATAACCACCCGCGTGAAAAGGGAAGTCTGGGAAAAAGGACCGAGAGGCTGCCGGGGCTGGCCGCTTTTTTGCAGGCCGCCGCTTCACGCTGGCGGGCGTCTCGATGAGGTGCATATGGTGCACTGCACCCATAAAGTCAAAGAAACCCTATTTTGCTTGACACTTTTGACACCCTGTCAAGCGACGAAATTCCCTCAAGCTACTGTTATACAATCAAATATGCCTGTTGGATTTAATTGACACCTCAGCGTTCCTTTTTTCGCATACTGGGCCGAATATGCATCAGCCCGACGCGTGCCGGATGCCACAGCCCTGCCCCTGTAGGACAGCAAAAACCGCATCAGGCGCTG